>NZ_JASGKN010000001.1:0-2934793 GCF_047600565.1 Gordonia sp. (in: high G+C Gram-positive bacteria)
GTGGAGCAGCTGCCGCCGGAGGCGCACGACGTGATGGCGCAGGCGCTCAGCCAGACGACCTCCTCGGACTGGGTGCGCGACGAAGTGCGTGCCGCGGTCGCCGCGGATCCCGCGCTGGCCTCACCCCTGACCTTGTGGGGGCGTCGCCTGCTGGGCGAGGCGATCACCCACGCACAGTGGGTGCTGGCCGAGGACGAGCACATGACCGATCTGCTGTTCTCCGGCGACGGTTCGCTGACGGCGGCCGCGTCGTTCTTCGACAACATGGCGCAGCGCCACGCACAGCGCATGGCCGATCTGGGTCTGGGGTAGCGCCCGCCCTAAGCCCTCGGCGAAACCGGGCCTCGGCGCGCGGCCGGCTGGCCGGAAACGGCTACGATCGAACCCATGAGCGTTGAGGTCAAGATCGGCATCGAGAACTCCCCCCGCGAACTGACGGTGACCAGCAAGGACACCCAGGACAAGGTCTACAAGGCGGTGTCATCGGCACTCGACGGCAGCGCGTCGCTTCTCGAACTGGTCGACGAGAAGGGCGCCAAGGTTCTGGTGCCCGTCAGCAAGATCGCCTACGTGGAGGTCGGCAGCTCCGAAAGCCGCAAGATCGGTTTCGTCGCCGACTGATCAGTCGTTGATGCGGGGCACGCCGCTCAGGCCGCTCCACAGGAACGCCACCGTGGTGTCGACCGCGGCCTGCTTGTCGATGGGGCGATTCGCCTCCAGCCAGTAGCGCGCGTTCACCTGGCTGGCGCCGACCAGACCGGCGGCCACCATGCGTGAACGGTGCGGATCGAACCCGGAGTCGTGCATCACCAGTCCGTAGACGGCGTCGGTGCACGCCTCGATGGTGCCCTCCACACGGCGGCTCACCGCCGGATCCTTCGCATCCGAATCGAAGATGAGCCGGTAGCCGGAGTCGTCCTCGTCGATGAAGTCGAAGAACGCCTGCACGGCGGCGCGCACACGCTCGTGGTTGTCGGTGGTGCCCTGCAGAGCATCGTTGACGGCCGCCACCAGCTTCTCGCCGTGCGCGTCGACGACGGCGATGTACAGGTCCAGCTTCGACGGGAAGTGCTGGTAGAGCACCGGCTTGCTGACACCGGCCGCCGCCGCGATCTCGTCCATGCCGGCCGAGTGGTAGCCGCGTTCGACGAAGATCTCGCTGGCCGCATCGAGCAGTTGCCGGCGACGAGCACTCCGCGGCAGACGGGTCTGCGGACGGTTCTGCCCGGCCGGTGCGGCGCCGTCGGTGCGTGCGGAGTCGTCGATCGTCATGGCATGCAGCGTACTCGCGCCCTGCCGGTGCACGTGCCGTGCACCCGTCGCATCGCGGTGTGGTTTTGCAGGGAAACGGTGGGTTTATGAGACAGTTGTGGCGTGACCGGTTCAGCCCCACCGGGGTCCACGCGACCCCCGCGCCCACGGCCCGACCAGCCGTTGCGCGCTCGATGGGACCCGATCGCCGATCGTGACGCCACCGACGACGAGGCGCCGCGCGGCGCGTTCGGGCGTTTTCTGCACGACTACGGCTGGCGCGTGTACGCCCTGCCGGTCCTGGTGATCCTCACCGTGGCACTGCTGGTCGTGACCGTCACCGAGCACGGCAACAAGGGCGACGAGACCGCCACGGTGGACCCCAAGGCCCGCAACGCCGAAGTGGCCAAGGAGACGACGCCGATCGGCGCGCCCACCAACGACATCGCACCCGCCGCGCTGCCGGCCGGCGCCCTTCCCGACGGTGGCCCGTACACCGAGAAGGGCGACAAGGAGTTCCGCATGCTCGAGGGCACGTCGGACAAGATCGGCACCGGCTCGGAGGTGTACACGTACAGCGTCGAGGTGGAAGGCGGCCTGAATCCGACCGACTACGGCGGCGACGCGTCGTACTCGAAGTTCGTCGACACCACCCTGTCCAATCCGAAGAGCTGGATCGGCGGCGGCAAGGTCGCGTTCCGGCGCGTCGACAGCGGCGAACCGGATCTGCGCATCTCCCTGACCTCCACCGACACCGCGCGGGAGGTGTGCGGCTACCAGATCAAACTGGAGACGTCGTGCTTCTATCCGCCGGACGCCCGCGTGGTGATCAACGAGGCCCGCTGGATCCGCGGCGCCCAGTCGTTCGACGGCGACGACCTCACCTACCGGCAGTACCTGGTGAACCACGAGACCGGCCACGGCATCGGCTACGAGCATCATCTGCCGTGTGAGCAGAACGGTGCGCTCGCGCCGATCATGATGCAGCAGACGTTCGGCACCTCGAACAGCCAGATCATGGCGCTCGATCCGAACATGGAGGCCAACCGCGCCTTCACCTGCCGGCCCAACGCGTGGCCGTACCCCGACAAGTAGTCAGTCCGCGGCGGTCCCGCCGGGGCGTCGTGCGTTCAGTGCGGCTGCCATGGCGACCGGGTCGCCGCCCGTCTGATACTTGCGTTTCTGCAAATGCCGGGCGACACCGTTCTCGTCGACGTAGTCGATCGTGAAGTAGCCGTCTTTCCGGGTGCCGGCGCCGTACACCTCGCCGAGCCGGTCCCACGACACGAACAACGGGGCATTGAGGCCGTCGTGCACGGTGACGCCGCGGTCGTCGGCCTCCAGAGCCATGGGCGCGTGAGCCGGTCCGACGACGAGCGTGGCGACGACGTACACGGTGACAGCCCCGAACAGTCCGACGACGATCGCCGCGAGCAGATAGCCGATGACTGCCGGGCCGTGGGCGCCGTGCCGCAGCGGCAGGTACCCGCGGTCGGCGACCAGCAGGAAGAGCCAGATCCCGAGGAGGACGAAGCCGGCACCGCCGAGGATCCGGCCCACCGACGACGACACCGGGGTCCGGAACAGCCATCGGCCGTCACCGGTGCCGGGCGGCGTGAAGTACATCATCGCGAATCCGGCCGCGCCGGCGACGACGCCGATGATCACGAGCACGTACTGAGCGAGGGCCATGGGGGCATTCTCCCAGCCGTGACCCCGGTGTGGCGCACCGGATACCGGTGTCTTCCTCGGTAAAGTTCGCAGCGTGACCCCGATCGCCGAGCCGCCGCCTCAGGTTCTGACCACCTTCGGTCTGACCGAGCATCCGCTCATCCCGCTGGAGGGCGGCACCGTCGTCGGCTGGCGCGTCGGCGAAGTGGTGCTGTCGCTCGTCCCGGACAACGCCCGTGCCGCCTGGTCGGCCCGCGCCCGCGAGAACCTGTACGTCGAAGGCATGCGGATCGCCCGTCCGATCCGCGCCAGCGACGGCCGGTACGTGGTGTCCGGCTGGCGTGCCGATACCTACGTCGCCGGCAGTCCCGAACCCCGGCACGACGAGGTCCTGGCCGTCGCCGAACGGCTGCACGAGGCACTCGCCGGTATGGAACGACCGCGGTTCCTGCTGCAGCCGCCGGCAGCCCCGTTCACCGACGTCGACGTGTTCAACGCCGCCGACCGCGCCGCCTGGGAGGACGTCCCGCTGCGTTCGGCGCGTGCCGCCGGAATGCCCGAACCGGAGAGCGAGGACGGCAAGCAGAGCGTCGAGGCACTCAAGACGCTCGCCGGGCTGCGCCGTCCGGTCGACCTGACCTCACAGGTGGTGCACGGCGACCTGTTCGGCACCGTGCTGTTCGCCGGTGCCGCGGCGCCCGCGATCACCGACATCGTCCCGTACTACCGGCCCGCCGCCTGGGCGTCGGCTGTCATCGTCGTCGACGCGCTCGCCTGGGGCGGAGCCGACGACGACCTCATCGAACGCTGGTCGCATCTGGAGGAGTGGCCGCGAATGCTGCTTCGCGCCACCATGTTCCGGCTGGCCGTGCACGCCCTGCACCCGCGCTCGTCGTCGGGCGCTCTCCCCGGCCTGCTGAAGGTCGTCGATCAGGTCCGTCTGCTCGTCTAGGGCCGGTTGCCGAGGTGGATCCGGAACCGCCTCAGAACCGGTGCCGGCACTCCTTCAGAACCACCCGGCCGTCGACGACGGGCACCCCTTCGGCGGCCAGACGGTCCAGTTGGCGTTCGGGCGGCCTCGCCGACGGCCGGCCGGAGGCCGCGATGACGCGCCACCAGGGGAGGTCGTGACCGTCGGTGCGGAGAATCCAGGCGGTCAGCCGGGGACTGGACAGCCCGGCGTGCGCGGCCACGTCGCCGTAGGTGGTCACCTCGCCCGGCGGCACCGACTGGATCAGCTCCCGCGCCAGCTCCACCTGCTCCTCGGTCACCGACGCCATCAGCCGACCTCGCGGACCAGTCCGGCGACCTTCTCCGGCGCGAGGAACGGCACCATGTGCTCGGTGTCGACGTGGTGCACGGTCACCGAATCGGCGCGCTCGGCGGCGCACCGTTCCAGGAACCCGGGCGTCACGAACGGCGGCTGCACACGGTCCGCGACCACGACGTGCGTGGGGACCCCGGGCGGCGGCAACAGGGCGGGCCGGGCCATCTCGCTCCAGGCGGTGACCGCCGCCGGCAGGCAGACGCGCCAGTCGACGCCGTCGGACGTCGGCACCAGATGTTCGGCCAGTTCGTCGTCGAGAACGTCGTCGGGCACCGCGGACCAGCCTTCGGCGCGTTTGGCCGCACCCGCGGACTCCGCGTCCGGGTAGCCGCGATGGCCGGCGGCGCCGGTCGCCATGGTCAGCGCGAACTCCGGATCGAGTCCCTGGGCCGGATCGAGCAGGATCAGGGCCCGCACCAGGTCGGGCCGGTCAGCCGCCAGCCGCAGACCGACCGCGCTGCCGAACGAATGCGCCAGCACGATCACCGGCCGCCGGTCGTCCGGCACCAGCTCGTCGATCGTGCCGGCCAGGGCGGCGGCGTGATCGGCGATGCCCCACGGCGGTTCGGCGGGCGATCGGCCGTGACCGAGCAGGTCCGGGGCGATCACGCGGTACTCGGGCAGGTGCCCGTCGGCCAGCGCACCCCACCGCTTGCCGTGCCCGGTCAGACCGTGGACGGCGACGATCACCGGACCGTCGGCGGGTCCGAAGACGTGCGTGTGCAGCGGGGCGGACATACGCCCATGGAACCACGAACGCCCGGTGGCGTCCGGTGTCAGGGGTGGGTGGTTCCATAGGCGCATGCCCGCAGCCCAGGCCCGATTGATCGCCGCCCCGGCATCGACCGAGCCGTCGATGCGGGAGTGGCCGTCGGACGTGTCCGCGCTGATCTCGGGAACGCACTCCGCGGACCCCGAACGACCGTGGCGTCCGTACCGGGTACGCGGCGGTCCGGGCACCGGCAAGACGTCACTGCTCATCGACACCGCCGTCGCCCGGATCACGGACGGCGCCGCCGATCCCGATTCGGTGCTGGTGCTCACCGCGAACCGTCGCGCGGCCGCCGCCGTCCGCGACGAGATCACCCGGCGGGTGTTGTCGACGCCTCTCACGGAGCGGGACGGTGCGGCACTGCGGGAGCCGCTGGTGCGGACCGTTCACTCGTACGCGTTCGGAGTCCTGCGACTGCAGGCCGCCGAGCACGGGAATCCACCACCGCGACTGATCACCGGTTCCGAACAGGACGTGATCCTGCGCGAGTTGCTCGCTGGTGACATCGCCGACGGGGCGCAGGACTGGCCGGTCGGACTGCGTCCGGCGCTGGCCACCGACGGATTCGCGCAGACGCTGCGCGACCTCATCATGCGGGCGGCCGAACGCGGCCTGGGTCCCGAAGACCTGATCACCCTCGGCCGCCGGCACAAGCGGCCCGAATGGGTCGCTGCCGGCAAGGCCTACGCCCAGTACGAACACACCACCCTGTTCCGGGGCGCCGTCGGACACGACTCCCCGGAGCTGGGCGGCGGTGCCGTCGATGCCGCCGAGCTGGTCGGCTCGGCACTCTCCGCCCTGCTCACCGAACCCGAGCTGCTCGCCGCGCAGCGAGCCCGGATCCGCTGCCTGCTGGTCGACGACGCCCAGCACCTCGACCCGCAGGCCGCCCGGCTGATCGAGCTCGTCGGCACCGGCGCCGACCTCGCCGTGATCACCGCCGACCCCGACCAGTCGATCTATTCGTTCCGCGGCGCCAGCCCGACGTTCTTCCTCGATCTGCCCGCCGGACGCGACCTGGTTCTGCGGGAGGGACGGCGCGGACGGGGGGACGTGAATCTCGTCGGGCGGGTCCTCGCCGCGCGCCTGCCGGGAGCCCGCAGCGCGCCGTATCCCGATCCGGCACCCGGCGGCGGCACCGCGTCGGTGCGGGTGTTCTCCTCGCCGGCCAAGGAGGCCACCGCGGTGGCCGACCTGCTGCGCCGCGCCCACCTGTTCGACTCGGTCCCGTGGTCCGAGATGGCGGTGATCGTGCGGTCGGTGCCGCAGTCGCTGCCCGCGCTGCGCCGCGCCTTCTCGTCGGCCGGGGTGCCCCTGGCGACCCCGACCAGTGACCTGCCGTTGCATCGCCAGCGGGCCGTCGAAGCGTTCGCGCTCGCGCTTCGTGCCGCGGCGTCGGCGGAACCGCTCGATCCGGAAGAGGTGCTCACCCTGCTGTCCGGGCCGATCGGCGGGGCCGACCCGGGCCGGCTGCGCCGTCTGCGTCGCGGGATCAAGCGCCTGGGCTCCGACGGTCGGTGGGAATCCGGCGGCGAGGAGCCGGATTCTCTGACCGTGCTCGGGCGGATCCTCGCCGAGCCGGACTCCTTTCGACAAGCTCAAGGAGCGGAGGTACAGACTCAAGGAGCGGAGGTACAGACTCAAGGAGCGGAGGTACAGACTCAAGGATCGAATGCCCAGGCCCTCAGTGAGTTCGAGGCGGAGCCGCTGACCCGCACCCTCAAGGTGATCGAGGCTGCGCGCCGTGCCGACCGCGCCTCCGCCGGGGTCGAAGAAACCCTGTGGCGGGCATGGCAGGCGTCCGGGCTGGAACGGTCGTGGCTGGCACGGTCGCTGCGCGGCGGCCGATCGGGCGAGCAGGCCGACCGCGACCTCGACGCCGTGATGGCGCTCTTCGAGGCGGCCGGCGACTACGTCGACAACCTCCCCGCCGGCGGTCTGAACGGCTTCTTGGACTACCTCGGCCGGCTGCAGATTCCGCGCGAGTCCCGCACGCCGGCCGCCGGCACCGACGCCGTCCAGCTGCTGTCCGCGCATTCGGCGGCCGGCCGCGAATGGGAGGTCGTGGCCGTCCCCGGAGTGCTCGACGGTCTGTGGCCGTCGTTGCGGAGTCGCGGCAGTGTGCTCGGAACTCCCGCTCTTCTCGACCTGCTCGACGGTGTCGCCGCCGACGCCCTCGACACGGTGTCCCGTGGCGCCACGGTGCTCGCCGACGAACGACGCCTCCTCCTGGTCGCCTGCTCGCGCGCACGGAGCCGGCTGCTGGTGACCGCGGTCGAGGACGGCACCGGCGACGCCTCGCCGTCGCGGTTCGTTCCGGAGATCGCCGAAGCGCTCGGCGGCTACGGCGACGACCCGGCGACCGAGGAGGAAGCGCCGCCCGACGAGATCCCGCTCGACGGGGGAGTGCGGCGGATCCTGTCGCTGCCGTCGATGGTCGCCGAACTCCGGTCGGCTCTCGAAGACCCCGCGACGCCGCCCGCGCGCCGCGACGCCGCCGCCTCCCTCCTCGCCGAGCTGGCCGACAGCGGAGTGCCGGGCGCCGATCCGTCGTCGTGGTACGGACTGAACGATCCGAGCACGGATGCTCCGCTGTGGACCCCCGACCTCGGTGCCCGGACCCTGTCTCCGTCCAACGTGGACGCGCTCAGCCGTTGCTCGCTGCGCTGGATGCTGGAACGTCACGGCGGCCGCGACGGCGACGCCGAGCCCGCGGTCACCGGCACCCTGGTGCACACCCTGGTCCAGGCCGTCGCCGGACAGCTCGACGACGCGGAGGTTACGCGCGCCCTGCACGACATCTGGGATCGGGTGGCCGGCCCGGCCGAATGGTTCTCCCAGCGCGAGCTGGCGCGCGCCGAGTCGATGCTGGTCAACTTCCGCGAATGGCTGCGCTACTCCCGGGACCAGCTGTCCGAGGCGGCCGTCGAGGTCGAGATCCAAGCGGCCGTTCCACCGGGCGTCGACGAGAACGGTGCTCCCGACGATCTGCCGGTGACCCTGCTCGGACGGATCGACCGGCTGGAGACCGACGGCGCCGGACGCCCGGTGGTGATCGACGTGAAGACCGGCAAGTCGGCGATCACCGCCGCCGACGCGCGCGAACACCCGCAGCTCGCCGCCTACCAGCTCGCACTCATCCTCGGCGGAGTCGAAGGCATCCCGGCCGGCGAGACCGGCGGCGGGCGTCTGGTCTATGTGGCCAACCCGAACCAGAAGAGCGGGGCGGCCGAGCGGATCCAGCCGCCGCTCAACCCGGAGCAGGTGGACGAATGGATCGGCGTGGTCCGCTCGGCGGCCCGAGCCAGCGTCGGCCCGAGGTTCACCGCGGTCGTCAACCCCGGGTGCAGTCACTGCTCACTGGCCGCGGCCTGCCCGGCTCAGTCGCGCGGCAAGTCGGTGACCGATGACTGACCGCCCGCTCATCGGCGCCCGCACACTGGCCGCCGCACTGGAACTGCCGCCGCCGACCGACGAACAGGTCGCGGTGATCGAGGCACCCCTGGAACCGATGCTCGTCGTCGCCGGCGCCGGTGCCGGCAAGACCGAGACGATGGCGTCCCGGGTGGTGTGGCTGGTCGCGAACCGTCTGGTCTCGCCCGACGAGGTGCTCGGCCTGACCTTCACGCGGAAGGCCGCCAGTGAACTGGGTGTGCGGATCCGTCGCCGCCTGGCGATGCTCGCCGCGTCGCCGGCCCTGGTCGACTGGGATCCGGGCGGTGAACTCCGGTCGGTGCTGCGCAGCGCGGACGCCGAGGTCAGCACCTATCACGCCTACGCGGGCCGGTTGATCGCCGACTACGGTCTGCTGCTGCCGGTCGAACCGAGTGCCACCCTCATCAGTGAGACCGAGCTCTGGCAGCTCGCGTTCTCGGTGGTCACCTCGTGGCCGCATGCGCTCGCCACGTCCAAGGTGCCGTCATCGGTCACCGAGATCGTCCTGAACCTGTACTCGGAGACCGCCGAACATCTCGTCGACGACGACGCCCTCGCGCGGGCCGGCGACGACCTGTACGGGCTGATCGACTCCCTCCCCAAGGGGCCCAAGCAACGCGGCGGACCCAACAAGGGGTTGCGTGACCTGCAGGCCGTCATCGACGAGCGCCGTGAGTTCCTGCCGCTGGTGCGGGCGTTGCGGGCCAGGCTGGCCGAGCAGGGGGCCGTTGATTTCGGCAGCCAGATGTCGCTGGCCGCACGTCTGGTCCTCGAACACCCCGACGTGGTGGCGGCCGAACGCTCCGGTATCAAGGCGGTCCTGCTCGACGAGTACCAGGACACCGGACACTCGCAGCGTCTGCTGCTCTCCACCCTGTTCGGTGGTCGCACGAACCGGCCGGTGGCCGTCACCGCCGTCGGCGACCCCATCCAGTCCATCTACGGATGGCGCGGGGCGTCGGCGGCCAACCTGCCGCGCTTCGCCCTCGACTTCCCCCGCCCGGACGGCACCGGCGCGCACCGCCGGGAACTGCTGACCAGTTGGCGCAACAGCCGCGGCGCGCTGTATCTGGCCAACGAGGTGTCGTCGGCGTTGCGGTCCCGTGGAGTCCCGGTCAGCACGCTGCGCCCCCGCCCCGATGCGCCCGAGGGCACCGTGCGGCTCGCACTCACCGAGACCGTCGCCGACGAACGCGAATGGATCGCCGACCACATCGAATCGGCCTGGCGGGCCGCGGAGGACGCCGGCGACGCACCGCCGACCGCCGCCGTCCTGGTCCGCCGCAACGAGGACTCCGCGCCGCTGGCCGCCGCGATCTCCGAGCGCGGCATCCCGGTCGAGGTGGTCGGTATCGGTGGGCTGCTGCACGTCCCGGAGATCGCCGACATCGTCGCCACCCTGACACTGATGGCCGACTCGATGGCCGGTACGGCCGCGATGCGGTTGCTGACCGGTGCGCGCTGGCAGCTCGGCGCCGCCGACCTGGCGGCGCTGTGGCGCCGGGCCCGTGACCTGGCCGCGGGCACCCACACCCCGGTCGGCGGATCCGTCGACACACGTGACCGGCTGGACGAGGCCCTCGAAGCCGCCCTGCCCGGCGACGCCGTCGACGCGGCCGGCATCGCCGACGCACTCGTCGATCCGGGACCCGCCGACCGTTACCGTCCGGCCGGACATCGGCGGATCGTCGCCTTCGGCAGGGAACTCGAACGGCTGCGCCGGCGGATCGGTCAGCCGCTGCCGGAACTGGTCGCCGACGTCGAACAGACCATCGGTGTGGCCGTCGAAGCGCAGATCCGGGCCCGGCGGCTCCGCGGCTCGGTCACCGGCCGTGAGCACCTGGACGCCTTCGCCGAGTACGTCGCCGGCTACGCCGACCGTCCCGGCGCGACCCTGCCCGGGCTGCTCTCGTTCCTCGCCGCCGCCGAAGCGGTCGAGAAGGGACTGGAAGCCGGGCAGGTGGAGGTGGCCGCCGACCGCGTGCAGATCCTGACCGTGCATGCGGCGAAGGGGCTCGAATGGGATGTCGTCGCGCTGCCGCACCTCGCCGAGGGGATCTTCCCCAGCGGCAAGTCCGACTCGACGTGGCTCGGGTCGCCACGAGAGCTTCCGGCTTCGCTGCGCGGCGACCTCGCGACGGACGGCACCGAGGGCTTCCCGGCGCTCGACCTCGACGGCCTGGCCGACCGCAAGGAACTCGAAGACGCCCTCGACCGGCACCGTCAGGCCATCCGGGACCGGCGTCTCGACGAGGACCGGCGCCTGCTGTACGTCGCCCTGACCCGCGCCAAAGACACCCTGCTGGTGAGCGCACACCACTGGTCCGCCACCGGAGACAAGCCGCGCGGCGGCTCGGACTTCTACGACGAGCTGGCCGGCCTCGTGCAGGCCGCCGGCCGGGACGGGATGACCGTCGACGTCGCCGTGCCGCCCCCGGACGAGGGGTCGGACAATCCGCTGACCGCCGCGCCGGTCAGCGCCGTGTGGCCGGTCGACCGGCTCGGTGCGCGCCGCGCGGCGGTCGCCGCGGCCGCGGAGGCCGTCGAACGGGCCCGCGAAGCACGCTCGGCGCGGTCGCATGCCCCGCCACGAGCCCAGGAACCACCACCCGTCGACGGGGACGGGGATCCGGAGATCGCGGCCTGGCGGTCCGAGACGGCGGCGCTCCTCGCGGAGCACCGGACCGGCACCGACGAGGTGGCCGAGGTGGAGTTGCCCAGCCAGCTGTCGGTGAGTCAACTGGTCGAGCTCGGCGCCGACGAGCAGGCGTTCGCGGCCCGGCTGCGCCGGCCGGTGCCGTTCCGGCCCAACCCGACCGCACGCCGGGGCACCGCCTTCCACGCCTGGCTGGAGCGACGCTTCGGCGCCACCCGGCTGCTCGATCTGGACGAACTGCCCGGCGCCGCCGACGACACCGCCGCCGGGGTCGCTGCGAGCTCGATGAACAGCGACATCGACGCCCTGCGCACCGCATTCCTGGCGTCCGAATGGGCCGACCGCACACCGGTGGAGGTGGAGGTCGGATTCGAGACGGTGATCGGGCAGACGGTGGTGCGCGGCCGGATGGATGCGGTCTTCAGCGACGGTCCCGACGGCTGGCTGATCGTCGACTGGAAGACGGGCGCGGTGCCCGAACCGGCGGCCCGGCCGGCCCTCGAACTGCAGTTGGCCGCGTACCGCGTGGCCTGGGCACGGCTGCGCGGCCTCGAGTTGAGCGCAGTGCGTGCCGCGTTCGTGTACGTCCGTCACGGATTCACGCTCGAACCCGATCACCTGCCCGATGCGGACGGCCTCGCGGAGTTGCTGGCCACGGATTGAATCGGCCCGCCGATCGAGTAGCCTTCCCCAGGTGAGCACCAGGAGCGCGCATGCGTGAACGACTGCGCCGCGTCGGGCGGCGCGGCAGCTCGGACGACCTGTTCGACAAGCCGGACTACGCGCTCGTCGGCATCATCAAGATCCCCGAGCTGGAACGCAGCCCGGGCCGGGCCATCGGCCGCCGCATCCTGTTCGCGCTGGTGGCCCTGTTCGCGTGTTCGCTGGTGGTCTACCTCGATCGGGCCGGCTACCGCGACGTCAAAGACACGCCGCTGACCTATCTCGACTCGCTCTACTATTCGGCGGTCACCCTGTCGACCACCGGCTACGGCGACGTCACACCGGTCAGCGAGTCGGCCCGCCTGATCAACGTCGTCTTCATCACCCCGCTGCGCGTGCTGTTCCTGATCGTGCTGATCGGTACCACCCTCGAGGTGCTGACCGAGCGTTCGCGGCAGGCGATCAAGATCCAGAACTGGAGGAATCGGGTGCGCAATCACACCGTCGTCATCGGATACGGCACGAAGGGCAGGACGGCCACCGCCGCCGTCATCGCCGACGGCGTGAAGCCGAGTGAGATCGTGGTCGTCGACGACGACCAGGACGCGCTCGACGCGGCCGCCGCCGACGGTCTGGTCACGGTGCGCGGTGACGCCACCAAGGCCGACATCCTGCGCCTGGCCGGCGTGCAGCACGCGGCAGCGGTGATCATCGCCGCCAACCGCGACGACACCGCCGTCATGGTCACGCTGACCGCGCGCGAACTGAATCCGCGCGCCAAGATCGTGGCGTCGGTGCGCGAGTCGGAGAACATCCACCTGATGCGGCAGTCCGGCGCCAACTCGGTGGTGGTGTCGTCGGAGACGGCCGGACGCCTGCTGGGCATCGCGACGCTGACGCCGTCGGTGGTCGAGGTGGTCGAGGATCTGCTGAGCCCCGAGGAGGGGTACGCGATCGCCGAACGCGAAGTCGATCCCACCGAGACCGGTGGTTCCCCGGCGCACACCAAGGACCTGGTTCTGGGCGTGGTGCGGGACGGCTCGCTGTACCGCGTCGGTGATCCGCAGGTCGAGTCCATCGAGGCCGGCGACCGTCTGCTCTACGTCCGCCAGGGCGAGAAGAACTGATCGTGGCGGGCTCGTTCGAGATCCCGCAGCCGTTGCTGGCGCAGGCCGCGTTCGACCGCGCCGACCAGGTGCGCGGCGACGCGGCACGACTGGCCGACGGATGGCCGTCGGCACGGGTGCTGCTGGTCGATCCGCGCGGCCACTATCCGGTGGAGGCCGACGGTGCACTGCGGTGGACACCGTCGGAACGGATCGGCGCGCAGCCGCCGGAGGACGCGGTGTTCCTGGGCGTCGCTGGATCGGATCTGTGGGCGATGCGCGTCGCTGAGCTGGACGGCCCGGCCGCCGATCCGCGCGGCGGTGCACACCTGCTGGGCGCCGATGACGCCGGTCTGCTGGCCACCGCGCTCGGGATGCTGAACTGGCATCGCGCCGCCGAGTATTCACCGGTCGACGGTGCCCGCACACTCGTGGATCGCGCCGGCTGGGTGCGCCGACACCCGGAGTCGGGTGCCGAGGAGTATCCGCGCACCGATCCGGCGGTGATCATGGTGGTGCACGACGGCGCCGACCGCGTGCTCCTCGGCCGCCAGCACCAGTGGCCGCATCCGATGTTCTCGACGTTGGCCGGCTTCGTAGAGCCGGGGGAGTCGCTGGAGCAGTGCGTGATCCGCGAGGTGCACGAGGAGGCCGGTATCGCGGTCAGCGCTCCGCGCTACCTGGGTTCGCAGCCGTGGCCGTTCCCGCGCTCCCTGATGCTGGGCTTCGAGGCCGTCGCCGATCCCGACGAGCCGTTGTCGTTCAACGACGGCGAGCTGGCCGATGCCCGCTGGTTCACCCGCGACGAGGTGCGCGAAGCGCTCGATCAGAGCAGTGACTGGGGCACCGATCACCCCGACGCGTCCCTCATGCTTCCGCCGTCGGTGTCCATCGCCCGGTCACTCATCACCGGCTGGGCCTCCGCCACCTCCTGACGCCACCTCCCGACCCGCCACCTCCCGACCCGCGCACTACTGGGCCGTATACGGCTCGCTCCCGGGTGGAGCCGGGCAACGGACGCTATACGGCCCAGTAGTGCCGGGGCGCTGGGCGGGTCGGGCGGCAGTAGTCTTGACGCCATGGCAGCGCTGACCCTGTACACGACCACCTGGTGCCCCTTCTGCGTGAAGCTGAAGGCGGGCCTGAAGCTCAAGGGCGTCGAATGGACCGAGATCGACGTCGACGACGACGCCGAGGCGGCGGCCTTCGTGGAGAGCGTGAACGGCGGCGACCGGGTCGTCCCCACCGCGCTGTACGAGGACGGATCCACCGCGACCAATCCGTCGGTCCGCGAGGTCATGGCCAAACTCGGCCAGGACTGACCCGCGGGCTGTCGTACCCCGATGACACTCTTACCGGGTGACGATAGTGATCGACCCGCTCGCTCTGCTTCCGGTGTCGTGGCGATGACCGACGTTCGTGACGGCCTCGATCCGCAGCAGCTCGAAGCGGTTCTCGCTCCGCGCGGCCCGGTGTGCGTGCTGGCGGGTGCCGGAACCGGCAAGACCCGGACCATCACGCGCCGGATCGCCGCTCTGATCGACTCCGGGCAGGTCAATCCCGGGCAGGTTCTGGCGGTCACCTTCACGTCGAAGGCCGCCGCCGAGATGCGTCAGCGTCTGGAAGCACTGGGCATCGCGGGTCCGGGCAACCGGATCGCCGCGCAGACCTTCCACGCCGCCGCACTGCGGCAGCTGCGCTACTTCTGGCCGATGGTGTACGGCGGCGGACCGTGGGAGTTGATGGACTCCAAGTTCCCGATGGTGCGCCGCGCCGCGCGCGACGTCGGTCTGGACACCGCCGACCGCGAGCTGATCCGCGACCTCGCCTCGGAGATCGAATGGGCCAAGTCCACCGGAGTGGGGGCCGGCGACTACGCGCAGGCCTGCCTGGGACGTGACCTGCCGGTGGCCGCGGGCACCGTCGCCGAGGTGTTCGCCGCCTATGAGGACGGCAAGAGCGGCGGCGCCTCGGGTGTGCGGC
This sequence comes from Gordonia sp. (in: high G+C Gram-positive bacteria), assembly GCF_047600565.1. Lineage (GTDB taxonomy): Bacteria > Actinomycetota > Actinomycetes > Mycobacteriales > Mycobacteriaceae > Gordonia. The sequence continues at coordinate 14,865 of NZ_JASGKN010000001.1, forward strand.
TCCTCGATTTCGAAGACCTGATCATCTTCACCACCACGGCGCTGCTCGGCGATCCGGCGATCGCCGAAGAGTTCCGGTCGCGCTACCGCAGCTTCGTCGTCGACGAATACCAGGACGTGACCCCCATCCAGCAGGACCTGCTGCAGGCCTGGCTGGGTGCGCGTGACGACCTGACGGTGGTCGGTGACGCCAACCAGACCATCTACAGCTTCACCGGCGCCACCCCCAACTATCTGCTCGATTTCACGCGCCGCTACCCGGACGCGACGCTGGTCCGGCTGGTCCGCGACTACCGGTCCACTCCGCAGGTGGTGGGGCTCGCGAACGGCGTGATCGGCAAGGCCACCAGTCGCGTCGCCGGCACCAGGCTGGCCCTCGTCGGTCAGCGGCCCGACGGTCCCGAACCCGAGTTCACCGAGTACCCGGACGCCGACGCCGAAGTGGTAGGCGTGGTCGCGCGGATCAAGAAGCTGCTGCGCGCCGGGGTGCCGGCCGACGAGATCGCCGTCCTGTACCGCGTGAACGCCCAGTCCGAAGGCTTCGAGGAGGCGCTGGCCGCCGCCGGCGTCGAATACCGGGTCCGCGGTGACCGCGCCTTCTTCGATCGTCCCGAGATCATCGCGGCGCTGCGTCGTCTGCGCGAGCTGGCCGCCGGACCGCCGCCGCCGATGGGCGCGGCCGAGGCGGTGCGCCGAGCACTGGTGCCGATCGGCCTCACCGACACCCCGCCGGACGGTGCGCACGCCCGTGCCCGCTGGGAACAGTTGACGCGGCTCGCCGAACTGGCCGACGGGGTGGTCGCCGACCATCCCGAGGCGGCGTTCGCCGACGTCGTCCGCATCCTCGGCGACCGGGCGCGTTCAGGCCACGACGGCTCCCAGGGCGGAGTCACCCTCGCCTCCCTGCACGCCGCGAAAGGACTCGAGTGGGATGCCGTCCTGCTCACCGGCCTCAACGACGGATCGGTGCCGCTGACTCGCGCCGGCCGCAGTGCCGAGGAGATCGAAGAGGAACGCCGCCTCCTCTACGTCGGCATCACGCGTGCCCGTACCCACCTGCACCTGTCGTGGAGCCTCGCACGATCGGAAGGCCGGCCGGCGAACCGTCGCCGGTCCCGATTCCTCGACGGCCTGGTGCCGACCGGCGCCCCGAAGGCCGACGCGCCCCGCACCGCTCCCGACCGCATGGTGCTCGACGCCCTCAAAACGTGGCGCGACGGCTATGCGGCGAACGCCGGCATCGCCAAGCCCAACGTCTGCAGTTCGTGGCTGCTGGAGAAGCTCGCGACGCAACTGCCGACGTCCACCGAGGAGCTCCGGAAGATCGGCATGCTGCCCGACGCCGTCGACGTGATCGGGCCCGCCGTCCTCGACGTCATCGAAACCGCAGGTAGAAAATAGGTTGTACACGATTCCGGCGGCCGCGTACTCTGGCCGTCAGTCTCCATGTCACCGATCGAGAAAGGGAGTCGCCGCGATGAAGAACTGGCATTGGCACAGCGCACATCTGGCAGCAGCACGCGTACCCGCAGCAGCTGCACGAGCGCGCAAGCGATTCCCCGTGGCCGTCACGGTCCCTCGGTCGAACACCGTCTGAGGTACCAGACCACCTGACATCCAGGCCACGGCGAATCGCGAAAGCGGTCCCGTGGCCTGATTCGTTTCGGCCCCCGGCACCGCGAAGCCCCCCTCTTCCCGACTTCCGCGAAAGCCGATCATGACCATCACCGAACTCGATATCCGAACACCCACCGAACCGAATCCGACCCAGCGTCTGGACCTGCCGTGTCAGAGCGGCGTCGACGCCGACCTCTGGTTCGCCGATACTCCCGCCGGCCTCGAACAGGCCAAGGAACTCTGCCGGACCTGCCCGCTGCAGGCGCCGTGCCTCGCCGAGGCCATCGAGCGCGCCGAGCCGTGGGGCGTCTGGGGCGGCGAGATCTTCGAACGCGGCGTCGTCATCGCCCGCAAGCGGCCCCGCGGCCGTCCGCGGAAGATCCCCGTCGCATCCTGACGGTCAGTCTCCGGCCGACGCTTTCGGCGTCGGCCGGAAGACGCCCGGCGCATGCCCGGTGTGCCGTTTGACCAGCCGGTACAGCGTGCTCGGATCGTTCAGGCCGACAGTGGATCCGATCGACTCGACGCTCTGGTCCGTGGTTCGCAGGAGGTGCAGCGCCCGCTCGAGCCGGATGCGCTGAACCAGCTGCATCGGGCTCATACCGACAGCGGCACGCGTGCGCCGGTTGAGCGTGCGGGCACTGGTGTGGCAGTCGTCGGCCAGCGAGGTCAGGGACATCGGCCGGTCGAGGCCGGCCCGGATCCGGCGCTCCAGGTCGGCCACCAGATCGTCGTGCGCGGCCACATGGGTGGGGACGAGGTAGGCGGCCTGCGACGGGCGTTCGTCGACGATGAGGCGTCGAGCGACCTCGTCGGTCACATCGGCGCCGGCGTGACGGCGGACCAGTGCGAGGAGCAGGTCGGTGTGGGCGAATGCGCTGCCGGCCGTCCACACGCCACGGTCGTGAACGACCATCTCACCGACGTCGACCCGGGCCGACGGCACCAGGGAGGCGAGGGTGTCGCCGAGCCACCACGTCGTCGCGCATCGCCGACCGTCGAGCAGGCCGGCGGCACCCAGGACGAAGGCGGCGGTGCACGACGCGGCGATCTCCGAGCCCGCCGCGGCCGCCCGCCGGAGCCAGGCGGCCGCGGCGTTCACGTCGTCGCGGCCGAGCAGGTCGGTGACCTCGTCCGGTGTGGCGGCACCCAGACCCGGAACGATCACCACGCCGGCGGCGGTCGTCCCGTCGAGGCCGCAGGTGGTGACGGAGAGGCCGCCGCGCAGGACCGTGGTCGCGCCGACGCCGACGAAGCGCAGGACGAACCGGTGCTCACCGATGATCCGGTCGGCGGCGGAGAGCACGTCGACGGTGGCGCCGACCGCGCCGGCGCTCGCGTTCCGGAGAACGAGGACGTCGACGTGGACGGGGCCGGATACGACCACGCTCGTCATCTGGCGAATTATGCACGGACAGTGTCGTTCTTGTCACTGGTGTGGGGTGCGCTGCCCGGTGAGCATGGAACCCATGCCGCTGTTACGAGTGACCCTGACCCCCGGCGCGTTCGACGACCGGAGCAAGACCGCGCTGGTCGAAGCGCTCACCGACGCCGCCTGCCGCGCCGAGGGCATCCCCGATACCCCGGAGCGGCGTTCCCGTGCGCTGGTCCTGCTGGACGAACTGCCGCCCGGCGGCTTCTCGTCGGCCGGACAGTGCGCCGACGCGGTGGTCGCCGGCGTGTTCATCGACTGGCAGGTGAGCGCCGGAGTCCTCGACGGAGCCCGGAAGGAACAGTTCGCGCGCAGCGTGCACGCCGCCGTCACGGAGATGGCCGGCACCGACCGGATGGCCGTCACCTCATGTGTGATCGACGAGGTGCCGGAAGGACAGTGGGCCCAGAACGGCCGGATCCGCCGGCTTCCGGAGGTGAGCCGGATCGCCGGATTCGAGCATCTCCATCAGCTGTACGACGACTGACGCCGACGGGAGATCAGGACGCCGCGTCGTCGCCTTCCAGACCCGGAACCCATTCGCCCAGGATCGCCCGGTACGGCGCCTCCGCGTCGAGCTGGGCGGCGATGCCGACACAGCCCATCAACACGCGGAACACCATCACGTACTCCTTGGGCACGTTCAGATTGCGGGACGTCTTGTACACGTCACCGGTCACGTCCGTGGCCTTGCCGGCGGCCCGCTGCAGCCACTTGCGGGTGAAGTGGAAGTCGTCGCTGTACAGCGGATCGACGAACGGCTGCAGGTATTTCGCCAGGTCCTCGGGGGTCACCTTGCCGGCGTACTGCGGCCGGATGAAACCGTTCTCGACCATGCTGTCGCGCAGTTCGTCGTACCGCTTCTCCTTCGCCAGGCGCAGGATCGGTCCGGTCTGCGCGGGCAGCCCGTCCGGGTAGTGGCCGATCGCGCCGAAGTCGAGGATGCCGAACCGGCCGTCGTCCATCACGAAGAAGTTGCCAGGGTGCGGGTCGCCGTGCAGCAGGCCGACACGGGCCGGGGAGCTGACCTCGAAGGTGGTCATCTTGGTGGCGGCGTCGTTGCGCTGCTCGCGGGTGCCGTCGGCGATGATCGTCGAGAGCCGGGTGCCGTCGAGCCATTCGGAGATGACCACCTTGGGGGCGCTGGCGATCACCTTCGGAACCACGAAGTCGGGGTCGCCGTCGAAGGCGGCCGCGAACGCGCGCTGGTTGTCGGCCTCGGCGGTGTAGTCGAGTTCGTCCTCGGTGCGCTCGATCAGTTCGTCGATCATCGCCTTCGCGTCGGTGCCCGGCGACAGCTTCTGGATCAGACCGGACATGCGCCGCAACGTCTTCAGGTCGGCCTTCAGCGCCTCGTCGGCACCCGGGTACTGCACCTTGACGGCGACCGGGCGGCCGTCGTGCCAGACGCCCTTGTGGACCTGACCGATGCTGGCCGACGCGGCCGGGGTGTCGTCGAACGACTGGAAGCGGTCGCGCCACTTGGTGCCCAGTTGCTGGTCCAGAACCTTGTGGACGGTCTCGGCCGGCATCGGCGGCGCTTCGGCCTGCAGTTTGGTGAGGGCTTCACGGAACGGCTCGCCGAACTCTTCAGGGATCGCCGCCTCCATGATGGACAGCGCCTGCCCGACCTTCATGGCGCCGCCCTTGAGTTCCCCGAGTACGGCGAACAACTGCTCGGCGGTCTTCTGCATCAGGTCGGCGGAGACCTCTTCTTTGCTGGCGCCGGCCAGGCGCTTACCGAGCCCGCCGACCGCGCGTCCCGCGACGCCGAGCGGCAGCGCCGCCAGCTTCGCATTGCGTCGCCCCTGCCCACGTGTGATCTCGCTCAACGCTGTCCTTTCGCCTCATCCGAGGATACCGATCGGTCGGCGGCGACGTGAGCGAGCGCACACAACCGCACCGGGCGTGCGGCGGGGCGGGAACCAGGCGCGTGCCCGCGACCTGGGCGTTCACCTCGAGTCGATGGTGCAGGGTCTGCGGTGCCGGTGCCGCCGGGTCGGCGAGGGATCGCGCGATTCCGGCGATCTCGTGGTGGGCGATCGCCACGGTGGCGGCCACCGTGTGCCGATCGGCGTCGGTGCCGGCTCCGGTCAGCCGCGCCGCCAGGGCCGGCCATTCCGGGTCGGCGTCGCTGCGGTGCAGGTCGGCGCATCGCAGACAGCCGGTCATCCCGGGCAGCACGAGGGGGCCGATCACACCGATACCGTCCCGCACCACCACCGGGAGATGCGGAGTACCCGAGGTCATGAGCGCCAGCCGGATGGCCGGATCGACGACCGGCCGGTCGGTGGGCACCAGCAGGTTGCAGTCCAGTCGCCGGTCCGGTGCCAGTGCACCGGGCTCGGTGGGCACGTCGCCGGCCAGCAGCCCGGACCCGGCGAGGCTGTCGGTGAGCTGCCGGGCCAGGGCGCCGTCGCCGTGGATCCGCACCCGCACCCTGCTGGGCGCCGGTTCGGGTGCGATCGCCCGGCCGGCGGCCACCAGCGTGTCGAGCAGGGCGGTGAACGACGCGAGGGTGAGCCCGGCGGACCGGGCCCGCCGCGACAGTTGCCGCCGCGTCAGCGGTCGTTGCAGATCGTCGAGGAGCGCGACCACGCCGTTCGGGTCGGCCTCCGGTCCCAGGTTCAGCACCAGGGCGTCGGCCGGGTCGCAGCCGAGGTGCAACCGTCCGTCGGAGCGGACCAGTACCGGCAGGCCCGGCCGCAGCCGGGGGAGAGCCTTCGTCGTTGCGGTGCCGGTGTCCCCCATGGAGAAACGGTGTCACCGACGCGGGACGGTGTCCATCCCGTTGTCCACAGGTGCGTGCTCAGCGCCGACAGCGACTATTCGTCGTCGGTGTCTCGCGGCTCGTCGGACGACGCGCCGCGAGCCTCGTCGGCCTTGCGCTGGGCTTCCTCCGCAGCGATCTCCTTCACGAGTTCCGCGATCGGATCGTCGACGTCGAAGGCGCCGGTGCCGCCGCCGATCACCCGGTCGATGAAGGCCGACGGATCGTCGAGGTCGTCGGCGTCGGGCAGCAGGTCCGGGTGATCCCACACACCGTCCCGCGTCGCCGAACCGGCGCCGACGGCCCCGCTCGTGGCGCCCGCCGCGGTGTCGAGGGCCTTCCACAGGTCCGCGGCCTCCCGCAGCTTGCGGGGACGCAGGTCCAGGCCGATGAGAGTGGCGAACGTCTGCTCGGCCGGACCGCCGGTCGCCCGCCGGCGCCGCATGGTCTCGGTGAGCGCCGCCGTCGACGGAATGCGATCGCCCAGCGCCTGCGTCACGGTGTATTCCACCCAGCCCTCGATCAGCGCCAGCAGCGTCTCCAGCCGGGTGAGGGCGGCCTGCTGCTCAGGGGTGGCCTGCGGCTCGAACGACGCCGCCGAACTCATGATCTCTTCGAGCTTGCCCGGATCGCTCAGCAGTTCCTGGGGATCGATGCCGTCGCCGAGCTCGGTGATACCCGACATGTCGACGCGGATACCGCGGGCGTACGCCTCCACGGTGTCGAGCAGCCGCTGGCGCAGCCATCCGACGCCGGCGAACAGTCGCTGATGCGCGGCCTCGCGGGCGGCGAGGAAGACGACGATCTCCTGGCCCGGCAGATCCAGCCCTTCGGCGAACTTGGCGATCGCCTGGGGGAGAAGCACGCCGACACCCTCGGGGCCCAGCGGCAGGCCGATGTCGGTGCCGGTCAGCACCTCCTTGGCGAGCACGCCCAGACCCTGGCCGAGCTGGGTGCCGAACATCATGCCGCCCAGACCGGACATCATCCCGGCCATCGGTCCGGCGAGCGCCTTGGCCTCCTCCGGCATGGAGTCCTGCCAGGTGTTGTTGAGCTGTGTGGCGAGCGGATCGCACAGCTTCTTCCAGGTCGGGAGGGTCTTCTCCAACCAGTCGACCGGCGTCCAGGCCTCGGTGGAGGTGATCGCGGCGGGCAGGGCGGTCACGTCGTCGAGCCACACCTCGGCCAGACGGACGGCGTCGGCGACCGCCTTCTGCTCACTGTCGAGCATCGGGGTGAAGTCGCCGATCTGCTGCCGGGCGAGGCGGGTGGCGAGGTCGTAGTTGACCGGATCCCCGGAGCCGGACGCGGTGTTCATGCCACTGAACATCTGGCCGAGCTGGCTGAACATCTGGCCGATCATCGACGGATCGAAACCGGCGCCTGGATTCGACGGGTCGAAGGCGCCGCCACCGAACATCGACGTGTCGAAGCCGAACGGGTTGGCGCCGGCCGGTCCCTGACCGCCGGGCTGCTGGTCGTCCTTCTTCGACTTGTCGTCGTCATCGCTGTTCGACGAGGAGAAACCGAAGGGCAAGTCGTTCATGCCACCACGGTACCTGCGCGGCAGCGCTCCGGCGTGTGCTCCGCTACCGGCTGAATCGCAGGTCGACGGTGTTCCTCTATTCTGGGGCGGATGAAGCTCACGCCCCAGAATCGACGGCTGGTCACCCTCAGCGTCTCCGCGATCATCGTGATCGCGTTCGTGATCATCGGGTCGACCGCCCGCGTGCCGTTCGTCGGCATCAGCCCGGGCCCCACGGTGAACACCCTCGGTGACGTCGACGGCAAGCAGGTGGTCGAGGTGAGCGGGGCGGTGGATCCCGACCCGAGCGGTCACCTCAACCTGACGACCGTGTCGGTGACCGACGGCGTCACCCTGTTCCAGTCCATCGGGATGTGGCTGTCCGGCGACTACGAGATCGCCCCGCGCGAGCTGTACTACCCGAGCACCAAATCCGATCAGCAGGTGCAGGACGACAACGCGCAGCAGATGGCGAGTTCCGAGGACAACGCGACCGGCGCCGCGCTGACCTATCTGAAGCGTCCGACCGCGGTCGGTGTCGGCGACGTCGCGGACAACAGTCCGGCCAAGGGCAAGCTCGAGGACGGCGACATCATCACCGCGGTCGGCGGCCAGCCGGTGTCCGATCCGACCAAGCTGCCCGACATGGTGCGCGCCGAGGCGCCCGGCACCGTCGTCCCGTTCGCCATCAACCGCAAGGGCGCCGACCAGACCATCGACGTGACGCTCGCACCGCGGCCCGACGATCCCAAGCAGGGCTTCCTGGGGGTCACCCCGAAGGTCGTGTCCGCCGACCCGAACGTGCAGATCACCTACAACGTCGGCCAGATCGGCGGACCGTCCGCGGGCCTCATGCTCACTCTCGCGGTGATCGACCGGATGACGCCGGACGATCTGGCGAAGGGCCAGTTCGTGGCCGGCACCGGAACCATCTCACCGGACGGGAAGGTCGGCCCGATCGGCGGCATCACGCACAAGATCGCCGCCGCCAGCAAAGCCGGCGCCTCCGTCTTCCTGGTGCCCGCCGACAACTGCTCGGAGGCCAAGAGCCACACGCCGAAGGGGATCGAGCTGGTGAAGGTCGACACCCTCACCGGTGCCGTCGACGCCCTGCACACCCTGAAGACGGATCAGACCCGCCCCCACTGCTGACGGACGGGCTAGCCCTGCGCTCCTTGAGCTCGCCCTGCGCTCCTTGAGCCTGTCGAAAGGAAGCTCGCTTCGACAGGCCCAACGAGCGTGTGGCGGCTCGCTTCGACAGGCTCAACGAGTGTTTCGGCCTGGCGCGAGTCCTGCGCTCCTTGAGCTTGTCGAAAGGAGCCCGTTCAGTCGTCGAGAACGTCCTGATCGAAGGTCGCGGCGAGCGCGTCGAGAAGGTTCGGCGCCAGATCCGGGTGGGTCCGCAGCTCGGGGTCCGGGTCGTCGTCGGTCGGTTCCAGCGACAGCAGTGCCACCCGCTGGCCGCTGCGCAGCGCACCGCCGATGAGTCGCGCACGACGTCCCTCGCCGTCCGGGTCGTCCGGGGACTTCACGGTGATCTCGGTGACCAGCGCACAGCCTTCGACGGCCGCCGGCCACCCGGTGGTGGCGAGCAGCTGATCGACGTGGATGTCGGGGTCGGTCTCCTGCAGCACCGGGGACAGGGCCGACGGATCGTCATCGTCGATGAGACCGGGTTCCTCGGCTGCCAGGTCGGCGGTGGACGCCAGCGCGAACAGCAGGTCGGGCGACCCCCAGGGGAGGCTGTCGGCGTATCCGGCGCACTGGCTCAGGGCGTTGCCGAGATCGGCTTGAGAGAAGCTCACCCGAATATTGTGCCCCGAACCGGGTGGGCGCTGCGGACGAGTCCTGTCCGATAGGTGCGAATCAGTATTGTGGGGAGGCGTATCAGTCTTCGACCCCCCGAATTGGAGTATCACGTGGTGGGTATGCGCGGCCCGGTGGGCCGGCCGACACTGTCGCGACGAGCGAAGATCCTCGTCGGCGTCGGAATCGCACTGCTGGTTCTTCTGCTGATCGGGCCGCGCGTGGTCGCGCTGATCACCGACTGGCTCTGGTACGACGACATCGGCTACACGCGGGTGATGTCGACGATGCTGACCACGCGCCTGATCGTGTTCGCGGTGGCGGCGCTCGTGGTGGGCGGCATCGTGTTCGGCGCGGTGTACGCGGCCTACCGGTCCCGCCCGATGGCGGTGCCGGTGTCCGGCCCCAACGATCCGCTCGCGCGGTACCGGGCGACGGTGAGTCGTCGTCCGTGGCTGTCGGCGCTGATTCCGGCGGCGTTCATCGGCCTGCTGGCAGGTCTGGTGGCGCAGGCGTCGTGGACGACGGTGCAGACGTTTCTGCATCGCACGTCGTTCGGTGTCACGGACCCGCAGTTCGGTCTGGACATCGGCTTCTATTCGTTCTCGCTGCCGTTCTACCGGTTGATCCTGGACCTGCTGTTTCTGGCGCTGGGCGTCGGCTTCATCGCGAACCTGATCACCCACTACGTGTTCGGCGGCATCCGGATCGGCGGTCCGGGGCGCGAGGGCATGATCTCCACGCCCGCCCGCATCCAGCTCGCGGTGCTGGCCGGACTGTTCGTGCTCGCCAAGGCCGTCGCCTACTGGTTCGACCGGTACGACCTGCTGTCCAGCGACCGGCGCGGCGACATCTTCACCGGCGGCACCTATACCGACATCAACTATGTGCTGCCGTCCAAGCTGATCCTGATGGCGATCGCGATCATCTGCGCGGTGGCGTTCTTCGCCGCCATCGTCCTACGGGATCTACGGATCCCGGCGCTGGGGGCGGCGCTGCTGGTGTTGTCGTCGCTGGTGATCGGGGTGCTGTGGCCGGCGGCTATGGAGCAGTTCTCGGTGCGTCCGAGCGCCGCGGACAAGGAGCGCGAATACATTCAGCGCAACATCGCGGCCACCACCGACGCCTACCGGATCCGTCCGGACAAGGACGTCACCTACGAGGCGAACTGGACGCGCACGCCCGCCGACCCGGCGCTGGTGAACTCGGACACCGCGACACTGTCGAACATCCGGTTGCTCGATCCGAACGTGCTGTCGCGCGCCTTCTATCAGCGGCAGGCGCCGAAGAACCTGTACGGCTTCCCCGAGCAGCTGGCGGTGGACCGCTACAACGTCGACGGTCAGCAGCGGGACTTCATCGTCGCCGCCCGCGAACTGGATCCGGCGCGGCTGGGTGAGAACCAGACCAACTGGATCAACAAGCACACCGTGTTCACTCACGGCAACGGTTTCATCGCCGCGCAGGCCAACACGGTCGACGGGGTCGCCGGCGACACCGCCTCGGATCGCGGCGGCATGCCGGTGTTCATCGCATCCGACGTCGAGTCGATCAAGGACAAGGCGGCGCAGGCCAAGCTTCCGTTCCAGGTGAAGCAGCCGCGCATCTATTTCGGTGAGCTGATCGCCAAAGTGACCCCGGACTACGCGATCGTCGGATCCACCTCCGGGGACCGCGAGTTCGACGGCGACAGCGGTTCGTACACCTACGACGCCGACTCGGGTGTCTCGCTCGGTAACTGGGGCAGCCGCGTCCTGTACGCGCTGAAGTACGGCGAGCGGAACTTCATGCTGTCGAACGCTCTGAACAAGAACTCGAAAATTCTGTACGACCGGGATCCGCGGGATCGCGTCAAGAAGGCCGCCCCCTGGCTGACCGTCGACTCGAAGACGTATCCGGCGGTGATGGCGGACGGCTCGATCAAGTGGATCGTCGACGGCTACACGACGCTCGCGAAGTACCCGTATTCGCAGCGGACGTCGTTGCAGGACGCCACCTCCGACTCCCGCCAGGCGGTCAACACCCGCACCGGCCGCATGCAGGTGAACGAGGACGTCTCCTATGTGCGGAATTCGGTGAAGGCGACGGTCGACGCCTACACCGGCAAGGTCGAGCTGTATCAGGCCGACGACACCGACCCGGTCCTCAAGACGTGGATGAAGGTGTTTCCGGGCACGGTGAAGACGAAGGCCGAGCTGGATGCGAAGCCGGATTTGAAGGCGCATCTGCGGTATCCGGAGGATCTGTTCAAGGTGCAGCGGTCGCTGCTCACCCGCTATCACGTGACCGATGCGGGCACCTTCTTCAAGGCCAGCAACTTCTGGTCGGTGCCGTCGGATCCGACCACCGATCAGGATCTGAAGCTGAATCAGCCGCCCTACTACTTCACGGCGTCGTCGCCGCAGCAGGAGAACAAGGCGCAGTTCCAGTTGACCGCGGTGATGAACGCGTTGTCGCGCCCCAACCTGGCCGCGTACATGACTGCGGACTCCGACCCGGACGGTTACGGCCGGCTGACGGTCAAGATGGTGCCGACCGACAACCAGACGGTGGGCCCGCGGCAGGCCGCCGAGAACATGAAGAACAACGGCCGCGTCGCTAACGCCCGCAAGCTGGTCGAGGACACGACGACGGTGACGTACGGCAATCTGCTGGCGCTGCCGGTCGGCGGAAACGGCATCCTGTACGTCCAGCCGATGTACACCGAGGCGAAGGCCGGCGACTCGGCGATGCCGAAGCTGTACCGGGTGCTGACCTACTACAACGCGGCGGCCGGTGTGGACGGGGTGAACGTGGGCTTCGCGCCGACGGTGGCCGAGGCGCTCAGCCAGGTGGGCATCAACCCGGGTGCGGCGACGCCGGTCGAGGGGGAGCAGCCGGCGGCCGAACCGGATGAGACTCCGGTGGCGACGCCGCCGGCGGCACAGTCCGATGAGCAGAAGGCGGCGGCGAAGGAGATCGCCGACGCCATCACCGCCATGCGGCAGGCGCAGACCAGCGGCGACTTCAAGGCGTACGGCGAGGCGCTCGACCGTCTCGATCAGGCGGTCAAGAAGTTCCAGTCGGTCAGCGGCAACTGACCGGGGTCACTGCCCGGCGCGGTGAACCTTGTCGAGGTAGCGCTCGATCTCGGCCGGAGTGTTGTCCGGCACCACCGGCGAATGGTGCAGGTGCCGGGTCAGTGAGGCGTAGATCGCGGCCGACGTGAGCAGCAGGCCCAGGGCGATGATGCCGTAGGCGATGTTGGTGCCCTTGTGCGCCGGCAGTTCGGTGAGCGTGATGACCCAGAGTGCTGAGAAGAGTCCGCCCGCCATCAGGGTGATGAAGGCGACGAGGCCCATCGGGTGGTTGCCGTGACTCTCGTGTGCGACATGGGTGGCCATGGTGTCCTCCTCCGATCGCGGCCGGTCGGCCCCGATGCCCCCACGATACGCCTAGAGTGAGCTGTGTCACATCCCTTGTCGGGGTGGATGGTTCCTCACGAAGGCCGCCGTCGATTGTCAACGCGCGTTGGCACGGTTCTACCCTGAGAACGTTGTCGTTCGGTCGGGGAACGACGATCCACCCAGGGGGGTGAGGTGGAGATCAGCGCGGGTTCGCCTGTGTGCGATTCCGTTGGAAAGGACCGCCTGTGCCGCCGCTCAGCCGCTTGGTGAAGATTCAGCTCGTGCTGATCGCGGTCATCGGTCTCATCGCCTCCGTCTACGGCGGCATCAAGTACGCCCGGATGGGCGAGGCCCTCGGCATGGGCGTCTATCACGTGAAGCTCAAGGCGAAGGACACCGCCGGCCTGTTCGACGAGGCCGAGGTGACCTATCGGGGCACTCCGGCCGGCCGGGTGGAGAGCACCGAGCTGACGCCGGACGGCGTGATGGTGGATCTGCGGATCAAGAACAAGGCCGGCAGGATTCCCGATGATGCGGTGGCGGTGGTGGCGAACCGGTCGGCGATCGGCGAGCAGTACGTCGACCTGCAGCCCAAGCGCGATTCCGGACCGTATCTGCATGAGGGTTCGGTGATCGAGTCGATTCAGGTGCCGCCCGAGCTCGATCAGTTCCTCGACGACGTCATCGATCTGACGAAGTCGGTTCCGGTCGACGACCTGCAGACCGTGGTGACCGAGCTGGGGCAGGCGTTCGACGGGCGCGGCGACGACATGTCCCGCCTGCTGGATTCGCTCACCAAGCTGGCACAGTCCGGTCACGACAACCTCGGATCGACGATCGGTCTGATCCAGGACGCGAACGTGGTCCTGCAGACGCAGAAGGATCAGTCCGATGAGATCCTGAACTGGTCCAAGGGCCTCGATCAGGTGACGGCTCAGCTGGCGTCGTCGGATCCGGCGGTCAAGCGGATCCTGTCGGACGGGCCGCGAACGGCGTCGGAGATCGGCGACTTTCTGACGAAGAACGGCGGCGACACCACCACGCTGGTGCATCAGCTCGGCGAGACGATCCACACGATCGAGCCGGCGACGTTCTCCACCGGCATGCTGTTCGCCATGCTGTCGAGCCTGTCGGCGTCGAGCCTGACGACGGCCGGCGACGATGGTCAGATCCGGTTCGGCATCGTGCTGGAGACGAACAATCCGCCGGCCTGCACGAAGGGTTACGAGAAGACCCAGCAGATGATCGCCGAGTACAAGAAGACGCACCCGAACTTCGACATCAACTACGACGATTTCCCGTTCAACACCGACGCCAACTGTGATGTGGCGGTCGGCAATCCGACCGATGTCCGCGGTGCCCGCCGAGCAGCACTGGACAATCCGGCGATCGCCCAGCCGTGGGACGACGTGCCGAAGAAGGATCCGGACAAGCTGAACCTGAACCCGATCGCCACCCAGCTGTCGTGGATCCTCGGCGTCAACCCCAAGTGATCGCGCTCCGACCCGCTCCTTCGGCTGGTCGGTCCCGCTCCTCGAGCCGCCTGCACGCTCCTTGAGCCTGTCGAAAGGAGCTCCCTGCTCCGCGCGCACGCTCCTTGAGCCCGTCGAAAGGAGCCGTCCGCAATCTCCGGAACGCCACTGATTTCGCTGGTAGCCAAACGATTTGCGGTCGGGGTTTCCCGTCACGTAATGTTGTTCTCGCAACGCGGGGTGGAGCAGCTCGGTAGCTCGCTGGGCTCATAACCCAGAGGTCGTAGGTTCAAATCCTGCCCCCGCTACCAAGTAAGAATAGTTAGAACCCGCGTCCTGTGAATCAGGGCGCGGGTTCTTTCCTTTTCCAGAGGATTCCCTGCCCTGAACTGCGATGTCCTGAATCTGGGACAGGTCCCAGTCCTCGTCGCGCGAGTCAAGAACGACCGATCGTTCCTCCTCAAGCCGCTCGGCCAGGTCGCCCGCGAGGAGTAGCTCGAACAACTCATCGAGCGTGGCGCTGTCGATCGTGTCGTCACGGATGTAGACCTTGTCGAACACGCTCTTGTTCATCTGGCGCTTCGTCATCGGGGCGAACCCTGCGTAGTGCCGTCCGTAGTCGCCGACAATCGTCAGGGCTCGATCCAGCCCGGCCTGGAGTGTCTCTCGGTCGTACTGGCGTTGCGCCACTGTGGCCTCGGCTGTGGTCAGCTGAGCACTGATTCGTTCCTGCTCGGTCTTCAGCTGATCGATAGGAACGGCACCTGCGTAGTGCGCTCGGAGCAGCGCGTCACGTTCCTGTTTGAGGACGTTGACGCGCTTCACTGCTTCACGGACAGCCAGATCCTGCTTCGGGATGATCTGGTCGATGTGGTTCGTGACGTCACGACGGATGGTTTCCAGATCAGCGTCGGACAGCGTCATGTCCTGCCAGTACTCGTCGACAAGCCGCTCGATCAGAGCCAATGGCGTTGCGACGAACGTGCAGCCATTCTTCCGTGCCTGACGACCAAGGCAGTAGTAGTACATGTAGCGGTTGCCCTGCCGATTGAGGACGTACTCGATCGCCAGTTCTTCTCCGCATAGTCCGCAGGCCACAGTGCCGCGTAGATAGTGCGGCCGCAGCTGGGGCTTCTCGCGAGTACGAACTCGCATGGCACGGATGTCCTGCACACGCTGGAATGTGTCTGCGTCGACGAGGCGCGGATGGTTGCCTGGGTGCCAGACACCATCGAACTTGACCTCGCCTATGTAGTAGCGATTCTTGAGGATCACTTCGACCGTCGATGTCGACAGGCGTCGCGCGGGACGCTTCGGACGCGGGAGTGTCGTCACGCCCAGGTCAGTTAGCCGGCTGGCAATCTGCGACATTGTCCACTCGCCAGTCGCGTAGGCCTCGTAAATCCATGCGGCGTGCTCAGCCCGATCGGGATCGAGTTCGACGGTGCGGACGACTGCGCCTTCGTCGGTTCGTCGTTGCACGTTCAGGTAGCCAAACGGCACCATCCCTGGGGTGCCGCCGTTGCGCACCTTCTGCGCCATGCCCTTCTTCGTTTCCGTGGCGAGGTTCCCGCTATAGAACTCGGCCAGCGAGCTCATGATTCCGTGCATGAGCATGCCTTGTGGCGTCTCGTCGATGTTCTCGGTGACGGAGATGAGCTTCGCTCCGGCTTTCTGAATGGCCAAGTTGATTGTCACGTCGTCGAACCGGTTGCGCGCCAGGCGGTCAACCTTGTGCACGATGACGTAGTCCACGGGATAACGGCTGATCGACTCCAGCATGCGTTGAAGCTCTGGGCGTGCGCTCGATCGCGCAGACTCGCCAGCGTCGATGAACTCGGCCGTCACTTCCGCGCCAAGCTGTTCGGCTTTGCGAGTACAGGCCTCGCGTTGTGCGGGGATTGAGAAGCCTTCTGCTTCACCGCCTCGTCGTGCCTGATCTTTTGTGGAAACGCGGAGGTAGATGACTGCACGACTCATGCGGGGACTCCAATCTTTCGGGTCGCTCGTGCCCGTGGGGGTGCACAACGACGTGTTGGTTTGCTGTCGTGGCCGACGAGTCGCAGCTGATCGACCCGGTACTTCATGGCTTGTTCGGAGACTTGGAAGTGCGCGGCCAGATCCGGTATGCGCTGAATTCCTCGACCCCAGGCTTGCTTCACGAGACGTCGCGGCATGAGCAGACAGGCAGCGAAGTAGTCGGCTGCGGCTTCGCGCTGACTGTTGGCACGACGAGCGTCGGGATACAGGCGGTCGGTGGCTCCGTGGTCGATGATGTGCTTCCATTCATGCGCAATCGTGAAGCGCTTGCGGACGCGGCTGTCGTAACGGTTGATGTGGATGACCCAGACCCGACGGCGAGGATCCCAGAAGCTGGCTCCAGCAACGGGCTGGTCAACGTAACGCACCGTGATCTTGGGCAGTGTCGTGATGACATCTATAGGTATCGGGGCAGTTGTCACTCCGCTGAGTTCGAGTAGCCGATTGGCGTGCAACTCAGCAACCCGCAGGGCCTCACTCCAGGTGACCTGGTTGTGCTGCGGGATACACGTCCGGAGACGTGCCAGGGTGCTTGAGTTCTGTGGGTTGGTGTTCATGGCGGGGTCTCCTTTCGTTTATGTGATCAGGGCGGTGCTATTCGTCTTCGCCGGGCTGCGGGCCACCACGCTCAGATATGCCGTAGTCATTGGCGACCTTGGCGAAGTGGGCTGCGATTTCTCGGTGGGCTGCAGGTGGCAGGTGCTTGTACTTGGTGCGGAGGTACGGAGTCAGAGCTGGCAGGTCGTCCGAGTCGAGCATGTTGATGGCAGCGAAGATCTCGGTCATGGGAGCACCGACAGCTGCCGCGATAGCAGTCAGCTTCTCGATTGATGGACTGTGCTCTCCCGACTCCAGTCGAGTGATCGTCGACTGAGCAACACCCGACCGTCTCGCAGCTTCACCACCAGATAGATTGTTGGCTTCACGATATTGTCGAATTACTTGACCGACAGTGGCCACATTGGAATTATTCATGTATTTATCCGCTCCTTTCTTTATTATATTTTCTCAGGTAACAATGCGTATTTGCAAGGGTAATTTCCTTTTCTACAACGTTTATTGAGGCGAAAATATATCTATTGTTCCGTCCGGCCGTTCCATGACATCCCATTCGCTCCAGATAGCTTCGATGAGTTCGCCTCGATCAATTGCGAGGTACTTCCCAATGCTCGATGTGGACTGAAGCTGATCCAGCTCTTGGTTCCAGCCCCAGTCGTCAATACAGCTGTCGACATACGCTTCGACACTCGGATAGTTGCCCGCGTACCTGGCCGTGAAATCGTCCTCGGTCGCCTCCGTGATCCCCACGCTGTCGGCGTAGCTGGCATAGCTTTCGCCGTACTTGGCGATGAGTTTGGCGAGCTTGACGACATCGTCAATCTGGTCGTACTCGCCAACCTGGGCGGCTCCGAACTCGTCGTAGTCATGGATGGCAAACTCTTCGGCGTCTGGTTCTGGTGACGCAGCGAGCATGCCTGCGATCTGTTCGTAGATAGTGGCTTCGTCCGTCGCGGCGTCGATCCATCGGCCGTGCAGTCGACCGTTGACGTAGTCGGCTAGCGAGGCGACGTATATCCGTGGATGGAGCGGCTGGTGCTCACGCTCCGGATCGTGGTTCTTGGGTGATGTTTCGTGATTCATGGAGACCTCCTTTCAGATTGAGTTGACGGACAGGGCGAGAGGCGGCGCGTTGGCGCACGCACCCCTCGTCCCTGTCCGGTATCCGCCCGGGGAGCCCCTTAGTCCTGACTGCGACCGCTCCGACGCGTGGCCGACTTGGTGTCGGTTTTGAACAAGCTGTCGAGTGCTGCCTTGCGGACAGCAGCTTCCTGTTCAATCTCCTCAGCTGCTTCGCTTGCACGAGCAGCCAGATCGTCAGCGGTACGAGCAGCCTCGATGTGGGCTGCCAGTGCTGCTTTGATCTCGTCAGTGATCGTCGAGTCGCGAAGCGACGCGATCATCGTCAGGACAGAGTGGGTCTCTCCGTCCAAGCGGATGGCGATAGTTTTGATACCGCCGGGATTCGGTGCCGACATGGCTCCTCCTCGGTGTGGTGCGATCAGGAACGGTGCGCCGGAGTGACGCGCCTGGTGATTCCTGACCGCATGCCACCGATGAGGTGGTCGGGGCATAGGCGTCATGGCGGTGACACCTCCGCCATACGAGTGCGGGCGAACTCAGCGAACTGTGGGTTGAGCTCGATTCCGAACCAGTCACGGTTTAGTGCAGTCGCAGCGACCGCGGTTGTGCCCGAGCCCATGAAGGGATCGCAGACCAGGCCAGGTTCGCTGGCGGCGTCGCAGTCACAGGTTGGCGCGAGTGCCAGACGCGTTGCGGTACTGCCCAGACGCTGGATTGCGCGGGTGTGCGGTGCGCGGCACTTCACACAACGCCGCTCAGGACAGCCGGCCATGATCATGCGCGTCGCCAGGCGGACTGGGAACGTCGCATGATGGTCGCCGTGTCCGCGACTGGCCGCCATACTCCAGACGTCACCGGGGTTCTTACCGAGTGGGTGTCCCGCGATTCCTTGCTGATGCATGCGAGCCAGGCCACCTGCTGGGCTGCTGCGGTTGCCGCGCCATTTCTCACGCGATCGAGTACGAGCCGAAGCTCGCCGTGGCCGCGTACTGCTGTGCTTCAGCGGCAGACGAACACTGTCGAGATCGAAGTAGTACTTCGGGCTGAGAGCGAAGACGTAGACGTACTCCCAGCTGCTCGTGAATCGGTCGCGGACACTACTGGGTGTCGGGTTGGGCTTGTGCCAGACAACCTTGGATCGCAGAATCCAACCGCGCGCCACCATCGCGAGAGCCAGGCGTTCAGGCCCCAGCAGAAGACTCTTTCTGGCTGCACCATCGCGCAGGTGTCCTGAGAAGGTGTCGCCGACATTGAGCCAGAGCGTGCCTGTCGGGACGAGTACCCGTGCCGCCTCGTCGACCACAGCGAGCATGTGCTGCACCCAGTCCTCGATAGACCGTTCGCTTCCGATCTGGCCCTCCACGGCATAGTCACGGAGTTGGAAGTACGGCGGCGAAGTGACGATCTGGTCGATGACTCCGGTTGGGAGACGTTGAAGCTCGCGGGTTGCGTCCCCGACACGGATTTCACCGCGAGGGTTGTCTGCTACTGGGACGCAGCTCATGACTGCACCTCCGCATTTATTTGGCAGAGGTCGGCCACGACCGCACTCAGTTCTTCAGCCTCCGTCACGCACACGAGTCGGTCAGGAATCCGGCGATCCTGGTGGATGGCTGCGGTGAGCTGTTCGGCGCGCACGTTCGGCTTGGTGCGAGCACCCTCGTACAGGGTGATGACCACCGGTGGAAACGCACCGTAGCGGTCTTGTTCTGTTCCGGTGTGCCGGTAGTCCTCGTACGCAGACAGCTGACGCATAACGGTCGGGATTGACTCGCTGCCACGATCGACTTCGATGAAGTAGCCCCAGATGTCATTACCTCGCTCAACTTCGACGTAGATGTCGGGCTTGAGTGTGACCGTCGAGGAGCCTCGCTGGTGTCGTCGCCACGATGTCGGTTCGGCCTCCCAGTCAGAAAGCGTTAGTCCATGTACGGGGAGTTCGTTCGTGAGACATGTCAGTGCGTCGCCAATGTCCAGGCAGTGCTGCACGAAACGCGTGGAGGGCTCAGCGAAACGGCGACGTGTGCTGCGGCCCTGGCGCTGGCGGACAAGACGGTCACCCGCATTCGTCAGATGGACGACAAGTCCAGTGCTGCCGGACTGCAATCCACCGACGCGACGCGGAAGCGGTGCGAGAAGCCCTATCCTGACGAGTTTTCCGAGGGCTCGACGAGTCGAACGTTCGCTCGTGCCTTCGTCGTCATTCACCAGGGCGTGCAGTGTCTTCGCTGCTGCAAAACGGAGACGGTCGACGAGTTCGAGAAGCCGTGTATCGCGCTCGCTGAGGAGTTTGGCGATCTCCTCCAATCGACGCCCAGAGATCCGCACAGGGGTTGACGACGGGACACCGTCTTTCGTTGCCCGTATCTGGCCTGATTCGCCCCTGAACACCACCTCTGGTCGTTCTGAACCGTTGGCGGTCGGACGCCCGATTGGACGCCCGTTCATGACGACCTCCTTCGGCGTGCGCCCCCGATATTTCCGTCTGCGGACGTAGCCGGCGATCCCATAAGGGCGACACACTCATCGTCGATAGCCGTCCGGTCGGCACCGAACCGGTCGCGTGACGCGGCCATCACGTCGGCAGGATCGCTCACGTCTGGTACGGGCGCCGTAGTGACTCCCGAGACGAACGGCTGCACCGTGCCGCGCTGCAAGAGCTGGGCGTAGAAGTGGAACCGGGGCAACGCGGTGAAGTCCTCGGCCTCCAATCGAGCGTCCGTGCGAGCGAACGTCGCGGCGTCGGTGTGGCCGAGCTGGAATGCGACGGTGCTGCGGCAGTTGGCCTCGACTGCACTACGAACAGATTTCGGTAGCTGATCGTTATGTTGATGGGCGACGTGGAACGCACCACCCAGTGATCGCGCCTGTGTCAGTGCACCGACGAGGTCTTTGCCAAAGCCCCCGATGACGTCCTGGAACTCGTCCAGGTAGACGGATACGGTCGGCCGCTCTTCGGCTGGCACGGACACTTGCTCACGGATGGCTTGCCAGACTTCGGCCAGGACGACGGCACCGAGCAGACGAGCGTTGGCTGCACCGAGTCGCCCGACCTGGAGTGGTACGAGCAGCGTCAGACCTTCATCGATGACGCGGCGGATCGTGACGCGGGGTCGGGTCTGGCCGAGGACGCCACGTAATGTCGGTGCGATTAGCGGGCCCAATTTATTGGACAGGGGCGATGTCACCTGGGTGGCCATCTCTGGGGAGAGGTCATCGAACCATTGCCAGAACGGTGCCGCCGATACTGGATCGCGCCGAATGACCTGCTGTGTGAGAGAGCGACGCACACCGGGGTTCGTCAGCAGCAATGGAATGTGTGTCAGGTTGGCGTCACCGCGCACGGCCAGGGCCTGAATGGCGTGGCGCAAGATGTGGCTACTGCGTGGGCCGAGGTCGTCATACAGCCCGTCGATGACGTTGAACAGATGACTCGCGACTGCGTCGGGATCCCGACCCTCGGTCGCCAGCGGATTGATTCCCACCGGCTGAGAATCCGCTGCGTCGACGACGACAGTGCGGCTAATCTGCTCTGGCGTCGTATCGGCCAAAATCTCGGCGACGAGATCCTTCGGCTCGATGATGATTGTGCAAGTGCCAGCTGCACGATCGGCTCGGATGAGCGCGCGGAGGAGATTGCTCTTGCCGACACCCGTAGGCCCGACAACTCTTAGGTGCTGGCGGCTGTCCAACTCCGTGATCCCGATGAGCTGCGCGACTCCCGGTGCAGTGGTCGTGCCGAAGACGCGGGCACTTGGCGGCGTCGTTGCGGTCGGTGCCAGCGGTCGCGGGTGCGACGGTGGTTGTCCTGGGAGCGGCGGTGCTCCAGCTGTGTCGTCATCGAGTGGCCAGGCAGTCAGATGTGCAACCTCATCAGGCGTTCGCCGTTCGGAGCGGAGACTGCGCCAGCGGACTTGCGGTGCGTCGAGCTTGTGGGGCTTCTCTGGACGGACTGACAATCTGGCCGTCGGAGTCGTGAGTGTTTGGTAGGCAGCCATCACGCCCTCGATAAGCGCCTGTCGACGGTAGGCGTTCACGGCGACAGCCCCGATACGCACCACCGTGTCGATAGCCGGCTGAGATTGCTTGTCGGCGATGTCCCGGATCACTCCACTGCGGCGCTCGTCCGCCACTCCGTGCAGTAGTTGGCTTGCAAGCGGCTGATCGATCTTCGGCAGCCGATTTGGCGGTAGCTTGGGGGAGAAGCGCAAGCCTAGGAGGACTTGCACGATGACTTCTTCGTTCGGCTCCACTGATGAGAGCGAGGACAGAATTGCCCGCGTGCTGGTGTG
Organism: Gordonia sp. (in: high G+C Gram-positive bacteria); assembly: GCF_047600565.1. GTDB lineage: Bacteria > Actinomycetota > Actinomycetes > Mycobacteriales > Mycobacteriaceae > Gordonia. Next base: position 36,845 of record NZ_JASGKN010000001.1, read on the forward strand.
CGACCCATCTCGAAGACTGCCACCACCGTTACCCCGAAGTCGGCGTGCCACGGATGAGGGTCGACGCGCTTCGGCACTGGTCGTTATGACTCCACTGACGTAGCGCTCCAGATCACAGATGACACTGGGCAGTGCTTCCTCGTGCGCACCGATCAGGTAGCGGATTCCGTCCTGGGTGCTGCGTGCCTCCAGGGCGATGTAGGGCCCTCTGGGGTCGCTGGCCCACTTCTGTAGCAGTGCGTGTGTTGTGTCCGGTCGGAGGACTGGCGGCCAGAAGATCTCGCGCCAGTGCAGTGCGTCTGCTCGTTTCGCCGTCATCGCCGGTCGTCCTTTCGGACTACGCACTTTGCTCGGGCTTGTTGAGCCTCAGCCTCCCGTTCTGCTTCGGCCAGCGCGATCTGGATGACTGCCCGTGCGATTCGGGTGGTGTCCACTTCTTCTCGGTGGATAGCCCGGGCAGACAGTCGTCGGGCGCGACGTGGTCGACCGGAGCGCCGGTGATCAGTCTTCGGGTATTTATCGTTGTATCGAACAGTTTTTGACATGGATCGACCCCCTTTCTGAGTTACCAAGTGAATTTCCGCGAGTGAATGGCAATGCGTATTTGCTTCGCGGTGTCGTCATTTAACAATGCAAATATGCATTGGTTCAATGACTTTTGAATTAACTACAACACCGGCTGGACAGGTGGCCTATCTGTCGCTATGGGTGGAGTGTGGCGGCCAAAATTAGTAGGTATTTCGTTGCGTGAATAACCACAGTCTCCACGCCACGACCGGCACCACCACGACGAGAACGCCGCCGACGAGCCACGGCCAGATCGCCCGCAGCAGGTCGACCGCCAGCGCCAAGGCGATGGCTGCTGCGAGGATCCAGAAGCACGCCCGGATGGCGCGTCCGAAGGTGTTGGCGGTAGCCGGCGACTCGCTCATCGCTGGTCGCCGGTGGATGGGCTGCGTCCGGTGCACCGCATGCACTGGCACAGGACGCCGTGCGGTACGGCAGCCATGGCCATGGCGTGGAGTGCCTGCTGCGTGATGTGGGAGATCTGGGCCTCCGCCTGACGCTGGGTGTGGCGGACTCGGGCAAGCTCAGCCAGGCGCTGACGCTGGAGACGTTGCCGGGCGCGTGCTGTCTCCCACCGGGCGAGACCGTAGACCGCCAGTGCCAGCACACCGGTTACGACGACGAGGATGGCTACTACTTCCAGCATTAGCGGTTCACCTCCCGGTTGGTCTGAGCCACCACCTGGCCGAGACCGACCACGGTCAGTGTCTTGATGTAGTCGAGGTCGCCGCTGGCTGCTGGAGCTGCCAGAGCGAGCTGCGCCTGGATGCTGCTGATGAGGGCGGTCTGTTGGAGGGCATGAGAGCCGACGGCGACAACGGCGTCGACCTTGGACTGCTGGATCTCCGCAGCAGCTTGGATAGCCGCACTCCGGACGACCGTGCCGTCCGTGATGGCCGAGAGCTGTTTGGCCGTCTGGCGGCTCAGGCGCAGGCTGGCCAGGGGTGGCGTTGGGACGAGAGACTGCGGGGTGACGGGCTGGAGGCTGTTCGACATGGTGATCTCCTTTGGTTAGTCGAGGTAGTCGTGTTCGAGGTTGAGGGCGTCGCCCAGGCCGAGGCGCAGATAGTTGGCGATGAAGCGGATTGGGTTCGCGAGACGCCAGCCGAGGGTGGCTTCGGCCTCCTGTTGAATCTCGGTGTAGGCCGAGATGGGCTCGTAGGCTGTCATGGTTCCTGTCCTCCTGATGTCGGCTGATCTGGACAAGAACCATCGGAACCCGGCAACTCCCTCGCAGTCGTGACATGAAAGTGACATCGGATGGCAGACGACGTTGAGGCCGCAGTCCTCGTAGAGCTAAAAGCCCTGCGTAAACGCACTGCAGGAGCCGACCTCGCGGGTATTGCCCTATGCCCGACGATCTGCCAATTACTCGGCAACGGAGACCCGGCCGCAGCCCAAGGCGCGCTTCAGAATCTCCCGTTCGGCGTTGAGTGGAGCGCTGAGATTGAGGCAGCCTGCTACGTCCTGGGTCTCGCGAGTGAGGCTGACACCGTGCTCGGCCGGCTCGAGGAGTACGCCAGTGAGCACTACATCGACCAGCGGCAGGCGCGGCGACGAAGTGAGCTTGGGCTGCAAGAACTGGCTCGATTGATCACGACCAACTGGACGCGAGAGGCCGTCCCAACCCTGCGGCTCTATCTGACGAGGTCAGGAGACCACTCGATAGACGTGCATGTCGTGGCTGACTGCCCGGATGTCATCGACATGGGTGTGCCCACGCTGACCTGCACAAGCGGCGAAGCCACGACCACGACTGAAGTGCAGACTCCGAACGAGGCGAAGAGCGGAGGGCAGCGTGTCAGTCAAGGTGTCAGCCTGAGTGTCTCGGACGGAGATGAAGTGGTCATCTCAGTGGTGTGGCCTGGGACTATGTGGCCGAGGTTCGTCGTGACACACGACGAGGGGCGTGCTCGTCAGGTGGTGACGGAGACGCTTGGGGCGAAGCTGCTGGTGAGACTGCTGATCAACTGAAGTAGCGGCCACTAATCGGCGTGTCGATGGAACCAGACTGGCGACCTCAACGTCTAAGGGTCATGGACGATGACTTCGACAACGCTCAGCACAGCTACCCGCCGTTCGACGCCGATGACCCGCTGATGGCAGATCCGGTCGAACGAGTGCGTGACGATCTGGAGTTCTTCGGGTAGGTCCGTGGCATGCGGCCGACCTACCGTGGATTGACGTGAAGGCCAGGCGGCCGTAGGGCATGTTCGTGCTTCGCAACGGATGAATACTTGTCCACTATCTGCCAGTGGCATTAAGCTGGTGGGGCTCTTCCGAGCCTTGAGGTTGTGATGATTGAAAGCGGCGTGTCCCTGCTCAGTAGGGGGCGCGTCGCCGTGTTTAAATCACATCGGTGGGATTTTGGAAGTCGCCGACGACGTCGACGAGTGGTGGGTGTAGAGCCCCGAGATTGAGGCTCTCACCAGGCGAAACGATTGATTTCGCACGTATGTTCGACTATACTGAGGCGCAGATATGCGCCGTTCAAATCAGAAATCTGGTGAACAGACAATGGGTGCTTCCGCACTTCACGTTGCTGATAATCACGACCGCAATCTGCATGGGGCTGAACAGAGCGGGTCATCGACCGATTTCCTCGCCCGTCAGTTGGCTCGAAGTTCGTTCTGCGCCACGGTGGTCCTGGAGGGCAGCTTCTCTGATGATCCGGCAGTTCGTGACGAGATGGTTCAAAGAGTTGCCCGGCGGCTGACCGGTCGTGCTGCCGTCGTCGCAGCGTCCCACGAGCGGCTTGCTGCGTCGTTCGCCGTTGTGGGTGCCGACGAGGAGTTCATCGGCAAGACTGCCACATGGTTGGAGACGGAGTTCGGTCACGAAGGCGCTCCCGCGGATGTTCAGGTTGTGGACGGTGATGCGCTCCTGGCGGAGTACGAGGCGGGACCGGCCGGCCCGGGCTTGCAGATCGTTCGTTAGTCGTCCGCCCGCGATACATCAGAGTGGGCCTTGATGTGTCGCGGATACCTCACCTATCATTAACCAACGGAGCCACTCGGCGTCGTTGTGGATGATCGGGCCAAGGAGCGAGCGATGAGCCGACCTATCTACGGATACGAAGAAGAATCTGACGCCAACCGTGCAGGAATCATTTCCGCACTCTCAGCCAAACTCGTAGAGCATGGGTTCAGCCTTCGGATTGGCGAGGAAATGCACCCCGCACCTGTTTCGGCGGAAACCGCACTGAAGTGGGGCTTTCCCGAAATGAAGCGGATTCTCATCGATCTATTGACTCTCCATGAGATTCTTCTCGGTAACAAGTACGACTTGCTCACCGAGGGCGGCACTACCGACCCCGACGGTCAGCCGGTACCGCGATTCGGGCGGCTTGGTCCTGGGGTGGAACTCCGGAATGGCACCTTCCACTGGAAGCGACTCACCGGGGATTAATCTCGCCACCGTATCGGGCGTCTTAATCCACGCCCGTCATCGGCAGGTCCTGGTGAGCGTTGTCGACTGGTCGTTCCGTCGCTGCTGCCTCGAAGCCACTGCCCGGTACCGCCGAGATCTTCTCCTCTGCGGTAGCGAGGTACTTAGGCGATACATCGATCCCGATGAACTTGCGATCGAGCGCCCGGGCTGCGACGCCAGCATTGCCACTACCGACGAACGGGTCGAGCACCACGTCACCGGGATCAGTCGAGAGCGCAATGCAACGCCCAGGAAGTGCCACCGGGAACTGGGCACCATGCCCGTTCCCACCCGATGACGTGGGCAGCACCCAGACGTCGGACAACTTGTCGGACTCGTATCCAATGCTTCTGCCACCAAGCGCCGGCTGGATTCGGCGGTAGGCGGATTTGTCGAACTTGGGCGTGCGCTTTGGTGCCAGGTGCAGGACGTACTCCAGTCCGCGACTCACGCGTGAGTTCTGTGGCTCAGGCAAGCTGCTCTGCTTAGCCCATGTGATAACGCTTCGGACGTGGTACCCGATCCGACTGGCTCGCTCTGCCACGCGAGCTGGGATCATGCACTGCTCGCCGTCTTTCAGATAGGAGTGACCGGCACTATGGCGTCGTGCTTCGTGCTCGTTCCACTTCCGGCCATCCTTGCCCTGCATAGCGAGCAGGGCTTCGATGGCGTTGCCGCGAATCTGAGTCCGCGTGTTGTACGAGTCCATGAGGTTCCACCAGACAGACGCGTCCGGCGTGAGTGCCCGACGAAGCTGCCAGAGAATCTGCACCGTGTGTCGCACGAAACCCTCGGGTGTCTGCTCATGGCCGTAGGCGCAGGTTTCGCCATCTGCCCAAGTCACCAGCGTGGAGTCATCGTAGATACGCATACCCCAGTACGGCGTCGACGTCACGACGCACTGCACGCTAGCCGGTGCAAGGCGATCGAGGACGTCGGTGACGCTGCCGGAGACCAGGGTGTGAGTCTCTACCTCGATCTCGCTATCGGTAGCGGAATCTGGCGTGGATTGTGTCAGGAAATCAAGGACCTGCGAGCGCCGTAGGAAGGTCTCGCTGTAGGCGTCCTGGTCGAGAAGCAGGAGAACATCGCTGACAGACAGAGGGCCGCGATGACCGACAACCTTGCGGATGAATGTGATCGACATACCCACGAGGGGAGCAACGTCGTCCGCCGTGAACTGCTCGTCGCGCTGTGACCACGCATTGCGGTCGAGAGCTCCAACGGGCGTCTGTGGCTTGATATCTGGAAGGCTCGTCGCCTGGCGTGCGGGCACGGCACCTCGTCTCTTTCGGTCTGTAAATCTACCTTCGCATGACGCACCCTGCCAGAGGCCTCCGACACTCGCAGAATCCACGTTTGAACCGTGGCTTGCGAGGCCGCGTTCGACAGAAATGTCAGTGCCGTTTCGTAGACTGCAGACATGAGACATCTGACATCAGGCAGCTGCTGCCAGCATGGGGGCATTCGATGCCACTCTGCTCCGAAGAGGCCCTGGAGACTGCACTCCGGCAGCTCAGTCGGCACGCTGCCAGCAACAAGTACCGGTCAAACTGGCTCTCGACGTATCTCGCAGCGAAGCGTGCTGAGGCGGCCGGATACGGGCTGAGTATCAATGGCGTCAACCAGGCCGTTGAAGACCTCTTCGCTCTTATCCCGGATCATCCGAAGGGCCGGATCAGTCCGTTTCTCGATCTCAGCTCAAAGGTGCGATGGCTGAAGGTCAAAGATTCGGGTCGTAGCACTGTCTGGAACACCGGTACCCGCGATCAGAGCCAGACTGTGCTGTTCAAGCCCAGCACTAGGAATAGCGGACGTGGCTATTTTGGCGAAGGACTACTGCCAAATGCCGCAGACATAGCGGTGCTCTACCTTGACGATGACACGACTGATGACCCGTTGCCGGGAAGGGACGCGCTCGCCGTACTGGTGACTCGTAGCCATGACTGGGCCGCGGAACCGAGCCGCGATGAGTTGCATGAGGCGGCGCAGGACTATCTCGGCATGACGCCCGAGGAGTTCAAGACAATCACCGAGGATGTCACGATCGGTGTTCCGGTACTGGGCTCGCCTGAGTGGTCTCCAGTGCTCCTGGCGGCTTCTGAGCTGGGACCGCCTGAGGGGACTGCTACACAGCCGGGCACCCAACAAGTGGCCCACGAACCCGAAATCACTGTCGAGGATGTCGAACAGCTCCCCGAGCAGTTCCGCGGATTCCTCAATCATCACGGCATTGCCACCGAGTCGGAGGATGAGTTGGTGGATTTGCTGGCTGCCACACTGTCATCGCAGCTGATCATCATGGCAGGTCCGAGCGGTAGCGGTAAGTCGCTCATGGCGTCGGCATTGGCGGCGTTCTTCGCACCGCAAGACCGCCGTGCCCGCCTGGAGTCGTCTCGGTTGCTCGCCAAGCGCGAGGAGTTCTTCGGGTACTTCTCTCATCTGGCCGGTCAGAGCTTCCAGATCCTGGAACCGCTTCAGCTTCTTCTCGATATTGCTGGTTCGGATGGCGAGACACCTCCGATCGTCACGGTCGAGGAAGCAAACCTGTCGCCGATCGAGGGCTACCTGTCGCCACTGGTGCATGGACTCGGTGGTTTGGAAGCAGAGACGCTGAGTATCCCTCTGCACAACCAGGACGCCGAGCAAAAGGTCCCACGAGCGCTGGAGCTCGAGCCATACCCGCGCTTCTTCGCAACGATCAACGTGGACGCTGATTCGCCGGCTCCGGCACGCAAGGTCGTATCGCGGGCATGCGTCATGCTCATGGAAGCTCCATCATTTGATACAGCCCTTGCCGCTGCTGACACGTTGGTGCACCCCTCGGTCGAGGACGGCACCGGTCCTGCCGCGGGACTCATTGGGCGGCCGACCTTGGCTTTCGATCGCTACAGCGAAACTGGCAGCGACGTCTTTCAGCAGGCGCTGAAGGATCGGGCCGAGCTGCTTCGAAACGTGCTCGGTTCGGACGTCATTGCACACCGTCCGTTGCAGCGCAGTCTCATCTACATGGCCTGGTATGCAGAGTTGCTCGGCGTGACTGAGCCTGAGCCGGGTGACCCGATCGTCGAAGCAGCCGCTGACAATGCACTGCTGCACTTCGTCTTGCCGGTGCTGTCGGCGAAGGAATTTGAAGGTGCGCTGTCGGCTTTCAATGCAGACCGCAGTGGTGTACTTGGGCCGCGATTGGCACGTCTTGAGCAGGTTGCGAATGCTCAGCAGTTCGGTCCTCCTCCGGACTTCTGGGGTGCATTGACCTGAGCACGATTCGCTACGTTCGGCGGGGACGTGACATCGCACAGCAGGCGTTCACTGGCCGCCTGCTCACGCCGGTCTTGCCGTATGGGTTGCTCCTTGAGCACAGTGGCGATGACCTCGTCATCTATGAGCCACCCGAACGGGCGCTGGCAGGCACGTTGACGCTGCCGAAGCTCGTCGGGCGCGACGTCGAGTTTGTCGAACTGACGATTCCGTCTAACGGGCGTTTCAGTCAGGAAGACCTGAGGCTCTTGTGGGAATCAGGAGCCGAACTCAGTGCCTGGCGACAGGCGCGAATGGCGCTGGCTCGTGACGCTGGCACGTTTGGCGCACCTGATGTCACGGGGACGGTTGAAACCTTACGAGATTGGCGGTCACTTGCTGTATGTGCCAACCAAGCCGGCGCACTGTTGGCGTCATGGCCGTCGGTACTGGATCGGCAGCAGACATGGCTGCCTACTGCCGTCGTGGGTGGCGTTGAGGACATCCTCGAGACCGAACGTTCAGTTGAAGCTCGCGGCGCGCTGCACGAACACGATGACCAGTTCGTGGTGTCACAAAGCGCTCGTTGGCGTGGCACCCGGCGCGACCTGACTTCGGTCACCATATCGACGCTGGCTACAACGATCGTTGATGTGGTGCGTTCCAGCGTTCCCGACGATCAGGCTCGATTGCTCCGGCCGGTGCTCGATCCCATTGCAACTGTGGCGAGAGTGGCTTCTGCACCAGCCGGCTCTCGTGATCCCGACCCATCATCGTGGCCGACGCGGTTCGTGTCCTTTGCTGCGGCATGTATGCGGACACTCGCGGAACTGCAGTCGTCTCGTCGAGGGAGTGGCGTCGTGCCGTTCCTCGATACTGACGAGCTGTACGAGGCGTGGCTGGCTATTGCGGTGCGGCGTGTGCTCGATACCCGGTTTGGACAATGGACGCTTCCGGAGTCAGAGGCGTTGGCCTCATGGGAGTCTGACGACGCGAGGATCGAGCTGTGGATTAAGCCGTCGATTGCCCGTCGAGATACCGAGATTGCGGGGACTCGACTCCATGCACTCGTCGCTGAGGTGCTTGCGCCAGACCTGCTACTCACCGTGTCTCGTGGGGACGTTGCGGCTTTTGCCGTGATCGACGCCAAGTCGTGGGCATCCATGCTCCCAGAGCAGGCGCTGGAGCAGAGTGCCAAGTATCTCTATGGCATTCGACGTTCTGACGATCCGGCACTCGTACCGGCAGTGTCCGGAGTTGATCTCGTGACGTGTGCCGTCGCGCCGAGGATTGGTGCGTCTGATATCTCACGGGTTCGGGTGCTGAGTGCGACGCCGACCAGCGGTCTGAGTGAACTGGACGATCGTATCCATGAGATCGTCGACCAGCTTCTTGCCTCGCTGGAAGAGAGCGAACACATGGCGTCCGAGTTCTGAGGCGAGGAAGACATGGCTCGACCACCCAGGTGGACTCCCACGTTGGAAGCTGCGCGCAGCGAGGCGATCCTGGCCGTCCGGCTCTTCAATGACCCGATTGAGCCGCGCTCGTTTGAGGCGTTTGTCGTCCATATGCACGTTGCATGGCTGTACCTACTGCACGCTCGCTTTGCCCGTGACAATGTCGAGATCCGCTATCGCCAGCGTGACAACCCTCGGCGCTTCGTGAAGGTAGACGGTGAACACAAGCGCTGGGAGCTGGCCAAGTGTGTCGAGGAACGATGGACAGACCCTGACGACCCCGTGCGACGAAACCTTGAGTTCTTCATCGCGCTCCGCAACAAGATCGAGCACCGGCATGACCATGCTGACCGGCAGCTGGCGGAAGCAGTCGGCGGCAAGGCTCAGGCACTCCTTCTCAACTTCGAACAGGAGCTGACCTCGTCTTTTGGTGACCAGCACTCATTGGCCACGGTGCTGCGCTTTCCAGTGTTCATTGGCAGCTTCACGCCTGAGGGTGAACAAGCGCTGATCACCTTGCGTGACCACCTGCCTGCCAGTCTCAAGAAGTTCATCGCTGAGTACGACTCGGGAGTTCCTGACTCGGTCAACGCCGACAATCGGTTTGAGCTCCGACTCAACGTCGTCATGCAGACCTCGAAAGCGTCTGACGCACTGGCGATCCAGTTCATGCGCTGGGATGACATGAGCGACGAGGAGAAGGCCGCCGCAGAACTACTCGGCAAGCGTGGCAAGACGATCGTGCGCGAACAGAAGCGCCGAGTGATTGGTCATGGCCTCATGAAGCCCGGGGAGGCACAGGAGAAGGTTGCGGCGGCAGTCCCGTTCGTGTTCAACAGCTATCACTTCTTGCAGTCGTGGCGGATCAAGAAGATTCGTCCGCCCAAGGCTGACCCGCACCCGGAGCGCACCGACGAGAAGTACTGCGTCTACGACGCATTGAATCGCTCCTACGGATACACACAAGCGTGGGTGGACTGGCTCATCAAGAACTGTTCGACTGAAGATGGATTCCGCACCACGACCGGGCGAGATCCCAAGCCCAAGCCATGACAGACGAACGCCGACAGTGTCTACCGTCGACGACCCTGTGGGCGAACCTGCACGCCCTCCTTCTTGAGGATGTCGAGCACCGTCGTGCGACTCACGCGTGTCTGCTCAGCTACCTGACGAGTCGAGGCACCGCGCCGGTAGAGATCGACCACCTCAGCACGGACAGGCGCGGTGATCCGGCGACGTCGTGTCGACGGTTGTCCGTCCGACGTGCGGCGTTGCCGTTTTGGGATAATCTCAGGAATCCGACCCAGGGCTACCACTCGAAAGACCCGCACCGGAAACGGTGCGGGTCTTTCGCTTTTTCGCACCGAACTCGGTGCTCTCGTACAGCGGACTCTCAGGTCCGACGTGGATCGTGGAAGGGCCATGACTTCCTCCGATCCCGGGCAGCCGCACCGTCCACGACATCGCGCGCCGGACGCCGATGCGCTGTCGGAGGGTCTGCCGCCGATGGAGATCCGTTCGTCCGACGATGTGACGTGGACGGTGGCGGTGCCGGAATCGGAATCGAAGCCGGCCCCGGAAGCGGTGCCGGTGTCGGAGGCGGTGACCGACGAGCTCCCGGTCCTGGCCGTCCCGCCTGTCGTCGAGGCGCCGTCGGTGGACCCCGTCCGGTTCGATCCTGATCCGGCGTTGACGACGGAGCCGGAGGGCCCGCGGCATGCCGTGGTGCCGGCCCCGGAGCGTGCGGCGACGCCGTCGACAGAACACGAGCACGGCCACCATGCGGAGAAGCGCGGTCCTCAGAAGCGTCGTCCCGCCGCCGCGACGACGTCGAAGCGCCGTCCGCGTCGACGACTGTCGACCGGTCGACGGGCGCTGCGGACGGTTCTGGTCCTCGGCTGCGTCGGTGTGCTGGCGGTGACCGGATTGGTGTGGGCCGGCGCCTACCGGATGATCGGCGGGTTCACGCTGTCGCATGCGCTGGGTTCGGGTCCGCGGTCGTCGGGTGGCGCCGAGAACATCCTCCTCATGGGGCTGGATACCCGCCGCGACCAGAACGGCGATCCGCTGCCGCAGTCGATTCTCGACGAGCTGCACGCCGGCACCAGCGACAACGGCGGCTACAACACCAACACCCTGATCCTGGTGCACATCCCGGCGGACAAGAAGAACATCGTCGCCTACTCGATCCCGCGCGACGACTACGTGACGGTCGAAGGCCTGGACGTCTCGCACGCCAAGATCAAGGAGGCCTACGGCCGTCGCAAGGCCGCCGAGGAGGACGAACTGCAGGCCGACGGCGTCACCGATCCGTCCGAGCTCGAACACCGAGGACGTGAGGCGGGGCGCGCGGAGACCATCGCGACCGTCCGCCGGCTGACCGGGGTGCCGATCGATCACTTCGCCGAGGTGAGCCTGGTCGGGTTCTACGACCTCGCGCAGGGGCTCGGCGGCGTCGACGTGTGCCTGAACCATTCGGTGCACGACGACTACTCGGGCGCCGACTTCCCGGCCGGAGTGCAGACGCTCGACGGTTCGCAGTCGGTGGCGTTCGTGCGGCAGCGGCACGGCCTGGACAACGGCGACCTCGATCGCACCCATCGCCAGCAGGCGTTCCTCCTGTCGGTGCTGCACAAGCTGCAGAGTGTGGGCACGCTCTCGAACGTCGGCAAACTGAATGTGACGGTGCGCGCCGCGCAGAAGGACGTGGTGATCTCGGACGGCTGGAATCTGCCGGCGTGGGCGGCGTCGATGAACTCGGTGTCCGGGCAGCACATCACGTTCCGGACGCTGCCGGTGAAGGGGTATTCGACGGTCGACGGTCAGGACGTGAACGTCATCGACCCGTCGCAGATCCGCTCGGAGGTGCAGCGCGCGTTCGGCGTCAAGCAGACGCCGTCACCCGACGCCGACGACGATTCCACCGACGACACGACCGACGCTGGATCTGATACGGCCACCTCCGACGGCGGGTGGTCGGAGGACGGCACGGACTCGCAGGACACCGCGTCGCCGGACTCGAGTCCGGCGACCGACTCGGCCACACCGCCGCCGGACAGTGGGGGTGCGGTCACCGACCGCGGCGGCGTCCCCTGCGTCGACTGACGACTGCCCGGCGCCGGATCGCTACCGGAGCAGGCAGAGCGGCGTGTAGTCCGAGCGTCCGCCGGTGGTCGGCGACACCAGCAGCGTGCACGAGTTGAAGCCCACTTTCTCCGCCTGCGACCGCAGCCACAGCAGCGTGCTGTGCGAGATCACCTTGTCGCGGCTGAGGATGTAACCGGACAGCCGGTACGGGTCGCCGACGATCGCATATCGGTACGGGTCGGACGGACGTGCACCGTCGGCCACCCAGGCGACCACGTAGTTCGCCCGTCCGCCGGCGTCGATGGTTCCCGGAATACCGGGAAACGACACCGACAGTTGCGCGTTCGTCTTGGTGTCGACGACCTTCGCCTGCCCCTTGATGCCGTCGGGGTTGCCGAGCGGGCCGATGCACTTGTTGTCGACCTTCACGGTGGTCGCGTCGATCAGCGAATAGGTGGCGACCGTGTCGCGGGCGCACCGCAGACTGTAGAAGCCGGGGACGGCGGCCTGCTGCCACCATGCTCCCAGGTAGCGATGCACATCGAGTTTCGCGACCGGCTGCAGCGTGGCCGGTGCCCCTTGCGCCGCAGCGTGGTCGAGGGTGCCGAGACCGAGTGCGGTGAGGGCGACGGCGGCGGACGCCGCGGCGCGGCGGAGCGAAGTCATCATGATTGAGTCCTGTCTGGTCGAAGGAGGGTAAGGGCCTGCCGGGCCCGGTCGGCCCGGCAGGCGAGGGTCGGTCGGTTCAGCGCCAGCATCCGCGCAGCGTCTGGAAATCACCGGCGAACGCGGGCCCGCTGCCGGTGCAGGTCGGTCCGTGCTTGCCGTCGATCACGACGGTCGCGCCCGGTCCGGCGATGCCGATCGCGAGACCCGGTCGCACACCGGTGGCGTGCACCTGGGCGTCCTTGCCGATCGCGATAGCGGCGGGGCCGGAGAATCCGTTCGCGGTCGACCACGCCTGACCGCCCTGGTCGGTGATGGCCAGACTCAGCCCGGTGGCGCCGGACTCCGCCGAACATGACGGCATCGTCGCCGACTGTCCGGGCAGGGCTCCGCAGACCGCCGCCGCGTGGGCATCGCCTGCTCCCGTCAGACCAGCAGCCCCGGCCACACCGGCGCCTGCGATGAACAGTCCGACCGCGAAATGTGCACTCTTCTTCATCATCTTTCCTCTCACTGACGGGCAGTGCCTTTCACTGCTCGGACCGGGATTCGTCGCGCACGCGATTCCGGATGGGTCACCGGGTTTCGATTCGCCGCGAATCGGACCCATCCGGGGCGGCCGCGGCGGCGAATCACCGGTATGACGCAGCCCTGGGAGTACGACGTCCACGCCGGCCGACCGTCACCGACCGCCGCGGTGATCGGAAGCGGTGTGGCGGGCCTGACCGCCGCCTATGTGCTCGCGCGAACACATCGGGTCACTCTGTTCGAGGCGGACGAACGGCTCGGCGGGCACGCCGACACTCATCGGGTCGAGCTGCCCGACGGGCGGGAACTGCACGTCGACACCGGCTTCATCGTGCACAACGACCGCACCTATCCGACGCTGCTGCGGCTGTTCGGTGAGCTGGGGATCGCCACCTGGGACACCGACATGTCGATGTCGGTGAGCAACGAGTCGTCGGGGCTGGAGTATGCGGGCGCTCTCGGCGTCCGGGGCCTGTTTCCGGTGCCGTTCAATCTGGTGCGGCCCAGCTACCTGCGCATGCTGGCCGACGTGACCCGATTCCACAGGGTGGCGCGGCGTGTTCTCTATGACGGCGGTGACGACGAGACCCTCGCCGCGTTCGTCGCGCGGCACCGGTTCAGCCGCTACTTCCAGGACAACTTCCTGCTGCCGTTGGTGGCGGCCGTCTGGTCGTGCGATGAGCGGACGGCCGCCGACTATCCGGCCCGGTACCTGTTCACCTTCCTCGACCATCACGGCATGCTGTCGGTGTTCGGGTCACCGACCTGGCGCACCGTCACCGGCGGATCGAAGACGTACGTCGATGCGATCGCGCGGCGCATCCGGGACGACGGCGACGTGTGGACGTCGACGCCGGTGCATTCGGTGCGGGAGAACGATGACGGGGTGGAGGTGACCTCGGCCCGCGGTACGCAGTTCGTGGACCGTGCCGTGATCGCCACCCATCCGCACCAGGCACTCCGGATACTCGCCGACGCGACACCGATGCAGCGCGCCGTACTCGGCGCGATCGACTACCTGCCGAAGGACGCCGTCCTGCACACCGACGAGTCTGTGCTGCCGCGGGCACGCCAGGCGCGTGCCTCCTGGAACTACCGGATCCCGGCGGGCGACGGCGCGGCCGGAGACATCGTCGTCACCTACGACCTGACCCGGTTGATGCGTCTGCCGGAGGGGGACGGCGCACCGCGCATGCTGGTCACGATGGGTCGCATCGACCTGGTGGACCCGTCGACGGTGATCGACCGGATGCGGTACGAACATCCCGTCTACACCCTCGATGCAGTGGCCGCGCAACAACGGTTGAGCCGCATCGGAACCGATCGGATCGCCTTCGCCGGGGCCTACCACGGGTGGGGATTCCACGAAGACGGCGCCGCCTCCGGGGCGGCGGCTGCCGCCCGTCTCGGCGCGGCGTGGACAGGCGACGAGGTGTCGGTATGACCGCGCCGACCCCAGCGATCGCGGACGTCGAGATCGTCCACCAGCGCACCGACCCGATCCGGCACCGATTCCGGTACCGGAGCCGGACCTGGCTCATCGACGTCGACGATCTGCCGCGGCTTCCCGCGCCGTTGCGCCCGTTCGCCCGCTTCCGGCCCGCCGACCACTTCACCGCGCCACCCGAGCCCGGCGACACGCTTCGTAGCCGGCTCGACGAGCATCTCGCGGCCCGGGGCGTCGACCCGCCGGACGGGCGGGTGCTCGCCCTGACCTCGCCGCGGGTCGCCGGTTACGTGTTCAACCCGCTCAGCCTGTTCTGGTGCCATCACGCCGACGGCACCCTCGCCTACGTGGTCGCCGAGGTGCACAACACGTACGGCGGCCGGCACGCGTACATCGTCGACGTCGATGATGCCGGGCGCGCCGAGGTCGGTAAGCGGTTCCGGGTGTCGCCGTTCCACGACGTCTCGGGACGTTACCGGCTGCAGGTGCCCGAACCCGGTGCGGACGGCCGGATCCGTGTGGCGATCGTGCTCGACCGTCCCGATGCCGGACCGTTCACTGCCACCATGACCGGCCGGGCCCGGCCGGCCACACCCGGCCGGGTGGTGCGTACCCAACTGGCGGCTCCGCTCGCGCCACTGGTGGTGGCGATCCGTATCCGGATTCAAGGCATCCGGCTGTGGCTGCGGCGGCTCCCGATCATTCCCGCACCGAAAGGACAGGTATGAGCGAACACGACCTCCGCGACGTCGACCATGAGATCTGCGCCGCCCGGTGGCCGGACGTGGCACAGATCCCGGGCGGGCCGTCCGCCGCGATTCGGGGCGCGGCGGCCGCAGCACTGTTCCGCCGGGCCGCGCACCGCGTACCGGTGCGGGTCGAGTTGCCGGACGGGTCGCTGCTCGGCGCCCGCACCGGCGCAGTGGCGCCCCGCATGATCATCCGCCGTCCCGATGCGTTCGCCCGGCGGGTCGGGACGGACGGGCTGATCGGATTCGGTGAGGCCTACATGGCCGGTGACTGGACCACCGACGACCTCGTCGGAGTCCTCACCCCGTTCGCCGAACGAATGGGCGACCTCGTCCCTCGCCCTCTGCAGCGGTTGCGGCCACTGGTGCTGCCGGGGCAGCGGGACGACGAAGAGAACACCGTCGGCAACACCCGTTCCAACATCGCCCGGCACTACGACCTGTCCAACGAGCTGTTCTCGACGTTCCTCGACGAGACCATGACCTATTCGAGCGCACTGTTCGCCGATGACCCGGGGCCGTCCACCCATTTCACCTGGAATGATCTGGCCGCCGCCCAGCACCGCAAGATCGACCGGCTCCTCGACGCCGCCGGTGTCACGGAGGACACTCGACTGCTGGAGATCGGCACCGGCTGGGGCGAACTGTGTCTGCGGGCCGCGCAACGGGGTGCCGTCGTTCACTCCATCACCCTGTCCAGCGAGCAACGCGACCTTGCCATGCGGCGCATCGCCGACGCCGGGCTCGCCGGGCGGGTGACGGTCGAGCTCTGCGACTACCGGAACGTCGACGGCTGCTACGACGCGGTCGTGTCGGTGGAGATGATCGAGGCGGTGGGGCGCCGGTTCTGGCCGGCGTACTTCGCGACCATCGACCGGGTCCTCGCGCCCGGCGGCCGGGCCGCCATCCAGGCCATCACCATGCCCCACGATCGCCTCCTGGCATCCGAGGGCACGCGCACCTGGGTGCACAAGTACATCTTCCCGGGCGGACAGTTGACCTCGCTGCCCGGTCTGGAACAGGTGACCCGGGAGCACACGTCGCTGCGGATCGATGACGTCACCCCGCTCGGCGTGCACTACGCCGAGACGCTGCGGCTGTGGCGGGAGCGGTTCGCCGCGCACACCGACCGGGTGCTGGCGCTCGGCTTCGATCGGACCTTCCTGCGCATGTGGGAGCTGTATCTGGCGTATTCGGAGGCCGGCTTCCGGTCCGGGTACCTCGACGTGGCGCAGTTGAGGTTGGGGCGATGACGGGGTGGGCCGGCTTCGGCGTCATCACCGCCTGCAGCGCCGCGTGGCTGGCGGTGCTGCAGGCCGTCGTCTTCGCGGTCGGCCACCGGATCGGCCGCTACAACGTGGTCGACGTCGGATGGGGGCTGGGCTTCGTCGGTGTCGGCTGGCTCGGCGTGCTGTTGGGCGGCGGTGATCCGGTGCGGCGGTGGCTGCTCGCGGTCCTGGTGACCGTGTGGGGTGTACGGCTGTCGTGGCATATGGCGGTCAAGTCCCGGGGGCACGGCGAGGATCCCCGCTATGTGGAACTGCTTGCCCGCTACGACGGTCCGCCGGCGCGGGTAGCGGCCCGCCGCGTCTTTCTGAATCAGGGCATCGCGCAGTGGTTCGTGTCGTTGCCGCTTCAGGTGTCGGCGGTCGCCGGGCCCACCACCGGCGTCGGTCGGGTCGCGGCCTGGGTCGGGGTCGTGCTGTGGGCGGCCGGCCTGGCATTCGAGGCGATCGGCGACGAACAGCTGCGCCGTTTCAAAGCCGATCCGGCGAACCGGGGCACGGTGATGGACCGCGGCCTGTGGGCGTGGACCCGGCACCCGAACTATTTCGGTGACGCCTGCCTGTGGTGGGGCCTGTGGCTGATCGCGGCCAGCGCGTGGCCGGGCGTACTGACCGTACTGTCGCCGGTCGCGATGAGCTACTTCCTGGTGGTCGCCACCGGTGCCCGCCTGCTGGAGAGGTCGATGGCCCACCGTCCCGGCTACGCCGAGTACCGGGCGCAGACGTCGTTCTTCGTGCCGCGACCGCCCCGGCGACGTCCTGGTATACGGTCGTGACTGTGACGATGTCTGCCGGACCGGCGCTCGCCTCCCTGCTGGACCGGATCGCCGTCGGCGATGCCGACGCGTTCGGCGACTTCTACGACGAGACCAGCCCGCGCGTATACGGCATGGTGCTGCGCGTGCTGCGCGATCCTGGGTACAGCGAAGAGGTCACTCAAGAGGTGTACCTGCAGGTCTGGCGTACCGCGGAGTCGTTCGATCCGGAGATGTCGTCGCCGATCGCCTGGCTGTTGACGCTCGCGCACCGTCGGGCTGTGGACCGGGTGCGTCGCGAGGAGGCGGCGTCGCGCAGGGATTCGCGCTATGCCACCACCGACGCCGGCCGAGAGTTCGACGAGGTCGCCGAGGCGGTGTCGTCTCGGGAGGCGGCGGCGCAGGTCCGCGACTGCCTGGAGAGTCTGACCGGAACCCAGCGTGAGTCGGTGAACCTGGCCTACTACGACGGTCTCACCTACCGGCAGGTCGCTGAGCGTCTGTCGGTGGCGTTGCCGACCGTCAAGTCCCGGATCCGGGATGGCTTGTCCCGTCTGCGCCGGTGTCTGGGGGTCGATTCGTGACCGACGACGAACTGTTGACGATGGCGGCCCTGGTCGGGCTGGACGCCGTCGACGACCAGGATCTGGACTCGGTGACCGCGGCGGTCGAGGCGGCGGCACCGGCGGTGCGGGCGGACTATCAGGCCGCGGTCCGTGGTACCCGGGAGGCGATGGCACGGGTCAGTGAGTCGACGGCGGTGACACCGCCGGAGACACTCCGCGATCGGGTGATGGCGGCCGTGCACGACGAACCGGCCGGGACCGCGGACGGCGCGTCGGTGACGTCCCTGCACGCGCGGCGCCGTCGTACCCGGATCGGACTGAGTGTCGCGGCCGCATTGCTGGCGGTGGCGGCGGGAGCACTCGGCTGGCTGCTGGGTGCTCGCGGTCAGGAGACGCCGTCGAAGGAGACCACGGCGGCGCGCGTGCTGGCGGCGTCCGATGTGGCCTCACGATCCGGCGCGGTCGCCACCGGCCGGGCGACGGTCACCTACTCTGATTCGGCGGACGCCGCCGTCCTGGTGATGAACGATGTCCCGCCGCCGGCCCCGGGCACCGTCTACCAGATGTGGCTGGCGGGGCCGGACGGAACGATGACGCCGGCCGGAACCATGACCGACAAGGACGTCGCGCCGTCGACCACCGCGGTGTTGACCGGGGTCCGAGACGCCACAGCTCTCGCTTTCACCGTCGAACCTCCGGGGGGATCGACGCGTCCGACCAGTCCGGTGGTCGCTCAGTTGCCGCTGAAGTAGTCCGCAAGCGCGTCGGTTCCGCACTACTGGGCCGTATAGGGGGCCGCTGAGGGGTGGTACCCGCCGACGAGCGCTATACGGCCCAGTAGTGCGGGGAGTGGGGAGGTGCTCGGATACGCTCGCGGCATGACGACGGCAGACGGCGGCGCACAGGCAGACGGCAATCTTCAGACGGACCAGACGGCCCGGCGGAAGGCTCTGGCCGCGGCACTGCTCGCTCGCCGGAACGAGCTCGGTGTTCCGCAGCGCGAGATCATCGACCGGACACCGGACCTGTCCCGGTCGCAGCTGCAGCGTCTCGAACAGGCGCAGACCACCGTCTCCGTGGAGCGGCTCTGGAGTCTGGCGCTGGCACTCGACACGACGCCGTCGGCGCTCCTTCAGGCCGCGGAGCAGTCGCTGCGCTGACCAGCCCAGGCGAAGACGACGATGACCCCCGACGAGTGTCGGGGGTCATCGGCCTGAGGGCTGCTCAATAGTGCGCGTCCGAAGACGCTCGCGTGAGGTTTCGCGTGCTCTGCTTCATTGCGTGATCAGGCTGCGCCGGCGAGCTCGCGGTCCAGGCGCAGGAGGCCCGGGCCGTCTTCGTTGACCAGCTTGGCGCGGCCGAGGACGGTGCGGACGGTGTCCTCCTCCTCGATCTGCTCGCTGACGAACCAGTCGAGAGTCGGGCGCGAATCGAAGTCGTGCGCCTTCTCGGCCTTGGCGTACAGGTCGCGGATCGACTCCGAGACACCCTCCTCGGCTTCGAGAGCGATCTCGAAGGCCTCGGTGACGGTGTCCATCTTGATCGACGGGATCGTGATGTCGCCGATCACCGGATGGTTGTCCCGGTCGGTCAGGTGCTTGATGAGCTTGTCCGCATGGGTCAGCTCCTCGGCGGCGTGATTCGCCATCCAGCCGGCGATGCCCGGCAGATCCCGAAGTTCGAATTCGATGGCCAGCTGGCGGTACAGCATGGACGACTCGTATTCCTTGGTGATCTGCTTGTTGAATGCTGCTTCGAGTTCCTCGTTCATCTTCATGGCTTCCACGGTAAGGCTGGAAAACGGTTTGCGCTAGCAAGATTTGTCTGCCCTAAACCGGCTCTGAACAGTAAGTATTGCCTTATCTAAACTGTGTTCACGAACCTTGTCTACGGTGAATGGCATGGATTTCACGGTGGCTGCGCAGATCGGTCTCATCGCTGCGGGACTGATATTTCTCTGGGCGCTTCTTCTCGGTATCTGGAAGTACGCGGGGATGGTCCGCAGCCCCGATGGGCAGGCGCACGTCTACGTCGACGTCGCCCACCGCTCAGCGCTGATGTACTCGTTCGCGGCCGCCCTGCTTGCCGTGTTTGCCCAGTTCAACCGGTTTCCGTCGTGGCTGACGGCGCCGGCGATCAGCGTGGTGCTGGCGTTCTTCGTCTCGGCGATCGCGTCGTACTGCTGGCACGGCTGGCGGCGGGACACCGACAATCAGATGCATCCGGCGACCGCGTCCATGACGGCGTCGATGGTGGCCCTGATCGTGGGCGAGGTCGGCGGGACGGCGATCCTGTTCGCCGGCTTCGTCGCCGAGCTGGCGCGCTCCTAGAACGGATTCACCCGGCTCTGAACCACCACCCGGATGTGCTCCCCGGGTGCGGAGACGACGAAGGCGGCGCCGGTCGTGAAGACCGGCGCCGCCTCGATGTCGACGTCGAACGTCAGCTGTACAGCAGACCGCCGCAGGTCGGCCAGGCGCCGACGCCCTGGGTGGCCAGGACGTTCTCGGCGACGCGGATCTGCTCTTCGCGGCTGTTCTCGTTCGGGAGGCCCGAACCGCCGTTGGCGTGCCAGGTGCTCAGCGAGAACTGGAGGCCGCCGTAGTAGCCGTTGCCGGTGTTGATGGACCAGTCGCCGCCGGACTCGCACTGCGCGACGGCGTCCCAGTTGTGGTAGCCCTCGGCGTGGGCGTTGGCGGCCAGCATGCTCATCGGAGCGAGGGCCAGGGCGCCGGCGATGACGGCGCGGGCAGCGAGCTTGGTGGTGTTGCTCATCAGGTCGTTACCTTCCTTCGGTTCGCCCGTTCAGTGAGGCCGGGCGATGTCGGACCGTGCATGACGGTACGGGATCCGGCGACAAAGGTCACGGACCGGTAACGGTAATGCTTGCTGGAGCAAGCGGTACTGCGGTCTGGTGTTTCCGCAGTTCACCAGGCCGTTGGCCGACGGAATCCGACCGCTCGTCGACGGATCGAACTGTGGGGCGTCCCACAGTCGCGAAGTGACCACCTCACGCGATGTCGAGGTTTAGCGTGGCAATCGTGAGTGCATACGCCGAAGAATTCGCCCGCAGCGTCGACGATCCCGACGGTTTCTGGCTCGACGCCGCCCAGGCCGTCGACTGGATCACCCCGCCGACCATCGCGCTCGACGACTCGTCGCCGCCGATCTACCGCTGGTTCCCGGATGGCACCCTCAACACCTCGGCCAACGCCCTCGACCGGCATGTGCACAGCGGTCGCGGCGACCAGCCCGCTCTCATCTGGGACTCGGCGATGACCGGGCAGAAGAAGACCTACACCTACGCCGGCCTGCTCGACGAGGTGGCGAGGTTCGCCGGGGCCCTCGCCGCCCAGGGCGTCGGCACAGGCGACCGGGTGATCGTCTACCTGCCGATGATCCCCGAGGCCGCCATCGCCATGCTCGCGTGCGCGCGGCTCGGCGCCGTCCACTCGGTGGTGTTCGGCGGCTTCGCCGCCCCCGAACTCGCCGCCCGCATCGACGACGCCCGGCCGGTCGCCCTCATCACCGCGTCCGGCGGTCTCGAACCGGGCCGCACCGTCGAATACCTGCCCATGGTCGACGCCGCCCTGAGACTCTCGTCGTCACCGCCGGCCACCGTCATCGTCAAGAACCGTCCCGAGGTGGACGGCAGCGCCGCCGACCACGACGGCTGGCTCGACTGGGACGACCTCGCCGCCACCGCGGCCCCCGCCGACCCGGTCGAGGTGGCCGCCACCGACCCGCTGTACATCCTCTACACATCGGGCACCACCGGGAAGCCGAAGGGCGTGGTCCGCGACAACGGCGGGCACGCCGTCGCACTCACCTGGTCGATGACGAACGTGTACGGGATCTCGCCGGGCGAGGTGTGGTGGACCGCGTCGGACGTGGGCTGGGTGGTCGGCCACTCGTACATCGTCTACGGGCCGCTCCTGATCGGTGCGACGACCATCATGTACGAGGGCAAACCGGTCGGCACCCCCGACGCCGGTGCCTTCTGGCGGGTGATCGAGGAACACCGGGCGGTCGCCCTGTTCACCGCGCCGACCGCGATCCGCGCCATCCGCAAAGCCGATCCGGACGCGACCGAACTCGCTCGGTACGACATCTCGAGCCTGCGGGCCCTGTTCGCCGCCGGCGAGCGCCTCGATCCGGACACCTTCCTCTGGGCGTCGGAGAAGCTGGGCGTCCCGGTGATCGACCACTGGTGGCAGACCGAGACCGGCTGGGCGATCGCCGCCAACCTGCGCGGCCTGGAACCGATGGAGATCAAAGCCGGGTCACCGACGGTGCCGGTGCCCGGATTCCGGGTGCAGGTGGTCGACGGCGGCGGCGAACCCGTGCCCGCCGGCACCGAAGGCAACATCGTCATCAAGCTGCCGCTGCCGCCGGGCACCCTCGCCGGACTGTGGCAGGACGAAGAACGATTCCGGTCGTCCTACCTGAGCACCTTCCCCGGCTACTACCTGTCCGGCGACTCCGGCTACATCGACGACGACGGCTACGTCTTCGTCCTCGGCCGCTCCGACGACGTCATCAACGTGGCCGGACATCGTCTGTCCACCGGCAGCATCGAAGCCGTCGTCGCCGGCCATCCGGCGGTCGCCGAATGCGCCGTCGTCGGCATCAAGGACGACCTGAAGGGGCAGCGGCCCAGCGGCTACGTGGTCCTCAAAGCCGGCGCCGACATCGACGACGACACCCTCCGCGACGAGCTCGTACAGATGGTGCGCGACGACATCGGCGCCGTCGCCACCTTCCGCGACGTGACCGTGGTGCAGGCGCTCCCGAAGACCCGCTCCGGAAAGATCCTGCGCAAGACGATGCGGCAGATCGTCGACGGCGACGAGTACACCGTGCCGTCCACCATCGAAGATCCCGCGGTACTGCAGGCCCTCGCCGAACAGCTGGGCCCCGACCACGGCTGACGCCGGCGAGCTGTCGGCGGGGTTTCGACACGGGCCGTCGTCGACGCTTCGCGCCGTCGTCGTCCCGGCTCAACCAGCGGCGATGGGGCCGCCGTCTGGAGTGGTGGGTGGGCCGCCGTCGTCCCGGCTCAACCAGCGGGGATGGAACGGCAGTTCAGCGTGGCGGGCGGGCCGATGTCGCCCCGGCTCAGCCGGCGGGGGTGGAACCGCAGTTCGGGGTGGTGGGCGCGGCGTCGATGCGGTCCCGGGTCCAGGCGAGCATGCGATCGATGGCGGGGGACCCGTCGGCCACCAGCGTCAGATGATCCTTGCCCGGATACATGTGGAACTCGGTGTCGCTGCCCAGCCGACACTGGTCACCGGCATAGGCGACCTGCGACTTCGGATTGATCACCGTGTCCACATCACCCTGAGCCAGCAGCAGCGGCATATCCAGACGGGTGCGCATGGTGTTCTCGGCGAGATGCCGTCCGAGCGCGCCCGAATCGGGGGACTGCGCATAGAACTTGTTGCCGATGAACACCGCCTCCAGCACCGACACCGACAGGCTCGGACTCGACAGACAGCGGCCGGCCATCTCCCGGATCGGGAGACGGCCCTGCAGCTTGATGTAGTCGTCGAGCTTCACGTCCGGATAGTTCTGCGCGTAGCTCTGCACCACATACGACCCGAACAGCGAACCGCCGGGCATGTCCTCCAGGCTCGACGCGAGCGCCGTCAGATCGGAGGCCGGCGCCATCGCCGCCACCCCCGTGACATGGGTGTCCGGCGCGTACGACGGCGCCGAGATGCGCGGCCCACAAGGCGGCGTGCCCACCCTGCGAATGACCCCAGATCACGGTCTGATCGGACAGCGTCAGCTCCGTCAGGTGGTGGGCGGCGCGCACGGCGTCGAGCACCGACCGGCCCTCGCCCTGGCCGATCACATACGGCGACGGACCCGCCGTGCCCATGCCGACGTAGTCGGTCGCGACCATCGCCCAGCCGTTGTCGAGCACCTGCTTGAGTGCCGGAGTGGCTCCGGCCTTGAACGGGTCGGGCAGGTTCGACGGCGCACAGCCCGACGCGATGCCGGTGGTGCCGTGCGCCCAGGCGATCACGGGGAGCGGCTTCGGCGGCCCCGGCGGTGCCCACCGGGGCGCGACGACGATGCCGGAGGCGACGGCGGGGACACCCTCGTCACGGGTGGTGGTGTACAGGATCCGCCACGCCACACCCTGCGCCGGAACCGCCCGCGTGAACGGCTCCGCCTTGATCAGCGTGCCCGGGGCGGCGGACGGGTCGACGGCCACGTCGTAGAAGGCGTCGGTCTTGGGTGCCGGAGCGTGGTCGATCACCGACAGGATCGCCAGCGGCAGCGCGACGGCGGCCGCGACCACCGCCGCGGCCAGCGCCACACCGCGGCGCCACGGACTCGGCTCTGCCGACTCGACCGACCCGCGGGCCGCCCGCCACAACCGGGTCAGGCCGAACCAGACCAGAGCGATACCGACCCCCAGAACGGCGGTGAAGATCGTGACCCCGGGCCAGGCGACGGCGACCACCGCGAGCGCCATCCCGGCCAGACCGAGCAGAATTGGGGCGAGCCGGGGCTCACGCCATGCGGTCACCCACTGCGCGACCCCGAACACGGCCAGCGCGACCGCCGTCACGATCGCGATCGCGAACACCGAGATACCCGGCCACGCCAACAGCACGACGCCCGCAGCGATCAGACCCGCCGCAGCCAGCCACGCGGCCACACCGGCGCCGCCGCGCACTGCACGGACGATCTCTGCGACCCCGCCGACCAGCAGCGCCGCAGCCAACGTCACCGCCAGCCACCGCACCGACGCGAACGGATGCACGATCAGCAGCACCCCGGCGACCACTGCCGCCACTCCCAGTAGGAGATCGACGATGCGTCCCCGTTTGTCGAGCTCCACCACAGGCATGCGGTCAGCTTAGGGGCAGTGCGCCGATGGCGACGTTCATGTGTGATTGTTAGGCTCGCCTAATGACACGAACTGCTCGAATCGGACTCGCGCTCGCCGCGTGCCTGACCGTCCTCGCCGCACTCGTCGCACCCCGTGCCGCCGCCGTCCCGCAGACCGGTGCGGGTTCGGTCGTCTCGTTCAGCGAGATCGACGACCCGAACTACGCGATTCCCGGCGCCGGCGACGTCTACGCGATCCACTACCTGTCCCGCGGCGTCGGCGACGCCCTGGTGCCGGTCCGCGCGACGGCCTGGATTCCGACGTCGCCCGCACCGGCGACCGGGTATCCCGTCGCCTCCTGGGCGCACGGCACCCGCGGGCTCGGCGACGCCTGCGCCATCCACAGCTCGGTGTTCGTCAAGGACGGCCCCGACTACGCGAGCACCCTCAAGCCGTTCCCGCAGAAGGGCTTCGTGCTCGTGGCCTCCGAGTACGCCGGCATCGACGGACCCGGACTGCACCCCTACCTCGACGGCCGGGTCTCCGGTGCCAACGTGATCGACGCGGTGCGCGCCGTCCGCGAGGTAGGCCGGCAGATCGGCGTGAACATCGACAAGCGCTACACCACCGCCGGCGGCTCGCAGGGCGGTCACGCGTCGCTGTCGGCGGGCACCATGGCCGCGTCGTACGCGCCCGAGCTGGAGCTGCTCGGCACCACCGCGGTGGCGCCGCCGGTATATATCGACCGCTACCTGTCCCAGCTCGGCCCCGACGTCCCGGCACTGCCGGTGCCCGACTACGTCACCTACCTCTCCTACGTGCTGGGTGGGCTGAAGGCCGCCGACCCGTCGCTCGACGTCGACGGCTACCTCACACCGGTCGGGCGGGCCACCCTCAAATCCGCCGAAACCCTCTGCTACCAGGACATGGTCAAGAAGACCCGCGGCATGGGCGTCGGTGAAATGCTGTCCCGCCCGCTCGACCAGGGCCCGTTGATGGCGGCGGTCCGCAACTACCAGGTGGTGCCGGTCCGCGGCTACCGCAGCCCCGTTCTCATCCACCAGGGTGAAGCGGACCTGACGGCGTTCGCACCGCTCACCGACCAGTACGTCGACGACGCCCGCGCCGCCGGGGCGACCATCGACTACCGCAAGAACCTCGCCGGCCACGACACCGGGCGCCAGCCGCTCATCGAGGCCGCCGACTGGGCGTACGGGAAGTGGAAGGCATCGGTGAAGTGACCGACGATTCGCTGGAGACCGCGATCCGGCTCAGCGATCCGCTGACCCCGATGGCCATCCGGGTCGCGGCGTCACTCGGCGTCTTCGAGGCGGTGGCCGCCGGCAACCGCGACGCCGCGTCGGTGGCCGCGGCCACCGGAACCGACACCGCCGTCGTCGGTGACCTCTTGACGCATCTGGCCGGTGTCGGCGCCCTCGACCACGACGACGCCGGGTTCGCCGTCAACGACGTGACGGCGCACTTCCTCGATGACGGCCTCCTCAAAGTGCATCTCGGCCTCGACACCGCGTCCGGACTCATCGCGCACGGATGGTGGGGTCTGGCCGACACGGTGCGCAGCGGTGGCCCCGGATTCGACGTGGTGGCGGGCCGGTCGTTCTGGGACGAGGTGAACGCGACCCGCGAGATGTCCGCGTCGTTCGACGACTACATCGCCCACGGCGTGCAGTTCTGGGCACCCGACCTGATCGCCTATGCGGCCGCGTCTCCGGCCCGCAGCTGGGCCGACGTCGGCGGCGGCAACGGCACCCTGCTCGCACAGTTGCTGGAGGCCGATCCGCAGCGCACCGGTGTGGTGGTCGAACTGCCGCGCTCGGCGGAGGCCGCCACCGCATTCCTCGACGCGAACGGCGTCGGCGACCGCGGCGTCGGCCTGGCCGGCGACTTCCTGACCGAGGTCCCCGCCGGCTACGACGCCTACCTGCTGGCACAGGTCCTGCACGACTGGCCCGACGACGACGCCGTCACCATCCTGCACAACTGCGCCGCGGCCGCCGGCACCGGCGGCCACGTGCTGGTGGTCGAACGGCTCGCCGAATCCGGTCAGGCCGGCATGAGCCTGATGATGGCCAACCTGTTCGGTGCCACCGAACGCCGCGTCGACGACTACCTCGCACTCGCCGACCGGGCTGGACTCGCCCTGACCGCCCAGGCACCCGCCGCGGACGGTGAAATGGGGATCCTCGACTTCGTCGTCGCCCACTGACGTCCCCCCCCGATGGTTGAGCCGGGACGACGGGCGAAGCCCGCCGACCCGTGTCGAAACCCCACTTACGGGGTTGCCGGTGGTTTCGAGACGCCTCGTTCCTCGGCTCCTCAACCACCTACTGGAGCGTCGTTCCCCGACGGTTTCGAGACGCCTCGTTCCTCGGCTCCTCAACCACCTAGGGGAGTCGAAACCACGCCTGGACCACCTACTGAACGACGGAACCCCCGGCTCGATGAGCCGGGGGTTCCGTGTGGCGCGGTCTACTTGAGGTCGGCGCTGGACTTGTCCAGCACGCGGCGCGCGATGATCAGCTGCTGGATCTGCTGGGTGCCCTCGAAGATGTCCAGGATCTTCGAGTCGCGGGCCCACTTCTCCAGAAGCAGCCGCTGCGAGTAGCCGTTGGTGCCGGCCAGCTCGACGGCCTTGTTGGTGATGTCGGTGACGGTGCGTCCGGCCTTGGCCTTCGACATCGACGCCTGCAGCGTGTTCGGCTCCTTGTTGTCCGCCATCCAGCCTGCACGCAGCGTGTGCAGGTACGCGGCCTCCCAATCCGACTCGAGACGGATGAACTCGGCCGCGGCCGCCGACTGGTCGGCGGCGGGACGGTCGTAGTCGATCTCGATGCCGTTGGCCTCCAGCTCCTTGCGCAGCTCCTCGAGTGCCGCCCGGCCCACACCGACAGCCATCGCGGCCACCAGGGGACGGGTGTTGTCGAAGGTCTGCATGACGCCGCCGAAACCCTTCTTGACGTCCACCTCGGGCGAACCCAGGATGTTGTCCTTCGGGATGCGGCAGTTCTCGAAGCGGATCACCGCGGTGTCCGACGCGCGGATACCCAGCTTCTCCTCGAGACGCTCGATGGTGACGCCCGGATGCTCACGCGGCACGACGAAGCTCTTGATCGCCGCACGGCCGAGCGAACGGTCCACCGACGCCCACACCACGATGTGGCTGGCGCGCGAACCGGCGGTCACGAAGATCTTCTCGCCGTTGATCACGTACTCGTCGCCGTCCAGGGTGGCGGTGGTGGTGACCGCCGACGAATCCGATCCGAAGCCGGGCTCGGTGATGGCCATGGCGGCCCACACCTTGCCGAAGCGTTCGAGCTGCTCGTCGGTGGCGACCGCGGCGATCGCCGAGTTGCCCAGACCCTGGTAGGGGATGGACAGCATGAGGCCCACGTCGCCGTACGACGCCCAGAGCGAGTTGAGGATCGCCGACATGTTGCCGCCGTTGGCGACGACGCCTTCGGGGCGTTCCTTCTTCTCGTCACCGCGGCCGCCGGCGGCACCGGCACCGGCCTGGCCGGCGTCGGCGAGACCGTCGTACAGGGCCGCGAGGGTGTCCAGCTCGACCGGGTACTCGT
This sequence comes from Gordonia sp. (in: high G+C Gram-positive bacteria), assembly GCF_047600565.1. Classification (GTDB taxonomy): domain Bacteria; phylum Actinomycetota; class Actinomycetes; order Mycobacteriales; family Mycobacteriaceae; genus Gordonia. The sequence continues at coordinate 65,065 of NZ_JASGKN010000001.1, forward strand.
GCTCGGCGAGGTCGTACTTGCGGGAGACCGGCCGGAAGACCTGCAGGGCGGCCTGCTTGGCCTGGTCGATGTTGGCGTTGAACTTCTTCGGAAGTTCGAGGTTGATAGCCATGATGGATCTGCTCCTTGTCGCTATCGCCGCCCTTAGAGGACGACGATGCCCTCGCCGATACCGGCGCCGCGCAGGTCGCGGTACCACCGCTCCACCGGGTGCTCCTTGGTGAAGCCGTGGCCGCCGAGCAGCTGCACACCGTCCAGGCCGATCTGCAGACCCTTGTCGATGGTCAGCTTGCGGGCCAGAGCGGTCTCGCGGGCGAACGGCAGGCCCTGCTCGGCACGCGAGGCGCCGCGGAGGGTGACCAGGCGGATGGAGTCGACCTCGGTGGCCATGGTGGCGACCATGAAGGCCACGGCCTGGCGGTTGGAGATCGGCTCGCCGAAGGCCTCACGCTCGTTCACGTAGGGGACCACGTAGTCGAGCATGGCCTTGCCGGTGCCGGCGGCCAGCGCCGACCAGCCCAGACGCGACAGGCGCACGACGTCGGCGTAGGCCTCGGCGGCCTTCTCACCGGACTCTTCGCCCAGCAGGGCGTGGGCCGGGACGGACACGTTGTCCAGGATCAGGCGGCCCATGCCGGCGGCGCGCAGACCCATGTGCGGGTCGGCCTCGACCGACAGACCCTTGGTGTCCGATTCGACGATGAACAGTGCGGGGCGGCCTTCGAGGGTCGCGCCGACGATGAACAGTTCGGCGCTGCCCGCGCACGGCACGAACGACTTGACGCCGTTGAGCTTGTAGCCGCTGGGGCTCTTGACGGCCTTGGTCTGCAGATCGAACGCGTCGAACAGCGGACGCGGCTCGGCGATGACGACCGCCGACATCGGCACGTCCTCACCGGCGAAGTCCGGCAGGTAGGTCTTCTGCTGGCCGTCGCTGCCGAAGTTGGTCAGGGTGGTGGCCACGCCGCTCGGGGCGAGCAGCGGCAGGGCCAGACCCATGTCGCCGTACGCCATCGCCTCGGCGACCAGGGCGTTGGTGACCACACCGCGCTCGGAGGCGGCGCCGTCGAACTCCTCGGGCACGTTGATCATCGTGATGCCCAGCTCGGCGGAGCGCTTGACGATGTCTTCGGGCGCCTGCGCGTTCTTGTCGGCCTCGTAGGCGGCCGGACGCAGGATGTTGGTGGAGAAGTCGTGGACGGTCTCGGCGATCATCGCCTGCTCGTCGTCCGGGTTCAGGTTGAAGTAGCCCTTCGGGGTGACTGTGGGGCGGGCCGGGGCGTCGCCGCCGGAGACCTGCTTGAACGCGCGGTTGGCGGCGCCGAGCGACTTGAAGCCGGTCTCGGTGGCCTTGTAGGCGACGCGGTTGATCGGCTCGGACAGGCCGTACTTCTGCGCGAAGTCTGAGCCGGTGACGGCGGTCAGCGCGCGCATGGCGACGCCGATGGGGCTGGACTTGTGCTTGGCGACGCCGACAGCAGAGTTGTCTTCGGTGTGGGACATGTCCTCGGTCTCTCGATTGATTCTCGATCTGGGCCTGACTGTGCGGACCGGTGGTCCGCGCGGAATCTTACTCCGCGGTAAGAACAAACCTTACCGCTCGGTAAGGAAGATGTCGAGGGAGCCCTGGAACAACCGCGGATCAACCGTCCGAGCGCACCGAACGCGAGCCGCCGCGCAACTCCATCGCGATCTGCCCGGCATCCAGTCCGACCAGTTCCTCCTTGAGGATGTCGGCGTCGATCAAGCCGTCGTCGCGGGCGTCGAGCAGGGCGTTGCGCTGGGCCTCGATCACATCGATCCGATGCTGCTTAGAGGCGATGAACTGCTCCATCCGGGGAGTGTCGTCGTCCAGCTGCGGTGCCGGCACCGAGGTCGCCGCGTCACGCAGCAGCTTGTGTACCTTCGCGACCTCGGCGTCCTCCTGCGCCTGCTGCTCGGCCAGGTCCTCCGGCGACGGCGTCGGCGTGAGCTTGTTCAGCAGCGGACCGATGGTGCCGCCCTGGATCAGCAGCGATGCGGCGGCCACCGTGTAGGCGATCAGGATCAGCGCCGAACGGTAGGGGGCGTCGTCGGGCAGGGTCTGGGCGGCCGCGACCGTCACCGCCCCGCGCATGCCGGCCCACACGACTACGGCGCCCTCACGCCAGCCGAGCGGGGCGTTCAGGAAGTAGTCGATGTCGGCCAGCTGGCGGCGCAGCCGGACGGTGAAGCGTTCGAGCCGCACCTCGGTGGGGTCATTCCGGCGCGTGCGACGCGGCTTCTCCGGCTTGTTGCGTCGGGCACGCTTCTCATCCTGGCGGCGCTGCCGCTCGGTCATCCGCTCGAGAACCTCCTCCTTGCCTTCGGGCGTCGTGAACTTCTCGTGCATGTCCTCCATCCGCGGCTGGATCCGCGCGTACCGCTTGGCACGGTGCGTCAGCCCGGCCAGCAGCGGCGCCACATAGGCAGCGCGGAGCAGCAGGGTGAGTGCCAGTGCGATCAGCGCGAGAACCACCGCATGCAGCACACCCTGATGGTCGTCCTCGACGCTGTGGATGATCAAGCGGATCTGCAGACCCATCGTCAGGAAGACGCCTGATTCGAGCACCAGCTCGACGGTGCGCCAGTTCTGGGCGTCCGACAGCCGGTTCGTCGGCGACAGCATGCGCGGCTGGCGGTAGCCGGTCACCAGGCCGGCGACGACGGCCGCGACCAGACCGGAGGCGCCCAGCTCTTCGGCGGGGACCGCCGCCAGGAACGGCACCGTGAACGAGATGACGGTGTTGACCGTCGAATCGCTCACGTGGCGGCGCACCTTCAGGTTCAGCATGCCGATCGCGATGCCGATCGCGATCGCCACCACCACCGAATACAGGAACGAGCCGAGGGTGCCCCAGAACGAGAAGCTCGCGACGGTCGCGGCGATCGCGGTGCGCAGCAGCACCAGTGCCGAACCGTCGTTCAGCAGGCTTTCGCCCTCCAGGATGGCGACGACCCGTTTGGACACCGAGGTCTGTTTGATGATCGACGTGGCGACTGCGTCGGTCGGACTGATGACCGCTCCCAGGGCGGCACCCCACGCGAAACCGAGGTCTGGGATCGTCCACATGAAGAACAGGCCCAGGCCCACGGTGCTGATGATCACCAGCAGCACCGACAGGCCGCTGATCGGCCCGAGTTCGCGCCGGAAGTTCATCGCCGGCATCGACACGGCGGCCGCATACAGCAGCGGCGGCAGCACGCCCTGCAGGATCAGTTCCGGTTCGAGATGGAAGTCCCGGAAGTACGGCAGGTAGCTGGCGGCGACGCCGGCGATCACCAGCAGCAGCGGGGACGCGATCCCGAGCTTCGGGCCGATCGTGGTGATGAACGCGATCAGCAGGAACGCGATGGTCAGCACGACGAGGAGCTCGGTCATCGGTCCAGCTTAAACGGCCGTCCGGGATCGATCGCGTCGTTCCTCGCCGCCCCACCTGCCGAATCGGTTGACCCCGTTTACGGTGGAGGTATGCGCGTGACCTCGTACGACCATTCGTGTGTCCTGGTGGAGCTGGCCGGCGCCCGGATCCTGTTCGACCCGGGCAACCTGTCGACCGGATTCGAGGACGTGACCGGCCTGGATGCCGTCCTGATCACCCACCAGCATCCGGACCACGCCGACCTTGCACGCCTGCCCGCACTGATCGCCGCGAACCCCGACGCCGTCCGGTACGCCGACCCGTCGACCGCAGCCCAGCTCAATGCCGACGGATCGATGGGCGTCTGGTCGGTGCTGGGGCCGGGGGAGTCGTTCACGCTCGGCGAGGTGACCGTTCGCGGCACCGGCGGCCGGCACGCGGTGATCCATCCGGAGCTGCCGGTGATCGACAACACCGTCTACCTGCTCGATGCCCCCGATCAGCGGGCCGCGTTCATGCATCCCGGCGACAGCTTCTACATCCCGTTCGAGAAGGTCGACGTCCTCGCGCTGCCGGCGGCCGCACCGTGGATGAAGGTGAGCGAGCCCGTCGACTACGTTCGCGCTGTCGCGCCCCGCGTCGCCTTTCCCATTCATCAGGGCATCCAGTCCGATGCGGGCCGGTCGGTGCACAACACCCGGATCGACGAGATGAAGCCGTCGTCGACGACCTTCACCGTCCTCGACTCCGGCGTCCCGACGGACCTGTAGTCCCGCAAGGTCTGGTTTCGACACGGGCTCGTTCCTCGCCCGGCTCAACCGCCGAGGGATATTCGCCGTTCCCGCGGGTTGAGTCGGGTCGGTTGGTTTCCGCGGTTTGAGTTGGGTCGCTTCGTTCCCGCGGTTCGAGTCGGGCGGCTTGGTTTCCGGGGGTTGAGTCGGACCGCTTGGTTTCCGGGGGCTGAGCGGGGCCGCTTAGTTTCCGCTGGTTGAGCCGGGTCGTCGACGGAGCGCAGCGACGACGCCGTCCCGTGTCGAAACCCCCGTTGACGAGTCCTCGCGCAACCGTCAGCGCAACGACTGCAGGACCTCGTCGTGGAGGAGTCCGTTGGTCGCGACGGCGCTGCCGCCGGCGGGACCCGGGGCGCCGTCCAGGGAGGTGAACCGGCCGCCGGCTTCGCGGACCAGGATGTCGAGGGGCGCCAGATCCCACAGCGAGACTTCGGGTTCGGTGGCGATGTCGACGGCACCTTCGGCGAGCAGGCAGTAGTTGAAGAAGTCGCCGTAGCCGCGGACCCGCCAGACGGTGTCGGTGAGGTCGAGGAATCGTTCGCGCAGACCGAGGTCGGCCCAGCCGGACAGGCTGGAGAAGGCCAGCGACGCCGAATGCAGTGACGTCACCCCGGACACCGCGATCCTTCGCGGTGCGTTTCCGTTGACGCCCATGTGCGCGCCCAGACCGTGCGCGGCCCACCACCGTCGGTTCAGCGCCGGGGCGCTGACGACGCCGACCACCGGGACACCGTCGACGAGCAGTGCGATCAGCGTCGCCCACACGGGGACGCCGCGCACGAAGTTCTTGGTGCCGTCGATCGGATCGATCACCCACTGGCGGCCTTCGCCGAGCGCATCTCCACCGAACTCTTCGCCGAGTACCGCGTCCCCGGGCCGGGCGTCGGCCAGCAGATCACGCAACAGCTTTTCGCAGGCCAGGTCGGCGTCGGTGACGGGGGTGAGGTCGGGTTTGTCGTCGACCTGCAGGTCGAGCGCCCCGAACCGGGCAGAGGTCAGGCCGTCGGCGGCGTCGGCCAGACGCAGCGCGAGTGCGAGGTCGGCGGACAGGTCGTCGGTGACCGCGGTCGGTTCCATATTCGCCTAGGGTAGTCACATGTCCACCGCTGTCACGATCGTGTTCATCGTCATCATTGCGACCGCTCTGATCGCCATGCTGTACGCGCGCCGGAACGGCGGCTTCACCAAGTCCGGTCCGGTCGGTGCCGGCTACGAAGAAGGCAAGCTCACCATCACCGGAGTGAGCGGTCAGGGTGCCGCCGACAAGAACGGCGCCGCCTACAACACCTTCACCGGCACCATCCTCGGCCCGAGCATCGCGCCGACCGAGGTGTACGGCACCCTCACCGTCGGCGCGGCCGGCGAGGATCCGGCGGTCGGCCAGGAACTCCCGGTGGTCTACAAGCCGGGCAAGGTGACCAGCAGCTGGCGTTTCGGCTCGCTGCAGGGCTGACCCGCCGCCCGAGTAGGCTGAACAATCGTGCAACCCGACGTCGCCGCTGATCTGGACTCCCTGAACGCCACCCTCACCACCGTGGAGAAGGTGATGGATCTCGACGAGCTCCGGAGCCGGATCTCCGAACTGGAGATGCAGGCGTCGGACCCGGATCTGTGGAACGACCAGGACCACGCGCAGAAGGTGACCAGCCAGCTGTCGCGCGCCCAGTCGGAGCTGCGCCGGGTGACCGAGCTGCGGTCACGCCTCGACGACCTGCCGGTCCTGTACGAGCTGGTGGACGCCGAAGAGGGCGACGCGAAGACCGCCGCGGCGGCCGACGCGGACGCCGAGCGCGCCGACCTGCGCAAAGACATCGAGTCCCTCGAAGTGCAGACCATGCTGGCCGGCGAATACGACTCCCGCGAAGCCCTCATCAACATCCGGTCCGGTGCCGGCGGCGTGGACGCCGCCGACTGGGCGCAGATGCCGATGCGCATGTATGTGCGCTGGGCGGAGAAGCACGACTACTCGGTGGAGGTGTACGACACGTCGTACGCCGAAGAGGCCGGACTGAAGTCGGCGACGTTCGCGGTCAAGGCGCCCTACATGTACGGCACCCTGTCGGTGGAGCAGGGCACGCACCGTCTGGTGCGGATCAGTCCGTTCGACAACCAGGGCCGCCGCCAGACGTCGTTCGCGGAGGTCGAGGTGCTGCCGGTGGTGGAGCAGACCGACCACATCGACATCGACGAGAACGAAGTGAAGGTGGACGTGTACCGCTCGTCGGGCCCGGGCGGCCAGTCGGTGAACACCACCGACTCGGCGGTGCGCCTGACGCACGTCCCGACCGGCATCGTCGTCACCTGTCAGAACGAGAAGAGCCAGCTGCAGAACAAGGCGTCCGCGATGCGGGTGCTGCAGGCCAAGCTGCTCGAGCGCAAGCGCCAGGAGGAGCGTGCCGAAATGGATGCGCTCAAGAGCGACACCGGCGCCAGCTGGGGCAACCAGATGCGGTCGTACGTGCTGCACCCGTACCAGATGGTCAAGGATCTGCGGACCAACGTCGAGAACAACAATCCGTCGGCGGTGCTCGACGGCGATCTGGACGAGTTCATCGAGGCCGGTATCCGCTGGCGCATGAACGGCGATGGCGACGCCTAGCCTGCTGGCGGCCGCCGCCGGTGACTACGTGACCGACAAGATCGGTCTGCCCGAGTGGACCCGCGAGATCGAGAAGTGGCTGTTCACCAACGGCCTGGAGATGCTGCTCTGGATCATCGGCGGACTGCTGGTGATCCGTGCCGTCCGCTGGTTCGGTGCTCGCTACGAACACGAACTCGACACCCGGTTCGACAAGTCCGGTGCCCTGGTGGAGACCGAGCGCGCGAAACATCAGCGTGCAGTGGCCGACCTGGTCGTGTGGGTGGGCGTTTCGCTGACCACCCTGATCGTGTTCATCCGCTGCCTGGCGCTGATGGGGTTGCCGATGAGCGGGCTGGTCGGTGCCGGCGCCGTGTTCGGTGCGGCCCTGGGTTTCGGCGCTCAGCAACTGGTGCGGGACTTCCTGGCCGGCATGTTCATCGTCTCCGAACGGCAGTACGGCTACGGCGATCTGGTGAAGCTGAACGTCACCGGCGGGACCACGGTGGAGGGCACCGTCGAAGACGTCACCCTGCGGGTGACGCGGCTGCGCACCTCGAACGGCGAGATGATCACCGTCCCCAACGGCCAGATCATCACCAGCACCAACCAGTCGAACGAGTGGGCGCGGGCCGTCGTCGACGTCCCGGTGCCGGCCGACGCCGACATCGCCAAGGTGACCGACGTGCTCGACCGGGTCGGCCAGACGTTCTACGACGACGCCACCTTCCATCGCCTCATGCTCGATCCGCCGCAGTCGCTGGGCGTCACCGACCTGGAGTTGGGGTCGATGACGGTGCGCATGGTGGCCCGCACCCTGCCCGGCAAGCAGTACGAGGTGGGTCGTGCGTTGCGGGTGAAGATCGTGCAGGGACTCAAGTCGGCGGGCATCACGGTCAGTGAGACCGCCCCGTCGGACGGTGTGCAGGAGGTGCGCGATGCGCGAGGACTACAGCGCGAAGATCCGGGTGACCACGATCGTGCTGCTCGTGCTGTTCGTGGCCGGCCTGGTCCTGCTCGCCTGGACCACCGCCCACTACGGCGGGTAGCGCGAGCGGCTGCGCGCCGCGCGGACCACTCGCCTGAGACGTCTCTCAGGTGTGCGCCGATAGACTCGGTACCTGTGATCAAGCTGTCCGATGTGACGATGCAGTACCCCAAGTCGAGCCGTCCTGCGCTCAGCGACTTGAGCCTGGATTTGGACAAGGGCGAGTTCGCCTTCCTGATCGGTCCGTCCGGGTCGGGCAAGTCGACATTCTTCCGTCTCCTGCTCAAGGAGGACAAGCCGACTTCGGGCGACATCTGGGTGAACGATTTCCACGTCAACAAGCTGAAGAACCGGCAGGTGCCGAAGCTGCGCCAGTCGATCGGCTGCGTCTTCCAGGACTTCCGGCTGCTGCAGCAGAAGTCGGTGTCGGAGAACGTGGCGTTCGCCCTCGAGGTGATCGGCAAGCCGGCGTCGACGATCGCCGACACCGTGCCCGAGGTGCTCGAGTACGTCGGTCTGGAAGGCAAAGCCGATCGCATGCCGTACGAGTTGTCGGGCGGCGAGATGCAGCGCGTCGCGATCGCCCGCGCCATCGTCAACCGGCCGGCGGTGCTGCTGGCCGACGAACCGACCGGCAACCTCGACCCGGCGACCAGTGAAGAGATCGTGGAGGTGCTCGACCGTGTGCACCGCCGCGGCACCACCGTGGTGATGGCCACCCATGACCGGCACATCGTCGACGCCATGCGTCGCCGCGTGCTGGAGTTCGAGAACGGCAAGCTCGTCCGCAACGACGAGACCGGCGTCTACGGGCTCGGCTGACGCCGGCGACCGGATAGGGAAGCGAAGAAACGTGCGAGCTAGTTTCGTCCTGAGCGAGGTCCTCAACGGATTCCGCCGGAACATCACCATGACGGTGGCCATGATCCTGACCACGGCCGTGACCCTCGGCATGCTGGGTGGCGGTCTGCTGGTGATCCAGATGGCCAACAAGAGTCAGAAGATCTTCCTCGACCGCGTCGAGATGCAGTTCTTCGTGAACTCCGACGTCACCAAGAAGGACCCGAACTGCACGACCGATCCGTGCGCGAAGGTCAAGACGGAGATCGAGGCGACGCCGGGCGTCGCCACCGTCACCTACATCAGCCAGCAGCAGGCGTACGAGACCGCGAAGGCCTCGTGGGCGAAGGATTCACCGGAGCTGGCCGAGTTCATCCGTCCCGAGAGCTACCAGGCGGCGCTGCGTGTGCGCGTCTCCGATCCGAACCGGTTCGGTGCGATCCTCGACGAGTACAAGCGGGCCGACGGCATCGACGGAGTGCTCGATCAACGTGACCTGGTGAAACGCATCTTCTCGGTGCTCGACGGCGCCCGGAACGCGGCGTTCGCGGTGGCCGCGGTCCTTGCGGTGGCGGCGATCCTGCTGATCGCCAACATGGTGCAGGTGGCGGCGTTCACCCGGCAGAGGGAGGTGTCGATCATGAGATTGGTCGGTGCCACCCGGTGGTACACCCAGTTGCCGTTCCTGCTGGAGGCGGTCGTCGCCGCGGTGGTCGGCTCGGTGCTGGCGATCGCGGGTCTGTTCATCGCGAAGATTTTCTTCTTCGACAAAGCGCTCGGCGACCTCTACGGTGTGAACATCCTGGCGCGCATCACGGCCAGCGACGTCTGGTACGTCTCACCGTGGATTCTGCTGACCGGCATCGTCCTGGCGGGCGTGACGGCCTACGGCACGCTGCGCTACTACGTCAGGGAGTGAACGTCGACCGGCCTGAAGGAGGTGCTTGCTGATGCCCAGAGAGAAGGGGCAGAAGGTGATCGCATCCAACCGGAAGGCGCGTCACGAATACACGATCCTGGAGACCTTCGAGTGCGGCATCGTGTTGCAGGGCACCGAGGTGAAGGCGCTGCGTGAAGGCAAGGCGTCCCTGGTGGATGCGTTCGCGACGGCCGAGAACGGCGAGGTGTGGCTGCATGCACTGCACATCGCCGAGTACGGCCAGGGGTCGTGGACGAATCATCCGGTGCGCCGCAAGCGGAAGCTGCTGCTGCATCGGCAGGAGATCGACGGCCTGATCGGCCGCCTGCGGGACGGCAATCTGACGCTGGTTCCGCTGCAGATGTATTTCAAGGACGGCTACGCGAAGGTGGAGCTGGCCCTGGCCCGCGGCAAGCAGGCGCACGACAAGCGCCGCGACATCGCCGAGCGGACCGCCAAGCGCGAGGTGGAGAGAGAGCTCGGCCGTCGCGTGAAAGGCATGTGATGCCCCGCCGGCCACGCTCCTCACGCTCCTTGAGCTCGATTCGCTCCTTGAGCCTGTCGAAGGGAGCCCCCCTACGCTCCTTGTGCTCAATACGCTCCTTGAGCCTGTCGAAAGGAGCCGCCCTCCTCCTCGCATCGACGCTCGCCGTCACCGTGTCGGCGTGCGGCACCGATCAGAAGTCGCCGGAGAACCCGAAGCCGGTGCTGGGTATCCAGCTCGGGGGTACCGATCCGTGCGATGTCGCCGCCGACGAGGTGTTCAGTCAGGCGTCGGCGGTCGCGCAGCGGGGGCTGCGGGAGGCCGGATACCGGACGTTGTTCGTGCCGTGCCCGCATCCGGTGGCGGCGTTGACCGATCCGCAGTTGCTGCAGGGGTTGAAGGCGCTGGATCTGAAAGTGGAGACGGTGGCCCCGGACGATCCGAGGATGTCGTATCCGATCGCCGCTGACGCGGTGGTGACGATTCTGCGCACCATGATCAGCCGGAACGTGATGCTGGCGCGGAGTCTGATCTTCACCGGTGACCTGAATCTGATCGCCGACGAGAACGTAGCGGCGATGACCAATCGGGACGTCTTGGAGGTGGCGCTGGACAAGCGCGCCGAGCCGGGCGCGCAACTCGGTGCGGGGGAGTCGTTTTCGCGGGCGGTCGGCGAGAAGGGGCTGGTCGTCTCGCTGACGAATTCGGCGACGAGTCCGGGCCCGGTGTCGGTGCCGATCGCCGATCTGAATCTGGCCGGCGACGATTCGGTTCCCGCGACGGATCTGTGGACGGGTACGCGGATCATGTCGTCCGGTGGCCGGCTGACGGTGACGCTCTCCGACGGCGACACCGCCCTCCTGCGCATCGGCTGAGCCGCCCCTACCGTCGGTTGAGCCGGGACGACGGGCGAAGCCCGCCGACCCGTGTCGAAACCACCCTGCCGAGGCTGCCGGTGGTTTCGAGACGCCTCGTTCCTCGGCTCCTCAACCACCTACGGGGGAGCTCCCTCGATGGTCGAGCGTCCCTCGCTGGTTGAGCCCGGACGACGGGCGAAGCCCGCCGACCCGTGTCGAAACCCCGCTCCGAGAAACCGGGATGATTCCGGGCTGCGTCCGCGTTAGAATGAATAGTCCACCAACGTGGTGGGCACCTGCAGGGGGCTGATCGGTTTCGACTACGTCCACCAACGCAGGGGAAGCGTGTCGGTGCAGGCTGGAGACCACCGTGAGCGTCGCAGCAACCAATTAAGCGCCGATTCCAATCAGCGCGACTACGCACTCGCTGCCTGATCAGCGAGGCTAGTCTGTCGGCCCGGGATGAGTCCTCGATCCCGGATGCCGGCATCAGCTAGAGGACTCACCGTCGCCGCCGGTCGCGGACGGCGCCGGGACATCACACAGCGACTGGGATCGTCATCTCGGCTTGTTCGCGTGACCGGGAGATCCGAGTAGAGACAGTGCGGACTGCACACGGAGAAGCCCTGCCGCCGTGACGGAGGACCCGGGTTCAATTCCCGGCAGCTCCACGGTGATGCCGCCCCTGACCGCTAGGTCAGGGGCGGTTTTCTTGCTGCATTCAGGGCGCTGCTGACCTTTCTATGAGTCAAGTCAGTTGTGCACCATTGCCCGGGTATCCGGACTGATCCACAGATCCTCGAGTCGGGGGCTGGTTGATCTGCTGTGCCTTCGCGATGGTTCAGTGTGCGGCTCTGGAATCGCCGCTAAAAGGCGGTTACACTTATGACGTGGATCAAGATCCTTGGTTCAGCTCGTCGGCACGGAATCACCGAGGCGGAGATTCGGGCGGTTGTGGGAAGTCCGTTCGCGACATCGCTTGTCGATGGAGATCGGCTGAGGATTTATGTCGGTCGGGCCGGGGACCACGAACCGCTGATCGAGGTGATAGGTGAACCGGTCGGGACAGAGGGTGTGGTCGTTTTCCACGCGATGATGTTGCGGCAATCGACGGTGAGGCTTGCGGCATTGGACCTATGGATCACCCGGTCTGACATGTCGCGCCAGCGGCCACAGCAGTATTGAGGAGGCGAACCAGTGAGGAAGCTCCCAAGGAGCGAGGCCGAGTACGAGGCACTCGCTGACTATTACGCGGAGAACCCGCCCGTGCCGGCCGGCCCTGTGACGATCTCGCTGGATCGATTGAAGACCGGTCGCCCGGCTAAGGGGCGGGCCGGAGCAGGTAAGTCTGCGGCGATCTCGATTCGTTTTCCTGACGAGCTCCGCGAGCAGCTGGATCGGCAGGCGGAGACCGAGCGCGCACCGGTGGCTGAGGTCGTGCGTCGCGCGGTGATCGAGTACCTGGACGGCCATCCGGTGTAGGTCCCGTCGGCGTTCGGCATGAAGGCGATCGGCCACTCGGCGCTGCCGACGGATTCAGGAGGGGTGTCGGGTGCCGTGGTCGTCGAGACTCAGTCGTTGCCGCCAGGTCCGCCGTGGCAGCGGTCGCATCGTTCCGCAGGCACCGGCCTCGGTGAAGGGCACGACGATCTGCTCGGCGTAGCCGGCCGGGTAGTCGGGTTTGGCGGCCATACCGAGATCGTCGGAGCTGAACCGGCGATCGGCGTCGTAGACGTAGGTGCCCGCCAGGTGATCCCAGACGAGGGTGAACAGGCCGAAGTTGACGTCGCCGGCACCGGCCTGTTTGAGGTGGTGGAAGCGGTGCCCGGAGTTGAGTGCCAGCACGCCGCGCAGCGGTCCGACCCGGTAGTCGGCGTTGGAATGCTGCATGAGCAGTTGAACGGCCACGCAGACGGCGAGTGCCTCGGCCACCGGAACCGGCATGCCCACGACGATCAGGGGCGCGACCCCGCCCGCCATCTCGAGCATCTGGTGCAGCGGGTGCTTCATCAAGCCGTTGAGTCCGTAGCACCGGGTCACGCTGTGGTGGACGGCGTGGAGTCGCCACAGCCAGCCGTACCGGTGGCTGGCCATGTGGACGAGCGTGATCCCGGCATCGGCGACCACGATCGCGAGCAGAACCTGGATGACGAACGGCAACTGCTCCGGCCACCACGAGTGGCCACCGCGCAGTGCGGCCAGCGCGGGGATCGCGGCGACGCTGATGATGATCAACGATTCGTTCACGAAGACGTGGACGGCGTCACGCACCGAATCGTTGTGGGATTGGTTCCAGTCACGCTGATAGGGGATGAGTCGTTCGACGAGGAACGAGGCGCCGACCGCGGCGAGCACGGGAAGAAGCAGTTGCCAGTGGGGTGCGCCGGTGGCGGCGAGCGCGATGGCGGCGCCGTTGACGCCGACGAGCATGAACAGCGGATAGCCGTAGCGCAGGACAGTGGTGGTCATGGCTTCCAGCGTCGTCGCCGGCGGGCGGCCACGGCTTGAACAGATCGATCAGATCAGGGTGAGGCCCGACGTCAGTTCCAGGGGAGACAGGCCGAACATCGACCGGCACACCCGGCTGGCGTGGGCGCCGTCAGCGAATCCGGCGCCGTGCGCGGCGTCGGTGATCGAAGCGCCTTCACCGACGAGTCGGGCCGCTTCGCGCAGTCGTGCCCATCGAAGCCAGGTGTTGAACGACATCCCCAAGTCCTGTCGCCACAGGCGTGAGAGATGTGACGAGGAGACGCCGATCTCGGCGGACACCGCACGCAGTGTCGGGGACTCGGTCAGCGTGGCGGACGTGACCGCCAAGGCTCGACGCACGTAGTCGTGGACATGCGGGTCGCGGTGGCGCGAATCGCCCACCCACGCGGCGATCCGGGCGGCGCCGGCCTCGTCGATCATCGGGCTGTCGGCGCCGGGCCAGCCGTCGATCAGGGCGTCGTCGACGTGCGGCCATCGATCGGGTTCGAGCCAGACGACGAGGCCGCGGACCGACGGCTCGGCCGGCGACGTCTGGTGCGGGGTGCCGCTGGGAATGACGATTCGGCGCGCGGGCCCCAGTGTCCGGTCGGGGAGATGCGCACGGACCGTCGACGCGGGGCCGGCGCCGAGAAAGACCTGGTGCGCCGCATGCGTGTGTGGTGCGGTCTCACCGACCTCACCCCAGAACGCCAAGGCCCCCATGCCGAGCCATACGTTTCCCGTCCACGCCACGATGGCTGAATCTACTCCCGGCCGGATGTGGTGCGGCCGAGGTCGGGCGCGGCGGTCAGTCCTTGTTGCGTGCGGCGAGGCTGCCGGCGACGACGGTGCCGATGCCGAGCGCGATCGGCCACTTGGCGCTGCCTTCTTTCAGCAGGGCCAGGAGGCCGGTGCCGACGGCGGCGCTGGCGGTGGCGACGGCCACGGGCGCGGCGGCCTTGGTGACGGTGTTCCGTTTCATGATCGAAATTCTGTCACATGCGGAAGGTGTGCGCGATGGTTGTCGCGGGTCACAACTCCGGGACCGCGTGACTGGAACTGCACACAGATGTTTTCAGAAGAGTCTTGACGGGGTTGTCCTGCGCTTATGCTGAGACAGTTCAGCGGCTTGCCCCTACCGCTTATGGGGGCAAGCCGCTGAACTTGTTTACGGGGTGCTGCCGGTCAGAAGTTGCCGAACAGGTTCGGAATGATGAGAAGCAGCAGCTGTCCAAGGCCGCCGATCGTATCCACGATGTGGGAGATCATCCGAGCTCACCTCCTTTCGGTATCGATCCGAATTGAGGTGAGGTCCGTCAGAGGCTTCCGCCCCAGAGGAACTTCCACCAGTCGCCTGCCGTGCTGAACAGCAGATTCACGAACTCCTGCAAAGACGCCATGATGGCTCCTTCATTAGGGTCCCGACCCGGTGACTCTTGTGAGCCACATCACCCAACGTAGCGACGGATCCGCGATGTGTCATCTATTCGAAGGAATCAGGCACAACGATGTTTCCGATCAGCGGACCGTGGTCCGTTCGACGGGGATCCGTCAGCTTTCGAGGGCGTTGATGACGTCGTACTGGCCGTCCGCGTAGCGCTGGCGCACCTGCTTCTTGTCGAACTTGCCGACCGAGGTCTTGGGCACTTCGTCACCGAACGACCAGCGCTCGGGGACCTGCCATTTCGGGATCCGCTCCTCGAGCCACGACCGCATCTGGTCGACGTCCAGCGTCGCGCCCTCCCGCGGCACGGCCAGCACGAAGGGGCGCTCGTCCCACTTCGGATCCGGGACGCCGATGACGGTGCATTCGGCGACGTCGGGGTGGCCGATGATGGTGTTCTCCAGGTCGACCGAGGAGATCCACTCGCCGCCGGTCTTGATGATGTCCTTGGTGCGATCGACCAGGGTCAGGAAGCCGTCGGGGGTGATGGTGGCGACGTCACCCGTCCGCAGCCAGCCGTCGTGGAACTTGTCCGGCGCCGACACGTTGCCGGCCGGGTCGTAGTAGGAGCCGGTGATCCACGGTCCGGACACCTCGAGTTCGCCGGCGCTCTCGCCGTCCCACGGCAGCTGCGTGCCGTCCGGGTCGACGATGCGCGCCTTGACCGGTGCCACGATCCGGCCCTGGCTCACCCGGTACGCCATGATCTTGTCGGGGTCGGTGACGCCGGCGGGAATCGCGGCGCCGGTGCCCAGGGGTGAGGTCTCGGTCATGCCCCACGCCTGCTTGAGGGTCACGCCGAGGGCGTCGAACTTGGTGATGAGGGCCTCCGGGAGGGCGGCGCCGCCGACCGTCACCGAGCGCAGGTGCGAGATGTCCTGCGGCGTGGCGTCGAGCTGCTGGCCGACACCGGTCCAGATGGTGGGAACGGCGGCGGCCATCGTCGGCTGGGCGGCCGCCATGACCTGCAGCAGTGGTTCGGGCTGCAGAAAGCGGTCCGGGTTCACCAGGCTGGCACCGCACATCATTGCCGCGTATGGCATGCCCCAGCTCATGGCGTGGAACATCGGCACGATCACCAGCGCCACGTCCGAGCCGGTCAGGCCCATCGTGGCGGCCGAGTTCACCTGCATCGAGTGCAGGTAGATGCTGCGGTGGGAGTAGACGACGCCCTTCGGATTGCCGGTGGTGCCGGAGGTGTAACACATGGCTGCGGCGGCACGTTCGTCCAGCGCGGGCCAGTCGTAGGTGGTGGGCTGGCCGGCGATGAACTCGTCGAACGAGTGGACGGTGATCCGCTCGGGTGCCTGCAGGGATTCGGCCGGCCCGTTGCAGACGATCACGTCGGTGATGGTGGTGGTCTCGGGCAGGTATTGGGACAGCAGCGGGGCGACCGAGGCGTCGACGAACACGACCTTGTCTTCGGCGTGGTTCATCACGTAGACGGCCTGCTCGGCGGACAGACGCAGATTGATGGTGTGCAGCACCGCCCCCATCGACGGGATGGCCGCGTACAGCTCCTGGTGCTCGTTGTTGTTCCACATGAAGGTGCCGACGCGGTCGCCGATCCCGATGCCGAGCGCGGTGAGGGCGTTCGCGATCTGGACGGCCTTGTCGCCGATCTCCGTGAACGATTCGGTACGAAGATTGCTGCCGGTCCAGGTGCTGACCGTCGACTCGGGGAAGGTCTTCCGGCTGTACTCGAGAAGGTCGGAGATGAGCAGCGGGCCCTCTTGCATCGTCGACTGGATCATGGCGTCTGAACTCCTTCGCGCGAGCTACCGAACGAGTGATCGGTAGGTGATGTGAATCACCCTCACCTTAACTCCGGATGCGTCTGCCCCGGGGTGGTTTCCTGCGTGCGGAAAAACGAGTAGTCCACTACCCGAGCCGCCGGTGCCCGGCGGCCGCACAGTGATCGGGAGCGCTTCGGCGTGACCCTCCACGACCACGAAAGAACGATCATGCGCAAGTACCTCCCAGCAACACTTCTCGCCGTCACCGCCGCGGCCGGCGCCGCCGTCCTCGGGGCCGGTCCCGCCGCCGCGTGGGACCACACAACCTCACACATCGGTGTGACCGCGTCCCTGGACGGCGGCAACCTGAAGCTCGCCGTCACGAACAACCTGGACCAGAGCGCTGTCTGCACCGCCCTAGTGTTCGCGCCCGACCGGAAGGCCGACGTCGACAAGTTCGTGGCGCTTCGCCGGGATGCGTCCACGGAGTTCCAGGCCGGTCACGGCCAGGCCGGGATGACGAAGGTGAAAGAGGCCTACGACTTCTACAAGTCGAGCGGCCTGAACAAGGCCTCGATCGGACAGGCCGATCCGTACGCCGCCGTCGCGAAGGGAACCAACCATTGGGTGGTCACCCCGGATTCGACGCACGACTCCTACGTGGTGGCCGGCAACTGCGAGGTTCCGAGCGACCAGGACACCGACTACGAGGGCGAGGACTGGGCCGTGGCGACGGCCGGCGGCACAACGTCCTCCGATGACGCCTGGTCGAGCCTGGAGAATCTGTGGCCGTTCTGACCCGGTGCCGAGTGGCGGCGACGGTGCTGACTTCAGCACTGCTCGTCGTCGTGCCCGGATGGCCGGCGTCGGCGGCGCCCGATCAGTCGCATCTGGTGAGCCGGACGTCGGCGGGTCAGGTGGAGCAGTGGTCGGTGTATTCGGCGGCCATGCGCCGGAACATTCCGCTGACGGTGCTGCGGCCGCGGGATGTCGGACGTCCCGCGCCGACCCTCTACCTGCTGAACGGTGCCGGCGGTGGGGAGGACGGCGCGAACTGGAGTGACCGGACCGACTACCGGTCGTTCTTCGCGACCCGGCACGTGAACGTGGTGACGCCCGAGCAGGGCGCGTTCTCCTATTACACCGATTGGGAGCGTCGCGACCCGGCGCTGGGAGTGCAGAAGTGGGAGACGTTCCTCAACCGGGAGCTGCCGCCGATCGTCGACCGTGAACTGGGCGCGAACGGGCACGACGCGGTCGCCGGAATCTCGATGTCGGGGACGTCGGTGCTGAATCTCGCCATCGCCGATCCCGGACGCTATCGCGCGGTCGCCTCCTACAGCGGGTGTGCGCGGACCAGCGACCCGGTCGGTCGGGAGTTCATCCGGCAGGTGATCGCGGTGCGAGGCAAAGCCGACATGGCCGACATGTGGGGGCCGGTCGGCGGCCCCGGCTGGGTGGCGCACGACCCGTACGTCAACGCCGCGAAACTGCGCGGCACCACCATCTACCTGTCGTCCAACTCCGGGCTGCCCGGCGAAGACGAGTCGGTCGCCGGTGTGAGCACCGCGAAGCAGGCGGAGGTGCTGGCCGACCGCGTGGTGGTCGGCGGCGGCATCGAAGTCGCCATGAACGTGTGCACACAGCAGATGGCGGCGCGGCTCGCCCGACTGGGTATCCCGGCGACGGTCCACATCCGTCCGACCGGTACCCATTCGTGGGGGTATTGGGAGCGGGAACTCCACGCGTCGTGGCCGACGCTGGCGCGGGCGTTGAACGCGCCGGGGAGTTAGTCGTTCAGGGCGCGCCCGATGAAGCCGAGTGCTTCGCCTTGCCAGAGCCCGATGTGGTCGAGCATGGCGTGACCGCCGTGCGGGACCGAGATGAACCGGGCGTCCAGGCCGCGGGCCTGAAGTTCCTCGATGCCCTTCTCGGTGCGCCGCGGCCGGGTCAGGTTGTCGTTCTCGCCGTGGATGGCGAGGACTCGGGCGCCGTCGTGAATCTTGCGCCAGTCGGCGAACTGCCACCAGGGGGCCAGGGCGAGGATGTCGGTGACGGCGTCGTCGTCGCCGAGGTTCGCGACGATCCGACCGCCCATCGAATGGCCGATGAGGGCGATCGGGGTGTCAGGGTAGCGCTTCTTCACCTGCTCGAGGGCGTTGCGGGCGTACGGCATGGGACTGGCCTGGCCGCCGTTCCAGCCGCGCACCCGATAGCCGGCCTGGTGTACGCGGACGAGTGGACCGAACCGGGCCTGGATGGACGCGGTGAACGGATACATGCGCATCGCCGACGGCTGCAGCGGTGAGAACGGCTGGTAGCTGAAGTCGGTTCCGCCGGGCAGGACCAGGACGGCGAGTCGGGGGAGAGCCATGAACGCACCCTAGCGCTGTGGTGCGCCGGCCGATCAGAACAGGGTGTCGGCGGTCTGCTGCGTCTTGTGGAGGACCTTGTCCGCCATCTGCTGGATGCGGTCGGCGTCGCCGGAGAGGATCACGTACTCGGTGTTGCGGGTGTGCGAGACGCTGCCGACCTTGTCTCCGGACGGGTTGTAGATGCCGATCAGTGCGCCCACATAGCGTTTGGAGTCGAAGGCCAGAACTTCGACGGGATTGCCGCGGGCGCGGGTCATCTCGATCAGATCGGCGAGCGGCACATAGCCCTCGTTGGAGAAGCTCACCATCACCACGTCGGCGTCGACGTTCTTGATGGTCTCGGCCAGCGCCGGCGGCATGTCGCGCTTGGCGTTGAACACGCTCTTGGTGGACGGGTCCCGGGCGTCGATCCGCTTGCAGGCGACCCCGTAATGCTCGGGTTTGTCCCAGCGGACCAGGGTCTCCCAGATGTGGTAGTTCGTGAAGTAACGGTGCTGGTTATACGGCGGATCGAGGTACGCGAGATCGACCCGAGGTAGCGAATGCACCAGTTCGGTCGCGTCCCCACGCACGGCGCGGCCCGAGTTCGGGGTGAACTCGGGGATCTTCATCGTCAAGTCGTTGAGCGCCCTCGGCGCCCACTGCTTCAGGTAGGCCATCTGCAGGCCGACGGTCGAGTCGACGGCGTCGGCGGCCTCCATCAGACTGGTGAGCAGGATCGGGCGAAGACGGCTGTCGCCGTAGTGTTCGTCGATGCCTTCCCGGATCGCGTCGATCCGCTCACCGTTCTTCGGATGGAAGTAGCGGCTGGCTTCACAGAACGTTTCGGTGACATACCCGCGCACCGGCGGCAACGACTGCAGATGCTTGATCGCGGCGGCGACCTCCGTGCGGTCGATCGTATTCGCGTCGATCTCCACGTAGCACTGCGCCAGAACCTCCGAATAGGTCGCGAGGTCGACGGCCGTCGTGAAGGCGCCCTGCCGGCAGAACTCCTGCGCGACCCGGGTGGTGCCGGTGAACAGATCCAGGGCAGTCGTCGCCTCGCTCGCTGCGAGCAGGTCACCCAGAACGGGAACCAGCACTCGCTTCGAGCCCAGGTACTTGATCGCCATCGGTGCAGGGTGTCTACTCGGCGCTGCGCGCCTGGTGCTCGGCGAAGATGCGTTCTTCGGCGAGGGTGGTGGTGCCTTCCATCATTCGGTGCAGTGCCTCGAGTTTCTCGACGGTCAGTGACATGCCGGCCATCGTCATCGCGGCCGATGCGCTCGCCAGGTGCCATTCCGTCGGCAACGCAGCTAGGCGGACGCGTCGTTCCTCCGCGGTCAAGAACCGTTTTTCGGTCATGCTGTTCTCCTCTCCCCGCCCTGAGTAAAGGTAGCTGGACGTCTTCCAAGCGGTGGTCAGAAGTCGCCTGTGAGTCGTTCGACGGGTTGGCCGGTGACTTCGGCGATGAGGTCGAAGTCTTTGTCGACATGCAGGACGGTGAGTCCGGCGATTTCTGCTGTGGCCGCGATCAGAAGGTCGGGCACTTTGGCGGCGCGGTGGTGTCCACGTTGGGCTAGTAGTCCTTGGACTTCGAGGGCTCGCCGATCGACGAGTGCCGATGAGGGCGGGGTCGGCATTTGGGAGATCGGGGGATCGGTTTGGAAGGCGGTCCATTGTTCGCCGTTGCGGACCGAGAAGCCGATTTCCAGGAGGGTGGGGGTGGCGATGGAGACCAGGCCTCGCTGGATCCGGTTGGCCCACGTGGCCAAGTCGGGCGAGTCCGGCAGGCGCACATACGCGGACTTATCGATGAGCCAGCCGGCGAGCTCGTTCACGCCCTCAACCCCCATGCCTGCCGCATGAGGTCTTCGTCCAAGGCTCCACGCGCCAACGCAGCCGAACTACGGATGTCGTCAACGGTCACGGTGCTCAGCGCGTGACGCCGCGCGAGTTCCCGGGTCTCGCGGCGCAGCAGCTCGCTGCGCGACAGGCCGAGCTCTGCAGCGAGTGCGTCGATGTGCCGGAGATCGTCGTCGTCGACGTTCCGAATCAGAACATCCGTCATGATATCGCCTCCACTATCAACGATATCAGTGTGTGGTGATCTGCTCGGTTGATGCACGCTGCGCCTTCCTGCGACGGCCCGATCCGGGTGGGTCCAGTCTGGGGCTGCGTCGGGGGGAGAGAGAGTACGAGATCGTGAGCGGTGGACGGCCGGCGGCAGTGAGGACGGTTGTGGATCGGCTGGTTGCGTCCTCGCAGTTTCCGTGCAGCCTGTCGACAGGCGGTCGATGGCAGAATCGGACCTATGGCGCATCCCCGGGCCGGGCAACCGGCGCAACCCGAAGACCTGATCGACGTCGACGCGGTGGAGCGCGCCTACTACGAACTCCACCCGGATCCGGCGAACCCCGACCAGCAGGTGGTGTTCGGTACTTCCGGCCATCGCGGCAGCAGCCTCAACTCGGCCTTCAACGAAGATCATGTTCTCGCCATGACGCAGGCGATCGTCGACTACCGCGACGAGGCGGGGATCACCGGGCCCGTCTTCATCGGCTTCGACACCCACCTGCTGTCGATTCCGGCGTGGAAGAGCGCTCTGGAAGTTCTGGTCGGTAACGACGTCGAGGTGATGACCGCCGAGAACGACGCGTTCACTCCGACGCCGGCGGTCAGTCGGGCGATTCTGGCGTTCAATCAGACGCTCGACGCCGACGAGTCGGGCCGCGCTGACGGGATCGTGGTGACGCCGTCCCACAATCCGCCGGCCGACGGCGGGTTCAAGTACAACCCGCCCAGCGGTGGCCCCGCCGACACGTCGATCACCTCGGTGATCGCGGCCCGCGCCAACGACCTGCTCGCCGGTGGTTTGAAGGACGTGAAGCGGGTCCCGTTCGAGCAGGCTCGCGGCAGTCACCTGGTCACCGACTACTCGTTCATCGACAACTATGTGGCTGCGCTCAACGACGTGATCGACATGGACGCGATCCGCACGTCCGGGATCTCGATCGGCGCCGACCCGATGGGCGGCGCCTCGGTCGACTATTGGGGTGCGATCAAGGAGTTCTACGGCCTCGACGGCCTGACCGTCGTGAACCCCGACGTCGACCCAGCCTTCGGCTTCATGACCCTCGACACCGACGGCGCGGTCCGCATGGATTGTTCGTCCCCGAACGCGATGGCGTCACTGATCGCCCAGCGCGACAAGTTCGACATCGCCACCGGCAACGACGCCGACGCCGACCGGCACGGCATCGTCACCGCCGACGCCGGCCTGATGAACCCCAACCACTACCTGGCCGTGGCGATCGACTACCTGTTCACGCATCGGCCGCAGTGGTCGGGGGATGTGGCGGTGGGAAAGACGTTGGTGTCGTCATCGCTGATCGACCGGGTGGTCGCGGGGCTCGGTCGCAAGCTGATCGAGGTGCCGGTCGGCTTCAAGTACTTCGTGGACGGCCTGTTGGGCGGCACGATCGGGTTCGGGGGTGAAGAGAGTGCCGGCGCGTCGTTCCTGACGAAGGACGGACAGGTGTGGACCACCGACAAGGACGGAATCCTGCTGGATCTGCTGGCCTCGGAGATTCTGGCGGTGACCGGCAAGACGCCGTCCCAGCGGTACGCGGAACTGGCCGAACAGTACGGGGAGAGCGCGTACGCGCGGATCGATGCCCCCGCGAACCGTGAGCAGAAGGCCAAACTGTCGGCGCTGTCTCCCGACCAGGTGACCGCGACCGAACTCGCTGGCGAACCGATCACCGCGATCCTCACCGAAGCACCCGGAAACGGGGAATCGATCGGCGGCCTGAAGGTGACGACGGAGAACGCCTGGTTCGCGGCGCGGCCGTCGGGGACGGAAGACAAGTACAAGATCTACGCCGAATCGTTCAATGGCGTCGACCACCTGTCGCAGATGCAAACCGAGGCGCAGTCATTGGTTGGCGAGGCGCTCTGATTCGGCACGCGGCGGCCTGTCGCGCATTCGGCTAGAGCCCTCGTGATTTGTTGCCTGCCTGGCGGCCTACGTGGAACCTCGGCATAGAGTGGCGGTGGCTGGTAAAGGAATGCCGGGACTGAAAGGGAGTCTCCGATGGCGGATCGTTCTGCAATCGAGTGGACCGAGGCAACGTGGAATCCTGTGACCGGTTGCGACCGCGTGTCCACCGGCTGCGACCATTGCTACGCGATGACCTTGGCAAAGAGGCTCAAGGCGATGGGCTCAGAGAAGTACCAGACGGACGGGGATCCGCGGACCTCTGGTCCCGGATTCGGTGTCATGATCCATCCGCAGGCTCTCGACGAGCCGCGACGTTGGCGCAACCCGCGCGTCGTGTTTGTGAACTCGATGAGCGACTTGTTCCACGCGAGAGTGCCGATCGAGTTCATTCGTGACGTCTTCGACGTAATGCGCGACACGCCGCAGCACACCTATCAGGTGCTGACCAAGCGGAGTCTGCGGCTACGCCGGGTGGCCGGCAAGCTCGACTGGCCTGACAATCTATGGATGGGGGTATCGGTCGAGAACGCAGGGGCACTGTCCCGCGTTGACCACCTCCGGGATGTACCAGCGGCTGTTCGGTTCCTATCCTGCGAACCGCTTCTCGGGCCTCTCGACGGCATCGACCTAACTGGCATTGGCTGGGTGATCGCTGGCGGGGAGTCGGGGCCGAATTACCGACCGATGGAGCTTGCGTGGGCTCGCGGGATACGCGATGCGTGCACCGAGTCTGAAGTCCCATTCTTTTTCAAACAGTGGGGAGGCCGGTCTCCGAAGGCGCTCGGACGCGAGCTGGATGGACAGCTTTGGGATGAGATGCCTAGCGCGGCAACTGGTTAGGTGCGACCGCCCGGCGCTGGGTATCGGATCGGTTCGGTAGGCGGTGCCAACGGTTCACGGACCGAGGTCTTGGTGACGAGCTCAACAAGTTCCGCAGCGCCGAATAGGCCCT
The DNA here is from genome assembly GCF_047600565.1 of Gordonia sp. (in: high G+C Gram-positive bacteria). GTDB lineage: Bacteria > Actinomycetota > Actinomycetes > Mycobacteriales > Mycobacteriaceae > Gordonia. The sequence continues at coordinate 88,863 of NZ_JASGKN010000001.1, forward strand.
CGTCGTCGTCTTTCGCGAGTCGCTGTTCGACCCTTCTGGTCGTCCGCATCTTCTCGAGTGCCACTCCGTGCTTGGCGAACACTGATTCCATGATCCTGTTGCCGGTTAGGTTCGACGTCGCGAAGATCACCGTGTAGATCGGTTGTCCGCTGGTGTTCGTGAACTCAAGGGGAGTGGTCGCGCCGTAGCCCAGTTCGTTTTCAAGGCGCCATCGCATGAGGTTTACTAGTTCGTTGCGAAACTGCTCGGGGCTGAGTACTTCATCACGTCGCGCATGCCAGAGCAAGCCACCATCCTGCAGGACGAGACGTTCGCCAAGGCCGCGGCCGGCAGTGTCGACCCGGAGACCACGAACAAGGTCCTGATCCCGAAGATCATCCGCGAGCGCTACCCGGATTTGACCGATGAGCAGGTCGAGGAGGTACGCCAGCAAGTCGTGGTGGACTCGGTGATCAAGAATGGCGAGGTCCGGGAAGTCGGAGACAAGCGGTTCATCAAGATGGCCGACACGTTCGTGAACATCGACGATGTCAGCATCAACCTTATTGACACGGTCAACCCGTTCCAGCGGGCGTTCGAGGTGATGTCGAAGTCAGTGACTCCATCGGTGCTGAAGATCATCTCCGATGCCATCACCGCGACCAAGGTCGAGGTCACCGAAGATGAGGCCCTCGAAGCCTGGCCAAAGATCCAGGCATGGGCGAAGGTCAACGGCCGCAAACCCGACGTGCGCTCCGACGACCCGACCGAGAAGCGATACGCCGAAGTCCTCCTGTTCCTGCAGAAAAAGAAGCAAGAACTCGAATCTGCCCGGCAGGCGGGCGAAACTGTGGTTGAACCGTGACAAACAACAGTGATGAGGCAGTCTCCGGTTTCGAAGACAGGCTGCAGGCGCTGCTCGACTCCGATGACGACGGCCTGCTCGATGTGCCAGTCAAGCCAGCGAAGGCCACCGCGGCTGACCGGCTCGAGCGCGCGTTCCTCGAGGCGGTTGAGTTTCGTCGGGCCCATGGACGAATCCCGAGTTCGTCGACCCGCGAGATCGCTGAACGAAAGCTCGGTGCGCGGCTCGACGGGATTCTGGCGAATGAGGAGAAGATCACAGCACTCAAGCCACTCGATGAGTTCGGGCTCCTCGAACCCGGCGCGGTTCCCGAGTCGATTGATGATGTGCTCGGTGGTGACGACCTCGATCTCCTAGTCGATGACTCTGGCCTGCTTGATCTCAGTGGCCTCCCGGTACGCAAATTGCCGGAATCTCCGGACTCTGTCGCGAAGCGCAAGAAGTGTGCCGACTTCGATCAGTTTGAGCACCTATTTAAGGCGAAGCACGCTGAACTGGCCGACGGCACGGTTACTCTGGCGCCGTTCAAGGGTCTACCGACCGTGCAGGAAGGCCGGTTCTTCGTCCTCGGCGGCGTGATGCTGTTCGTTGCCGAGGTTGGGGAGACCAAGACATTGGTTGTGGGCGGAAAGCCGGAGCCGAAGCAGCGACTGCGGGTGATCTTCGAGAACGGAACCGAATCGGCGATGTACCGGCAATCGCTGTCGATTCGACTGCACGAGCAGGAGGGCCAGGCCATTGTCCGAACAGGAATCGCCGACGACGAGATCCTCGACGCGGACACGGAGAGCGGCCACATCTACGTGCTTCGCTCTCTGAGTGCCGATCCACAGATCGCCGGCATCGAGAACCTGCACAAGATTGGCTTCTCAACCACCAGCGTCGAGCAGCGGATCAAGAACGCTGAGAAGTCTCCGACCTATCTCATGGCGCCGGTCGAGATCGTCGCCGACTACCGCACCTACAACTTGAAGCCGTCGGCCCTTGAGCACCTGCTTCACCGAGTGTTTGCCGAGGTTCGGCTTGACGCCACGCAGGTCGACAAGCACGGTCGTCACTACGACCCATCAGAGTGGTTTGTCGTGCGCCGCAGTGTCATTGATCAGGCGGTCAACATGATTGTGAGCGGGGAAATTGTCGACTACGTTTACGACGCTCAGCTCGGTAAGCTGACCCATCGGACCTGAGTCGGCGTTTGATGCCCTACCTTTTGGGCCGCGTCCTCGGAGCGCCGTGCCAGGATGTGATCCATGGGACTTGAAATGGGGCTGTGGCGAGCCGACGGGTCGAAGTTGACGCGATTGTCGCCGTCTGGCGTCGGCCTGGAATCGCAACTCGAGGACTACATCGAGTCGGATCCGACACTGCTCGGCAACGACCTTCTGATCTTCGGCCGGCAAGTGCCGACAGCGCATGGCGGCTTTATCGATCTGCTTGCTGTGGATTCTGACGGTACCGTTCACGTCCTTGAGCTCAAACGGGACAAGACGCCAAGAGACGTCGTGGCGCAGGTCCTAGACTACGGCTCTTGGGTGGCTGAACTCAGTCGAGCTGACGTCATCGGAATCTACGAGCAATATCGGGCCAGGTATGCGAATGAGTCGCCGCAGGCGTTCGATGAAGCATTTGGATCCAAGTTTGGCGGAGATGCACCTCCCGATGAACTAAACGCTTCCCAGACCTTGACGATCATTGCGGCCAGCGTCGACGCGGCCACCGAACGTATCGTGCGATTTCTGAATGAGGGATACGCGGTACCGGTCAACGTCGTCTTCTTCCGGCACTACGAAGACGGCGGGAACTCGTACCTGGCAAGAACCTGGCTCGTTGAAAGCGAACCGTCAGCAGCTGCGAGCGCAGTGAGCAAGGCTCGCAAGTCACGCGAACAGTGGAACGGCCAGGACTGGTACGTCTCGTTCGGAGAAGAACCGGGCGGCCGCTCGTGGGACGACGCAGTCAAATACGGATTCGTGTCAGCGGGTGGCACCGACTGGTTTTCCCGCACACTCAAGAACCTGCCGCTCGACGCACGCGTACTCGTACATATTCCTAAGGCTGGATTTGTTGGGGTCGGGACCGTCCTCGGACCGGCCAAGCCATTCGTGGAAGCCGAAGTCGACATTGAAGGGGCGCCGGTTCGTCTCGCCGACCAGACCCTTGCCGGTTCCTACCGGCACCCCGGCGACGAGGAGTCGACAGAGAACGCCGAGTACGTCGTACCTGTCAAGTGGTTGGCTACCCGCCCTAGAGATGAAGCGGTGTGGAAGCAAGGCATGTTCGCCAACCAGAACAGCGCATGCAAACTACGGAGTCAGTTCACCATCGAACAAGTCACGGCAGCACTCGGCGTTGATGACTGACAAGGATCTCAGAGGCACTGAAATGCCGGACAAAGACGTCTACAAGACGCTCGACCTGAGGCGGCTCTCCGGTGACGAAGAGTTACGTTCCTGTCCTTAGGACTCGGCTCGACGGTGCATGACTTCTGGGTGTGGTCTTCGTCGGATCTGTTCAGTAACGCTCTCCGGGGATCGTTCGCTGAGTTCATCGTCGGATCGACTGTGGAGAAGCTGTCGGTGTCCGGCATTGCTGTCCCCTTCTTAAGGAGTGGCGAGGACTGGCCCGGGCGAATAGCGGCTGACCTGGCCTCGATCGCTATGTTGACTGCCTCAGTCCGGATCTCAAAGCCATCAGGAGCTCGCCGAGCATGTTCTTTCCGGGTAGTAAGCATTCGGATCGTCCGCACACGCAATCGCCCCAGTAGTTGTCGTGGTGGGTGTTGCCCTCCGTCAACGGCGCTGTGCCGGTCTCGATCAGTCGCCGGCGGAGGTCGGGAACGGCGAACTTCGCCGACACTGCCGTGAGCATCGCGTTTACTCGGCCGCCGGCGTCCCACCCCGGGGTGAGAGCGACCGAGCCCGCAATCTCCTTGGCTTCTGCAGGCGTCATCGCCCTCAGGACGGCGAGCCGATCGTCCTCGTAGACGGCTTTGAATGCCATGTAGGCCTGTTCACTGCTGCGTACCGAGCCGAGCCCCTCAACCGCGAATTCGACTGGATAGAAATTCGACAGGAAGAAGTAGTCGCCGCGGAACGATGAAATCTCATCCATAGCCGGACGGTATCGCGGGGTACGGACACTCTCGGCCATTCTTGTCGCTACGAGCGCGGGAGGCTGCGCCGCAGTCTTGATCGATCTGTGAGCAGACGGCGCTGCGCTGTACTCCGCTGACCCCGGCGAAGTCAGTAGTCCTTCGCGCTTCAGCCGACGGTGGGCTCCTTTCGACAAGCTCAAGGAGCGTAGGGAAGCCGTCAGGCCTCGAATCGTGACTTGATCAGCCGCTTCTCCACGATCTCCGGGTGCTTGTCCGGGGACACCTTCCGCTTCGGGAGGGTGATGGGGTCCTTGTCTTCCGGCTCGTACGGAACCCGGGCCAAGATGTCGGCGATCACGTTGAGGCGCATCGAGTTCTTGTCGTCGCTGTGCACGGTATGCCAGGGCGCCCATTTGGTGTCGGTGGCTTCCAGCATGGTGTCGCGGGCCGCGCCGTACTCGTCCCACTTCGTGTACGACGCCACATCCATGTCCGACAGTTTCCACGTCTTGCGCGGATCGTCGATCCGATCCTCCAGGCGCTCCTGCTGCTGCTCCGGACTCACCTCCAGCCAGTACTTCAACAGGATGATCCCGGCGTCGACCATCGCCTTCTCCACACCCGGCGCCTGCTCCAGGAACTCCTCGGTCTGCTTCGGAGTACAGAAACCCATCACCGGCTCCACGCCGGCACGGTTGTACCAAGACCGATCGAAGACGACGATCTCACCGGCCGCCGGAAAATGCGGGACGTACCGTTGCCAGTACATTTCCGACTTCTCCTTGTCCGTCGGCGCCGGCAACGCCGTCACCCGGAACACGCGAGGACTCACCCGCTCGGTGAGCGCCTTGATCACGCCGCCCTTGCCGGCCGTGTCACGACCCTCGAACACGATGCAGACCTTCGCACCCGACGACTTCACCCAATCCTGCATCTGCACCAGCTCGCCCTGGAGCTTCTTCAGCTGCTTGTTGTAGTCCTTGTCCTTCACAGGGCGGTCCGATCTGTCGTGGGGCGGGGAATCGCCTCCCAGTCTGCCTGGAAACCGCCGAGCGAGGACATCGGTCGACTCTTTCGGCGCTGCGCAGTGATCAAGTCCGAATCCCGATCTCCGGCCTACAGTTTGAGAAGTGCGCGCGATTCGTCTGATATGGCTGCTCCTCGCCGTCCTCGGGGCACTGCTCGCTGGCTGGGAAGCCACTTGGGACATGGCGCAGGTCTCCTCCTGTGACACCCTCCTCACCCCCGACAACGAGAACTGGTGCTTCACGTCGATCGCCGCGCACCTCGGAATCTGGCCGAACCTCGGCGTCGCCATCGCCTTCGTCGCACCCGCCGCCGTCGCGGCCCTCGTACTGCGTCGGTGGGTGTCGTGGACGGTCGTCGCCGTGTACCTCGGCATGACAGTCCTCGCCGTCATCCGCTGGTGGACGCTGGTCGGCATGCTCGTCTGGGCGGCACCGCTCTTCGCCGGTGCGCTGATCATCGCTGCGGTACAGACGGCGGTTTGCGAGCGTCGCTGAGCGGGAAGATTGGTTTCGACACCGGGCGTCGTCCACGCTTCGCGCGGCCGTCGTCCGGGCTCAACCAGCGGATAGTGACGGACACTACGAGCGGGTGGGCAGGTGGCGGACAGATCGAGTTGTCCACAGGGTGAGAAATGCCTCTGTGCAGGTTTGCCGAAGCCGGATACCCTGGACACATGTCCGCAGCGATTGAATACGAGTCGGAGTCGACGGTTGTCACCACCGACGCGGAGTCGCGCCTTCAGCTCGATGAGCCGGACACCGACTACGTCAAGATCGTCGAAACCGACGGCACCATTCGCCTCATCCCCGTTGCTTTGCTGCACGAGTCAGAACGAGCCATCCTCGAAGACGAGGACCTGTACGCGCAGACGAAGCTAGGCCTCGGCGCATTCGAAGCCGGCGAACGCGTCTCCTCCGACTGGTTGTTCGACAAAGAGTGACCATCCCGCCGAGAGTCGACCTGTCGCCGAACCTCTCGGAATGGCTCCTGCAGGCCCGTGACACCCCGCGACTCCAGGCCAGATTCAAGAAGGCGCGAAAAGCGATCAAATTTCTCCGCGAGGTCGGTCCGTCCCACCCCGGATTTCAGACCCACCGAATGGACAATCTGAAAGGCCCCGGCGGGCGACCCATCTGGAACTCGTACGTAGAGAACTCGGTGTCGAACGCCTGGCGGATGTACTGGGTGTATGAGAGTGACGGCGGAATCTACGTTCTGTCGATGGGGCCCCACGATCACACACCGGGAACCCAGCCGACCGTCACCAGAAAGGGCCGAACCAAGCAGAAGTAGTGGTGGTTTCGACACCGGGCGTCGTCCACGCTTCGCGCGGCCGTCGTCCGGGCTCAACCCCGCCGAAGACAAGTGTCGGGGCTCCGGGGCCGACCGTCCGAGCTCCGCACGACCCACCTGCACGACCATCGGTGTGATCTGAGACACTATGGATCACCTAAGGAGGGGAGTGGGATGGACCTGCGGAGGAATCCGGCGACAGCGGCGCTCGGGCTGGTCGGGGACCAGCTGAAGCGGTTCACGCCGAAGCTGCGGCACGGCGACGTCGACGACCGCGACCCGGACGCCATTCGTGAACTCCTGCCCGTGCTGTGGCTGTTCGTCAGCGCCTGGTTCCGGCCCGACGTGCAGGGCCTCAACCACATTCCGGCCAGCGGCCCGGCGCTGATCGTCGGCAACCACACCGGCGGCATCATGAGCCCGGAAGTGCTGATCAGTCAGCTCGCCATCACCACCTACTGCGGCGAAGACCGCCCGTTCTATCAGCTCGCCCACCGCATGGTGCTGAACTCGCCGCTTGCCCCCATCCTGCGCAAGTTCGGCACCGTCGAAGCCGACCCCGACAACGGACACAACGTGCTCGCCAGCGGCGGACTGCTGCAGGTGTTCCCGGGCGGCGACTACGAAGTGTTCCGCCCCACCAGCCAGTCCGCGCTCGTCGACTTCGGCGGCCGCAAAGGCTTCCTGCGCCTGGCCCTCAAGCACGACGTTCCGATCATTCCGCAGGTCACCATCGGCGGCCAGGAGACGGCCCTGTTCCTTTCGCGCGGCGAGAAGCTCGCCGAATTCCTGCACCTCGACAAGACGATGCGCCTCAAAGTGCTGCCCATCATGCTCGCCGCACCATTCGGCGTGACCCTGCCGTACGCGCCGTTCCTGCCGCTGCCGTCCAAGATCGTGCTGCGGTACCTCGAACCGGTCAACCTGCGCGAAAAATACGGCGACGACCCCGACCTCGACCAGGTGTACGACGACCTGATCGGCACCATGCAGGACGTCCTCACGTCCCTGCAGGCCGAACGGAAGCTGCCGGTGATCGGATGAGAGTCGAACATTCGGTAGACATCGCCGCCCCCGTCGACGACGTGTGGGAGATGGGCGCCGACCCCGTCCTGCTCAGCCGGTTCGCGAACCTCGGCTCGGACATGCAGATCACCGCCGCCGACCCGACCCGGCCGCCCGAACTCGACGCCCGCTACCGCGTGCTGCTCAAGATCGGCGGTGTGATGGTCGGCGGCGACGCGATCATCGTCGAATACCAGAAGAACCGGGAGATCGCGTGGACGTCGTACACCGGCATCCCGTTCCGCTGCCGCATCCGCATGCGTCCCATCTCCGGCGGCTCCCGCGTCACCGTCCGGCTCTCCTACGACGTTCCCGGCCCGCTCGGCGGCATCGCCGACCTGGCGTCGCTGCCGTCGATGAACACCTTCGTCAAACGCAGCCTCAAAGGCTTCAAACGTCAGGCCGAAGGCGCCAGCGGACGTGAAGAACTCACCTGGCGCACCGTCACCAAACGGATCGCCTCGGAAGCCGGGCACCTCGAAGTGATGGCGCGGGCCGGCATCGTCGCCGCCATGCGGCCGCAACGACTGCTCAAAGTGGCCGTCGCCGCCCGCAGCTGGGGCGCCACACCCGGCGCGCTCGTCGCGGTCGGCGCCGCCCGCGAACCCGACCGCATCGTGATGGCCGACGACAAGACGTCCCTCACCTACGCCGAAGCCGACGACCAGTCCACGGCCATCGCCGCCGGCCTGCGCGCCCTGGGCGTCGGGGAAGGCGACGCCGTCGCACTCCTGGCCCGCAACCACGTCGGCTTCCTGCTCGCCCTGACCGCCATCGCCAAACTCGGCTGCGACGTCCTGCTGCTCAACACCGGTTTCGCCGGCCCTCAGATCGCCGACGTGTGCCGCCGCGAAGGCGTCTCGGCGATCATCCACGACGCCGAGTTCACCGACCTGCTCGCCGAAGCGTCGGTCAACCGCAAACGCATCGTCACCGACGGCACCACGTCACTGGAGACACCCACCCTGCAAGAACTGGCCGGCGGATTCCGCCGCACCCCCGTCCCGTCACCGGGCCGGGCCGGCAAGGTCATCATCCTGACCTCCGGCACCACCGGCACCCCCAAGGGCGCCAGCCGCGGCGCCACCTCCGCCGGATCGCTGCCCACCCTCGAAGCGCCGGCCGCCCTGCTCGACCGCATCCCGCTGCGCCACGGCATGCGCATCGGGTTGGCCGCCCCCGCCTTCCACGCATGGGGACTGTCGAACCTGCTGATGTCCCTCGCCCTCGACGCCGAGATCATCACCCTGCCCGCCTTCGACCCGGAAGCCTGGCTCGCCGCCATCGACCTGCACAAGGTCGAAGCACTGGTCGTGGTGCCCGTCATGCTGCAGCGGATCCTGGACCTTCCCCCGGAGATCCGCCGCGCCTACGACACCTCCACCCTCTCGGTGGTCGCCGCCTCCGGCTCCGCCCTGCCCGGCGGGCTGTCCGACCGGTGGATGGACACCTACGGGGACAACCTCTACAACCTGTACGGCTCCACCGAAGTCGCCAACGCCACCATCGCCACCCCCGCCGACCTGCGCGCCGCCCCCGGCACCGCCGGCAAACCCACCCGCGGCACCACCATCCGGCTCCTCGGCGACGACCTCCTCGAAGTCCCGCAAGGCGACGTCGGCCGGATCTTCGTCGGCAACTCGCAGCTCTTCGAGGGCTACACCGGCGGCGGCGACAAACAGCGCGCCCACGGCCTGATGGCCACCGGCGACGTCGGACGCTTCGACGCCGCCGGCCGCCTGTTCGTCGAGGGCCGCGACGACGACATGATCGTCTCCGGCGGCGAAAACCTCTTCCCCAAGGAAGTCGAAGACGTGATCGCCACCCACCCGGCCGTCGCCGAAGCCGCCTGCATCGGCGTCCCCGACGACCAGTTCGGGCAGCGCCTGCGCGCCTACGTCAGCCTCCGCGACGGGGCGACCGTCACCGACGCCGACCTCATCGCACTGGTCAAAGGCGAACTCGCGTCGTACAAGGCGCCTCGTGAAGTGATCTTCATCGATCAACTGCCCCGCAACGCCACCGGCAAGATCCTGCGCCGCGAGCTCTCGGCGGACTGAACTCCTTTCGACGAGCTCAAGGAGCGTGCGGCCGCTCGAGGAGTGTGTGTGTCCGCTCCTTGAGCCTGTCGAAAGGAGCTCACCGACCCCGCTCCTTGAGCCTGTCGAAAGGAGCCGGCCGAACCCGCCTCCGCCGCTACCTTGAGCTGATGGACTACCACAACCTGGTCGCGATCGTCACCGGCGGCGCCAGCGGTATCGGGGCGGCGCTGACCGCCGAACTCGTCGCCCGCGGAGCGCGGGTGGTGGTCGCCGACCTCGACCCGGCCGCCACCGACACCGCGGTCGCCGCTCTGCCCGAGGGACCGGCGGTGGCCGTGGCCGGTGACACCTCCGACCCGGCCGTCATCGACGCCCAGATCGCCGCCGCCGAGAAGCACTTCGGGCCCGTCGACCTGTACTTCGCGAACGCCGGCATCGGCGGCGCCGGCGGACTCGACGCCACCGACGACCAGTGGGCGACGTCGCTGAACGTCAACGTCCTCGCGCGCGTTCGTGCCGCCCGCGCCCTCGTGCCCGGCTGGACCGAGCGGGGGAGCGGCCACTTCGTGGTGACCGCGTCGGCGGCCGGACTGCTTTCACAGATCGGCAACGCCACCTACTCGACCACCAAACACGCGGCGGTCGGCTTCGCCGAATGGCTGGCCATCACCTATGGCGACGCGGGAGTCTCGGTCAGCTGCGTGTGCCCGATGGGCGTCGACACCCCGCTCCTGCGCCCCGAGCGTCCCGTCGACGACGACGAAGCCCTCATGCTGCGCACCGTCGAATCGGCCGGCACCGTCCTGTCCGCCGCCGCCGTCGCCGTCACCGTTCTCGACGCGGTGGCGCGCGGTGAGTTCCTGATCCTTCCGCACCCGGAGGTCCTCGACATGTACCGCGGGAAGGGTGCCGACTACGGTCGCTGGCTCGGCGGTATGCGCAAGCTGCAGCGTGTCATGCGCGGCACCCTCAGCTGACCCCTCGCGGCTCGACGCCGCCGCACTACTGGGCCGTATGGCGTGCGTCGGCCGGTGTGGCCCGGCAACGGACCGTATACGGCCCAGTAGTGCGGGGCGGAGGGTGATTCACTGGAGTCATGAGTGACATCGAATTCGGCCTGGACACCTTCGGTGGGGTCACGCACGACCACTCCGGTGCCGCCGACACCCATCCAGAGGTGATCGCGAACCTCGTCGGCGACGGCGTGGTGGCCGACGAGCTCGGCCTCGACTTCTTCGCCGTCGGCGAGCATCACCGCCCCGACTTCGCTGTCTCCGCACCCGAACTGGTGCTGGCGGCGATCGCTGCCCGGACCTCGTCGATCCGGCTCGGTTCGGCGGTCACCGTGCTCTCGTCCGACGACCCGGTGCGCGTCTACGAGCGCTTCGCCACCCTCGACGGCATCTCCGGTGGCCGTGCCGAGATCGTCGCCGGCCGCGGCAGCTTCATCGAATCGTTCCCGCTCTTCGGCTACGACCTGAAGGACTACGACGTCCTGTTCGACGAGAAGCTGGACCTGCTGTCCAAGCTGGTTCGCAGTCAGCCCGTCACCTGGAGCGGCACCACCCGGGCGTCACTGACCGACCAGAGCGTCTTCCCGACCACCGCGGCCCCGATGCCGGTGTGGGTCGGCGTCGGCGGCACCCCCGAATCGGTGGTGCGCACCGCCCGGTACGGCTTCGGTCTGTTCCTGGCGATCATCGGCGGCGCCCCGTCACGGTTCAAGGCCTACGTCGACCTCTTCGACCGCGCCCAGGACCAGTTCGGGGTACCGCGGGCGCCCGTCGCCGTCCACTCGCCGGGCCTGGTCGCCGAGACCGATGAGAAGGCCCGCGACCTCGTCTACGACGGGTGGCTGGCCTTCCGCACCAAACTCGGCGCCGAACGCGGGTGGGGGCCGGTCGGTCCCGACGAGTTCGAGCACGAGATCGAACGCGGCTCCCTGTACGTCGGCGGACCGGAAACGGTCGCCACCAAGATCGCCGCCACGCTGCGGACACTCAAGGTGAACCGCTTCGACCTCAAGTACGACCAGCCCGTCCCGCACGCCGTCCAGCGGTCGTCGATCGAGCTGTACGGCGACAAGGTCGTGCCGCTGGTCAAGGACATGCTCGCCGGCGGATAGCACCGCACAGCCGGGCCCGATAGGGCGCGCTGCCGGGTGTGACGCGGCAACAGGCTCTCTACGGCCCAGTAGTGCGGGTAGACGCGGGACCCCATCCACTAATGGCACTTGTTGTCATTAGGCGGCTCTGCTCGCTACCGTGACGGACGTGCCCGCGCCCTTTCCGTTCACCGCGATCGTCGGCCAAGACGACTTCAAGCGCGCCCTGCTGCTGTGCGCCGTCGACCCCGGCATCGGCGGCGTGCTCGCGATGGGGGATCGCGGCACCGCGAAGTCCACTCTCGTCCGGTCGCTGTCCGCCCTGTTCGACCTCGCCGGAGTCGACACCCCGGTCGTCGATCTGCCACTCGGTGCCACCGAAGACCGGGTCGCCGGCTCCCTCGACGTCGAAGCCATGCTGCGCGACGGCACCACCCGATTCCGGCCGGGCCTTCTGGCCGACGCGCACGGCGGATTCCTGTACATCGACGAGGTGAACCTCCTCGACGACTTCCTCGTCGACCTCCTCCTGGACGTTGCGGCCAGCGGTGTGAACCTCGTCGAACGCGACGGCCTCAGCCACTCCCATCCCGCACGATTCGTCCTCGTCGGATCGGGCAACCCCGAGGAAGGGCGGCTGCGGCCGCAACTGGAGGACCGGTTCGGGCTGTCCACCGTCGTCACCACCATCGACGACATCGCCCAGCGCACCGCGATCGTCCGCCACCGCATCGCCTTCGACGCCGACCCGGAGGCCTTCATCGCCGGCCACCACGACGCCCAGCGGGAACTCGCCGACCGGCTGCGCACGGCTCGGGAGAACGTCCACCGCGTCGACGTGCCGGACCGGATCGTCGACGTGGCCGTGCGCCTCTGCGTGGAACTCGATGTCGTCGGGCACCGCGGGGAAGTGGTGGTCGTGCGGGCCGCCCGGGCCGCGGCCGCGCTGCGTGGTAGCGCCGTCGTCACGTCCGCCGACCTGGCGCACGTCGCCATCCCGGCCCTGGCGCACCGCGTCGAGCGCGGAGCCTTCGAATCCCCGGCCACCACGGTCGCGAGGGTCCACAACATCGCCGTCGCACTGCTGGGAGCGCGACGCAGCGCATGACGGTCCTGCCGTGGGAGCGGCCGCCCGAAACGCTGCTGGGCGCGGCCGACGCCGCACTGTGCCGGTTGTGGCGGGACGGCGCCGGTTTCGGGCTGCTGCTGGTCGGTGACGCCTGGCAGCGCGAACAGGTCTACCGGTGGCTGCGCCCGGACGACGCCGTCACCCTCACCACGGCCACCGCCGTCACCGACCTGACCGGCGACACGGCGTTCGGGTCCGGTGAACCACTGCTGGAGCGCGCCGGACGCACGTGCCTTCTGCTGCCGGCCGCCGACCTCCTCGACCATGACGTGGCCGCCCTCGTCGACACCGACCGGATCCTCGCGTGCGCCCCCGACCCCGAATCGGTCGATCCCGCGCTGCTGTCCCGCTTGACCTGCGTCGTCGGACTGTCGGTGACGCCGGTGCTGCGCGCCTGTCGGCAGCCGTCGACCGGCCTGGACCTGCCCGCCTGGGTGGTGCGCACCCTGGCGGCCAACGACCTGCACGACCATCTCCTCGACATCGGCGCCGCCCGTTGCCTGACCGCAGCGCAGGGCGCCGGACTGCCCCTGAACCGGATCCTGACGCGCACGATCATCGAACCGCGCCTGGCGCCGATGACGGACGCGGCACTACCCGACCCGGCGCCGGTCGACAGCCCGCCCGCGACCGCGACCTCCGGCGGCGCCGACCAGATGGAGGAACTGGCCGCAGACGACGCGGACGTCGCCCGCGACCCGACCCCTGCCGACCCGCCCGCCAGCGAGCCCCCGCCGTGGGCGGATCCCGCCGCCGCCCGCGCCTATCTGGACCGCCGCTATCCGGGGCGTCGAGGTGCCCGCACCCGCACCCGGCGAGGCCGGACCCGCCGCACCGTCGACTACCGCCCGGACCTGGGCATCGACCTGCCGCAGACGCTTCGCACCATCGCGATGCGGGGGCGTTCGGACCCGTCTGTTCTGCGCAGCGCCATCCGGTCCCGGCGTGCCGGTCGGCTCACCGTCATCGTCGTCGACCGTTCCGATTCGATGACCGGGCTGCGCATGAAGCGCGCCGAGGCGCTCGCCGGCGGCGCCCTCGACGAGGCGGCCCGCGACCGGACCCTCGTGGCGCTCATCAGCGCCCGCGGAGCCGCCGCCGAACTGGTTCTCGAACCCACCCGCGACCTACGCGAGGCCGCCCGTCTCATCGGCCGGCTTCCTGTCGGCGGCGGCACCCCGCTGGCCTCCGCGTTCATGCTGGCCACCGGACTCGTCGACGACGATCAGACGGCCCGCGTCATCGTCCTCACCGACGGCGGTTCCAACGTCCGCTACGACGATCCGGCCACCGACGACGAGCGCACCGCCCTGCAGCAGGCGGAGGCCGCGCTGACCGTGCTGTCCTCCCGCTGCGAGCAGGTCCTGGTGGTGCCCGCCCTCAACCCGGGCGTCCGTCTCCGGGACGCCGACGTCGCCTGGATGACCCGGGCCGGCGCCGTCGTCCGTACAGTCGGGCCCGATAGCGCGCGCTACCGGGTGTGACGCGGCAGCGTGCCCTATACGGCCCAGTAGTGCGGGAAAGGGGGCCGTGCGGGAAAAGGGCTGTGGGTCAGTGTTCGTCGGTGTCGCGGGAGTCGGTGAGGGTCAGGGCGCCGTAGCCGGCGACCAGGCCCAGGCCCGCGACTACGACCACGCCGACGACCCCATCGACGACATCCGGGCCATCGCCCAAGCCATGTTCGACGCCGTCCGCGACCGCCCCTGGCTGGGAACCCTCCTCATGCGTGACACCGACGCGACCACGAGCGGCATGCAGATCTACGAACTCATCGGCGAGCAGATCATGCGTTTGAATCTGAGTCCGCGTGACGCGTTCGGTGCCGTCTCCGCCGTCACCAGCTTCGTCGTCGGTACCGCCACCGACCTCGGTCAGACGCCGCCGCCCGAGGTGGTCGACGGCAGTGTCGGCCGCGACGACTTCCTTCACGCCGCAGCCACCGGCTGGCGGGACCTCGACCCCGACGATTACCCGTTCATGCACTTCATCGTCGACGAGTTCGACGGCCACGACGACACCGAACAGTTCAAGGCCGGCCTCGAACTCATCCTCGCCGGCCTCCGGCAGCTCGCCGACCGGGCGCGCTGAGGCCGTTCCGCGAATCGGGTGCCGCGAGCCGAGTCGAGCCCGGATCGGCCGCAGTCGGTACGCTCTCCCGAGGAACTCGCCAGGGTTCGGGGGAAGGTGTGACATGTCGTCTAAGAACATTCGTCGCGGTATCACCGTGGCACTCGTTGCCGGCGTCGCCGCGACGGTGCCGGCCGTCGGATCCGCGCACGCGGCTCCGGCCGGGAACTGGAAGGTCGCCAAGATCGCGACCTACGGCTCGCTGGAGAACCTCGGCTTCGACGGCACCGGGCGCATGCTGCTGTCCGCCGACACGGTCGACACTCGCACCCCGTCCGGCCGCAAGGGCGTGCTGGTGACCGGCGTGACGTCGCCCGGCGGCATCTCGGTGCGCGACGGCAAGGCGTACTACGCCGCCGGGAACGCATTCGCATCCGGCGCCCTCGGCCTGCGCGACGGCTCGATCGGCTCAGTGGACCTGAAGACCGGCGCCAAGCGCACCGTCGCGACCGGCCTGACCATGCCGAACGGGCTGACGGCTCTGCCCAGTGGCGGCTTCGTCGTCAGCCGCACCCTCGGCGCCACCACCGGCCTCACCCTGGTCCGCGAGAACGGCACCACGAAGGCCATCGCCAAAGGCTTGACGTCCACCAACGGTGTCTGGTGGGACGCCACGCGGAAGCGGGTACTGACCGCGACCTCCGCCAACGCCGCCACCACGGTCGCCGCGGTGAATCCGTCGACCGGAGCCTGGCGCACCCTCGCGACCGTGCCCGGTGTCAGCGCACTGAACTTCGCCGACGATCTCACCACCGACGCCGACGGCAACATCTATGTCGCGCTCGACGTCGCCGGCAAGGTCCTGCGGATCGACGCCGCGACCGGCCGCCAGCACGTCATCGCGCAGGTGCCGCTGGTGACCTCGGTGCGTTTCGGCCAGGGGCCCGGCTGGGACTCGGCGTCGCTCTACGCGACCAGCCTCACCGGCGGCCTGTACAAGCTCACCCCGCGCTGAGCGGTCAGTACGTCCGGATGGTGACCGCCGGCTGAGCCAGGTACGGCCGGTCGGTGGTCACACTGAACCGGACGGTGCCCTTACCGGTGGTCACGCGTTTGCTGAAGCCGCTCTGGTTCTCACCCAGGCCGGGCAGATTGCCGCGCGCGAACCCGCTGACCGCGCCGCGCTTCCCGGTGTTCAGATTGGTCCAGTGGACCGTCGCTTTGACCACGCACGGCCGCCCGTCGCCGGAGATTCCGGCGAAGCCGCCGGTCACCCCGAGATCGACGGTGCCCGGGTTCGCTTTACCGGCGACCCCGAAGCCCGTCACCTCGCCGGCGCATGCGGGGCCGTAGGCGACCGTCGGCACCTGCGCGGTCCGCGCGTCACGACCCTGCGGCACATACCGCACCGGCCGTCGCGACCGTCGGCGCCAGGAGAAGGGCGGCGCCCACGGTCGACGCGACCGCGATCCGTCGTGCTCGAGTGGTCATGCGTGCTCGAGAGTTCATGAATTCAGCGTAAGCCTGCCCGGCCGGGCCCGACTACTGTTCTGCCGCGGAGCCCACATCGCCCGCCCGGTGCCGAGCCGCCGTCCGGCGGCGCGAGCGATGCCGCATCCACGCCCGACGTGACCAGCAGCCACGCGATCAACGAGTTCGAGTTCCACATGTCGCCGTACCTGCCGCAGGACACGCAGACCTTCCTGTCCGAGGGCGCCATGCGCTTCGACACCCCGTCGCCGTGCGAGCCCCGCCCCCACGCGGGGGCCATCTCGATCGCGTAGCGGTCGACTCCGTCGAACACCTCAAGCGCCGCATGGAACAGGGGACGCGGACGACGGTGTTCGCGCCGGGCACGCCACGACTCCCACCAACGACTCGTTCGCGCCGCCACATGTCCGCCCGCGCCGACCGGCAGCCACCAGAGGTCGGCGTACGCGGCGGTGGTCATGGGTGAAGGCTACGGTGCCCGCGTCCGGCCGTCAGGTCCGACGCAACGACAGCACCGACGCCGTCGCGCACAGCGTCCACGTACACAGCAGCACCACCCAGGCGACGTCGCTCGCGACGCCGTACCCGCCGACCCCGGAGCCCTTCGCCAGATTCAGGGCGCCCAGCGACAGCGTGCCGATCGGGAAGGTGAGTGCCCACCAGCCCGGACTGAACGGCATCCGCTGAGCGAAGCCGCGCAGCGTCAACGCGATCGCGAACACGACCAGCGGTACGGCGACGGTCAGCATCACGTAGCCGTAGACGTTCGCGACCGTCTGCGCACTGTGCGCCGCGTCTGCCGACGTGAACCGCGCCGCCTGGGCGGCGAGGACCTGCGCGGCCGCGGTCGACTGGCCGACCACCCCCAGCGGGATCCACGCCGACGTCGACAGCGGCACCGGGATGGGCTCGGCGCGCAGATGGTGGCGGTAGGCGGCGGAGAAGATCACCACACCCAGCGTCAACGACACGGTGAAGCAGGCGCCGAGCAACAACAGGAACGCGAACGCTCCACCCGTCGAGCCGATCCGTGCCACGAACGGCGCACCCGTCGTCGCCGACACCATCGGCGGCACGATCGCCAGACCCCACGCCGGACGCGGCTCCGCCGGACGGTGCTTGATCAACCCGAGGGTGAAGCCGAACGTGCTGAGCAGGCCGATCAGTGTGCCGATCGTCCACAGCACTTCATCGATGTGAAAGGCGAGCGGTGCCTCGGTGGCCGTCCACGCGGGCACCACCGTCGCCGTCGCCGCGCCGACCGACAGCACACCCATCGAGACCATGCCCCACGTCGCAGCACCCACCCCGCTCACCGATGCGGTGAACACCGACGGCGACGCGATCACCCGTGCCGCGAATCCCGCAGCGAACGCGATCATCAGCACCCAGCCGGTCACCAGAAAGAAGCGCGCCAGGTCCGCGCCGACCGCCGTCGACCCGGCGTGCAGTTCGGTGAGAGTCCCGAGGATCCCGGTACCCATCACCGCGCCCCACCACGGCGGACCCATCGGCACGTGCGCCGTCGCCGCCCGTACGGAGGCCGGGCGGGGAAGCGGTCGTTCGAGGGTGGCGGTCACGATGTTCAGCGTGCCGGCCGCCGACCGCCCGGGGTAGATCAAAAACATATATATCTACATATCGAAAGTGATATGTAGAGATCATTCGGGTAGCAGAATGCAGCACCAGCGTCTCGGTGATCGGCACCCGGCCCTGCTGCTGCTGCACCCGGGCCGTGACCGTGTAGTCACCCGGCTCCTTCAGCTCCAGTACCCACCCCGGGTCGTAGATCCAGCAGTGATCGTCGTAGCTCAGCGACTTCGAAAACCCGCCCGGCCCCGTCGCCGTCAGCGCGAGCGAGCAACCGCCGCGCACCTCGTCCTCGCCGGCCAAGGACTTCACGTACACCCACAGATTGTCGTCGCCGTTCGAATCGGCCCGATAGACGTTGTCGCCGACCCTTCCCAACCCGCCCGACGACATCCGCACGTGATCGATCACCGGTAGCGTCCGGGTGGTCGGCGGGGCGGTGCTCGACGACGCCGACGCGCTCGGCGACGAACTGGGCGTGCGGTCGCCACGGGCGCACGCCACCGCGGCCGGGGCATTCACCGGGGTGCCGCTGTCCTGCAGACAACGGCGTGCCTCCGAAGCCTTCAGTTTCGGATTCGCCTGGAACATCAGCGCCGCCACGCCGGTCACGTGCGGGGCCGCCATCGACGTGCCCGCCTCGTCCGCATAACAGTCGTGTCGGGACGGGTCCGCACACCGGGCCGCCGAATGAATCCCCGTGCCGCCGATCTCACCGCCCGGCGCCGACACGTCCACCCCGGGATCGAAGTTCGAGTACGAGGCGTGCTCCGGCGAGTCGGCGCGCGTGGCACCCACCGTGAGTCCGGTGACGCTGCCCAGCGCGGGATCGTGGGTGATCCCGTGCGGTGCGGCGCAGGCGCTCGCATCGACGGCGTCGTTGCCCGCCGACGTCACCCAGAGCACGTCGTGCTGCAGACTGATCATCCGCGCCACCAGGGAGAACTGTTCGTTCTCGGCGGTGATCAGCCGTCGCACGCCAGCGATCGCCGGATCGTTCGACGTCGCATCGCAATGTCCGTAGTAGCTCCACTCCCGGTAGTCGAGCTCGTGATCGGCGAGCTTCTCTGCACACGCGGCGTAGTCCATGTCGGTGTGGAACCGGTCGCGGTAGGCGCCGGCCATGTCGTCGCGGCAGGTGGCGCGCAGGGTGGCGCCCAGACTGATGTTGACCACCCGCGCCCCACGGTCGGCGAGCTGCCACATCGCCGAGTACAGCTGCGCGTCGGTGAACTGGTCGCCGATTCCGTACGTCATCAGATCGCAGTCGTAGGCGACGCCCGCGACGCCCCGCCCGTTGTCTCCCTGCGCGCAGACGGTGCCCGCCACATGGGTGCCGTGCGACGACGTCGACGTCCCCGTGTTCAGGTCGTATCCGATCCGGTCGCGCAGATCCTCGTGGTCGACGTCCACCCCGACATCGATCACGCCGACCTTCACGCCGGCGCCGGTCAGCCCGTCGTGCCAGGCGCGCGGCGCACCGATCAGATCGAGTGGCTGGGCCTTCACCTCCGGATCGTTGACGCCCAGATCATCGGCCGCACCGGTCGACACCGCCGACGCCGACGTCACGCCGGGCCGGGTCCGGAGATCGTCGACGAGTCGAGAGGTGTCCGCCGCGGCGACCCGCAGCTGGTAGATCCCCAGTTCGGGCACCGAGCCGACGAAACCGGCCCCGATGCTGTCGGCGATCCGCCGGGCGGCCGCGTCGCGTGCGGAACGATCGCTTCCCTCCACCCCGAGCAGGATCTCGCCGGTCACCGTCGGCAGCGCACCCCAATGCGTGATCCGGCCGGGTGCGGTGCCCGGGGCGTCCGCCGGGATCCGACGCGAGTCGGGTACGGCCACGTCGACGGTCACGGGAAGCACGGCCGAGATCGGGGTGCCGCCGCTGACCACGGTGACCGTGCCGCGCACGGTGCCCGCGTCGAGAGGTGCGGTCACCGACAGGCGGCGCCCGCCGGCATCGACCCGGGCGATCCGCTGAACGTCGCCGTCGAGCCGCAGGTCCGCGCCCGCGGGCACGGCACCGGACAGTGCCGGCAGATCCGCGGTCGTGACGGTTCCCGAGATGACCGGGACCTTCAGTTCGCCTCCGGACCACGCGAGTTTCCGGTCCGGGGACGCCGGCTGCCGGTGACCGCACGCGGTCAGGGCGAGCAGCAGCACGGCCAGCAGTGCGGCCGCGGCGGTGAAACGCCGGGACATCGAGATCCTTCCCCGTCGGGTGAATCCGACCCTAGTGAACGGTTCGCCGGGAAGGCCCGGATTCGGTGGCCGCAGCGCCCGACCGGAATCGATACGCTGGAACGCATAGGTTCGAAACGCTTGAAGGAGCCCCATGCCCGACGTCGCCGCGTACGCCATCGATTCGCCCACCGGAAAGTACAGCAAGACCACCATCACCCGTCGTGAGCCGGGACCGACCGAGGTCTACTTCGACATCGCGTATGCCGGGATCTGCCACTCCGACATCCACACCGCCCGCGGTGAATGGGGTCCGGTGCAGTACCCCCTGGTGGCCGGACATGAGATCGCCGGCACCGTCAGCCGGGTCGGGTCCGACGTCACCAAGTTCGCCGTCGGTGACCGCGTCGGTGTCGGCTGCTTCGTCGACTCGTGCGGCGACTGCGAGGAGTGTCGTGCCGGGGAGGAGCAGTTCTGCACCGAGGGCGGCGCCGTCTGGACCTACAACGGCGTCGGCCGCGACGGTCTGCCCACCGCCGGCGGCTACTCGCAGGGCATCACCGTCGAGCAGGACTACCTGATGCGCGTCCCCGACGCCATCGCCCTCGACCACGCTGCACCCCTGATGTGCGCCGGCATCACCACCTACAGCCCGCTCAAGCGCTGGGGCGCCGGCCCCGGCAAGAAGGTCGGCGTGATCGGCTTCGGCGGTCTGGGCCACATGGCCGTCCAGTTCGCCGCTAAGATGGGCGCCGACGTCGTCGGCTTCGGCCGCACCCTGTCCAAGCGCGACGACGCCGTCAAGTTGGGCGCCGGCGACTACGTCTCCACCCAGGACGCCGCCCGCATGAAGGAACTGCGCGGCACCTTCGACCTGATCATCTCCACCATCTCCGACGGCATGGACCTGAACGTGCTCCTCGGCCTCACCAAAGCGCACGGCGTGGTGGTGAACCTGGGTCTGCCGGAGCAGCCGTCGACGGTCAACCTCGGCGCCCTGACCGGTAAGTCGCGGGTGCTCGCGGGCTCCAACATCGGCGGCATCCGCGAAACCCAGGAGATGCTCGACTTCTGCGCCGAACACGACATGGCCCCGATCATCGAGACGATTCCGGCCTCGCAGATCAACGAGGCCTACGACAACGTGGTGAACTCGAAGGTCCGCTACCGCTACGTGATCGACGCCGCGACCCTCGGCGAATAGGCCGACCGTCCGCCAGTGTCATAGACGGCACCTGCGAGGGCACATTCCCCTCGCGGGTGCCGTCCATGACGGCGGCGGACAGTGGCGCTGAGTGCTAAAAAACCGTCCACCTGCATCAACAGGTGGACGGTTTCCGGTGGAGCTAAGGGGACTCGAACCCCTGACCCCCACACTGCCAGTGTGGTGCGCTACCAGCTGCGCCATAGCCCCGTATCGAGTTGTTCACCCTTTCAGGTGCGCTAGCGAATCTACCGCACGCTCGGGAACCGGGCCAAATCCGCTGGTTCAGCGGGTGCTGGACGTGCCGGTCACCAGATCGGTCACCCAGTCGTCGCCGGTCAGGATCGAATCGACCTGCTCGCCGCCGACCAGGACCGTCGGGGTCGTCATGTCGCCGTCGTTGGAGTTCTTCAACTGCTTCGCCGAGGTGTCGGCCATGGTGCGCGCCTCGTCGACGCCCGCGCCGTCGGCGATGCACTGTCGGGTCTGCGTGTCCGCGCCGCTGGCCGCCGCCAGGTCGGCGATCTGCTGATTCGACGGATCCTCTGTCGCGCCGTGCGCCGGCGCCTGCTCGAACAACTGCTTGAGCAGCCGCGTGAACACCTGCGCGTCACCGGAGCGGGCCACACAGGCGATCGCCCCGGCGCCCCGCGACGAATAGCTGTGCGACGGCGACACCGCGTCGGCCAGCGTCAGCAGGTGATAGCGCACCCGCAACTGGCCGGCGCGGGCCGCCGCCGCCAGCGTGGAACCCGACCGGCCCTCGAAATCCCGGCACTGCGGGCACGAGAAATCCTCGAACACATCGACCGTCTTCGGGGCACGATCGTCGCCGACGATGAACGACGCGTTCTCGGCCCGCACCGTGCCGGCCGTCGACGGATACGACCGGTGCACATTCCAGAGAACCCCGGCCACCACCAGCGCCAGCACCACCGCCACGGCGACACCCACCACGATCCAGGACCGCTTCGACACCGACATCGGCTCGACGTCCGGGGCGTCGGGGGCGGAGGTGCTCACAGGACTGACTGTAACCGGGGTCCTTTCGACAAGCTCAAGGAGCGGAGGAACCACTCAAGGAGCGGAGGAACCACTCAAGAAGCAGGCGGGAACCATGCAAGGAGCACGCGGATCCGCTCAAGGAGCGGAGGAGCTGCTCAAAGAGTGGCGGGGCCGACGGTCGTCGGTGTCATTCGCGGGCGCGGCGGGCGGCGAGGATGTTGCCGTCGATCGACAGGCGGCCGTGCGAGACGAAGCCGACAGCCAGCACGCCCGCGATCAGGGCCAGGGGCAGCTCGGGGCCGCCGTCCGGCGCGAAGAAGCCGTGACCCATGTGCGCGGTGAAGATGGCGCCGATCATGTCGATCAGCAGCAGCACCGACACCAGAGGCATCGCCAGACCGATGATCAGTGCGGCGCCGCCGACCAGCTCCACCAGGGAGGCGAACCACGCCGAGAAACCGGGGATCGGGGCACCCATCATCTCGAAGCCGTGCTTGGTGGCGTCGATACCGTTGGTGACCAGCTTCTGCCAGCCATGGGCGAAGAAGATGATGCCGATGATGATCCGGGCCACGGTCGCGGTGAACGGCTGCACGTACTTGACGGTCATGGGGACTCGCTCTCTGGGATGGAGTACAGGAGCCCTCACGATAAACGGACTGCGGTCCAGATGGAAGAGTCGGGTGCATCCGGCGTGGCCGGAGTGTTTGGATTCGGACATGAGAACCGCCATCGCCACGACCCTGACGGCCGCCGCACTGATCGCCACCCTGACCGGCTGCTCCACCGGAGACGACGCCACTCCGTCCGTCGCACCGCCGTCGAGCATCGAGACCCCCGCCGTCGCCGGCGCCGCGAAGCTCCAAGTGCAAGGCACCGGAACCGCGACCATCCACTACACCGTCAACGGCGGCGACGAGCAGACCGAAGAGAACGTCACCCTGCCCTGGGAGAAGGAATACGGAGCAGTCGACGAACTGACCTCCACCGTCAAAGGCGACGGCGCCGGCGTCACCGGCTGCTCCATCACCTTCGGCGGCGACAAGCTCGTCGCCATGGAGAACGACCCCGCCAAGGAGTGCACCTTCGCGTACTTCGGTTAGCTCCTTTCGACAGGCTCAAGGAGCGGTCAACGGCGTCAAGGAGCGGGTGACGGCTCGAACCCGGCCGGCTTTTCGACAGGCTCGAGGACCACTGACACTATGAAGGCGTGACCGATCTGAAGATGGTCGTCGCCGACATGGACGGCACGCTCCTGCGCGACGACGGCACCGTTCCCGACTCCTTCTGGCCGCTGCTCGACGAGATGCGTGAGCGCGGGATCGTGTTCGTGCCGGCGAGCGGCCGCCAGTACTACACGCTGCAGAAGCTGTTCGAGCGCTCACCCGAGGGCCTCTCGTATATCGCCGAGAACGGCAACCTCGTCGCCCACGACGGCCGGCTGGAAGCCGTCGGCACCGTCGACCAGTCCGTCACCGACGAGGTGGTGTCCACTGTGCGTGCCGCCTACGAGCACGGGCGCGACCTCGGGCTCGTCGTCTGCGGTGTGGCCGGCGGCTACGTCGAACGCCACGACCGTCCGTTCGTCGACGAATGCGACAAGTACTACGTGCGGCTGGACCGGATCGACGACCTGGACGAGATCGACGATCAGATCCTCAAGCTCGCCGTCTACGACTTCGAGGACGCCGAGACCGCCGCCGGCCGCTA
The DNA here is from genome assembly GCF_047600565.1 of Gordonia sp. (in: high G+C Gram-positive bacteria). Classification (GTDB taxonomy): domain Bacteria; phylum Actinomycetota; class Actinomycetes; order Mycobacteriales; family Mycobacteriaceae; genus Gordonia. The sequence continues at coordinate 112,717 of NZ_JASGKN010000001.1, forward strand.
CTTCGCCGAGCTCGCCGACCGCACCCAGGTGGTGGTGTCCGGCAGGAACTGGATCGACATCATGTCGCCCGGCGTCGACAAGGGTGTCGGCGTGCGCGCGCTGCAGTCCGATCTCGGTATCAGCCCCGCACAGACCGTCGTGTTCGGCGACTACCTGAACGATCTGCAGATGCTCGACGCCGCCGACCGGTCCTACGCCATGGCGAATGCCCACCCCGAGGTGAGGGCCCGCGCCACGCATCTCGCGCCGTCCAACGACGACGAGGGCGTGGTGCAGGTGCTGCGCCGGCTGCTCTCGGGCGGCTAGGGGACCAGGATGGCGCGGCCGACGATCTTGCCGGCGCGCAGATCGTCGAACGCCTGCTGGAACCGATCCAGTGGATAGGTGACGTAGTCGATCTTGATCTTGCCGGCGTGCGCGAGCGCCAGGACCTGCAGCAGATCCTCCCGGGTGCCGCCGTACGAGCGCTGGATGTTGACGCCCCACGGCGCGCTGATCTCCGCGGACGCCGGGTACTTTCCGCCGCCCAGACCGACCAGGCGCACCTTGCCTTCCGGCGCGATGGCGCCGGCGGCGAGATCGACGGTCGGCTGCACACCCACGAAGTCGAGCACCACGTCGGCGCCGTAGCCGCCGGTCTCGGCGAGGATCTTCGCGGCGGTGCCGGCGTCCGGGGTGAACGTCTCGTCGGCACCCAGTTCCTTGGCGTGCTCCAGCTTCTTCTCGTCCATGTCGACGCAGATCACCGTGGCCGCCGAGATGGCCTTCACGATCTGCAAGCCCATGTGGCCGAGTCCGCCGATGCCGATGATGACGACGGTCGCGCCCGGGGTCAGGCGGTCGCGCACCGAGTTGATGGCCCGCATCGGGGTGAGTGCGGCGTCGGTCAGGGGGCCGGCGCCGACCGGGTCGATGTCGCCGAGCGGCAGGGCGTGCCGTGACGGCACGATGATGTAGTCGGCCATCGAACCCTGCGCGCCCAGACCGGGGCCGGTGGGGAAGCTGTCGCGACCGCCGGTCACCTCGCAGGCGTTGTCGCGGCCCTCGACGCAGGCGCGGCACTCGCCGCAACTCCACACCAGGTTCACGATCACCGGCTCGCCCTCCTTGTGGGCGGTGACGCCCGGGCCGAGCTTGTCGACGGTGCCGGCACCCTCGTGACCCAACGTCAGACCGAATGCCGGCCACTCGTCGCCCATGTCGACCAGGTGCAGATCCGAATGGCACAGTCCCGCGCCGGCCACCTTCACGCGCACCTCCCCCGGGCCCGGTTCGGGAACATCCACCTCTTCAAGGGTCACGGTGTTCGGGCTGCTCAGCTTCACGGCGCGCATGGGTGGCGTCCTCTCCGGGGTGGTGCGGGTATGCGTTTCCGACGATATGCCCGCCCTGGAATACGTGCCAGGAAGTGGAAGGATGTTCGCCGTGAGGACCATTCAGCGTCGCGAAATAGCCTTGGCGGTGACGCTTTCGGCGACTGCCGGCTATCTCGACGCCGTCGGATTCCTGCACCTGCGCCGTCACTTCGTCTCGTTCATGAGCGGCAACACCACCGACCTGGCCACCGAGATCGGCGGCGGGCGCTGGGGTGCGATCGGGCTCCCGGCCGCTCTGATCGGCTGCTTCTTCGCCGGCACCGTCCTCGGTGCGATCCTGGTGCACGTGTGGGACGGCCGCACGACCGTCCTCGGCGTCACCGCGCTGCTCGTCGTGGCGACCGCGATCGCGGTCTCGGTGACGTCGGCGCTCGCGCCGGTCGTGGTCGGACTGCCGCTGGCGATGGGCGTGGTCAATGCGACGTTCCTGCGGGGAGGGGAGACCAGTATCGGACTCACCTACATGACCGGCGCACTGGTCAAGGCCGGCCAGCGGCTGGTCGACGCCTTCCGCGGCGGCCCCCGATTCCTGTGGCTGCGGAACCTGGCGTTGTGGGCGGCGCTGCTCGCCGGCGGCATCACGGGTGCCGTCGGACACGGTCTCCTGGGCATGCCCGGTGCCCTCTGGCCGCCGGCCGCTCTCCTGATCGTCCTCACAGTGGTGGTCGCTGCGGATCGCCGTCGCCGAGGCATCTTCGGGTCGGGTGCACACACCGCGACCGAGCGGGAGATCAAGGTCCTCTGAAGCGGACATGTCCTAGGGTGGGGCCATGGCTTCCGATCGTGACGAACTCGCCCAGCGACTCCTCGACGCGCAGGTCGAGTTCACTCTCGGCCAGCTCACCGACGAAGACGAGTTCCGGACCGTCGCCGAGCAGGAGATCGACTCGTTTCTCACCGACTCGGGCACCATCCCCCTCGAATCGGTGATGCCGCGCCAGCTCATCAAGGACGTCGTCTACAAGTACGCCGTCCAGTTCCCGGTGGAGGGCGCCATCCCCGAGCTCGTCGGCGAGGTCGCCGCACGGCTCTACAACCACGACGTCAACAGCCAGACCAGCCTGCACGACGTGGTCGACGACCGGCAGTTCGACGAACTCGCCACCTCGATCGCCGAGATGCCGGCCGCCCAGCGGGCCCTCGAACAGGTGCTGGAGAGCCCGTCGACCGTCGACACCGTGGTTGACCTGGTGCAGCGTTCCGTCGCCAACAACTTCGGCTCCAAGGCCGCCCGACGTCTCGCCCGCCCCATCGAGAAGGTCACCCGCTACGGCGCCGGCTTCGTCCTCGACTCGGCGCGCGAAGACCCCGAGGTGATGCTCCTGGACACCCTCCGCGACTTCTGGCGCGGAAACGCCGACCGCGACCTGTCCGGATTCAAGGGCACCATCACCGACGACGACATCGAGGACTTCGTAGTGATCGGGTTCGAGTTCTTCCGCACCTTCCGGAACACCCCGTACTTCCGGACCCTGCTCGACGAGGGGGTGGACGAGGTCTTCGACACCTACGGCGCCACCCCGATCGCCGACGTCCTCGAGGACCTCGGCATCGAACGCGCGGACCTGATGGAGGAGGCCATGCGCTTCGGTCCGCCGGTCCTGGCGCATTCTGAAAGAGCTCGGCTACCTCGAGACCATCACGCGCCGCCGCCTCGAACCGTTCTTCGACTCACCGGAGTATGCGGCGGCCGTCGCCGGCTACGTGAAGAAGTAGTCTGCACGCTCCCCGCTCCTTGAGCCCCGTTCCCCGCTCCTTGAGCCTGTCGAAAGGAGCTCAGAGCACCTCGGACAGGAACGTCTGCAGACGCGGGCTGCTCGGGGCGTCGAAGAGCTGTGCCGGCGTGCCGGTCTCGACCACCTTGCCCTGATCCATGAACAGCACGTTGTCGGAGACGTTGCGGGCGTACCCCATCTCGTGGGTCACCACCACCATCGTCATGCCCTCCTGGGCGAGTTCGGTCATCAGTGCGAGAACACCCTTGACCAGTTCCGGGTCCAGCGCGCTGGTCGCCTCGTCGAAGAACATGATCTGCGGCTTCATCGCCAGCGCCCGCGCGATCGCCACCCGCTGCTTCTGACCGCCGGACAGGTTCGCCGGCCGGGCGTCGGCCTTCTCCTTGAGCCCGACCGCGTCGAGCTGGCTGATCGCCAGCTCGTGAGCGGCGTCCTTGCTCAGTCCCTTCAGCTTCCGCGGGGCCAGCGACACGTTCTCGGCGACCGTCATGTGCGGGAACAGGTTGAAGTGCTGGAACACCATGCCGATGCGTCGCCGCAACTGGTCCGGGTTGTCCTTCAGCACCGACCGGCCGTCGATGAGGATGTCGCCCGAGTCCGGCTCGTGCAGTCGGTTCAGGACGCGCAGCAGCGTCGACTTGCCGGAACCGGACGGGCCGATCACGGTGGTGGTGGTGCCGGCGTCGACATGGATGTCGACGCCCTGCAGCACGTGGTTGTCGCCGAACGACAGGTGTAGGTCCTGCCCGGTCAGCGAGACGGGATCGGGGGTGGTGAGCGGCTTGCCGGTCATCTCAGGCCTTTCCGGTCCGCAGACGGTTGTCGATGTAGTTCACCAGGTGGGTCAGCGGCACGGTCAACGCCAGATAGACGATGCCGGCCGCTACCAGCGGCGACAGATTGCCGGTCTGCGCATTAAGGTCACGGCCCACCGCGAACAGTTCACGCTGACTGGCCAGCAGACCGAGGAAGTAGATCAGGGACGAATCCTTGATCAGCACGATGAACTGATTCATCAGCGCGGGAAGCACATTCCGCACACCCTGCGGCACCACGACCAGCGCCATCGACTTCGCGTACGAGAAGCCGAGGGCGCGCGACGCCTCCAGCTGCCCGGGATCCACGCTCTGGATACCGGAACGGAAGATCTCGCCGATGTACGCCGCCGCCAGCAACGCCAGGGCGAGCGCACCCAGCCAGTACGGGTTGCCGCCGGTCAGGTTCTTCACCACCGGACCGATGCCCAGGCCGATGATCAGGATGACCACGACCGCCGGCAGGCCACGGAAGATGTCGGTGTAGACGCGTGCCGGCCAGCGCAGCCATCGGGTGCGCGAGATGCCGGCGACGGCCAGGACCATGCCGAGGATCGTGCCGATCACCCCCGACGACACCGCCAGGATCAACGTGTTCGGCAGGCCTGTCTTGAGCAGATCGGGGAACGCCTTCTTGTACAGGTCCCAGTTGAAGAAGGTGGCGCCGAGCTGCTGCAGGGTGCTCTTCTTCTGCACTTCCACATCGGTCTTGTTGGCCGCGTTCTGTTCGGCCAGCGCCCGGAAGTCGGGGAGCTGCGGGGCCGGCGCGGCCTTGGAACCCGGCTTCCAGCCCGGCGGCAGCTCGCGCGGCACCCAGTCGGTGTACAGCTTGGCCCAGGTGCCGTCGGCGATCACCGCGTCCAGGCCGCTGTTCAGCGCGTCGATCAGCTTATGGTTGTCCTTGGCGGTGGCCCAGCCGACGAAGTTGTTGACGCTGAACGTGTCTTCCAGGATCGCCATGCCGTCGGTGGGCTTGATGGCACCCTCGGCCTGCTGGCTGGGTGCTACCCAGGCGTCGATCTGACCGGTCTTCAGGTTCGCGTACGCCGTCGCGTAGTCCGGGAACTTCACCGGGCTCAGGTGCAGTTCGTTGGTGACGTAGTCGTCCTGCACGGTGCCCTGCACCACGCCGATCCGGTTCTTGGGGCCCAGATCGGTGAAGCTCTTGATCGGCCCGTTCTTCGGGCCCACCAACGAGAAGTAGCCGAAGTCGTAGCCGTTGGTGAAGCCCACCGTCTCGCGACGCTCGGCGGTCGTGGTGATCGACGACGACCCCACGTCGTAGCGATGGCTCGCCACCTGCGCCAGGAGGCCCGCGAACTCGGTGCCCACGAACTTGACCTTCAGGCCCAGCTTGGCGGCGACCGCCTTCAGCAGCTCGTTGTCGAAGCCGGTGTACTGGCCGGCCGCGTCGAGGCAGATGCTCGGCGGCGCGTCACCGAGGGTGCCGACCGTCAAGGTGCCGGGCTGGGCCAGACCGAGCGCGTTCACGTCGATCTGATCGATCGGCGTCACCGAATCGGTGGTGTACTGGTCGGCCTGCTGCTGCGGGGTCTTGAGGTTCCCCGGGGCGGCGGCCGCGGCCTTGGTGTCGGGCGCTGCGCACAGATCCGAATCGTCGGAGTTCGACGACGACGAACCGCAGGCGGCCAGCGCGAAGGCGACGAGGACGGCCAGCAGCAGTGGCAGCAGGCGTCGCCGGACGGTGAGGACAGACATGGGACGTGAGCCTACTTCGCGTGACTGGGCAGGTCACAAATAAAACTCACCGCGAATGGAACCCTTCGAGACGCTCCTACGTCGCTCCTCAGGGACCGCCCTTCGAGACGCTCCTACGTCGCTCCTCAGGGACCGCCCTTCGAGACGCTCCTTCGTCGCTCCTCAGGGACCGCCCTTCGAGACGCTCCTTGAGGATGTTCGTCGGTTGAGCCGGGCGACGAAGGAGCCCGTGTCGAAACCCCGCCCTTCGAGACGCTCCTACTCCTCAGGGACCGGCGGACCGCTCTAGTGGGCGGCTTCGTAGGCGGCGATCACGTCGGCCGGGATGCGGCCGCGGTCGGAGACGCTGAAGCCGTTGGCCTGCGCCCACGAACGGATCGCGGGGGTGTTCGGGGACGAACGGCGGCGCGTCGGACGGCCTGCCGAACGGGAGGCCTTCACGTACCGGTCGACGAGGTCGCGGAACTCCTGGGCGTTGGCGGCGGACGTGTCGAACTCGTAGTTGCGGCCGTCCAGGCTCCACCGGATGGTTTCGTAATCGTCGCCCAGTTCGGTGCCGTCGAGATCATCGACGACGGACACGACGGTCTTGGTGCGCTTAGCCATGGAGATTCCCCTTCATAAGGCCGTGAATTCGCAGACTGAAATCCGTTATGCCCCCAGTCTACAAAAGATCAGCGTGTGGAGGTCGTGGACGTCGCGTTCAGTGGATCGTCGTTATCGTCATCGGCGACACCCGGTGCGCGGTCATCGCCGTGAATTTCCGAAAAACCGTTCCGGGTGATCGCGAATCCACGATCGGTGCCCGATTCCAGGCAGTAAAGCGCCTCCGGGTCACTCAGACAGGAATAGCGGCTCACGGTGATGGCGGAACCGAAATCCAGAATCGTCGAGCGGTACATCACCGGATACTGATTGGTGCAGGCGCCCTGGGTGATGCCGTCCGAATTCAGAAGTACTTCGTGACCGTCCCAATCGCAGCCCGCCGGGGCACTCGCGGGAGCCGAATCGGGGCCGCGCACCCGGTCGCTCACGCATGCCAGCGAACCGGAGGGGCTCAGGTCGGTCGAGCAGCGGACCGCCCGGTCCGGGGTGGAGAAGTGCACACCGGAGATGCCTTCTTCGCGGGCGTCGTCGGCCTTCTCCGAGCCCACATGGAAGCCGGACGTGCTCACCCGCGTCGCATCTTCGATGGCTCGGGCCAGCGAGTCGCGCGGCGGAATGGTCGGCGCCGTGGAGATCGCCTCCCGTGACTTCGAGGCCGGCGCGATCGACGAGGTGGGCGTCTCCGTCTGCAGCTCATCGGTACCGGGAATGACGATCGGCCGGCTGGCCTGCGGATCGCTCAGCAGGCTGCACGCCGACAGCGAGACCGCGGCCAGCACACCGAGCCCGGCGGCCGCGACCCGGCGCGTGATCGATCCGTACCCTTGCACTGTGGCCACTCCCAAGATCGTTCTCTTCTACGTGTTCACACCGCTGCCCGATCCCGACGCGATCCGGCTCTGGCAGCAGGCCGTCTGCGAGGCGAACGGTCTGCGCGGCAGAATCATCGTGTCACCCCACGGGATCAATGCGACCGTAGGCGGCGACATCGGCGATGTGAAGCGCTATGTCCGTGCCACCCGAAGTTACCCGGCGTTCGCGCGGGCCGACATCAAATGGTCGGACGGCGACGGCGACGACTTCCCCCGACTGAGCGTCAAAGTGCGGCCGGAGATCGTCACCTTCGGCGTTCCCGACGAGGTGACGGTGACCCCGGACGACGGTGTCGTCGGCGGCGGGGTGCGGCTTTCTCCCGAAGAACTCCACGCATTGGTCGACGAACGCGGCGACGACGTCGCCTTCCTGGACGGCCGCAATGCCATCGAGGCGCAGATCGGCCGATTCTCCGGAGCGATCGTGCCGCCCGTCGGCACCACCCGTGATTTCGTTCCGTTTCTGGAAAGCGGGGCACTCGATCATGTGAAAGACCGTCCCGTCGTCACCTACTGCACCGGCGGTGTCCGATGCGAGGTACTCACCGCGTTGATGCGGAATCGGGGATTCTCGGAGGTTTATCAACTCGACGGCGGAATCGTCCGTTACGGCGAAAAGTACGGCGACGACGGCCTCTGGGAAGGATCGCTGTACGTGTTCGACCGGCGCATGCGCACCGATTTCTCCGACCGCACCCGTGTCATCGGGCGATGCGCCGACTGCGGTGCGCCGACCAGCCGCGTCGCCAACCGTGACGACACCGCCCGCGATCTCGCCGTCCTGTGCGAGCAGTGCGTTCCGTCGTGAGTCCGCGGGCAGGAGGTTCGGTGCCGACCCCGGCGGTTCCGGTCATCGTGCTGGCCGGGTTCCTCGGCGCCGGCAAGACGACGGTGCTCAATCATCTGCTGCGCCGTTCCGGTGGCCGCCGGTTCGGGGTGCTGGTCAACGACTTCGGTTCGATCAACGTCGACGCCCTCCTGGTGTCCGGGCGTTCGGCCGGCACCATGACCTTCTCCAACGGCTGCATCTGCTGCACCACCGACGCGGACGGTCTGGGGGAGTCGTTGCAGACCCTCGCCGACAGCGGCGTCGACGCCATCGTCATCGAGGCCAGCGGCATCGCCGAACCCAAGGCGCTCATCCGTCTGGTGCTGGCGGCGCGCAGCGCGACGGTGGCGTACGGCGGCCTGATCTACGTCGCCGACGCCGCCCTCCTCCCTCAGACGCTGCACGACCATCCGTCGGTGCGCGATCATCTGGCCGTCGCCGACCTGGTCGTGGTGAACAAGACGGATCTGGTCGACGCGGCGGCCCGCGACGCCGTCCTGGCTCAGGTGCGGAAGCTCAACGACACCGCACCGGTGCTGGCGGTCCGCGCCGGAGCGGTGGATCCGGCACTGCTGGTGGACGGCGGCGGTCTGCAGCCCGAACCCGACGGGCCGCAGCAACTGACTCTCGGTGATCTGTTCGAGGACCACGACCATGACCACCACGACCACGATCATTCGGGTCACGACCATCTTCACGACGCGTTCGAGTCGGTGTCGCTGGAGTCCGCCGGGCCGGTGGATCCGCGCCGGCTGGCCGCGCTGCTGTCCCGTCCGCCGGCCGGCGCCTTCCGGCTCAAGGGACTCGCGTTCGTGGACCTTCCCGGTCATGCCGATCAGGCGTACGAGGTGCATGCCGTCGGCGGGTTCGTGCACGTGCGCCGTCGCCCGTGGCCCGGCCCTCGCGCGACGCAGCTGGTGGTGATCGGTGCCGGCCTGGATCCGGTCGCCGCCCGGTCCGCTCTCGAGGAGGTCGTGACGCCCGCCGATCCCGCCGACGAGCACGGGATCCTGCATCTGACCAGGTATCTCGCCGACGACGACCCGTCGCCGACGGTCACAGAGGAGTGACGATTCGGCCGGTGTGACGGACTACCGGTTGCCGAAAACCCTCGAGCACTGGTTCACTGTTACGTAAGTGACCAGTGTGACTGCTGGTGTTGTTAGGGGTTTCGCATGTCTGTTGTCTCTGTCCGTCGTGCCGCGCTCGCCGCGGCCAGCGTCCTGTTCGCCACCGCGCTGACCGTCGCCGTCGTGCCCGCCGCCTCCGCCGCTCCCGCGGCGCCGGCAGCTCCCGCGACCCCGACCACGCCGGCAGCACCGGCGTCGCCGACCGCACCGGCCGCCACGCCGCTGCAGGGCAAGACCGTGTTCCTCGACCCGGGCCACCAGGGCAGTGCCACCCCCGCGCAGCTCAGCAAGCAGGTGCCGGACGGGCGTGGCGGCACCAAGGACTGCCAGACCACCGGTGCCACCGGCGTCAACGGCGTCACGGAGCACGAAATCAACTGGAAGGTCGCCCAGCTGGTGAAGGCGTCGCTGGAGAGCGAAGGCGCACGTGTGCTCCTCAGCCGCCCCGACGACAAGAACTTCGCCGGCTGCGTCGACGAGCGCGCCGAGCGGGCCAACCGCTCCAACGCCGACGTCGCCGTCAGCATTCACGCCGACTCGACCAGCAACGGCGTCGACAACGGCAAGTCGGGCTTCCACCTGATCGTGCCGAAACTCCCGGTGCTCGATCAGAAGGTGAACACCGTCCAGGGCGGCCAGGGGCTCCAAGCCACCGAGAAGATGCGGGACGCCCTCACCAAGGCCGGACTGCACACGGCCAACTACGCCGGCGTCGTCGACGGCATCCAGACGCGGTCGGACCTGACCGGACCGAACATCACCACGGTGCCGCTGGTGTTCATCGAGATGGGCAACCTCAGCAACCAGGCGGAAGCGAAGACCCTGTCGTCGCCCACCGGTGCCGCCAAGTACGCCGGCGCCATCACCAACGGGCTCAACGACTACCTCGGCGCGCCGGCGACGACCACCGCCGGTACCGCGACCGACGGCATCGACGACCTGTCCGGTCTCGCCGACGTCGGCCCGCTGATCGAGCAGCTGTCGAAGGCCAAGAGCCTCGGCGAGGCGCAGCAGATCCTGACGAGCCAGGGCGCCGACGTGTCGTCGCAGATCGTGAAGGCCATGCTCGCCGTCATCTACGCCGTCTTCGGGGGCAAGCTCCCCGTCTAGGGCGTTCGGCGGCCGATCCCGTCGACTGCCGGAGGCTGTGGGCGTGCCACGTCTCAGTCACCTAGAGTGTGTGGCATGGCTCTCAATCTTCCCTCCCTCGAGACCGTCCGCGGCCTGTTCTTCATGAAGACCCCGGTCCCGAGCTTCCGTGGCCGCAAGGTCCTGATCACCGGTGCCGCCAGCGGCATCGGCAAGGCCACCGCCGAGATCGTCGCCAAGCAGGGCGGCGAACTCGTGCTCACCGACCTGCAGGCCGACGTCCTCGACGCGACCGTCAACGAGATCACCGGCAACGGGGGCACCGTCCTCTACCACCAGGCCGGTGACGTCTCCGACTTCGACTGGGTGCAGTCGTTCGCCCGCGCCGTCGACGCCGAGGTCGGCGTCATGGACGTCGTCATGAACGTCGCGGGCGTCTCCGCCTGGGGCACCGTCGAGAACCTTCAGCACAAGCAGTGGAAGCTGATGGTCGACGTCAACCTGATGGGTCCGATCCACATCATCGAATCGTTCGTGCCGCAGATGGTGCGTCGCGGCCAGGGCGGGCAGCTCGTCAACGTGTCGTCGGCCGCCGGCCTGCTCGCGCTGCCGTGGCACGCTGCCTACTCGGCGTCGAAGTTCGGCATCCGCGGCGTGTCCGAGGTGCTGCGCTACGACCTGCGTCGGCACAACATCGGCGTCTCGCTGGTCTGCCCCGGCGGTGTCGCGACCCCGCTGGTCAACACCGTCGACATCGTCGGCCTGGACCGCGACAATCCGGTGGTCGAGAAGCAGGTCAACGGCTTCCACAAGATCGCCGTCACTCCCGAGAAGGCCGGCGAGGCCATCTGCAAGGGCGTGCTGAAGAACAAGTTCATGGTCTACACGTCGTTCGACACCCGGTTCGGTTACTGGTGGGAGCGCAAGTTCGCGCTGCCCTACGAGGTGGTCATGCGGATCGCGAACAACCGCTTCAACCAGCTCTACGAACTCAGCCAGGTGTCCCTGGCGCAGAAGGAAGCCGACCAGGCCGCCGTCGAGAAGACCGGCAGCGCCAAGCACTGACCGCCTCGTGGGTCGAGCGGGGCTCCTCGTCGGTTGAGTCGGCTCCTTCGTCGCCTGGCTCAACCAGCGTGATGACTGCTCAACCAGCGGTGGGGTCAGTCGTCCAGACCGGCGGTGAGGTCTTCGATGTGCGCCTGCTCTCGGATCTGCCCGGCGGTGCGGCGCGGCTTCTTCGGCTGCTGACGCGGCGGGATGGTCTGCGGCTGCGCACGACGCACCGGCTGTGATCCGATGCTCGCGGCACTGCGACGCGGGCGCTCCGCCTGACCGGCGGCCGGCTGCTGCGCCGTGTGCTGCGGTGCGGCCTTGCGTGTCTGCGCCGTGGTCTTCTGCGCTGTGGTCTTCTTCGCCGCGGCCTTGGTGGCGGCGGGCTTCTTCTTGCCGGGCTTCTTGCCCGACTTCTTGGCGGGTGCCTTGCGGTGACCGCTGGTCGAGGGCGCGGCCTTCGCGGCCGCGGTCCGCGGACCGCCGGGGGCGGGGCGTCGTTTGCCGGCGGCGGGCTTCTCCGCTTCGGCGGGACCGCGTTCGAGCACGTAGCGGCGGACCAGCACGATCGCCACACAGATCACGAATGCGGCCAGGATACACGGGAACGTGTTGGCGAACGGCAGCGCCATCTTGAGGACCACCGACTTGAGACCCTGCGTGCCGTTCTTGCTGGCGGAGATCCCGAACAGGGTCAGCAGTCCGATGATCGCGGCCACGAGGGGCGGCTGCACGGCGGCGGTGAACAGGCCCTTGCGGTTGGCCATCAGTGCGGCGGCGATGGAGCCGAGGAAGAACAGGATGTTGTAGAACCAGCCGAGTGAACCGGTGGCGAGGGCGTCGATGACGGCGCCGATGATGGTGGGTACGGCGGCGATGGCGATCACCCCGTACCAGGGCACACCGCGCACCGTGGGCAGCACGGAACGCTGGTCTACGGGGACGACTGCTCCGTCGCGGATACGGGAAAGCACACGCCAACGGTACCGGGTGCGCGCGATGGTCCGTCGATGCCGGGCCGTGACATCGGAGAATCTCAGTCGGCGCGCGAGGCGGTACGGACGACGACGTCGACGGTCGGCAGCGGTTCGGGGCCGGACGAATCGGGCGAACCGAGCGCCTCGAGTTCGGACAGCTTCCGGGCGGTGACTCCGAGGCGGGAGTCGATGGCGCCGATCGCCGAGTTGTAGGACTCGACGGCCCGCCGCAGCGCCGACCCGGTCTTCTCGAGGTGTCCGAGCACCCCGTCGAGACGGTCGTACAGCTGCCGGCCCAGGGTGTGGATGGTGGCGGCGTCCTCCGCGAGGGCGTGTTGACGCCAGCCGAGGGCGACGGTGCGCAGCAGTGCGATCAGGGTGGTCGGGGTGGCGAGCACGACGTTGCGGGTGAACGCGTAGTCGAGGAGGTTCGGGTCGGCGCGGGTGGCCGCTTCGAGTGCCCCGTCACCGGGCAGAAAGAGCACCACGAACTCGGGGGAGGACTGCTGCGACGCCCAGTACGCCTTTCCGGACAGTGCGGTCACATGCTGGCGGACCGCCTGGGCGTGCCGGGCGAGGCGTGCCGGTTCGTCGTTGCCTGATTCGCGGGTGCCGCTCCCCGGACCGGACACCGCGGCCAGGTACGCCTGCAGCGGCACCTTCGCGTCGACGACGATCGACCGCCCGCCCGCGAGATGCACTACGAGGTCGGGGCGGACCGCTCGGCCGTCGTCGGCGACCGTCTGCTGGGTGGAGAAGTCGCAGTGCCGCGACATCCCGGACAGTTCGACGATCCGCTCGAGCTGGACCTCGCCCCACCGGCCCCGAACCTGGGGTGCGTGCAGCGCCCCGGCCAGGCGACTGGTCTGCTCCTGCAGCCGGTGCGAGGCCACCGCCATGCCGCGCACCTGTTCGGTGAGTCCGGCGTACGCGTGGATCCGGTTGTGTTCGGTGCGCTGCAGCTGCTCGGACAGCTGACCGAGGGTCTGACGCAGCGGCTCGACGATGTGCTGGACTTCGGATTCCAGCGCATCGGACTGCTGCCGCGCGACCTGTCCGGCGGCGGCGTCGACGGACCGGGCGGCGCTCTGATGGGCGAACCATCCGACGGCGGCACCCACGATCAGGCACACCAGGGCGGTGATGGCGACGGAGACGGTCATGCCGCCATAGTGCATCGCCCCACTGACAAGTATCGGGCGTCAGGGACGTCTCAGGCGGCGGTCTCCCGTTCGATGAGCGACTCCTTGACGTCCAGGCCGTACCGGAATCCGCCGAGGGTGCCGTCCGAGCGGATCACCCGATGGCAGGGAACGAACAGGGCTGCCGCGTTCTGTGCGCAGCAGGCGGCGGCGGCGCGGACCGCGGCCACGTTGCCGGCGCGCTCGGCCAGCTCGCTGTAGGTGACCGGGGGACCGGCCGGCACGTCGTGCAGTGCCGCCCAGGCGGCCTGCAGGAACGGTCCGGACCGTTGACGCACCGGAATCCGGTGCGGGGCTTCGAGATCGCCGTCGTAGTAGGCGTCGACGGCGGCGGCCGCGTCACCGCCGGCGCGTTCGACCAGGGTCTCGGGCCGCAGATCCGGGTGGACCAACCCGCGCAGATACTCCGCGTCGTCGGTCCAGCCGGAGGCGTAGACGGTGCCGTCGGTGTCGACGAGCAGTGTGAACGGGCCGTCCGGGGTCGTCACGGTGGTCCAGCCCAGGCTCGACGGTGTCTGCGTGGTGGTGTCGGTCATGATGTGCCCTTCGGGTTCGGTGTTCGAGCCGGTCGGCCCACCCTTTAGACGCAGTGGGCGCGGTACCGGTTCCCGCGGCGCGCGCCGAATGTCCGTCCGATATGTGATGATACTCGCGTGAGGGACGAGACGACGCCCGCCGACGGACCTGAAGCCGGGGCGGACCAGGTCGATGAGACCTACGACGACCAGTACGACACGCTGGCCGAGGTCACCGAGCGCGTCATGACCGATCCGCGGACCGGTAAGCCGTATCCGAGCCGGTCGCGTATCTTCCTGACCGGTCTGCGGTCGAGTGCCACTGTCGCCTTGCAGGCCATCCTGGTGCTGGGTTTTCTGTGGGTGCTGTTCTGGATCGTCGGGCAGTTGTGGGACATCGTCTTGCCGGTGCTGCTCGGCATCATCGTCGCGACCGTCCTGTGGCCGCCGGCCCGCTGGATGCGCAACCACGGTGTGCCGGCCGGTCTGGCGGCGTTCGGATCGCTTCTCGCCGCCATCGTGATCGTGGGCGGTGTGATCGGGGCCGTCGTGCCGTCGGTGGTCAAACAGGCCCCCGATCTCGCGAACCATGCCACCGAGGGATTGAAGAAGATCCAGAAGTGGATTCAGGGTCCGCCGCTGAACATCAAGGATCAGCAGCTCAACGATCTGACCACCGAGCTCGGCAACCGGATGAAGAGCAGTGCCACCGACATCGCATCGGGCGTCTTCAGCGGTGTCGGCGCGCTCACCAGTCTGCTCATCACCGGTTTCACGGCGCTGGTCATCGTGTTCTTCTTCCTGAAGGACGGCACCAGATTCATTCCGTGGCTCAACCGCACCGTCGGTGCGCCGACCGGCTCGCATATCGCCGAGGTCCTGGTCCGCATGTGGAACACGCTGGGCGGGTTCATCCGCACTCAGGCGATCGTGAGTGCCGTCGACTCCGTCCTGATCGGTGCCGGCCTGCTGATCCTGCGGGTGCCTCTCGCCGGGGTGCTGATCGTGATCACGTTCCTCGGCGGGTTCGTCCCGATCGTCGGCGCCTTCGTGGCCGGTGCCCTGGCCGTGGTGGTCGCGCTGGTCACCAAGAGCCTCACCACCGCGTTGATCGTGCTCGCGATCATCCTGGTGGTGCAGCAGATCGAGGGCAACATCCTGTCGCCGTGGCTGCAGTCGAAGGCGATGGAACTGCACGCCGTCGTCGTCCTGCTCGCGGTCATCCTCGGCGGCAACAAGTTCGGGATCATCGGTGCTTTCCTGGCCGTGCCCGCCGCGTCGTGTCTGGCGGTGTTGCTGCGGTACATCCTGGAGCGGATCGGTCTGGCCGCCGGCGAGCAGATCCAGCAGGAGGATGCGGCTGCCGGCCTGCTCGAGTCACTCGAACCGGTTCCCGCCGGTGCGCCGGCGAGCGTGCCGGACGTCGACGCCGACGAGACCGGGGAGCAGGCCGAGGGACTGCTGTCCCGCCTGAAACGTCTGGTCCGCTGAGGTGCGGATAGACTGACTCCCCGTGAGTCTCACCCTCGGAATCGTCGGTCTTCCCAATGTCGGCAAGTCGACCCTCTTCAACGCCCTGACCCGTAACGACGTGCTCGCGGCGAACTATCCGTTCGCCACCATCGAGCCGAACATCGGCGTGGTGGAGTTGCCGGACCCGCGCCTGAAGCGTCTGGCCGAGATCTTCGGCAGCGAGAAGATCCTTCCGGCGACCGTCAGCTTCGTCGACATCGCCGGCATCGTGAAGGGCGCTTCCGAGGGTGAAGGCATGGGCAACCAGTTCCTCGCCAACATCCGCGAGGCCGACGCCATCTGTCAGGTGGTGCGCGTCTTCGGTGACGACGACGTGGTGCACGTCGACGGCCGCGTGGACCCGCTCGCCGACATTCAGGTGATCGAGACCGAGCTGATTCTCGCCGATCTGCAGACCTTGGAGAAGGCGCTGCCGCGGCTGGAGAAGGACGCCAAGAAGAACAAGGATCTGGTCGAGACCGCGGCCGCCGCCAAGAAGGCCCAGGAGATCCTCAACAACGGCAAGACCCTGTTCTCGGCGAAGGATTCGTTCGACCTGTCGTCGGTGCGTGAACTGCATCTGCTGACCGCCAAGCCGTTCCTGTACGTCTTCAACGCCGACGAGTCGGTGCTCACCGATGACGCCAAGAAGCATGAGCTACGCGACGCGGTGGCCCCCGCCGACTGCGTCTTCCTGGATGCGAAGGTGGAGTCCGAGCTTCTCGAACTCGATGAGGCCGACGCTCAGGAACTGCTGGACACGATCGGCCAGGACGAACCCGGCCTGCAGTCGCTGGCCCGCGCCGGCTTCCACACTCTGGGCCTGCAGACCTACCTGACCGCCGGACCCAAAGAAGCCCGCGCCTGGACCATCCACCAGGGCGACACCGCCCCCAAGGCGGCCGGCGTCATCCACACCGACTTCGAAAAGGGCTTCATCAAGGCCGAGATCGTGTCGTTCGACGACCTCGACTCGGCCGGCACCATGAACGACGCCAAGGCCGCCGGCAAGGTCCGCATGGAGGGCAAGGACTACGTCATGGCTGACGGCGACGTCGTGGAGTTCCGGTTTAACGTCTAACGTTATTGACGTATCGCGCAACCGGTTGGAGCAGTTGAAGGGTGACCGAGCCGGTCAACACAGTATCCGTGTGAATGACCAGTGGCGGATCTGTTTCACCTGGACTGATGGAGGTGCTGAAGATGTCGAACTCGTCGACTATCACTGAGCGCTGGGACCCTGTGCACCCCGGTGAGATCCTCATGGAGGACTTCATCGAGGGCTTCGGGATCACCCAGAACAAGCTGGCGGTGTCGATCGGTGTGCCGCCGCGCCGGATCAACGAGATCGTGCATGGAAAGCGTTCGATCACGGCTGACACCGCACTTCGGCTGGGGCGCTATTTCGGGATCGATCCGCAGTTCTGGCTGAACCTGCAGTCCCACTACGACCTCGAGATCGCCGAGGACCTGGTCGCTGATCAGATCGGCGCGATCACGCCCCTGAGGAGTGCGTGATCATGCCTCACGCCCAGATCGAAGTCCGACGGCAGTGGACCGTCGACGAGGAAGTCGCGATCATCGACGCTGTCCACGAGGCGCTGGTGAGCGCCTTCCGGATTCCGTCCGACGACAAGCACATCCGTCTCGTCGTGCATGAGTCGCACCGGTTCGCGCACCCTCCGACATTGGAGCATCCGGAGTATCTGACGATGATTCACATCGATTGCTTCGAGGGACGGTCGCTGGACGCGAAGCGCCAGCTATATCGCGAAATCGTGGAACGTCTCGCCGTGCTGGGTATCCCCGCCGACCATGTGTCGATTACCGTCCGCGACATTCCGGCATCGAACTGGGGTATCCGAGGAGGACAGGCGGCGTGTGATGTCGACCTCGGATTCGCCGTCGACGTCTAGACTCCGCGCTGCTGTCACGATCTGATGTTGATCGGCTACGTAACGCGGTGGAGTTTCGCTTCAACGTGTAGGTGCGTCTGCTCGTGCCACGGTTCTTCTGGCAACTCCGAGCGACAATTCTCGCCGCGAGATCGCGACGAATAGGGATTGTCGCTCAGAGCTGTCAGAACGGGTGCTCGACCTGATATCTCAGGCTGCAGACTTGGGTTCGCGTGCATCGCTCACAGCGGCGGACGCGATGCGCTGGAGTCGTATGTCGATCAATCTGCCACTCGTGCGCGGAACTGCTCCCAGTCGGTACACGCCGCGCCCGGTCTTGACGATGCGACCGCGGCGCAGCTCCCAGCGGATCGCGTCAGAGATCGCCTTGGACGGGCGCCCCGCAAATGACAAGCCCTGCTGTGCCGCGCAAGTAATCAGCATTTGGACGGAACTCGGTGACTGTTTCCGCAACTCGCCGATGACCCAGTGCCGGAGATCGGTTCCATGCAGTTCAATACTCATGCAGAGAGATTGCCCGGCACCTCCGACAACGCCTATGGTCCGGACATCGGAAGGATCCTTGATGCCAGAGCGAGAGCCCAGTCAGTTCTGCTCCGAATACGAGAACCCTGCCTCGCGGTCGGCTTCGCGGATGGACGGATAGAAGCGTTTGTGCACCCAGTGGCGCTCGCCGAGAAGCGTTATCGTGGTCCACCGGCCGGATACCGGCCCGAGCCGGGTGTGGCGCGGCATTGTGCCGACCAGGGACTGTGGTCGGCTTCCGCCTGGCATCTTGCTGCTCTCCAGTACGTAGATGTTGTCCGAGGTTACTGCCACGCAGCGATACTTGATCAAGCCGATGGTGAGCCCAGTGAGATACGTGATGACGAAGTAGCCGAAGTTCGGTGCGGACTGGCAGATGAAGACCTGCCGGATTTCGGCATCGTCGGGCAGGAAGGGGCGGGAGCGCTCGACCAGATCCGGTCGCGGTGTCGTCATCGGCACATTATTTCAGGCATTCGGGTGCCCGCCGGCGTACCGGCTCGAGTTCCACTCCGACGTCGAGTCGAGTTCCTGTCAGTCGACGATTCCGGGCCGGAGCAGTGTGCGCATGGTCGCCACGATGTCCTCGTCGGAGAGCGTCGGGTTCAGTGATCGTTCGACGATGGTCGCGTTGACCGCCCCGATGAAGGCCGTCCACTGCAGGGGTGTGGTCGAGCCGATCGTCATCCCCTGCGCCGCACTGGCCTGCGCGGCGGACTGCAGCAGTTCACTCCAGCGGTCCCGGCGCGCGAAGCGGTACTCCTCGAAGGCCGGGCTCACCCCGACCACTTCGACGAAGGCGATGCGGATGACTCGGGGATCGTCGAACGAGTTCACGAAGGCGCGGACGCCGGCGTCGAGGACCTCGTCGAGCTCGGTCCCCGCCGAGATCTTCTCGAACACCGCGTCGGCGACAGCCTGCGTGGTCGCGTCGTGGATCCGGTCATACAGTTCCCGCAGCACATGTTCGCGGTCGCTGAACTCCTGATAGAACTGCCGGCTGGACAGTTCGGCTACCCGGCAGATCTGCGGAACCGAACTACCGGCGTAACCCTCGGTGCCGAAGACCTCGGTGGCGGCGGCCAGAAACCGCTCCCGGCGTTCGCGAGCACGATCGGCCACGACCTGTCCGCCGTACACCCGCTGCTCGTCGCTCACCCCGCCCAGGCTACGGGCCACCATCCCCGGCTCATCTCTGCTCGTTGCGCGTGACGCACCCGGCGGCGGCCGGCTTGCCGTCGAGGCGCGTCTTGAGCCAACGGACGGCGGGTGACGCCCCGGCGAGCTCGGTCATCACATGCTCGGAATGGTGATACCGCGTGTAGGTGACCGAGGCGTTCGCGTCACGGCAGTACGTGCGGACGAGGGTATCCACCTGGCTGACGGGGATGATCTCGTCGTCGGCACTGTTCCAGACGTACATGGGGAAGTCAGGGACCGACTTGCCCATCCGCGTCTCGTCCAGCAGTCGCTTTACCGGGGGAGCCTTCACCGGGTCGCCCGGCCACCGCAGCAACCCCGTGATGCTGAGGAACGGCAGTACCTCCGGTTGCAACCCCACACACAGTGGCGCCTTGGCCGCCCGCAGGGCCTTGCCATCGGCATTCGAGATGCTGGTCCAGGAACCGCTGGAAGTAGGGATATTCGCGGGCGACGCCGAACACCGCCGCAAGGACCAGTCCGCTGGTGGCGTTGTTCTGCGCGGTGTTCAAGACCACCTTCAGGTCCGCCGGCACCCCGCCCTCCGCGGCGCCGACGATGTTCAGCTCGGGTGCGTAGGTCTTCCGGAGTTCGGCGGCGTGTCCGGTGACGATGGCCCCGCCGGAGTACCCGTACATGGCGATCGGCGACGCGTCGTCGATGCCGAACGGCGCGAACCGTTTGGCGGCGCGCAGACCGTCGAGCGTGATGCGGGCGCCGAGTGGGCCGGCCGCATAGGCGTGCTTCGGACCCTGATGGTCGGGCAGCGACACCGCCCAGCCCTGATCCAGCATGTCCTGCACGATGGACATCTCGCCAGGCACCCCGATCTGTCCGGCGAGCGCCGCCGCCGACCCCTGCTGCACCGCGTACGACGTCGCGCAGTATCCGGCGAGCGAGTCCTCGGCCATCTGCATGGAGACGAGCTTGCGCGGGCCGGTCGCCCGCCCGCGGGGCTTGAGGAGGGTGGTGACCGCGGCGATCGGCTCGCCGCGACTATTCGTTGACCGGTACGAGAGCTGCCAGGCATCGACGTTCATCGGCATCACCCCGAAGGTGGCGGGGATGATCCGGCGGGCGGCCAGGATCTCGCCGGGCTGCTTGTTGACGTAGGTGCGGCGGGCCGGTTCGTAGAACGACGGGTCCAGTTCCTGCGGGGCGGGGACCGCCTGCGCCGGAGCCACCTTGATCGGCTGCTTAGGCGTGGCCTGCGCGACAGGAGCGGTCAGGCCGACGATGAGCGCGGCGGCGGCCCCGACCGCCGCCGCCACGCTGAATCGGAACTTCATGGTGCGAGATCCCCTCCGATAGACCATGAGTGAAACATTCATATTTCACTTGATGGGGACACTAGCACGCGGCAGTGATCTGGAACACAGTATCTGGAACGCGACTTCGCTCGGCCGGGAGGCGCAGTGCGACCTTATTGGTAATCATTACCAATAAGGTCGAAGGTGCAGTCCACCACCGTCGACCACCTGACCGTGGGAGAGACGGAACACGATGCAGACACACAACCTCGGATACCCGCGTATCGGTGAGCGGCGCGAGCTCAAGCGGGCGACCGAAGCGTTTTGGAAGGGCGAACTCTCCGAGACCGAACTGCTCGAGGTGGGTGCACAGGTCCGGAGGACCAACTGGCTCAAACAGCGCGACGCCGGCATCGACCTCATCCCCGTCAACGACTTCTCGTTCTACGACCAGACCCTCGACATGAGCTGCCTACTCGGCAACGTGCCGCCGCGCTTTCAGTGGGATGGCGGTCAGACCGACGTCAACACGGTGTTCACCATCGCCCGCGGCACCACGAACGGCTCGTCGGTGGACCCCGAAGACAAGGACTGCCAGACCGGAAAGGTCTCCACGTTCGCCAGCGAGATGACGAAGTGGTTCGACACCAACTACCACTACATCGTCCCGGAGTTCCACGCTGGAACCGTCTTCTCCCTGAGCGGTACCAAGGTGTTCGACGAGTTCGCCGAGGCTCAGGCACTGGGCATTGACGCCAAACCGGTACTGATCGGTCCGGTCACCTACCTGTCGCTGGGCAAGGTGCAGGATTCGGCGCACCCGGACTTCGATCCGTTCACGCTCCTCGACAACCTCGTCGACGTCTACGTGGAGATCATCGCCCGGCTCGCCTGGGCCGGTGCGACGTGGATTCAGCTCGACGAACCGGTGTTCGCCCTCGACCTGGACGACAAACAGCGCGAAGCGCTGCGCACGGCGTATCGGCGTCTCGCGCACGCCGCCGACGGTGTCGAACTGATGGTCGCCAGCTATTTCGGCGGTGTCCTGGACAACCTCGACGCCTACCTGTCGTTGCCGGTCGACGCCCTGCACTTCGACTTCGTTCGTGGCGCCGACGACATCGATCCGGTACTCGCACGGTTCCCCGGCGACAAGATCCTGTCGGTGGGCATCGTCGAAGGCCGCAACGTGTGGAAGAACAACTATGACGCGTCGCTGGACATCCTCCGGAAAGCCCAGGATGCGGTCGGTGCGGACCGTCTGTGGATCGCGCCGAGCTGTTCACTCATGCATTCGCCGATCACCCTGGACAACGAGCCCGGGCTCGACGACGAGCTGAAGAGCTGGCTGTCCTTCGCTGATCAGAAACTCGACGAGGTGATCGATCTCCGTCGTCTGCTGGAAGGTTCCGGCGGTGACGATGCGCTCGCCGCCAACCGGGCGGCAGCCCAGTCGCGTCGCACCAGTGAGCGCATCCACAACGATGCCGTCGGGGCACGTCTGTCGCGGGTCGAGGAAGCCGATTTCCAGCGGGCCTCCGACTTCTCGGTCCGTCAGCTCAAACAGGCCGAGAAGCTGCGGCTGCCGGAATTTCCGACGACCACGATCGGTTCGTTCCCGCAGACCAAGGATCTGGAGGCCGCCGGAATCGCCGCCATCCAGATCGACGAGCCCGCATTCCGGGAGGGTCTACCGCTCCGCGAGAAGGAGTGGGGCCCGTACCTGGATTGGGCGGTGGAATCGTTCCGCCTCACGGCCAGCGGCGTCAAGGACGACACCCAGATCCACACCCACATGTGCTATTCGGAGTTCAACGACATCATCGAATCCATCGCCGACATGGACGCCGACGTCATCACCATCGAAACGAGCCGGTCCAACATGGAACTGCTTGACGCATTCGTCGACTTCGAATATCCGAACGAGATCGGGCCCGGCGTGTACGACATCGACTCACCCCGAGTCCCGCCCGAGCACGAGATGGTCAACCTGATGCGTAAAGCCGAGGCGGTGCTGCCGCGACGGAACCTGTGGGTCAATCCCGACTGCGGCCTCAAGACTCGCGCGTGGGAGGAAGTGAAACCGCCCCTCACCCATATGGTGGCAGCGGCGAGGACTCTGCGCCGAAGCTGACGCGCGTGACCGGGCGACCGGGGTGTGGGGATACCGTGAACTCGTGACCGGCGTCGAAGAGATCTACCTGGCAGGCGGCTGCCTGTGGGGCGTGCAGGCCTTCGTCGCAACACTGCCCGGCGTCGTCTCCACCGAGGCCGGGCGGGCGAACGGCGCCGGCGACTCGCTCGACGGCGACTACGACGGCTACGCCGAATGCGTGCGCACCCGATTCGACCCGACGACCGTCACCGTCGAACAGCTGATGGGCTATCTGTTCGAGATCATCGACCCGTACAGCGTGAACCGTCAGGGGCCGGACGTCGGCGAAAAATACCGCACCGGCCTCTACTCGGAGAATCCGGCGCACCTGCAGCAGGCGCGCGCCTTCATCGACGCCCGCGACGACGCCGACCGCATCGCCGTCGAAGTGCTGCCGCTGTCCAGATACGTGCGCAGCGCCGACGAGCACCAAGACAGGCTCGCGCGATTCCCCGACGACTCCTGCCACATCCCCCGGCCACTGCTCACCAAGTATCGAGGAGACCGCCAGTGAAGAAACTCGGACTCATCGGCGGCACCGGGCCCGAATCGACCGTCTTCTACTACAAAGCGGTCATCGACGGCGTTCAGCGCGTCGCCGGTCCGCACACTCTGCCCGAACTGACCATCGAATCGTTGAGCGTGTTCCGCGTCCTCGACCACTGCTCGCGCCGCGACTTCGACGGGCTCGCCGCCTATCTGTCCGACGCCATCACACGGCTCGCGGGCGCCGGCGCCGACGTCGCCTCCCTGACCGCACTCACCCCGCACATCGTGTTCGACCGGCTCCGCGACGCCTCCCCGATCCCGCTGGTCAGCGCCGTCGAAGCGACCAGCGACGCGATCGTGAACAGCGGCGCCACCAGGCTCGCCCTCCTCGGCACCGAGTACACGATGACCGAAGACTTCTTCACCGGTCCGCTGCGGGCCGCCGGACTGGACGTCGTGGTCCCCGACGCTCACGACGTCACCTGGATTCAGGACAAGATCGCCACCGAACTCGAATACGGCGTCGTGCGCGACGACACCCGGGACGGCTTCGTCGCGATCATCGAGCGGCTCCGCGGCGAAGGCGCGCAGCAGGTGATCCTCGGCTGTACCGAACTGCCGCTCATCCTCGACGACGACGTGTCGCCGCTCCCGTGCCTCGACCCGGTGCCCATCCACGCCCGCGCCCTCGTCGCCGCCATCACGGACTGACGGCCTCGCCGAACCCCGTCTCGGTGAGCCAGGCACCCAGGCGGCGAGCCGCCGCATCGATCGCCGCCGGCCAGTCCATCGCCGAATCGTCCGCGTGGTCGCTGACCACCTTCACGAGCCGGAACGGCACCCCGAACTCGCTGGACACGTGCGCCAGTGCGGCACCCTCCATGTCCACCAGATCGGCGCGCCGGGCGAGACGTTCCCGCGTCACGGTGTCGTTGACGAACGTGTCCCCGGTCGCCAGCACCGAACCGTCACCGCCGGGTACGTCCCAGGAGTCCCGGATCGGATAGCCGAGCGCCGTCAGCTCGGCCGCCGAGATGTCGTGCTCCATAACGCGCGACGGTACGAACAGTCCGGCGTGATGCGGGTGCAATGCGCCGGCGGTGCCGATATTGATCACCCGGCGATACCGTCCGGGCGCCGCGGCGAGACACCGGGACAGCGCGGTCGCCGCGCGCACCTTCCCGATCCCGGAGACCAGCAGATCGGTGCCCTCCGGCACATGGGCGGCCTCGGCCTCGGTCGCCGACACCACCAGAACGTCGTCCATGCCCCCGATCGTAGGTTTCCCGGCGCGCGATGGCGTCAGCAGCGCCGAGGTACGACGACGGGGGTCGGTGTGACTGCCGGGAAGTTCCCAGGTTTCCCCCAGGTTGTGTGCAGAGCAGTCGGTCAGGATAGGCACCATGACCGCAACAGACCTCGCACCCGCCGTGCCGGACATCGTGCCGGCCACCAGCGACGACGCCGCACCGAAACGGCGTCGCCCACCCCTCGCCGGCACACGATGGCATTGGGAGTCCCGCTACTGGGCGGTGGCCGCACTGCTCGTCGGTACGGCGCTGCTCTATCTCATCAACCTGTCCGCGAACGGCTGGGGCAACGACTTCTACGCCGCCGCCGCGCAGGCCGGCGGCGAGAGCTGGAAGGCGTGGCTGTTCGGCTCTCTCGACCCCAACAACGTCATCACCGTCGACAAGCCGCCCGCCGCACTCTGGGCGACCGGCCTGTCGGTGCGGCTCTTCGGTCTGAGTTCGTGGTCGATCCTGGTGCCGCAGGCCGTCATGGGTGTGCTGTCGGTGTGGGTTCTGTATGCGACCGTGCGGCGCCTGCTGCTGAGCAGCGGGTCGTCGCGCACGGCGACGGCCGGCGGCCTGCTCGCCGGCGCCATCCTCGCGCTGACGCCCGCCGCGGTCCTGATCTTCCGCTTCAACAACCCCGACGCCCTGCTGGTGCTGCTGATGACCGTCGCGGCCTACTGCACCGTCCGCGCCTGCCAGAAGGCGTCACTGAAATGGCTCGCCCTGGTCGGCGTCGCCCTCGGCTTCGCCTTCCTCACCAAGATGCTGCAGGGTCTGCTGGTGCTGCCCGGATTCGGCCTGGCCTACCTGCTGTTCGCGCGCACCACGTGGCTCAAGCGGATCCGTGATCTCGCTGTCGCGACGGTCGCTCTGATCGTGTCGGCAGGCTGGTACGTCGCCCTCGTCGACCTGTGGCCCAAGAGCTCACGCCCCTACATCGGCGGCTCCACCGACAACTCGTTCATGGACCTGGTCCTCGGCTACAACGGCTTCGCCCGCATCTTCGGCGGCGGCCACGGTGGCGGCGGGGGAGGCATGGGCGGCGGCCCCGGCGGCAACGGCGCCACCGGCACGTCGTTCGGTGGCACCCCGACGCTCGCCCGACTCTTCAGCAACGAGTTCGGCAACGAGATCTCCTGGCTGCTGCTGACCGCCTGCCTGGTGCTCGTGGCCGCCGTCCTCTCGTGGTTCGTCTACGCGATCGCACGGGTCAAGGGTCTGCAGGTCCGCAATCCGATCACCCGTGACATCGCACTGGGCCTGACCGTCTTCGGCAGCTGGCTCGTGGTGACCGCCATCGTGTTCGGCTACATGAGCGGCACCGTGCACCCGTACTACACGGTCGCGCTCGCCCCCGCGATCGCCGCGGTGGTCGCCATCGGCGCCGTGGTCGGCTGGCGTCACCGCGCCACCTGGGCCGGCACCGCACTCCTGGCGGCCATGCTGGTCTCGGCCACCGGCTGGGGCGCCATCAAGGCGCACGCCACCGGCTTCGCCTGGCCGGTCCTCGGCTGGGTCCTGGCCGTGGCCACCGTCCTCGGACTCGCCGCACTGGCGGTTCTGCGCAAGGCCGACGGCCGGCGCGCAGCACTGCTCGCCGCGACACTCACCGTCGCCGGAGGCATCACCCTCGGCACCTTCGGTATCGCGACCGCCAACACCCCGCACTCCGGATCCATCCCGAGCGTCGTGCAGACAGCCAACGGCGGCGGCATGGGCGGCCCCGGCGGCATGGGTGGCGGAATGCCCGGCGGCATGGGAGGCGGCTCCTCGAACGGCGAGGGCTCCGGCGGCGGCCAGTCATCCGGCTCGACGCAGGGCGGCACCGGTTCGAGTGGCCAGCTGCCCAGCGGTCAGGCACCGTCCGGTCAGGGCCAGTCCGGCGAGACCGGCACCGGCCAGGGCCAGTCGAGTCAGGGCCAGTCGGGTCAGGCTCAGTCGGGCCAAGACGCGCAGGGCACCGGCCAGTCCGGGACCGGCGGTTCGTCGAGCAGCCGTCGCGGCGGCTTCGGCGGCGGCATGGGCGGCCCCGGTGGCGGCGGCCGCACCGACACCAAGGTGATCGACCTGCTCAAGAGCACCGACACCACCTGGGCGGCAGCCACCAACGGTGCACAGTCGCAGGCCGGCCTCCAGCTCGAATCGGGACGCCCGGTGATCGCCATCGGCGGATTCGGCGGCGACCCGGCGCCTACCCTCGACCAGTTCAAGCAGTGGGTGAAGGAAGGCAAGATCGCGTACTACGTCTCCGGCGGCTTCGGTGGCGGCGGCGGAATGCGCGGCGGCTCTCAGAACGGCGAAGAGTCGATCGACAGCTGGGTGAAGGCCAACTTCACCGCGACGACCGTCGGCAACTCGACCGTCTACAAGCTGACCAGCTGACCAGCTGACCGGCTGATCGCCGAAGAACAGCGGCCCGCCGGCCCCTCCACCGGCGGGCCGTTGCTCTGCCGATTCGGCGGCCGGGCCGCTACCCGGGAAGCCGCAGGCAGTCGTAGCGGCGGCGGTCCGGCCAGCGGGGATCGGTTTCGGCGTCGCGGGTGAGGAAACCGAGCGCGCGGTAGAAGCCGATGGCGTCGTCGTCGGTCTGCGCCAGCACCGCCGACTCCGGGTTGCGTTGCGCGACGGCGGCCACCAGTGCGGTGCCGATCCCGGTGCCGCGCACCGCCTCATCGGAGGCGATGTACTCGATGACGGTGGTGTCCTCGCCGGGCAGGTAGGCGGCGAACCCGGTGACCGTGTCGCCGTCCCGGGTGCCGATCACCGTGAGCTCGCCGATCTCCCCGTCGACCAGCGCCGTCAGCCGTGCGTCGTCGTAGTCGGTGGCGGCGCGCAGCAGCTCCCGGAACTCGGGGGACCGCAGATCGGCCTCGGTCAATGGTTCGACGTTCACGTCACCATCGTCGCACCTGGCGGCCGTTCGATCCGATAGCCTCGCAGACCATGACCGACACGACTTCGGCCGACCTCAACGCGCGCGTCACCGCCGCCTACGACGCGGTCACCGACGGGGCACGCGCCGAGAAGGTCGCCAAGCAGCATGCGCGAGGCAAGAAGACCGCTCGGGAACGCATCGCCGAACTGGCGTACGGCGGCTTCTACGAGTTCGGCGCCCTCGCCGGCCCCGGACCCGCGCAACAGGGCGCGGCACCGCTCGTCGCACCGGGAGACGGCGTCGTCACCGGTGTCGGGTACGTCGACGGCCGTCCCGTCGTGATCGCGGCGTTCGACTTCACCGTCCTCGGCGGCAGCAACGGTGCCACCGGCATGGCCAAACTGGATCGCTGCGCCGAACGCGCCCTCAACGACGGCATTCCGCTCGTCATGCTGATGGACGGCGGCGGCCACCGCATGCAGGAGGCCCTCGACTCGCGCCTGGCCGCCCCCGGATCCCGTCTCATGCTGCGGCTCACGGACCTGTCCGGGCAGGTGCCGCTGGTCGCCGCGATGATGGGCCCCGGATTCGGTGCGCCCGCCAACCTCGCCGCCTGCTGCGACTTCGTCACCATCATCCGCGGCACCGGCACCATCGGGATGTCGTCGTCACCGCTGGTCAAGGCCGCGACCGGGGAAGATCTGACCAACGACGAGATCGGCGGCGCAGACCTGCAGGCGCAGCGCGGCGTGGTCGACTTCGTCGGCGACGACGAGACGGAGGTGCTCGATTCGATCCGCGCCTACCTGTCGTATCTGCCGTCCAACGCCGACGACCGGCCGATCTTCGCGACGGCCCCGTTCGAGCCCGGCGACACTGCCGGACGGCTCGACGAGCTGGTGCCTCCGGAGGGCAAGACCGCCTACGACGTCCGCGCCGTGATCGAAGGCCTCGCCGACGTCGACACGGTCTTCGAGATCAAGTCCGCGCACGCCCCCAACGTCGTCACCACCGTCATCCGCGTCGGCGGCCGCCCGATGGGGGTGGTCGCCAACCAGCCCACCCACTGGGGTGGAGCCCTGGACGCGGCGGCCTGCGAGAAGGCCGCCCACTTCGTGGCCGTCTGCGACGCCTTCGGCCTCCCCCTGCTGGTGCTGATCGATCTCCCCGGCTTCCTGGTCGGTGCAGGCGCCGAGGAGAGCGGCCTGGTCCGGCGCAGCGCGCGACTGGGCTACGAACTGGGCAACGCCACCGTCCCGCGGTTCGTGATCGTCACCCGCAAGGCCTACGGCGCCGCCTACATCGTGATGGGCGGTGGACGCAGCATCGAAGCCGATCTGTCACTGGCGTGGCCGACCGCCGAGATCTGCGCGATCCCCATCGAATCGGCCGTCGACCTGGCCTTCCGCTCCCAGTATGAGGCCGCCGACGACCCTGCCGGGCACCGTGCCGACCTCATCACCCTGTTCCAGGCGAACGTCGACCCGCTGCTGGCCGCCGACAGTTTCGGCATCGACGACGTCGTGCTCCCGTCGGCCACTCGCGGCCTGCTGATCGAAGCCCTCGGACGGGTCTCGCCGCGCCGCGCACCGCGCGTTCCCGGCAAGCGCCGCTCGATCTCACCGATCTGAGCGCCCGCGCCCGTTAGGCTTCACGTCAACGACATTCGCCCGGAAAGGCGCTTTCATGACCCTCGACATCATCAGCTGGATCTGCATCCTCGCCGCCATGCTGACCATCGCGATCCGTACCCGCCCGTCCATCACGTTCAGCCAGTACAAGGTGCTGAGTTCGTTGTTCTGGCTGTTCATGGCCGGCAGCCTCGCCTGCAGCATCTTCCAGAGCGAGACCTGGTGGAAGTGGCTGTGGCTGGCGCTGACGATCCTGGCGCTGGCGGCAGCCGTCCACCCGCCGGAGGTCTCGATGCGTCAGCAGCAGGATCAGGTCTGATCCGAGGCTTCGCCGTCCCGGTCCGCGTGCCCCAGGTCTCGGCCCGGGAAGGCGAGATCGCGGACCCGCTTCTTCAGCGTGGCCGCGTCCGGGAAACCGCCGTCACGCTTGCGGTTCCATGCCGGCTCGCCGTCGACGTCCACCCGGAACACCCCGCCGGTGCCGGGAACGAGCGTCACGGCGCCCAGCTCGGTGCCGAAGGTGCTGAGCAGTTCCGACGCCATCCACGACGCCCGCAGCAGCCAGTGGCACTGCGTGCAGTAGGTGATGGTGACCGCAGGCCCGCTCATGCGCGATCCCTCGGCGCCTTCGTCGGCGCGGCCTTCGTCGACGCCGCCTTCTTCGGTGCCGCCGTCGTCTTGAAGGGCTCCACGCCGGCGGCGAACAGGTCCGGCCACCGGGCGAAATCGTCCGGGGTGCGGGCGACGTTCAGCTTCGCCTGAGGGATCAACTCGTCCAGGAGTCGCGCCGACGACTGCGGATGCGTCGGATCGTCGGTCCACGACAGGATCGTTACCGGCACCGTGATTCCGGCGATCAGTTCCTTGTCCGGCAGATCGCTGAGCGCCGCACCGCGGTACACCGACGGCGCCAGGTCCGGATCCATGTCGGGGTCGGCGTGCGGCCAGCCGACCTGGGCGGGCGGCGGGGGAGCGTTGCGTCCGGGGGCCACGAACGCCTCGAACCCGTGGTCCTCGATGGCTGTGGCGGCGCCCAGATAGAAGCCGCGCTGCGGGACCCGGGTCTCCCAGGCGGTCGGCGGCATCTGCAGGGTCAGTCCGCAGAACCGGTCGGGTTCGCGGACCGCGGCGTGCAGCACCGTCCCCAATCCCATCGACGTACCCGCCCCGTACACCTGCTCGCCGGGGAAGAACTGGTCCAGCGCGGTCAGCAGGTCGGTCGCCAGATGATCCCAGGCGTAGTCCTCGGGCACGGTGCGGCCGCCGGATCTCCCGTGCCCGCGGGCGTCGTAGCGCAACAGCCGGACACCGGTCAGGTCGCGTGCGGTGTCCAGACCGACGACGTGGTCCCGCGTGCGTGACGACGCGAGCCCGTGCAACTGCACGACGGCCGGACCGGACGTGCCGGTGAGCGTCGCGTCGAGCACGGCGCCGGGGACATGGATCTTCGCCACGGGTCTCCTTGCGGTCTTCTCGCCCGGACTCAGCCGAGGGCGAGGACGTCCTGGTGCAGCAGTGCCGGCCAGCCGCGAACCTCTTCGGGCGTGCTCGCGACGTCGAGTGTGGCCTGCGGCAGCACACCCTCCAAGGTATCGGCGGTGGTCAACGGATGTCCGGGATCGTCGATCCAGGCGAGGATCCGCACCGGTGCCCCGATCGTCGCGATCGCCTCGAGGGACGGCAGGTCGCTGGCGGCCGCACCACGCAGGATCGACGGCAGCAGTTCCGCACTCACCTCCGGCCGCGTCTCCGGCCGCCCGACCGTCGCCGGCGGCTGGGCCGCGTCGCGGTCGAGGTCGATGAACGCTTCGAGGCCTTCGGTCTCCACCAGGTCGGCGCGCCGCAGATAGTTCTCGGACTGCGGCACCCGGCTCGCCCACGCGGTCGGGGGCAGCAGGATCGTCAGGCCGCTGAACCGGTCGGGTTCGGCCGCCGCCGCATGCAGCAGAGTGCCGCAGCCCATCGAGGTCCCCACGCCGTACACCTGCTCGCCGGGGAAACGGTCGTCCAGCAGCGCGAGCAGGTCTTGGGCCAGCGACGGCCAGCGGTACTCGTCCGGCACCGGCCGGCCCGTCGACTTCCCGTGCCCGCGCGCGTCGTACCGCAGCAGTCGGGTGCCGGACAGTCCGATCCCCAGATTCAGGTCCAGCACATGGTCGCGGGCACGGCTCGACGTCAGTCCGTGCAACTGCACGACGGGGCGGCCGCCCTCATCGCTGAGCGACCAGTCCAGCTCGGCGCCCGGCACCGCGAATCTCGCCATCTCCCGCTCCTCGAATCCGCACCTTCTGCGCACTCTCCGGTAACAACCCGGAAACTCAGGGCCGCTACGTTACGCCCATGCGGCTCACGAACGTCACCCACCTACGCCTGCCTTTCGGCCGGTTGATGGGCTATGACGTGACGGTGAACGACACCGGCGTCACCCAGCCGATCTCGTTCGACCAGCGACGCCACGTCGGGGCCGGCGACCGCGCCGGCTCGTGGATGGCGTTGAGCTTCAAGCTGCCCGAGCCGGTGCCGCGCGACGATCTGGCGGCCGCCTGGCTGGCGGTCATCGAACGTCACGGAACCCTGCGGACCGCCTTCACCGAGGGGCCCGGCGGTGTTCCGGAGCTCCACGAGATCGAGGTCGGTCCCGGAACCTGGACCGAGCATCCGATCGCGCCCGGACAGGCCGTCAACGACGCGCTGCGTGAAGTCCTCGACGCCACCTGCACGCCGTACAGCCGGCCGTCCCACCGGTTGTGCGTACTGGAGACGGCCACCGGCCCCACGGTGGTGGTCGCCTGCGACCATTCGCACGTCGACATGTGGTCGATGCTGGTGATCCTGCGCGACTTCCGCCGCGCCCTGAACCGCATTCACGACGGCCGGCCACCGACGCTGCGCCCGGTGCCCGCCTTCGACGAACACACCCGCGCACTGCGTGAACGACCCGTCGCCCCCGGCGAGGTCCGCGAACGCTGGGCGCAGATCCTGGCGGCGTCCGGTGACGTGATGCCGCGGTTCCCGCTGTCCCTCGGTGACGTGGACGTCCATCCCGAACGCGTCGAGGTGCGTGACGTCTTCGGCGTCGACGACGCCGCCGCGTTCTCCGCGCAGGCCCGCGTCGACGGCGTCTCCACCCTCTCGCTGACGGTGGCCGCGATGACCGCGGTGACCCGGGAGATGGCGGGGCAGCCGTTGCGCGCGGTGTTCCCGGTGCACAGCCGCTACGAACCGACCTGGAACGACTCGGTCGGCTGGTTCATCACCAACTCGGTGATCGAATCGTCGGATCCGGCACCCGAGGCGGCGGCCGCCGCCGTCCGCGAGGCCGTCCATCTCGGTTCCTGGCCGCTCGAAGACATTCTCGCGCCGTGGGGCGGCATGCCGGAGGGGCCCGGCATGTTCGCGATCTCGTGGCTCGACCTGCGCCGCCTCCCGGTGCGCGTCGACGCCGCCGCCCTCGAAGCCCAGTACGTGGGGGCGGCGATCCGCACCGACGGCGTCATGCTCTGGTTCATCTTCGACGTCGACGGGCTGCACCTGCGCTGCCGCT
Organism: Gordonia sp. (in: high G+C Gram-positive bacteria); assembly: GCF_047600565.1. GTDB lineage: Bacteria > Actinomycetota > Actinomycetes > Mycobacteriales > Mycobacteriaceae > Gordonia. The sequence continues at coordinate 145,029 of NZ_JASGKN010000001.1, forward strand.
ACCCGGACACCCCCGAGGCGCGTGAGAACGTCGGCGGCTGGCTGGACCAGCTGATCGACCGCATGCGCGGGGTCGCCCACGCCTCGGTCACCAGCCGGCTGCGGGTCGGCGACGCCGAGTACCGGATCGAACGCGCACACCGCGGCGACGTCCCCGACATCGTGGCGCTGCTGTCCGACGACGAGATCGGCCGCAGCCGTGAGGTCGCCGAATGCGCTCCCTACGAGGCCGCCTACGACCGCGTCGCCCACGACGAAGCCCACTATCTGGCCGTGGTGCGCGACGCCGCGGGACGCATGGCCGGCACCATGCAGCTGACCGTGATCCCGGGCCTGTGCCGCGGCGGCGCCACCCGCCTGCAGATCGAAGGCCTGCGTGTCGCCGCCCCCTACCGGTCACAGGGTCTGGGTACGGCCATGCTCGACTGGGCACACGCCCACGGCCGTCTCCACGGCGCCACCCTGGCCCAGGTCACCACCGACGAGACCCGCGAACGCGCCCGCGACTTCTACGCGCGTCTCGGCTACACCACCAACCAAGTGGGCCTCAAGCGCGCGCTGTGAACTGGCACACTGGAGTCATGAAACCCGGCGACCGCGCACCCGACTTCACCCTCACCGATCAGAACGGCGACTCCCGGAGCCTGACGGATCTGCTCGCCGACGGCCCGGTGGCACTGTTCTTCTATCCGGCCGCCTTCACGCCCGGCTGCACCAAGGAGGCGTGCCACTTCCGGGATCTCGCCTCCGAGTTCGCCGCCGCCGGCGTGCAGCGCGTCGGCATCAGTGCCGACGACGTCGCCAAGCAGAGTGACTGGACCGCCAAACACGGCCTGGACTACCCACTGCTCGCCGACACCGACGGCGCGGTGGCGACCGCCTACGGCGTCCGTCGTGGCTCGCTGCTGCGCACCGTCGGCATGCCGACCAAGCGGACCACCTTCGCCATCCGGCAGGACGGAACCGTCGCCGACGTCATCGCGTCAGAAGTGGACATGAACGTGCACGCCGACCGCGCGTTGAAGGCCCTGGGTACCAGCACCTCCTGAGCCCATAACGCTCCTTGAGCTTGTCGAAAGGAGCTCATTTCGACAAGCTCAATGAGCGTTGGTGGCTCAATGAGCGTCAGGCTCGTGGCCTCAGTCGTCCTTCTTGGGCTTCGGCTTCTTGGCCGTGCTCTTCGGCTTGGTCTTCGGGGCTTCGTCGGCGGGAGCCTCGGCCGGGGCGTCGGCGGTCTCGTCCTTGTGGGAACGATCGAAGGCGCTGACCGGAATGCCGTACGGCAGGAACCGCACCCGGCGGCTGTCGCCGCTGGTGTTCTGATTCGCACGCAGCGCATCGATCTCGGTGGCGAACACCTGCTCGACGCGGACGCCGTCGTCGTCGTTGATCACGATCGCCCACACACCGGAACCGGTGTCGGCGGTCGGCTCGGGTTCCGGGCGCGTCTTGGTGCGGGTCGGCTGACCGAACGCACCTTCGGCGAACTTGGACCAGTTGATCTGGCCGCCCTGCCCGCCACCGTTCAGGAACTTCCCGAACATGTCGCGGAGGCCGTCGCCCATCTCGCGAGCGAACCGCTCGAACTCTTCGTCACCGGGACCGAAATTGAACTGACCGGACATATCGCCTCCTCTGGCGCGCTGCCACTGAACCGGTCGCCCGGGCGGGGACCGACAATTCCGAGAGTACCGACGAAATCGGCGCTGTCACGGGGTGTGGCGTTCGCCTTCAGCGGACGCGATCAGCGTCCTGTCCAGCGCGGTTCCCGCTTCTGCAGGAACGCCAGGATGCCTTCGGTGGTGTCCTGCGACACCAGCACCCGGTCCAGGACGGAGATCGAATCGCGCACCGCTTCCACCGTGTCGGGCTGGGCGTCGCTGTCGGCCATCACCGCGATCGACTCGCGGATCGACGTCGGCGAGGCCGCCAGGATCTGCCGGGCCACCTCGCGTGCCAGGTCCAGCACACCGCCGGCGGGCGCCACCCGGGACACCAGTCCGTGCCGCAACGCCTCGTCCGCGTCGAGCTTGCGGCCGGTCAGGATCATGTCGCGGGCGAGAGCCGGCGGAAGGACCCGCGGCAGTCGCACCAGGCCGCCGGCGGCGGCGACCAGACCGACCTTCACCTCCGGCAGGCCGAAGGTGGCCTTCTCGTCGGCGACGATCACATGGCAGGACAGCGCCACCTCCAGCCCGCCGCCGAGCGCGACACCGTTCACTGCGGCGATGACGGGCTTGGGCAGATCCCGGCGCGAGGTCAGACCCCCGAATCCGTTCTCCGGCACGGTGAGTCCGCCCAGGCCGCCGGCCAGATCGTTGCCGGCCGAGAAGGCCTTGTCGCCGGCGCCGGTGAGGATGGCCACCCGCAGGTCGGGATCGGCGAAGTAGGCGTCGAAGATCTCGTCGAGTTCGTCGTTGGTCTTCGGGCGGAACGCGTTGCGGGCCTCGGGGCGGTCGATGGTGATCTCCAGGATCTGACCGTCGCGCTGCACGCGCACATCCGAATAGTCGTCGCGGAAACCGACCGGGCGCCGCGGACGCAGCCGGTCCATCGTCGCCTCGTCGGAGGCGACCATGTTGCCCTTGGCCGACGACCGCGCCCAGACCGCGGTGCCGATGGGGTCCTCGCCGGTCAGCAGGCGATCGAAGAGGGCGTCGTCGTCGCGGTGCACCGTCGAGAGGAATCGGGATCCGTCGGCCAGCCGCCCGATCACCAGTCCGGTCCGCGAGTCGCGGCCGGGATCGAGCACGGTGAAGGTCTCGATGGTCGCGGGACCGTCGGCGAACCGGCACAGCGGGACGGTGTCGCCGGCGTCCAGCTCCTGTTGCAGCCGGGCGGACGTCGACGGCCGCCACGGTGCCGGCACGGCCGAATAGACGCCGACCGAGAACTTGCTCATCATGCCGCCGTTGGCCGTCACCAGCCCCGTCGATCCGGGCGTGCGGCGCACACGGTCGACGATCTCGGCGATCCCGTGCATCGAATAGTCGTTGCCGGGCCCGCCGAAGTAGGGCAGGCCGCCGGTCGCGGTCAGTCCGCGCGGATCGTCGGGCGCCAGCCCGAATTCCTCGGTGATGTTCGAGACCGCGATCGGGAAGCAGCTGTACAGGTCGAAGGCGTCGACGTCGTCGATCCCGATCCCGGCCATGTCGAGTGCCTCGTGCACGGCGGCGGTCGACGCCGGGCCGCGCGACAGATCGGGGCGGTCCATCAACGACTGTTCGACGGCGTCGGCGTGGCCGTGCAGGAACACCCACCTGGACGGATCGATGCCGGCCTCGGTGGCGGCGCGCACCGACATGAGGACGACGGCGGCCGCCTGGTTCACCTGGTCGCGGGCGATCAGCCTCCGCGGGTAGGGGTAGGCCACCATCCGGTTGGCATCCGAGGTCTCGATCAGCTCGTCGGCGGTGTGTTCCCGCGGGTCCGCGGCATGGGGATTGGCGGCGGCGACCTTCGTCATCGGCGCGAACAACTCGCCCATCTGCCGTGCGTACTCCTCGCGTGAGCAACCCAGCCGGTGGCGCCGCGCGTTCTCCAGCAACGCGTACTGCGGAGTCGGCACCACCAGGCCGTGTTTGACCTCTTCGATCGAGGTGAGGCCGACGAGGCCGAATCCGCGGTCCTCCAGCGGGCCGCCGACCTTCTCGGCGAAGTCGAGCTGCTCGCCGGTGCGCTGGGCGTTGCGCACCGTGGACATGACCTCGGCGCCGAACAGCACCACGGCGTGGGCCCGGCCGTCGGCGATCTCCTGCCCGAACTCGGTGACCAGATGCTGCGGGCTCTGACCGCCCGACACCTCTTCGACGGCGCGCCGTGGATCCGTTCCGGTGCGTGAGGCGACCGCGCGCGGCATGTTGTCGGGGCGCCCGAACGGCGACTGCGAGGCCGGGCTGGTCTTCTCGAACGACCGGACCGCCGCCACGACGTCGACGACCGGGGCCACCCGGTCGGCGGCGCCGGTGTCGGCGAACGCGGCCTGCACGGCGCGTGCGGCCAGATCGGCTTCGCCGAGCGCGGCATAGTCGGGATCGGTGATCCGTTCGGAAGCCTGCCCGACGCCGACGACGACCGGCGTGTTCGGATCCAGTCCGGCGGTGGTCTCGTCACTCATGACTGCGAACCCTACTCTGGAGTCAGGTAGGTGCGGAGGGAGGTCTGATGGGTGTTCTGGCACCGGCCGACGCGGACATGTTCTGGTGTTCGCGGCGGACCGTCAACGACCAGTTCCTCCTCTACGCGTTCGAGGCGCGACCGGGCACCGAACCGTCGCAGGTTCTCGCGGAACTGCGGCGCAACGCCGACCGGGTGCCCGACCTCGCCGTCCGGGTCGCGCCCGCACCGCTGGACCTCGCCTTCCCGCGCTGGGTGTCCACCTCGATCGGACCCGAACGGTTCATCCACCACCCGTCACCGACCGACTGGGCGGCCTGCCGGGATGCCGTCGCGGGACTGCTGACCACCGGCGTCGACGCGGCGTCGGCGCCCTGGATCGTCCACCTCTACGGGCCGGTGACCGGGGTTCCGGAGGCCACCGGCGACGCCTGGGTGATCGTTCTGCAGATCTCCCATGCCCTCGGCGACGGCCGCCGGGTGTCCGGCCTCGCGCGCGGACTGCTCGGCGGCACGGTCCCGCCGGCCGCCGTGCACCCCGGCCGGCGGCCCCTGCTGGTCGACGCCGCTGCCGGTGCGGCGGCGATCGGACCGCGCGTGCTGGCCGGCGTCGGTCTCGGCCTCGCCGCGTGGCGCCGAGAGGCCGCCCACCCGCCCGGGCACGGACTCGATCCGGTGCCGGCGTCACGACTGAACGTTCCGCCCGGACCCCGTCGGCGCATCGACACCGTGACCGTCGACGCGGCGGCGGTCCGTGCCGGGGGAGCGACGGTCGCGGTAGGAGTGCTCACCGTCCTCGCCGAAGTACTGACCGACTATCTGCCGAGCGATGGACCGATCGTCGTCGAATTGACGCTAGCCCGGAGCCGCGACGACGGGGCGCGCAACGACTTCGTGACCGTGGGCATCGATCTGCGGTCCGACGAACCCGACCGGGCGGCACGTGCCCGTGCCATCGACGACCAGATCCGTGCCGCCCGCGCCCGCGACGCCACCGCGGCGCGCGAGGCGCAACGTCGTGCGGCGGCCACCGCGCCCCCACTGGCCCGCGCCCGGACCATCGGCACCGCCCCTCCGCGGCCACGGGCCACGGTCACCGGGGTGACGGTGGTGTCATCGGTGAACCGCGGTCCGGCCGACCTGACGGTCGCCGGCGGACCGGTGCTGTTCACCGCGGGCTTCCCGGCGCTCTCCGCCGCCCACGCCCTGACGATCGGGGTCCACGGCATTCGGGTCGACGGTCACCGTCTCGGTGACCACGGGGTCGTCGATCGACGACGGCGGCCGCTGCGCCGACCTGGTGCGGCGACTACTCGAGCGAGCGGCCGGGGCCCTCGATCTGCGGACCCGCGCCGTGGCCGTTGCGGCCGCCGCCGGTCAAGCGCTTCGGCAGACGGTCGGCGAGATTGCCGAGCGGTGCGACCGACGCGTTCAGCAGCAGGACCACCTCGTTGAGGCTGTCCACCATCTGCTGCAGACCGGCCAGGTCGTTCGGCAGATTCGTGAGGGTGTCGGAGATCTCCGAGAACTTGTCCAACGGACCGTCCGGGGCGATCAGCTGCTCCACGGCGCCGTCCTCGCCGAGCAACTGATCCAGCAGACCGTCGTCGGTGGCCAGGCGGTCGAGGACGCCGTCGGGCTGAGCCAACTTCTCCAGCACACCGTCGGGGGCGGTCAGCTTGTCGACGATGCCGCCCTGCGAGGTGAGTCGCTCCAGGATGCCTTCGGCCTCGGTGAACTGGTCCACCACGCCGCCGGGGCGGGTCAGGCGGTCCAGCGGTCCCTCCTTGGCGGCCAGCCGCATCAGGATGCCGTTCTCGTCGGTCAGCTGATCGAGCACGCCGCCGGGGGCGGTCAACCGGTCCAGGACGCCGTCGGTGTCGGTGAACTGGTCCACCACGCCGCCGGGGCGGGTCAGGCGGTCGAGCGGTCCGTCCTTGGCGGCCAGCCGCATCAGGGAACTGTCCTCGTCGGCCATCAGGTCGAGCAGGCCGCCCTTCTCGGTCAGCCGATCCAGCAGGCCGTTCTTGGAGGTCAGACGGTCGATCACGCCACCGGGCTGGGTGAGCCGGTCCAGCGGGCCTCCGCTGGAGAGCAGACGCCCGACCGGACGATTGGGGGCCAGCAGTTCGCTGATCTGGCCGATGGCCTGCAACGGGGCGCTCACCGACGCGATCTGGCTGGTGTTCTCACCGAGCAGCGCGTTGACCTCGTGCTCGATGCCGCCGGCGGTCATCTTGGCGACACCGACCGCCGACTCGACGGTGGAGATGGCGACGCCGGCGATGCCGAAACCGATGCGCATCGGAAGCTTGAGAAGTTCCCGCGGATCGAGAGGTGACGAACTCATAGCCCGGAACCTTACCGTCGCCGGATGTCGAAATCGGCGGTTGGCTACTTCTTCGCCGCCGCTTTCGCCGCCTTCTTGAAGTCGCGGACCTTCTGCAGCGACTCCGGATCGACGACGTCGGCGACCGATCGGTAGCCGTCCAGGCCGTAGTCGCCGGTGACCGCCGCCCAGCCGTCCGGGGTCACGCCCAACTGCTTGGCCAGCAGTGCGACGAAGATCTTCGTCTTCTGCTCGCCGAATCCCGGCAATGCGCGAACCCGATCGAACAGTTCCTTGCCGCTGGTCGCGGTGGTCCAGATCGCGGTGGTGTCACCGCCGTACTGATCGACCACCACCTGCGCCAGATCCTGAATGCGTCCGGCCATCGAGCGGCCGTAGCGGTGCACGGCCGGCGGGGTGGCGCACAGATCGGCGAACGCCTCCGGATCGGCGGCCGCGATCGCCGCCGGATCCATCGACCCGAAACGGTCGGCGATCTTCGCCGGACCTGCGAAAGCCCGCTCCATCGGGAACTGCTGATCCAGCAGCATTCCGACGGTCAGCGCGAACGGATCGGCCGACAGAAGGGCGTCGGCGGTGGGGTCCTGAGCGATCTGCAGCTGAGCCATGACGTCATCGTAGCGGCGCGAAATGCTCCCGATCGAGGCCTTCGGCTGGCACACTCGACTGCCATGAACGGATTCCGGCGACCAGCGACGATCATCTCCACCCTCGCGATCTCGGCAGGCGCGGTGTTCGGCGGCGCACTCGGCGCCGGGCACGCCGCGGCCGATCCGGGCGGCGAATACCTCAAGAGCATCAACTGCAACGTCGGCAATCCGTACGGCGGTCCGCGACTGCGCGTGTTCGTCGACGTGTGGAACAAGGTGCGTTTCCCGTCCGACGGACTGCCCGGTCCGGCGATCGAGCTGATCGCCTCCAACCCGCAGGCGCAGGACGCGTTCACCGCGTTCAAGCGCTACAAGGGCTGGACCACGGTCACCTGGCGCAACACCTCCAACGGCCGGCACGGCGTGGTGCGGGTGCCGATCAGCGGTCAGCGCGCGTCCTGGCAGGCCGTCCTGCATCCGGGGAGCGGCCACGTGAACTTCACCATCAAGGAGAAGGTGTCGGGTGTGGTGATGGTCGAGAACTTCAACACCCAGACCCGCACCTGCAAGAGCTCGGCCTGGGCCTGACGTCGCCGCCGGCCGCTACTTGAACAGGCCGTCCAGGTAGTCGAGGACGCGCGTGCGTTCCTGCCGGTCCGCATCCAGCGGATCGCCCGTCGGATAGCTGGCGATCTGCACCTTGTTGCTCGCCAGCTGGGCGTCGGCCAGGTAGCGGGCCGACGACGACAGATCGACCGAGTCGTCCACGAGCGGCTGGCTCAGCAGCAGGGGACGGGCGAAACCGCGGGCCGGCACGGTCAGCTGCTTGCGCAACGACGCGGCCAGCTTCGGCTGAGACGACATCGGCGAGCTCACCAGAGACGCCAGCGTCGTGCCGCGGGCCGACCGGCGCAGTTCACCGGCACACACACTCGCGGCGCGGTCGACGAGCTTGCGTCCGGTCGCCGACAGAACGTCGGTGAGCGCCGGATCCTTCGACGCGGCCAGCGTGTAGACCACGTCGGTCACCACCGACGCACTCGCGGTGGGGGAGTCGGGGCCCAGACCGGCGACCAGATCGCCGAGTCCGGCCGGCACGCTCGCGGCACTCGCTCCGCGGAAGTCCAGCGGCGACTTCTGCCAGCCGGTGGCCTGACGCGTCAGCTCGACGGCGGCGCTCGCGCCCTGCACGTCACCGGTCGCAGCCCAGCGGGCCGACAGACCGTCGTCGACGGTACGGCCGGCGATCACCGCGTCCGAGGCGACCCGCGCGACGTCCTGGGCATCGTCGTACTGCGGCGCCGCCACGTTTCCGACGGTGCCGTAGTCGGGGATGATCACCGCGTAGCCGCGGCGCAGCAGTGCCGAACTCATGGAGGTGTCCGCGGCGGCCGGATTGGACGTGGCCATGCAGCGCGCCGCCAGACCGTAGGCGGCCGGCAGATTCACGACGGTCGGCCAGCCGGCGGCCGGCGTGACGCCCTTCGGGGTGAACAGTGTCGCCACCGCGCCGCGCGGTGTCCCGGCGTCGTCGACGGTCCAGAACGTGAACTCGCTGCCCGAGTCGGCGGCGGACGGCAGTGCGCGACGCGGCAGCTCACGGTTCGCGTACACGGTGCCCGGCGCCTGCGCGCCGGTCGGGGTGGCCGTCGTTGCGGTGCCTTCCGGGTCGGCGAAGGCGTGCGTGGCGGTCACGGCGCCGGCCGCGACGGCGGCCGCCGCGGTGCCGGCCACGATCGCCGTGCGCAGATGCGATCGGTGCTCACTCATCGTTCCGTCCTCTCCTCCGACCGGAGGGTCACTTCGTGGGGGTGTTGACCTTGGGGGTGTTGACGATGCCCAGGGCGGGCAGGAAGTAGCAGGTGCGGCCGGCGTTGGTGGCCGTGCCGAACACCGCGGTCAGGATCTGGCCCTGGCCCGTCTTGACCTTGGCCAGGCGCAGCGGCGTCTTGACGTTGGACAGGAACTTCTTCAGCAGATCGGAGTTCGCGGAGTCGGCGAGGGGTGCGAGCTGCTCGATGCCGCCCTGCATCGACTTCGTGTTGAACCACGCGACCTGGAACTTCGGGTTCGCGTCGTCGGTCGGCGGAACCAGCGCGAACGCGGTGTCGTCGTCGTTGAGGACGGTCAGGTCCTTGGTGTTGCTGTCGATCAGATCGCCGAGGACGGGGATGGTCTTGAGCGGATCGAGCAGCGACTTCTGGCTGTCGGTCAGGCCGAGCGGTCCGGGGATCGCGACGGCGGGGGCGCTCACGATGCCCAGCGGGTTGTCGGCGGTCGGGTCGGTGCAGAACGGGGCGAGCGCGGGGCTCAGCGTCTTGACGCCGGTCAGCGACTCCAGGGCGGCCAGACCGTCGGTCGGGCTGGTGGTGGTCGGGTCGGCGACCTGGACCGGCGCGGCGACCTGGGCGGTGGCGGCCGGAGCCGGGGCCGGGGCGGTCGGGTTCGCCGGGGTGGTGGGGGTGGTCGGCGTGGTGCCGGAGCCGCCGAGGCTGCCGAAGATGCTGCTTAGGTCGGTCTGGCCGTCGGACTGCAGGATGGTCTGGAGGGCCTGCACGGCGATGTCGGTGCCGCCGAGCTCTTTGACCTTGCGCAGGGCTTCGGCGAGCTCGTGGTCGCCGGGCAGGTTGGACAGCGAGATCGAACTCAGGGAGTCGGCGCCTGGTACGGACGGCGTCGCGGGTGCGGCGTACGCGGGAGCGGCCAGAGCGGCGGTCACCGACACGGCGACGGCGGCCAGGCCGGTACGGACGGCGGCGGTGCGGAGGAAGGCGGCCACGGCGAACTCCTGAAGTTACTGCTGTTGCAGATGTGACTAATGGGGCTTGTGTTACATAAGACCAGGTGTCGGGGTCTCTCCACAAGTCGCCGAGTCGAAGCTGTGATGTTCCTGCGACTGCCGTGAGACGAAAACTCCCCGCCGTCCGGACCGGACGACGGGGAGTCAGCGTGGTGTGAGATCAGATGATCGCGGTGCCGATCGTCGGTGCGATACCGCACGAGACGGTGCGGCCCTTCGTCTTAGTCGTCACATCGCCGTAGATGGTGGCGACGATCCGGCCACGGCCGGTCGTGGCGATCGCGGTGAACGTGCCGGGGCCGTTGGTGGCGTTGATCTTCGGATTCGGCATCAGGCGCTGCTGACCGGTGCGGCCGTTCTCCAGGTTCAGCCACGACACCCAGAGTGCGCGCGGCGATTTCTTGGCCGGACCGGTGCCCAGGCTGGTGTAGACGAAGCCGGCCTGGCCGCGCTTGGGGCCCGGGGCCGGAGCCTTCTGCGGTCCGGCGGTGGCCAGGGCCATGCCCACCGAGTTGCCGCCGCCCGGCATGCAGCCGAAGCCGACCGTCGGGTAGAGGAACTGCTGGATACGCGGCGCACGCTTGCCCTTCGGGATGGCCGGGCCACCCTTCTTCTTGGCCGCGTCGGTCTCGCCGACGTACTGGTCGTCGGCGGCCATCACCTTGGCGGCCTCGGCCTTGCCGGGCTCACCGAGGAAGTCGATCAGCGAGCGCCAGGTCTGCTGGACCTCGACCGGGAGGGCCGGGTTGTCGGCCATCGAGCGGGCATCCGACAGGAGCTTCTCGTTGACGTTGCCGTTCGCGTCGCGGGTGGCGACCGAGCCGATCAGGGCCGGGGCGAAGGCGCCCAGCGAATCCAGCTCGTGCTGGTTCACCTGCGGGGTCTCCGCCGGGATCGGCAGATCCTGGTCGGACGCGGCGGCGCCGGCATCGGGGGAGGCGGGTGCAGCGTGCGCGACGGGGGTCGCGACGGCGACCGCGGCGGCCATCGACACGGCGGCCACCAAGGTGCGGCGGGTTCGTGCAGTGCGCACGGGTACTTCCTAACGTCGTGGACGGTTCGTCTCAGGAGGGGAGTCTAGCGGGTCTTCGGTGTTACTGGTGAGACTGATGGTGCAATTGTGATCTATTGATGATGTTGAGATTAAGGTTGCGGTCGCCCGCACCGCCGTCACCCGCGCGTATTACGCGGTCAGCGCAGGCACTGGGTAGATTTCTCCTCGTCGCCGAAACTCTCAGGGAGAACCCGTGCTGAAGCATTCCGGACGTCGCGCCCTCGCGCTCGCCCTCGCCTGCGCCATGACCACCGTCCTGGCCGCGTGCACCAGTGACAAGGGCACCTCCGAGGTGACCCTCCTGACCCACCAGTCGTTCAGTCTCCCCGACAACCTGATCAACGACTTCCAGAAGAAGAACGGCCTCAAACTCAACATCGTCAAGTCGGGCGACGCCGGCGAACTCTCCTCGGTGGTGTCGCTGTCGGCCGGCAGCCCGCACGGCGACGCCGTCTTCGGCATCGACAACACCTTCGCCGCCCGCCCGATCGACGCGAACGCGCTCGAGCCGTACACCTCGCCGCTCGCCGCCGACGGTGCCGACAAGTTCGCCATCGGCGGCTCGAAGGGCGAACTGACCGCCGTCGACCGCGGCGACGTGTGCATCAACATCGACGACTCCTGGTACGACCGCGAGGGCATCGCGGCGCCCACCGGCCTCGACGACCTCAAAGACCCGCAGTACAAGGGCCAGGCGGTGCTGCTCGACCCGTCGACGTCGTCGCCCGGAATGAGCTTCCTGCTCGCCACCATCGGCACCTACAAAGACAAGGCGCCCGACTACTGGCGGGCCCTCATCGACAACGGCGCCCAAGTCGTCTCCGGCTGGGAGATCGCCTACAACCAGCTTTTCAGTGCCGGCGAAGGCCACGGCACCAAGCCGATCGTCGTGTCGTATGCGAGCTCACCGGCCGCCACCCCCGGCACCAGTGCGCTGCTGGGCGGCTGCTTCTCGCAGATCGAGTACATCGGCGCCCTGCGCGGCGCCGCCAACCTGGCCGGCGCCCGCAAAGTGATCGACTGGATGCTCAGCCCCGACGTGCAGGCCGCACTCCCGACCGCCATGTACGTCTACCCGGTCCAGAACGACACCCCGCTGCCGACCGACTGGTCGCGCCGCGCGCCGGCCCCCGAGTACACGGTGACCATGTCGCCCGACTACATCAACGCCAACCGGGAACAGTGGCTCAAGGAGTGGCGCGCCACCGTCGGCCGCTGATGCGCCGCCGGCCCGGCCGCGGGTGGGGCCGCGTCGCCGGCCTCGCCGGCACCCTGATCCCGCTCGGCTTCACCGCGGCGCTGTTCGTCGCACCGCTCGTGGCGCTCGTCGTCCGGGCCCTCGACGACGCCGACGCCGTCTCCCCCTGGGAGGCGTGGCGTCGCACCGACGCCCTCCACCTGCTGGGCGTCACCGTCGGACAGGCCGCGCTCTCCGCGCTTCTCGCCGTCCTCGTCGCCGCCCCGATCGCCTGGCTGGTCGCCACCGTCGACTTCCCGGGCGCCCTGCTGTTCCGCGTGATGGTGACCCTCCCGTTCGTTCTGCCGACCGTGGTGGTCGGCGTCATCTTCCGGGCCCTCGGGCCGGGATTCTCCGGACTCGGCGGAATCCTGGCCGCCCACGTCTTCCTCAACGTCGCCGTCGTCGTCCGCGTCGTGTCGTCGGTGTGGCAGCAGATCGACCCGCGCGCCGTGGAGGCTGCCCGCTCGCTCGGCGCCTCACCGTGGCGGGCGTTCCGCGACGTGGTGCTGCCCCGACTGGTGCCGGCCGTCGCCGCCGCGGCCGCACTCGTCTTCCTGTTCTGTTCCACCAGCTTCGGCGTCATCGTCATCCTCGGCGACGGCAAGGTCCGCACCCTGGAGACGGAGATCTATCAGCAGGCCGTCGGCTACTTCCGGATCCCCGAGGCCGTCGCGCTCTCGTTTCTGCAGATCGCGCTGGTGGTGGTGGCGCTGATCGTGTCGCGACGGTTCGCCCGGGGAGTGCCGGCCGTCAGCGACCGCGGCGGCCGACGCCGCCGCCCGCGCGGCCCGGGCTGGCTACCGGTGGTCGTGGTCCTGCTCTGGGCGGCGCTGTTGCTGCTGGTGCCGATCGTGACACTCGTGATCCGGTCCTTCCGGCCCGGTGGGCGCTGGTCGTTGAACGGCTTCCGGGTGCTCGACGGCGACGGTCTCGGCGACTCCGTGCTCGCCTCCCTCTGGTACTCGGTGACCAGCGCCCTGGCCGCCATGGTGATCGCCGTACTGATCGGCACCCTGGCCGCAGTCATGATGACCCGCCGCCGGGACGTGATCGCCCGGCTCTCCGGTGCGCTCGCCGTCCTGCCGCTCGGCATCAGTGCAGTGACCCTCGGCTTCGGTTACGTGGTGCTGAGCACCTACCTGCCGCGGTGGTTCGGGCAGTCGTCGCTGCTGATCCCCGCGGTCCAGGCGCTCATCGCGATCCCGGTGGTGATCGGCATGGTGGCGCCGGCCCTCGCCCAGGTCCCCGCCGCGCGCCGGGAGGCCGCCGCCGTACTCGGCGCCGGGCCTCTCCGCGTGTTCGCGACCGTCGACCTGCCGATGATCCGGCGATCGGTCGGTGCGGCCGCAGGATTCGCGTTCATCATGGCGATCGGCGAGTTCGGTGCCACCACGTTCCTCGCGCGACCCAACACCACCACGCTGCCGGTGATGATCGGCTCACTGATGAGCCGGCCCGGTGCCGACAACTTCGCCGCGGCGATGGCCGCGTCCGTCATCCTGGTGGCGGTGAGCGCCGTCGTGGTGGCGCTGATCGAAGTGGCGTCGCCACCTGGTGGACTGATCAACGAAGGGAGGCGGTGATGGCGGTGCTCGACGTGCACGACGTGCACGTGGCCTACGGCGACCGAACGGTCATCGACGGCCTGGACTGGACGGTCGGCGGCGGAACCAATCTGGTGACCGCGCTGCTCGGTCCGTCGGGCTGCGGTAAGTCGACGCTGCTGCGTGCCATCGCCGGCCTGGAACCGATCGGGTCCGGTGTCGTCTCGTGGGCCGGACAGGACCTCGCCGGCGTGCCCGCCCACCGCCGCGACTTCGGCCTGGTCTTCCAGGACGGCCAGCTGTTCGCGGGGCGCACCGTGGCCGGCAACATCGGCTACGGCTTGAAGCTGCGCGGCTGGTCGGCCGCCGACATCGCGGCCCGCGTCGACGAGATGCTCGAGCTGGTGCAACTGCCGGCCATCGGCGACCGCCCGGTCACCCAGCTGTCCGGCGGCCAGGCCCAGCGCGTGGCCCTGGCGCGCGCCCTGGCTCCCGAACCGCGCCTGCTGCTGCTCGACGAGCCGCTCGCCGCCCTCGACGCCCGGCTCCGGGAGGAACTGGCCTTCGCGATCGGCGACATCGTGCGCGCCACCGCGACGCCCACCGTCGTCGTCACCCACGACCACGCCGAGGCCGCCCTGCTGGCCGACGAGATCTCGGTGATGTCCGCGGGGGACATCGTGCAGACCGCGCCCGCCGGCCGGCTGTGGCGCCGGCCCGCCGACGAGCAGATCGCCGACTTCCTGGGCTCCACGACCATCCTCGACGGCACCGTCGGCGGCGGGACGCTGACCACTCCGCTCGGCGACGTGCCGACCGCCGACCTGGGTGATCCCGTGCCCGCGGACGGCCCGCACCGGATCGGGCTCCGCGCCGAATCGCTGGTCGTCGATCCTCAGCAGACCGGGGTCACCGGTACCGTCACCCACCTCGTGACCCTGCCCGGCGCCGTCCGGCTCAAGGTGGACACCGCCGCCGGCGAGGTGGACGCGGTGGGCGACGACCTCACCGTGATGGCCGGCGTCCGCCCCGGCGACCGGGTCGGACTGCGCCTGGATCCCGACCACGTCGCGGTGATCGGCTGATGCGCTTCGTGGTGGCCGGCGCTGTCGTCGACGACGGTCGCCTGCTGCTGGCCCAGCGGTCCTATCCGCCGGAGGTGGCCGGACGCTGGGAGCTTCCCGGCGGCAAGGCCGAGGACGGCGAGACCCTGCACGACGCCCTGATCCGCGAACTGTCCGAGGAGCTCGGCGTGACGGTCGACGTCGGGGAGCGCCTGACCGAACAGGTGCGGCTGGGGCCCGACCTCACCATGATCGCGCTGCGCGCCCACATCGTCGACGGTTCACCCCGGGCGACGGAACACTCCGGACTGTGCTGGGTGGGCGCCGACGGACTGGCGGCCATGCGTGATCGCGGCGAACTGGTCCCGGCCGACGAGGCCTGGGTTCCGGAGCTGATCGCCGTCCTGAACGACTGAGTCGGTGGCTTAGCTCAACGCACCGGCGACGATGTCGGCGACGAGGTCACCGACCGCCGGTGCACCGGCGCCGAGGACTTCGAGCGAACGGTTCGCGTGCAGCACCGCCAGTCCGTGTACTCCGGCCAGCAACCTCAACGACCGGTCGCGTCCGGCGTCCGGCGTGTGACTGGCACCCGTCGCGGCGACGGCGTGCGTGAGTTCGGCGAACAGCGGCAGCGACGTTGCACGGAGATTCGCTCCTGCGCCCTCGAGAAGGTCGTGGCGGAACATCAGCTCGAACATCCCCCGTCGCTGGGCGGCGAACTCGACGTAGGCGCTGCTGGCTCGCACCAGGCGGTCATGCGGCGACCGGACCTCGTCCGACAGGGCTGCGTCGATGAGCGCAGCCAGTTCAGCTAGTCCGGTCGAGGCGACTGCCGCAAGGAGTGCGCGGTGCGTGGGGAAGTAACGCCGGGGGGCTCCGTGCGAGACGCCGGCCCGCCGCGCAATCGATCGCAGTGCCAGGGCGTCGACTCCGTCCTCGTCAACGAGGTCGACGCCTGCCTGGATCAGGCGCTCTCGGGTGTCGGGCTCGGGGTCATGGAACTCGCTCACGGTGACAGTGTCTACCATCGTGCGAGTAGACACTGTCTACTCGTCTTCGGAAGTGAGTATTCGAATGTGGTATCGACTGTTCAAATATGTGCTGATCGGTCCGGCTCTCCGGCTAGCAACGCGGCCCCGGGTGGTCGGTCTCGAACACATTCCCGACGTCGGCCCCTGCGTGATCGCGGCCAATCACCTCGCGGTGGTCGATTCGCTCATCCTGTGCCTCGTCATTCCTCGACGCCTGACCTTCGTCGCCAAGCGCGAGTACTTCGAGCGCGCCGGACTTATGGGCGCCGTTCAGCGGTGGTTCTTCCGGGTTGCCGGCCAGATACCGATCGACCGGACCGGTGCCGATGCCGCGCAGGGCGCACTGAACACCGCCGCCCGAGTCCTGTCGGACGGAGGCGCGTGGGCGATCCACCCTGAAGGCACTCGCTCACGAGACGGAATCGCGCGCCGCGCCCGCACCGGTGCCGTGCGGGTGGCTAGGGAGACGGGTGCGCCCATCGTTCCGGTCGGGATTCGGGGTACCGCAGCCCTGAATCCCCCGGGCACCCGACGTTTCCGACCGGGACGCGTGGACGTCGTGATCGGTCGACCGCTCGTCAGGCAGCCGAACGCGACCGTCCGAGAGGAGACCGACGCGCTGATGGAAGCGATCGTCGTACTGGCCGGTCAGGCGTACATCGACGTATACGCGTGAGTCAGAGGGCTGGCGCCTGACCGCGTCCGTCGCTGTCACCTGACGCGAGTCCGAGGGCATAGTGCCCTCGGCGGCGGCTCTCCTGGCGATGGAGGACGAGTCAGGCGGCGCGGGCCCGCTTCAGGGCCTTCTTCGCCTGCTTCTTGTTCATGCTCTCCAGGTCGAGCTTGCTCATCCGCTTGATCACCACCGGACAGCGGACGCAGCGCGTGTCCTTGCGGCAGCACTTCTTCTTGGGCTTGAGGTGCGCCACCTTCTCCGGCTTGACCTTCTTACCCATGAGTCCAGGTTAGCAGGGCCTTACCCGGGCCCCGCGGGCGCAGAATCGCGTCGAGCGGGCCCTTCCCGGTACATTTACAGGGTTCAATCCGGCCCCGCCGTCTGGGGCCGTCGAGAAGCTGATCGAGAGAGACCTTTAGTGAGCGCTGTCAACAATTTCCGCAACGTCGCGATCGTGGCGCACGTCGACCACGGCAAGACCACCCTGGTCGACGCGATGCTGCGCCAGTCCGGCGTCTTCGAAGAGCGCGCCGAACTGGTCGACCGCGTCATGGACTCCGGCGACCTTGAACGCGAGAAGGGCATCACCATTCTCGCCAAGAACACCGCCGTTCACCGTCGTCAGCCCGACGGCACCGAATACATCATCAACGTCATCGACACCCCCGGTCACGCCGACTTCGGCGGTGAGGTCGAGCGCGGCCTGTCCATGGTCGACGGCGTGGTGCTCCTCGTCGACGCCTCCGAGGGCCCGCTGCCGCAGACCCGCTTCGTGCTGCGCAAGGCGCTGGCCGCATCCCTGCCGGTGATCCTGGTCGTCAACAAGACCGACCGCCCCGACGCCCGCATCGAAGAGATCGTCACCGAGTCGCAGGACCTGCTCCTCGACCTGGCGTCCGACCTCGACGACGAGGCCGCCGAAGCCGCCGAGCTGGCCCTGGAACTGCCGGTCCTGTTCGCCTCCGGCCGCGCCGGCATCGCCAGCACCGAACAGCCGGCCGACGGCGAGGTGCCCCCGGGCGACAACCTGGACCCGCTGTTCGACGTCCTGATCAACAACATCCCCGCCCCCAAGGGCGACGCCGACGCCCCGCTGCAGGCGCACGTCACCAACCTCGACGCCTCGCCGTTCCTCGGCCGTCTCGGCCTGGTCCGCATCCACAACGGCACCCTGAAGAAGGGGCAGACCGTGTCGTGGTGCCGTGAGGTCGACGGCGAACCCGTCATCGAGAAGTCGAAGATCACCGAGCTGCTGACCACCGTCGGCGTCGAGCGTCAGCCGTCCGACGAGGCCGCCTACGCCGGCGACATCGTCGCCGTGGCCGGCATGCCGGAGATCATGATCGGCGACACCCTCGCCGACGCCGAGAACCCGGTGCCGCTGTCGCGCATCACCGTCGACGAGCCGGCCATCGCCGTCACCATCGGCACCAACACTGCGCCGCTCGCCGGCAAGGTCAAGGGCCACAAGCTGACCGCCCGCATGGTCAAGGACCGTCTCGAGTCCGAGCTGATCGGCAACGTGTCGCTGCGCGTGCAGGACATCGGCCGCCCGGACGCCTGGGAGGTCCAGGGTCGAGGCGAGCTGGCGCTGGCCATCCTGGTCGAGCAGATGCGCCGCGAAGGCTTCGAGCTGACCGTCGGCAAGCCGCAGGTCGTCACCCGCAAGGTCGACGGCAAAGTGCACGAGCCGTTCGAGCACCTGACCATCGACGTGCCGGAGGAGTACCTGGGCGCCGTCACCCAGCTGCTGGCCGCCCGCAAGGGAAAGATGGACCAGATGAACAACCACGGCACCGGCTGGGTGCGCATGGAGTTCACCGTCCCCTCGCGTGGCCTGATCGGTTTCCGCACCGACTTCATGACCGAGACCCGCGGCACCGGCATCGCCAACGCCGTGTTCGCCGAATACGCGCCGTGGGCCGGCGAGATCCGCGCCCGCCACACCGGTTCGCTGGTCTCCGACCGCCAGGGCACCGTGACCCCGTTCGCGATGATCCAGCTGGCCGACCGCGGCACGTTCTTCGTCAATCCGGGCGACGACACCTACGAGGGTCACGTGGTGGGTATCAACCCGCGCGCCGAGGACCTCGACATCAACGTCACCCGTGAGAAGAAGCTCACCAACATGCGTCAGTCGTCGGCCGACGTCATGGAGACGCTCGCCAAGCCGATGGAGCTCGATCTGGAAGGCGCGATGGAGTTCTGTGCCGCCGACGAGTGCGTCGAGGTGACTCCCGAGGTGTGCCGCGTGCGTAAGGTGAATCTCGATGCCTCCACCCGCGCGCGGGAGCGTTCGCGGGCCAAGGCGCGCGACGCCAACGCCTGAGCGGCGCACGACATCGAGGCGAGGATCTGACGACAGGAGTGTTGATGAGGACGGCGCGGACCCGGACCGCGGCTGCGGCCGCCACCGCCCTCCTCGTCGCACTGTCGGCCACCGCGTGCATGGCGGATCCGCCGCCGCCGGTGCGGGAGACCCTGCCGACCACCACGCCCAACGAGTACCCCGACGAGCGGACCGTCTACATCGCGACCGACTCGATCGGCGCGGGCTTCAACCCGCACCTGGGCGCCGACCAGAGCACCGTCACCTCGGCGATCGCGGCGATGACGCTGCCCAGCGCCTTCAACCCGGTGCAGACGCCGGACGGCCTGCAGTGGCAGCAGAACGACGCCCTGCTGAAGTCGGCCGAGGTGACTTCGGCGGCGCCGTTCACCGTCACCTACAAGCTCGTCAACGAGGCGCAGTGGTCCGACGGGCTGCCGGTGACCGGTGACGACTTCTCCTACATGTGGCAGCAGATGGCCCGTCAGCCCAACACCATCGGTGCGGCCGGCTATCGCGTCATCAAGAACGTGCAGACCACCGGCGGCGGCAAAGAGGTGACCGTCACCTTCGACAGCGAGTACCCGGCGTGGCGGGAACTGTTCACCGATCTGCTGCCGAGCCACAAGCTGCGGTCCGATCCGACCGGTTTCCAGACGGGCATGGACCGCGGCAAGCCGGTGACCGCCGGCCCGTTCTCCATCTACTCGATCGACCGCTCCCGCGACGAGGTGCGGCTGATCCGCAACGACCGCTACTGGCGGGAACCGCCCAAACTCGATCAGGTGGTGCTGCGTCGCGCCGGCACCCCGCCGCAGATGGCGCAGACGGTCCGCAACGGCGACACCGAGGTGGCCGCGCTGACCGCCGGACCGTCGTCGGCGGCCGAGGTCAGCGCCATCCCGGGCGTCCACACCAACCGGGCACCGGGTGTGCGGTCGCTGGCGGTCAACCTGAACAGCCGGACGACGGCCATGAGTTCGCTGCCGACCCGCAAGGCGGTGCTCGGCATGCTGAACGGCTACGTGATCACCGCCGCCGCTGCCGGCGACGACATCGTCACCCCGTACGCCAACACGGTCTTCCGCCCCTCCGACCCGTCGTACTACGACGTCGGCCGTCCCCGCCCGGACGCCGATCAGGTGGAGTCGTGGCTGACCGAGGCCGGCTACACGCGCGGCGAACCGCGGGTCCGGCCGGTGGCCCAGTCACCCGGTCCGGCCGGCGCGTCGGCGTCGACCACCGCCCCGACGGCGTCGTCGACGGCACCGTCGAGCAGTGCTGCGCCGGTCTCCCCGGGCGACGTGTCCGACGTCCCGGACCTGCCGTACGGCGTCGCCCCGGTCCTCAAGGACGGCAAGCCGCTGATCGTACGGATCGGCGCGACCAACTCCGACCAGCGCGCCATGTCGGCGGCCGAGAGCATCGCCGACCAACTGCGCGGCCAGGGCGTGCGCGCCGTGGTGCGCGGCATGACCAACACCGAGCTGTACGGTCACGCGTTGACGGCCGCCGAGATCGACCTGGTGGTCGGCTGGACGTCGGCGGCGGTCGACCCGGCGACCGCGCTGGCCTCACAGGTCGGCTGTCAGGCGCCGCCCGCCGGCACCGAGGCCGGAGCACACACGGTGGAGCCGGAGAAGGATCCGAACGTCGACCAGAGCGTGCTTCCCACGCCCACCGCGAGCGCCGGTAAGACGCCCGCGCCGTCCGCGTCCACCACCGACGAGCCGGCGACGTCCCCGGACGACAGCTACATCGGCAACGTGTCGGGTCTGTGCGATCCGCAGCTGATCTCGCTCGCCGAGCAGGCGATGGGATCAGACGACCCGAACGGCATCCTCGCCTCCGCGGAGGAACCCCTCGCCGCGCAGGCCGTCTACCTGCCGATCTATCAGGACAGCGTGTTCCTGGCGGTCACCGACGGCGTGGAGGGGGTGCCCCTGGACGGACCGGTGCAGGTCGGCATCTTCGGGGACGCGGCGCGCTGGAGCCTGCCGTGACCGGTCGCCGGCTCCTGCTGCTGCACGCGCACCCGGACGACGAGAGCATCCAGACCGGCGGCACCATCGCCCACTACCTCGCTGAGGGAGTGGACGTGCGGGTCCTGACTTTCACCCTCGGCGAGGAGGGCGAGGTGATCGGCGACCGCTGGGCGCACCTGGTCGCCGGTGAAGCCGACCAGCTCGGCGGCTACCGGATCGGCGAACTGACCGCGGCCCTGGCCGCCCTGACACCCCCCGGCCGCGACCCCCTCGCCCCCCGTTTCCTCGGCGGCGCGGGCCGCTTCCGCGACTCCGGAATGGCCGGCACACCCTCGGCCGAGAACCCGCGCGCCCTGCAGCAGGAGAGCCTGGACGACCTGGCCCGCACGCTCGCCGACGAGATGGTCGAGTTCGCGCCGCAGGTGGTCGTCACCTACGACGCGCACGGCACCTACGGGCACCCCGACCACATCCGGGTGCACGACGTCACGCACGCCGCCGTTCCGCTCGCACAGAAGCGACTCGGATCGACGTTCAAGCTGTACGAGGCGGTCACCCAGCGCTCCGAACTGGAGACCGGCCTGGCCGGCGTCACCGTCGTGCCGCCCGGCTGGCACCTGCCCGGCCCCGACGAACTGCCCAGCTATCCGGACGGTCAGGTCACCGCCGAGGTCGACGTCTCCCGCGTGTACCCGGCCAAGGTGGCGGCGCTGGCCGCTCACGCCACCCAGGTGACCGTCGCCCCGTCCGGCCGGGAGTTCGCCCTGAGCAACGACATCCTGCAGCCGATCTTCGGCCGTGAACACTTCATCCGCGTCGACGACGGGGCCGAGCCGGGCGTCGTCGAGAACGACTTGTTCGAGGGACTGCCATGAGCACCACGACCGACACCGACGACGCCGTCGCGAACTCCGCCGCCGAACGTCACGGCATGGTGGTGCTGCTGACCGTCGCCGGTCTGCTCACCGGGATCCTCACCGCGTCGTTCGTCATGCTGTACCTCGGTCACGTGCCGTTCCCGATCACCGCGGTGATCGCCGGCCTGGTGAACGTGCTGCTCCTCCGTCTGGCGTCGTCGTACACGTCCTCGGGATGGCGGTTCGCGCCTCTGGCTGCCTGGGTGATCCCGGTGGTGTTCGAGATGCTGCCGGTGACCGGATCGGAGCCGCTGATCTACAGCTGGCAACTGTTGCTGCTGCTCCTGCTCGGT
This sequence comes from Gordonia sp. (in: high G+C Gram-positive bacteria), assembly GCF_047600565.1. Lineage (GTDB taxonomy): Bacteria > Actinomycetota > Actinomycetes > Mycobacteriales > Mycobacteriaceae > Gordonia. The sequence continues at coordinate 167,020 of NZ_JASGKN010000001.1, forward strand.
CTGGCGCTGCCGGCGTCGGACGCCTATCGGGCGCTCGCCGCACGCCTCGGCTGACCTCGCCTCGCCGTCCCGACCCGCCGCCGGGCTCGGGGCTACAGTGGACGTCGTGACCGCCGAGCCCCAGCCGACACCCGCGGCCTTGCGGCGTGCGCTCCGGCGGGCCGACGACGGCGTCGCCCTCAACGCCGACGAAGCCGCCGTCCTGATGGCCGCCCGCGGCGAGGATCTGGATCGACTGTGCGCGGCGGCGGCGCGGGTCCGCGACGCCGGCCTGGACGCCGACGGTCGTCCCCGTCGGATCACCTATTCGCGCAAGGTGTTCATCCCGCTCACCCGGCTGTGCCGGGACCGCTGCCACTACTGCACCTTCGTCACCGTGCCCGGCAAACTCGCCCGCGACGGCCAGGGGGCGTACCTGGAGATGGACGAGATCCTCGAGATCGCGCGCCGCGGGGCCGAACTGGGCTGCAAGGAGGCGCTGTTCACCCTCGGCGACCGCCCCGAGGACCGGTGGCCGCAGGCCGAGCAGTGGCTGGACGAACGCGGCTACGACTCCACCCTCGACTACGTGCGCGCCGCCGCGATCCGCGTGCTCGAGGAGACCGGGCTGCTGCCGCACCTGAACCCCGGCGTGATGAGCTGGGAGGAGATCAACCGGCTCAAGCCCGTCGCCCCGTCGATGGGCATGATGCTCGAGACCACCGCCCGCCGTCTGTTCACCGACAAGGGGGAGTGCCACTACGGCAGCCCCGACAAGGACCCCGAGGTCCGTACACGTGTGCTGGTGGACGCCGGGCGTCTCTCGGTGCCGTTCACCACCGGAATCCTGGTCGGTATCGGGGAGAACCGGCTCGAGCGCGCCGAATCGATCCTCGAGATCCGCAAGACCCACAAGGCGTTCGGGCACATCCAGGAAGTGATCGTCCAGAACTTCCGCGCCAAGCCGGACACCGCGATGGGGAAGGCCCCGGACGCCGAGATGAGCGAGTTCCTGGCGTCGGTGGCCGTGTCCCGCCTGCTCCTCGGCCCGGGCATGCGCATCCAGGCGCCGCCGAACCTGGTCTCGGCCGAGGAGTGCCGCGCCCTGATCGCCGCCGGCATCGACGACTGGGGCGGCGTCTCCCCGCTCACCCCCGATCACGTCAACCCGGAACGGCCGTGGCCCAACCTGGACACCCTCGCCGAGATCACCGCGTCCACCGGGTACACCCTCACCGAGCGGATCGCGGCGCAGCCGCGCTACGTGCTCGGCGGTCAGCCCTGGATCGATCCGCGGATCAGCGCGCACGTCGCCGCCCTCGCCGATCCGCAGACGGGTCTGGCCCGCGATGTGAAGCCCGTCGGCCTGCCGTGGCAGGAACCCGACGAGGAGTGGTCGTCGTCGGGCCGCATCGAGCTGAACACCCAGATCGACTCGGAAGGCCGCATCACCGAGGCCCGCAGCGATCTCGGCAGCGCCTTCGGTGACTGGGACACCATCCGCGAACAGGTCCTGGCACTGAACGAGTCCGCGAACACCGGCGACGGGCGTCCGCGGCGCCTGGACTCCGACGTCCGCGCCGCGCTGGCCCGCGCCGAGAACGATCCGGCCGGTCTGTCCGACGACGAATACCTGACCCTGGCGACCGCCGACGGCGAAGGCCTCGACGCCTTGTCCGCGCTGGCCGATGCGATCCGCGCCGACGTGGTCGGCGACGACGTCACCTACGTGGTGAACCGGAACATCAACTTCACCAACATCTGCTACACCGGCTGCCGGTTCTGTGCCTTCGCTCAGCGCAAGGGCGACGAGGATGCGTTCACGCTGTCCACCGACGAGGTCGCCGACCGCGCCTGGCAGGCGCACGTCGCCGGCGCCACCGAGGTGTGCATGCAGGGCGGCATCGACCCCGAACTGCCGGTGACCGGCTACGCCGACATCGTGCGTGCGGTCAAGGAGCGGGTGCCGTCCATGCACGTGCACGCGTTCAGCCCGATGGAGATCGTCAACGGGGCCTCGCGGGGCGGCGAGTCCATCCGCGACTGGCTGACCGGGCTCCGCGACGCCGGCCTGGACACCATTCCCGGCACCGCCGCCGAAATCCTGGACGACGAAGTCCGGTGGGTGCTCACCAAGGGCAAGCTGCCGACCGCGTCGTGGATCGAGGTCATCACCGCCGCGCATGAGGTGGGGCTGCGGTCGTCGTCGACGATGATGTACGGCCACGTGGACGCGCCGCGCCACTGGGTCGGCCACCTCAACGTCCTCAAAGACATTCAGGACCGCACCGGCGGCTTCACCGAGTTCGTGCCGCTGCCGTTCGTGCACCAGTCGTCGCCGCTGTACCTGGCCGGCGCCTCCCGGCCCGGCCCGACCAACCGCGACAACCGGGCCGTGCACGCGCTGGCGCGACTCATGCTGCACGGCCGGATCGACAACATTCAGACCAGCTGGGTCAAGCTCGGCACCGAGGGCACCCGGGCCATGCTGCGCGGCGGTGCCAACGACCTGGGTGGCACCCTGATGGAGGAGACCATCTCCCGGATGGCCGGTTCGCAGCACGGCTCGGAGAAGACCGTCGGGGAACTTCACGAGATCGCCGCCGGCATCGGCCGTACCGCCCGCCAGCGGACCACCGAGTACGGCCGCGTCGAGTCCCCGGTCGCCGCGGCCCGCGAATCGCTGACCGTCCTGTGACGCACCGGCCTGCCGGGGCCGCTCTATCCGGCGCGGGCCGCGCGCAGCGTCATCAGGCCCCCGGACAGGTTCGACGCGTCGAAGCCCTCACCGGTCAGGATCCGTGTCGCCAGGTAGCTGCGCATACCGCTGGCGCAGTGCACGCGGATCGGCCGGCCGGCCGCCGCCTCACGGATCTCGTCGAGGCGACCCCGGACCTCGGTGTGCGGCACCGGGTAGGCGCCGTCGAGATGATCGCGGTCGTACTCGGCCCGGCTCCGGACGTCCAGGATGAAGTAGCCGGGCTCGTCGAGCTGGTCGGCGTACCAGAGCGTCAACGACCCGTCGAGGACGTTCTCGGCGATCATCCCGGCCAGATTCACCGGGTCCTTCGCTGAGCCGAACGGAGGCGCATACGCCAGGTCCAGGTCGATCAGATCGGGACCGCGCATCCGGTTCCGGATCGCCGTGGCGAGGACGTCGATCCGCTTGTCGACACCGTCGGCGCCCACGGCCTGCGCACCCAGGATCAGGCCGTCGGCCCGGCGCAGATGGATCAGCAGATGGATCTGCTCGGCGCCGGGAAAGTAGCCGGCGTGACTGCCCGGGTGCAGGTGCAGCGTCCGGTAGTCGATACCGGCATCTTCCAGGGCCTTCCGGTTGGCGCCGGTCAGGGCGGCCGTCAGTTCGCCGACGCGCACGATCGCCGTCCCCACCGGGTGCGGGATCGGCCGAGCGGTCTCCGGGCGCAGGATGTGATCGGCCACCAGCCGGCCTGCCCGGTTGGCGGGACCGGCCAGTGGGACGGGGCGCCGGAGACCGGTCACGGCGTCGACTGCGGCGGTCGCGTCGCCGACCGCCCAGATGCCGTCCAGATTCGTGCGGCCGTGCTCGTCGACGATGATCGCGCCGCGTTCCGTGGCCACACCGGCGTCGGCGAAGACCCCCGTGTCGGGGGTGACCCCGACCGACAGCACGATCACGTCGGCCTCGATCGGGGTCCCGTCGGCCAGAACGACGACATCGGTGTCGGCGGTCTGCTCGATCGCGGTGGCCGCGACCCCGTCGTGCACGGTGATGCCCAGGCGCGTCAGCTCGTCCCGGACCAGCGAGGCCATCTCGTTCTCCAACGGCGGCAGCACGTGCGAGGCCAGCTCGACGACGTCGACGGTCAGCCCCTGCATGCGCAGCCCCTCGGCCGCCTCCAACCCGATGAATCCGGCACCGAGGACGACGGCGCGGCCGGCGCCGCCGGTCACCGTGTCTTTCAGCCGGACGGCGTCACCGACCGTGCGCAGCGTCTGCACGCGCGGGGAGTCCAGGCCGGGCAGGGGAGGACGGATCGCCGTGGCGCCGGGCGAGAGGATCAGGGCGTCGTAGGAGACGGTCTGGACACCGGTCTCACTGCGGACCCGGACCGTCCTGGCGGCCGGGTCGACGCCGATCACCTCGTGCCGGACGCGGACATCCAGGTCGAGGGCGTCGTGCAGCGACTCCGGTGTCTGGACGAGGAGATCGGCCTGGTCGGCGATCTCGCCGCTCACGTAGTACGGGAGGCCGCAGTTGGCGAACGAGGGGTGGTCTCCGCGTTCGAAGACGATGATCTCGGCCTTCTCGTCCAGGCGGCGTGCGCGTGCCGCCGCACTCATGCCGCCGGCGACTCCGCCGACCACGACGATCCTCATTCGTGCTTCCCTTCACCGCCTGTACGGGGCCGGATTCCCCGCTGCTGTCCGACGACACGGACTATACCCCCAGGGGTATTAATGTGCGCAACCGCGCCGACAGCCGATTCCATTTCCCTCAGGATGAGCAAAACTCTGCGCCGGTCACGCCGGTCTCGCATTCGGGCAGCGGTATCCCGGGTTCGGTGTCCGTCGATACCGGCAAGTAGGCTGTAGGCGTCTGTCAGAGTCCGACCGGCGCGATCAGCCCTCGTGCCGGGCGCCTGACTGTGCAGAAGGAGAAGATGTCGTGACCTACATCATCGCTGAGCCCTGTGTGGACGTGATGGACAAGGCGTGCGTCGAAGAGTGCCCCGTCGACTGCATCTACGAGGGCGGGCGAAGCCTGTACATCCAGCCCGACGAGTGCGTCGACTGCGGTGCCTGCGAACCGGTGTGCCCGGTCGAAGCGATCTTCTACGAGGACGACGTCCCCGACGAGTGGGAGCCCTACGTCAGCGCGAACGTCGACTTCTTCGACGACCTCGGCTCGCCCGGCGGCGCCAGCAAGGTCGGCAAGACCGACTACGACCCGCCGTTCGTGAAGAACCTCCCGCCGATGGGCGAGGGCGAGTAGCAAGGCAGAATCAGAGGCATGACCTCACGCCTCACGCCGGTTTCCGCAGGCCTGCCCGACTTCCCGTGGGACACCATCGGGGAGGCGAAGGCGCGTGCCACCGCCCACCCGGACGGCATCGTCGACCTGTCGGTCGGCACCCCGGTCGACCCGGTCGACCTGATCATCCGCCAGGCCCTCTACGACGCCTCGGAGTTCCCCGGCTATCCGGCCACCGTCGGCACCCCGGAACTGCGTGAGGCCGCCGTCGGCGCCCTGTCCCGGCGGTTCGGCATCGACGGGCTCGACGAGTCGTCGATCCTGCCGGTGATCGGCACCAAGGAGGCCATCGCCGGCCTGCCCTCACAGCTCGGTGTGCAGCCCGGCGACCTGGTCGTCATCCCCGAGGTCGCCTACCCGACCTACGAGGTGGGGGCACTCCTCGCCGGCGCCGCCGTGCGCCGCGCCGATTCCACCGTGGCGCTCGGCCCCGAGTCGCCGGCACTGCTGTTCCTCAACTCGCCGTCCAACCCGACCGGCAAGGTACTGGGTCGCGACCACCTGCGGAAGGTCGTGACGTGGGCGCGCGAGCGCGGCGTCGTGGTCGTGTCCGACGAGTGCTATCTGGGGCTGGCGTGGGATCAGCCGGCGTTGTCGATCCTCGATCCGGCGGTCTGCGACGGCGACCACACCGGCCTGATCGCGGTGCATTCGCTGTCCAAGGTGTCCAACCTCGCCTCGTACCGGGCCGGATTCCTGGCCGGCGACAAAGATTTGATCGCCGAACTCCTCGCCGTCCGCAAACACGCCGGCATGATCGTGCCGTTCCCGGTGCAGGGCGCGATGATCGCCGCCCTCAACGACGACGTCCACGTCGACGCCCAGCGCGAGCGCTACCGTGCCCGCCGAGACAAGCTGAAGGACGCGCTCACGGGCGCCGGCTTCACCATCGACGACTCCGAGGCGGGCCTGTACCTGTGGGCCACGGCCACCTCGGTCCCTGAGCTCGCCGAAGGGGACTCCCGCACCACCCTCGACTGGCTGTCCGAGCGCGGCATTCTGGTGGCCCCCGGCGACTTCTACGGCCCCCGCGGCGAAAACCACATCCGCATGGCGTTCACCGCCACCGACGAACGCGTCGACGAGGCCGTTTCGCGCCTGTCCTGACCCTGGCGGGCCGGATCGGGCCGACTCGCTCAGTCGTTGGCGTGCAGCGCCTCGTTGAGCTCGATGCCGTCGCCCTTGGTGGCGCGGACCTCGACGGCGCCGGTCTCCGAGTTGCGGCGGAACAGCAGGTTGCTCTGGCCCGCCAGATCGCGGGCCTTGACGACCTTGCCGTCCGGGCCGGTCACCTTGGTGCCGGCGGTCACGTAGAGGCCGGCCTCGATGATGCAGTCGTCGCCGAGCGGAATGCCGCAGCCGGAGTTGGCGCCCAGCAGGGTGCGCTTGCCGATGGAGATGATCTCCTTGCCGCCGCCCGACAGGGTGCCCATCGTGGAGGCGCCGCCGCCGATGTCGGAGCCGTCACCGACCACCACACCCGCCGAGATACGGCCCTCGACCATCGAGTTGCCGAGCGTGCCGGCGTTGAAGTTCACGAAGCCCTCATGCATGACGGTGGTGCCGGACGCGAGGTGCGCACCCAAGCGGACCCGGTCGGCGTCACCGATACGGATACCGCTGGGCACCACGTAGTCGACCATGCGCGGGAACTTGTCCACCGAGTAGACGGTGACGTGACCGCGGGTGCGCAGACGGCCGCGGGTGGCCTCGAAGTCGTCGACGGCGCACGGGCCGAAGTTGGTCCACACCACGTTGGTCAGCAGGCCGAAGATGCCGTTCAGGTTCTGGCCGTGCGGCTGCACCAGACGGTGCGACAGCAGATGCAGACGCAGGTAGACGTCGTGCGCGTCGATCGGATCGGCCTGCAGGTCGGCGATCACCGTCTTGACGGCCACCGTCTTGACCTTGCGGGCACCGTCCACGCCCACCGCGTCGAGAAGCTCCTTCGGGGTGTCGACGTCACTGAGGACCGTGGTCCCGGCATTGCCGGCGTCGGAGGTCAGTTCGGGCGAGGGATACCAGGTGTCCAGGACGACGTCGTCGTCGGTCAGCGTGGCGATTCCGATGGCAACAGCACCTTGAGTAGTCACGCGGAGAGTCTAACCGGCGCCCCCTAGAGTGGTGAGGGTGAGCGTTCCCGAGTTGAACCTGCAAGCCGATCCCATCGAGCTGACCGCTGCGCTCGTCGACATCGAGAGCGTCAGCCACGACGAGGCGACGATCGCCGACGCCGTCGAGACGGCGCTGCGGACACAGACCGGACTCGAGGTGGAACGTTTCGGCAACCGGATCGTGGCCCGCACCGATCACGGCAAGGCGAGCCGCGTCATCCTCGCCGGACACCTCGACACCGTCCCGATCAACGACAATCTGCCGTCGCGGCGCACCGTCACCGACGACGAAGGCGACGTTCTGCACGGGTGCGGCACCGTCGACATGAAGTCCGGTCTCGCCGTGTTCCTGCACCTGGTCGCCACCCTCGACGACCCCGCCCACGATCTCACCCTGATCGCCTACGACTGCGAGGAGATCGCCGCCGAACACAACGGTCTCGGATTCATCGAACGCGAACGGCCGCAGTGGCTGGCCGGCGACGTCGCGATCCTCGGCGAACCGACCGGCGGCCTCATCGAAGCCGGCTGCCAGGGCACCATGCGGGTCCGGCTCACCGCCACCGGCAATCGCGCCCACACCGCGCGCGCCTGGATGGGCGACAACGCGATCCACAAACTCGGCCACGCCATGACCACACTCGCGGCCTACCAGCCGCGCCGCGTCGACATCGACGGCTGCGAATACCGCGAAGGACTGTCCGCCGTCGCCGTGACGGGGGGAGTGGCCGGCAACGTCGTACCCGACGCCGCCAGCATGGACGTCAACTTCCGATTCGCACCCGACCGCACCGAGGAGCAGGCGTTCGCCCACGTGCAGGAGGTGTTCGCCGACGACCTCGCCGACGGCACCCTGACCGCCGAGATCACCGACTCGGCCCCCGGCGCACTCCCGGGGCTCTCGCACCCGGCCGCCGCCGCCCTCGTCGACGCCGCCGACGGCCGGTTCCGCGCCAAATACGGCTGGACCGACGTGGCCCGCTTCTCCTCACTCGGCATCCCGGCGGTCAACCTCGGCCCCGGCGACCCGAGCCTCGCGCACCGCCAGGACGAACGGGTCCCGGTCGAACAGATCACCCAGGTGACCGATCTGCTCCGCGCGTACTTGGCGGGATAGCCCGCTTCGACAGGCTCAACGAGCGGAGGGCGTCCCTCGCTTCGGCGAGCCCACCGAGCGGAGAGCTTGCTAGCGTGAGCGCATGGCTCACGGCGCATCCGATTCTCACGGACCCGAACCCCTCGACGACGACATCCCGGTCGACACCGTGCTCCGGTACGTGGGGCCCGCCCAGGTCCGCGTCCCGGCCGACCAGAAGATCGTCACCAGCGACCAGTCGCTCCTCGAATGGGTGGATCCGGCCGACGAGATGCGGGCCCTCGAACGCACCACCCGCGACTCGTGGCGGGTGCTGCGCATCCAGTCCGAGTTCGTCGCCGGCTTCGACGCCCTCGGCGAGACGCCGCAGGCCATCACCGTGTTCGGTTCGGCCCGCGTCGAACCGGGATCGGCCGAATACGAGACGGGTGTGCAGCTGGGCCGGAAGCTCGCCGAGGCCGGCTTCGCGGTCATCACCGGCGGCGGACCGGGCGCGATGGAAGCCGTCAACCGCGGCGCCTTCGAAGTCGGCGGCACGTCCATCGGCCTGAACATCGAGCTGCCGTTCGAACAGCACATGAATCCGTGGCTCACCACCGGCATGAACTTCCGCTACTTCTTCGTCCGCAAGACGATGTTCATGAAGTACGCGCAAGGCTTCGTCTGCCTGCCCGGCGGCATGGGCACCATGGACGAACTGTTCGAGGCCGTCACCCTCGTGCAGACCGGCAAGATCCTCAAGTTCCCGATCGTCCTGATCGGCAAGGACTACTGGGGTGGCCTCCTGGACTGGATCCGCGACCGGATGCTCGCCGAAGGCAAGATCGGCCCCGACGACCTGCACCTGATGACCCTCGTCGACACCGTCGACGAGGCCGTCGAGGCGGTGAAGGCGGTCCGCGCGTGAGTGCCATCTGCGTGTACTGCGCGTCCGGCCCGGTCGACGACGCCTACATCGACCTGGCCGCCCAGACCGGCCGGGAACTGGCGCAGGCCGGCTACACCGTCGTCTCCGGCGGCGGCAACGTCTCCATGATGGGTGCCCTGGTGCGCGGGGCCCGTGCGGCCGGCGGCTACACCATCGGCATCATCCCCGAACACCTCATGGTCAAAGAGGTCGCCGACACCGACTCCGACGAACTGATCGTCACCGACACCATGCGGGAACGGAAGAAGCTGATGGACGAGATGTCCGACGGCTTCATCACCCTTCCGGGCGGCATCGGCACCCTCGAGGAACTCTTCGAGACGTGGACCGGCGCCTTCCTCGGCGTCCACGACAAGCCGATCGCCTTGGTCAATCACGACGGCTTCTACGATCCGTTGCTGACGTGGCTCCGCGATGCCGCGGCCCGCGGCTTCGTCGCCCAGAGCGCCCTGGACACGCTGGAAGTGGTGCCCGACGTGGGTAGCGCCCTCGCCCTGTTCGGCCCGGCGTAGGGTAACGACAGTCCTGGGCGGGAAAGACACCAAAAGGAGTGTGCACGGACATGGGGAAAGCGCAGAGCGCATCGACGGCCATCGCACCGAGCAAGGTCGGCGTCACCGATCTGGTCCGCGGCGTCGTCAAGATGGCGCCCGATGCGACCGGAATGGTCAAGCATGCGCCCGGCCTGGTCTTCAACAAGGCCAGCGCCAAGAAGACGATCGGCAAGATCTTCCAGGATCTGGCGCGCAAGCAGCCTGACCGCCCGTTCATCCGCTTCGACGGCGACACCTACACGTACGGCGAAGCCAACCGGATCGTCAACCGGTATGCCGCCGTCCTCACCGAGAAGGGGGTGGGTGTCGGCGACGTCGTCGGCATCCTCGCCAAGAACAGCGCCACCGACCTGATGTGTGTGCTCGCCGCCGTCAAGGTGGGCGCCGTCGCCGGCATGCTGAACTACAACCAGCACGGCCACGTGATCGACCACAGCATGAAGCTGCTCGGCGCCACGGTGCTGCTCCGCGACCCGGAGTGCACCGAGGCCTGGGAGACGATGAGCAAGGACGTCCGCCCCGAGCACGTCCTCGACTTCGATCAGCTGGAAGCCGAAGCCAAGGGCAAGCCGGACCACAACCCGGCGGTCACCGCCACGCTGCCGGCGTCGACCACCGCCTTCTACATCTTCACCTCCGGCACCACCGGCCTCCCCAAGGCCAGCATGATGAGCCACAACCGCTGGCTCGCCAACTACTCGGGCATCGGCGGCCTCGGCGTCCGTCTGCACCCCAGCGACACGATGTACATCCCGCTGCCGCTGTACCACAACAACGCGCTGTCGGTGTCCCTCGGATCGGTGCTGGCCGGCGGCTCCTGTGTGGCCATCGCCAAGCAGTTCTCGGCGTCCCGCTTCTGGGACGAGATCATCGCCAACCGGGCCACCGCGTTCTGCTACATCGGCGAACTGTGCCGGTACCTGCTGGCCCAGCCGGAGAAGCCGACCGACCGCCAGCACGCCGTCCGTCTGATCGTCGGCAACGGCATGCGCCCGGAGATCTGGGACGAGTTCTCGCAGCGCTTCGGCATCGACCGCGTCGTAGAGTTCTACGGCGCCTCCGAACTCAACCTGGCGTTCATCAACGTGTTCAGCGCCAAGCGGACCGCCGGCTTCTGCCCGCTGCCGTTCAAGATCGTCGAATACAACGAGGACGGCACCCCCAAGCGCGACGCGAAGGGCCGTCTCCGCTCGGTCAAGAACGGCGAACCCGGCCTGCTCATCGCCGAGATCAGTGAACGCGTGCCGCTGGACGGGTACACCGATCCGGAGGAGACCGAGAAGAAGGTCATCCGCGACGCCTTCAAGGACGGCGACGCCTACTTCAACTCCGGTGACCTGGTCCGCGGACTCGGCTTCAAGCACATCGCCTTCGTCGACCGCCTCGGCGACACCTTCCGCTGGAAGGGCGAGAACGTCGCCACCACGGAGGTCGAGTCGGCACTCGGCACCGCGAAGGGCGTCGAACAGGCCGTGGTCTACGGCGTCGAGGTCCCCGGATCGGACGGCCGGGCCGGCATGGCCGCGGTGACCCTCGCCGACGGGGCGTCGTTCGACGCGAAGGCCGTCGCCGCACGCCTGTACGACGAACTGCCCGACTACGCGGTGCCGCTGTTCATCCGCCTGGTCGGCACCATCGCCGCCACCTCCACCTTCAAGAACCAGAAGGTCGAACTGCGCAACCAGGGATTCACCGAGGTCGGCGACGACGAGATCTGGGTGCTCAAGGGCCCCAAGGACGGCTACGTCCCGTTCTACGACGGCTACCCGGCCGACGTCTCGTCCGCGAAGGCCCCGCGCTAGGACGCATCGACGTGAACCCCTGGCCGCCCACGCTGTGCGGTCGTCCGGTCCCCGGCGACCGCGCGCTGGTGATGGCGATCGTCAACCGCACACCGGATTCGTTCTACGACGCCGGCGCCACCTTCGACGACGCGGACGCGCAGGACCGCATCGACCAGGTGGTCGCGCAGGGTGCCGACATCGTCGACATCGGCGGAGTGAAGGCCGGCCCCGGTGAGGAGGTCGACGCCGCCACCGAGGCGCAGCGTGTGGTCCCGATGATCGCGTGGATCCGTGACCGGCACCCGTCGCTGCTGATCAGCGTCGACACCTGGCGGGCCGAGGTGGCCGACGCGGCCTGCGCCGCCGGCGCCGATCTCATCAACGACACCTGGGCGGGCGCCGACCCGGAACTGGTGGCGGTCGCCGCCGAGCGCGGCGCCGGACTGGTCTGCTCGCACACCGGGGGCGCCACCGTCCGCACCCGACCGCACCGCGTGGCCTACGACGACGTCGTCGCCGAGGTGGCCGACGAACTGACCGCCGCCGCGCAGCGAGCCGTCGCCGCCGGTGTGCGCCGCGACGGGATCCTGATCGACCCCACCCACGACTTCGGCAAGAACACCCACCACGGGCTGGCGCTGCTGCGGCACCTGGACCGGCTCACCGGCACCGGCTGGCCGGTGCTGATGGCGCTGTCCAATAAGGACTTCATCGGCGAGACCCTCGGCGTGGACCTGCACGAGCGGGTGGCCGGTACCCTGGCGGCGACGGCCCTGGCAGCCGCCGCGGGCGCCCGCGTCTTCCGAGTCCACGAAGTCGCCGACACCCGCCGTGTGCTCGACATGGTCGCGTCCATCGCGGGCACCCGCCCGCCCGCACGCACGGTCAGGGGATTGGCATGAGCGGCTGCACACCGGTCACCTGGTCGCGGACCCACTGCTGGGACCGTCCGGACTGGACCGTCGAAGAACTGACCGCCGCCAAGAACGGCCGGACCGTCTCGGTCGTGCTGCCCGCCCTCAACGAGGAGGCCACGGTCGGCGGCGTCGTCGCGTCGATCGCGCCACTGCTCGGGGGCCTGGTCGACGAACTGGTGGTGATCGACTCGAACTCGACCGACGCCACCGCCGACGAGGCGCGCGAGGCCGGCGCCACCGTGATTCCGCGGGACAGCATCCTTCCGCAGATCCCGCCCCGCCCCGGCAAAGGCGAGGCGTTGTGGCGCGGGGTGGCCGCCACCACCGGCGACCTCATCGTCTTCATCGACGCCGACCTGGTGGACCCGGACCCCATGTTCGTTCCCAACCTGCTCGGACCGCTGCTCACCGACCCGGAGATCCACCTCGTCAAGGGCTACTACCGTCGGCCGCTGCGGACCGGCGGCGCCGAACTGGACAACGGTGGCGGGCGTGTCACCGAACTGCTCGCCCGGCCCCTGCTCACCGCACTCAAACCCGAACTGGGCGAGGTGATCCAGCCGCTGGGCGGCGAATACGCCGGCACCCGTGAACTACTCGCCTCCGTGCCGTTCGCCGACGGCTACGGTGTCGAGATCGGTCTGCTCATCGACACCTACGACCGTTACGGGCTCTGCGGGATCGGTCAGGTCAACCTGGGGGTCCGGGTGCACCGCAACCGTCCGCTGTCCCAGCTCGCGGTGATGAGCCGGCAGATCACCGCCACCCTCCTGCGCCGCTGCGGGATCGACGACTCCGGCGTCGGCCTCACCCAGTTCGTGCCGGAGGCCGACGGCACCTTCACCCCGCACACCGCGCCGCTGATCGACGAGGAACGGCCCGCCGTCATCCAGGTGGCGATCTGCCCGCCCGGCCCGACCGCCGAGCCCGTCGAAGCGAACCCGGACCGGAAGTAGGCTTGCACTCGTGGTGACCATCGGTTTATACGTGATCGGGATGGCCGTGGCCGTCGCGATCATCTTCGCGATCGTCTGGTTCGTGTTCGGGCGCGGCGAAGACCTGCCGCCCGTCGAGAAGGGGACCACCCTCACCCGGCTGCCGCGCGCCGGCGTGACCGGCGACGACGTCCGCGCCCTCCTGTTCGAGCAGACGTTCCGCGGCTACAAGACCGTCGAGGTCGACTGGACGCTGGAGAAGCTGGCCCGCGAGATCGACGAGCTGCGCGCGGTGGTCGCCGACCTGCGGGCACGCGAGCCCGCGACACCCGGTGAGACGCTCTCGGCACCGCCCACCGTGCCGACACCCGTGGTGGACCCGTCCCGGCAGTCGTGACGAGATCTGCGCCACGTATCATTGAGTCATTCGACGTGTGAAGGGAGCGCGAGAATGGCGGCGATGAAGCCCCGTATGGGTGACGGCCCTCTGGAAGCGGTCAAGGAGGGTCGCGGAATCGTGGTCCGGATCCCGATCGACGGCGGCGGTCGTCTGGTCGTGGAGCTGAACGACGAAGAGGCCTCGAACCTCGCCGACGTGCTCCGCGAGGTCACCGCCTGATCGACCCGACGACGCGCTGGAGCCCGGCTTCCGGGCTCCTGTGCTGTCCGGTCTGCGGTCACCCGCTCAGCCCGTTCTCCGTTCACGGAGCGGGGCTGGAATGCGAGTCCGGGGCATCGATTCGATGCCGCCCGGCAGGGCTACGTCGCACTGCTCTCCGGTCGGGGCACCGCGCACCGCAGCGACACCGCACCGATGGTCGCGGCCCGGCGACGCGTTCTCGAATCCGGTCTGTACGACCCGGTCCTGACCGCGGTCGCGGAGCGCATCGATCCGGAGTCGGCCGTCGTCGTCGACGCCGGCTCGGGTACCGGTCACTATCTGGCGTCCTGCCTGGACGCCGCGCCCGACGCCCTCGGCATCGGCATCGATCTGTCCAAGTACTGCGCCCGCGCCACCGCGCGCAGTCACCGGCGTGCGCTGGCCGTGGTCGCCGACCTCTGGGAGGGGATCGGAGTCCGCACCGGGGCCGCGGACGCCCTGCTGTCGGTGTTCGCGCCGCGCAACCTCGGTGAGGCCGCCCGGATCCTGCGGCCCGGCGGCCGATGGATCCTCGTCACGCCGCGACCGGACCATCTGGCCCAGTTGCGCGAACCGCTCGGCATGCTCGGCATCGGCGACGACAAACTCGCCCGCCTGCACGACGACCTCACCTCCGCCGGCTTCACCGTCACCTCCGCCGATCCGGTGACCGCCGACCTCACCCTGTCCGCGCCGACGGCCGCCGACATCGCCGGCATGGGGCCGGCCGGCTTCCACCGCACACCCGACGAGCTCGCCGCGGCCGCGCGATCGCTCGACCCCTCCGATCGCGGAATCCCGGCCACCCTGGACGTCACCGTCACGACGGCGGTGACACCGGCGGCGACCGGGGCCTGACGCCCCGGGGCCCCGCCCGGACCGCCCGCGGACGGCCGGATGCCGATATGTTGGTGGGGTGAGATCACAACCGCACGTACTCGGCATCGTTCTCGCCGGTGGCGAGGGGCGGCGGCTGTACCCGCTGACCAAGGACCGTGCGAAGCCGGCCGTCCCGTTCGGCAGCTCGTACCGGCTCATCGACTTCGTCCTGTCGAATCTGGTCAACGGCGGCTATGAGCGGATCTGCGTGCTCACCCAGTACAAGTCGCACTCCCTGGACCGGCACATCTCGCAGACCTGGTGGTCGTCCGGTTTCCACGGCGAGTTCATCACCCCCGTTCCCGCGCAGCAGCGGCTCGGACCGCGCTGGTACACCGGCAGCGCCGACGCCATCTACCAGTCACTGAACCTGATCTTCGACGAGCGCCCCGACTACATCGTCGTGTTCGGCGCCGACCACGTGTACCGGATGGATCCGTCCCAGATGGTGGCCCGCCACATCGAGACCGGCGCGGCCGTCACGGTCGCCGGCATCCGGGTTCCGCGCGCCGAGGCCAAGGCGTTCGGCTGCATCGACTCGGACGACGACGGCACCATCACCCGGTTCATCGAGAAGCCGTCCGACCCGCCCGGCACCCCCGACGACCCGGACGTGACGTTCGCGTCGATGGGCAACTACGTGTTCACCACCGACGCCCTGGTCGACGCGGTGCGGGCCGACGCCGCCGATCCGGACTCCGATCACGACATGGGCGGCGACATCATCCCCGCGTTCGTCTCGCGCGGCGAAGCCTACGTCTACGACTTCAACGACAACGAGGTCCCCGGCGAGACCGACGAGGACAAGGGCTACTGGCGGGACGTCGGCACCATCGACGCCTTCTACGACGCCCACATGGACCTCATCTCGGCGAAGCCGGCGTTCAACCTCTACAACCAGCGCTGGCCGATCCGCGGCGAGACCTCGCACCTGCCGCCGGCCAAGTTCATCGGCGGCGGCTCGGCGAACGACTCCATGGTCGGTGCCGGCTGCATCGTGTCCGGGACTCTGCAGAGTTCGGTGCTGTCCACCGACGTGGTCATCGAAGACGGTGCCGTCGTGCAGGGCAGCGTCCTCATGCCGGGCGTGCGGATCGGCCGCAACGCCGTCGTCCGCAACGCGATCCTGGACAAGAACGTGCGCGTGGCCGACGACGGCCAGATCGGTGTCGACCTCGACCACGACCGGGAGACCTACACCGTGTCCTCGGGCGGCATCGTCTGTGTCGCCAAGAACGAGACCATCGGCTGAGTCCGAACGACGAAGCCTGCGTCGGTTCAGAGGAGCCCGGAGGCGCGGAGCGCCGCGAGACCGTTGGTGATCAGCGCCGGGATCGATTCGGCGTCGACGTCGTCCGGCAGCTGATCGACCGGCCACCAGGCGAGATCCACCGACTCGTCGCTGATGACGGGGTCCGGGCGGGAGCCGTCGCCGGCGGCCGGGACGACGGCGGCGTACCGGACGTCCAGGTGGCGGGTCGGGACGCCAAGGGAGCACGTGATGGCGTGCGTGTGCAGGTGCACCGGGCCCGGTGAGAGGATCAGGCCGGCCAGGCCGGACTCCTCGGTGGCTTCGCGCAGGGCGGCCGCACCGATGCCGTCGTCGCCGGGCTCGCAGTGCCCGCCCAACTGCACCCACTTGCCGACGCGCGGATGCAGAGTCAGCAGCACGTGCGTGCCGTCGGCGTCGAAGACGACGGCCGACGCGGTGACGTGCCCGGGCACGCAGGCACGCTCGCACGGATTCTCGGCGGCGTCCAGAAACGCCAGAAACGTGTGACGCAGAGCGTCCTGCTCGGGGTCGGGTGCCGACCAGCCGGTGAGTGCGTCGCGCGTCGACGCCGTCAGGGCGGTGCTCACAGCTCGGTCACCAGGCCTGTGGCATCGGCGGGCGGGCGCAGTCGCCCGTCCTCGCCGGTCGGCGGCGATTCGGGATAGCCGACGGCGACCGCGCCGAGCGGCATCCACGACGGGTCGAGATCCAGGACCTCCCGTACGGTCGGGGCGGCGAAGATCGTCGAACCCACCCAGCAGCTCCCGACCTCCCGCACCGACAGCGCCACCAGGAACGAGCCGACGGCGGCGCCACCGGCGACGGTGAACATGGTGCGCTCGCAGTCGTTGCGGCGCCGGTCGGGGTAGTCGTGCATGCCGTCGCCGGTCAGCACCGGGACCACCAGCTCGGGGGCGTCGTAGAGGATCCGCCCGCGGGCGACCCGCTTCTCGATGGACTCGGGGCTCTTGGCGTCACCCTGCAGGTCGGTGTGCCAGGCCGCCGACATCGCGTCCAGCAGGGTTCGACGGCGCTCCGGGTCGCGCAGCCACAGGAAGTGGACCGGACGGGTGTGGTGCGGCGCCGGAGCGGTCAGGGCATCGGCGAACGCCTCCCGCATCACGGCCTCGGGTACCGGTTCGCCGGAGAACCGCCGCACCGACCGGCGGGTCAGCAGCGCTTCGCGGCGACCCTGCGCGAGGGCCTCATCGGCCCCCAGGCGGAACAGATCGTCGGGTCCGGACCTCACCAGGTCGGCGGCCGTGCTGCCGTCGTCGACGGCCTTCCAGCCGCGGACCACCGCCACCGGGATCCCGTCGAGTTTGCCCTTCACCAGATCGGCGGCGGCCGCCAGTTCGTCGGCGACGGCGATGTCGGTGACCGCCAGCCGGTTGCCGTACGCGTCGACCGCGCCGGCGTAGCCGTGCCGGACCGCCAGTCCGCTGGCCCCGATCGCGACATCGGTCTGTCCGCCCCGCCAGGCGCGTCCCATCGTGTCGGTGACGATCACCGCCACGGCCAGACCCCGGTCGGCGAGCGCGGCGCGCAGCCGTGCCGCACTCGCGTCCGGATCGACCGGGAGCAGCGCGAGCCGATCGGTGGCGAGGTTCGAGCCGTCGACGCCGGCGGCGGCCTGCACCAGGCCGTTGCGGTTGACGGTGATCCGCATCCGCCCGCGGGCGGCCACCACCCGCACCGTCTCGTCGTCGACCAGTCTGCGCCGCAGCGCGTCCCGCTCGTCCGGATCGGTGGGGGCGGCCACGATGCGCCCCTCGATCTTCGAGAACACCTTGCTGGTCACCACCACGACGTCGCCGTCGGCCAGCCAGGGTGCGGCCGCGACGATCTCGGCGGCCAGATCCGATTCGGGACCGAACTCGCCGAGCCCGGTCACCGGCAGGATCTGCAGGCCGTCGGTGGCGCGGTGATCGGTGGGCCCCTCGACGGGGTCGGGGACCGGCGGCCTCACGGCTGGACGCCCACCAGCTCGCAGGCCGCGCGCACCATGGCGGCACCGGCCTGCGGATCGGTCATCAGCAGGGGGGCCGCGCCGACCGTGATGCCGTCCAGTGCCGGGGAGTTCACGGCGGGATCGCCCTCGGCGACCAGCCAGCCGTCCAGGAGTCCGTTGCCCGACCGGGCGCCGTAGTGCTCGGCGATGGCCGTCGCGGAGGTCGCCACACCGATCACCGACAGGCATTCGTCGGCCATGCCGCGCAGCGGCTTGTCGTCGATCACCGGGCTGATGCCGACCACCGGCGCCGTGGTGGTGCGCAGTGCCGAACGGAGGCCGGGAACGCTGGTGATGGCGCCGATGCTGACCACCGGGTTGCTGGGCGCAAGGAGGACGACGTCGGCCTCGGCGATCGCCTCGAGGACACCGGGCGCGGGCGTGGCGTCGTCGGATCCGACCTGCGCGAAGCCGTGCGTCGGCACCTGGGCGCGGTAGCGGACCCACCATTCCTGGAAGTGGATGGCGACGCGTTCTCCGGGGGCGCCGTCCGGCTTGTCGATCACGACGTGCGTCTCGTGCCGGTCGTCGGTGGCCGGGATCAGCCGCACTCCCGGCTGCCAGCGGCGGCACAGCGCCGCGGTGATGTCCGAGAGCCGGAACCCGGCGTCGAGATTCTGCGTGCGGATCAGGTGCGTCGCGAGGTCGCGGTCGCCCAGACCGAACCAGTCCGGGTCGGCGCCGTAGGCGGCGAGTTCCTCCTTGGCGTGCCAGGTCTCGTCCCGGCGCCCCCACCCGCGTTCGGTGTCGATGCCGTCGCCCAGCGTGTACATGCAGGTGTCCAGGTCGGGGCAGATCCGCACCCCGTGCATCCAGGCGTCGTCGCCGACGTTCACGATCGCGGTGACCGTGTTCTCCCGCTCTCCGGTCTCGGTCGACGGGAACGGGGTGGGCCCGAACAACTCGCGCGCGCCCTGCAGGAACCGGGCGCCGCCGACGCCTCCGACCAGTACGGTGACCTTCACGTGGCACACCCTACCGAGGGGTGCGGGGGTGTCGCCCTGCAGTGGACGTCCAGAGTCACCGGGGACGTGGCGCAGGTCACGGAAAACGCTCCGACACGCCGCGTGGACGCGCGGTTTCGCCGTTCTCCGGGCGCGGGGTGTTATTAAGAATCTTCCGATTCAGTTGACGCGAGAGCCCACGACAAGGTGTAATCACAGCAGTGTGATTCAGGCCGAAGAGTGGGAGGCGGGCATGAACGCAGCGGACAACGGATCCTCGGAGTTCCCGGCTGATGTCGTGACACCTCTGACGGCGCCGGCGGCGGACAACTCCGCTTTCGCGACCGGTGGCAACCACCTTTCGCTCGTACCGAACGCCTTCGACGAGCTCTTCGACGCCGTCGAGGACCAGTGGCAGGACCGCGCCCTGTGCGCGCAGACCGACCCCGAGGCCTTCTTCCCGGAGAAGGGCGGATCCACTCGTGAAGCCAAGCGCATCTGCCACGGCTGCGAGGTCAAGGCCGAATGCCTCGAGTACGCCCTCGGCAACGACGAGCGTTTCGGCATCTGGGGCGGCATGAGCGAGCGCGAGCGTCGCCGCCTCAAGCGCGGCATCATCTGAGCCCCGCTCAGGGGGCGTCCGGCCCCTGTTCGACCGTCTCCTCGTCGACCCCCAGATAGGTCGCGATCTGCTGGATCAGCACCTCCCGCAGGATCTCCGGCAACTCGTCGTCATCCTGCGCCCGCAACTCGATCGGCCGGCGGAACAGGATGATCTTCGCCCGCGTCGGATTACCGCGCGCATCGACTCCCGCATGAATCAGCCGTGCCAAGGGCACCGGACCGTCGGCGGTCACCTCATCCGGCCAGGCGATGGTCTCCATGTCCTTGGGGAGCATGCGCGGAATGTCGTCGACGGCCACATCGAGGCCGGTCAACCGGTCATGCCAGTGCGTGTCCAGCTCGGCGAACGCGCTGATCGCCGCCTTGTCGAAGCGGCTCGCCGGGGTGCGGCGGGCCGGCAGATCCGGCGGCATCAGCGGGCCGCGCAGCCCGCGCCCGCGGCGGTCGCGCACATGATGCGGCGGCTCGAGCAGATCGCGCAGCGAGCGAGCGGACGGCCGGGAAGTCATGCCGACCAGTCTAGTGCGCCGGGTGTCCGCCGATTGAGCGTGTCGCCACGGGGCGGTCGGCCGCAGGGGATAGGCTGACCGGCGTGAACTCTCCACGTCAGTGCTGCCGGCCCGGGTGCGCTCGCGCCGCGGTCGCGACGCTGACGTTCGTCTACGCCGAGTCGACGGCCGTCATCGGCCCGCTCGCGCAGAACGAGGAACCCCACTCCTGGGATCTGTGCTCCGAGCATGCCGAGCGCAGCACCGTTCCGCGTGGCTGGCAGCTGCTGCGCAGTGAGAGCGGATTCGCCCAGCCCGCCGAGGACCAGGAGCTGACCGCACTGGCCGAAGCCGTCCGGGAAGCCGGCGGCAGCGGCGTCGTCAGTGCCCCGCCGTCGCGATTCATCTCGCGCGCCGACTTCGACGACCTGCCGGCCCGCCGGCGCGGCGCGGCGTCGGCACCCGTCGAAGGACAGGCCCCGGCCACCCCGCCGACCGTGATCGGTCCGCGGCCCGGCCGCCGCGGTCACCTGCGGGTCCTGCCTGATCCGGTTGACTGATTCCGGCCCGGTCGGCACGCTGTCTTTCATGCCCGTCATCACCGATGCCCTCGACGACGCGGAGAGCCTGTCTGCCGCCGACCGTGACGGTCTGCTGCGTTCCGCAGCGATGGCCGGAGCCCAGGTCCGCGCCGTCGCCGAAGCACAGGCCGAAGGCGTCCTCGGTCCGCTCGGTGACCTGCGTCCACGCGCCGTGGTCGTGGTGACCGGCGGATCGCCGATCGCCGCCCGCGCCGCCGCCCTCGTGGTCGCGATACTCGGTTCCCGGATCGACGTTCCGATCGCCGTCTCGCCGGCGCTCCCCGGCTGGATCGGGCCGCTCGACGTGGTCGTGGTGCTCGGTGCGGACGCCGGTGATCCGCATCTGGCCGACGCCGCCTCGCGTGCCGGCCGTCGCCGCGCCGAAGTGGTGATCGCGGCACCCGTGGAGGGGCCGCTGCGCGAGGTGATCGGCGACCGCGATCGCGGCGACCTGCCGATCCTCGACCTGTCGCCGCGCCTGCCCGTCGACCCGCGTTTCCGGTTCACCGGTCACGTGGCCTCCCTGGTCGCGGTCCTGACGGCGCTCACCGCCGTCCGGCTCACCCCGCCGCCCCCCGAACTGGCTGTTCTCGCCGACCAGCTGGACGCGGAATCGGCTGCCGACCATCCCGGCCTGGACAGCTTCACCAACCAGGCCAAGCAGCTCGCGCTGCGGGCCGCCGACCACGCCTGCGTGTGGTCCGGCGACACCGCGGGGGCCACGGTGCTGGCCGCGCAGACCGCTTCCACCTTCTTCAGCGTCGGCGGCGTACCGACGGCGGCCGCCGACGAGGCCACCGGCCTGGCGGCGCTGACCGCCACATCGTCGGCGGCGATCGACTCGATCTTCTACGACCCCGAGTTCGACGGTCCCGCCCGAGACGAGCAGCGACGGCTGTTCCTGATCACCACCGCCGCCCGCGAATGGTACGTGCGGCAGCGGCTCGGTGCCCGTGACGCCGACGTGGTGACCGAGCAGGTCGGCGGCGAATCGGAGAACACGGCCGACGCCGTGGCCGACCGGGTTCCGGCGGCCGAGCCGTTCACCGACACCCCCGGCGATCTGACCGCCTACCTGATCACCGCGACCCGGGCCGAGCTGGCCGCCGCCTATCTGGCACTCGGGCGGGCCGCGGCGTGAATCGACTCAAGGGAATCGTCCGGCCGTACGCCTGGGGTTCGCGGACCGCGATCGCCGAGATGCAGGGGCGCCCCACACCGTCGCCGCATCCGGAGGCCGAACTGTGGTTCGGCGCGCACCCGGCGGCCCCGGCGCTGGTGATGGGCGAGCACACCGATCTGCTGCATGTGATCGACGCCGACCCGGAGGCGGCACTCGGTGACCAGGTGGTGCAGCGCTTCGACGGCCGGCTGCCGTTCCTGCTGAAGGTGCTCGCCGCCGACGAGCCGCTGTCACTGCAGGCCCATCCGAGTGCCGAGCAGGCGGCGGCCGGGTTCGCCGCCGACAACGCCAAGGGGCTGGCCCCCGACGACCCGAACCGCAACTACCGCGACGCCTGGCCGAAGCCGGAGCTGATCCTCGCCCTCACCGACTTCGAGGCGCTCGCCGGATTCCGCGACCCCGAACGCACCGTCGCCCTGCTGCGCAGCCTGCAGGTTCCGGAACTGGACTCGTCGCTCGGCATGCTCGCCGGCCAGCCCGACCACGAAGGTCTGCGGGCCGTGTTCACCACGTGGCTGACGCTGCCCGAGACGGTGCTGTCGACGCTCATCCCGGCCGTTCTGGACGGCGCCACCCGTGTGCTGGCGGCGGGCGACACCGAGTTCGCCGACGAACTGCGTGCCGTCCTGCAGCTCGGCGAGCTGTACCCGAACGACCCCGGTGTGCTGGCGGCGCTGCTGCTCAACCTCGTCAAACTCAAGCCCGGCGAAGGCACCTTCCTCGCCGCCGGGAACCTCCATGCCTACCTGCACGGCACCGGTGTGGAACTGATGGCGAACTCGGACAACGTGCTGCGGGGCGGTCTCACGCCCAAGCACGTCGACGTCCCCGAGCTGCTCAAGATCCTCGACTTCACGCCCGTCGGCCGCGACCAGCTGGTGCCGAAAGTCGAATCCGTCGGCGCCGAACGGGTGTATCTGACTCCGGCGCCGCAGTTCCGGCTCTCGCGCGTGGAACTGGACGGCACCGGCATGCAGCACGCGTCCACCATCAGTTTCGACATGCCGGGCCCGCAGATCCTCATCGTCACCGAGGGCCGGATCGAGGTCGACGGCGGCGGACACAAGATCAAGGTCGAATCCGGCCAAGGTCTGTGGCTGGCGGATGCCGATCCCGACGTCCTGGTGCGCGCGGCGTCGTCGCACGCGGTCGTGTTCCGTGCGCGCGTGCCGCTCGGCGACGACGCGTCCTGAACTCCGCTCAGCGGCCGGTGACCACCGGCGCCCGCACCAGTGCACTCTCGGCGGTCGTCGTGACCGGCGCAACCGTGAGGCGCCGGCCGCCACCGGAGACCGTCAGCCGGCCGTCGGAACCCTCCCGGATCACCGGCTCACTCGACTGGGTACCGGCACCGATCTCGAGCACGGTGCGGCCGGGCACGGCGCCGAGGCGGTGGCCGGCGCGGTCGTCGATCAGCACGTCCGCGGGGCCGTCGGCCGCCGGATGCAGCAGGGATCGGTCACCGACGGCATCGACCACCGGTCGCCAGCACTGCGGCCGGTCGGTGAACACCGCGCACGACGATCCCGTCGCGACGAGACGCACGGCCAGCCGCGCCGCGAGTTCGGTGCCGCCGTCGACCACGCACCGGGGAAGCCCGGCGAGACGCATCGCGACCGGGGAACCGTCGTCGGCCGCGCCGACCAGGATCCCGTCACCGGTCAGCGGGACCGGCTCGTCGGCGCGCGACGCGTAGACCGTGGGCTCGGCCGGGTCGATGGCCGCGGCGGCCGCGGTGATCCCGGCCGCCGGCAGCGCCCGGGCCGCGACTCCCGCGGCACCCAGCGCGGCGATCAGCCGGCGGGTCACCGACCGGCAGGCGCGCAGTGCGCCGGCGCCGCCGGTGCCGTACCGGGCGGCCACCGCCGAGCGGGCGTCGAAGCGGATCGTCAGGTGCACGGTGCGATGGGCGACGAGGGGGAGCGGACCGAGCAGTCCGCGATAGGCGGCACCGGCCGGACCGCCCCCGATCGCCGCCTCCTGCGTGAACACCCGCACGTCCACGGCGTCGGCGTCGGGACCGCTGCGCCAGCGATGCACCACATCGGTCGGCAGCAGATCGGTGACACCCGGGCGCGCCGGACCCGGTGTGAACGCCAGCACCGTCGTCAGGCTGCGGTCGTCGGCCAGCACCCCGACGACGCCGTCGTCGCACGGCACATCGAATGGAGCGGGTGCATCCCCGCGTGAACTGCGCATCGCGCGCCTCCCCCGAGTCGCTTGTCCACAGATCCTCACCGAGGATCGGCGAACGCGTGGCGTCACGGTACAACGCGCCTACCGTGACGCACACGGCTTTCGATTCGGGGGGATGGATGTCGCGACAGTTCACCACGCGCGCACAGGTCAGCGGCTACCGGTTCGGGGTGGCCCGGGCCGAACACGCGCTCGTCCGCCGCGACGCGCGCATGCTCGACGATCCGCTCCGGGCTCACTGGCGGGCACTGTTCGCCGGCCTGGTGATCGCGATCCTGATCGTCGCCGGTGCCGGACTGTACGGTCTGATCCGGCCGAAACCCGCGGTCGGCGACGCCCGCCTCGTCGCCGACCGTTCCGGCGCACTGTTCGTGCTGGTCGACGACGTGATGCATCCGGTGTCCGATCTGGCCTCGGCCCGGCTGATCCTCGGGGAACCCGTCGAGGTGAAGACGGTGTCCACCGAAGCGCTCGCCGCCTTTCCGCGTGGACCGTCGCTCGGCATTCCCGGTGCCCCGGCATCGCTGCCGGTCCCCGGTGAGCGGGCGGCGTCGTCGTGGACGGTATGCGACGACCCGGCGGCGGGCACGGCGGTCCTGGCGGAGCCGCCGACGGTCCGGCCCGCGCCGGTGGAGGCGGCGGCACTGGTCCGCGCCGGCGACGACGACTGGCTGGTCTACCAGCGGCGCCGCGACGGATCGCCCGAGCCGGTCCGCGCCCGGGTGGACCTCGGCGACGCGGCGGTCCGACGGGTCTTCGGACTCGACGACGCCGTCCCGCGGCCCGTCAGCGAGGCCCTGCTCAACACGTTTCCGCCCCTCGACGACCTCGCGGTCCCCGACATCGACGGCCGGGGCGGGTCCGGTCCGGGGCCGCTGGCGGGCGTGAGCGTCGGGACGGTGGTCCGGAGTGTGGGCGTCGACGGCGGGGCGTCGTACGCGATGGTGCTGGCCGACGGGATCCAGCCGGTCGGCGAGGGCACCGCCGAACTGCTGCGCGCCGCCGATCCGGCGGCGCCGGCCCGGGTACCGGAGGTGACGCCGGCCGATCTGGCGTCGGTGCCGGTGCGCCGGACCCTGCCGGTGACCGGCTTCCCGGAACGGCCGGTCACGCTGATCGGTGAGCGCGCGGTGCTGTGCGGCCGATGGTCGCAGGCTTCGGGGGAGCGGGCCCGGCGAAGTCTGCTGGCCACCGGGCATCTGCCGTTGCCGGCCGGGGCGCGTGTGGTGACACTGACCGCCGCCGACGGTGACGGACCCGGACTCGACGGGGTGTATCTGACGCCGGGCACCGCGGCGTACGTGGCACTGAGCGGCGCCGGGTCCGACGGGCGCGGTGCGCGCTATCTGGTGACCGACGCCGGAGTGGCGTATCCGGTGCCGGACGGGCCGACGGCCGCGATCCTGGGACTCGGCGAGACGCCGGCACCGGCGCCGGCCGAGGTGATCGGACTGTTGCCGCCCGGTCCGGCGCTCACCCGCGAGTCGGCGCTCACCGCACGCGACGTGCCGCGCTGACGCCGCCGGTCAGCGGTCGAGTCCGGCGACCAGGGTGCGGACGGTCCTCTCCCAGTCGTCGGCGATCTGGTCGGCCGACAGGCCCGCGACCTCGAGCAGATGGTTCACCGCGATCGCCTCCAGGGGCGCCTGCACCGCGATGGCGACCGTGTCCAGGCGGCCGGGGAATCCCAGTTCACTCAACAGGTACTGCACGTGCCGGGTGGACATGTCCCACACCGGGTGGCTGAGCCGGTCCGGATCGTCGGTCCCGGCTTCGAGAAGGATGTCCAGGTGATCGACGGTCTGCTTCAGCCGGGCGCGGCCGTAGGCGATCAGCCGGTCCAGGGGGTCGCCGCCCGGGCCGAGCGGCTCGGGGCCGCTCAGGATGTTCTGCTGCAGTTCCCGCTCGGAGTGATCGAGCAGAGCCATCATCAGGCCGGTGCGGCTGCCGAAGCGGCGGAAGACGGTGCCCTTGCCGACGCCGGCCTCACGGGCGACGGCGTCCATGGTGACCGCGGCGGCGCCCTGATCGTCGATCAGCTGCTTGGCCGCGGCCAGCAGCAACTGCCGGTTGCGGGCGGCATCGGCGCGCTCGCCGCAGGCGGTCGGTCCGTGGACCGCCTGGACGTCGAGCGGTCTGCGCAGATCGGGGGCCATGTCTAGACGATAGCGCGACGCGTCGGAGACACCGGGAAGGTGTGCCGCACGTCGTGAGGGGTATCACCGCGCAGAAGGGATGACATCGGGACTCCGGTCCTTTTACGTCTACAGGTACCAACGAACCCGAGGAGACCCCATGTCCGAGAACACTGCACCCGCCGCGGCCCGTACCGTCGTCGTCCTGGTCGGCAGCCTGCGCGCGGAATCGGTGAACCGGAAACTCGCCCGGCTGATCGCCGGGGTCGCGCCCGCCGACGTCGACGTGCAGATCGTCGACGACCTGTCGACGCTGCCGTACTACAACCAGGACCTGGACTCCGACGGCCTGCACGGCGACGCCGTCGAGGACCTCCGTACACAGGTGGGGGCGGCCGACGCGGTCCTGCTCGCCACCCCCGAATACAACGGCGGCCTGCCGGCGGTCCTGAAGAACGCGATCGACTGGCTGTCGCGGCCCTACGGCGCGGGCGCCTTCACCGGCAAGCCGGTCGGGGTGATCGGCGCGGCGCTGAGTGCGCACGCGGCCGAGTGGGCGCGCCGGGACGCGCGCACCGCCGTCGGGATCGCCGGCGGGCACGTGGTCGAGGAGATCGACTTCGGCGTCCGCAGCGGCGAGTTCGACGAGACCTCGGCCGAGCTCGCCGAGCAGGCCGCCGCAGCCCTGAACGGGGTCCTGGAACCGGTGTCCGCGGGGGCCTGAATCCGACACGCCGGACACGCCGAGACACGCCGGAAAGCCTGTGGACTACTCGATCGCGACCTGCGAGTTTCACGATTGTTATTCACAAGTTCTTGTGGTGCACCGAAATGTCGGACACAAGGTGTAGTGTTCAGGGTGTTCGAGGGGGAGACATTCGCCACAGGAACCACAAGCGCGT
The DNA here is from genome assembly GCF_047600565.1 of Gordonia sp. (in: high G+C Gram-positive bacteria). Lineage (GTDB taxonomy): Bacteria > Actinomycetota > Actinomycetes > Mycobacteriales > Mycobacteriaceae > Gordonia. The sequence continues at coordinate 194,200 of NZ_JASGKN010000001.1, forward strand.
GATTCCCCGTCTGAGCAGCAGCGATCCAGCACCCATAAGCCACCAGCGTCCCAAGGAGTCCGCGATGACCATCACCGTCTACACCAAGCCGGCATGCGTGCAGTGCAACGCGACCTACAAGGCGCTGGACAAGCACGGTCTGGAGTACAAGGTCGTCGACATCAGCCAGGACGACGAGGCCCGCGACTACGTGATGGCTCTCGGCTACCTGCAGGCGCCGGTCGTCGTCGTCGACGGTGCCGGGAGCGAAGCGAGCGGGCCGGGTCTGGCAGCTGAGCACTGGTCGGGCTTCCGTCCCGATCGCATCAAGGCCGTCGCCACCCGCGCCGCCTGATCCGACCGCTTGTCATGACCACCGCCGTCGACGATCGTTCCCGGGCCTCGCGCTCCGGGTCGGGCGACGGTGCCGAGCTGCCCCTGATCGTCTACTTCTCGTCCGTCTCGGAGAACACGCACCGCTTCGTCCAGAAGCTCGGGGCGCGCACCCTCCGGATCCCGGTGCTCGGCCGGGACCTGACGATCACGGTGGACGAACCCTACGTGCTGGTCTGCCCGACCTACGGCGGCGGAAAGATCAGTGATCTGGGCACCGTCGCCGCCCATGCGGGCGGCGGCTACGTGCCCAAGCAGGTGATCCGGTTCCTCAACGACGAGCACAACCGGTCACTGATCCGCGGAGTGATCGCCGCCGGCAACACGAACTTCGGCGAGGAGTTCGGAATGGCCGGCGACATCATCGCCCGCAAGTGCCAGGTGCCCTACCTGTATCGCTTCGAACTGATGGGCACCACCGACGACGTCGACCGCGTTCGCGCCGGCCTGACCGAGTTCGCCGCCGGACCGGCCTTCGGCTGACCCGGGCGACATCCCCGTCCCCACGAGACCAGTTCACGACCCCCGCACTTCACCAGCGCAGTACCCGAGGAGTTCCCTTGTCGCCCACCGCAGTCCCCGTGACCGAGACCAGCCCGTCCGACAGCACCGTGTCGGCGAGCGTTTCCGGCGTGCACGCCGGTCCGGCCGGGCACGACCCGGGCGAACTGGACTACCACGCCCTCAACGCGATGCTGAACCTGTACGACAAGGACGGCAAGATCCAGTTCGACAAGGACCGGATGGCCGCCCGCCAGTACTTCCTGCAGCACGTCAACCAGAACACGGTGTTCTTCCACGATCTGGACGAGAAGCTCGACTACCTGATCAAGGAGAACTACTACGAGCCGGAGGTGCTGAACAAGTACGACCGCGAGTTCGTGAAGCTGCTGTTCGGCCACGCCTACGGCAAGAAGTTCCGCTTCCCGACCTTCCTCGGCGCGTTCAAGTACTACACCAGCTACACGCTGAAGACGTTCGACGGCAAGCGTTACCTCGAGCGCTTCGAGGATCGTGTCTGCATGGTGGCGCTGACCCTCGCCGACGGCGACACGGCTCTGGCCCGCAGCCTGGTCGACGAGATCATCGACGGCCGCTTCCAGCCGGCCACCCCCACGTTCCTGAACTCGGGCAAGAAGCAGCGCGGTGAGCCGGTGTCGTGCTTCCTGCTCCGTATCGAGGACAACATGGAGTCGATCGGCCGCTCCATCAACTCGGCGCTGCAGCTGTCCAAGCGCGGCGGCGGTGTGGCGCTGCTGCTGAGCAACGTCCGCGAGCACGGCGCCCCGATCAAGAAGATCGAGAACCAGAGCTCGGGTGTCATCCCGATCATGAAGCTGCTGGAGGACTCCTTCAGCTACGCCAACCAGCTCGGTGCCCGTCAGGGCGCGGGTGCGGTCTACCTGCACGCGCATCACCCGGACATCTACCGGTTCCTGGACACCAAGCGGGAGAACGCGGACGAGAAGATCCGCATCAAGACCCTCAGCCTGGGCGTCGTCATCCCGGACATCACGTTCGAGCTGGCCAAGAACAACGACGACATGTACCTGTTCAGCCCGTACGACGTCGAGCGCATCTACGGCAAGCCGTTCGCCGACATCAACGTGTCGGAGCTGTACCACGAGATGGTCGAGGACGGCCGGATCCGCAAGTCGAAGATCAAGGCCCGCGAGTTCTTCCAGACCCTCGCCGAGCTGCAGTTCGAGTCCGGCTACCCGTACATCATGTTCGAGGACACGGTGAACCGGTCGAACCCGGTGAAGGGCAAGATCACCCACTCGAACCTGTGCTCGGAGATCCTTCAGGTCTCGACGCCGTCGACCTTCAACGACGACCTGTCCTACAGCCACGTCGGTAAGGACATCTCGTGCAACCTGGGTTCGCTCAACATCGCGAAGGCGATGGATTCGCCTGACTTCGGGCACACCATCGAGACCGCGATCCGCGGTCTGACGGCGGTCGCCGATCAGACGTCGATCGATTCGGTGCCGTCGATCCGGCGTGCCAACGACGAGGGTCACGCGATCGGCCTGGGGCAGATGAACCTGCACGGATACCTGGCCCGCGAGCGCATCTTCTACGGCAGCGACGAAGGCATCGACTTTACGAACGTGTACTTCTACACGGTGCTGTTCCATGCGCTGAAGGCGTCGAACAAGCTGGCCCGCGAGCGCGGTTCGGCGTTCGCCGGATTCGAGGACAGCAAGTACGCCAGCGGGGAGTTCTTCGACAAGTACACCGATCAGGTGTGGGAGCCGGCCACCGACAAGGTGCGCGGCCTGTTCGCCGACGCCGGCATCGAGATCCCCACGCAGGACGATTGGGCAGAGCTGAAGAAGGACGTCCAGCGGGACGGCATCTACAACCAGAACCTGCAGGCCGTGCCGCCGACCGGTTCGATCAGCTACATCAACCACTCGACCAGTTCGATCCACCCGGTGGCCGCGAAGATCGAGATCCGCAAGGAAGGCAAGATCGGTCGCGCCTACTACCCGGCCCCGTACCTGACGAACGACAATCAGGAGTACTACGAGGACGCGTACGAGATCGGCTACGAGAAGATCATCGACACCTATGCCGCGGCCACGCAGCACGTCGATCAGGGTCTGAGTCTGACCCTGTTCTTCAAGGACACCGCGACCACGCGTGACGTCAACCGGGCGCAGATCTACGCATGGCGCAAGGGCATCAAGACGCTGTACTACATCCGTCTGCGCCAGATGGCGCTGGAGGGCACCGCTGTGGACGAGTGCGTGTCCTGCACGCTCTAGAGATGAGGCCGTCGTGACCTCGGAAACCATCACGCTGACCCCCGGCACCGCCGGCGGTGACGCTCTCGGCGTCGCCCGCTCGGTGCTCGAGTCCCACGGCTACCTGTGGGTGCCGCAGGGCCCCGACTCGGCGGTCGCCCACGAGGGCGGCGAGGAGATCACCAGACGCCGTTCACGGAAGCTCCGCATCGGGGTGACCGCGACGCCGGATGCGCTGGTGCTGGCGAAGAACAGCACCGGTGCCGAGGGGTTCGCGGCGGGCGTCGGAGCCCTCACCGCCATGCGTGTGACCCGGCACTTCCGCCGGGCGTGCCGGGCCGTCCGCGACGGACTGGAGCACGCCGGACTGGCGTGACCCCCGGGAGCCGGTCGCGGCGACTCAGTACAGGTAGACGATCGACTGGGTGCCGCCGCGGCAGACGATGATGCTGTCGTCCTCATCGAGCGGACTGCAGGTCATCGGTACCGACGCCTGCTGGGTGGGCGCCCAGCCGTTCACCACGCGGGTCTCGCCGCGCGGACCGGCCGAGATGTAGGCGTCCCGGACGCTCTCGGCGAACTCGCAGCTCGTCTTACGGCCCTCATGCGTCGCCAGTCCCGGGATTCCGGGACACGGCTTGGCGCCGGCCGGCAGGTCGGCGGGCAGCGGACCCGAATCGGCGGGAACGGTGACGGTGGTCGTCTCACCGTCGGTGACGAGGGTGGTCACGGTGCTGCCGGCGGCCTGCAGATCCTTGTCGTCGTGCGACTTGCTGGTGAACAGCCACACGCCGACGCCGACGAGCGCGGCCAGGAGGATGCCGAGCGCCACGAGTGCGCCGGTCAGGGTGCCGCTGCGACGTGCCGGCTGCTGCGGTGCGGGTGGCGGTGGCGGCGGGTAGGCACTCGGGTAGCCGGGCTGCTGGTACGCGTTCATCGCGCCCGGGTCGGTGATGGTGCCCGTCGGATGCGGCAACGTCGACGACGGGCCGAACAGGCTCGGAACCGGTGCGGCCGACGGCGTCGGGATGGTCGTGGTCGGTGCAGCACCGAGGCCGCCGACCAGACTGGTGGTGCTGTTGTCGGCGACCGGCGGATACACCCCGGAGAGCGCCGCGCGCGCGGCGGCGGCGAGCTCGGTGGCCGTGGGGCACCGCTGTTCGGGAGACTTGGCCAGACCCCAGCCGAGCACGCTGTCCATCGCCGGGGTGATGGCCGGATTGACCGAACTCGCCACCGGGACGTCGCCGAACAGCACGCCCTTGGTGATGGTGGACACCGACTTACCGGGGTACGGCTGACGGCCGGTCAGCAGCTCGAACAGGACCGACGCCAAGGCGTACACGTCCACCCCGGGACCGACCGGACCCTCTTCGAACTGCTCGGGCGCCATGTAGGCGGTCGATCCGATCGCGGTGCCGGTCTGGGTGAGGTGGGTGTCGGTCTCCGCGTGGGCGACACCGAAGTCGACCAGGTAGGCGAAGTCCTTGCCGGTCACCAAAACGTTCTCCGGCTTCACGTCGCGGTGGATCAGACCGGCGGCGTGCGCGGCGTCGAGGGCGGAAGCGACCTGCTCGACGAGGGTGACGGCCTGCTCCGGGGGCAGCGCGCCGCCCTCGCGGAGCATGCTGCGCAGGTCCTTGCCGTTGACCAGACGCATGTCGAGGTACAGCTGGCCGTCGATCTCACCGAAATCGTGGATCGGGATGACGTGCGGCTCATCGAGCCGGGCGACGGTCTGGGCTTCACGACGGAAGCGTTCCTGGAAGGTGGGATCCTCCGCGAGGTTCGCCGGCAGAAGCTTCAACGCCACGATCCGGTCGATCCGGTCGCGGTTGGTGTCGTGGGCGCGGTAGACCTCGCCCATGCCGCCGCGGCCGAGAAGTTCCTGGAGTTCGTACGGGCCGAACGTCTCGCCGGCCCGGCCGGTCTGCGCCGTCGACGCCGGAGCCTTCTTGGCGGGCGCCTTCTTCGCGGCGGCCTTCTTGGCAGGCGCCTTCTTCGCTGGTGCCTTCTTCGCCGTGGACCGGCTCGCCGGCGTCTTCTCGGCGTCCGCGCCCGCCTGCGTGGACTTGTCGTCAGTCATCCCGATTCTCCCTCTGCGTTACGCGTCATCCTAGGGGCCGGAACGGCTCACGACCCGGGGGACGGGAATCGACGCGCGCTGCTGTCGGACGTTCGGATGACGCCCGGGATGTCCGATTGCCGACCGGCTCAGTCGTCGGGCAGCATGCGGGCCCGGACGAGGGGGAGGACGTCGTCGAGCGCCTTGGCCATCGCGTCGATCCGTGCGGCCGGGCCGGCGGCGGACAGGATCGCGTGCCGGTCCAGTTGCGTGAAGGGCAGCGCCGAGGTGGTGTCGTAGGTGTAGTCGGTGGGGGAGGCGTCCTCGGGTGCACCGATGGGGCCGGGGGACGGGCTGCCGGCGCGGGCGGCGGCTTGGTCGACGATGTCCTGCAGTTCGGCGAGCGGTGTGGTGAAGCGTCGGCGGATGCCGTCCCAAGCGTCGGGGTCGACCGGTTCGTCGGGCCACGGCTCGGTCTCGGCGCGCGGATAGGGGTCGTCGGGGAGCCATCGGGTCACGGTGAACCGGTCGGTTCCCTGGCAGGCGAGCATGATCCGCCCGTCCGGGAGCTCGTGGTGGCCCATAACGAGGGCGAGTGTGCCGACGTCGGTGCGCACGTCGCCGCCGCCGACCTCGCTGCCACGTTCGATGAGGGTCACCCCGAAGGTGCCGTCGCCGTCGAGGAGGTCGCGGACCATCGCCCGGTAGCGCGGTTCGAAGACGTTCAGGCGGAGCGGTTCGCCGGGCAGCAGGACGTGCTCGAGGGGGAACATCGGCTGCACCGTCATGGCTTCAGTCTGCCCGCGGACGGCGCCGGATGCGGGGATCGCGGGGCGCGCGGCGCGGTGATCTGCACGGATGCCTCGTGCCGTCGGCGACACGCCGAGAAACGTGATCCAGGCGACACGCCGATGCGGGCGAGACACACCATCTTGTGGTGTGTCGGGCCGTCAGACACAACGAGTAGTCTTGGAGGCGTTCTATTCAGACATGCAGAAGAACCCGAGGTGTCATGACTGCGTCCGCTCACAGCCCCGCCGAAGGCGCGCCGATCAAGCTCGTCGATCGTGTCAGCGCCATCAACTGGAACCGTGTTCCGGACGAGAAGGACGCCGAGGTCTGGGACCGGTTGACCGGTAACTTCTGGCTGCCGGAGAAGGTGCCGGTGTCGAACGACATCCCGTCCTGGGGCACCCTCACCGAGCACGAGAAAGAGCTCACGATGCGGGTCTTCACGGGCCTGACGCTGCTGGACACCATCCAGGGCACCGTGGGCGCGGTCTCGCTGATCCCGGACGCCACCACCCCGCATGAGGAGGCGGTACTCACCAACATCGCGTTCATGGAGTCGGTGCACGCGAAGAGCTACAGCTCGATCTTCTCGACGCTGTGCTCGACCAAGGAGATCGACGAGGCGTTCCGCTGGTCGGAGGAGAACGAGAACCTCCAGCGCAAGGCGCGGATCGTCATGGACTACTACCGCGGTGACGACCCCCTCAAGCGGAAGGTCGCCTCGACCCTGCTCGAGTCGTTCCTCTTCTACTCGGGCTTCTACCTGCCGATGTACTGGAGTTCGCGCGCCAAGCTCACGAACACCGCCGACCTGATCCGCCTGATCATCCGCGACGAGGCCGTGCACGGCTACTACATCGGCTACAAGTACCAGCGCGGGCTGGAGACCGAGACCCCTGAACGTCGCAACGAGTTGAAGGACTACACGTTCGAGCTGCTCTTCGAGCTGTACGACAACGAGTCCGACTACACCGAGACCCTGTACGACGAGGTGGGTCTGACCGAGGACGTCAAGAAGTTCCTGCGCTACAACGCCAACAAGGCGCTGATGAACCTGGGCTACGAGGCGATGTTCCCGAAGGACGAGACCGACGTGAACCCGGCCATCCTGTCCGCGCTGTCCCCGAACGCCGACGAGAACCACGACTTCTTCTCCGGCTCGGGCAGCTCGTACGTGATCGGCAAGGCCGTCAACACCGAAGACGAAGACTGGGACTTTTGACAAGCCCCGGATCAATGTCAATGCCGCCAAAAGGTGGCAGCTACAGGCCGGCCGAGGGCAAATAGCCCTCGGCCGCCTGTTGCTTGCCACTTCTGATCCGCGGCTCTCCTCCGCCGCTCGTTCAGTTCTCGATGAACGGGAGGATCGCCTGGTTCACCTCGTCGGCGTGCGTCCAGAGCATGCCGTGCGGGGCGCCGGGGATCTCGGTGTACTCCGCCTCGGGGAAGGCCGCGTGGAACGGCCGGCCGGTCGCATCGATCGGCAGGATGTTGTCGGCGGTGCCGTGCACGATCAGCGCCGGCTTGCCGCTGGCCCGCACCGCCGCGACGTCTCCGGTGAAGTCCTCGATCCAGGACGGCACCACCGCGTAGGCGGCGACCGGTGCGCTGCCGATCGCGGTCTGCCAGTTCGCGTCGACCACCTGCTGGCTGATGCGTGAACCGAGATTCTCATCGAGGTTGTAGAAGTCGCGGTAGAACGCGGTGAACCAGGCGAACCGATCCGCCTTGGCCGTCGCGGCGATGCCGTCGAACTGCTCCTGCGGAACGCCCTCGCCGAGCATGCCGGGTTCGACGGAACCGAGGAACACGTACTTGGCGACGCGGTCGGCGCCGTACCGAGTGGTGTATCGGCCCAGTTCGCCGGTCCCCATCGAGAACCCGACGAGGATCACGTCGGTCAGATCGAGAGCGGTCAACACGCTGTCCAGGTCGGCGGCGAACGTGTCGTAGTCGTAGCCGGTCGTCACCTTGCTGGATCGGCCGAACCCGCGCCGGTCGTAGGTGATCACGCGGTAGCCGCGGTCGAGCAGCTCCCGCGTCTGGCGCTCCCACGAACTTCCGTCGAGCGGATAGCCGTGGATCAGCACCACCGGCCGGCCGCTTCCGTGGTCCTCGTAGTAGAGCTCGGTCGGGGTCGAATTCTCCTGACCGACAGTGATGTACGACATGACTTCCTCCTCATGAATCGGTGAGAACGATCGTTCTCACCTCGCATCGGCTACGCTAGAGAACGAACGTTCTCGGCGCAACCGCAGAACGTTCGCCGGAAGCGAAACGGAGGTCGAGATGACTGTGAACGCCGATGCGACATCGGACCGCGACCGCGTGCTCGCGGCCGCGAGCCGCCTCTTCTACACCCGTGGAGTGCAGGCCGTCGGAATGGACGCGGTGCGCACCGAGGCCGGGGTCCCGCTCAAGCGGCTGTACGCGGCCTTCCCCTCCAAGGATGCGCTGCTCCTGGAAGTGCTGAGCTGTCAGAGCGAGCAGTGGAACGCCCGGCTGGAGGCGGCGATCGCGGCGGCACCCGACCCGCGGGGCAAGCTGCTCGCCGTCTTCGACTTCCTCGGCGACTGGTTCGGCGACGACGACTTCCGCGGGTGCCTGTTCGTCAACGCCTTCGGTGAGCTCGGGGCGGTCGCACCCGACGTCGCCCGGGCCGTGCGAGCCCAGAAGGACGGCTTCCGGCGGCAGCTGACCGACCTCGTCGCCGAGTTCGGCGGCCCGGCCGAACTCGGCCCACAGCTCGCCCTCCTGGCCGAAGGCGCCCAGACCACGGCCGCCATCGACGGAACCCCCGACACGGCTCAGGTCGCACGTGCGGCCGCCGCGGTGCTTCTCGATGCAGCCGGCGGGCGCTGAACCCCGACGGTGTGGAGGCGAAGCGGCGTCACCTGCGCCAGATAGGCGAAGTCGCGGTCGCGATGCAGCAACGGCACTCCGTGGCGGACCGCGATCGCGGCGATCAGGCAGTCGTTCAGGCTTCTGATCCGGTGGCCGGCGGCACGTGAGGCGACGAAGAGCTGCGCGGCGGCGCGATAGTCCAGGGCGGTGTCCACGCTCAGCAGTGGCAGGCCGTTCGTCAGGCGGGTGATCGCCGCGTCACGGAGCGGAGTGTCGGCGCCGGCCAGCAACTCCATGATGATCGGCTCGCTGGTGGCGAGCTCCGCACCGGCCTGGATGAGACTCTTCAGCTCGCCGACGACCGGATCGTCGGTGTCCCGCAGGTATTCGACCCAGGCCGAGGTGTCGACCAGGATCACTCGGTGCTCCACGGATCGTCGCCTGAGCGAAGTTCCCCTAGATCCCCGCCCCAGCCGATGCCGTTCAGGTCCTGTAGAAACTCTCGGGTGACGGGAGTGCCGACCAGCCGCCGAAGCGCGAGGTCGACCGCCTCCTTCTTGGTGCGCACATCGAACCGGCGCATCACTTCGCCGACCAGATCGTCATCGATATCGATGTTTGTGCGGCTCATACACCAAGAATACACCTCCACTGTCACAGCCGGTGCCCCCGAGTGAGAGACCAGACCACGGCAAGGGCAGCGAGGCAGCCGGCGGCCGTCAGGCCGATCGCCCAGAGTCGCGGCGAGCCGTCCGGGCGGGGCGGGGGAGCGTCGACGGTGGCGACGGCGTCAGGATCGGGCAGCGCGCCGTCGGCCGGCAGCTCCGCGGTCAACGCGGCCACCGGGTCGACCACGCCGAAACCGGTGACAGGATCCCGGGCAGGACCACCGTGCGCGGTCCGGATGAGACGCGTCGCCACCTGATTCGCGGTCAGGTCCGGATACCGGGACCGGACGAGGGCCGCTGCACCGGACACGTAGGCGGCGGCATAGCTCGTCCCCGCCAGCGTGCGCGGTCCGCTCTCGGAATCCAGGGCGCCGACCAATTCGCCGGCGACGACGCTGAGGATCTGGGTGCCCGGCGCTGCCAGGGTCACCCAGGGGCCGTGGAGGCTGAACTCGGCGGGCTCCCCGGAATCGGCGTCCACGGCACCGACCGTGAGGATCTCCCGCCCGAACCGTGCCGGCGTGGGTACGGTGACGGCCGATTCCCAGGCGTGTTCGGGATCGGAGAGCCGATTCTGGGCCGGACATCCGCCTCCGGCGGCCACGTTGCCGGCCGCCGCGACCACCACCACGTCGTGATCGACCGCGTGACGCAGTGCCGCCGCCAGCGCGGCGTCGTCGGGTACGGCGCCGTCGGTGCCACACGCCACCTCCGAGATGTTGACGACGTCGGCGCCCAGATCGACGGCACGGACCACCGACCGGGCCAGCGTCGACAACGGCCCGTAGCCGGCGCCGACCGACACGCCGTCCCCGATCGAGCGCCGGTCCGCCGTGTACGCACCACTCGACTGACGGATCGAGATGATCTCGGCATCCGGAGCGACCCCGGCGAAGCCGTCCGCATCGGAGGGGCGGGCAGCGATGATCCCGGCGATCAGTGTGCCGTGGAGATCGCAGTCGTCCAGGCCGCTGCCGCCGGTCACGTAGTCGCCGCCGGCGGCGATCCTGGGCAGACGCGGATGCGGCGTGACGCCCGTGTCGATGACGGCGACCCGTACCCCGGCGCCGCGGCTGAACCGCCACGCGTCACCGACCCCGAGCAGCCGATGCCCGGCCGGCGGGGCCTGCGCATCGGTGATCGAGCCGGCCGTCCTGGCGCAGCCGGTGACCCGCCGGGTCGTCTCTGCCGGAGCGATCGGCGCCGCGGTGACCGTGCCGGCGTCGGAGGGCAGTCGCGCCGGCCGGTCAGCGTGTGCGGGAGCGGGCGAAGCCGACCACACGACGACGATCGCGGCGACGCACTGTACCGCGCGCTGCCACATGTCAGCGCTCGCGGACCAGCCGGTACACGTCCAGCAGCCATAGCAGTAACGGCACGATCGACCCGATCACGAGCAGGTCCACGACCTCGCCGGCCCGCCGCTGCAGCGGGGAGAATCGGAGGTCGCCGGCCACGGTGCCGACGACGAAGGCCGCGACGGCCACCCCGATCGCACCGACGAAGCCGACGATCCGGTCACCGCAGCCCAGCAGCACGACGAGCAGACCGAGCGCCCCCGAACCGATCAGCGCCGTCGCCTGAACCCGGTCGAGGTGGGTCCGTCCCCGGGCCACCAGAGCCAGCGACACCACAGCGGCGAAGCACGACGATGCCACCGCGCCGTCGAACGACGCGACGACCACCGTCACCGCTGCGAGAGCCGCGCATGCCGCGGCGACCACGATGCCGTCGAGGTAGTCGGACGCGATCGCCGACCGCCGGGTCAGCACCTCGAGATCGGTGAGGGCCAGATCGGCGATGGCGACCACGGGATCGTCCACGGCCGGCAACGCGTCCACACCCGGAATGGGTTGGGGATCGTCGGGGTCGGAAGCCGGCGCCGGTGTCGCCGGGACCGGCGGCAGCGGCAGATGTGAGGCGGCCAGCGCGATCCGGGCGGCCAGCGCCACCGTGAACACCGCGACCGTCGCACCGATCGCGGCGCCGCGAGCGAGCGACCCGTCGACGGCGAGCGCCGCCAGACCCGTGACCGACAGCACAGCGCCGCCCGTAGCCAGTCCGGCGTGCAGTCGATGCCCGATGCCGGTCGACCGGTGCACGATGAGTGCGCAGGTCAGCCCGCAGGCGCCTGCCGCCGCACCGACCGCGGGAGGAGAATCCTGCGGCGGAATGAACGAGCCGGCCAGGACGCAGGCGATGAACCCGCACGCGGACAGCGTGCACACCGATCGGGGATCGGCGCCTAGCCTCCCGGCCAGGATCGCGGCGACGGACAGGAGAACGGCCGCTCCGGCGGCAGCCGCCGGGACCGCGACCGTCGCCGGACCGATCAATCGTCCCGCGGCCGCCGCCAGCAGGGCCGCGACCACACAGATCCCGTAGCCGAGACGGCGCGCGGCATCCGGCGACCAGGCCGGCGAGCGGCTCCGCGTCAGGTGAGCCACGCCGTCGACCACGTCGTCGACGACCGCTCCCGACGCGGTCGGCAGATCCGGGTGCACCACCAGCAGATCTCCGTCGAACACTCCGGCCGCCGCCAGTGATTCAGCGGCGGGCAACGGAGCACCGCCGACGCGGGCCAGGGTCCACCGCGGCAGGTCCAGGACACGGTCGGGGTCGTGATCGACCGGGGGTAGGCGCAGATGGGCGAGCACGTCGGGCATGAGTGCCGCGATCGGCGCCCCGGCCGGCAGCGCGACATCGATCTGGCGGTCACCGCCGAGGATCGAGACGCGCGCCAGATCCGGCTGCGCCCCGCCGCCGGCACCAGTTGTCCACAGATCGTCCGTCGTGCTTCGCATTTCCAGAACCCTCCCCCGAGTGGTTGATACAACCGATCCCATCGCCGAGAGGCGGGGACGGTCGTCGCATTCGATCACGACGAGATGCGTCCGGAAGCGGTTCGGGGGATTCGCTTTCCACCTGTGGACAGGGGGTTCCATGGACACCACGACGGTCGCCTTCCGGCGGCGCGCACGACTGACACCGCCGACGCCGCCGGGCGGTGAACTGGTGCTGACCGGGCCGCCGGAGATCGCGCGCGGAGCACCGCAATCGCTGGTCGTGAGGCTGCTTCCGCTGGTGATGGTGGTTGCGGTGGTGGGCATGGTCGCGATGATGGTGGTGACCGGCGGGCGCAGCGCCCTCGGCAATCCGCTGTTCCTGATGTTTCCGCTGATGATGGTCATGTCGATGGTCGGCATGCTCGCCGGGGGACGGGGTGGCGGGCCGCCGCGCGCGGCCGAACTCAACGAGGACCGCAAGGACTATCTCCGCCACCTGAGCCAGGCGCGCGAACAGGCCGAATCCACGGCCGACGCGCAGCGGATCTGCGCATGGTGGAGTCACCCCGATCCGGCCGCGCTCACCGCCCTGATCGGCGACCGCCGGATGTGGGAGCGGCGCGACGGCGACGTCGATTACCTGCATGCCCGCGTCGGGCTGGGCACCCACCGGCTGCGTACACGACTGGTGCCGCCCGAGGTGGCTCCGGCCGAAGACCTCGATCCGGTGTCGGCGCTGGCCCTGCGCCGGTTCGCGGCCGTCCATTCGACGGTCGACGGTCTGCCGTCCGCGGTGGACGTCGGCGCGTTCCCGGCGATCGGGATCGACGGGCCACACGACGCGGTCCGCGGTCTGGTCCGTGCGATGCTCGCCCAGCTCACCGTCTTCCACGGCCCCGACCTGCTGCAACTGGCCGTCGTCACCGCCGACCCGTTGGGGCCGGAATGGGATTGGGTCAAATGGCTGCCGCACACCGGTCACCGCACCGTCGACGACCTGCTGGGACCGGCACGGATGATCTACCCGACCCTGACGGCCCTGGAGGACGATCTCGCCGCCGACCTCGCCGACCGGGGACGCTTCAGCACCGCCGCCCCGTCGCCGGCTCGAGGACACCTGGTCGTGGTGCTCGACGGCGACTGCCACACCGGCGACGAAGACCTGGTCAGCGGCGTCGGACGCGAGGGCGTCACCGTGATCGAGCTCGATCCCGGGACGGACTCCCTGTCCGCGCGCCGAGGCCTGCGACTGCACACCGACGTCGCACCCGGCGCGACCACCCTCGCCGCGTACGGCGCCGACGGGCTCGACGCGTTCGTCGTCGCCGACGTCCTCGGGCCGGCCCAGGCGGAGGTGTTCGCGCGGGCGATGGCCCGCTACCGGCTGGGCGGCGGCCTGCCCACACTCGGTCTCGACGGTCCGACGGTCGCCACCGACCCCGGGCTGCCCGCCCTGCTCGGCATCGGCGAGGCCTCGACATTCGACCCGGACGTGTCGTGGACGGGGCGGACGGCGGCCGACCGGCTGCGCGTGCCGATCGGCTACACGTCCGACGGCACCCCGGTGCACGTCGATCTCAAGGAGAGCGCGCACAGCGGGATGGGACCGCATGGTCTCTGTATCGGCGCCACCGGCAGCGGCAAGAGCGAGTTCCTGCGCACCCTGGTGCTCGCCTTGATCGCCTCGCACAGCCCCGACGAACTGAACCTGGTGCTCGTCGACTTCAAAGGCGGCGCCACCTTCGGCGGCCTCGACGGCGTCCGCCACGTCGCAGCCTTGATCACCAACCTGGAACAGGAACTGTCGATGGTGGACCGGATGGCCGACGCCCTCTCCGGGGAGATGACCCGGCGGCAGGAACTGCTGCGTGCCGCCGGAAACTTCGCCAACGTCACCGAGTACGACCGGGCCCGGGAGGCGGGCGCCCCACTCGATCCGCTGCCCGCCCTGTTCATCGTCGTCGACGAGTTCTCCGAACTGCTGGCACAGAAGCCGGACTTCGCGGAGTTGTTCGTCGCGATCGGGCGGCTCGGACGGTCGCTGCACATCCACCTGCTTCTCGCCTCGCAACGATTGGAAGAGGGGAGGCTGCGGGGCCTGGACTCGCACCTGTCGTACCGGATCGGCCTCAAGACGTTCTCGGCCACCGAATCGCGCACGGTCCTCGGAGTTCCGGACGCGTATCACCTGCCCAGTACGCCGGGCGCCGCCTACCTCAAATGCGACTCCGGATCGCCGGTCCGGTTCTCGACGTCGTTCGTGTCCGGCCCGTACGAGCCGCCCTCCACCGGTGGCGGTCCCGGGGGCGTGAACGCGGTGCCGTTGCTGCGCTTCACCGCCGAGCGGCAGCCGCTGCCCGTCGAACCCGAGCACGACGAGGCCGAGGGGACGTCGTCGGCGCCGACGCTGTTGGAGACCCTGGTGGGGCGGATCGCCGGTCACGGATCGTCACCGCACCAGGTGTGGCTGCCGCCGCTGGAACCGGTGGCCACCCTGCCGGTTCCGCCGGCCGACCCCGTCGGCGACCTCGAGCCGGTGATCGGGGTGATCGACCGCCCGTACGAGCAGCGTCGCGACCCACTGCGCCTGGACCTGTCCGGCGGCGACGGCCACGCGGCGATCGTCGGCGGCCCGCAGTCCGGCAAGTCCACCGCACTGCGAACCCTGGTGTGCGCCCTCGCGGCGACGCACACCCCGCAGCAGGCGTCGTTCTACTGTCTGGACTTCGGCGGCGGCGGACTGGCCGCGCTCGCCGGGCTTCCGCATGTCGCCGGGGTGGCCGGCAAGAACCGCCGAGACGCGGTCCGGCGCACGGTGGCGCAGGTCCGTTCCCTCCTGACCGAGCGGGAGGAGCGGTTCGCGGACCTCGGCGTGGAATCGATGCGCGCCTACCGTGCGGCGCGACGGAACGGCGACGACCCGCACGGTGAGGATCCGCACGGTGACGTCTTCCTGGTGATCGATGGTCTGGCGGCGCTCCGCGCCGATTTCGAGGCTCTCGAGGACGACCTGACGGTTCTCGTCGGGCAGGGATTGTCGTACGGCATCCACGTGGTGGTGAGCGCGTCGCGCTGGGCCGACATCCGTCCGGCGATGAAGGATCTGCTCGGCAGCCGTGTCGAGCTGCGGCTCGGTGATCCGCTGGACTCGGAGATCGGCCGCAAAGCCGCGGCCACGGTCCCGGGCGGGCGGCCGGGACGTGGTCTGACCGGTGACGAACGGCATCTCCTGATCGCCGTGCCGCGGTTCGACGGGGTCGCGGACATCGACACGTTGCCCCAGGCGACGGACCTCTTCGTACAGAGCATGGCCGACCGCTACCGGGACCGGCCGGCGCCCCGGCTCCGGCTGCTCGACGCCGATGTGGCCTTGTCGCGGGTGGCCGATTTGGACGGAGGACAGTCGCGGCCGGGCCGGGTGCCGTGGGGTCTGCGGGAATCGGATCTCGGTCCGGTGGTCGCCGACTTCGACACCGAACCGCACCTGCTCGTCGTGGGCGATTCGGAGTGCGGCAAGACGTCGACGCTGCGCACCCTGCTCACCGGTCTGGTCGCCGGCGCCACCCCGGACCAGGCGAAGGTGCTCCTCATCGACTACCGGCGCACCCTGCTCGGAGCGGTCCCGGACGAGCAGCTGGCCGGGTACGCGTCATCGGCGCAGGCCGCGGCGCCGATGGTGGCGCAGCTGGCCGAGTATCTGCGGGCCCGGTTGCCCGGCGACGACGTCAGCGCGCAGCGGCTGGCCGCGCGGGACTGGTGGACGGGACCGGACGTGTATCTGGTGGTCGACGACTACGACCTGGTCGCCACGGCCGGCGGCAATCCCGTCGAGCCGATCGTGGAGCTGCTCGGGCATGCCCGCGACGTCGGCCTGCGCGTGATCGTGGCCCGACGGTCCGGCGGAATCGGGCGCGGCCTGTTCGACTCGGTGATCGCGCGGCTGCGGGACCTGTCGTGCGGAATGCTGCTGATGTCCGGCGACCCCGACGAGGGCTACCTCGTCGGCCGTCACCGTCTGGCCCGGCAGGTGCCCGGGCGCGGTGAACTCGTCACCCGCACCGGTGGGGCGGATCTCGTTCAGGTGGCCCGATGAGCGCGCCGTCGATCGACTTCGGATT
Organism: Gordonia sp. (in: high G+C Gram-positive bacteria); assembly: GCF_047600565.1. GTDB lineage: Bacteria > Actinomycetota > Actinomycetes > Mycobacteriales > Mycobacteriaceae > Gordonia. The sequence continues at coordinate 210,598 of NZ_JASGKN010000001.1, forward strand.
CGAGCCTCCGCGTTTCGCGCGCCGGCGTCGCACCGGCCGGGCGATGGCCGCGGCCGTGGTGCTCGCCGTGGTCGTGCTGGGGGCGGTCGGCGCGTACGGTCACTGGTCGCGGTCGCGCGCCCCGGCCGCCCAGCGTCAGGTGCTCGGCGCGGTGGCGGTGGACGTGCCGGGAGACTGGCGGCGTACCGCCCTGAGCGACGACGACGCGGACGGCCGCGGGCTGCGCGCGGTGTTCGCCGACCCCGACGACGGCCGGCGGCTGATCGTCGTGGTCACCGGTCTTCAGCCCGGCGCGACCCTGCGGTCGGTGGCGGTCAGTCTGCGGAACCGGATCGCTCAGCGCGGCGGGGACCGGGATGGTGATGCCGGGGTCCGCGAGTTCTCCGCGGCCACCCGATACGCCGGCCGCGACGTCGTCTCCTACCGCGAGGCGCCCGCCTCGGGGCCTGCGGTGCACTGGTACGTGCAGGTGATCGGTGACCGCCAGGTGAGCATCGGCTGCCAGGACGGGACCGGCGAGGCCGCCGTCGACGGGCCGTGCCGCGGTGCGGTCGGCTCGGTGCGGAGGGAGGCGAGATGAGTACACCGAAACAGCGCAATGTCAGAGCTGAAAGGCAGCGTATAATCAAGCGCATGAGTAAGCGTGTCAGCCTGATTCTGAAGGACCGCGACGAGGAGACCATCGCCCCGTACCTCACCGAAGGGTCCGCAGCCCACGCTGCACTCAGCACTTGGGCGACCGGACGGGGTCTCGGCGCTGTCACCTCGGAGGCCTCCGGCCTCCGGGCTTTGCTCGCCGCCGGCGCCGAGGCGCTGAGCGAACTGGCGCTCGATGCCGGTTACGCGAGCCTCGCTGAAGAGTTCAACGCTCCGGAGGCCGACGTGGAGCGGCGCGAGGCGCGCCGGCGATACGTCGACAGGGCGCGTCCATGACGGCGATGCGAGGCCAGGTGTTCCGGGTCGATCTCGGACACGGTGCCAAACCTTGGGTAGTGGTCAGCAACAACGCGCGGAACAGGAACCTCGACACGGTGCTCGCCCTGCGGATCACCACCACGAGCAAGAACGCGCAGGTTCCGACTGTCGTGGCACTCGACGCGGGCGATCCGGTCACCGGATACGTGCTGGCCGACGACATCGTCCAGCTGTACCGGGACGAGATGACACACCCGCTCGGTGCGCTCACTCCGGGGACCATGCAGAGGATCAGTCAGGCACTGCGTATCGTGCTGCCCTGAGCGTCGCTCAAGGCAGGGACCGGCAGTTGTTCGGGGCCGGCTTGCCTGCCAGGCGATCGTGGAACCACAGGGAGGCTTCGGTGAGTGCCGGAATGAACGGCAGCAGATGCCCTTCCGCTGTGTAGGGAAGGATCGGCGGGATCCACCCGGTGTCGTCAAGCCGGACGGTGGCACCTTTGGCGCACCAGTTCCTGGCAAGCGTGCGGGCCTGTCCGTACGGGATGACGTCGTCGTTGCGGCCCGACACGATCAGGACCGGAGCCTGCGGTTTGAGGGTGCCGATCCGCTGTTCGTCGATGGCGGCCTTGATCGCCTTGTTGCTGCCCATGATCTCGGTGAGACTTTTCCCCGACGTCGTCATGGAGCGTTCGGAACGGAGCATTCCGGTGGTGACCATCTCGAACAGGCAGGTCCCCGACAATCGCTTGACCCACGCCTTGCCGGCGGCGTTCAGTTCACGGTCCAGCTGCGGCCGGAGTTCCGGGTAGTCGGCGAACAGCCCGTTGATCACGTAGCCGATGAGGCCGAGGGCGAAGCCACCGATCTCGCCGGGGAGGATTCCGGCCACTGCGGGGGAGAGCACCGAGCGCGCCAGATCGGCCGGCGGTCCGCCGGCGTAGGTGCCCCGGATGTCGAGTTCGGGGGCGTAGGAGGCCTGCATCTCGGCGGCGGCGGCCGCCGCCCCGCCACCCTGTGAGTAGCCGAAGACGCCCAATGGCCCGGTGTGTCCGGTCAGATCGGCGGCGGCCCGCAGCGAGTCCAGAACCGCATACGCCTCCGCCTTGCGGTTCAGGTAGTCGTGTATCGCGGGGGTACCCAGACCGTGATAGTCGGTCATGACCACGTTCATGCCCTGAGCGAGGAGCGGATAGAGCGTCGCCACCTCGTATTCGGAGAACAGGTCGAGTGGCCAGCTGTAGTGGACCACTTCGCCGAGCAGCTTCGACGGTGCGCACTGGTCGCCCTGGCCCTGGGTGCCGGGTGCCACCGCGACCGTGGGGCGGGGTCCGGGGCCGTTCCAGGCGGCGGTGGTCGTGAGATAGGTGCCGGTGACCGCTGTCGGCCGGCCGTTGGTATCGGTGCTCAGGTACATCAGGCGCGTCGCCGTCGCCGGAATCGGGCCCTGGGCCGAGGGGAGTGACAGTGCGAGGTCGAAGCGCTGCTTCTTGAGGACCGTGCCGGGCGTGGCGGACGGCAACGGTGACGGGGGACGGTAGAACGCATCGGTCGAGACGGCGGTGGTCGCGGGTGCGGCTGACGCTGGGGCGCCGTGGAGGGCGAAAAGCCCGCACAGGGCGGTGACGACGAGGACGGCGACCCAGCGCAGCTTCATGATGTCCGGCTCCCATAATATGAACGGTCGTTCATTTCTTGTGGAATAATCGTGACAGGGGCCGAGTGTGACGTCAACCACACTCGATGATCGGCTTAGGGTGGACATGTGACACCGACCGCGACCTGGGGTGACCGCGAAGCGCGTCGCCGGGACATCATGGACGCCGGACGCCGGCTCCTCTCTCAGCAGGGGTACGCGGCGCTGCAAATGCGGGATGTCGCCGCCGGCGCAGGCGTGAGCGCGGGCACCGTCTACACCTATTTCGCGGCCAAAGAGGACCTGTACGCGGCGCTCTTCGTGGAAGCCGTCGACGAGTTCTGCGACCAACTCGAAGCGATCCTCGCAGCGCCGGGTACTCCAGAACAGGTCTTCGTCCAGGTCGCGACCGCGTACCGCGACAACTACGCCGTCTACGGTCGCGACCTCAACATCTGGAGTGTGGCATTTCAAGCAGACGAGATCGCCGAGAAGAACAAGCCGCTGCTCGACGCCTCACTGCGCGCCACGGGCCTCGCGGTACAGATCGTGCGGGCCACCCGACCCGCCGGTCTGCCGCCCGAGGTGGACGACGTCGCCGTGATGTCCGTGTTCTGGGCCGCGATCACCGGACTGGCTGACCAGTTCACCGGTGTCCGAGGGCGGCTGCATGACCGGAGCTGGCAGCAGTCGGCGGAACTCGCCGCCGCCATCCTGGTCGGCGGCCTGCGTGCACTCGCCGAAGGACACTGACCAGGGACGTGCTCAGAGCCAGCCGCGGTCGTGGGCGAGGCGAGCGGCCTCGGCGCGGGTGGAAGCGCCGGTCTTGCCGATCGCCGACGACAGGTGGTTGCGAACCGTGCCCTGCGACAGAATGCACCTGTTTGGCGATGGCGGCGACCGTTCCGCCGGAGAGGGCGGCGGCCAGGACTTCCGACTCGCGCGGGGTGAGCGGGGAGTCTCCGCTGGTCAGGCTTTCGGTGGCCAGGGTCGGATCGATCACGCGCAGCCCGGAGTGGACGCGGCGGACGGCGTCGGCGAGCTGGGCGGCGGGGGTGTCCTTCACGACGAAGCCGGACGCGCCGGCCTGGATGGCGCGGCGCAGATAGCCGGGTCGCCCGAAGGTGGTGACGATCAGCGAATGCACGTCCGGCAGCGCCTGATGCAGCGCCGCCGCCGTCTCGATGCCGTCCGACCCGGGCATCTCGATATCGAGCAGACAGACCTGCGCGCCGGTGCGTCGTGCCTCGTCGACCACCTCGTCGCCGCGTCCGACCTGTGCGACCACCTGCAGATCGTTCTCCAGGTCGAGCAGCGCGGCCAGAGCGCCGCGGACGAGCGCCTGATCGTCGGCCAGCAGCAGCCGGATCGGGGTGCCGGAGGAGACCGTCTCACTCATCGTGCCCACCCCGCCCGCACCGTCGTTCCGTTCTCATCGGAGTCCACGGTAAGCCGTCCGCCGTCCTGCTCGACCCGTTCGGCCAGGCCGCGCAACCCGGTGCCGTAGGTCAGCATCGGCGAGCCCTGCCCGTCGTCGGCGATCTCGATGAACGACGGATTGATGGCGACCCGGCACCGTGTGGCGCCGCTGTGCCGCACCACATTGGTGACCGCCTCCCTCAGCACCCAGGCGTAGGTCTGCCCGTGCGGCCCGGCGGCCCGCGTATCGGTGGGGAGGTCGGCGTCGATGCCGGCGGCCGTCAGAGCGCTCTCGGCCCCGGCGAGCACATCGGGCAGTTCCGGGGTGCGCAGCGCGCCCACCGTCGCCCGCACCTGCGACAGCGCCTCCCGGGACAGCGCGTTCACCTCGGCGATCTCCTGCTTCGCGCGGTCCGGGTCGCTGTCCAGGAGTCGTCCCGCCAGCTCCGATTTCACCGAGATCACCGTCAGCGAATGACCGAGGATGTCGTGCACGTCGCGCGCCACCCGCTCTCGTTCGGCGACGACGGCGAGCTGGGAGTCGACGGCTCGCTGACGTTCCTCGGCGGCCTCCCGCGCGCGTTGGCTGTCGCGGGTCAGACGCATCAGCAGCAGGATGATTCCGACCACCGCCACCACGATCGTCGACGTGACGTCCACCGGCTTGCCGGCCAGCTCCGGGATGGCGATCACCGCGGCCACCGTGAGCGCGACGATCACCGCCAGCACACGGGGCGACACCAGGAAGCTGGAGGCGCCGATCAGATACGGCAGGCAGGCGATCGCATTGGACCCGATGAACGGGATCATCGCCAGGGTGAGGCCCGCGAGGACGACGACGGCTCCCAGACCGATCCGGACCGACTGCACTCGCGGCCCGAACACATAGACGCACACCAACAGATAGACCAGAGCGAACGCCAGGATCAGGCCCAGGCCGATCCACCGGTGCTCGGGGGTCACGCCGTCGCCGAAGACGGCGGCGATCGGATAGCCGAGAAACAGCAGCCAGATGGCCGCGAACACCCAGCGGACGTCACGCCACGGGGCGAGCAGATCCTGCCGGGTGTCGGCGGTCATCGCCGCTCCTTCATCGGTGGTCATGCGCGGGCGTCACTGGCGAGTGGTACTGCGAGAGTAGAAGAACGCGGCGGCACCGGTGAAGATCAACGCCCACACGATCAGGTTCACGATCGGGATCCACAGCGCGATGTGCTGGTCGTAGGCGGTCATACCGTGGTCGAGCGGGTAGCGGGCCAGGGTGACGATGCCGAACATCGGGGTGAACTCGGCGATCGTCGGCATCGTGTCCTTCAACGGCACGAACACGTTGCCGGCGAAGGCGAGGAGAGCGAGCAGACCGCCCATCACCTGCATGACGCCGTCGGACTTGAAGATGCTGCCCAGGGCGAGACCGAAGGCGGCGAACACGGCCGAACCCAGCCAGGCGATCAGCAGGCACGCCACCCACACCCCGGCGGGCGCGTGGGCGTGCGTGAGGTTTCCGGCGATCGCGAGCACGATCGCCGGCAGCGCGCCCATCGTCAGTGCGACGGCCACCTTGGTCGCCACATATCCGGACGGCCGCAGCGGCGTCATCATCAATGTCCGGGTCCAGCCGGCCTGCTGCTCCAGCGACACCGAGGCGGCGTTCGACGCGGCCGCGATCACCGAGCCGTAGACCACCATGCCGACCAGGACGTAGAAGGCGACGTTGCCGGAGCCGACCTTCGTGTCGCCGGACTGGGTGGCGCCGAACACCAGATACAGCACGGCCGGCATGACGACGGTGAAGATCAGTGCGCGACGGTTGCGCAGCACCCGCTTGAGGTCGAACCGGAAATAGGTGGGGGAGAAGGCCGAGATGGCGGTGGGAGAAGTCATCGGAGTTCCTTTCACGTGCGGGGTGATCAGCGGGCGTCGGCGGTCAGCGTGACGAACGCGTCTTCGAGGTTGTGGGCGGCGATCTCGACGTCGTGGGCGTCGGTACTGGTGAACAGGTAGCGGGCCAGGGCGTCGGAGTCGGCGGCGCTCAGATACACGCGGCCGCCGCGTTCCTCGACGAGCTGCGCATCCGGAAGCGTGGCGACGACGGCGTCCGCCTTCTCCCGCGCCAGGACCGCCGACACGGTGCGCCGGCTCGCGCGGTTCCGGATCTCCGAGGTCGGACCGTCGGCGACCACCCGGCCGCCGGCGATCAGCACGATCCGGTCGGCGAACGAATCGGCCTCCTCCAGATAGTGGGTGGCGAACAGGACGGTGCGGCCGCGGGCCGCGTCGTCGCGCATGACTGACCAGAAGTGGCGGCGAGCCTCCACATCCATGCCGGCGGTCGGCTCGTCGAGGATGAGCAGTTCCGGATCGGGGAGGGTAGCGAGCGCGAACTTGACGCGCTGCTGCTCGCCGCCCGAACAGCGGGAGATCTTCCGCCCGGCCAGGTCGGCGATGCCGGTGCGCTCCATCGTCGGCCCGGCCTCCTCCGGCCGGCCGTGCGGGGACGCGATGATCGATATCGTCTCTTCGACGGTGAAGTCCGGGAGCAGGCCGCCGGTCTGCAGGACCGACGCCACCTTGCCGGCCCGCGCCGCGGCGCGCGGATCGCCGCCGAACACCTCCACGGTCCCCGAATCCGGGCGGGTGAGGCCCTGGATCATGTCGAGGGTGGTGGTCTTGCCGGCGCCGTTCGGTCCGAGGAACGCGACGACCTCACCCGAATCGATGCGCAGGTCGATGCCTTGCACGGCCTGGACCCGGGTGTGGTCCGGGCCGGAAAACGACTTGGTCAGCTGATGGGCCTCGATGGCAGGTGCGGTGTTCATACCTGCACTCTGCTCGCGCCGGCCGGCTGCGACCCGGCGCGAATGTCATCACCTGTCCATGACATCTGTCATGGACGGCTCCCGTCAGGGGAGCAGCACCCTCACGGGTTCGGGACGGTCGCGGTGATCGAGATCGTCACCTGGTCGGCGACCTTCAGGGCGCCCATCATCAGCGAGTACGGCTTGATGCCGAAGTTCGTCTGCGCCACCACGGTTTCGCAGCTGAAGGCGGCGCCGTTCGCCGTCACCGTCAGCGGATGCGCGCGGGTGATCCCGTTGATCGTCAACTGCCCGGACACCGCATAGGTGTCGCCGTCGCGCTGAACGTCCGACGAGACGTACTCGACGGTCGTGTTCTTCTTCGCGTTCATCGATTTGAGGGCATTGCCGCGGGCGACCTTCTTCTCCGACTTCGTCATCATCGTCAGGCCGCCCTGCGCGCCGACGACCTCCATCGAATCGAGCGGCACACTGAGCCGCACCGACGTCGGATGACCGTCGCCGTCGGTCTCGGCGGTCGCCGTCCACTCGTCCATCCGGATCTCCAGATTGTGGCCGGTGCGCGCGGCCCGGCCCTCGACGCCGGTGTGCAGGAGGAGTTCGCCGTCGTTGTTCGTGAGAGTCCAGTCGCTCATGGCCTCCACTGTTCCACCACCGGGCCGTTCACGGGTGGGAAGTGGGGGCGTCGGGACAGAAGTCCCACCGTCAACCCAGGGTTGACGGCAATGGGGCGTCAACCTATGGTTGACGCATGGCCGATGTGAACCCGCAGAAACTGTCCACTGTGCGCCTCGACGACCTCATCGACGGCATTCGCAAGAGCTATCCCGAACCCCTCGACCAGCTGGCCGGAGCGATGACCGTCTCGGCTCACCTCGGCGAGGTCGGCGACTCTCTGATCGGCCACTTCGTGGACCAGGCCCGCCGCGCCGGCGCCTCCTGGACCGAGATCGGCGCCAGCATGGGTGTCACCAAACAGGCCGCCCAGAAACGGTTCACGCCGCGCCCCGCCGCGAGCGGCTCCGGCGCCGACATGTTCGCTCGCTTCACCCCGCGCGCCCGCAACGTCGCCGTCGCCGCCAACGACGACGCCGTCCGCTCGCAGGCCGCAGCGGTCACCGCGACCCACCTGCTCCGGCACCTGCTCACCGACGACCATTCGGTCGCCGTCGTCGCGCTCCGCCAGAGCGGCGCCGACGTCGACGGCCTCCGGGAGACCCTCGGCGACGCACCCGCGACGGACGTCACCCTGCCCGCCGACGCGCCCACGATGGTCCCGTACGGCGACGACGCCCGCGCCGCACTCGAGCGCACCGTCGCCGTCGCCCTGGACAAGGGGCACAACTACATCGGTACCGAACACCTGCTCATCGCCCTTTTCGACGACGACGAGATCGGCGGCGTCCTCGGTTCCCACGGTGCCGACGAGCAGAAGATCGAGGGGGCCGTCGCCGGCCTTCTCGACGACATCGCCAAGCAGTAGATCCAACGACTGCATCGCCGTTTTGACCTGGGTCGATCCGCTCCCGTACTCTGGACCGCTGGTGCTCGCCGTATGTGCAGCTCCGGGTCCCAACCGGTCGCCGGAATCAGCTGTGGCCAGCGCTGTGACCGGCAGATACAGACCAGTGAGGACTTACTGTGCCTACCTACGCCCCGAAGGCTGGTGACGTCACCCGACAGTGGTACGTCATCGACGCCAGCGACGTGGTGCTCGGCCGCCTGTCCGTGGCAGCAGCGACTCTGCTCCGCGGCAAGCACAAGCCGACCTACGCCCCCAACGTCGACGGTGGTGACTACGTCATCATCATCAACGCAGAGAAGGTCGCCGTCAGCGGCAACAAGCTGACCGACAAGAAGCTGTACCACCACTCGGGACACCCCGGTGGCCTGAAGTCCCGCACCGTCGGTGAGGTCCTCGCGACCCGTCCCGACCGTCTCGTGGAGAAGGCCGTCAAGGGCATGCTCCCGAAGAACAAGCTCGGCGCTCAGATCGCCTCGAAGCTGAAGGTCTACGCAGGCCCGGATCACCCGCACGCCGCGCAGAACCCGACCCCCTACGAGATCAAGCAGGTGGCCCAGTGACCGAAGAGAACGTGAACAACGACGTCGTCGAGGTCGTCGAGGACGAGGTCATCGACACCGACTCGTACACCACCGAGAGCGAAGCGCCGTCCGAGGCTCCGGTCTCGCGCGGCCCGGTCCAGATGGACGGCCCCGTGCAGACCGTCGGTCGCCGCAAGGAGGCGGTCGTCCGCGTCCGCATGCTGCCCGGCACCGGTGAGTTCAAGCTCAACGGCCGCACCATCGAGGACTACTTCCCGAACAAGGTGCACCAGCAGCTCGTCAAGAGCCCGCTGGTCCTCGTCGAGCGTCCCGACGCCTTCGACATCCAGGCCAAGCTGACCGGCGGCGGCCCCTCGGGCCAGGCCGGCGCGCTGCGCCTCGCGATCGCCCGTGCGCTGATCGAGGTCAGCCCGGAGGACCGTCCGACCCTCAAGAAGGCCGGCTTCCTGACCCGCGATGCCCGCGCGGTCGAGCGTAAGAAGTACGGCCTCAAGAAGGCCCGCAAGGCGTCGCAGTACAGCAAGCGCTGATCGCTTACTTCACTGTGGCTCGTCTTTTCGGCACCGACGGCGTCCGGGGCCGGGCGAACGATCAGCTCACACCAGAGCTGGCGATGCGCCTGGCCTCGGCCGCCGTTGTCGTACTCGGTGCAGATTCCTCCTCCGGCCGGCCCCGCGTGGTCGTCGGCCGTGATCCCCGTGCCTCCGGTGAGTTTCTGGAAGCCGCGCTCTGCGCGGGTCTGGCGGCCGCCGGCGCCGACGCCATCCGCGCCGGTGTGGTGCCGACCCCCGCGGTCGCGTTCCTGACCGCCGACTACTCCGCCGACTTCGGCGTGATGATCTCGGCGTCGCACAACCCCATGCCGGACAACGGCATCAAGTTCTTCGCCCGCGGCGGCCACAAACTGCCCGACGACGTCGAAGACGCGATCGAAGCCGCCATGGACGGCTCGCTGCCGCGTCCTACCGGTGCCGGCGTCGGGCGCCTGGTCGACGCCCCCGATGCCGAGGAGCGCTACCTGGCGCACCTCGCCGCGTCCGTCCCCGGCCGTCTCGACGGCCTCACCCTCGTGGTGGACTGCGCCAACGGCGCCGCATCGCAGGTCGGGCCCAAGGCGTACGCCGACGCCGGTGCGACGGTCATCGCCATCCACGCCGAGCCCGACGGCCTCAACATCAACGACGGCTGCGGCTCCACGCACCTGGACAATCTGCAGGCCGCCGTCCTCGAACACGGCTCCGACCTGGGCTTGGCCCACGACGGCGACGCCGACCGCTGCCTGGCCGTCGACTCCACCGGCGCTGTCGTCGACGGCGACCACATCATGGCGATCCTGGCGATGGCCATGAAGGAGCGCGGCACACTCACCGATGACGTCCTCGTTGCCACCGTGATGAGCAACCTCGGCCTGCACCTGGCCATGAAGGACGCCGGCATCGAGATCAAGGTGACCGGTGTCGGCGACCGCTACGTTCTCGAAGAGCTGCGCAACGGTTACGCCCTCGGTGGCGAGCAGTCCGGCCACATCGTGATCCCCGAGTCCGGCACCACCGGCGACGGTGTGCTGACCGGTCTGCTGCTCGCGCAGCGCGTCGCCGAGACCGGCACCCGGCTCGCCGATCTGGCCGGTGTGATGACGGTGCTGCCGCAGGAACTCATCAATGTGAAGGTCAGCGACAAGCACGCCGTCGCCAGCGACGACTCCGTGCAGAAGGCCGTGGCCGCCGCCGAGACCGAACTCAACGGCAGCGGCCGGATCCTGCTCCGCCCGTCCGGCACCGAGCAGCTGGTCCGGGTGATGGTCGAAGCCGGCACCGCCGACGACGCCCGCGCGATCGCGCAGCGCGTCGCCCAGGTCGTCGCCTCCGTCTGAGTTCACGGGCGAAGGGGTCCCGACCGCCGCTTCATTGCGCCGGGTTCCCTCAATACCCTCCAAAGTTCTGACCGAAACGTTGGAGAAATCCCCTCCCTGGGTGGTCTGGAAATTGTCGTAGGCCTGCGTAAACTAGAAAGTAGGTCGAACACCTGTTCTAGTCAACGAAAAGGGGGTGTGGGCATGAGTCGACGCCGCAAGCACTCGTCCAGTCCGAAACGCTGGCGTGATGCCGACCTCACACCCCTAGGTTTAGGGCAGGTACCGGACGGGCTGTCCGATCATGACGCTGACGTGGCAGCGATCAATCAACTGGTCGCGACCACCGAGGGTGAGTCGTATCTGATGTGGCGGCGCCTGAACGCGGTCGCCGACCTCCTCGAACGACGCGCACCGGTCGATCCAGCAACCGCCAAGGACTCGGTCGAGTTCACCCGCCTGTGCGACCCGCGTACGAAACTGGTCACCAGTATCGCCACCACTTTGGCGGTCAGTACGTATCTGGCGGAGAAGCTGGTGACCGAGGGCGAAGCCCTACGCCACCGCCTGCCGCAGACCGGAGTGTTGTTGCGGGACGGGGTCTTGAGTCCGCGAGCATTCTCTGCGGTGGTGTTCGAAACCACCGCCGTCATCGACCCAGGTCTGATGGTGCAGATCGATCACCGGATCGCCGACGAACTCACCGCCTCCGGCATACGCACCGTGACCGCCGTCGCCGACCTCGCACGCCGGATCGTCGCCGACGTCGATGCCGAAGCAGCCCGGGCAGAGCGGGAAGCAGCCAAGAAGGCGGCCGGGGTGGTGAGCTATCCGACCCGCGGCGGCATGGCGGTCCTGGAAGTCACCGACACCGCAGAACGGATTGCGGTGATGGAAGCGGCGATCACGGCTGCGTCAGCCAAGACCGACGAGACGGACACCCGCAGCAGTGGGCGCCGCCGCGCCGATGCCGCTTACGACCTACTCACCGGTGACGGCACTGGTCCCGGTTCCCGGATCATCGTGAACGTCATCACCGACGGATCCACGCTTGAGGGCGGCGACACACCCGGGCACCTCGACGGCCACGGAACCATCTCCGCCGACCACGTCCGCGACATCGCATCGACGCCCGGCACCGTCGTGCGGCCCCTCGACCTGACGCGGCTGGCTGATCACACTGCGCAGGCGGCGGACCCGTACCGGCCGACCGCCCTGCTGGACACAGTGGTGCGTGGCTTGTTCGGAACCTGCACCTGGCCGGGTTGTTCACGCCCCGCTCACCGTTGCCAGCTCGATCACGTCACCGAATACAACCACCAGAACCCCGACACCGGTGGTGCGACGTGTTGGTGCAACCTCAACCCCAAATGCGTGTTCCACCACCAGATCAAAACCTTCGCCGACGGCTTCCTCGACGATCAGGTCATCGACGCGAACGGCCAGATCTGGACCGAAATCACCACTCCCGAAGGATTCACTACCCGAACCCGGGCACCCAACACCTGGCTACTACCCGGTCTCGGATTGATTCCGTGCCGGCATGGACCGCCCCAGGATCTCCTTTCGACAGGCTCAAGGAGCGGGTCAACAGACCCAGCGAACGGGACTGCACCGGAACGCTCCTCGGGCGCGCCGCAACGCTCCTTGAGCCTGTCGAAAGGAGCCGAACCGCAACGCGCCCGAACCCGCACGGAGGCCAAACACGCCTACCGGATGCACCTGCGTGCCCAGAACCGGCGAGCTCGCTTCGACAGGCTCAACGAGCGGACGAACCAGCTCAACGTGCGAACCGATGAGCAGGCGACGATCCCGGCATTCGCCGACGACGGTCCACCGCCGTTCTGAGTCGGTCGGTGGTTCGGCGTGTCGTGGAACCGTGGGCTGTCCGGACGCGTCCAACCGGCATGACCGATCACCTGCACCTCGACCTGAGTGAACTCCGGCGGCTTCGGGCCCGGCAGTATGCGGCGGCCGATACGTTGTCCGCCTGCGCCCGGAGCCTGGAACAGAGCCCGCCCTGGGCGACGGCGGCCGCCCACCGCCGGACCGCGGCGATCGTCCGGCGACGGATGACGGCCATCGCCCGCCGACTCGACGCGTCTGCGGCCGCCGCCGTCGACCTCGCCGACCGAAGCGGGGCCCGGGCCGCCCGGCTCGCCGACCTCGACCGCACATGAGCGTCCTCGGAGAGTTCCTGGCCGCCGTCGACCGGTGGCACGACCACCTCGGCCCCGACATCGACCTCGATGAACTCGAAGCACCCCATCGGGCCGTCGCCGACCTCGACCTCGAAGCCTTCGGCCGCCACGCCGACCATCTGCGGGCCACCGCCGACGCACTCGACGACGCCGCCCAGGCCCTCGCCCCCGGTGACCACACCGGCTGGGACGGCGCCGGGGGAGACGGTCTCGCCGACGCCACGCGGGCCATCGGCGACGACGTGACCGAACTGCGGGACATCCTCGCCGAACACGCACGCACGACGGCCACCGCCCACGACACCCTCGACCGGATACTGCGCGACTACCGCGCCGCCATAGCCGACGCCACCGCACCCGTGCCGGCGACCGGCACCGACGCCGTCCGCGCCGAGGTGGCGACCCGGGTGGAACTCGCCACCGCCGCCGGCACCGCCGCCGCACAGGGCGTCGACGACACGATGACGGCTCTCGCCGACGAGTACCGGAGCGCCGGGGAACTCGTCCTCGCCGGCGAACGCTGAACGAGTCCACGACCCTCCGCGCCCGGGGCGATAGGGTGGGACCGTGCTCGGGAAGAAGAAGGTCGTGGCCCCGCCGCCCGACCAGCTGTGCAAAGACCTCGCCCGCCGCGGACCCCACCCGGTCGACCGCGGTGACCTCGGCATCGTCGGCATCCCCGGCTCGGTCTACGCACCGCGGACCGGCACCGGACTGCCCGCCGTCGCCTTCGGTCATGCGTGGCGCACCGACTCCGCCGCCTACCGCGACCTCATGTATCACCTGGCGTCGTGGGGCATCGTCGTCGCCACCCCCGACTCCGAACGCGGAATCATGGCCTCCGACATCGAACTCGCCACCGACCTGCGCGCCGCCCTGACCGTCACCCAGAGCGTCTCCCTCGGCGTGCAGACCCCGATCACCGTCGACGCCGCGAACGTCGGCCTCGTCGGCCACGGCTTCGGTGCGGCCGCCGCCGTGTACGCCGCCTCCGACCGCGTGCTCCTCGGGCGTCCGCAGATCCCGGTCAAAGCCCTCGCCGCGCTGTTCCCGGCACCCACCACCGACGACCTGCTCCCGGCAGCGACCAAAGTCACAGCGCCGTCGCTCGTGCTCGCCGCACCGGACCAGCTCGACTCGATGAACGGCAACGCGCTGATCCTGGCCAAGCAGCTCGGCGACGACGTCGTGCTCCGGACCGTTCCCGGATCCACCAACCGCGGACTGCTCGAACATCGGTCCATCAAGTCGCTGATCGGCGTGAACGGCGCCGAGAAGGCCACCCACAAGACCGTCCGCACCCAGCTGACCGGCTATCTTCTGGCCACCCTGACCGGCGATCCGACCTATGCGGCATTCGCCGATCCGGAAGCGATCATGCCGTCGGTGACCGCCGTCGACCTCGGCGAAGCGCGCCCCGCCGATGCCGGACACGTCGCCCAGCTCCTCGGAGTGCCCGCCTACACCGACGACGGGGGCAAGCGTCTGCCCTTCGGCAGGTAAACTCGACCACCATGTGCGGAATCGTCGGATACGTGGGGCAGCGCGATGCTCTCGACATCGTCATCGAAGCCCTCAGGCGGATGGAATACCGCGGTTATGACTCTGCGGGTGTCGCCATCGCCGACGGTCACGGACACATCGCCATCGAGAAGAAGGCCGGTCCGCTGGTCAATCTCGAAAAGCAGATCGCTGAGGTCGGCGCCGACACCCTGAGCGGCACCACCGGCATGGGGCACACCCGATGGGCCACCCACGGCCAGCCGACCGACCGCAACGCCCACCCGCACCGCAGCCTGGACGGCAAGGCCGCCGTCGTGCACAACGGCATCATCGAGAACTATGCCTCGCTGCGTGCTGAGCTGGAGTCCGACGGCATCGAGTTCGGCTCCGACACCGACACCGAGGCCGCCGTGCACCTCCTGGAGCGCGAATACACCTCGGGCGCGAACGCCGGTGACTTCGTGGCCAGCGCCTACACGGTGCTGCGCCGGCTCGAAGGCGCGTTCACCGTCGTCTTCATGCACGCCGACCATCCGGACACCATCGTCGCCGCCCGCCGTTCCACCCCGCTCGTCGTCGGCGTCGGCAAGAACGAGATGTTCGTGGCCTCCGACGTCACCGCATTCATCGAACACACCCGCGACGCCGTCGAGCTCGGGCAGGACGAAGTCGTCGTCATCACCGCCGACAGCTTCGACATCACCGACTTCGACGGCAACCCGACCGGCGGCAAGCCGTTCCACATCGACTGGGACCTGGCCGCCGCCGAGAAGGGCGGCTACGACTACTTCATGCTCAAGGAGATCGCCGAGCAGCCCGAGGCGCTCACCAACACCCTCCTGGGGCATCTCGAAGACGGTCGCATCGTGCTCGACGAGCAGCGACTCTCCGACGAGGACCTCCGCGACGTCGACAAGGTCTTCGTGGTCGCCTGCGGCACCGCCTACCACGCCGGCCTGATCGCCAAGTATGCGATCGAGCACTGGACCCGCCTGCCCGTCGAGGTCGAGCTGGCCAGCGAGTTCCGCTACCGCGACCCGGTGCTGGACCGGTCGACGCTGGTCGTGGCCATCAGCCAGTCCGGCGAGACCGCCGACACCCTGGAGGCCGTCCGCCACGCCAAGGAGCAGAACGCCCGCGTCCTGGCCATCTGCAACACCAACGGTGCACAGATTCCCCGCGAGTCCGACGCTGTGCTGTACACACACGCCGGCCCGGAGATCGGTGTCGCCTCCACCAAATGCTTCCTGGCGCAGATCGCCGCCGCCTACATGGTGGGACTGGCGCTGGCGCAGGCCGTCGGCACCAAGTACCAGGACGAGGTGGTCTCGGAGTTCCACAACCTCGAACAGATGCCGGCCGCTGTCGCCGAAGTCCTCGAGCAGATGGAACCGGTGCGCGACCTGGCCCGGGAGTACGCGAAGAGCGACACCGTCCTGTTCCTGGGCCGCCACGTCGGCTACCCGGTCGCCCTCGAAGGTGCGCTCAAACTCAAAGAGCTGGCGTACATCCACGCCGAGGGGTTCGCCGCAGGCGAGCTCAAGCACGGACCGATCGCCCTCATCGACGAGGGCCTGCCGGTGATCGTCATCATGCCGTCGCCGAACGGCCGCGCCCTGCTGCACTCGAAGATGATCAGCAACATCCGCGAGATCCAGGCCCGTGGTGCCCGCACCATCGTGATCGCCGAGCCGGACGACGACGCCGCCAAGGCGGTCGCCGACCACTTCATCCCGATCCCGGCCACCCCCACCCTGCTGCAGCCGCTGGTGTCCACCGTGCCGCTGCAGGTGTTCGCCGCGACCGTCGCCCAGGAACGCGGCTACGACGTCGACAAGCCGCGCAATCTCGCCAAGTCCGTCACCGTCGAGTAGGCGGACCGTCGTGACCGGCTACTTCTCGGTCGAGAAGATCCGCGCGGCCGAGGAGGCCACCGGCGACCTCCTGACCAGCGGTGCGCTCATGGCGCGAGCCGCGAACGGTGTCGCCCGGGTCGCCCTCGGCGAACTCCGGGCACGCGGAGCCGGGATCTACGGCCGCACCGTCGGTCTGGTGATCGGAGCCGGCAACAACGGCGGCGACGCGCTCTACGCGGGCGCGATCCTGGCCGGCCGCGGCGTCGCCTGCCATGCGGTGCTGCTCGCCCCGGACAAGACCCACGCCGACGCTCTGGCCGCCTACCGCAGGGCCGGCGGCCGAGTGATCGACGCGTTCACCGCACCCCTCGACGTGGTTCTCGACGCCGTCGTCGGCCTCGGCGGCCGCGGGCCGCTGCGACCGGAGGCGGCGCAGGCCTTCGCATCCCGGTGCGCGGCCGAAGCCACAGTCATCGCCGTCGACCTGCCCTCCGGAATCGACCCCGACACCGGTGTCGTCAGCGACCCATCGGTGCGTGCCGACGTCTCGGTCACCTTCGGCGAACCGCGCCTCGCACACCTGCTGGCGGCACCGCAGTGCGGCCGCGTCGAGGTCGTCGACCTCGGACTCGACCTGCACGACCCGGACATCACCGTCCCCGACGACCGCGAGAACGCCGCCCTGTGGCCGGTGCCCGGCCCCCGCGACGACAAGTACACGCAGGGTGTGGTCGGGATCGTCGCCGGCTCCGCCACCTACCCGGGTGCCGCACTGCTGGCCACACAGGCCGCCGTGGCGGCCACCTCCGGCATGACCCGCTACGTCGGCCCGGCCGCCCACGACGTGGTGAACCATCGCCCGGAAGTGGTGGCGGTCGAACGGTTCGACGACGCCGGCCGCGTGCAGGCCTGGGTCGTGGGCCCGGGCCTCGGTGCGGACTCGCGCGCCCACGACCTGGTCGAGACGGTCCTGCGCAGTGACGTTCCGGTGCTCGTCGACGCCGACGGCCTCACCATCCTCGCGTCACGGCCCGGCCTGCTGCGCGGCCGCACCGCGCCGACCCTGCTCACCCCGCACGCCGGCGAATTCGCACGACTGGCCGCGGCACCCGTCGGCGACGACCGTCTGTCCGCCGTCCGCGACCTCGCCGCGACCCTGGGCGCGACAGTCCTCCTCAAAGGCCGCATCACACTGGTCGCCGACCCCGACGGCCGCGTGGCAGGCAACGACGCGGGCGCGTCCTGGGCGGCCACCGCCGGCGCCGGAGACGTGCTGTCCGGGATCGCCGGATCACTGCTGGCGGCCGGTCTCACACCCCTGACGGCGGGCACCCTCGCGGCCCGCGCCCACGCCGTCGCCGCCCGGATCGCCAGCGGCCCGGCACCCGGACACCCCATCGGAGCCTCCGATCTGGCCGCCGCGCTGCCGGACGCGATCACGCTCCTGCGACAATCGAGACGATGACCACCGACCACGCAGCGCTCACCGCGACCGTCGACCTCGACGCCATCACCCGCAACGCCCGGGTGATCGCCGAGCGTTCCGGCGTGCCGCTGATCGCCGTGGTCAAGGCCGACGGCTACGGCCACGGAGCCCTGCCGGCGGCACGAGCCGCGCTCGCCGGCGGCGCCACGGAGGTGGGCGTCGCCCACATCTCGGAGGCGCGCGCCCTGCGGGCCGCCGGACTCACCGAACACCTCACCGCCTGGTTGCACACGCCCGATGCCGACTTCGCGGGCGCGATCGCCGACGACATCGACATCGCCGTCTCCTCGCCGCGGCAACTGGCCGCCGTGGTCGCCGCCGCCCGGGAGGCCGGAACCACCGCGACGGTCACTGCCAAGGTCGACACCGGATTGGGGCGCAGCGGGATCGCCTACGACGAGTGGGACGACACGGCCCGGGCGATCGCCGCCGCCCAGGCGGAAGGCGCGATCGACCTGCGCGCGGCGATGTGCCATCTCGCATTCGGCGACGAACCCGACAATCCGATGAACTCGCAGCAGGCCGCGAACCTGGACCGTGCGGTCGATGACCTTCGCGGCCTCGGCGTGACACCGCAGGTCACCCACATCGCGAATTCGCCGGCAGCCCTCACCCGGCCCGACCTCGCACGGGATCTGGTGCGCCCGGGCATCGCGCTGTACGGCTGCTCGCCGATCCGCGGCCGGGACTTCGGCCTCACCCCCGCCATGACGCTGAGTGCCGAGATCGCACTGGTCAAGAAGATTCCCTCCGGACAGGGCGTCTCCTACAGTCACCAGTGGATCGCCCCGCGCGACACGACCGTCGCCGTGGTGCCGTCCGGCTACGCCGACGGTGTTCCGCGGCTGCTGTCCGGCCGGCTCGAGGTGGTCGTCAACGGGCGCCGTTTCGCGGGCGTCGGCCGCATCTGCATGGACCAGTTCGTGATCGACCTGGGCCCCGACGGCGGCGGCGTCGCCGAAGGCGACCGCGCCTACCTGTTCGGTGCCACCCCCGACGGGTCCACACCGATTCCGGTCGCCGACGACTGGGCCGACGCGATCGGCACCATCGACTACGAGATCGTCACCGGGGTGCGCGGCCGCACCGTCCGGCGCTATGTGGGGCACGGAGATGGCTGAGCGTCGCACGCGCCGATCGGTGCGTTCGGGGTTGAGTCAGGTCGGCGCACTCGGCGCCACCACCGCCGGCACCCTGCGTAAGCGCCGCCGATCCAAGAAGACCGGTCAGGGCGGCCAGGATCCGTGGGCCGACGAAGACTTCACCCGGATCTACTCCGACGAGGCCTCCACCGTCATCGCCGACGACGGCGTCGGTCTGGCCGTCCGCACCGTGGTGACCGGCGACCGCAAGTCGGAGACGGCCCCGGAACTCACCGTGATCTTCGTGCACGGCTTCACCCTGCGGATGGCGTCCTGGCACTTCCAGCGGTACGGGCTGGCCCAGCGGTGGGCCGACCGCCGCATCCGGATGGTCTTCTACGACCAGCGCGGACACGGCCGCAGCGACCCGGCCACCCGCGCCGGCTGCACCATCCACCAGACCGCCGAAGATCTGGCCGCCGTCATGCGTGCCGTCGCACCGACCGGACCGGTGGTCCTGGTCGGTCATTCGATGGGCGGCATGACCATCATGCGGCTGGCCCGCAACCATCCGACCCTGTTCGGCTACCGGGGCCGCATCACCGGTGTCGCCCTCGTCTCCACCGCGCTGCGCGGCATCACCGAGGCCGGCCTCGGCGAGGGGCTGAACAATCCGGTGGTCGACGCCCTGCGCGTCTCCGTCCGCTACATCCCGGGACTCGTGCAGGCCGGCCGCGGCGTCACCCGGCAGGCGGTGCAGCCGGTGCTGGTCGCCGCCAGCTTCGGTCCGGACTACTACAGTCCCGCCACCGAATCGGCGGTCGAGAAGATGATCCAGAACACCTCGATCGCCACCATGGTCAACTTCCTGAAAGCCCTGGAGAGTCACGACGAGTCGACGTCGGTGCCGGTCCTGGCACAGGTGCCGTCGTCGGTGATGTGCGGCGATCAGGACCGTCTCACCCCGCTGCCCAACTCGGTGCGCATGTACTCCGAGCTCGGCGAGGACTCGCGTCTGGTGATCGGGGAGGGCTGCGGCCACATGCTGCCGATGGAGTTCCCCGACCTCGTCAACGACGCCATCGTGAACCTCGTCGACCGTTCGCGACTGGCCCGCAACCGTCCCACCATGCGGTGGTACGGCAACCGGGAGGAGGCGGCGCATGGTGACGCGCACTGACGCCGGATCCCGCGAGTTGCCGACCGTCGCCGACACCGAGGCCTTCGGCGCGGAACTGGCCGGCATCCTGCGGGCCGGCGACCTGGTGATCCTCGATGGACCGCTGGGAGCCGGCAAGACGGCGCTGACCCGCGGCATCGCGGCCGGCCTCGGCGTGCAAGGCCGCGTCTCGTCGCCGACGTTCATCATCGCCCGCCAGCATCGGCCGGGGGAGGCCGGCGGCCCGGGCCTCGTGCACGTCGACGCCTACCGGCTCAGCGGGCTCGACGACCTCGACGCGCTGGACCTCGACACCGATCTCGACGACGCCGTCGTCGTCGTCGAATGGGGGGAAGGTGTGGCCGAACAGCTCGTCGACGAATATCTGCTGGTGCGTCTGCGCCGCGACGACGACTCGGAGGTGCGTCGGGTGACCTGGGAATGGGAGCGCCGATGAAGATCCTGGCCATCGACACCGCCACCCCGGCCGTCGTCACCGGTGCCGTCGACCTCTCACCGGATCAGACTCCGGTGGCGGTCGCCGAACGGGTCGTGCACGACCATCGCCGGCACGCGGAAGTGCTGACGACCCTGATGGCCGAGGTACTGGCCGAGGCCGGCTGGACCGGCGCCGACCTCGACGCCGTGGTGGTCGGCTGCGGCCCGGGACCGTTCACCGGTCTGCGAGTCGGAATGGCCACGGCGGCCGCCTACGCCGACGCCCTCGCCGTGCCGGTGCACGGCGTCTGCTCACTGGACGCCGTGGCCGCCGCCGTCGAGGCCGACGGCGGCGAGCGGCCGCTGCTGGTGGTGACCGACGCCCGTCGCCGCGAGGTGTACTGGGCCCGCTACACGGCCGGCACCCGGAGCGCCGGCCCCGACGTGTGCGCCCCCGACGCCGTCGACCCGGCCGGCGCGGTGCTGGTCGCCGGCACCCCCGGATTCTCCGACCGCTACGGTCTGCCCGTCTCGCCCGTCGAGGTGCCGACCGCCGCCTCGCTCGTCACCGCAGCGGCCGGTGCGCTGAGGGCCGGCACCGCACCGGAACCGCTCACCCCGCTCTACCTGCGTCGCCCCGACGCCGTCGAACTGAAGGACCAGCGACGCAAGTCGCTGCTGCCGGAGAAGTGACGGATCAGGCCGGCTTCGTCGTCGACGACCTCGCCCTCGCCGACCTGCCGCGATGCGCGGAACTCGAAGCGCACCTGTTCGCCGGCGAGAGCCCCTGGCCCCTCGAAGGCTTCGTCAGCGAACTCGCCGCCCCCCACAACCGCTATTTCGCCCTGCGGGATTCGAGCGGCGGCGGAGAACTCGCGGGATACGCGGGCATCAGCCTGCTCGGACCGCCCGGCGAGCACGAATGCGAGATCCACACCATCGCCGTCGCCCCCGAACACCGCGGGCGCGGTGGCGGACGGATCCTCCTCGACCGGCTGCTGGAAGTTGCCGACGCCCAGGCCGCCCCGGTATTCCTGGAGGTGCGCACCGACAACACCGTCGCCCTCACCCTGTACGGCAGCGTCGGATTCACCGTCGCCGGGGTGCGCCGCAACTACTATCAGCCGTCCGGCGCCGACGCCTACGTCATGGCCAGGCCGCCGTCCGACAAGCTCAAGGAGCGTGACGCATGATCGTCATGGGCATCGAGAGCTCGTGCGACGAGACCGGTGTCGGCATCGTCGGCTGGGACGGCGAGAAGGCCACCCTGCTCGCCGACGAGGTCGCCTCGAGCGTCGACGAACAGGCCCGCTACGGCGGCGTGGTGCCCGAGGTGGCGTCCCGCGCCCACCTCGAAGCGATCGTGCCGACCATGCAGCGGGCCCGCGAGACCGCCGGCATCGACCGTCCCGACGCCATCGCCGTCACCATCGGTCCCGGTCTCGCCGGGGCACTGCTGGTCGGTGTCGCCGCCGCCAAGGCCTACGCCCTCGCCTGGGACGTCCCGCTGTACGCGTTGAACCATCTCGGCGGGCACGTCGCCGTCGACACCCTCGAGCACGGACCCCTGCCGCCGGCCGTCGCGCTGCTGGTGTCGGGCGGTCACACCCACCTGCTCGGCATCACCGACCTCGCCCAGCCGATCGACGAACTCGGCACCACCATCGACGACGCGGCCGGCGAAGCCTTCGACAAGGTGGCGCGGCTCCTCGACATGGGCTACCCGGGCGGGCCCGCCATCGACCGGGCGGCCCGCGACGGCGACCCGGAGGCGATCCGGTTCCCGCGCGGTCTGACCGGTCCGCGCGACGCCCCCTACGACTTCTCGTTCAGTGGACTCAAGACGGCTGTCGCCCGCTACGTGGAGGGCGAGGTGAAAGCCGGCCGTGAGGTGAGCGTTCCCGATGTGGCGGCCTCGTTCCAGGAGGCGGTCGCCGACGTGCTCACCGCCAAGGCGCTCCGCGCCTGCGCGGACCGCGGCGTCGACACCCTGGTGCTCGGCGGCGGCGCCACCGCCAACTCGCGGATCCGGTCGCTCGCCGAGGAACGCACCCGCGCCGCGGGCATCGATCTGCGGGTGCCCGCGCCGCGCCTGTGCACCGACAACGGAGTGATGATCGCGACGCTCGGCGCGCACGTGATCGGCAGCGGCGCCCCGCCGTCACCCCTGACCGTGGCCACCGATCCGGGCATGAGCGTCCAGATCAGCAAGCTGTAGTCACTGATCCAGCGTCGCTCCACCGTCGACACGGAGATCGTGCAGGGTGATGTGCCGGGCCGCGTCGGAGGCCAGGAACGTCACCGTGGCGGCGATGTCCTCGGGCTGCGCCAGCCGCTGCAACGGGATCCCGAGCCGGTACTGGTCGGGGGTGCCGGCGATGACGGCGGCGGCGTGCTCGTCGGGGGAGCGGTCACCGGCCCACATGCCGCGCAGCATCGGGGTGTCCGTCGATCCGGGGGACACCACGTTGCAGCGGACTCCGCGCGACGACAGCTCCAGTCCGACGCTGCGGACCAGTGAGGTGACCGCGGCCTTGGTCGCACCGTAGGCACCCAATCCGAGTCGCGGGCTGGCACCCGAGTTCGAGGAGACCACCGTGATGGTGCCGCCGTCGGCGACGGTACGGGTCGCCGCGCGCAGCAGGGCCATCGTCGCGGTCGTGTTGACGGCGACGAGACGATCCCAGTCGGCGTCGGTCAGGTCGGCGATGGTGCCGGTCGTCAACACGCCCGCGGTGTGGGCGATCGTGGTGAGCGGCCCGCCCAGTCGCTGCGGCGCCTCGGCGACCAGGTCGGCGACCGCGTCCCGATCGGCCAGATCCGCCACCAGTGCGGTGGCGCCGAGCTCACCGGCGACCTGCTCCACAGCCGGATCGACGTCCGAGAGCAGGACCTGGGCGCCGGCGTCGACGAAGGCGCGGGCGACGGCCCGACCGATGCCGCCCGCCGCACCGGTCACCAGCGCCCGCCGGCCCGCCAGTCGATCAGGCATCGGCTGATCAGGCATCGGCTGATCAGGCATCGGCGGCGGCCTTCACCCCGAGCGCGGCCAGCGCGTCGGCCGTCGCCAGCGGCACCCCGCACGTGGTGCTCACGTAGTCGACCGCGGCGCCGTGGAAGGGGGCGTTGAAGTCGGCGACCGCGTCGGTCACCAGAAACGCCTGCACGTCCTGCATGAACGCGTCCGCCGCGGTCAGCATGACGCCGATGTGTGCGTAGATGCCGGTGATGATCAGCTGATCGCGGCCGTCATGGGCCAGCAGCGAGCGCAGATCGGTGCGCGCGAACGCCGAGTACCGCCACTTGGTGATCTCGACGTCGTTCGGGCGAGTCGCCAGGTCGTCGATGATCCGGGCCTCGTCGTCGTCTCCGATCCCGGTGCCCCAGCGTTCGGTGAGCAGACCGCGGCGCGACGGATGCTGACGTGGCGGCTGCGCGGTGTAGACGACCGGCATCCCCGCCCGGTCGGCGGCGTCGCGCAGTGCCGCGATGTTCGGGATCACCGTGGCCAGAGGTTCGGCGCCCGGCTCGTAGGCGTCCACGAAGTAGTTCTGCATGTCGTGGATCAACAGGGCGGCCCGGTCCGGGTCGATGGTCCAGTCCAGCTGGGGCGTCGTCCGCACCGTGACGTCGGCCATGGTGTACGGCGCAATCGGGGGGATGGACATGGGTTCTCCGATCAGGATTCGGGATGGTGGTCGGTGGGAGCGGTCAGCTCGGTCAGGAGGAGGTCGGCCCACCACGGCAGGTCGTGGCCGCCGGGATAGGTGGTCAGGGACACCGGCCAGCCGGCGTCGGACAGTTCACGGGCCAGTGCGCCGACCGGATCGACGAGCAGACGCTCGTTGAGTCCCACCGCGAGCCGAAGGGGCCGCGGGGGCGCCGACTCGAGTTCGCCGGCGATCCAGCTGCGGTCGCCGCCGACGTCGGCCGGGCGACCGGTCAGGCCGGGCTTCCACCAGAGCGACGGTGAGTAGACGATCAACTCGTCGACCGCATCGGGATGCCAGGCGGCGGCGGCGAGCGCCGTCAGGCCGCCCAGGCTCTGCCCGGTCCACACGACCGTGGTCGGGCCCTCGAGGCGCGCCCTGGCGTGAGCCACGGTGTCGGCGACGGCGCGGACGAAGTCGCGGTTGGCGCCGAGCTGCTGCAGCCGGGCGGGACCGCCGGCCGGAGAATCGATGCCGAGCAGGGCGATCGGGGCGCCCGAGCCGGCGCGGGCGAGAACACCGGGCAGGTCGCACACGTCGAACCACTTGTCCGCGTCCGGAACCACGACCAGTCGGGTCGGCTGCTGCCGGTCGCCGCCGGACGGTGCGATCAGCCGCCATCGGATCGGGTCGCCCGGTCCCGGCAGGACTCCTTCGGCGAGCGGTGCGGGCCGGTCGTCGCCGACCCGCCAGCCGTCGAGGTCCGGGGCGCCGTCGGTGACCAGGACCGACCCGAACGGGGAGGACTGTGCGTCCGGGTTCGTCGGATCGCTGACGGCGGCGTCGGCCACCGGCCGGGAGTAGCGGAGACGGCCGTCGACGAGAGCCGGGTCGTCGGCGCGGTACGGGTAGAAACGGTAGGTGGCCAGGGTGCCGCGCGGCACCGCGAACTCGGTGAACCACAGCGGAGTCGAACCCCAGCGACGCAGTTCGCCGTCCGGGCCGTCCGGGGCGTCGGTGATCCGGTTGACCCAGGCGTACACGCCGGCCGCGTCGTCCGGTGCCGTATGGGTGAGCAGCACCCGCTGCGACGCCGGGTCGTCGGGATGGTCGGTGATCAGCGGGGTTCCGTGGCGGCGCAGAGCGTCCATCACCTCGTCCGCGTCGGCACCGGGCTCGGTGTCGACGATGCGGGACCGCAGCGCCTCGGGGCCGTCGCCGGTGCAGCGGTCCACGGCGGGGTCGGCGAGGGCGGCCGCCACGGTGGCCAGAGTCTCCGGCGACACCATGCCGGGATGGTTCACCGGCAGCTCGGTGTAGGCCACCGAGCCCTCGATGTGAGGTTCCCACGCTCGCGGCGAAAGGAAGTCCTCGGCGCTCTCGGCGGCCGCGTAGTGCCGCGCGTCAGCGCCGATCACCCCGGTGCGGTGCGCGCGCATGAGGGTCGCGAAGTGGGCGACGACATCGGTGATGCGGCGGACCTGTTCGGTGGTCAGACCGCCCAGGGCCGCATGGTTCTCGCGCAGCGCCGCCAGTACGTCGTCGTCCGACCGCAGGTCGTCGTCCGACGAGTCGGCGCCCGCCATGATCAGCAGGGCACGCCGCACCTCGGCGGGGGTGGCGGGCGGCTGATCGGCCCAGCATTCGCTGGGGTAGGCGTCCAGCAGCACCACCTGGCTCACCTCGCGGCCCCGCTCGGAGGCCAGGACGGCGATCTCGTGGGCGATCACGCCGCCCACCGACCAGCCGAGCAGCCGGATCGGGCCGTCCGGGGCGACCGAGTCGATGGTGTCGAGGTAGCTGCGGGCGACCTCGGTGATCGACTCGGGCAGCGGTCCGCCGTCCAGGCCGTCGGCCTGCAACGCGTACAGGCCGATCCGCGGATCGAGAACCGGAAGCAGGCCGGCGTAACACCAGCCGAGACCGCCGGCGGGATGGATCGCGAACACCGGGGCCACCCGATCACCGGGGTCGCCGCCGTCCGGGGCCGGCCGCAAGGTGAGGAGCCGCCCGAAGGCGTCGCCGGATTCTCCGCCGTCCAGGCGGGCCGCGAGGGCGGCCACCGACGGGGCACCGAACAGGTCGGCCACCCCGAACGGTTCGCCCAGGGCCTCCGAGCATCGGCGCGCCAGCACCGAGGCGGTCAGCGACGTGCCACCGAGATCGAAGAAGCTGTCGGTCACCGACACGTGGTCACGTCCCAGGGCGGCGGCGAACAGCGGCTCCAGCGCGGCCTCCCGCGGAGAGCGCGGAGCGACCACGTCGTCGCTGCCGAGCTGCGGCTCGGGAAGTGCGCGGCGATCCAGCTTGCCGTTGCGGGTCATCGGCAGAGCGGCCAGCACCTCGACGGCGTCGGGAACCATGTACGACGGCAGTCGGCGCGACAACCGGTCACGCAGGTCGGTGCTGTCCACCTCGACGCCGACGGCCGGGACGACGTACCCGACGATGAGGGTGGACGGGCCGGTACCGGTGACGACCTCACGGGTGATCACGGCGGCCTGATCGACACCGTCGAGGTCGGCCAGAGCGGCCTGGATCTCGCCCAGCTCGATGCGTCGGCCGCGGACCTTCACCTGATCGTCCACCCGGCCGTCGTAGATCAGCAGACCGGCGTCGTCGCGGTGCACCAGGTCGCCGGTCGCGTACATGCGCTCGCCGGCGACGAACGGATCGGGCACGAACTTCTGCGCCGTCAGCTCCGGCCGGCCGACGTAGCCGCGCGCCAGCTGGATACCGGCCAGATACAGTTCGCCGACCGCGCCGGGGACCTGCGGGCGCCGGGCCGAGTCCAGCACGTAGGTGCGGGTGTTGGCGATGGGGGAGCCGATCGGCACCTCGGTGCCGTCCCAGTCCGGTCCGGGGGTCCACTCGGTGACGTCGACGGCGGCCTCGGTCGGACCGTACAGGTTCGCGATCCGCGTGCCCGGCAGAGTGTCGAGACCGCGGCGCAGCACGTCCGGCGGCAGCGCTTCACCGGAGCACACCACCAGCCGCAGCGGATTGGGTCCGGCATCGGCTGGGCCGGCGGCGAGGAAGGCGGCCAGCGCCGACGGGACGAAGTGGCAGACCGTGATGCCCTGGGCGACGAACTCCCGGGCCAGGCCAGCGCTGTCGCGTTCGAGTCCCGGAGTGGCCAGCACCAGGGTGGCCCCGGTGATCAACGGCCAGAAGAACTCCCATACCGAGACGTCGAACGAATACGGAGTCTTCTGCACCACCCGATCGTCACCGGTGAGCGTGAACTCCCGATCCATCCACAGCAGCCGGTTCACGATGCTGCGGTGCTCGACCAGCACGCCCTTCGGCCGTCCGGTCGATCCGGACGTGAAGATGATGTACGCGCCGTCCTCCGGGGTCGGCGGCTCGTCTCCGGTGCTCGAGTCCGGCACGTTCGGTGAGTCCGTCGACGGGAGCGACTCGATCCGCAGCGCCAGACCGTCGTGCGTCCAGTCGGGGTCGTCGCCGTCCGGCGCTGTCAGCAGGACGCGTGCCCGGGTGTCCTCGAGCATGCCGTCGATGCGTTCGGCGGGCAGTTCCGGATCGATCGGCAGATAGGCGGCGCCGCAGTCGAGGGCGGCGAGCAGTCCGGCGACGGTCTCGGGGGAGCGGACCAGCCGGAGAGCGACCACGTCGCCGCGGCCGACGCCGCGCCGGCGCAGTTCGGCCGCCAGCGAGGAGACCGTCGCGCGCAGTCCGGCGTAGGTGAGCGCGTTCTCGCCCCAGACCAGTGCGGTGCGGTCGGCGAATCGGTCACCGGCCGCCGCCAGCAACGCCGTCAGCGTCGTGGTGGAGGCCGTCTCCCGCAGCGCGGGATCGTCGGTGCGGTTGAGCTCGACCACCTCGTGCCGCGCCTCCTGCGCGGTGGCGATCGGCAGCGAACCCAACGTCACAGCGGCGTCGTCGGCGCTGATCCGGGAGAGCAGCGCGGCGAGGCGGTCGGCGTGGGCGTGGGACTCGTCGACGCCGTAGCGCGCCGGATTGGTCTCCACTTCGAGCACGAAGCCGCCGTCCGGCGCAGGGGAACCGGTCACCGTCAGATCGTCGACGGGACCCATCGCGATGTTGCCGACGGTGCCGGTGGCGTCGCCGAACGTCAGCTGCGGAGTGAAGAACTTCAGGTTGGCGCTCGGTCCGAACAGCGGGGTATCGGCCCCGACCAGACCCAGATCGCGGCGCAGGCGGTCGGCGCGATAGCCGGTGTGCGGCCGGACGGTGCGCAGCTCGGTGGCGACGGCGCCGATCAACTCGCCGACCGTCATCGTGGGGGTCGCCTCCACCCGCAACGGCAGGATGTTGACCTCCGGCTCCATGGTGGGCGGAGCCCCCAGCCGCCGGTTGGCCCACGGGACACCGAGGGTCACCGAGGTCTCGCCGGTCAGCGTGGCGGTGTAGCAGGCCAGGGTCGCCATCAGCGATTCCGCCCAGCCCCGGTCGGTGTTGGCGGTACGCGGTGCCAGACGCACGGTGGTGCGCCGCGCGCGTGCGGTCGCCGGGGACGGCTCGGCGCGGGACACCGACGGCGGTCGCGCCGAGTCCAGATAGCCGGCCCAGAACTCGGCATCCTCGGGCGTCGGGGCGTCGGCAGTTGGGTCGGGGGCGGCCGGGTCGGGGGTGGCGAACGGCGACTCCGGGAGGGGATCTCCGGCGGCGTCGGCCGTGTACGAGTCGGCGATCCAGCGCAGCAGTCGCGCGAACGAGTAGCCGTCCACCGCGACGTGATGGATCCGGGTGATCCAGACGTGCCGGTCGTCGCCGATCCGGACCAGGTGCTGAGCGGAGAGCTGCTCGCCCGCGATCGTGTTCGAGATCGGCGGGCAGCCCATCGCGGCATCGACGACCGCGTCCAGCTGCTCGCCGGCGTCGTGCACCACCACCGGGTGCCGGCGGGGCTCGGGGATCCGCCGCGGTCCGTCGCCGTCGTCGGTGTACCGGGCGTTCAGCGCGGGCACCTGCGCCAGGCATCGGCTCACGACGTCGGCGAAGCGTTCGGCGTCGAAGGGGCCGTCGATCTCCACCCGCTCCGCGCACTGATAGACCGGTGCGTCGGCGACCTGCTGCTGGGCGAACCACACAGCGAGCTGAGCGGGGGTCAGGTCGACGGACAAAGGCGTGCTTCCGGATCGGTAGTCGGACTATAAGTAAGGTTAGCCTATGAACTAGAATCCCCTCGTGGCTGGATATCCCCCCGAGTTCGCGCAGAAGTACCGAGACGCCGGTTATTGGATCGGCCAGACCCACTCCGATCTTCTCGCCTCAGCGGCCGAAGCGCACCCCGATGCGATCGCCGTCCGCGACGACCGCCGCGCCCTGACCTACCGCGAGGTGCTCGACGGATCCCGTCGTCTCGCGCACGGCCTCATCGACCGGTACGGCCTGCGGGCCGGTGATCGCGTCGTCGTCCAGTTCCCGAACGTCGCCGAATACGTCGAGGTGATCTTCGCGCTCTTCGACGCCGGTGTCCTCCCGGTGTTCGCCCTTTCCAGTCACGGTCTCGCCGAACTCGACGACCTGGCGGCCCGCAGCGATGCGGCCGCGTTCCTGACCGTCGACTCGTTCGGCGTCACCGACTTCGGTGATCGCGCCGCCCGTCTCGCCGCGACGAGAACGCACACCTCCGATGGCCGGCCGTTCGCGACGATCGTCGCCCGCCACGGCGCCGACGACCCTCTCGGGGAGTTCCGCGGCGAGCAGACCTCCTCCACCGGCCGCTCGAGCGGACCGGAGGAGATCGCGTTCCTCCAGCTGTCCGGCGGCACCACCGGGGCGCCCAAGATGATCGGCCGCACCCACGACGACTACCTCTACTCGGTGCGCGAGTCGGCCCGCATCTGCGGACTCGACGACACCTCCGTGTTCGGCGTGGTCCTGCCGGTCTCGCACAACTTCACGATGAGTTCCCCCGGCATCCTCGGCGCGATCCACGCTGGCTC
Source organism: Gordonia sp. (in: high G+C Gram-positive bacteria) (assembly GCF_047600565.1). GTDB lineage: Bacteria > Actinomycetota > Actinomycetes > Mycobacteriales > Mycobacteriaceae > Gordonia. The sequence continues at coordinate 240,613 of NZ_JASGKN010000001.1, forward strand.
GCAGATCGTGATGGTGCCGGACACCGACGCCCGCACCGTCCTCTCGCAGATCGCCGAGCACGGGATCACGCACCTGTCGGCGGTGCCGCCGCTCGTCGCCGCCTGGCTCGATTCGGCCGAGGCCGGCCGGCACGACGTGTCGTCGCTGCAGGTGATGCAGGTCGGCGGCGCCAAACTGCTCGAGACCGTCGCCCGCCGGGTGCCGGACCTGTTTCCGTCGGTCACCCTGCAGCAGGTCTTCGGCATGGCCGAGGGACTGGTCAACTACACGCGCCTGGACGACGACGTCGACCGGATCGTCGCCACCCAGGGCCGCCCGATCAGCCCCGACGACGAGATCCGCATCGTCGATGCGGACGGGGTGGCGCTGCCCGACGGGCAGGAGGGCAGCCTGCAGACCCGGGGCCCGTACACGATCCGCAACTACTGGGGCGGGGTCGCCGCCGACTCCTTCACGCCGGACGGCTTCTACTGCACCGGCGACCGCGTGATCCACGACGCGGCCGGCTATCTGACGGTCGTGGGCCGCGACAAGGACCAGATCAACCGGGCCGGCGAGAAGATCGCCCCCACCGAGGTGGAGGACGTGCTGCTCGGCCACCCGGGCATCCGGGACGCATCCGTGGTCGGCGCCCCCGACGAGCGGCTCGGCGAACGGATCGTCGCCTACGTCATCCCGTCGGCCGCCGCCCGTGCCGACGGGACCGCACTCGACGAGTTCGGTGTCCGCGGATTCCTGCGCGAATCGGGTCTGGCCCGGTTCAAGATCCCGGACGACGTCCACATCGTCGACGAGTTCCCGACGACCGCGGTCGGCAAGATCAGCAAGAAGGATCAGCGCACGGAGGCCGCCGCAGTACCCGCGGCCGAACCCGCCGATGCCCTGGCCGCCGAACAGCTCCGCAAAGACCTGGCCGACAAGTTGATGGTCGATCCGGCCGCACTCGGCGATTCGCTGATGCTCGCCGACAGCGGCATCGACTCGCTCGCGCTGATGGCGCTGCTCGACAAGTGGCGGGCTGCCGGCGCCACCGGTCTCGACTTCGAGACCGTGGTGGCGGCACCCACCCTCGAAGCACTCTTCGACACCGTGCGGCAGGCCGGCGGCCGATGACCGGCACCGTCGACGTCGCCGGGCTGACGGCGCTGCGCCGCGATCTGCACGCGCATCCCGAGCTCGCGTTCGACGAGCACCGCACCGCCGGCGTCGTCGCCGACCGGTTGCGCGGCCTCGGGGCCGAGGTGACGACCGGGATCGGCGGTACCGGTGTCGTCGGCGTGCTGCGCGGAGAGCGGCCCGGCCCCACCGTCGGTCTGCGGGCCGACATGGATGCGCTACCGGTCACCGAAACCCTGCCGCGGCCGCACGCCTCCACCGTGCCGGGCGTGATGCACGCCTGCGGGCACGACGGTCACTGCGCCATGCTTCTCGGTGCCGCCGAACTCCTGGCCGGCCGCGACTTCGCCGGCACCGCCGTCCTGGTCTTCCAGCCCGCCGAGGAGGGGGCGGCCGGCGCGAGCGCCATGCTCGACGACGGTGTGCTCGAACGCTTCGGCATCCAGCAGATCTACGGCGTGCACAACATTCCCGGCATCCCGGCCGGCGACGTCGCCGTGCGCCGCGGCACCCAGCTGGCGTCGTTCGACGATCTGGAGATCACCCTGCGCGCCGACGGCGGCCACGCCATGGCGCCGCATCTGACCGGTGACGTGATCGTCGCCGGTTCGGCGATCGTCACCGCTTTGCAGACCGTCGTGTCCCGGAGCCTCGACCCGTCGGTGCCGGCCGTCGTCTCGATCACGCGGTTCGACGCCGGCTCCACCAACAACGTGCTGCCGCCGACGGCACTGCTGGCGGGGACCGCTCGCTGCCTGTCCGCGGACGCCCGCGACACCATCGAACGATCGGTCCGGCGCATCTGCGAGTCGGTGGCCGCCGCTCACGGCGTCCAGGTCGACGTCCGCTATGACCGCCGCTATCCGTGCACCGTCAACGATGCCGCCGCCGCGGTCCGGGTCGCGGACGTCGCGACCGCACTGCTCGGCGCCGATCGGGTGGATCCGGACTGCGCCGGCATCATGGCCGCCGAGGACTTCGCCTTCTTCCTGGAGAGGATTCCCGGCGCCTACGCGTTCATCGGGAACGGCCCGGTGACCGCTGAATCGGGCCCGGTGCACAGCCCGGCCTACGACTTCAACGACGACGTCCTCGAGACCGGGGCACGGCTCCTGGATGCGATCGCCAGGCGGGCGCTGAGCGACCTCGGATGACGCCGCGCACCTGCGGTCCCGATCTGATAACAGGGTTTGTTAGGATACCCTCATGAATCTTCGCACCCCCCTCGTGGCACGCGCCGGCGTGGCGACCTGCGCCGTCGCCGCCGCTTCCGTGCTGATCGCCCCGGCCACCGCCTCCGCGGACACCGGGTACACGCTCGAGTCGGTTCCGGCCGGCGTCGTCAGCGGCGGTGAGCTCGCCATCGACCAGGGCCGCGACAAGCTGTTCATCACGGACAACAACGCTCCGATGCAGACGACCGGCTCGGACGTCATCGTCACCAAGAGCCCGGTCGATCCCGCCGTGTCGGTGTTCGACACCACCAGCGGAAAGCCGGTCCGCAAGATCGATCTGTCGAACCAGCCCGGCGGCATGATGCTGATCGGCAAGGTGCCGGCCGTCCCGACCCCGCAGGTGCCCGACGGCATCGCCGTGGACACCAAGCGTGCCCGCGTGCTGGTCACCAACGCCCACGCCAACGGCGTGACCGTGTTCGGTGAGAACACCAAGGCCGTCACCCCGAAGAACCTGACGTCGCTGCCCGAGTCGCACCCGATGGGTGCCGCCGCCGATGAGCAGCACGGCAAGTTCTACGTCGGCCTCAACGCGGGTTCGGAGGTCGCCGTCTTCGACTCGGCGAGCGGCCGCAAGGTCAAGGACATCAAGAACCTGCCGTACGCGGCCTTCGTCGACGTCGACGAGTCGCGTCACCGCGCCTATGTGGGCAGCGCCGACTACGAGTCGAAGAAGAACAACTTCGTCGCCGTCATCGACACCGACACCGACACCGTCGTCAAGAAGATCCCGGTGCCGAACAACGCCCGCCCGAAGGTCGATCCGGCCACCGGCAAGGTGTGGGTCGCGAGCTTCGCCACCGGCAAGATCGTGATCATCGATCCGGATTCGCTGAGCGTGGTCCAGACCATCGAGACCACGACGACCCCCGCCAAGCTGGCGATCGACTCGGTTCACCGCCGCGTGTACACCTCGAACCTGCAGAAGAAGACGATCACCGTCCTCGGCGCCGATTCGGGCGCGATTCTGACCACCCTGAAGCCGGGTGTCGCGGTCCACACGCTCGCGGTGGACGAGAAGACCGGCATCGTCTACGGCACTCAGCACATGCGCGGCGACCTCACCGTCGTCACTCCGAACTGAGCTTCGCCGACCACAGTTGAGCGCTGGCACTCTCATGGGTAGAGTGCTAGACGGCATGGTGATCCGCCGCGGCACCCGCGACGACGCGGTGGCAGATCCACGCCGAACACGTTTCAACTCATCACAAAGAAGGACTGACATCGTGGCAGGTGTGAACATCAAGCCGCTCGAGGACAAGATCCTCGTTCAGGCCGTGGAAGCCGAGACGACCACCGCCTCCGGCCTGGTCATCCCGGACTCCGCCAAGGAGAAGCCCTCGGAGGGCAAGGTCATCGCCGTCGGCCCCGGCCGCTGGGATGAGGCCGGCGAGAAGCGGATCCCCGTCGACGTCACGGAGGGCGACACCGTCGTCTACTCCAAGTACGGCGGCACCGAGATCACCTACGGCGGTCAGGACTACCTGATCCTGTCGGCTCGCGACATCCTCGCCGTCGTCGGCTGACACCGACGTACGTCGTGAAGAACCCCGGTGGATCTCCACCGGGGTTCTTTCGTGTCTGTGGGCGCGCCAGGCGCGCTCAGGAGGCGAGCGGGCGGCTCACCTGCCGACGGCGAATGAGATTGCGCTCATGCTCGGTCAGGCCGCCCCAGATCCCGTAGGTCTCATCGACCGACAGTGCGTGCTTGCGGCACTGGGCGATCACCGGGCAGGCGTTGCACACCTGCTTGGCGCGACGCTCACGCTGGGCGCGCGCATGACCGCGCTCGCCCTCCGGGTGGAAGAAGATGGACGAGTCGAGTCCACGGCATTCGCTCAGGCGCTGCCAATCCCAGAAGTCGGCATTCGGGCCGGGAAGTCGGTCGGCGGTGGTGGTCACGGCGCGCTCCTCAAGGTCGTCGGATCCGGGGTGGAATCCCGTCTACACGGCTCACGCTAGATTCTGGAAAATCGACGAGTCAAACAGCCTCGGCCCGCGTCATATAGTGCTCTGAACTGCAAGTTTGCCGACAGGTTAACGGCTGGAGCGGGTTGGGCGAATCAGTCGGGAACGGGTAACGTCGGCGCAACACGGGAGTGACCGGCGAGCAATGCGGACCACGCGATGGACGCCATTTGTTAAGCGTCGTGAAAATCGGCGACGGCCTCCGGACGCAATGAGATCTGTGCCACATCTGCGGTGGCACTCGGCAGGGGGTGCGATGACGGTGGAACCGGCGGACATCACCGCCTGGCAGCGTGCCGTCGACCTCGGCGCCCTCGGCCGGGCCGCCGCGGCCCGGGTCCGGCTGCAGGCGATCATTGCAGACCGCGACGCATTTGTCGCGGCGAAGTCGCTCGCGTACTCCACACACGGCTCACTGACCCGTCAGGCCGGTGGCCACGCCCTCGCCCGTCGCGCCGACGGCGCCGCCTGCCGGATGCTGGCCGGCGTCGCCGACAAGAACCGTGATCCGTGGACCGCCGCGGCCTGGGCGGACGCCCTCATCGGGGTGGCCGCCGACGACCTCGGTGTGGGCGATCTGCGCGCCAGTGACCTGCTCCTGGACCGCGCGGCCGCACACCTGGCGGCCTGCGGCGACGCCGGCGACTGGCGGACGGTGCCGCGCGTCCGCCTGCGTCTGGCGTGGGTGCGCACCGAACGTCGCCTGTACGGCGGCGACCCGGCCGGGGCCGCCGCCGCGTTCGCCGTCGCGGCGCCGCTCGCCGCGGCCGTCCCGTCGCCTCGTCACCGGGTCAAGACCGACCTGATCGGCGCGGCCGTCCAGGCCGCCGCGGGGGACACCGAGCTCGCCCGGCGCAGCGCGCTCCGGGTGTACGAACGGACGGGTGATCTGCATCTCGAGCCGCTGCGATGGGCCGCCGCCTCGATGCTGGCCGGTCTCGACCCGGGCGCGCCGGAATATCCCTTCGAGATCTCGCGTCTTCGCAGGTCGATGGCCCGATCAGGGATGCCCTTCACGCCCCTGCAGCCCGGCGAACACCAGTCTGGTTAAGGTGGATCGGTGCCGTGCCCGCCGCTGACGACTCGCTCGTGGGCTACTCGCATCTCCGCACCTGTAACACTTCGGACACCCGGTGACGATGAAACTGACAGGTGAGGCACTGGACCAGAAGGTCCGGGAAGCGGGCGACGGGGACCGCCAAGCGCTGAGCCTGGTGCTCGAAAGTGTGCGGGACCCCGTCCTGCGCTACTGCCGGGCACGAATGGGTGCCGGAGAGCGGCATCTGTTTTCGGCGGATGATGTGGCGCAGGAGGTGCTCATGGCGGTGATGACAGCCCTTCCCCGGTACGAGGACCAGGGCCGGCCGTTCATGGCCTTCGTCTACGGCATCGCCTCGCACAAGGTCGCCGACGCCATGCGCTCGGCAGCACGCATCAAGGCCGATCCGGTGGAATCCGTCCCGGAATCGGTCGACATCTCCTCGGGTCCGGAACAGCAGGCGCTCGACAGCGACGCCGGCCGCCGGATGCGGGAACTCCTGGACACCCTGCCGGACAAGCAGCGCGAAATCCTCGTGCTGCGTCTGGTGGTCGGCATGTCCGCGGAGGAGACGGCGGAGACGGTCGGGAGCAGCCCCGGTGCCGTGCGAGTCGCACAGCACCGTGCACTGGCGAAGCTGAAGAAGCTTCTCAGCCAGGGAGGTGACCCGCGATGACCCACCACGACGACGTCCACGACGCGACCTCGGTCGATCTCACCGCCGTCCACCACGACGACGCATTCCTCGACGCCCTGGTCTCGGGTGCGCCGCTGCCGCCCGCAGACCAGAGTGAAGCCGATCTCGGCGCGCTCCTGTTCGCCTGGCGCACCGACGCGCTGGCCGCACCGGTCCCGGCGGCCCCGACCCTCGCCGACGTGGAGCAGGGGATCGCCGACGACGAGAAGAACCGTAAGCGCAACGCCACCATGCGCCACCTGCGCCTGATCTCGGGTGCCGCCGCCGTCACCGGCGTCGCCGCCGCCGGCCTGCTCGTGCTGTCGGAGGGTTCGCAGCCCGGTGATCCGCTGTGGGGCGTCAAGAAGGTCGTCTTCACCGAAGAGGCCAAACAGACCGAGGCGACGGTCAACGTGCAGAGCAATCTGGAGGCCGCCGAGCAGGCCCTCGCCGTCGGCGACACCGATCTCGCCGCGGCGCACATCGAGAAGGCCCAGCAGGAACTGCAGCCGGTCCGCGATCCGCAGACCCGCGAGCGCATGAACCAGTGGATCAAGCGACTCAAGGGTGACGACGACGGCAAGGACAAGAAGGACGCCGCCCGTCGTTCGGCCGACCGGTCGAAGGACAAGACCACGGCCACGACACTGCCGTCGACCGTGACCGGTGACCCCACCACGTCGGTGACCGTCACGCCGACCAGCCCGTCGACCTCGGAGCCGACCACCGAGCCGAGCACGTCGCCGTCGTCGTCGAGTTCGAGCTCGAGTTCCAGCTCGTCGGAGGCGCCGTCCAAGCCGGCGTCGAAGTCGCCGGTCTCGGCCGAGACGACCGTTCCCAGTTCCTGAGCCGGATCACCGCATCGTGGGTGACCACCGCGAACGTCGAGTAGTCGCCGCGCGCGGCGAGCGCATCGAGTGCCGCCGTCGCACGATCACGCACACGGTCGGAGGGTTCCACCCCCGGGGCGGCGTCGACACTGCCGAACTCGGCGACCACGTCGGCGCGCGGATGTCCGGTCCATTCGCCGTAGTCGCGGTCGTTGAACCCCGGATCCACCGCATGCGGCGCACCGCTGGGTGCGGCGACGATCTCGGCGGTCACCACCGCGCGCTGCAGCGGACTGGAGGCCACGTATTCGAGGCGATACGGCGCCAGTGCCGCGGCGGTCGCCTCGGCCTGGGCGATGCCGGTCGCATCCAGTTCGGGATCGGCCAGACCACGCAGCCGGTCCTCGGCATTGAGCACGGTACGGCCGTGCCGGACGAGCAGAACGGTGCTCGATGTCATGGGATCTCCTCTTCTCAGGCCAGGCCGTAGCGCAGGCCGGGACGGTCCAGCTCGATCTCGGTGAGCCGGTTGTACTTGGCGACGCGTTCCCCACGCGCCGGGGCACCGGACTTGATCTGCCCGACGCCGGTACCGACCACCAGGTCGGCGATGAACGTGTCGACGGTCTCGCCGCTGCGATGGGAGACCATGGCGGCCATGCCCAGCTCGCGGGCGGTCGCGACGGCCGCGAACGTCTGCGACACGGTGCCGATCTGATTCGGTTTGATCAGGACCGCGTCGGACCAGCCCTTCTCGGCGCCCGCCCGGATCCGTGCAGGGTCGGTCACGTACAGGTCGTCGCCGACGGTCTGCACCCGCCAGGATCCGTCCGGCCGGCGAAGCGCCTCGCCCATGGCGGTCCAGCCGTCGCCGTCGTCCTCGGCGAAACCGTCCTCCAGACTGCGGATCGGATAGTCGTCGAGAAGCGTGAGGTAGTAGTCGACCAGCTGATCGCGACTCAGCTCGTCGCCGACGCGGTACCGGCCGTCCCCGAGAGAGAAGCCGTTGGCCGCCGGATCGAGAGCGATCGCGACGTCGTCGGTGCCGGGCCGGCGCCCGGCCTCGACGATCGCCTCCACCAGCAGGTCCAGTGCTTCCCGGGGATCGGCGAGCGGGGGAGCGAAACCGCCTTCGTCGCCCAGCCCCGCGGTGCCGAACCGGTCGGCGACCAGGGCGCGCAGCACGTGGTAGACCTCGGCGCCGGTGTCGACGGCCTCCCGTTCGGTGGCCGCACCGACCGGGGCGATCATGAACTCCTGGAAATCGAGCGCATTGGCGGCGTGTGCTCCGCCGTTCAGGACGTTGAAGTGCGGCACCGGGAGCAGTTCGTCCGCGCCGGTCGTCGTGGAGATCCACGTGTGCAACGGCTGTCCGGCGGCGTGCGCGAAGGCGCGGGTCGCCAGGATCGACACCGCCACCACCGCGTTGGCACCCAGGCGCCGGTACCCGGACGTGCCGTCCAGCTCGGCCAGCGCACCGTCGACCTCGTCGATGCTCGACCACCGGCGTCCGGTGATCAGGGGAGCGATCTCGTCGTCGAGACGGGTGATCGCGACGTTCACGCCACGGCCGGAGAACGCGGAGCCTCCGTCCCGCAGCTCCACCGCCTCGTGCTCGCCGGTGGAGGCGCCGGCCGGAGCCGCCGCACGCAGCTCGGTTCCGTCGGCGAGTGTGCCGCGCACCTCGAGGGTGGGGAAACCGCGGGAGTCGAGAATCGAGCGGGCGCCCAGTTCGGTCACGCTGATGGGCTCGATGGCGGTGGTGGGGGTGCTGGTCGACATCGTCGTCTCCTGCCTTCCGCGCACGCTGGCGCAACCTGGCAGGGACTGTTGTCGGAGGATTCCGAGGTTCGGGTACGGCGAGCCCCACCGCCGCGACGCCGGTCAGGCGTCGGAATTCATTGTGGCACGGATCAGTGGCGGCGGTCGCGGAAGATCGCGTGAGCGTCGGCGAAACCCCGGCAGTAGTCCCAGGTGACGTAATCGTCCGGGTGCGGGTCGACGGCCGGCTCGTGCGGGCGGACGGAACCGTCCTGGAGGAGTTGCTGCAGGCTCGCGCGCAGCATCTCCCAGTCGTGGAAATGATCCTCACGGCAGTCTTCGCACACCACCACCAGGCCGCGGATTCCGCGGGGAGCGAGCAGTCGTTCGTAGACGTCCAGATCGGCGAGATCCTCGCGGACCGCCTCGCTCTCGTGGGCGTCGAGCGGCACCGCCGGCTCGAGTGCGTCCAGAGCCGCCGCGGGGTCGCTCGGATCGTCTGCGAACGGATCCGGCGGAAGGCCTCCAGGCAGGTGGTCGTGCACGAGTCCACCGTACTCGATCCGGCTTTCTGCGCCACCGACCAGGCCGATACGATGGAGCGATGACGCACGTTCGCACTGGGGGAGACGATCCCGACAAGGTCGCCATGCTCGGCCTGACCTTCGATGACGTCCTGCTGCTTCCGGCCGCCTCCGACGTGGTTCCCAACGCGGTGGACACCTCGTCGCAGCTGACCCGCGAGATCAGCCTCAAGGTGCCGCTGGTGAGTTCGGCGATGGACACCGTCACCGAATCGCGGATGGCCATCGCGATGGCGCGGGTCGGCGGCATGGGCGTGCTGCACCGCAACCTCCCCGTCGACGTGCAGGCCTCCGCGGTCGAGACCGTCAAGCGGTCGGAGGCCGGCATGGTGACCGATCCGGTCACCTGCAGCCCGGACAACACCCTCGCCGAGGTCGACGAGATGTGCGCCAAGTACCGCATCTCGGGTCTGCCGGTGGTCGACGCCAAGGGCGACCTGGTCGGCATCATCACCAACCGCGACATGCGGTTCGAGCACGACCAGTCGCGCAAGGTCGCCGAGGTGATGACCCCGGCACCGTTGATCGTCGCGCAGGAGGGCGTCTCCGCCGAGGCCGCGCTCGGCCTGCTGCGCCGCCACAAGAAGGAGAAGCTGCCGATCGTCGACGGCGCCGGCAAGCTGACCGGCCTGATCACGGTCAAGGACTTCGTCAAGACCGAGAAGCACCCCAACGCCACCAAGGACGCCGACGGCCGCCTGCTGGTCGGTGCCGCCGTCGGTGCCGGCGACGAGGCCCGGCAGCGCGCCGGGGCCCTCGCCGACGCCGGGGTCGACGTGCTGGTGGTCGACAGCGCCCACGGTCATTCGCGCGGTGTGCTCGACATGATCACCACCCTCAAGAAGGAGTTCGGCGGCCGCGTCCAGCTGATCGGCGGCAACGTCGCGACCCGCGGCGGTGCCCAGGCGCTGATCGACGCCGGCGTGGACGCCGTCAAGGTCGGTGTCGGTCCCGGCTCCATCTGCACCACCCGTGTGGTGGCCGGTGTCGGTGCCCCGCAGATCACCGCGATCCTCGAAGCGGTCGCCGTCGCCAAGGCGGCCGGCGTCCCGGTGATCGCCGACGGCGGTCTCCAGTACTCCGGCGACGTCGCCAAGGCCCTCGCGGCCGGCGCATCCACCGCCATGCTGGGTTCGCTGCTCGCCGGCACCGCCGAATCGCCCGGCGACCTGATCCTGGTGAACGGCAAGCAGTTCAAGAGCTACCGCGGCATGGGCTCGCTGGGCGCCATGCAGGGCCGCGGTCAGGGCAAGTCGTACTCGAAGGACCGCTACTTCCAGGACGACGTGCTCGCCGAAGACAAGCTGGTGCCCGAGGGCATCGAGGGGCGCGTCCCGTTCCGGGGGCCCCTCAGCCAGGTGATCCATCAGCTGGTCGGCGGTCTGCGTGCCGCCATGGGCTACACCGGCGCCTCGACCATCGCCGAACTGCAGAACGCGCAGTTCGTTCAGATCACCGCGGCCGGGCTCAAGGAGTCGCACCCGCACGACATCACCCTCACCGCGGAAGCGCCCAACTACTACACTCGCTGAGCGAGCCGACAGAAAGGCGCCGTCGTGCGTGACCTCGTCGAATTCGGCATGGGGCGGACCGCCCGCCGGACCTATGAACTCGAAGACATCTCGATCGTCCCGTCCCGCCGGACACGGTCGTCCAAGCACGTCTCCACCGCGTGGCAGATCGACGCCTACCGGTTCGACGCGCCGATCCTGAACCATCCGACCGACGCCATCGGCTCGCCGGACGCGGTGATCGCGCTCGGCAAGCTCGGTGCGATGGGTGTGCTGAACGGCGAAGGCCTGTGGGCGCGCCACAAGGACGTCGAGAAGAAGATCTCCGAGCTGGTCGACATCGCCGACCAGAACCCCGATCCCACCGCCGCCGTCCGTGCGCTGCAGAAGCTGCATTCGGCGCCGGTCCAGACCGAACTGGTCGCCGAGGCCGTCGCCAAGATCCGCGAGGCCGGCGTCACCACCGCGGTCCGCGTCAGCCCGCAGCACGCGCCCGAACTGACCCCGGCGCTGCTCGAGGCCGGCCTCGAGATCCTGGTGGTGCACGGCACCATCATCTCGGCCGAGCACGTGGTGCTGGTGCCGAGCGGCGACAGCGACGACCTGATCGACGAGCCGCTGAACCTCAAGACGTTCATCGCCGAACTGGACATCCCGGTGATCGCCGGCGGCGTCCACGACCACCGCACCGCCCTGCATTCGATGCGGACCGGTGCGGCCGGTGTGATCGTCGGGTACGGCTCCGCCGAGGGCGCCACCACCACCAACGAGGTGCTCGGCATCGGGGTGCCGATGGCGACCGCCATCGCCGACGCCGCCGCCGCCCGCCGCGACTACCTCGACGAGACCGGCGGCCGCTACGTGCACGTCATCGCCGACGGCGACCTGCACACCTCGGGCGACCTGGCCAAGGCCATCGCCTGCGGTGCCGACGCCGTCTCGCTGGGCACCCCGCTCGCGGCATCGGCGGAGGCTCCCGGACGCGGCTGGTACTGGCCGTCGGCCGCCGCCCACCCGGACACCCCGCGCGGTGCGCTGCTGCAGGTGGCCGAGGAGTCGGACCGGCCGAGCCTCGAACAGGTGCTGACCGGTCCATCGGACGATCCGGACGGTGGCCTGAACCTGGTGGGCGCGCTGCGCCGGTCGATGGCCAAGGCCGGCTACGCCGACCTCAAGGAGTTCCAGAAGGTCGGCCTGTCCGTTCGCGGCTGAGCGCCCTCTCGCTGAGCCGGGCGAGGAACGAGCCCGTGTCCCGCTCGTTGGTTGAGCCGGGCGAGGAACGAGCCCGAGTCGAAACCAAGTTAGGTAACACTTCCTTTCCGGACCGTGACAACGGTCATTAGAGTGATGTGGCATGGCACACACCGACTATGACGTCATCATCATCGGCTCCGGATTCGGCGGCAGCGTCAGTGCGTTGCGCCTGGTGGAGAAGGGCTACAAGGTCGCCGTCATCGAAGCGGGACGCCGTTTCGAGGACGACCAGTTCGCCAAGACCAGCTGGCGTCTGAACAAGTACGTGTGGGCCCCCAAACTCGGTCTCTACGGCGTTCAGCGCATCCATGCGCTCAAGGACGTCATGATCATGGCCGGTGCCGGTGTGGGCGGCGGTTCGCTGAACTACGCGAACACGCTGTACAAGCCGCCGACCCCGTTCTTCACCGACCCCCAGTGGAATCACATCACCGACTGGGAGAGCGAACTCGACCCGTTCTACGACCAGGCGCGCCGGATGCTGGGTGTCGTGGAGAATCCGACCTTCACCAACGCCGACAAGGTGATGAAGGAGGTGGCCGACGACATGGGTGTCGGCGACACCTTCGTGCCCACCCCGGTCGGCGTCTTCTTCGGCGAGAAGACCGGCGGCCAGGGCAAGCCGGGCCAGACCGTCGACGACCCGTACTTCGGCGGTGTGGGACCGAAGCGGACGGCGTGCACCGAGTGCGGCGCCTGCATGGTCGGCTGCCGCGTCGGCGCCAAGAACACCCTCTTGAAGAACTACCTCGGCCTCGCCGAGAAGGCCGGCGCCACCATCATCGACCGCACCACCGTCGACCGGCTCGAAGAGCGCAGCGACGGCAGCTGGGTGGTCTCGACGCACGGATCGTCGTCGTGGGGTCCGTTCGGCGCCCGCCGCCGTCAGCTCACCGCCGACAACGTGATCGTCGCCGCCGGCACCTTCAACACGCAGCGGCTGCTGCACCACGCGAAGTCCTCGACGCTGCCGAAGCTGTCGAACGTCGGCGTGCTGACCCGCACCAACTCCGAGTCCATCCTCGGCGCCATGTCCAAGAAGGTCGACCCGAACAACGACCTCACCCAGGGCGTCGCGATCACCTCGTCCTTCCACCCGAAGTCGAATACGCACATCGAACCGGTCCGCTACAGCAAGGGCAGCAACGCGATCGCCTTCCTGCAGACGATCCTGACCGACGGCGGCACAGTGCCTTCACGCTTGAAGCAGTTCCTGCTGCAGGTGATCAAGAATCCGTTCCTGCTGGTCCGCATGCTGGTGGTGAAGGGCTGGAGTGAGCGCACCATCATCGCGCTGGTGATGCAGAACAACAACAACTCGCTGACCACCTATGTGCGCCGGCGCGGCCCGTTCAAATACATCACCTCCAAGCAGGGCATCGGCGAGCCCAACCCGACCTGGATCCCGGAGGGCAACGACGCGGTGCGCCGGATGGCCGCCAAGCTGCCCGACGGCATCGCGGGCGGCACCTGGGGCGACATCTTCAACATGCCGATGACTGCGCACTACCTCGGCGGCTGCGCCATCTCCGACAGCCCGGAGAACGGCGTCATCGATCCGTACCACCGCGTGTGGAACTACCCGACGCTGTATGTGACCGACGGCGCCGCGATCTCGGCGAATCTGGGCGTGAACCCGTCCCTGTCGATCTCCGCGCAGGCCGAGCGGGCCGCCTCGCTGTGGCCCAACAAGGGCGAAGCCGATCCGCGTCCCGCGCAGGGCGAACCGTACCGGCGCATCGACCCGGTGAAGCCGAACAGCCCGGTGGTGCCCGAGGGGGCACCCGGCGCGCTGCGTCTGTCGATCACGCCGGTGACCTCGACCGCGGCACGCACCGCCGCCAAGAACGCCACACCCACCAAGGCCGGCAAGGCCTGAGCGCGGCGTAGGCTCGGACGCATGAGCGATTGGCGTGACGAGCGTGCCGAGCAGATCCGCCGGCTGATCCTGGCCGCCGACGACGGCATCGTCGAAGAGGTCAAGTGGCGCAAGCCGTCGAATCCCGACGGGGTGCCCACCTTCAGTGCGGACGGGCTGATCTGCACTCTGGAGACCTACAAGGACAAGATCAAGACGACGTTCGCGTACGGCGCCTCGCTGCCCGATCCGGCGCACGTCTTCAACGCCAGCCTGACCGCCGGCACACGCCGGGCGATCGACCTCACCGAGGATGCGGCACTGGACGAGGACGCCTTCACCGCGCTGGTCCGGGCGGCCGTCGCACGCAATCGCGACAAGTAACGCCGTTCGGCTCGCGCGCGGACCCCGGCCCGCTTAGGGTGTGCTCATGACTGAACCCCGTACCCGTGTCCGCTGGACGTTCCTCGGCACTCTGCCGTTCGCCGCAGCGGTCCTCGTGCTCATCAACGCCGTCTACATCACCCTCGTCGCCATCGGCAACATCACCGACTACGACACCAACTACGAGTTCGTGAAGGGTGTCCTCTCGATGGACACCATCAACTTCGAGGACGCCGCACACGCCGGCCAGGACCTCGACCCCGACGTCTCCTGGCGCGCCATCCACAGCCCGGTGCTGTGGAACATCGGCTACATCCTGGTCATCGTCTGGGAGTCGCTGGCCGGCCTGGTGCTGCTGTTCGCGTCGTACAAGTTCGCGCGTGCCTTCATCAAGGACGAGCCCTTCGCTTCGGCCCGTCGCTGGGGCAGCGGCGGTCTGCTGATGATCGTGGCGCTGTTCGCCGGCGGCTTCATCGCGATCGGCGGCGAGTGGTTCCAGATGTGGCGCTCGATCGTCTGGAACGGCGAGGAGGCGGCGCTGCGCAACGCCCTCATCGCGCTGCTGGGCATCGTCCTCATCCACATCGCCTCCCCGGCCTGGAAGAAGGGCCACCAGGGAGAACTGTCCTCCTGACCCTCACGAACGCCGAACGCCCGGACGAGAAATCGTCCGGGCGTTCGCGTATCCGATGTCAGATGTAGAGCGCCGGTTCGGCGTACGGGTCCACGTCGTCGCCGTCGTGCCCGGGCCGCGCTTTGGCGGCCACACCGACGGCCACATAGCCGGGCGGGACGTCCCGCACGACCACCGCGTTGGCGCCCACCTTCGCGTCGTCGCCGACGGTGATGGGGCCGAGGACCTTGGCGCCGGCGCCGATCAGCACCCGATCACCGACGGTCGGATGGCGCTTGCCCTTGTTCATGCTGGTGCCGCCGAGAGTGGATCCGTGGAACATGACCACGTCCTCGCCGACCTCGGCGGTCTCGCCGATCACCACGCCCATGCCGTGATCGATGAAGAAGCGGCGGCCGATCGTCGCCCCCGGATGGATCTCGATACCGGTGACCGTGCGACCCAGCTGCGACAGCAGGCGGGCAGGTAACCGGAATCCGGCCTCCCACAGTCCGTGTGCGACCCGGTGGAACCAGAGTGCGTGCACCCCGGGGTAGGCGAGGGCCACCTCCACGAGAGACCGGGCGGCCGGGTCACGGTCGCGTGCGGTCTGCAAGTCCTCGCGGAGGGTGCCCAGAAGCCCCATCGTCAGTCCACGAGCCCTTCGAACAGGACCGTCGACAGGTAGCGCTCACCGAAGTCCGGCAGCACGACGACGATGGTCTTGCCCTTCGACTCCGGACGCTTGGCGACGTCGATCGCGGCCTTGAGTGCGGCACCGGACGAGATGCCCACGAGCAGCCCCTCCTCGGTGGCGGCGCGGCGCGCCCACGCGACCGCATCCTCGGCGTTGACGTCGAGCACCTCGTCGTACACGTCACGGTCCAGGACGTCGGGCACGAAGTTGGCGCCCAGACCCTGGATCTTGTGCGGTGCCGGGTTGCCGCCGTTGAGGATCGGCGATTCGGCCGGCTCGACGGCGATGATCTTCACTTCGGGCTTGCGTTCCTTGAGCACCTGGCCGACACCGGTGATGGTGCCGCCGGTACCGATGCCTGCGACGAACACGTCGACGCCGCCGTCGGTGTCGTTCCAGACCTCCTCGGCGGTGGTCTTACGGTGGACGTCGGCGTTCGCCGGGTTGGCGAACTGTCGGGCCAGCACGGCGCCCGGACGCTCGGAGGCGATCTCCTCGGCCTTCTTGACCGCGCCGGCCATGCCTTCGGCGGCCGGCGTCAGCACCAGTTCGGCGCCGAAGGCACGCAGCAGTGCGCGCCGCTCCTTCGACATCGACTCGGGCATCGCGATGACGACCTTGTAGCCGCGCGCGGCACCGACCATCGCCAGCGCGATACCGGTGTTGCCGGAGGTCGCCTCGACGATCGTGCCGCCGGGCGGCAGGGTGCCGTCGGCCTCGGCGGCGTCGATGATGGACACCGCGATGCGGTCCTTCACCGAGTTCGCAGGGTTGTACGACTCGAGCTTGGCCAGCACGGTGGCGCCGGCGCCGTCGGTGATCCGGTTGAGGCGCACGAGCGGGGTGCGGCCGACGGCCGCGGTCACATCGTCGAAGACGTTCTGAGGCATTGATCTGCTCCTTGAGCTTGTCGAAAGATGCCGGAAAGGACTGGTGCTTCGAGCCTAGTCAGTCGAGACCGCGGGCCGCCAAGGTGTCCGCGTACCCGTCGGCGACGTCGAGGGCGGCGAGGACCACCGGCACGAACAGGACGCGGGGACCGGCCCGCAACCCGCGGGCCCGGCGCGCCTGATCGACCTGCGTGACCAGTCCGGCGATCACCGGCACCGAACGGAGGGTCAGAGCGAATCCCATCGCGATCAGATCGGTGCGCACCCCGAGCCGGGCGAGCGGCGACAGGGCGACCACGATCGCGTCGATCAGGTCGGACGTGCGGGTGGTCAGGGTGACCACCGCGGCCAGGGCGATCGAGGCCAGCAGGACCGCGGAGACGACGGTCGCCGATCGCAGGCCGGCGACGATCAGCTGTGCGACGAAGATGATCGCCACCGTCAGCAGGGTGCCACGCATGAGCGGCCAGGCCGCCTTCGGTCCGACACCCGCCAGCGCGAACACCGCCACCACCGCACCGAGGGCCACGGCGCCGCCGACCGGGGTCTTCACGGTGACCGTCATCGCGACGATCGCCGCGATCAGGGCGATCAGTTTGACTCCTGCGGGCAGCCGGTGGATCGGGGAGGTCCCGGGCACATAGGTGCCCAACGGTGTGGTCATCGGGCCATCAACCGCCGGTAGTGGGCGATGGCCGGGGCGGGGGCGTCGTCGGCGACGATCCGGCCGCCGTCGAGCACCAGCACCCGGTCGTAGCCGGCGAGCAGGTCGAGATCGTGGGTGAGGACGATCAGCTGTTCGTCCAGCCGGTCGAGGGCGCCCTCCAGCATGGCCGCGTTGCGCAGGTCGAGCATGGTGGTCGGTTCGTCCGCGACCAGGATCGACGGTCCGATCACCATGATCGAGGCGAGCGCCAGCAACTGCTTCTGCCCGCCGGACAGTGTGTGCGACGGTTGATCGGCGTGGTCGGCCAGACCGAAATCGCCGAGGGCGGCCAAGGCGCGGGTCCGCCGTTCGTGCTTGTCCTTGACCGTGCGGGTCAACGACAGCTCGATGTCTTCGAGGACCGTCGGCATGATGATCTGCCGATCCGGATCGGAGAAGATGAATCCGACCCGCCGTCGCACGTCGCGGGTCTTCTTCTTCACGTCGAGGCCGTCGACCGTGACCGTGCCGGAGTCCGGAACGATCAGGCCGTTGATCATGCGGGCGAGCGTCGACTTCCCGCTGCCGTTCGCGCCGACGACGCCGATCCGATGCTCGGTGAGTTCGACGGTGACGTCGCGCAGCACCTCGCGGTCGCCGAAGGCGTGCGAGACGCCGTCGAACGCGATGGACCCCATGATCGGCCCGGTCAGTCCTCGACGGCGGCCGGGGAGGTGCGGCGTAGGCGGAGCGGGGCGACGAGGCCGGGGCGTCCGCGGTGGACGGCGGCGGCCACGAGCGACGCGACGAGTGCTTTGAGGAGGTCGCCGGGCACGAACGAGGCGTTGGCGGTGATGATCACGTACTCGAGCGACTCGTCGGTGCGGATGAGCAGCCCCACGATGCCGCAGGCGTAGTCGATGAGGATTCCGCCGATGACGGCGGCGAGGAAACCCCAGACGATGCTGTAGCGCGGCATCAGCATTGCGGTGAGCAGGCCGATGACGATGACGGCCGGCAGGAATCCGACGAAGTATCCGGCGGTCGGGGCGGCCAGCGACGTCAGCCCGGTACGGCCACCGGCGAGGACCGGCAGACCGGCGATCGCCAGCACCATGAAGATGACCACCGCGAGGGCGCCCTTCTTGGGGCCGAGGACGAGGCCGGCGAGCATGATGCCCATCGATTGCAGGGTGATCGGTACGCCGGACGACAGCTGGATCTGCCCGGGCAGTCCGAGCACCACGATCAGGGCGGCGAAGACGGCCGCCTGCGTCAGGTCGGCGATGGAGAACTTGAGGAAGCCAGGCACCCGTCAAGGTTATGGCACCGGGTGTCGGTCGTGGTGAGGGTGCCCTGATCCCGGACGGCTTACGATCGGGGAATGGAGCCGGTGAGCAATGAACGGGTGGCACAGGCGCTGTCGCTGTGGGCGCAGCGCAAAGACCATCAGGTGTTCGCCGAGGTGATGCGCCGGGCCGTGGTCGGCGAGCTGCTGCTCGACTCGACCGGCACGTCCATCGCCGATCCGGCCGTAGGCCTGCAGAAGGGCGACACCCTCACGATCGGCTCGCATCTCGACAACACCGGTCGCCGCCTGCTGGTGGTGTTCACCGACAACCACGAACTGACCCGCTACCTGGAACATCCCGGGGCGTCCCTGGTGCAGCCGGCCGCCGCCGTCCTGCAGATGGCGATGGACGACTACGAAGGCATCGTCATCGACGGCCGCTCCGACGGTGCGTTCATCGCCTACGCCGATGAGATCCGCCAGCAGTTCGACGGTGACCCGTCGACCGCCGGCCGGCTGGCCTCGATGACCGTCGAGCAGTCGGTGCCGTTCGACGCCTTCCTCGCCCAGCTCGCCGCGACGCGGGTCCATCTGCCGTTTCAGGTCCAGCGCGACGAGCACGGCCGCGAAACGGTGGTTCCGTTGTTCACGACCGGTCCCGACGGCGCGTCGTACGCGGTGATCGGTACCGCGCCCGCCGAGGTGTGGGCGTGGAACAGCGCCTGCGGTTCCCAGCCGGTGACGCTCGCCGAGGTGGCGCGAATCGCCCTCGACGCCGGACAGCAGGGGGTGGTCGTGAACCCGGCCGGCCCGGCGACGGTCATCGGGGCGGACAGACTGCGGACGATCCCTGGCTGACCGATGGGCGCCGGCTGCCGATAGACTGGCCGTCGTGACGGATACCTCGCCTGACCAGCCACGCCCTGTTCTCGTCGTCGACTTCGGCGCGCAGTACGCCCAGCTCATCGCACGACGTGTCCGTGAGGCGCGAATCTACTCCGAGGTGATCGCGCACGACGCCCCGATCGAGGAGTACCGGGCCAAGAATCCGGCCGCTCTGGTGCTGTCGGGCGGACCCGCCTCGGTGTACGCCGACGGCGCCCCCACGATCGACCCGCAGCTGTTGGAGCTGGGCATTCCGGTGTTCGGCATCTGCTACGGCTTCCAGAAGATGACCGACCTGCTGGGCGGCACCGTCGCCAACACCGGTGGCCGCGAGTTCGGCCGGACCATGATGGACGTCGCCGGCGATGGCGGCGTCCTGCACCACGGACTCAGTCAGTCCCAGCCGGTGTGGATGAGCCACAACGACGCCGTGCAGGAACCCCCGCAGGGCTTCACCGTCACCGCCTCCACCCCGGGCGCTCCGGTCGCGGCGTTCGAGTGCGTCGAGAAGAAGATGGCCGGCGTCCAGTACCACCCGGAGGTGCTCCACACCCCGCACGGTCAGGAGATCCTGACCCGTTTCCTCTACGAGGTGGCCGGCTTGAAGCCGACCTGGACGGCCGCGAACATCGCCGAGTCGCTGATCGCCGACGTCCGCGAGCAGGTCGGCGACGACGGTCTCGCGATCTGCGGCCTGTCCGGCGGTGTCGACTCCGCGGTCGCCGCCGCGCTGGTGCAGCGTGCCATCGGCGATCGCCTCACCTGTGTCTTCGTCGACCACGGTCTGTTGCGGGCCGGCGAGCGCGAGCAGGTGCAGACCGACTTCGTCGCCGCCACCGGTGCCCGTCTGGTGACCGTCGACGCCGAAGACACGTTCCTCTCCGACCTGGCCGGCGTCTCCGACCCGGAGGCCAAGCGCAAGATCATCGGCCGCGAGTTCATCCGCTCCTTCGAGGGCGCCGTGTCCGAGGTCCTGGGCGATCAGGCGGCCGCGGGCAAGAAGGTCGACTTCCTGGTGCAGGGCACGCTGTACCCGGACGTCGTCGAGTCCGGCGGCGGCAGCGGCACCGCCAACATCAAGAGTCACCACAACGTCGGCGGCCTGCCCGAGGACCTCGAGTTCACGCTCGTCGAACCGTTGCGGCTGCTGTTCAAGGACGAGGTGCGTGCGGTCGGCCGTGAACTCGGGCTCCCCGAAGAGATCGTCAGCCGACAGCCGTTCCCCGGCCCTGGCCTGGCGATCCGCATCGTCGGCGAGGTCACCAAAGACCGCCTCGACCTGCTGCGCAAGGCCGATCTGATCGCCCGCGAAGAACTGTCGGCCGCCGGACTGGACGGCCAGATCTGGCAGTGCCCGGTGGTGCTGCTCGCCGACGTCCGCTCGGTGGGCGTGCAAGGCGACGGACGCACCTACGGTCACCCGATCGTGCTGCGCCCGGTCTCGTCCGAGGACGCCATGACCGCCGACTGGACTCGCGTGCCCTACGAGGTGCTCGAGACCATCTCCACCCGCATCACCAACGAGGTGGAAGACGTCAACCGCGTGGTCCTCGACGTCACCAGCAAGCCGCCGGGCACCATCGAGTGGGAGTGACCCCCGCGCAGGTCAGCTGCGTCGCAGGCCGCTGATCACCAGAACCACACCGACCAGAACGCCGACGCCGATCAGGATCCACGGCACCAGGTTCAGGTCGGGGAGGTTCACGCCGCCGGTCAGACCCCACGCGGAGACGAGCAGGGTCACGATGCCGGCGAGCGCCAGAAACGGGGATCGCCGGGTGGGCGCGGCATCGGGTTCCGGTGTGGTCTCGGTGCTGTTCGGGTTCACTTCGTCATCTCCACATCTCCCAGGCCGTTGCGGGCCTGGATGGTCAGGATCGGGCCGTCGCCGTCGCCGACGATGCCCTGCGGGCAGCTGATGTCGCCGACCCCGGTGCTGCACTCGGCGCGGACACGCACCTTCTCGGGCAGCCGGACCGTCAGATCGCCGACGCCCTGCTGGACGCTGATGGTCCGGTCGTGGCCGATCGACGGCAGATCACTCAGGTCGAGGACCGACGAGCCGACCCCGAGCCGGTAGGAGCTGAGCAGATCGGATTCGCTGTGCGGCCGCCATTCGCGGTCGCCGATGCCGCCGCGGGCGACGGAGAAATCGTTCTGGTGCGCAAGGGTGGCCACCACGGCGATCGCCGCGGTGAGCAGCGCCAGACCGACGAGTCCGTCGGCGTGCCCGCCGGAGGGGCGACGCTGCAGCGACGCGATCAGCATGCCGATACCCAGGACGGCGAGCGCCAGGGACGCGATCCGGCCGACGGTGAACCATTCGATGCCGACCGCGTGACCGGCGGCACCGGCGGCGGCCGTCAGCACGGCCAGTCCGGGCACGATGTAGGTCAGCGCATTCTTGGGCTGCTTCTCGCTGGTGGTCGCCGATGTCGGCGGCTCCGGCAGATCCCAGGCGAAGGGTGCCGCGCCGAGTGGATCCCAGGACGGCGGGACCGGGCGCTGCGGGACCGAATGATCGGGTTCGGCGACCGTCGGGACGGTCTCCGCGGCCGGCTGCTCTGCACTGTTCTCGGCGTACTGGTCGGCGGGCACCGGTTCCTGGGGGCCGTAGACGGGTGCGGTCGTCGCCGCCATCGCGGCCCGCTGGTCGGCGGCCGTGCCTTCCGGCGCGGTCGGCGTGCGCTGGTACAGCAACCACCAGCCGACCAGCATCAGTACGAAGCCGGCGATGCCGCCGAACTCCACATCGACCCGCCCCGAACGGTGGACACCACCACGACGGCGACCAGAATCCACAACACCAGCGGGGAGACGCCCCACGGATGCTTGCCGCGGTGCGCACGGCGCCGTTCCATCCGGAGCGGAGCGCCGCTGCCGGGCAGTGACGGCAGGGCGATGACGGCCAGGATGTACAGCAGGACGCCGCTGCCGCCGAAGATGGTCGCCACGATGAAGGCGACGCGGATCAGGGTCGGGTCGACGTCGTAGCGGGCACCGAAGCCCGAACAGACGCCGGCGACCTTGTGGCCGTCGCGGCGCCGGAGGGGACGCGTCGCCCAGAGATCGGACAGAGTCGAGCTGTTCATGTCTTCGATCCTGGCCTTCTGGCGGCGCCGGGGGATCGGGAAGAACCCTGAGATGCTCCCTGAACTCCGTGCCGGGGAGGTTCCCGGGGGCGCCGGACGTGCCAGTATCGGAGGTGATGAAACGCGCGATGCTCGACGACGGCACCCGTGCGCCCCGACTGGTGCGGCGCAACGGGGGACGTGTCATCGCCGGTGTCTGCGGTGGTGTGGCCGACGAACTCGGCGTCGACGTCTTCCGGGTCCGTGTCGTGTTCGTGGTGCTGGCCGCCCTCGGTGGCGCCGGCGTCCTCGCCTATGCGCTGCTGTGGTTCTTCTGTCCGCAGGGCGACGACGTCGCCCCGGTGCCGCCGGCACAGCGCCGCCAGGCGTGGGGTCTGGCCGCCATCGGGATCGCGGCACTGGTCGCGAACGCCATGTTCGCCGCCAACGCCCCCGCCCAGCAGACTCTCGCCGTCATCTTCGTGCTCGGCGGCATGGCGCTCATCTGGCGGGAAGCCGACGTCACCGGTGTCGCGTCGCACCGGTCGGTCACCACGTGGATGCGTGTCGGCCTGGGTGCGGCCCTGGTGGTCGGTGGCCTGGTGGTGATGGTGGTCGCCAGCGATTCGGTACTCGGCGGCTTCAGCTCGACCGTGCTGGCCGTGCTCGCCACGATCATCGGCGTGCTGCTGCTGACCGTGCCGCTCTGGATGCGGTTGCTGCGGGCCCTCGACGCCGAACGCGCGGCCCGCATCCGCACCGACGAACGCGAACAGATCGCCTCCCACCTGCACGATTCGGTGCTGCAGACGCTCGCCCTCATCCAGAAGCAGTCCGGCGACCCGGAGACGGTCGCCCGTCTGGCGCGGCGTCAGGAACGCGAACTCCGCGCCTGGCTGTTCGGCGACCCGGCACAGCGCCGCGAATCCTTCTCGGCCGCCGTCACGGCCCTGTCCGCCGAGGTGGAGGAGTCCTACGGCACCGAGATCGAGGCGGTGACCGTCGGCGACACCACGCCCGAGGAGATGCGCGACGAACAGTTCGCCACCGCGGCCACCGCCCTCATCGGTGCCACCCGGGAGGCGCTCGTCAACGCCGCCAAACATTCCGGCGCCGGCAAGGTCGACGTCTACGCCGAAGTGCTCGACGACCGGGTGGAGGTGTTCGTGCGGGACCGCGGCACCGGGTTCGACGTCGACGCCGTCGACGAGGACCGGCAGGGTCTGGCCCTCTCCATCCGGGGACGGATGGAACGGGCGGGCGGCACCGCCGACATCACCTCGGCGCCCGGGCGCGGCACCAACGTGTCGCTGATGATCCCGCGGACCGCGATCGCCGACGCGGCTGTGACCGAATCCGATGTGAAGGAGGCGTCATGACGCTTCGGGTGTTCCTGGTCGACGACCACGCGGTGTTCCGGTCCGGTGTCCGCGCCGAACTGGCCTCCTCCGACGGGATCGAGGTGATCGGCGACGCCGGCACCGTGCCGGAGGCGGTCGCCGGGATCGTTCAGTCGACGCCCGACGTCGTACTGCTCGACGTGCACATGCCGGGTGGCGGAGGCGTCGCCGTGCTGCGCGGTGTGACCAATGCGCTCGGCTCGGACGCGCCGGTCTTCCTGGCGCTGTCGGTGTCCGACGCGGCCGCCGACGTCATCGCCACCATTCGGGCCGGCGCGCGCGGATACGTCACCAAGACCATCGACGGCGACGAGCTGGCGGACGCGGTACGGCGGGTGGCCGACGGCGACGCGGTGTTCAGTCCGCGGCTGGCCGGCTTCGTGCTCGACTCCTTCACCGGACGCTCGCCGGTGCCCGAACCGGCCCTCGATCCGGAACTGGATTCGCTGACCCGCCGCGAGATGGAGGTTCTCCGTCTGCTGGCCCGCGGCTACACCTACCGCGAGATCGCCGAGGAACTGTTCATCTCGGTCAAGACGGTGGAGACGCACGCCTCGAACGTGCTCCGCAAGACGCAGCAGTCGAACCGCAACGCGTTGACGCGGTGGGCGGTCAATCGTCAGCTCGGGTAGTCCGCAGCGAGAAGGCCGCGGCGGCGCACAGGACGGCGAGGACGATCAGGAGGATCGCCTCGACCACCAGGACCGGGGTCTCCAGGACGTCCCGCGCGATGTGGAAGTGCGGGTCGCGGATCAGGTCGCCGACGCCGCCGCGATCGAACATCGCACCGTGATACCAGGTCGGCGCGATCAGGATGCCGACCGGCACCGCGGTCGCGGCGAGTGAGGCCATCGCGGCTACCGACAAGGCGATCTGCGCATACGGCCGGGTCCGTTCGAGCAGCAGGGATCCGGCGGCGAGGAGGGCCACGATCCCGGCCCCGATCACATACCAGCCCAGCGGATTCGGGCCGCCGGTCAGTCCGTCGACCGACGACGTGTGGCCCAGGCCGTTCCAGCTGATCGGGAAGCCGATGCCGTTCATATTCATCCACGGCATACCGGTGACGGCCATCGCCAGGACGGCGACCACGGCGATCGCGATCGCGTACAGCTTCCGCGACTCGATCCGGCGGGAGAAGGGCTGTGCGGTCGTCATGGGAACCGAATCTACCCGTTGACTCGCGGCCACCCGGAACGCTAGAATCGAACAAAAGTTCGAACACGGCATCTTCCCTGCCGCCGGATCGTCAGGCGAGGGGAAGCGCATGCCCGATCTCAGATCATCCACCACGGTGGAAGCCCTGCGGCGACAGCTGTCGCAGTTGCAGGGGACGCCGGCCGAGCGGCCGGCGTCGCGCACGGTGCTGCCGGTGCCCGGTCCACTCGCCGGTCTGCTGCCGCGCCGCGGTCTGCCGCCCGGTTCGGTGGTGGAGGTGGCGGGGGCATCGACGGTGGCGATGGCCGTGCTGGCACAGGTCAGCGCCGCCGGATCGACGGCGGCCCTGATCGGCCTGCCGCAGCTGAACCTGGCCGTCGCCGAAGACCTGGGTGCCGACCTGAACCGGATCGCGGTCGTGGAGCAGCCCGGTGTCGACGCCCTCGACGTGGCCGCCGTACTGCTCGACGGGATCGATCTGGTGCTGGTGGCCGCGCAGCGGGTGACGCCGTCGCGGGCCCGGGTCCTCGCCGGTCGAGCCCGCCGGCAGTCGTCGGTGCTGCTGGCCGTCGGGGAGTCCGGATGCTGGCCGGGGGCGGCGATCCGGTTCGAGGGCCGGGTGGCGGGCTACCGGCATGTGCTGGGCACCGGCCACCAGCCCAGCGGTTACGGACGGATCGGTGGTCTGGAACTGGAGGTGCGCGTGTCCGGGACGGGCCTCGCGCCGTCGACCGTGCGCTGCGAGCTGACGGAACCCGGTCTGGGTGAGCCCGGTCGTCCGGAACTGGTGGAGATCGACGTCGCGACCGGCCGGCCGCGGTTGGCGGTGGCGAACTGATGCAGCGGATTCTCGTTCTCTGGTGCCCCGACTGGCCGGCGGTCGCGGCCGCACAGGCCCTCGGCGGCGATGGCACCGCACCGGTGGCGGTGCTGGCCTCCGGGGCGGTGGCGGCCTGCTCGCGTACCGCCCGGGAGGCGGGCGTGCGCCGCGGTATGCGCAAGCGGCAGGCGCAGTCGGCCTGCCCGGAACTGTGTGTCGTACCGGCCGATCAGCACCGGGACGGCCGGCTCTTCGAGCCGGTGGTCGCGGCGGTCACCGGTGTGGTCCCGATGACCGAGGTGCTGCGGCCCGGACTGCTGGCCGTGGCCGCCGACCGGGCGGTGCGCGCCTTCGGCGGGGAGGAGGAGCTGTCCGAGGCGGTGATCGCCGCCGCCGAAGCGGTGGGTGTCACCGCGCGGGCCGGAGTCGCCGACCAGCTGTTCACCGCGGTGCTCGCCGCCCGCAGTGGACGATGCGTTCCACCCGGTGGCGACGCCGGCTTTCTCCGGGACCGTCCGATCGCCGATCTCGCGGTGGAACCGGCGCTGTCCGGGGCGGGTCGTGACGACCTGGTGAATGTGCTGTGGCGGCTGGGGATCCGCACCCTCGGCGCCTTCGCCGATCTCGACCCCGTCGACGTCGCCTCCCGGTTCTCCGCCGATGCGGCCGCCGTGCACCGGCTGGCCTCCGCCCGTCCGGGCCGCCGGCCGAGCCGTGCACCGATCCCGGCGGAACTGGAGGTGGACCACGACTGCGACCCGCCGGTCGACCGCATCGATGCCGCCGCCTTCCTCGGTCGGCGGCTGGCCGACGAACTGCATCGTCGTCTCGCTTCGGCGGGGCTGGCCTGCACCCGACTGACCGTGCACGCGATCACCGAGCTCGGGCAGCGCCACTCCCGGACCTGGCGCTGCGCCGAACCCCTCACCCCGGACGCCACCGCCGATCGGATCCGCTGGCAGCTCGAAGGCTGGCTCACCCGGGCCGCCGGCACCCAGGACGCGCCGGACTCGCCGCTGGTAGGGCTGATCCTGGAGCCGACGGAACTGGTGGATCCCGGCGCCCTGCAGCATGCGTTGACCGGCGCCGGTCTGCCGCCCGAATCGGGGATCGGGGGACTGGGCGACCAGGCCCGCCGCGCCCTGGTGCGCGTCCAGGGGCTGTTGGGCGGGGACGCCGTCCGGGTTCCGGTGCGCAGTGGGGGTCGGGGGCCGGCCGAGCGGGTGTCGTCGGTGGTCTTCGGCGACGAGAAGGTTCCGGCGCGTCCGGTGGACGCCGCCTGGCCGGACCGCCTGGCCGGTCCGCTGCCGACACTGCTGTGCCGCGACGCCGCCGAACTCTTCGACGCCCGCGGTGACGCTGTGGGCGTCACCCCGCGCGGCGGATTCACCGCCGAACCCGTCGACGTCGCCGTCGGCGGCCGCCGCAGCCGGATCCGGTGGTGGGCCGGGCCGTGGCCGTTCGGAATCGATGCCCCCGCGAGGTCGGCGGATGCCCGGCCCGTCGCGGTCGCCGCCCGGGCGCAGGTGCTTCTCGACGACTCCCGCGCCCTGCTGCTCTGCTATCGCGGCGCGCACTGGACCGTCGAGGGCGTCTACGAATGACGCTTAGCTGTTGGCGCCGCGGGCGATCAGCGGCCAGCGTTCGAAGCCGGTCGCGGTGGCGGCGACCAGTTCGTCCGCGAGATTCACCGCCGAACAGACGTGGTTCGGGATCACCCGGACCTGCTCACCCCGACCGGGCAGCCCGGCCGCACCGACGGGGTTCTCCACGACGGCATGATGTTCGGACAACGACACGATCCTGGCGTCCGGGAAATCGGGGAGCCGGCCGAACCCGGTGGTCCAGGCGGGACGGTCCGCACCCAGTGTCTTGCTCCCCGAATCCAGCACGATCCGCTCGCCGTCACCGTCGGCGGCCACACTGACGACGGTGGCGATCGCCGCCAGCGAGACGTCGTCGACGCCGCACGAGCCGAGCTCCACCTGCTGGGCGTCGTTGAACGGGTAGACGCCGGGCCGGATCTCGGTGAGCACACCAGGGTCGGCGAACTCGACGGTCGGCGTCGAACCACCGCTGATCACATGCGGCACGATGCCGGCGTAGCGCAGCGCCTCGGCCGCCTCGGCCAACGCGTGCGCCTCCGCCCCGGCGGCGTCACGTCGCGCCGACCCGGGACCGTAGCCGTGACCGGGAAAGGTGAACACGCCCACCACGTTCAGGCCGGCGTCCGCCGCAGCAGACGCCACCGCACCCGCGCGTTCGGGTGCCACCCCGGACCTCCGCATACCCGAATCCACCTCCACCACCGTCTCGATCGCACCGGCGCCGCGGCCCAGTCCGGCGGCCAGCGCCCGGGCCGACTCGGCCGAGTCCACGCCCACCCGCAGGCTCGTGTGAGAGCTGAGGAGCCGCAGTCGCTGCGCCTTCTCCGGCGACGGCCACAGCGGGTAGGCGAGAAACAGATCGGTGAAACCGGCGTTGGCGAACGCCTCCGCCTCGCCGACCGTCGCCACCGTCAGCCCGATCGCCCCCGCATCGATCTGCCGCTGCGCGACCTGCACGCACTTGTGCGTCTTGGCGTGCGGACGCAGCAGAAGCCCCTGCTCGGCCGCCCAATCGCTCATCCTGTCGATGTTGTCGCGCAGGACATCGTCGTCGACGCGGAGATACGGGGTGTCGGTCACGCCTTCGATGTTCCCAGCGATGCCGCCGATTCGCCGAACAGCAGATACTCCTGGTGCACGGCGCGGGTGGTCAGTCGCGGGGTGAAACGGTGGCCCAGTTCGGCGATGTCGCCGAGCGCGGTGCTCACCCGGTGCGGGCGCTTGACGATCGCCCGCAGCACCCGGCTCGCGGCCTTGTCGGCGCTCCAGACGCCGCTGGCCCGGTTGTAGCCGCCGGTCGGCGCGATCATCGGGGTCCGCACCAGCGGCAGCCGCACATTGCTGAAGGTGACGTGATCGGACAGGGTTTCGGCGGCCGTCACATCGGCGAACGCCTCCAGTGCCGCCTTCGACGCGGTGTACGCGGCGAACCGGGCGCCGCGCGACTGGACCGCCATCGACGACACGTTCACGATGTGCCCGCACTGCCGCTCGATCATGTGCGGCAGCACGGCCAGCGTGAGGTCGACCGCCCCGAAGTAGTTGATGGCCATCACACGCCGATAGTCGTGGGCGCGGTCGACGGAGTTGACGGTGGCGCGGCGGATGGAACGGCCGGCGTTGTTGACCAGAACGTCGATGTGGTCGTGTTCGGCGATGATCGCCTTGACCAGCGTCTGTGCGGCCGACTCGTCGGCGAGATCGGCGGGATAGGCGTATGCGGCCCCGAGTGGCAACCCGTCCTTGGGCGTCTCACCGGAGAGCTCGTCGACGGTCTCGGCCAGTTTCTCGGCGTCGCGGGCCACCAGCATGACGTTCGCGCCGCGCTCCACACACATGCGGGCGGTCGCCTTGCCGATGCCCGACGATCCGCCGGTGATCACGATGTTCTTTCCGACCAGCGGCCCGCGCGGGTCGCGGCGGCGGTACCGGGCCGGGTTCAGGTGCTCCCGCCAATACGTCCACAGCCGCGGTACGTAGCCGTCGAAGTCGGGCAGCGTCACGCCCAGCGAACCCAGCACCCGGGTGGTGGTGTCGGCGCGGAAGTCGACCGGCAGCGACACCACGTCGAGCATCACCGGCGGAATGCCCAGCTGTTCCACGATGAGGTCCCGGCCGTAACGGACCGGGCCGTGTCCGGTCGCGTCGACCAGAGGCCGCACGAGGGCGCTCGGCACCGCATCGAAGCCGCGCGGGGCCCCGTACGCCGGGGCGAGCGCATTGAACAGGTCGGTGGTGGTGCGGTGGACCGGGTCGGACAGATGGAACACCAGATCGCTCACCTCGGGCCGATGGACGGCGAGCGCGACCAGTGCGTCGGCGACGAAGTCGACCGGCACCATGTTCACCCGCCCCAGGTCGGGCATCGGCAGCCGCAGGAACGACGGCAGCTTCCGGAACTCCGACAGCAGGCCGAAGAAGAAGTACGGGCCGTCGAGCTTGTCCATCTCCCCGGTCGCCGAATCGCCCACGACCGCCGACGGCCGGTACACGCGCCAGCGGAGCCCCGGTGTCTCGCGCACCGCCTTCTCCGCCTCGAACTTGGTCTGGTGATAGGCGGTGGGGAAGCCCTGGCCGCGATCGAAATCGTTCTCGGTGAACACCCCGTCGAAGTCACCGGCCACGGCGATCGACGACACGTGATGCATCATCGCGTCGTGGGCGGCGGCGAACTCGGCGACACGGCGGGTCCCGTCGACGTTGGGGCCGCGCTGCTGCGCGTCGCCGACGGTGAGGTCGTAGATCGCGCCGAGGTGGACGACGTGATCGATACGCTCCCCGCTCTCCGCGTCTGTCGCCTCTCCGCTCCTCGAGTCTGCCGACTCTCCGCTCCTTGAGTCTGCCGGCTCTCCGCTCCTTGAGCCTGTCGAAAGGAGTCCCAGCCCGTCCTCGGTCAGGTCGCCGACGACCGTGCGCACCGCACCGGAGTCGGCATGGCCGATGTCCTCGAGCAGCCCGGCGAACGCGGGCAGGGAGGCCGACCGCACCAGGGCGATCACCCGGTTGTCGTCGTCGGCGAGAAGGCGTTCCAGGACGCGGCGACCGATGAAGCCGGTCGCGCCGGTCACGAAGTAGGTCGTGGTCATTGCGACAGATTCTCACAGATGTCCCTACTGGCGGGTGCGATACGTGCGGTCGGTGCGCTTTATGAGGTATGTCGTGCCTGGTGAACAGCTGTTTTCGTGATCGGAGACGAGTAGCCTGGTGGCGTCTGCAGGGTCGGGGAACACGAAACGGAAGGACCTTCGATGTCACCGAACCGTATGCGGAAACTGCTTCTCACCGCCGGGGCCGGCGCCGCCGTCGTGGCGATCGCCGTGGGATCCGGTCCGGCCGCCGCCGCGACCCGCGCGACGATCACCGAACCGCGCAACGACTACACGCTGCCGTACCTGGACTCGGTCCGCGCGACCGTCGACGTCGACGCGGCTGCCGGTCATCTGCGCGTGACCATCGCCCATCGCGGGATCCGGCCGCCGCAGGAGATCGGTTGGCGCTACTACACCGAAGGCGTGGTCTTGCGGAGCGGTGCCTCCGACTCGTCTCCCGGCATCCAGTTGAGTTATGGACGTCAGCCCATGAACGGCAAGACCTCGCAGGCTCTCGTCGACGGTCCGAACGGTCAGGTCAGGGTGCCCGTGAACGTGGTCGAGAACGGTTCGTCGACCACCTACACGGTGAACTCCGCGGCCTTGAAGACGCTGAATCCGCACTATCTGTCCGGCTGGACGAGCGATGGAATCCTCGGTCTGCCGGCCTTGTCGGACACCATGCCGCGGAAACGCTTCTGAGCACATGACGTTCCGGGCCGCGACGGTCGACGACGTCCACGAACTGGCCGCCGCGATGCCGCATGTGACCGTCGTCCACGGTGGGCAGGGCAACCCCGTCTACCAGGTGGGTGGGAAGTCGTTCGTCTTCTTCCGCACTCCGCGACCAGATGCCTGTGATCCTGTGTCAGGAGAGAAGTACGACGACGTGATCGTGTTCTGGGTCGAATCCGATGAGACGAAAGCCGCCCTGGTCTCCGATCCGGCGTCGCCGTACTTCACCACGTCGCACTTCGATGGCCACCCGTCCGTGCTGGTGCGTGCCTCCCGGTTGGGTGAGATCGGCCGGGACGAACTCGCCGAGGTCGTCGCCGACGCGTGGCTGTCGCGAGCATCGACGCGTCGCGGTGCGCAGTGGCTGCAGGAACAGGGGCTGACGTAGGGCGGTCCGACGCTCTGAATCGAGTCTGTGGGAGCGTCCTGTCGCAGGACTCCCCGGTTCCCTCAATACCCTCCAAAGTTCCGGCTGAAACGTTGGAGTAATCCCCTCCCCGGCCGGGCTGGAAATTGTCGTAGGCCTGCGTAAACTAGAAGGCAGTCGAACACATGTTCTAGTCAACGAAAAGGGGGTGTGGGCATGAGTCGACGCAAGCACTCACGAAGCCCGAAACGCTGGCGCGATGCCGACCTCACACCCCTGGGTTTAGGGCCTGTACCGGACGGGCTGTCCGATCATGACGCTGACGTGGCGGCGATCAATCAGCTCGTGGCGGCGTGTGCGGGTGAGTCGTATCTGGTGTGGCGGCGCCTGAACGCGGTTGCCGACCTCCTCGAACGACGAGCCCCTGTTGATCCGGCAACCGCGGAGGATTCGGTCGAGTTCACCCGTTTATGTGACCCGCGTACGAAGCTGGCCACCAGTATTGCCACCACCTTGGCGGTCAGCACGTATCTGGCCGAGAAACTGGTGACCGAGGGCGAAGCGCTGCGCCATCGCCTCCCACACACCGGCGTGTTGTTGCGAGACGGGGTCTTGAGTCCCCGGGCGTTCTCTGCGGTGGTGTTCGAGACCACCGCCGTGATCGACACGGCCTTGATGGTGCAGATCGATCATCGGATCGCCGACGACATCACTGCCTCCGGTGTGCGCACCGTGACTGCCGTGGCTGATCTCGCCCGCCGGATCGTCGCGGACGTTGATGCCGAAGCAGCCCGCGCCGAACGCGAAGCGGCCAAGAAGTCGGCCGGAGTGGTGAGCTACCCGATCCGCGGAGGGATGGCGGTTCTGGAAATCACCGATACCGCAGAACGTGTTGCGGTCATGGACGCCGCGATCACCGCCGCATCCCAGAAGACCGACGAGACTGACACCCGCAGTAGTGGGCGCCGCCGCGCCGATGCCGCCTTCGACTTGTTGACCGGGGACGGCACTGGACCCGGTTCCCGGATCGTCGTGAACGTCATCACCGACGGATCCACGCTTGAGGGCGGGGACACACCCGGGCACCTCGACGGGCACGGAACCATCTCCGCCGACCACGTCCGCGACATCGCGTCGACGCCCGGCACCGTCGTGCGGCCCCTCGACCTGACGCGGCTCGCTGATCACACTGCTCAGGCGGCAGATCCGTACCGGCCGACCGCCCTGCTGGACACGGTGGTGCGCGGTTTGTTCGGAACCTGCACCTGGCCGGGTTGTTCACGCCCCGCCTCACGGTGCCAGCTCGATCACGTCACCGAATACAACCACCAGAACCCTGATGCGGGTGGTGCGACGTGTTGGTGCAACCTCAACCCCAAATGCGTCTTCCACCACCAGATCAAAACCTTCGCCGACGGATTCCTCGACGACCAGGTCATCGACGCCCACGGCCAGATCTGGACCGAAATCACCACCCCAGAAGGATTCACCACCCGAACCCGGGCAGCCAACACCTGGCTGTTGCCTGGTTTGGGGTTGATTCCCTGTAGGCATGGACCACCCCAGGATCTCCTTTCGACAGGCTCAAGGAGCGTTCAGCCCCGCTCCTTGAGCGTGCGGTGCCCTGAGCATGCGTGGCGGAGCTTGCTCCGACACGCGGTCGAAGGGTCGAAAGGAGTCGAACCCACCCGCGCCCGTACTCGCACGGAGGCCAAACACGCCTACCGGATGCAGCTGCGCGCTCAGAACCGGCGAGCTCGCTTCGACAGGCTCAACGAGCGGACGAACCAGCTCAACGAGCGAACCGATGAGCCGGCGACTCGCACGGCATTCGCCGACGACGGACCACCACCGTTCTGAGATGGGTTGGCACTGAATCATGGGTTGGCATAACGGGCCGCTGAACTGGTCGGAGATGGAGCGGGTGCTCTCCGGCCGGCCGCCCACGCCCAGGGAACTCGCCAGGCCCTATCTGCCGGGTGGTGACGGCGGGGATTCGCCGGCCTGGTCGCGCAAGCGGGGAGCCTTCCAGCCGGAGGATGTGCAGCCGGTGGCATCGTCCATCGACTACGCCGAACTCCATGCGCACAGCGCCTACAGCTTTCTCGACGGCGCCTCACTGCCCGAGGAGATGGTGACCGAAGCGCGCCGCCTGGGCCTGACGGCGCTCGCACTCACCGACCACGACGGCTTCTACGGGGTGGTGCGGTTTGCTGAAGCGGCCCGCGAATACGGCCTGCCTACCGTCTTCGGTGCCGAACTCTCCCTCCAGCGAGACTCGGCCAGAGCCGGTTCCGTGGACCCTCCCGGCGAACATCTGCTG
The DNA here is from genome assembly GCF_047600565.1 of Gordonia sp. (in: high G+C Gram-positive bacteria). Taxonomy (GTDB): domain Bacteria; phylum Actinomycetota; class Actinomycetes; order Mycobacteriales; family Mycobacteriaceae; genus Gordonia. The sequence goes on from NZ_JASGKN010000001.1 coordinate 274,422, forward strand.
GTCCTCGCCAAAGACGCCGAAGGCTACCGGCGACTGTCCCGGGTGATCGCCGACGCGCACATGAGCGGCGGCGCCAAAGGGCTGCTGCGCTACGACCACGATCTGCTCACCTCGTCGGCGGCCGGGCACTGGCTGATCCTCACCGGCTGCCGCAAAGGGGTGGTGCGCCGGGCGCTGGCCCGCGGCGGCATCACCGCGGCGCGGGCCGCACTCGGCGATCTGGTGCAGCGGTTCGGCCGGGAGACGGTGATCGTCGAACTGACCGCCGACGGCGGATCCGGCGACGACGAACGCAATGCGATCCTGGCCGGTCTGGCCGCCGAGTTCTCGCTGCCGGCGGTCGCGACCACCGGCGCCCACTTCTCCGGACCGCATCGCCGTCGCCTGGCCCAGGCCGTCGCCGCGATACGGGCCCGCACCGACATCGACACCATCGCCGGCTGGCTGCCCGGCATCGGGGGCTCCCATCTGCGCAGCGGCGACGAGATGGTGCGTCTGCTGCCGGCGCACCGCGACGCCGTCGAGAACGCCGCCGGCATCGCCGCCGACTGCGCGTTCTCCCTGGAACTGATCGCCCCGAACCTTCCGCCGTTCGACGTCCCCGACGGGCACACCGAGGCGAGCTGGCTGCGGCACCTGACCGAGGAGGGGGCACGCCGGCGCTACGGCACCCGCGAAGAGCGACCGGATGCCTACCGGCAGATCGAGCACGAGCTGAACGTCATCGAGACGCTCACCTTCCCCGGCTACTTCCTGGTGGTCCACGACATCGTCAGGTTCTGCAAGAAGAACGACATCCTGTGTCAGGGCCGGGGGAGCGCGGCGAACTCGGCGGTCTGTTACGCCCTCGGCGTCACCAACGTCGACCCGATCGCCAACCACCTGCTCTTCGAACGGTTCCTCGCCCCGGAACGGGACGGACCGCCGGACATCGACGTCGACATCGAATCCGACCGCCGGGAGGAGGCGATCCAATACGTCTACAGCCGGCACGGCCGTGAGTTCAGTGCGCAGGTCGCCAACGTCATCACCTACCGGGGACGGTCGGCGATCCGCGACTCCGCGCGGGCCCTCGGCTACGACCCCGGTCAGCAGGACGCGTGGAGCAAAGTGCCCGATTCGGCGCCCGACGACGTCCGTGCCATGGCCGCCGAGATCGCCTCCCTGCCCCGCCATCTGGGTATCCACTCCGGGGGCATGGTGATCTGCGACCGGCCGATCGCCGACGTCTGCCCGACCGAATGGGCGCGGATGGAGGGCCGCAGCGTCCTGCAATGGGACAAGGACGACTGTGCGTCCGTGGGCCTGGTCAAGTTCGATCTGCTGGGCCTCGGCATGCTCTCGGCGCTGCACTACGCGATCGACCTGGTGGCGCAGCACAAGGGCCTCGACGTCGACCTGGCGACCCTGGACCTGTCCGAACAGGCCGTCTACGACATGCTGTGCCGCGCCGACTCGGTGGGCGTGTTCCAGGTGGAGTCGCGGGCACAGATGGCGACGCTGCCGAGGCTCAAACCGCAGAAATTCTACGACCTGGTGGTGGAGGTGGCGCTGATCCGTCCCGGACCGATCCAGGGAGGATCGGTGCACCCGTACATCCGCCGCCGCAACGGGCACGAGGATTCGGACGTCGAGCATTCGTCGATGGAGAATGCGCTCGGCCGCACTCTGGGCATTCCGCTGTTCCAGGAACAGCTCATGCAGCTGGCCGTCGACGTCGCCGGATTCGACACCGCGGAGGCCGACCAGTTGCGGCGGGCCATGGGATCCAAACGATCGCCGGAGAAGATGGAGCGTCTCCGGGCCCGCTTCTACGAAGGGATGGCCGCCACCCACGGCATCACCGGCGACATGGCCGATCGGGTCTACGAGAAGATGGCGGCCTTCGCCAACTTCGGTTTCCCGGAAAGCCATTCACAGAGCTTCGCGTCACTGGTGTTCTATTCGGCCTGGTTCAAGCTGCATCATCCGGCGGCGTTCTGCGCGGCACTGCTGCGGGCGCAGCCGATGGGCTTCTACTCCCCGCAGTCCCTGGTGGCCGACGCGCGCCGGCACGGGGTGGTGGTGCACCACCCGGACATCAACTCCTCGCTGGTGCACGCGAACCTGGAGAACGCGGGACTCGAGGTGCGAATCGGTCTGGGCGCGATCAAAGGCCTGGGCGAGGCCGGTGCGCAGCGAATCGTCGACGATCGGGAACGGCGCGGACCGTACGCCGGCGTCACCGACCTGTCGCGGCGAGCCGAGCTGACCGGCACCCAACTGGAGGCACTCGCCACCGCGGGCGCGTTCGGATCACTCGGGCTCGATCGGCGGTCGGCGTTGTGGGAGGCGGGGGCGGCAGCCGGCCTGCGCGAAGACCAGTTGGAGGCAGTGTCCCCGCGCGGGGCGCCGGCACTGCCCGGGATGAGCGAGGTGGAACTGGCGGCGGTCGACGCCATGTCGACGGGCATCACCCCGCACACCTACCCGACGCAGTACCTGCGTCCCCGCCTGGACGCGATGGGGGTGACCCCCGCCGACCGGCTGCTGTCGGTGCCCGACGGGACCCGCGTGACGGTCGGGGGAGCGGTCACCCATCGTCAACGCCCGGCCACCGCGTCCGGCGTCACCTTCGTGAACCTCGAAGACGAGACCGGGATGGTGAACGTCGTCTGCTCGGTGGGACTGTGGTCGCGGTACCGAAAACTCGCCCAGACCGCGTCGGCACTGCTGATCCGCGGAAAAGTGCAGAACGCGGAAGGCGCGGTGACCGTCGTCGCCGACCGTCTGCAGCGACTCGACCTCCGCGTCGGCACACGATCGCGGGACTGGTGCTGACAGACTGGCGGTCATGACCGAGACGGTGACGGTGCTGGTGAAGCCCAACAGCAAGAAGGGCCCACTGGTCGATCACGGCGACGACGGTGTGCTCACCGTCTACGTGCGCGAACCGGCGACCGAAGGCAAAGCCAACAAGGCCGTCGGTCTCCTGCTCGCCAAGCACTTCGGCGTACCCAAGTCGACGGTCGAACTGGTCGGCGGAGCCACCAGCCGGCACAAGCGGTTCCGGATCGGCTGAGGTCGGCTGCGGCACCGGCGCCGGTCCGGCAGAATCGGCCGGAGGCGGACGGTGCGAGAGGGATCGAGGATCCGTCTCAGGGGCTACCCCTGGGTACATGAACGGTTCGGCATCGCGTCGCGCGCAGCCGGGCACACTTCGTGTGCTGCACTGCGCGCCGAAGACGACAAGTCGTGGTCGCACCGTCCGCCACCGACCGAAAGGGACACGTGACCGGAGCCGGACTGTCGCCGCCGGCGCGTTTCAGCCCGGCCACCATCGCACGAATGGTCCGGACGGTCGCCGAGGTGCCGTGGGAGCGGACCGAAGTGAACGGTGCGCTCGTCACCGTCATCGATCCGGTCGACGCCGAGGAGGTCACCACCGTCCTCCTCGCGGCCTTCTCCTCACATCCCGATCTCCTCACATCCCGATCCGGAGGACATGACCGGACTGGTGGCCGCCCTGCCGGCGCCCACCCGAGTGTGGTCACCCCAACCGCCGACCGGCCGTCCCCGGTTCGGTGTTCCCACGATCGACGACGTGGCCGCCCTGGCGGCGTGGCTGAACCTGAGTCTCGAAGAACTGGACTGGTTCGCGGCGCGCGGCCGCTGGTCGGTGCGGGCGGCGCCCCGGCTTCGGCACTACCGGGTGGCGCGGATCGCCAAACGCGGTGGCGGGGTACGGATCATCGAGGCGCCGAAGGAACGACTCGCCACGATTCAGCGCACGATCCTCGACCACATCCTGATCGCGGTGCCACCCCACCCGGCGGCACACGGATTCGTCCGCGGGCATTCGGTGATCGACTTCGCGCAGCCGCACACCGGACGTCGTGTCCTCGTCCGTGAAGACCTCCGGCACTGCTTCGAGCATGTGACCTATCCGCGGGTGAAAGCGGTGTTCGGTGCGATCGGCTATCCGCCGCCGGTGGCGACCTATCTGGCCGGTCTGTGCACCACGGTGGTGGCGGTCGCCGACAGGACGGGCCTCACCCCGCTGCACGCCGCGCTCCTGCGGGAACGGCACCTGCCACAGGGTGCGCCTCCATCACCGGCGCTGCTGAACCTGGTCCTGCGCCGCCTGGACTTCCGGATCGCCGGATACGCGGCCGCACACCACCTGACCTACACCCGGTACGCCGACGACCTGGCCTTCTCCGGTGACGAGGTCGATGTGGGCGCACTGCGCTGGTTCATCGGCCGGGTGGTGGCGAGCGAGGGCTTCGTGGTCCACCCCGACAAGACCCAGGTGATGTACGACCATCAGCGGCAACGACTGGGAGGCCTCGTCGTCAACGAGGGGGTGCGGGCGAGTCGCCACGACTTCGACGCCCTCAAAGCGCTGCTGCACAACGCCGCCCGGACCGGTGGTGAAGCGCAGAACCGTGCCGGACTGCCCGATTTCCGCGCCCACGTGTACGGCCGCATCGAATGGGTGTCGACCGGGTCGCCGGAACGTCGGGCACGGCTCCTCGCGATGGCCGGCCGCGTCGACTGGGGCTGACTCAGACCGCGCCGTCGAAGCCGTTCTGCCGCCACGCCTCGTAGAGGGCGACGCTGGTGGCGTTCGCCAGATTCATGGAGCGACGGTCCGGCAGCATCGGGATACGCAACTGGTCGGTGATGTGCGTGTCGGACAGAACCTCGTCGGGCAGCCCGGTGGGTTCGGGACCGAACAACAGCACGTCGCCGGGCCGGTAGTCGACATCGGTGTAGAAGCGGGTGGCGTGTGCGGTGAACGCGAACACCCGTTCCGGTGCCAGAACCGTCCACGCGGTCTCCAGATCCGGGTGCACCGTCACGTTCGCCATCTCGTGGTAGTCGAGGCCGGCCCGTTTCACCTGGGTGTCGGTCATGGTGAACCCGAGCGGCTCGATCAAATGCAGCTCGCAGCCGGTATTGGCGGCGATGCGGATCGCATTACCGGTATTCGGCGGGATGCACGGCTGGTAGTAGACGATCCGGAACACGGCCTCGACCTTACGGCGTGGAAGAATGGCAGCGTGACGGCGACACGACTGGACGGCAAGACCACCCGCGACGAGATCTTCGACGACCTCAAGGTCCGGGTGGACCGGCTCCGCGAGAACGGGATCACCCCCGGACTGGGCACGATCCTGGTGGGCGACGATCCCGGCTCGCACTCCTACGTCAAAGGCAAGCACGGCGACTGCGCCAAGATCGGTGTCGCATCCATCCGCAAGGATCTGCCGGCCGACATCACCACCGATGAGCTGAACGCGGCGATCGACGAACTCAACGCCGACCCCGCCTGCACCGGCTACATCGTGCAGCTGCCGCTGCCCAAGCATCTCGACGAGAACGCCGCCCTCGAGCGGATCGCGCCGGAGAAGGACGCCGACGGCCTGCACCCGATCAACCTGGGCCGGCTGGTCCTCGGCAAGGACTCCACGCTGCCCTGCACGCCGCGCGGTGTGATCCACCTGCTGCGCCGTTACGACATTCCGATCGACGGTGCCCACGTGGTGGTCGTGGGCCGCGGCGTCACCATCGGCCGCCCGATCGGTCTGCTGCTGACACGACGCAGCGAGAACGCGACGGTCACCCTCTGCCACACCGGCACCCGCGACCTGGCCGCCGAGGTCAAGCGCGCCGACATCGTGATCGCCGCCGCCGGCGTCGCGCACCTGATCACGCCCGACATGGTGAAGCCGGGTGCCACCGTCATCGATGTGGGCGTCAGCCGCACCGAAGACGGGCTGGCCGGCGACGTCGATCCGGGAGTCTGGGAGGTGGCCGGCGCGGTCTCGCCGAACCCGGGCGGCGTGGGTCCGCTGACCCGCGCCTTCCTGCTGGTGAACGTCGTCGAGCGGGCCGAGGCCGAGCTCGCCGCCCAGCAGGAAACAGTCGGGCTCTGACATGGCCGGCTACGACGTCGAACGCATCACGCGGGCACGGAGACGGTTCCGGATCATCCGGCAGATCCCGTACTTCGTGGTGCTCGCGGTCGTCGCCGTGGCCGCGATCCTGGTTCTGATGGATCGCTGGCGCCGCGGCACGTTCGTGTTCGGATCAGCCCTCATCCTGGGCGCGATCTTCCGCGCGGTGATGCCGGCCGAACGGGTCGGACTGCTCGCCGTCCGCAGCCGGGCGTTCGACGTCACCACGATGGCCGGACTCGGCATGCTCGTGATCTGGTTGTCGACCTCGATCGACTCGCTGGGCACCGGCGACCACCTGTAGCCGCGCAGGCCGTTCCCGGAGCCGCTCTCAGGAGTTGCGGCGGGCCAGGTCCAGCGTCTGCCGCAGCAGTTCGCCGATCGGCTCCTTCTCGGTGAGGAAGCCGTCGTGACCGGCCGCCGAATGCACCACCTGCAGTCCGCCGACGCAGTTGCCGAGGTCGGCCGCCAGTTCGGCCTGCTGGTACAGCGGGTAGAGGCGGTCGGAGTCGATGCCGCCGACGACCGTGGGTACCGGGCAGCCGTTGAGTGCCGTGGTGACGCCACCGCGTCCGCGGCCGACGTCGTGGCTGTTCAGGACATGGGTGAGGGCCACGTAGGCGCCCGGGTCGAAGCGCTTCTGCAGCTTTTCGGCCTGATACTCGAGGTAGCTCTGCACCGAATAGCGCCCGTCGGTCAGCGGATCCTCGTCGCCCTGGGGGAGGTTCTGGAAGCGGGCATCCAGTTCGGCGTCGCTGCGGTACGACAGGTGCGCGATACGGCGGGCGATGCCCATGCCGTCCATCGGGGCCTGGCCGGTGCCGTAGTAGTCGCCGTTCTGCCAGCGCGGATCGGACGTGATGGCCGCGATCTGCGTGGTCTGGGTGCCGATCTGATCGGCCGACGCCCGGGCGCCCACGGCCAGCACGAGCGCCGCGCCGACGCGGTCCGGGTACGACACCATCCACTCCAGGACGCGGGCGCCGCCCATCGAACCGCCGGCCACCGCGGCGAACCGGGTGATGCCGAGCTTCTCGAACGCGCGGGCTTCGGCGTCGACGGTGTCGCGCACGGTGAGGCGCGGGAATCGGGAACCCCACGGCTTGCCGTCAGGAGCCTCACTGGCCGGACCGGTGGAGCCGTAGCAGCCGCCGATCGAGTTGGGGGCGAGCACACACCACTCGTCGGTGTCGACGACGCAGCCCGGGCCGACCAGCCCGTCCCACCAGCCGGCCATCACGTACTTGCCCTGCGGCGGGCCGGTGACGTGCGAGTTGCCGGTCAGGGCGTGCAGTGCGAGGACGAGATTGTCTCGATCGGCGGTGGGGGTTCCCCAGCGCTGGAAGGTGACGGTGACGTCTTCGAGCCGTTCACCTGATTCGAGCTCGAGGTCGCCGATGGGGACGGCGATCTCGGCCCCGTCCGGACCGGAGGTCCAGTCGGGGCCGACGATCGTGTCTCCGGCGGGCTTGCTCACTTGGCTGCGGCGAAGCCCTGGTCGAGGTCGGCGAGGATGTCGTCGATGTTCTCGATACCGACGGCCAGGCGCACCAGGCCGGGGGTGACACCGGCGGCCGCCAGCTCGGATTCGTTGAGCTGGCTGTGTGTGGTGGAGGCCGGATGGATCACCAGCGAACGGACGTCACCGATGTTGGCGACCAGACTGTGCAGGGTGAGGGCGTCGACGAACTTCTTGCCCGCCTCGGCGCCACCGTCGATCTCGAAACCGATCACCGCGCCCTGGCCCTTCGGCAGCAGCTTCTGGCCGATCTCGTAGTACGGCGACGACTGCAGGCCGGCGTACGACACCGAGGTCACCTGCGGGTGCTTCTCCAGGTAGTCGGCCACCTTCTGGGCGTTCGCCACGTGGCGTTCGACGCGCAGGCTGAGGGTCTCGATGCCCTGGGCCAGCAGGAAGGCGTTGAACGGCGAGATGGCGGCGCCGGTGTCGCGGAGCAGCTGGATGCGTGCCTTGAGGGCGTAGGCGGGGGCGCCCAGGTCGGCGATCACCAGACCGCCGTAGCTGGGGTCCGGGGTGGTGAAGCCCTGGAACAGCGACTCGCCGTCACGCTGCTGGGTCCAGTCGAAGCTGCCGCCGTCGATGAGCACGCCGCCGATGGAGGTGCCGTGGCCGCCGATGTACTTGGTGGCCGAGTGCACGACGACGTCGGCGCCGTGCTTGAGCGGGTTCAGCAGGTACGGGGTCGCGACGGTGTTGTCGACGATCAGCGGCAGGTTGTTCTCGTGGGCGACGCCCGCGACGCCCTCGATGTCGAGGACCTGGTTGTGCGGGTTGGAGATGGTCTCACCGAAGACCGCGCGGGTGTTCGGCTTGATGGCCTTGCGCCACGAGTCCAGGTCGTCGGGATCCTCGACGAAGATCACCTCGATGCCGAACTTGGGCAGCGTGTGCTGGAACAGGTTGTAGGTGCCGCCGTAGATGCGGGGGCTGGCCACCACGCTCTGGCCGGCTTCGACGATGTTCTGGATCGCGTAGGTGGTCGCGGCCTGGCCCGAGGCGAGCAGCAGTGCCGCGACACCGCCTTCGAGGGCGGCGAGACGCTGCTCGACGGCGTCCTGCGTCGGGTTGGTGATGCGGGTGTAGATGTTGCCCGGATCCGACAGGGCGAAGCGGGCCGCCGCGTGGTCGGTGTCGTCGAAGACGAACGAGGTGGTCTGGTAGATCGGGAGGGCCCGGGCGCCGGTGTCGGAGTCGACCGTCTGGCCGGCGTGCACCTGCAGGGTTTCGAAGCTCCACTTGCTGGCGTCAGTCATGGACGTCATCGCTTTCTCTCGGTCGGCCGGACAACGGTCCGGTTCTTCTGGGTCCGACCATCGGACCCGCGCTTGCCTCAGTCTGCCAGGGGCGGCTGTGGCCAGGTCATCACCCGGAGCACCCCACCGCGGTTGGAGGGTTGCCGGTCAGCGAGCCGGGGCTTGGCGCTGACACTCTTGACCTGCCTTGAAGAATATCCCACCGGGTCAGGCGCAGGAAAAGAGCAAACCCGGCGTGAGCAAAACCCTGGTCGGCGTCCGCGAAGCCGATCCGCGACACGCGGAGATATGATTTGCGCAACTAGCGGACAAAGAACGTGACAGGGGTCATACTTACTGCCTAGTAAGGAAGTCCGTCGGGGACCTCCTCCCAGCCCGGGGAGATGTACACATGCGCACGATCGGCATGTCAGTGCTGCGCAACAGCAGCGTTCGTAAGGGGACGGTCGTTCTGGCCGCCGCAGCTCTCGTCGGCAGTGCCGGCCTGCTCAGTGGAGTCGGCAACGGTACGGCGTCGGCGTTCGATTGCTCCAAGAGCGGTGCGGTGTTCAGCGTGCCGGGAACCAACGATCCCGGCGGTGCCGGCATGACCGGGGCCGAGCAGCGCTATCGCGGCAACGGCTACGACGTCGTCAAGATTGAATACAAGACGACGCTGTGGCCGCTCGGCTCCCCGGGATACGACGAGGACGTGCGTCAAGGCATCGCCGAGACCAAGAAGCAGATCGCGGCCTACAACGCGGAGTGCAATAAGGACGGCGACAAGAAGATCGTCGTCATCGGCTACTCGCAGGGCGCGCGCATCGCCGGCGACGTCCTCTCCGACATCGGCACCGGCCGCGACGACCTCGGCCTCGACCACGACGACGTCTCCGGTGAACTGTGGTCCGATCCGCGACGCGACGGCGACAAGACCGGCCGCGGTATCGAGGTCGCGTTCCTCGGCGTGATCCCCGGTCTGACGATGAACGGCAAACGAGACGGCGGCTTCGGCGACGTCGCCGTCAACGAGTACTGCCGCTCCGGCGACGGAATCTGCGATCTGCCGGACATCGTCCACGACCCGGCCGGTGTCATCAACAGCTTCATCGGCTACTTCACCCGCCACACCTGGTACCCGAGCCAGATGGGTCTGGACTACTCGCAGTGGACCTGTGACAAGACGACGAAGGGCAAGACGAACGACTGCTTCGTCGAGGACCGGTCCACGATCGCCGAACTGCGGAACGGTTTTGTCAACGACTTCCGCCACCTGGTCGGGCTCCCGGACCGGACGGTGATCGACTTCTGGAGCATGATCCCGAACGCCGACCACATCCTGCCGAACGTGACGGTGTCCGATCTGCAGCCGGTGATCAAGCCGGTGCTCGATCTGCTTCCGCAGCTGCCCCAACTCGGTTACGGCGGCTACCTGCCGGACCTCTTCATGTTCACCGACATCCTCAACGGCGTCGTGAACCTCGACCCCGGCCTCGTCGGCGAGGGTGTGAAAGAGGTGGCCGGCAGCCTGTTGTCGATCGTCAAGATGCCGGTCGTCTTCGTCGACCGCTGGGGCAAGCGGATCGTCACCACGGTCGAGAAGCTGATCGACCCGAAGGACACGGAGAGCAAGCAGCTGGTCTCGGCGCTCGGCACCTCGGCCGGCGACGACGCGACGGCGAAGGACGGGGGCTTCACCCTGGATCTCGCGGCCACCAGCCGTGCAGTGAGCGCCGGCGTGCAACTCGACGAGAAGGCGTTCAACGGCAAGTCGGCGCTGACGCTCGATCAGCCGACGCTCAGCCGGCTCGGCGAGCCGACGCTGACGCGCCTTGCCGACACCGGCTCGTCCGGCGACGCCACGCTCGAGTACGCGCCGCCGACCACGACCACGGCTACCGCGCCCTCGGCGACGGGCGGCCCGGAGCTCAGCTACGCGCCGGCCCCGAAGACGTCGTCGGGCCAGCCGTCGGTCACGCAGTCCTCGCCGGTGCCGGCGCCGGTCGCTCCCGCGCCGCCGACCTCCAGCCCGCCCGCGCTCACCGGCGGCTCGCAGCCCAGCGCCGAGCCGGCGCCCGCTCCGCAGGTGCCGGTGGCACCGGAGTCGCCGTCGGCCCCCGACGCCTCGGTGTCCGGTGGCGGAGGCGGACAGTTGGAGTCCGCGGTCGGCTGATGGGCGAACTCACAACCTACTGACAGGTAACCGCAAGGTTTCGCGCTGTGGAGCCAAACACATTCCGTGTTTCCACAGATTGAACATTGAAGTCAGAGCGGTTCCAGCGGTTGCCGGATGTACCAGGCTGCCTCGGAATAGCCTGTGTGGCAAAGAAACTCAGCTCAAGGTCCAAAAAAGCGGTGCCGCTGGTCGTCGTCGCGCTCGCACTAGTACCCCCAGGCGCGGCGTTCGCCGGCGGCGACACCTCCGCAGGCTGCGGTGAGGGCGCCGCGGTGATCGTGGCGGGAACAGGTGCACCTCGCAATCACGAGGGACTGCCGACCGGCGGCGTCGAGGGGGCCGGTAAGCGGTACGCGAACGAGGGATACAAGGTCGAGTACGTCGACTACCCGACCGATCTGTTCCCGGTCGGACCCATCCCGTACGACCAGGACGTGGCGATCGGCAAGGCCGCCACCGAGAAGGCCGTCTCCCGGTACCAGGCGCAGTGCCCCGGCAAGCCGGTCACCGTCGTCGGCTACTCGCAGGGCGCCCGCATCGCCGGCGACGTGATCTCCGATGCCGGCAACGGACGGTCGAAGGTCAAGGCCGAAGGTCTGCGCGGTGAGCTGTACTCGGATCCGCGGCGTCAGGGTCTCGATGGTGTCGGAGGCATCGAGAACACGCTCGCCGGTCTCACCCCGCTGCCCGGTGCCACCATGTCCGGTCCGCGTGCCGGCGGGTTCGGTTCGGTTCCGGTGACCGGCTACTGCCTGCAGGGCGATCCGATCTGCGACCTGCCCAACCCGCTGCTGCGCCCGTTCGCGGCGGTCGACGGCCTGGTCGGCTACTTCACCAAGCACGGCTACTACCCGGCCCGCATGAACGAGCCGGTGGGTGACGGACGCACCTGGCACTGCGATCCGGCCTACGCCGGGTACTACGCCGACTGCGAGGTCCCCGCCGATCCCGCCGTGGCGCAGGCGATCGAGCAGCGTGCTGCACAGCAGCCGGAGACCGGCACGCCGACGGCCGTGGTCAACAATCTGATCGGCGTCGTCGACTCGCTGTACAACTTCAACCTGTTCGGGGTCGCCGGCAACACGCTCGGCGCGGGCGACAACCTGGGGCAGACCCTGGGTCTGTGGGACGCGCATCCGGCGCCGCTGGAGACCGCTCCGGCGGTCCCGGACGCCACCGCTCCGGACGCGACCGCTCCGGCGGCACCGGCCGTCGTCGATCCGGCTGCGCCGGCCGCTCCGGTCGCCCCGGCGACTGTGGCCCCGCAGGCGGTCACCCCGCCGGCCGAGTCCGCTCCGGTCAATCTGGGCTGGTCGGGTGACACGCTGCCGCTGACCGTCACCGGCAACGTCGCTCCGCCCGCTGGCGAGGCGCAGCCGATGTTCCAGCTGAACGTCAACCTCCAGACCGGGATCTCCGGTGCCTCCGGGATCACCCCGGACACCACCCCGGCCCAGGCGATGAGCACCCTCAGCTGGAACCCCATGAACGGCTCGGTGGGAGTCGGAATCGGCGGCGCCGCCTACGACTTCGTCACCGGCTACACACAGGTCAACTGAACAGTCGATGTCGACCGGCGCGTAGCTGCGCCGGTCGACCGGCGATCGGATATGCTCGAAGAAACAGTACGGACGTAATGTTTACCCGGGCTCAGCGCCGAGAACGGGGCCGTACTACGTTTGAACCGGGCCGTCGCGCCTGATCCGCGACGACTTCCGGGCAACCGTGAAAGCCGCGCGACACCCGTGCGCGGCGGAGCCGAGGAGGGCACCGAGCCATATGGGCAAGATCAAAGTCGAAGGCAAAGTCGTCGAGCTTGACGGCGACGAGATGACCAGGATCATCTGGGCGTTCATCAAAGAGAAGCTGATCCATCCCTACCTGGACATCGACCTCGACTACTACGACCTCGGTATCGAGAACCGCGACGCCACCGACGACCAGGTCACGATCGATTCGGCCCACGCCATCCAGAAGTACGGCGTCGGCGTGAAGTGCGCGACCATCACCCCGGACGAGGCCCGTGTCGAGGAGTTCGGCCTGAAGAAGATGTGGCGGTCGCCCAACGGCACCATCCGCAACATCCTCGGCGGCACCATCTTCCGCGCCCCGATCCTGATCTCGAACGTTCCGCGCCTGGTCCCGGGCTGGACCAAGCCCGTCGTCGTCGGCCGCCACGCCTTCGGCGACCAGTACCGCGCCACCGACTTCAAGATCCCCGCCGGTTCCGGGGGCACCGTGACCATCACCTACACCCCGTCCGACGGCTCCGAGCCGATCGAGCACGAGGTCGTCCAGATCCCTGAAGAGGGCGGCGTCGTGATGGGCATGTACAACTTCAACAAGTCCATCGAGGACTTCGCGCGGGCGTCGTTCAACTACGGCCTGCAGCAGAACTACCCGGTGTACCTGTCCACCAAGAACACCATCCTGAAGGCCTACGACGGCGCCTTCAAGGACATCTTCCAGCAGGTCTTCGACGACGAGTTCAAGACCCAGTTCGACGCGGCCGGCCTGCACTACGAGCACCGGCTGATCGACGACATGGTGGCCTCCTCGCTCAAGTGGGAGGGCGGCTACGTCTGGGCCTGCAAGAACTACGACGGCGACGTCCAGTCCGACACCGTCGCCCAGGGCTACGGTTCGCTCGGCCTGATGACGTCGGTGCTGCTGACCCCGGACGGCCAGACCTGTGAGGCCGAGGCCGCGCACGGCACCGTGACCCGCCACTACCGTCAGCACCAGCAGGGCAAACCGACGTCGACCAACCCGATCGCGTCGATCTTCGCCTGGACCCGCGGCCTCGACCACCGCGGCAAGCTGGACAACACGCCCGCGGTGCGCGAGTTCGCCTCGACGCTGGAGGACGTGGTCATCAAGACCGTCGAGTCCGGCAAGATGACCAAGGATCTGGCGCTGCTGGTCGGCGGCGATCAGCCGTACCAGACCACCGAGGAGTTCCTCGGCACCCTGGACGAGAACCTGCAGGCCGCCCTGAAGTGACCCGGGGTCCGGCCTCCTCCGCTCCGACGCGCAAGCGGTGGCCGGCCGGCTGGGTGATCACGGCGCTGGCCCTGGGCGGTTTCGGGATCGGTACCACCGAGTTCGTGGCGATGGGCCTGCTGCCGAACATCGCGTCGGACCTGCACATCAGTGAACCGACGGCCGGCCATCTCATCTCGGCGTATGCCCTCGGCGTGGTCGTGGGCGCCCCGGTCATCGCGGCGCTGGCCGCCCGCGTGCCCCGGCGCACCCTGCTCATCGCCTTGATGGTGGCCTTCACCGTCGGCAACGGCCTGTCGGTGATCGCCCCGAACTATCCGACCCTGATGGCGGCACGTTTCCTCGCCGGTCTTCCGCACGGCGCCTACTTCGGTGTCGCCGCGCTGGTCGCCGCGCACCTGGCCGCGCCGGGCCGACGCGCGCAGGCCGTCGGCCAGGTGATGATGGGGCTGTCGGTCGCCAATGTGGTCGGGGTGCCGGCCGCCACCTGGATCGGGCAGGCACTCAGCTGGCGCTGGGCGCTGGGGATCGTGGTGTTGCTGGGCGTGATCACCGTGGCCGCCCTGATCGTCACCGTGCCCGACCTGCACGGCATGAAGACCACCGATCCGCGCACCGAACTGGGCGCGCTGCGCCGCAGCCAGGTGCTGCTCACCCTGCTGGTCGGGCTGGTCGGGTTCGGTGGCATGTTCGCCTTCTACACGTATCTGAACACCGCCCTCACCTCGGTCGGCGGGATCTCCGAGGGGGTGGTCCCGATCGCCCTCATGCTGTTCGGCGCCGGCATGGTGGCAGGCAACGTGGTCGGCGGGCGTCTCGCCGACCGCAGTGTGGACCTGGGAATCGCCGTGGGCATGGCGGCCACCGCCGTCGCCCTCGGCGCCTTCGCCCTGCTGCTCGGTATCGGCTGGCTGGCGGTGGCTCTCACCTTCTTCGTCGGCCTGACCGGCTCCACGGCTATCCCGGGCCTGCAGACCCGCCTGATGGACGTCAGTCACGACGCCCAGACTGTGGCCGCCGCCCTCAACCATTCGGCGCTCAACGTCGCGAACGCGCTCGGCGCCTGGCTCGGCGGCGTCACCATCGCCGCCGGCATGAGCTATCGCGCGCCCTCCGCGGTCGGTGTGGTCCTGCCGCTGGCCGGGCTCGCGGTCTTCGGTGTCACCCTGCTCGCCGCCCGCAGGTCTGCCGTGCTGCGGGCTCAGTGAACCGCCGGCACCGTGCGCAGCACGTCCCGCAGAAGCGTTCGGCATGCCTCGTAGGTACCCGCGGCCTCCGATTCTCGGGGTCCTGCGACATTCAGCGTCAGCTCGGCCGGTAGGCCGTCCAGCCAGGAGACGACTTCATCCGGATCATCGCCTCTGCTGACGAGGACCGGGCGGCGAAGATCGGCAGCGAACTGCACGGTCAGATCCGTTCCTGCAGACAGGGACCCCGTATCGGTTCGTACGACGAGCGTGGCATGGCTGTCACGGACGTTCAGACGAGTCCTCACCTCGGGCCGGCGTTCCGCTGCCTCGCGGAGGTGGGGATAGTCGGCGATCACGCCGGGCGCGACCGGATAGTCCTCGGCCCATCCGCCGAGTGGACACCAACCGCCATAGGGGAGGCCGGCGTCGATGGCCGCGTCGAGTGCCGCACGGTCGGCTCCGGTCTGTCCGCCGGAGACGATCCGAGCGATCCGGATGCGCGACATGTTCACCTCACGGTGTGCGATGGAAGATCTTGGCTTCAGTGTAGAGCGTTCCGAAGTGGTGAAAGAACTCCCGACCCGTTCTGGTCGGCGTTTGATTCGCGTCCAGATACGGCGCGAGCAGCTCGTATTGATCGCAGAATGCTCTCTCCCCATGATGTCGACAAGAACTGCTGAACCGTCTTCTTGTTGACGGCGCCGACACCGAGGAGGAGGCCCGCCTGGTCGTAACATGTGCACACTCGGTTGGCTGCGATCAGGTCGTCAGTCGACCACTCGTCGTACGGCTTCGAATACATGGATGTGCGTACGCGCCTGCGTGCCGCGCTGAACTCCTCTTGTGCCAGGTACTGGTGCAGGTAGAAGAGGTTGGCGAGGTTTTCCGTCCGCCGCTCTTTGAGGAGCGCGAACATCGCGATCATGATCGAGAAGCCGCCGAGTGCCGTGCTGATCTGGGCCAACGTATTGAGCATGCTGAAAGACAACCAGGACGGGCTCTCGCTATCCAGGGGTTCGCGAGATGGTTGTGGATCGACGGCCGCTACCGTAGGTGCCTGTGCCGTCCTTGAAGATCACCAGCATCAACGTCAACGGAATCCGCGCGGCGGTCAAGCAGCGCAACGAGAACAACCCCGGAATGCTGCCGTGGCTCGCGCGCCAGGCCCCGGACGTGGTGCTGCTGCAGGAGATCCGCGCCGACGAGAAGACCGCCCGGAAGGCGCTCGCCCCGGCCCTCGACGACGGTTGGCACCTGGCGATGACCGCGTCCTCGCAGGCGGGCCGGGCCGGTGTCGGGATCCTGTCGCGCACCGAACCGTCGGACGTCCGCATCGGCTACGGCGACGACGAGTTCGACACCCTCGGACGCTACATCGAGGCCGACTTCGGTGACGGCGAGCAGCAGGTGACCGCCGCCAGCGTGTACGTGCCCTCCGGTGCCGCCCTCACCGACGAGAAGAAGGACGTGGAGAAGTACGAGGAGAAGCTCCGCTTCATGACCTCCTTCGGCCCGTACCTCGACACACTCCTGCAGTCCGGCCGGCACGCGGTGGTGGCCGGTGACTGGAACATCGCCCCCGACGAGCGGGACATCAAGAACTGGAAGGGCAACCTGAAGAACTCGGGATTCCTGCCCCACGAACGCGAATGGGTGGCGGCCCGGCTGGCCGGGGGTTGGGTGGACGTCGCCCGCGAACACCACGGCGACGTCGCCGGCCCGTACGCCTGGTGGTCGTGGCGAGGCAAGGCCTTCGACAACGACGCCGGCTGGCGTATCGACTACCACCTGGCCACCCCGGCCCTCGCGCAGCGGGTGGAGAAGACCTGGGTGGACCGTGCCGACGCCTACGACCTGCGCTGGTCCGACCACGCACCCGTGACCGTCGTCTTTTCCCGTTGACCGCGTTTGGAAGAATGAACCCATGACCGCCTCCACCCCGCAGCACCGGCGGGTCCTCTCCGGGATCCAGCCCACCAGCGACTCGTTCCATCTCGGCAACTACCTGGGTGCGGTCCGCCAGTGGGTGGCTCTGCAGGACGATTTCGACGACGTCTACTACTTCATCCCGGACATGCATGCGCTCACGCTGCCGTGGGATCCGGCGGCACTGCGCGAACGGACCCTGAGCGGGGTCGCCCAGCTGCTGGCATTGGGTGTCGATCCGTCACGGGCGACCCTCTACGTGCAGTCGCAGGTGCCGGAGATCGCGCAGCTGACGTGGGTGCTGTCGTGTCTGACCGGCTTCGGCGAGGCCAGCCGGATGACCCAGTTCAAGGACAAGTCGGCCAAGAGCGGCCAGGACGCCGCCGGCGTCGGCCTGTTCACCTATCCGATCCTGATGGCCGCCGACATCCTGGCCTTCCAGGTCGACGAGGTACCGGTGGGCGAGGACCAGCGCCAGCACCTGGAGCTCACCCGCGATCTGGCGCAGCGCTTCAACTCCCGATTCGGCGATACCTTCACGGTGCCCAAGCCGTACATCGTCAAAGAGTTCGCCAAGATCTACGACCTGCAGAATCCGACCGCCAAGATGAGTAAGTCCGCCGACTCGGACAAGGGACTCATCAATCTGCTCGATGACCCGAAGACGTCGGCCAAGAAGATCAAGTCGGCGGTCACCGACACCGAGACCGTGGTGGCCTTCGACCGTGAGACCAAGCCCGGCGTCTCCAACCTGCTCACCATCCAGGCGGCTCTGACCGGCCGCGACATGGACGAGATCGTCGCCTCCTACGAGGGCAAGCAGTACGGCCACCTCAAGGTCGACACCGCCGACATCCTCACCGACTTCGTGACGCCGCTGCGCGGCAAGGTCGACGAATACCTCGACGATCGCGCCGAACTGAATCGGATCCTCGCCGACGGCGCCGAGAAGGCGCGGGACGTGGCCGGCACGACGCTCGCCGACGTCTACGACAAGGTCGGATTCCTGGCGCCGACCAAGTAGCGTCGGGTGGCATGACGGCCCTCAAGAAGTTCTTCGGCCCGCCGCTCGGCCGGCTGTTGGCCATGCAGAAGTGGTACAACGAACGCCGCGGCAACGTGTACGCCGCCTCGATCACGTTCAGCGGCATCCTGGCGCTGGTCCCGATCCTGATGGTCACCTTCGCCATCACCGGCGTGGTGCTGGCGAGCCGGCCGGAGCTGGTCGAACAGATCATCGACGCCATCCTGCGGAACGTGCCCGGCGAGATGGGGCACACGTTGTCCGACGTCATCCATTCGGCCATCAACTCGCGTGCCGCGGTCGGAACCCTCGGTCTGGCCGGTGCCGCCTTCACCGGAATCGGCTGGATCGGTCAGGTCCGTGAAGGTCTGACCGAGATGTGGGGCGGCCGGGTCAAACGTCGCTTCCTTACATCGAAACTGATCGACCTGGGCCTGTTCTTCGGTCTGGGGGCACTCCTGCTGGTCACCCTGCTCCTCGGCGCGACCGCGAGCGGGCCGATCGCTCATCTGCTGGCCGACCACATGACGTTCGCCTCCGAGGGCGTCCGCGTCTTCATCGTGCAGTGGGGTTCCCGCCTGGTCTCGGTGCTGGCCACCTGGGCGCTGCTCACGATCGTGCTGTCGCAGCTGCCGCTGGAGAAGATCCCGTGGTCGGTGGTCCGGTCCTCGGCACTGGTGTGCGCCCTGATCTTCGAAGTCCTCAAAGAGGTCGGCAGCGTCTACCTCGAGAAGGTGCTGGGCGGTCCGGCCGGAATCGCGTTCGGCCCGATCATCGGCATCATGGTGTTCGCGTACCTCGCCAGTCGGATCCTGTTGTACGCCGCCGCCTGGACGGCCTCGAATCCGGCCAACGAGCCGTTCTGGATCCTCGACGACCAGCAGGAGGCCGCCTCCCGCCGCCGGGAGAAGGCCCTCGAACAGATCCAGCCGAAGGAAGTGGTGCTGGCGCCGGTCTACGAGACGCCGACCGCCACGGCCAGTGCTCGCGGTCTGCTCACCGCCGCCGGCCTGGGCGCACTCCTCGGGGGACTGCTCGGCCGGTCGCGGCGCCGCTAGTCAGTCGTCCGAGCCGTCTTCACCGGCGTCGACGTTGTCGGCGTCGGCCTGTGCGATCTCGTCCGTCGGATCGGTGTCCTGGGTGTCCGGATCGGCGGCGGACGCCGCGTTCTCGCGGCCCTCGGTCACCGAGTCCTCGGCATCGGCGGCCAGGGCGTCGTCGCCCAGTTCATCTGCATTCGAACCGTCTACGGGCATGTCCTCGGACTCCTCGGTGTCAGTGGAACCGGTGTCACCGGCCTCGCTGTCATCCTGCTCCGTCTCACCGGACTCCGCCGAGGTTTCCGCGGGCTCGCCCCGGACACCCTTCTCACGGCCGCGCAGGCGGGACAGCAGCAGGTAGGCGAGCCCGCCGAGCACGCCGACGCCCAGCAGCGAGAGCAGCACGATCCACCAGGTGTTCGACGCCCGGTCCGCACCGGTCGCCCCGTCGGCCCGCTTCGGCTCACCCAGCTCGCCGACGGTCGTGCCCTTGGGTGCTGCGAAGCCGTAGTCGATCATCCGGATCGCCTGCTGGTCGTAGCCGTTGCCGGCCTCCGACAGGCCGTACATCTGGACGATGACGAGCGTGCGGCCGTTCCGCTCGATCGCGCCCACGAAGGTCTTCTTGGCGTCGTCGGTGTACCCGGTCTTGCCGCCGATCATGCCGGGGACGGTGCCGTCGCGCAGCATCACGTTCGAGGTGACCATCGTGTAGCCCGGACGGGCGGGGATCCCGGCGGACTCGTCGCCCGGATAGCCGGGGAAGTCGTAGTTCCGCAGCGTGATGATGTGCCGGAACTCCTCGTCGGCCATCGCCGCCCGGAAGATGGTCGCCTCGTCGTACGGCGAGGTCGACATGCCGGGTGCATCCAGCCCCGACGGGGTGGCGGCCCGGGTGTCCTTCGCGCCGATCGAGGCGGCGGTGGCGTTCATCTTGGCCAGTGCCTGATCGAAGCCGCCCAGCTCGCGGGCGATCATGTTGGCGCAGTCGTTGCCGGACACCACGATCAGTCCGCTGAGGATGTCGCGGATCGTGTACCGGCCGCCGGGCCCGACACCGCACATGTCGCCCTCCATGGACCAGTCGCGGACGTTCGCGGTCACCACCTTGTCTAGATCGGGGTGCGTGTTCAGGTAGGTGAGTGCCAGCAGCACCTTGATCGTCGACGCGGGACGGTAGCGGCCGTGCGGATCCTTGGCGGCGATGATCTCGCCGGTGTCCAGGTCGGCGATCAGCCATGCCGACGACGTCAGATTCGCCGGCACCGGTCCGGCCGCCGCATCGCTGACCACACCGCATTCGGCCATCCGCGGACCGCCGACCGGCGGGGTCGGGACGGGCAGCGGGCTGGGCGTGGTGTCCCACGGCTGCACCACCTCCGAGTCGTCCACGGCCGGCGGGGTGCCCGTCTTCTGCGGGCAGTCGTCGGTCACCGGTGTGGGCTCCGCGGGCACACCGGCGGTCACCTCCGACGTCGGTGCCACCGTCGGCGCCATCGGATCGGCTCCCGCCGCCCCGAGGCCCACCGGGGCGACGGCGAGCGACGCGGCCAGTGCGACGGTGGACAGGACTCGGGGCAGGGCTGTGACACGCATAACGATCCGGAAGTCTACCGGCGCCCGGAAAAGACGAAACACGCCCCGACCGCTCAGCGGTGGGGGCGTGTTTCCGGGGCTGCAGAGAAGTTCTAGCGGGAGAACATCAGAGCGCGCTTGACCTCCTGGATGGCCTGCGTGACCTGGATGCCGCGAGGGCAGGCGTCGGTGCAGTTGAAGGTGGTGCGGCAGCGCCACACACCGTCCATGTCGTTCAGGATGTCCAGACGCTCGACGGCGCCTTCGTCACGGCTGTCGAAGATGAAGCGGTGAGCGTTCACGATCGCGGCCGGACCGTAGTAGGAGCCCTCGTTCCAGAACACCGGGCAGCTGGTGGTGCAGCACGCGCACAGAATGCACTTGGTGGTGTCGTCGAAACGGGCGCGGTCCTTGGCCGACTGGATGCGCTCACGGGTCGGCTCGTTGCCCGTGGTGATCAGGAACGGCTTGATCGCGCGGTACGCGTCGAAGAACGGCTCCATGTCGACCACGAGATCCTTCTCCACCGGCAGACCCTTGATGGGCTCGATGGTGATGGTGATCTCCTTGGACGAGTCCTTGGGCAGCAGATCCCGCATGAGGAGCTTGCAGGCCAGGCGGTTCACACCGTTGATCCGCATGGCGTCGCTGCCGCACACGCCGTGGGCGCAGCTGCGGCGGAACGTCAGGGTGCCGTCCAGGTAGCCCTTCGTGTAGAGGAGCAGGTTGAGCAGGCGGTCGGTCGGCAGTGCCGGGACACGGAAGCTCTCGAAGCCCTGGGCGTCGGGGTTCTCCGGGTTGAACCGGTAGATCTTCAGCGTCACCATCACCGCTTCCTCCGGAACCGGAGGCAGCGGCGGCTCGCTGGTGGCGTTGTCGCGCGAGAGTGTGGCAGTCATCAGTACTTACGCTCCATCGGCTCGTAGCGGGTGAAGACCACGGGCTTGTAATCGAGATCGATGTCCGTGATCAGGCCCTTACCCTTCTTGTACGCCATGGTGTGAACCAGGTAGTTCTCATCGTCACGCTGCTGGTAGTCCTCGCGGGCGTGACCGCCGCGCGACTCCTTGCGGTTGAGCGCGCCGACCACGGTCACCTCGGCCAGCTCGAGCAGGAAGCCCAGCTCGACGGCCTCGAGGAGATCGGAGTTGAAACGCTTGCCCTTGTCGTGCACGCGGACGTGGTTGTAGCGCTCCTTGAGCGCGTGGATGTCGTTGAGCGCCTGGGTCAGCGTGGCCTCGGTGCGGAACACCGCGGCGTTGTTGTCCATGGTCTGCTGCAGTTCGGTGCGGATGTCGGCGACGCGCTCGTTGCCGTGCTCGGACAGCAGGCCGGCCAGCCACTCGTCGACCATCGCGGTCGGCTGCTCCTCGAGTTCGGTGAACTCGTGGGTGTTGGCGTAGTCGGCGGCGGCGATCCCGGCGCGACGACCGAACACGTTGATGTCGAGCAGCGAGTTGGTGCCCAGACGGTTCGCACCGTGCACCGACACGCAGGCGCACTCGCCGGCGGCGTACAGGCCGTGGACGACCTGCTCGTTGTCGGCGAGCACCTGGCCGGTGATGGTGGTCGGGATGCCGCCCATCACGTAGTGGCAGGTCGGGTACACCGGCACCAGCTCGGTCACCGGGTCCACACCGAGGTAGGTGCGGGAGAACTCGGTGATGTCCGGCAGCTTCTCGTTGAGGACGTCCTCGCCGAGGTGGCGCACGTCGATGTAGACGTAGTCCTTGTTCGGGCCGGCGCCGCGGCCCTCCAGCACCTCGGTGACCATCGACCGGGCGACGATGTCACGCGGGGCGAGGTCCTTGATGGTGGGGGCGTAGCGCTCCATGAAGCGTTCGCCGTCGACGTTGCGGAGGATGCCGCCCTCGCCGCGGACCGCCTCCGAGATGAGGATGCCCAGACCGGCCAGACCTGTCGGGTGGAACTGGTGGAACTCCATGTCCTCCAGCGGCAGGCCCTTGCGGAAGACGATGCCCATGCCGTCACCGGTGAGGGTGTGGGCGTTGGACGTCGTCTTGTACATGCGGCCGCTGCCGCCGGTGGCGAACACGATCGACTTCGCGTGGAAGACGTGGATCTCGCCGGTGGCCAGCTCGTAGGCGACGATGCCGTTGGCGACGGGCTCGCCGTTCTCGTCGGTCGTCATGTTCAGGTCGAGCGCGTAGAACTCGTTGAAGAACTCGACGTCGTGCTTGACGCAGTTCTGGTACAGCGTCTGCAGGATCATGTGGCCGGTGCGGTCGGCGGCGTAGCAGGCACGACGGACCGGGGCCTTGCCGTGATCGCGGGTGTGGCCGCCGAAGCGGCGCTGGTCGATCCGGCCCTCCGGGGTGCGGTTGAACGGCAGACCCATCTTCTCCAGGTCGAGCACCGCGTCGATGGCCTCCTTGGCCATCAGCTCGGCGGCATCCTGGTCGACGATGTAGTCACCGCCCTTGACGGTGTCGAAGGTGTGCCACTCCCAGTTGTCCTCTTCGACGTTGGCGAGTGCGGCACACATGCCGCCCTGGGCCGCGCCGGTGTGGCTGCGAGTCGGGTACAGCTTGGTCAGAACCGCGGTGCGGGCGCGCGGAGCGGCCTCGATGGCCGCGCGCATCCCGGCGCCTCCGGCGCCCACGATGACGACGTCATAGCGGTGTTCCTGCATGAGGGGGAAGTCTCCTTAAGAGCCGAAGGTGAGAAGCGCGTAGGTGCCGAGCGTCAGGACCAGGATCATCGAGATACCGAGCAGGACGTTCAGCCAGAAACGGGTCGAGTCCTTGCGCGAGTAGTCCGCGATCACCGTGCGCACACCGTTGCCGCCGTGCAGCTGGGCGAGCCACAGCATGGTGAGGTCCCAGATCTGCCAGAAGGGCTGCTTCCAGCGCTCGGCGACGAACGACGCGTCGATCCGGTGCACGCCGTTGTCCCAGGCGAGCATGATGAAGATGTGGCCCAGCGCCAGGATCACCAGCGCCATGCCGGAGAAGCGCATGAACAGCCACGCGTACTTCTCGAAGTTGCCGCCCTTGTGGGCCCGCGGGCTGCGCGGGTTGTCCAGGCTGGCGGGGCGGTCGTAGTCGGTCCCCAGGGTCTTGGCTTCAGTAGTCATGTGTCAGCTCCCTAGAACGCGTGCTGGATCATGATCTGCAGCAGCCGCGCAGCCATGGCGATGAACGTGACGGCGAAGACGCCCAGGACGACCCAGAGCATCTGGCGCTGGTACTTCGGGCCCTTGGACCAGAAGTCGACCAGGATGATCCGGATGCCGTTGAGGGCGTGGTACAGCACGCAGAAGACGAGACCGATCTCCATGAGGCCGATGATCGGGGTCTTGTAGGTGTTGATGATCTCGGTGTAGGTGTTCTCGTTCACGCGGATGACCGCGGTGTCGAGGACGTGCACGAAGAGGAAGAAGAAGATGGTGACGCCGGTGATGCGCTGCATCACCCAGGACCACATGCCGGGGTCCCCGCGATAGAGGGAGCGTTTGCGCACCGGCTCCGGTGCGACCTCGGTGGGGGTGCTCATCGCTTGCCTTCGCCTCCAGAGTGTCGACATCTACGAGGATCTCCGGGAGGACACGACGGTGCCGACCCTGGACCCGATGCCTTCGACTCTAAACCCCCCGTGAGCGTTGTCGTAAATTGCCATAACAATGTGACCGAAGCCCCTGAGGGGATTTAGGTTTGCCTTACCTTTAATGATTCCGGGAAAGAGGAGTTGTCATGTCTTCGGAAATCGACTTCGGCGCTCTGCGTGAGGCCGCACATGACGTGATGACCAGGGCATACGCTCCGTACTCGGGCTTTTCGGTCGGTGCCGCAGCGGTGAGTGAATCGGGCCACATCGTGACCGGATGCAATGTGGAGAATGTCTCATATGGTCTCGGTGTGTGTGCGGAGGTGTCGGTGGTCTCGGCGGCGGTTTCCAGCGGGGCCGGAAGGCTTCGCGCGGTGAGCGTGTGCGACGCCGACGGCAACGTGCTCACCCCGTGCGGACGGTGCCGTCAGGTGCTGCTCGAGATCGGCGGCGACGGCCTCCTGATCGACGGTGCGGACCACCCGCGCGCGCTCGCCGAACTCCTGCCGGAGGCGTTCGGTCCGGCCGACCTCGCCCGGGTGCGGGACGGCGGCCGTCGATGAGCGCACTCGACCCGGTCAGCATCATCGTCGCCAAGCGCGACGGCGGCGTGCTGTCCACGGAGCAGATCCGGACCGTTCTCGACGGCTTCACGCGCGGCGACGTCGCCCCCGAACAGATGGCGGCGCTGGCGATGGCGATCCTGCAGCGAGGCATGAACCGCCGTGAGATCGCGGACTGGACGGCGGCGATGGTCGCCTCCGGAACCCGGATGGACCTGAGCGGTCTCACCCGGAACGGCACATCGCTGCGCACCGTCGACAAGCATTCGACCGGTGGAGTCGGCGACAAGATCACCCTGCCGCTCACCCCGCTGATCGCCTCCTACGGGCTCGCCGTGCCGCAACTGTCCGGCCGCGGGCTCGGCCACACCGGGGGCACCCTGGACAAGCTCGAGGCGATTCCGGGCTGGCGCGCCACCCTGACTCCCGGCGAACTGCGCGAGCAACTCGAATCCGTCGGGGCGGTGGTGTGCGCCGCCTCCGACGACCTCGCGCCCGCCGACCGCAAGCTGTACGCCCTGCGCGACGTCACCGGCACCGTGCCGTCGATCCCGCTGATCGCCAGCTCGATCATGAGCAAGAAGATCGCGGAGGGCACGCAGGCCCTCGTCCTGGACGTCAAGGCAGGATCCGGTGCCTTCATGACCTCCTACGACGACGCCGCGGTACTGGCCCGCACCATGGTCGACCTCGGCACCGATGCCGGCGTGCACACCGTCGCGCTGCTCACCGACATGTCGGTGCCGCTGGGCCGCAGCGCCGGCAACGCCCTCGAAGTGGCCGAATCGGTCGAGGTGCTGGCCGGCGGGGGACCCGGTGACGTCGTCGAACTGACCTTGGCGCTGGCGCGCGAGATGCTGGCCGCGGGCGGACTTCCCGACGTCGATCCCGCCGACCATCTCGCCGGAGGACAGGCCATGGACGCCTGGCGCGCCATGATCGCGGCCCAGGGCGGCGACCCCGACGCCGACCTCCCGCAGGCCGCCCACCGGCAGGTGGTGGCTGCGCCCGAGTCCGGGTGGCTGGCGCACCTGGACGCCCTCGCGGTCGGCCTGGCCGCGTGGGAACTCGGCGCCGGACGGTCGACGCCGGGTGCGGCGGTGAGCGCCGGTGCCGGAGTCACCTGGCACGCCGGCATCGGGGATCCCGTGACGAAGGGCGCCCCGCTGCTGACCCTGCACGCCGACGACCCCTCCCGATTCGACCGCGCCTTGGAGCGGCTGGCCGGCGCGGTGACCGTCAGCCGCACCGAGACCGCCCCCGCCCCGACGAGGGTGCGCGGCCGTATCGCGTGACGCGCTGGGCCGGGTTACCGTCGGGAGCATGATCACCCTCGACGACTGCCGGCTGGCTCCGAAGGTTCTGCTGCACGATCACCTCGACGGGGGACTGCGGCCCGCGACGGTCCTCGACCTGGCCCGCGAATCCGGTTACGACAAACTGCCCGCCGACGACGCGGACGCACTGGCCCGCTGGTTCGCCGAGGCCGCCGATTCGGGATCGCTGGAGACGTATCTGGAGACGTTCGCCCACACCGTCGGCGTCATGCAGTCGGCGTCGGCGTTGCAGCGGGTGGCCTTCGAGGCCGCAGAGGATCTGTCGACGGACGGCGTCGTCTACGCGGAGATCCGGTTCGCCCCGGAGCTGCACACCGAGAACGGGCTGACCCTCGACCAGGTGATCGAGGCGGTGCTGACAGGCTTCGCGGACTCCGAGGCCGCGGCGCGGCGGGAAGGCCGCCCGATCGTCGTGCGCTGCCTGCTCACCGCGATGCGGCACGCCGCGCGGTCGAGGGAGATCGCCGAACTGACCGTGAAGTACCGGGATCGCGGGGTGGTCGGCTTCGACATCGCCGGTGCCGAGGCCGGCAACCCGCCGTCCCGGCATCTCGGACGCCTTCGACTATCTACGCGGTGAGTGCGCCCACTTCACCATCCACGCCGGCGAGGCGTTCGGTCTGCCGTCCATTCACGAGGCGGTAGCGTTCTGCGGGGCCGAGCGGCTCGGCCACGGGGTGCGGGTGATGGACGATGTGGTGCTGCCCGCCGGCGCGTCCCCCGCCGACGAGAGCTTCGACGGCGCCCAGCTCGGGCTGGTGGCGCACTATGTGCGGGACAAGCGGATTCCGCTGGAACTGTGCCCGAGCAGCAACGTGCAGACCGGTGCGGTGCCGTCCCTGGCCGAGCATCCGTTCAATGTGCTGGCTCGCCTGCGGTTCCGGGTGACCGTCAACACCGACAACCGGTTGATGAGTGCGACGTCCATGAGCCGCGAATTCCTGCTGCTACACCAGACGTTCGGTTACGGCTGGGCCGACTTCGAGCGGTTCACCGTGAACGCCATGAAGTCGGCGTTCCTGCACTTCGACGAACGCATCGCGCTCATCGACGACGTGATCAAGCCCGGCTTCGCGGTCCTGATGGACTGACGCGACTCAGCCGCGTCGGACCAGACGCCCCTCGAAGTCGGCGACCAGTGCACGCCAGGCCTCGGACTCGTTGTCGAACGGGCCCGACGGGGCCAGACGCTCCGGATCGGGTTTGATCGCGTAATCGACGAACCAGCCCAGCGGAGTGGTGGTGCGCAGTGCCTCGTCTACGGTGTCGAGGTCGGCGAAGTCGGCGGCATTGGTCAAGAGCTCGGCCGCCAGATCCAGCTGCTTGCCGTCCACCCGGCGTGGGCCGTCGAGGATGTCCTCGGCGATACCGGGCAGCGCATAGGTGTTCTCCGGCAGCACGTCGTAGTCGACGTCGCCGGTCTCAGCGGCCGACTGCACCTCGTCGAAGGTGGAGACGCGAGCCAGATCGTGATCGCTGGAGCTCGCCAGGAACTTGGTGAGCGCCCGCTCGGAGCTGAAGCCGTAGATGGTGCCGCTCTTGCCCAGGAACACCGGATCGTCGCCGAGGTAGCAGCGCAGGGTCAGATATTCGCCGTCGTCGGTGAAGATCCGGATCGGGTCGATGCCGACCTGACCCCAGAACGAGTCGTCCTCGTCATCCTCGTCCTCGTCGACCAGATCGTCGTCCTCGTCCTCATCGACCAGCGGGTCGACCGGATCGAAGTCCGGCTCGTCCTCGTCCTCGGCCGAGGCGGCGGCGTCCAGCTCGTCCTCGGCGACGGTGACGGCCTTCTTGTCCACCTTCGGGGTGCTGACCACGTCGTCGAGCGCGTCGATGACGTCGTCCCACCCCTTGGCGATCAGACGGCCGATACGGACCCACAGGTCCACGCCCTCACGGCCGCGGAAGTTATCGGTGCCGACGGTGACCGCGCCCAGGATCGGGTTCGCGGTGAAGAACTTGACGACGGGCGCCAGCTCGCAGACCTCGCCGATGATGCGCGCGATCTCGAGGGAGTCCTCGAGTTCGGCGACCACCTCGGGGGTCGGGTCCTCGGCGGCCAGCTCCGGCACGCCCACCAGGTCGTAGGTGTGCTTGTCGTCGGGCACGAACTCGTCGGCCTTGAGCGCCTTCACGGTGTCCCACTGAGGGTGGTCGGCGAGGTCGTTGTCGTCGTCCGTCCGGACGAACGCGGTCAGCTCCGCGACACTGGGGAACCCGTAGAGGTCCTCGTCCAGCCCGAGGAAGGCCTCCCACTCGTCGTCGCCTTCGCGCCAACGGGGAGCCCACAGGGTGAACAGGTTGCCTTCGGTGAGTCCGAGTTCGATGGGGACGATGTCTCCGGCCATGCGCATGAGCGTACCGGCAGTGCGTCCGCCGATCAATGCGCAGTCCGCAATCCGTGCCGGAAGGTCCGATTCGCCGCGCTCACATGTTGCGGGGACCGAACTGGCGGTCGCCGGCGTCGCCGAGCCCGGGGACGATGTAGGAGTCCTCGTTCAGGTGGTCGTCGACCGCGCCGATCACCAGCCGCAGCCGGCGGCCCGACCGGCGCAGCGCCTCGATTCCCTCGGGTGCTCCGACCACGCAGACCGCGGTCACATCGGTGGCGCCGCGACGGTCCACGATGTCGAGGGTGTGCAGCAGGGATCCCGCCGTCGCCAGCATCGGGTCGATCACGTAGACGCGCCGCCCGGCGAGCGAGTCCGGCAGCGACACCAGGTACTCGACCGGCTGGGCGGTGGCCTCGTCGCGTTTGACGCCGACGAACCCGACCTGGGCCTCGGGGACCATGCGCAGCGCCGCGTCGAGCATGCCGAGTCCGGCGCGCAGCACCGGCACGAAGATCGGAGCCTCGGTCAGTTCCACCCCGTCGGCCCGGCCGACCGGGGTCTGCACGGTGACCGGCGTCGTCGGCTGGTCGGCGAACGCCTCGTAGATCAGCATCTCGCTCACCCTGGTGAGCAGGTTCCGGAACTCGGCGTCACCGGTGCGTTCGTCCCGGAGCTGCGTGAGCCGCGCCAGCGTCAGCGGATGGGTGGTGACCGTCAGCTCCAGCGAATCCATCGTCTGAGCGTAGAGCGTGCGGCACGCCCGGGCGCGCTGGTGGAACCGATCGGCCGTCCGGCGCGTCCAAACGTCATGAAGCCAGTCACCGTCGACACCCAGTCCCTGACCACCATCGCCGGATCGCACGGCAGCGCCGCGGCGACGATCACCGAACGCGCCGTCGCCGAACGCTTCGACGCCGCACTCCTGGCGCCCACGTTCGGGGTGATCGGTGCACCGTTCCTCGCGACCCTGTCGGCGACGATGAGTTCCCGCGCATCCCGACTCGACACGCTCGCGAGCGGTCACGCCGGGCAGGCCGCGGCCACCGCCGCCGGGGCCGCCGGGTATGCGGCCGCCGACGTCGCGAACGCCACCGGGGTGCGGTCATGACCTTCGACTTCCTGATCGCGCCCCTGCGGATGCTGACCACCGTCCTGGGAACCGGGGTGCTGCCGCCGGGCGGGGCGTCGCAGCAGCTCGCCGCATCGTCGGCGGCGCTCGAGGAGGCCGGCGACCTGGCGGCGAGAGTCCCGGCGGCGGCTGCCGCCGGCTGGCAGGGGTCCGGCGGCGACGCCGCCACCGCCCGTGCCGTCACCTCGTCGGCCGACGACCGCACGGCGGGACAGGACGGCCTCGGGATCGCCGGCGTCATCGATCGGGCGGCCGGACGCGTCCAGGCCGCCCATACCGAGCTGAACCGGCTGGTCGATTCGTTCATCAGTGCCGCGAACGCCGCCGCGCCGGCCCTCAGCCCGGCCGCTCTGGGTGTGCTGGTGCCGTTGGCGATGGACCATCTCGCCCGCGGCCTCGATGTGGTCGAGCGGACGCAGGACGACCTGGCCGGCGACGCCGCCGGGCTCGGCCGTCACCAGGCGCCCGGGCACCGGTTCTCGTCCGAACCGGGCCGGGTCCCGATCACCCTGCCCGACGGCTCGATCGCCTACGCGCCCAACGAGCGGGCGGCGACGGCCGTCGAGGCGGCCCTGAGCCAGCAGGGTGTTCCCTACGTGTGGGGCGGCACGACGCCGGCCGGCTTCGACTGCAGCGGCCTCACCCAGTGGGCCTATCAGCAGGCCGGCCTCGAACTGCCGCGTCTCGCCCAGGAACAGGACACCGCCGGCTTCGCCGTCTCCCAGGCCGACCTGCAACCCGGCGACCTCGCCGTCTGGTCGGGCCACGTCGCGATGTACATCGGGAACGGTCAGATGGTGGAAGCCGGCGATCCGGTCCAGGTCGGTCCGGTCCGCACCACCAACATGGACATGGCCTTCGAAGGCTTCTACCGGCCCAACTGATCAGCAGTGTTCGGTCAGCGCACCCAGGACTCGACCATCGGCTCGGTGGCGATCGTGGCGCCGTCCTCGGTGATCGTCAGTGAACTCGGGGAGACCGTGTAGACGGTGTTGCCGTTGACCGCGGTGAACGTCGAACCGCTGCGACTGGGGTAGCCGATCTCGATGGTGTCGCCGTCGCGGTCGCCCTTGTAGTAGTAGCGGCCCGTCTGGCTGCCGACCTGGCACACGACGACCTTGGACTCGCTGGTGCGGCCGATGAACATCGCAGGATCGTCGGAGGCGTTGCAGCGGGGCCCGGACATGAATCCCTGGCCGTCGGCACCCGACACCGACTGCGGTTCACTGGGCTGCAATCCCGTGTCCTGCGGCGCCACGGTCTGCGTCTGCGTCTGGGTGACGGTCTGGCCGGGCACCACCACCTGGGTCTGGGTGGTCGCCGAATTCTGGGTGTTCTTGTCGCTGTTCCTGGTGAGCAGCAGTGCGACCACCACACCGGCCGCCACCAGCACGATCAGGCCGAGCACGCCCAGCAGCCACGCCATGGTGCGGTCGGGCTTCTGCGGAGGTTGGGGAGGCTGCGGGGCCGGATAGCCGGCCGGGGCGACCGGATACTCCTGCGGATCGGTGTAGCCGTACCCGGGCTGGAATCGGGGATCGTTGCCGGGACCGTAGGGGTTGGTCATGCGTTTCTCCTGGTGACGCCGTCGGGCAGCTCGGCGAGCGCCCGCGCAAGCAGTCCGGGCAGGTCCGCGGGAGCGGCGCCCGGCTCTTCGCTGCACTGACCGTAATACTTCAGCTTCGGTTCCGTCCCGCTAGGACGCGCGACGATCCGCAGGTTCATCTCACCGGACGATCCCGTCAGTTCGACGGCGTCCGTGCGCAGACCGTCGGCGGCATCGAGGTAGTCGTGCAGCGTCACCGGGATGCCGGCGATCGCGGCGGGCGGTTCCGCCCGCAGCCCGGCCATGATCGCCGCGATCCGGGCGGTGTCGTCGACGCGGATCGCGCGCTGCGCCGTCACATGCCGCCCGTACCGGGACATCAGGTCCTCGAGAGCGTCGCCGAGCGTGCGGCCCGCCGCCGCGCACCGGCAGGCGAGTCGCGCCAGGGCGACCGCTGCGCTGATCCCGTCCTTGTCGCGGACCGCCTCCGGGTCCACACAGTGTCCGAGAGCCTCCTCGTAGGCGTAGACGAGGGGTTCACCAGCCCGGACCAGCCATTTGAATCCGGTCAAGGTGCGTCGCGCGTCCGCGCCGCGGACGGTGGCGAGACGGTCCATCAGGGTTCCGGACACGATCGACGACGCCACCACCGGCCGGGGATCGGCTGCCGGGTCGTGTTCGTCGAGGACGGCGTTCCCGAGCAGGGCACCGGTCTCGTCGCCGGTGAGCATCCGCCACGACCCGTCGCCGTCGCGGACACCGGCCGCGCACCGGTCCGCATCCGGATCGAGGGCGATCGCCAGATCGGCGTCGCTCTCGGCGGCCAGGGCCAGCAGCAGGTCGGTGGCGCCGGGCTCCTCCGGGTTGGGGAACGCGACGGTCGGGAAGTCCGGGTCCGGGGTGAACTGTTCGTCCACCACCACGACGTCGGAGATCCCGCTGCGGTGCAGGGCGTCCACGGCCAGGGCGCCGCCCACGCCGTGCATGGCGGTGAGGGCCACCCGGATGCCGCCGGCGACCGGCGCGCCGAACCGTTCGTCGAGACGCGACAGATAGTCGTCGCGGACGGCGGCGGCCCGCGGATCGGACGGCACCGTGGTGCGCGGCACGGCCGCCGCGTCCGGGGCGGCGGTGATGCATGCTTCGATCTCGCGGTCGGCCGGACCGATCAGTTGCGCCCCGCCGTCCAGGTACACCTTGTAGCCGTTGTCCTGCGGAGGGTTGTGCGACGCGGTGATCATCACGCCGGCCGCGGCCCCCAGGCGGCGGCAGGCGAACGCGACGAGGGGAGTGGGCCCCGGATCGGGCAGGGCGAGGACGGCGAAACCGGCCGCCGCCAGGACCTCGGTGGTGGCGGCGAAGAACTCCGGCGACCCGTGCCGGCCGTCGCGCCCCACGACCACCGTCTGCCCGGCGTGCCCGTGCGCGGTCAGCCAGGCGGCGAGCCCGGCGGTCGCGCGGGTGACGGTGGCGACGTTCATGCCGTCGGGGCCGTCCTGGAGCGGGCCGCGCAGACCCGCGGTGCCGAAGGCGAGAGCCATCAGTGCGAGATCCGTTCGACGATCTCGCCGAGCAGTTCGCCCACCCGGGTGGCCGACTGCGCCCCGACGGCGAGCACCTCCGCGTGATCGAGCGGCTCACCGGTGATACCGGCCGCAAGGTTGGTCACCAGGGAGAAGCCGAGGACCTCCAAGCCGGCTTCGCGGGCGGCGATCGTCTCGTGCACCGTCGACATGCCCACCAGGTCGGCGCCCAGCACCCCGAGCATCCGGATCTCCGCCGGCGTCTCGTACTGCGGCCCCGGCAGTCCCGCGTACACACCCTCGGTCAGCGATCCGTCGACGCTGCGCGCGAGTTCCCGCAGGCGCGGCGAATACGCGTCCACCATGTTCACGAACGTCGCGCCTCGCAGCGGCGACCGTCCGGTCAGATTGATCTGGTCCGAGATCAGCACGGCGTCGCCGACCGCCAGTCCGGGCCGGATCCCGCCGGCCGCATTCGTCAGCACCACCGTCGAGCAGCCGGCGGCGGCCGCGGTGCGGATCGGATGGACGACGCGTGCCAAATCGTGGCCCTCATAGGCGTGGATCCGGCCGAGCAGGACCAGCACCCGGGTGGTGCCGACCCGGACCGACAGGACGGTGCCGCCGTGACCGGCCGCCGACGGCGCGGTGAAGCCGGGAATCGCGCGCATCGGCACCGACGTGAGTGCGGTTCCCAACGCGTCGGCGGCCGACGCCCAGCCCGAGCCCAGGACGATCGCGACGTCGTGCTTGCGGCAGTCGGTCTCGGCGGCGATGGCGGCCGCCGCGGCGACGGCGGCGGCGTCCGGGTCTTCGGTGGGATCCATGGCCTTCACCCTAGGACGTCCCCGACCCGCGGGCAGCGATAGAGTCTCTGCCATGCCGTACCTGAAGCTGACCGATGACGCCGCCGAGGTCTACCTGGGCACCGAGGGCGTGGAACTGGACGAGAAGAACCCGGAGAACAGGTTCGGCGTCGACTGGATCACCGAGGTCCAGAAGGTCCTCGACGACGCGATCGCCGCCGCCAAGCCGATCATCGTGACGGCCACCGGCAAGTTCTTCAGCAACGGCCTGGACACCGACTACGTGGCCGCCGAGTTCGCCAAGCTGCCGTCGTACCTGGACGACGTGCACCAGGTGTACGCGAAGCTCCTGGCGGCGCCCGCGCCGACGATCGCCGCGATCAACGGTCACGCCTTCGGTGCCGGAGCCATGCTGGCGCTGTGCGCCGACTACCGCATCATGCGCACCGAGCGCGGTTTCTGGTCGCTGCCCGAGGCCGCGCTGAGCATGCCGTTCACCCGCGGCATGGCCGCGCTGGTCCGCACCCGTGTCCCGGATGCCACGGCCACCGAGGCCATGCTGACCAGCCGCCGCTACGGCGCGGACGACGCGAAGGCCGCCGGCATCGTCGAGGAGGCCGTGCCGGCCGAATCGCTGCTGAGCCGCGCCCACGAGATCGCGCAGGCGCGCACCATCGTGAACCCCAACGTCGGCGTCATCAAGCGTGGACTCCGTCAGCCGCTGCTGGACGACCTGAACGTCAAGACGCCGCCGACGCTCCTCTGATGTCCCGGCTGATCGACGACTGGCTCGCCGCCAATCTGGACCGTGTGGTCGCGTGGCGCCGTGAACTCCACGCCGCCCCCGAGCTGTCGAGGGCCGAGTTCAAGACCACGGCGAAGGTGGTCGACGTGCTGACCGGCGCGGGCCTGAACCCGACCGTGCTGCCCACCGGCACCGGCGTCGTCTGCGATCTCGGGCCCGAGGACCGGCCGCGCATCGGTCTGCGCGCCGACATGGATGCGCTGCCGATCCCCGAGCAGACCGGGCTGCCGTTCGCGTCCACGGTCGAGGGCGTCTCGCACGCGTGCGGGCACGACGCGCACACCGCTGTTCTGCTGGGTGTGGCCTGTCTGCTGTCGACGGTCGACGATCTTCCCTTCGGCGTCCGCCTGATCTTCCAGGCGTCCGAGGAGGTGCAGCCGGGCGGTGCGCTAAATGCGATCGAGGCCGGCGCGGTCGACGGCCTGGAGCGGATCTACGCCCTGCACTGCGATCCGCATCTCGAGGTCGGCACGGTCGGCTTGCGGACCGGTGCGCTCACCTCGGCCGCCGACTTCCTGGAAGTGGTGGTGCACGGGCCGGGCGGCCACACGTCGCGACCGCACCTGACGGTGGACCTGGTGTACGCGATGGGGGCGGTCATCACCGGCCTGCCGGCGATTCTGACGCGCCGCCTGCCGCCGGGCTCGGGCACCGTGATGGGCTGGGGCGCGGTCCACGCGGGCGATGCGTCGAACGCGGTCCCGCAGGAAGGCCGGCTGCGCGGCACCATCCGGACCGGTGATCGCGACGTGTGGGCCGGGCTCGAACCGCTGCTGCGAGGCATCATCGGGGAACTGCTCGCCCCGTACGGCGCCTCCCACGACCTCACCTACGTGCGTGGCGTGCCGCCGGTCGTGAACGACGACGACGCGATCACCGGGCTGCGCCGGGCCGTGGTCGCCATCGATCCGGACGCCGAGGTCGACACCCCGCAGTCGCAGGGCGGCGAAGACTTCGCCTGGTATCTCGAACACGTGCCCGGGGCGATGGCCCGGCTCGGCGTCTGGTCGGGGAAGGGTCCGCGGCACGACCTGCACGCGCCCACCTTCGATCTCGACGAACGTGCGCTCGGGGTCGGGGTCGCCACTCTCGCCGGTGCCGTCCTCTACGGCGACCGGGACTGATCAGCGCTGGTCAGCTCTGGTCTTCGAGGGGTTCCTCGGGGCCCGGACCCACGTTGCGCGCCTCGTGCAGCCGCAGCCGCTCGATGTAGTCGGCGGGCGCCCCGGCGACCTCGGCCGCGTCGGCCATCACGCCCAGATAGCGGGCCGACGGCAGACCGCCCTCGTAGCCGTCGATCACGTACAGCCACGCCAGCACCGGACCCTCGACGGTCTCCACCCGTGCCCGGATCTTGCGGTGGACGCCCAGTTCGGTGCCCTCCCAGCGGTCCAGGTTCGCGGTGTCCTCGTCGGGCACGTCGTAGAGCACCACGAACACCTTGGCGTCCGGGTCGTCGTCTTCGACGACCGTGGCCAGCGACCCCTCCCAGCCGATGTCGTCACCGGCGAAGGTCAGTCGCCATCCGCACAGCCAGCCGGTCGAATACATGGGTGAGTGAGGTGCCCGCTCCAGCATCTGGGCAGGGTCCATGTTCGACGCGTAGGCGGCATAGATGGGCACGGCGCTCAGCCTAAGCCCTCGGGGGCGGGGAGGGGAACCGCACGCCGCGCGCGGCGAGGGGATAGTTTGGGACGTGAGACAGCCCCTCATGAGAACAGGAGATCGCAGCGTGGCGCGGATCGTGATCATCGGCGGCGGACCGGGCGGCTACGAGGCGGCCCTGGCCGCCGCGGCCTACGGAGCCGACGTCACCGTCATCGACTCGGACGGCATCGGTGGTGCCTGTGTCCTCTGGGACTGTGTGCCCAGCAAGACGTTCATCGCGTCGACCGGTATCCGCACCGAGGTCCGAAAGGCCGTCGACCTGGGGATCAACATCTCCGTGGACGACACCTTCGTGACGCTCCCGCAGATCCACCAGCGGGTGAAGGATCTGGCGCACGCGCAGTCGGCGGACATCCGTGCCCGCCTGGTCAGCGAGGGTGTGGCGATCGTCAACGCCCGCGGTTCGATCGCCAAGGCCAGCCCCGGGCAGCACGAGGTGCTCGCCACCCACCCGGACGGGTCGACGGCCACCTTCGTCGGCGACGTCGTGCTGCTGGCGACCGGTGCCTCGCCCCGCGAACTGCCCGACGCGAAGCCGGACGGCGACCGGATCCTGTCGTGGC
This sequence comes from Gordonia sp. (in: high G+C Gram-positive bacteria), assembly GCF_047600565.1. Taxonomy (GTDB): domain Bacteria; phylum Actinomycetota; class Actinomycetes; order Mycobacteriales; family Mycobacteriaceae; genus Gordonia. Next base: position 310,895 of record NZ_JASGKN010000001.1, read on the forward strand.
GTCAGCTGTATGACCTCGACGAGCTGCCCGAGCATCTCGTCGTGATCGGTTCGGGCGTCACCGGCGCGGAGTTCGTGCACGCCTACACCGAACTCGGGGTGAAGGTCACGCTGGTGTCCAGCCGTGACCGCGTGCTGCCGCACGAGGACGAAGACGCCGCCCTGGTGCTCGAGGAGGCCTTCTCCGAGCGCGGCGTCACCCTCATCAAGCATGCCCGCGCCGACAAGGTCACCAACACCGGCGACGGCGTTCTGGTGGAGCTGGCGGACGGTGCCACCGTGACCGGCTCGCACGCGCTGATGGCCGTCGGCGCCATCCCGAACACCAAGGATCTGGGTCTGGAGGAGGCCGGTGTGACGGTGACCGATTCCGGTCACATCGCCGTCGACCGCGTCTCGCGCACCTCGGTGCCCGGCATCTACGCCGCCGGCGACTGCACCGGCCTGCTGCCGCTGGCCTCGGTGGCCGCCATGCAGGGCCGTATCGCGATGTATCACGCCCTCGGCGAGGGTGTGAGCCCGCTGCGGCTCAAGACGGTGGCGTCGGCCATCTTCACGCGCCCGGAGATCGCGACCGTCGGCGTCTCGCAGAACTCGATCGACTCCGGTGAGACCCCGGCCCGCACCGTCATGCTGCCGTTGACCACCAACCCGCGCGGCAAGATGAGCGGCCTGCGCCGCGGCTTCGTCAAGATCTTCTGCCGCCCGCAGACCGGTGTGGTGATCGGCGGCGTCATCGTGTCGCCGAACGCCTCCGAGCTGATCCTGCCGCTGGCGATCGCCGTCGAGAACGAACTGCAGGTGTCCAAGCTCGCCCACACCTTCAGCGTCTACCCGTCGCTGTCCGGCTCCATCACCGAGGCCGCCCGCCAGCTCGTGCGCCACGACGACCTCGACTGACGGTGGCCGAACCGGGAGCGCCGGGCACCGGATCGTCGGCCGGCGGAGCCCTGGGCACCTGGCGTGAGCTGTTCGATCACACCCACCGCGCCCCGATGATCGTGATGGCCGGCGGTGTCGGCCTGTTCGCGACGAACACCTACGTCACCACCAGTCTGCTGCCCAGCGCGGTGCGGGAGATCGGTGGGGAGAGCCTGTACGCGTGGACGATGACCGTGTTCGTGGTCGCCGCGGTGATCAGCTCCATGCTGGTGAGCCGTGCACTGGCCCGGCTCGGCGGCCGCCTCGCCTACCTCACCGGATTCGGTGTCTTCGCGCTCGGCACCTTCGCGGCCGCGACCGCGCCGAACATGCCGGTGATGCTGGTGGCCCGCGGCGTCCAGGGCGCGGCGGCCGGACTGCTCGCCGGTCTCGGGTTCGCGGTGCTGCGCCTGGTGCTGCCCGAGCAGCTGTGGCAGCGTGCGGTCGCGCTCATGTCGGCGATGTGGGGTGTCGGCAACCTGCTCGGTCCGGTGATCGGCGGCTTCTTCGCCCAGATCGGTCAGTGGCGCGGCGCGTTCGTCCTGCTCGGCGTCGTGGCTCTCGGACTGGCGATCCTGACGCTCCGGGCACTACCGGCTCAGGCACGGGCCGACGACCCCGGTGACGGGATCGGGTGGCTCGCGCTGGCACTCCTGGCGGCGACCGCACTCCTCGTCTCGATCGCCTCGATCGTGTCCTCACCGTTCGCGATCGGCGGTCTGGTCGTGCTCGCCGTGATCTGCGGCGTCGGGTTCATCGCGCAGGAACGCGAGGCCGATGCGCGGGTGCTGCCGGCGTCGACCTATCGCGGGGTGTCGCCGCTGCGCTGGATCTACGCATCGATCGCGGTGCTGGCCCTCGCCGGGACCATCGAGATGTTCATTCCGCTCTTCGGTCAGCGCCTGGGAGGCCTCTCGCCGCTCGTCGCCGGTTTCCTCGGGGCGGCGATCTCCTGGGGCTGGACGGTCGGCTCCCTGCTGAGCTCCAATCTCACCGGTGAACGCCAGACCCGGATCGCGCGGGTCGCCGGACCGCTGATCGTCTCGGTGGGTCTCCTGGGCTACGGGCTGCTGCAGTGGCCCGATCCCGGCGTCGCGCTCCGCGTCGGGTGGTTCGCGACGCTGTTCGTGGCGGGCCTGGGTATCGGCATGGCGATGTGCCATTGGCTCACCGCCGGCATGAAGGTGCCCGCCGCTCCCGAGGAGGTCGCCAAGCAGTCGGCCGGCATGAACACCTCGCAGTTGATCGCGACGGCCTTCGGGTCGGCGCTCGCCGGCCTGCTGGTGGCGCTGGGCGGGCCGGGAATCCTCGGGTCGGCCCGGGTACTCAGCTACGGGTACGCGGTCATCGGGCTGCTGGCCGTGGTGATCGCGTTGCGCGAATTCACGGTCGCCCGCCGGTTCCACCTCGCGCCCTGAGCAGGCGCGTCGCCCGCGTCAGGCCAGGTCGAAGGAGTGGGTGACGGCCCGGTTCCATTCCGAGTACAGGCGCACCCGCTCCTCGTCGGCCATCGACGGCGTCCACCGGGCGCCCTCGGCCCAGTTGGTGCGGATGTCGTCGGTGCTCTCCCAGAAGCCGACGGCCAGCCCGGCCGCATACGCCGCGCCCAGGGCGGTGGTCTCGTTGACCTCCGGCCGGACCACCGGCACGTCGAGGATGTCGGACTGGAACTGCATCAGCAGCTCGTTGACCGTCATGCCGCCGTCCACCTTGAGGGTGGTCAGGGCGACGCCGGAGTCCGCCTCCATCGCCTCGATCACCTCCCGCGTCTGATAGGCGCTGGCCTCGAGGACGGCCCGGGCGATGTGACGCTTGTCGGCGAACCGGGTCAGACCGACGATCACACCGCGCGCGTCCGGCCGCCAGCGCGGCGCGAACAGGCCGGAGAAGGCCGGCACGAAGTAGACGCCGCCGTTGTCTTTCGCCTCGGCGGCGAGCGGTTCGATGTCCGCGGCGTGCCGGATCAGCCCCAGGTTGTCGCGGACCCACTGCACCAGTGAGCCGGTGACCGCGATCGACCCTTCCAGCGCGTACCGGGCGGGCTCGTCACCCAGCCGGTAGCAGACGGTGGTGAGCAGCCCGTGATCGCTGAACACCGGCTCGGTGCCGGTGTTGAGCAGCAGGAAGTTGCCGGTGCCGTAGGTGTTCTTCGCCTCGCCGGGCTCCAGGCAGGCCTGGCCGAACATCGCGGCTTGCTGGTCGCCGAGAATGCCGGCCAGTGGCACCCCGGTCGACGGTCCGGGGATGTGGATCGGGGCGATGATCTCGGAGCTGGAATGGATCCGGGGCAGCATCGACACCGGGATCTGAAAGTCGGCGCAGATCTCCGGATCCCAGTCCAGCGTCCGCAGGTTCATCAGCATGGTGCGCGAGGCGTTGGTGACGTCGGTGACATGGTCGCCGCCGTACACGCCGCCGGTCATGTTCCAGGCCAGCCAGGTGTCCATGGTGCCGAACAGAAGGTCGCCGTTCTCGGCCCGCTCCCGGGCGCCGTCGACGTTGTCGAGCAGCCAGCGGATCTTGGGGCCGGAGAAGTACGTCGACAGCGGCAGACCGGTGCGTTGCCGGTACCGGTCCACGCCCTCGTCGCCGGCCAGTTCGTCACACAGGGCGTCGGTGCGGGTGTCCTGCCACACGATCGCGTTGTGAATCGGCTGACCCGTGTGCTTGTCCCAGACGACGGTCGTCTCACGCTGATTGGTGATGCCGCACGCGGCGATCTCCTCGCCGGCCACCTCGCCGGCCGCCAGCACCGCACCGGCGACCCGCCGCGTGTTGCGCCAGATCTCGATCGGATCGTGTTCCACCCATCCTGCCTGCGGAAACACCTGCTTGTGTTCGATCTGCTCGCGGGCGATCACCTGCCCGGCACGGTCGAAAACCATCGCTCTCGTCGACGTGGTCCCCTGGTCGATGGCGACGACGTACTTGTGCTTGGCGGGGTCTCTGTCGGAGGCGGTCACGCCGCAAGTGTGCCATGCGAGGTTGGCAACGAAGAAGGGTAGGCTTGCCCGCGTGACGACGGAGAAGACTCAGGGTGGAACAGCGGATCTCGGACCGGCGCAGCGCGCCGATGCATGGCGACGACTCGGGGAGGAGCAGTTCGATCTCGTGGTGATCGGTGGCGGCGTCGTCGGCGCCGGTGCCGCCCTCGACGCGGCCACCCGCGGACTGCGTGTCGCGCTGGTGGAGGCCCGCGACTTCGCGTCCGGCACCTCCAGCCGGTCGTCGAAGATGTTCCACGGCGGCCTGCGCTACCTCGAGCAGCTCGAGTTCGGGTTGGTGCGTGAGGCCCTGCGCGAGCGTGAACTGTCGCTGAGCCTGCTGGCCCCGCATCTGGTGAAGCCGCTGCCGTTCCTGTTCCCGCTGACCCACCGCGTGTGGGAGCGCCCGTACATCGCCGCCGGCATCTTCCTGTACGACCGGATGGGCGGTGCCAAGTCGGTGCCGGGCCAGCGGCACGTCACCCGGGCCGGCGCACTGCGTGTGGCGCCGGGCCTCAAGCGTGACGCCCTGGTCGGCGGCATCCGCTACTACGACACCGTCGTCGACGACGCCCGCCACACCATGACGCTGGCCCGTACGGCCGCCCACTACGGCGCCGTCGTGCGCACCTCCACGCAGGCCGTCGGCTTCCTCAAGGAGGCCGATCGGGTGATGGGCGTCAAGCTGCGCGACACCGAGACCGGCGAGACCACCGAGGTCAAGGCGCACGCGGTGATCAACGCCGGCGGCGTGTGGACCGACGAGGTGCAGCTGCTCTCCGGCAATCGCGGCCACTTCACCGTCCGTGCCTCCAAGGGTGTGCACATCGTGGTGCCGCGCGACCGGATCGTCAGCGAGACGGCGATCATCCTGCGCACCCCGACGTCGGTGCTGTTCATCATCCCGTGGGAGACCCACTGGATCATCGGCACCACCGACACCGACTGGAATCTGGATCTCGCGCACCCGGCGGCCACCCGTAAGGACATCGACTACCTGCTCGAACGCGTGAACCAGGAACTGGTCACCCAGCTGACCCACGACGACATCGAGGGCGTCTACGCGGGTCTGCGCCCGCTGCTCGCCGGGGAGAGCGATCAGACGTCGGCGCTCTCGCGGGAGCACGCCGTCGCGGCGGTCGCCCCGGGGCTGGTGTCCATCGCGGGCGGCAAGTACACGACCTACCGGGTGATGGGTGCGGATGCGGTCGACGCGGCCGCCGAGTTCATTCCGGACCGGGTCGGCAAGTCGGTCACCGAGCGTGTGCCGCTGCTGGGTGCGGACGGCTATTTCGCGCTGATCAACCAGTGCGAGCATCTCGGCGAGCAGTACGGGCTGCACCCGTACCGGGTCCGCCGGCTGCTGAACCGCTACGGCTCGCTCCTCGACGAGGTCCTCGAACCGGCCAAGGCCGACCCGTCGCTGCTGAACCCGATCGAGGCGGCCCCGCAGTACCTGCGGGTGGAAGCCGTGTACGCGGCACAGAACGAGGGCGCACTGCACCTCGAGGACGTGCTGGCGCGACGCACCCGTATCTCGATCGAGTACGCCCACCGCGGCGCCGACTGCGCCGGCGAGGTGGCCGAACTGATGGCGCCGATCCTCGGCTGGGACAAGAAGCAGACCGCCTGGGAGATCGACAACTACCAGGCGCGCGTCAAGGCCGAGATCGCCTCGCAGGCCCAGCCCGACGACGAGTCCGCGGACGCACTGCGGGTCGCTGCCCCGGAGGCGCGCCGCGACATCCTCGAACCGGTTCCGGTCCCGAAGGACGCCGCGATCACCGCCGAGTGACGCCTGCCGGCCGAGCCGGGACGAAGGTCTCTGGTGGGCCGCCGCGGCGCCGGGCACCATGGAGCTGATGGGGCGACGAGACGCGCCCACGCGAGCGAAAGGCGACCATGGACGAGATCACCGTTCTCGACGAGGACCAGTGCTGGAATCTGCTGTCCGAGGCGGTGTTCGGGCGCCTCGCGCTGAGCATCGACGGTGAGCCGGAGATCTTCCCGATCAACGCCTACGCGGCCGACGGCAAGATCTACTTCCGGTCCGCGGAGGGCACCAAACTGTCGGAGATCGCCGTCAACGGCCGCGTCGCCTTCGAGACCGACGGTTTCACCAGCAAGGTCGGGTGGAGCGTGGTCGCCAAGGGGCAGGCGCGGATCCTGACCGGAACCCGGGAGATCCAGGAGGCGGACAAGCTGCCCCTGACGCCCTGGGTGCCCACCCTGAAGATGAACTACATCGTGCTGGACGTCTCCGAGATCACCGGTCGCCGCTTCCGGTTCGGTCCCGAGCCGGACCGCTACCCGGTCTGAGGCGCGCCCGCTACGTCGAGGCCGCCGGAGGGCGCTGGCACGACGGGCAGAAGTAGATCACCCGCTCGCTGAGCATGCCGCGCCGGATCGCGGTGCCGCAGCGGCGGCAGGCCCGTCGATCACGCCCGTACACCCACAGTTCCCGTCCTCGCCGGCGGTCACCGGTGGTGCAGCGGACCGCCTGCAGCCGGTTGGCGGCCAGCAGCCGGTGGGCGTCGCCGGCGAGCGTGAGGGCGTCGACCGCGCCGATCGGTGTCGCCGGATGCACCGCCGACAGAAAGCACAATTCGCTGCGGTAGATGTTCCCGACACCGGCCATCGCCCGCTGGTCGAGCAGTGCGAGGCCGATCGGCCGGTCCGGGTCGGCGGCCAGATTCGCGGCCGCCGTCTCCAGATCCCAGTCCGGGCCCAGCAGATCCGGGCCCAGGTGGGCGACGGTGTCGCCGGGCCGCTCGGTGAGCTCCAGAGTTCCCAGGTCGAAGCCGACGGCTTCGACCTGGCCGGTGCGCAGCACGATCCGGGCGGTGAATCCGGGCCGTCGCCACCGTTCGCCCGGGCGATAGACGTGCCAGGCTCCCTCCATCTTCAGGTGGGAGTGGATGCTGACGGTCCGGTCGCCGTCGAGGTCGATGAACAGGTGTTTGCCGACCGATCGGCACGCCGTGACCCGGGCGCCGGACAGGTCGACGGTCGCCAGAGACGGGATCCGGAAGTCGCTGCGGGTCAGCGTCGCGCCGGTCAACGCGGCATCCAGCCGGTGCGCCGCGCGGTAGACGGTGTCGCCCTCGGGCATCAGCGCGTCCGGGAACTGTGCGGCGAGTAGTGCATCCGGATACCGCGGGGAGTCGTGGCGAAACCCTGATCCACGAGGCGCCGTCCGAACGCGCTGCCCAGAACGGGTGCGCCGTCCACCTGGTCGACGTGGATCCGGGGGACGCGCCCGCACCGCACCGCGTCGGCCACGGCGGTGGCCGCCGCGGTCAACGGGTCGTCGTCGGTCGTGAACGTCAGGATCCGTTTGCCACCGCGCTCGATGAAGACCGCCGGCTCGCCGTCCACGAGCACCACCAGTGCACCGGGTTTGCGACCGGGACGATGACCGGAGTCGGCGTCCGGGCGGTCCGGCCACGGCAGCGCGGCGCCGTACGGATTCGCCGGATCGGTCGCCGCCAGCACCACCGCGGTACCGCGATCCTCGCGGGGGATCAGCGCCGCGTCGCGCAGCGTGTCCACGGTGTGGCCGGCCGCGAACTGCGCGCCGCCCAGCCCGTCGATGTAGTAGCCGCGGCGGGCCTGACCGGAGTCCTCGAAGACGCTCAGCGCGCGGTAGATCCGGGAGAATCCGCCCGGGACCTCTTCGGAGGTCACCGAACCCTTCGTGACGACGCCGTACCGGTCGAGCAGGACCTCGCAGACGGCGGCGGCCTCGGCCGTCGGATCCAGGTCGGCGCGATCGAGAAGCACCCAGCGGCCGCCGGCGAGCGGCGCCACCGTCTCAGTCGCCGCGGTCGCGCCGGCCAGGTACCGTCCGGACAGTCGTGCCGAACGCAGTCGCGGTGCCCGGCCGCGCACCCGGTGACTGGGTGTCGCCGTCCCGGTGGAACGGCGACCCGGCCGCAACAGCGCCCGCACCACCGAGAACGAGTCGTTGGCGACGAGGCCGGCCCACACCAGATCCCACAGCGCCGTCGTCAGCCGTTCGTCGTCGGGAGACTCGACGGTTCCCGCAGCCGTCGACAGCTGCTCACGGATCTGCGGGTAGCGGAGTGCCCCGCCCTGCAGCGCCTCCAGCAGTGTCCGGTGCAGATCGGTGAGCTCGAGATCGTCCGGGGGACGCAGAGTGATGGGCGCCGACTCGGCGGTGTGCAGCGCGACCCAGCCGTCGGCGGCACCGATCCGTCCGTGACCGGACCATGTGACCTCCCCGGACGACAGCAGTTCGTCGAGCATCGACGGCTGATAGTCGGCGACCCGCGACGGCAGCACCAGTGATTCGACCGCCGACGCCGGAATGGGCTGACCGGCGAGCTGCTCGATCACCGCGGCCACCCCGTCGACGCCGCGCAGGGGGCCGGTCACGTGCTGCCAGCCGAGCAGGAACCGGGCATAGGTGGCGGCGTCGACCGGTTCGATCCCGGTGCGGCCGGCCGCGAGGGATCCACGGCGGAGCTGACCGAGCACGTCGGTGTGACACCACTGCGCCGTGGCCCCGTCGTCCTCGGCCAGATACCGGCCCTCGATCACCCGTCGCCGCTCGGCGAGCCGCACCAGCGCGTCACGCACCACGCCGACCGCGGTACCCAGATCGGCGGCGGCCTGCTCCGCGGTGAACGGTCCGTGGGTGCGGGCGTAGCGGTGGATCAGATCGTTCACCGGGTCGGCCGCCGGCTCCAGATAGACGGCCGGTACCCCCAGCGGTGCGGGAACACCCAGTCCGTCGCGGAGGCGGGCGACGTCGTCGATCGCCGCGAACCGGGGCTCGCCGCGGACGGTGACCTCGACGATCCGTCCGCCGCGGACGAGGCCGTCCAGGATCGCGGGCAGTTCGGCCTCACCGTCGTAGCGGAGTCCGATCTCCTCCCGGCTCAGCGGACCGAGCCAGCGCAGCAGGTCGTCGACGTCCTGCGCGTCGCGCGCCTTCCGGTCCGGCGAGGTCCGCTGCAGCCGGCCGACGGTCTCGGCGATCACCTGCGGGTCGAGGAGTTCACGCAGGTCCACCCGGCCCAGCAGCTGGGCGAGCAGTGCGGTGTCCAGGGTCAGGGCGGTGGCGCGGCGTTCGGCGAGCGGAGCGTCGTCGTCGTACAGGAACGCGCCGGTGTAGCCGAGCAGCATGGCGGCGGCGAACGGCGACGGCGTGGACGTTTCGACTTCGGTCAGCCGGATACGGCGCTTGCCGATGCGTTCGAGGACGTCGGTGAGGGCCGGCAAGTCGTAGACGTCCTCCAGACATTCACGGACCGCTTCGAGGACGATGGGGAAATCGGGGAACTGCGAGGCCACCGACAAGAGTTGGGCCGACCGCTGGCGCTGCTGCCACAGCGGTGCGCGGCGACCCGGATCGCGGCGCGGGAGCAACAGTGCGCGGGCCGCGCATTCACGGAACCGGGAGGCGAACATCGACGACCCCGCGAGAGCGCCGGTGACGATGCCGCCGATCTCGTCGGCCGCCACCTCGAAGACCTCCGCACCGGGCGGTGCATCCTCGGTGTCCGGCAGCCGCACGATGATGCCGTCGTCGGCGGCGGTGGTCGCGCCGTCCAGGCCGAGGCGGTCGTGGAGCTGCGCGGCGATCGCACTGGCCCACGGCGCGTGCACGCGCAGACCGTAGGGGGAGTGCAGGATCAGGCGCCAGTCACCGAGTTCGTCCCGGAACCGTTCCGCCACCAGCGTGCGGTCGGTGGGCAGGATCCCGGTGGCCTCCTTCTGGTCGGCGATCAGTGAACTCAGGTTGTCGCGGGCGTTGTCGGTCAGGCCGATCGCGTCGGCGCGCACGGACAGCGTGGTGGGGTCGGCGACGGCGCCGATGAATTCGCCGATCGCCGCACCCAGTTCGGCGGGCCGGCCGACCGCGTCGCCGATCCAGAACGGCAGGCGTGCGGGCTGCCCGAACGCGGGTGTCACCAGCACGCGGTCGTGGGTGATCTCGGCGATCCGCCAGCTGGTCGCGCCGAGTGCGATCACGTCCCCGACGCGTGACTCGTACACCATCTCCTCATCGAGTTCACCGACTCTCCGGGGCTGGTTTCCGGTATCCGTGCCGGTGCCGTCGGAGCCGGCGACCAGGAAGACACCGAACATCCCGCGGTCGGGGATGGTGCCGCCGGAGGTCACGGCCAGCCGGAGGGTGCCGCGCCGCGCGGTCAGTGTCCCGGTGGACCGGTCGTAGTCGACGCGGGCGGCCAGTCCGGCGAACTCGTCGGTCGGATAGCGCCCGGAGATGAGGTCGAGGACCGCGTCGTAGACGTCGCGTGTCAGATCACGGTACGGCGCGGCCCGGCGGACGACGTCGAACCATTCGTCGACGTTCACGTCGGCGACCGCGGTGGCGGCCACCGTCTGCTGCGCCAGGATGTCGAGCGGGGTGCGCGGAACACGGATCTCTTCGATCGCGCCGTCGAGCATGCGGGTGACGGTGACCGCGCAGCCGATCAGGTCGGTCCGGTGCTTCGGGAACAGGACACCGCGGCTGATCTCGCCGACCTGGTGGCCGGCGCGGCCGATCCGCTGCAGTCCGGACGCCACCGACGGCGGGGTCTCGACCTGGATCACCAGATCCACCGCACCCATGTCGATGCCGAGTTCGAGTGAGCTGGTGGCCACCACGCAGCGCAGGCGGCCCGACTTGAGGTCGTCCTCGATCTGGGCGCGCTGCTCCTTGCTCACCGACCCGTGGTGTGCACGGGCCAGGACGTGAGGGGCGCCGGAGGTGGTGACCGCGCCGGTGATCATGGCGGGCGCCCCACCGGGCACCTGCGGATTCCGGGTCTCTCTGCTCCTTGAGCTCGCCGACAGGAGACGCTCGGACGCGATCTCGTTGAGGCTCGCGGTCAGTCGTTCGGCGAGACGCCGCGAGTTCGCGAACACGATGGTCGACCGGTTCTGTTCGACCAGGTCGACCATCGCCGACTCGATGAACGGCCACAGTGACCCGGCGGTCGGGGAGAAGGCGTCGTCGAGGTCGCCGCCGTCGGGCGGGACCGGCAGGTCGGTCATGTCCGGGACCGGTACGTCGACGCGCAGATCGAACGTCTTGGCGGCCGGGGGCGCCACGACGACCGCCTCGCGCGATCCGCTGAGGAAGTCGGCGACGACCTCGGGCGGGCGGACGGTGGCCGACAGGCCGATCCGCTGGGCGGGCTCGCCGGTCAGCATGTCCAGACGTTCGAGCGACAGCGCCAGGTGCGTACCCCGTTTGGTCGCGGCGATCGCGTGGATCTCGTCGACGATCACCGTCTCGACGCCGGTCAGGGTCGCGGCCGCCGCCGAGGTGAGCATCAGATAGAGCGATTCGGGGGTGGTGATGAGGATGTCCGGCGGCGACGACACGAGGGCGCGCCGGGCGGCGGCCGGGGTGTCACCGGACCGGACCCCCACGGTCACCGCGGGGGCCGGCAGCCCGAGCATCGCGGCGGCGTTGCCGATACCGGTCAGCGGTGCCGACAGATTCCGTTCGACGTCGACGGCGAGCGCCTTGAGCGGGGAGACGTAGAGGACGCGGACTCCGGCGCCGGACGGGCGGGGTGCCGCCGCCATCCGGTCGATCGCCCACAGGAACGCCGCGAGGGTCTTGCCGGAGCCGGTCGGCGCGATCACCAGGGTGTCGTCGCCGCGCGAGATCGATTCCCACGCGCCGGCCTGCGCTGCGGTCGGCGCACCGAACGCATCGCCGAACCAGCGTCGGGTGGCCGGGCCGAAGCTCGCCAGGATCGTCTCGTCCGTCACCCCTCCATTCAAGCGCAGGGTGCGGACAGGGTGCTCAGATCAGGCGGTGGCCTTGGCGGCGACCGGCGCCTTCTCGTAGTGCAGGTAGCCGTCTTCGACGGTGCCGCGGCGCAGCTGGCCGATGTCGGCGTACACGCTCATCGACATGGTCCATGGCTTGACGGTGCCCTGCTTGGGCAGCCGGTCGAGGGCACGCTGGACGTATCCGGCGCCGAAGTCGAGCAGCGGCCGGGTGTCCATGCCCTCCGGGAACTCGGCGGTCACCGACGTGTAGCCGTAGGAGTCCATGAAGGTGAGCATGCGGGACCAGTACTGGCACAGCATGTCGACCTTGAGGGTCCACGACGAGTTGGTGTAGCCGACGGCCATCGCGAAGTTCGGGATGCCCGACAGCATGACGCCGCGGTAGGCGACGGACTTCGTCAGATCCACCGGGGTGCCGTCGATGTCGATCTCCATGCCGCCGAACAGCTGCAGGTTCAGGCCGGTGGCGGTCACGATGATGTCGGCCTCCAGTTCCTGGCCGCTCTCCAGCAGGATCCCCTTCTCGGTGAAGGTCGCGATCCGGTCGGTGACGATCGAGGCGTTGCCTTTGCGCAGCTCCTTGAACATGTCGCCGTCCGGCACCACGCACAGACGCTGATCCCACGGGTTGTACGGCGGGTTGAAGTGCGGATCCAGCGGGAAGTCGCTGCCCAGGATCGCCTTGTTGGTGCCGCGGATGACCTTGCGCATGGTCTTCGGGAAGCGCTGGCACAGCTCGTACATGACGCGCTGCTGGAAGATGTTCTTCTCACGGGAGGCGCGGTAGCCGACCTTGGGGCCGAGGACCTTCTTCATCGCGTTGGCGACGGCGTCCTCGCGCGGCAGCGGGATCACGTAGGTGGGGGTGCGCTGCAGCATCGTGACGTGCTCGGCCGTCCCGGTCATCGACGGGACCAGCGTGACGGCGGTGGCGCCGGAACCGATCACGACCACCTTCTTGCCGGTGTAGTCCAGGTCTTCGGGCCAGTGCTGCGGGTGGATGATCTGCCCGGTGAACCGGTCCTGGCCGGGGAAGTCCGGGGTGAAGCCCTCGTCGTAGTTGTAGTAGCCGGTGCCGGCGAAGATCCAGCGCGTCTTCACGACGTCCGTCGCGGTGCCGTCCTCGTCGGTGCGGCGGACGGTGACGTGCCACAGCTGCTCGTCGGTGTGCCAGTCCGCGGAGACGGCGCGGCGGTTGTAGTAGATCTTGCTTTGCAGGTGATCGTCGTCGATGGCCTCGTTGAGGTAGTCGAGGATGCGCGGAGCGTCGGCGATCGCCTGGTTGTCGGTCCACGGTTTGAACTCGAAACCGAAGGTGTGCAGGTCGGAGTCGGACCGCAGGCCCGGGTATTTGAACAGGCTCCACGTGCCGCCGGCCTGGTCGCGCGACTCGAGCATGATGAACGTCTTGTCCGGCTGCTCGGTGGTCAGGTAGTGGGCGGCGCCGATACCGGAGATGCCGGCACCGATGACGAGGACGTCGAGGACGTCGGTGGGCAGGGCCGCGGGCTGGGCGGTGCTGGTGCTCATAGTCGGTTCCTTCCTGAGCTCGATGTATCAATGATCATTGATTCAATCGAGGTTGCGCAAGAATGAACTGCACCAGATAGTCGCTCCACGTGGTGCATAATAGACACCATGCTGGAAACGACCTGGTCATCGCCGAGCCCGGAGGTCGCCGAGCTGATCCGCGCCGGGGTCCGCGTCGTGATCGACGCCCCCGCCGACATGCTCGGCCAGCTCGACGCCAGCGTGCTGCGTGCCGCCGGAATGGGACAGATCACCCAGGACGAGGCACTGACCCGCAACGCCCTGGACATGACCGCCGGCAACATCGCCAAGTGGGCCACCAGCAACCTCGAGTCCCCGGGCGAGCGCGTGCCGGTCGACAGCGGCTCGGCCGAATCACAGACCTACGTCCGGGAGCTGGTGCGCCGAGGGCTCGACAGCGGCGCCCTCGACGCCTTCCGGACCTCCCAGAACGTGGCCTGGCAGCTGTGGATGGCCATCTGCTTCGAGCTCACCGACGACCCGGGCCTCCTCAAAGAACTCCTGGCGATCACGTCGGCGTCCATCGGCGCCTTCATCGACGACACGGTCGGCGCCCTGGCCGAACAGATCGACGTCGCCCGGGCCGAGCTCGCCGGAGACACCCATGCGCAGCGTCGCGCCGCGACGGCCCTGCTCCTGGAAGGCGCGCCGGTCACCGACGAACGGGCCGAGGCGCAGCTGCACTACCGGCTGGCCGGGCCCCAACTGGCCGCCGTCGTCTCCGGCGGACCGGACGTACCGTCCGAACGACTGGAGGCGGCCTGCGAGGCGCTGATGTCCGCGAGCGGCATCACCAGCCGGCTCATCGTGCTCGCCGGCGCCGCGCAGCTGTGGGTCTGGTTCCCGGTGACCGCGCTGGACGCCGCCGCGGCGTCCATCCCGGCGGGTGTGCAGGTGGCGATCGGCGCACCGGGCACCGGCCGTGAAGGATTCCGCCGCAGCCACTTCCAGGCGCTCACCACGCACCGTCTCATGCAGCGGCTGGGCACCGGGCGGCAGGTGGCCGCCTACGACGACCTGCGGCTGGCCGACGCGATGAGCGAGGACGACGACAAGATCGACGACTTCATCGCCTCCACGCTCGGTGACCTCGACACGGCCGACCCGGAGCTGGCCGAATGCCTGCGCATTCGGTTCGCCGAGCGCTGCAACGCAAGCGCCACCGCGGCCCGGCTCTTCACACACCGCAACACGGTGGTGCGACGACTGGCCCGCGCCGAGGAACTGCTGCCGGTGCCGTTGGCCGATCACGCCATCGCGGTGGCGGCGGCCCTCGAACTGCGGCACTGGCGCGGCACGGGAAGCCGCCTCACAGCACCGGCTGATACGGCACCGCCGCACTGACCGTCTCGTCGTGTGCGATGGGCCGTCCGATCAGCGGGAACGCCCGCTGCGGACACGCCGGACGAGGGCAGACGCGGCAACCGGAGCCGATCGGCACCACCGTGCGGGTGTCCTGCACGTCGATCCCGGTGGCGTAGACCAGTTCGTCGGCGTGCGACAGATCGCAGCCGAGACCGACGGCGAAGTTCGACGGCGTTCCGAGATGGCCCGGATGCACCGGGTCGGTGGTGCGGGCCAGCCAGAAGTAGCGGCGGCCGTCGGGCATCTCGGAGATCTGCGTCTGGATCCGGCCGGCCATCGAGAAGGCGTCGTGCACCACCCAGAGCGGGCAACTGCCGCCGGTGCGGGAGAAGTGGAAGGCGGTGGCCGACTGCCGTTTGGAGATGTTCCCGGCTTTGTCGACGCGCACGAAGATGAACGGGATGCCGCGGTCGCCGGGGCGCTGCAGCGTCGACAGGCGGTGGCAGACGGTCTCGAAGCCCACCTCGAAGTCGCGGCTCAGGAGGTCGATGTCGTAGCGCAGCTCGCGGGCGGCCGCGGCGAACTGGGTGTAGGGGAGCACCAGGGCGCCCGCGAAGTAGTTGGCCAGTCCGGTGCGGGCGACGTGCAGCGAGCCCTGAGTGAACCGGTCGGCGGCATCGGCGATCAGCTCGTCGATCAGATCCTGCTGGCTGACCAGGGCCAGCTGGGTGGCGAGCTGGAAGGCGCGCTGGCCCGAGGTGAGCCGGCGGGCCAGTTCGACGCGTCCGGTCGCCGGGTCGTAGCGGCGTTTGGGCCCCGGTTCGGGCTCCTCGCCGAGAGCGGGCGCGCTGATCGACACCGTGATGCCGTAGTCCTCTTCGAGGACCCGGGCGAGCTGGAGGTCGAGGCCGCCGATCCGCAGGCCGTGCGCGGAGAACATCGCTTCGGCCGCGGTGTCGAGTTCGGCGATGTGGTTGCGGCGGTCGTAGAAGTAGTCGCGGACCTGTTCGAACGGCGTCGTGGGGGCGTGGTCGTCGGGATTCGGTGCGCCGGCGGCCAGGGTGCCGCGGTAGGTCTCCAGTTCCACCGACGCCGACGCCAGCTGCCGGTGCAGGGTGACGAGTGTCTGTCCCACCTCGGGCATGCGGGAGACGAGTTCGTTGATCTCCGATGCGGGGATCCGTCCG
Source organism: Gordonia sp. (in: high G+C Gram-positive bacteria) (assembly GCF_047600565.1). GTDB lineage: Bacteria > Actinomycetota > Actinomycetes > Mycobacteriales > Mycobacteriaceae > Gordonia. The sequence goes on from NZ_JASGKN010000001.1 coordinate 326,627, forward strand.
GCCCCGCGGGACAGGAGGACCTCGGCGAGGTCGGCCGTCAGTCGTGCGTCGGATTCGGCGGCGAAGAAGTCGGCGGGCAGGTCGAATTCGCGGGTCAGCGACAGCAGGACCGGGGTGGTGACGGGGCGCTGGTCGTGTTCGAGCTGATTGACGTAGCTGGTGGAGAGCCCGAGGTTCCGGGCGAGTGCGGCCTGGGTGAGCCCGCGGTCGTCGCGGAGCCGTCGCAGGCGCGCTCCCACGTATGTCTTGGCCATGGTCAGCGATCTTATCCGCACTGTCCGCAACATTCGCAAAAATGGTGGGTGAAATCCACAAAAATACACAGTGGCCTGGTCTTTTCCGGCGATATCGCGTGTGTGTATGGTGCAAACATGATCAATCACGACGTGTACACGCGACGCAGTTCCGACGACTTCCCGACCAGCGAGCACCTCGCTTACAAGATCGCCCAGGTGGCAGCCGATCCGGTCGACGTTCCCGACGACACCGCGGAGATGATCATCAACCGCATCATCGACAACGCCGCCGTGAGCGCCGCGTCGGTGATCCGCCGCCCCGTCACCACCGCGCGCCGGCAGGCGCAGACCCGCCCGATCAAGGGCGGCTCCACCGTCTTCGGCATCGACGGCGCCTTCGCCCCCGAGTGGGCCGCCTGGGCCAACGGCGTGGCCGTGCGCGAGCTCGACTTCCACGACACCTTCCTGGCCGCCGAGTACTCGCACCCCGGCGACAACATCCCGCCGCTGGTCGCGGTCGCGCAGCGCGTCGGCGCCACCGGCAAGGACCTGATCCGCGGACTCGCCACCGCCTACGAGATCCAGATCGACCTCGTGAAGGGCATCTGCCTGCACGAGCACAAGATCGACCACGTCGCTCACCTCGGCCCGTCGGTGGCCGCCGGCCTCGGCACCATGCTGAACCTGGACGTCGACACCATCTACCAGGCGATCGGCCAGGCCCTGCACCTCACCACCGCCACCCGTCAGTCGCGCAAGGGCGCCATCTCCAGCTGGAAGGCCTACGCTCCGGCCCACGCCGGAAAGATCGCCGTCGAGGCCGTCGACCGTGCCATGCGCGGCGAGGGTGCGCCGTCGCCGATCTGGGAAGGCGAAGACGGTGTCATCGCCTGGATGCTCGGTGGTCCGGACAAGCACTACACCGTGCCGCTGCCGGGTCCGGGCGAGCCCAAGCGCGCCATTCTGGACAGCTACACCAAGGAGCACTCGGCCGAGTACCAGAGCCAGGCCCCCATCGACCTGGCCCGCCGCATGCGCGACCGCGTCGGCAACACCGACGACGTCGAGTCGATCGTGCTGCACACCAGCCACCACACGCACTACGTGATCGGCACCGGCTCGGGCGACCCGCAGAAGTTCGATCCGAAGGCCAGCCGCGAAACCCTTGACCACTCGGTCATGTACATCTTCGCGGTGGCACTGCAGGACGGCGACTGGGATCACGAGAAGTCGTACGCCCCGGAGCGTGCCGCCCGCCCCGACACCGTCGAGCTGTGGAACAAGATCTCAACCGTCGAGGACCCGGAGTGGACCCGCCGCTACCACTCGACCGACCCCAACGAGAAGGCGTTCGGCGCCAAGGCCGTCGTCACCATGAAGAACGGCGACGTGATCACCGACGAGCTGGCCGTCGCCGACGCCCACCCGCTGGGCGCCCGGCCGTTCGCCCGTCCGCAGTACCTGGACAAGTTCGCCCGCATGGCCAAGGGCGTCGTCGCCGATGACGAGCAGAAGCGCTTCGTCACCGCCGCCGAGGGTCTCGCCGGCCTGAAAGGCGCCGAGCTGAACGGCCTCAACGTCACCGTGCTCGACGACGTGCTGAAGAAGGCGCCGGAGACCGGCAAGGGCATTCTCTGATGTCCGCGTTGTTCTCCTCGGGTGTCAGCGACGCCGACAAGCGCAAGAACCTGCGGGCCGCCCTGAAGTCGGGCGAGCTGCAGCGCTGGCCGGGAGCCTTCTCACCCCTGGTCGCCAAGATCGTCGCCGACGCCGGATTCGAGGGCGTGTACGTCTCCGGGGCCGCACTGTCGGCGGACCTGGGTCTCCCGGACATCGGTCTGACGACGCTCACCGAGGTCGCCGCCCGCGGCGGCGCCATCGCGCGAGCCACCGACCTGCCGACGCTGATCGACGCCGACACCGGTTTCGGCGAGCCGATGAGCGCGGCCCGCACGGTCGCCACCCTGGAGGACGCCGGCCTGGCCGGCTGCCACCTCGAGGACCAGGTGAATCCGAAGCGGTGCGGTCACCTCGACGGCAAGGAGGTGGTCTCCACCGACGAGATGGTGCGCCGCCTGGCCGCGGCCGCCGGCGGCCGCCGTGACGAGAACTTCGTCATCTGTGCCCGGACCGACGCCCGCGGCGTGGAGGATCTCGATTCGGCGATCGCCCGTGCCAAGGCGTACATCGACGCCGGCGCGGACATGATCTTCACCGAGGCGCTGAAGGATCTCGACGAGTTCAAGCGTTTCCGCGACGAGGTCGACGCGCCGCTGCTGGCGAACATGACCGAGTTCGGCAAGTCCGAGCTGCTCACCACCGATCAGCTGAAGTCGATCGGCTACAACGTCGTCATCTACCCGGTGACCACGCTGCGGCTGGCGATGGGCGCCGTCGAGTCCGGTCTGGCACAGATCGCGGCCGAAGGCACCCAGGCGAACCTGCTCGACAAGATGCAGCACCGTGCGCGGCTGTACGAGTTCCTGCAGTACGCCGACTACAACGATTTCGATTCGTCCATCTTCACCTACAGCCGACCGGGAGAGCAGTCATGACCGAGGAACAGAAGATCTACAAGGGCCTGGCCGGTGTGGTCGTCGACTACACCGCGGTCTCGAAGGTGGTTCCGGAGACCAACAGCCTGACCTACCGCGGCTACGCGGTGCAGGACCTGTCGGCCAGCAAGTCGTTCGAGGAGGTGGCCTACCTGCTCTGGTACGGCGAGCTGCCGACCGCGGACCAGCTGACGAAGTTCACCGATGCCGAGCGGGCCAACCGTGAACTGAGCGATGCGGCGAAGGCCGTCCTCGCGCAGATTCCGGCCGACTGTCACCCGATGGACACCTGCCGCACCATGATCAGCTTCCTGGGCAGCACCGACCCGACGGAGGAGGATCGCAGCACCGAGGCCAACCTGGCCAAGGGTCTGAAGATGCTGGCCGTTCTGCCGACCATCGTCGCCGCCGACTTCCGTCGCCGCCGCGGCGAGGAGCCGATCGCACCCAGCAAGGACCTGGACTACTCGGAGAACTTCCTGAACATGTGCTTCGGCTCCGTTCCGGATCCGGTCCTGGTCAAGGCGTTCAACGTGTCGATGATCCTGTACGCGGAGCACAGCTTCAACGCGTCGACGTTCGCGTCGCGCGTGGTCACCTCGACCACGTCGGACATCTACAGCGCGGTCACCGCCGGCATCGGCGCCCTCAAGGGTGCGCTGCACGGCGGCGCCAACGAGGCCGTCATGCACGACATGCTGGAGATCGGCGACCCCGCCAAGGCCCGGGACTGGCTGAACGCCAAGCTCGACGCCAAGGACAAGGTGATGGGTTTCGGTCACCGCGTCTACAAGAACGGCGACTCGCGCGTCCCGACCATGCACGAGGCGTTCAAGAACGTGTCCGAGCACGTCGGCGACGACAAGTGGCTGACCATGTACGACGAGCTGGCCGCCGCCATGGACGAGCGGACCGGGATCAAGCCGAACCTCGACTTCCCGACCGGCCCGGCGTACTACCTGATGGGCTTCGACATCCCGATGTTCACCCCGATGTTCGTGATGAGCCGGATCACCGGCTGGACCGCGCACATCGTCGAGCAGACCGAGTCGAATGCGCTGATCCGTCCGCTGTCCGCCTACAACGGCGTTCCGCAGCGCGAGGTCCCGAAGAACTGATCGGGCCAGGGCCGCTTCGCGCGGCATCCACAACTGAATACCCAACCACTGCTGCGCCGGCGGGCGTCCGGACGATCCCGGTCCGCCCGTCGGCGCAGTCGTACCTCTGGACACCCCGGGGAGGTCCGCATGTTCAGCAAAGTCCTGGTGGCGAATCGCGGCGAGATCGCGGTCCGTGCCTTTCGCGCGGCGTATGAGCTCGGCGCGTCGACGGTCGCGGTCTATCCGATCGAAGACCGCAACTGCGTGCACCGCAGCAAGGCCGACGAGGCCTACGAGATCGGCGAGCCCGGCCATCCGGTGCAGGCGTACCTGTCGGTCGACGAGTTGCTGGGCGCCGCCCGGCGCAGCGGCGCCGACGCGATCTATCCCGGCTACGGGTTCGCTTCGGAGAATCCGGCGCTGGCCGCCGCCTGTGAGGAGGCCGGCATCACGTTCATCGGGCCGAGCAGCCGGGTGCTCGAACTGACCGGTGACAAGCAGCAGGCGGTCGCGGCGGCCCGGGCCGCCGGTCTGCCCGTTCTGGCCGGCAGCGAGCCGTCGTCGGACGTCGACGAGTTGCTGGCGGCGGCGAAGGACATGACCTTCCCGATCTTCGTGAAGGCGGTCGCCGGCGGCGGCGGACGCGGCATGCGCCGGGTGGCGCAGCGCGAGCAGCTCGCCGACGCGATCGCGGCCGCGTCCCGTGAGGCCGAGTCGGCGTTCGGCAATCCGACGGTCTTCCTGGAACAGGCCGTCGTCGATCCCCGGCACATCGAGGTCCAGATCCTGGCCGACGGCTCCGGCGAGGTGATCCACCTCTATGAGCGTGACTGCAGTCTGCAGCGCCGCCACCAGAAGGTGGTGGAGATCGCGCCGGCGCCCGACCTCGATCCGGCACTGCGCGACCGCATCTCGTGCGGACGCCGTCAGTTTCGCCCGGCAGATCGGGTACACCTGTGCCGGCACCGTCGAGTTCCTGGTCGACGCGCGGGGTGAGCACTTCTTCATCGAGATGAACCCGCGGATCCAGGTGGAGCACACCGTCACCGAAGAGGTGACGGACGTCGATCTCGTGGCCGCCCAGATGCGGATCGCGGCGGGGGAGAGTCTCGCGGATCTGGGGCTGTCGCAGGAGGCGATCGAACTCCACGGGGCGGCCCTGCAGTGCCGTATCACCACCGAGGATCCCTCCGACGGATTCCGTCCGGACACCGGCCGGATCAACGTCTACCGCGCCCCGGGCGGCAGCGGTGTCCGGCTGGACGGTGCGGCGGCGCTGGGCAGCGAGGTGACCGGTCACTTCGACTCCATGCTGGTGAAGCTGACCTGCCGGGGACGGGACTTCCCGACCGCGGTGACCCGGGCGCGCCGTGCGCTCGCGGAGTTCAAGATCCGCGGGGTGCGCACCAACATCGACTTCCTGCGTGCGGTGATGGCCGATCCGGATTTCCAGGCCGGGCACATCACGACCTCGTTCATCGACGAGCGGCCGTATCTGCTCGATGCGGTGCACTCCTCCGAGCGCGGCTCGCGACTGCTCAACTACCTGGCCGACGTCACCGTCAACCAGCCGAACGGTCCGCTGCCGACCCCGGTCCATCCGCGCACGAAGCTGCCGGACGTCGCCGACGATCTGCTCGCGCATCCGCCGGCCGGCTCCAAGCAGCGGCTCGACGAGCTGGGCCCGGAGGGGTTCGCGGCGGCGCTGCGCGAGCAGAAGGCGCTCGCGGTCACCGACACCACGTTCCGTGACGCCCATCAGTCGCTGCTGGCCACCCGCGTGCGGACGAGTGGGCTGACCGCGGTCGCACCCTATGTCGCCGCCCTGACGCCGGAGCTCCTGTCCCTCGAATGCTGGGGCGGGGCCACCTACGACGTCGCTCTGCGGTTCCTCAAGGAGGATCCGTGGGACCGGCTCGCCCGGCTGCGTGAAGCGGTGCCCAACATCTGTCTGCAGATGCTGCTGCGCGGTAAGAACACCGTCGGCTACACGCCGTACCCGACGAAGGTGACCACCGCGTTCGTCGACGAGGCCGCGCGCACCGGCGTGGACATCTTCCGGATCTTCGACGCCCTCAACAGCGTCGAGGCCATGCGGCCGGCCATCGATGCGGTTCGCGAGACCGGTACGGCCGTCGCCGAGGTGGCGTTGAGCTACACCGGTGATCTCGCCGATCCGGCCGAGGACCTGTACACCCTGGACTACTACCTGCGGCTCGCCGAGGACATCGTCACAGCCGGGGCGCACGTTCTGGCGATCAAGGACATGGCCGGCCTGTTGCGGCCGGCGGCCGCCCGCACCCTGGTCGGGGCGCTCCGTTCGGAGTTCGACCTGCCGATCCACGTGCACACGCACGACACGCCGGGCGGCCAGCTGGCCACCTATCTGGCCGCGTGGGAGGCGGGTGCCGACGCCGTCGACGGCGCGAGTGCGGCCCTGGCGGGCACCACCAGCCAGCCGTCGCTGTCGGCGATCGTGGCGGCTGCCGCACACACCGACTACGACACCGGTATCGACCTGCACGCGGCGACGTCGATCGAGCCGTTCTGGGAGGCGCTGCGGCGGATGTACCGGCCGTTCGAGTCGGGGATCCCGGCACCGACCGGCCGCGTCTACGACCATGAGATCCCGGGCGGACAGTTGTCGAATCTGCGTCAGCAGGCCATCTCGATCGGCGTCGGCGACCGTTTCGAGGCGGTCGAGACCGCGTATGCGGCGGCGAACAGGCTCCTGGGCCGCCCGGTCAAGGTGACGCCGTCGTCGAAGGTCGTCGGCGACCTGGCGCTGGCGTTCGTCGCCCAGGACATCACCGCCGAGGAGTTCGCCGCCGACCCGTCGGCGTACGACATCCCGGATTCGGTGATCGGCTTCCTGTCCGGCGAGCTGGGGCAGCCGGCCGGCGGATGGCCGGAGCCGTTGCGCGAGCAGATTCTGGCGGGCCGTTCGGCGTCGTCGAAGGAGGAGGAGCTGAGCGCCTCCGACGAGACGGCGCTGGACCGGCCCGGACCGGACCGGCAGGCGACGCTCAACCGGCTGCTGTTCCCAGGGCCCACCGACGAGTATCTGGCGCACGTCGCCGAGTTCGGCGACACCTCACATCTCGCCGGCAACCAGTTCTTCTACGGACTGCAGCAGGGCCTGGAACATCGTGTGCATCTGCGGGACGGTGTGGATCTGCTCATCACACTGGAGGCGATCAGCGAACCGGACCCGGCGGGCATCCGCACCGTGATGTGCACCCTCAACGGGGAGCTGCGGCCGGTGTTCGTCCGCGACCGCACCGCGGAGGTGTCGGTCCAGACGCGGGAACGCGCCGACCGGGACAATCCACATCACGTGGCGGCGCCGTTCGCCGGTGTGGTGACGGTGACCGTGGCGCCCGGCGACACCGTCGCCGCCGGCGACCCGATCGGCACCATCGAGGCGATGAAGATGGAGGCGACGGTGACCGCGACATCCGGTGGACGGGTGCAGCGTGTGGTCGTCTCCGGCACCACCGAAGTGCAACCGGGTGACCTGCTGGTGGTTCTGGAGTAGACCGGAGGCATGGAGCTCGATCGGGACCTCGCTCTGCGGCGTGTGACGGCGTGGCGGCGACTGGAGTTGCCCGGCGACGGGTTGCGCCGGGCGGCGGTCGCGATCACCGTGGTGCCCGGCCCGGGTGGCCGGGGCATCTGGGTGGCGCGACGGCCGCCGACGCTGCGCAGTCATCCCGGTCAGTTCGCGCTTCCCGGCGGGCGGCTGGATCCGGGGGAGACCGGACGAGGTGGCCGAGCTGCATTTCGTGTCCCTCGCCGAGACGGCCGCGCAGCCCGAGTTCGACACCATCGACGAGTCGCCCCGCCCGGTGATCCGGCTACCGATCATCGGACGCTGGGTGCACGCGCCCACGGCCGCCGTCATCCACCAGTTCGGTGAGGTCGTGGTTCGCGGCCGCGCCACCCGGGTGAACGAGTTGGAGCAGCCGCTGTTCGCCTGGAAGTAGGGCGCGTCGGCCACGTCTGCTCGGCGAAGCCGTTTTGTCGTACCCCCGAGATACATTGTTGTCAATGGAAACGGCAGGTCACAGGGGGTGATCGGGATGACGACGACCATCGTCGACGTCGCCGGCACGGCCTTGCCCGACTCGCCGGTGGAGCTCGCTGAGCTCATGGATGCGGTAGCCGAGAAGATGGCCGCCACCTCCGGCCGGATGGCCTCGTGCACGGTGGAGGAGGTGGATCGGATCGTCGAAGCCACCGAGCGGGTGCGGCGCCGCCTGGATTATGTTTCGGCTGCACAGTTCACGGAGGTCTCCGACCGGGGTGTGGATCGCGTATCCGGGTACCTGAGCGCCAGAACCTATTTCGCGATGGGTCAGCGGCTGGGTCCGGGCGAAGCCAAGCGGCGCGAGTCGCACGCCTATCACCTGTCGAACCTGTCCTCGGTGACCGGCGAGCGCCTCGACCCGAGACTGCCCGCCACCGCGACGGCTCTGGCCGCCGGGACGATCGGGCACGGCCACCTCACCGTGATCACCGAGACGATGCAACGCCTGCCCGGACGATTCGACGCCGACGTGCGGCAGCAGGTCGAGGCCGACCTCGTCGAGTTCGCCGCGACACTCCCGCCGAACACACTCGCGCAGGCGGCGAACCGGATCCTCGCCCACCTCGACCCCGACGGTTCACTGTCCGACGACAAAGACCGGGCACGACGCCGCAGCCTGACCCTCGGCGGGCAGGACCGCCAGCTGATGTCCCGGCTCGTCGGCGACCTCACACCCGCCCTGCGCGCCAGACTCGAGCTGATGCTCGACGGGTGGGCCGCGCCGGGAATGAACGTGCCCGACGATCCGGACTCGCCGCGCGGTTCGATCCACGCATCGACCATCGATCCCGAGAAGTTGGCCGCAGCGCGAGAACGGGACCTCCGCGGTTCCGATCAACGCAATCACGACGCCCTCGCCGCATTCCTGGACGCAGGACTGGCCGCCGACACCACCACCGCAAGCCTGGCCGGGCACCTGGTCATCACCATCAGCGATGCCGAACTCGCCACCCATGCCGGGATCGGACTCACCGGGACCGGCACCCTGGTCCCGATCAGCGACCTCATCGAGCTGGCCGCCGGCACCACCCCGCACCTGGAAGTGTTCCGGCACCACACGCACGAGATCCTCTACCTCGGACGCGGGAAGCGGCTGGCGAACAAGGCGCAGCGACTGGCGCTCTTCGGCCGCGACCGGGGCTGCACGCACCCGGCCTGCGATGCACCGTTCTCCCGCACGCAGGCCCACCACAACACCGACTGGGCCAAAGGCGGCCGCACCGACATCGACGAACTCGGCGCAGTGTGCGCACGCCACAATCGGGCCGTCGGCGACCAGAAGGGTCAATGGGAGACCGCGATCGAACGCCGAGGCCGCGACGCCGGACGCATGCTCTGGCGAGTCAACCGTCCAGGCAAGCCCTGGAAACTCAACCCGACCCACCATCTGGTGCCCCACGCCGACAACGACGCGCACGCACCGCCGAACGACGACCAAGCCCGCCTCGGCCACACCGCCTGAACCTGCGGTGTCGCCGTTGATCGGCGTGCGCTCGAACGCGAAACGGCCCCGGACTCGGGGAGAGTCCAGGGCCGATCGCTCGGCTGATCGCCGATCAGAACATCAGGCGCGAACGGCCTTGGCCGCCTCGACCATCGCGGCGAGAGCCGCGGTGACCTGCTCGGTGGTGCGGGTCTTCAGACCGCAGTCCGGGTTCACCCACAGACGCTCGGCCGGAACGGCCTCGAGAGCCTCACGCAGCAGCGTGGTCATCTCGTCGGCACCCGGGACGCGCGGCGAGTGGATGTCGTAGACACCCGGGCCGACCTCGTTGCGGAAGCCGATCGCGTTCAGGTCGTCGAGGACCTCCATGTGCGAGCGGGCCGCCTCGATCGAGGTGACGTCGGCGTCCAGATCCGCGATCGCACCGATCACGTCGCCGAACTCCGAGTAGCAGAGGTGGGTGTGGATCTGCGTCTCGTCGGTGACACCGGCGGTGGACAGGCGGAACGAGTTCACGGCCCACTTCAGGTAGTCGTCACGATCGGCCTTCTTGAGCGGAAGCAGCTCGCGCAGCGCCGGCTCGTCCACCTGGATGATGCCGACGCCGGCACGCTCCAGATCGACGGTCTCGTCGCGGATCGCCAGGGCGATCTGGTCGGAGGTGTCCTTCAGCGGCTGGTCGTCGCGGACGAACGACCAGGCCAGGATGGTGACCGGACCGGTCAGCATGCCCTTGACCGGCTTGCTGGTCAGCGACTGGGCGTGCGTGATCCAGCCGACCGTCATCGGGTTCGGGCGGGCGACGTCGCCGTACAGCAGCGGCGGGCGCACACAGCGCGAACCGTACGACTGGACCCAGCCGTTCTGCGTCGAGAAGAAGCCGTCCATCTGCTCCGAGAAGTACTGGACCATGTCGTTGCGCTCGGGCTCGCCGTGCACCAGAACGTCCAGACCGAGCTGCTCCTGCAGGTCGATGACGGCCTTGATCTCGGCCTCCATGCGCTGACGGTAGGTGTCGGCGTCGATGGTGCCGTTCTTCAGTTCCTGGCGGGCCTTGCGGATGTCGCCGGTCTGCGGGAACGAACCGATCGTGGTGGTCGGCAGCTCCGGCAGGTTCAGGGCGGCCTGCTGCTTGGTGCGGCGCTCGGCCGAATCGGTGCGGGTGGCGTCGTCGTCGCTCAGCGCGGCGAGACGCGTCCGGACGGCGTCGACCTTCACGCGGGGATCGGTCTCCCGGGTGGCCAGAGCGGCCTTGGCGGCGTCGAAGGCCTGCGCCTGCGAGTCGCGGCCGTTCGTGAGCGCACCGGACAGGGCGGCGACCTCGACGAACTTCTCCGAGGCGAACGCCAGCCAGCCGCGCAGGACGTCGTCCAGCTCGGTCTCCGGCTCCAGGCTGTACGGCACGTGCAGGGTGGAGCACGACGTGGACACGGCGATCGAGCCGGCCTTGTCCTGCAGACCGGTCAGGGTCTCCAGGGCGGCATCCAGGTCGGTGCGCCACACGTTGCGGCCGTCGACCACGCCGGCGACCAGCAGCTTGTCGCCCAGGTTCGCGGCGGCCACCGAATCGACGGTGCCGTACACCAGGTCGGCGCCGACACCCTCGATGCCGGTGCGGGCCAGTGCGGCCAGACCGTCGCGGGCGTCGCCGAAGTAGGTCTGCACCAGGATCTTGGGGCGCTTTTCGGCACCCGACAGGGCGGTGTAGACGCGCTCGGCCAGCTCCGGCAGGCCGTCGTGTGCGTCGGTCACCAGGATCGGCTCATCGATCTGCACCCACTCGACGCCCTGGTCGGCGAGAGTGCCGAGGAGCTCGGTGTACAGCGGTAGCAGCTCGTCGATGCGGGTCAGCGGGTCCGGCGCCTGGCCCTCCTTGAGCGGATCGGTCAGGTCGACGGCGGCCAGATCGGCCGGCACGCCCTTCGACAGACCGAGGAAGGTGATCGGGCCGATGACGACGGGGCGGGCCGGAACGCCCTGCTCGGTGGCCTCGGCGAGCTCGCCGAGGATCTTGTCGGTGTTGAGCGAGAAGGTGGTGTCCGGGGCGATCTCCGGGACCAGGTAGTGGTAGTTGCAGTCGAACCACTTGGTCATTTCGAGCGGGGTCACACCGTCGCCACCGCGGGCAGCGGCGAAGTAACGGTCCAGCGGGTCGCTGATGCCGGCGACGCGGGGCGGGAGCGCACCCAGCATGGCGGCGGTGTCGAGCACCTGGTCGTAGTACGAGAAGGTGTTGACCGGAATCGAATCGAAGCCGGCGGCCTTCAGCTCGGCCCAGCTCTTGCTGCGCAGATCGGCGGCGACGGACTTGAGCTCATCGGCGCTGACGGTGCCGGCCCAGTAGCCCTCGACGGCCTTCTTCAGTTCCCGGTTCGCGCCGATGCGCGCGGTGCCCGGCACCGTGGTGGTGAAACTCATCGCTGGTGTTTTCTCCTGCTTTACATGGTGTTGTTCACCGCCGCGCAGGGGAGAGGAGATGCGGAGCCCCGAAATGAGAATGCGCTCACGACATCATCCGTCCCACGAGACGGTGCTTGACCGGATGCGGGTGCATCCGGCTGCGACGGGCAGCCCCGATCCGCCGAAACGGTGGGCGGAACGACGCCGATCGCGGTCAAGGGGCTCCTTGGTGACGCGCGTCCGGCGAACCGATCGCTGGGGTCGAGTCTAGAGCAGACCCCGGACCCCAGTCACAACGGCCCCGCGTCGTGAATTTAATTCCGGCCAGGTCAGCGGCCTCTCCGCGCCGCGGCGGAGAAACCCGCCGATCAGTCCTTGGTGTCGGCGATGACCTTGATGATGCTCGGACGCAACTGCGACGGGGCGATCACCGCATCCACCGAGCCGACGCGGACGGCGCGCTCGATGTCGTGGACGGCGTCGAACTCGGCGGCCAGCTCGGAGAGCTTCTCCTGCCGGACCGAGTCGCGGACCTCGTCGAGTTCGGCGCTCAGCGAGGCGCGGTCGGTGCCGGTCGCCTGCGTCAGCCGCGACTGCAGCTCCTGGACGCGATCGTCGGCGGCGGTACGCATGCGGACCTCGCTGGCGAAGACCACCGCGGCGGCCGGTGCGCCACCGAGCACCGAGGCGTACGAGCCCTCCAGTGCCAGGATCGTCATGTTCTCGTTCAGGGTCTTCGAGAAGACCACGAACGCGCCGCCGTGGTAGCGGGAGATCACGCAGAACACGATCGGACCGTCGAAGTTGACGATGGCCCGGCCGATCTCGGCGCCGTACTCGAGCTGCAGCTTGCGCATGGACTCGGGGGAGCCGTCGAAGCCGGACAGGTTCGCCAGCACCACCACCGGGCGGTTGCCGCTGGCCGCATTGATGGCCCGGGCCGCCTTCTTCGACGACAGCGGGAACAGGGTGCCGGCGCTGAACGTGTCCGGTCCGTCGGCCGGAACGAAACCGTGACGCGGGACCGGCTGCGATTCGATGCCGATCAGGCACACCGGGTGACCGCCCATATGGACGTCCTGCACCACGGCCGTCTCGGCGTCGGCCATGCCTGCCCACCGCTCCAGCACCGGATGGTCCTGGTCGGAGACGGCGCGCATCACCGAACGGATGTCGAACGGCTTCTTGCGGTCCGGGTTCTTCTCGGCCGAGAAGATCTCGCCGACCGTCGCGAAATCGCTGCCCTCCACGTTGTGCGGGAAGCTCGAGATGTCGCGGTCGGACGGATCCTTCGTCTCGCCGGTGCGCGGACCCGCCTCGCCGGGCACCACATACGAGTGCTCGTAGTGGTTCATCAGGATGTCGCGGGCCGCCGGCAGATCCGGCGCCCAGTACTGGGCCTGACCGTTGGGTCCCATGACCCGGTCGTAGCCGCCGATGCCGTAGTTGTCCTCGGCGGACACGCCGCCGGAGAAGTCCAGAGCCTGCTTGCCGGTCAGCACCATCGCCGAATCCGGCGTCATCACCAGAATGCCCTTGGTGTGCATCAGCATGGTGGCCTCGGCGTTCCAGTACGCCTGGCCGCCGACGTTGATGCCGGTGACGACGATGTTGATCTCGTGGCCGTCCTGGGTGAACTCGACGATGCGGCGCAGCGCGGCGGCCACCCAGTCGAGGTTCTCGGTGCCCGAATCCATCTCGACGGCGGCACCGGACGACAGTGCGTACCACTCGACCGGCACACCCATCTTCTCGGCCAGATCGAGCGCGGCGATGTAGCGGCGGCACTCCGGTTCGGTGAGCGCACCCAAAGACTTGGTCGGGTCACCGAGCATCACCACGCGGGTGACACCCTCCGGATACTTGTCGGTCGTGGTGGTCACGACGCCGATCACGACGGCCGCGGTGTTCTCACCCTTCGGACGCTCGACGGCGACGAGCTCGTTCTTCGCGTTCAGGTCGTATTCGGTGAACTCGCCGAGCAGGTCCACCAGCTCGTACGGGTACACGTTGCCGCGGCTGCTGGCGCGCAGCACCTTCTGGCGGTACTCGTCGACCGGCTCCAGCGGGGTGTCGCTGGGCTCGCCGACGCTGATCTGCGACCGGCCGGCGGCGTCGAAGGTGATCTTGACGGCCACCTTGCGGAGCTCGCCGCTCTTCTGATCCCGCTGGCGGGCGATGAGCAGGATCTGCTCGAGACCGGCGCCCTCGGTGAGCGCGGTGCCGAGGGTGTGGCCCACGACGCTCGCCAGCTGCTTGTCGGTGACGTCCAGCGTCGGCCAGATGTACATGACGATGCGGTTGGTGTCGAGACGCTTGTTGCGCGGGCGACGGGCGTGAACGCGGCGGATCGAGTCGACGCACGCCTCGAGGGTGCGCTCGGCGGTCGGCAGCGACAGCAGACGGCCGTCCTTCTCCATCACCGCGGTCAGGTCGCGGACCTGAGCGAACGCGATGAGGCGGTCGTCGGCCGGATTGGCCTTGGCGACGGCGCGGTACAGGTACACCTCTTCGTCGTCGGACGACGGCAGTCGCTGGACGTCGAACTTGCGGAGCCGCTCGAACTGCATGCGCTGCGCGATGAACGGGTGCAGGCCGCGGATCAGGCGATCCTCCTCCAGACCCGTCGAGGACGGGCGGAAGGTGACGTGGTGGTGGATGGCGTCGTTGCCGGCGCCGGCGACGGTGAAGGTGACGCGGTGGACCTGGGCGGGCAGCGCGCGGCCGCTCACCACCTCGTGCAGCTTCTCGGCCATCTCGTCGAGATCCTCGGGCTGTTCGTCCCAGCGGAGGTACAGGTCGGCGTCGATCGATCCCGAACCGTCGGCCAGTTCTGCCAGCCCGACCAGCGCGGTGTCGAGCTTGTCGAAGCTGGTGGCCACCGACACGACCCGCGAGTGGCCGCGGGTGGCGGTGACGAACGTGCAGCCGCCGGCGCGGTGCACGGTGATGTGCTCCAGACCCTTGTTGCCGTAGTAGCGGCGGGTCAGGACCTCCAGCATCACGGTGTTGTCGAGCGAGTCGTCGGTCAGGCGCTGGCTGAGGACGCGCACCAGCGGCTCGGTGCCGCGCACCATCTGCTGGATGCGGTCGGCGCTGTCCTCGGCGTCCGGGTGGGCGTCCAGGTACTCCAGGTGAGCGTTCACCTGGTCGTACAGCTTTTCGCGGCTCGCCTGCAGCTCGGGCAGACCGAACCAGTGGTACAGCACGCCGCGGCCCAGATCGGCGACCGCGGGGAAGCGGGCCTGGGAGGCGGTGACGAGACGTTCCAGGCTGTGGCCCACCCGATCGCGGATCTCCGGGTCGGGGGTCGGCTCCTTGAGCCAGCGGCGCAGCAGCAGCGAGACGGCCGAGGCGGTGGTGTCCAGACGCTGCAGTGCCAGGAAGATCCGGAACACCGCCGATTCGAGCTCGTCGGTGCGTTCGAGGTCGGTCACCCCGTAGTCCGCGAGGGCCGCGGACAGCTTGTTGCGGAACTGCTCGGGCAGGGCGGCGGCCTCGACGTCCAGGCTCTGCAGGTAGGTGTGCAGGTATTCGCGGGCGCTGTGCACGCGCTCATCGACGTCGTCGTCGTCGCCGGGCCGGCGGCGAGCGAGCTCGGCCAGATCGGTGAAGACGTCGATCAGCTCGACCTCCTCGGCGATCGGACGGTCACCGGCGTCCTCCTCGGCCTGACGGGCATCGGAGTACTCGGACAGCAGATCGCGCTCGTCGTCGGGGTCGACGTCGAAACCGAGGATCCGGCTGCGCAGCTCGTCGCGGTACCGTTCGGCCTGATCGTGGACGGTCAGTTCCTCGGTGGACTCGGGCAGATCGAGCACGGCATCGGCGGCATCGTCGCCGGCCGCCTCGTCGGCGTCGTCGGCCAGCGGCTCGAGGCGCAGCAGCGGCGCACCGGTCTCGACCTGGGCGCCGACGCTGACGACGCACTCCTTGAGTCGGGCCTTGAACGGTGCGCGCAGCACCGTCTCCATCTTCATGCTCTCCAGGACCAGCACCGGGTCGCCGGCCTCCACCTCGGCGCCGACCTCCAGCGGAGTGGCGATCACCAGGGCGGGTGCGGGGGAGCGCACGACGCCGCCCTCGTCGCGGCTGACGCGGTGCGTGATGCCGTCGACCTCGACGAGGTGGGTGGGGCCGTGGGTGTCGGTCAGCAGGCGGTAACGCTCACCGTTGACGGTGAGACGACCGGCGTACTGGTCGTAGCGCTCGAGTTCGACGTCGGCGGTCTGCGAGGCGTCGCCGGCCTCGATGACGACGCGGAAGGTGTGGGCGCCGATCCGGGCGACCCGCACCCGGTACGACACACCGCGCAGCTTGAAGTCGATCGGCCGGCCGCTCTCGTGACGCACCTGAGGGCGTCCGCCGCGGGCGGTGGACAGGAGGTGATTGAGCTCGGCCTCCTCCTCTTCCAGATAGGCGTCGATGGCGGCGGCGGCCAGCGCGATGGAGGAGTTCTTCGTGGAGACCAGACGGCCTTCTTCACGGACGCGGTCGATCCAGCCGGTGTCGGCGCTGCCGTCGATCACCTCGGGCTGGTTGAGCAGATCGATGATGAAGCTGCTGTTGGTGGCGCCGCCCTCGATGACCACGCTGGTCCGGGACATGGCGCGGCGCAGCCGGCCGAGCGCCTCTTCGCGGGTGCTGCCGTAGGCGATGATCTTGGCGATCATCGAGTCGAAGTCGGCGGGGATCGTGTCGCCCTCGCTGACGCCGGTGTCGACACGGATACCCGGGCCGGTCGGCAGTTCGAGGCGGGCGATGTGGCCGGGCGACGGCGCGAAGTCCCGATCGGGATCCTCGGCGTTGAGGCGGGCCTCGACGGCGTGGCCGCGTTCGGCGGGACGCTCGCCCTCCAGCTTGCCGCCACCCGCGACATGGATCTGGGCGCGCACCAGGTCGGTGTCGGTGGTGGCCTCGGTGATCGGGTGCTCCACCTGCAGCCGGGTGTTGACCTCGAGGAAGGCGAACAGCTTCTCGCCCGGGTGGTACAGGAACTCGACGGTCGCCGCGCCCTGATAGCCGACCTTGACGGCCAGTCGCTCGGCGGCGGCCTTGACCTCGGCGACCTGCTCGGGGGAGAGCACGGGGGAGGCGGACTCCTCGATGACCTTCTGGTTGCGGCGCTGCACCGAGCAGTCGCGCACACCCAGGGCCCATGCGGTCTCGCCGTCGGAGATCACCTGGACCTCGACGTGGCGGGCACCGGTCACCAGGCGTTCGAGGAAGACGATGCCGCTGCCGAAGGCGCGCTCGGCCTCGTCGCGGGTGCGCTGATAGGCGTCCACCAGATCGGCTTCGTTGTCGACGCGTCGGATACCGCGTCCACCGCCGCCGGCGGTGGCCTTGAGCATCAGCGGGTAGCCGATCTTCTCGGCGGCCGCGACGGCCTGCTCCTGGGTCTCGACTTCGCCGCCGCTCCACGGTGCGACGGGGACGCCGACCTCTTCGGCGATCAGCTTGGCGCCGATCTTGTCGCCCAGCTGGCGCATGGCCTCGGGGGACGGGCCGATGAAGGTGACGCCGATCTTCTCGCACACCTCGGCGAACACAGGGTCCTCGGCGACGAAGCCCCAGCCGACCCACGCCGCGTCGGCGCCGGTCTCGGTGAGGGCCTTCTCGAGGAGGTCGTAGTTGAGGTACGGGCGCTCGGCGGCGGGGCCGAGGTCGTAGGTGATGTCGGCTTCGCGGACGAAGGTGGCGTTGCGGTCCACGTCGGTGTGCAGAGCGATGGTCTGCACCGAGTCGCCGGTCTCCGCGTTCAGATCTCGAACGGCGTTGATGAGGCGCATGGCGGCCTCACCCCGGTTGACAATCGCGATACGGCGGAACACGTACGCCCTCTCTGCGTCGTGCCGCGGCGTCGGTGCCGCGGCGGCGGTCTCAAGCTTCGTGCCGGGTCCACCGTCCGGGCTGAACGGTCGATGCACACGGCGGCACGGGGCCGGATCCGGCGGGTACCGGATCCGGGACATCCTCTCCATCCTAGGGATGTCCGCCGCGACCCGAAACGCCTACTCTCCCGTAACCTTCGCGAAGTGACTCAGACAACTGTCCGGAGCCGGCCGAAAAGTCCGGTTTCGGGTGGCCGGCGTCGAGGCCGGCGTCTAGGGCCAGCGGTCGTCGAGACGGTCGTCGACGTCCCAGTCCAGGGCTTCGCGGGCGAAACGGCGTACCGGTCCGACGGCCGCAGCGAGTGCCTCGGTGCCGCCGGACCGGGCGCGGCCGGTCATCCGGCTTGCGGAGCCGGCGGGCGCGCGGACACCGACGACGGCCAGGAGTTCCCCGGTGGTCGGTTCGCAGACGGCCCACACACAACGATCGCCGGCCCGCCAGCCGTCCTCGGTGCCGGCCACATACCCTGCGGGGTCGGCGGCACCCAGATCGGTCAGCGCGGCGACGTCGGACAGCCGATCGTCGGCGCGCAGGCCGCGCAGATACCAGGCGCCGGCGTTCACCTCGACGGGTTCCAGACGGCGGCTCTCGGCCGGCGGCACGCCCGGGCTACTTGATCTCGAGGAGAACGGTGCCCTGGGTGACGGCGGCACCGGCTTCGACGGACAGGCCGGTGACGGTGCCGTCCTTGTGGGCGGTGACCGGGTTCTCCATCTTCATGGCCTCCAGCACCACCACCAGGTCGCCGGCCGCCACGGTGTCGCCGTCGGCGACGGCGACCTTGACGACGGTGCCCTGCATGGGTGCGGCGACGGCGTCACCCGAGGCGGCCGCGCCGGCGGCCTTCTTGCGGGTGCGGGAGGCCGGCTTGCGGCGGACCACCGGACCGGTTCCGCCGGCCAGGTTCAGCTCACCGGGCAGCGACACCTCGACACGGCGGCCGTCGACCTCGACGACCACGTTCTGGCGAGGGAGGGTGTCGTCTGCGCCGTCACCGGAACCTTCGAACGGTGCGACGGTGCCCGCCCAGTCGTCCTCGATCCACTTGGTGTAGACCTCGAAGGAGGAGCCGTCGCCGACGAACGCGGGATCGTCGAGCACGGCGCGATGGAACGGAATGACGGTGGCCAGGCCCTCGACCTTGTACTCGGCGAGAGCACGACGGGCCCGCTCGATCGCCTGCGTCCGGTCCTCGCCGGTCACGATCAGCTTGGCGAGCATCGAGTCGAACTGGCCGCCGATGACGTCGCCCTGACGGACACCGGAGTCGACGCGCACGCCGGGACCGGCAGGCTCCCGGTACACCGAGACCGGGCCGGGGGCGGGCAGGAAGTTGCGGCCGGCGTCCTCGCCGTTGATGCGGAACTCGATCGAGTGGCCGCGCGGAGCGGGATCGTCGGTGAACTCGAGTTCCTTGCCTTCGGCGATGCGGAACTGCTGGCGCACCAGATCGATGCCGGAGGTCTCCTCGGTGACCGGATGCTCCACCTGGAGGCGGGTGTTCACCTCCAGGAACGACACGGTGTCGCCCTGCACCAGGTATTCGACGGTGCCGGCGCCGTAGTAGTTCGCCTCCCGGCAGATGGCCTTCGCGGAGGCGTGGATGCGGGCACGCTGCTCATCGGTCAGGAACGGCGCGGGCGCCTCCTCGACCAGCTTCTGGAAGCGGCGCTGCAGTGAACAGTCGCGGGTGCCGGCGACCACGACGTTGCCGTGCTGGTCGGCGATCACCTGGGCCTCCACGTGGCGGGCCTTGTCCAGGTACTGCTCGACGAAGCATTCGCCGCGCCCGAAGGCGGCGGTGGCCTCACGGGTGGCGGATTCGAAGAGTTCGGGGATCTCGTCGATGGACTGGGCCACCTTCATGCCGCGTCCGCCGCCGCCGAACGCCGCCTTGATGGCGACGGGGACGCCGTACTGCTCGGCGAACGCGACCACCTCGTCGGCATCCTTCACCGGATCCTGGGTGCCGGCGGCCATCGGCGCCTTCGCCTTCTCGGCGATGTGGCGCGCGGTCACCTTGTCGCCGAGGTCGCGGATGGACTGCGGGGAGGGGCCGATCCAGGTGAGCCCGGCGTCCAGGACGGCCTGGGCGAAGTCGGCGTTCTCGGACAGGAAGCCGTAGCCGGGGTGGATGGCGTCGGCGCCGGCCCGGGCAGCGGCATCGAGGATCTTGTCGAACACCAGGTACGACTCGGCGGACGTCTGACCGCCCAGCGCGAAGGCCTCGTCGGCGAGTTCGACGAACAGGGCGTCGGCGTCGGGCTCGGCGTAGACGGCGACGCTGGCGATGCCCGCGTCCCGGGCGGCCCGGATGACCCGTACAGCGATCTCACCGCGGTTGGCGACGAGGACCTTCTGGATGGTCTTCTGGGCGATCTTCGGCTTCGGCACTGACACTCCTGGCTGTGGCCCGCGGGACGGGCGTCGTCGTGGTCAACGGCGTCGAGTCTATTCGACGCGGGGCTGATCACCCCTCAAGGTGTCTACTCTCCGGCGGCGATACTCGCGAGTAGGTCCGCGAAGTCGGTGAGGAACGCCGCGAGGGCGGCACCGTCCGCGTCGTCGGCCGGGAACCGCGTGTGCAGCAGAAGACCCACGTCGGTCCGGTTGACCCAGACGTAGACCTCGTCGTCGGAGTAGGCGTGACTGCGCAGCGCCAGATCCCCGGCAGCAGCCGACGCGGCGTTCCCGGGGACGCGGCGCAGATCCATGTAGGACACGACGAATCGGGGTGCCGGATCGAAGCCGAGGATCTCGGCGAGCCGCAGCAGGGGAAGGGACGCCCCGGCCCGCGCCGAGTCCAGGGAGTCCATCGCGCGGTCGAGTGCGACCGGGAAGCCGGGATCGTCGGCGACGTCGACGGCCACCGGCGCCAGGCCGACGAACCAGCCGAGCGCGGTCTGGAAGCGTTCGGAGGTGCGGGTGTGCCGGGGCATGAGGGTGGCGAACCGGTCGGCGCCGGTCTGCGCCCGGTAGACGATCGCGGCCGCCGCGAGAAGCCCGCCGACCACCGTCGCACCGCCGTGTCCGGCGCAGGCGCGTTCGAAGGCGGCGGTGCGGTCGGCGTCGAGCAGCAGATCGTTGTGGGAGCGCTGCGGAATCCGGGTCTCGGGGCGATCACGCTCCGGGAGCGCCTCGAAACGGGGCAGGGCGGTGTCGCCGTCCAGGAATCCGCGCCAGACGGCGACCGCGGGATGGTCGTCGCCGGCCTCATCGGCGGCGACCCGTTCGGTCCCGGAGAAGTCGATGTAGCTGCCGGTCCGCGGCAGACGTCCGGCGGTGCGGTCCCGCGCCGCCTGATACAGCTCACGGAACTCGTGCGGGGCGTTCGCCAGTGAATAGCCGTCGACCAGGGAATGGTCGGCTGCGAAGAGCAGGGTGAAGCCGCCCGGCCGGGAGACCGTGGCGAAACGGTACGCCGGCCACAGCAGCGGCGCGGTCGCCCGGTCCAGGGATCCGGCGATCTGTTCGGTCAGCAGATCGGTCTCGGTGTACCAGCCGATCCGCCGCATGGTGACGCGCACGGTGCCCGGATCGGCGGTGTACCGGGTGGTCGTGGACCCCGACAGGGCGACGTGGGTGCGCAGCACCTCGTGCCGGTTGATGTACGCGGTCAGCATGGCGCGGACGGCCGGCACGGAGAACGGCTCGTCGAATTCGACGGACACGCCCAGCCAGGCCTCCCGGCCGCCGGCCTGATTGGTGCGCTCCCGGTACTCGTGTGCGGACCGCAGATGATGCTCGTGATTGTGCGAGGTGGCGCGGGGATCGCGGTGCCAGTCGCCGAAGCCGCCGGGCGTCGACGGGGTCCACTCCACCAGGCCGCCGGGCCGGATCGGCGCGTCGAGGATCTGGACGAACTCCATCTCAGGCGGCGGTCTGCTCTGCGACCTGACGCTTGATCCGGGCGAGCATCCCGGCCATGCCGCGCAGCCGCAGCGGGCTCACCACCGAGTCCAGGTTCAGGCTGTGCGCGAAGTCGCCGGGCACCGCCGCGATCTCGGCGGCGGTCGCACCGTCGAGTCCCTGATGCAGGATCGACGCGAATCCGCGAGTGGTCGGTGCCTCCCGGGGCGCACTGAAGTAGAGCTTCACGTGCTGCGGGTCGGATGCGTCCACCGACAGGAAGATCGGCGACTGGCATTCGGGAACCGGTTCCATCGCCGCCGTCTGCAGATGCTCGGGCAGGTCGGGCAGTTCGTCGGCGAACTCCAGCAGCAGGGTGGTGCGATCGGAGTCGCCGAGTGCGGCGAAGTCGTCGACGATCTCGGTCAGGGCCGGGGTCAGAGTCATGGGCTGTTGACTCCCCGGCGTCAGGCGCCGACGGTGCCGGGCGCGTCGCCGACCGCGATGGGTGCCCGCACCTTGTTGCCCCACTCGGTCCACGAACCGTCGTAGTTGCGGACGGCGTCGAAGCCCAGCAGATAGGTGAGGACGAACCAGGTGTGGCTCGAACGCTCGCCGATCCGGCAGTACGCGATGGTCGGTGTGTGCGGGTCCAGACCCGAGTAGATCTCGTCGAGCTCTGCACGGGTGCGGAAACGCGAGTCGGGGGCGGCCGCCTTGGCCCACGGAATGGACACCGCGGTGGGGATGTGGCCGCCGCGCAGGGCACCCTCCTCCGGATAGTCCGGCATGTGGGTGCGTGCGCCGGTGTACTCCTCGGGCGACCGGACGTCGACGAGCGGCTCGGTGCCGAGAGCGGACAGCACCTCGTCGGCGAAGGCGCGGATGGTGGAGTCGTCGCGCTCGACCACCGGGTAGTCGCTGCGCGGATAGTCGGGGACCTCGAACGAGGTCTCGCGCTGCTCGTCCATCCAGGCGGTGCGGCCGCCGTCGAGGAGACGCACATCGGGGTGGCCGAACAGGGTGAACACCCACATCGCGTAGGCGGCCCACCAGTTGTTCTTGTCGCCGTAGACGACGATGGTGTCGTCGCGTTCGATGCCCTTGCTGCGCATCAGTTCGGCGAACTGCTCGCCGTCGATGTAGTCGCGGGTCACCGGGTCGTTCAGGTGCAGATGCCAGTCGATCTTCTGCGCGGTCGGGATGTGGCCGATGTCGTACAGCAGCACGTCCTCGTCGGACTCGATGATCTTCAGACCCGGCGCGCCGAGGTGGGCGGACAGCCATTCGTTGCTGACCAGGCGCTCCGGGTGCGCGTACGACGCGAACGCCGGATTCGGATCGACATCGACTGCCACAATTGCTCCGTTCTCAGGCGCGACGCCGCCGGATGCGGGCCACCGGATACAGCATACGGCCGCAGGGCCCGTGACCGTCGACTCAGGCGGCTCCGCCGCCGTGCCACAGGTCGGTCACCGAGACGCCGACCTGATCGGCGAGGCGACGGACCAGCGGCAGGCTGATGCCGATCACCGACGACGGGTCGCCGTCGATGCCGTCCAGCAGCCATCCGCCCAGACCGTCGAGGGTGAACGCGCCCGCCACTTCGAGGGGTTCTCCGGAGGCGGCGTACGCCTCGATCACGGCGTCGGACACGTCGGAGAAACGGATCTCGGTGGACACCGTGCCGGTGGCGGCACCGGTGACCGCGCCGTCGCTGAGCCGGGTGACGGTGTGGCCGGTGAGGAGATGTCCGCTGCGGCCGCGCATCCGCTTCCAGCGCTCGATCGCGACATCGGCGGTGTGCGGCTTGCCGGCGAGGGCCCCGTCGAACAGCAGCATCGAATCGCAGGTGAGCACGAGGGCGTCGGCGGCGGTCTCCCGCCACTGCGGATCGCTCAGGAGCCGGGAGAGGACGGCGTCGGCCTTCGCCTGCGCCAGCGTCACCACGACGTCCTCGGGCGCGGCTCCGGTCAAGCGGTCCAGCAGTGCGTCCTCGTCGACGTCGGAGACCAGGACGAGCGGTGCCACACCGGCGGCGGTCAGGATGCGCCGGCGTGCCGGCGACGCGGAGCCCAGGACGACCCGGGTCATCAACCGCGGTTGTTGTAGCCGGTAGGCAGACCCCAGGACTGCCGGTGCAGGTCGGTCGCCCGCCCCCACAGATCGCGCGGCGCGGTGTCGGTGTGGGCGGCCTTGGCAGCGGTGAAGACCTGAATGATGGCCGCCGTCTCGACGTCGGTCGGGTCTCCCTTGACGACCGTGACGAAGGGCTCCGGCGCGCTCACAGCGGAATGTTCCCGTGCTTGCGGGGCGGGGTCTGCACGAACTTGCGCTCGAGCAGGCCGAGCGCGTTGGCGACCTGACCGCGGGTGTGACTCGGCGGGATCACCGCGTCGATGTAGCCGCGCTCGGCCGCCACGTACGGGGTGACCAGCGCGTCCTCGTACTGCTGCCGCAGCTGCAGGGTGAGCGCATCCACGTCCTCGCCCTCCTCGGCGGCCTTGGCCAGCTTGCCGCGGTACACGACGTTCGCGGCCGCGGCCGGATCGGTGACCGCGATCTGAGCGGTCGGCCAGGCCAGGTTGACGTCGGCACCCAGATGTTTGGAGCCCATGATGTCGTAGGCGGGACCGAACGCCTTGCCGATCACCACGGTGACCTTGCCGACGGTGGCCTCGCCGTACGCGTAGAGGAGCTTGGCGCCGCGGCGCAGCAGCCCGCCGTGCTCCTGGGCGGTGTCCGGCAGGAACCCCGGCACGTCGACCAGCGTGACGATCGGGATGTTGAAGGCGTCGCAGGTGCGGACGAAGCGGGCGGCCTTCTCGGCGGCGTCGATGTCCAGGCAGCCGGCGACCACGGTCGGCTGGTTGGCCACGATCCCGACGCTGCGGCCGTCGATGCGGCCGAAGCCGATCACGATGTTCGCGGCCCGATCGGCCTGCACCTCGAAGAACTCGTCGTCGAGCAGACGATCGATCACGCCGTGCACGTCGTACGGCTCGTGCGTGGAGTCGGGGACCAGGCCGTCGAGTTCGCGGTCGGTGTCGGTGACCGCGTCCTCGATGGAACCCTCACGCGGGGCGGCCGGCTCGCGCGGCGCCTCGGCGCGGTTGTTGCTCGGCAGAAAGCCCAGCAGTTCCTTGATGTAGCCGATCGCCGACTTCTCGTCGTCGGCGATGTGGTGGGCGACACCGGACCGGGTCACCTGGGCGTGTGCACCACCCAGTTCCTCGGCGGTGACGTCGTCGCCGGTGACGGTCGTGATGACCTCGGGCGCCATCACGTACAGCTGGGCCGGGCCGGACACCATCACGGTGAAGTCGCTCAGGGCGGTGGCGTAAGCGGCGGCACCGGTCGTCGGGCCGACCACCAGGGAGATCTGCGGGATCACGCCGGACGCGCGGACGGCGCGCTGGAAGATGTCGCCGGCCAGGCCGAGCGCCACCACACCCTCTTCGACGCGGACGCCGGAGCCGTCGACGATGCCGATGAGCGGGCGTCCGGTCTTGACCGCCAGATCCATCGTCTTGAGGATCTTCTCGCCGTGGACCTCGCCGAGCGCGCCGTCGTAGACCGAGGCGTCCTGGCTGTAGACGCACACCTCACGGCCGTCGACGGTGCCGTACCCGACCACCACGCCGTCGCCGTAAGGCTTGTTGCCGGGCATCGAGAACTCGTTGCTGCGGTGCTTGGCGAGCGCATCCACCTCGGTGAACGAGCCCTCGTCGAGCAGTTCCTGCACCCGCTCCCGGGCGGTCAGCCGGCCCTGTTCGTGCAGAGTGTCCGCGACGCCGGGTCCGACCGGGTGCTGCGCGTCGGCGAGCCGGTTGCGCAGATCCGCCAGTTTGCCGGCGGTGGTCTTCAGGTCGGGGGCGGCGCCGTCGCCGCGCTCAGCAGTGCTCATGACCATTCATGCTATCGAGGTCTCGGCGCGACGCGTCAACCGACACGTAGGGTCGTCGGCGTGACCGAGACGAACCTTCCCGACGCCGCATCCGTCCGCACCGCTCTGGCGGGTACCCGCTGGCGCCGCATCGAGGTGGTGTCCGAGACGGGCTCGACCAATGCGGACCTCGTGGCACGGGCCGGGGCGGGCGAGGATCTCGACGGCACCGGCCGTATCGCCGGCCGGCAGACCGCCGGACGCGGGCGCCACGCCCGGGTGTGGCAGACCCCGGACGGTCAGCTGGCGGTGTCGGCGGCCGTCGCGGTGCGGGCGGAGGACGCCCCGTCGCTGGGCTGGCTGTCGTTGCTGACCGGCCTGGCGGTGCGGGAGGCCGTCGCCGGGGTCGCCGGTGCGGCGGTGGAACTCAAATGGCCCAACGACATCCTGGTGGCCGACGGCCCGGATGCGGGCAAGAAGCTGTCCGGCATCCTCTCGGAGTTCCGGCCCACCGGTCCCGGGGGGATCGCGGTGATCGGCACCGGGCTCAATCTCGACCTGACCGCCGCCGAGCCGGCCATCCCGACGGCCGCCTGCCTGCGTTCGGTGGCGGGGACGCCGGTCGACGCGACCGCGGTGGTGGTCGCCTATCTGTCGGCGTTGTCCCGGCTGCTGGACCGCTGGCAGGACGATCTGCCCGGACTCGCCGACGACTACCGGTCCGCCAGCGCGACGCTGGGCCGGCCGGTGCGACTGATCCTGCCCGGTGACGTCGAAGTGATCGGGACCGCGTCAGCGGTCGACGAACAGGGCCGCATCGTGGTCGATGGACCGGACGGCCCGGTGACGGCGGCGGCCGGCGACGTCACGCATCTGCGGCCGGCGTAGCCGCGGCGCGGTCAGTGGTGCTGGCGCCGGCGCTTGGAGCTCTGCGCGCCCATCTGCGGGATGAGAGCGAGTACCGGCAGGCCGATCGTCAGGTGGATGATCGCGGTGGCGATGCCCTGCGAGACCTCCGAGCTCAGCGAGGCGACCAGCGGGATGATCGCGGCGGCCGCCACCAGCAGGCCCACCACCCAGCGGTAGAAGCTGTTCGGCGTCGGCGTGATCATCTGCAGCACGTACCAGAGGGCTCCGGCGAACAGAGCGGCCAGGAAGCCGACGATCGCGTACCAGAACTCCGACTCGCCCAACGGATTCCAGATGCCGAGCTTGCCGGAGTCGTTGATCTGCTGGGCGACGGTGCGGATGATCCAGGCGACCAGCCAGGCGGCGAGACCGGTGACCACGCCGGTCATCAGGACGCCGCCGGTGAACATCACCGGGTCGACGTCGGGGCCGCGGGACGGCTTGGCCGGTGCCGGCGCGGCGCCGTACTGGGTGGGCGGGTAGTCGGGCTGACCGTACTGGGCCTGGCTGTACTGCGTCTGGCCGTACTGGTCGGTGTACTGCGTCTGCGGGTACTCCGGGTACTGCTCGCTGTACGCGCGGGTCGCCGGGTTCTGGCGGTTCGGGTCGGGGTACGTCATCTGGCCCTGCCTCGTCATCGGAGCCTCGTCGATACGCGACGAACACTCAGCGGTGGTCACTTGAGGCCAGTGTACTGGCGCGACGCGGCCCCGGGCTCGACTGCGCACCACACCGGGCGGACTAACCTGGCGGCATGGCCTACCCCCGCGAGAACCTGGCGCCCGGCGAACACGTCGTCGTGCACCGGCATCCGCACTGGAAGACGCTGGTGGTTCCGCTGACGGCGTTCGTGCTGGCGTCGGCGGTCGCCGGAGTCCTGGGTGGACTGCTGACCGGGTCGTCGGAGCCGGGCGCCGTCCGCACCTGGGGGCTGGCGACGATCGGCGTGTTCTGGCTGCTGGCGTTCGGCTGGTGGTTCGTGCGCCCGATGGTCGTCTGGCGGACCACCCACTTCGTGGTGACCGACCGCCGCGTCGTCTACCGGCACGGCGTGGTCACCCGCTCGGGGATCGATCTGCCGATCTCGCGCATCAACACCGTGGAGTTCCGGCACGGCCTGATCGACCGCATGCTGGGCACCGGGTCGCTGGAGATCCAGTCGGCCGTCGAGGATCCGCTGGTCTTCCACGCGATCCCGCATGTGCAGGCCGTGCACGCCCTGCTGTACGAACAGGTGCTCGACCATGCTCAGGAGGAGGCGACGTGGCGATGACCGGACGCGCGGTTCTGCTCGCCGAGGACGATCCGGCGATCGCCGAACCGCTGGCCCGCGCCCTCAATCGTGAGGGCAATGAATGCACGATCGCCGCCACCGGGCCGGAGGCCCTGCTGGAGGCGCTCTCGGGTGCCTACGGGCTGCTGATCCTGGATCTGGGGCTGCCCGGCATGGACGGTCTGGAGGTGTGCCGCCGGGTTCGTGCGGAACGTCCGCAGCTCGCCGTTCTGATGCTGACCGCCCGGACCGACGAGGTCGACTTCGTGGTCGGGCTGGATGCCGGGGCCGACGACTACGTCGGCAAACCGTTCCGGCTGGCCGAGCTGCTGGCGCGGGTCCGCGCCCTGTTGCGCCGGAGTGCGGGCGGCGACGACGTGGTCCTCGACGGCGGTGGTATCCAGCTGGATGCCCGGGCCCGCCGGGTGGTGGTCGACGGCGAGGAACTGACGCTCGCGAACCGTGAGTTCGATCTGCTGCGCTGCCTGATGGAACACCAGGGCCAGGTGGTCACGCGCGACGACATCATGAGCGAGGTGTGGGGGTCGACGGACCTGCGGTCGTCCAAGACCCTCGACATGCACATCTCGTGGCTGCGCCGCAAGATCGGCGACGACCAGCCGGGCCGGGCCAAGCACATCGCGACGGTGCGCGGTGTCGGCTTCCGGTTCGACCCGTAGGCCGCCGTGCGTCGCCGGATTCTGAAGACGATGATCGCCGCGCTGCTGGCGATGAGCGTGCTGCTGGGTGTGCCGCTGACGGTGCTCACGTGGCGGTGGATCGCCGATTCGGCGAACCGCGACCTGTCGTCGCGGGTCAAGACCATCTCCGAGCACGTGCTCGACGAGGAGGCGACGGGCGCCCTGGGGAGCCCCGACGACCTGGATCTCGCCCAGTTCCGGCTGCTGGTGCCGGCCCACGGCAACCTGACGCTGCAGTCGCCGAAGGGGAGCCGGGAGATCGGGGTGCCGCGGGCCGGCAAGAGCCTGTCGCAGTCGGTGGACCTCGGCGAGGACTCGACGCTGACCCTGTCGATTCCGGCGTCGGAGATCCGGCCGTCGCAATGGCTGGCGGTCGGCGTGCTGATCATGGTGATCCTGGGATCGGTGGGCGGCGGAGCGCTGGTGGCGGTGCTCACCGCACGACGTCTCAGCGAACCGTTGACCCAGGTCGCCGACCGGGCGGCGCGGATGGGCCGCGGTGACCTGTCCACCGAGTGGCCGCGCTACGGGATCGACGAGCTGGATCGGGTGTCGGAGGCGTTGTCGGAGGCGAACGCCGAGATCGCGGACCGCCTGGAACGCGAAGGGCAGATCATCGGCGACGTCTCGCATCAGTTGCGGAGCCGGCTCACCGCGATCGGTCTGCGCCTGGACGAACTGACCCTGCACCCCGACCCGGATGTGGTCGCCGAGGCGTCGGAGGGCGTCGCGCAGGTGGAGCGGCTGTCCGCCGAGCTCGACCAACTGGTCGCGGCCTCCCGCGAGGAGAGCGGACCCCGCAGCGGCATCGACGTCGAGGAGACGATCGACACCCTGATGGACGACTTCGAACCGGCCTTCGACGCGCAGGGGCGGACCCTGCACGCGCAGATCAACGGACATCCGCGCGCGGTGTCCGGACGCCCGGGCCGGCTGCGGGAGGCCCTGAGCGTGCTTCTGCACAACGCGCTGCAGCACGGGGCCGGTGATGCGCGGGTGACCGTCGACGATCTGGGGTCGGCCGACATGGTGCGTATCGCGGTGAGCGATGACGGTCCGGGCGTCCCCGACGATCTGGCACCGGACATCTTCCGCCGCGGCTTCTCCGGCACGTCCAGCACGGGACTGGGACTGTCGCTGGCGCGTGCCCTCATCGAGGCCGACGGCGGGCGACTGGATCTGAGTTCGCGGCGGCCGCCGGTGTTCGCGGTGGTGGCGCCGGTGCGTCCCGAGGGCCGTGACGCCGACCCGTCGGATGAGGAACCGGTCCGTCAGGACCGGGTACCGCACCGCTAACCGGCCGGGCCGCAGCGGGCAGGGCGTCAGTCCTGGGCGCCGACGGTGTCGTCGAGGTCGACCTTCTCCTCGACGATGGGGCGATGCCGGACCGCGCGGAAGGTCCAGAACTTGTTGACCAGGAAGTTGATGGGCATGGTCACGATGATCGCGATCAGCTGCGACCAGTATTCGCGGGAGGCGAAGCCGGCGTTCTCATGGAACGGGGGCGTCGGCAGGTAGATCGGCGACGTCGGATTGGTCAGCGCGATCTTGAGGACCAGGCCGACGGCCGCCGCGACGCTGCCCACCACCAGGAACGGCCAGAACTCGCTCCACCAGCTCGCATGCTGGGCGGTTTTGAACGTGAACGTCCGGTTCAGCTGGAAGTTGTACATGTTGGCGACCAGGAAGCCCACGATCCACACCAGGGCGGTGAAACGGACGTTGAACGCGGTGCCCGGGATGTCCCAGACGATGCTCTGCGCGTTGGCGGTGCCGCCGTGCATCTTGTTCATGATGATCGCGACCACCATGTTCACCACGACGCCGGAGGCGCCGATTGCGGCGAACCGGATGAACTGGCGCACGGTGCGCTTCATTCGTTCGGCGGTGAGGTCGGCCATCGTGTCCATTTCTCGTCGTGGCCGCCACGGGGCTGGGGCGGCACAAGGTCCCAGTGTACGGCGTGCCACGCCGGTGACCGGAAACCTGCAGCCCGCGATGGAGGGATCGGGCCCGGGGATGCCAGGATTGACGTCGTGAGTGCCAGCCCCGATCCCGCGAAGACCATGCCGACCGTCACCATGATCGGCGGTGGTCAGCTCGCCCGCATGACGCATCAGTCGGCGATCGCGCTGGGCCAGTGCCTGCGGGTGCTGGCCGCCTCCGCCGAGGAGCCGGCGGCGGCGGTGAGCGCGGATGTCGTGCTGGGGTCGCATGACGAGCTCGCGGATCTGCTGCGCGCCGCCCAGGGTGCCGTGGCGGTGACCTTCGATCACGAGGGTGTGCCGCTCGAGCATCTGAAGGCGCTGGAGGCGCAGGGCGTGGCGGTGCGTCCGCCGTCGGCGGCGCTGCAGTACGCGCAGGACAAGATGTCGATGCGGCAGCGGCTGGCCGAGCTCGGTCTGCCCGTTCCCGACTTCGTCGATCTGTCCGGTGACACGGCGGCGGCGCGGTCCGCCCTGCAGGCCTTCGGTGACCGGCACGACTGGCAGATCGTTCTCAAGGCGGTGCGCGGCGGCTACGACGGTCGCGGCGTGTGGCTGATCGACGGCGACGCCGACGCCGCCCTGCAGGTGTTCGACGATCGCGCGGGCACCGACACCGTGTTGATGGCCGAGCAGAAGGTCGCCATGCGACGCGAGTTGTCGGCGATGATCGCCCGCTCACCGCACGGGCAGGGCGCCGCATGGCCGGTGGTGGAGACCGTTCAGCGCAACGGGCAGTGCGCGGTCGTGCTGGCGCCGGCCCCGGATCTGGACGACGAGGTGGCGCAGCGCGCCCAGCAGATGGCGCTCGGTCTGGCCGATCAGCTCGGGGTGGTCGGCGATATGGCGATGGAGCTGTTCGAGACCACCGACGGTGCGCTGATGGTGAACGAGCTGGCGATGCGTCCGCACAACAGTGGCCACTGGACCATGGACGGCGCGGTGACCTCGCAGTTCGAGCAGCATCTGCGCGCCGTGCTCGACTACCCGCTGGGTGAGACGACGGCGCGCGCCGAGGTG
This sequence comes from Gordonia sp. (in: high G+C Gram-positive bacteria), assembly GCF_047600565.1. GTDB lineage: Bacteria > Actinomycetota > Actinomycetes > Mycobacteriales > Mycobacteriaceae > Gordonia. The sequence goes on from NZ_JASGKN010000001.1 coordinate 357,970, forward strand.
ATCGTGATGGCCAACGTCCTGGGCGCCGGGGAAGCGCCCGCGATGTCGATGGACGAGCGTCTGCACCATCTGATGGCGCGCATGCCCGACGCGAAGGTCCATCTGTACGGCAAGTCCGAGCGCCCGGACCGGAAGGTCGGCCATGTCAACATCGTCGGCAAGCCGGGCGAGGACGTCGAAGCGGTACGCGAACGTGCGGAGCGTGCGGCACAGTGGATGAGCACCGCGGTCTGGTCAGACGGCTGGGATCCGCACACCGATACGACCGCCGCCGAAAGGGAGCGAAACGATGGTTGAGTCCGACCCGATGGTTGAGTCCGACCCGATGGTTGAGTCCGACCCGATGGTTGAGCCTGTCGAAACCCCGAAGGGGCCGCGGGTCGGCCTGATCATGGGCAGCGATTCGGATTGGCCGGTGATGGAGGAGGCCGCGAAGGCGCTCGCCGAGTTCGGTGTCCCGTTCGAGGTCGGTGTGGTCTCGGCGCATCGCACGCCGCAGCGCATGATCGATTACGCGCAGGGTGCCGCCGATCGGGGGATCCAGGTGATCATCGCCGGCGCCGGCGGTGCCGCGCACCTTCCGGGCATGGTCGCCTCGGCCACACCGCTTCCGGTGATCGGTGTCCCGGTGCCGCTGAAGTATCTCGACGGCATGGATTCGCTGCTGTCGATCGTGCAGATGCCGGCCGGTGTGCCGGTGGCCACCGTGTCGATCGGCGGCGCCCGCAACGCCGGACTGCTCGCCGTGCGCATTCTGGCGGCTGCTGAACCCGCGCTCCGCGACAAGATGGCGACCTTCCAGGCCAGCCTGGAGAGCATGGTCGCCGAGAAGGACGAGAAGCTCCGGAAGACCCTGCTCGGCGAGTGACACCGGCCCCGGACCTCGACTGTTGATTTTGTGTCCGCCACGAGCACGAAATCAGCAGTCCGCGAGCTCGTCGAGGGGTATGCGGTTCGTGGAGTCGCGTTGATCCCCGGGCAGTGCTGCTGACCGGTCGGTAGGGTCGCGCGGTATGACTACGAACAGGGTGCTCGTCACCACGTTGTTCACGGACGGAACGACCGGCTGGACCGCTGGATGCGCAGCGCAGTCATAGCGTGAACGAGCTCGAGGACGCCTACGACACGATCGTCGCCGAGACGTTCGACGCGATCGCCGCGGTTCTGGACGACTGTGACGACACGACCGTCAACGCGGTGCCGGATGCTCCGGGCGTCAACTCGGTGTTCGCTCTGGTGACACACCTGGATGGGGTGATCGCCGATTGGGGTGGCAACCTCGTGGCCGGTGAGGGGATTCCGCGTGACCGGGACGCCGAGTTCACCGCGACCGGGACCGTCGCCCAGGCCCGGGTGCTTCTGGATCGTATGCGCGAACGTCTGCCGCGTTACGTCCACCTCGCCCTGACGCGGGGGATCACCGATCGCGACGTCACCATCGCCTCGACTCGTCCCGGAGCCGCTGATGCGACTCCCGAATTCGCGGTGCTGCACCTGTTGCGTGAGCTGACCCAGCACACGGGTCATCTGCAGATCTGCCGCGATCTGGTCTGCCCTCGCGCCCTGTGAATGTGGTGTGGCCTGCTGCCCGTACACGACAGCAGGCGGCACCGGTTCACCGCGGGTTCAGAGCGGCGACGACCTCGGCGGCTGCACGTTCCTGTGCTTGACGAAAGCCGGTGCCGGCCCACAGGTTGATCACCTGGGGATCGGCGGCGGCAGCCTTGCGCAGCGGGCCGGTCAGCGTGTTGATCTGCGGATAGACCGGCGGGGCGATGTCGGTGAAGTCGCGGATGAAGTCGTTGATCAGGCCGCGCGCCAGGCGGCCCGAGTAGGCGCGCGTCGTGACGGTCCGGGTGAAGCCCGCGTTGGTGAGGGCCGCGCGGTGTGCGGGCCGGGTGCCGGCCTCCGGACAACGCAGGGACGGACCGCCCGCCATGGGGGCGCCGACGACGGGGACGGGCAGGGTGGTCAGATCGAGCATGGGGTCTCCCTATGAGGTGGGTACACGGACGATGTCGAGCGGTATCTGCGCGCGCCGGACGAAGCCGAGGTTCTCGTACAACGATCGCGCCGGATTGTCGGCGGTGGTGTGCAGGAACGGCCGGTCGCCCGCGGCGACGACCCCGTCGCCGACCGCCCGGATGAGACGGGTCGCCAGACCGGCGCCCCGGGCCGCCGGGTGGGTGCAGACCGCGCTGATCTCGGTCCAGCCGTCCGGCTTGGATCGCTCCCCGGCCATGGCCAGGAGCCGGCCGTCGTCCGGATCGCGATAGCCCAGATAGGTGCCCAGATCGAGGGTGCGCGGCAGGAACGGACCCGGTTCGGTCGCGGCGATCAGCTCGATGATCTCGGGGACGTCGCCCGGACCCAGCCGGACGAGTTCGGGATCGGGTGCGGTGGCCAGATCCTCACCCGAATACAGCACCAGATCGAACGTCGTGAGCGGTTCCCAGCCGTCCGGGAGCGGACTCTGACGGTCGCGCAGTCCGATGGTGCCGCCGGGTCCGGCGAGGACGGCGAGGTCATCCCAGTCGCCGGCGGTCAGGTCGCGGGGATGGGCGTAGAAGACCGATACCTCCGGGTCGTACGCGCAGACGCGCCCGCGATGGCGGGCGAACCGGCGTTGACGGCCGCGCAGCGCCGAACCGAACGGGTCGTCGAGTGGGGCTAGGTCGAGGTCGGTCACTGCGCGCCCGAGACCCCCAACTTGTCCTGGAAGAACGCGATGACCCGATCCAGGGTGTCGCGGGTCGGCTGGCCCGGCTCGTCGATCAGATGCTCGGTGACCACCGAATGCGGTGGGATCAGGGCGTCCGGGTTGGCGGCCGAATCGGGCAGCTCGACGGCGATGAACGCGTCACCCAGCTGCTCGCGCAGGAATTCGAAGCGTTCGGCCGGCACCAGCCTGTCGCCCTCGAACCGGGCGCCCATCACCTGCAGCCCCTTCGCGCAGCGCACCTTGACGGTCTCGAGATCGTCGGGGCTGATGTCGATACCGCGGCGCCGGCCGGGCGTCAGGCCGAGCGGCAGGGACGGCTGTGAGAGGACCGGTGCGACCATCCGGTCGTCGACGGACATGGCGAGGGCGAACCCTCCGGTCACGCACATGCCGATGGCTCCCACGCCCGGTCCGCCGCATTCGTCGTGGGCGCGGGCGGCCAGCGCCCGCAGCCACACGACCACCGGTGAGCTCTTGCCGGTCGCCCACCAGGTGAACTCGCGAGACACACAGATGGTGCCGAACGCCTTCGACATGGTGGCCGCCACTCGCGGCATGTCGGTGGGGCCGGCCGGCACCGGGGAAGCACCGTCGGTGCCGAACAGCGACGGCAGGTAGACGGTCAGGCCGGCGTCGGCGACGCGGCGGGCGAAGTCGATGACCTTCGGTGTGATCCCCGGGACCTCGGCGATCACGATGACGGCCGGCCCGCTACCGGTCCGGTAGTACGGGTGCGTGATGCCGTCGTCGGTGAAGGTGTGCGTGGTGAAGCCGTCGAACAGGTCGGTCACGACGCGTCGGCCCCATCCACGATCCGGCCGAACAGGACGCCCTCGAACGGCCGGCCGATCCACCGGGCGAAGCCGACGACGTCGGGGGAGTCCGGCGGAAGGATCCGCGCACCCGCGACGTGCAGGGTCGCGCCTTCGCGCACCAGGTCGAAGTGGCCGGCGGCCAGGACGTTGCGGACCCAGTCGCTGTCGGCGCCGTAGACGAGCGGGATCGACAGCCGGTCGTCGTCGATCCAGGCCAGAACCGGCGTCGAGTAGGCGGTGCCGGAATTGCGGCCCACGTGCTGCACGACGGCCCACGGCTTCAGCCGGGGCGCCCAGGCGCTCTGGATGGGGTTGGTGACGTACTTGTTCGCTCGCGCGACGGCTCGTGGCACTCTCACGGCTCTCAGTGTGCCCTCTTCACGGCATGGGCACATCGAAAGGGATACTGAATCCATGGCGACCATCGAACAGACCGCCGCCGACCCGGCCGACTTCCGCGTGCACGTGGTCGCCGAGTCGATCCGGCTGTTCAGTGAGAACGGCTACGACGCCACCACCGTCGACGACGTCGCGGCGGCGGCGGGAACCTCGCGGCGCACGCTGTTCCGGCATTTCGGGTCCAAGGAGGATCTGATCTTCGCCGATCACGAGTCGCTGCTCGATCAGGTGTCGCAACGTCTGGACTCGGCCGGTGACGAGGACCCCTGGTGGGCCGTCTGCGAGGGCGCCGAGCTGGTGTTCGCGCATTTCGCCGCCAACTCCGATCTCGCGGCACGCCGGTACGCGGTGGTGTCCCAGACGCCGGCGCTCGCCGACCGTGAGCGGGTGACCGCGTCCCGGTACCAGCGTCTCTTCGAGAGGTTTCTGCAACAACGGCTGCCGGGGGTACCGCGCGTGCAGACCGTGTCGTTCGCGGCAGCGGTCACCGGTGCCCACAATCATCTGTTGCGGCGCATGAGCCGCGGGGATGCGGCAGCGACGGCGGCCGCCCTGAACGAGGAGTTGAGCCGGCTTCGGTGTGCGCTCGCCGGCTGAGGTCCACGGGTTGACCTGACCGGCCGGACCTGGTGAACTTGTAGCCGACCACCGGGTGGCACTCAGTGCCACCGCTGCGGTGCCGCCCCTGTGGGCCGACCCGGCCCCACGCACGAGGAGAAAAGCATGGCCTTCGGCAATCCCGACTTCGATCTGTTCCAGCTTCCCGAGGAGCACCAGGCGCTGCGCGAGGCGATCCGCGACCTGTCCGAGAAGCAGATCGCCCCCTACGCCAAGGACGTCGACGAGAACGCCCGCTTCCCGGAGGAGGCCCGCAAGGCCCTCGTGGACGCCGGCTTCAACGCCGTCCACGTCCCCGAACAGTTCGACGGCCAGGGCGCCGACTCGGTCGCCGCCTGCATCGTCATCGAAGAGGTCGCCCGCGTCGACGTCTCCGCATCGCTGATCCCCGCAGTCAACAAGCTCGGCACCATGGGCCTGATCCTGTCCGGTGACGACGCCCTCAAGTCGAAGGTGCTGCCGTCCATCGCCTCCGGTGAGGCGATGGCCTCCTACGCGCTGTCCGAGCGTGAGGCCGGCTCGGATGCGGCGTCGATGAAGACCCGCGCCCGCAAGGACGGCGGCAACTGGGTCATCAACGGCTCCAAGTGCTGGATCACCAACGGTGGTCAGTCCACCTGGTACACCGTCATGGCCGTCACCGACCCCGAGAAGGGCGCCAACGGCATCTCGGCGTTCATGGTCCACAAGGACGACCCCGGCTTCACCGTCGGCCCCCTCGAGCACAAGCTGGGCATCAAGGGCAGCCCCACCGCCGAGCTGTACTTCGAAGACTGCACCATCCCCGAGGACCGGATCATCGGCGACGAGGGCACCGGCTTCAAGACCGCTCTCGCCACCCTCGACCACACCCGGCCGACCATCGGCGCGCAGGCCGTCGGCGTCGCGCAGGGCGCGCTCGACGCGGCCATCGCCTACGTCAAGGACCGCAAGCAGTTCGGCAAGACCATCAGCCAGTTCCAGGGTGTCGAGTTCATGATCGCCGACATGGCGATGAAGGTGGAGGCCGCGCGCCTCATGGTCTACACGGCCGCCGCCCGAGCCGAGCGCGGCGAGAAGAACCTGGGCTTCATCAGCTCGGCGTCCAAGTGCATGGCCTCGGACGTGGCCATGGAGGTCACCACCGACGCCGTCCAGCTGTTCGGCGGCGCCGGTTACACCACCGACTTCCCGGTCGAGCGCATGATGCGCGACGCCAAGATCACCCAGATCTACGAGGGCACCAACCAGATCCAGCGTGTCGTCATGAGCCGCGCGCTGCTGAAGGGCTGATCCGCCCCGAAACGCCACGACGCCCCCGCCGGAATCCGGTGGGGGCGTCGTCGTCTCCTAAGTGAGCGTGAGGTCGGTGTGTTCGGTGGCCGCGATCGCCGTCAGCGAGTCCGTCGACGGATCGTCGGACCAGACCAGCGCGGCACCGGCCACCAGGGGAGCGAGCAGGTTCGACACGATCCCGTCCGCCGTATGCCACTCGCGTGCGCTGAGCACCCGGCGTCCGGCGGTGATCCCGTCGCCCGCGGCGGCTGTGCGCGCGCCGGCCAGGACCGCGTCGGCCGACAGCTCGTTCAGTCCGGCGGCCGGGACCCCGTTGGGCAGGTAGCCGTCGCCGTGCGGGCGGACGGTGTCACCGAAATCGAGGGCATGGGGCGGCAGGCCGGGCACCCGGCCGGCGAACGGATCCAGAGGCACGACGACCAGATCCTGGGCGTCGCCGTGATCCTCGGCGCGGTCGATCGAGGTGAACGTGACCAGGGCGTCCGGATCCGTGCCGACGGCCACCCGGGCACCGGACCACCACGCACCGAGCAGGATCGCCGCCGACTGCCAGTGCTCGGGCAGATCGACCAGCACCGTGTCGCCGGGCATCACGCCGGCCTCGTCACGCAGATAGTTCGCGATCTTGGCGGCCCAGTTCTCGAGCGTGATACCGGACAGCCCGATCCGCTGATCGCGTCCGTAATAGGTCAGGAGCGGACGGGCGCGGTCGCCGATCGCCCCCAGTACGGCACCGGTCACCGTCGCGTCGGCCATGGTCCTAGTTCACGCAGACGGGGCCGTTGGTGTCGGCCTTGATCGGGGCGGACGCCGCGGCGGCGGCCCGATCGGCTCCGGACTGCGAGGAACCGTCGTTGGCGTTCTCGCCCTGATCTCCGGTGTCCGACAGGGCGCCCATACCGGTGTACGTGTTGGTCAGCACGGCGCGCAGGCGGTCGTCGGGCAGCGACGGATCGGCCTGGATGGTGATGTCGCCGCCGAGATCCTTGACCAGCTGCTTGGCGCCCTCGCTGTCGACCTTGCGGGCGAAGACGATCGAGTCACGCGAGTTCATCGGCTTGGTGGAGGTGGTGCCGTCCAGATAGCCCTTGCCCATCAGCAGTCCCTCGACATTGGTGGCGAGACCGTCCACGGTGCCTGCGTTGACCACGTCCACGTGATAGGCGCCCCGGCCGTCGTTGGCCTTCGGATCGGTCTTGCCGAGCTGTCCGCTCACATAGTTCTTGACCTGGGTCGGATCGACCTCGACCACGCTCTGCGTACCGTCGTCGCTCCAGCCGTGATCGGTGACCACCGGGATGGTCGTGAACTTGACGTTGCCGCCGGTCAGATTCTTCATCTGGTCGGCCAGGCTCACCACGTCCCAGCCGTCGTCCATCACGACGGATCGGGAGACGGCGCCTTCGAGCTCTTTGAGCTTGGTCGGATTGGTCAGGGTGCCCGCCGACAGGATCTTCTGCGCCAGGGACGCCATGTAGACCTGCTGGCGCTTGATGCGGTCGAGATCGCCGCGCGGCAGATCGTGGCGCTGACGCACGAAGCTCAGGGCCTTCGGTCCGGTCAGCGTCTGCTTGCCGGCCCGGAAGCGGGCGCCCGACAGAGGCTCGTTGACCGCGTTCTTCAGACAGACGTCGACGCCGCCGACGGCGTCGGTGAGCAGCGCGAAGCCGAGCAGACCGACTTCCGCGTAGTGGTCGACGGTGACGCCGGTGAGGTTGCCGACCGTTTCGATGAGGGCCCGGCGGCCGGCCTCCTCGCCCATCTGCTCGGCCTGCTTCTCGCTCTTGCCCGATTCGACGGCGCGCCGGCGCACGCCTTCCTTGGTGGTGCCGTAGGCCGAGTTGATCTTGGTCTTGCCGATCCCCGGGACGTCGACGTACGAGTCGCGGGGGATCGAGATGGCGGTGGCCGCCGAACCGTCGTCGGGGATGCGGATCAGCAGGATGGTGTCGGTCGACGTGGTGACGTCGTCGCCCACGCGCAGCCACTTGAGTTCGTCGGGCGAGAGCGGGTTGCCTTTGGCGTCGACGCGCGAGTCGGTGCCCACCAGCAGGATGTCGGTGGCGCCGTCGGTGCTGCCGCCCAGCCCGAGGCCGCCGAGCAGGGTGACGCTGGAGTTCAGGCTGTTGACCTTGCCCCAGGCCAGGCCGGTGATCAGCAGCACCATGACGGTCAGGAACACCACGATGCCGCGACCGACGGTGCGCGGGGTGAGCGGCAGTGCCTTCAGCAGGCCCGAGGTGCGCCGGCGGACCGGTGCCCCGGCGGTGGCCGGACGTGTGCGCGCGGCTGTGGGCCGAGCGGTTCCGGGGGTGCGCTGCTGCGGACGCCCGTCCGGGCGGCGTGGGCGGGTGTGGATCTCCGAGGAGCTGGTGCGGGTGCCCTTGCGGGGATTGGCTCCCGGCGTGCGCACCGGCTGGGACCGCTGGGGTCCGGCGGGTCGCGGCGGGGTGGCGGCGTCGACGGGCGACGGGCGGCGCTTGCGCCCCTGCGCCGGAGCCGGCCGGGCCTGGCCATCACGTCGTGCGTCCACTCTCGCGGATCCCTTCGATGGTGCTGGTGTGAAAAGTGTTGTCTTCCGCAGCCTACTGGTGCACACGGCGACTTCCGTGGCGCTCGAGGGCCGTGTCGCGCACCCGATACGGCACGATGGACCCATGCAGACCCCGACGGTGTACGTCCTCGGTGCGGGCGGCCAGCTCGGCCGGGCCCTGGCCGGCACCCGCCCGGACACCGCGCCGATGATCGCACTCACCTCCCGCGAGGCCGACCTGACCGACCCGGCGTCGTTGCGTGCCGCCCTGAGCGGCCTGCGGGCCGGCGACGTGGTGATCAACGCCGCCGCCTACACGAACGTCGACGCCGCCGAAACCGACCGGGACGCGGCCTTCGCCGTCAACGCCGAAGGAGCGGCCCACCTCGCGACGGTCACCGGGGCCGCCGGCGCCCGCCTGATCCACGTGTCCACCGACTACGTCTTCGGACCGCACACCCCGGCCGCCGCACCGCTCGAACCCGGCGATCTGGATCCGGCCGATCCACCCGCCACCGTCTACGGCGCGAGCAAACTCGCCGGCGAGACCGCGATCACCGACCGCGACCCCGGCGCAGTGATCGTCCGCACGGCCTGGGTCTACACCGGCTACGACGGGGCGCCGGACTTCGTCGGCACCATGCGCCGCCTGGAACGCGAACGGGACACCGTGTCCGTCGTCGACGACCAGCGCGGCTCACCGACCTATGCCCCCGATCTGGCCGCCGGCCTGTGGGAACTGGCGGGCTCGGACGTCCACGGCACCGTCCTGCACGCCGTCAACGCCGGCGACGGCACCTGGTACGACCTCGCCTGCGGCGTGTTCACCGGGCTCGGCGCCGACCCGCAGCGCGTCCGGCCGTGCACCACCGACGAGTTCCCGCGCCCGGCGCCGCGCCCGCGCTACTCGGTCCTGTCCGGCCGGTCCTGGGCGCAGGCCGGTCTGACGCCGCTCCGGGACTGGCACGACGCCCTGACCGCGGCACTGGCCGGGCCGCCGGCGACCTCCGGCTAATCTGAGGCCGTGACTTCACCGATCGCCGTGGTGACCGTGACCTATTCGTCCGGTGACTACCTGCACGAGTTCCTGCGCACCCTGGACGACGCGACCAGCCGTCCGGTGCAGGTGGTGATCGCCGACAACGGATCGGTCGACGGTGCGCCGGAGAAGGCGGCCGCCGACCGCGACGACGTGACCCTGGTGCACACCGGCGGCAACATCGGCTACGGCGGGGCGGTCAACCGGGGCGTGGCCGAACTGAGCAGACTCTCCGGCGATGAGCCGCCGTCGGAGTTCATCGTCATCGCCAACCCGGACATCGAATGGACGCCCGGCTGCCTCGACGAGCTGCTCGCGGCCGCCGAGCGCTGGCCGCGCGCCGGGGCGCTCGGGCCGCTGATCACCGAGCCGGACGGCACCGTCTATCCGTCGGCGCGGCGCGTCCCGGACCTGGTCTCCGGGACCGGGCACGCCGTCCTCGGCGCGGTGTGGAAGAGCAATCCGTGGACCGTCGCCTACCGCAACGAGGATGCGCAGGTCAGCGAACGGCCCGTCGGCTGGCTGTCCGGCTCGTGCCTGCTGCTGCGGCGTGAGGCCTTCGACGCCATCGGCGGATTCGACTCCCGGTACTTCATGTTCATGGAGGACGTGGACCTCGGCGACCGGCTCGGCGCGGCCGGCTGGCTCAACGTGTTCGTGCCGACGGCGACGGCGGTGCACGCCAAGAGCCACTCGGTGTCCAAGCATCCGGAGAAGATGATCCCCGCGCACCACGACAGCGCCTATCGCTTCCTGGCCGACCGTCACCGGGGCCCGCAGTGGGCGCCGGTCCGGGTGGCGTTGCGCGCGGGCCTGACCGTTCGTGCGAAGATCGCGGTCACCGCAGCACTGCGTGAACAACGGCGTGAGAACGAGGAAAGGTCCCACGGTGGCTCCTGACGTACAGGCTCTGATCCTGGTCGGCGGCAAGGGCACGCGTCTGCGTCCGTTGACGCTGTCGGCCCCCAAACCGATGCTGCCCACCGCCGGGCTGCCGTTCCTGACGCATCTCATCTCGCGCATCCGCGACGCCGGCATCACCGACATCGTGCTCGGCACGTCGTTCAAGGCGGAGACGTTCTCCGAGTACTACGGCGACGGCTCCGACCTCGGCGTGAAGCTGACCTACGTCACCGAGGACGAGGCGCTGGGCACCGGCGGCGGCATCCGCAACGTCTACGACGTCCTGACCGCCGACAACGTGCTCGTCTTCAACGGGGACGTGCTCGGCGGCACCGACATCCGCAAGGTGCTGGCCATGCACGAGAAGTCGGGCGCCGAGGTGACGCTGCACCTGGTCCGGGTCGGCGATCCGCGCGCGTTCGGCTGCGTGCCCACCGACAAGAAGGGCCGGGTCACCGCGTTCCTGGAGAAGACTCAGGACCCGCCCACCAATCAGATCAACGCCGGCACCTACGTGTTCAAGCGTGAGGTGATCGGGGAGATCCCGGCCGGCCGTGCCGTCTCGGTGGAGCGTGAGGTGTTTCCGAAGCTGCTCGCCGAGGGCCGCCACATCCAGGCCTACGTCGACAAGGCGTACTGGCGCGACATGGGCACTCCGGAGGACTTCGTCCGCGGGTCGGCGGACCTGGTGCGCGGCATCGCGCCGTCGCCGGCGCTCGACGGCGTCAAAGGCGAGTCGCTGATCAAGGACGGTGCCACCGTCGCTCCGGATGCCGTGCTGATCGGCGGCACCGTGGTGGGTGCGAACGCTCAGATCGGTCCGCTGGCGCGCCTGGACGGCGCGGTGATCTTCGACGGCGCGATCATCGAGGAGGGCGCCGTCGTGGAGCGCTCGATCGTGGGCTTCGGTGCGCGGATCGGCCACGGCGCGCTGATCCGTGACACGGTGATCGGCGACTCGGCCAGTATCGGCAGCCGCTGCGAACTGCTCGGCGGCGCGCGCGTCTGGCCCGGTGTGCAGATCCCCGACGGCGGGGTCCGCTTCTCCACCGACGTGTGATCGACCACGCCTCAGCGGGCCTTCGCGGCCGCCAGCAGACCCGAGCCGACCGGCACGACCGCCGGGATCAGATCGTCGTTCCCGGCGATGATGCCGGCCGCCTCGCGCGCGGCGAGGGTGCGGGCATCGGTGCTGTCGCGGTCGGCGATGGTGCCGTCCGCCGACGCGTTGTTCAGCACCACCACGCCGCCCGGACGCAGAATCCGGACCGCCTCGGTCACATACGACGGGTAGTTGAGCAGCGTGCCGTCCACGAACACCACGTCGTACGACGCGTCGGCCAGCCGGGTCAGCACGTCGGCCGGGCTGCCGGTGATCATGCGGGTGCGGCTCGCCGGAATCCCGGCGTCGGCGAACGCCTGCTTGGCGGCCCGATGGTGCTCGGACTCGGGGTCGATGGTGGTGAGGACTCCGTCCGACGGCATGCCCGCCAGCAGCCACAGGCCGCTCACCCCGCCGCCCGTGCCGATCTCCACGACATGCTTGGCGTCGGAGATCCGGGTGAACAGCGACAGCAGGGCGCCGGTGGCCGGCGACACGCTGGGGGCACCCAGTTCGTCGGCCCGGGTGCGGGCCGCACGCAGGGCGTCGTCCTCGACGATGGCGGCGTCGGCATAGGCGGCCAGGTCGGTCTTCTTGCTCATGAGGTCGAGCATCCCACGGTGGGCGCGCGCGGCGACGTCAACGCGCCGCGACATCCTCAGGTAACACTCAGCCCGATAACAGCGCCGCCACACTCCCATGCGCGAGGGTGTGTTCATGTCGAACACTGCTGGGTATTCGGGGACCGCCGGATTCGACGCGACCGGTGACCACACGCTCATGCCGTCGTGGGACGACCTGGTCGCCGAGCACGCCGACCGCGTCTACCGGCTCGCGTACCGCCTGTGCGGCAATCAGCACGACGCCGAGGACCTGACCCAGGACACCTTCATCCGTGTGTTCCGTTCCCTGAACAACTACAAGCCGGGAACCTTCGAGGGCTGGCTGCACCGCATCACCACGAACCTGTTCCTGGACATGGTGCGCCGCCGGAACAAGATCCGGATGGAGGCCCTCGAGACCGGCTACGAACGGCTGAGCGACGGCACGCCCGACCCGCAGCAGGCGTTCGCCGACGCCAACCTGGACCCCGACCTGCAGCAGGCCCTGGACTCGCTGGCCCCGGAGTTCCGTGCCGCCGTCGTCCTGTGCGACATCGAGGGACTGTCGTACGAGGAGGTGGCGGCGACGCTGGGCGTCAAGATGGGCACCGTGCGCAGCCGAATCCACCGCGGCCGCCAGGGCATCCGCGACTTCCTGGCCGCCCGCGGCTACACCGACAGTCGCTCGGTGGCGGTCGGTGCCGACGCCTGAGCTCGGCCACCCGCGGCGGCGCGGTCCGATAAGCTGGGACACCGGCGGTCCCCCTCCGTTCCGCGGAGGTCATCGGGGCCGGAGGACGCGAGCCGGAAGCGAGGTGGGAAACGTGGCTTCACCTCGTCGTTCCCGCCGTTGGTCGCCGGCGGCCGCCTCCTTCGCCCCCAATCCCGACTTCCGTACCGGACGGGCCTTCGCCTCGACCGATCACCTGGCCGCCGACGCGGTCGTGGCCTACGTCGACGGCGTGTTGAGCCCGACCGCACGATCCCGCGCCCAGGCACACCTGGATCTGTGTGAGGCGTGCTCGTCGGAGGTGGCGGCCCAGGAGGCCGCGCGCGCCGCACTGCGGTCGTGCTCCACCGACGTTCCCGCTCCACAGACCCTGCGCGGCCGGCTGAACAGCATTCCCACCAACGAGATCGACCTGCGCGCGGTCGGCGAACGCACCGACGGTGAGGCCACCGAGCGGTGACCGATCAGACGACGGCCGCCGACGAGTGGTCGGGAGACGGCGGTGGGCGGCATGCGGCGTCCCCGCGCCCGGTGCTGCCCGACTCGCGGCCCGCGATCCCGCCGGTGTCGCCGGAGACCACGGCCGTGTTCGGCCGCCCCGCCGGGGTGACCGGCTCGTTCACCACGACGCCGTCGGACGCGCCGCAGCCGGAGGTCCGGGCACCGGATCCGGTACTCGCCGAGGCGTTCGGCCGCCCGGCCGGTGCCACGCAGACCCTGCAGCGCGACCCGTACGCCACCTACGGCACCGAGCCCGACGACGACGCACCCGCCGATCCGTGGCGCGACCCGTCGAGCGTCGCCGCGCTCGACGGCCCGGCACTGACCGATCCGGAGGCCGCGACACCCACCGTGGCGGGCCCGAAGCTGGGCATCCGCGACACCCTGTTCGGCGGCCGCGTCCAGTGGTGGGCCCTGGCCACACTCGGCATGGTCGCCCTGCTCATCGGCGTGGTCGGCGGCCTGATGGGCCGATGGACGGCCGAGGTGGTGCCGCCGGTCAACTCGAACTCGGTGAGCCTGAACGTCGACCACTCCGACACCGAGGCCACCTCGGACGTCGCCAAGGTGGCGCAGGCCGTGGCCCCGTCGGTCGTGATGATCGAGGCGCGGACGGCCGGCGGCGGCGAGTCGGGTTCCGGTTTCGTGGTCGACAAGATGGGTTACATCGTCACCAACAACCATGTGGTGTCGATGGCGGCCAACGACAAGGAGGCCAAGCTCGAAGTGGTCTTCTCCGACCACAAGCGGGTGCCCGCCCGGATCGCCGGCCGTGACCCGAAGACGGATCTGGCGGTCATCAAGGTCGACGATGTGAACAATCTGACCGTCTCCAAGCTGGGCGACTCGTCCAAGCTGCAGATCGGTGAACCGGTGATTGCCTTCGGTGCCCCGCTCGGCCTGGACCGCACGGTCACCACCGGCATCGTCAGCGCCCTCGACCGCGCTGTGCCGCTGCGTCCGGACGCCACCTCCGACACCGATGCGGTGATCAACGCCATCCAGACCGACGCGGCGATCAACCCGGGCAACTCGGGTGGCCCGCTGGTGGACGGCGACGGCCGCGTGATCGGTGTGAACACGGCGATCGCGGCGGCCGGCGGCGGCTCCATCGGTCTCGGTTTCGCCATTCCGATCGATGAGGTCGTTCCGGTCAGCCAGAAGCTGATCAAGGACGGCAAGGTGAACCACCCGCAGGTCGGGGTCACCGCGTCGACGGTCCGCAACGATCAGGTGTACGGCGCGCAGCTCAAGGACGTCGCCGCCGGCGGCCCGGCCGCGAAGGCGGGGCTCAAGGAGAACGACGTCATCACCGAGTGGAACGGCAAGGACATCCAGGGCGCCGACGAATTGACGGTCGCGATCCAGCGGTCGAAGATCGGTGACAAGGTGAAGTTCACCTACTGGCGTGACGGCCGCACCTTCCACGGTGAGATCACGCCCGAGAGCGACTAGAGGCGAGCGATGTTCAGCAGTGTCGGCTGGGGCGAGGTCCTCGTCCTGGTGGTCGTCGCGCTCGTCGTTCTCGGTCCCGAGCGTCTTCCCGGCGCCATTTCGTGGGTGATGGGCTCACTGAAGAAGGTGCGTGACTACGCGAACGGTGCGTCCAACGAACTGCAGGAACAGTTGGGCACCGATTTCGATTCGATCCGGGAACCGCTGCAGCAGTTGAACGAACTGCGCGGCATGACGCCGAAAGCGATGATCACCAAGCACCTGTTCGACGGGGACTCGTCGACCATGGATTCGCTGGAGAACTCGGTCCGCGGTGCCGTCGACATCGACCCGTTCGGCCCCTCGCAGCCGGTCACCTCCCGGCCCACCTCGGTGAGCGACGGGGCGACGCAGGCCGATCCGTCCCGCCTCGACGGCGGCGTGGCCGCGCCACACACCCCGGCCCCGGCGACCCCCGCCCGCAAGCACGACGTCACCGACTGGGACGCCACCTAGACGCTAGAGCAGGCTGTTCTTGTCCTGGTTGCGGACGGTGTCGATGCCCAGGCTCATACCGGCCAGGCCGCGTTTGCGGACGGCCAGCTTGTCGGCGATCGCACGGAGAGCGGCTCCGGCGGCCGAGTCGGGCTTGGACAGCACCACCGGCACACCCTCGTCGCCGCCCTCGCGCAGATCCTGTTCCAGCGGCACCTGGCCGAGCAGCTCGACCGGGGCACCGACGGCGCGGGTGAGACGTTCGGCGACCATCGCGCCGCCGCCGGAACCGAACGGTTCCATCCGGGTGCCGTCGGGCAGCTGCAGCCACGACATGTTCTCCACCACGCCCAGAATCTTCTGACGGGTCTGCAGGGCGATGGCTCCGGCACGCTCGGCGACCTCGGCGGCCGCCTGCTGCGGTGTGGTCACCACCAGGATCTCGGCGCCCGGGATGAGCTGTGCGATGGAGATGGCTACGTCACCGGTGCCCGGCGGCAGATCGAGCAGCAGGACGTCCAGGTCGCCCCAGTAGACGTCGGCCAGGAACTGCTGCAGTGCCCGGTGCAGCATGGGGCCACGCCAGGTGACCGGGGTGTTGCCGTCGGTGAACTGACCGATCGAGATGAACTTCACGCCGTGACTGTTGGGCGGCATGATCATCTGCTCGACCTGCGTCGGCTTGGCGTCGCTGCCCAGCATGCGCGGCACCGAGTGGCCGTAGATGTCGGCGTCCAGCACCCCCACCGACAGGCCGCGATCGGCGAGTGCGGCGGCCAGATTGACGGTGACGCTCGACTTGCCGACACCGCCCTTGCCGGACGCGATCGCGTACACGCGGGTCAGGTTGCCGGGCTTGGAGAACGGGATCTCCGGTTCGGCGCGGTCACCGCGCAGCTTCTTGCGGAGCTCGGTGCGCTGCTCGTCGTTCATCACGTCGAGCTCCACCCGCACCTCGCCGACACCGGGGACGTCGGACACCGCGGTGCGCACCTTGTCGGCGATCTCGTTGCGCATGGGGCAGCCGGAGGTGGTCAGGTAGACGCCCACGTCGACACTGCCGTCGTCGCCGACGACGACGGATTTCACCATGTCCAGATCGGTGAGCGGCTTCCCGATCTCCGGATCGGAGACCTTGGACAGCGCCGAGCGGACGGCGGATTCGGTGGGAGTGCCTGCAGTCGTCACCCGTCCAGGGTATCGCTGCGGCCCGGACGGCCTCGCGCGGCGTCGAGCCTAGCGGGGAGTGGTCTTGACGGTCGGCTGCTTCTGCGGGCTCTGCTGCGGCGCCTTCTTCTGCTGCGGCGACGGGGCGGTCGGCAGAACGCCGTCGGGCAGGCACAGGGTGCCCAGGCACTGGCCGGGCTGCTTGGTCTTGGACGGCGCGGTCGACTGCGGGGCGCCCGACGGATCGGCCGGAGTGGTCTCGCCCGGCTTCGGGGTCTTCTTGTCGTCCTTCTTCTTGGCCGTCGTCTTGCTGCCGTTGTTGTCGGCGGGACTGTCGGCCATCTCCGGAATGCCGCCGGTCGGCACGGTGCCGGTCGCGTACGCGGCGGCCCAGCCGAGGACGTTGTTCACGTACGCCATCGAATGGTTGTAGCGCAGGACGGCGGCCACCTTGTTCTGGCCGCTCATGATGTCGGTGACGCCCGAGCACAGGTACTTGCCGGCCGTGTAGGTGGCATCGAAGATGTTGTCCGGGTCGGCTTTGCCGTCGCCGTTGCCGTCCGCGCCCCAGGTCTTCCAGGTGCTCGGGATGAACTGCATCGGACCCATCGCGCGGTCGTGTGCAGGATCGCCGTCGAGGGCGCCGCCGTCGGTGTCGTGGATGACCTCGTTGCCGGCGAGGGAGCCGTCGAGCACCGGTCCGCGGATGGGGGTGCGGGTCTCGCCGGTGTCGTCGACGTTACCGTCGCCGGCATGCCCGGACTCGATGCGGCCGATGCCGGCCAGCAGGTACCAGGGCAGTTTGCACTGCGGGTCGTCGGTGGCGACGCGGGTGGCGGCCAGCTTGTAGGCCTGCAGCACGACGCCGGGGATGCCGAGGGGGCCGCTGGGCAGGTCGGCGGCGATCCGGAACTGGGGATCGAGACCGTCGAGCGACGTGCCGTTGGCGGGGGGAGCGAATCCCTGCAGCGTGGTGACGCTGGCCGGGACGGACTGGGCGATGACGGCGGCCTGTTCGGCGGTCAGCACGGTGGCCTCGTTCGAGACGGACGGATCCTGCGATCCGCTCGCGGCGAGCGACGTGCTCGAGGTGGTGCCGACCAGCATGGCGGCACCCACGGCGGTCACGCCGGTGGTCAGTGCGATGCCGCGCCACGGCACGACGCCGTCGCTACGACGAGGCCCCCGTCGGAATCCGATCCCCATTGATCCCTGCAACTCCAGTTCGTACTGTCGCGAAATCATCCGAAGCGTGAGCTCCGGATGACGACTGTGACCCAGCATACAGTGCGTGACCCCAGTGGTCACAACTACCTCTGTTCCGCTACGTCGACTCCGCGATCTCCTCCCGGCTCATCGTCGCTCGGGGGTGCGAGGCGCTCGACGATCTCTTCGACCAGGTCGTCGAGTTCACGACGCAGATAGTCGCGGGTGGCCGTGTCGCCGACCGCCAGACGGACGGCGGCGAGCTCGCGGGCGAGGTATTCGGTGTCGGCCTTGGTCTGTGCCGCCCGGCGCCGATCCTCCTCGAGTGCGACGCGGTCGCGGTTCTCCTGCCGGTTCTGCGCCAGCAGGATGAGCGGTGCCGCATAGGCCGCCTGGGTGGAGAACGCCAGGTTCAGCAGGATGAACGGGTACGGATCCCACGACCACGCGAAGGCGCCGATGTTCAAGGCGATCCAGACGACCACGATCACGGTCTGGATCGCGAGGTAGCGGCCGGTGCCGAGGAACCGCGCGACCTTCTCGGCGTACACGCCGATGTTGTCGGCGTCGAACTTCAGCCAGTGCGGAAGCCGGCGGCGCTCACTGGGGGTGTCGAGACGGCGGGGGCTCACAGGTCGGCCTCGGCTTCCTGATCGCGCCAGCCGCGCGGCAGCAACGCATCCAGCAGGTCATCGACGGCGACGGCGCCCAGCAGGTGCCCGTCATCGTCGACCACCGGGGCCAGGACGAGGTTGTAGCTGGCGAAGTAGCGGGCGACGGTCTCCAGGGGGTCATCGGGGGTCAGGCGCGGCACGTCGCTGTCGAGGATGCCGGCGACCAGTTCGGCCGGCGGTTCGCGCAGCAGTGCCTGCGTGTGCACGCAGCCGAGGAAGCGGCCGGTGGGAGTGCTGGTGGGTGGCCTCACGACGAACACCATGCTGGCGGTGCCCGGCGTGATGTCCGGGTTGGCGGTGCGGGCGAGGGCCTCGGCGACGGTGGCTCCGGCCGACACGATCAACGGCTCGGGGGTCATCACACCGCCCGCGGTGTCGGGGGAGTGTTCCAGCAGTCGGCGGACCGGTGCCGACTCTTCGGGATCCATCCGCGACAGCAGCGCTTCGGCCTCCGCCGCGGGCATCTCGCCGAGCAGGTCGGCCACGTCGTCGGGGTCCATGGCTTCGAGGATGTCGGCGGCGCGTGCCGGCTTCATCTTCGCCAGCAGGGCCGTCTGGTCGCCTTCGGGCATCTCCTGCAGGACGTCGGCCAGGCGCTCGTCGTCGAGGGCGTTCGCGAGTTCTTCGCGCCGCACCGCCGGCAGCTCGCGCAGCAGGTTGGCGACGTCGGCCGGCCGCATGCCCTCGAACTGGCTCAGCGCCAGCTCCACGCCGTGGCCGGGCTGGTTCAGGTTCAGTGAGGTCAGGCCGATCACGTGATGCCACGGCACCACCACGGTCTCGCCGCGCCGCCGCAGACCGCGACGGGTGTTGCTGCGCAGGGCGACGCGGGTGACCACCCAGTCCTTGGTGCGCGACTGTTCGATCTCCAGATCCAGGACGTCCAGGTCGACGTCGTGCAGTTCCGGATGGTCGGGATCGTCGGTGCGCACCCGGCTGTCGAGCACCTGGCCGACCGCGAGTGCCTCGTTGGGCCGCAGATGGATGGCGCGCAGGTTGACGCGGCCGGTGGTCAGGGTGACGGCGTCGGCCTCGATGCTGGTGACGCGCAGCATGGGCACGAAGATGCGTCGGCGGGTGGTCAGTTCGACCACCAGACCGAGAGCGCGGGGACGCTGGCCGGGCAGCGCCATGGAGACGACCACGTCGCGCACCCGGCCGATCGATTCGCCGTCGGGACCCAAGACGACCAGACCGACTAATCTGGCTACGAAGACCTTGAGCGTTGGCGTCATGGTCTCAAGCCTAGAAGCAGGTGCCGTCGTGAGACGACACCGACACCGAACCCAGCCAGGGAGAATCCGTGACCAATCCCATGCAGCGACCGACGCCCGGTCTGCCGACCAAGCCGACCGGCTGGCCGGTGGGCTCCTACGACACCTACGAGCAGGCGCAGAAGGCGGTCGACTATCTGTCCGACAACCAGTTCGCGGTGGAGAAACTCACCATCGTCGGTGTCGACCTGATGCAGGTCGAACGCGTGATCGGCCGTCTGACGTGGGGCAAGGTGCTGGCCGGTGGTCTGGTGTCCGGCGCCTGGCTCGGCCTGTTCTTCGGCCTCCTGGTCACCCTGTTCACCACGGTCGAGCACATGTGGGTGCCGATCGCGTACTGCGTGGTGTTCGGCATGGTGTTCGGCCTGATCTCGGCGGCCATCCCTTATGCGGCGACTCGGGGACAGCGCGATTTCTCCTCGACCATGCAGCTGGTGGCCGGCCGCTACGACGTCCTGTGCGAGCCGGGCAACGCCGAGCAGGCCCGCGACCTGCTCGCGAAACTGGCTCTGTAGAAGAACTTCGCGAACACGACGCTCCGGTGCCACCTGGCACCGGAGCGTTCTTGTGTTCCGGGTCACGCAGCATGGGCTAACCTGATCCGCACAGCAACGTGTCGAGCGATGTTCGAGGAGGCGGTCACCGAGATGGTCCGAGGCAGAGATCGGTTTCCCGGTAGACGTGCCCTGGGCACCCGGTTGGCCGCTGCGGCGGTCGCGACGAGCGCCCTCGTCCCGGTCCTGAGCGCCTGTGGTTCGGCGTCGCAGGCGAAGGTCATCAACGTGTATCCGCCGGCCGACGGCGCCAGCTTCATCGAGCAGCGGGGCGACGTCTGCTCCAAGGAGTCCGGCGGCAGGTACACGATCAAGGTGACCTCGCTGCCCAAGAGCGCCGACGATCAGCGCCTGCAGCTCGCGCGCCGTCTCGCCGGCAACGACCACGGCCTGGACGTGATGGGCATGGACGTGGTGTGGACCGCCGAGTTCGCCAACGCCGGATGGATCCGCCCGGTGCCGTCGGACATGGCGGCCGAGGCGGAGGCCGACCAGTTGCCCGGTCCGCTGGAGACGGCGATGTGGAAGCGCCCGGACGACCAGGAGAAGCGGCTGTACGCCGTCCCGACCTGGACCAACACCGAGCTGCTCTGGTACCGCCCCGACCAGCTGAAGAAGTACTCGGGCGCCAAGGCGCAGGCCCCGGAGACCTGGGATCAGATGCTCTCGGACTCCGGTGACGCGGTCAAAGCGAACGGTCCGGCCCAGATCCTGGTGCAGGGCAAGCAGTACGAGGGCCTGATGGTCTGGTTCAACTCGGTGCTGGCCAGCGCCGGCGGCTCGATCCTGGACCCGAACGACGCGTCCAAGCAGACCCTGAACGACACCTCCGAACATCGGGCGGCCACCTACAAGGCTCTGCAGATCCTGAAGTCGGTCGCGACCGCGCCCGGTCACGATCCGTCGATCACCAACTCCGACGAGGGCAGCGCACGCCTCGGCATGGAGAAGGGTGAGGCGGCGTTCGAGATCAACTGGCCGTTCGTGTTCGCCTCGGCCCGTTCCAACGGTGCGACCGGCGACGTCGACTTCCTCAAGGCGCCGCTCGCGCAGTACGCGTCACGGCTGACCGACGAAGACAATCCGCCGACCAACAAGGAACTGGGTCCCATCAACAAGGTGGTCCGCCAGTACTTCGATTTCGCACCGTACCCGGGCGTCTACCCGGACAAGCCGGCCAAGTCGACGCTGGGCGGCATCAACCTGGCGGTCGCGTCGACCTCGCAGCACCCCGATCTGGCCTGGGACGCCGTCAAGTGTCTGACCAGTGAGGATTCGCAGAAGGTGTATGCGGTGGACGGCGGGACGCCGCCGACTCTCGAGTCGGTCTACGACGACCCGGATTTCAAGGACGCGTACCCGATGGGGGATGTGATCCGCGAGCAGATGGAGGCCGATCACGCGGCACCGCGCCCGGCGTCGCCCCAGTATCAGGCGATCTCGACGCTGGTGACGGCGACGCTGAGCCCGGTCGGCAGCTGGGATCCGAAGTCGATGGTCGACGAGCTCGCCAAGCAGGTCCAACGCGCGATCGACGGGGAGGGGATCATCCCATGACGACCGGTGACGATCAGACCCCGGATCCGGGCCGGCAGGGCCGGCACGCCGCGGATCCGGTGCACTCGGATGCGTGGCGTCCGCCGGGCGCGGGTCGTGCCCCGACGCCGCCTCCCTCGCCGACCCCGCCGCCCGCTCCGACACCGCCTCCGGTGCAGGCGCCCACGCCGGCTCCCGCGGCGCCCTCCGTGCTGCCGCAGGCCGCGCCTCCGGCCCCGCCCGCTGCACCTCCGGCCGCCCCGGCACGCCCGGCTGCGGCCGCCGCACCCGCCATCGCTGCGGCAGGCACCGCCGTCGCCGCGCGCACCACCACGGCGCCGGAGGCCAAGGACAAGCGCGGCAAGAGCAAGAATGCGGCGACCGGCCGCAAGTCGTCCGAACGCCGGCTGGCGTACTGGCTGATCGCCCCCGCGGCGATCGTCATGGCACTGGTCACCGGCTATCCGATCGTCTACGCGTTCTGGCTTTCGCTGAACAAGTCGTCGCTGTCCGCGCCGGGCGAGAGCTCGTTCGTCGGCCTCGGCAACTACGGCACGGTGCTGTCGGACCACTACTGGTGGAACGCCTTGTGGGTCACGGTGTTCATCACGGTGATCTCGGTGGCCATCGAGTTCGTCCTCGGTATGGCGATCGCCCTGGTCATGCACCGGACGATCTTCGGTCGCGGCACCATCCGCACCGTCGTCCTCATCCCGTACGGCATCGTCACCGTGGCCGCGGCCTTCTCCTGGTACTACGCCTGGACGCCCGGCACCGGCTACCTGGCCAACCTGCTGCCGGACGGCACCGCGCCGCTCACCGAGCACTGGCCGTCGCTGTTCATCATCATTCTCGCCGAGGTGTGGAAGACCACCCCGTTCATGGCGCTGCTGCTGCTGGCCGGTCTCGCGCTGGTGCCCGACGATCTGCTGAAGGCCGCCCAGGTGGACGGCGCCGGGCCCTGGACCCGCCTGTGGCGGATCATCCTGCCGATGATGAAGCCGGCGATCCTGGTCGCGCTGCTGTTCCGCACGCTCGACGCCTTCCGGATCTTCGACAACATCTACATCCTGACCGCCGGCAACAACCAGACGGGCTCGGTGTCGATGCTCGGCTACGACAACCTGTTCAAGGCGTTCAACCTGGGCGTCGGATCGGCGATCAGCATTCTGATCTTCATCTGCGTCGCGCTCATCGCGTTCGTGTTCATCAAGGGATTCGGTGCCGCCGCGCCCGGCTCCGACAACGAGGGGAGGTAGGCACGGTGAAGCGCAAGTTCGGCTGGACCATCGCCAACCTGATCGTGGTCCTGTACGCGATCATCCCGCTGTGGTGGATCATCAGTCTTTCGTTCAAGCCCACGGGCAGCGTCACCGACGGCAGCTTCTTCCCGAAGCAGTGGACGTTGGACAACTACAAGGGCATCTTCAAGACCGACGCCTTCACCTCGGCGCTGATCAACTCGATCGGCATCGGCCTGATCACCACGCTCATCGCGGTGGTGCTGGGCACGATGGCCGCGTACGCGATCGCGCGGCTGGAGTTCCGCGGCAAGAAGTTGCTGGTCGGCGCCGCCCTGCTGATCGCGATGTTCCCGCAGGTGTCGCTGGTGACGCCGCTGTTCAACATCGAGCGTCGGATCGGCCTGTTCGACACCTGGGGCGGTCTGGTGATCCCGTACGTCGCCTTCGCCCTGCCGCTGGCCATCTACACGCTGTCGGCGTTCTTCCGGGAGATCCCGTGGGATCTGGAGAAGGCCGCGCAGATGGACGGCGCCACCCCGGCCCAGGCGTTCCGCCGGGTCATCGTGCCGCTCGCGGCGCCCGGTGTGGTGACCGCCGCCATCCTGGTGTTCATCTTCGCCTGGAACGACCTGCTCCTGGCGTTGTCGTTGACGTCGACGCAACGGGCCATCACGGCGCCGGTGGCGATCGCCAACTTCACCGGCAGCAGTCAGTTCGAGGAGCCCACGGGCTCGATCGCCGCGGCCGCCGTGGTGATCACCATTCCGATCATCATCTTCGTCCTCATCTTCCAACGTCGTATCGTGGCCGGCCTGACCTCCGGCGCCGTGAAGGGATAGAAATGGCAGACATCGTTCTGGACCACGTCTCCAAGCAGTACCCGGATGGCTCGACGGCGGTGAGTGACGTCAACCTGCAGATCGCGGACGGCGAGTTCGTGATCCTGGTGGGTCCGTCGGGCTGTGGCAAGTCGACGACGCTGAACATGATCGCGGGCCTGGAGGACATCTCCTCCGGCGAGCTGCGGATCGGCGGTCAGCGGATGAACGAGGTGGCGCCGAAGGACCGGGACATCGCCATGGTGTTCCAGAGCTACGCGCTCTACCCGCACATGAACGTGCGCGAGAACATCGCCTTCCCTCTGACGCTGCAGAAGCTGCCGAAGGATCAGATCAAGGCGAAGGTCGACGACGCGGCCCGCATCCTGGATCTGACCGACTACCTCGACCGCAAGCCGGCGAACCTGTCCGGCGGTCAGCGTCAGCGTGTCGCGATGGGCCGCGCCATCGTGCGGTCGCCGAAGGCGTTCCTGATGGATGAGCCGTTGTCGAACCTGGACGCCAAGCTGCGCGTGCAGATGCGCAGCGAGATCGCCCAGCTGCAGGCGCGCCTGAAGACCACCACCGTCTATGTGACCCACGACCAGACCGAGGCGATGACCCTCGGCGATCGGGTGGTCGTGATGCGTGGTGGCGTGGTGCAGCAGGCCGGCGCTCCGCAGGACCTGTACGACCACCCCGTCAACCTGTTCGTGGCGGGCTTCATCGGTTCACCGGCCATGAACTTCATTCCGGGCACGCTCAACGCCGCCGGCGTCAGCACCGTCATCGGTCAGATCGACCTGCCCGATCAGGCGCAGATCGCGGCGAACGCGCAGCAGGTGAAGTCGAACGGCGAGGTGCTGGTCGGTATCCGTCCCGAGCACATGGCCGACGCCTCGCTGATGGATCCGGCACAGCTGCCGCACATGAAGACCTTCGATGTGAAGGCCGACTTCGTGGAGTCGATGGGATCGGACAAGTACTACTACTTCACCCTCGACGCGCCGGGGCAGGCGCACGCGGTGCTGTCGCAGCTGGCCGAGGACGTGGGCGCCTCGACGTCCGGTGGCCAGAAGGTGGCCCGGCTGCTGCCCAACACGCAGGTTCCGGCCGGCGGGGTGCTTCACCTGGCGATGGAGCCGCGCCTCCTGCACGTCTTCGACACCGCGACGGGAACTGCTCTACGCTGAGCCGGTCCGCTCCCTGAGCCCTTCGACGGAGCTCGGGAACCACCTGCCGAAAGGTGCCGTCGTGCCCTCTGTGTCCGCGCACGTGACGGAGCATTTCGGCGTGGAGCCGCAGAAGGCGAGTGTCACGTTCCTCGGCGTGGAACCGATCGACGTCCTGCGTTTCCCGGATGCCGAGGCGGGGGAGGTGGTCTTCGTGACCGCCGGCTGCTCCCGCCACCCGATGCACGACCCGTCGGACTTCGCGCCCGACCCGGTGAAGGGTCCGCGGGCCGAACTGCTGGTGCGCATGCGCCCGGACACACCGCTGACCGGTCTGCATCGGTCGCTGGCGACGGTGGCGGCGGCCCCGGCGGTCGAGGGACTCGTCCTGGCGCCGGATTCCCTGATCGATCTGGGGGAGCCGCTGTGGACCGGCGCGGTCTGTTCGGCGTTCCTGCTCGATGAGCCGGGGGACGTCGCCGACCTTCCGCTGGACCCGCCGGCCGAGCCGGTCCGCTTTCTGCGCGCCGTGCCGATCACCGCGAACGAGGCGGCATGGGTGCGGTTGAAGGGTGCTCAAGCGCTCCGGGAGGCCTGGGACGAGGGCGGTGTGGACACCGCCGATCCGACGCGCGGCGGTGTGACGCCGAACTGAGCGATCGCCGGGCGTCTATGAAGGACCGGCTTGCGCCGCGGTGCCGACGGCCAGGGCCAGGACGAGGACCTGGATCGCGATGCCGGCCACGACGATGAACCAGGCCGGGCGGTTCCCGATGATCCGGTAGAGCGTGACGCCGCCGACGGTCAGCAGCGCCAGCGGTCCGGCGATCCAGGCGATCAGGATGCCGACCCAGATCCAGTTCTCCGATCCGCACGACTGATAGGAGCACGCGTCGGTGCCCATCGCCATGAGGGGCGCGTACAGGACGCCGACTCCCACGAGGAGGGCCTGGACCAGCCAGAGCAGCAGCGACACCACGATGTCGGCGATGCGTGCGTTCTGTCCACGCGGACGGTCCGGTCGCCGGACCGGCGGGCCGGGCTGCGTCGGGAAGGCGTCGAACGGGCTGGGATGCGTCATGACTCCACTATCGAGCCCCGTCCGGCCCGGCGGATGCGAAAAACTACCTAGGTCTCTCAGAGCCAGTGGTTGCGGTGCAGCACCCGCCACAGCGTGATGCAGGCGACCAGCAGGAGGACCAGCAGCACCGGATAGCTCCAATGCCAGTGCAGTTCGGGCATGTAGTCGAAGTTCATGCCGTAGATGCCGGCCACCGCGGTCGGCACCGCGGCGACCGCCGCCCACGCCGAGATCTTCCGCATGTCGGTGTTCTGCTGAATGCTCACCTTGGTGGCTGCGGCGTCGATCAGCGAGCTCAGACGTTCGTCGTACTCGGTGACGAGGTCGACGGTCTGCTTCAGATGGTCGGAGACGTCGCGGAAATGCCGGCGTATCTCCTTCTCGCTGAACGAACCGGTCTTCTCGGCCCGGATCGGGGACGGGTCGTCGTCGGTGGACTCGTCATCGTCGTCGGCGAGCCAGGCGAGCGGGACGGCCAGGGGCAGCACGGCCCGGCGCATCTGCAGGATCTCCCGTTTGAACAGGTAGACCACGTCGATGTCCATCTTGCTCGACGGTGACGCGAAGGTGCGCTCCTCGATCTCGTCGACGTCGCTCTCCATCTCGAGCGCCACCTCCTGGTAGCGGTCGACGACGTGGTCGGCGATCGCGTGGACCACCGAGGCGGGACCGAGGGCCAGCAGCTCCGGATGGGCCTCCAGGTTCTGGCGGACCCCGGCCAGCTGCGTGTGGTCGCCGTGCCGGACGGTGATCACGAAGTCGTCCCCGGCCATGATCTGGATCTCGCCGACGTCGACGATGTCGTTGGCCTTCTCCAGGTCGTCGTGATCGACGTACTTGATGGAGCGCAGCACCACCAGCATGATGCCGTCGTACAACTCCAGCTTGGGACGTTGGTGGGCGTGCACGGCGTCCTCGATCAGCAGTGAATGCAGCCCGAAGGTCTCGCCGACCGAGTTCATCTGGTCTTCGGTGGGAGCGTGCAGACCCATCCATACGAAGCCGCGACCGGTGCGCCGAACCTCCTCCAACGCGGTGCGGTAGTCGGTGAAGCCGGGCTGGCGGACACCGTCGACGTACACACCGCAGTCGACGACGGCGCGCGTCGCCGGCACGGGCGGCAGCGGCGGGGCCGGCTGCGCGCCGTGCAGACCGGGAAGTCCCGGCAGGCGCGGGACACGGGGGAGCGAAGGCACCAGGTGATCGTACCGATCATGCATTCGGCGCGCCTACACTCTTCACGTGCCCTTCGACCTCGCCGTCTACACGACCACGGCCATCACGCTGATCGTGATCATGGACCCGCCCGGACAGATTCCGGTGTTCCTGTCACTCGTCGGGAAACGGTCACCCGAGTACCGGCGGCGGGCCGCCTGGCAGGCGCCGCTGGTGTCACTGTTCGTGATCTCGGTGTTCGCGATCGCCGGCCGCTGGATCCTGGACTATCTGCACGTGTCGATTCCCGCTCTGCAGGGTGCCGGCGGTCTGCTGCTCCTCCTCGTCGCACTGCAGCTGCTGACCGGGAGCGGGGAGCCGTCGACCGCCAAGGCCGACGAACAGGTGAACGTCGCGTTGGTGCCGCTCGGCACGCCGCTGCTGGCCGGACCCGGTGCCATCGCCGCCGTGATCGTCGCGGTCGCGGGAGCGCACGGCGACGCCGGCGCATACCTGGCCATCGCCGCGGGCATCGTCACCGCGCATCTCGTGGTCTGCCTGGCCCTGCTGTACTCGACCTCGCTCATCCGGATACTCAAGGTCAGCGGTATCACGCTGCTCGCCAAGATCGCCGGCCTGCTGCTGGCGGCCATCGCCGTCCAGCTGATCGCGACCTCGGTGATGGGCTTCGTCGACCAGGCGCATGATCAGGCCCTCGGCCTCCTGGGCTAGATTGACAGGCATGAATCGGCCGGGCGACACGCAGAGCGTCCTCGACACGCATGCACTGCACACGCGCGGTGCGCTGGTGACCCGGGTGCTGCTTCTGCTGGCCGTCCTGACCGCCCTGATCGCGGTGCTCGCCGCCTGCGGTGAAGCGTCCGACACCAAGGAACTGCACGTCGCGTCCTCGGGCACGCCCCAGATGAAGGCGGCCGCCGCGCTCTACGCCGTCGCGCTCACCCGCGCGGGCACTCCTGCCACCACGGACGGCGCCCCCACCGGCGACGACGCACGGCTGCTCGACGCGATCGCCGCCGGCGACATCGACCTCTTCCCGGCGTTCACCGGCGATGTCCTCACCGACCTGACGCCGTCACCGCCGGCGCTCACCGGCGACGAGTTGCAGGCCCAGGTCAGCAGGTCGCTGCCCCAGGGCGTGGCCATCGGCGATCCGACCGGGGCGGCGCGTACCGATCCGCGTGGGCTCGGTCAGGACCTGGTGCCGGTCTACCGCAGCGCGGAACTGGACAAGCCGGCGCTGGCCGCGCTGTCCCGGATCGCCGGCGACCTGTCGACCGAAGACCTGGATGCCCTCGGTGACCGCGTCGCCGCCGGCGAGGATCCCCGGTCGGTGGCCGCCGATTGGCTCTCCACCCACGCCTCGGCGTAAGAGCGTGGGTCGAAGCGAGTCAGTGGCTCTTGAGCTTGGCGGTACCGAGCTTGGTGACGCGGGCGACGACGCCCTGGTA
Organism: Gordonia sp. (in: high G+C Gram-positive bacteria); assembly: GCF_047600565.1. Classification (GTDB taxonomy): domain Bacteria; phylum Actinomycetota; class Actinomycetes; order Mycobacteriales; family Mycobacteriaceae; genus Gordonia. Next base: position 386,491 of record NZ_JASGKN010000001.1, read on the forward strand.
GGCCGATCCGGTGACGCGGACGAACAGGTCGAGGACCTTCGCGTCCATGCCGACCAGCACACGGGCCTTCTCCTTGCTCACGCCGTGCAGGATGACGTCGGCAGCCTTCTCCGGCGACATCGACGCCAGGTACTTGTCGAAGAACTCGGCGGCCGCCTTCTGGTCGTAGCCGCCGGAGGTGGTGGCGTTGCGGGCGACGGCGGTCTTGATGCCGCCGGGGTGCACGCAGGTGACCTTCACCGACGGGTGGCTGATCAGCATCTCCTGGCGCAGCGACTCGGTGAAGCCGCGGACCGCGAACTTGGCCGAGTTGTAGGCGCTCTGGCCGGGTTCGGACAGCAGACCGAACAGTGACGAGGTGTTGACGATCGCACCGTCGCCGGAGGCGATGATGTACGGCATGAAGGCCTTGGTGCCGTTCACCACGCCCCAGTAGTCGACGTCCATGATGCGTTCGATGTCCTTGAACTCCATCGACTCGACTTCACCGTGGTGGGCGATGCCGGCGTTGTTGAAGATCGCGTTCACGCCGCCGAAGTGCTTGGCGACGGTGTCGGCGTACTCGAGGACCGCTTCGCGTTCGGCGACGTTCAGCAACTGGGAGTGCACCTCGGCGCCCGGCGCGGCCTCTTTGATGAGCCGTTCGGTGGTGGACAGGCCCTCCGGATCGACGTCGGAGATGGCGACCTTCGCGCCCTGGCGGGCGAGCCTGATCGACATGGTGCGGCCCATGCCGGAACCGGCGCCGGTGACGACACAGACCTTGTCGCGGAAGTTCTTCATCGGGTTCCTTCTGTTCGGTGGATTGTTGCGTGAGCGGCGTGCGCGGGTCAGCGCAGCCTCTCGGTGAGCTTGGTGAGGCGGGCGGAGATGCCCTGGTAGGCCGAACCGCTGAGACGTGTGAGGACGTCGAGGGTCTTCGCATCGGCACCCACGAGCACGCGAGCGTGCTCCTTGCGGACCGCGGTCAGGATGATCTCGGCGGCCTTCTCGGACGAGGTGTTGGCGAGGTACTTGTCGAAGAAGTCGGCGCCGGCCTTCGCGTCGTTGCCGCCCGACGCCGTGGCGTTGCGGGCGATGGCGGTCTTGATGCCGCCGGGGTGCACGCAGGTGACCTTCACCGACGGGTGGCTGATCAGCATCTCCTGGCGCAGCGACTCGGTGAAGCCGCGGACGGCGAACTTGGCCGAGTTGTAGGCGCTCTGCCCCGGCTGCGAGAGGATGCCGAACAGCGACGAGACGTTGACGATCGCACCGTCGCCGGAGGCGATGATGTACGGCAGGAACGCCTTGGTGCCGTTCACCACGCCCCAGTAGTCGACGTCCATGATGCGTTCGATGTCCTTGAACTCCATCGACTCGACTTCGCCGTTGTGGGCGATGCCGGCGTTGTTGATGACGGCGTTCACGGTGCCGTAATGCTGCGCCACCGTGTCGGCGTATTCGAGGACGGCTTCCCGTTCGGCGACGTTGAGCAGCTGCGAGTGCACCTGGGCGCCGGTATCGGCGATCAGTTTCTCGGTCTCGGCGAGGCCGTCCGGATTCACGTCGGAGATGGCGAGCCGGGCGCCGGCGCGGGCCAGCTGGATCGACATGTCACGACCCATGCCGGAGCCGGCGCCGGTGACGACGACGACCTTGTCGTGGAAGTTCTTCATGAGTTCCCTGGGCTGAGTGGGGCGACGGTGATCAGAGTGCGGCGGGGACGCTGTCCCCGTGCTTGCCGGCCGGTGCGGACCGACGGCCGCCGACGGTGGTGTCGTAGGCGTCGATGTCGAACCGGCGGGTCGCGTTGCGGAAGCTGAACGTGAAGCCCGGCCACAGGGTGGTGATGTTGCCGTGGACGTCCTTGTACCAGGACGCGCAGCCGCCGGTCTCCCACACGCTCTTGGCGAGCTTGTGCTGGATCTCGTCGTTGAACTTCTTCTGGGCGTCGGCCTTGACGTCGGTGCGGACGATGCCCGCGGCCGTCGTCTTCTTCAGGTAGTCGACCAGGTAGTTCAGCTGCGACTCGATCATGTAGACCATCGAGGTGTGGCCCAGGCCGGTCGACGGGCCGATCAGCAGCATCATGTTCGGGAAGCCGTGGACGAACGAGCCCTTGTAGGCCTGCATGCCGATCTCGTCCCAGACCTGCGCCAGGCTGCGGCCGTCAGCGCCGTGGATGGTGTCGAAGACGGGGGAGTCGGTCACGTGGAAGCCGGTGGCGACGACGATGACGTCCACGTCGCGCTCGGTGCCGTCCTTGGTGACGATGCCCTTCGCGGTGATGTGGTCGATGCCGTCGGTCACCAGATCGACGTTCGGGCGGTCCAGCGTCGGGTACCACTCGTTGGACTTGAGGATCCGCTTGCAGCCGACGGCGAAGGTCGGGGTGACCTTCTTGCGCAGCTCGGGGTCGCGGATACCGCGGAAGATGTTGGCCTTGCACAGCGCCTCGACGGGCTTGAGGGCCTTGGGGGCGTAGGTCATGCCCGCGGCCACCGACTCGTTGGCGGTGTAGATGCTGCCGCGGATGGCGGCCTGCAGGCCGGGTACGTGCTTGAACGCCCAGTTCTCCGCCTTGGCGTAGGGACGCTCGGTACGCGGGATGATCCACGGCGCGGTGCGCTGGTAGACGTCCAGATGGCCGGCGATCTTGCCGACCTGCGGCACGATCTGGATGGCCGAGGCGCCGGTGCCGATGACGGCGACGCGCTTGCCGGTCAGGTCGTAGTCGTGATCCCACCGGGCCGAGTGCATGATCTCGCCCTGGAAGTCGCCGATGCCGGCGATGTCGGGGAGGTTCGGCTCGCACAGCGGGCCGACGCCGCCGATCAGGTGGCGGGCGCTCAAGGTCTGCTTCTTCCCGTCCCGGGTGTACTCGATCTTCCAGGTGTCGGAGTCCTCGTCCCAGGTGGCCTGGGTGACGTCGCTGCCGAACAGGGTGCGCTCGCCGATGCGGTGTTCGTCGGCGACCTTGTTGATGTAGCGGTGGATCTCCGGCTGGTGCGAGTAGGAGCGGCTCCACTCGGGGTTCAGCGCGAACGAGTACGAGTACGAATGCGAGGGCACGTCGCACGCGGCGCCGGGGTAGGTGTTGTCCCGCCAGGTGCCGCCGAAGTCCGAGCCGCGGTCCAGAACGACGTAGTCGTCGAATCCGTTCTGGCTGAGCTTGATGGCTGCGCCCAGGCCGGAGAAACCGGCGCCGACGATAGCGACCTCTACAACGTCTGATGTCATGATTGCTACAGTAGGGCAGTTGCTGACTGTTCGTCAATAGTTATTGAAAACCAGTCAATAGTGGCTTACGGTGACTGGCATGACCGCACTCGACGACGACGCGACCGCGACCGGGCAGGCCCCCGCCGCGGGCCGCCGTCGGCGGATGAGCCCGGCCGAACGGCGACAGCAGCTGCTCGACGCCGGTGTGCGGATGGCGCGTGAGCTTCCGCCCGAGGACGTGACCATGGAAGCGGTCGCCGAGAACGTCGGCGTCTCCCGTGGCCTGGTGTTCCACTACTTCGAATCCACGCAGGACTTCCAGCTCGCCATCCTGCGGGAACAGGCCGCCGAGATGCTCGAACGCACGCGGCCGCCGGAGGGGATCGCCGATCCCAACGAGGCGGCACTCGCCGCCATCGGCGCCTATGTCGATTACGTCGAGGAGAACCCTGCGGCGTACTCGTCGGTCCTGCGCGGCGGACTCAGCACCGACCCGGCCCTCCGGGAGGTCACCGAGGCCACGCGCGGCGCCGTCGCCCAGCGGGTGCTGTCCTTCGCGCCCACGATGGGTCTGGAGGTGACGCCGGTGGTCCGTGCCGCCACCATGGGGTGGATCGCGCTCACCGAGGACGTGATGACCCGCTGGATCGAAGAACCGACGCTGACCCGCGACGAGATCCTCGGACTGCTCACCACCTCGCTGCTCGCCGTCGCCGGCGCGGCCGCCCTGGTCGACGCCTGAGAGCGGTTCCCTCAATACCCTCCAAAGTTTCGATTGAAACGTTGGAGAAACCCCCTCCCCGCATGGCCTGGAAATTGTCGTAGGCCTGCGTAAACTAGAAGGTAGTCGAACACCTGTTCTAGTCGATGAAAAGGGGGTGTGGGCATGAGTCGGCGACGCAAGGCCTCACGTAGCCCGAAGCGCTGGCGCGATGCCGACCTGACACCCCTGGGTTTAGGACCGGTACCGGACGGCCTGTCTGATCACGATGCTGACGTGGCCGCGATCAATCAACTGGTCGCGACCACCGAGGGTGAGTCGTATCTGGTGTGGCGGCGCCTGAACGCGGTCGCTGACCTCCTTGAACGACGAGCACCGATTGATCCAGCAACCGCGGAAGACTCGGTCGAGTTCACCCGTTTGTGCGATCCGCGTACGAAACTGGCCACCAGTATCGCCACCACCCTGGCGGTCAGTACGTACCTGGCTGAGAAGCTGGTGACCGAAGGTGAAGCCCTGCGCCACCGCCTGCCGCAGACCGGGGTGTTGTTGCGGGACGGGATTGTGAGTCCGCGAGCGTTCTCTGCGGTGGTGTTCGAGACCACCGCGGTCGTCGACGCGGCTCTGATGGTGCAGATCGATCACCGGATCGCCGACGAACTCACCGCCTCCGGCATACGCACCGTCACCGCCGTGGCCGATCTGGCACGGCGGATCGTCGCCGACGTCGATGCCGACGCAGCCCGCGCCGAACGCGAAGCAGCCAAGAAGAACGCCGGAGTGGTGAGTTATCCGATCCGCGGGGGCATGGCGGTTCTGGAAGTCACCGACACCGCAGAACGGATTGCGGTCATGGACGCCGCGATCACCGCCGCAGCTCAAAAGACCGGCGAGACCGACACCCGCAGTAGTGGCCGCCGCCGTGCTGACGCCGCCTACGACCTACTCACCGGGGACGGGAGTGGGCCTGGAGCGAAGGTCGTCGTCAACGTCATCACCGACGGGTCCACGCTTGAGGGCGGGGATAAGCCCGGGCACCTCGACGGGCACGGAACGATCTCTGCCGATCATGTGCGCGACATCGCGTCGACGCCCGGCACTGTCGTGCGGCCCCTCGACCTGACGCGACTGGCTGATCACACTGCGCAGGCGGCGGATCCGTATCGGCCTACTGCCCTGTTGGACACGGTGGTGCGTGGTTTGTTCGGAACCTGCACCTGGCCGGGTTGTTCACGCCCGGCTTCGCGGTGCCAGCTCGATCACGTGACCGAGTACAACCACCACGATCCCGAAACCGGTGGCCCGACGTGTTGGTGCAACCTCAACCCCAAATGCGTGTTCCACCATCAGATCAAGACCTTCGCCGACGGATTCCTCGATGATCAGGTCATCGACGCGAACGGCCAGATCTGGACCGAGATCACCACTCCCGAGGGATTCACCGCCCGAACCCGGGCAGCCAACACCTGGCTGTTGCCTGGTCTCGGGTTGATTCCGTGCCGGCATGGACCGCCCCAGGATCTCCTTTCGACAGGCTCAAGGAGCGTGCCGCCCCGCTCCTTGAGCCTGTCGAAAGGAGCCGAACCCACACGCACCCGCACCCGCACGGAGGCCAAACACGCCTACCGGATGCACCTGCGTGCCCTGAACCGGCGAGCTCGCTTCGACAGGCTCAACGAGCGGACGAACCAGCTCAACGTGCGAACCGATGAGCAGACGACGATCCCGGCATTCGCCGACGACGGGCCACCGCCGTTCTGAGGAATCCTCGATCAGGCGAACGCGGTGTCGACGATCTCGGCCTGCTCCACGGCATGCACCTTCGACGAACCCGACGACGGAGCCGACATCGGGCGGCGCGAGACGCGGCGCAGACCCTGCAGCGCCGGCACCTGCTCGGGCAGCCACAGTCCCAGGAACGGCCACGGACCCTGATTCGCCGGCTCCTCCTGGACCCAGACGAAGTCGGTGGCGTTCGGGTACTGCTCCAATGTCCGCGCCAGACGGCGGTACGGCACCGGGTACAGCTGCTCGATACGGATGATGGCGACGTCGTCGCGGTTCTCCTTGGCCTGCTTGGCGGCCAGCTCGTAGTAGAGCTTGCCCGAGGTCAGCAGCACCCGAGTGACCTTGGAACGATCGCCGACCGCACCCTGGCCGGAGAAGTCCCCGGCGAAGCGCGGATCGTCGCGCACCGACAGGAACTTGCCCTCGGTGAACTCCTCGACCGGTGAGACGGCCGCCTTGTTGCGCAGCATCGACTTCGGGGTGAAGACCACCAGCGGACGGTCGATCCCGGCCAGCACGTGCCGGCGCAGCAGATGGAAGTAGCTGGCCGGAGTCGACGGCAGCGCCACGGTCATCGAACCCTCGGCGCACAGCTGCAGGAACCGCTCGATCCGGCCCGAGGTGTGGTCCGGTCCCTGGCCCTCATGGCCGTGCGGAAGCAGCAGGACGACGTCGCTGCGCTGACCCCACTTGGCCTCACCGGAACTGATGAACTCGTCGATGATCGACTGGGCGCCGTTCACGAAGTCGCCGAACTGGCCCTCCCACAGCACCAGCGCCTCCGGATCGCCGACGGCGTAGCCGTACTCGAAACCGAGGACCGCGTACTCCGAGAGCGGGGAGTCGTAGACCATGAAGCGGCCCGGACCCTCCGGTGCGAGGGTGTTCAGCGGGGTGTACTCGGACCCGTTCTGGCGGTCGATGAGCACCGAATGGCGCTGGGTGAAGGTGCCGCGCCGCGAGTCCTGGCCGGACAGGCGGACGGTGCGGCCCTGCTCGACCAGGGTGCCGAAAGCCAGCAGCTCGGCGAACGCCCAATCGATGTCGCCGTTGCGCGCCATCTCCTGGCGGCGCTTGAGCACCGGCTTGACCCGCGGATGCGGAGTGAAGCCCTCCGGGACGTTCATGAAGGCGTCGCCGATCTTGGTCAGCGCCTCCTGCGGGACCGCGGTGACGACCTTCGTCGGCAGCGCCTGGTCCTCCTCGATCGACGGCGAGGGCTCGGGGGTGAACCGTTCGAGCTCCTTCACCTCCACGAACACCTGCTCGAGCTGTCCCTGGTAGTCGCGCAGGGCGTCCTCGGCCTCCTTGGTGGAGATGTCACCACGACCGATCAGCGACTCGGTGTAGCTCTTGCGGACGCTGCGCAGATTGTCGATCACGTCGTACATGGCCGGCTGGGTCATCGACGGATCGTCGCCCTCGTTGTGACCGCGGCGGCGGTAGCAGACCATGTCGATCACCACGTCGCCGTGGTACTGCTCGCGGTAGTCGACCGCCAGCTGGGCGGCCCACACGCAGGCCTCCGGGTCGTCGCCGTTGACGTGCAGGATCGGCGCGCCGACCATCTTCGCCACGTCGGTGCAGTACTGCGACGACCGCGAGTACTCCGGTGCCGTGGTGAAGCCGACCTGATTGTTGACCACGATGTGGACGGTGCCGCCGGTCTGGTAGCCGAGCAGACGCGACATGTTGAGCGTCTCGGCCACCACGCCCTGGCCGGCGAACGCGGCGTCGCCGTGCAGCATGAGCGGCATGATGTCGAAGCGGTGCTCCTCGTCGAGCTGGTCCTGCTTGGCGCGGACGATGCCCTCCAGGACCGGGTCGACGGCCTCCAGGTGGCTGGGGTTGGCGGTCAGCGAGACGGTGATCTCGTTGTCGCCGAACATCTGGTAGTACTTGCCCTCCGCGCCCAGGTGGTACTTGACGTCACCCGAACCGTGCATCTGCGAGTTGCCGAGATTGCCCTCGAACTCGGTGAAGATCTTCGAGTACGGCTTGCCGACGATGTTCGCCAGGACGTTCAGGCGGCCGCGGTGCGGCATGCCGATCACGACCTCCTGGAGCCCGTGGTCGGCGGACCGGTCGATCACCGCGTCCATCATCGGGATCACCGACTCGGCGCCCTCCAGCGAGAACCGCTTCTGGCCGACGTACTTGGTCTGCAGGAAGGTCTCGAAGGCCTCGGCGGCGTTGAGCTTGCTCAGAATGTACTTCTGCTCGGCGACCGGCGGCTTGACGTGCTTGATCTCCACCCGCTCCTGCAGCCAGCGCTGCTGATCCGGGTCGAGGATGTGGGTGTACTCCACGCCGACGTGCCGGCAGTAGGCATCGCGCAGCACCGACAGCACGTCGCGGAGCTTCATCTTCTCCTGGCCGTGGAAGCCGCCGACGTTGAAGGTGCGGTCCAGATCCCAGAGAGTGAGGCCGTAGGTCAGAACGTCCAGATCCGGGTGGGCGGCGCGGGCGTCGCTCTCCATGTTCAGCGGATCGGTGTCGGCCATCAGATGGCCGCGCGCCCGGTAGGCGGCGATCAGCTCGAGGACGCGGGTGTTCTTGTCGACGATGCCGGCCGGGATGTCCTGGCGCCAGCGGATCGGCTCGTACGGAATGTGCAGGGCCGTGAAGATGTCGTCCCAGAAGCCGTCGTCGAGCAGCAGATGATGGATGGTGCGCAGGAAGTCGCCGGACTCGGCGCCCTGGATGATCCGGTGATCGTAGGTGGAGGTCAGCGTCATCAGCTTGCCGACGCCCATCGCGGCGAGCTGCTCCTCGCTGGCGCCCTGGAACTCGGCCGGGTACTCCATCGCGCCGGCGCCGATGATGGCGCCCTGCCCCGGCATGAGGCGGGGCACCGAGTGCACGGTGCCGATGGTGCCGGGGTTGGTGAGCGAGATGGTGACGCCGCTGAAGTCGTCGGCGCCCAGCTTGCCCTCGCGGGCACGACGGACGATGTCCTCGTAGGCCTGCCAGAAGTCGGAGAAGCCCATCGACTCGCAGCCCTTGATGGCGGCGACGACCAGGGTGCGGGCGCCGTCCTTGCCGGGCAGGTCGATGGCCAGGCCGAGATTGGTGTGCGCCGGGGTGACGACGTTCGGCTTGCCGTCGATCTCGGCGAAGTGCTTGTTCATGGTCGGGAACGCGTTCACCGCCTGGACGATCGCGTAGCCCAGGATGTGCGTGAAGCTGACCTTGCCGCCGCGGGTGCGGGCGAGATGGTTGTTGATGACCGTCCGGTTGTCGATCATCAGCTTCACCGGGATGGCGCGCACGCTGGTGGCGGTCGGCACCTCCAGCGACTTGTCCATGTTCTTGACGATGGCGGCGGCCGGACCGCGGAGCACCTTGGACTCCTCGGTGCCGCTGCCGGCGACCGGCTTGGCCGGCTGCGCGGTGCGGCTGACACCGCCGGCGGCCTTGGTGGCGGCGGCTTCACGCGCGGGCGCCGGGGCCGGGTTGCGGGGCGCGGGATCGGGCTCCGAGTCGAGGGTGATCGCCGGCTTCTCGTCGTTCGGTGCGGAGGTGGGGACGACGGGGGCGGCGGCCGGCTGTGAGGCGGTGGGCTGCTGGGCCGCGGGCTGGGTCGCCGCGGGGGCCGAATCGCCGGGCTTGTAGTTCTTCAGCAGGTCGTGCCAACTCGGATCGACCGAACTGGGGTCCTTCTGAAATCGCTGGTACATCTCCTCGACCAGCCACTCGTTCTGCCCGTAGTCGGTCTCGGATGTCGTACTGCTCACAGCGCTAATTCGCCTCGATTCACCTGTGTTGTTCACGTATGTGATCTGCTCGATCGGTCACCGGGCGCGTCACGGTTCTCGCGGGCACCCGGCCGTTTTCCGATGGTACGCCCTCACCGCAGGTCGTGCCCGGATACGTCGGCCTGTCGGACGGCGGTCGGCGAGCGGCCCGGAAATCACGATGAGCGGGCCGGAACCGGCGACGATTCGTCCGGCTCCACACCCGCCCGCCACAGCTGTGCGTAGGCGCCGTCGTCGGCCAGCAGATCGTCATGGGAGCCGCGTTCGACGATGGCTCCGCCGGACACGACGGCGATGGTGTCGGCGCGGGCGGCGGTACCCAGTCGATGGGCGACGATCACGCTGGTGCGCCGCCGGGTGAGGGCGTCGCCGGCGGCCAGCACCTGGGCCTCGGTCGCCTGATCGAGCGTGGCGGTCGCCTCATCGAGAAGGATCAGTTCGGGCTCGGTCAGTTCGGCGCGGGCCAGAGCGATCAGCTGCCGCTGACCGGACGAGAGGCTGCGGCCGCGTTCGGAGATGGCGAAGTTCATGCCGCCGGGAAGGTTCGCGATCATCTCGGCCGCACCGACCCTGCGGGCCGCATCGGCGATCTCCTCGCGGCTCGCTCCCGGCCGGCCGTAGGCGATGTTGTCGGCGACGGTGCCCGCGAACAGGTGCGGTTCCTGCGGAACAACCCCCAGCCGGGTGCGGTAGGCGTGCAGATCCAGCGAGCGAAGGTCGGCGCCGTTGTAGCGGACGGCACCGGCGACCGGGTTGTAGAAGCGCCCGCGCCGGTCGGACCGACCAGGGCCAACGACGTTCCCGACGGCAGATGCAGATCGATGTCCGTCAGCGCGTCGGCGTCGGCACCGGAATAGCGGAACGAGACGTCGTCCAGGCGGACGTCGGCGTGACCGGGATCGGGGACCGGCACCTGGCCGTCGGCCGCCTCGACCAGCGAACTGGCGGTGGCCAGCAGCTCGCGGATACGGCGCAGGCCGACCGCCGCCTGCTGATAGCCGTCGAACACGGTGGTCAGCTGCTGAACCGGTCCGAACAACATGGACAGGTACAGCAGGAAGGCGACCAAGGTGCCCGCCGCAAGACCACCCCCGGAGATGCGGTGCGCGCCGACACCGAGCGCGACGGCCGACGCGACGTCCGCACAGAACGTGATGAACGGGAAGTACACGGCGATCGCGGTCTGCGAGCGCATGCGGGCGGCCACCCAGTCGTCGGACCGTCGGCCGAACGCGGCCAGGGCGACCGGGGCGTGCCGGTAGGCCGTCGTGGTGGTGATGCCGGCGACGTTCTCCTGGAAGTCGGCGTTCACGATGGACACCAGCGTGCGGGACCGGGTGTAGGCGGCGGCCGCCACCTTCCGGAAGAAGTAGGTGGCCACCAGCAGGATCGGAAGCACCGGCATCACCGTCAGCCCGAGCTCCCAGTCGGTGACCAGCAGGGCGGCGAAGACGCCGAACACCGCGAACACCGCCACCACCGCCGAGGCGAGCCCTGACTGCAGGAAGTTCGAGAGGGCGTCGATGTCGGTCGTCATGCGCGTCATGATGCGTCCGGACAGTTCCCGCTCGTAGTAGTCCAGGCCGAGCCGCTGCAGGTGGGCATAGCTGCGGATCCGCAGTCCGTACAGCACCCGCTCGCCGGCCCACGCCGAATACAGGGTGTTCGCCGCGTCGGCGAACCAGCCGGCGGTCACCAGGAGCAGGCCGACCGCGAGCGTGCCCCACAGCACCGCGGCGTGCCCCTGTGCGCCCGCATTGAGCGCGGTGCGGGCCAGCGACGGGAACGCCAGCGAGATCAGAGTGTCCGCGACGACGGCGATCAGCACCAGGATCAGCAGGCCGCGGACCGGACGCAGGATCTGGGCGAGGCCGAATCCGGGACGTTCGGCGCGGGCCTGGGCGACGTCCACGTCCGGATCCTCGGTGGCCGGCGGGAGGGCGGCGACCGCCGCCTCGATCTCGGGCGTCGCCGGCATGGCGCCGAGGGCGTTGTTCATGCCGCCACCGCCGCGACCACCTCCGCCGCCGAATCCGCCGGGACGGGCCGTGACGGACGTGCGCGCCCGTTCTGCGGCGATCGGGGCGTCGTCGCGCCACAGGTCGTCGACGCCGATCGCCTGCTGGCGGCGCAGACCCGCGTCGATGGCCTTGCGCCGATCGTCGGTGCCCGGAGGCGCCATCAGTTCGCGGAACCGGCTGCACCGCTCCTCGAGCTCGGCGGGGGTGCCGATGTCGATGATGCGGCCGCCGTCGAGTTCGGCGACCCGGTCGGCGATGGCGAGGGTGGAGCTGCGGTGCGCGAGCACCAGCATGGTGGTGCCGGCGGTGCGCAGCCCGGACAGGATGCGTCCCTCGGTGACCGCATCGACTGCCGACGTGGCGTCGTCGAGGACCAGAACACGCGGGTGGTCGTACAAGGCGCGGGCCAGAGCGATCCGCTGCCGCTGACCGCCCGACAGCGTGAGGCCGCGTTCCCCGACCTCGGCGCCGAAACCGTCCGGCAACGCGTCGATGAAGCCGGTCGCCGCGGCACGGTCGGTGGCGGCGGAGAGCCGGGGGTCGGTCGGTGCAGGAGGCGGCGTGGGCCCGAGGGCGACGTTGGCGGCGATCGAATCGGAGTAGAGGAACGGTTCGTCGAACACCAGGGTCAGTGCCGACCGCAGCGACTCCGGATCCAGGGCCGTCACGTCGTAGGAGCGGCCGTCGGCGTCGGTGACTGCACGACGAGCGAGAGCCGGCCGGCGAACAGCCGGCGCCCGAACTGGCACGCGTAGCGGACCGCCGCGGCGATCAGCAGCAGTCCGATCAGCACCGGCAGGCCGTAACGGCCCACCGCTGCCGCATCGGTCGACACCGCGTGGTCGAGCGCAGCCTTGGCCAGCAGCGGGGTCACCAGATCGACCGCCACCGCACCGAGCGTCACCGCGACGGTGACGACGGCGAGGCGGCGGTGCTCCCAGCAGCACCCCGCGAGGCGGGCGACCCAGCCGCTCAACCGGTGAACGGGAGGACGGTGCCGTCGACGTCCCAGAAGCGTGGCGGCGGCCCGAAGGCCTGGCGCGAGTTGCGCAGCACCATGGTGCCCAGCGCCCGGTTGCCGGCGCCGCCGATCACGGCGCCGATACCGCCCGGCAGCAGTTTGCCGGCCATCACCGGCGCGCGGCGGATCGCGAACTTCTTGATCAGTTTGCTGGTGAGGGCCTTGTTCAGGCGGGCCAGGCTGAGTGCTTCGAAGCCGGGCACCGCGAGCTTGCCGAGTGCCTCGCTGCCCCGGACACCGGCGACCTTGCCGAGGGCGGCGATGCCTTCCTCGCCGAGCGCGACCGACAGCACCAGGGCGCGGCGGCGGTCGGTGTCGGCGGGCGGAGATGCCGTGGACCTCGGCGGTCGCCAGAGCGAGCAACGCGGAGGCCTCGATGAAGGCGGCGGTGTCGGCGGTGACCGCGGACAGTGCCGTGATGGTGCCGACACCGGGAATGGCGGCGGTGGCGCCGACGGCCGAACCGGTGGCGGTCACCGCGTTCAGGTAGCGCTTCTCCAGACGGCGGATGAGCTGCTCGGGCGAATCGTCCGGGTACTTCTCACGCAGACTCGCGACGTACTTGGCGACAGCCGGCTGCTGGAGCCGCTGCGCCTTCTCCAGGATGCGCGTCACGAGCTTGACCGCCGCCGACGGCACCTGGGCTGCGGCCGTGGAGGCGGGGGAGACGGTCTCGGGTACCGCGACCTCGTCGTAGTGCACCGGCAGCTGCGCCGCGGTGGTCTTGTTCTTCCGCATGTCTGTCTCCGTTCCTCAGAAGGCCGAACCTTCCCATGGACAACATCGGTTCAACGTCGCGGTGGACGCGGTTGTTTCCCGTCCAGACTATGACGTGGATCACGATGCGCGGGCGACGGGAAACGGTTTCAGCGGCGTCGGATGCCGGTGCTAGTGTCGCCTGGCCGATCCTACGAACGTAAGGCTGTCCGATATGACCGAAACCGCTCCGCCGGCTGCCACACCGCAGTTCACGCCGGTCACCGACCGCCCCTGGGCAGCGCTCATCTCGTTGTGCGTCGGCTTCTTCATGATCCTCGTGGACATGTCGATCGTCGCGGTCGCGCAGCCGCACATCATGGCGGCGCTGCACGCCGACGTGAACTCGATCGTCTGGGTCTCCAGCGCCTACCTGCTCACCTACGCGGTGCCGCTGCTGATCGCCGGCCGGCTGGGCGACAAGTTCGGGCCGAAACTGATCTACCAGATCGGTCTGGTCGTCTTCACCCTCGCCAGCCTGTGGTGCGGCCTGTCCGGGTCGATCACCATGCTGATCATCGCCCGCGCCGTGCAGGGTGTCGGTGCCGCACTCATCACCCCGCAGACGATGGCGCTGATCAGCCGCATGTTCCCGCCGGAGAAGCGCGGCGCCGCCATGGGCATCTGGGGCACCGTCGCCGGTGTCGCGACCCTCGTCGGACCGCTGCTCGGTGGCGTTCTGACCGACAGCTTCGGCTGGGAGTGGATCTTCTTCATCAACCTGCCGGTCGGCCTCATCGGACTCGTGATGGCTCAGATGCTGGTGCCCACCGTCGAGACCCACGATCACAAGTTCGACTGGATCGGCGTGATCCTGTCCGGCATCGGCCTGGCCGCCCTGGTCTTCGGTATCCAGGAGGGACAGACCTACGACTGGGCGCTCTGGGTGTGGCTGCTGATCTTCGGCGGCGGCGCCGTGATGGGCCTGTTCGTCCTGTGGGAGGCCAAGACGACCACCGAGCCGCTGGTGCCGCTCGGCCTGTTCCGGGACCGCAACTTCTCGCTGTCGAGCGTCGGCATCGCGACGATGGGCTTCGCGGTGTCCGGCATGATGATCCCGCTCATGTTCTTCCTGCAGCTGGTGGGTGGCATGTCGCCGACCCGCTCGGCGCTGATGATGGTGCCGATGGCCGTCCTGACCGGCATCTGTGCGCCGATCGTCGGCTGGATCCTCGACAAGGTGCATCCGCGCAACGTCGTCTCGGTGGGCCTCGGGCTGTACGCCGTCGCCACCCTGCTGGCGGCGCTGTGGCTCCACCCGGACACCCCCGTGTGGAAGCTGCTGATCCCGGTCAGCCTGATGGGTCTGGCCAGCGCGGGAATCTGGGCGCCGCTCGCCGCCACCGCCACCCGCAACCTGCCGTGGCAGGTCGCCGGTGCCGGAGCCGGCGTGTACAACACCACCCGGGTGATCGGCGCCGTCATCGGTACCGCCGCGATCGGCGCGCTCATGATGACGCGCCTGGCCCGGGAACTGCCGGGCATCGACGTCGACCACGCGGAAGGCTCGGTGGCCGCGCAGCTGCCCGCGCCCATCCGCCCCGGATTCGCCGATGCGATGGGTCAATCGATCTATTTGGCCGCCGCGGTCCTTTTCGTCGGTGCGATCGCTACGCTTTTCCTGGCGCGCCCGAGTCACCAGACCGGTCCGTCGGGGGCACCGGCCGAAAAGTCGCCGGTGAAGTAGGCCGTCGGGGGCTCCGGCCACAGTGTCGAGGAGTCCTGTTCCGTGTCCGGTTCTTTCCCCACCCGTCGTCGTCTGCTGACCGCGGCCGCTCTGGCGACCGTATCGCTGTCCGCGGTGACCGGCGTCGCCCACGCCGCACCCGCCGACCCGCTGCCGGTGCTGCCGCACGTCGTCTTCTATACGACGGCCACCATGACGCCGTCCTCGCACCCGCTGGCCCTGCCGCCCGCGGCACAGCACGCGATCGACACGTCGTACGTCTACCGGGGCCGGCGCACCACCTTCGACAGCTATCTGCAACGGACGTCGGCGCGTGGCCTGGTGGTGCTGCGCGACGGCCGGATGGTCACCCAGAAGTACTGGAACGGCTACACCGAGAACAGTCGCTTCAACTCGTGGTCGATGGGCAAGTCCATCACCTCGACGGCGGTCGGCATCGCCCTCGGTGAAGGCAAGATCGCGTCGGTCGACGACCCGATCACCAAGTACCTGCCCGAACTCAAGAAGTCCGGCTACAACGGGGTGCCGATCAAACACATCCTGCAGATGTCGTCCGGCCAGAAGTACGACGAGTCGAACTACGCCAACGTCACCGACGGCGCGACCGGCACCACCATCCGGATGGTGCTCGGAGAACCGCTGATGGACCAGGCGGAGAAGTCGCAGAAGGCCCGCACGTCGGGCACCGAGTTCAACTACGCGTCCATCGACACCTTCGTGCTGGGCGCGCTGGTCACCCGTGTCACCGGGCAGCCGCTGCCGGTGTACGTGCAGAACAAGATCTGGCATCCGGCGGGCATGGCGTCGTCGGCGCTGGTCGGCGAGGACTACTCCGGGGCCGCCATGGCCTACGCGTCGTACCACGCCACCACCCGCGACTTCGCCCGCTTCGGTGAACTGTTCGCCACCGGCGGCAAGGCCTTCGGCAAGCAGATCGTTCCGGCCGACTGGGTGCACGACGCGACCCGCGCCACCGGCCCGCAGGTGCAGCCGGGCCACCTCTACCAGGGTTCGCGCTACGGCTACGGCTACCAGTGGTGGGTCGGCGACGGCGACCGCGGCGACTTCATGGCCGTCGGCATCCTCGGCCAGTACACGTACGTGTGGCCGGCGAAGAACATCGTGATCTCCCAGAACAGCGAGGATCTCGACGCCGACGCCAACATGGAGGAGGCGATCACCGCCTACCGTGCGGTCGCCGACACGCTGATCCACGGCGCGTCCTGACCGATTCTGTCGGACCCCCTTCGTAGGCTCGTCTCGACGAGTCGAACCGAGGAAGGGGGACCGATGACGGCCGCACTGTTCGATCTGCCCGACCCGGGCCCCGAAGACCGGGGTCCGGCGTCGGCGACGCCGCCGGAGTCCGGAGCCGAGCGCACGGTCACCTTCCTGCACACGGCCGACTGGCAGCTCGGAATGACCAGGCACTTCCTGGCCGGGGAGGCACAGCACACCTACAACGCGGCGCGCGAGGACGCGGTCGAGGCGATTGGTGCGCTCGCGCGTTCCACCGGCGCCGAATTCGTGGTGGTGTGCGGCGACGTCTTCGACGATCCGCGGGTGTCCTCGCGCATCATCCGGCGCACCCTCGATGCGCTGGGACGCTACCCGGTGCCGGTGTACCTGCTGCCCGGCAACCACGACCCGCTCGACGCGACGAGCGTCTACTCGAGCGACACCTTCCGCGCCGCCTGCCCGGACAATGTGCACGTGCTCGACCAGGCCGGACCCCACCGCGTGCGGGACGGCATCGTGCTGGTCGCGGCACCCTGGACCACCAAGTCTCCGGACACCGATCTGGTCACGGCACAGCTGAGCCGCCTGACCGCCGGCGACGACATCCGGATCGTCGTCGGACACGGCATCGTCGACGAGTTCAGTCCCGCCGACGATCCGTCGATCGTCGGTGTCGACGGGCTGCGGGCCGCCGTCGACTCCGGGCTGGTGGACTATGTGGCGCTCGGCGACCGCCACTCGGCGACGCGGGTGGCCGGCTCGGACCGGATCCGGTATTCGGGTGCCCCCGAGGTGACCGACTTCGATCACGTGGAGAAGGCCTCCGGCTCGGTTCTGCAGGTGACCCTGTCGCGCGGCGGTGAGCAGCCCGCCGTCGACGTCGCCGAGCATCGGGTGGGGAAGTGGACCTTCGCGACCGTGCAGCGGGACATGAACGGCGCCGCGGACCTCGCCGCGCTGCGTGCCGCGTTCGACGCACTGCCCGACAAGTCGCGCACCGTCGTCAAGCTCGCCCTGCAAGGCACTCTCGGACTGTTCGATCACGCCGACCTGGAGGCCCTGCTCGACGACTACGCCGACCGGTTCGCGGCACTGCAGATCTGGGAGCGGCACCACGATGTCGCGGTCGTCGCCGACCCGACCGACGTGAACTCGCTGGACCTGCAGGGCTATGCGGCGCAGGCGGCCGACGAGCTGGTGGCCCGCGCCGCCGCCGACGATCCCGACGACGCCGCCGCGGCATCGTCGGCACTGGCCCTGCTGTTCCGGCTGGCCGGTGATCGCCGATGAGGCTGCACCGGCTCGAGATCACCGACTTCAAGGGCATCGACCACCGCGAGGTGTCGTTCGCCGACACCGGCGTCACGGTCGTCAACGGCGCCAACGAGGCCGGCAAGTCCTCGATGATCGAGGCCCTCGATCTGCTTCTCGGAGAGCGGGCGGACAGCAAGAAGAAGTCCGTGAAGGCCGTTCAGCCGTCGGGGCGCGACGTCGGTTCCGAAGTGACCGCCGAGCTGACGTGCGGCGACCACCGGTTCCGGTACTTCAAGCGGTTCAACTCCCGGCCCGAGACCACCCTGACCATCCTCGAACCACGTCGTGAGCAGCTGACCGGCCGGGCCGCGCACGAGCGCGTGCAGCAGATCCTGGACGCGTCACTGGACAACGCCCTGTTCGACGCGTTGCGGCTGCTGCAGACCACCGATCCGGATATCGGCGGCCTCGCGGACTCCTCGGCACTGTCCCGTGCTCTCGACCTCGCGGTCGGGTCCGGACAGGATTCGTCCGGAACCGCTGACGACGACACCGCCCTCGTCGACGCGGTCGAAAGCGAGTACCGCAGGTATTTCACGGCGACCGGCCGCGAGACGGGCGAGCTGGCCACCGCACGGCAGGCCGCCGCCGAGGCCGACGCCGAGGTGACGGCGCGGCGCGCCGCCCGGGACGCGGTCGCCGAGGCGGCCGACGAACTCCCTGCGGTGGACGCCGAACTGCGCGCCCTCACCGACGATCTGCTGCATGCGAACGAAGAGGTGGCCTCCGCCGTCGCGGCCCGGGCGCAGGCGCGCGAACTCGTCGCGACGGTCGAGCACGCCCGGACGAAGGTGGCGCAGAAGCAGTCGGCTCTGCAACTGGTCGAGCGCCGGCGCGAAGAGCGCACCGAACGAGACCGCCAGGTGAACGAGCTCGCCGCCCGCGTCACCGCCGACGAGGCCACCCTCGCTGACACCGTGTCGGCCGCCGAGACCGCCGATCGCGAGGCCGCCGAGCTGGAGACGTCGCTGCACGGCTCCCGGACCGAACGGGATCGGCGCCGCAGTGAACTCGACGCCGCGGTGGCCGCTGAGGCCGCCGCGTCGGTTCGTGAGCGCATCGAGCGGATCGACAGGATTCTCGCAGAGGTGACCGCCGCGACCACTCGCCGTGAAGCGTTCGACGCCGAGGTGGCGAAGAACCCGGTGACCGCTGCGGAGGTGGCCGAGGCCAACCGTCTCAGTCATGCGATCACCGCGGCCCAGGCCACCGTCGATGCGGCCGCCGCGCTGATCGAGGTGACGGCACTGTCCGATCGGCCGGTCGAGGTCGACGGCGCCGCGATCGACGGCACGGTCGAGCTGACCGCGGTCGGGCAGAGCGTGGTCGAGGTGCCCGGCGTGGTTCGGGTGGTCGTGCAGGGGGCGGCGAGCACGCAGGCTCTCGCCGACGAACTCGCTGCCGCCCGCCGGGCCGCCGACGTGCTGATCTCACGCTGCGGCGTCGCCTCGCTCGATGAGATCGCCGATCGAGCAGAGGCACGTGCCGCCGCCGGACGTGCGGCCACCGAGATCGAGACCGCCATCCGGCGCCTCCTGGACGGCTCGACGCCGGAGAAGCTGACGGCGATGCGTGACCAGCTCGCCGCCGCTCTCCCGGACGACGAATCCGTACCGGAGCTATCGGCCGCTGAACTGCGGGTGGCCGAGCGTGACCTGAGTGACCTGATCGCCAAGGCCGAGCGGACCGCGGCCGATCGCCGCGCCGCCGCCGACAACGCCCGAACCCGCGCGGAACTGCTGGCGGCGGGCCTGGAGCGGCTTCGCGCGGACTTGAGTGAGGGTCGTGAGACTCTGCTGACCGACCGGGCGAAATACTCCGACGAGGCCCTCGACGGTGCGGTCGCGACGGCCCGCGCGGATCTCGATCATGTGGAGGGTGAGCTGGACGCTGCCGAGACCGAGGCCGAGTGCGCCGACATCGCCCGTCTGGAGGCGGTGTGTGCCGAGGCCGAGGATCGCGTGGCACGGCTGCGTGAGCGCGAGCGGACGCTGGAGAACCGGAAGGTGGCGCTGCGCACTCAGCTGGAGTTGTTCCGGACCGAGAATCGCCTGGACGAGCTCGCCGATGCCGAGGCGGCCGCGTCGGCCGCGCATGACGACCTTCGCCGGGTGAGTGAGCGTGCGCAGGGTGCCCGGGTGCTGCACGAGACGCTGAACCGGAAGCGGACGGAGAGCCGATCGCGGTACGTGGCACCGTTCACCGCATGCCTCGAAGAGCTCGCCGCGCCGGTGTTCGGTGAGTCGGTCCGCTTCGAGGTCGACGACGACTTCACGATCACTTCCCGCACCCTCGACGGGACCACGGTTCCGGTGTCGGATCTGTCCGGCGGTGCACGCGAACAGCTGGGTCTGATCGCCCGCCTGGCCTGCGCCCGGATCGTCGATGCCGCCGACGGTGTTCCGGTGATCGTCGACGACGCTCTCGGCTACTCGGACCCGGATCGGCTCGCCTCGATGACCGCGGTCCTCGGCCAGGCGGCCACCAGCGCGCAGATCATCGTCCTGACCTGCGATCCGGACCGCTACGCATTGGTTCCGGACGCCACCACGATCGCGGTCTGACCACCGGTGTTGGGGTCGGTTGCGGTGTGCGCTAATGTTGCTTTCGCTTGGTCCGCCCCCCTAGCTCAGGGGATAGAGCGTCTGCCTCCGGAGCAGAAGGTCGTAGGTTCGAATCCTACGGGGGGCACAGTGAAATTCCTGCCGGCCTCCGGCCGGTGTGCTCGTCAGACGAGGCCGTCGCGGCGCTTCTGATCCTCGAACTGGTCCTTCTCGCTCTCGTGATCCGGGTTCACCGTGATGATCGGCTGTCCGCCGAACTCGCGGTAGATCGCGCTGATCGCGAGGACGGCGCCGAGGACGCCGCAGAACCAGGTGCTGCCGGGCACATTCGAGGCGCCTTCGCGCACGACGTCGGCGATCATCCAGACCACACCGATCAGGCCGACGACGACCAACAGGATCAGGCTCGTACTCACACGCTTCATGCTTCGATGATGTCATGACCGATGACGCCGTCCCGCACGCGCGGGCACTCGACAAGGACACCGTCCTGTGCATCTCGCTGGCGGCCCGGCCGTCGAACATCGGGACGCGTTTCCACAACTACCTGTACAACGCGCTCGGCCTGAACTACGTCTACAAGGCGTTCGCGCCGAAGGGCATCGAGGCGGCGGTCGCCGGAATCCGCGGACTGCCGATCCGCGGGGCCGCGGTGTCCATGCCGTACAAGGAAGCGGTCATCGATCTGGTCGACGTGATGGAGCCGTCGGCCCGGGCCATCGGCTCGGTCAACACGATCGTCAACGACGACGGAGTGCTTCACGCGTACAACACCGACTATCAGGCCGTCGCCGACCTCCTCGCCGACTCGGGATTCGACACGTCCTGGCCGGTCGCGGTCGCCGGCAGCGGCGGGATGGCCAAGGCGGTCGTCGCGGCACTCAAGAACTCGGGGTTCACCGATGGTCTGGTGGTCGCCCGGAACACCGACACCGGCCCCGAACTGGCCGCCGCCTACGGGTACGGCTACCGCAGTCATCTGACCGCCGACGACCGTCCGTCGCTGCTGGTCAACGCCACACCGATCGGCATGGCCGGGCCCAACGGCGACCCCGACGATCGGCTCCCGTTTCCCGCCGACACGGTGGCGGCGGCGAAAGCCTGCTTCGACGTGGTCGCGATGCCGCCCGACACGCCGCTCGTGCGCGCCTTCCGCGACAGCGGTCGGCCGGCCATCAGCGGCGACGTCGTGATCGCAGGTCAGGCGGCAGCCCAGTTCACGCTCTACACCGGCGTCACGCCGTCACCGGAGCTGGTGCGTAAAGCGTCGGAGTATTCGCGGACTCAGTAGGCCGGTCCACAGAAGTGGCAGTGAGCGGGCCTCCGGGGGCTATTTGCCCCGGGACTCGCTGTGGCTGCCATTTCCGTGTGGCCGGGACGGATACCGGTTATCCACGGACCCGCCGCGGACCCTAGGATGAATAGCCGTGACTCCCACCGATCTCGCTGCATTGATCCGTGCCGCGACGCTGACGATCTTCCAGGCTCACGACCTGGACACGTCACTCGTGCCCGAGACCGTCGTGGTGGAGCGTCCGCGCAATCCCGAGCACGGCGATTACGCCACCAACATCGCCCTGCAGCTGGGCAAGCGCGCCGGAGTCAATCCGCGTGAACTGGCCACCTGGCTGGTGGACGAACTGCGCAGCTCAGAGGGCATCGCCGACGCCGACATCGCCGGCCCCGGTTTCGTGAATCTGCGACTGGCCGCAGCCGCCCAGAACGCCACCGTCGCCACCATCCGGGCCGCAGGGGAGAAGTACGGCCGCGGCGACGAGCTCGCCGACTCGGTGGTGAACCTCGAGTTCGTCTCCGCCAACCCCACCGGACCGATCCATCTCGGCGGCACCCGCTGGGCCGCCGTCGGCGATGCCCTCGGCCGGGTGCTGGCCGCGCGCGGCGCCGAGGTCACCCGCGAGTACTACTTCAACGACCACGGCGAGCAGATCAACCGCTTCGCGAAATCCCTCGAAGCCTCGGCGCTCGGCCGGCCGGTCCCCGAGGACGGCTACGCCGGCGAATACATCGACGACATCGCCGCGACCGTCGTCGAGGCCAACCCGGGCGTCCTGGACCTGCCCGAGGCCGACCGGCTGGAGACCTTCCGTGCCCAGGGTGTGGACCTGATGTTCGGCCACATCAAGAGCACCCTCCACGACTTCCACACCGACTTCGACGTCTACACGCACGAGAACTCGATGTTCGACCGCGGCCTCGTGGACAAGTGCCTGGACAAGCTCAAGGCCGACGGCGCCATGTACGAGGCCGACGGTGCCTGGTGGCTGCGCACCACCGACTACGGCGACGACAAGGACCGCGTCGTCGTCAAGAGCGACGGCAACGCCGCCTACATCGCCGGCGACATCGCCTACCTGCAGGACAAGTTCGACCGCGGCTTCAACCACCTCGTCTACATGCTGGGCGCCGACCACCACGGCTACGTGGTGCGTCTGAAGGCGGCTGCGCAGGCGCTCGGCCACCCGGCGGACAGCGTCGAGGTGCTGATCGGCCAGATGGTGAACCTGGTGCGCGACGGTAAGCCCGTCCGCATGAGCAAGCGTGCCGGCACCGTCATCACCCTCGACGACCTCGTCGAGGCCGTCGGCGTCGACGCCGCGCGGTACGCGCTGATCCGCTCGTCGATCGACGTCAACATCGACATCGACCTGGATCTGCTGCGCAAGCAGTCCGCCGACAACCCGGTGTATTACGTGCAGTACGCGCACGCCCGCCTGTCGGCGCTGGCCCGCAACGCCGCCGAACTGGGCATCACGCCGTCCGACGACCATCTCGACCTGCTCACCGACGACGCCGAGGGCGAACTGATCCGCACCCTCGGCGACTTCGGCGACGTGGTCGCCACCGCCGCCGAACTGCGCGAACCGCACCGGATCCCGCGATACCTGGAGAATCTGGCCGGCGCCTACCACCGCTTCTACGGCCGGTGCCGCGTGCTGCCTCAGGGCGACGAACAGCCCGGCGACGTCCACGCCGCACGTCTCGCCCTGTGCGAGGCCACCCGCCAGGTGCTGGCCAACGGCCTCGACCTCATCGGCGTCAGCGCCCCCGAACGGATGTGATGAGAATGGCTCACCCCGCAGGCCCCCGGCATGCCGAGATCCTCGCCGCCCCGCACCTCGCGGAGCGGCCCAGCAGTCCCGAGGCGATGGCCGAGATCCCGGCCGAGGTCTATCCGCGCAACACGGCCCGCAACGCCGGCGGTGTGGTGACGCTGAACGGCGTGACGGTCATCGATCTCGCCGCGCGGTACGGCACCCCGCTGTTCGTGTACGACGAGGACGACTTCCGTGCCCGCTGCGCCGAGATCCAGTCGGCGTTCGGCCGCTACGGCCGCGTGCACTACGCGTCGAAGGCGTTCCTGTCGGTGCAGGTCGCCCAGTGGGTCGAATCCGAAGGCCTGTCGCTGGACGTCGCGAGCGGCGGCGAACTCGCCATCGCGCTCGCCGCCGGCTTCCCGGCCGAGCGGATCGCCATGCACGGCAACAACAAGAGCGAGGACGAGCTGGCGGCGGCGCTGGAAGCCGGCGTCGGCGACATCGTCCTGGATTCGATGATGGAGATCGAACGGCTCGACCGCGTCGCCGGCCGGCGCGGGGTGGTCGCCGACGTCCTGATCCGCGTCACCTCCGGTGTCGAAGCCCACACCCACGAGTTCATCTCCACCGCCCACGAGGACCAGAAGTTCGGATTCGCCATCGTCGGCGACGTCGCCATGAACGCGGTGCGCGCCGTGTTCGCCACCGAGAATCTTCGCCTGGTCGGCCTGCACAGCCACATCGGCTCGCAGATCTTCGAGATCGACGGCTTCGAGCTCGCCGCCCGCCGCGTCCTGTCGCTGCTGGCCGATGTGGTCGAGGAGTTCGGCGTCGAGAAGACCAAGCAGATCGAGGTCCTCGACCTCGGCGGCGGCCTGGGCATCTCGTATCTGCCCAGCGACGACCCGCTGCCGGTGCACGTGCTCGCCGAGTCGCTGGCCGCCATCGTGCGCCGCGAATCCGAGGCGCTCGGCCTGCCGATGCCGACCATCGCCGTCGAGCCGGGCCGCGCCATCGCCGGACCGGCCGGCGTGACCCTGTACACGGTGGGCACCATCAAGGACGTCGCCCTCGACGGCGGCGCCACCCGCCGCTACGTCTCGGTCGACGGCGGCATGAGCGACAACATCCGCACCGCGCTGTACGACGCCGAATACGACGTGCGGCTCGCCAACCGCGAATCGCAGGCCCGCGCCGTGGTCTGCCGCGTCGTCGGCAAGCACTGCGAGAGCGGCGACATCGTGATCCGCGACTGCTGGCTGCCCGAGGACGTCGGTCCCGGCGACCTGCTGATCGTCGGCGCCACCGGCGCCTACTGCTACTCGATGTCCAGCCGGTACAACATGCTGGCCCGTCCCGCGGTCGCCGCCGTGCACGACGGCGACTCGCGTCTGATCCTGCGACGTGAGACCGTCGAGGACTTCCTGACCTTGGAGGTGAGTGGGGAATGAACCACCCCGTGGAGAAGCCGATCGGCGTCGCCGTTCTCGGCATGGGCAATGTCGGTGCCGAGGTGGTGCGGATCCTCACCGAGGACGCCGACGACCTCCAGGCCCGCGTCGGTGCGCCCGTCGTGCTGCGCGGCGTCGCGGTGCGCGACACGTCGAAGCCTCGCGACGTGGACGCGTCGCTGCTGACCGACGACCCGCAGTCGCTGATCGACCGCGACGACGTGGACGTGGTGGTCGAGCTGATCGGCGGCATCGAGCCGCCGCGCACCCTGATCCTCAGTGCCCTCGAATCCGGCAAGTCGGTGGTCACCGCCAACAAGGCGCTGATGGCCGCGCATGCCGGCGAACTGTCCGACGCCGCGGCCCGCAACCGTGTGGACCTCTACTTCGAGGCGGCCGTCGCCGGCGCCATCCCGGTGATCCGCCCGCTCACGCAGTCCCTCGCCGGAGACTCGGTGAACCGGGTCGCGGGCATCGTCAACGGCACCACCAACTTCATCCTCTCGGAGATGGCCGAGACCGGCGCCGACTATTCGGACGTGCTGGCCGAGGCCGGCCGCCTGGGATACGCCGAGGCCGACCCGACCGCCGACGTGGAGGGCTACGACGCCGCCGCCAAGGCCGCGATCCTCGCCTCCATCGCGTTCCACTCGCGGGTGACCGCCGACGACGTGTACCGCGAAGGCATCACCAAGATCACCCCGGAGGATCTGGACGCCGCCCGCAAGTTCGACTGCACCGTCAAGCTGCTCGCCATCTGCGAACGCTTCGACGACGGCGGCGTCGAGAAGATCTCGGCCCGCGTGTACCCGGCCCTCATCCCGCTCGAACATCCGCTGGCCTCGGTGAACGGCGCCTACAACGCCGTCGTCGTCGAGTCCGAGAACGCGGGACGTCTCATGTTCTACGGTGCCGGTGCCGGTGGCGCACCGACGGCCGCCGCCGTCATGGGCGACCTGGTGATGGCGGCCCGCAACCGTGTGTTCAGCGGTCGTGGACCGCTCGAATCGACGTACGCGGACCTGCCGGTCGCCCCGATCGACGACGTGCCGACCCGCTACTACATCGCCATGCAGGTTCAGGACCGTCCCGGTGTGCTCCAGCAGCTCGCCGGCGAGTTCGCCCGCCACGGCGTCAGCATCTCCGCCATGCGGCAGGAGGGCGCCGGCGACGACGCCAAGCTGATCGTCGTGACCCATCGCGCCTCCGACCGCGCCCAGTCGGAGACCGTCGCCGCACTCGAATCGCTGGACTCCGTCGTCAAGGTGTCCAGCGTGCTCCGCCTGGAAGGTACCGATGACTGACACCGCACACACCCCGGTCCACCGCGCCTGGCCCGGCCTGATCGAGGCCTACCGCGATCGCATGCCGGTCGGCGACGACTGGAAGATCGTCACCCTCCTCGAGGGCGGCACCCCGCTGATCTCGGCACCGGTCATCTCCGAGATGACCGGCTGCGAGGTGTACCTGAAGGTCGAGGGCCTCAACCCGACCGGGTCGTTCAAGGACCGCGGTATGACGATGGCCGTCACCACCGCCGTCAACAACGGCAAGCGCGCCGTGCTGTGCGCCTCCACCGGCAACACGTCGGCGTCGGCCGCGGCCTACGCCACGCGTGCGGGCATCACCTGCGCCGTCCTGATCCCGGAGGGCAAGATCGCCATGGGCAAGCTCGCCCAGGCCGTCATGCACGGCGCCCAGGTGATCCAGGTCGAAGGCAACTTCGACGACTGCCTGGAACTGGCCCGCAAGGTGACCTCGGAGTTCCCGGAGATCGAACTGGTCAACTCGGTGAACCCGGCCCGCATCGAGGGCCAGAAGACCGCATCGTTCGAGATCTGCGACGTTCTGGGCCGCGCCCCCGACGTGCACTCGCTGCCGGTCGGCAACGCAGGCAACATCACCGCGTACTGGAAGGGCTACACCGAGTACCACGCCGACGGCATCATCGACACCCTGCCGCGCATGCTGGGCACCCAGGCCGCCGGTGCGGCCCCGCTGGTGCTCGGGGAGCCGGTCAGCAATCCGGAGACCATCGCCACCGCGATCCGGATCGGTTCGCCGGCCAGCTGGAATCAGGCCGTCGCAGCCAAGGAGGAGTCCAGCGGCCAGTTCCGCGCCGCCACCGACGAGAAGCTGCTGGAGGCCTACCGCCTGATCGCCGGCAAGGAGGGCGTCTTCGTGGAGCCCGCCTCGGCGGCCTCGGTCGCGGGCCTGCTCGCCGCGCGCGAGGAAGGCTGGGTCACCGCCGGCGAGACGGTGGTGTGCACGGTCACCGGCAACGGTCTGAAGGACCCCGACACCGCTCTGAAGGACATGCCCGAGGTGAAGGCCATCCCGGTCGATCCGGTCGCAGTCGCCACCGCCCTCGGAGTCAACGAGTCCTGATGTCCACCGACGCCACGCCGGTTCTCGGCGCCCCCGACGCGGAACTGACTCTCGCACCCGGCCTGACCTCTCGGGTGCGGGTGCCGGCGTCGACCGCCAACCTCGGGCCCGGTTTCGACTGCCTCGGACTGGCCCTGGGCCTGTACGACGAGGTCGCCGTGACCGTCACCGAGTCCGGTGTGAGCGTCGACGTGTCCGGGCAGGCGTGCGACGACGTGCCGCGTGACGCCCGGCATCTGGTGGCGCGCGCGGTGATCCGCGGTCTGGAGGCCGCCGGCGTCGGCGCGCCCGGACTCCACCTGGACTGCACCAACGTCATCCCGCATTCGCGGGGCCTGGGTTCGTCGGCCGCCGCCGTGGTCGGTGGACTGGCCGCCGCCTCCGGGCTGATCGCCGCCGACGGGCGCCGTCCGGCCCTGACCGACACCGAGCTGGTGCAGCTGTCCGGTGAGTTCGAGGGTCACCCCGACAACGCCGCCGCCAGCGTTCTCGGCGGGGGAGTGGTCACCTGGATGTCGGCCGACGGCGGCTACTTCGCCCGCCACCTGGACCTGCATCCGTCGATCGTCGTGACCGCATTCGTTCCCGACCGCGAGTCGTCGACGCACGTCACCCGCGGTCTGTTGCCCGACTCGGTGCCGCGCGCCGACGCCGTCTTCAATGTCAGCCGGGTCGCCCTGGGCGTCGTCGCCCTGACCACGGACCCGTCGTGCCTGTTCGACGCCACCGAGGACCGGCTCCATCAGGGATACCGCGCTCCGTCCATGCCGGAGACCGCCGCCCTGGTCGCCGACCTGCGCAAGGCCGGTCACGCGGCCACCGTGTCCGGTGCCGGACCGTCGGTGGTCGTCCTGGGAACAGCGGAGCTCGGCGACGCCGAATCGGCGCTTGCGGCCACGCACGGATTCGTGATGCGACCCCTTCCGGTCGCCGGGGGTGTCGAGGTTCACTCCTGACCTCGACGTCGGGTGATATACTGAGCGCGTTCACGCCGCGCAGGCTCCCGACTCTCTGATCGGGAATCCCAGTTCTCCGGTATTCACCGCCGCGGCCGAACAATGAGAATCTCCACACCACTTGTCATCAGGTGGGCCCGGTGGCGTCTGCCCCGGGCAACGAAAGGACATCCGTGACCGATACGGACCTGACCACTCCCGACACCCAGAAGCGCGGACTCGCCTCCATGCTGCTCCCCGAACTGCGGGGAGTCGCCGGTGACCTGGGAATCAAGGGCATCTCGGGCATGCGCAAGGGCGAGCTGATCGAGGCGATCCGCTCTCAGCAGTCCGGCGGCGCATCCCGCAAGCAGGCCGCGCAGGCCCCCGCCGAGCAGAACGCACCCGCCGACGCCGCGCAGTCCGACGACCGCGGCGAGCGCCGTCAGCGCGACCGCGGTGAGCAGCGCCGCACCGAGCCCTCCGACGGGAACGGTGAGGCCAAGACCGGCGAGGCCAAGAACGGCGACACCAAGAACGGTGAGACCAAGCGCCGTTCGGATTCTGCCGAAGGGAACGAGCAGCGCTCGAAGAACGACGGCCAGCAGAAGAACCAGAACAACGGGCAGAACAACAACGGCCCGAAGAACAACAACAACGACGACGACGGTGAGGGCGGCGGCCGCCGCGGCCGTCGCCGTCGCGAGCGTCGCCGCGGCAATCGCGGTGACCGCAACAACGACGCCGAGCCCCAGCTGAACGAGGGCGACGCCGTCGCCCCGGTCGCCGGCATCCTCGACGTGCTCGACAACTACGCCTTCGTCCGGACCTCCGGCTACCTGGCCGGCCCCAACGACGTCTACGTGTCGATGAACATGGTGCGTCGCTACGGCCTGCGTCGCGGTGACGCCATCACCGGTGCGGTGAAGGTGCCGCGCGAGGGGGAGAACTCCGGCGGCGGCAACCAGAGCAACCGTCAGAAGTTCAATCCGATGGTCCGGCTGGACACGGTGAACGGCATGGATCCCGAGACCGCCAAGAAGCGTCCCGAGTTCTCCAAGCTGACCCCGCTGTACCCGAACCAGCGTCTGCGTCTGGAGACCACTCCGGAGCGTCTCGACACCCGCGTCATCGACCTGATCATGCCGATCGGCAAGGGGCAGCGCGCACTGATCGTGTCGCCGCCCAAGGCCGGTAAGACCACGATCCTGCAGGACATCGCCAACGCGATCGCCACCAACAATCCGGAATGCCACCTGATGGTCGTCCTGGTGGACGAGCGTCCGGAAGAGGTCACCGACATGCAGCGCAGCGTCAAGGGTGAGGTCATCGCCTCCACCTTCGACCGGCCGCCGTCGGACCACACCAGTGTTTCCGAGCTCGCCATCGAGCGCGCCAAGCGCCTGGTGGAGCAGGGCAAGGACGTCGTCGTCCTCCTCGACTCGATCACCCGCCTGGGTCGCGCCTACAACAACGCCTCGCCGGCGTCGGGCCGCATCCTGTCCGGCGGTGTCGACTCGACCGCCCTCTACCCGCCGAAGCGTTTCCTCGGCGCCGCCCGCAACATCGAGAACGGCGGCTCGCTGACCATCATCGCCTCGGCGCTGGTCGAGACGGGTTCGACCGGCGACACGGTGATCTTCGAGGAGTTCAAGGGCACCGGCAACGCCGAGCTCAAGCTCGACCGCAAGATCGCCGAACGCCGCGTGTTCCCGGCCGTCGACGTCAACCTGTCGAGCACTCGTAAGGACGAGCTGCTGCTCAGCCCGGACGAGTTCGCGATCGTGCACAAGCTGCGCCGCCTGCTCTCGGGTCTCGACAGCCAGGCCGCGATCGACCTGCTCATCGCGCAGCTGAAGAAGACGAAGACCAACGTCGAGTTCCTCATGCAGGTGCAGTCCAACGCTCCGGGAGCTCTGCCCGAGAACGACTGATCGTCACGCACGCTCGTCGAGTTCACGCTCGTCGAGCCTGTCGAAGCGAGCCACCCACGCTCGTTGAGCCTGTCGAAGCGAGCTCCTTTCGACAAGCTCAAGGAGCGTTGCGGGCGTCAGGGAGCGTTGTCGGCTCAGTACACGTCGCGCTTGTAACGCCCCGTCTCGCGGAGGTTCTCCACCTCGGCGCGCGCCGCCTCGTCGTCGAGGTCTCCGTACTGCTGCAGGATCGCCACGATCGCATCGTCGACGTCCTTGGCCATCGCATCGGCGTCGCCGCACACGTAGAGGACGGCGCCGTCACGCAGCCAGTGGTAGATGTCTTCGCCGTGACCGTCCATCAGGTGCTGGACGTACACCTTCTCCTCCTGCTCGCGGGAGAAGGCGACGTCGAGACGATCCAGGACGCCGTCTTCATGCAGATTGACGATCTCGTCGCGGTAGAGGAAGTCGTGGTCGCGGTGGCGGGCGCCGTGGAACAGCCAGTTGCGGCCGGTCGCGCCCTGCACCGAACGCTGATGCAGGAAGCTGCGGAACGGCGCGATGCCGGTGCCGGGGCCGATCATGATGATGTCGGTGTCCGGCTCGGGCAGACGGAACGACTTGTTCGGGGTCAGATCGATGCCGACGGTGTCGCCCGGGACCACCCGGTCGGCCAGATAGGTCGACGCGGCGCCGCCACGATCGCGACCGTCACCCCAGTCGTCGGTGGCGAAGTGCCGGACGGTGGCCGGCGTCAGATGCACGGTGCCCTGGTGGACGTCCGGCGCCGACGAGATCGAATACGTGCGGGCCGCCAGGGGCTTGAGCTCGGCCAGGAAGGCCTCCGGGGTGGGCTGCCACTCCGGCTCCAGATTCAGTAGATCCAGCACGTCACGACCGCGGGACCACTGCTCGAGGACGTCCTTGTCGCCGGCGAGAAGCTCCTGTGCCCGCGCGTTGCCTCGCGCCTCGGCGAGGTGAGCGAGCAGGTACTGCGACACCGAGGTGATTTCGAAACCGTGCGTGAGGGCGTTCTCCAGCGACTGCGATCCCTTGCGGTCGGTGATCTCGGTGTCGGCGGGCACCCCCAGGCGTTCGATGATGGCGGCGACCAGAGTCGGATCGTTGGTCGGCATCACGTTCACCGCGTCGCCCGGCTCGTAGTCGATACCCGAGTCGGCGATGTCCAGCACCAGATGCCGGACCTCCTTGTCGGTTCCCGGCGTGGTGAGCAGGGTGTTCTCCACCACCGTCGCCTCGTAGGGATTGCGCCGCGACCAGCGCGGCTTGCGCGCCGCGCGCTTGTCTTCGCTCATGTCTCGGATTCTGCCATGCCGGCGATCAGGTGCTCCCAGGCTTCCCACACGGGCGGCTCCACCGCACCGGTCACCGTCACGACGAACCGGCACCGGCCCCCGCCGTCATACAGCTCCAGCGCCCCGGTGGACCCGAAGCCGCCGTCGGACCGGGTCAGCCAGCAGTCGGTGATCCCGCCGAAATCGATCCGGGTCCGTGCCGGGCCGGAAGCCAGCAGCAACGTCCCCTCGTGCTCACGGACGCCGTCGAGCCGGTCGTGGCGCAACTGCAGGCAGCCGGCGGCCGCAGTACAGGTCGTCACCGGCATCGCCGTCAGCGCGGCGTGCGTGAGCGTTGCGATCACGGCGTCGGGCCCCACCCGCGCCGAGCCCGTCCGGGAACCGTCGGCCAGGGCCGCGGACCGGGTCCGGCCGCCGTCGGACAGAATCTCGTCGAACAGCCCGATCTGGTCGACGGGCACGCCGGGGTCGGACGGGTAGTCGTGGACGGTGTGCATACCGCTGCCGGCGGGGCCGATCAGCGACAGTGCCTCGAACGCCAGCCGGTCCGACAGGTGCAGCAGGTAGGCGGCGTAGGCGGCCTGCCCGTCCGTATCGAAGAACCGCAGGGTGGGCGGTGCCCCCGCACCGGGATCGGTCACCACGGCGGTGCCCAGCGCCTCCGGATGCACACGAAGCGAGATCGGTCCGCCCGGGCAGCTGAGCGGCCCGCGACGATGCACGGGCTCGCGATGCGTACCGATCACGTTCGACAGCACCGGACCGGCTGCGGCCACCCCGGCCACCTCACCGAGCAGCGGCAGTGCGCCCAGCACGTCGGCGACCGGCGCCTGCAGCGCCGAGCACGACAGGTCGGGGGCGGCGAGCAGGCGAGCGAGGTCGCTGCGCGGACAGCGACGGCAGCGATCGCTCTCGCAGGCTTCGGATTCGTGAGTCACTCAGTACACGTCCCTGAGGTAGCGCTTGTCCTGCTTGAGTCCGTCCAGATATAGGCCGGCCTTGTCGGCGTCCAGACCGCCGTGTTCGGCGACGATCTCCTGCAGCGCGACATCGACGTCATGGGCCATTCGGGTCGCGTCGCCGCACACGTAGACGTGCGCACCGCGCTCGAGCCATCGGTACAGCTGCTCACCGTGTTCACGCATCCGGTCCTGCACGTACACCTTGTGCTCCTGATCGCGTGAGAAGGCGAGATCGAGCCGGGTGAGCAGTCCGTCGGTGACGAACTGCTCCAGTTCCGCCTGATACAGGAAGTCGCTGTCGCGGTGCTGGTCGCCGAAGAACAGCCAGTTGTCGCCGGCGGCCCGCCGTGCGGACCGCTCGTGGAGGAACGACCGGAACGGCGCGATACCGGTTCCCGGACCGATCATGATCACCGGAACGTCGTCGGCCGGCAGCCGGAAGGCCTTGTTCGGGGTGATGAACACTCCGACCCGGTCGTCTTCGGCGGTGCGGTCGGCGAGGTAGGTGGAGCAGACGCCGCCGCGACGACGGTCACCGGAGGTGTAGCGGACCGCAGCCATCGTGACGTGCACGGTGTCGTTGTGGGCGTGCGGCGACGACGAGATCGAGTACACGCGCGGGGCGAGGGGCCGCAGTTCGGCGATCAGCTCGTCCGCGGTCACCGTCATGTCCGGGTCGACGTCGAGCAGGTCGAGGACGTCCTTGCCCCACAGCCAGGCGTCCAGGGCCTCCGGGTCACCGGTCTCGGCGAGATGGGTGATCTCCGGGTCGCCGGTGCGCGAGGCGACCCAGTCGACGAGATACTTCGACGG
Organism: Gordonia sp. (in: high G+C Gram-positive bacteria); assembly: GCF_047600565.1. Lineage (GTDB taxonomy): Bacteria > Actinomycetota > Actinomycetes > Mycobacteriales > Mycobacteriaceae > Gordonia. The sequence continues at coordinate 419,401 of NZ_JASGKN010000001.1, forward strand.
CGTCGAGATCTCGTAGTGGTGGGTCAGCGCTTCTCTCAGCGTGTACGTGTTCTTGCGGTCGGTGACGGGTTCGGTCCCGGTGGCGCCGACGCGCGCCAGCAGCAGGTCCACCAGGGCGGGATCGTTGACCGGCACGACGCTGATGCCGTCGCCGGGGGCGTACTCCAGGCCGCTGTCGCCGAGGGAGAACACCAGATGGCGCACCTCCTTGGCCGATGTCGGACCGGACAGGATCGTGTTGGCCAGAATGGTCGCCGGATACGGGTTCTTGCGACCCCAGGCGGCCGGTGCCGCGTCGGACGCGGCCGCCGGCGGAGCGGTGGTCACCGCGGTCGCCTCGGTGGCGGCCTGCGACAGCGAGGTCAGGGCGCCGGGCAGCCAGGCGTCGGCCGGACGCTGGAAGTCGACGTCGCAGTCCACCCGGTCGGTCACCCGTTCGGCCCCCAGTTCGGCGAGCCGGGCGTCGAAGTTCTTGGCGGCCTGGCAGAAGCCGTCGTAGGCGGTGTCGCCGAGACCGCACACCGCGAAGCTCACTCCCTCCAGGCGCGGCGCGGAGGCGTCGGCCAGCTCGCTCCACAGGTCGTCGGCGTCGTCGGGCATGTCGCCCTCGCCGTAGGTCGACACCACGACCAGGAGACGACCGGCCGCAGCGAGGTCGGCGACCGTCAGATCGCTCATCTCGGCGAGCCGCGCGGTCAGGCCGTGTTCGGCGGCCGCGTCGACGGCCTGTTCGGCGATCCTCTCGGCGTTGCCGGTCTGGGTGCCGTAGGCGATCAGCAGACCCGGGGCGGCGGGCAATGCGCCCTGCCCGGCGACGGCGTCTCCGGCGGCACCGGCGGTGGGTAGGCCCATCCGGGTGTTGAGTCCGGCGAGGAAGCCGGCGAACCAGGCCTTCTGTTCGCCGGTGAACGGGATGTCCTGCGGGATGTAGGGGAGTTCCATATCAGCCGGCTTTCACGGTCGGGGCGGCGTGCGCGGCCGCGATGTCGGGGAGTGCGCGGGAGGCGAACAGGGCCGCGAAACTCGGCACCTCGCCCAGCACCTCCCGGTTGCGGGCGTCCTGCAACAGCAGCCAGCCGTAGGTGGCGGGGGCATCCATCGACAGGACGTTCCTCAGGGCGAGAGCCCGCTTGTAGTCGGCGACCCGCTTGGCGCCGATCAGCGCCGCCAGCTGATCGTCCGAGTAGTCGGCGAGGATGTCGCGCGCGTACCGGGCGACCTTGCCGAGCAGATCGAAGTCCTCGGTGAGCACCAGATTGCGGGCGGCGATCCCGACCGTCTGCTCGGTGACCGGTAGGCGAGTGCCGTGCCGGGCCTTCGTGAGCCGGGCGGCCGCCACCTCGCGGGCCAGCTCGAAGACGGTGAATGCGTTGATCAGCCGGTACGTGGTCTCGTCGTCGGTCCGGCCGAGCTCCGGGACGGCTCCGTCGAGCACCGGCGACGCCATCCGGGCGCTGCGCTTCAGCGACCGCACCTGGTCGACGGCGATCGCGCCGGACAGTTCGTCCAGCAGGGTCCGCCGGTCCAGGGCGGCCATGATGGTCGCCGAATCCTGGTGGGCCAGCAGAGCCCGCGGCATCGCGTACACGAAGTAGTGCCGTTCGGTCTCCCAGTTCTGCAGGAGCCGCGTCGCGAGCGCCGAACCGGTCTCCTCGGCGTGCCGTCCCAGCAACTGCAGGACGGCCTCGTGGTGCAGCGGGGCGAACGGATCGTCGACGCCGGTGATCGAACCGAGGATCACCGAATCCGCGCTCACGAAATCCTGGACCCGGCAGGCCGGGTCGTACTGGTAGAGGAAGCCGCCGCTCATGCCGTTCGCGAGGCCCTTTCCATAGGCGCCCAGATTCAGGACCGCGCCGTTGGTCATGTACTCGCAGCCGTATTCGCCGACACCCTCGACGACGGCCGTCGCACCCGAGTTGCGGACCGCGAACCGGTCGCCGGCCTCGCCTTCGACGAACAGGCGGCCACCGGTCGCGCCGAACAGGGCGAAATTGCCGACCAGCACGTTGCCGCCGACCGCGGGGGAGCCGCCACCGGGGGAGATCACCGCGACCGTGCCGCCCGACATCGACTTACCGACACCGTCATTGCAGGTGCCGCGATGCGTCGACATGCATGCCGTCGTTGCAGAAGGCGCCGTAGGACTGCCCGGCCGAACCGGTGGTGGGGACGGCGACGGTGCCCGGCGGGAGGAAGCGGCGGCCACGGTCGTCGGTCAGTGCCGCTCCCACCTGCTGCGCGTCGTCGTGGTCCCAGTTCAGCAGGCGCTCCAGGTCGATGGCGAGCCGTCCGCACACACTCTTGTCCCGGTTCCCCAGGTGCACCGGCGTGGTGGTCACCGAGTCGGCGCCGTCCTCGATCAGCGCGGCCCGCACCTGCCGGTAGAGGTCGTGGTCGACGCGGAAATCGGCCTCGTAATAGATCGGCTCGGTGATCACCTTCTCCGGAACCACGGCCAGCAGGGCGCTCGGGTCGATGGTGCCGACCAGGGCGGGATGATCGATCACACCGAGCAGGTCGGCGCGTCCGCGCGCTTCGGCGAGACTGCGCAGACCGAGACCGGCCAGCACCTCCCGCACCTCGCCGGCCACGTTCAGCAGGTACTGCGCCATGGCGCGCGGGTCGCCCTCGAACAGCTCCGGATTGGTGGTCAGTCCGGCCGGGCATTTGATGTTGCAGTTCTTGGCCATCACGCAGCCGATGGACATCAGCGCGGCGGTGCCGAACTCGAAACTGTCGGCCCCCAGCAGGGCCGAGGTCACCACGTCGTGACCTGTCTGGTGAGCGCCGGAGGCTCGCAGAACCACCTTGCGGCGCAGACCGTTGGCGCACAGCGCCTGGTGCACCTCGGCCAGGCCGATCTCGGCGGCCCGGCCCGCGTACCGCAGGCTGGTCACGTTCGCCGCACCGGTGCCACCGGTGTTCCCGGCGACGTTGATGACGTCGGCGCCGGCCTTCGCGACACCCACGGCGATGGTGCCGATGCCTTCCGAGGACACCAGCTTCACGATCACCCGCACCCGGGCGGCCTTGCAGTCGTGGATCAGCTGGGCCAGATCCTCGATCGAATAGGTGTCGTGGTGGGGCGGCGGGGACACCAGTTCGACGCCCGGCGTTCCGCCGCGGGCGGCGGCGATCTCCACCGTCACCTTGGGGGCCGGCAGCTGGCCGCCTTCACCGGGCTTGGCGCCCTGGCCGATCTTGATCTCCAGTTCCCGCAGGTTCGGATCTGCCAGGTAACCGGCCCAGATACCGAACCGGCCGGAGGCGAACTGTTTGATCGCCGACGCCCGGATGGTGCCGTAGCGCGACAGATGTTCGCCGCCCTCTCCGCTGTTGGACAGCCCGCCGACCATATTGGTGCCGTGTGCGACCGCCTCGTGAGCGGGCGCCACCAGTGCGCCGTGGCTCATCGCGCCGGACGCGAACGTCGCCGTGACGTCGTGGGCGGGCATCACCTCGTCCAGCGGCACCGGATCGCCGGCCGGGGCGACGGACAGGACGTCACGCAGGGCGCTGGGGCGTTCGGCGCGGGCCCTCGCGAGATCCGACGAGAACGCCCGGTAGGCGTCGGTGACGGCGAACGCGTCGATCTCGTCGTCGGTGAGCCGGTCGTAGCTGCTGTGCCGGTACGCGTCGGCGGTCAGGCCGAACGCGCTCTCGAGTTCGGCGAGGGTGAGCTTTCCGAGGGCGTCCGCGGCGCCGACGGCGTCGGCCTCGTCGGACGGCCGCTCCGCGGTGGCGTAACTCGGGCCGGCCTCGTTCATCTCCTCCCAACGCCGCACCGCGACCGCGCCGAACGAGTGTCCTGCGCCGTCGGCACGCTCCTTGAACAGGCCGAGCAGCGGCAGGTCACGGTCGGTGTCGATGGGCCCGGCGACGGCCGCAGCATGCGCGGCGTCGAGTAGTGCGGCGATCGGCTCCAGCCCTACGCCGCCGGCCGGCGACCGCAGCGTCGCGAACCACGGATGCAGACGTTCGTCGGTGGTGTCCAGGAAGCTGGGTTCGAAGAACTCGCCGCCGATGTAGCTCTCGACGGTGCACAGGCCGACGCGGCCCATCGTCTTGCCCAACGACTTCAGCGCGGCCCTGCGCCACCGGTCGAAGGCGTCCGCCCGCCCGTCGGCCCCGAACCGTTCGGCGGCGCGGCGATCCACCGTGTGCGGGTGGACGGCGGAGGCGCCGAAGCCGAGCAGCAGCGCCAGATGGTGACTGGACTCGATCTGCCCGCTGTCGGCGACCAGACTGACCCGTAGCCGCAGGCCGTCGGCGATCAGGCGCTGGTTGACCGCGGAGACCGCGAACACCATGGGCAGCGCCATCGTCTCGGCGGTGACGGCCCGGTCCGAGAGGATCGCGATGCCGCCGGAGGTGCGGGCGAACGCGGCCACCTCGTCGCACAGTGCGTCGATCGCGGCGGCCAGGTCGTCGGCGGCCGGCCGGCCGGGATCGATCCTGCGCACCGCGGTGAACTCACGGACCGGTACCCGCTCCTGTCCGGCGAGCGAAGCCAGCTGCGACGCCGAGAGCACCGGCGACTCCAGCACGATCTGCCGGGACTCGGTGACGTCGCCGCCGCTCTCGCGTGCTGACGCGAACACCTGGGGCCGCAGACCGAGCGCCACCCGGAACGACATGCTGTCGGCCTCCCGGATGCTGTCCAGCGGAGGATTGGTCACCTGCGCGAACCGCTGCGAGAAGAACCGGGCGACGTTCGGCTCCCGGTTGGTCAGCGGATTGATCGCCAGGCCGAAACCCATCGCCGACACCAGTTCGGCACCGTCGTCGAGCATCGGGTCGACGAAGAACCGGAAGCTCTCCTGATCCAGGTAGTAGGCGCGGTACCGCTGGTGGTCGCTGAGACCGCCGGCCGGTTCATGGCCGGCGACGGGTGCCTCGGGCAGATCGGCGAGGTCGACCTTGGCGGCGGCGAGCAGCGCCGGATAGTCGGCGGCGGCCGCCAACTGCTCGTAGATCTCGTCGCCGGTGTAGGCGCGCTGTTCGCGATGATCGAAGTAGACCATCCCGCCGGCGCACACCCGGCCGCGCGCGACCACCGTGTCCGGGTCGAAGTCGATCTGTCCGGCCTCGGAGAACACGCACAGATAGTCGGTGGTCTCCACGGTCCGCAGCGGCCGCAGACCGAGGCGGTCCAGACGGGCGCCGATCACGGTGCCGTCGCCGAACACGACCGCGGCCGGGCCGTCGTTCTTCTCCTCGTAGAGGGAGAAGTACTCGAACATGGCGCGCACCCGCGGGGAGAGGGTGGTGTCGTTCTCCCAGGCCGGCGGCATCATCGACACGATCGCGGTCACCAGATCCAGGCGGTCTTCGATGACGCGGGTGGCGACGGTCTGATCCAGGCGGCAGCTGTCGGATTGGCCGGGCGGACGCACGACGGTGCGACGGGCGGCGGCCGCCGCGGTCACCTGGGCGATCCGGTTCTTCTTGTCGGTGTTCAGCTCACCGTTGTGCGCGAGGTACCGGAACGGCTGCGCCATCGTCGGGTGGGGATCGGTATTGGTGGAGAACCGGGTGTGGAAGTACAGGGTGTGGACGGCGTGGACGGGATGGTGCAGATCGGTGAAGTACCCGATCACCTCGTGCGAGGACAGCCGGCCCTTGAGCACTTGGGTGCGTGCGGACAGTGACAGCGGGTAGAGCCCGGCGAGGCCGGGGTCGGTGAAGCCGATCGCCTCGATGTGCAGCAGCGCCTGCTGCACCAGCAGGTCGAGGGCCTCGGGCGCCGGGCACGGGTCCGGCGCGGCGAACACCCACTGCCGGATCGGCAGTTGGTGGGCCGGGCCGGCCGGGGGAAGCACCGAGTCGTCCACCGGGACCTCGCGCTGGGCGAGCACGGTGAAGCCGCGGTCGGTCATCGTGCCCTCGATGAGGGCGGCGGCCTTCGCAGCGGCCGCGTCGTCGACCGGCAGGAAGAAGTTGCCGACACAGAACCGGCCCAGACGCAGCTCGTCGTCGCCGGTGATCATGCGGAAGAAGGCCTCGGACAGATCCATCGAGACGCCGCCGCCGTCACCGACTCCTTCGGCGGAGATGCCGCCGCGGTGGGGCACCGAGCACAGGGCTTCGGCCGCCAGGGTGATCACCTCATGGCTCTGCACGCCGTCCTTACGCGTGATGAAGCCGACGCCGCAGCTGCTCTTCTCGTCGTCGGGACGCCAGAGGGTGACCTGCTCAGACTGATTCCGGGGTGCTTCGAACTCTCGTCGCAACGCAGCTCTCCTCATGGCGTACGGGGTGGGTGGACGCTGCGACGGTGAAGCGGCACACAGATGGATTGAACATATCTTAGGTAAGGCTTACTTACTAGGCGATCTACGTCACGTTCGCGACGGCGGCGGATTCGCCGCACGACGTATGCCTGTGGAATAATCGATCGGTCAGTCCCGGTACCGGTTCACCCCGTGTTTTCGCCCCAGGTCTTCACCGGCCAGGCGAGGGGACCCGGCGACCACGAACAGTTAAGGACATTCCATGAAGCAGGGCATCCACCCCGACTACGTGCCGACCACCGTCGTCTGCGGTTGCGGCAACACCTTCGAGACGCACAGCACCAAGAAGGACGGACGTATCAACGTCGAAGTCTGCTCGCAGTGCCACCCGTTCTACACCGGCAAGCAGAAGATTCTGGACACCGGCGGCCGCGTCGCCCGCTTCGAGAAGCGGTACGGCAAGCGCGACAAGTAGTTCTCCTTCGACGCCCGGCTCACGCGATCGCTACGATCGCGAGCCGGGCGTCGTTGTCTGGACAGACGGCCCACCGAGTGAGGAGCGAAGGATGAGCAGGCAGGCGTCCGCGATCGACGACATCCTCGCCGAGCATGCGGGTCTGGAGCAGCAGCTGTCCGATCCGGCACTGCACGACGACCCCGCCAACGCACGCCGCGTGGGCAAGCGGTTCGCCGAGCTGGCGCCGGTGATGGCGACCTACACCAAGCTCACCGCCGCGCGCGACGACCTGGAGGCGGCCCGTGAGCTGGCCGACGCCGACCCGGCTTTCGCCGAGGAGGTGCCCGCACTGCAGGCGCAGGTCGACGAACTCGACGCCCAGTTGACCGATCTGCTCGCGCCGCGCGACCCGCACGACGGCGACGACATCGTCCTCGAGGTGAAGTCCGGTGCCGGCGGCGAAGAGTCCGCGCTGTTCGCCGCCGACCTGGTCCGCATGTACACCAAGTACTGCGAGAAGCAGGGCTGGAAGGCCACCGTCCTGGGTGTCACCGAGTCCGATCTCGGCGGCTACAAGGACGCCACCCTGTCGATCAAGGCGCGCGAGGCGTCGCGCGACGGTGTGTGGCACCGGCTCAAGTTCGAGGGCGGAGTGCACCGCGTTCAGCGTGTGCCCGTCACCGAGTCGCAGGGCCGTATCCACACGTCGGCGGCCGGTGTACTGGTGTACCCGGAGCCCGATGAGGCGCAGGACGTGCAGATCGACGACAAGGATCTGCGCATCGACGTCTACCGCAGCTCCGGCAAGGGCGGCCAGGGCGTCAACACCACCGATTCGGCGGTGCGCATCACGCACGAGCCGACCGGCATCGTCGTGACCTGCCAGAACGAGCGTTCGCAGCTGCAGAACAAGGCGCGCGCCATGCAGGTGCTGGCGGCACGGCTGCAGGCGGCAGCCGAAGAGGAGGCGGCCGCGGAGGCCGCGGCCGGCCGGGCCGCACAGATCCGCACCGTCGATCGTTCCGAACGCATCCGCACCTACAACTTCCCGGAGAACCGGATCACCGATCACCGGATCGGTTACAAGGCGAACAACCTCGACGCGGTGCTGGCCGGCGACATGGACGCGCTGACCGACGCGCTCATCGACGCCGACAAGCAGTCCCGCCTCGAACAGTGACCGCGTCCCAGCTTCGTGACGCCGGGGCCGCCCGTCTGGCCGCCGCCGGAATCGACTCGGCGGCCTCCGACGCGGCGTGGCTGCTAGCGCATGTACTGGGAACCGAGCCGGGCCGGCTGCCGCTGATCGATGACGTCGATGCCGACGATCGTGCGGCCTACGACCGGTTGATCACGGCTCGTGCGCAGCGGATTCCGTTGCAGCATCTGACCGAGCAGACCGATTTCGCCGGGGTCGAGCTGGCGGTCGGGCCGGGGGTGTTCATTCCGAGGCCGGAGACCGAACTGCTGGTGGAGTGGGCGGAGAAGGTTGCTGCCACGCTGCCGGCCGACCGTCCGGTACGGGTCGCCGACCTGTGTGCCGGGAGCGGTGCATTGGGGATCGCGCTGGCGGTGCGGGTGCCGCGGGCACGGGTGACACTCGTCGAGAAGTCCACCCGGGCCGTCGAGTTCATCGACCGCAACATCGCGGCGCTCCCGGAGCCGGTGACCCGGCGTCTCTCGCTGATCGTCGGCGACGTGACCGATCCGGCCGTGATCGGCGAACTGGGGGAGTGCGACGTGATCGTGTCGAACCCGCCGTATGTGCCCGAGGGGACGCCGGTGCCGCCGGAGGTCGACCAGGATCCGGCTGAGGCCGTGTTCTCCGGTCCCACCGGAATGGACGTCATCACGGCGATGGTGCCGCTGATCGCGGACGCCCTGGCGCCCGGCGGTGCGGTCGCCGTCGAACACGACGACACCACCGCGGCCCAGACCGTCGCGGTGTTCGCCGCCGACGGCCGGTTCACCGATGTCACGGCCCTGTCCGACCTGGCCGGACGCCCCCGGTTCGTCACCGCCGTTCGCCGGCGCTAAGCGTGCTACGCAGCGCTACGATGAGTGGTACGGAGACGATCACTCACCGCGAAATGCGCAACAACAGCGCTGATGTGCTGCGCAGGGTGGAGGCGGGCGAGTCCATCCGGATCAGCAACAACGGCCGTCCGGTCGCAGTGATCGTCCCAGCGGAAGGCGATGTTCTCGAGGACCTGATTGCGCGGGGCGAGGCTCGGCCGGCGCGGCTGAAGCCGGCCGAGGCGTTGGCGAAGATCCGTCGGGTCCCGTCACCCAAGACGAGTACTGAAATCGTGGCGGATGTCCGCGGCAGGCACGCATGCGCCGCTACGTTCCAACGACGCGATCCACCTCGCGACTGCCCTCCGGCTCGGCGTGGACGAGATGCTCACGTATGACGAGGAGCTCGGCCGCGCAGCGTCTGCGGCCGGCATACGGGTCGTCGCGCCCCGCTGACTCCCCGGGTGCGTCGGTGGCCGCGCCTAGAGTCGACCTCATGGCGGAACTGGAACGAGCTGCGTTCGCCACGGCCGAGGACCTGTGGGCTTGGCTCGCGGAGCACCACGACACGCATCCCGGTCTGTGGGTGGTGCTGCAGAAGACGACGAGTCCGGTGCCGTCGGTCAGCTTCCATGATCTCCTCGAAGCCGGGATCGCCTACGGGTGGAGCGAAAGCACCCGTCGCGCGAACGACTCGGCGTCCCACCTTCAGAAGTTCACCCCGCGTCGGACACAGGGCACCGTCTCGGCCCGCAACATCGAGATCGCTGATCGGCTTGAAGCCGAAGGCCGGATGACACCGGCTGGACGGACCGCTCTGGGCCGCTGACGGTCGAGCGAACAGGCTGCCGTCTAGGATCGAATCCGTGAGTGCCGTGTACGACTGCAGTGATCCCGCCGAGCGCGCCGCCGGACTGACCGCCGCGGTCGGTGCCGCCCGGGGCGGTCGTCTGATCGTGATGCCGACCGACACCCTGTACGGCATCGGCTGCGATGCCTTCGACTCGGACGCCGTCGCCGCGTTGCTGGCCGCCAAGGGCCGCGGCCGCGACATGCCGGTCCCGGTGCTGGTCGGGTCCTGGCACACCGTCGACGGCCTGGTGCTGTCGGTGACGCCGCAGATGCGTGCTCTGGTGGAGGCGTTCTGGCCCGGCGGCTTGAGCCTGGTCGTGCAGCAGGCGCCGTCCCTGGCGTGGGATCTCGGCGACACCGACGGCACCGTCATGCTGCGGATGCCGCTGCATCCGGTGGCCATCGAGGTGCTGCGCGAGGTCGGGCCGATGGCCGTCTCGAGCGCCAACGTCTCCGGCGGCCAGCCGTCGAGCACCGTCGAGCAGGCCCGCGACCAGCTGGGCGAGTCGGTGTCGGTGTACCTGGACGGCGGGCCCGCCGAACATGCGGTGGCCTCGACCATCGTCGACGTGAGCGGCGGGACCCCGGTCGTTCTGCGCGAGGGTGCCGTGCCGACCGACGAGATCGCGCAGGTGTTGGGCCTCGAACCCGACGAACTGCAGGTCCGCGCATGACCTTTCTCGCGCTCGACGCCGTCGGCAGCGCCGGCGTCCCGCTCCGCGAGCTCGGTCTGATCGGCCTCACCGCGGCCGGCGTCACCTACCTGATCACCTCACTGGTGCGGGTGATGGCCGTGCGGGTCGGCGCCGTCGCCGTCCCGCGTGAGCGCGACGTGCACGTCATCCCGACCCCTCGCATGGGCGGTCTGGGCATGTACATCGGGCTGGTCTGCGCGATCGCGTTGGCCGCCCAACTGCCCGCCCTCAACCGCGCGTTCGCCTACACCCACGACATGACGGCGGTGATCGCCGCCGGACTCGTGATCATCCTGGTCGGGCTGATCGACGACCGCTGGGGCCTGGACGCTCTCACCAAGTTCGTCGGGCAGGTCACCGCGGCCGGTGTCCTGGTGGTGATGGGTGTCAGCTGGAACATCCTGTACGTGCCGTTCGGCGACATCGGCACCGTGGTCCTCGACCCGCTGCAGGCCGGTCTGCTCACCGTGCTCATCACGGTCACCACCATCAACGCGATGAACTTCGTCGACGGGCTCGACGGCCTGGCCGCCGGCCTCGGACTGATCGCGGCCACCGCGATCATGATCTTCTCCCTCGGTCTGCTGCACGACCAGGGCGGCGACGTCAGCTACTACCCGCCGGCACTCATCACCGGGGCGCTCGCGGGTGCCTGCCTGGGCTTTCTGCCGCACAACTTCTCGCCGGCCCGCATCTTCATGGGCGACTCCGGGGCGATGCTGATCGGCCTGATGCTGGCCGCGGCCTCGACGTCGGCGTCGGGCCGCCCGGCGCGCAGCGCCTACGGCACCGCGGACCTGTTCACGCTCCTGTCGCCGCTGATCCTGGTCGCGGCGGTCATGTTCATCCCGATCCTCGACATGGTGCTGGCCGTCATCCGCCGCACGCGCGCGGGCGTCGGCTTCTACACCCCGGACAAGATGCACCTGCACCACCGTCTGCTCGAACTCGGCCACTCCCAGCGTCGCGTCGCCCTCCTCATCTATCTGTGGGTCGGCATGTTCGCCTTCTCGGTCGCCCTGCTCACGCTGTTCTCGCCGGCCGTCGTGCTCCCGTTCACCGCGGTCGCGCTGCTCATCGCGGTCGCCGCCACCTTCGCGCCCCGGTTGAGTCGCCGCCTCGCGAGTCGATAACCTTTCGGGGTGTCTTCCAACGACGAGTCCACCGGGACCGACCTGCCGCCGCTCAACGAGCTCGAGGACTTCGATTCCCTCGCTCCGCTGAAGAAGGGGCTGCGCTACGGCGTACTCGGCCTGATCGCGCTCACCGTGATCGCGCTCGCGATCTGGGTGCCGGTCGACGGACTCAAGGGCCTGTGGGGTGTGCTCATCGGTGCCGCCGTCGGCGGCGGCTTCATCCTGATCACGGTGGTGGTCATCATGGCGACGGTCAACATGTCGCCGTCATCGACCATGGCGATGATCATGGGGTCGTGGGTGCTGAAGATGGTGGTCGTGCTGGTGGTGGTCGGCGTCCTCAAACAGATGAGCTTCTACTCGACCGGAGCGCTGGTCACCATGCTGATCGGCTCCATCGTGGCCGTCCTCGGCGCCGAGGTCTGGGGCGTACTGCGCACCAACCAGCCCTACACCGACGCCTGATCTGAACCCCGGGTTCAGGGCGACACGGCGCACGTCGCAGAAGTGACGGACGCCACGAAACCGCCCCGGACCTGCTACTACAGCCGATAGTAGGCCGTGTGGCACGCCACGGCTCCCTCGGCGGAAGACCCTGATTAAGGGATTCAGGTCAAGGCTTGATAAAGTTTTGACCGCACCAATCAGAACAGGGAACCTCGCTACCGCGACGGCTCCGTGTCTGCGTGCCACCGACCGATGATCGACCCGGGGAACACCGGGTCCGAGAAGGGGAGAGACCGCTGAGCGCCGCCATCCTCGCCGCTGAACACAACGGCTTCCATGCGCCGACCCTGTGGGATTTCTACCCCGCGCTTCTGTGGGGCGGGCCGTGGGACCACCCGGCCTTCTACGCCATGGACCGGATCATGCTCATCCGCGTGATCGTCGCGGCTCTGGTCGCCGTCTTCTTCGTGGTGGCCATGCGTGGCGCCAAGATCATTCCGAGCGGACTGCAGAACGTCGCCGAGTCCATGCTCGACTTCGTGCGGATCAACATCGCCGAAGAGATCCTGGGCAAGGAGAACGGCCGCAAGTACCTGCCGATCCTCGCGACCATGTTCTTCGCGACGATCTTCCTGAACCTGACCTCGATCATCCCGGGTCTGAACATCTCGTCGAACGCCCGTATCGGCTTCCCGCTGGTGATGGCGCTCTGTGCCTACATCACCTACTGCTGGGTCGGTATCGCCAAATACGGCTTCTTCGGCTTCATCAAGTCGTCGATCGTGCTGCCGGGCGTTCCGCTCCCGATCCACTTCCTGCTGGTGCCGATCGAGTTCGTCTCGACCTTCATCCTGCGCCCCTTCACGCTGACCGTCCGACTCATGGCCAACATGCTGTCCGGTCACATCATGCTGGCGCTGTTCTTCTCGGCCACCCAGTTCTTCTTCGTCACCAAGGGCGGCTTCTGGTCGGTCGGCGGTGTCGTCTCGCTGATCGCCGCCGTGGGCTTCACCTTCTTCGAACTCCTGGTGATCGGCCTGCAGGCCTACATCTTCTCGCTGCTGACCGCGGTGTACATCGACTCGTCGCTGCACGCCGACCAGCACTGACCACTCGACCAACCACCAAACACACACAGACTGACTCACTCGCTCGACCGGGCGGGGAGCCACCAAGAAAGGGAATCGCAAGATGAGCTACATCGCCCAGACTCTGGCCGAGGCCGCTGAATCCACCGTCACCGGCAAGGGCTACGGCGCCATCGGCTACGGCCTCGCCGCCATCGGCCCCGGCATCGGCGTCGGCATCGTCGCCGGCAAGGCCATCGAGGGTATCGCCCGTCAGCCCGAGCTGGCCGGTCAGATCCGTACCACCATGTTCCTCGGTATCGCTCTGTCTGAGGCTCTGGCGCTGATCGGTATCGTCGCCGGCTTCATCTTCTGATCGAGGCTCGAGCCATGATCAACATCAATCTGCTCGCGGAAGCGGCGCAGGACACCGGCAACCCGGATCCGCCGCCCAACCCGCTGGTCCCGTACATCTACGACATCACGTGGTCGCTGGTCGCCTTCCTGGTGCTGCTCTTCGTGTTCTGGAAGTACGTGATCCCGATGTACCGCAAGGTTCTCGACGAGCGTCGCGACGCCATCGAGGGCGGCATCGAGCGCGCCCAGGCCGCTCAGGACGAGGCCGCCCAGGCCCTGGCCGCCTACCAGCAGCAGCTGGCCGGCGCCCGGGAAGAGGCCAACGCCATCCGTGAGGATGCACGCACTCAGGGCAACCAGATCCTCGCCGACATGAAGGATCAGGCCCAGTCCGAGAGCGACCGCATCGTCGCCAACGGCAACGCCCAGCTCGAGGCCCAGCGCCAGCAGGTCGTCACCGAGCTGCGTGGCCACGTCGGCCAGATGTCGGTCGACCTGGCCGAGAAGCTGGTCGGTGCGCAGCTGTCCGACGGCGTCTCGCAGGCCGGCACCGTCGATCGATTCCTCGCGGAACTCGACGACGTCTCCGGCACCGCCGCGAAGTAATAGAAGGAATGTGTAGCCAGATGTACGCAGCGTCTAGCCGGGAGGCCCTCGACGGGGCCCGCGTTGAGCTGGAGGCCGCCCTCCGGGGCGCCAAGGGCGCCGACGCCACCACCGTCGGAACCGAACTGCTGTCGTTCGCCGACACCGTCTCCGACAACCGCACCCTGCGTACCGCCCTGGCCGACTCGGCCACGGCACCCGACGCACGGGCGGACATCGCCAAGTCGCTTCTCGACGGCAAGGTCGCCCCGGCCACCCGGGACACCGTCGCCTCGGCTGCGGCCCGGCAGTGGTCGAACGACGGTGATCTGGCTCGCGGACTGCGGACCCTGGGTCGCGAGGCCCTGCTGCAGTCGGCCAAGGACAGCGGCAACCTCGACACCGTCGAGGAGGAGCTGTTCGGATTCGCGCAGCTCGTCAAGGGTGATCCGGAGCTCGAGCAGGCGCTCAAGGACCGGACCCGCACGGCAGCCGATCGTGAGCAGCTCGTGAAGACGCTGCTGAACGGCAAGGTCGATCCGGTCACCGAGGCCCTCGCCGCGGAGACGGTCGCCTCCACCGACGAGGCGCCCGGTGACGCCCTGGACCAGCTCTCGGAGCTGGCCGCGGGCGTCAACGGCCGCAAGGTCGCCTACGTCTCCTCCGCGGGGGAGCTGTCGGCGAAGCAGCGCACCGATCTGGCCGCCAAGCTGCCCACGATCTACGGCGCGCCGGTCACCCTGCACGTCGAGGTCGACCCCGACCTGCTCGGCGGCGTGGTGGTCCGCGTCGGCGACGAGCGGATCGACGGCAGCGTCGCAGGCCGACTGGCGGAACTTCGCCGCAACCTGAAGTAGTCCACTTCACCCCAACGATTCCCAGACCCCTTAAGTAAGCCCAGGAAGAGCAGGCAGAGATATGGCCGAGTTGACCATCTCCTCCGAAGAGATTCGGAGTGCGATCGCAAAGAACACGCAGGACGTGGGTGGCAAGACCACTCGCGAAGAGATCGGTCTGGTGACCGACACCGGTGACGGCATCGCGCACGTCAGCGGCCTGCCCGGTGCGATGGCGAACGAGCTGCTGGAGTTCCCCGGCGGCATCCGCGGCGTCGCCCTGAACCTCGACCTCGACGACGTGGGCGCGGTCATCCTGGGTGACTACGAGAACATCGAAGAGGGCCAGGAAGTCAAGCGCACCGGCAACGTCCTGTCGGTCCCGGTCGGCGACAACTTCCTCGGCCGCGTGGTCGATCCGCTCGGACAGCCGATCGACGGCCTGGGCGACATCAAGGCCGACGACGAGCGCGTCCTCGAACTGCAGGCCGCCACCGTGCTGGAGCGCCAGCCGGTCGAGGAGTCGCTGGCCACCGGTATCAAGGCCATCGACGCCATGACCGCCATCGGCCGCGGCCAGCGCCAGCTGGTGATCGGCGACCGCAAGACCGGCAAGACCGCGGTCTGCATCGACGCCATCCTGAACCAGAAGGACAACTGGGCGACCGGCGACCCGGAGAAGCAGGTCCGCTGCATCTACGTCGCCATCGGCCAGAAGGGCTCGACCATCGCCGGCGTCAAGGCTGCGCTCGAAGAGGCCGGCGCGATGGAGTACACCACCATCGTCGCCGCCCCGGCCTCCGATTCGGCCGGCTTCAAGTGGCTCGCCCCCTACACCGGTTCGGCCATCGGCCAGCACTGGATGTACCAGGGCAAGCACGTTCTGATCGTGTTCGACGACCTGTCGAAGCAGGCCGAGGCCTATCGCGCCATCTCGCTGCTGCTGCGCCGCCCGCCGGGCCGCGAGGCCTACCCGGGCGACGTCTTCTACCTGCACTCCCGTCTGCTGGAGCGTTGCGCGAAGCTGTCCGACGAGCTCGGCGGCGGTTCGATGACCGGTCTGCCGATCATCGAGACCAAGGCCAACGACGTCTCGGCGTTCATCCCGACCAACGTCATCTCGATCACCGACGGCCAGGTCTTCCTGGAGTCGGACCTGTTCAACAAGGGTGTCCGCCCGGCGATCAACGTCGGTATCTCGGTCTCCCGTGTCGGCGGCGCCGCACAGACCAAGGGCCTCAAGAAGGTGTCCGGTTCGCTGCGTCTGGAGCTGGCCCAGTTCCGTGAGCTGGAGGCCTTCTCGGCCTTCGCTTCGGATCTCGACGCCGCGTCGAAGGCGCAGCTGGAGCGCGGTGCCCGCTGGGTGGAGCTGCTCAAGCAGGACCAGTACAGCCCGGTCTCGGTCGAGGACCAGATCGTCTCGCTGTACCTGTGCGGCGAAGGCTTCATGGACTCGGTGCCGGTGGACGACATCCGCCGCTTCGAGTCGGAGCTGCTGGCCGACCTGCACCACAGCGCCAAGACCGTCTACAAGCACATCGCCGGTGGCGCCGAGCTCTCCGCAGCCGACAAGAAGTCGCTCGAGGAGAAGACCAACAAGTTCAAGCAGGGCTTCGTCGCCAGCGACGGCAGCTCCGTGGTCGAGACCGACGCCGACCCGCTGGCCGATGAGGACGTCGAGTCCGAGACGATCCGCGTGACGAAGAAGCAGAAGTAGCCATGGCAACCATTCGGGAGCTGCGCTCGCGGATCCGGTCGATCCAGTCGACCAAGAAGATCACGAAGGCGCAGGAACTGATCGCGACCTCGCGGATCACGAAGGCTCAGGCACGAGTGGCTGCCGCTCGTCCCTACGCCGACGAGATCACCCGCGTCGTGGCCACCCTCGCGAGTGCGTCGACCATCGACGGTGTGCGTCTGCTGAACGAGGATCCGAACCCGAAGCGTGCCGCGGTCCTGGTCGTGACCAGTGACAGCGGCCAGTGCGGTGGCTACAACTCCAATGTCCTCAAGGAGACCGAGGAACTGCTCTCGCGTCTGCGCAAAGAGGGCAAGGAGCCGGTCGTCTACGTGATGGGCCGCAAGGGCATCGGCTACTACACCTTCCGGGACCGCGACATCGCGGCCTCCTGGTCGGGCTTCTCGCAGCAGCCGAAGTTCGAGGACGTCGACGAGGCCGTGTTCCACCTGGTGGACTCGTTCCTCGCCGGTTCGGGCGAGAACGTGGATCTGCCCGAGGACGCCGGTTCCATCGAGGGCGTCGACGAGGTCTACATCGTCTACACCCGCTTCGTGTCCATGCTGACCCAGAAGCCGGTCGTGCGCCGCATGGCTCCGGTGGACGTGGAGGTCGAGACCCAGCACCTGAACCTCGGTGAGGACCTGCTCGCCCAGCCGGAGGGCGTGGTGCCCGCCGAGATGGAGTTCGAGCCGGACGCCAAGGAACTGCTGGGCGCACTCCTGCCGAAGTACGTGGCGTCGCGGATCTTCGCGGCACTGCTCGACGCGGCCGCCTCGGAGAGCGCGGCACGTCGTACCGCCATGAAGGCGGCCACCGACAACGCCACCGAGCTCGAAAAGAACCTGAGCCGTCAGGCCAACGCGGCCCGCCAGGCGCAGATCACCCAGGAAATCAGCGAGATCGTCGGCGGCGTCGAAGCGCTCGCGAACTGACAAGACATATCGAGGAAAGAGAAGAAACCATGACTGCAGCAGTCACCGACAAGACCAAGGGCGCGGCTTCGGCCACCGCCGGTCGCGTCGCCCGGGTCATCGGCCCGGTCGTCGACGTCGAGTTCCCGCGTGGCGCCGTTCCCGAGCTGTTCAACGCCCTGCACACCGAGGTCACCCTCCCCGCCGTGGCGAAGACGCTGACCCTCGAGGTCGCGCAGCACCTCGGCGACAACGTGGTGCGCACCGTCTCCATGCAGCCCACCGACGGCCTGGTCCGCGGTGCCGCCGTCACCGACACCGGCAAGCCGATCTCGGTTCCGGTCGGCGACGTCGTCAAGGGCCACGTGTTCAACGCGCTGGGCGACTGCCTGGACGCCCCGGGCACCGGCCGCGACGGCGAGCAGTGGGGCATCCACCGCAAGCCGCCGGCCTTCGACCAGCTCGAGGGCAAGACCGAGATCCTCGAGACCGGTATCAAGGTCATCGACCTGCTGACCCCGTACGTCAAGGGCGGCAAGATCGGTCTGTTCGGTGGTGCCGGTGTCGGCAAGACCGTTCTGATCCAGGAGATGATCACCCGTATCGCACGCGAGTTCTCGGGCACCTCGGTGTTCGCGGGCGTCGGCGAGCGTACCCGTGAGGGCACCGACCTCCACCTCGAGATGGAGGAGATGGGCGTTCTCCAGGACACCGCCCTCGTGTTCGGTCAGATGGACGAGCCGCCGGGGACGCGTATGCGCGTCGCCCTCTCGGCCCTCACCATGGCCGAGTACTTCCGCGACGTGCAGAAGCAGGACGTGCTGCTGTTCATCGACAACATCTTCCGCTTCACCCAGGCCGGTTCCGAGGTCTCGACCCTGCTGGGCCGTATGCCGTCGGCCGTGGGTTACCAGCCGACCCTGGCTGACGAGATGGGTGAGCTCCAGGAGCGCATCACCTCGACCAAGGGCCGTTCGATCACCTCGCTGCAGGCGATCTACGTCCCCGCGGACGACTACACCGACCCGGCGCCGGCGACCACGTTCGCCCACCTGGACGCGACCACCGAGCTCTCCCGCCCGATCTCGCAGCTGGGTATCTACCCGGCCGTGGATCCGCTGACCTCGACCTCGCGAATCCTGGAGGCCTCGATCGTCGGTGACGAGCACTTCCGCGTCGCCAACGAGGTCAAGCGCATCCTGCAGAAGTACAAGGAACTGCAGGACATCATCGCCATCCTCGGTATGGACGAGCTGTCGGAGGAGGATAAGGTCACGGTCGCCCGTGCCCGTCGTCTGCAGCAGTTCCTCGGCCAGAACTTCCTGGTCGCCGAGAAGTTCACCGGCCAGAAGGGTTCGGTCGTCCCGCTCAAGGACACCATCGACGCCTTCGATCGCGTCTGCAAGGGCGAGTTCGACCACCTTCCGGAGCAGGCCTTCAACAGCTGCGGTGGACTCGACGACGTCGAGGCCGCGGCCAAGAAGATCGCCGGAAAGTAGTCCGTCATGGCTGACAAGACCTTCCGTCTGGACGTGGTGTCCCCCGAGGAGCAGTTGTACTCGGGTGACGCGACGTTCATCATCGCGCAGACGACCGAGGGCGAGCTGGGCATTCTGCCGAGCCACGCACCGATGTTCGGTCAGCTGGCACCGGGTGGTTCGGTGGTCGTGACCGAGGCCGACGGCACCAAGCTGGCGCTGGCCGTCCAGGGCGGCTTCCTGTCGGTGTCCGGTACCGAGGTCGTCGTGCTGGCCGATTCGGCCCAGTTCTCGAAGGACATCGACATCGCGGCCGAGCGTGCCGCGCTCGAGTCCGCGGAGGAAGGGTCGCCGGAGCATCTCCGTGCGCGTTCCCGGATCCGCGCCGTCGAAGCCGTGAGCTGACACCGGACCGTCATGAACAACGCAGACAGCCGCCCCGATCGGATCGGGGCGGCTGTCTGTTTTCCGATCGGGGGAGAAGAGGTGAGCAGGTGCATTGGTGGGCGTGGCTGATTCTGGCCGTCGCGGTCGGTGGAGCGGTGGTGACGCTGGTCCTGCTCTACCGGCTTCGTGAGGTGCGACGGGCGGGTACCCCGGTGCTGCTGCGTCGCCTGCCGGCCGGCAACGACGAAGGCTGGCGCCACGGCACCGTGCACTACACCGACAACGCCCTGCTCTACTACCGCCTCAGCTCGCTGCGTCCCGGCCCGACCGAGGACATCTCGCGGCGACGGATGGAGGTGACCGGACGGCGTAAGCCCACGGGCACCGAGCTGGAGATCATGGACGGCGACTGGACGATCGTCGATCTGAAGGTGGCCGAAGGTGTGCGGACCTCCCGGGATCCGGGCTCGTTCCGGGAGTTCGAGATCGCGATGGAGCCGGTCGTGGCCACTGCTTTCCTATCCTGGTACGAGGCGCGGTCACCGAGTCGTTCGCGACGTCGCCGACCGGCCTGATGACGCGGGACCGAAGGCTATAGGCTGGTCGCGTGAGCGATCGCTATCTGGTGACCGGCGGGGTCCGCCTGTCCGGTGAGGTTCTTGTCGGGGGCGCCAAGAACAGCGTGTTGAAGTTGATGGCCGCCGCCTTGCTGGCGGAGGGCCGCACGATGCTGACGAATGCGCCGGAGATCGCGGACGTGCCGTTGATGGCCGACGTCCTGCGTGGTCTCGGGGCGACGGTGGAGATCGAGGGCGACACCGTCACGATCGATTCGCCGGCCCGGCCCGAATACCACGCGGACTTCGACGCGGTGAAGCAGTTCCGGGCATCGGTCTGCGTGCTGGGTCCGCTGATGGGTCGCTGCCACAAGGCCGTCGTCGCCCTGCCCGGTGGCGACGCCATCGGTTCGCGCCCGCTCGACATGCACCAGTCCGGTCTGCGTGCCCTGGGTGCCACCAGTTCCATCGAGCACGGTTGCGTGGTCGCCGAGGCCGATCACCTCAAGGGCGCGGAGGTCTCGCTCGAGTTCCCGTCGGTCGGGGCCACCGAGAACATCCTGATGGCGGCGGTCCTGGCCGAGGGCGTCACCACCATCGACAACGCGGCGCGCGAGCCCGAGATCGTCGACCTGTGCGAGATGCTCGAGCAGATGGGCGCCAAGATCTCCGGCGCCGGCAGCGAGACGCTGACCGTGACCGGCGTCGACGAACTGCACCCGACCACCCATCACGTGGTCGGTGACCGCATCGTGGCCGGCACCTGGGGTGTGGCGGCGGCGATGACGCGCGGCGACGTGACCATCAAGGGCATCGATCCGGCGCACCTGAATCTGGTGCTGGCGAAGCTCGAACTGGCCGGCGCGACCGTCGAGCGTTTCGCCGACGGCTTCCGCGTGCTGCAGGACGACCGGCCGAAGGCGGTGAACACCGCGACGCTGCCGTTCCCCGGCTACCCGACGGATCTGCAGCCGATGGCGATCGGCCTGGCGTGCGTGTCCGAGGGCATGTCGGTGATCACCGAGAACGTCTTCGAGGCCCGCTTCCGGTTCGTCGAGGAGATGGTGCGGCTGGGCGCCGATGCCCGCACCGACGGCCACCACGCCGTGGTCCGCGGCCGTGAGCAGTTGTCGAGTGCCCCCGTGTGGTCCAGTGACATCCGGGCCGGCGCCGGCCTGGTGCTGGCCGGGCTCGTGGCCGACGGTGTGACCGAGGTGCACGACATCGAGCACATCGACCGCGGCTACCCCCATTTCGAGGAGATCCTCACCCGCCTCGGCGCGACCATCGAGCGAGTGTCAGGGGACTGAAGCTCCCTCCGAGTGGCCTTAGCCCGTGGTTTCGTGTCAACACCTGACACCGATCCACTGTGTAAGCCCGGATCTGTTCACAGGCCGGGGGCGTCGGGGCGTCACCGGTCCGCGTTGGCGACGATCGTGGCCGGATGAACACGGACCGGATGAGTGCCGCGGCCGCTGCCGAGGTTCTGGAACAGCAGAGCGGTGTGATCAGCCGACGGCAGGTGCTCGAATGCGGGCACACCGCCAACGACGTGCGACGCCTGCTCCGGCGACGGGAGTGGGCGACGGTCGTTCCCGGCGTATACGTGAACCACACGGGTCTGCCGACCTGGCGTCAGCGGGCCTGGGCTGCGGTGCTCGCCGCCGAGCCGGCGGCGCTCGCTGATCGATCTGTTCTTGCTCCCGGTTGTGGACCGATTCACATCGCCGTCGACAGCGGCCGGACGGTTGTGAGGCGTGCGGGGGTCGTGGTGCATCGGCGTACGCGGTTGGAGTCCAGCGTGCTGTGGAATGCGAGTCCGCCGCGTTTGCGGGTCGAGGAGGCGGCGTTGGACGTGGCGGATGCTGCGGCCGACGACATGGACGCGGTCGCGGTGTTGTCCGACGTCGTCGGTGGCCGGTCGACGACCGTCGATCGACTGCTGTCGGCGGCGCGGCGGCGGTGCCGGATGAGGCGGCGACAGTTCCTGGTGGGGGTTCTGGAGGACATCCGGGCCGCGTGATCGCGACCTCGAACGGGACCTCGACGCGGCCATCCACGAGACCGCGCTGACCCTGCGAATCGGGTGGGGTCAGGTCGTGGGCCGCCCGTGCCGGACCGCGCGCAAGATCGCCGACGTGCTCCGATCGCGGGGATGGGTGGGCGAGTTCACAGATTGCCCACTCTGCCGAGGGCAGATCCGAGACCGTTAGCCCGTGATTCCGTGTCATCAGGTGACACGGAATCACAACCCAAGGGCGTTTTCGGGAGGGGACCGGACCGCTCACGGTCGGCGCCGCCTGGCTACAGTGGCCCCATGCGGTTGGTGATCGCGACCTGTCAGGTCGACTATGTGGGGCGGTTGACCGCCCATCTGCCGATGGCCAAGCGGCTGCTGCTGATCAAGTCCGACGGCTCGGTCAGCATTCACGCCGACGATCGCGCCTACAAGCCGTTGAACTGGATGAGTCCGCCGTGCTGGATGGTCGAAGAGGCCGCCGACGACGATGTGCCGGGCACGCAGGTGTGGGTCGTGGAGAACAAGGCGGGCGAGCAGCTGCGCATCACCATCGACGAGATCGAGCACGACTCGGTGCACGAGATGGGACTCGATCCGGGCCTGGTGAAGGACGGGGTGGAGGCCCACCTGCAGGAGTTGCTGGCCGAGCACGTCACGACGCTCGGCGAGGGCTACACCCTGATCCGCCGCGAATACATGACGGCGATCGGCCCGGTCGACCTGCTGTGCCGGGATGCCGACGGCCAGACGGTCGCGGTGGAGATCAAGCGGCGCGGCGAGATCGACGGTGTGGAGCAGCTGACGCGTTATCTGGAGCTGTTGAACCGGGACGCGACGCTCGCGCCGGTGTCCGGGATCTTCGCGGCCCAGTTGATCAAGCCGCAGGCGAAGACGCTGGCCACCGATCGCGGGATCCGCTGCGTCACCCTCGACTACGACCGCTTGCGCGGCACCGAGAACAACGAGTTCAAGCTCTTCTGACGACGACGCCTGACGACTAGGCCGACTTCGGGACTAGGCCGACTTCGGGGTGTGGTCGCCCTTGTCCTCACGCGGTGCGGAGGCCAGGAAGCGATCCACCTCGTCCTGGGCGTACTCGTCGTCGAGCGCGTCGAGGACGTCGGTGTTCTCCATCGTCATCGGCGAACGACGTCCCTGCGGGACCGCGGGGACCTCGAACTGCTCACGACCGACCAGCGTGCGGTTGAGGAGCGCCAGGTCGTCCTCGTCGGTGGCACCCAGAAGCGACTTCTCGTCATCGGTGAGCGCCAGCGCGGCGGGCAGGGCGCCGAGATGCTCGCGAAGCGCGTCCAGGTGGTCGAGGACCTTGGTGTGGGCGTCGGCGGCGGCCTGTGCCAGGTCGCGGGACCGATCCAGTCGCGCGGACGCGATGTGATGGGTCGCGCCACGGACCCGGGTGGACTCGGTCTCGGCGGCCTCGATGATCGCGGCGGCCTCCTTCTGCGCTTCGGCCAGTTCCTGCTGAGCCTGGGCGCGGGTGGCGTTGGCCTCCTCGAAGGCGGCCTGCGTCCGGTCCTCGGCGTCGGTGATCAACTTGTCGGCCTGGTCCTGGGCGAGCTGCAGGGTGCGCTCGGCGTCGGCGTCGGCCTGCGCGCGGATGTCGTCGGCCTGCTGGCGGGCGACCGAGACGGTCTCGGCGGCCTCCTCCTTGGCCTGCGAGCGTGTCTCGGCGGCCTCGTCGGTGGCGAGCTGCAGCATGCGGGACACGCGCTCACTCATGCCGGCGACGTCGGTCGGCGGCACCGACAGCGCATCCACCTGCTGCTGGAGCGCTCGTACCTTGCTGCGGGAGTCGTCGAGATGTCCGAGAAGCTCGTCGGCGTGGGCGTGCGCCGAGTCGCGGTCGGCGGCCATCATCTGCAGGTCGGCTTCGAGCCGGCGGATGTGGTCGGTGACCTGATCGCGGTCATAGCCGCGCATGACGATGGGGAAGGGGCTTTGACGCTGTCCGGGTACTGACATGTGGCTCAGAGTAAGCCCGTACATCGCGGATGGAATGGATCACGTTCGGCGTGTTGCGCTGCGATTTGGTAGACGTGTGACTGATGTGACTCGGTGCCGAAGCCTCGGATTCTCGCCCCGGACCCCCTCGCGGTAGCGTGAGGACCGATACCTGAGTTCGTCGCAAGGAGCGCTTTCGTCATGTCCGACAACACCACCGTCATCGTCGCCGGCGCGCGTACCCCGTACGGTCGCCTGCTCGGTTCCCTGAAAGGTCTCTCGGGCGTCGACCTGGGTGCCGTCGCCATCAAGGGAGCCCTCGAGAAGTCCGGTGTTCCGGCGTCCGAGGTCGGCTACGTGATCATGGGTCAGGTGCTGACCGCCGGCGCCGGCCAGATGCCGGCGCGCCAGGCCGCGGTCAAGGCCGGCATCGGCTGGGACGTGCCCGCACTCACCATCAACAAGATGTGTCTGTCCGGCATCGACGCCATCGCGCTCGCCGATCAGCTGATCCGCGTCGGCGAGTTCGACTGCATCGTCGCCGGCGGCCAGGAGTCGATGTCGCAGGCGCCGCACCTCCTGCCCGGCAGCCGCGAAGGCTTCAAGTACGGCGACACCGCACTCGTCGATCACCTCGCCTACGACGGTCTGCACGACGTCTTCACCGATCAGCCGATGGGCGGCCTCACCGAGCAGAAGAACGACGACCACGGCTTCACCCGCGAGCAGCAGGACGAGGTGGCCGCCCAGAGTCATCAGCGCGCCGCCGCCGCCCAGGAGAAGGGCCTGTTCGACGACGAGATCGTGCCGGTCGAGATCCCGCAGCGCAAGGGCGACCCGATCGTGGTCTCCGCCGATGAGGGCGTGCGCGGCGACACCACCACCGAGTCGCTCAGCAAACTGCGTCCGGCGTTCCGCAAGGACGGATCGATCACCGCGGGCAACGCCTCGCAGATCTCCGACGGCGCCGTCGCCGTGGTCGTGATGAGCAAGCAGAAGGCCCAGGAACTGGGTGTGGACTGGCTGGCCGAGATCGGTGCGCACGGCAACGTCGCCGGCCCCGACTCCTCCCTGCAGCTGCAGCCGGCGACCGCGATCGAGCAGGCCTGCCAGAAGGAGGGCATCACGCCCGCCGATCTCGACCTGGTCGAGATCAACGAGGCCTTCGCGGCCGTCGGTCTGGCTTCGGCCGGCAAGCTGGGTCTGGACATGGACAAGGTCAACGTCAACGGCGGCGCCA
Source organism: Gordonia sp. (in: high G+C Gram-positive bacteria) (assembly GCF_047600565.1). Lineage (GTDB taxonomy): Bacteria > Actinomycetota > Actinomycetes > Mycobacteriales > Mycobacteriaceae > Gordonia. The sequence continues at coordinate 444,381 of NZ_JASGKN010000001.1, forward strand.
TCTCGATCGGCCATCCGCTCGGTGCGTCCGGTGCACGTGTGGCCCTGCATGTCGCGCTGGAGCTGAAGCGTCGCGGCGGCGGCATCGGTGCGGCCGCCCTGTGCGGCGCCGGTGGCCAGGGCGACGCCCTGATCGTGCGCGTTCCGAAGGCCTGACCGCGATGAAGAACCTCTTCGACGTCTCCACGCCGGCCAGACTGTTCCGACTGGTCGCCGTCATCGAGGCGATCACCTGGGCCCTGCTGATCCTCGGCATGATCGCCAAGTACGCCGGCGGCATGGAATCGGCGACCATGATCCCCGGTTCGCTGCACGGTGCCGCGTTCATCGCCTACCTGGTGGTGACCGTGTACGCCTCGCGCAAACTCGGCTGGTCGCTGCCGACCACCGGTCTCGCGCTCGTCGCCTCGATCCCGCCGTTCTTCAGCCTCGTGTTCGAGTGGTGGGCGGCGCGCAACGGTCGTCTCGCCGAGCTGTCGGCACCCGTCGCCGACGAGCAGACCGTCGATACACTGAAGGCGTGACCAGACCCACCGATCGTCAGCAGGCGGCCCGCGCGATGCAGTCGGCCGCAGCCATGTCCGGCGCCGTCGACCTGTCGGCCCTCGCGGAGAAGGCCCAGCGGGCGGCGGCTCCCGCCGCGGCGCCGGCCGCGCCCGGTGCCCCCGCGCCGGCCGGCCCCGTTGCGGCCGGACCCGTCGTCGACGTCACCGAGGCCACCTTCGAGGCCGAGGTCATCGACCGCTCCCGCCAGCAGTTGGTGCTGGTGGACCTGTGGGCGTCGTGGGCGCAGCCGGCCGTCGAGGTGACCCGCATCCTCGAGTCGATGGCCCAGCGGGCCGGCGGTGCCTGGGTCCTCGCCAAAGTCGACGTGGATGCCGCCCCCGGCATCGTGCAGGCGTTCGGCGCCAAGGGTGTGCCGATGGTGATCGCGGTGGTGGGCGGTCAGCTGGTCGCCGCGTTCGACGGCGCGCAGCCGGAGGACAAGATTCAGGGCTGGCTCGACGAGGTGATCGCCAAGGTCGGGTCGGCGCTGCCCGACACTCCGGCCGCGGCCGCCGAAGCGCCGCAGGATCCACGGATGGCCGAGGCCGAGAAGCTGATGGACGCCGGAGACATGGACGGAGCCCTGGCGGCGTACCGCGCCATCGCCGAGGCGGAGCCGAACAACGTCGAGGCCGCGTCGGTGGTCCGGAACCTGGAGTTCATGAATCGCGCCGCCGGGCACGACCCGTCGATCGTCGACACGGCGGCCCCGACGGACGTCGACGCGCAGCTGGCCGCCGCCGACGTGCTGCTTCTCGGACAGAAGCCGGATGAGGCGTTCGATCGCATCATCGAGGCCGTCAAGGCGACGTCCGGTGACGATCGGGACCGTGCCCGCGCCCGCCTGCTCGAGCTGTTCGAACTCTTCGATCCGTCCGATCCGGTGGTGGTCGCGGCCCGCAAGAAGCTGGCGCTCGCGCTCTACTGAGGTCCGCCGTCCGGTGCGGCCGAGTCGCTGCGGGGCAGTAGGCCGCGTTCACCGAACACCTTCTTCGCGGTGAACGTCGCGTTGAGTGCGCGCGGGAACCCGCAGTAGACGGCCGAATGCAGCATCGCCTCCACGATCTGGTCGGGGCTCAGACCGACGTTCAGTGCCGCGTTCACATGGACCTCCAGCTGCGGCTCGCAGCCGCCCAGGGCGGTCAGCATGCCGAGCGTCACCAACTGCCGGTCCCGCGGGGCGAGGGCGGGGCGCGAGTACATCTCACCGAACGCCCACGAGACCACCTGGTGGCCGAGCTCGGGAGAGATGTCCGCGAGTCCGTCGACCACGGCGGCGCCGGCCGATCCGTCGACCGAATCGAGCACGGCCCGTCCGTGGGTGTAGCGCTGGGCGCGGGTGGTGGCGTCAGTCATCGTGTTCTCCTTCGGTCGGGGTTCCGGTGCCGGGACCCTGCGCGCGCAAGGCGGCGTACTGCTGCATCCGGGCGATGGGCATCCCGGTGGCACGCAACCGCAACAGGAACTCGACCCAGGCCACGTCCGACGGGGAGTACCGGCGCCGGTTCGCCGAGGTCCGGCCGATCGGCTGAATCAGTCCGGCGCGTTCGTAGTAGCGCAGGGTGTGTGCCGTGGCCCCGGTGGCGGCCGCGACGTCGGCGATGCTGAGGCCGTCGGCAGGAGCATGATCGTTCATGCCGCGAGCGTACGAGTTGGAGCGCGCTCGAAGTCAAGCGTCGCGCGGCGACCGATCGTCGGGGACGAACCAGACCGCCGACTCGGCGGGCAGCGTCAGCACCGCACTGTGCGGCCGGCCGTGCATCGGCACGTCCTCGGCGGTCACCATGCCCAGGTTCCCCACGCCGTGGCCGGCGTAGTCGACGGCCCCGGTGTTGAGGATCTCGCGCCAGCGGCCCCCGGCAGGCAGACCGATCCGGTAGCCGTACAGGTCACGTGGGGAGAAGTTGAAGACGCAGGCCACCACACCGTCGCCGGAGTCCCGGCGCAGGAAGCCGATCACCGTGTTCTCGATGTCGCCGGCGTCGAGCCAGTCGAAGCCGGCGGTCGCCGAATCCAGTTCGTGCAGTGCGGGCAACTCCCGATGCAGCCGGTTCAGGTCGGCCACCAGGTGCGCGATTCCGGCGTGCCGGGGCTCGGCGAGCAGATCCCACGCCGGGCCGTCGACGTCGGACCATTCGGTCTCCTGCCCGAACTCGCAGCCCATGAACAGGAGTTTCTTGCCGGGATGGGCCCACTGGTACGCCAGAAGCGCCCGCACGCCGGCGGCGCGATCGGAGTCGGCGGGCAGGCGGCTCCACAGCGTGCCCTTTCCGTGCACCACCTCGTCGTGACTGAGTGGCAGCACGAAGTGTTCGGCGGCGGCGTACGTCAGGGAGAACACGAGATGCTCCTGGGCGTGACGGCGCTCGTCGTGCGGACGGGACAGGAACGTCAGGACGTCGTTCATCCATCCGAGATTCCACTTGAAGTCGAAGCCCAGCCCGTCGAGCGACGTCGGTGCCGTCACACCGGGCCAGGCGGTGGATTCCTCGGCGATGCTGATGCTGCCCGGGCAGTGGGTGTGCAGGGTGTCGTTGAGGCGGCGGAGGAAGGCGACGGCCTCGTCGTTCTCGTGGGTGCCGCGGTCGTTGGGTCGCCACTGTCCGGGGCCGCGCGAATAGTCGAGATAGAGCATCGAGGCCACCGCGTCCACCCGGATCCCGTCCAGATGGAACTCGCTGCACCAGTACAGGGCGGAGGCGATCAGGAAGTCGGCGATCTCGTCGCGGCCCAGGTTGAAGGCGTAGGTGCCCCAGTCGGGCTGCTCGCGGCGCAGTGGATCGGCGTGCTCGTAGAGCGGGGTGCCGTCGAACCGCTCGAGGGCGTGCGCGTCCTTCGGGAAGTGGGCGGGCACCCAGTCCAGAAGCACCCCGATACCGCGCTGATGGAGCCGGTCGACGAAGTACCGGAAGTCGTCGGGGGTACCGAGGCGTGCGGTCGGCGCGAAATACGATCCGACCTGGTAACCCCACGAACCGCCGTACGGGTGCTCGGTGATCGGCAGCAATTGCACATGTGTGAAGCCGAGGCCGGCCGCGTGGTCGGCGAGCGGGTCGGCCAGTGCGCGGTAGCCTCCTCCTCTCCCTGAGCCCGTCGAAGGGCGCCAGGACGGTAGGTGCACCTCGTAGACGGCGAGCGGACCGGTCACCGGATCGACGGTCCCTCGCGCGGAGAGCCACTCGCCGTCACCCCACACGTACGACGATGCGGCGGCGATCACCGACGCGGTGTCCGGGGGGCACTCGGTGGACCGGGCGAGAGGATCGGCCTTGTCGCGGACCAGACCGTCCGCCCCGGTGATCCGGTACTTGTAGCGGTCGCCCGGTACCGCGTCCGGTACCACCGTCTCCCAGAGTCCGTCCGCACCCCGGGTCATCGGATACGCCTCCCCGGCCCAACCGTCGAAGTCGCCGACGACGGTCACCGCGCGGGCGTTCGGTGCCCACACCGTGAACCGGGTGCCGTCCGGGCCCGGGTGCGCGCCCTGGCGCTCCCAGAGGCTCACGGTTCGTCGTCCGGTGCGAGCCTGGTGAGTGCGGAACGGACCACGGCGGGATCGACGGTTCGCCAGAACGGCGGCAGTCCGGCCACCAGGTAGCCGCCGTAGCGTGCGGTCGCCAGTCGTGGATCGAGGACCGCGACCACGCCGCGGTCGCCGGTGGATCGCAGCAGCCGCCCGGCGCCCTGCGCCAGCAGCAGGGCCGCGTGGTTGGCGGAGACGGACAGGAAGCCGTTGCCGCCCCGGGAGTCGATGTCGCGCTGACGGGCCGACAGCAGGGGATCGTCGGGGCGCGGGAACGGGATCCGGTCGATCAGCACCAGGCTGAGCGACGACCCGGGGACGTCGACGCCCTGCCACAGCGAGAGCGTGCCGAACAGACAGGTCTTCTCGTCGGCGGCGAACTTCTCGATGAGCGTCGACGTCATCTCGTCGCCCTGGCACAGGATCGGAACATCGAGTCGCTCGCGCAGCGCCTCGGCGGCCTGCTTGGCGGCACGCATCGAGGAGAAGAGCCCGAGTGTGCGGCCGCCGGCGGCGGTGATGAGCTCGGTCATCTCGTCGAGGGTGGCGTCGGGCAGTCCGTCGCGGCCCGGCGGCGGCAGATGTTTGGCGACGTACAGGATCGCCGAGTTGGGGTAGTCGAACGGCGATCCGGCATCCAGACCCCGCCACCCGTTCGACGGGTCGGCGGAGTCCGAACCGTCGTCCGTCGGCAGGCCCCAGGTGCGGGCGAGGGCCTGGAAGTTCCCGCCCAGCGTGAGCGTCGCCGAGGTCAGGATGACGGTGGATTGGTCGAACAGTGACGACCGAAGGAGCCCGGACACCGACAGGGGCGCCACGTAGAGGCTGCGGCGGGTGGTGCCGTTGCGCAGACGGTCTTCGGCCAGCCAGACGACGTCACGGCGTTTGGCCGGATCGGGTTCGGCGAAGTGCTGAAGGATCCGCACGACGGTGTCGTGCAGGTTCTCGGTCGCGCTCACCGCCATCTGCCGGGCGGCGGCCGCATCCTGGTCGCCGCCCTTCTGGCCTCGTCCGCCGCCCGCTCCTGGGCCGCCGCCCGCTCCTTGAGCCTGTCGAAAGGAGTCCGACGACGGACGGATCTCGGTACGGGCGCTCCAGAGACGATCACGCAGGCTCGCCAGCACGTCGTCGGCACCGCCGGGCAGGCGCAGCCATTCCCCGGTGCGTGCCTCGTCGAGGAGTTCCTCGAGCTGGGTCGCCGCACCGGTGAGGGCGTCGGCGGTCTCCGGGTCGATCAGTCTGCCCGCCCGCCGCGTCACATAGTGCAGGCCGGCCGCCGACACCTCCTCGGTGGACACCGACGTGATCCGGTCGACGAGCTCGTGCGCCTCGTCGACCACCACCACCCGGTGTTCGGGAAGGATCGTCGCCGGACTCATCGCGTCGATGGCGAGCATCGCGTGGTTGGTCACCACCACGTCGGCGTCGCCGGCTTTGCGGCGCGCCGCCTCGGCGAAGCAGTCGTCGCTGTATTCGCAGGCGGCGGCGCCGAGGCATTCGCGGGACGTGACGCTGACCTGCCGCCACGACCGGTCGCCGACTCCCGGCGTCAGATCGTCGCGGTCGCCGGTCTCGGTCTCGGTGGCCCAGTCACGCAGACGGGTGATGTCGCGGCCCATCCGGGACACCTCGAAGGCGTCGAACAGCTCGGCGTCGGGTTCTTCGGCCGCACCGGCGTGGATCTTGTGCAGGCACAGATAGTTGGCGCGGCCCTTGAGGATCGCGAACGACGGCTCGCGGCGCAACGGCGCTGTCAGTGCCTGTGCCAGACGCGGCAGGTCGCGCTCGGTCAGCTGCCGCTGCAGCGCGATGGTCGCGGTGGACACGACCACCGTGTCGTCCTCGGTGACGGCGTGCCGGAGCGCCGGGACCAGATAGGCCAGCGACTTGCCGGTGCCGGTGCCGGCTTGGACGGCGAGGTGGTGATGATCGTCGATCGCCTCGGCGACGGCCTCGGCCATCACCACCTGTCCGTCGCGCCGGGTGCCGCCGAGCGCATCGACGGCGATCTGGAGGAGCGTGGCGACGTCGGGAACGTCACTCGATTCGGGGTCCGGGCTCACGCGGCCCGGTCTCACTCGGATTCGGCGGGCGAGCCGATGTACAGCAGATCGCCGTCGAGCTCGACACCCGCCTCGACGAGCTGGGCCCGGGCCTTCGCCCAGGTGTCCGGGGAGATGGCGGCGGTGTAGTTGAGCAGGATCCGTGTGGCGAAGCCGTCCTTCACGGCGTCCAGCGCCGTCGCCTTCACGCAGTAGTCGGTCGCGATGCCGACCACGTCGACGGCGGTCACGCCGTGGGCCTTCAGCCAGTCCTCCAGGGTGGTGCCGTCGGCGGTGTGGCCCTCGAACCCGGAGTAGGCGGCACTGTATTCGCCCTTGGAGAAGACGGCCTGCAGTCCGTCGGCGTTCAGCGCCGGGTGAAACGCGACGCCGTCGGTGTGGACGACGCAGTGCGGCGGCCAGGAATCGACGTAGTCGGGATGATCGGAGAAGTGGTCACCGGGATCGATGTGATAGTCGCGGGTACCCACGACCACCGCGTAGTCCTTCATCAGGCCGGTGATCGCCCCGGCCACCGCGGCGCCGCCCTGGACGCCGAGGGAACCACCCTCGCAGAAGTCGTTCTGGACGTCGACGACGATCAGGGCTCGGGTCGGATCGGGCTTGGTCATGGGGTCTCACTCATCGGATTCGTCGGGGCCGGTACTGTCGCGGCGGTCAGCGGGCCGTGGGTTCGTTCACGTAACGGGTGGTGATGGCCGGCTCGCCGTGACTGAGGCCGAGGCCCTCCCACGGCAGGGTCACCAGGCCGCGGGCGAGATGCTCGCGGGCGTCGTGCAGGTCGGGCAGGCCGGCGACGCGCTCGCCGCCGCGGACCAGCGGGATCTGCAGATCGGTCAGCACCTTGCCCTTGAGCCCGATCGAGTCGGGGTCGGGGCGCGGGGTGTCGGCCCAGTAGATGATCTCGTCGGTGATGGTGCCCGAGCCCCGGGCGGCGCGCACCGCCCGCTTCTCACCGCCGTGCGACTCCTTGTGGCTGGAACGCTTCGCGACCGGGATGCCGTCCACTTCGACGAGTTTGTAGACCATGCCGGCCGTCGGCGCACCGCTGCCGGTGACCAGGGAGGTGCCCACGCCGTAGCTGTCGACGGGTTCGGCGCGCAGCGACGCGATCGCGTATTCGTCCAGGTCGCCGGAGACCACGATCTTGGTGTTCGGATTGCCCAGCGAGTCGAGCTGTTCACGCACCTGACGGGCGATGACGCCGAGATCACCGGAGTCGATGCGCACCGCACCCAGTTCGGGGCCGGCCACCTCGACGGCGTTCTTCACACCCTGGGTGATGTCGTAGGTGTCGACCAGCAGGGTGGTGCCGACGCCGAGCCGATCGATCTGCGCGCGGAACGCGGCCTTCTCGTCGGAGCCGTCGGGGGTCGCGAACGAGAGCGTCCAGGCATGCGCCGCGGTGCCGCCGCTGGGCACGCCGTAGGTGCGGTGCGCCTCCAGATTGCTGGTCATGGTGAAGCCGGCGAGATAGGCGGCGCGCGAGGCGGCGACGGCGGCCTGCTCGTGCGTGCGGCGCGTCCCCATCTCGATGACGGTGCGACCGGCCGCCGCGCTCACCATGCGGGCTGCGGCCGAGGCGATCGCACTGTCGTGATTGAGGATGGACAGAGCCACCGTCTCCAGCACCACGGCCTCGGCGAAGCCGCCTTTGACGGTGAGGATGGGGGAGTTCGGGAAGTACAGCTCGCCTTCGCGATAGCCATCGATGTCGCCGGTGAAGCGGTAGTCGGCGAGCCAGGCGACGGTGTCCGGATCGAGGATCTCTTTCAGGACGGCCAGCTCGTCGTCACCGAACCGGAACTCGTCGAGTGCGTCGAGGAAGCGTTCGGTTCCGGCGACGACGCCGTAGCGGCGGCCGTCGGGAAGCCGGCGGGCGAAGAGTTCGAAGACGCACGTGCGGTCGGCGGTGCCGGCCTGCAGGGCGGCCGAGATCATGGTGAGTTCGTACTGATCGGTCAGCAGCGCGGTACTGGTCACATTCGCTAGCCTATAGGTCATGGCGCTCGAGGAAGCGGCTCCCGGTACCAGTACAGGCACCGCGGTGGCCGAACCGGAGTCCCAGACCGACCGCCCGTGGGTGACGATCGTCTGGGACGATCCGGTGAACCTGATGAACTACGTCTCGTACGTGTTCCAGAAGATCTTCGGTTATCCCGAGCCCAAGGCGAACGAACTGATGATGAAGGTCCACACCGAAGGCAAAGCCGTGGTGTCCTCCGGCGATCGCGACAAGGTGGAAGGCGACGTCCGCAAGCTGCACGCGGCGGGGCTCTGGGCGACGATGCAGCACGACGACTGATGAGAACGTGGAGCCGCAGGGGGAGCGGCGACGACCTCCGCATCTGCTCGAATCTGGAGAGCTACGAGTGTGCGCTGATCGCCTCGATGGTCAACTCCACCAGCGAGATGCTCACCGAGCGGGCCGGTTCGGCGCCCCGTGACGACCTCGCCGACCTGACCGGGATACGCACCGGGCACACGTCGGCACCCGATGACGTGACCCTCGGCCGGCTGCTGCCGGACTTCCACCGCCCCGACCAGGACGCCGTGCCCACGGCCGGGCCGGTCGCCGCCGACCTGAACGGCGGTCTCCGCAGCATCAACGAACCGAAGATCATCGACACCAAGCTGGCCGCCGCACGCGTCGTCCTGGACACGTTGCCCGCCGACGGCGGCGACGTCGCCCTCACCGCCGGGCAGGCCGACGAGTGGCTCACCGCGCTCAACGACGTCCGGCTGGCCTTGGGCGCCATGCTGGGGATCAGTGACGAACCGCTCCAGGTGGATCCGGACGATCCCCACGCCGGCCACTACGACGTGTACCAGTGGTTGACCGTGGTGCAGGAACTCCTCGTCGAGGCCTTGATGGGCTCGTCGTGACGGGTGTCGTCGGCAGCGGTGTCGTCGGCAGCGGAGTTCCGGCCCGGTCCGGCGACCGCATCACCGAGGTCGCCGGGATCACGGTCGGGCATGCGGGCAGGCTCGACGATCACGTGGTCGTGGGCACTCTGACCGAGCCGGGCAGCGGATGGGCCACCGGGACGACCGTGGTGTCGGTGCCGGACGGGGCGACCACCGCCGTCGACGTGCGCGGCGGCGGACCGGGCACCCGGGAGACCGATCTGCTCGATGCGTCCAACACCGTGCGCGGGGCGCACGCCATCGTGCTGACCGGCGGCAGCGCCTACGGGCTGGCCGCCGCCGACGGCGTGATGGGTGCGCTGGAGAAGCAGGGCCGTGGCCTGTTCATGGATCTGCTCGGCCACACGGTGCCGATCGTTCCGGCCGCCGTCGTCTACGACCTGCCCGTCGGCGGCTGGGAGAACCGTCCGGACGCGACCTTCGGCGCCGATGCGTACGCGGCGGCCGCCGCCGACTTCACGATCGGCACCGTGGGTGCCGGCACCGGCGCCCGCGCAGGAGCCCTCAAGGGCGGCGTCGGCACCGCGTCGGTGACCCTCGACGACGGACCCGCCCGCGGCCTGACCGTGGGCGCGGTGGTCGTCGCCAACCCGGTGGGCGCGGTGATCGATCCGGCCACCGGTCTGCCCTGGGGCGTGGAGGACCTCGCCCACTTCGGCCTGTCGACGCCGGATCCCGCCGAGATCGAGGCCTACGCGGCGCTGAACGCCAAAGGCACCGTCCTGAACACCACCATCGGTGTCGTCGCCACCGACGCGGCGCTGCCGGTCGCCTCGCTCAAGCGGCTGGCGATGGCCGGGCACGACGGGCTCGGGCGCGCGATCCGGCCGGCGCATTCGCCGATGGACGGCGACACCCTGTTCGCGGTGGCCACCGGTGCCACGCCGGCCGACCCGGATGCCGCCGTGCCGATGCCGCCCGGCATGGACCCGGACGCGCCCGTCGTGGCCGCGTTGTGCGAGCAGTCGGCGATCGTCGTGCAACGGGCCGTCGTGTCGGCGGTGCTGGCGGCGACCGGTGTCGCCGACGTGCCCGCCTACCGGGACGTGGTGCCGTCCGCTGTCGGCGGCTGAACCGATACCGGGCATACTGGCAAGCTGGTTCTTCAATGCTGGGAGGTGCGTCATCGACGCGGACGAGACGAAGCTCGCGCCCATCGGCATCTTCGATTCGGGTGTCGGCGGTCTGACGGTGGCGCGCGCCATCATCGACCAGCTGCCCGACGAGGACATCTTCTATATCGGCGACACCGCCAACGGTCCGTACGGGCCGCTGACGATCCCGGAGATCCGCAAGCACGCCCTCGCGATCGGCGACAAGCTGACCGAGCGCGGCGTCAAGGCGATCGTGATCGCCTGCAACACCGCGTCGGCGGCCTGTCTGCGCGACGCCCGCGAGCGGTACGCGCCCATTCCGGTGATCGAGGTCGTGCTGCCGGCGGTCCGGCGCGCGGTCGTGGCCACCAAGAACAACCGGATCGGTGTTCTGGGCACCGAGGCGACGGTGGCCTCGCGTGCCTACCAGGACGCGTTCGCCGCCGCGCCGGACCTGGAGATCACCGCCGCGGCCTGCCCCCGCTTCGTCGACTTCGTGGAGAAGGGCATCACCAGCGGCCGGCAGATCCTGGGTCTGGCCCAGGGGTACCTGGAGCCGTTGCAGGAGGCCGGCGTCGACACCGTCGTACTCGGCTGTACGCACTACCCGTTGCTCGCCGGCGTCATCCAGCTGGTGATGGGTGACGAGGTGACCCTCGTGTCGAGTGCCGAAGAGACGGCCAAGGACACCTTCCGGGTGCTCACCGAAACCGACACACTGCATCCCCATTCGGGGCGTGACGCGACCCGAATCTTCTCTGCCACAGGCGATCCCGAATCCTTCCGGAAACTGTCGACGAGATTCCTCGGTCCGAGCGTCGGCAACGTCGAACATCTGTGACGGTCCGTCCCGTCGTAACGGGACGGACACGCCGCGGGGGTTTCGCGACACGCCGATGCGGAGGCGTGGCACGATGGCAGCCATGCGACTGACGGTGCTGGGTTGTGCGGGGAGTGTGAACGGACCCGGTGCGGCGTGTTCGGGGTACCTCGTCCAGGCCGAAGGCTTCGATCCGGTCCTGATCGACTGCGGTCACGGCGTCTTCGGCGAACTGCTCGCCCACGCCGATCCGAACACCGTGTCGGTCCTGCTCTCGCACCTGCACGCCGACCACTGTGTCGACCTGGCGGCCATGCTCGTGTGGCGGCGCTGGGCACCGGAACCGGCCACCGGGCGTTCGCCGCTCGTCGGTCCGCCGGGCACCGCGGTGCGGATCGGTGCCGCCTCCTCGGAGTATCCCGGCGAGGTCGACGACATCAGCGACACCTACGACGTCCAGGAGTGGCAGGACCGCCGGAAGGTGGAACTGAACGGACTGGTCATCGAGCCGTTCAAGGTCAACCACCCGCCGTCGACGTTCGGCCTGCGGATCACCGGCCCGGACGGCGCCGTCCTCACCTACAGTGGCGACACCGGTGTCTGCGATGAGGTCGTGGAGCTGGCCCGCGACTCGGATCTGTTCCTGTGCGAGGCGTCCTGGACCCACGACCCGGAGAATCGTCCGCCGAACCTGCACTTGTCGGGCACCGAGGCCGGCCAGGTGGCGCAGAAGGCGGGAGTGCGGTCCCTCGGCCTGACACACATCGTGCCGTGGACCGACGCCGACGCGATCCTCGACGAGGCCCGCGCCGAGTACACCGGACCGCTGCAGCTGGTCCACCAAGGGCAGGTCATCGAGGTCCGGCCGCCGTTCCCCGGCTGACTCGTTTCGCGCCGGAAGGGTTCTGGACCGTCGGCCGAAATCGCTGTAACATTGTGTTACACGATAGAGGGGGAGTGATGACGGCCGCAGACAAGATGACCAGGGTGTCTGGTGAGTTGTACGCCGAGGCGGAAGCAGCCGCGGTCCCGGCGCACCGTTCGGCGCGCCAGCAGCTCGAAGTATTGGGCGCGGATCGGGCGGGCGATGGACGACATTTCGGATCGTTCGCGCAGCCGCATCGAGCATGCGCTGAAGGGCTCACTGCCATCGGAGTCTCTGACTGTGGAGGAAGCGGTGCTTTTCGACGCGGAAGTCGAGGCGCGGATCGAGGCTGCTCTCCCAGTCACCGATATGTCGCACAGCAGGCCCGAGCCGAACCCCGGGTATGCGCGTGGTCCGGATGGGAGTCTTGTCTACACGCTTCCTGACGGCCGGACTGTCACGGTGTCTACCGTCGAACCGTGAGCAACCCGCGACTCGACTTGGTGGTCGGAAGCAATGGCGCAGGTAAGTCGACGTTGATCCGGCAGATTCTGCAGGAAGTGATCCCAGGTTCGGCCCTGGTGAACGCTGATGACATCGCCGGCACCTTGTTTCCTGGCGACCCGGAGGGGCGGTCGTACGAGGCTGCGCGGATCGCCGAGGCGCTGCGCCGTCAGTTCGTCGACACTGGAGTCTCGTTCATTGCGGAGACCGTGTTCTCGCACGAGTCGAAGCTCGACCTGATCACCAATGCCAAGGACGCAGGTTTCCGCGTGTTCGTGCGAGCCGTTGTCATCCCTGAGGACCTGACAGTTCAGCGAGTCGCTAAACGCGTCGCCGCCGGCGGGCACTCGGTTCCCGAGAACAAGATTCGCGGACGGTACCAGCGTCTCTGGCCGCTGGTTGCCCGTGCGATCACGATGGCCGACGCTGCGATGATCTACGACAACACCCTCGACGAGATGGTGCAGGTTGCGCGCTTCGACCATGGACTGCTCCGTCGAGCGACGTCGGTACCCGATTGGCTGCCTCCGCCGCTGCGCCAATTACTCGAATGACGACGCTCCACATGGGCCGACCTACTCCGGAGCCAGGGAAGTGAGCGCGTCGACGCGGTACCAGACATTGTCGGCGACGTAGTGGAGAGTGCCTCCCCAGGCTGCCACCATGCCCGGCGTGAGGGCTGCGCCATTCGGCATGGTGACGATCGACATCTCCTCGCTTCCGTCTGACTTGCGAAGGAAGAGCGAGTCGCGATCGGGTCCAGGCCCACTGAAGAAGGCGATCTGCTCTCCGGCTGCGATGAGAAAACCGGCTTTGTGTCGGTCGTCGTGGATTGGTGGAGCCTGACCTTCTGGGCCGACGCAGTCGATGTTCCAGTCGGGATAGGAGAAGTACCAGTACCGTTCACCGTCGGTCGCGGACATATAGACCTCGCAGATGTCGGTATCGGACTTCTCGCGATCGTGGCGGCCGACGACGCGCAGATTCTCATCGAAAATGGTCATTCCCGTGTAGCCGGCCGTGAACCTGCCGTACCCGCTGTCCTCTGCCACGGACTCTGTGGGGACTATTGAGTCTTCAACGAACTCCATGTCGCCGTGCGCATTGCGCTCCCAGATCCCCGCGAGACCGCGCTGTGGCGCTTCGTCGAAGTACGGAACCCAGATCTGGCCAGCGGAACCGACGGACGCCTCCAAACATGCATCACCGAGACTGCCCGAGGCGATGACGTGCCCGGAGGTATCGATCACCCACGCAGAGTCCGGGGTGTGAGCGGTTCGTGCTCGTTGGGCGGGAGTGAGCGTTCGGTCCACCTCCGGCGTGACCCGTGCTTGGTATCTGAGCCAGTTCCCGGAGGGCAGCGGCATCACGTAGTCGACGGAGTGCTGGAAGAGGGAAATATCGAGGGTTTCCGAGCGGCCATCGGGTGACTCTGCGGAAGTGGTCTGTTTCCCGTCACCGCGCCAGTCGATCAAGAGCCGACCGTCCCAGGCGGTGTTGACGCCGGCGATCTCGGCCCCGACGAAAGGTTCGACCAGCCTTCTCACTGATTCGAGTGGCCGCAGCGGATACTCCTGTGCGGCAACGAGTTCCTCAACCAATTGTTGGGTTCGCTGAGCGGCTTCCGCCTTCTCGCGGAGACTTTCGTCGGTGTCGGGCATATGGGTGAGCACCTGGTTCCAGACGTCGTCGCTGAAGTGGACGTCTTGTGGCTTCGGGATCTCCGGTGGCGGCGGCGGATATTCAGTCATGGCCACAGACTGCACCCCGGGTACGACAGGGTGTGCGGTCCCGGTCAGCCGATTCCGTCGAGAAGCGTGGCGAGCGGCACGTCGAGTGCACGACTGAGGGAGAGCAGTGTGCCGAGGCGCGGGTTCGCGGGTGACTTCTTCTGGCGGTCGCTCAGTCCGCTCTCGAGCAGCTGTACATGGTTGTTGCTGATCTTCGCCCTGTGAGCGAGTGCCTCTTGGCTCAGCCCGCGCGCCACTCTGAGCTGGGCGATGTGCCGTCCAAGCTGCTGGGCAAGCAACTCTTCGGCACCGGAATCTGACACCAATCAAGGGTCTTGCCGAGACGCTGTCAGAACCACCATGTATACATGGGAAAACCTGGTTTACATGGGAAGGCTGTTAGTGGCAGACGCGCAGATCACGAACCCCGTGATCAATTCGCCGTACGAGCCGCCGAGCAGGCACTTCGTCATCGGTGATGACGGACATCCACGCGATGAGACGGCACCTGGACGTCGCCCGAGCCAGTCGTTCATTCCGATCGCTCCCGAGCGCAAGGCGAAGGGGAAGGCGGCACAGCAGACACTCGACTTCGGTACCGGGGAGCGGATCGAGGAGAACACGCTCATCAACAGCATTCGGCGCGATGTCGCCAAATGGCGGATGAGCGGTCACTACGACGGCGTGACACCGATCAGCCGGAAGCTGCTGCAGCATTGGGCAGATCCGAGTCGCGACAACCGGGTGCTGTTCTGTCAGCGTGAGGCGGTCGAGACCGCGATCTTCTTGGCCGAGGTGGCGGGCCGGCATGGTTACACGGATTGGCGTCGTCGCCTGGATCCGGTGAACGACGAATACAACAGCGGTCTGCCCCGTATCGCGATGAAGATGGCGACGGGTTCCGGAAAGACCGTCGTGATGGCGATGCTGATCGCCTGGCAGACGCTCAACAAGGTTCAGACGCCACGAGATGCGCGGTTCACGACGAAGTTCCTTGTCGTCACGCCCGGCATCACTATCCGGGACCGGCTGCGGGTACTGCAGCCGAGCGATCCCGGAAATTACTACAAGCTCCGCGACCTGATTCCGGCTGATCTTGAAGGCATGCTCGATCGCGCCCAGGTGGTGGTGACGAACTATCACGCATTTCTGCCACGTGAGGCGAAGGAGTTCAAGGGCGTCGCGGCCAACACGAAGAAGCTTCTTCGTCCCGGGGAGTCCGCGGCGGTGTTCAAGGAGTCCGAGGAGCAGGTCGTCGCGCGGGTCCTTCGCGATTTCGGCAGCGCGAAGGGTGAGGTCGTGGTCCTGAACGACGAGGCTCACCACTGTTATCAGGACAAGGTGATGACATCGAGTGAGGTCACCAAGGAAGAGGCCGAGGCGAACGTCGAAGCACGCGTCTGGTTCAAGGGCGTTCTGGCTGTGGCGAAACGGGTGGGCGTCAAGCAGGTTTTCGATCTGTCGGCGACGCCGTACTTCTTGAGCGGCTCGGGACATCACCAGGGGACACTGTTCGGCTGGACCGTCAGTGACTTCTCCCTGATGGACGCCATCGAGTCGGGGATCGTGAAGATTCCCCGGACACCGGTCGATGACGATGCTGCCGGCGACCAGGTGTCGTACCTGCACCTGTGGGACCAGATCGGTGACAAGCTGCCCAAACGTAAGGGGCTCAAGCTCACACTCGATCAGTGGCCGCTCCCGGAGGTGCTCGAAGGTGCGTTGCAGAGCCTGTACAGCAGCTATCAGAAGAGCTACGACCACTGGCAGCGTGAACTGGCACCGTTCGGAGAGACTCCGCCGGTATTCATCGTCGTCTGTCCGAACACCTCGGTGTCGAAGCTCGTCTTCGAATGGATCGGCGGGTGGGAGGCCGAGCGTGATGGGATGGTCGTGCCGCAACCGGGGCGACTGGCGCTCTTCGACAACTACCCCGGGGGTCGTGCCTTGGCTCGGCCGCGGACGATCCTCGTCGATTCCGCACAGCTGGAATCCGGGGAAGGTTTGAAGGACGACTTCAAGAAGGTGGCTGGACCAGAGATCGCCGCTTTCAAGGCGCAGTACAGGATCGACCATCCCGGCGCAGACGTCGACAAGATCACCGACGAAGAGATTCTTCGCGAGGTGATGAACACGGTCGGCAAGCCGGGCATGCTCGGTGCCGATGTCCGGTGCGTCGTGAGCGTCGCCATGCTGACCGAGGGATGGGACGCGAACACCGTCAGCCACATTCTGGGTGTCCGCGCTTTCGGGTCGCAGCTCCTGTGCGAGCAGGTGGTCGGCCGTGGGTTGAGGCGCCGTTCGTACGTCGTCGACGACGATGGACTGTTCGCTCCGGAGTATGCGAACGTCTACGGAATCCCGTTCTCCTTTATTCCGACGGACACCCCGACGACTGATCCCAAACCGCCGCAGCCGACGCTGCATGTGCATGCGGTGCCGGGTCGGGAAGACCTGGAAATTCAGTTTCCATGGGTCGACGGCTATCGACTCGAACTGCCGGACCCGGAGCTCCACTTCGAGGTGTCGGGTGCCGAGAAGTTCGTGATCGGCGCAAGCGAGGTGCCCACCTGGACGGTGTCGGCCGGTGTGGTCGGAGTGCCGGAACGCGATGAGATGGGCGACCGAACTGCGGTCCGGGACAAGGAGATCGCATTCGCTCTCGCAAAGGATCTGTTGGAGAACCACTACCAGAGTGTCGATGATCGGCGGCCTTGGCTGTTCCCGCAGCTGGTGGACATCGCGGCGAAGTGGCTGCGAGAGTGCGTGGTCGAGGAGGATGGCCGCACGGCCGCGGCGTTGCTCTCGCTCAGTGAGCTTCGTGCGAGGGCCTGCGAGCAGATCGTCAACCTGATCAGCACCTATCCGGGCAGCCCGCGAGCCCGAGTCCGTGTGCTGCTGCGCGCCTTCGACCCGGTGGGTACGTCGGCAGATGTCTCCTTCTTCACTCGGAAGGCGGCGATTGAGGCCGAGAAGTCTCAGGTCAGCCATTGCGTCTTGGACGGCCAGGGCGGCAACACCTGGGAGCAGATCATGGCCCAGCAATGCGAGCTCAACGGTCGCGTTGCGGCGTGGGTGAAGAACGACCATCTCGGCTTCGAGATCCCGTACGTCCACAACGGCCGGAGTCACGCCTACGTGCCCGATTTCATCCTGCGGCTCGCGAAGGCCGACGACGATGTCGACCGACATCTGATCGTCGAGGTGTCCGGCGGTCAGAAGAGCCCCGGCCCCACCAAGGAGAAGGCGGAGACGGCTCGGAACCGATGGTGCCAGGGCGTCAACAACCGTGGCGGATTCGGGATCTGGGACTACATCGAGATCACCGATCCGACGACTGTGCCGAGAGTCCTGAACGACGCGATCGACCGCCTCTATCGGGGGTTGCTCAGTGGAGACCCCGACCGCCTCGACTCCCTGGAGTCCCTCATCGGAGGAGATCTGTAAGTGGCTCGCACCAAGAAGCCGGCCGGCCCGACACCGGTCGAGGCCATCGATCACAGGGAGACCCGCACCAACATTCCGACAGCTGACGCCGCGGTCTACGTCGACGAATCCGAGCAGCCCGAACCGGTCAGGTACCCGCGAGACCCGGCGCTGGACCCCCAACTCGTCTGGCGGGGTAAGGACGAGCTCGACGGCGAGGACCTGGTGGTGGACGCACCGCCGATCTACATCCAGGAGAAGGTCGATCCGCGGGTTCTGATCGAGAACCTACGGCGAACCGCTGAGAAGCCGGAGGACGAGCCGGAGCTCGCGCTCTTCGACGACTTCGACGGCCTCGATGAACTCTCGCAGGTGGAGTTCTATCAGCATCAGGCGCACTGGTCGAGCCGGATGATTCTTGGCGACTCGCTGCAGGTCATGGCGTCGCTTGCGGAACGTGAGTCGCTGCGTGGCAAGGTGCAGATGGTCTACATCGACCCGCCGTACGGCATCAAATTCAACTCGAACTGGCAGGTGTCGACACGGAAGCGGGATGTCAAGGACGGCAAGCTTGACCATGCTGCTCGGGAGGCCGAGCAGATCAAGGCGTTCCGCGACACCTGGGCAGATGGAATCCACACTTACCTGACGTACTTGCGAGACAGATTGGTCGCAGCCCGGGACTTGTTGACTGAAAGTGGCTCGTGCTTCGTTCAGATCGGCGACGAGAACGTCCACGTTGTGCGAAGTCTGCTGGATGAAGTCTTTGGGCCGGAGAACTGGATCACGACCTTTGCTGTGACGAAGACAAGTAGCTCGACATCCGATTTCCCGGGTGGCACCGCCGACTACATCCACTGGTACGCGCGTGATCGCGAGAGTGTGAAGTTTCGCGATCTGTACCGCCCAAAAGACTTCGGCGGAGCGGGCGCTTCAATGTACACACGAGTTGAACTCGCAGATGGAAGTCGGCGACCGCTCACGAAGGTTGAGCTTGCGACTGGGAGCCCTCCTGTCGGAGGTAGGCCCTTCCGCCACGACAACCTGACCAGCCAGTCGATGGGTCGGGACAAGGGTGAGGGTGCGGCGTCCTGGTTTCCGGTTCACCTGGACGGAAGGACTTATACGCCGGGAAACTCGCGCTGGAAGACGAATGCGGAAGGAATGTCACGGCTGCTCGCAGCCGGGCGAGTTGCGCCGGGTAAGGACCGTCCTGCCTATGTCCGTTTCCTTGATGACTTCCCAGTCTTTCCGTACACCGAGATCTGGTCGGATATCGGGGGAGCTAGGGACAAATCCTATGTCGTCGAGACGGCGCCAGTCCTCGTGCAGCGGTGCATGCTTATGTGCACTGATCCGGGGGACATGGTGCTTGATCCAACGTGTGGATCCGGAACTACTGCGTTTGTTGCGGAACAGTGGGGCCGTCGATGGATCACGATCGACACGTCCCGAGTCGCTCTCGCGCTGGCCCGTCAACGAATCATGGGCGCCCGATACCCCTACTACCTGATGGCGGACACGCCCGCCGGCAAGGCGAAAGAAGCTGAGCTCTCGGGCGTCGCCGCCGACCCGAACCTGCCCACCACCGGCGATATTCGGCACGGCTTCGTCTACGAGCGGGTGCAGCACATCACGCTGAAGTCGATCGCAAATAATCCCGACATCGTCGAGGGGATGAGTCGCGACGAGATCGACGCGGCGATCAAACGGCACGCCGACTTCGAGAACCTGTACGACAAGCCCTATGAGGACAAGAGCAAGGTTCGCGTGACCGGACCGTTCACGGTTGAGAGTCTGTCGCCACACCGCTCGATCCGCTTCGAGCCGGACGAGACGGAGTCGGATCGCGAATCGATTCGCGATAGCCATGTGGTTGATGCCGACGGTGAAGGTTTCGAGCGGTCGATTCTCGACAACCTCGCTCAGGCCGGTATCCAGAACGGTAAGCGGTCGGAACGGATCGAGTTCGCGGCGATCAGCGACCACGCCGGCGAGTACGTCCAGGCGATCGGCGAGTCCACCCCGGACGAGAACGGCATCGTGACCAATGTTGCGCTCGCGCTGGGTCCCCAATACGGAACCGTCAGTCCAGCGTTCATCAAGTCTGCGGCCAAGGAGGCACTCGCCAACCCGGACGTCGGCCTTCTCTGTGTACTGGCATTCGCGTTCGATCCGCTGGCCACGACCGCGACCACGGAAGACGGGATGACGATCGATGCGTCATCCGAAGGATTCGCCGAGGTCGCGGGGGAGCGGAAGCTCGGTCGGCTCCCGGTTCTCCTGGTGCGGATGAACTCTGACCTTCTGATGGGCGAGGAACTGAAGAAGACCGGTGCCGGCAACCTGTTCACCGTCTTCGGCGAACCGGACATCGACATCCGTGAAGAAGGCGACCAGCTCGTCGTCGATCTTCGAGGTGTCGACGTCTACGACCCGACCACCGGGACGGTGCGCAGTGCGGACACGGATCAGATCGCGATGTGGATGATCGACACCGACTACGACGGCGAGTCCTTCTTCGTCCGGCACTGCTACTTCACGGGTGGCAACGACCCCTACAAGAAGCTGAAAACGGCTCTCAAGGCCGACATCGACACGGACGCTTGGGCCACCCTGTACCGGACCGAGTCTCGCCCGTTCGCGCGTCCCGACAGCGGGCGTATCGCGGTCAAGGTGATCAACGATTACGGCGACGAAGTGATGAAGGTGTTCGATGTTCAAGCGTAAGAAGCGTCCAGAGGTCCGAACCGGCGACATCACTGTTGACGACCTCCGCAGTCTGGTGAAGGAACTGCCCGCCGCGCAGCCGATCACCGACGAGTACGAGGCGCGTACGGCAGACCTGCGGAGAGGCTTCAGCGGTCGGCAGAAGGAACACCTCCTCGGTTGGCTCGATGAGTACAACACCTCGGGTGCGTATGGCCGCAAGAATCCCTCGACCAGTGGCAAGGCGTTCTACAACCACTTCCGCTGTGAGCCGGGCCTGCTATGGCTGGCTGAAGCACTCGGTGAAGATGCGGGCGTGCTGCGCGCCGCAGTTCGGCGCGTGGAGGAGAACGGGCCGAATCCGTCGAGTGAATGTGGGGCGTTCCGCCGCGACGTGCCGTGGGCCCGGATCGTCGAGCTCATCGAGCGTCGGGTGGTGGCGGCCGGTTAGTGAAGGGACGGGGCCGATGAGGTCGGCGCGCAGTCCGCTGCCGGTCACACCGTTATCCATTCGGCTTGACTGATCTCTGTCTACGCGGTCGACTGACGTGATGAGCCACTACACCGTGCACGTGACCCGAGACGGAGGTTGGTGGATGATCCACGTTCCCGCGCTCGATGAATACAACGCCGGCCGCTGGCCCGGGCAGGCGCTCACCCAGGCTCGTCGGTTCGCCGAGATCGAGCGTGAGGCGATCGACTACATCTGCACCGTCACCGACAGTGCCCCCGGTGACGTCGCAATCTCGGTGGTGTGACCGCACGCGACATCGGGGAGGTGTTGGGTGTGACCTATCAGCGTGCGGCACAGCTGGTCGGCTCGTAGGCACTGACGCCTCGATGGAGGCACTCAGTCCGGCTGCTTGCGGACGGTCAGCGACTGCGCGAGCACCCCGACGGGGCCGTGCTCGTCGTGCACCACGGAACTGGTCAGGCCGAGACCCCCGGCACCGAAGTCCTGACGGGTGTCCAAACCCATCCACCGGCCGGCCGGCTGACGGAACAAATGCAGGGTGAGGTCCACGTTCGGGAACATCCACACGTTCGGGTCCTGCCGCCAGGAGATGCCGTTGGCGCAGTCCAGGAACTTCGCCCACTCGCCGAGCGCCGTCGATTCCTCGCCGGCGACCAGGTCGACGTCAGAGGTCACCCACACCTTGGCGCGACCCGGCCGTGTGTCGTCGGACTGTGTGGCGTCCACACTGTCGATCAGTTCGCCCGGCCAGCGCTTGATCCACGACTCCCGTGTGAACGATCCGGGAGGCGGGAAGGGTTCGACGGCATCACCGGCCGCCTCGGTGGTGTCCGAGCTCTGCAGCAGCCAGCCGCGCGCGAGGATCACCGAACGACCGTCGATGACGGCGGTCGCCTGCACCAGCTCGATGGTGCGCCCCGGGCGCAGGACGTCGACGCTCAGTGTGATGCGGTCGCGCAGGATCATGCCCAGAACGTCCAGACTCAGCCGGCTGAACACCATGCCCGGGGCATTCGCCAGACGCCACCGTTCGAGGTGATCGATGACGAGTCCGGCGACCGGCGCCAGGTGCAGATCGTTGTCGTACCAGGCGCCGCCGGCGTGCTCGGTGGGGACGAAGGCGTCGTCGCCGTCGCGGGTGAAATAGCTCTGGGTCACGCCGTCCATGATGCGAACGTAATCCGTCGCCACCCGATCGGAGTGCGCGGGTGTGCACACGGCCCGGGACCGATAGGGTTCAGGTGTGACGACACGTGCAGACGGCCGCGCCGACGATCAGCTCCGGCCCATCAAGTTCACCCGCGGATTCACCTCCAACCCGGCGGGCTCGGTCCTCGTCGAGTTCGGCAACACCCGCGTCATGTGCACCGCCTCGGTGACCGAGGGTGTGCCCCGCTGGCGCAAAGGCTCCGGCCTGGGCTGGCTGACCGCCGAATACGCCATGCTTCCCGGCGCCACCCACGAGCGCATGAGTCGTGAGTCGGTGCGCGGCAAGGTCGGCGGCCGCACCCACGAGATCAGCCGCCTCATCGGCCGTTCGCTGCGCGCCTGCATCGATCTCGCCGCACTCGGTGAGAACACCATCGCCATCGACTGCGACGTCCTGCAGGCCGACGGCGGCACCCGGACCGCGGCCATCACCGGCGCCTACATCGCGCTGGCCGACGCCGTCACCTGGCTGGGAGCGGCCGGCAAGCTCGCCGACCCGCAGCCGCTGTCCTGCGTCATCGCGGCGGTCAGCGTGGGCGTCGTCGACGGCCGGGTGCGACTGGATCTGCCCTACGAGGAGGATTCGCGCGCCGAGGTCGACATGAACGTCGTCGCCACCGACGCAGGCACCTTCGTCGAGGTGCAGGGCACCGGTGAGGGCGCCACCTTCCCCCGGGGCACCCTGGACAAGCTGCTGGACGTCGCGCTCCAGGGCATCGACGAACTGGTCGCCGCCCAGCGGAAGGCGCTCGCCGAACCGTACCCGGGCGGACTGCCCACGCCCGAAGAGAAGTAGCCGTGGCGGACGCGCAGCGCGTCGTGCTGCTGGCCAGCAACAACGCGAAGAAGCTCGCCGAGCTGCGGCGCGTCGTGGAGGCGGCAGGCATCACCGGACTGACCGTGCTGGGTCTCGGCGACGTCGCCGCCTACCCCGAACCGGTGGAGAGCGGAGCGACCTTCGAGGAGAACGCGCTCATCAAGGCGCGTGCCGCGGTCGCCGCGACCGGACTGCCGTCGCTGGCCGACGATTCCGGGCTGGCCGTCGACGCGCTCAACGGCATGCCGGGTGTGCTCTCGGCCCGCTGGAGCGGCGGCAAAGGCGACGAGGCCAACAACGACTTGCTGCTCGCGCAGTTGACGGATGTTCCCGAGGAGCGTCGCGGTGCCGGCTTCGTGTCAGTGTGCGCGCTGGTGACCCCGGAGGGCGAGCAGGCGGTCGCCCACGGCGAATGGCGCGGCCGGATCCTCGCCGAGCGGCGCGGCGCGAACGGGTTCGGCTACGACCCGCTGTTCCTTCCGGACGACGAGGTGGCTGCCGGACGCACGTCAGCCGAGTTGTCGGCGCAGGAGAAGGACGCGCTCAGTCATCGGGGCAAGGCGCTCGCCATGCTGGTGCCGGCGCTGCACGCCCTGGCCGAGCAGGACTGACGCCGCCACCGAGTGGCGCTCACGGGCACGCCGAGGGCGATCTTCCCTCGGAGGCGGCCAGGTCGCCACCTTCTGGCAGTGTCGGTGGCGGCCCGATCAGCTGAGGCCGATCTGCGCCTTCACGTCCTTGGTGCGGACGTGCTCCATCCAGAACGACACGAACGGGATGGTGCCGGCGATCAGCGTGACCACGGTCTTGCCGAGCGGCCACCGCACCTTCATCGCCAGGTCGATGGTCATCAGCAGGTACAGGAAGTAGATGGCGCCGTGCACCGGCCCGACCCACACGAGGCTGTCGTTGTCGAAGCCGTACTTGAGGATCATCTCCAGCACCAGGACCAGTAGCCGGATGCCGGTGATCCAGGCGAGCACGCGGTAGCGGGTCAGCGAACTCTTGATCGACTCGATCGACGCGGTGACGGCCTTGTCGCCGGTGGTGGTGGGTTCGGTCTCGGTCACTTGGTGTCCTTCGCGGTCGTCGCGGCGTTGTCGGGGGTGGGCTTGTCGAGCCCTGCCAGGTACCTGTTGTACTCGGCCAGTTCGGGGTCGTCGTCGGCGGTGGAGAGCGCGGCGACCGTCGGGTCGTCGGCGGTCGGCCGGTCGGGGAGCAGTCCGGCGGGGATCTCGGTGGGGCCGCTCGACGGGCGGACCGCCTTGCGGGCCTCCTCCGGGTCGGCCTCCATCGTGACGAACCGGCGGTACGCCCACACGAAGGCGACGGCGAAGAGCGGCCACTGCAGCGCATAGCCCAGGTTCTGCGCGGTGCCGGACGCCGACTCGTACCGGTCCCACTGCCACCAGCCCATCAGCAGGCAGATGACGGCGGCCACCAGAACGAGCACGATCAGCGCCGGCCGATGGCGGCGCGTGCGGCGTTCGGGGCTCTTCTCCACGCCTTCGACGGTACCCGGCCCGCCGGGACGGCCCGCATCCCGCGGGCCGTCAGGCACCCGGGTTCTGGTTCTGCGGGGTCGTGCCGCCGTCGTGATCGCTGTCGGCACCGCCGTCCAGCGGACGCAGCGGTGGCCGGGTGGAGGGCGTCGTGGTCGAGTCCGTGTCGCCGGCATCGGGTTCCCCCGACTCGGGGCTCGACGGATCCTCGGTCGAGCTCGGTGGAGTGATCGGCGGCTTCGGGTCCAGGAACTCGGTGAGGTCGTCGTCATCGGTGGTGGTGGGGACGTCGACGGTGTTGGGCTCCACCGGCGGCGGCAGTGCCGGCTGCGGCACGACGGCGGTGGGTGCGACCGTCGGCGTCACGACCGTGCAGTCGTCGATGCCTCACAGACTATTCACCAGCGCCCAATGGACACCGGGCGCGGTCTCCCAGGCGCCGTCGGCCTTGGTGATGACGGTCGCGACATCGCGATCGATCCGGATGGTGTGTTCGTGGGTGCCGGCCATGTCGCGCCCGGACGTCGGCCCGTACAGCTGTTCCGCCTGCCGGGCGAGCTCGGCCACCGACGCCTGCGCCTGGCAGCGCGGCGTGTAGAACGCCGACGTCTTGGCCCACGCGCGGCGGGCCACGAAGGTACGGAGATCGGACAGCCGCGCGCGGCGGGCCTGCTCGCTCCCGGCCGGGTAGGAACGGCTGGCGCTCACCACACGATCGGAGTCGACCGGGGTGGCGTGGGAGCCGCAGGCGGTCGCCCCGGCCGTCACCAGGCCGAGTGCGGCGGTCGAAGCCACGAGTCGTCGCATGCGCCCGACCCTACCGAGGACGGCGCGCGATGAACAGTGCGCGAGAGGGGACTCGAACCCCTACACCCGTGAGGGCACTGGGACCTAAACCCAGCGCGTCTGCCAATTCCGCCACTCGCGCGTCAGCGCCCAGGCTACCGTCCCGTCGTGGCCCGCCCGGTGGCTGTCGGCGTCGACCTCTTCTGGGCCGGCTTCTGCGTCGTGGTCGGCTTCCGCTTCGTCTTCTGCTTCCGCGTCGTCTTCTCGGCCTGCGCCTTCTCGGTCTTCGCCTTCTCGACGGCCTCGTCGTGCTTCTCCGGCGCCACACGGTTCGCCTCGGCGCCCAATCCGGTCCCGGTCGTGTCGTCCTCGCGAAAGCACATCGACCGCACGACGTTGTGGAACGTCACGAGCCCGTAGGTGAGCGGCAGTCCCAGGATCATGCCGATCGGCCGGATCGGATTGAGCATGCCGATGGTCCCTTCGGTGCCGGGAACCACGCGCACCGGCTCGACCAGCAGTGCGCCGACCGTCGTGAACAGGTAGAGAGCGAAGTAGTACGAGTAGTAGGCGGCGGTGAGGGACTTCGTGACGGTCAGGTCGTACGCGCTGACGGTTTCCGAGAGATCGTCGCCCTGCCCGATGTTGTGTCCGAGCCCGATCGCGATGTCGAGCGGTGCACCGCCGACGTACGGGATCAGTGAACCGACGAAGGAGGCGATGGTCTCGGCGGTGCTGAAGTCGGCGGGATCGGCCGGAATCAGATTGTGCGGCACGGGTGTGCGTTTCATCTGCCGCAGCACGGTGGTCGCTTCGATGTCGATCCGCCGCTTGGCCGCCGCATTCGGCGCGGTCGCCTTGGCGTAGTCGGCGGTGCGCCGCAGGATCCGGCCGAGTGACTGATCGCCGATCGGTGCGCAGGTGTCGGCGTCCGCGAGAGCCAGCTGATCGGCGGCGCCCTGCAGGAGCGGGTGGATCGGGATGTCGAACCGGACGCGATCGCTGGGCCTGCCGGCCTGCGCCTTCTGCTCGTCGGTCACCCGCGCCACGCACTGGTTGAGTACCGCACTGCTGGTGCCCTGATAGAGGTACTGCAGGGCCAGCTGACTGCCGGTCAGCGCGAGACTGATCAGCACGTTGTGCGTCACATAGCTCTCGGCCGCCGCCAGCGGGGTGTCGGTGAACGGGCTGCCCAGGCCGGGCAGGAACGCGGTGCCGGCCTTCAGCGGCGCCAGAACGCCGACGAACGTGTACAGCCATGCGGACTCGACGGCCTGGCTGAGGGTGATGTTGGCGACCGGGATGGCCTCGTCCTGCTTGCCGTCGCGGATCTTGAGGAGGTTCTCGACCACCAACTGGGAGATCGGCGACCGGTACGACGGGTCGTCGCCGTCGGCTCCCCGCGTGTACGGGTGGCTCGAGACGGCGAGCGTGGAGACGTGGACGTTGCGCATCCACCGCTGCACGTCGCGCCGGTTCTTCGCCAGGGCGGCCTGTGCGGACGCGGGCAGGCTCGGCGCCAGTTGTTCGACGATCGAGTCGTAGACCACCGACAGTGTGGTGAACTCGGCGCTGACACAGGTCGTGTCCTTGCCCTCGTTCTCGTGGAGTGGAGGCAGCAGCGACCGGGTCGATTCGCCGATCCGCTTCTGCCGCTCGGGGTACGTCTCGGCGGGCGTCTTCGTGCGGGTCTTCGGAGGCGTCTTCTTCGCCACGTGCGCGGCCCGCGGACTGCTGTGCGCGGTCACGACGTCCGCCGCGCGGGCATCCGGTACCGCGGCCTGGGCGACGAACGCGCCCAGCAGTCCGATGGTCGTGAAGCGCAGTGCCAGACGCTTGTTGTATCCGCCGTCGTTCGATGACCGCATTGTCGTATTCGCTCCAGTTACCCCGACGTTCCTGAACGAGAACTAAGGATATCCTATGAACATTGCGGAGAGTCAAGCCCAGGGGCGCCGCGTGGTCCCCGGTAATCTCGGACCCGTGAACAGCCTGCCTCTGACCTCGGACGACGTGATCGATCGACTCGGCACGGCTCTGACCGGCGCCGGATTCACCGGTGACGGGATCGGGGAACTGCTCGGAGAACGCGCGAGCACGGCGTTGGCGGCCGGAACGTGGTGGCCGGCATTGCGCGCGACGCGGCAGGCACCGGCCGACCAGCAGGCTCTGGCGGTGCTCGTCCGGTTGTTCGTCCTGGGCGGTACCGAGACGGACCACGACGTCGCGGCCGCGCTACCGGGAATCACCGTCGACGAACTCGTCGACCAGGGAGTGGTGACGCGCACCGAGGACGGCGTCCGCGCTCTGCTCGACATCCGGCCGCACGGAGCGGACGACCACGACTATCTCGTGATCTCGGACCAGGATTCGCTCCTGCATCCCGGAACGGTCAGCCATGAGCACGTCCTCGGAGTCGGGGCCGCGTCACTGTCACTCGCGCATGCCGTGATCCGCACGCCGTTTCGGCGGGCGCTGGACATCGGCACCGGCTGTGGCATCCAATCGCTGCACCTGAGCACCCACTGCGACGAGGTGGTCGCCACCGACACCAACCCGCGGGCCCTGGCCTTGGCCTCCGCGACCGCCCGGCTCAACGGCCTGGCCTGGGACCTGCGGGAAGGCAGTCTCTTCGCGCCGGTCGCCGGCGAACGATTCGATCTGATCGTCGCCAATCCGCCGTTCGTCGTGGGCAGCGGCGCCCAGGACTACATCTACCGCGATTCGGGAATCGAGGGCGACGGCGTCAGCCGGCAGCTGATCGAGCAGATGGCCGATCATCTCGAACCCGGTGGGATCGCCCAACTGCTCGCGAACTGGATCGTGCGCGATCCCGAACGGTGGGACGAGCGCATCCGGGGATGGGTCGAGGGCACCGGTCTGGACGCCTGGGTGGTGCAGCGCGAACTCGCCGACCCCGTCTCGTACGTGTCGCTCTGGACGGCCGACGCGGGGGAGAACCTGCGCGCCACGGCCGATCGGGCCACCGCCTGGCTGGACTGGTTCGAGCGCGAGAAGATCGCCGGTATCGGAATGGGACTGGTCACTCTGCGTAAGCCGGAGACGCGCAGCGGCGAGCCCGACGTGGTGATCGAGGAGATCCTCGACGCCGGACAGGAGGTCACCGGCTTCGAAGCCCAGGCCTACTGGGCACGCCGCGACTATCTGGCCGCGATGAGCGACGAGGAACTGCTCGCCGCCCGGCTGACCACGGCACCGGTCTTCCTCGAGACCCAATCGCTGCCGGGTCCGGACGGCTGGCAGCAGGTGGCCGCATTGGTCACGCGCCCCGGAGGCCCCGGTGCGGTGCTGCCGGTCGACGAGGTGATGACCGCACTTCTCGCCGGCAGCCGCGGTGTGCTGCCGCTGTCGGTGCTCGTCGGACTCCTGGCCGACGTTCACGACGTCGACCCGGATGCGCTCGCGGAGGCGGCACTCCCGGTGATTCGGGAGGCCGTCGGCCGCGGGATCCTTTACGAGGCCGAGTAGACGCCGCTCACGGACTTATGCCGCTCAGTACTTCGAGCAGGTGGTCTTGATCTGCTCCATCTTCGCCTTGCGCTCGGCTTTGCGCTGCGCGCGCTGTGCGGGCGTGGTCTTCGTCTGCTGGGCCTTCTTGTGCTCGGCGCGCTTCTCCTCGCGCTTCTTGGCCTGCTCGGGATGATTCTTCTTCCACTGCTCGCGCTGGGCCTTCCGCTGTTCGCGCTGGGCCTTGCGCTGCTCGGGCGTCTGGGTGATCCGCTTCTCGAAACGGGCCCGGCTCTTGTCGTTCTTGTCGATGCTCTTCCACATCGCCGGATCCTCCTTGGCGAGGGCGCGTTCGACCTGGGCGACGCTGCACTGAGTTCCGGGTACATGGGCGGTCGGCTCGGTCTTCGCGGGGGCTGCTCCGGCCGCTCCGGCGGCCAGAACCGAGGCGGCGCCGACGCCGGCGGCGGTCATCACGAGGGTGCGTGCGAGGGAGTGCTTCATAGGATCGTTCCTTTCAACGGGGCTGTCGGCGGGCTGTGAGTCTCCACAGGCCCGTGACGCCAGCCCACGGTGGTCACCGAACATTGGGATCAGCTGTGAAGTAGCGCAAAGCCCGCTGTCAACGACGCCGAGACCAGGCGAGATGTCGGTCTCGCCGCTATTGCGCCCACGCTTCGTCGAGTGCGGCCGACAGGTCCGCCTTCAGATCGTCGACGTCTTCGAGTCCCACCGAGAACCGCAGATGCCCGTAGGTCCGGAACCCCTCGGGGTAGGCCGCGACCCGTGGGCCGCTCGTACCGACATGCACGATCAGCGATTCGTCGTGCCCCACGGACACGGCCGAGGTGATCACCTTGAGGGCGCCGACGAAGCGGTTCTGCAGGTCCGGTCCGCCCTTGAGCGCGAACGCCATGATCCCGCCGAAGCCGCGGCCGCCGAGCTGCCGGGCGGCGAGATCGTGTTGCGGGTGGCTCTCCAATCCGGGATAGGCGACGTAGGCGATCCGGTCGTCGGCCTCCAGGAATCGGGCGAGTTCGAGCGCGGTGTCCTGATGCCGGGCCAGGCGCAGCGGCAACGTCACCGAGCCGCGGACGATGAGCCAGGCGTTGAACGGGGAGATGACGCCGCCGACGTCGACCATGGCTTGAGCCCGGACCGGTTCGACCGCCTCGGCCGTGCCGATCACTGCACCACCCATCGCGTCGCCGTGGCCGTTGATGTACTTGGTGAGCGAATGCACCACCAGATCGGCGCCGTCGTCGAGCGGCCGGTACAGGGGCGGCGGCGTGAAGGTGGAGTCCACCACCAGCAGAGCGCCGGCGTCGTGGGCGATCTGCGCGAGGGCGGCGATGTCGGCGACCTTGGTCGTCGGATTGGCGATGACCTCGGTGGTGATGAGGCGGGTGTTCGGGCGGACCGCCGCGGCCACCGCATCGAGGTCGGTGATGTCGACGAAGGTCGCCTCGATCCCGTACTTGCGTGGCAGCAGGTCGGTCCACAGTTTGTAGGTGGCCTCGTAGGTGGTATCCGAGACGATCACGTGCTCGCCGCTGTCGACGTGCGAGAAGTAGACGGCGTGCAGGGCGGCCACGCCCGAGGCGAGGGCGACGGCCGCCTCGCCGTGCTCGAGCGCGATGAGCTTGCGCTGCAGGGCGACCTGGTTGACGCCGGTGTTGCGCGTGTAGATCAGGTGGTTCGGGTCCGACCAGTCCAGTGTCGACGGATCCTCGGGCAGGTGATACGAGTTCGCCATCGTGATCGACGTCCGGATCGGGGTGCCGTCGCCGCCGTCGCCGAGCGGCTCATTGCCGCCGTGCACGCTGAGCGTCCCGAAGCCCAGACTCTCCGGGACATGCTTGTCGGGCCGCGGCCCGTCCTGTCGTCGCGTCATCTCACCCTTCCTCGCCGCCGGAGGGTCCCCGCGCGGCGACTCAGGCGTGAATCCGCCGCGACGGGGTGTTCCGGGCGGCCTCGCTCAGAATCAGCGGTAGCCGGTGCAGCCGGTCGATCCGCAGCCGTTCCCGGCACAGGGCCCAGCCCCAGCAGATCCCGAAGACCGTCAGCACGATCACCGTCGACAGAGACTGGTTCCACGGCCGCATGACGATCCACGTCGGGATCGCGATCAGGGCGACCGCCTGAATCACGTAGGAGTCCAGGCTGCGGGCCCCGACCAGAACCAGTGGCCTGAGCCAGTCCCGTCGAGCCCACTGTAGAAGCCGGCGGAACACCCCGTAAACAGTTGGAATCACCAGCCAGGCGGTGAAGACCCGGACCGCCCCGAGGTCCACCTTGTCGGTGAGAGAAGGCTCGGCGTACAGCCAATCGCCGACCCGCTGACCATGCTTGAGTACCGCCCAGAGCACCGCCGAGGTGACCAGGAGGTAACCGAGCGCGGCATCCAGACGCTGCGGTACCCGCCAGTCGGTCCACTTCCAGCCGATCACCATCGCCGGCACGAACAGCACCTGCCACGCCAGCCAGTTCTGGACCGGCCCGTGCCCCGGATACGTGTGGACCGTCGTCCACGACACGTCGCTGCACTGACTGATCACATAGGCGGCGATGGATCCGCCGAGCACGGCGATCCACGCGTTCGCGCGCAGCATCGGCAAGACGACGTAGGCGGACGCCATCAGAACCAGGTAGACCATCAGCACGTTGCCGCCGCTCGGCAGGAAGCGCAGGGTGAAGGTCCACGACAACTGCTCGCCGAGGGTGAGACGCGCGGGCAGTCCGGTGACCGTACGGAACTGCTGGGCGGTCAGCACCGCGCAGGCGACGACCGCGACCAATGAGATGCAGACCTGCGCCACGTAGAGCACCACGAGCCGTCGGGTGAGCCGCCGATACGCGTATCGCAGCGAGAACCGGTCGATCCAGCGCCGGTAGACCAGCCCCAGAACCAGCCCGAGAGCAGGATGAACGCGCTCATCCCGTCCACGGTCGGATAGATGTGCGTGGGCTTGGCGATCCACATCCCCGACGCGAAGTGCAGCGTGATCATGCTCCAGATCGCGAGGCCACGGGTGGCGTCGATGGCGAGATCACGGCCCATGGGTGGCAAGACTACGGCGCGCCGTTCCCGATCGGGAACGGCGCGCCGCATGCTCTCCCCGGACCTCAACTGTAGAGGTCGGCGATGGCCTTCGCGTACGTGTCGTGGATGACGTTGCGCTTGAGCTTCATCGTCGGCGTCAGTTCGCCGGTATCGATGGTGAAGTCCGAGTCGAGGACCTCGAACTTCTTGATCGCCTCGGCCGCCGACACCTTCTTGTTGGCGTCCGCGACGGCCTCCGCGAACTCGGCCCGCAGATCCGGGTTCTTCGCCAGCTCCGCGATCGAGGTGTCGGCCGGCAGTCCGTGGCGTTCGCACCAGCCGGGCGCCGCCTCCGGGTCGATGGTGATCAGCGCGCCGATGAACGGCTTCTTGTCGCCGACCACCAGGCACTGGCTGACCATCGGGTGCGCCCGGATGGTGTCCTCGAGCTGCGCCGGCGAGACGTTCTTGCCGCCGGCCGTCACGATCAGTTCCTTCTTGCGGCCGGTGATGAACAGGTAGCCGTCCTCGAGGCGCCCGATGTCGCCGGTGTGGAACCATCCGTCGACCAGCGCATCCTTGGTGGCGGCCGTGTTCTGCCAGTAGCCGGTGAACACCACCGGGCCCTTGAGCAGCACTTCGCCGTCGTCGGCGATCCCCACCGAGACGCCCGGCACCGGACGTCCGACCGAACCGATCTTGGTGTGGTCCTCGTTGTTGGCGGTGACCGCGGCGGTGGTCTCGGTGAGACCGTAACCCTCGTACACCGGGATGCCGACGCCGCGGAAGAAGTGCCCCAGCCGGGCGCCGAGGGGTGCACCGCCCGACACGGCGGCCTCGCACTTGCCGCCCAGCGCATCGCGGAGCTTGCCGTAGACCAGCTTGTCGAAGACGGTGTGCTTGGCCTTCAGCGCCAGCCCGGCGCCGCCCTTCTCCATCGCCTCGCTGTAGGCGATGGCCGTCTCGGCGGCCTTGTGGAAGATCGTGCCCTTGCCGCCGTCGACGGCCTTCTGCTCGGCGGAGTTGTACACCTTCTCGAACACGCGGGGCACCGACAGCACGTAGTTCGGCTTGAACACGCCCAGGTTCTCGACCAGGTTCGGGATGTCGTTGGTATGGCCCAGGACCACGCCGTTCTCCACACAGCCCACCGCGACGACGCGGGCGAAGACGTGGGCCAGCGGCAGGAACAGGAGAGTGGATTTGCCCTCCTCGAGACCGCCGGCCACCGAGGTCTTCACCGCCTCGGTCTCGGCCAGGAAGTTCGCGTGCGTCAGCACGACGCCCTTCGGGCGTCCGGTGGTGCCCGAGGTGTAGATCAGGGTGGCCGGATCGCTGGAGCGTGCGGCGGCCTCACGCTCGTCGAGCGCGGCATCGTCGACGGATTCGCCGCGACGGCGCAGCTCCGGCAGGGCGCCGTCCTCGATGACCAGCGTCTCCTTGAGCGCCTTCGCCGCGTCGATGACGTCCTTGTGCTTGGCGTACTGGTCGGCGTTCTCGACGATCAGCATGGTGGTGCCCGAGTCGCCCAGGATCCACTCCACCTGATCGGGTGCCGAGGTCTCGTAGATCGCGACGGTGGTGGCACCGGCCCGCCAGATCGCGTAGTCGATGAGGCTCCACTCGTAGCGGGTCGACGACAGCAGTGCGACACGGTCGCCCGAGCCGATACCCGACTCGATCAGGCCCTTGGCCACGGCATCGACCTCGTCCGCGAACTGCCGGGCGGTCACGTTGATCCAGTGACCCGAGTCGCCCTTCCGCTTGAACACCGGGAGCGTCGGCCGCTCCTGACGGATCTTCTGGATCCGGGTGATGGTGGTGGCCTTCTCGTCGACGACCAGATCGGACGGAGTGGTGTACTCCTGCATGCGTAATCGTTTCCCTTGCGAAGTGATGGCGCGAACAGGTTCGGACGAACCTCGTAAACGCCACTCTATCAGTGGCCGCGTGGCGTCCGTCACAGCCGTTTTTCAAGGTAGAATCAATCCTCGATGACTACGAGTACGCGCTCATGAGCGCCCGGGAAACCCCCAGTTCAGACCCCGCCGACGTGACGACACCGTCGGTCACCTTCGACGACTTCGACATCGACGATCGGGTGCGCGCCGCACTCGACGAGGTCGGATACGAGACCCCGTCGCCGATCCAGGCCGCGACGATTCCGCCGCTGCTGACCGGCCGCGACGTGGTCGGCCTGGCCCAGACCGGCACCGGCAAGACCGCCGCGTTCGCGATTCCCATCCTGTCCCGTCTGGACGTGACCGCGAAGAAGCCGCAGGCCCTGGTGCTGGCGCCGACGCGTGAGCTGGCATTGCAGGTGGCGGAGGCGTTCGGTCGCTACTCCTCGAAGATGCCCGAGGTGAAGGTCCTGCCGATCTACGGCGGCCAGAGCTACGGCATCCAGCTGTCCGGCCTGCGCCGCGGCGCGCAGGTGATCGTCGGTACCCCCGGCCGCGTGATCGATCACCTCGACAAGGGCACCCTCGACCTGTCCGAGCTCGAGTTCCTGGTGCTCGACGAGGCCGACGAGATGCTCACCATGGGTTTCGCGGAGGACGTCGAGCGGATTCTCGCCGACACCCCCGACAGCAAGCAGGTGGCACTGTTCTCGGCCACCATGCCGTCGGCCATCGGTCGCCTGGCGCGCAAGTACCTGAACGATCCGCAGGAGGTGAAGGTCAAGACCAAGACCACCACCTCGGACAACATCACCCAGCGTTACCTGCAGGTCTCCCATCAGCGGAAGCTGGATGCGCTGACCCGGGTCCTCGAGGTGGAGCCGTTCGACGGCATGATCGTGTTCGTCCGCACCAAGTCGGCCACCGAGGAGCTGGCCGAGAAGCTGCGGGCGCGCGGTCACACCGCGATGGCGATCAACGGCGACCTCGTGCAGGCGCAGCGTGAACGCACGATCAACCAGCTCAAGGACGGGTCCATCGACATCCTGGTGGCGACGGACGTCGCCGCCCGTGGTCTGGACGTCGACCGGATCTCGCACGTCGTCAACTACGACATCCCGCACGACACCGAGTCGTACGTGCACCGCATCGGGCGTACCGGCCGGGCCGGCCGCTCGGGCAACGCGCTGCTGTTCGTGTCGCCGCGTGAGCGTCATCTGCTGCGCGCCATCGAGCGGGCCACCCGTTCGGAGCTGCAGGAGATCGATCTTCCGTCGGTCGACGACGTCAACGCCCAGCGCGTGGTGAAGTTCGGCGAGTCGATCACCAACAACCTCGGCTCGGATCACCTGGACATGTTCCGCGGTCTGGTCGAGAAGTACGCGAGCGAGAACGACGTCGCGATGGCCGACATCGCGGCGGCGCTGGCGCTGGAGACCCGCGACGGCGGCTTCCTGATGTCGCCGGATCCGCCGAAGGGGGAGCGTCGTGAGCGCCCCGAGCGGCGTGAGCGCGAGCGCAAGGGCGGCGGCAACTTCGCCACCTACCGCATCGCGGTGGGCCGCAAGCACAAGGTGTCGCCGGGTGCCATCGTGGGTGCGATCGCCAACGAGGGCGGTCTGACTCGCGGGGACTTCGGCAACATCAGTATCCGTGACGACTTCAGTCTCGTGGAGCTCCCGGACGACCTGGACTCCGAGACCCTCGGCATGCTCAAGCACACCCGGATCGGTAAGCATCCGATCGACATCCGTAAGGATCTGGGCCCGCCCGGACAGCGCGGCGGCCGCAAGAGCGGCGGCTACCAGGGCAAGGGCGGCTTCAAGGGCAAGGGTGGCCAGGGTCATCGCAAGGGCGGCGACTCGTGGGGTAAGCGCCCGCCGCGCGTCGCCGGCCGCGGCCGGGACTGATAGCGCCGCCGCTCAGTCGGCGTCGATGACGGCCTGCACGCGGGGTGCGTAGACCGCGACGAGATCGTCGGTCGACAGTCCGGTGAACGCCGGCGCCTTCACCAGGTACCGCGCATGGTGCCCAGGCCGAACAGGATGCTGGCCAGCACCCGGGCGGTGTCGTGACTGAGGCCCGACTCCTCCACGACCAGCGGGAGCATCTCCGACGAGGCGAACTCGCCGAATGCGGCGGCGGTCGCCTCGTCGGTCACCGCCGACCGGAGGAAGGCCCGCATGGCGGGTCCGGACACCGGCATGGCCGGGATGGGTGTGGCGGCACTGGTGTTCATGCTGATCGGCATGCCGCTGGCCGGTATCGCGAGCCCTCCGCAGTTCCTGCCCGGGATCTGGGGTCACCTCGGTCAGTGGCTCCCGCTGGGTGCGACGGGTACGGCGCTGCGATCGGCGGCCTTCTTCGGTCACGGAAGCCTGATCGGTGCCGGCGCGGGTCTCGCGTTCGTCGCCCTCGCGGTGTGGATCGTCATCGGCTATCTGCTCCTGGGCGGAGCGGTCCTCAAGCGCCGGCGCCTGGTCGAGGAGGTCGTGCATCCGGTCGATGAGACGGTGGTGCCGGCGGCTGCGTGAGCCGTCCGGACGATCGGTTCAGCCGACCAGTCCGGGGAGCACCTGGCAGGCGGTCGCCGAGAGAGTGAGCAGGACGCCGGCGAGTTCCGACGGCTCCGGGTTGATCTCGATCACCGGCACACCGCGGAACGCCGCCCTCATCGGCAGTTCGGCGGCCGGATAGACCACACCGCTGGTTCCGACGACGAGAACCAGGTCGGCGTCGTGGAAGGACCGCTCGGCGGCGGACCAATCGCCGGGTGGCAGCGGTTCGCCGAACCAGACGACGCCCGGGCGCAGCACCCCGTCGGGGCACAGCCGGCAGGGCTGGAGTTCGGGATCGAGCGCCGCGTCGGAGGATCCGGGGGCTTCGCAGGCATCGCAGCGCGGCGCGAACAGACTGCCGTGCAGGTGGCTGGCCACCGGTGACCCTGCGCGTTCGTGCAGGTCGTCGACATTCTGCGTCACCACCGCAACGGACCCGCCGTCGGCGGCCTTGCGCTCGCCGAGGCGTGCGATCGCCTCGTGCCCGGCATTCGGTTCCACCCTCCGGACGTCGGCGGCGCGCCCGGCGTACCAGGACCAGACGAGGGCCCGATCGTTCTGCCAGGACTCCGGGGTGGCGAGCTGCTGCGGGTCGAAGCGCGACCAGGTGCCGGTCATCGCATCCCGGAACGTCGGGACTCCGCTCTCGGCGGACATTCCGGCACCGGTGAACACGACGACGTCACGGGCATCGGCGATGAGCCGGGAGGCCTCGGCGAGGGCGTCGTGGTCGACGGTCACGGTGTGTCCTGGGCCAGGGCGCCGCGCAGGGTGGCGGCGACCCGGTCGAGATCCTTGCCGCGCCGGGTGATGAAGCCCTTGGCGAAGTCGAGCCGGTCGCCGTTGCGGCGCGGGAGCACGTGCAGGTGGGTGTGGAAGACGGTCTGGAATGCGGCCCGGCCGTCGTTGAGGGCGAGGTTCACGCCGTCGGCGCCGAGCGACGTCTTCATCGCCGCGGCCACGCGCTGGCCGGCCTGGAACAGACGCGCGCCCGATTCGGGCGGCAGGTCGGCCAGTCCGGTCGAGTGCTCGCGCGGGATCAGCAGCGTGTGTCCGGCGGTGATCGGGCGGATGTCGAGGAAGCCGAGGAGGTGATCGTCGGCATAGACGATCCGCGCCGGGGCGGTGCCGGCGACGATGTCGCAGAAGACGCAGTCGGACATGGGGAGACCCTAGCGGCCGGTGCGGATTCCGGGGCCGCAGACCCGAACGCCACACCCTGATGATAACGAAATGATAACGAAAATGCGGGTGGAGAAACCGCAGGCCGGCGCGGTTACCGACGCGTCTACCGGCGGGTATACCCGACGGTCGGGACAAAACATGAGGGTTGCCTCATATTTCTGTGGCAGCATGGACCGCGTTTCGAACCTCGCGTTCCCACCCATGCCGCCGGCAGACCCAGGAGTACCCGTGACCCTCGACCAGTACCGTTCCGCCCAGCGTTCCGACCACTCCCACGGAGGAGAATCGAGCCTGCTCGACCGTCTGGCCGCCGGAGAGCCGTACGCGATCTGCTTCGCCGGACAGGGCAGCCCGTGGCTGCCGACGCTGGCCGAACTGGTCATCGACGGCGACCTGGAATCCGGTCTCGCCCAGACCGTCGAGGACGCCCGCGGGATCCTGGCGCCGATCGCCGACGACCTGGCGCGTGTGGGCGCGAGAGAGTTCACACCTCTGCAGTGGGTTCGCGATCTCGACGACGGCCGGCCGGTGCCGACCGACGCGGAACTCGCCGACGCGACGCTGTCGGGGCCCGGAGTGCTCCTCACGCAGCTGGCCGCGGTCGAACTCATGCGCAAACAGGGCCTGGACACGGATGCGCTTCCGCCGACGGCCACGATCGGTCACTCGCAGGGCATGGTCGCCGCGGAACTGATCGGTGAACACGGCCCGGAGATCGACGACGCGCACCTGCTCGCGCTCGGACACCTCATGGTGTCGGCCGCCACCGTGACCGCGCGCCGTCTCGGCATCCTCGGCACCATCGACGCTCCGGCGATGCTGTCGGTGTCGCACGCGGCGCCCGCAGACATCGAGGCGCTGCTCGCCGACTACGCCGCCGGCGTCGACGAGAGCCAGTCGATCGGTGTGCCGGCCGTGGCCGTGCTGAACTCGCGCCGCGCGGTGGTGCTGGCCGGCGCCCCGCGCCATCTCGCCGCCTTCCGGGCGCTATTCGAGGAACGCGCCGCCGCATCCGCGCAGGCCCGCACACGCAAGGAGACCGGCGGAGCGCCGTTCGCACCGGTCTTCGATCAGGTGCGCAGCACCGTGCCGTTCCACCACCCGCACATGATCGACGGCGTCGAGCTGATGGCCGGATGGGCCCAGGACTGCGGCATCGACGTCGGACTCGCGCGCCGGTACGGACGATCCCTGCTGGTCGACCACTTCGACTGGGTGGCGCGCGTCGACGAGGTGCGCGACAGCGGCGCCCGCTGGCTCATCGACCTGGGACCGTCCGACATCGCGTCGAGGCTGGCCGCACCGCTGGTGCGCGGGCAGGGGATCGGTATCGTTCCCGCCGCCACCCGGGGCGGCCAGCGCAATCTGTTCGTGCCCGGCAACGCGCCCGAGGTGGCGGCGCCGTGGGCCCTGTACGCGCCACGGCTCGCCGCACTGCCCGACGGCCGCACCGTCGTCGACACCGCCTTCACCCGGCTGACCGGCAGGTCGCCGATCCTCCTCGCGGGCATGACCCCGACCACCGTCGACCCGGAGATCGTCGCCGCCGCCTCCAACGCCGGCCACTGGGCCGAACTGGCCGGCGGCGGCCAGGTGACCGAAGAGATCTTCGCGGCGAATCTGGCCGGACTGCAGCGACTCCTCGAGCCCGGCCGCCAAGTCGCGTTCAACTCGCTGTTCCTCGACCCGTACCTGTGGAAGCTGCAGGTCGGAGGTAAGCGCCTGGTGCAGAAGGCTCGCGCCGCGGGCGCCCCGATCGACGGCCTGATCGTCACCGCGGGCATCCCCGAACTCGACGACGCCGTCGATCTGGTCCGCGAACTGATCGACGCCCGCATCCCGTACATCGCTTTCAAGCCGGGCACCGTCGAACAGATCCGCGCCGTCGTGCGGATCGCCGCCGAAGTGCCCGAATACCCGGTCATCGTGCAGGTGGAGGGCGGCCGCGCCGGAGGCCACCACTCGTGGGAGGACCTCGACGACCTGCTGCTGGCCACCTACGGCGAACTCCGCGACCGGCCGAACGTCGTGGTGTGCGTCGGCGGCGGCATCGGGACCCCCGAGCGTGCCTCCGAGTACCTGACCGGCACCTGGGCCCGCCGTCACGGCTACTCGCTGATGCCGCTCGACGGCATCCTGGTCGGCACCGCCGCGATGGCGACCAAGGAGGCCACCACCGCTCCCGACGTGAAGCGTCTGCTGGTCGACACCGCCGGTTGCGACAGCTGGATCGGCGCCGGACACAGCCGTGCCGGCATGGCATCCGGCCGCAGCCAGCTGGGCGCCGACATCCATGAGATCGACAACGCCGCCTCCCGCTGCGGCCGGCTGCTCGACGAGGTCGCCGGCGACGCCGACGCCGTGGACGAGCGCCGTGACGAGATCATCGCGGCCATGGCCGCCACGGCCAAGCCGTACTTCGGGGACGTCGCCGCGATGACCTACGAGCAGTGGCTGCGGCGTTACGCCGAGCTGGCCGTCGGCGCTGACCGGACCGGCGCGCTGCCGTGGGCCGACATCAGCTGGGAACGGCGCTTCGTCGAGATGCTGCACCGCGCCGAAGCCCGCCTGCACCGCCTCGATCGCGGCGAGTTCACGTCGATCTTCGGCGACTCGGTGACCGACGCGCACGCCGCCGTCGACTCCCTGATCATCCGCTACCCGGAGGCCGCCGACGACGTCCTGCATCCGGCCGACGTCGCATTCTTCCTCGAACTGTGCCGGACACCCGGCAAGCCGGTGAACTTCGTGCCGGTCATCGACAAGGAGGTGCGCCGCTGGTGGCGCAGCGACTCGCTGTGGCAGGCGCACGATCCCCGCTACCGCGCCGACGAGGTCTGCATCATCCCGGGGCCGGTGGCCGTGGCCGGTATCACCGAGGTCGACGAGCCCGTCGGCGCGCTCCTGGACCGGTTCGAGGCCCGCGTCGTCGCCGACCTGCGCCGCGACGGCGAGCACCCGTGGCCCGCCGATGCGCGCCGCCGTGTCGGCTCGGTGCCCTCCGCCGGACCGATCAGCGTGCTCCTGGAGGCGCGCGACGTCTCGTGGGGTGGACGCATCACCGACAATCCGGTCGCGCAGCTCGGCGACCCCGACGCCTGGGACGTGCACGACGTCGACCGGGCCGAGCACACCGCCACCGGTTCCCGGCTGAACCGGGTCAGCGGTGACGGGGAGTCGCCCGCCCGCTTCGAACTGAC
Source organism: Gordonia sp. (in: high G+C Gram-positive bacteria) (assembly GCF_047600565.1). GTDB lineage: Bacteria > Actinomycetota > Actinomycetes > Mycobacteriales > Mycobacteriaceae > Gordonia. The sequence goes on from NZ_JASGKN010000001.1 coordinate 484,732, forward strand.
GGTGCCGGTCGCCGGCACCCATATCGTGCTGCCCCTGATCGTCGACGACACCACCCTGGACGGCGGCGTGCCGCGCATCGGCATCGACGAGGCGGCCACCGCCATGCGGGAGCTGCTGACCGTCGCCGCCGGCGGTGAACTCGCCACCGTGAAGGACGGTGTGGTGACGGTCGACGTCGCCTGGGACCCGGACCTGGTCGCCGATCACAGCGGTGCCACCGCGTCGAGCCTCCCGGCCACGCTGCGCCCCGTCACACCCGCCTCGCCGTTCGGCAGCGCCGTGCCCGACAACCTCGTGGCCGCCTGCTGGCCGGCGGTGTTCAGCGTGCTCGGACAGGCCCGCACCGAGGACGGCACCCCGGTGGTGGAGGGTCTGCTGGACCTGGTGCACCTCGATCACGCCGTCGCGCTGACCGGGCCGGTGCCGAGCGAGGTCACCGGTCTGACCGTCACCGCCCGACAGGGTGCGGTGTACGACTCGGTGTACGGCCGCGTCGTGGAGGTGGGCGTGGACGTCGCACGTGCCACCGGCGACGGTGCGACGGAACCGGTCGCGACGCTGACCGAACGGTTCGCGGTCCGCGGCCGGCCGGGTGCGAGCGAACCCGCCGACCCGGTCCGCGCGGGCGGTGCCCTCGACGACGAACGGTCCGGCACCCGCAAACACCTGCGCACCGTGACCGTGCAGGCCCCCGCCGACATGACCGGCTTCGCCGTCGTGTCCGGCGACCGCAACCCGATCCACACCGACGTCCTCGCGGCCCGGCTCGCCGGTCTGGGCGAGCCCATCGTGCACGGCATGTGGCTGTCGGCGGCCGCCCAGCAGGCGGTGACCGCGGCCGACACCCGCGCTCCGGTCCCGTCACCGCGTCCGTTGCTCGGCTGGACCGCGCGCTACCTCGGCATGGTCCGCCTCGGCGACGAGGTGACGGTGCGCGTCGACCGGGTCGGGATCGACGCCGGCCGCGACGTGATCGAGGTGACCGCCAAGGTCGGCGACGATCTGGTGATGGCCGCGACCGGTCTCCTGGAGGCACCGCGCACCGTGTACGCCTTCCCCGGCCAGGGCATCCAGAGCAAGGGCATGGGCTTGGACGCCCGGGCCCGCAGCAAAGCCGCCCGCGAGGTCTGGGACCGCGCCGACGCCCACACCCGCACGGCGCTGGGCTTCTCCATCCTGGCGGTGGTCCGCGACAATCCGACCACCCTCGTCGCCCGCGGCGAGACCTACCACCACCCGGACGGCGTCCTGTTCCTGACCCAGTTCACACAGGTCGCGATGGCCACACTGGGCGTCGCCCAGGTCGCCGAACTCCGCGAGGCCGGCGGCTTCGTCACCGACGCGATCACCTGCGGCCATTCGGTCGGCGAATACAACGCCCTCGCCGCCTGCGCGGGTGTCCTTCCGCTCGAAGCGGTGCTCGAAGTGGTGTTCCAGCGCGGCTCGGCCATGCACCACCTGGTGCCGCGCGACGAGAACGGCCGCTCCGACTACCGGATGGCGGCCATCCGCCCGAGCCAGTTCGGGCTCGCCGACGCCGACGTGCAGGACTTCGTCGCGGAGATCTCCGCACGGACCGGCGAATACCTCGAAGTCGTCAATCTGAACCTCCTCGGCTCGCAGTACGCGATCGCGGGAACCGTGCGAGGACTCGACGCCCTCGAGACCGAGGTGGCCCGCCGCGTCGCCGAGCACGGCGGCAAACGCGCCTTCATCCTGGTGCCCGGCATCGACGTGCCGTTCCATTCGAGCGTGCTGCGGGCCGGCGTCCCCGAATTCCGGGGCAAGCTCGATGACCTGCTGCCGGCGACCATCGACCCGGACGTTCTGGTCGGCCGGTACATCCCGAACCTGGTGCCCCGGCTGTTCACCCTGGACCGGTCCTTCGTGCAGGAGATCGCCGACCTGGTGCCGTCCGAGCCGCTGGCCGACGTGCTGGCCGCCTGGGACGACTGGGCGGCCCGGCCCGCCGAACTGACCCGGGTCGTGCTGATCGAGCTGCTCGCCTGGCAGTTCGCCAGCCCGGTCCGCTGGATCGAGACCCAGGAACTGCTGTTCGCCGGCCCCGAACGCGGGGGACCGGGCATCCAGCGATTCGTCGAAGTCGGCGTCAAGACCGCCCCCACCCTCACCGGCCTGGCCCGGAACACGCTGCGTCTGCCCGGCTACGCCACCTCGACGACCGAGGTCGTCAACGTCGAGTCCGACGCCGCGGTCCTGCTCGCGCAGGATGCCGGCAGCGACCCGGAGTCCCCGGAACCGGCCGCCGTCGATTCGACGCCGGCACCCGCACCCGCGGCGACGACCGCACCGACCGCCCCGTCCGCGGCGCCGGGTGCCCCTCGCCCCGACGACCTGGCCTTCGCGCCGGCCGACGCGGTCCGCGGCGTCATCGCCCTCTGGACCAAGATGCGACCGGACCAGATCGGCGCCGTCGACTCGATCGAGACGCTCTGCGACGGGGTGTCGTCGCGCCGTAACCAGCTTCTGCTGGACATCGGCGCCGAGCTCGGGCTCGGTGCGATCGACGGGGCCGCCGAAGCCGACGTGGCGGCACTCGAGAACACCGTGAACTCACTGGCGCGCGGCTACCGGCCGCTCGGCGAAGTGCTCTCCGATGCCGTCGCCGACCAGCTCCGCAAGATCGCCGGACCGAGGGGCAAACGCCCGTCCTACGTCGCCGATCGGGTGAACGGGGTCTGGGATCTCGGACCGGGCTGGGCACTGCACACCCAGCTCGCGCTGGCCCTGGGCACTCGCGACGGTGCCAGTGTGCGCGGCGGGGACCTCGGTGAACTCCTCGACGGCCCGGTGACCGATCTCGCCGCGCTCGACGCGGCGATCGACCGTGCCGTGCGTGGCGTCGGCGCCGCCCACGGCATCGCCGTCGACCTCCCGTCCTCCGACGGCGGTGCCGGCGCCCAGATCGATGCCGCCGCACTCGCCGAGTTCACCGAACAGATCACCGGACCGGACGGTGTGCTCGCGGCGGCCGCGCAGACCGTGCTGGACCGGCTGGGACTGTCGACGACGCCGACGGCGTCCGCCGGCACCGCTGACGACGGCCTCGCCGACCGGGTGAGCGCCGAACTCGGCGCCGACTGGCAGCGGGCGGTCGCACCGGTCTTCGACGCCGACCGCGCGGTCCTGATCGACGACCGCTGGGCGACGCTCCGCGAGGACCTGGCCCGCCTGTGGACCGCCGACGAGGAGGAACTCGACGTCTCCGGCACCGCCGACCGGTTCACCGGCGCCGGTGCCGTGGTGGCCGCGCACGCCTCCTGGTGGCACGAGCGGTCCGCAGCCGCCGACCGCGTGGTCCATGCTGCCCTCTACGAACGCATCGCGCGGACCGCCGTCGAGACGGACCCGGCCCGGTACGGTGCCGACGTCGCGGTGGTGACGGGTGCGTCGAAGGGGTCGATCGCCGCCGCGGTCACCGCACGACTGCTGGCCGGCGGCGCCACCGTCGTCGTCACGACCTCCCGCCTCGACAGCGATCGTCTGGCCTTCTACAAGGACCTGTACCGCACGAACGCGCGCAGCGGCGCCACGCTGTGGGCGGTCCCGGCGAACATGGCGTCGTACACCGACGTCGATGCCCTCACCGACTGGCTGGGCAGTGAGCAGACGGAGAACCTGGGTGCCACCACGGGTGTGCTCAAGCCCGCGCTGCGCCCGACGCTGCTGTTCCCGTTCGCCGCGCCCCGCGTCGCCGGTGACGCCGTCGACGCCGGTGCCCGCGCCGAACTGGAGATGAAGGTACTGCTGTGGTCGGTGGAGCGGCTGATCGCCGGACTGTCGGCGATCGGCGCCGACACCGACCTCGAGTCCCGGCTGCACGTCGTGCTGCCCGGCTCGCCGAACCGCGGCATGTTCGGCGGCGACGGCGCCTACGGCGAGAGCAAGGCGGCACTCGACGCCCTCGTCCGGCGCTGGCGCTCGGAGAGCTCGTGGAACGAGCGGGTCACGCTGGCTCATGCCCTCATCGGCTGGGTGCGCGGCACCGGATTGATGGGCGGCAACGATCCGATGGTCGACGCCGTCGAATCCGCCAGGGTCCGCACCTGGAGCACCGACGAGATGGCCGCCGAACTCCTCGGCCTGTGCGCGCCCGCCGAACGGATCGCCGCCCGCACGGTGCCGGTGGAGAAGGATCTCACCGCAGGGCTGTCGGATTCGCTGGATCTGGCCGCGCTCGCCGAGCAGGCCGGCACGGCCACGACCGCCCGGACCGGAGCACGCGACACGTCGCCGACCGGTGGTACCCGGGTGTCGGCGCTGCCGTCGCCGGCCCGAGGCGACCAGGCCGGCCGGATCGACTGGCCGGACGTCGCGGCGCGACCGGAGGACCTCGTGGTGATCGTCGGGGCCGGCGAGGTCGGCCCGTACGGATCCTCGCGCACCCGCTTCGAGATGGAGGTCGACGACCGGCTCTCGGCCGCCGGCGTCCTCGAACTGGCCTGGAACACCGGACTCGTCACCTGGGAGACGACACCGTCGCCCGGCTGGTACGACGCGCAGACCGGCGATCCGGTCGATGAGGCCGACATCGCCGACCGCTATCACGACGCCGTCCTCGAGCGCTGCGGCATCCGGCGGTACACCGACGACGGCGCCATGGCCGACAACTCGGCGCCGCTGCTCGAATCGGTGTTCCTCGACCGGGATCTGAGCTTCAGCGTCCCGACCGAGGCGCAGGCGCGCGCCTTCGCTTCGTCGGACCCCGAACGCACCCGCATCGCACCCGACCCCGAGTCCGGCGACTGGACGGTCACCCGGCTCGCGGGAACCGAGATCCGGGTGCCGCGCCGCTTCGCCCTGTCCCGGACCGTCGGCGGCCAGATCCCGACCGGCTTCGACCCGGTGCGCTGGGGCGTATCGGCCGACATGGCCGAATCGGTCGACCGCGTCGCACTGTGGAACCTCGTCGCCACCGTCGACGCCTTCCTGACCGCCGGATTCACCCCCGCCGAACTCATGCGCTGGGTGCACCCGGGGCTCGTGGCGAACACCCAGGGCACCGGCATGGGCGGCATGAGCTCCATGAGGTCGCTGTACATCGACACCCTGCTCGGCGAATCGAAGGCGAACGACATCCTCCAGGAGGCGCTGCCGAACGTCGTCGCCGCCCACGTCGTGCAGTCGTACATCGGTAGCTACGGCGCGATGATCCATCCGGTCGCGGCGTGCGCGACGGCCGCGGTCTCGGTGGAGGAGGGCGTCGACAAGATCCGGCTCGGCAAGGCGCTGTTCGCCGTCGCCGGCGGCTTCGACGACCTCGGCATCGAGGGAATCGTGGGCTTCGGCGACATGTCGGCCACCGCCGATTCGGCGGCCATGGAGGCGCGCGGAATCGCACCGGAACGGTTCTCCCGGGCCAACGACCGGCGCCGCGGCGGCTTCGTCGAGTCCGCGGGCGGCGGCACCGTGCTCCTGGCCCGCGGCGACGTCGCCGCACGGCTCGGACTGCCGGTGCTCGGCGTGGTGGCCTGGGCACAGAGCTTCGGCGACGGCGTCCACACCTCCATCCCGGCACCGGGCCTGGGGGCGCTCGGGGCGGCCCGCGGCGCCCAGGACTCGCCGCTCGCGACGGCGCTGGCGAACCTCGGGCTGACCCCCGACGACGTGGCCGTGGTGTCCAAGCACGACACGTCGACGCGGGCCAACGACCCCAACGAGGCCGAACTGCACGAACGTCTCGCGGCGGCCATCGGCCGCTCCGACGGCGCCCCGTTGTTCGTCGTCTCGCAGAAATCGCTGACCGGCCACGCGAAGGGCGGTGCCGCCGCGTTCCAGCTGATCGGCCTGTGCCAGGTGCTGAGCCACGGCGTGATCCCGCCGAACCGCAGCCTGGACTGCGTCGACGACGCCATGGAGCGCTACCCGCACCTGGTGTGGCCGCGCACCCCGCTGCGACTGGGGGAGGGCTTCGGCCTCAAGGCGGGCCTGCTGACCAGCCTCGGCTTCGGACACGTCTCGGGGCTGATCGCGGTCGCGCACCCGGACGCCTTCGTCGCCGCGCTGCCCGACACCGAGCGTGCCGCCTACCGGGAACGGGCCGCCGAACGTCTGCGCGCCGGCCGGCAGCGTCTCCTCGAGGCGATGTGCGGCGGCACCCCGGCCTACCAGCGGCCGAAGGGCCGCCGGTTCGACGAGACCGCCGACGAACACGACGCCGAAGCCGCACTGCTTCTGCACGACGACGTGCGGCTCGACGTCCAGGGCGCCTACCGGTGAGCGTGATCGGCGTCGGACTGGACCTGGTGAACGTGCCCGACTTCGCCGTCCAGCTCGAGCAGCCCGGATCGACGATCCTGCACACCTTCCGGGTCGGGGAGCGCCGGGACGCCGCCGACCGGCCCGACGGCGAGGCCCGTCATCTGGCCGTCCGGTGGGCTGCCCGGGAGGCCGTCATCAAGGCGTGGTCGTCGAGCCGGTTCGCTCAGCCGCCGGTTCTGCCGGAGACCGCCGTCAACGACGTCGAAGTGCTGACCGACACCTGGGGCCGGCCGCGGGTGCGGCTGCACGGCGACCTCGCCCGCTACCTGTCGGACGTGACGATCCACCTGTCGCTGACCCACGACGGCGACACGGCGGGGGCGGTCGCCGTCCTGGAATCACTGGACGGACAGTAGGTATCCGCCGAGCATGCGTTTGAGTTCGGTGACGATCGCCTGGTGGTCGTGGTCGTCCTGAACCGAATAGCTGAGCAGCGAATACGACGTATGCACGATGACCTGCGCCATGCGGGCGCGGCGTTCGGGTTGGTGCGGAAACAGGGGGGCGAGGATCCCGGCGACCTGGTCGGCCAGGATCCGTTCGTTGAGGACGGCGGTGGTACGGGTCGCCGGCGTGGACTGCACAGCCAGCCAGACCGCGCGGCGGGACGGTTCGTCGCGCCAGCGGTCGGCGAGGTGGTCGAGGAACTTCTCCAGGAGGGCCGGCCACTGCAGGGACGGGATCTCGGCGGCGAACGCCGAGAGTTCACTGCTCATTCCGGTGGTGTCGGCCCGATCCAATTCGCACACGATGACGTACTTGTTCGCGAAGTACTGGTACAGGGTGCCGATCGGAACGTCGGCCCGCGCAGCGACCTGTTCGCAGGTCAGGGAGTCGAAACCGTCTTCGACCAGCAGTTCCCGCGCGGCTGTCAACAGCGCATCGAAGGTGCGGCGACTGCGTTCCTGAGTCGGTCGGCGCCGGGGGACCAGCGGTTCGGTCTCAGCCGATTCGGGCATGTCGATAGAGGTCAGACGGACAGGTCGCGACGGAGCTTGGCGACGTGACCGGTCGCCTTCACGTTGTACTGGGCGAGGGCGATGACGCCGTTCTCGTCGACCAGGAAGGTCGAGCGGATCACACCGGTCACCACCTTGCCGTACAGCTTCTTCTCACCGAATGCGCCCCAGGCGGACAGGACGGTCTTGTCCGGGTCGGACAGCAGCGGGAAGGTGATCTCGTCGCGTTCGGCGAACTGCTGCAGCTTCTCCGGGGTGTCCGGCGAGATACCGACCACGCCGATTCCGGCGTCGCCCAGTTCGGCGAGGTTGTCGGTGAAGTCGCACGCCTGCTTGGTGCAGCCGGGCGTCATCGCGGCCGGGTAGAAGTAGACGATCACCTTCCGGCCGGCGTAATCGGACAGCGAGACCGTCGAGCCGTTCGCGGCGGGCAGGGTGAATGCGGGGGCGGTGTCTCCGACTTCGAGTCGTCCGTTGGCAGCCATGCGCTCCACCCTATCGGGCAGGGGTGGGTAGGCTCGACGAGTCGCGGGTGTTTCCCCCATGTGGGCTTCACTCGCCTGAGCAGAGTCAGCACAACAGTGGAGGACGGCGTGGCCGACGACACCGAACGTATCGAGCAGCAGATCGCGCAGGCGCGTGAAGATCTGGCGAACACCCTCGACCAGATCGCCGACCGCGCCAACCCGCAGCATCTGGCCGCGGACGCCAAGACCAAGGCGGTTGCCTTCGTCAACCGTCCGCCGGTCAAGTACTCGCTGATCGGCAGTGCCGCGGTGGCCGTGCTGCTGGTGGTGCGCAAGATCTTCCGCCGCCGACGCTGAATCGGCTCCCACGGCGCCCCTCACCCCGTTCGGGGTGAGGGGCGCTGCGCATCGCCGGTCACCGGATCGTCATCGATTCCGCATCGGGCGGTAACGGTGCGGGGATAACTTCACCTCATGCGGCGAGACATCGACAGACGAACGTTTCTCGGGGGCGCGCTGGCGGCGGCCGGCGCCGTCGCCGGGGCGAGTGTGCTGCCGGGTACGGCGCGGGCGGACGGTCCGGGGCCCGGCGGCGTGTACGACGCGGTCGTGGTCGGTGGCGGGCTGTCGGGACTGGCGGCGGCCCGGGCCCTGCGGTCGGCCGGTGCATTGGTGGTGGTGCTGGAGGCCCGCGATCGCCCGGGCGGGCGCGTCCACAACATCACCACGCCGCGGCTGGGCGCCACCCTCGACGCCGGCGCCGAATTCATCGGACCGACCCAGAACCGGATCGCGGCACTGGCTCGTGAATACGGGGTCGCGACCGTCCCCACCTACAACGGGGGAGACAGCATCTTCTGGAACCGTGGGCACGGTCAGCGGGTGGCGTCCGGCCTGCCCATTCCGGTCGACGCCGGGGTGATCGACGCGGCACCGGCGTTCGTGCGGGCCACCGTCGAGGCGCTGGAGGGCTTTCCGGTCGGCGAGCCGTGGCGGCACCCGAACGCGAAGTACCTCGACTCGATCACCTGGGAGCAGTACGTCCGGCAGACCACGTCGTCGCCGGTGGGCCTGAACTTGGCGCACATCGCCATGTCGGCGACGGTGTCGGTGCGCAGCGACGAGATCTCGGCGCTCTACTACCTGAACTACATCGCGGCGGCCGGTGACGAACACAATCCGGGCACCATGCTCCGGCTGCTCAGCTCCGACGGCGGCGCCCAGGAGCGGATGTTCTCCGGTGGTGCGGCACTGATTCCGCTGCGGATGGCGCACGCCCTGGGCGGCGCGATGGTCTACGACGCTCCGGTGCGGCGCATCAGCACCGAGCAGAACCATGCGGTGGTGACCTCGGATGCCGGCACGTTCGCCGGCCGGCGGGTAATCGTCGCGATGTCGCCGGCCATCAGCGGGCTGATCGACTACCGCCCGGGACTGCCGGCGTCCCGGATCGGCCTGACCCACGGCTACCACATGGGGGCGATCAGCAAGTTCGCCGCGATCTACCGCAGGCCGTTCTGGCGGGAGAAGGGTCTGTCCGGTCAGGTGTACGGCGACGGACGTCCGATCGACGTGACCTTCGAGGCCCACACCGGCGGCCGTCACATCCTGCTCGGATTCATTTCCGCCGACGCCATGCGCCGCCTCGACCATGCGCCCGAGTCGCAGCTGGTGCGTGAGTGCATCGAGAGCTTCGCCCGGTACTTCGGTCGTGAGGCGCACGACTACCTGGACTACGGCAACCTCAGGTGGGATCTGGAGCCGTGGTCGCGAGGCGGCCCGGTCGCGGTGAGCAGGCCGGGCACCCTGACGCGCTACGGCCCGGCGCTGCGTGCCCCGGTCGGCCCGATCCACTGGGCCGGCACCGAGACCGCGGACTACTGGACCGGCTACATGGACGGTGCCGTGCGATCGGGGGAGCGGGCCGCGCGCGAGGTGCTGAACCGGCTGTGAGCTGCCTCGGATGCGAAAGACCCCGTCACCGGAAGTGACGGGGTCTCGTGGAGTGCGCCATCAGGGACTCGAACCCCGAACCCGCTGATTAAGAGTCAGCTGCTCTGCCAATTGAGCTAATGGCGCCGGTGCTCACGAGTGGCTCGACGCCATTCGGTGTTGCGAGAAGAAACAGTAACAGGAGAACGGCTGAGAAAGAAAATCGGCAGGTCAGTGGCTTGTTTGTCCGGTTCGGGAAGTTCGCGTCACAAGAGTGTGATTCAGTTCTCACCGATTGGTCGGAGGTGACGATGATCGGGTACCGTAACGCTGTCGTTCGCGTGATTCTTGTTCGATCGGACAACCGTCGAACCGTGAAGATCGTCATGCGAGCCAATGGGTGCGTTTCGGGGTCCGCGCTCGTACAATCAATGTCGTAATAACTGGGAGACCGGTCCGCTTATTGCGGAGGCTTCGGTGTCACCCGCACCGGGAGTCGTAGAGAAATGCAGGGTTGGAGAGTCATGAGTAGTACCCGACTGCGCGATCATCGCGCCTGGACCAAAGTCGTGGCAGTGGTCGCGCTCATCGCGGCGGCACTCGCGATGAGTTCGTGCAGCCGGTACTCCAGTGATGTGAAGGCGACCGGCCAGTTCGCCGACCTCATCAACCCGGCGATCACCCTGTCCGACGACGGCGGCAAGCCGCTCGACAAGGACGCCGTCGGCATCCAGCCCGGTCTGCCGATCCAGGTCAAGTCGACCGAGGGTGCGCTGACCGGCGTCACCATCGACAAGGCCGACGGCACCCCGATCAAGGGTGAGTTCAGCGACGACGGTGCGACCTGGACCAGCACTGAGCCGTTCGGCTTCGGCAAGACCTACACGGTGCAGGCGGAGGCTGTGGGCGTCGGTGGCAAGACCACCAGCACGCAGCAGTTCACCACCAAGGAACCGGACAACGTCACCAACGCGTCGATCATGCCGAACGAGAAGGTCACCGGCGTCGCCACGACCATCGGTGTGCGCTTCGACGAGGCCATCCCGGACCGTAAGAAGGCCCAGGACGCCATCAAGATCACGACCGACCCGGGCGTGCAGGGCGCGTTCCACTGGATCAGCGACTCCGAGGTGCGCTGGCGGCCCGAGCACTTCTGGAAGCCGGGCACCAAGATCAACGTGGCCGTGAACATCTACGGCATCGACCTCGGTGACGGCCTCTACGGCGCCGACAATGCGTCGTACTCGTTCGAGATCGGCCGCGACCTGGAGATGTTCGCCGACGACAACACCAAGACTGTGGTCGTCAAGGAGAACGGCAAGGTCATCAAGGAGATGCCGACCTCGATGGGTGAGCCGGCGAACCCGACCAACAACGGCATCTACATCATCGGCGACCGTGTCCCGCACATCATCATGGATTCGTCCACCTACGGTGTGCCGGTCAACTCGCCCGGCGGCTACAAGACCGACGTCGACAACGCGACCCAGATGGCCTACAACGGCATTTACCTGCACTCGGCGCCGTGGTCGCTGTGGGCACAGGGCAACACCGACACCAGTCACGGCTGCCTCAACCTGAGCCCCGACGACGCGCTCTGGGTGCGTGAGAACACGCTGCGCGGCGACCCGATCACGGTCACCAACACCGTCGGCCCCGAGCTGCCGTGGGACGACGGCCTGGGCGACTGGAACATGCCGTGGGCACAGTGGGCGAAGGGCAACGCTTGACGCGACCCGCACCTCCCGTGACGACGGCCGGCTCCGATTCGGAGCCGGCCGTCGCCGCATCTGCGCCTCGGGGCATCTCGATGAGTCCGGGGACGGTCCGGCGACTTCGTCGTCGACACCGAGGATTGTTACGATTGTCCGGAAACCGTTGATTGACCCCAGATAGGCGGATTACCCCCATGGCACGACCCCACATCAAGGTGGCCGCTGTCGTCTCACTGATCGCGGCGATGCTCGTCATGAGCTCATGCAGCCGGTACAGCACCGATGTGAAGGCATCCGGCGAGTTCACCGACATGATCAATCCGGCGATCTCGCTGGCCGACGACGGCGGCAAGCCGCTGGACAAGGACGCCGTCGGTGTGCAGCCGGGCCTGCCGATCCAGGTGAAGGCCACCGAGGGTGCGCTGACGGGTGTGACCATCGACAAGGCCGACGGCACCCCGATCAAGGGTGAGTTCAGCGACGACGGTGCGACCTGGACCAGCACTGAGCCGTTCGGCTTCGGCAAGACCTACACGGTGCAGGCGGAGGCCGTGGGTGTGGGCGGCAAGACCACCACCTCGCAGCAGTTCACCACGCGTGCCCCCAACAACGTGACCAAGGCGTACATCTCGCCGAACGAGAAGGTCACCGGTATCGCCACGACCATCGGTGTGCGTTTCGATGAGGCCATCCCGGACCGTAAGAAGGCCCAGGACGCCATCAAGATCACGACCGACCCGGGTGTGCAGGGCGCGTTCTACTGGATCAGCGACTCGGAGGTGCGGTGGCGTCCGGAACACTTCTGGAAGCCGGGCACCAAGGTCAAGGTCGACGTGAACATCTACGGCATTGATCTGGGCGACGGCCTGTTCGGTGAGGACAACTCGTCGTACGCGTTCGAGATCGGCCGCGCCATGGAGCTGTACGCCGACGACAACACCAAGACCGTCGTCGTCAAGAAGAACGGCGAGGTGATCCGGGAGATGCCGACCTCGATGGGCAAGGACGGAACGCCTACCGACAACGGTGTCTACATCATCGGTGACCGCCTCGATCACATCATCATGGACTCGTCCACCTACGGTGTTCCGGTCGGATCGCCCGATGGCTACCGCACCCCGGTCGACTACGCCACGCAGATGTCGTACAGCGGCATTACTTGCACTCGGCGCCGTGGTCGATGTGGGCGCAGGGCAACACGAACACCAGCCACGGCTGCCTGAACCTGAGTCCCGACGACGCACTCTGGGTCACCCAGAACACGCTGCGCGGCGACCCGGTGACGGTCAGCAACACCATCGGCCCCGAACTGCCGTGGAACGACGGCCTCGGCGACTGGAACATGCCGTGGTCCAAGTGGTCGAAGGGCAACGCCTGATCGGGGGTCCCAGCGCCGACGATGCCATCGTCCGATGTTACGATTCTGCGCGGTAATCGAAGACCTCATAGTTAGGTGGCTAGACCATGGCACGTCCCTCCTGGGAGACCGATGAACTGTCCGCGCTTCGCGACATGACGCGCGGATTCTGCGAGAAGGAGATCGCTCCCAACACCGAGCGCTTCATCGAGCAGCACCACGTCGACCGCGACCTGTGGAACAAGGCCGGTGACATCGGCCTGCTGTGCATGTCGATCCCGGAGGAGTTCGGCGGCGGTGGCGGCACCTTCGCCCATGAGGCGGTCCTGATCGAGGAGCAGGCCAAGCTGCCCGATTCGTCGTGGGGCGTCAGCCTGCACAACGGCATCGTCGCGCACTACATCCTGGCGTACGGCGACGACGAGCAGAAGAAGGCCTGGCTGCCGAAGCTGGCCTCCGGCGAGTGGGTCGGTGCGATCGCGATGACCGAGCCCGGCACCGGCTCGGACCTGCAGAACGTCAAGACCAAGGCGGTCAAGGACGGCGACGATTACGTCATCGACGGCAACAAGACCTTCATCACCAACGGTGGACAGGCCGACCTGGTGATCACCGTCGCCAAGACCGACACCAGTGAGGGCGCCAAGGGCATCTCGCTGATCGCCGTCGAGACGGCCACCGACGGCTTCAGCCGCGGCCGCATCCTCGACAAGGTCGGCATGCGCGGCCAGGACACCGCCGAACTCAACTACACCGGTGTCCGCGTCCCGCAGAAGAACCTGCTGGGCGACCAGGAGGGACTGGGCTTCGTGCAGCTCATGCAGCAGCTGCCGCAGGAGCGTCTGATCATCGCCGTCGCGGCGGTCGCCGGCATGGAGACCGCTCTCGCCAAGACCCTCGAATACACCAAGGAGCGCACCGCGTTCGGCCGCCCGATCTTCGGTTTCCAGAACACCAAGTTCAAGCTGGCCGAGGTCGCGACCGAGGCGCGGATCGCCCGCGTCTTCCTGGACGACTGCATCGAGAAGCACATCCAGGGTCAGCTCGACATCCCGACCGTGGCGATGGCCAAGTGGTGGACCACCGAGAAGGCCCAGCAGATCGCCGACACCTGCCTGCAGCTGTTCGGCGGCTACGGCTACATGAACGAGTACCCGATCGCCCGCATGTGGGCGGACGCGCGCGTCCAGATGATCTACGGCGGCACCAACGAGATCATGAAGGAGATCATCTCCCGCTCCCTGTGAGTCGACGCCCTCACGCTCCTTGAGCCCCAACGCTCCTTGAGCCCGTCGAAAGGAGCCGGTCACCGTTCGGTGGCCGGCTCCTCGTCGTTCAGGGGTTCGTGTACGCGGCGAGGAACTCGGCGAGCATCTTCGCGGTCACCGGCCTGGGCAGGGTTTCGATGGCGGCGATGACCGCCGGCATGTCGAGGGCTTCGGCGGCCTGCGACGGGTCGGTGTGCGGGTCGATCCCGGCGCCGACGAGCGCCGCCTCGACCGTTTCGGAGGGCAGGGCGAGGGCGTCGGCGACGGTGATGGCTCCGGAGGCGAACGCGTCGCCGAGACCGGCCAGCGTGTCGGGTGCGGTGGCCGCCGGCAGGCCGCGGGCATCGTCGGCCCCGGCGACCAGAGCCGCGCTGAGTTCGTCCTGCACGGTGGCGGTGACCGGCGTGATCGTGAGATGCGTGCTCGCGGGCAGCACGGTGCCGTCGGACTGGTCGTAGCGGGGCTGGGCCTGCAGTGTGAAACCGTGCGCCGCCACCGCCGACGACCAGCGGTGCGGGTCGATCGGATGGTCGGCCGTCTCGTCGGCGACCACCGCGAACACCGGGCCCTCCGGGTGTCCGGTGACGCGCAGACCCTCGATCTGTCCGACGGTCGTGCGCAGGGCGGACGCGGCCGTCGCGATCTTCCGCACCAGTCCCGCATAGCCGTCGGCGCCCAGATAGCGGACGATGGCCCACGCCGCGGCGAGGCCGGCGGCCGATCGTGAGCCGAGCAGCGTGGGGTTGACCACCGGATAGCCGGGCCAGTCGGTGACGGCGAAGAATCCGGCCCGGTGCCGATCCCGGTCGCGGTGCAGGATCACCGACGCGCCTTTGGGGGCGTAGCCGTACTTGTGCAGGTCGGCGGAGATACTGCTGACACCGGGGACGCGGAAGTCCCAGGCGGGCAGCGGGTCCGGCCACCAGGCGAGCGCGAAGCCACCCAGGCATGCGTCGACGTGGAGCGGCATCCCGCGGTCGACGGCGAGGGCGCCGAGTCGCTCGATCGGGTCGAGTGTGCCGGTCGGATAGTTGGGGGCCGAACCGATCAGCAGGAAGGTGTCGTCGGCGACGGCCTCGGACATCGCGTCGACGGAGACCGCCGTCGTGGTCGGGTCGACGGGTACGCGGACGGCGCGGACACCGAGCAGGCGGGCGGCCTTGTCGAACGCGGCGTGCGCGGTGGACGGCAGGACGATCGATCCGGTGCCGGGGGCGACCCCGGCGTGGTCGCGGGCCGCTTTCACAGCGAGAATGCAGCTCTCGGTGCCGCCGGAGGTCACCGATCCGACGGCCGTCGGATCACCGAAGGCGTCCCGGGAGAACGCGATGAGGTCGCGTTCCATCGCCGCCACCGACCCGAACACGGTCGGGTCGAGACCGTTGACCGGCTGAACGAGGGCGGCGGCCTGTCCGGCGAGTTCGTCGAGTTCGGCGATTCCGGAGTCGTAGACGTAGCTGAGGATGTGCCCGCCGTGGGTGGGGGCGTCGGTGGCGCGCAACCGGCGCAGCTCGTCGAGCACCTGCCGGGCGTCGGGGGACAGGCTCATCGGCGGGTGCTCCTCTCGTAGCGGGACAGCACGGCGATGCTGATCGCGATCAGGACGGCGGGCACGAGCGCGAACCCGGCGGTGATGCCGGCGACCGCGGTGTCGGATTGGGTGACGGTCTGATCCGCCGTGGACGAACGGAATCCGGTCGCCGCGAGCACCAGCAGGTAGACGCCCGGGCCGAGGGCGAGTCCGAGGGTCTCGCCGGCGGTCCACAGCCCCGACAGTGCTCCACCCTGGTTGCGGCCGGTCTGCGTGCTGTATTCGTCGATCACGTCGGGCAGCATGGCGAGTGGGAACGTCTGGAGTCCGGCGTAGGCGACGCCGCACAGGGCGATGGGGGCGAAGATCCAGCCGCCGGGTGCCCAGATCGCGACGGTCAGGACCAGCGAAGCGATCAGGAACAGGGCCGATGCGGCCAGCAGTGCCCGCCGTTTGCCCCAGCGTCGGCCGAGGCGAACCCACAGCGGCATCACGATCAGTGCCGGGCCGACGAGTGAAGCGAACACCAGGGTGAGTGCCGACTTGTCGTCGAGGACGTACGTCGCCAGATACTGGGCGCCGGCGAGCATGACCGCGGTCGCGAGGGCTTGGACGACGAACACCGTCAGCAGTGTCCGGTAGTGGTGGTTGTCGCGGAGGGCGACGAATCCGTCGCGCGGGCGGTGGGCGGTCGGCTCGCCGGCCGATTGTGCCGCGCGTCCGGCGGTGGCCGTCGACGCGGCCATTCCGCCGCCGATCAGGAGTGCGGCACAGACGGCCATCACCGCGTACCCGGCTGCGCCGCCGCCGAAGGCGTCGCGGATCGCGGGAGCTCCGGCACCCACGATGAGGATGGTCAGCGCCAGGACGGCGATTCGGACCGAGATGAGGCGCGTGCGTTCGTGGTAGTCGCCGGTGAGGTAGGCGGGCAGGGCCACGTACGGCACCTGGAAGCAGGCGTAGGCGATCGCGGTGAGGGAGAAGAAGACGAGTACCCACAGTGCTCCGAGTCCGGGGCCGGCGGCGGTCGGCGCGCAGAACGTGAGAATGAAGAGCGGGATGATCGCGGCCGAACCGATCCACATCAGCCGGGTGCGGCCGGCCGAGGTGTGCGCGTCCTTGTCGCTGCGGGCACCGATCACCGGGTTGATCGCCACGTCGATGGCTTTCGGGATCACCACGATCACCGC
Organism: Gordonia sp. (in: high G+C Gram-positive bacteria); assembly: GCF_047600565.1. GTDB lineage: Bacteria > Actinomycetota > Actinomycetes > Mycobacteriales > Mycobacteriaceae > Gordonia. Next base: position 501,434 of record NZ_JASGKN010000001.1, read on the forward strand.
TGCCAGCAGTGCGCCGACGGCGAGGGTGTCGGTCAGGTAGTAGGCCAGGACCAGCCCGGGCAGAACCCCGAACCCGCCGGTACCGACGCTTCCGGCGGCGTAGCCGGCCGTCACCCTGCGCCCGAGCGCGTGTGTTTCGGCCTCGTGGCTCGTCATTCTCCGCACACTAGACGAGCGTCGTGCGCCGCCGTGCCGGTTCCGCTCGTCGTCGAGCGGTGGCGGTTCAGAACTGACCGCCGCTCGTATGCTGTCCGTGGCGATGCCCGAAATATAAACGGACTGCGGTACGTTTAGATGGTTATGAAGAAGATCGGATTCCTTTCGTTCGGCCACTGGTCGCAGGGTGCGGGGTCGCAGACGCGGAGCGCGTCGGACGTTCTGCACCAGTCCATCGACCTGGCGGTCGCCGCCGAGGAGATCGGTGTCGACGGCGCCTATTTCCGGGTGCACCACTTCGCCCGCCAGCTCGGTTCCCCGTTCCCGCTGCTCGCGGCGGTCGGCGCCAAGACGTCGACCATCGAGATCGGTACCGGCGTCATCGACATGCGGTACGAGAACCCGCTGTACATGGCCGAAGATGCCGGCACGGCCGACCTCATCGCCGACGGTCGACTGCAGCTCGGCATTCTCACGCGGATCACCCGAGCAGGTGGTCGACGGCTACAAGTACTTCGGCTACGTGCCCGCCGAGGGGGAGACCGACGCCGACATGGCACGCACCCACTCAGAGGTCTTCCTCAAGGTCATCGAGGGTGACGGCTTCGCACAGCCCAGCCCGCAGCCGATGTTCCCGAACCCGCCCGGACTGCTGCGCGTGGAACCGCACTCGCCCGGCCTGCGCGACCGCATTCGGTGGGGTGCCGGCAGCCGCGCCACCGCCGAATGGACCGCGCGCCAGGGCATGAACCTGATGAGCTCGACACTGCTGACCGAGGACACCGGCGTGCCGTTCCACCAGTTGCAGGCCGAACAGATCCAGCGCTTCCGCGACGAGTGGAAGGCGCAGGGCGTCCAGCGGGAACCGCGGGTCTCCGTCAGTCGCAGCATCTTCGCGCTCGTCGACGATCGCGATCGCGCCTACTTCGGTATCCGCGGCCGCGACACCCAAGACCAGGTCGGGCACATCGACGGTGGTGCGGCCCGCTTCGGGCGGTCGTATGCCGCCGAACCGGACAAGCTGATCGACGAGCTGCGCGAGGACGAGGCGATCGCCGCCGCCGACACATTGCTGCTGACCATTCCGAACCAGTTGGGCGTCGACTACAACGTTCACGTCCTCGAATCCATCCTCAAGTACGTGGCGCCGGCCCTCGGCTGGCGCTGACGTGGTCTCGTCTGACCCGTGACATCACAGCCGATGCGCCGGGGGCATGCGATTCGGGAACCCTTGCCTGACTGGTATCGGTCGCGCGAGGGCTCCAACCCAGAGGAGCACGTTTCGTTGCAGCTCGCGCATTGACGTTGATCCAGTGGATACGCTTGGCGATACGGGATGTTGCGAGCAGGAAGGGTTATCACGTGTTTAACCTGTTGGTCGGTTATGGCGACGACGATGAGATCGTACCGGGCGACCGAATGTTTGAATATACCGACGATGCTGTGCGCGACGATCTGGGCATGGACTACATTCCAGCACTTACGTTGTTGCCGACGCTCTCGATGCCTGAGATTCAAGACGATAGCTCCGGAAAGGTAGCGCGGATTGGTACTATCGCGAGATCTCATAATACCCGATGGGGTCAGGCGTTCAAGTTCACGACCAATCTGAGTATCGAACCGATACCAGCCGAGACGATTCGGACTCTCGCCGACAAACTAGAGATTGATGCGGACCGCTGGGAAGAGTTTGACCGAACACACTGGGCAGTAAAGGACGTTGACCTGTACCAGGTTTTGCTAGAACACCAAACAGCGCAGCGTCTAGGATCCGCGGGTAGTTTTCACGAATCTGGCGCAGTGCAGTTCCCTGTGGACACGCCTCGGGATTCCGGGCTCGTTGCGGTCATGATGCCGTTCGCTCCCGAGTTCGACATCGTGTACGAGACAATCCGGAAAGCGGCGGAAGACTCAGGACTAACGTGCGTGCGAGCCGATGATATTTGGGAGAACGACCACGTGATGGGTGATGTGCTGTCACTCTTGTGGCAAGCGCAAATCGTTATCGCAGACTTAACAGGTCGGAATACTAACGTCTTCTACGAGCTCGGACTCGCGCATGCCCTGCCGCGAAAAACGATTCTAATCACGCAGGATCGAGAGGACCAGCCGTTCGACTTGAGATCAATCCGATCCGTGGAATATGGAGTAGGCACTGCGGGAAGATCCGTGCTGCGTACCGAGCTGAGTCGACGTCTAAAAACTCTGATTCAACAATCACCATTGTGAATGCCGCGCCTGGGCGGGGCGGTTTCTTCGACGACATCTGATCGCCCGTCACCGCCCGATAGGGTGGATGGGACGGCCCGCAGAGCGCGGGGTGGACGACGAAGGGACGGCGATGTCGGCGGTACTGCGCAGCATGGAACGGGCGGACCTGCCCTTCGTGCATGAGCTGTTCAACGACCCCGAGGTCGTCCGCTACTGGTTCGTCGAACCCACCAAATCGTTGGCCGCCATCGAAAGCACCTACGACCAGCGCGTGCTCGACGACAGCTGGCGGCGCTTCGTCATCGACGACGGCGGCCGGCGCTGCGGGATCGTCGAACTCGTCGGAATCCATCCCAAGCATTGGCATTGCGAGTTCCAGATCATCGTGGCGCCCGACGCTCAGGGCAACGGCTACGCCGGCAAGGCCACGCAGGACGCTCTCAGCTATGCGTTCCGGGATCTCAACCTGCACAAGGTGTATCTCGAGGTCGACAACAAGAACGCTCGCGCCATCCACGTCTACGAGAAGGCCGGCTTCCAGGTGGAAGGCGTGCTCAAGCAGGAGTACTTCGCCGACGGCGAGTACCAGGACGCCACCCGGATGGCGATCTTCCAGCAGGACTTCCTCGCCCGCGACTGACCGGCGGCTCGCCGAGCCGTGTGCTCAGCGACCGTCCAGTTCGGCCAGTGCACGTTTGGCGGCCTCGAGTTCGGCGCTCAACTCCTCGACGCGGCGCTGCGCCTGCTCGCGGGCGGCGTGCAGCACCGAGGTGACCGCGTCGGAGGCGATCTCGTCGCCGAGATCGGCGACGGCGGCCTCGACGGCCTCCGGGCTGACCGGCCGGGAGCGCGGCGGCTTGTTCGCGCCGCGCGTCACGGCCACCGTCCACTGATTGTCGGTGGAGCCGTACACGGTGACCGTCACCGACTTCGCCGGGCTCGTGGTCTTGCGGGCGGCACTGGGTCGGCGAGCCTGGGGTTTCGCGGATGCCGCGGGTTGCTCCCGTTCACCCTGCTCCTTGGCTGTGTTCCGCTTCGACGTCTGTTCCTGCTCCGTAGCTTGTTCCCGCTCCTTGAGCCTGTCGAAAGGAGCACTCTTCCGCTTCGCGGCCGGACGTGCCGACGGCTCGGGCGGCGGGTTCTTACTCAACCGCAGCTCGTCGGCCTCGTAGGGGAGTTCGTCGTCGATGCCACGCGGCTTGACCGTCACGGTGCCGCCGGACACCGAGACGACGCGCGCGGAGGCGCCCGCATCGAGGTTCAGGCTCGGCACCGCTTCCCGCAGGTACACAGTGGCACGACGACCTTCGGCGACGGCCGCGGCGAGCGTCTCGAGCTCTTCGGCGGTCAGATGGGCGGCCGGTCGGCGGCGCGAAGCCATGAGGTGTCCTCCTGGTCGTGGGTCTGTACCCACTCTGGCACATCCGGCCGACAGAATCGAACACATGTACGACGGTGTCGACCTGTCACGTCGGCGGGTCGGACTCGGTCTCCTGGTCGTCGGTCCGGTCGCGCGGGTTGTCGAAGCTCACGTCGATCGTCTCGAAGCCCTTGTTGCGCTGAGCCTGGGCCAGACGCGTGTAGGTCCGGACGTCGCCGCGTTGCAGGTCGACGTCGTCGGTGAATTCGGTGAGGAGCGCTCGCGGATACAGCTTGTCGACGCGCACCGCGTTGATCTCGAGCGCGAACACGATCAGGACGGCGGCGAGGCAGATGAATGCGATCAGGCCGAGGACGGCGGCGAACACGCTGTTGACGTGATCGGTGCGCGCGACGACGTGTTGTACGTAGTAGCCGCCGAAATGCTGCAGCACCTGCCAGCCGACGGTGGCGACCAGGGCGCCGGGGAAGACGTCCGCGACGCTGACCTCGCGGGCCGTACCGAACTGGAACGCCGCGATGAACACGATCAGTAGCAGGATCCCCGAACCCAGCACGGTCAGGAAGCGGCCGGTGTCGCCGCCGAGGTTCATCGCCGACGTGACGATGCTGATGCCGACCAGCAGCACCAGGGTCACGCCGACGGTGATCAGCATGCCGAACCCGCGCACGCGGACGACGATCGGATTGGGCCGGCTGTTGCGGGGCACCGCCCACACCGCGTTCATGGCGTTCTGCACGGCCACCGACACCCCGAGACCGCCGTAGACGGCGCCGATCAGGCCGATGACGATTGCCACCGTGTTGCCGTGAATCCCTTGCGGCTCCTGCAACTGTTCGCCGACCACCGGAATGTATTCGAGGGTCTTGTGAATGATCTCGTCCTTCAGCCCCTGGTGATGCTGCAGCACGATCCCGAGCACCGTCGTGAAGAGCAGCAGCAGCGGGAAGAGGGAGAGGAACCCGTAGTAGGTGATCAGCGCCGCGAGATAGCCGCCCTGATCGTCGAAGAACTTGTACACCACGGCCAGGGGATAGCCGGCCTTCGGATGGCGGCGCTGGAAGTCGTCGAAGCGCGAGACGAACGACACCGTCATCCTTCCCGGTCGGCGACGTGATCCGCCTAAGCCTAACGTCGAACGGAAGAGGCCCCGACCGAAACGGTCGGGGCCTCTTCTTGGGGGTGAGTGACGGGACTCGAACCCGCGACAGCCAGGATCACAACCTGGTGCTCTACCAACTGAACTACACTCACCATTCGGTCCGATCGAGGCCGTGGAGACCTCTCGCGAACCAGGCACTCACTCTAGTCGGACAGTGCCGCCAATATCCAATCCATATGCGGATCGTGGAGCTAGGCGGGTCCGAGGCCGTCGACGATCGTCGTGAGCGTGTCCGCGTCGGGTCCGGGCTCGGGCACGAACGCGGCGGCACGGTAGTAGCGGAGCTCGCGGATCGACTCCCGGATGTCGGCGAGAGCGCGGTGCGCGAGACCCTTTTCCGGCTGCCCGAAGTAGATGGCGGGGAACCAGCGACGGCACAGTTCCTTGATCGAGCTGACGTCCACCATCCGGTAGTGCAGGTACTCGTTGAGCTCCGGCATGTCCCGGGCGATGAACGCGCGGTCGGTGGCGATCGAGTTGCCGGCCAGCGGTACCGCGCCGGGGCCCGGGATCACCGAACGCAGGTAGTCCAGGACCAGCTTCTCGGCGTCGGCGAGGGTCACCGTCGACGCGCGGACCTCCTCGGTCAAGCCGGATGCCGCGTGCATCTTGGTGACCACGTCCGGCATGTTCGCCAGAGCGTCGTCGTCGGCGTGGATCACCACGTCCACACCGTCGCCGAGGATGTTCAGATCCTTGTCGGTCACCAGGGCAGCGATCTCGATGAGCTTGTCCGAGCCGGTGTCCAGACCGGTCATCTCGCAGTCGATCCAGACGAGTTTGTCTTCCACCCGGACAACCCTAGTCCCAGTCGGGTTCTCCGTGGGCGGGAGGGACACCGATCTTGTCGTACCCCGGAGATACAGTGTGGTCAAAGGTTGGAACCGGCTTTGACCAGCGCGGAGGGGGTGATCGGGATGGGTGTCTCCATGGGGTCCGACATCGACCCGGTCGCGCTGCTCGAGGGCCTGGACATCGCGACACTGCTGGCGGTGCAGGACGCGGCCGAACGTCGTCTTGCCGACGCGGTGCTCTCTCCGATGTCCGAGGACGATCTGCTGGATGCGCTCGAACATCGTGAACAGACCCGGCGGCGCGGTGACGTCTTCGACGCGGCGTTGTACGTGGAGATCTCGGATCGGCAGGTGTTCCGGAAAGCCGGCGCACCCACCATCCACCACCTGTATGCGCACGGTCTGCGGCTGGGCGGCGGCGAAGCCAGACGCCGCAAGGTCGCCGCCTCGGGGCTCGGCCGGTTCACCACCATGACCGGAGAACGTCGCGACCCCGTCCTCCCCGAAACCGCGTCTGCGGTGGCCGAGGGGGACATCGGCCGGGAACACGTGATCGCGATCAGCACGATCATGGACAGGATTCCCTCCGCCGTCGCCCACGACGACCGGGAATCGGCCGAAGCCATGCTCGCCGCCGCCGCGCGGTCCCTGGCACCCGACGGAGTCATGAAGGCCGGCGCACACATCCTGGCGCACCTCGATCCCGACGGGACTCTGGCCGATGACAAGGACCGGGAACGCCGTCGCGGCCTGCAACTCGGACCCCAAGACCGCCAGTTGATGCGATCGATCACCGGAAGCCTCACGCCGGTCGCGGCGGCCGCGTTCGAAATCACGTTGCTGCATTGGGCTGCCCGCGGGATGAACAACCCGGACGACCCCGACTCACCCCGCGGCGCCGACGACGCACCCGGGATCGACACCGCTGCTCTGGCCGCCGCAGCTGAACGCGATACCCGGACCGTGCCGCAACGCCAGCACGACGCGCTACTCGCACTTCTCGCCTTCGAGCGGGAGGCCTCCGGGCACGGTGCCGGCACGAGCGGGGCGATCGGCTCCCAGATCGTGGTGACCGTGACCGACGAAGACCTCGCCGGCGGCGCCGGTGTCGCGTGGACCGCCACCGGCACCCTGCTCCCGATCGCCGATCTGGTGAAGCTGGCTACCGACGCGATCCCGTATCTGGCCGTGTTCTCCAAGAGCAAAGGGCAGCCGTTGTGGCTGGGCCGCTCCAGCCGGTTCGCCAACCACGCTCAACGCCTGGCCCTGTTCGCCCGTGATCGCGGATGCACCGCACCGGGCTGCGGACGCCCGTTCGTCCACACCCAAGCCCACCACCTGCTCGACTGGGCCGACGGCGGAAGCACCGACATCGACGACCTCGGCGCCGCCTGCGGAACGCACAACCGGTCGGTCGGCACGAACCCCGGACAATGGGAGACGGCCATCCAGGCCACAGGCACTCACGCCGGCCGGGTCGGCTGGCGGCCCGCCGGCCGCGACGGACCCTGGCACACCAACCCCATCCATCACCCGGACAGACTCGAGCCGCAACAGCTCGCACCACCCGCCACAGGACCACCAGCCGCAGCCTGAGGGCTCGCTCGAGTGGCGAGCGACCGCATTCGGTGTGACCATCACGCCATGACTCCACGCGAGGACCTCACCGGAGCCGACGCCTCCGGGCCGGCACAGACCATCGCCTACCCGAGCCCGGAGGCCCAGAGCAGACGCAATTCGGCCGGCGATCCGGTGGTGGTCGTGCTGTTCGGTGCCACCGGCGACCTGTCGCGCCGCAAACTGCTGTGCGGGCTCGGCTACCTCACCTGCCTGGACATCACCCCCGACATCGAAGTGATCGGCACCAGCCTCGACGACCTCACCGACGACGAGTTCCGGACCTTCGCCCGCGAATCGATCGACGCCGTCGGCGCCCGCAAGCTGACCGACGAACAATGGGAGCGGTTCGCGCCGCGCCTGCACTACGTGTCCACCTCCCAGGGCCCGGCAGCACTCACCAAGAAGGTCACCGAAGCCGAAGAACGATTGGGCGGCGGCGCGCGCCTGCTCCACTATCTGAGCGTCCCGCCGAAGATCGCGCCCGCCGTGATCTCGACACTGCGCGAAGCCGGCCTCGTCGACCGGTCGCGGGTGGTGATGGAGAAGCCGTTCGGCGAAGACCTGCAGACCGCGATGTCCCTCAATCGAGAACTGCACGAGACGTTCGCCGAAGACCAGATCTTCCGCATCGACCACTTCCTCGGCAAAGAATCGGCGCAGAACATCCTGGCGTTCCGATTCGCGAACGGTCTGTTCGAGCCGATCTGGAATCGCAACTTCATCGACCACATCCAGATCGACGTCCCCGAAGAACTCGGACTCGACGCCCGCGCCGCGTTCTACGAACCCACCGGGGCCTACAAAGACATGGTGGTGACGCACCTGTTCCAGGTGATGGCGTTCGTGGCGATGGAACCGCCGACCGCCCTCGAACCGCGGGCGATCTCCGAGGAGAAGAACAAGGTGTTCCGGTCCCTCGAACCGGTGCTGCCCGAACACGTCGTGCGAGGCCAGTACACCGGGTATCGCGGTGAAGAGGGTGTCGATCCGGAATCGGACACCGAGACGTTCATCGCGCTGCGCGCCCACATCGACAACTGGCGGTGGGCCGGCGTGCCGTTCTACCTGCGCACCGGCAAACGCCTCGCCGAAGGCCAGCGGATCATCTCGATCGCCTTCAAAGAGGCGCCCAAATCGATGTTCCCGACCGGCTCCGGGATCGGCACCGAAGGACCCGATCACCTCACCTTCGACCTCGCCGACGAAGGCCGGGTGTCGTTGTCGTTCTACGGGAAGCGTCCGGGCCCCGGCATGAAGCTCGACAAACTGTCCATGCAGTTCTCGACCGCCGAGACGAACCGCACCCGCGACGTGCTGGAAGCCTACGAGCGGCTCATCTGGGACGCGATGAACGGCGACCACACGCTGTTCACCACGGCCGAGGGCATTGAATCGCTGTGGGAACGGTCGATCCCGCTGCTGGAGAATCCGCCGTCGGTGAAGCCGTATGCCCCCGGATCCTGGGGGCCGAACCAGATCCACCAGCTGATCGCCCCGCACGCCTGGCGGCTGCCGTTCGAACGCCGGTGGCGGGACGTCCGGGCCTGACCGGTACGGCCGGCCCGTCAGACGGTCACGAGCCGTCGGCCATCTTCGCGTAGAACTTCCCGACGATCGGCGCTACGACGGCGCGCGGGCTGTACCCGCCGGCCACCGACATCGCCTTCGACAGTGCGCCCGGAACCACACGCATTCTTGTTGCGGGTGAGCGCGTCCAGCGTCATGTCGGCCACCTTGTCGGTGTTGTGCCACAGGAAATCCGGCACCGCCTGATCGACGTTCGTGGCCTCGGTGTTCGACGGGGTCTCGTCGCGCACGGGGCCCGGTGCCAGCAACGTCACGAACACGCCCGAATCCTTCAGCTCGCCGCGCAACGATTCACTGAACGTGTTCACGAACGCCTTGGTGGCCGCATAGGTCGCGTTGTTGGGGATCGGCATGTTGCCGGCCGCCGACCCCACCATCAGGAGTCCGCCGCTGCGGCGCTTCACCATCTGCGGCAGCACCGCGAGCGTGAGGTCGTGCACGGCGTTGACGTTCAGCAGCACCTGCGCGCGCTCATAGTCCGGATCCAGGTCGGCCACCGGGCCGAACGTCGCGATGCCCGCGTTGTTGCACAGGATCGAGACCTCACGGGCCGCCAGCTCGTCGCACAGCCGCCGGGTGGCCTCCGGATCCGACAGGTCGGTCGCCCGGACCTCGACGTCCACGCCGTGGGCGTTCCGCAGCTCGGTCGCCAGGTCCTCCATGATCTCGCCGCGCCGGGCGACCAGGATCAGGTTGTGACCGCGGCGGGCCAGCGAACGGGACAGGGCCATGCCGATACCGGACGAGGCGCCGGTGACGACGGCATGGGCGGACGGCGACGGAGCGGGAACAGACATGCCCTCGATCCTAGGTCAGGGTAGTCCGGCGGCCACCTCGGTGCCCTGACGGATGGCCCGCTTGGCGTCCAGCTCGGACGCCAGATCGGCGCCGCCGATCACATGCGTCGTGACGCCGGCCTCGGTCAGCGGATCCACCAGATCGCGAACCGACTCCTGGCCCGCGCACACCACGACGTTGTCGACCTCGAGAACCCGCTTGCCGGTCTCGTTGCCCTCCTTGTCGTGGACGGTGATGTGCAGACCGTCGTCGTCGATCTTGTCGTAGGTGGCGCCGGAGATCTGCTCCACGCCCTTCATCTTGACCGTCGCGCGGTGCACCCAGCCGGTGGTCTTGCCGAGCGTCTTGCCCTGGCTGCCCGGCTTGCGCTGCACCATGTACACCTGACGGGTGGCCGGCAGCGGTCGGGGTTTGGTGACGAAGCCGGGAACGTCCAGCTCCTCGGACACACCCCACTCCTGCTCCCACTCCTTCAGATTCAGGGTGGGGGACTCGTCGGTGGTCAGGAACTCGGTGACGTCGAAACCGATGCCGCCGGCACCGATCACCGCCACCCGCTTGCCGACCTCGCGGTGGCCGAGGACGGCATCGGCGTACGACATCACCATCGGGTGGTCGATCCCGTCGATGGCCGGGATCCGCGGAGTCACGCCGGTCGCCACGATCACCTGATCGAAGCCGCCGTCGATGATGTCCTGCGCGGTCACCCGGGTGCCGAGATGCACGGTGACGTGGTTGATCTCCAGCTGCCGGGTGAAGTAGCGGATCGTCTCGTTGAACTCCTCCTTGCCCGGGATACGGGCGGCGATGGAGAACTGGCCGCCGATCGAGTCGCCGGCCTCGTACAGATCGACGCGGTGACCGCGCTGAGCGGACGACACGGCGGCGGCGAGACCCGCCGGACCGGCGCCGATCACGGCGACACGCTTGGCGTGCCGGGTCTCACCGAGCGTCAGCACGGTCTCCCGGCCGGCGCGCGGATTCAGCAGGCACGACACCTTCTTGCCGACGAACGCGTGGTCGAGACAGGCCTGATTGCAGCCGATACAGGTGTTGATCTCGTCGGCGCGACCCTCCTGCGCCTTGTTCACGAACTCGGGGTCGGCCAGCAGCGGCCTCGCCATCGAGACGGCGTCGATCTTGCCGCCCTCGAGGATCTCCTCGGCGCACTCGGGCGTGTTGATGCGGTTCGACGCGATCAACGGGATGTCGACGACGTCGCGCAAGCGCTCGGTGAACTTCACGAACGCGCCGCGCGGCACCGAGGTGACGATCGTCGGGACGGTCGCCTCATGCCAGCCGATGTCGGTGTTGATGGCGTCGACGCCCTCGGCTTCGACCTTCTTGGCGAGCAGGGCGATCTCGTCGAAGGTCTGACCCTTCTTCACGAAGTCGGCGACCGACTGGCGCAGGATGACCGGGAAGTCGCGGGGGACGTCCTTACGGATCTGCTTGACGATCTCCACCAGAAAACGCTGACGGTTCTCGGTGGAGCCGCCCCACTTGTCGGTGCGGTCGTTGGTGTGCGGGCACAGGAACTGGTTGATCAGATAGCCTTCGCCGCCCATCAGTTCGACGGCGTCGTAGCCGGCGCGACGGGCGAGCTTGGTGGCCTCACCGAACGTCCGGATGACGTGCCAGATGATCTGGTCGGTCATCTTGAGGTGCTTGAACGGGTGGATCGGCGACGGATCGGTGCCCGGAGCCACCTTGAGCGGCGTGTAGCCGTAGCGGCCCGCGTGGATCAGCTGCAGCGCGATCTTGCCGCCCTCGGCGTGCACGGCCTTGGTGAACTCGCGGTGACGCAGCACGTCGGCGTGGTTGGTCATCTTGCCGGCGAACGGCAGCAGCTCACCGGTGCGGGACGTCGCGAAGCCGCCGGTGATGATCAGGCCGACGCCGCCGCGGGCGCGCTCGGCGTAGTACGCCGCGAGCTTGGGGGTGTCCCAGAGGCGGTCCTCCAGGCCGGTGTGCATGGATCCCATCACCACGCGGTTCTTCATCGTCATGCCGCCGATCTGCAGCGGCTCGAAGAGCAGGGGGTAGTGGGTGTTGGGGGCGGTCGATGGGGCTGACATCGCGCGGCCTTTCTGTCGTCGGGGTCGGTATCGGAGAGGATTCGTGGGTCACCCTCGGGTGAGGGCCGTGCTGTGGTCCCGGCGGCTTTCGGCGTCGAGTTCGCGCTGCAGGGCGGTGGTGGTCTCGTCGCACCAGTCGACGGTGGCCTGGGCGGCCCGGACGCCGCCGCGCAGCACGAGGTATTGGTGCAGCTTGCGTCCGGTCAGGGCGGCGGGATCGGGGTAGTACTCCTGCTCCCAGGTGCGGTACAGGTCGAGCACGGCCTGGTTCTCGTCGCGATGGGCCTTCATCTCGCCGATGATCGTGGCCAGGTCGCCGAACTCGGCGGCGCGCAGTTTGACGCCCAGGTCGCTGCGGAGCGGCTGTGCGGGGGTCGGGCTCATCGACCACTCCCGCAGTACCGCGCGGCCGGCGTCGGAGACGGTGTAGACCTTCTTGTCCGGGCGCCCGTCCTGGGCGACGTCCTGGTAGGTGACCAGGCCTTCGTCGTGCAGCTTCTTGAGCGTTCGGTAGATCTGCTGATGGGTGGCCGACCAGAAGTGTCCGATCGAACGCTGGAACTGCTGTCCGATCTCGTATCCGGTCCCGGGTCGCTCGGCGAGGGACACCAGGATGGCGTGTTCGAGGGCCATGACGTCAACCTACCAATGCATCATGGTGTTATGCAACAGTGCACCTATCGATGGGTCTGCCGAACCGAGACCAACGGCCCTGCGCGCACGGCCGTCAAAGCTGATAGGAAAGAACCGTGAACCGATTTCGGCGCATCGCCCTTCCCGGCAACGGTCCCGAAGACGTCGTCTGCCTTCCGGACGGTCACGTGCTGACCGGCCTCGATGACGGCCGGCTCCTGAAGATCGATCCGGACTCGGGCGACATCGAGGTGCTCGCCGACACCGCCGGACATCTGCTCGGCCTGGATGTGGCCCCGGACGGCGCGGTCATCATCTGCGACCACGACCGCGGCCTGCTGCGTCTGGACGCGGGCAGCGGGCGGCCGACGGTTCTGGTCGACACCGTCGACGGCCGGCCCCTGCACTTCGCCAGCAACGCCGCCGCCGCATCCGACGGCACCATCTACTTCACCGCCTCCTCGCAGCGATTCCGCATCGATCACTGGCGCAGCGACCTCATCGAGCACTCCGCCACCGGCCGCCTGATGCGCCGCGATCCCGACGGCGCGGTCCACGTGCTGCGTGACGATCTGCAGTTCGCGAACGGCATCGTGCTGGCACCCGACGAGTCGCACGTCCTCGTGGCCGAGACCGGGGCGTCCCGGATCACCCGGTACTGGGTGGCCGGTGCCCGCACCGGTGAATCGGAGGTCCTGATCGACGACCTGCCCGGCTATCCGGACAATCTGTCGGTCGGCAGCGACGGACTGGTCTGGTGCGCGCTCGCCTCGCCGCGCAACCCCACACTCGAACGCATCCACCGGCTCCCGGACCGGGCCCGCCGGATCCTGGCCCGGGTACCCGAAGGCCTCGGCCCCGACCCGGAGGACGTGGTGTGGGTGATGGCCTTCGACTTCGACGGCGCCACCGTCCACTCGGTTCGCCCGGACGGCGTGGACTACACGTTCGTGACCGGCGTCGCCGAGCGCGACGGCACGCTGTACTTCGGCACCATCGTCGGCGACGCACTGGGCGTGTACACGAGCGACTGATCGATCGGCACCTCGTGCACGGGCCGGCGGTGGCGCCCGCCCGGGCGCGCGATCCGTCCCCCGTGCAAGGTCAGGGTCCGGTCGGCGATCCGGGTCAGCCGGGGATCGTGGGTGATCAGCAGCGTGGTGCGCCCGGCCGTCAACCGGCGCAGCACCGCGATGATCTCGTCGACCGAGTCGTCGTCGAGCGCCGACGACGGTTCGTCGAGGATCAGCACCGGAGTGTCACGAAGGATCGCCCGGGCGATGCAGAGCCGCTGACGCTGTCCGCCGGAGAGTTCGAGTCCGCCGTCCGCCAGCGGAGTGTCGTAGCCGTGCGGGAGTGCGGCGACGAAGCCGTCGGCTCCGGCGGCCGTCGCGGCGGCGACGATCTGCGCGCGCTCGGCATTGGGGCGGCCGTAGGCGATGTTCTCGGCGACCGTTCCGTCCTTGATCGTCGGGGTCTGCGGCAGCAGGGTGACGTGGTCGCGGATCGACGCGCCGCGCAGGCCCGCATAGTCGTGACCGTCGAGCCGGATGGTGCCGGCGTCAGGCTTCTCCATTCCGGTCATCAGGGCGGCGATCGTGGATTTGCCGACGCCGCTCGGACCGACCAGCGCGACGATCCGCCCGGGTTCCAGATCGAGATCGACGCCGTCGAGCACGGTGGTGTCACCGCGCCGGAAGGTGACACCGCGCAGGCTGACGGCGCCGTACGCGGCGGGCAGCGCCGCGGCATTGGGGGCGTCCTCGAGGTGTGCGGGTTCGTCGAGGAGTTCGGCGATGCGGTCGGCGCTCACCGCGGTGGACGCGATCGACAGACGGATCTCGGCGAGCTCCTGCATCTTCGGGTACAGCATGGCGAGATATCCGGTCAGTGCCAGCAGCTGTCCGACGGTGAGGCCGCCGGTCCGGACCTGCCAGACCCCGGTGATCGTGACGACCAGTGTCACCAGTACTTCGGCGAATCCCAGCGTGGCGCCGAAGCCGGCCTCCAGACGTGTCTCGCCGATCCGGGCGCGCGCCCATGCGCGACCGTGGCGGGCCAGCCGTCCGGCCTCCCGGTTCTCCTGGTTGTAGGCCACGGTCGTCTCGTGCCCGGACAGGGCGCTGCTCACCGAGTCGGCGATGTCGCTGCTGGCCGTGCGTTCGTCCCGGGTGATCCGCACCTGCCGGCGGCTGAACAGGGCCGACAGCGCCCACAGCAGGGGAGCCGAGGCGAGGGCGACGCCGGCGACGATCGGGTTCATGAGGAACGCCGCGATCACCAGGCCGACGATGTTGACCGACGCGACGACGAGTCCGAGCAGCCCCGAAGCGATGAGATGCTCGAGCGCCTCCAGGTCGGAGGAGTGCCGGACCACCAGATCGCCGAGGCCGCGCCGGCGGTGCGTCACCGGTGACAGTTTCTGCACGTGGGCGAACACGCGGGACCGGAGCGACAGCACGATCCGTTCGGAGGCGGCCGTCGACAGCAGGGCGCCGAAGTAGTCGGCCGCCGACGACGCGGCGGTCAGTCCGATCCACAGCAGGGCGAGCCTGCCGAAGCCCCACCACGTGTGCGCATGGAGTGCGCCGTCGACGAGGTCGGCCAGCACGAAGACCCCGACCGCGTCGGACGCCGCGGCGAGCAGCAGCAGGGCGGCGGCTCCGAGCAGGCGCGGCCGCTGCGCGGTCAGTTCGGGACGGAAGCGGGCGATGGCGCTGCGAGGGGACAACGATCCTCCGGGTTCGAGGGCGGACGACGCGGACAGTGCCCCGCCCGCGGGGAGTCGATGTCGGGGGAATCGGCTCGCCGCGGGCGGGGCGGATCGGTGACCTCGGTTCGGGAGGTCACCGGGTCTTATGGGATCAGACCCACTGCCAGATCCAGCGGTGGGTCCGGCGGTTCCAGACGCGCTGACGCCGACGGCGACGCGGCTGCTGCTGTCCGCGGGCCGGGCCCTGGCGGCCCTGTCGTCCCTGCTTGTTCTGCGGTGCGTGCTGATTCGGCATCTCGTCTCCTTCGACTTGATTTCATCTCTCATCGTCGGCGCGGTTCGTCGGCGATGAGAATCAAGGTAGGAGCGGTGTCTGCCGGAGACCTTGCGTGGAGCTTACGGTCGTCTGTCAGTCGAATCGCCGCAGGTCAATGGTGGTGCCCCCGGCAGGACTCGAACCTGCGACCTAGAGATTAGAAGGCTCTTGCTCTATCCACCTGAGCTACGGAGGCGTCGCCGTCGGCAGCCGACGGCAGGCGTCAGTGTATCCCGACCTACAGTGGAGCGATGAGCACGACGATCTCGCCGCAGCCGGCCGACACCGGCCGCGACCGCCTCCGAGATCCGTCACAGGTCCGCCGCCTCCTGATCGGGGTGGCACTGCTGCTCGGCGTGGTCGCCGCGACCGGAGCCACGGCACTGTCGTTGGACACCGCGCAGGTGCTGCTCGGCGTCCCTGACCCGGGGTGGGTGACGAACTACGGACTGCCCGCGGTCACCGTCGTCGGCCAGCTTCTGGCGGCGATCGGCTTCGGCAGTGCGATCTTCGCGGCGTTCTTCGTGCCTCCGCAGGCCTCCGGTGACCTCGACGCCGGCGGCTATCGTGCGCTCCGCTGGTCGGCTGCCGCCTTCGCCGGCTGGGCGGTCGCCGCGATCCTGATGATTCCGTTGTCGGCGTCGTCGGTCAGCGGCAAGAGTTTCGGCGACACCGTCGGTCAGTGTGTGAGCACGATCGGCCGCGGCGGGGTCCTCGGCAAGTGCGGCACTGTCGCCGACTCGGCCTACTGGCTGTGGACCGCCGTCTTCGCGGTCGTCGCCGCCGTCCTCGCCGCCGTCGCCCTCAAATGGGGCTGGACGGTGCTGGTGATCGCGGTCGGTTTCCTCTCGCTGATGCCGTCGGCGCTGCTCGGCCACTCGTCGGCCGGCGGTGACCACGACTACGGCACCAACAGCCTGATCCTGCACATCGTCGCGGCGGCCACGTGGACCGGCGGCCTGGTCGCGGTCCTCGCCTACGCCTTCGGCCGGGGCCGATGGCGGCTGCTGGCGCTGCGCCGCTACTCGCGCGCGGCGTTCTGGTGCCTGATCGTCGTCGCACTCAGCGGTGTCGTGAACGTTCTGGTGCGTCTGTCGCCGGGTGAACTGTTCACCACCACCTACGGGCGCATCGTTCTCGGCAAGATCGCCGCCCTGCTGATCGCCGGAGGTCTCGGCGCGATCCACCGCAGCCGGACGTTGAAGGCACTCGACGACGACGCCCGCCCGGAGCGGTCGCTGTTCGTACGCCTGGCCGCCGTCGAGACCCTGGTGTTCGCCGTCGCGTTCGGACTGGCCGCCGGACTCTCACGCACCCCGCCGCCGGTGCTCGCCACCAAAGACCTCACCCAGGCCGAGGCGGAGCTCGGATACACGCTCGACGGCCCGCCCACTGCGGCCCGGATCTTCCTGGACTGGCGATTCGATCTGATCTTCGGCACGTTCGCGATCGTGGCCGCCATCGTCTACCTGCGGGGCGTGTGGCGACTGCACAAGCGGGGCGACGCCTGGCCGGCCGGCCGTACCGTCGCCTGGCTGCTCGGCTGTCTGGCGCTGCTCTTCGCCACGTCGTCGGGCATGGGCAAGTACTCGCCGGCCGTCTTCAGCGTCCACATGATGGGCCACATGATGCTGTCCATGCTGGTGCCGGTGCTGCTGGTGCTGGGCGCCCCGGCGACGCTGGCGCTGCGTGCGATCCCGCCCGCCGGCCGCGACGCGCCCCCGGGGCTGCGCGAGTGGGTCCTGTCGGCGATCCACTCCACGTACGCGAAGGTCGTCACCCATCCGCTGATCGTGGTGACCGTCTTCGTCGGCAGCTTCTACGTTCTGTACCTGGGTGGCCTGTTCGACGTCCTGGTGCCGCACCATTCGGCGCACCTGGCGATGAACCTGCACTTCCTGGTGAGCGGCTTTCTCTTCTACTGGCTGGTGATCGGCATCGATCCGGCGCCCCGTCAGTTGTCGCCGGTCGCCAAGCTCGGCATCGTCTGGGGGTCGTTGCCGTTCCACGCCTTCTTCGGTGTGGCGCTGATGATGACCAGCGGCATCATCGCCGAGAAGTGGTACACGTCCCTGCAACTGCCGTGGCACACCGATCTGGCGCACGATCAGACGGTGGGCGGCGGCATCGCCTGGGCCACCGGCGAGTTCCCGCTCATGCTGGTGATGATGGCGCTGCTCATCCAGTGGCGCCGCCAGGACGACCGGCAGGCCCGTCGCTTCGACCGCAAGGAGGAGCGTGACGAGGACGCAGAGCTGGAGAGCTACAACGCCATGCTCGCTCAGATGAAGAAGGACGGCCCGTAGACGACCCGTCGGGATACGGCGGATCAGACGTCCGGGTCGTGCCGGGCGGCCGGCATCAGCCGGTAGCGGGCCGGTGTCGCGGCAATCGCCGTCCTGGTCCGGGCCGCGAACAGCCGGAGGGCGGCACGATCGGCCGGCCGGACGTCGATCTCCAGGAGTTCGGCGGCACGCGGGTGCAGCATCGCGCGGATCGCCGACGGCGGCACCTTCCGTGGTAGCCAGGTCGTCGGGTGGAGGGTCTCGTCGACCAGGAGGGCGGTGTCCGGGGTGGTCTCCAGGCGGGTCGCGCAGTAGTCGTCGAAGTAGTCGACGAAGTCCCCGTAGGTGGCCGGTTGGGCGCGGTCGGAGATGTCGTACTTGGTGTACCAGAGCCGGCATTCGCGGTAGAGCTCGGACTTGTCGTCGAACGACAGCGGCCGGTGGAACGTCTCGATCGAGGTGATCAGCGTGTCGACGTAGGTGGCGTGCTGGAAGAAGAACAGTTCCGGGTTGAGGGAGTGGTAGCGGTGGCCTCGGCTGTCCACGCCCTTCACGTGCGTGTGTGCGGTCCGCATCACGGTGCGCAGGTCGCGGTTGCTGTAGGCGATGTAGACCATCTCGCTGACGGCGCGGTTCTTGTGCGCCCACAGTCCGCCGTGCACGTGCTGTACGAGTGCCGATGCGTTGCCGGGCACCAGGATCTGCAAGGCCAGTGCGCGGGGAAGGGTGTACGCGAACCGCTTGTCGCCGAGGTGACGGTGCACCATCGGCAGCCGGAGCGTGCGGCGCTCGTCGACCCTGCTGTCCATCCCTCGAGCGTAGTTCTGATAACGATCGTTATCAGTTGGTTGGTGTGGGTGGCTGCAAGTGGGGCCGAAGGTCCCGGCGCAAGAGCCCACCGCGATCTGTGGGCACCGGCCGGTCGTCGGGGACGTTGTCCACAGCCGGAGGCGGCACCGGTATCGCCACGTCGGTGGCAGGGGAGACCCTCGAAGAGGCGCGGACGTCGCGCCCGACCACAGGGGGAGAGATGTTCGAGACCTATACGACCGTCATGGGCAGAGTGATCACCGAACCGCGCCGGCATGAGACCGGCGCACACGGCGACGTCACCTCGTTCCGGCTGGCCAGCTATTCGCGGCGCCGGGACCGTGAGACCGGGGACTGGATCGACGGGCCCGCGCTCTATCTGACCGTCGTCTGCTGGCGCCGCCTCGCTCCGGCCGTCGCCGCCGCCGTCGTCAAAGGGGCGTCGATCATCGTGCACGGACAGCTCAAGACCAACGAGTACGTCACCGCCGAGGGCATCAAACGCTCCGATCTGGAGATGACCGCCACCTCCCTCGGACTCGATCTGGCGCACCGCCGGCCCGAATCGGATCCGGTCCCCGAACCGGCCGTCATCGATCCCGAAACGGCGGCGCCGGAGCCGGTCTCGGGCTGAACCCGCCTCGATCCGGCGCGACGTGGTGCACACTTGGATACCGCTCGACGACATGTTCACCCGCGTGAGAACGAGGCTTCGATGACGACTCCACCTCCGGCCGAGACGACCGATCCCGGACTTCAGCTCGAGGACGAGGGCTACAGCAAGGGCCTGAAACCCCGGCAGCTGCAGATGATCGCGATCGGCGGAGCCATCGGCACCGGGTTGTTCCTCGGAGCCGGTGGACGTCTGGCCTCCGCGGGCCCGGGCCTGTTCCTCGTCTACGCCGTGTGCGGCGTCTTCGTCTTCCTCATCCTGCGGGCCCTCGGCGAGCTGGTTCTGCACCGGCCGTCGTCCGGCTCCTTCGTCTCCTACGCCCGTGAGTTCTACGGCGAGAAGGCGGCGTTCGTCTCCGGCTGGATGTACTTCCTGAACTGGGCGATGACCGCGATCGTGGACACCACCGCCATCGCCACGTACTTCCACTACTGGAAGCTCTTCGGGCCGGTACCGCAATGGTTGCTGGCGCTGATCGCGTTGGCGATCGTCCTGTCGGTGAACCTCATCTCGGTGAAGCTGTTCGGCGAGATGGAGTTCTGGGCGGCCCTCATCAAGGTGGTCGCGCTGATCGCGTTCCTGGTGATCGGCACGATCTTCCTCGGCGGGCGCTACAAGATCCAGGGGGAGAGCACGGGCCTTCACCTGTGGTCGGACCACGGTGGCTTCCTGCCGACCGGAGTGCTGCCGCTCGTCCTCGTCACCTCGGGTGTGGTGTTCGCCTATGCGGCCGTCGAACTGGTCGGCACCGCGGCCGGCGAGACCGAGGACCCGGAGAAGATCATGCCGCGCGCCATCAACTCGGTGGTCGCCCGAATCGCGATCTTCTATGTGGGCTCGGTGCTGCTGCTGGCGCTGCTGCTCCCGTACACCGACTACAGCGAGAAGGAGAGCCCGTTCGTCACCTTCTTCTCCAAGCTCGGATTCTCCGAGGCCGGCGACATCATGAACGTGGTGGTGCTGACAGCGGCGTTCTCCAGCCTCAACGCGGGCCTGTACTCCACCGGCCGCATTCTGCGGTCGATGGCGATGAACGGCAGCGGACCCAAGTTCACCGCACGCATGTCCCGCAACGGTGTCCCGTACGGAGGCATCCTGCTCACCGCGGTCATCTGTCTGTTCGGTGTGGTGCTCAACGCGTTCTTCCCGGGCCAGGCGTTCGAGATCGTTCTCAACGTCTCGGCCCTGGGCATCCTCTCGTCGTGGGCGACCATCGTGCTGTGTCAGATCCGGCTGAAGCAGTGGTCGGACGCCGGCCGGATGACCCGGCCCAAGTTCCGGA
Organism: Gordonia sp. (in: high G+C Gram-positive bacteria); assembly: GCF_047600565.1. Lineage (GTDB taxonomy): Bacteria > Actinomycetota > Actinomycetes > Mycobacteriales > Mycobacteriaceae > Gordonia. Next base: position 521,933 of record NZ_JASGKN010000001.1, read on the forward strand.
TGCCGTTCGCGCCCTGGACCAGCTACCTGACGCTGGTGTTCCTGGCCACAGTGCTGGTGCTGATGGGATTCGACTATCCGATCGGCACCTGGACGGTCGCCACGCTGATCGTCATCATCCCGGCGCTGATCCTCGGCTGGTACGCGGTGCGGGGCCGGGTCGACCAGGCGGCTCAACTCCGCGACGGCTACACGGGGACGTTGCCGGTGGTGGCGAATCCGCCGAACGTCCGCAAGAAGTCCGCGAAGGAGTGGGTGATCATGGCGCGCAACAGGTATGCGGCGCGGCCGCCGTTGTACGGCATGTTCATGGTGTTCGCGGCGATCGCCGTCACCGCGATCACCGCCTACGCGCACGTCGGATGGTGGTCGGCCATCGGATACGTGATCGCCGCCGCTCTGGCGATCGCCGGATTCGCGCTGGCCTTCCGCGACCTCTCCTAGCGCGACCTCTCCTCGCGTGCCCCGCCGGTCCGGGCACCTCTACACTGGGAGGCCGTTGGCATTGCAGTGAGAGGTTGGGCGTTGGCCGAGTTCATTTACACCATGAAGAAGGTGCGCAAGGCGCACGGCGACAAGGTCATCCTCGATGACGTCACCATGTCCTTCTACCCGGGCGCGAAGATCGGTGTGGTCGGCCCGAACGGTGCCGGCAAGTCGTCGATCCTCAAGATCATGGCCGGTCTCGACCAGCCGTCCAACGGCGAAGCCTTCCTCGATCCCGAGGCCACCGTCGGTATCCTGCTGCAGGAGCCGCCTCTCAACGAGGAGAAGACGGTCAAGGAGAACGTGCTCGAGGGCATGGGGGAGATCGCCACCAAGCTCGCGCGCTACAACGAGATCGCCGAGCTGATGGCCACCGACTACTCCGACGAACTGATGGAGGAGATGGGCAAGCTCCAGGAAGACCTGGACAACGCCGACGCCTGGGACCTGGACAGCCAGATCGAGCAGGCCATGGATGCGCTCCGCTGCCCGCCCGCCGACTCGCCGGTCACCCACCTGTCCGGTGGCGAACGGCGTCGCGTCGCGCTGTGCAAGCTGTTGCTGAGCAAGCCCGACCTGCTGCTGCTCGACGAGCCCACCAACCACCTCGACGCGGAATCGGTGCTGTGGCTCGAACAGTTCCTGGCGACCTACCCGGGCGCGGTCCTGGCCGTCACCCACGACCGCTACTTCCTGGATCACGTCGCCCAGTGGATCTGCGAGGTCGACCGCGGCAAGCTGCACCCCTACGAGGGCAACTACTCGACCTACCTCGAGAAGAAGGCCGAACGCCTGCAGGTGCAGGGCAAGAAGGACCAGAAGCTGCAGAAGCGCCTCAAAGAGGAGCTCGAATGGGTCCGGTCGGGCGCCAAGGCCCGCCAGACCAAGAACAAGGCGCGTCTGGCCCGCTACGACGAGATGGCCGCGGAAGCCGAGAAGCAGCGGAAGCTCGACTTCGAGGAGATCCAGATCCCGACGCCGCCGCGACTGGGCAACGTGGTGGTCGAGGTGGAACACCTCGACAAGGGATTCGACGACAGCCTGCTGATCAAGGATCTGTCGTTCACCCTGCCGCGCAACGGCATCGTCGGCGTCATCGGCCCGAACGGTGTCGGTAAGACCACCCTGTTCAAGACCATCGTCGGGCTCGAGAAGCCGGACTCGGGCACCGTCAAGGTGGGCGAGACCGTCAAGCTGAGCTACGTCGATCAGAACCGCGCCAACATCGATCCCAAGAAGTCGGTGTGGGAGGTCGTGTCCGACGGACTCGACTACATCGAGGTCGGTCAGAACGAGATGCCGTCACGCGCCTACCTGAGCGCCTTCGGTTTCAAGGGTGCCGACCAGCAGAAGCCGTCGGAGGTGCTCTCCGGTGGTGAGCGCAACCGCCTCAACCTGGCGCTGACGCTCAAAGAGGGCGGTAACCTGATCCTGCTCGACGAGCCGACCAACGACCTCGACGTCGAAACCCTCAGCTCGCTGGAGAACGCGCTGCAGCAGTTCCCGGGCTGCGCCGTGGTCATCTCGCACGACCGCTGGTTCCTGGACCGCACCTGTACCCACATCCTGGCGTGGGAGGGCAACGTCTCCGAGGGGCAGTGGTTCTGGTTCGAAGGCAACTTCGAGGCCTACGAGGCGAACAAGGTGGAGCGTCTGGGCGCCGACGCCGCCCGGCCGCACCGCGTCACGCACCGCAAGCTGACCCGCGACTGATTCTCCGCAGACCGAAAGGGTCAGGGCAGCGAGACCTTCGGATCGATGAACTGATTGGTGGAGATCGAGTCGGCGGTCACCCCGGCCGGGATGGTGCCGCCGGACTTCGTGATCACGGTGCTGAAGCTGTCGAAGTTCCGCTTCTGCCGCTGCGGATCGAAACTGCCGACCGCTCCGTCGGTGTCGTTCGAGATCAGATCGTGCTCGCGGAACTGCGTGTAGGCGTACTCGGCGAGCGCCTTCGAGTAGGTCCACGACGTCTGGTAGCGCTGCACCAGGTCGACGACGGTGTCGGTGACGTGCGACGGGTCGGCCATGTACGACTTGAGCGCCTGCTGATGGATCGGGATCAGCTTCGACAGACAGTCGGCCTTGCCCTTCACGTCCTCGCTCCGGACGGCCAGCGCCGACGGGTACATCTCGTAGCCGGCATCCTTGAGAAGCTGGTAGGCCACCGGCTTGTTCCAGGCCGGCGTCTCGTGTTCCAGTTCATACGGCGAGTTGGTCGCATAGCCTTCCACCGCGACCTTCGGATCGGCGACGAAGCGGGTCGGCGATCCGTCATAGCTGGTGTCCAGATGCTCCTTGGGGATGAGCCCGGTACCGACGAGCCAGTCCTGGTAGGCCGTCGTCTTGGCGACCACCACCGTCGCCGGTGACTTGCCCAGGTCGGCGATCGTCTTGACGTTCGGATACGTCTTCGGATCCCAGAAGAGGATGTAGGGGCTCCAGCGCTGAATAGCGGACACCTGTTCCACCGACTGGCCTGCCGCGGCGGCGGTGATCGCCTGGTCGGTGGAGATCGTGCCGAGCAGAATGCTCTTGTCGGTGTACATCTGGGACGACACGCTCTGGAAGCCGATGGCGGCGCCGCCCGAGCGGATCTCGAGCTTGACCCCGGTGTCCTTGCCGTCCGAATCGACGAGGGTGCCGGTGACCCGTTTCCCGTTGGTGTCGACGGTGTAGTCCGGGCCGAGCATGCCGAAGATGCCTGCGTAGTCGGCCTCCGGTTCCCAATCGAGCTGGACCACCACCGTCGACGGACAGACACCCGCGAGTTGAGTGGCCGGATTCGTCGAGGCATTGAGCTTCACGGTGCTCGCCGGCCCCGAATCGGTGCTGCCGCATGCGGCGAGTGTCAGCGCTGCGGTGACCCCCAGCGCGGCCACCCGGCCGGTCATCGAGATCTTCATAGGATTTCCTTTCGGTTTCATACCAGGGCTTGGAGGCGACGCGAGATGCGTGCGTGCTCGGTCAGAGCGGTCGGTGCGTCGGGATTGAGCAGTCTGCCGTCGGCCACCAGAACCTGGCCGGCGACCATGGTGAGCCAGGCGGTGGCGGGCCCACAGCGCAGGAGCGCCTCGATCGGGTCCGATCCGCTGCCGGCCAGCGAGAACGGTGACATCTGCCAGATCACGAGGTCGGCGAGCGCGCCGACGTTGAGGTGACCGATCTCGTCGCTCCAACCGAGATTGGCCGCCGAACCGCGGGTCGCCATGTCGAGGGCGTCGCGCGCCGTCATCGCCTGCGGTCCGCGTTTCAACCGGGCCAGGAGAAGGGCATTGCGGGTCTCGAGCCACATCGAGGCGTGATCGGTGGAAGCGGATCCGTCGACGCCGATACCGACGGGCATCCCGATACTGCGAAGATTCCTGGTGTCGGCGGTGGCCCCGCAGATCAGCATGTTCGAACTGGGGCAGTGAGTCGCCGAGACCCCGGCGTGCGCGAGTCGTTCGGCCTCGTCCGCGGAGGGGTAGGCGAAGTGCGCCACCCAGGTGCGGGGCGAGGCCCAGCCGACGTGTTCGAAATGCTCGACCGGGCTCCTGCCGAACGTCTCCTGGCAGAAGGCCGCTTCGTCGCCGTCCTCGGCGAGATGCGTGTGGAGACGGACGTCGTAGCGTTCGGCCATCCCGGCCGTCTCGACCATCAACTCCTCGTCGACGGTGAACGGCGAGCAGGGCGCGAGCGCGACCCGCACCATGGCGCCCGGCTTCGGGTCGTGGAACTTCTCGATCACCCGCTCGCTGTCGGCGAGGATGGTCTCGCTGCTCTGGACGGCTTCGTCGGGCGGCAGGAATCCGTCTTTGCGTGACTTGCTCATCGAGCCGCGATTGGCATAGAAGCGGATACCGGTGCGGCGCACCGCCTCGATCTGCGCGTCCATCAGTCCTTCACGGGGGTGCACGTAGAAGTGGTCGGACGTGGTGGTGCAGCCGCCGAGCAGCAGTTCGGCGGTACCGACCCAGCTCGACCAATGGACGGCCTCGTCGTCGAGCCGGGACCAGATCGGATACAGCGTCGTCAGCCACTCGAACAGTGAACTGTTGACGGCGGGCCCGAAGCTGCGCGTCAGGTTCTGAAAGATGTGGTGGTGGGTGTTGACGAGACCCGGTGTCAGGACCTGGCCCTGCGCGTCGATCACCTGCTTCGCCGGTGGGCGAGGGTCGGCCGGTCCACCGAGGGCCGCGACCCGGCCGTCGGTGACCGCGAGCCAGCCGCCGGAGGGCAACTCGGTGTCGTGGTCGATGTATGCCGCCGAGAATCCGGTGACGACGATGTCATGCATGTGCGGCCTTTCTGTTGGTATCGGTCGGGGTGATCGCGCTGTCGAAGCGGGTGATGAGCTGCACCAGCCGGCGTGGATGGACCAGAGGGAGCGCGTGGCCGCCGCAGACGGTCGCCACCTCGTCGATTCCGGCGCTCCGGTGCAGATGGCGTTGAACGTTCAACGGAACGGTGCGGTCGAGGGTCGCTTCGATGTACAGGTGGGGCAGCCGTCCCGCGCCGCCCGGTGTCCATCGCGCCCGGTGACTCAGTGCGCCGGCGGACTGAGGCACCATGCGTCGTGCGGAACGCACTGCATCGGCCGGCTCGGCGTCGTGGAAGAACACCGCGGCAGCGGCCTCCGGTGGCACCACGTAGCCGTCCGGTGTCCGGTCGAGATAGGACCCGATGCCGACCGACAGGTCGAGATCGAGCTCGGCCAGCAGGTCGCCGAAATCGCATCCCGGTGTCGGCGTGATGCCGGCGATGGAGACCAGGCCGCGCACGGTGCCGGTGCGCTGTTCGGCCGCACTCAGCGCCAGCGCCGCGCCACCCGAATGGGCGACGAGCAGTGCGGGCCGGCTCGCCGAATCGATCTCGGCGACGATCCGTGCGACCAGATCGGTGTCGTCGGTCGCCGGGTCGGTTCTCAGATCGGGGGCGGAGATGCCGGTTCGATCGCCCCATTCGGCGCGCATGCCGTCCCACACCCAGGGCCCGGCCCAGGCACCGTGAACGAGAATGATCCTCATCGGGTGCCCGATCGTCCGAATGACGCGAGAAGCCGATCCTTCTCGCCGCCCACCACCGTGTTCTTCTGCCCGCTGCGTGAGCCGGCGAGCTTGTGGGCGATGTGCTCGCCGATCGTGATGGGTGGATATTTCGGCGACTCACCCTCGGCGAGGCACTGGGGAAGCGCCTCGATGACGGCGTCGTAGCGGCCTTCGAAGAAGAATGCGGCCGAACGCCGACGCACGATCGTGCCGTCGACGACCGGTGGTGCCACCCGGTGCAGGGTGGACAGCCACGTCTCGTTGGTCCAGCGCGACAGCGTGTCCCCGAGATTGACCAGCAGTGCGCCGTCATCGGGCATGACGTCGTGCCACCGTCCCTCACCGTCGAGAACCTGCAGGCCCGGAACACGATCGGCCCACAGCACGGTCAGGATGTCGAAGTCGGTGTGCTCTCCCATGCCACGGAGGTCGCCGTCCAACCGGACCGATCCCGGTGGCAACGCATAGTTGTTCATTCGCAGCATGCTCATCGGCTCACGTGTCCGGTCCCGGAAGAAGCCGGTGGGCAGACCGAGCGCGAGCTCGAAGCCCATGCAGAGCGCCTGGGCCACTCGACGGGCTTCGTCGTAGTACGTCTCGACCCGCTCCCTCCACCCGGGAATCTCGGGCCATAGATTCTCGGGGTAGGTGTTCGGCGGGTACTTGGCGCGGACCTGCGCGGAGTAGTGCTCCCCGACGTTGAAGGCTTCGAAGAAGTCGTTCATCAGGCCCGCGGACTCCACCCCGAGGGAGAGGCTGAGGGACTCGCTCCGTGGCGGCGAATAGCCGCGGTTGTCGTCGACGTCGCGGCGGCTGCGCTTCTTCTCGGTGAGCGGACGGCCGAAGAAGTCGTCCATCGCGCCGGTCAGTCCGGCGATCACCTCGTCGGGGATGCCGTGACCGACCACCTGGATGAAGCCGACGGTCCGGCAGGCCGCGTCCAACAGGTCGGCGCAGGTCCGGCGCTGTGCGTCGGTTCCAGCACCGGTGAGCGCACTGATGTCGACGGTGGGGATGGTGAACGGAGTACTCATCGGCAGCTCGATTCGACGGCTCGGACGTGCGGCGGGCGGATCACTCGATGTCCTGATGTGCGGTGTGCCAGGGACCGACGGCGCGGTGTGCGAGGAATCCGAAGGCCCCGAAGACGGCGATTCCGAGGAGCGAGGACAAGATGATCGCGGCGTACAGGTCGGCGGACTGGAGCCGCGCCGTGTACAGGTTGACCAGGGTTCCGATACCGGGTGTTCCCTGCGCGAAGAACATGTCGCCGACGATCGCTCCCACGACGGCGAGGCCGCTGGCGGTCCGCAGGCCGACGAACAGGGAGGGGAGTGCCGAGGGCAGCGTCAGCGTGGTGAGCTGTTGCCATCGGGAGGCGCCGCGGATCCGGAAGAAGTCCCGCGCACCCGGCTCCACGGTCTTCAATCCGAACAGGGTGTTGGAGATGATCGGAAAGATCGAGAACAGGACGACGACCGTCAGCCGGCTGGCGGCGCCGAACCCGAACCACAGTCCGATGAGTGGAACCAGGGCGAGCACCGGGATCGTCTGCAGGATGATCGCGTACGGGTAGATGATCTTCTCGCTGATCGGGGACAGGCTCATGATCATCGCGACCACCACGCCGAGCAGTGCCGCGATGGCCAGCCCGCCGAGCGCGATGCGCGTGGTCAGCCAGAGGGCCGCCAGCATCGGATGAAGGTGTGACCAGTCGAGGAACGAGGTGGTCAGCACCTTCCACGGCGACGGCAGGAGGAACGAGCGTGAACCGACGATCAGACTGGCGATCTCCCAGGCCCCGATGCCGAGGATCGCGGACACGGCGTACGGAGCCTTCGCGACGACGGCGGTCCACGCCGAACCGCGGCGGGTCGGCGTCGGGGACGGCGTGTATCTGCGGACGCCGTCGCGTGCCGGTGACGCTGCCGCGGTGGCGGACGGCGTCGGGGAGGTCTTCTCGGTGATCGTCATGGTCATCGGTGTCCTTCCGCCAGCGCGTTGCTGACCTGTCCGCAGACGTCGGCGTAGTGCGCGGTGAACCTGAAGTCGTGTTCGCGCGGGGTCGGAGCATCCACAGTGACGTCGGCGACGATCCGGCCCGGATGGGCGCTCATCACCACCACCCGGTTGCCCAGGTAGACCGCTTCGGGCACCGAATGCGTGATGAACAGTGCGGCGACGTTCGTATCGGCGACGATGCGCGCGAGTTCGTCCTGCAGGGTCTCGCGTGTGATCTCGTCGAGTGCACCGAACGGCTCGTCGAAGAGCAGGAAGCCGGGATCTCCGACGAGAGCCCGGGCGATGGAGACGCGCATGCGTTGCCCGCCGGACAGCCGCGCGGGCAGCCGGTCCGAGAATTCGGCGAGACCGACCGTGGTGAGAGCCTCGGTCGCCTGCCGACGCCGGTCGTCGCGTGCCTGCCGGTCGATCTCGCCGGTCAGTTCGACATTGGCGAGCACACTCCGCCAGGGCAGCAGGCTGGCGTCCTGAAAGACCATGCCCGGCGCTTCGGACGGCACCTCGATCTCACCGGTCGACGGAGCGGTCAGTCCCGCCGCGAGCCGGAGGAGCGTCGACTTCCCGCAGCCCGACGGGCCGACGACGGTCACGAACTCACCGGGTGCGACGTCGAGATCGATGTCATCGAGCACCGGCGCGCCCGTGGCGTACTGTTTGCCGACTCCGCTGAACCGCACGGCTTTCGTGCGGGGCGCTGTCCTGGTCACATCCATGCCAGTGACCGTAGAAGCGCAATGTTTCGGGGTCGTGAGCCCGCGAATATACTTCGCGCCGCCCCGGAAACCGGACCGTAATCTGCCCCGGTTACTCGGGTTTGTCGAACATCGGCAGCCCTGCGATCGTCTCGAAGAGTGTGTCGTAGTGCTCGATCGTCAGCCGATGCAGCAGTTCCGCATCCCGAGTCAGGAAGGCGTCGAGCTGGTCGGCGTGCTCCTTCTGAAGCATTGTCCGGCGCTCGCGGTCATTGTGTTGCATCGGCTGACCGGGCTCGGTCAGGTTCCAGACGCGTTCGAGCAACTCGTCGACCATCGTCATCCGGGCCGGCGCGACGAGGGCGAAGTGGAAGTCCTTCGTCGCCGCCTGCAGTTCGATCGCCTCATCGGCGCGGATGGCCGATTGTGATCGCCGGAACGCGCTCCGCAACCGGAGGTCGTCGTCGGGTCCGGCCAGGGCGAGGGCTCGGGGAATGGCGGCCAGCTCGAGTGCCTGACAGGCGATGTACAGCTCCTCCAGCTCCGAGAACCCGAATCGCGTGACGTGATATCCCGCTCGGCCGCGATGTTCGACGAGTCCTTCTCCGACGAGCGTCTTGAGAGCCTCGCGGACCGGGATGGGACTGACCCCGAAGAATTCGGCGACCGCGTGAATGGCGACCAGCGAGCCCGGGCGGACCCGGCCGCTGAGGATCGCACGGCGAAGTTCCGCGGTGATGTCCTGCTGCCCGTGACCGCTGATGGGTTGCAGCTGGCGGACGAAGTGGGCCGCGGGTCCTTGCGACATCGGGCACCTCATCCATCCGGCGTAGTTCGTCGGCCCGTGGCGTCGGCGGGCCGCGACAAGAGGAGACGCTATACGAAGTTCCGTGCCCGCTCGTGACGGAATATCGCGGAATGTCCTGAACAGGTAATATCCTCGCGGTGACCGGACGACACGGGAAGCCGAAACGCTTCCGGCAGACCCGACCGCGGGTGCTGATCGCAGCGCTTGCGGTCGGTTTCGGCATCACGGGTCTGATGGGCTTCGGCATGGTCCGCGGCGACGTTCCGCTGCGATTCGCGGTCTCCGGCGAGGACTTCTACGTCTCCGCCTCCCGCGTCGACATCTCCGACATCGAGGTCTATCCGCGCACTCTGGACACCGTCAAGGACGGGAAGGTGCCGACGGTGGTCGCGAAGATCGGTTCGCTGAAGCTGAAGGATCTGTGTCTGGCGATGCCGGCGCCCAACCTTCCGGGAGTCGGCACCTTCGTGTTGGTGGCCGAGGGTCCGGGTGACGGCACCACCGCCAGCGACCTGATGGTGGACGTCGACCTGGTGGACGCGACACCGACGCTCAACAAGGTGGTCGTGGGCACTGATACGGCCTCCAAGGATCCGGCCTCCAGCACGCTCGCCACATCGATCTCCGCCGACACCGCGGTCGCCGTCGACGTGGGCACCATCGTCAAAGCCATCCGTATCGGTTCGGTGACCGTCAAGGACGTCAAGGTCCGGTTGAAGCGCGACACCGACCACTGCGGACCGCGGCCGTGACCAGGCGCCTGCACCGATTCCGGGAATGGGCGCACCGCCGGCCCTTCGCCGGTGCCGTCTGCCTGCTGATCTCAGCGCTCTTCCTGGCCCTCCCGGCGATCAACGGCGCCCGGATCGGCGACCTGGTGCTCACCGTGTCCACCATCTCCGGCGTCTCCACCGTCGTGCTGTGCGTCCTCATGGCGCTGTGCGGCGTCGCAGCCCTGCTCTGGCTGCACACGCGGGTGGCGGCCGGACTCGGTGCGATGGTCGTGGCTCTGGTCGCGTTCCCCGCCTCCAACTTCGGCGGCTACCTGGTCGGCACGGTGTTCGGCATCCTCGGTGCCGCACTGGTGCTGGCGTGGCGTCCGCTGCCCGACACGGCGCCTATCGGACGTGACGACGAATCCTCGAGACACTCCGGCCGATCCGAGACTTCTCCGGTGGTGCCGGACTAGCCTCCGAGACAGGAGGCGCCGATGACCCGGAAGCTGCTCGACGAAGCCCTTGTCCCGTACACCCGTGACGGGGGTGATCGCGATCAGCTGTCCCGGCACCTGGCGGTCGGGAAGGACCGCGAACCGAGCGGCACCCGCGTCGGCGTGGATCGGCGACCGGACGGCACCATCGAGGTCTTCGTCGTCGCGGCGAACGTTCCGCTGCTCGTCGAATCGGTGCTCGCCGTCATCGCCGACGCCGGACTCACCGTCGAAGGCATCAACCACCCGATCATGCGGGCCGTGCGCGACGGCCGCGGCCGGCTGACCGGATTCGGTGGCGACGATGCGGTCGACGAGTCGTGGATCTGCGTGCACACCTTCGCCTCCGCGTCCTGTGACCCGGCAGGGTTGGCCACCGACGTCCGGCGGGCCGTCGCCACCCTCGACGCGGTGACCGCCGACGGCGACGCCATGCGCGACGCCCTGCGGGCGCGAGCCGGTTCGGCCGGCGGCGACGACGCCGAATACGACGCGCTCATCGAATGGTTCGCCGAAGCCGCGAACTTCCACCTCGTCGGATACGCGACCAGCGACGGCGGACCGGGACTGGGCGTCTGGTCCGGCGACGACACCGTCCGGTTGCAGCCCGTTGCCGCACCGGGCCGCCCGGTGATCGACCGGGCCTACCTGGAGACCGACGTCCTGCGGACCCGGTATCCGCTGGTTCTGCGCTTCGCGGACGGATCGGTCGAGCACCAGTTCGTGGGCACCCTGACCCCCACCGGCACCTATCAGTCGGTGCAGGAGATTCCACTCGTGCGGACCAAGGTGGCCGGTGTGCTCAAGGCACTCGGGGTGTCCGCCGACTCCTTCAACGGTCTCGCCGCCATCGACATCCTGCAGACCTATCCGCTGGTTGGACTGTTCGCCTCCCCGGTCTCGTCGCTCACCCGCCGGGTCAGCGAGCTGCTGGCCGCCAACGTCGAGCACACGGTCCGGCTCTTCCTGCGGTTGTGCGCCGACGGGCACACCGCCAGCGTGATGGCGTTCGTTCCGCGCGACCGCTACGACAGCACCGTCCGTAACCGGGTGATCGACTCGGTCACGACGGCGCTCGACGGCGCCGACCCGCAGTTCGCCACCCGGATCACCGAGGCGCCGCTGGCACAGCTGCAGGTGACCGTCCGGCTGCGGCGCACTCCCGATCCCGCCGGCTTCGAGTTCGGGTCGGATCTGCATACCGGTCTGCAGGCTTCGGTGATCGACGCGGTCCGGTCCTGGGACGACGACGTCCGCGATCTGACCGCCACCGATTCGTCCGTCGCCGGTCTCCTGCCCGCCGTCTCCGACCGCTACCGGGAGGAACGCGATCCGGCGGGGGCGGCTCGCGACCTGCCGATCGTCGCGGGACTGGCCGCCGACGGTCTGCACATCACCGTCGCCGAAGGCGAGCCGTGGACGCTCACCCTCTACCTGGCCGGTCGCGACGCCGCGCTCACCGACGTCCTCCCGATGCTGGGCAGTCTCGGGCTGACGGTGCTCGACGAGCGCCCGTTCCGCGTCGACCGCGCCGACGGGGTGGGCGTCCGGATCTACGAGTTCGCCGTCCGGCCCGCACCCGGCGTCGAGGTGGCCGACGGCGACGACCTCACCGGTCGTCTGGCCGACGGTCTGCGCCGCATGTGGCTGGCGGAGGTCGACGTCGACGATCTCAACAGGCTCATCCTCGGCGCCGGCGCCACCGCCCGCGAGGTCGCGATGCTGCGGACCTACGTCCGCTATCTCGGCCAGTGCGAGGCGATCGGCAGCGTCACCCACGCCGCCGAGGTGCTCGGCGAACATGCTGACGTGACACGGGCACTGATCCGCGTGTTCACCACCTCGTTCGACCCGGCTCTCGACGACACCGCCCGCCCCCGCCTGACGGCCGCGGCGACCGATCACCTGAGCGAGGCGCTGTCCGGTGTTCTGAGCCTGGACGCCGACCGCGTCCTCTCCGCCCTCGCCGCGGCGGTCGAGGCGACCCTGCGAACCAACTACTACCGCGCCGACGACCCCGCCTGCCGGGCCCTCGACGGCGAGTTTTCGCCGGTGCTCGCCGTGAAGATCGCCACCGACCGGCTGACCGTCGCCCCGGAGCCGCGCCCGCTCTTCGAGATCTTCGTGCACTCGCCCCGCGTCGAAGGCGTGCACCTGCGCTTCGGGGCGGTCGCCCGCGGAGGCTGCCGCTGGTCGGACCGCCGCGAGGACTTCCGCACCGAGATCCTCGGTCTCGCCAAGGCGCAAGCCGTCAAGAACGCGGTCATCGTGCCGGCCGGCGCCAAGGGCGGATTCGTGGTGCGCCGCCCGCCGGTCGCCACCGGGGACGCCGCGGCACGCCAGGCGGCCCAGCGTGAGGAGGGCGTCGCCTGTTACCGGGCGTTCGTGGCGGCCCTCATCGCCCTCACCGACGACCTGCACCCGGACACCGGCGACGTGGTGCCCCCGGCGGCGGTGGTCCGCCGCGACGGCGACGATCCCTACCTGGTGATGGCCGCCGACAAGGGCACCGCTAGCTTCTCCGACATCGCCAACGGGGTGGCCGCACACTACGGATTCTGGCTCGGCGACGCCTTCGCCTCGGGCGGATCGATCGGCTACGACCACAAGGCGATGGGCATCACGGCGCGGGGCGCCTGGGAGGCCGTCAAGCGGCACTTCGCCGAGCTGGGCACCGACATCCAGCGCGACGAGTTCACGGTCGTCGGAATCGGCGACATGAGCGGCGACGTCTTCGGCAACGGCATGCTGCTTTCGCCATGCACCCGGCTGGTCGCCGCCTTCGACCACCGGCACGTGTTCGTCGACCCGGACCCCGACGCGTCGTCGTCGTTCGACGAGCGGGCACGGCTGTTCGCCCTTCCACGGTCGTCCTGGGCGGACTACCGCCGCGACTTGATCAGCGACTGCGGTGGCGTGTGGTCGCGGGAGGTGAAGTCGATTCCCGTCTCACCGGAGATGCGGGCCTGCCTCGGCATGCCCGCCGACGTCGTGGAACTCTCGCCGCCGGACCTGATCCGCGCGATCCTGCGCGCCCCGGTCGATCTGCTCTTCAACGGCGGTATCGGCACCTACGTCAAAGCGTCGACCGAATCGGATCAGCAGGTCGGCGACAAGGCGAACGACGCCGTCCGCGTCGACGGCCGGGACCTGCGGGTCCGGGTGGTCGGGGAGGGCGGCAACCTCGGGGTCACCGCGCTCGGACGGGTCGAAGCCGACCTGGCCGGTATCCGGATCAACACCAATGCCATGGACAACTCGGCCGGTGTGGACTGTTCGGACCACGAGGTGAACATCAAGATCCTCCTCGACGCGCAGATCTCGGCCGGCGCGCTCGACGCCGGGGACCGCACCGCCCTGCTCGAGTCGATGACCGACGAGGTCGCGGAGCTGGTGCTCGCCGACAACATCGCACAGAACGCCGAGCTGGGCGCGGCGCGGGCCCGCGCCGACCACGACGTCGACCTTCACGGCCGTCTGCTGACCCGGCTCGCCGACCGCGGTGTGGAGCTCGCGCTCGACGCCCTGCCGACCGCCGACGAGCTGCGTGATCGCGCCGACTCCACCGGCCGCGGCCTCACCAGTCCCGAACTGGCCACGGTGATGGCGCACGTCAAACTCCTCACCAAGAGCGACCTGCTCGCCACCGGACTGCTCGCCAACGAATACTTCGACCCGATGGTCGTCGACTACTTTCCGCAGCCGCTGCGCGACCGGTTCGCCGACGGCATGACCGCGCTGCGTCTGCGGCCGGAGATCGTCGCCACCGTGCTGGTCAACCGGATCGTCGACGACGCCGGCACCACACACCTGTTCCGCACCACCGAATCGGCCTCCGCCGGCACCGAGGACGCGGTGCGCGCCACCATGGCCGCCGACGGCGCTTTCGGACTGTCGGCGCTGATCGAGAGGATCCGCGACACCTCCGTGCCGGTGGCGACCGTCGACGCCATGACGATCACGGTGCGGGGTCTCTACGCCGGGGCGTCGGCCTGGTTCCTGCACAACCGGCCCCAGCCGCTGGCGGTGGCCGCCGAGGTCCGCCGCTACCGGACGGCCCGCGAACTCGGCGACTCCATCGACAGCTGGGCGCGGCCGAGGGTCGCCGGACAGATGGCGGCCACCGCCGACGGTCTCCGCGCCCGGGGCGTCCCCACCGACCTCGCACAGACGCTCGCCCGCGTGCCCCACGAGGTGCCGCTGCTGGACATCGTCGACATCGCCGAGATCACCGAGCGCGACCCGCTGCAGGTCGGCGACCTGACGTTCGCGGTCCTCGAACACTTCCGCATCGACGAGCTGCTCACCGCCGTCGACGACCTCGACACCGCCGGTCACTGGCCGCGGCAGGCCCGCACCCTGCTCCGCGGCGACCTCTACGATCTGACCCGGGCACTGACCCTCGCGATCCTGCAGGCGTCGATGCCGGGGGAGACCGCCGTCGAGATGATCGCCGACTGGGTGTCCTCACGCGGGGTGGCCCTCAAACGGGCCGAAGAGCTCCTCGACGAGGTGGCCGGTGACGGTGAACCGGACCTCGCCGCACTGACGGTGGCGGTCGGAGCGTTGCGTAGGGTTGTCCTATGACCGATGTGACGAACTCCGACGCGGATCGCCGACTCTTCTCCGGCGGCGGTCATCGCACCGACCGCGGCTACGTTGTCGAGGTACCGGTCCGCTGGTCGGACATGGACGTCTTCCAGCACGTCAACCACGCCCGCATGGTCACGCTCCTCGAAGAGGCGCGCATCCCCTGGCTGTTCTACGACGACAAGCCCACGGCGGGCATGCGGGAGGGCTGCCTGGTGGCGGACCTTCACGTGAAGTACCAGGGTCAGGTGCGGCACGACGAGTCGCCGATCCAGGTCACCATGTTCACCGAGCGGGTTCGGGCCTGCGACTTCACCGTCGGCTACGAGGTGCGCCCCAGTGGTGCCGACCCGGACTCCAAGCCGGCCGTGGTGGCCAGCACCCAGCTCGTGTCCTTCGACATCGACACGCAACGGCCGCGCCGCATGCCGCCGGAGGAGAAGGAGTACCTGGAGTCGTTCCTCCGGGTCGACGGTCCGAAGCGCGTGCGGGAGTGACCGTCGAGGTCCGGGGACTGGCACTCGCCACCGCCGACGACCGGGCGGACGCCGGTGCCTTCCTGGCACGCGCCTCCCGCGTCGACGACTCCGGCGTCATCCGGGTCAAACAGCGTCCCGACGGCAGCATCGGGCTGTGGGTGCGGACCGGATTCGACGTGCTCGCCACCCGATCGGTCTTCGGTTCGTGCGAACCGACGGACGTCGTGTGCGACGTCGCGACCACCCAGGCGTCACTGGCGGCGGGCGACGAACCGGTGGATGTCGGCTTCGCGCTGCCGGCGGCCTGGCAGGGGGCACTGCCCGGTTCGAGCGGCTTCACCCATCTCGACGACGTTCCGGCCCGCGAGGTGATCGCCCTGAGCCGTAAGGGAGCGCAGGTGGCGCGCGACGACTCCGGAGCGCTCGGTCCGGCCCACTCGCTGCTCGACCAGAACGTGCTGGAGGTGTCGACCGATGACGGAACGGACAGTGCCGCGATCAGCATGCGCGCCGTGTTCGCCCTGACCGCCATGGGCTTCGTGCGCGACGCGCACGGCCACGAGATCACCGAGGACTCATCGATCGACGCGATCGACCCGGCCGAACCGGTCCGGGTGCGCCGTAACGCCTCCTGGATCCGGATCGACGCCCGCTACGGCTCGGTCTATCAGCGCGGTGCGGCCCTGACCGTGTTCGTGTCCTAGGGGGCGTGGCGGTTCGGGGTCAGCCGATCAGCCAGGCGGCCGAGTTCGGCGCCAGCATGCCGTCCACCAGCGGCAGACTCACCAGCAGGATCTGCCCGGGCGGGAACGGCACCGGGGTGTCGTTGGTGTTGAGCGCGCAGATCAGGCCGGCGCCCTCGGGCCCGCCGGTGCGACGGAACGCGATGCAGCCGTCGGGGGCGTCGTCGTACCAGGCGACGTCGCCGGCGAACTCGGGACGCGTCTGCCGCAGTTCGATGGCCTGCCGGTACAGCGACAGCGTCGAGTAGAGGTCCTCGAGCTGGGCCTCCACCGACAGTCCCGCCCAGCCGTTCGGCATGGGAAGCCAGGTCTTCGGGTTGGTGCTGAACCCGTACGGCGGCTCGTCGCCCTCCCACGGGATCGGCACTCGGCACCCGTCGCGGCCGCGCTGCGTGCGACCGGAACGACGCCACACCGGGTCCTGCAGCACCTCATCCGGCAGGTCGACGTTCGGGAGACCGAGCTCGGCGCCGTTGTAGATGAAGACGGTGCCCGGCAAGGCCAGCTCCACGAGCGCCATCGCCCGGGCCCGCGCCATGCCGACGCCGAGACGGAAGCGGGCCACCTCGTCCGGATCGGTGACGCCGTCCGGGGCGGCGGCCGGCATGTAGCGGGTCACCTCGCGTTCCACGTCGTGGTTCGACAGCGTCCAGGTCGGGGTGGCGTTCACGGTCTTGACCGCGGCGATCGACTCGTCGATCGCCTCCCGGATCGCCGACGGATCGAAGTCGACACTGGCCAACCGGAAGTTGAAGCCCGAATGCAGTTCGTCCGGGCGGACGTATTTGGCGAACTCCTCGTTCGCGTTCACCCAGACCTCGCCGACGTTCGCGGTGCCCGGATATTCGTCCATCACGGCGCGGATCCGGCGATGGATCTCGTGCACGCCTTCGTTGTTGAACCGCGGATCGTCGTCCTCGTGTTTGAGGATCACCGCCGGCGTGGTCATGTCGGGCAGCCCGGGGGCCTTCGCCATGCCGTGCGAGACGTCGATGCGGAAGCCGTCCACCCCGCGGTCCAGCCAGAACCGCAGTGTCGTCTCCAGATCGGCCATCACCTCGGGGTTGTCCCAGTTGAGGTCCGGCTGCTCGGGGGCGAAGAGATGCAGATACCACTCGCCGGGCGAGCCGTCGGCCTCCCGGATTTGCGACCAGGCGGAACCGCCGAACACGCTGGTCCAGTTGTTCGGGGGCAGCTTGCCGTCCTCGCCCAGGCCCGGACGGAAGATGTATCGATCCCGCTCGGGGCTGCCCGGTCCCGCCGCCAGCGCCGCCGAGAACCAGGCGTGCTGGTTGCTGGTGTGGTTGGGCACCAGATCCATGGTGACCCGGAGGTCGCGGGCGTGCGCCTCCTCGATCAATTCGTCGAACGTCGCGAGATCGCCGAACAGCGAGTCGATGTCACGCGGATCGGAGACGTCGTAGCCGTGATCGGCCATCGGGGAGCGCATGATCGGCGACAGCCAGATCGCATCGACCCCCAGCAACTCCAGATAGCCCAGCTTGTCGATGACGCCGGCCAGATCGCCCACCCCGTCGCCGTTCTCGTCCGAGAACGATCGCGGATAGATCTGGTAGACGACGGCGTCCCGCCACCACTCGTTCACGTCTTCTCCCCTCACGAGGGGAGATTCTGTCACACCGGACTGTTCATCAAAGAGTTCGCGGCGGCGTGCAGGTACTGATTCAGCTGTGCCCGATGCTCGTCGTCCAGAACGCTGGACGGGACCGAGGCGACCGCGATGTCCATGCACCGGAGCCAGGCGTCACGCTCGAGCGGACCGATCTTGTACGGGATGTGACGCATGCGCAGACGCGGATGTCCGCGCTCGTCGGAATAGGTGTGCGGGCCGCCCCAGTACTGCTCCAGGAAGAGGCGCAGCCGCCGCTCGGCCGGACCCAGATCCTCCTCCGGATACATCGGCCGCAGAAGGTCGTCCTCGGCGACCTCGGCGTAGAAGCGTTCAGTGATCGCGCGGAACGTCGATTCGCCGCCGACCTGCTCGTAGAACGTGCTCATGATCGCAGTATCCCATTGGATCGCCGGTTGCCGAGCGGCGCCGACCGGACACCGTCCATCGAAGTACGACGCGCTGTCGGACCTGCGTGCACACCGGGCCGATCAGTGGGTTAGATTAGAACGCGTAACGACGGCTCGCAGACCGGTGAGCCGCGCGCGGAAAGGGCGAGACGTGGAGAGCTTGATTGTCCCCGTCGGCATTGTCGTAACGGTCCTGTGTGTCCTCACGGTCCTGGGTTGCGTGCTGTCGATGTTCTTCTCGTCGGGCGTGAAGCGTCCGAAGAACGACGAGTACACCCTCGACCAGCAGTGGGACCGCGCTCCGGTGCTGTTCAGCGCCACCGACATCGAACCGATGGCTCTGGCTCGCCACTTCGAGCCGAGCGACACCGAAGGAGGTGCCGCACATGGCACATGGTGAGATCTCGCAGAGCACCGGCGTCCGCGGCCTGACCGGCGTCGACGGTGCCTCCGGTCTGCCTCTCGGCTCGGCCGTCACCGCCAGCGGCCGCATCTCGAGCGCACTGTTCCCCGGCGAGGGTTTCGACACGCCTCCGTTCAGCCGCGAGGACCTGATCGCCCTCGACGATGCGCTCCGTGACGCCAGCAACCTGGCCGACGTGCGTTTCTCGGTGTACATCGGTGACCTCGGCAAGGACGCCGTCGCCGGCGCCCGCGACGTGCTGGCCGCGGCCCCCGAGCCCGCCCACGCCGCGCTGATCGCCGTGTCGCCGAACAGCAAGGACATCGCTGTGGTGTCCGGTTCGCAGGTCGCCGGCCGCGTCAACGACCGCATCGCCGAACTGGGCGTCTCGGCCGCACTGAGCTCCTTCAAGCAGAATCAGCTAGTCGACGGCCTGGTCTCCGCCCTGCGCGTGATGGCCACCGCGGTCGCCCGCCCCTGAATTATCATTCCTGTGCGTCGGCCGTCCGGTTGCGCAGCGACCGTGCGACGCCGTCCCGGCCCTCGGAGATCAGCCGGGCGAGCGCCGGCGGAACGTCCCCGCCGGCGAGGAATGCGTCGGCGGCGGCCAGGCCGGCCTCGCTGATCTCCCAGCCGGGGTACAGACCGATCACCACGGTCTGCGCGACCTCGCTGGACCGGCGGGCCCACAGCTCGCCCACCTGATCGAAGTAGCGCTGGGTGTACGGCGCGAGCAGCGCTCCCTGGCCCGGCCGGACGATGCCCTCGACCATCGACCGGACCGTCACGTTGGCGATCGAGTCGTCATCGAAGGCCGCGGTCCACGCCTGCTCCTTGGCGGCGGCCAGCGGGCGGGCCCCGCGGGCGGCGACGGCGTGCCGCGCGCCGGCCGCGGTGTTGTCGCGTTCGGCCTCGGCGTCGATCACCGGGGTCGAGGCGGCGTCCTCCGAATCGATCGCGCCGGCGGACGCCAGCGCCTTCACCAGACGCCAGCGGAACTCGGTGTCCACCGTCAGTCCCGGCAGTCCGGCGCTCGCCGGATCGTCACCGCTGAGCAGTGACTGGAAGATCGCGTGCTGGTCGGTGGTGATCACCCCGCCCAGCAGGGCGTTCAGGAATGCCAGCTGATGATCGGAACCGGCCTGCGCACCACGCGCCAGGTCCAGCAGACGCGCCGAGAACTGCGGCCAGCCGGTCCGGTCCGCCCACTCCGGGTCGGCGTAGCTCTCCAAGGCGGTCGTGGCCTGCAGCAGCACCCGCTGCACCACACCGACCTCGGTCTCGGCACCGATCCCGGCCGAGACCAGCGCGACGAAGTCGCGGGCACGCATCTCGCCCTGCCGGGTCATCTCCCATGCGGCCGACCACACCAGGGTGCGCGGCATCGAATCGGTGATGTCCGCGATCCGGGTGGTGGCGGTGGCGAGCGACTCCGGATCCAGCCGGATCGACGCGTACGTCAGATCGTCGTCGTTGAGCAGCACCAGCGCGCCGCGATCGACACCGACCAGCTCGGGCACCTCGGTGCGTTCGCCCTCCACATCGATCTCGACGCTGTGGGCGCGCACCAGCTTGCCGCACTGATCGTCGTAGACACCGATCTTCATCCGATGCACGCGGGTCTCGCCGGCACCCGGCTCGGCACCCTCCTGCACCACGGTGAACGAGGTGAAGGCGCCGTCGTCGCCGACGGTGAAGTCCGGCCGCATCACGTTGATGCCGGTCGTCTTGAGCCACTGGTCGCCCCAACCGCTCAAGTCGCGGCCGGACGCCTTCTCCAGCGCACCCACCAGGTCGGCGAACGTGGCGTTGCCGAAGCGGTGCTCGGTGAAGTACTCGCGCAGACCCGTCAGGAACGGATCCAGGCCGACGTAGGCCACCAGCTGCTTGAGGACGGAGGCGCCCTTCGCATACGTGATGCCGTCGAAGTTGACCTCCACCGCGGCGATGTCGGGGATGTCCGCCGCCACCGGGTGGGTCGACGGCAGCTGATCCTGCCGGTACGCCCACGACTTCTCCACGTTCGCGAAGGTCGTCCACGCATTCGTGTACTCGGTGGCCTCCACCTGCGCGAGCACCGACGCGAACGTCGCGAACGACTCGTTGAGCCACAGATCGTCCCACCAGCGCATGGTGACCAGATCGCCGAACCACATGTGCGCCATCTCGTGCAGCACCGTCTCCGCGCGCCGTTCGTAGAGGTAGCGGGTCACCCGGGACCGGAAGACGTAGTCCTCGAGGAACGTGACGGCGCCCGCGTTCTCCATCGCTCCGGCATTGAACTCGGGCACGAACAGCTGGTCGTACTTGCCGAACGCGTACGGGACGCCGAACGTGCGGTGGTAGAAGCCGAAGCCCTGCTTGGTCTCGGTGAACAGGCGGTCGGCATCCATGAACTCGGCCAGCGAGGCGCGGCAGTACAGGCCCAACGGGATGGTGCCGTGCTCGTCGGTGTACTCGTCGGACCAGGTGGCGTACGCTCCGGCGATCAGCGCCACCAGATAGGTGCTCATCGGTTCGGTCGTCGCGAACTCGTGCACCACCGACCCGTTCGGTCCGGCGCTCGTCCCGGTGGGCGCGCCGTTCGACACGACCTTCCAGTCCTCGGGGGCGGTCACCGTCACCGAATAGGTGGCCTTGAGGTCCGGCTGGTCGAAGCACGCGAACATGCGCTTGGCGTCGGCGGTCTCGAACTGGCTGTACAGGTAGACGTTGCCGTCCGCCGGGTCGACGAACCGGTGCAGTCCCTCACCCGTGTTCGAGTACGCGCAGTCGGCGACCACGGTCAACTCGTTCTGCGCCGCCAACCCGGGCAGCGTCAGACCCGTCGACTCGTCGAAGCCGCTGACGTCCAGCTCGGTCCCGTTCAGGGTCGCCGAGACGAGAGTCGGCGCCACCAGTTCGATGAACGTGCTCGCGCCGGGCGTCGCGGTGAACGTCACCGTCGTCGTCGACCGGAACGTGTCCCCACCGGTGGTGAGGTCGAGGTCGATGCGGTAGTTGCGGACGTCAAGCAGTGCGGCGCGCTCGATGGCGGCGGCACGCGTCAGATTCGGTGCAGTCACACCGACGACTGTAGTGACGTGGCAGCGTCAGCGCGCCGTGAAGGTGCCCACACCCGGCAGCGACGGCTGACCCGCGTTCGGCTTGTAGCCGCTGCCCTGGATGAAGGAGGTGGTCACCACCTGACCGGCGCCGGTCGTGGCGGTCGCCGTCGCGGAGCCGACCCGGATGTTGGGGCACGGGTTCACGGTGACGCCGCCGCGCCGGCCCGAACCGGTGTTGACGTAGTCGATGTGAACCAGGGCGCCACCGGCCGACGACGCGCAGGTGCCGGGGTCGAGCGGCGCGGAGAATCGTGTCTTGCCCTTCCCGAGCGGGGTGGCGAACACGTTGACGACGGCGGCACCGGGAATCACCAGGCCGCTGACCTGGAACCCGACCGCCGGGATCTGCGTGATGGGACCCGCCGACGCGTTCGGCGCGGCGAGCATCGACGCGGTGACGGCGGTCGCGGCGGCGACGGCACCGACCGCGGCGAGAGTGGTGTGGCGTTTCATGACGTTTCCTCCCTTTAAAACGTCTGTCCGACCTGATTCCAGGGTAGATCGTCGCCCCGCGAACGGTGGTTGAATGGAGGGCATGGCTGATCGTGTTGATTTCTGGTTCGACCCGCTGTGCCCGTGGTGCTGGATCACCTCGCGCTGGATCCTGGAAGCCGAGAAGGTCCGTCCGATCGACGTGAACTTCCACATCATGAGTCTGGCCGTCCTCAACGAGGGCAAAGACATCCCGGACGCCTACCGAGAACATCTGAAGGACGCCATGCAACCGGTGCGTGTGCTGGCGGCCGCCCAGGCACGCCACGGCGACCAGGTGCTCGCCGGCCTGTACACGGCGATGGGCACCGAACTGCACGACAACGGCAACGAGGACCTGCCCTCGATGATCGCGACCGCGCTGGAGAAGGCCGGGCTCGAACCCGATCTCGCCGCTGCGGCGACGTCGACCGAATTCGATGAGGCGATCCGGACCAGCCATCACGAGGGCATGGACAAGGTGGGCGACGACGTCGGCACCCCGACCATCCACGTCAACGACGTCGCGTTCTTCGGCCCGGTCCTGTCCCGGATTCCGCGCGGCGACGACGCCGGCACCGTGTGGGACGGCGTGGTGGCCCTCGCCGGCTACCCGCACTTCTTCGAACTCAAGCGCTCCCGCGACGAGGATCCGCAGTTCGACTAGAACGACGGCGGCTCGCCGAGCCCGTTCGGCAGGCTTCCCGGCGGCACACTGGTGGGCGGCGGGGGAGTCGGGATCACCACGGCGTTGCCGCTGCCGGTGCCGCGGGTCACCTGCTTCGGGCGCAGCAGCATGGCGCCGGCCCGGGTGCGGTCCCGCAGGGCGGCGGCCCGCCAGGTCAGCACCGGATGCGAGGCCAGGGCGTTGACGACGGTGACGAAGAAGCCGCGTTCATGCGTCGCGCGGTCGGCGAACTCGTCGAAGTTGACGGCCCCGAGCATGTACTTGCCGGCGGCCAGGACCCCCATCGCGGGCGGCGCACCGGCCGGGCACGAGTAGTAGCCGTGGTTGTCGGCGGTGTACTCCTGGGCGCGCGACAGCGTGGATCCGAGGATCGGGATCGACATGGCCGTGCTCGTCACCAGCTGCCGCCAGTAGGACACGTGTCCGGCGGCGATGTGGCCCACCTCGTGGCCGATGATGAACTTGAGTGCTTCCGGGCTGCGGGCCTTGCCGCCGATCTCGAACAGGTCCGAGTACACGACGATGAAGCGGCGGAAGCCGTGCCCGGACGCGAACGCGTTGATCTGGCCGTTGCCGGTCACCACGTAGGCGTCCGGGATGTACTCGAGGCCGTAGCGCGCCGCTGTCTCGACCAGGATCCGGTAGCCCTCCGGGAACTGGGTGGGCGACATCTGCACGCCGTTGACGCGCTGCGAGGCGTACATGAGTCCGCGGGAGGCGAACACGATCAACGGCAGCAGCAACGCCAGGAGGGCGTAGTCGCTGATGTCGCCGAGCACCACGAACACCACGCAGGCGAGGTAGGCGAGGACGCTGATGAGGGCGACGATCACCAGCATCGGGATCTCCCACGGATGACGTTGCGGCGGTCCGGCGAAACGTGCCGGCGGCAACCAGACGGCACCGGGGCCGGGGTCGTCGGAGGGAGGCGTCGGGACCGCGGGGTCGTCGATGCCGGGAACTGAGGGGATGGGCGCGTGGCTGTCCACCCCTCCAATCTATAGTGACCGTCATGCGGATTTACCTGGGTGCCGACCATGCCGGATTCGAACGCAAGAATGAGATCGCGGAACATCTGCGTGCCGCCGGTCACGAAGTGATCGATTGCGGTGCGCACACCTACGACGCGCAGGACGACTACCCGCCGTTCTGCATCGAGGCCGCGCAGCGTGTGGTCGCCGACCCGGGCAGCCTCGGTTTCGTGCTCGGCGGCAGCGGCAACGGCGAGCAGATCGCCGCGAACAAGGTGAAGGGCGCCCGCTGCGCCCTGGGCTGGAGCGTGGAGACCGCGCAGCTCGCCCGTCAGCACAACAACGCGCAGCTGCTCGGGATCGGTGGGCGTATGCACACCACGGAGGAGGCGCTGGCCATCGTCGACGCCTTCGTCACCACCCCGTGGTCGGAGGAGCCGCGTCACCAGCGCCGGATCGACCTCCTCAGCGAGTACGAGGACACCGGCAAGATCGAGCTCCCCGAGTCCTGAGCCGTGCCCGAAGGGCATGCACTGCACCGTCTCGCGCGGCGGCAGTCACGGCTGTTCGGCCGGCAGCGGGTGCGCGTCAGCAGCCCGCAGGGACGATTCAGCGACGAAGCGGCCCTCCTCGACGGACTCGTGTTCCGCCGCGCCGAGGCGTGGGGCAAGCACCTCGTCCACTTCTACGACGACGGCGATCCGCGGCGTGATCCCCGCCGGATGGTCCACATCCACCTGGGCATCTACGGGTTCTTCACCGAATCGCCGGTACCGATGGATCCGCCCACCGGACAGGTACGGCTGCGGATCGTCGGCGACGCCGACGGCACCGACCTGCGGGGCCCGAACACGTGCGAACTGATCACGCCGGAGGGTCTGAACGACCTGGTGGCGCGGCTGGGGCCCGATCCACTGCGCGGTGACGCGGACCCGGCCGCCGGCTGGGAACGGCTCCACCGGTCCCGCCGCCCGGTCGGGTCTCTGCTGATGGACCAGAAGGTGATCGCCGGCGTCGGCAACATCTACCGGGCCGAAGTCCTGTTCCGTAACGGCATCGACCCGCTGCGGCCGGGCACCACCATCACCCGCGACGAATACGACGCGATGTGGAACGACCTCGTCGAGCTGATGCCGATCGGGGTGCGCCGCGGCACGATCCACGTCGTGCGGCCCGAGGACGACCACGGTGCCCCCGCCTACGCCGCCGACCGGCCGCGCACCTACGTGTACCGGCGGACGGGTGAGGCGTGCCGGCGTTGCGGCGGGCCGATCGCCGGGCGTGAACTGGAAGGCCGCAACCTGTTCTGGTGCCCGGCCTGTCAGCACTGACCCGGGCGCCCGAAGGGTCCGATCCTCAGAAGGACCCACTGGCAGAAGCCGCGATTCTCAGAAATCCCTCAGTGCGCGACTCAGGCTGATCCCAGGAGCCGTCGGCACTGTAGGACACATGAACACGCGAGAGATCACCGTTCTCGCCGTCGGCGGAACGGGGGAGTCGTACCCCGACGACACCCGCACGACGGTGAGCGGCATGCTCTCCTCGGTCACCGACGCCCTCGACGACCGGTTCACGGCCCGCTGGGTGCCCTATCCGGCCTCCTACGGTCCCGTCAGCGGCCGGGACGCCGACTGCTACCGCCTGTCGGTGGCTCGCGGTGTCGCGAACCTGTCCGCCGCCATCGACGCCGCCTCCGGTTCCGGTGAGCACCCCGTCATGCTGATCGGCTATTCGCAGGGTGCCGTGGTCATCCGCACCCTGCTGTCGCACCCGTCCGCGGAACGACTGCGCTCGCGGATCGCGGCCGTCGGCTTCGTGGCCGATCCCCACCAGCCGCCCGGTGTGGTCCCGGGCTGCGACGGCTGGGGAGTGGCCGGACCCGGACCGGCGATCCCGGAAGACGTCCCCGCCTACTGGGTGGGAACCCCCGACGACGTCATCTGCAACGCGAGCCCCGACTCGCTGATCCGGGACCTCGCCGACCTGACCGGCACCCTGTCGGCGCGCCATCTCCCCGAATGGCTGTCCGATGCGGCGGCCCGCGCGTTCGGTGCGGCCACGCAGAACGCGACGTCGACCCGGATCGCGCCGCAGCAGTGGCGGCGCGACGTGCACCGTCTGCTGACCGCCGCCCGCGAGGCGGGCGGCTGGCTGCCCCGCGGACTCGGCATGATCCGGAACCCGCTCGGCGGGCGTCACGTCTCGTACGCCAGCGAACCGTACGGGCATGCGCCGCTCACCGATCCGGACGTGACCGGCTGCGAAGACCTCGCGCACTGGCTGCAGGTGCAGGCCACCCTCGGGCTGCACGACGAGCCGTTCACCGCGTTGCCGCATCCACCGGCGCATCCGCCGGCCCATCTTCCGGGCGCCGCCTGACCCCCTCGCACGACGGCCCCGATGCGAAGAGTGGCCCCTCCCGCGAACGGGAGGGGCCACTCTGGGTCTTGCGTCGGAGCCTAGCTCGAGGCGTGGCCGCCGACGGTGCCGCGGATCACGACCGGTGTGCCGCGACCGATGTTGTCGTACACCCACTTGCCGTTCTCGGTGCTGACGTTCAGGCAGCCGTGGCTGACGTTGGTGACGCCCTGCTGAGCGACCGACCAGGGAGCGGCATGGATGAAGATGCCGTCGTTGGTCAGGCGGGTGGCGTACTCGACGTAGGTGCGGTAGCCCTCCGGGGAGTCGACCGGGACACCGTACGTGGAGCTGTCCATGTACATGTCGCGGTACTTCTCCATGGTGTGGAAGACACCGTTCGGAGTCGGGTGCTCGTTGCTGCCCATCGAGGTCGGCATCGACTTGATGAACTGACCGTCCTTGTACCAGTACAGGGTGTGGGTCGAGTCCAGCGCCAGGCCGATGTAGCCGGTGCGGGTGCTCACGTTGGGAGCGGCCGGAACAGCCGGGGCCTCCTTGGTGGCCTTCGGCTTCGACTTCTTGGGAGTGGTCGGCTTCGGCACGCCCGGGATCTCGATGTTCGGGAGCTCGGGAACGGCCGGAACGTCGAGGGTGGGTCCGCCGGGGAACACGGTGACCTTGGCGGCCGGGCTCGCGTCGGCGACTGCCGGAGCCGCCACGGCCAGGGACGCTGCGCCTGCGGCGACAGCGACTGCCTTGACGGTCAAGCTCTTACGTCGGCTCGAAGACTTGGCTGAAAACACTGTGGTCAAAACCTTCGTTCGTGGTCATGGACTGCGTCCCCCGAGACGCATGGAACTCATCGTTACATAACCGTTGCCCATTCACCAAGCGGTTCGCGCGTCGCGTCGCGGTGTACCGGTGCGATCCGCGCTCACCGTTTCGCCGGAAACGGGCAGGTGAGCGCTCGATTCGTTCGGGGCCGACCGCAGGTGACATGGAGTTATGAACTAGATCACTGAGAAGACGACATGAGCCGCGATGCTCCCGAACGGGACATCGCGGCTCATGCGCTCCGCGAGCGGGTGACGGGAATCGAACCCGCGTGGCCAGTTTGGAAGACTGGGGCTCTACCATTGAGCTACACCCGCGTGCGTTCGAAGAGGCTTCTCTTCTCGTGCGGGGACGACTCTACGGCAGGTGTGCCCGCCACCTCAAAACCGTGCCCGGGTTCGTGTCGCGCCGCAGGTGACCCGTACTATGTGCAGTCGGTCGTGACTTGCGAATCGGCGCCGGCTCCGGCCGGCGCGAACAGGTCGCTTCCGGGATGTGGCGCAGCTTGGTAGCGCATCCGCTTTGGGAGCGGAGGGTCGCAGGTTCGAATCCTGTCATCCCGACTGACCGGCGGAACACGGGACGACGATCCGGCCGCCACTGAAGACCGAAGTACGTAACTAAGGAGCACTACGTCGTGAAGAGCACTGTCGAGCAGCTGAGCCCGACCCGAGTCAAGCTGAATGTCGAGATCCCGTTCGAGGAGCTCTCCGGCGATTTCGATCGCGCCTACCAGCAGCTGTCTCAGCAGATCCGCGTCCCGGGCTTCCGCCCGGGTCACGTGCCCGCCAAGATCATCGAGGCCCGCGTCGGCCGTGACGCGGTCCTGCAGCAGGTCGTCAACGACGCCCTGCCCGCCAAGTACTCGCAGGCCGTCACCGAGGCCGACGTGAAGGCCATCAGCCAGCCCGAGATCGAGGTCGGCGACCTGGTCCACGGCCAGCCCGTCACCTTCACCGCGGCCGTCGACGTGCGGCCGGACATCACCCTGCCGGACTACTCGAAGGTCTCCGTCTCGGTCGACCCGATCGAGGTCGCCGACTCGGATGTCGACGAGCAGCTCGACGCGTTGCGCCAGCGCTTCGGCACCCTCGTCGCCGTCGACCGCGGTGCCAAGAAGGGCGACTTCGTCACCCTCGACCTGTCTGCCACCGTCGACGGCAAGCCGGTCGACGACGCCACCACCGAGGGGCTGTCCCACGAGGTCGGCAACGGCGACCTGATCGACGGCCTCGACGACGCCGTCGTCGGCCTGAAGAGCGGTGAGTCGGCCGACTTCACCACCACGCTGATCGCCGGCGACCACGCCGGTGAGGATGCGAAGGTCACCGTCACCGTCACCGCGGTCAAGGAGCGCGAGCTGCCCGAGCTCGACGACGACTTCGCCCAGCTCGCCAGCGAGTTCGACACCGTCGACGAACTGCGCGGCGACGTCTCGCAGCGCGTGGCCGACTCGAAGAAGTACGAGCAGGCCGGCGCCATCCGCGACGCCGTGCTCGACGCACTCATCGAACAGGCCGATTTCCCGCTGCCCGAGCAGGTCGTCGCCGACGAGGTCGAGGCCACCCAGCACCAGCTCGTCCACGCCCTCGGTCACGACGACACCCAGATCGATCGTTTCCTCGAGGCGCAGGGCAAGACCCGCGACGAGTGGGAGTCCGAGTCGAAGGCCGAGGCCGAGAAGTCGGTCCGCACCCAGCTGCTGCTGGACGCGATCGCGGATGCCGACGACACCGAGGTCAGCCAGGAGGAGCTGACCCAGCACATCGTCATGCAGGCTCAGCGCTACGGCATGCCGCCGCAGGAGTTCATCCAGCAGCTGCAGAACGCCAACCAGATCGGTGCGCTGTACGCCGACGTCCGCCGCAACAAGGCGCTCGCGACCGCGATCCTGGGCGCCGACGTCACCGACACCACGGGTGCCGCCATCGACACCAGCGAGTTCTTCGGTGACGACGACGCGGAGGCGGGCGACGAGCCGGCGAAGAAGACCGCTCCGGCCAAGAAGACCGCCGCCAAGAAGACGGCCGCCAAGAAGGCTCCAGCCAAGAAGGCCGCCACCAAGACGGCCGCCAAGAAGGCTCCGGCCAAGAAGGCCGCCCCGAAGAAGGACGCCGAATAGGCGTTCGCAGGGTGCGACCAGCACCGTGACGGCCACGACGGCCGGGACCGGAACACCGGTCCCGGCCGTCGTCGCATCCGCGGGTGCGCGGCCGGGCCGAGAAAGGTTTCCGCTGTCAGCGAATACCCCGCGTGTGGGGAACACCCGGGGACCGGATTTTGATTAATGTCGGTGACAGCTTCGCGGAAGATTCGCGCCGGGGACCCGCCGCACGACGACGGGCCCATCGAACAGATAGGGACATCGAAACAGTGAGCACTCTCTACACCCCGCCCGCTCTGAGCACGCCCACCATGGCGTCGGGCGTCGCCGGACTCAACCTGACCGATTCGGTCTTCGAGCGGCTGCTGCAGAACCGGATCATCTTCCTCGGCACCCAGGTGGACGACGAGATCGCGAACCGTCTCTGCGCGCAGATCCTGCTGCTCGCCGCGGAGGATCCGGAACGCGACATCAACCTGTACATCAACTCGCCGGGTGGCAGCGTCACCGCCGGCATGGCCATCTTCGACACCATGCAGCTCGCGCCGTGCGACGTCGCCACCTATGCGATGGGTATGGCCGCTTCGATGGGCCAGTTCCTGCTCGCCGCCGGCGCCAAGGGCAAGCGGCACGCTCTGCCGCACGCGCGGATCATGATGCACCAGCCGTCGGCGGGCATCGGCGGCACCGCGGCCGACATCGCCATCCAGGCCGAGCAGTTCGCCTCCACCAAGAAGGAGATGAACCGCCTCAACAGCGAGTTCACCGGGCAGCCGCTGGAGAAGATCGAGGCCGACGCCGATCGCGACAAGTGGTTCACCGCCGACCAGGCGAAGGACTACGGAATCGTCGATCACGTGGTGACCAGCGTCGCCAAGACCGGCGCCTGATCCCGGCCCCGCCCGCCATAGACAACTCATCGGAGAACCCATGAACATCGACCATTACGCAGAACTCCCGGCGGACGTGCGTGCCGGCATCCCGGACTCGGCCCTGGCGCTGAGCCAGATCGAGGCGCGCTACATCCTGCCGCAGTTCATCGAGAACACGCCGAACGGGCAGCGGCAGTACGACCCGTACGCCAAGCTCTACGAGGAGCGGATCGTCTTCGTCGGCACCCAGATCGACCAGACGTCGGCGAACGACATCATGGCGCAGCTGCTGGTCCTGGAGAGCCAGGATCCCGACCGTGACATCACCATGTACATCAACTCGCCCGGCGGCAGCGTGCCCGACATGCTCGCGATCTACGACACCATGCAGTACGTGCACTGCGACATCGTGACCGTGTGCCTCGGTGAGGCGGCATCGGCGGCGGCGATCCTGCTGGCCGGCGGAACCCCAGGTAAGCGCGCCGCACTGCCGAACGCGACCGTGCTGATCCACCAGCCCCGCACCGGCGGAGCCTTCCAGGGCCAGGTGTCCGATCTGGAGATCCAGGCGGCCGAGATCGAGCGCATCCGCCAGCGCCTCGACGAGATCCTCGCCAGGCACACCGGCCAGGATCCGGAGAAGATCCGCAAGGACACCGACCGTGACAACATCCTGTCGGCCCAGGAGGCCAAGGAGTACGGCATCGTCGACGAGGTCTTCGAATACCGGAAGAAGTCGGCACGCAAGTCCTGATCCGGCGGTTCAGGCGAAGGGTTTCGGACACGCCGTGCGCGCAGCCGCGCGACGGCGTGTCCGCCCCGTAATCTCGGAGTTCTCAGCCCTCTGACCACACGCGTGGCAAAGCGTGTGCAGGGCCTCAAGCGCGAGTACCGTTGGTGGTACGCGCAGACCAGGAAGTGGGTGCAGAGCACATGGCACGTATCGGAGACGGCGGTGACCTGCTCAAATGCTCGTTCTGCGGAAAGAGCCAGAAGCAGGTCAAGAAGCTGATCGCCGGTCCCGGTGTCTACATCTGCGACGAGTGCATCGACCTCTGCAACGAGATCATCGAAGAGGAGCTGGCCGAGACCAGCGGTGATGTGAAGCTCGACGAGCTGCCCAAGCCCGCCGAGATCCGCGAGTTCCTGGACACCTATGTGGTCGGGCAGGACACGGCGAAGCGCACCCTGGCGGTGGCCGTCTACAACCACTACAAGCGCATCCAGGCCGGCGAGAAGAAGGACTCTCGCGGCGGCGAGAGCGTGGAGCTGGCCAAGTCGAACATCCTGATGCTCGGCCCGACCGGTTGCGGCAAGACCTACCTGGCTCAGACCCTGGCGAAGATGCTGAACGTCCCGTTCGCGATCGCCGACGCCACGGCGCTGACCGAGGCCGGCTATGTCGGTGAGGACGTCGAGAACATCCTGCTCAAGCTCATCCAGGCCGCCGACTACGACGTCAAGCGCGCCGAGACCGGCATCATCTACATCGACGAGGTCGACAAGGTCGCCCGCAAGAGCGAGAACCCGTCGATCACCCGCGACGTGTCCGGTGAGGGCGTGCAGCAGGCGCTCCTGAAGATCCTCGAGGGCACGCAGGCGTCGGTTCCGCCGCAGGGCGGCCGCAAGCATCCGCATCAGGAGTTCATCCAGATCGACACGACGAACGTGCTGTTCATCGTGGCCGGAGCCTTCGCGGGCCTGGAGAAGATCGTGTCCGAGCGTGTCGGCAAGCGGGGTATCGGCTTCGGCAACGAGGTGCCCAGCAAGAACGAGATCGACACCACCGATCACTTCGCCGAGGTGATGCCCGAGGATCTGATCAAGTTCGGTCTGATCCCCGAGTTCATCGGCCGTCTGCCCATGATCGCCTCGGTGACGAATCTGGACAAGACCGCTCTCGTGTCGATCCTGTCGGATCCGAAGAACGCTCTGGTCAAGCAGTACAAGAAGCTGTTCGACATGGACAACGTGGAGCTCGAGTTCACCCAGGACGCCCTGGAGGCGGTCGCCGACCAGGCGATCCACCGCGGCACCGGTGCTCGTGGTCTGCGCGCGATCATGGAGGAGGTGCTGCTGCCGGTGATGTACGACATCCCGAGCCGCACCGATGTGGCGAAGGTCGTCGTCACCGGCGAGACCGTGCGCGACAACGTGCTGCCGACCATCGTCCCGCGCAAGCCTCCGCGTGAGCGCAGCGAGAAGTCGGCCTGACCAGTCGGGTCAGAACGGCGGTAGCCCGTCGTCGGCGAAAGCCGGGATCGTCGCCTGCTCATCGATTCGCTCGTTGAGCTGATTCGTCCGCTCGGTGAGCCTGTCGAAGCGAGCTCGCCGGTTCTGGGCACGCAGCTGCATCCGGTAGGCGTGTTTGGCCTCCGTGCGGGTGCGGGCGCGTGTGGGTTCGGCTCCTTTCGACAAGCTCAAGGAGCGGGGTTGAACGCTCCTTGAGCCTGTCGAAAGGAGTCCCGGTGGTCCGTGCCGGCAGGGAATCAATCCGAGGCCGGGGAGTAGCCAGGTGTTGGGTGCCCGGGTTCGGGTGGTGAATCCTTCTGGGGTGGTGATTTCGGTCCAGATCTGGCCGTGGGCGTCGATGAGTTGATCGTCGAGGAAGCCGTCGGCGAAGGTTTTGATCTGGTGGTGGAAGACGCATTTGGGGTTGAGGTTGCACCAACACGTCGCACCACCCGCGTCGGGGTTCTGGTGGTTGTATTCGGTGACGTGATCGAGCTGGCAGCGGCTGGCGGGGCGTGAACAACCCGGCCAGGTGCAGGTTCCGAACAAGCCGCGCACCACTGTGTCCAGCAGGGCGGTCGGCCGGTACGGATCCGCCGCTTGCGCAGTGTGATCAGCCAGCGTGGTCAAGTCCAGGGGCCGCACGACGGTGCCGGGCGTCGACGCGATGTCCCGGACGTGGTCGGCGGAGATGGTTCCGTGGCCGTCGAGGTGCCCGGGCTTATCACCGCCTTCGAGAGTGGATCTGTCGGTGATGACGTTGACGATGACCTTCGCGCCAGGTCCAGTGCCGTCTCCGGTGAGTAGGTCGTAGGCGGCATTGGCGCGGCGGCGGCCACTACTGCGGGTGTCGGTCTCGCCGGTCTTTTGAGCTGCGGCGGTGATCGCGGCGTCCATGACCGCAATCCGTTCTGCGGTGTCGGTGATTTCCAGAACCGCCATGCCCCCGCGGATCGGATAGCTCACGACTCCGGCGTTCTTTTTGGCTGCTTCGCGTTCGGCGCGGGCTGCTTCGGCGTCGACGTCGGCGACGATCCGGCGGGCGAGGTCGGCGACGGCGGTGACGGTGCGTATGCCGGAGGTAGTGAGTTCGTCGGCGATCCGGTGATCGATCTGCACCATCAGGGCCGGGTCGATGACCGCGGTGGTTTCGAACACCACGGCGGAGAATGCTCGCGGACTCACAATCCCATCCCTCAACAACACCCCGGTGTGTGGGAGGCGATGACGCAGCGCTTCGCCTTCGGTCACCAGTTTCTCGGCCAGGTACGTGCTGATCGCCAGGGTGGTGGCGATACTGGTGGCCAGTTTCGTACGCGGGTCGCACAAGCGGGTGAACTCGACCGAGTCCTCGGCGGTTGCTGGATCAATCGGTGCGCGTCGTTCGAGGAGGTCAGCAACCGCGTTCAGGCGCCGCCACATCAGATACGACTCACCCTCGGTGGTCGCGACCAGTTGATTGATCGCTGCCACATCAGCGTCATGATCAGACAGGCCGGCCGGTACCGGTCCCAAGCCCAGGGGTGTCAGGTCGGCATCACGCCAGCGCTTCGGAGTACGCGAGGCCTTGCGTCGCCGACTCATGCCCACACCCCCTTTTTCGCTGACTAGAACAGGTGTTCGACTACTTTCTAG
The DNA here is from genome assembly GCF_047600565.1 of Gordonia sp. (in: high G+C Gram-positive bacteria). GTDB lineage: Bacteria > Actinomycetota > Actinomycetes > Mycobacteriales > Mycobacteriaceae > Gordonia. The sequence continues at coordinate 555,710 of NZ_JASGKN010000001.1, forward strand.
TTTACGAAGGCCTACGACAATTTCCGGCCCGCCCGGGGAGGGGATTGCTCCAACGTTTCAATCGAAACTTTGGAGGGTATTGAGGGAACCGGGAATCGGGTCCAGGCGCCGCCCGGTTCGTCCGATCCGCTACTCCGGGCCGCCGGCTCGACCACAATGGCGGACATGACTGAGGCGACGCAGCACGGACTGGCCGGAATCGTTCTCGCGGGTGGACGCTCGCGCCGCATGGGGCAGGACAAGGCCTCCCTCGACTGGGAGGGGCGGCCGATGGTGAAGGTGATCGCCGAGGCGGTCGGGGAGCGCTGCAAACCCGTCCTGATCGCGGCGCCCGCCTCGTCACAGGCCCACGACGAGCTCGGCGACGATCCGGAACTGACCTGGATCACCGACGAACAGGTCGGCAAGGGTCCGCTCGCCGGTATCGTGGCCGCACTCAAAGCGGCGAAGGCGGCCGACGCGTCGGCCGCCTTCGTGTGCGCCACCGACATGCCGCTGCTCGCCCCCGAACTGATCGACGAGCTGCTGGGGGCGATGACGAGTGCACCCGACGTGGTGATCGTGCACGACGGAGGTCGTGACCATCCGCTGGCCGGCATCTACCGGGTGCGGGCCCTGCCCGCCCTGCAGGCGCAGCTCGATTCGGGTGACGTCTTGATGACCAACGCGCTCGAGGCCGTCACTACCTACCGGGTGGGCGTCAGCGATCCTGCGTGGCTGACGAACGTCGACGCTCCCGAAGACCTGCATAGGCTGCGTGCCGGCGCCTGACCGCCCGTGTGCGGTGTGATGTAACACACACTGCGGCGGAGCGATATACCCGTCACGAGGCGGCACCCCGCCGCCGGACCGGAGGGTTCGTCATGGCATTGATCATTCGGAAGGGCCGTGTGACGGTCCTGGCAGGTGCCGCGGCGACCGCGACACTCCTGGCCGGCATGGCGGCGGGAACCGCGCAGGCGGCGGTGATCGGGGTTCAGCAGGTCCCGGCCACCGGAATCGTCGCCAACAGCTTCGGCGACTGGCGGCTCTACACGGCGTCCATCCGTATCGACACCGGGTCCGAGCGCGGCGAAGTGAAGCTCAGCGCACCCGGCGGGGCGCAGTGCAGCAGCTACGGGGTGTCGAGCAAGACGGTGCGTTTCGACTACACCAACGTCACCACCGGCAAGACCGGCTCGGGCACCGTCAAACCGTGCAGCGGCACCGTCTCGTCGGTCCCGACCAGCGTGGTGCTGCATCCCGGCTCCGGGCAGGTGATCGGCACCATCAACATCAGCGCCGAGGGCGGCCCCTGGCAGATCCCGGGCGGCGCCACCTTCACCGTCGGCTGACCGCCGTCATCCGTTCGGCTGAACTCGCCGACGTGCTGACCGTCAATTGATGATCTCGGCGGCCTCCACCCGCTCGGCCAGCCGCTCACGCCAGGCCTGCAGCTGTTCGGCAGTCAGCCGCGTCCAGCCGTCGACCACCTCCATCACGCGCAGCGGCGCGGTGCTGCGGTACGAGCGGGTCGGGTTGCCGGGAAACTTCTTGTCGGTCAGATTCGGGTCGTTCTCGAACGGGCCGGTCGGTTCCACCCGGTAGACGCGCGGTGCACCGCGGCCGGTGAGGGCGGTCGCGATCTCGGCGGCCAGGCCGGCGCCGTCGACGACCGCGGTGAAATAGATGTGGTTCATCGTCACCTCCGGAACGAAATTCGATCGCCGGCCGGCGGTGAGGAGCTCGCCGACCTGCAGATCGGCGTTGGTGCCGTGGAAGAACGGTCCCGGATCGAGCTGCGGGTCCGGGGTGCGCGCGGCGGCGAGTCCGGGGTCGAGACGACCGGGTTCGGCGAACGGTGACTGCGGCATTCGGCGGCTCCTCGGTAGACGATGACCAGCGATTATGCACCGCGCATCGGCCCTTGCCGCAAGCCCCGGTCCACGCGCTAGAATGAAAGGGGAAGACGATGAGGCCCGGTGTCCACGCCCGGCGCAGACCATCTGACCGCAGCCCCTAGAATCGAGTCTGTGACTACCCCTGACGCGAGCGCCTCGCCGACAGCCCAGCTTCCCGCTGCCTGGAACCCCGCCGAGCATGAGGAATCCCTGTACGAGGGCTGGGTAGACGCCGGTTACTTCACCGCCGACCCGGAGAGCGACAAGCCCGGCTACTCGATCGTGCTGCCCCCGCCGAACGTCACCGGTTCGCTGCACATGGGCCACGCACTCGACCACACCCTCATGGACACCCTCACACGCCGCAAGCGGATGCAGGGATACGAGGTGCTGTGGCTGCCGGGCATGGACCATGCCGGCATCGCGACGCAGACGATCGTCGAGAAGCAGCTCGCCGAGCGGGGGATCACCAAGGAAGACCTCGGCCGCGACGCCTTCATCGACAAGGTGTGGGAGTGGAAGCGTGAATCGGGCGGCACCATCCAGGGACAGATGCGGCGTCTCGGCGACGGTGTCGACTGGAGCCGCGACCGCTTCACCATGGACGAGGGCCTGTCCCGCGCCGTCCAGACCATCTTCAAGAAGCTCTACGACGACGGCCTGATCTACCGCGCCGAACGCCTCGTCAACTGGTCGCCGGTGCTGCAGACCGCGATCAGCGACATCGAGGTCAAGTTCGAGGAGGTCGAGGGCGAACTCGTCTCGTTCCGCTACGGCTCCATGAACGACGACGAGCCGCACATCGTCGTCGCCACCACCCGGATGGAGACGATGCTCGGCGACACGGCGATCGCCGTGCATCCCGACGACGAGCGCTACGCGGCCCTGGTAGGCACCGAACTCGATCATCCGTTCCTCGACCGGAAGATCCCGGTCATCGCCGACGACTACGTCGACCCCGAATTCGGTACCGGCGCAGTCAAGATCACGCCGGCGCACGACCCCAACGACTTCGAGATGGGCCTGCGGCACGATCTGCCGATGCTCACGATCATGGACAAGGCCGGCCGGATCGCCGACACCGGCACCGAGTTCGACGGCCTGGATCGATTCGACGCCCGCGTCAAGGTCCGCGAAGCCCTCGCCGAGCAAGGCCGGATCGTGGCCGAGAAGCGTCCGTACCTGCACAGTGTCGGTCACTCCGAGCGCTCCGGTGAGAGCATCGAGCCGCGTCTGTCCATGCAGTGGTGGGTGAAGGTCGACAGCCTCGCGTCCGCCGCCGGCGACGCCGTCCGCGACGGCGACACCGTCATCCATCCGGCCAGTCAGGAGCCGCGCTGGTTCGGCTGGGTCGACGACATGCACGACTGGTGCATCTCCCGCCAGCTGTGGTGGGGGCATCGCATCCCGATCTGGTACGGCCCGGACGGCGAGATCGAGTGCTTCGGCCCGGACGAGACGGCTCCCGACGGCTGGGAGCAGGACCCCGACGTCCTGGACACCTGGTTCTCGTCGGGCCTCTGGCCCTTCTCCACCATGGGCTGGCCGGACGAGACTCCCGAACTCGACAAGTTCTATCCGACGTCGGTGCTGGTCACCGGCTACGACATCCTGTTCTTCTGGGTCGCCCGCATGATGATGTTCGGCACCTTCGTCGGGCAGCTCGACGACGCGGGACTGTCCGGCCGCAAGGCCGCCGTGCCGTTCGAGGACGTCTTCCTGCACGGACTGGTGCGCGACGAGCACGGCCGCAAGATGAGCAAGTCCAAGGGCAACGGCATCGATCCGCTGGACTGGGTCGATCGGTTCGGCGCCGACGCACTGCGGTTCACGCTGGCACGCGGCGCCAACCCGGGCAGCGACATCTCGGTGGGCGAGTCCCACGCCCAGAGTTCCCGCAACTTCGCCACCAAGTTGTTCAACGCGACCAAGTTCGCGCTCATGAACGGCGCCCGGGTCGGTGAACTGCCCGACCGCGACCGGCTGACCGTCGCCGACCGCTGGATCCTGGACCGTCTGGACCAGGTGCTGTCGGATGTGGACGCCGGCTTCGAATCCTACGAGTTCTCCAAGGCGTGTGAAGCGCTCTACCACTTCGCGTGGGACGAGGTCTGCGACTGGTATCTGGAGCTCGCCAAGGTCCAGATCAGCGGCGGTCCCGACCAGGGGCAGGACACCACTGCGCTGGTCCTGGGCGCCGTGCTCGACAAGCTGCTGCGCGCGCTGTCGCCGGTCATGCCGTTCGTCACCGAAGTGCTGTGGAAGGCCCTCACCGGCGGCGAGTCGGTGGTCATCGCATCGTGGCCGGAACCGTCCGGAGACGACACCGACACCGACGCCGCCACCCGGATCGAGGACCTGCAGAAGCTCATCACCGAGATCCGCCGTTTCCGCGCCGATCAAGGTCTGAACCCCGGTCAGCGTGTCGCCGCGCAGATCACCGGTCTCGACGACGGCCTGGAGGATCTGCGCCCGTACGTCGACGCACTGGCCCGGCTGACCCCGGCCGACGACGACTTCGCCGCCACCGCCACGGTCGAGGTCCGCCTCTCGTCGAGCACCCCGACCGTCGCCATCGACACCTCCGGCACCGTCGACGTCGAGGCCGAGCGCAAGCGCGCCGCCAAGGACCTCGCCGCCGCCGAGAAGGAACTCGCGGGTACCACGGCCAAGCTCGGCAACGAGCAGTTCCTGTCGAAGGCCCCCGACGCCGTGGTCGCCAAGATCAAGGCCCGGAAGGAACTCGCCGAGGCCGAGGTGGAACGCCTCCAGGCCAAGCTGGAAGCGTTGGGAGCCTCGTGACCGGCGCCGGAGGGGACGCCTCGGCGGCCGACCGCGAATCCGATCTCGCCGAGCTCGCCGCCGTCGAGGCGGAACTCGACACCCGGTGGCCCGAGACCAAGATCGAGCCGTCGCTGTCCCGCATCACCGCGCTGATGGAACTGCTCGGCAACCCGCAGAACGCGTACCCGTCGATCCACCTGGCCGGCACCAACGGCAAGACGTCCACCACCCGGATGATCGATTCGCTGCTGCGCGCCTTCCATCGCCGCACCGGCCGGATCACCAGCCCGCACCTGCAGCTGGTCACCGAACGCATCGCCGTCGACGGCGCGCCGGTGTCACCCCGCACCTACGTGGACGCCTATCGGGAACTCGAGCCGTACATCACCATGGTCGACGACTCGTCCACCGATCAGGGTGGACCGCGGATGAGCAAGTTCGAGGTGCTCACCGCCATGGCGTACGCGATCTTCGCCGAGGCGCCGGTCGAGGTGGCGGTCGTCGAGACCGGGATGGGCGGCCGCTGGGACGCCACCAACGTCATCGACTCGGCCGTCGCCGTGATCACCCCCATCGGACTCGACCACACCGACTATCTGGGCGACACGCTCACCCAGATCGCGGGGGAGAAGGCCGGCATCATCAAGAAGGGCGACCCGGACGCCCTGGTCCCCAACGATCCGGTCACGGTGATCGGTGTGCAGCAGCCGGAAGCGATGGACGTGCTGCTCCGTGCCGCCGCCGACGCGGGGACCATCGTCGCCCGGCAGAACTCCGAGTTCACCGTCCTCGACTCGGCGACCGCCGTCGGCGGCCAACTGCTCACCATCCAGGGGCTCGGCGGCGTGTACGACGAGGTGTTCCTGCCCCTCCACGGCGCGCACCAGGCGGAGAACGCCGCACTCGCGCTGGCCGCGGTGGAAGCGTTCTTCGGTGCCGGCGTCGATAAGCAGCTCGACCTCGACACCGTCCGGGAGGGTTTCGCCACCGTGACGAGCCCGGGTCGCCTCGAACGGGTCCGGAGCGCCCCCAGCGTGTTCGTCGACGCCGCCCACAATCCGCACGGTGCCCGGGCGCTCGCGACCGCATTGACCGAGGAGTTCGACTTCCGCCGGCTGATCGGCGTCATCGCCGTCCTCGGCGACAAGGATGCCCGCGGCCTGCTCACCGAACTCGAACCGGTGCTCGACGTCGTCGTCATCACCAACAACGGCTCGCCGCGCGCCCTGGACACCGACACCCTGACCGACATCGCGGTCGAGGTGTTCGGCGAGGAGCGCGTCGTCACCGAACCCTTCCTGCCCGACGCCGTCGCGCAGGCCATCGGTCTGGCCGAAGAGGGCGACGACGAGACCCTGTCCGGCGCCGGCGTCGTGATCACCGGATCCGTCGTCACCGCGGGAGCGGGCCGCACCCTGTTCAACAAGGAGCCGTCATGACCGACAGTCAAGGCACCGAGGGCGTCCCCGCACCCGCCGTCGACCCGTGGAAGGGCTTCCGCGGCGTGATGGCCGGCACCCTGGTGCTGGAGGCGATCGTCGTCGGCTTGACCTTCCCGGTGGTCGCCACCCTCGGCAGCCACGGCATCACGTGGGTGTCCGGGATCTACCTGGGTGTGCTGTTCGTCGTGATGATCCTGCTGTCCGGCCGGCAGGGCCACCCGCGGGCCCTGCAGATCGACCTGATCCTGCAGTTGTTCGTGATCGCCGGCGGACTGTTCCACTGGTCCATCGCAGTGGTCGGGGTCATCTTCCTGTGCGTCTGGATCTACATCGCCTACATCAAGCGCGACGTGCAGCGACGCATCGAGCGTGGTGCCCTGCCGAGCCAGCAGCCGCCCCGGGAGTGACTCATCCCACCCTGCCGTGACGCCTGTGACGTGAGTTATGCTGCGGTGAACGGAGCGTTCACATCCGGTGATCGACGGGGCCCGTGAGCTGAGAATGGAACTGTTGGTGCACAAGCGTGAAGTCCGGACGATCGGAGCGGCGATCGCGATCGGAGCGTGCCTCGTGGCGAGTGCGGCGCCCGCGATGGCGTCACCGTCCACCCCGCTGCGGCACTTCGCCGACGTCGAGCACTCGACCGACGGCGTCCACACCGAGCCCGGCACCGACGAGGTGATCGACACCGGCGGCGAGGACCTGATCGCCATCGACGACCCCGAGACACCGCCGGCGGATCCGATGCCGGTCGCGCCCGGCGCCCTCGCGCAGATCCTCAACCGGCCCACCACGCTGTGGCTGGCATCCCTCAAGCCCGACCAGGCCATCAAGGCGCTGCCCGTGCCGGCGCAGTACCGGCAGTCCAACGACTTCATGGCCGCCGCACTCAAGCGCGAACTCACCAAGGCTGTCAAGACCCCGGGTGCCTGCATTCAGCTGATCTTCGATCCGAGCACCGAATTCGGGCTGTTCGACTACGGGTTCTGGGCCATCGACCGGCACTGGTGCCCGCGCTGACCCGTCCGGTTGGCCGTCCGTCCACCCGGGGCCGCTATCGTATGCCTCGTGACTGAACAGACTCTCGTCCTCATCAAGCCCGACGGCGTCCAGCGCGCCCTGGTCGGCGAAGTGATCGCCCGCATCGAGCGCAAGGGACTGCGCCTCGATGCCCTCGAGCTCCGCCAGGTGACCAAGGAAGAGGCTTCCGAGCACTACGCCGAGCATTCCGAGCGCCCGTTCTTCAACGATCTGCTTGACTTCATCACCTCCGGGCCCGTCGTGGCCATGGTCGTCTCCGGTGAGCGAGCCATCCCGGCGTTCCGTCAGCTGGCCGGCGGCACCGATCCGGTCGAGAAGGCCGTTCCGGGCACCATCCGCGGCGACTTCGGACTCGAAACGCAGTACAACATCGTGCACGGCTCGGACTCTCCGGAATCCGCCGCGCGCGAGATCGCACTCTGGTTTCCGGCACTGAAGTCCTGATCAACGGCCGGATCCGGGGTCTTGCGCCCCGGCCGGTTCGCCAGGCGTGTGGGTGATCCGGGTGAACGTGTGGGATACTCGTCAGGTCGGCCGCGTCACACTTTGACGTAGCGGACACGACCGCCAGGCGAACGGCACAAGAGGCCGGCGCGGTGACGTCGAGACAACCAAGGTGTTCGCCAGAACACCGAATAGTGACAAGCAAGGCGTCGAGACGACGCAGAGACCACACAACACCGGCCGGTTCTCCGGCCGCACACATACGCAACGGCCCTCGCGTGGCCGCGTCTGGCTGACCAGCCGACGCGCCCGGGGGTCCAAGGAGACCACGTGACCGAAAACGGGTCGCCGGTTGACGCCGATTCGGCGGATCAGACGGCAGAACAGTTTCCCCTCCGACTTCGCGTGCACGCGCTCGCCCGAACGCTGGGATTGACCAGCAGGGAAGTGCTGGCACACCTGGAGGGATTGGGTATCGAGGCGCGCTCGGCGTCGTCCTCGGTGAGCCGCGAGGAGGCGCAGTCCGTCGCCGACCGCGCCGGCATCGACGTCACCGCCGGTGACGACGCCGCCGGCGCCGACGCCGCACCCGAGACTCCGGCCGCTGCCGCGGCGGGCGATTCCCTCTTCTCCGCCGTCACCGTCGAGGATCCGACGGTTCCGGCCGCTGCGGTCGACGCCACGGCGCCGCTCTTCATGCCGCCGAGTGCCGCCGAGGCCGTTCCGGTCGAGCCCGCCGTCACCGGTGACGCCGACGAGACCGACGGTGACAGCACCGACGAGGCCGGCGACGACACCGCCTCCGACGACGACCAGGGCGCCGCACGTCCCCGCCGTCGCCGCCGCGGACGCCGCGGTCGCGGGCGTGGCCGTGGTGAAGGTGCCGAGGACAACGAGAACGACGAGAACGGCTCCGCGGACGAGACGGCCGCCGAGTCCGGCTCCGACACCGAGGCCGCCGACACCGACGGTGAGAAGCCGGCCGGCTCCCGGCCGCGGAAGACGGCCGCGAAGAAGACCGCCAAGAAGACCGACGACGCCGGCACCGCCGACGGCGGCGAGTCCTCCGAGGCCGAGTCCTCCGACAGTGCCGACGACGACGGTGACGAGACCGGTGGCGACGACAACACCACCCCGTCCAGCAAGCGCCGTCGCCGGCGGCGCCGGCGCAAGGGCGGCGGTGACGCCGACGATGCGTCGCCGGACGATCCGCCGAACACCGTCGTGCACGAACGCGAGCCGCGCGCCAAGCGGGCACGCGACGAGGTGCAGGGCATCTCCGGTTCCACCCGGCTCGAAGCCAAGCGCCAGCGCCGCCGCGACGGTCGTGACGCCGGCCGTCGCCGTCCGCCGATCCTCTCCGAGTCCGAGTTCCTGGCGCGCCGCGAAGCCGTCGAACGCGTGATGGTGGTGCGTGAGCACCAGGTCGACCCGGCCCAGAAGGCCGCCGATCCGCACGCCCCGACCGAGGACTACACCCAGGTCGCGGTGCTCGAGGACGGTGTCCTGGTGGAGCACTTCGTGACCACCGAGACGTCGCAGTCGATGGTCGGCAACATCTACCTGGGCCGCGTCCAGAACGTTCTGCCCGGCATGGAGGCGGCGTTCGTCGACATCGGCCGCGGCCGCAACGGCGTCCTCTACGCCGGTGAGGTCAACTGGGAGGCCGCCGGTCTCGACGGCGGTTCCCGCAAGATCGAGCAGGCGCTCAAGCCCGGCGACAACGTGCTCGTCCAGGTCAGCAAGGATCCGGTCGGACACAAGGGTGCCCGGCTGACCACGCAGATCTCGCTCGCCGGCCGCTACCTGGTGTACGTGCCGGGCGGCACCTCCACCGGTATCAGCCGCAAGCTCCCGGACACCGAGCGCAAGCGCCTCAAGCAGATCCTCGCCAAGGTCGTCCCCGACGATGCCGGCGTGATCATCCGCACCGCCTCGGAAGGCGTCAGCGAAGAGGACCTCGGCGCCGACGTGGCCCGGCTGGAAGCCCAGTGGAAGGCCATCGAGGCCGCCGCCGAGGAGCACACCTCGAAGGGCTCGGGCACCACGCGAGCCCTCTACGAGGAGCCGGACCTGCTGGTCCGGGTGGTTCGCGACCTCTTCAACGAAGACTTCACCAAGCTCGTCGTCGAAGGCGACAAGGCCTGGGATCTGGTGTCCGGGTACGTCGGCAACGTCGCCCCCGACCTCGCCGAGCGCGTGACCCGCTACGAGAAGGACGGACCGAACGGTCCCGACTCGTTCGCGACCTACCGTGTCGACGAGCAGCTGGCGAAGGCCCTCGACCGCAAGGTGTGGCTGCCGTCCGGCGGCACGCTCATCATCGAGCACACCGAGGCGATGACCGTCGTCGACGTCAACACCGGCAAGTTCACCGGCTCCGGCGGCAACCTCGAAGAGACCGTCACCCGCAACAACCTGGAGGCGGCCGAGGAGATCGTCCGCCAAATGCGTCTGCGTGACATCGGCGGCATGATCATCGTCGACTTCATCGACATGGTCCTCGAGTCGAACCGCGATCTGGTCCTGCGACGCCTCACCGAGGCGCTGTCCCGTGACCGCACCCGTCACCAGGTCTCCGAGGTCACCTCGCTGGGCCTGGTCCAGATGACCCGCAAGCGCCTGGGCACCGGGCTGCTCGAGGCGTTCTCGACCACCTGCACCGCCTGCCAGGGCCGTGGCCTGATCGTGCATCAGACTCCGGTCGAGGTCCGCTCCGGCGACGGCGGCGAGACCGGCGGCAAGCGCAAGCGTGGCAAGCGCAAGAGCGACAAGCCCGAACAGCCGGCCGTCGAGTCGATCCCGCCGCACAAGCCTGCCGCCGAGCATCCGCTCTTCAAGGCGATGGCCCATCACGAGGACGGCGAGCACCCCGACGGCCACGGGCCGCAGGAGAGCGCCGAGACCGTCACCGACGACGCCGCGCCGGCGGCCGCCGAGCAGTCCGACGACGCACCCGCCACGGGTCGTCGCCGCCGCCGAGGCGGTCGCGGTCGAGGTGCCCGCAACACCGAGGCAGCCGAGACCACGGAGGTCGTCGAGCCCGCTGAGGCGTCCGAGGACGCGGAGGCAGCCGAGACTACGGAGGCAGCCGAGACCGCTGTGACGACCGAGGCCCCTGAGGCCGAGGTGGTCGAGGTGGAGGCCGTCGAGGTCGAGACCGCACCCGAGCCGGAGGTCGCGGTGGTGACGACGCGTCGCCGTCGCACCGCTCGCCGCGCTTCCGCGCCGTCGGCCCCGGCCGAGCCGATCGAGATCACCGTCGACCGCACCCCGGTCACCACGGTGGCCGAGCAGGCTTCCGAACCGGTGGTCGAGGTGAAGCGTTCGCCCCGGCGTCGCGCCACCCGGCGTGCGCCCGGCGCCCCGTCCGCGGAGTGATCGGCGCCTCACGGTGCCCGGCGAGCCTGGTTTGACCTGGATATCGGCGCTGCCGTAACCTTGACAGGTCGCCTTCACCCCGAGGAGTGCGCTGGTGCGCGCCCTGGGTGAGGGAATCCCGGAGGGAGACCGGGACACACGAACGAAGATTTTCGCCGGACGCAGAAGAGCTGCGTCGCGGCCCGATGAGACGAGTAAGAGGGATCAGCGATGGCAACGTACGCGATCGTCAAGACCGGCGGTAAGCAGTACAAGGTCGCCGAGGGCGACACTGTGAAGGTCGAGAAGATCGAGGGCGAGCCGGGCACCAGCGTGCAGCTGCCGGTCGCTCTGGTCGTCGATGGTGCGAACCTGACCACCGACGCCGACAAGCTGGCGAAGATCAACGCCACCGCCGAGGTCGTCGAGCACGTCAAGGGCCCGAAGATCAAGATCCACAAGTTCAAGAACAAGACCGGCTACCACAAGCGCCAGGGTCACCGTCAGAACCTGACGGTCCTCAAGGTCACCGGCATCAAGTAATCCGCTTCACCCGGACTTTTCGAAGGAGTCAATGAGATGGCACATAAGAAGGGTGCATCCAGCTCGCGCAACGGTCGCGATTCCAACGCCCAGCGCCTCGGTGTGAAGCGCTTCGGCGGCCAGCAGGTGCTCGCCGGCGAGATCCTGGTCCGCCAGCGCGGCACCAAGTTCCACCCGGGCGTCAACGTCGGCCGCGGTGGCGACGACACGCTGTTTGCGCTCGCTGCCGGTGCCGTCGAGTTCGGCACCAAGCGCGGCCGCAAGACCGTGAACATCGTCCCGGATTCGGCGTCGGTCTGACCCGGACGTTCACACGTAAACCACGCCGGCAGGGCGGGCAGGGTCGACAGCGATCCTGACCCGCCCTGTCTGCGTTTGACCAGTCCCTTGAGCACGAGGAGGTGCACACGATGTCGCGATTCGTCGATCGGGTGACCATCACGGCACTCGCCGGCAACGGCGGCCACGGCTGTTCCTCGGTGTTCCGGGAGAAGTTCCGGCCGCTCGGCGGTCCGGACGGCGGCAACGGCGGTTCCGGCGGCGACGTGGTGCTGGTGGTCGATCCCCAGGTGCACACGCTGCTCGACTTCCACTTCCGCCCGCACGCCAAGGCGGGCAACGGCAAGCCCGGCGAAGGCGGCAACCGCAACGGAGCCAACGGCGAGTCCCTGGTCCTGAAGGTTCCCGACGGCACCGTCGTCCTCGATCAGGACGGCACGATCCTCGCCGATATGGTCGGTGCCGGCACCGAGTTCGTGGCGGCCCACGGCGGCCGCGGCGGCCTCGGCAACGCGGCGCTGGCCTCCAAGGCGCGCCGTGCACCCGGTTTCGCCCTGCTCGGTGAACCCGGTGACGAGCGGGAACTCGTTCTGGAACTGAAGTCCGTCGCCGACGTCGGCCTCGTCGGCTTTCCGTCGGCCGGCAAGTCGTCGCTGGTCTCGGTGCTGTCCGCGGCCAAGCCGAAGATCGCCGACTACCCGTTCACCACGCTCGTCCCCAACCTCGGCGTGGTCGAGGCGGGCAACGAGGTGTTCACCATCGCCGACGTGCCCGGTCTGATCCCCGGAGCGTCGGAGGGCCGCGGCCTCGGCCTCGACTTTCTGCGCCACCTCGAACGCTGTGCGGTGCTGGCCCACGTCGTCGACTGCGCGACGCTCGATCCCGGACGCGACCCGGTGTCTGACATCGACGCGCTGGAAGCCGAGCTGGCCGCCTACCAGCCCGCACTCGAAGGCGACCACTCGCTCGGCGATCTCGCCGATCGTCCCCGCATCGTCATCCTCAACAAGACCGACATCCCGGACGCCGCTGATCTCGCCGACCTGGTGGAGGCCGATATCGCCGAACGCGGCTGGCCGGTGTTCCGGATCTCGGCGGTGACCCATCAGGGGCTGCCGGAACTGAAGTTCGCGCTGGCCGAGCTGGTCGCCCAGTACCGCCGCGACCACGAGAAGCCGGTCGCGCGTCGCGCCGTCATCCGGCCGAAGTCCGTCGACCGCACCGAGTTCAGCGTCGTCGAGGACCCGGCCGTCGAGGGCGGCTTCATCGTGCGCGGCGAGCGCCCGGAGCGGTGGATCCGGCAGACGCAGTTCGACAACGACGAGGCCGTCGGTTACCTCGCCGATCGCCTCAACCGGCTGGGCGTCGAAGACGCACTGGTCAAGAAGGGTGCCCGGCCCGGCGCCGCGGTCACCATCGGTGACGTCACCTTCGACTGGGAACCGTCGACGCCGATGGGCGACGAGGTGCCGCTGACCGGCCGCGGCACGGACATCCGCCTGGAGCGCAACGATCGCATCGGCGCCGCCGAGCGCAAGGAGGCCCGCCGCCTGCGGCGCACCCGCGCCGAGGACGAGAGCGAGGAGTCGCTGGGATGGACCGGCGATGAGTGAGACCCGGTCGGGGATCGCCGCTGCCCGCAGCATTGTCGTCAAGATCGGCTCGTCCGCGCTGACCGATCTGACGACCGGTCTGGACACCGACCGCCTCGACCGGCTCGTCGACGCCCTCGAGGCCCGCATGAAGTCCGGGACCGACGTCATCGTCGTCTCCTCGGGTGCCATCGGTGCCGGAATCGCGCCGCTGGGCCTGAAGAAGCGTCCCTCCGACCTGGCGACCAAGCAGGCCGCCGCCAGCGTCGGGCAGCTGAAGCTGGCGCACGCGTGGGGGACGTCGTTCGCGCGCTACGACCGGACCGTCGGGCAGGTGCTGCTGACCGCCGACGACATCTCCAATCGTGCGCATCACGCCAACGCCCAGCGCACCCTGGACCGCCTGCGTGCCCTGCATGCCGTGGCCGTGGTGAACGAGAACGACACCGTCGCCACCAACGAGATCCGGTTCGGCGACAACGACCGTCTCGCCGCACTGGTCGCCCATCTGGCGAGCGCCGACGCGCTGATCCTGCTGTCCGACGTGGACGGGCTGTACAGCGGTGACCCCCGCAAGCCGGGCCCCGACGGGCAGCCGGCGCGGTTCATCGAGGAGGTCGACGGACCCGACGACCTCGACGGGGTGATCGCGGGATCCGGCGGCGCACTCGGCACCGGCGGCATGGCCTCCAAGCTGTCGGCGGCACGGCTGGCCGCCGACTCCGGCGTCCCGGTGCTGCTCGCCGCCGCCTCCCAGGCGGACGAGGCGCTCTCCGGCGCGTCGGTCGGCACGGTCTTCGCCGCACGTGAGGACCGGCTGTCGGCGCGCCGCTTCTGGGTGCGGCACGCCGCCGAGACCCACGGGCGGATCGGTCTGGACGCCGGAGCCGTACAGGCGATCGTGCATCGTCGCCGGTCGTTGCTGGCCGCCGGCATCACCGCGGTGTCCGGTGAGTTCTCGGACGGTGACGTCGTCGAACTCGCCGGACCGGACGGCGTCACCTGTGCACGGGGCGTCGTCTCCTACGACGCCCACGACGTGCGCGAGATGGTGGGGAAGTCCACCGACGAACTGCCCGCCGATCTGCGCCGCCCGGTGATTCACGCCGACGACCTGGTCTCGTTCTGATGCTCTGACCCAGACTCGTCGTATAGCGACACTGAGCGCGCATACGTGGGTGAGTGACGCTATACGGGGGAGTAGGGCGAAGGTCGGGTCAGTCGGGGTAGGTGAGCGCTGCCGCCGCCGCGGGCAGGATCACCTCGCAGCGGTGGTCGATCTTCAGCTCGGCGAGCTCGTCTCCGCGGGTGGCGCCACGGTTGACCACCGCCACGGGTTTGCCTTGTGCGGCGGCCTTCCGGACGAATCGGAGCCCGGACATCACCGTCAATGACGATCCGGCCACCAGCAGCGCATCCGACTCGTCGAGCAGTGCGAAGGCGGCGGCGACCACCGGGGCCGGAACGTTCTCCCCGAAGTAGACGATGTCCGGTTTCAGAATGCCGCCGCAGACCGGACAGGCGACGACGGTGAACTCGGCGGTGTCGTCGAGCACCACATCGGCGTCGGGCGCCACCTCGATGGCCCCGCGACCGATCACCCGGTCCCGGAACCCGGGGTTCGCTGCCTCCAGCGCGACATCGAGCGACGACCGGGACATCCGGTGGCCGCAGTCCAGGCAGATCACCCGGCCGTACGATCCGTGCAGATCCACCACCCTCCGCGAGCCGGCCTTCACGTGGAGCATGTCGACGTTCTGCGTGACGACCCCGGTCACGCATCCGGCGGCCTCGAGCGCGGCCACGGCACGGTGCCCGTCGTTCGGTTCGGCCGCATCCATGTGCCGCCAGCCGAGATGGTTGCGCGCCCAGTAGTGGCGCCGGAAGTCCGCCGAACCCAGAAACATCTGGATGGTCATCGGCGTTCGGGGCGGCGACCCGGGACTGCGGTAGTCCGGAATGCCCGACGGGGTCGACAGGCCCGCGCCGGTCAGCACCATCGTGCGCCGGCCGGCGAGCAGAGTGGCGAGCAGTGCCGCGCGGGCCGCCGGATCGGGATCGGGCTCGGTCCGGGCCGCGGCGGCCGTCGCTGCGCCGCTCGACCCGGCTCGGAGAGATCGTGCACCGGCCATGACGCCATGGTTCCACAACAGGCGGTTCCGCCGAGTCCGCGGACGCCCCTACGATGAGGGCGTGCCCCGCATCATCGCCGGCGACTTCCGCGGTCGCCGCCTCGCCACCCCGTCCGACGGCACCCGGCCCACCTCCGACCGGGTGCGGGAGGCCGTCGCCTCGATGCTCGGCTCCCGGATGGACGTCGCCGACACGCGGGTGCTCGACCTCTACGCCGGCACCGGGGCCCTCGCACTGGAGATCCTGTCGCGAGGAGCCGGGTCGGCCGTTCTCGTCGAAGCGGACCGGACCGCGGCCGGTGTGGCGCGTGCGAACATCGCGACCTGCGGGGCGGGTGGACGTGCGCGGGTCGTCCACCGGACGGTGAGTGCCTTCCTGGCCGCGCCGGGGGAGCAGTACGACCTGGTGTTCCTCGATCCGCCGTACGACCTGTCCACTGAGGACGTCTCGGCCGTTCTCGCCGACCTCCGCGACCATCTGGCCGACGACGGCTGGGTGGTGCTCGAACGCGCCGTCCGCAGCGACGCCCCGCGATGGCCGGACGGTCTCGACGAGGTGGCGGAGAAGGTCTACGGCGATACCCGGGTCACGTTGGCGCAGTACGCTCGATGACCATGAGCGCCGCCGTCGAGACCGCCGTCTGCCCCGGGTCGTACGATCCGTTCACCCTCGGCCACCGTTTCGTGGTCGAGCGCACCGCCGCGCGGTTCGCCCGGGTGGTGGTGGCCGTGGTGGTGAATCCGAACAAGGCCGGGATGTTCACCGTCGCCGAACGGATCGCCATGATCGAGCAGGACTGCACCGGCCTGCCGAACGTCGAGGTGCGCAGCTGGACCGGACTGCTGGTGGATCTGCTCCGTGAGGAGAACGCCAAGACGCTCGTCAAGGGACTGCGTGCGGAGACCGACTTCGCCTACGAGGCGCCGATGGCTCAGATGAATCGTGAACTGTCCGACGCGGAGACGCTGTTCATGCTGACCGATCCGCGCTATGCCCACGTCTCCAGCTCACTGGTCAAGGAGGTCGCCAAGCTGGGCGGCGATGTGAGCCCGTATCTGTCGCCGGCGATCCACAGCGCTCTGACCGACCGGATCGCGGGCGTCGCGAACACCTGAGACGGGGCGAACCCGGTCCGCGACACGCCCGCGGACCTCCCCAGTCACACACGTACCATTCGGCACAATGGTCACAAGCTCAACAGACGAGCGTCGACCATTGGCCAGTCGAGGAGACTGCGCCGGATAGGGGTAACCGTGTACCGCGTCTTTGAAGCACTGGACGAGCTGATGACCATCGTCGAAGAGGCCCGCAGCGTGCCGATGTCGGCCAACTGCGTGGTTCCGCGCGAGCCGGTCCGCGAACTCCTCGACGACCTCCGCAACGCCCTGCCCACCGAACTCGACGACGCCCAGGACGTCCTGGACGAGCGCGACACACTGATCGGCAACGCCCGGCAGAGCTCGGACAGCATGCTGAGCGGCGCCGAGGAGGAGTCCGGGGCCATGCTCGCGCACGCCCGCGCCGAGGCCGACCGTCTTCTGGCCGACGCCAAGGCCCGTGCCGACCGCATGGTCGACGAGGCCACCGCGCACGCACAGTCCATCACCGACGCCGCCGACGACGAGGCCCAGCGCCTGCAGCACAGCGCCCAGCGCGAGTTCGACGCCCTCACCGGCCGCGCCCACGCCGAAGCCTCCCGCGTCGTCGAATCCGGCAACGCCAGCTACGAGAAGTCGGTCGCCGACGGCATCGCCGAACAGCAGCGGCTGGTCTCCGAGACCGAGGTCGTCGCGGCCGCCAAGTCCGAGGCCGAGCGCATCGTCGACGCCGCGTACGCCGAGTCCGATCGCCTGCGTGGTGAATGCGACGTCTACGTCGACGAGAAGCTCGCCGCATTCGAGGACGTCCTCACCGGCACCCTGCGGTCGGTGAACCGCGGACGCCAGCAGCTGCGCACCGGTGCCGGCATGCACGACTACGTCGAGTACGGCAACCAGGACTACGACTCCGCTGCCTACGGGAACGCCGCCGGCGACGGGGATCGGCCGTCGGCCGCCCCGATGGCAGGCTGACCCACGTCACACCGGGTAGCCGCGTAACATCCGAGAACGTGAGTGCCCAGTCCGCCACCAGTCCGTCCGGTCCCTCCCCGTGGGGGGAGGAACCCTTCGTCCTCGACGTCCGCAGCCTGCCCCGGTACGCCGGATCGATGAAGGAGATCCACCGCACCGTGGTGACCCCGGATCGGATCGGCGCCGAGATGATCGGCATTCCCGCCGGCGGCGACGTCGAAGAGGACCTGCGACTGGAATCGGTCTCCGAAGGCGTGCTGGTCTCGGGCACCGTCAGCGGCGACACACAGGGTCAGTGCTCGCGATGCCTGGAGCCGCTGACCGGCACCGTGTCGGTGTATCTGACCGAGCTGTTCGCCTACCCCGACAGTGAGACCGACCAGACGTCCGATGAGGACGACGTCGAGCGCATCGAGAACGAGAAGATCGATCTGGAGCAGACGGTGATCGACGCGGTCGCCACCGAACTGCCGCTCTCGCCGCTGTGCCGCGAGGACTGCCCGGGCCTGTGCCCGGAATGCGGGACCCGCCTGGCCGACGCCGAACCCGAGCATGGCCACGACCTCATCGACCCGCGATGGGCGAAGCTCGCCGACCGGGTGAGCGACCAGGGCACGCAGGAGTCGGAGTCGTGAGCAAGCCCGACACGTCGGAACTGACGAAGGCCCTCGGTGTCGAGATCGATCCTGATCTGCTGACACTGGCGCTGACCCATCGGTCCTACGCCTACGAGAACGGCGGACTGCCCACCAACGAGCGGCTGGAGTTCCTCGGCGACTCGGTGCTCGGCGTGGTGGTGACCGAACGTCTCTACCTGGGCTTCCCGGACCGGCCGGAGGGCGAACTGGCGAAGATCCGGGCGAGCGTGGTCAACATGCACGCCCTCGCCGGCGTGGCCCGCGAGCTGGGTCCCGGTGGCCTTGGCGCGCACCTGTACCTGGGCCGCGGTGAGGAGCTGACCGGCGGCCGGGACAAGGAGTCGATCCTGGCCGACGGCCTCGAATCGATCTTCGGTGCGGTGTTTCTCGATCACGGGATCGCCGTCGCCAAAGAGGTGATCATGGGCCTGTTCGAGCCGGTGATTGCCCGTGCCGGCGACCTCGGTGCCGGTCTGGACTGGAAGACCTCCCTGCAGGAGCTGACCGCCACACGGGGTCTCGGCGTGCCCCAGTACCAGATCACCTCGACCGGTCCGGACCACGACAAGGAGTTCACCGCGCACGCCGTGATCGGCGGCGAGGACCTGGGTACCGGTGTCGGGCGCACCAAGAAGGAAGCCGAGCAACAGGCCGCCGAACTCGCGTGGAAGACCCTGGATGCGCAGCAGCCCGATGACGCGGCCGCCGCGGAGAAGGGTGCCTGAGCCGGGTGCCTGAACTTCCCGAGGTCGAGACCATCCGTCTCGGGCTCGTCACGCACCTCACCGGCCGGCGGATCGACTCGGTGACCGTCCTGCATCCCCGGGCCGCGCGGCGTCACGTCGTCGGCCCGACCGACCTGGAGCATCGGCTGTCCGGCAAGACGATCACCGGTGTCGCCCGGCGAGGCAAGTACCTCTGGCTGCAGGCCTCCGATGCCGACGGACGAGGTGGCCGTCGTGGTCCACCTCGGTATGAGCGGTCAGATGCTGATGGCCGACGCCGGCGCACCCGACCCGGTCCATCTGCGGATCCGTGCCGTTCTCGATGACGGCAACGAACTCCGCTTCGTGGACCAGCGCACCTTCGGCGGCTGGCACCTCGACGACTATGCGGAGGTCGGCGGCGCACGGCTACCCGAATCGGTTGCGCACATCGCTCCGGACCCGTTCGATCCGGCCTACGACCAGCCCGCCGTCGTCGCGACGCTGCGCCGCAAGAACACCGAGATCAAGCGCGCGCTGCTGGACCAGACCGTGGTGTCCGGGGTCGGGAACATCTACGCCGACGAGGCGCTCTGGCGTGCCGGACTACACGGGCGCCGTAAGACGCGGGGGATTCCGGCCGCCCGGCTCTCGGCGCTGCTGGACGAGGTGACCGCAGTGATGGCCGACGCGATCACGGTCGGCGGAACGTCGTTCGACGACCTGTATGTGAACGTCAACGGCCAGTCGGGCTACTTCTCAAGGGAACTGCACGCTTATGGCCGAGAAGGTCAGTCGTGTGACCGCTGCGGGACGCAGATAGCCAGGGAACAGTTCATGAACCGCAGCTCATTCTTTTGTCCGTTGTGCCAGAAGGCGCCGCGCACACGACGATAGACCAACGTCGTGCCAGCACCGTGGTGGGCTAATACGCCTTAAATCAGTGACGCCACCAGGCGGGCCGGTTGCGCATGCCTGGATGCCACGGGCGTGACTGTGGCGCATGTTGAGCTGGAGACTGCCGTGCGCTTTGACTGAGGCTGTAGTCCTTGTGCGGTGCAGATGGATCCCACCCCTGCATATACGGGCGCAGATCGTCGTCCGACGGCTCAGCATCGAACACTCCATCATCGAGATGGTTGAGGTTCACAACAGGGTCAATCTCGTCCGCGAGTGTATGCGCCCACTCCATCCATTCCCGTAACCTCGGCCGATTGTCCAAGACCCCCTTCGTTATCGCCTCCACCTCAAGCTGCTCCGCGAACTGTCGTAGCTCTCTCGCTTCCTGCCACCGCTCAAACGCGGCCATGAAGATCGTTTCGCGCTGGGCACGGAGTGCTTTGCCACGCGCCCGCTCACGTAGCTCCTCCCAAGCTTGTTGTTCCGCGGCCTGCTTGCGCTCGTACTCTTCTCGGGCCTTGGCGCGCCGCTCTTCCTCCCGTTCTCGCGCATCGGTGTCGTCGACCACGCCCTTCTTGATTGCGAGTGCGATGTCGTGAACTCTGCTCTCCAGTGGCCTCATTTTCTCATCGGACCAGCTGTCGCTGTTGCGCACGTACGAAGAGCTGTGGCGATCGAGTTGGACTAGCTGCGAACCGTCTCTTTCGATCTCGAGACTGAGTCGACCCGATGGCACGCTGTCGAACTTCGGAAGCTGCTTCCATGGCACGCGCCGAAGCTCACGCTTCTCCGCATCGCTCGGAATATGTGGGATCTCGTCCAGGATCTCCGTCAGCCGGAGGTTTCGACGACGGGAATCCACCTGAATGAAGAGCCTGGGTGTCTTCAGTTTGGTATTCACTCCGAGCCTGAGTTCCTCTGCGCGTAGCTCCTCAGCGAGATCGAGGATTATCGCGATAGCGCGCGGGTGAAGGGTCTGAGTGACCTCGTTGAGGATTGATGTGGTCTCCAATGCGGAGCGAAGTGCGTCGAGGTTCGTCGTAACGGCTCGGGCTCTCGTCCTGATGCGGTCCCAGCTCGCGGAGTCTGTGGGTGAGTCGGTGCCGAGCATGACAACGATGTCACCAGAGCTGCGTCCAGTGAAGCGGAGTTCGCTTGTCGTTGGCACCAGGTGGTGGATTCTGCATGCGTGCAGCATTCGCCGGTAGCGGGCTCGAACCGACTCATCCGGGTCCCTAATAGTGAGTGTTCCGTGGTCCTGAAGCTGTTTGATCAAGGCCTTAGCCTCTGCGAGTGTCTCTGACGCGCCTGTGCCGAGGTCGAGTTTGGCGGGTCTTGCCCGGTGGGAGCGATCGGCAGCAACTCTCGGGGTCGCTGGCGCAGCGCTTGGCGGGTAGTTGCCATGCGCCAGATAGTGCGCCCCGGCATCGGTGATCGCAGCGGTCCACGACTTGCCGTGGCCGGTGACGTTTGCAAGGCCCCGAGCTTTGAGGGCGGCAGCACTCAGCTTGTAGCCATTGTCATCCTTGGACCATTTGCCCTCGGGGCAGCCGTCGGCGATCCACAGTAAGACTTCCCGTTGTCGTTCATTCACGGGACGGTTCATAACAGCACCGTATCGAAGGTCTTCCGATGTTCCGGGCGATTCTGCACTTGATCGGCACCGGGGTGGGTGTCGTAGGGGAGATCTACCGTGCTCCCATGGAGCCTTCGTCGATGTCCGAGCGACCCGAACTCACTCGCCATCTGAGCGGGAATGAATTCCGGCAGTGGTACTGGCTCAGAAGCGAGCTGGCCGACTTCGCCCGTAGCGCTGGCATCGGCGCTTCCGGCGGAAAACAGCTGCTCACCGATCGCATCGCGGCGCTGCTCGACGGCAGCGATTTCACCGAACCCCCGAGAACCGCCGGGCCGCGGCCCGGCGCGGCATTGGCGGGCGATCTCGCCTCCGAGACGGTGATTCCATCGGGGCAGCGCTGCAGTCAGGTGCTGCGGGCCTGGTTCACCGAAAGGATCGGGCCCGGCTTCCGGTATGACGCTCCGATGCGAGACTTCATCGCGTCGGCGGACGGTCGCCGAACCCTGCAGGACGCGGTCGACCACTGGTATGCGACCCGGGA
Source organism: Gordonia sp. (in: high G+C Gram-positive bacteria) (assembly GCF_047600565.1). Lineage (GTDB taxonomy): Bacteria > Actinomycetota > Actinomycetes > Mycobacteriales > Mycobacteriaceae > Gordonia. The sequence goes on from NZ_JASGKN010000001.1 coordinate 577,642, forward strand.
CGACGGCCGACGCGAGATCGATCCGCAGTTCGAATACAACCGCTTCACGCGGTGGTGGCGAGCAGAGCATCCGGACGACGACCGGGCGCAACTCCTAGCGGCCTGGCAGCGCTACCGCGATCGACCGGTCGACGAGCGAGGACGGATCTGACCGTGTGTGATCGGCCTCTACGGAGGCCCTCAGTGCCCGTCCAACGCGTCGATGCACGCCGAGAGAGCGGCGACGAGGTCATCGCGGCGCTGCGGCCCGAGGGCGTCGACCAGCTCGGTCTCGATGTCACCGATCAGGGCGGTCGCTGCGGCCAGGCGGGAACGGCCCTCATCGGTGAGAGTCGTGGGCAGAGCGCGTCCGCCGACCGGAGCGTCGGCCCGGGCCACCAGACCGCGGTCCTGCAAGCCGCGAAGCAGGGTGTTCATCGACTGCCGGCTCACGAACACCGCCCGAGCCAGCTCGGCGTTCGAGGCGCCCGGCGAGTGCTTGAGCGCCTCCAGGCACGAGTACTGCGGCGTGGTCAGTCCGAGCGGACGAAGGACCTCGTCCATCCGTGAGCGCAGCGCCGACTGCGCTCGCTTGAGCGTGTAGCCGATCGATCCGTCGTAGGGGAATCCCGCTTGCACCATGTCAGTATTCTGACATACTCTGGATATGTCAGAACATTGACATAGCTGAGGAGTGTCACCATGGCCTTCTCCGGTCCCGATTTCATCGCCCTGCAGGTTCGCGACCTCGACGCCGCGGCCGCCTTCTACGAGAACGAGCTCGGCATGACCCGATCGTCGCCCCGCCCGCACCCGGCCCCTTCGGTACGGCCTTCACCTTCACCGATCCCGACGGATACGCGATCACCGTCCACGACGGCTGACCTCCCGGCCGCCGGCATCGCGGCTGGAATAACCTTGAGCGGTCCGGGCGTTGGCCCGAGGAGAGACGTCGCCGATCGAGAGGACCGACCCGAGATGACCGAGCTGTGGGTGCAGCGCACCGGAGCCCGTCGCTACACCGGACACAACGACCGTGGCGCGCACGTGCTGATCGGATCGCAGGACGTCGAGGGCGTGTTCACCCCCGGCGAGCTGCTCAAGATCGCGGTGGCCGGCTGCTCGGGTCTGTCGACCGACATCCCGCTCGCGCGCCGGCTCGGCGACGACTACGACGTCACCATCAAGGTCTCCGGTGACGCCGACCGCGACAACGAGGTGTATCCGAAGATCGACGAGGTCATGGAGCTCGACCTCTCCGAACTCGACCCGGAGGCCGCCAAGCGGCTGCTCGTGGTGGTCGAGCGCGCCGTCGACAAGGTCTGCACGGTCGGCCGCACCCTCAAGGCCGGCACCGAGGTCAACCTGGACATCCAGGCCGACTGATCCGGCGACCGATGGAACGGCTGACCGCCTTCGTGCACGGGTACGTCCAGGGCGTCGGATTCCGGTGGTGGACGCGGTCGCGGGCACTGGAACTGGGCCTGACCGGATACGCCAAGAACCAGCCCGACGGACGGGTGCTGGTGGTGGCCGAAGGCCCCCGGCCGGCACTGGAGTCCCTGCTGGCCGCGCTGCGGTCGGGGCAGACGCCCGGCCGGGTAGACCTCGTCGTGGAGAGCTTCGGGCCGGCGCGCGGAGGCGAGAACGGGTTCACTGAACGCTGAGTGTCCCCACGGGGACCACGGGGCGCCGCCGACTCGGTAGTGTTTACCGTCGTGCACCTCAAGAGCCTGACCCTGAAGGGCTTCAAGTCCTTCGCGTCGGCGACGACCCTCAAGTTCGAGCCGGGCATCACCTGTGTGGTGGGCCCCAACGGCTCGGGCAAGTCGAACGTCGTCGACGCTCTGACATGGGTCATGGGTGAGCAGGGTGCGAAGGCGTTGCGCGGCGGAAAGATGGCCGACGTCATCTTCGCCGGCACCTCCGGCCGCGCACCCCTGGGTCGCGCCGAGGTCACGCTGACCATCGACAACTCCGACGGCGCCCTGCCGATCGAATACTCCGAGGTCTCCATCACCCGCCGCATGTTCCGCGACGGCGCCGGCGAATACGAGATCAACGGCACGCCCTGCCGGCTGATGGACGTCCAGGAACTGCTGTCGGACTCCGGCATTGGTCGCGAGATGCACGTCATCGTCGGGCAGGGCCGGCTGGCGGCCATCCTCGAATCCAAGCCTGAAGACCGCCGCGCCTTCATCGAAGAGGCGGCCGGCGTCCTCAAACACCGGCGCCGCAAAGAGAAGGCCGTCCGCAAACTCGAGTCGATGTCGGCGAACCTCGCCCGGCTCACCGACCTGACCACCGAACTGCGCCGCCAGCTCAAGCCACTCGGCCGACAGGCAGAGGTCGCCCGCCGCGCCGCCACCATTCAGGCCGAGCTGCGCGACGCCCGGCTCCGTCTGGCCGCCGACGACCTGGTCGCCCGACGCTCCGAGCTCGCCGAACACTCGGCCGTCGAAGCCGAACTGAACCGTCGCCGCGACGAGGTCGCCGCCCGGCTCGACGCCGCCACCGAGGCTCTGGCCGCCGCCCAGGAACATCTGGGACGGGTCGCACCCGCCGCCGCCGAAGCCGGACGGGTCTTCTATTCGCTCTCGGCGCTCTCCGAGCGCGTCGACGGAACCCGGCGGCTCGCCTCCGAACGGGCCAGCCATCTCGGCGAGACCAGCGCCCCGTCGACCGGCCCCGACCCCGAAGAACTGGAACGCCGCGCCGAGCAGGCCGCCGCCGACGAGGCCGAGCAGGCCGCCGCCGTGCAGCAGGCCGCCGCCGCCCTCTCCGAGGCGACCGCCGTGCTCAAAGACGCCGAAGGCGCGTCCGCCGCGGCCGAGAGCGCCCACATGGCCGCCGTCCAGGCCGTCGCCGATCGCCGCGAAGGCCTCGCCCGGCTCGAAGGCGAGGCCGCGAACCTGCGGACCCGCATCGAATCGATGGACGGTGAAGCCCAGCGGCTCACCACCGCCATCGAGGAGGCGCGCGAACGCGGCGCGGCCGCCCAGAAGGAGATGGACGCGGCCACCGAGAAGGTCCGCGACCTGGAAGACCACGAACAGGGCCTGGACTCGCATCACGAGCGGTGCGTCGCGGACTTGAACGACGCCACGGAGACGGTGGCCGGACTGCGGCAGGCCGAACGCGAAGCCGAACAACGCATCGCCTCGCTCACCGCCCGGATCGACGCCCTCGCCGTCGGCCTCGAACGCGCCGACGGCGGTGCCTGGCTGCTCGAACACTCCGCCGACGGGCTGCTCGCCCCACTGTCCGAGCTGCTGACCGTGGAACCCGGATACGAGACCGCGGTCGCCGCGGCCCTCGGCCCCGCCGTCGACGCCATCGCCACGGTCGACCAGCTGGCCGCCGTCCGCGCGCTCGGCGCACTCCGCGCCGGAGACGGGGGACGGGCCGCACTCATCGTCGGCGGTCTGTCCGACCAGCCGCGCGGCGCCCGGCCGACGCTGCCGCCGGGTGCGCAGTGGGCCCGCGACGTCGTCACCGCGCCCGGCTCCATCGCCGGCGCCGTCGACGTGCTACTCGACCGGATCGTGCTGGTCGACGACGCCGACGCCGGCATGAGCGTGGCCCGCGAACACGACGTGATCGCGGTGACCTCGGACGGCGACCGCATCTCGCGGGCCTCCGTCGAAGGCGGAGCCGCCTCCCGTCCGTCCACCCTCGAGGTCCAGTCGGCGATCGACGCCGCCACCGAAGACCTGGCCGGTGCGCGACGCGACGCCGAACGGATCGAAAGCGAACTCACCGAGGCGCTCACCGCGCAACGGAAGGCCGAAGAAGCCGCCGAAGGCGCCCTGGCCGCCCTCGGCGAATCCGACGCCAACGTCGGTGCCGCCTATGAGCTGCTCGGCCGGCTCGGCGCCGAGATCCGTAGTGCCGAACACGAGGCGCAGCGCCTGGTGAATCAGCGCGAGGCCGCCGAAGAAGGCCGTGCCGAGAGCCTGACGAAACTCACCGAGACCGATGAGCGGCTGCGTCTGGCCCGTGACGAGAACCAGCACGACCCGGACAGCGACACCGATCGCGAAGCGCGGGAGGTCGCGGCCGCCGCCGTCGCCGGCGCCCGCGCCGTCGAGGTGGAGACCCGGCTGTCCCTGCGGACCGCCGAAGAACGCCTCGCCTCGGTGCGCGGCAAGGCCGACGGCCTGCGCCGCGCCGCGGCCGCCGAACGCGCCGACCGGGAACGCCGGCGCCGACAGGACGCACAGCGCCGATACGCGGCCGGGGTGGCCGGGGTGGTGGCCGAGGCGGCCGCCGAACTCGCCGAGGCGGTCCGGATCGCGGGGGAGACCGCCGCCTCCGGGCGCGACGAACTCGAGCAGGCCCGCGCCGCCCGGTCCACCGAGACCGAGGAACTGCGCGCCTCCGTCGACGCGCTCACCGCCGAACTGAACACGCTCCGCGACGCCGGACACCGCGACGAGCTGGCGAAGGCTCAGGCCCAGCTGCGCATCGAACAACTCGAAGAGCAGGTCCTCGAACAGTTCTCGATGGCGCCCGACGACCTCGTCGCCGAATACGGCCCGGACGTGCCGATGCCGCCCTCGGACCTGGAGCAGCGCGAATACGAGGAGGCCAAGGCCCGCGGCGAGCTGGTCGTGGCACCGGCGCCGATGCCCTACGACCGCGCCACCCAGGAGTCGCGCGCCAAGCGGGCGGCCCGGGACCTCGGTGAACTGGGCAAGGTCAATCCTCTCGCCCTCGAGGAGTTCGCCGCCCTGGAGGAGCGCTACAACTTCCTGTCCGCACAACTCGAGGACGTCAAGGCCGCGCGCCAAGACCTGCTCGACGTGGTCGCCGACGTCGACGACCGCATCCTGCAGGTGTTCACCGAGGCCTACGCCGACGTCGAACGCGAGTTCTCGCAGGTCTTCGCCACCCTGTTCCCCGGGGGCGAGGGACGGCTCGTCCTCACCGACCCGAGCGACATGCTCACCACCGGCGTCGAGGTCGAAGCCCGCCCGCCTGGCAAGAAGATCAAGAGGCTCTCCCTGCTCTCCGGCGGAGAGAAGTCGCTCACCGCGGTCGCGATGCTGGTCGCGATCTTCCGGGCGCGGCCGTCGCCGTTCTACGTCATGGACGAAGTCGAGGCCGCCCTGGACGACGCCAACCTGCGCCGGCTCATCAGCCTGTTCGAACAGCTGCGAGAGCGCTCGCAGCTGATCGTCATCACCCACCAGAAGCCCACCATGGAGATCGCGGACGCCCTGTACGGCGTCAGCATGCGTGGCGACGGCATCACCCAGGTCATCTCGCAGCGCATGCGCGGCGTGGAACTGGGCCCCGCCTCCGTCACCGCCCCGGACTGAAAGGCCACGAAGTGAACACCGGAGTCATCATCGGGATCGTCGTCGGCGTCATCGTGCTGTTGGCGCTCATCATCGGCGTCGGCATCGCGATGCAGCGCCGCAACCGCATCTCCATCGCCGGCAAGGACGCGATCGAGACCGACGGCCGGCGCCAGGTCGACAAGTCCGGCGGCTACCAGGCCGACACCGGCTTCTCGTTCAGTCAGGGCGGTACCGCGACCAAGGAACCGGTCGCGAAGGAACCGGCCACCAAGGCTCCGGCCACGGCGCCGGCCACCGAGGAACCGGTCGCCGCGGAGGCCGAGACGCCCGTCGAGGAAGCGGTCATCGGTGTCGACGAGGCCGCCGCCAAGGCAGCGGGGGAGGCGTCGATCCGTGAGGCCGCGACCACCCCTGCCGACGACGAGATCATTCCGGGGCTCGCCGACGCGGCACAGACCGAGACCGCCGACACGACACCCGACGAGGCCGTCGATACCGCACCGCAGGTCGGCGTCGACGAAGACGCCGCGCGGGCCGCCGGCGAGGCATTGGTTCGTGAAGCGGAGTCCACCCCGGTCATCGAGGAGGCGTCCGCACCCGCGCTCGACGAGATCGCCCCGACCGAAGGACGGCTCTCCCGGCTGCGCGGGCGGCTGTCCCGCTCGCAGGGCGCCATCGGCACCTCGATGCTCGGCCTCCTCGGCGCCGGCGACCTCGACGAGGACAGCTGGGAGGAGATCGAGGACACCCTGGTGATGGCCGACCTCGGCACCGGTGCCACCACTCGCGTCGTCGACAGCCTCCGGGAACAGCTCGCCGCCGGTAAGGTCCGCAGCCCCGAACAGGCCCGTGCCGCACTCAAGTCGGTGCTCGTGGAACAACTTCATCCCGAACTCGACCGTTCGGTGCGCGCGCTGCCGCACGCCGACAGCCCCGCCGTCGTCCTCGTGGTCGGCGTCAACGGCGTCGGCAAGACCACCACCACCGGCAAACTGGCCCGCGTCCTGGTCGCCGACGGCCGTCGCGTGCTGCTCGGTGCCGCCGACACATTCCGTGCCGCCGCCGCCGACCAGCTCCAGACCTGGGGTGAGCGCGTCGACGCCGAGACCGTCCGCGGCGCCGAAGGCGCAGACCCGGCCTCGGTCGCCTTCGACGCCGTCACGACCGGCATCGACGAGGGCGTCGACGTGGTGCTGATCGACACCGCCGGGCGTCTGCACACCAAGACCGGTCTGATGGACGAGCTCGGCAAAGTCAAGCGCGTCGTGGAGAAGAAGGCACCCGTCGACGAGGTCCTGCTGGTCCTCGACGCCACCGTCGGGCAGAACGGGCTCAACCAGGCCAAGGTCTTCGCCGAGGTGGTCGACCTCACCGGCGTGGTGCTCACCAAGCTCGACGGCACCGCCAAGGGCGGCATCGTCTTCCGCATCCAGGACGAGCTCGGAGTGCCGGTGAAACTGGTGGGCCTCGGTGAAGGCGCCGACGACCTGGCCCCCTTCGTGCCCGAGGCCTTCGTCGACGCGCTGCTCTGACGGCACGCGGATCCGGCGCTCGGCACGAAACGCGCGGTTAACGCCGGCACTCGGCACGTAACCGCGACGAAACACCGCAGCGCTGCCCGGGGAAACCTCGCCACGACAGAGTGACCTCACCCGTCGAAATACGACGTGATGAGGAGGTCTCACCGTGATCGTGGCTCTACCGGAGAGCACATTCGGCTCTATCGACGCAGGCAATACGTCGTGGGTTCTGATCAGCGCGGCTCTCGTGCTGCTCATGACTCCGGCCCTGGCGTTCTTCTATGGCGGACTCTCGCGCAGCAAGTCCGTGCTCAACATGATGATGATGTCGTTCGCGTCCATCGCGACCGTCTCGGTCATCTACGTGCTGTGGGGCTTCTCGATGTCCTTCGGCAACTCCCTCACCGGAGACAACGACATCTGGGGCATCTTCTCGAACCCGTTCGCGTTGTTCGGCTCCGATCAGCTGATGGAGACCCAGGGCGACAAGGTCGTGCTGTGGGGTGGCGCCGACGGCGTGCACATCCCGGCGATCGTGTTCCTGGCCTTCCAGCTGACCTTCGCCGTGATCACCGTCGCGCTGGTCAGCGGTTCGCTGGCCGAACGCGTCAAGTTCTCCACCTGGTGCGCCTTCACCGTCCTGTTCACGACCTTCGTCTACTTCCCGCTGGCCCACATGGTCTGGGGCGGCGGCATCATGAGCGGCGCCGAGAAGGGCTTCGCCTCGTGGATGTTCGGTTCGACGGACGGGGCGGCCAACGTCGCGCCGATCGACTTCGCCGGCGGCACCGTGGTGCACATCAACGCCGGTATGGCCGGCCTGGTGCTCGCCCTGATCGTCGGTAAGCGTGTCGGCTTCGGCAAGACCGGCTACCGCCCGCACAACATCCCGTTCGTCATGCTCGGCGCCGCACTCCTGTGGTTCGGCTGGTTCGGCTTCAACGTGGGCTCCGAGCTCGCCGCCGACGCCACCGCCGGTCTGGTGTGGGTCAACACCACGGTGGCCACTGCGGCCGCGATGGTCGGCTGGCTGGCTGTGGAATGGATTCGCGACGGCAAGCCGACCAGCGTCGGCGCCGCCTCGGGCATCGTCGCCGGTCTGGTCGCCATCACCCCCGCGTGTGGCGCCCTCACCCCGGTCGGCTCGCTCGGCCTGGGCGTCATCGCCGGCATCCTGTCGGCCCTGGCGATCGGCCTGAAGTTCAAGTTCGGTTTCGACGACTCGCTCGACGTCGTCGGCGTCCACCTGGTCGCCGGCCTCTGGGGCACCGTCGGTATCGGTCTGTTCGCCAAGGAGAGCGGCCTGTTCTACGGCCACAACCCGAAGCAGCTCGCCGTGCAGGTGGTGATCGCCCTGTTCGCACTGGCCTTCACCGGAATCCTGACCGCGGTCATCGCCTACATCCTCAAGCCCATGGGCTGGCGGATCGACAAGGACGAGGAAGCCCGCGGTATCGACCAGGGCGAGCATGCGGAGACCGCATATGACATGGCGTGAGTCCCGCGGCCGGGCGCGTGTCGCCCGGCCGGGGCTCCCCGCCTCCACCACTAGGCTGAACAGCAGGACAGGAAAGGTCTACTCATGAAGCTGATCACCGCAATCATCAAGCCGTTCACGCTCGACGACGTGAAGGCGGGTCTCGAACAGATCGGCGTCGTCGGGATGACGGTCAGTGAAGTGCAAGGCTACGGACGGCAGAAGGGGCACACCGAGGTCTACCGCGGTGCCGAATACGCCGTCGACTTCGTGCCGAAGGTGCGCGTCGAGGTCGTCGTCGACGACGAGGACGCGGACAAGGTCGCCGAGGCGATCGTGGACTCTGCCCGCACCGGCAAGATCGGTGACGGCAAGGTCTGGGTGTCCCCGGTCGACTCGGTGATCCGGGTGCGTACCGGTGAACGCGGCACCGAAGCTCTCTGACTCCGGTCCCGGCATCTCCGGTCCGGCGAAGGATCTCGCAGCCGCCCGCGCGGGCGTGCTCGCGGAGTTCTCGCCGGACCGGCCCGCCGGGCAGGAGTTCCGTGACCGACTCACCGAAGCCTATGAGGGCTGGCTGACGCAGCGTGCCGACGAACTGGGGATCACCCAGGGCAGCGGTTTCGCGATCGTCGCCGTCGGAGCACTCGGCCGCGGCGAAACCGTCGCCGGCTCCGACCTCGACCTGATGCTGGTCCACGACGACCGGTTCCCCGATCAGCTGGCCGACAAGGCCGACGGCCTCTGGTACCCGATCTGGGATTCCGGGGTCGGCCTGGACCACAGCGTCCGCACCATCCCCGAAGCGCTCCGCGTGGCCCGCAGTGAGGCCACCGCGACGCTGAGCCTGCTGGACGCCCGCTACATCGCCGGCGATCAGGACCTCGCCTCGCTGTTGATCGCCTCGGTCCGCAATCTGTGGCGGGTGGAGGCCCGGACCCGGCTGCCGGAGATCCTCGATGCCGCACGGGCCCGCTGGGACCGTGCCGGAGAGATCGCCCAGCGCGCCGAACCCGATCTCAAGAACGGTCGCGGAGGCCTGCGCGACGTTCAGCTGCTCAACGCGCTGGCGCTCGCCCAGCTCACCGACGGCATGTCCCGCTTCGGGCCCGACGGCCCCGGCTCGGAGGTCGGTGCCGCCTACCAACGACTCCTCGACGTCCGCACCCAACAGCACTTGATCGCCCGTCGCGCCCGCGACCGGGTGCAGGCGCAGGACGCCGACCAGCTGGCCGCCGCCCTCGGCCTCGGGGACCGCTTCGATCTGGCCCGAGAGGTGAGCCGGTCGGCACGCATCACCCGGTTCGCCGTCGACACCGGCGTCCGCACCGCGCGGCATTCGGTGGGCAAGAAGGGCCTCACGTCCCGTCTGCGCCGGCTGCCGGGACGCCGCCCCCTCGACGAGGGCGTCGTCGAGTACGACGGCGAGGTGGTGCTCGCACGCAGCGTGATCCCGAGCCAGGACGCCGGCCTCGCCCTCCGCGTGGCCGCCGCCTCGGCCACCAACGATCTGCCCATCAACGCCGGCGTGCTGGACCGGCTGGCCAAGTACTCGCCCGAGATCCCCGAGCCGTGGTCGCCCGACACCCTCGGCGACCTGCTGGTGCTCCTGGCGGCCGGGCGGACGACCGCGCCCACCGTCGAGGCGCTCAACCAGATCGGACTGTGGACGCGACTCTTCCCGGAGTGGGAGGTGATCGAGGACCTGCCGCCCCGCGATGCCGTGCACGAATGGACCGTCGATCGTCACCTGCTCGAGACGACGATGAACGCCGCAGCGCTCACCACCAGCGTGTCGCGCCCGGATCTGCTGCTGATCGGCGCGCTGCTGCACGACATCGGCAAAGGCCGCGACGGCGACCACAGCGAGGTCGGGGAGCAGTTGGCCCGCGACATCGGCACCCGGATGGGTCTGTGGCCGCAGGACGTCGACACCCTCGCCGCGATGGTCCGGCATCACCTGCTGCTGCCGGAGATCGCGACACGCCGCGACCCGTCCGATCCGGGGGTCGTCGCCTCCGTCGCGACCACCCTCGACCACGACCGGGTCCTCGTCGAACTGCTCGGCGCGCTCACCGAGGCGGACAGTCTCGCGACCGGTCCCGGTGTGTGGAGCGACTGGAAGGCGACCCTGGTGTCGCGACTGGTCCGCAACACCCTCGACCTGATCGGCGGCGACGAGATCGCGCCGCCGGAGCCGTTGAGCGTGGAGCAGGAAGGACTGGCCGCCAGCGGTGGCGTCCATGTGCGCCTGGAGACCGGCGACGGACCGAGCACGTACCGGGCGACCATGGTCGCTCCGGACACGCCGGGCCTGCTGTCCCAGATGGCCGGCGTCATCGCGCTCGCCGGTCTGGCGACCCACGACGCCCAGGTGCGCAGCCACGCCGGTTCGGCGATCAACACGTTCGTCGTCGAGCCCGCGTTCGGCGGTCCCCCCGACGTCCAGGTGCTGCAACAACAGTTGCGGGCGGCCGTGGAGGGCCGGCTGGACGTGCCGGCGAAGCTGGTGGCCCGGGATTCGGCGAAGGGCGAGGCCCGCACGGCCGTCGCTCCGCCGAAGGCGCGCTGGATCGACGATTCGGCATCCGGTTCGCTGCTGCTCGAGGTGCGTGCCGCGGACCGGCCGGGTCTGCTGGCCCGCATCACCTCGGTCCTCGAACGGGCCGGAGCGGACGTGCGCTGGGCGAAGGTCGCGACGCTGGGTTCCACCGTCGTCGACACGTTCTGCGTCGAACTGGCCCGCGACACCGACGGTGCCCGGGCCGAACTGATCGACGCCGTCCTGCGAGTCTGTCCCGGCGCCGCGCCGGGCGGCGGTTCACCGTCGCACTAGTCGTGGAAAGATGGGGGAATGTTCGAATCCCTCTCCGACCGGTTGACCGGTGCCCTCAAGGACCTGCGCGGCAAGGGGCGACTGACCGACGCCGACATTGACGCGACCGCCCGGGAGATCCGGCTGGCGCTCCTCGAGGCCGACGTCTCGCTCCCGGTGGTGCGGACCTTCATCGCACGCGTCAAGCAGCGGGCGAAGGGTGCGGAGGTCTCCGGCGCCCTCAACCCCGCCCAGCAGATCGTCAAGATCGTCAACGAGGAGCTCGTCGAGATCCTGGGCGGCGAGACACGCCGGATCCAGCTCGCCAAGACGCCGCCGACGGTCATCATGCTGGCCGGCCTGCAGGGTGCCGGTAAAACGACCCTGGCCGGCAAGCTGGCGGCCTGGCTGACCAAGCAGGGCCACACCCCGATCCTGGTGGCCTGTGACCTGCAGCGTCCGGGCGCGGTCCAGCAGCTTCAGATCGTCGGTGAACGTGCCGGTGTGCCGGTGTACGCGCCGCATCCGGGAACGTCGACGGGCGGCGAGGGCGAGCTCGGCGTCGACGGCTCCGGTGATCCGGTCGCCGTCGCCACCGCCGGCGTCGAGTACGCCCGCGAGAAGCAGTACGACGTGCTCATCATCGACACCGCCGGCCGCCTCGGCATCGACGAGGTCCTGATGCAGCAGGCGTCGGACATCCGCGACGCCACCCAGCCCGACGAGGTCCTGTTCGTCCTGGACGCGATGATCGGCCAGGACGCGGTCACCACCGCGCAGGCCTTCGCCGAGGGCGTCGACTTCACCGGCGTCGTCCTCACCAAGCTCGACGGCGACGCCCGCGGTGGTGCCGCCCTGTCGGTCCGCGAGATCACCGGCCGGCCCATCATGTTCGCGTCCACCGGCGAGAAGCTCGACGACTTCGACGTCTTCCACCCGGACCGTATGTCCAGCCGGATCCTCGGCATGGGCGACGTCCTGTCGCTGATCGAACAGGCCGAACAGCATTGGGATGCGGCCGAGGCCGAGAAGGCCGCCGAGAAGATGACGTCCGGCGAGCTGACCCTCGAGGACTTCCTCGAGCAGATGCTGATGATCCGGAAGATGGGTCCGATCGGCAATCTCCTCGGCATGCTGCCGGGCGCCGGCGAGATGAAGGATGCCCTCGCGCAGGTCGACGACAGCCAGCTCGACCGCATTCAGGCGATCATCCGCGGCATGACTCCCGCCGAGCGTGCCAACCCGAAGATCATCAACGCCTCCCGCCGCATCCGCATCGCCAACGGTTCGGGCGTCACCGTCACGGACGTGAACCAGCTGGTCGACCGGTTCTTCGCGGCCCGCAAGATGATGTCGCAGATGTCCGGCCGGATGGGCATGCCCGGCGCCGGCAAGCGGAACGCGCGCAAGGGTAAGAAGGGCAAGAAGGGCAAGGGCAAGGCGAAGGGCAGGGGACCGACGCCGCCGAAGAACATGCGGGGCGGATTCCCCGGCATGGGGATGCCGGGTATGGGCGGCATGCCCGGGATGCCGCCCGGCTTCGATCTGTCGAACATGCCGCCCGGCCTCGATGAGCTGCCGCCCGGCCTGGACGGTATCGACCTCAACGATCTGAAGTTGCCGAAGGACAAGCCGAAGGACAAGTAGCGTGTCCGACACGGTGACCTGCTACCGGGGCACCGATCCGTTCACCGGCTCCCCGCAGGAACTGTGGGTGTCGGGGGAAACGATCAGCCGGGAACCGGTCGGTGGGGCGACGACGGTCGCCGACGGCGGCTGGATCGTCCCCGGGCTGGTCGACGCGCACAACCACGTCGGTATCGCGCACGGTGCGCCGATGTCGCTCGCCGACGCCAGGACGAACGCCTACCGCGACGTGGCCGCCGGCGCACTGCTGATCCGCGAGGTCGGGTCACCTCTCGACACACACCCGCTGGACGACGATCCGCGCTGCCCGCGATTCCTTCGCGCCGGCCGGCACATCGCCCGCCCCAAGCGCTACCTGCGCGACTACGGCGTGGAGCTGACCGACCCGGACGACCTCGCCGACGAGGTACGACGACAGGCCGCCGCCGGTGACGGCTGGGTGAAGCTGCTCGGCGACTGGATCGACCGGGAACTCGGCGACCTCGCCCCGTTGTGGACGCGTCCGCAGCTCGACGCGGCCGTCGCCGCCGCCCACGAGTGCGGCGCACGCATCACCGCACACGTCTTCGGCACCGACGCGCTGCCCGACCTGATCGGTGCCGGAGTCGACTGCATCGAGCACGGCACCGGACTCACCGCGGACCTGATCGACGATCTGGTCGCGAAGGACATCGCCCTGGTCCCGACCCTGATCCAGGTGGAGAACTTCCCGTCCATCGCCGACGGCGCCGACCGGTTTCCGGTCTATCAGGCGAACATGCGGGCCCTGTACGCCGCCGCGCACGACGTGTTCGCCGCCGCCCGGGAGGCGGGTGTCCGGATGTATGCGGGCACCGACGCCGGCGGCTTCGTCGACCACGGCCGCATCGTCGACGAGATCGAGGCACTCACCGGAATCGGGATGACACCGGAGCAGGCACTGTCCGCGTCGTCGGTCGCGCCGCGCGAATGGCTGGGTGCGGGTGTTCTGGACCACGGCGATCGTGCCGACTTCCTGGTGCTCGATGCGAACCCGCTCGACGATCCGTCGACACTGCGCCGGCCGACGCACATCGTGGTCGGCGGTGTGGTGATCTGAGAATCAGAACAGGTGCAGGACGCCGATACCGATGAGCAGGACCGCCACCAGGTAACCGGCCAGCTTGGTTGCCTCTCCCGGATGCCGGCGTGCGGTGGCGAAGAGCCGGCCGACGGCCGAATCCGGCTTTCGGCGAACCAGTCCGAGCAACAGGGCCGACAACACCGTCAGGCTGACCGCGACACTCGCATACAGGAACAGGCCGAGGTACCGCTCAGCGGTCGGGATGTTGCTGGTCGAGAGCACCGCCAGGCCCGCATAGAACGGCAGCGACGTCGCCGACTGCGCGAGACCGAGCACCGCACCCACCGCCACGGTCACCAGGCCGGGGGAGTTCAGCTTCTCGAGGATCCAGTCCGACAGAGCGTTGTCTTCCCCGCTGCCGCGGAATGTGAGAATCGCGGTCACCACACCGGTGATGATCAGCATCACCGCGAAGATCCAGGATTCGACGAACCCCTTGACCCAGTCGCCGAGACCGTCGAACACCAGCAGCACCACCAGTGCGAGACCGAGGACACCGAGCCAGTCGCCGATCAGCATCAGGAACGCACTCTTGGCGTACTTCCCGGTGCCCAACATGATGGCCATACCGACGAGAACGCCGATGACCAGGACGTTGATCGCGTCGACGAACGCGTAGGCGAGGGCGTTGAGCATGGTGCGGTCGAGCCTAGCGGGGATCGGCCACACCGCCGAATCGTCGGGCGCCTCGCGTTTTGGTTCCGGCACCCGGTCGGTGGCAGAATGGACAGTTGGTTCGCTGGATCCGGTTACGTACCGACCGGCGGTCACCCCGTAAGAGATCGCAAAACCGGGCCTGTTCCATCGAACGGGTCGCTGAATTGCGCAGTGACGAGAAGGAAACAAGGACCACTCATGGCCGTCAAGATCAAGCTCACCCGCCTCGGCAAGATCCGCAACCCGCAGTACCGGATCATCGTCGCCGACTCGCGCACCCGTCGTAACGGTCGCGCCATCGAGACCATCGGCAAGTACCACCCCAAGGAAGAGCCCTCGCTGATCGAGGTCGACTCCGAGCGCGCGCAGTACTGGCTCAGCGTCGGCGCCCAGCCGACCGAGCCCGTCGCCGCCATCCTGAAGATCACCGGCGACTGGCAGAAGTTCAAGGGTGAGAAGGGCTCCGAGGGCACTCTGAAGGTGAAGGAGGCGAAGCCGAGCAAGCAGGAGCTGTTCGCCGCCGCCCTGGCCGCCGCCGAGAACGAGCCGACCGTCGAGGCCACCACCGCCAAGAAGAAGGCTGCGGCGAAGAAGAAGGCCGACGCTGCCAAGGCCGACGAGGCCAAGGCTGACGAGGCCGCCGTCGAAGAGGTCAAGGACGAGGTCGCTCAGGCCGAGCCGGAGACCAAGGCTGAGGCCGAGGACCTGAAGGCCGACGGCGAGACCGTCGCCGAGGTCGTCGAGGAGTCCAAGGACAAGTCCGACGACGAGGCTGCTGAAGAGAAGGCCGTCGCCGACAGCGACGTGGACGCCAAGGACAACAAGTGAGCTCGGTCGTCGTCGCCGACGCTGTCGAGCACCTGGTGCGCGGCATCGTCTCGAACCCGGACGACGTCCGGGTGGACCTGGTCACCGGCCGTCGCGGGCGGATGATCGAGGTGCACGTCAACCCCGAGGATCTCGGCAAGGTGATCGGCCGCAACGGTCGCACCGCCACCGCCCTGCGCACCCTGGTCGCCGGTGTCGGCGGCCGCGGCATGCGGGTGGACATCGTCGACACCGATCGCTGATCGACTCGTCGCGATGGATCTGGTGATCGGCCGGGTCGTGAAGACCCACGGTGTCCGCGGCGAACTCGTCGTGGACGTCCGCACCGATTCCCCGGAAGAACGATTCGCGGTCGGCACCCGACTGCGCGGCCGCGCGCCGCGCGGTGCGGGGGAGACCGACTATCAGGTGACAGCCGCCCGGCCCCACGCCGGGCGGCTGTTGCTGTCCCTGAAAGGTGTCGGTGACCGTTCGGCCGCCGACGCGCTGCGGGGCACCCTGTTCGTCATCGATGCCGACGACGTCGACTCCGGCGACGACCCCGACGAGTTCTACGACCACGAACTGATCGGCATGACCGTCACCACCGTCGACGGCGACGAGGTCGGCACCCTCGCCGACGTCCTGCACCTGCCCGGCGGAGAGGTGCTGTCGGTGGCCACCCCGGCCGGTGCCGAGGTGCTGGTGCCGTTCGTGCGGGAGATCGTCCCGACGGTGTCGGCCGACGGCATCGTCATCGATCCGCCCGAGGGCCTGATCGAACCGGCGGAGTAGCCGTGCGCATCGACGTCGTCACCATCTTCCCGGAATATCTCACCCCGCTGCGGGTCGCGCTGCTCGGCAAGGCGATCGACGCCGGCCTGCTCGACGTGGAACTCCACGACCTGCGGAACTGGGCGCACGACGTGCACCGCAGCGTCGACGACCAGCCGTACGGCGGCGGCCCCGGCATGGTGATGAAGCCCGACGTGTGGGGGCCGGCACTGGACGACGTGTGCCCGGACGGTGCGCTTCTGGTGGTGCCTACGCCGGCCGGCGTTCCGTTCACGCAGGAGACGGCGGAGCGCTGGAGTACCGAGAAGCACCTGGTGTTCGCCTGCGGCCGTTACGAAGGCATCGACCAGCGGGTCTTCGACGACGCGGCCCGCCGGGTCCGCGTCGAAGAGGTCTCCCTCGGCGACTTCGTGCTCATCGGCGGTGAAGCCGCCGTCCTCGCGATGGTCGAGGCCACCACCCGGCTGATCCCGGGGGTGATCGGCAACCCGCAGTCCCATCAGGAGGACTCGTTCTCCGACGGTCTCCTCGAAGGCCCCAGCTACACCCGTCCGCAGGTGTGGCGCGACCTGGAGGTTCCGCCGGTTCTGCTCTCCGGCGATCACGCCCGCGTCGCGCGGTGGCGCCACGAACAGTCACTGGAACGCACCCGGCAGCGGCGCCCCGATCTGCTGCCCGACGACACCGACACGCCGCACTAGGGAACCGGCCGGCGTTCCGGAGCGTCTAACGGGCATGGCTCCTGGACGCACCGACTGGATGGTGCCGGTCGAGGTGATCCTCGCTCGCCTCGATTCGATGGATCCGTCGAGCGCCACCGCCGACGCCGCGGAACTCCGGCGCATCGTCGACGCGGCCCGTGCCGTGGCCGCCCGGCTGACGGCGGCGTTCGGTGACGCCGGACCACTCGAGGGCGGCGGCGCCGAGGCTGCGGCGTGGGCCGGCCTGCAGGCGGGCCGACTGATCGACGACGCGGCCGCCGCCCTCGACCCGGTGCATGAGTCGATGAGCGGTGCCGCCGCCGACCTCGCCGCCACCCGCTCGCTGCGCGAACGCGTGTTCCTCGGATCCGTGCTCTCCGACGGCGGGCCGCGGGAGGCCGAGCGTCGTGCCGAGACCGCGCGCCTGTTCGACGGTGTCTACAACGTGCCGATGGGCTCGCGGGGCGCCGGCGTGCACGACGTGGACGCGGGGAGTCGTGCGCACGGCGCCGACGCACTCGCGGGCGCTCCCGGCGCGGTCGGTCGAGGCGCATCCGTCCCTGCGCCGGCCGCCGCCGCCCCGTTCGGCACCTCTCCGGGTTCGCCGGCGGTGGCGGGTTCCGTCGTTCCCGACGCGGTCAGCGCCCAGTCTGCAGCGGGGCCGGAGGCCCCGGTGGCGGCAATGCCGCCACCGACGGGTGGGAGCGGTTCGGCCCCGATCCCGGCCGTTCCCGGTGCCGGCCCGTCCGGTGGCCCGGCGGGACCCGCCGCTCCGGGTGCGCCGGGCGGCGGGGGACCGTTCGGTGTGCCGACCGCCGGCGCGGGCGGCGGCGGAGCCGGCCCCGCCGCACCGTCGGCGGCCGGGAGGGCGCGGCCCGCCCCGTCGCCGGCGATGCCCATGCCGGGCGTCACCGGTGCGGTCCGGCCGCCGGCACCCGGGACCGCCGGGGGAGCGTCGGGAGCATCCGGCGCGCGGGCAGCCTCACCGTCCGCCGTCGCCCGGCCCGCCGTCGTGAACCCCGGAGGCCTCGCAGGTGCGAGTACCGGGCGGAGCGGATCGTCGTTCCTGCCGCCGGGCGCGGCCCGCGGCGGAGCCCGGGAGGACGACACCCGGCGCCGCCCCGACTACCTGGTCACGTCACGGGAGGGCGCCGGCCTGATCGGGGCGCTTCCCGACGCGACGCCGGCCGTGCTCGGGGAGCGGGCCCCGGCACCGCCCGAGATCGCCGACGACGAGCAGGAACTCGACCCCACTCTGTGACCCGAGACCCGGGTGGGACGATTTCCGCCCGGCGGGGTCCGTCTGGCAGAATGGTTCAGGTTGTCCGCGCGCGGCGCGGCCACCGACTACTGACACGGGCACGAACCGGTTGAACCCGCCACGGAATCCGAAGGATCTCGCGCGCCGGGCCGCTGGGTTCCTCTGTCCACGCACACGCCAGATTGGACCATCATGAACACCCTCGACTTCCTCGACAAGCAGTCCCTCCGCGACGACGTGCCCGAGTTCGCCCCCGGCGACACCCTCGACGTGCACGTCAAGGTGATCGAGGGCTCCAAGGAGCGCATCCAGGTGTTCAAGGGCGCCGTGATCCGTCGCCAGGGCGGCGGCGTCCGCGAGACCTTCACCGTCCGCAAGGTGTCCTTCGGCGTCGGCGTGGAGCGCACCTTCCCGGTGCACAGCCCGAACATCGCCAAGATCGACGTCATCACCCGTGGTGACGTCCGTCGCGCCAAGCTGTACTACCTGCGCGACCTGCGCGGCAAAGCCGCCAAGATCAAGGAGAAGCGCTGACCTTCAGCGATTCCATCGACGATCCCCTTCGCACCCCGGTGCGGAGGGGATCGTCGTATTCCCCGGGTGAAGCGGTTCACTCTGCGGCACGGCCGGATCCGCGACGGTCGGTGTAGTCGGCTTCCCAATCGGCGATCGCGCTGAGAATCGCCACTGCTGACTCGTCGACCGACTCGGGATCGTCGGAGTTGAAGCGCTCGAGAAGCAGGCCGCGGAACGTGGCACTCAGGTGGAGTGACAGCGCACGTGTGGATACCGGCGAGATTCCTGCGCGCTGCAGGGCGAGCTGCAGCGCACCGCTGATATCTGCGGCGACGCTGCGCGCGTACTCCTGATACGGACCACCGGCCGCCAGCACCTGCATCAAGAGGCGTGCTCCAGTGGCCCTCTCGCCGATCGTCATCGAGCGCCACAGGTCGATCAGAGCCGGCTTCAACTCGTCGGCGTTGGTGATCTGGGTGAACGATTCGGCGAAGTCTTGGCGCTGGCTCTCCAGTGCTGCAGTGAACAGCTGTTCCTTGGTCCCGAAGTAGTGGACGAGCATGCGTGCCGTGGTGCCGAGCTCGGCGGCGACCGTGCGCAGAGACGTTTCGGCGATCCCATGAGACGCGAGGTACTCGGCGGTACGGGCGGCGATCTCTGCGCGCTTATTCGCGTCGGGTGGCCGGGCCATGCGTTTGACTGTAGCAGTCGGTTCAACTATCAATATCGGCATGAATGAAGCAGATGGTTCAGTTAAGGGAGGACGTCGTTCGGTGGTGCTCACCGACGCGGCGGTCACCACGTCGGTGGCGGATGGTCTCGATGAGACCTGGGCCAGACTGGTGGCCGGCGACTCCGGCATTGGAACGCTGACTGCAGACTTCGTCGACGATTACGACCTACCCGTCCGCATCGGCGGCGTGATGGGCTTGCATCCAGCCGACGAACTGACCCGCGTCGAGGTACGCCGCATGTCGTTCGTCGAGCAGATGGCCGTGGTTCTCGGCCGTCGACTCTGGTCGCAGGCCGGTTGCCCCGCCACAGACCCTGATCGGATCGCCGTCAGTATCGGTACAGGTCTAGGCGGCGGCGAGGCGCTCGTGTCGGCGGTCGACGCACTGAACCAAGGCGGCTATCGAAAGGTGTCGCCACTGTCGGTGCCGATGATCATGCCGAACGGCGCGGCGGCCTGGGTCGCCATCGAGATCGGGGCGCGGGCAGGTGTGCACACGCCGGTATCGGCTTGCGCATCCGGTTCGGAGGCGGTCGCGATCGGCTGGCGGATGATCGCCGACGGAGAGGCTGATGTAGTCGTCGCCGGAGGGGTCGAAGGCACGATTCACGCGGTGCCCATCGCCAGCTTCGCGATGATGCGCGCGATGAGTACCCGCAACGACGACCCAGAAGCCGCGTCGCGTCCCTTCGACCGCGACCGTGATGGCTTCGTGTTCGGTGAGGCCGGGGCATTGGTGCTCCTCGAATCCGAGGAGCATGCCCTGGCGCGCGGTGCCGCGCCGCTCGCCTACATCCGAGGCGCCGGTATCACGTCCGATGCGCATCACATCGTCGCGCCCGACGAACGAGGACGGGGAGTGGAACGAGCCATGCGAAAGGCGATCGACGTCGGCGGCATACACGCGGCGGACGTCGACCACGTGAACGCGCATGCGACGTCGACGGGCGTCGGCGATGCGGCGGAGGCCCGAGCGATCACCGCCGTGACCCCGAACGCCTCGGTCTACGCGCCGAAGTCGGCGCTGGGGCATTCGATCGGCGCGGTGGGGGCGCTCGAGACTGCGCTGACAGCGCAGACCCTGGCCACCTCGACGGTTCCTCCGACCCTCAACATGACCGCGCAGGACGACGAATTTGCACTCGGCATCGTCGCCGAAACGAGGCGGGACGTCTCCATGAGGTACGCGCTGACGAACTCGGTCGGTTTCGGCGGGCACAACGTCTCGCTGCTGCTCGAGCGGTATCGACGCTGACCGTGCACACCGGCGTCGGCTAACCTGAATCCCGTGGCACACAGCGACGACGACCGGCAGATCCCCGACGAGTCAGCCGAGCACGGATTCACCTTCAACGATCCCGACGAGGACACCAAGGACGAGAAGGACCAGAAGAAGAGCAGTCTGCTCCGCGAGGTCGCGATCGTCATCGGCATCGTCCTGGCGTTGATGTTCGTCTGCACCACGTTCCTGTTCCGGCAGTACGTGGTGCCCAGCGAATCGATGGAGCCGACCCTGAACGGCTGCGACGGCTGCCACAACGACCGGATCGTCGTCGACAAGCTGACCTATCGATTCACCGATCCCAAGCCGGGCGACGTCGTCGTCTTCAAGGCACCGACCGAGTCGTGGGACGGAACGTGGAGTTCGCCGCGGTCGTCGAACGCCGTCGTGCACAAGCTGCAGGACGTGCTGTCGCTGTTCGCACTCGCCCCGCCCAACGAGAACGACCTCGTCAAGCGCATCGTGGCCACCGGCGGCCAGACCGTCGAGTGCCACGAGTCCGACGGCAAGGGCGTGACCGTCGACGGCAAACCGCTCAACGAGCCCTACATCGACAAGAACCTGCAGAACCAGGAGTTCCAGCAGTCCGACGGCACCCTCGGCGGCGGCAGTTGCTATATGGGTGCCGGGGTCGAGGATCCCGGCAACGCCGGCTTCGGCCCGATCAAGGTGCCCGAGGGACACGTCTGGGTGATGGGCGACAACCGCAGCAACTCGGCCGACTCGCGCGCCCACATGGAAGACGAGTTCCAGGGCACCATCCCGGTTTCCGACATCCGCGGCAAGGTCCGATTCATCATCTACCCGTTCTCGCGGATCGGCGGAGTGGGTTCGGTCGACCCCCAGTAGAGCGATGTGAGTGCGTCATGACGAGCACCTCCCTCCGCTGGCCGCCCCGCGCCACCGTGCGCCGGGCATCCGGGCTGCGCACCCTCGAGTTCACCCTGGCCCGCAGCGGTCTCGGACCGGTCGCCGGTGTCGATGAGGCCGGCCGCGGCGCCTGCGCCGGCCCCCTCGTCGTCGCCTCGTGCGTGCTCGGTCCGAACCAGCTGAAGTCGCTCGACGGCCTCGACGACTCCAAGAAGCTGACCGAAGCCGTCCGGGAACGGCTGTACGGCGCCATCACCCGTCACGCGGTCAGCTGGAGCGTGGTGGTGATCGAGGCCGCCGAAATCGACCGCATCGGCATCCACGTCGCCAACATCCGTGGCATGCGCCAGGCGATCGCCGGACTGTCCGACCGGCCCGGCTACGTGCTGTCGGACGGCTTCGCCGTCCCCGGCCTGCCGATGCCGTCGCTGCCGGTGATCGGCGGGGACGCCAACGCCGCCTGCATCGCCGCCGCCTCGATCCTGGCCAAGGTCACCCGCGACCGGATCATGGTCGACCTGGACGGACGGTTCGCACAGCAGGGGATCGGCGACGACGACGGCGGCTACGACTTCGCGATCCACAAGGGCTACAGCACGGCGCACCACATGGCGCGGCTCGATCGGCTGGGGCCGTCACCGGAGCACCGAATGTCGTACCGCAACGTTCGCGATAGGCTGGCCTGATGAGCGCTGAAGATCTCGAGAAGTACGAAACCGAGATGGAGCTGTCCCTGTACAAGGAGTACAAGGACATCGTCGGCCAGTTCTCATACGTGGTGGAGACCGAACGACGGTTCTATCTGGCCAACGGCGTGAACGTGGTGCCGCGCAACGCCGAGGGCGAGGTGTACTTCGAGATCCACCTGACCGACGCCTGGGTGTGGGACATGTATCGCCCGGCACGTTTCGTCAAGCAGGTCCGTGTCGTGACCTTCAAGGACGTCAACATCGAGGAACTCGAGCGCAGCGAACTGCAGCTGCCCGACGAGCCGTGATCGCGTGGATCTGACCGGCCGGCGAGCACTGATCACCGGTGCCTCCAGCGGGATCGGCCGCGAGATCGCGCTTCAGCTGGCCGCCCGGAACGTCCGGCTGGTGGTCGCCGCGCGCGGCCGTGAAGCGCTCGACGAGGTCGCCGCACTGACCGGGGCCGAGGTGCACACCGTGGACCTGTCGGTCCGTGGCGCCGCGGCGACGCTGGCCGCCGCGGTCGGACCGGTCGACATCCTGGTCAACAACGCCGGCGCCGGTGTCGCGGCGCCCGTCGCGGCCCTCGAACACGATCGCATCGACGTCGTCTACCCACGCATTTACCGGCCGGCGCTCGCGTTCCCGACCCTCGGACGCCGCATGCTGCGGCGGCTCGCCCGGAACGTCCGCGTCGACGACGACATCCGCGTGCAGACCGGATCGACCGGCGACCCGGCCGCGCGCGACGCACGCGCCGCCTGGCGGCCACGTCGGTCCTGACCGGTTCCCTCGATCACGCCCGCCTGTGGACGGATGCCCTCCGTCGACAGGGTCCGGCGCCCACCCGGTGACGCGGACGCCGGCCGCCGTCAGGCTCGATCCATGGGGGAGAACACACTGCACGGCGACCGGCGGCGCATGGTCGGCCGGATCGGCGAAGACTTCGCGGACCACCACGTCCGCGCCTTGGGCTGGACGGTCCTGGACCGGAACTGGCGGACGCGCTACGGCGAACTCGACCTGATCGCCGCCGACGGCGACACTCTGATCGTCGTCGAGGTGAAGACCCGGATGTCCCGCACCTACGACGACCCGGTCGAAGCGGTCGACGCCCGCAAACTGCAGCGCATGCGTCTGGTCACCCGGCAATGGCTCTCCGCCCGGCCGCCCGGTGCGCGCTGGTACGAGACCATCCGGTTCGACGTGATCTCGGTGCGCCTGGACGTCGCCCACCCGGAGGACCGGGCCGCCGCGACTCTCCGTCACCACCGCGGACTGGTGGACTGACCGTGGCCGTCCGAGTCGGGAACATCGCGTCCATGGGACTGTCCGGGTTCCTTGCGCACGTGATCGAGATCCAGGCCAGCGTCTCGGCCGGCATGCCGGGAATCAGTGTCACCGGGACCGTCGACGCGTCGGCCCGCGAAGCGAAGGAACGCGTCCGCGCCGCGACGTCCAACAGCGGATTCAAGATCAACGACTGGAAGGTGACGCTGGCGCTGGCGCCGGCCAGCCTGCCGAAAGGCGGCCCCGGCTTCGACCTGCCGATGGCGCTGGCCGTCCTCGTCGCCACCGGACAGGCCGCGCACGAGAAGGTGGCCGGCACCGTGTTCCTCGGTGAACTCGCCCTCGACGGCCGGATCCGCGGTGTCCGCGGAATCCTGCCGCTCCTGCTCGGCGCCCGCCGTGCCGGATACACGCGAGCGGTGGTCCCGGCGGCGAACGTCGCGGAGGCGAGCCTGGTCGACGGGCTCGAGGTGGGCGGAGCGTCCTCACTGTCGCAGGTGGTCGCCTGGATGGCCGGCGACGTCGTTCTCGACACCGTGCACGCCGGCCCCGCCGTCGAGGCCCCGGTGGTGCCGGACATGGCCGACGTCGTCGGACAACCGGTCGCCCGGCATGCCCTGGAGGTGGCGGCCGCCGGCGGTCATCACGTCCTGATGACCGGCCCACCGGGCGTCGGCAAGACGATGCTGGCCGCCCGGCTGCCCGGGATCCTGCCGCCCCTCGAACCGGAGGAATCGCTGGAGGTGACCGCCGTCCACTCGATCGCCGGGACGCTTCCGCCACAGTCCGGACTGATCACCGCACCGCCGTTCGTCGCCCCGCACCACAGCGTCTCGATGGCCGCACTGCTCGGCGGCGGCACCGGACTGGCCGGCCCCGGGGCGGTGTCCCGGGCACACCGCGGCGTGCTGTTCCTCGACGAGTGCGCGGAGGTCGGACCGAAGGTGCTCGACGGCCTGCGCCAGCCGCTCGAGGAAGGGGCGGTGCGGATCTCGCGCAGGGACGGCGTGACCGCCTATCCGGCGAGATTCCTGCTGCTCCTGGCGGCGAACCCGTGCCCGTGCGCCGCCGCCAACGACGTCGACTGCGAATGCCCGTCACCGGTTCGGCGACGCTACCTCGCCCGGTTGTCCGGGCCGCTGATGGATCGCATCGACATCCGCGTGCAGATGGAGCCGCCCGGCGCCGCGGTCCTGATGACCGAGCCGGGGGAGGCCAGCGACGCCATCGCACTGCGCGTCGCGGCTGCTCGCGCCCGGGCACGGGCGCGGTGGGGTGACGACGGCTGGCTGACCAATGCGGAAGTGCCGGGCAGTGCACTGCGCCGCCGGTATCCGCCGGAACCCGACGCGGTCGGCCGGGTGGAGCAGTTCCTGCGGGAAGGGCGCATCACGCCGCGCGGCGCGGACCGCGCGCTCCGATTGTCGTGGACGCTCGCCGACCTGCGCGGCGCGGACCGGCCCGGCGTCGACGACGTGGCGCAGGCGCTGATGTACCGCGACCGGAGCCTGCGATGAGCGGCCCCGACCGGAACGCACGACGCGCCTGGGCGTACCTGTCGGCGGTGGCCGAACCCCCGTGCGCGCCGGTGATCGCGCTCACCGAGGACGTGGGCGCGGTCGAGGCCGCCGACCGGATCCGCACCCGGCGTCTGACCGACGGTGACGTCGACGTTCTGGAGGCGACCCGGGCGCGGTACGCCGTCGACCGGTCGGCGGCCGATCTGGAGGCCTGCGAGCGGCGCGGTGGGCGGCTGATCACGCGGGAGGACGCCGAGTGGCCGGCATGGTCGTTGCTGGCCCTCGACCAGGCGAGCACCGCCGCACGCGGCGGTGCGCCGCTCGCGCTGTGGGTGCGCGGCGAACATGATCTGGCGGAGGCGACGCAGCGCTCGATCGGGATCGTCGGATCGCGGGCGGCCTCGTCGTACGGTGACCACGTGGCGGGGCGGCTCGGTGCGGACCTCGCGAGCGCCGGATGGACCGTGGTGTCCGGCGGCGCCTACGGCATTGACGGAGCGGCCCACCGCGGGGCCCTGGCCGCTGCCGGCGTGACCATCGCATTCCTGGCCTGCGGAATCGACCGGGACTATCCGGCCGGGCACGCCCGGTTGCTGGCTGAGATCGGGCGCCGAGGACTGATCGTCACCGAATACCCACCCGGCACCACCGCGGCGAAACATCGGTTCCTGACCCGCAACCGCCTCGTCGCGGCGATGTCGTCGGCGGTGGTGGTCGTGGAGGCCGGACGCCGTTCGGGGGCCGCCAACACCGCCGCCTGGGCGCGAAGGCTCGGCCGGCCGCTCGGCGCCGTACCCGGCCCCGTCACCAGCGCCACGTCGGTGGGCTGTCACCAGATGATCGCGGACGGCCAGGCACACCTGGTCACCGACGCCGCCTCGACCGCCGCGCTCGCCGAACCCGACGGCCACGACCCGCAGCCGCCGTCGTCGCCGCGCCCCACCGACGACCTCAGTCCGTCACAGTTCGCGGTGATCGAGGCGCTGCCCGCACGCGGAACCCTCCGCGTCGACGAGATCGCGTTCGGGGCGAGCCTGCCGGCCGACCGGGTGCGCGCCGCGCTCGCGATCCTCGAGCTGCGTGGCCTCGTCGTCTGCTCGGGCGGAACATGGGCGTTGGCGCGCTGATGGGCGCGTGGCAGTGTCCGGCCTAGCCGGAGTTCACGGAAGGCGACGTCCGGGCAGCCCTCGACGGCTACTCTCACCGAAAACCTCGCGGGGGGAGAACCGAGTTGCGCGCTCTGTCACGACGTCTGTCCACGGCGGTCGCCGCCGTCGTTCTGCTCACCGCGGTGGTGACCTCACCGGTACAGGCGGACACCCCGGCACTGCCCGCGAACTTCCTGTGGGGAGTCGCGTCCTCCGGATTCCAGTCCGAAGGATCACCCGGCGGTCACCCCGCCAGCAACTGGACGGTGGTCAAGCCGGACAACGTGGCCGTCGGCCGGTCGGTCGACTTCCGGCACCGCTACCGGTCCGACATCGCCCTGGCGCAGGGGCTCGGTGTCGGCGTCTACCGGGTCGGTGTCGAGTGGGCGCGTGTCCAGCCCACGCCGAACGGCTTCGACCAGGGTGAACTCGCCTACTACGACGACATGATCGGGGCGATCGCCGCCGCCGGCATGCGGCCGATGATCACCCTCGACCACTGGGTCTATCCGCAGTGGGTGATGCGTGCGGGAGGCTGGACCAGCCCGTCCGCGACGCAGCGGTGGATGACCTACGCCCGCGAGATCGTGCGCCGCTACGCGAAATACAACCCGATGTGGGTGACGTTCAACGAGCCGGTCATGAACCTTCTGCAGCAGGTGTCGCGCGGCGAGATGCCGGCGGCGGATGCACCGACGGCGGTCGACCGGATGGTGTCGGCGCACGATCAGATCTCTGGGGTGATCCACCGGACGCAGCCGGGCGCGATGGTGACCTCCAACTCCGCCTACCTGCCGCTCGGCGGCGAGCCGCTGATCGACCCGGCACTCACCGACCGGTTCGTGCGGACCTCCGACTTCGTCGGCATCGACAACTACTACGGATTCTCGCTGGGGAATCCGCTGGCCGGTTCGGCCGCCCTCACCGGCGGGAACCTGTCGCTGGTGAAGGCGATGCCGAGCCTGCCCGTCGACGCCGACAGCATCTACTACGCACTGCGCTACAACCACCGCCGCTACCCGGGCAAACCGCTCTACATCGTGGAGAGCGGAATGCCGACGGCCGACGGCGCACCCCGGGCCGACGGTTACCGCCGCGGCGATCACCTCGCCGACACCGTCTACTGGGTGCAGCGTGCCCGGGCCGACGGGATCCCGGTGATCGGCTACAACTACTGGAGCCTCACCGACAACTACGAATGGGGCACCTACCACACCCGATTCGGGCTGTACCGCGTGGACGTCGAGACCGATCCCTCGCTCACCCGCACACCGACCGACGCGGTGGCCGTGTACCGGCAGATCACCGCCGCCGACGGTGTCGGTCCGCACTACCGTCCGACCCGGCCGGCTGCCGTCTGCTCGGTCGTCGATCCGCCGTCGAGCTGTACCGAACCGGTCCACTGAAAGATCCGGCCGACCAGATTAGGGTCGGCTAACCGATCGTGCCGGAGGCCGGTACGGTGGGTGTCATGGCACGGCGTCTGAACACCATGACGGTCCAGCGGACCGAGAAGCTCACCGACCACATGATCCGCGTCTGGCTCGGTGGTGACGGATTCGACCAGTTCGTCCCGGCCGGCGGCGCCGGCACCGCCGACGACCACGACACCGACATGTACGTGAAGCTCGTCTTCACCCCGGACGGCGTCGACTACCCCCAGCCGCTGGACCTCGAACAGATCCGCGACGACTTCCCGGCCGACCAGCAGCCGATCCTGCGCACCTACACCGTCCGCACCTACGACGCGGACGCCGGGGAGATCGCGATCGACTTCGTCGTCCACGGCGACGAAGGCATCGCCGGCCCGTGGGCCGCGACCGTCGCACCGGGAGAGACCGTGAGCTTCCTGGGCCCCGGCAGCGGCTACCGCCCCGACCCGGAGGCGCCCTGGCATCTGCTCGTCGCCGACGAAGCCGCCCTGCCGGCGCTGTCGGCGGCACTCGAAGCCCTGCCCGACGACGCGATCGCCAAGGTCTTCATCGAGGTCGGCGGACCCGACGACGAGATCGAGCTGACCGCCCCGGCCGGCGCCGACATCACCTGGGTGCACCGGGGTGCTTCGTCGGACACCGCCGGGGACGACGTCGCCGGCGACAACGCCCCGGTGATCGCAGCCGTCAAGAACGCCGCATGGCTCGACGGCGAGCCGCAGGTCTTCGTGCACGGGGAGGCGCAGGCCGTCATGAAGAACCTGCGCCCCTACATCCGCAAGGAGCGCGGTGTCGGAGCGCAGCGCGGTCAGTCCATCTCCGGGTACTGGCGCCGCGGCCGCACCGAAGAGGGCTTCCGGCAGTGGAAGGCCGAACTGCGCAAGCAGGAGTCCTGAACCCCGCCTCCGACGCCCGCAGCGATCTCGCACCTACACTCACACTCATGGCCGAGGTGCTCGAGCAGTTCGAGGAGTACCTGCGCTTCGAGAAGGGGCGCAGTGAGCACACCGTGCGCGCCTACCTCGGTGACGTCCGCGGCCTGATCAGCTACGCCGGCGCCCGCGGATCCGGCGTCGCCGACCTCGACCTGTCCCTGCTCCGGTCCTGGCTGGCCGACCACACCCGGCGCGGCGCGGCGCGCACGACGATCGCGCGCCAGGTGTCATCGGTCAAGACCTTCTGCGGCTGGGCCGTCCGCGAACAGATCATGCCGACCGACCCGGCCGTGCGCCTGCAGGCCCCGAAGGCCCACCGCACCCTGCCGCCCGTTCTCGACCCGCAGCAGGCGGCCGACGCGGTGACCGCCGCCGCCGGCGCCGATGTCGACCCGAACGATCCGGTCGGCATCCGGGACCGGCTCATCCTGGAACTGCTGTACTCGTGCGGCATCCGCGTGGGGGAGCTGTGCGGCCTGAACCTGTCCGACGTCGACCCCGACCGCAGGGTCGTCCGGGTGATCGGCAAGGGCGACAAACAGCGCACTGTGCCCTACGGAACACCGGCGGCCGAGGCCCTCGACGCCTGGCTCCACCGCGGCCGGCCGAGGCTGGCGACCGCCGCCTCCGCGGACGCACTGCTCCTCGGAGTAAAGGGTGGACGCCTCGACCAGCGGATGGCGCGCACCGTCGTGCATCGGGCGACCGGTTCCGGCGACGGTCCGTCGATCGGCCCACACGGACTGCGGCACAGCGCCGCCACCCACCTGCTCGAGGGCGGTGCCGACCTGCGCGTCGTCCAGGAACTCCTCGGTCACTCGTCGCTGGCGACCACACAGCTGTACACCCACGTGAGCGTCGAACGCCTGCGCGCCGTCCACGATCAGGCGCATCCGCGCGCCTGACGGCGGTGACCACCACTTAGGACGCGAACGGCTTGAGTCGGACCCGCACGCCGCCGACCAGCGTGCGCGGATCCAGATAGCGTTCCGTCGACCCGGCACCCCGTCTGGCACCCCAGTGCAGGCACGCCGACGATCGGCAGCCGGGATGGCCGGCCTCCACGAGCCCCAGGACCTCACCCCGGCGCACCCGGTCGCCGGCCCGTACGCGCGCCGTCACCGGCTCGTAGGTGGTGACGATCCCGTCGGGATGGAGCACCGAGACCACCGGCCGGCCGGCCAGCGAGCCGGCGAACCGGACGGTTCCGACGCCCGCGGCGAGCACCGCCGAGCCGGCGGAGGCCGCCAGATCGATCCCGCGATGACCCGGCTCCCAGCGGTGGACGGGCGGATCGAATCCCCGGACCACCGCCGGCCGCGGATCCAGCGGCCAGCCGTACCGTCCGGTCGCCGCCACCGCCGACGGCTCGGTCACCCACAGGAACACCGTCACGGCCACCAACACCACGCGCCACACAGAATCGGGCTTCATACAGTTCAGACGTGCCGGGGACCGCTCCGGCTCCGTTTTTGTCACCGGCGTGTCGACGCGTAGACTTGCTCACTGCATCTCGTCCCTCGTGGACGGGGTGACTTCGCGCGTCTGCGCGTCCATCGACGATCACCCGATCCGCCGATGGACACCACGACCGTTTCCCACGGTCCCGACTGCTCATCAGAGCAGGTCAGGGCGGGTTCGGCGGCAGGCGCCAGGACCGGCATCGACCGATGACCGGTGACAACCGAGAAAAAGGAATACCCATGGCAGTCGTGACCATGCGGCAGCTGCTCGACAGCGGCGCCCACTTCGGACACCAGACCCGTCGCTGGAACCCGAAGATGAAGCGGTTCATCTTCACCGACCGCAACGGCATCTACATCATCGACCTGCAGCAGACCCTGTCGTACATCGACAGCGCCTACGAGTTCGTCAAGGAGACCGTCGCCCACGGCGGCACCATCCTGTTCGTCGGCACCAAGAAGCAGGCCCAGGAATCCATCGCCGCCGAGGCGACCCGCGTCGGCATGCCGTACGTCAACCAGCGTTGGCTCGGTGGCATGCTCACCAACTTCAACACCGTGCACAAGCGTCTCCAGCGCATGAAGGAGCTGGAGACCATGGAGCAGACCGGTGGCTTCGAGGGTCGCACCAAGAAGGAAATCCTCATGCTCACGCGTGAGAAGAACAAGCTCGAGCGCACCCTCGGCGGTATCCGCGACATGAACAAGGTTCCGTCGGCCGTGTGGGTCGTCGACACCAACAAGGAGCACATCGCCGTCGGTGAGGCTCGCAAGCTGAACATCCCGGTCATCGCGATCCTGGACACCAACTGCGACCCCGATCTGGTCGACTACCCGATCCCGGCCAACGACGACGCGATCCGCAGCACCGCGCTGCTGACCCGCGTGGTCGCTTCGGCCGTCGCCGAGGGTCTGCAGGCTCGCGCCGGCAAGACCGAGGGCGACGCCAAGCCGGAGGCCGGCGCCGACGCCGAGCCGCTGCCGGAGTGGGAGAAGGATCTGCTGGTGGAGGCCACCGCCCCCGCCGGTGACGCCGCTCCCGCCGAGGCCGCCGCGCAGGCTCCCGCCGCCGCCGAGTGACCTCACTCACTGTTCTGACCTGATTCATCCACTTCTGACATAGGAGGGTCGCCACACATGGCGAACTACACCGCCGCAGACGTCAAGCGTCTGCGCGAAGTCACCGGCTCGGGCATGCTCGACTGCAAGAACGCCCTGGCCAACAACGACGGCGATTTCGACAAGGCCGTCGAGGAGCTCCGTATCAAGGGCGCCAAGGACGTCGGCAAGCGCGCTGAGCGCGCGACCGCCGAAGGTCTGGTCGCCGCGCGCGACGGCGTCATGATCGAGCTGGACAGCGAGACCGACTTCGTCGCCAAGAACGACGAGTTCCAGAAGCTGGCCGACGACGTCCTCGGTGCAGCCGTCGAGCTGCGCAGCAACGACGTCGACGCTCTGCTGGCCGCCCCGCTGGGCGACGGCACCGTCTCCGAGGCCGTCGAGGCCCTGTCGGCCAAGATCGGCGAGAAGCTGGTCCTGCGTCGCGTCGCCGCCTACGACGGCCCGACCGCGATCTACCTGCACAAGCGTGCGTCGGATCTGCCGCCGAGCGTCGGCGTGCTGGTCGCCTACAGCGGTGACGGCGATGCCGCCGCCGAGGCCGCCCGTGGCGCCGCCATGCAGGTCGCCGCGCTGAAGGCCAAGTACGCCACCCGTGACGAGGTCCCCGCCGACGTCGTCGAGAACGAGCGTCGTATCGCCGAGGAGACCGCCAAGGCCGAAGGCAAGCCGGAGCAGGCTCTGCCGAAGATCGTGGAAGGTCGCGTCAACGGCTTCTACAAGGACGTCGTGCTGCTCGACCAGCCGTCGGTCACCGACTCGAAGAAGACCGTGAAGGCCATCCTCGACGAGGCCGGCGCGAACGTCACCGGCTTCACCCGCTTCGAGGTGGGCCAGGCCTGATCGGCTGAATCCGGCTGAACGCTTTCCGGCCCCGAACCCGCACACGCCGGGTTCGGGGCCGGAGTGTTTCCGTCGGGTGCTCGCCCCCTAAGATGAAGAGAGTTTGTGTGCCTATGTGTGCATGCGACGCGCCGCGAACCGAAGGGGAACGATGACCGACTCTGCGACCTCCACCGAATCGGCATCGGATGCGCTCGAACCGGCGGATCCGGCACGCGGAGGTTTCAGCCGGGTCCTGCTGAAACTGGGCGGCGAGATGT
Organism: Gordonia sp. (in: high G+C Gram-positive bacteria); assembly: GCF_047600565.1. Lineage (GTDB taxonomy): Bacteria > Actinomycetota > Actinomycetes > Mycobacteriales > Mycobacteriaceae > Gordonia. The sequence goes on from NZ_JASGKN010000001.1 coordinate 609,810, forward strand.
TCGGCGGCGGTGCCGTCGGCCTCGACCCCGACGTGGTGGCCACGGTCGCCGACCAGATCGCCGAGGTCGTCGAGAGCGGCGTCCAGGTCGGCATCGTGATCGGCGGCGGCAACTTCTTCCGCGGTGCGGAACTGCAGCAGCGCGGTCTGGACCGTTCCCGCTCGGACTACATGGGCATGCTCGGCACCGTGATGAACTGCCTGGCGTTGCAGGACTTCCTGGAGAAGCGCGGCATCAACACCCGGGTCCAGACCGCCATCACCATGGGTCAGGTCGCCGAACCGTACATTCCGCTGCGCGCGGTCCGTCACCTGGAGAAGGGGCGCGTGGTGATCTTCGGCGCGGGCATGGGCATGCCGTACTTCTCCACCGACACCACCGCGGCCCAGCGCGCCCTGGAGATCAAGGCGGAGGCGGTGCTGATGGCCAAGGCGGTCGACGGGATCTACGATTCCGATCCGCGCACCAACCCGGACGCGACCATGTTCCACGACATCACCTACCGCGAAGTCCTCGACAAGCAGCTCAAGGTCGCCGACGCGACGTCGTTCTCGCTCTGCATGGACAACAACATGCCGATTCTCGTGTTCAATCTGCTCGAACGCGGCAATATCGCACGTGCGGTGGCCGGCGAGCGCATCGGCACCCTGGTCTCCTGACCGGGCCGGCACAGACCACACGACCACAGCACCACCACGGATAAGGACATCGAAGATGATCGACGACGCTCTGCTCGACGCCGAGGAGAAGATGGAGAAGGCGGTGTCCGTCGCCCGCGACGACATGGCCTCGATCCGCACCGGCCGCGCCAACCCGGCGATGTTCAACAAGGTGATGGTGGAGTACTACGGCGCACTCACGCCGATCACGCAGGTGTCCAGCATCTCGACGCCGGAACCGCGCCTCGTGGTCATCAAGCCGTACGAGGCCAACATCATGGGCGACATCGAGACGGCCATCCGCAACTCCGATCTGGGCGTCAACCCGACCAACGACGGCAACGTGATCCGCGTGGCCATCCCGCAGCTCACCGAGGAACGCCGCAAGGACCTGGTCAAGCAGGCCCGGGGCAAGGGTGAGGACGCGAAGATCTCGATCCGTAACATCCGCCGCAAGGCCGTCGACGAGCTCAAGCGCATCCAGAAGGACGGCGAGGCCGGCGAGGACGAGGTGGTTCGCGCCGAGAAGGATCTCGACAAGACCACCTCGGGCTATGTCGCCCAGGTCGACGAGCTGGTGAAGCACAAGGAAGCCGAGCTGCTCGAGGTATGACCGCCGCACCCCAGGCCGACGCTCCCAAGACGTCCAAGGCCGGACGTAACCTCCCCGCCGCCATCGGCGTCGGGGTGCTTCTCGGCGTCGGTCTGATCGCGGTGCTCGCCTACGTGCCCCGCGTCTGGTTCGGGGTCGTCGCGGTCGCACTGGCCATCGCCACCTGGGAGGTCGCCAAGCGTCTCCGTGAGGGCGGCATGGATGTGGCCCTGATCCCGCTGCTCGCCGGCGGACAGGCGATCATCTGGTCCACCTGGCCGTGGGGCATGCGTGGAGCGATGGCGGCGTTCGCCGCGACCACGCTGGTCGTCATGGCGTGGAAGCTGTTCGCGCAGGGACTGGCGGATGCGCCGAAGAACTACACGCGGGACGTGGCACTGAGCATCCTGGTCCTGGCCTGGCTGCCGCTGATGGGCGCGTTCGGTGTGGACATGGTGCAGCAGGACGACGGCCGCTACCGGGTGTTCACGCTGCTCATCATCGTGGTCGCCTCCGACGTCGGCGGCTACATCGCCGGCGTCCTGTTCGGCAAGCATCCGATGGTGCCGGCGATCAGCCCGAAGAAGTCGTGGGAGGGCATGGGCGGCTCGCTGCTGTTCGGCACCGTCGCGGCCGTCGGCTGCGCCCAATGGCTTCTGCAGACCCACTGGTGGGTGGGCCTGATCCTCGGCCCGTTGATGGTGCTGGTGGCGACCTGCGGTGATCTCATCGAGTCGCAGATCAAACGTGACCTGGGCATCAAGGACATGGGCACTCTGCTGCCCGGCCACGGCGGCATCATGGACCGCCTCGATTCGCTGCTTCCGTCGGCGTTCGTCACCTGGGCCGTCCTGACCGTCTTGATGTAGTTCACGATTCTCGCCGCACTCGGCCGCCGTGAGAGAATGGTCGGGTGACCAGCCTGCCCCTCGTCTTCGACGCGCCCAAGCGCGGAAAGCCGCCGACCCATTTCGCCGACCTCGACGAGGCCGGACGGATCGCGGCCGTCGAGAAGCTGGGGCTGCCGAAATTCCGGGCCAACCAGCTGGCCAAGCAGTACTACGGCCGGTTGAACGCGGACGTCGCCGAGATGACGGATCTGCCGGCGGGAATCCGGGACGACGTGGGCACCGCCCTGTTTCCGGAGCTGATGAGTCCGGTGCGGCACATCTCCTGCGACGACGGCACCACCCGGAAGACGCTCTGGCGCCTGCACGACGGCACCCTGCTCGAATCGGTACTCATGCGTTACAGCGAGCGCAACACCCTGTGCATCTCGTCGCAGGCGGGCTGCGGCATGGCGTGCCCGTTCTGCGCGACCGGCCAGGGCGGCCTGCAGCGTAACCTGTCGACCGCCGAGATCGTCGACCAGGTGCGGTCGGCGGCGCGTGCGCTGCGCGACGGGGACCTGGGGGAGCCGGGCCGGCTGTCGAACGTGGTCTTCATGGGGATGGGTGAACCGCTCGCCAACTACAAGCGGGTGGTCGACGCCGTCCGCAAGATCACCGAGCCCGAACCCGCCGGCATGGGGATCTCGGCCCGCCATGTGACCGTCTCCACGGTCGGGCTGGCCCCGGCCATCCGCCGCCTGGCCGATGAGGGACTGTCGGTGACCCTCGCCGTCTCGCTGCACACCCCCGACGACGAACTCCGCGACACCCTGGTCCCGGTCAACAACCGGTGGTCGGTCACCGAAGTCCTCCAGGCCGCCCGGTACTACGCCGACACCACCGGCCGCCGCGTCTCGATCGAGTACGCGCTGATCCGGGATGTGAACGATCAGCCGTGGCGCGCCGATCTGCTCGGCAAACGGCTGCGCGGAGCACTCGGCTCACTGGTACACGTCAACCTGATTCCGCTCAATCCGACGCCCGGCTCGGAATGGGACGCCAGCCCGAAACCCGTCGAACGAGAATTCGTCCGACGGGTTCGGGAGCAGGGCGTCTCCTGCACGGTGCGTGACACCCGAGGCCAGGAGATCGCCGCGGCCTGCGGTCAGCTGGCCGCCGAGGAGCAGTAGCTCAGCTCGAGGTGCCCGAGCTCTGCTGCTGATCCTGCGGAGTCTGCTGCTGGTCGCTCTGACCCTGCTGCTGGCCCGGCATCTGCTGGCCGTTCTGGCCCTGCTGCTGCTGCTGTTCCTGCAGGTACTGGCCGGACTGTCCGCCGCCCTGGCCACCGGGCATGCCCGGCATCATCTGGCCGTCCGAGCTGCCGCCGCCGGGGAAGCCCTGGCCACCCATGCCGCCGCCCATACCGCCCATGCCGCCGCCCATGCCGCCGCCGAACTCGCTGGAGCGGCCGGAATCGGTGTGGTTGGAGCCGACGATGTAGCCGCCGCCGAAGCCGATGAGGAACAGTGCCAGGCCGCCGGCCACAGCACCCCCGATCAGCCACTTCTTCGCCGTCTCGGTCAGCGTGGTGACCGGTGCGGGTGCGGGTACCGGTGCAGGGGCCGCCGCGCCGGGAACCGTGGCCGCGGCGACGGTGCCCGGCGCCACCGGCGGAACCGGGGCGGTGACGGTGGCCTTCGGTGCCTGCACCTTCACTGCGGACACCTCGGTGGGCTGCGGTGCGGCAGGTGTGCCGGCAGCACCGGTGACCGGTGCGGCGGCGGCAACAGGGGAAGTCTGCTCGACGGCGTTCACGGCCGTCTCAGCAGCAGTGATGTCGTCCTTTTTCTTACGGGTGACCATGGTCGTCCTTCTCACAGGCGCCGACGAGATCTCGGCGCGGTGAAAACCATCGTTCCGGACATGTCTGGCAGGCCGCTGTGAGCCCGCCAGGGATTTGCTGGAGGGCAGACAAATGGAGGACGACAGGTGGAGGACGACAGGTGGAGTACGACGAAGGCTCCCCACCGACCGGTGAGGAGCCTTCGCGGAAAGCGTTCTGCGTCAGCGCGCGCGCCAGCGGCGCGAGTCACGGACATACATGCCGATGCTGCCGAAGAAGATCACCACGGCGATAGCGACCAGCCAGATGTCCTCCACATGGCCGATCTGGTTACCGATCAGCATGGCGAGCAGAAGCAGCGAACTGACGATGCCCGCGATCAAGTAGAGACGCGGTGCCGTGCCGGACCAGCCGAAACGAGCCGAAGGGGCGTCGGGATCCTCACGAACCCAGCCGGTGTCGATGGGTTCCACATCGGTGCTTGCCACGTCTGCTCCTCGGTATCAGCCGGTGATCACCGACCGGGTCTGACAGTCGGTAGTAGTACGCGGTACAGCATAACCCGATCCGGGTAGGCGACAATGACCGGTGTGACCACATCTGACGATTCGGCCCGCTCGCTCCGGTCCCGGCAGCGGGTTCTTGTTCTCGGCTCCACCGGATCCATCGGGACGCAGGCGCTGGAGGTGATCGCCGAACACCCCGACCGTTTCGAGCTCGTCGGTCTCGGCGCCGGCGGCGGCAACCTCGATCTGCTCGAACAGCAGGTGGCGGCCACCGGTCTGGCCCCCACACAGGTGGCGGTGGCCGACCCCGAGGCGGCCAAGACACTGTCGGACAGGCTGGGCGGCACCGTCCTGGGCGGCACCGTCCTGGGTGGCGACGACGCCATGGTCGACCTCATCGAGTCGGTGTCCGCCGACGTGGTGCTCAACGGCGTCGTCGGCGCCATCGGTCTTCGTCCGAGCCTGGCGACCCTGCACAGCGGTGCACGACTGGCATTGGCCAACAAAGAGTCCCTCGTGGCAGGCGGCTCCCTGGTCCTCGACGCCGCGGCACCCGGACAGATCGTGCCCGTCGACTCCGAACACTCGGCGATCGCCCAGTGCCTGCGCGGCGGCACCGCCGACGAAGTCGACCGGCTCGTGCTGACCGCCTCCGGCGGGCCGTTCCGCGGCTGGACCGCCGAACGGCTCCGTGACGTGACCCCCGAACAGGCCGGCAAACACCCCACCTGGTCGATGGGCCCGCTGATCACCTTGAACTCGGCGACCCTGGTCAACAAGGCCCTCGAGGTGATCGAGGCGCACCTGCTGTTTGACGTGCCCTACGACCGCATCGACGTGACCGTCCACCCGCAGTCGATCGTGCACTCGATGGTGACGTTCGTCGACGGCGCCACCATCGCCAAGGCGTCGCCGCCGTCGATGAAGCTGCCCATCGCCCTCGCCCTCGGCTGGCCCGACCGGGTGCCGGGTTCCTCGGCGCCCTGCGACTTCTCGACCGCGTCGTCGTGGACCTTCGAACCGGTCGACGAGGACGTCTTCCCGGCCATCCGGGTCGCCCGCCAGGCGGGGGAGGGCGGCGGCAGTCTGACCGCCGTCTACAACGCCGCCAACGAGGTCGCCGCCGACGGATTCTTCGCCGGCGCGATCCGGTTCCCGGACATCGTGGGCGTGATCTCCGACGTGCTCGCCGGCGCCGATCAGTGGTCGGCCGAGCCGGGTACTGTGGACGACGTACTGGCCGCCGACAGCTGGGCGCGCCGACGAGCCGCGGAACTGGTCGCGGCCGCATCGACCGAGTGAGGCAACGGGAATGAGTTTCGTCCTGGGCGTGGTGCTGTTCGCACTCGCCCTCCTCATCTCCGTCGCCTGGCATGAGGCCGGACACATGTGGGCGGCCCAGGCCACCGGCATGAAGGTGCGCCGCTACTTCATCGGATTCGGACCCAAACTGTGGTCCACCACCCGTCCGTCCCGCGACGGCGGCGTCACCGAATACGGCTTCAAGGCGATTCCGGCCGGCGGCTTCTGCGACATCGCCGGCATGACCCCGTACGACGAGATCAGTGAGGAGGACGCGCCCCGCGCCTTCTACAAGCAGGCCACCTGGAAGCGCCTGATCGTGCTGTTCGCCGGACCCGCCCAGAACTTCATTCTCGGCTTCGTCCTGGTGATCGTGCTCGGGCTCGGCTGGGGCCTGCCCATCCTCGGCGACCAGCCCGTCTATGTGCGCACGGTGGAATGCGTGGCGCCGTCGCAGAACGACAAGGGTGATCTCGCGCCGTGCACCGGACCGGCCCCCGCCGGGCAGGCGGGCGTGCAGGTCGGGGACCGGATCGTCGACGTGAACGGTCAGAAGGTGACCGGCAGCGAGAACCTCATCACCGCGATCCAGGGCGCTTCGGGCACCGTCACCCTGACGGTGGAGCGTGACGGCGCCACCCGGGACATCGCGGTCCCGGTCAGCCAGGTTCAACGCATGCATCAGAACTCCGACGGCTCGCTGAAGTCGGTAACCGTCGGAGCGGTCGGCGTCGGGCTGGATCCCAAGACCGTCGAGCACTACAACGCCGCCACCATCTGGGAGGGGGCGGCCACGTTCACCGGATCGATCTTCGTGGAGACCTTCAAGGCTCTCGTCTCGCTGCCGACCAAGGTCGTCGGCCTGTGGCACGCGGTCACCGGTGGCCAGCGCGACGTGGACGGACCGGTCAGCATCGTCGGGGCCTCGGTGATCGGCGGGCAGGCCGTCGAACGCGGCTACTGGGACATGTTCCTGGGCCTGTTGCTGAGCGTGAACTTCTTCCTGGGCGCGTTCAACCTGGTGCCGTTGCTGCCGCTGGACGGCGGTCACATGGCGATCGCGATCTATCAGAGCGTGCGCGACCGGATCCGCCGCCTGTTCGGCCGGCCGGCCGCCGGCCCCGTCGACTACTACAAACTGATGCCGCTGACGTACGCGGTGGTCGTCGTGATGGGCGCCTTCATGGTGCTGACCATCTCGGCCGACATCATCAACCCGATCAAGGTCTTCTGAGGAGTACGAGATGAGTCAACCGATCGGACTGGGCATCCCGGTCCCGCCGCCGGTGCTCGCGCCGCGGCGCAAGACGAGGCAGCTGAAGGTCGGCAAGGTCGGCGTCGGCAGTGATTCGCCGATCTCCGTGCAGTCGATGTGCACCACGCCCACCCACGACGTGAACGCCACCCTGCAGCAGATCGCGCAGCTGACCGCCTCGGGCTGCGACATGGTGCGCGTCGCCTGCCCGCGCAACGAGGACGCCGAGGCGCTCGCCGAGATCGCCCAGCACTCGCAGATCCCGGTGATCGCCGACATCCACTTCCAGCCGAAGTACATCTTCGCCGCCATCGACGCCGGCTGTGCCGCGGTGCGCGTCAACCCGGGCAACATCAAGGAGTTCGACGGTCGCGTCAAGGATGTCGCCAAGGCGGCCGGCGACGCGGGCATCCCCATCCGGATCGGCGTGAACGCCGGATCCCTCGACAAGCGTCTGCTGGAGAAGTACGGCAAGGCCACCCCGGAGGCGCTGGTCGAGTCGGCACTGTGGGAGGCCGGCCTCTTCGAGGAACACGGCTTCGGCGACATCAAGATCTCGGTCAAGCACAACGATCCGGTGATCATGGTGGAGGCGTACCGCCAACTCGCCGCCCAGTGCGACTATCCGCTGCATCTGGGTGTCACCGAGGCCGGACCGGCCTTCCAGGGCACCATCAAGTCGGCGGTCGCGTTCGGTGCGCTCCTGTCCGAGGGCATCGGCGACACCATCCGTGTCTCGCTGTCGGCGCCGCCGGCCGAAGAGATCAAGGTCGGTGACGCGATCCTGCAGTCACTCAACCTGCGCCCGCGCAAGCTGGAGATCGTCTCGTGCCCGTCGTGCGGCCGCGCCCAGGTGGACGTCTACAAGCTCGCGAACGAGGTGACCGCCGGCCTGGAGGGCATGGAGGTGCCGTTGCGCGTCGCCGTCATGGGCTGCGTGGTGAACGGTCCCGGTGAGGCGCGGGAAGCCGATCTGGGTGTGGCCTCCGGTAACGGCAAGGGCCAGATCTTCGTCAAGGGCGAGGTCATCAAGACCGTGCCCGAGGCACAGATCGTCGAAACGCTGATCGAAGAAGCGATGCGGATCGCCGAGGAGTCGGGGGACACTGGGGGAGGAACACCCGTCGTCACCGTGAGCTGACGGCGGGACAGCGACGACCCGCCGGCGGAGGTGACATGCTCGGACTCGTGGGAGACCGCCCGCTCGGTGCCCGCGACGCGGCCGCCGTCGCGCGCGCCCTCGACGCCGATCCGGTCGTCTCCTGCATGGTCGCCGCCCGCGTCGAGGCCTACGGTCTTTCCCCGCGATTTCTCGGCGGACGTCTCTGGACGGCGTCGCATCCGGAGGATTCCCTCTGCTTCTCCGGCGCCAATCTGATGCCGCTGCGCGGCTCGCACGACCACCTCGACCGGTTCGCCGAATGGGCACTCGCGAATCCGCGCCAGTGCTCCTCGGTGGTCGGTCCCGCCGACCTCGCACTCGGACTGTGGGGCCGCGTCGCCTCGGAGTGGGGCACCGCCCGGGAGATCCGCCCGGAACAGCCACTGATGGCGATGGCGGGCCCGCCTCGGGTGACCGCCGATCCGCTGGTGCGGCGGGTGACCCCCGAGGACATGGACGTGTACTTCCCGGCCGCCGTCGAGATGTTCATCGGTGAAGTGGGTGTCGATCCCCGCATCGGCGACGACGGCCGGTCGTATCGGCGCCGGCTGGCCGCCCTGGTGGCCGCCGGCCGCGTGTTCGCCCGATTCGACGGCGACCGGGTGGTCTACAAGGCCGAAGTCGGCTCGATGTCCCGCGCGGTCGGGCAGATCCAGGGCGTCTGGGTGGATCCGGCCTCTCGCGGACGGGGCCACGGCGTCGCCGGCACCGCCGCCGTCGTCGAGGCCGTCGAACGTCACGGCCGGGCGGCGAGCCTGTATGTGAACGCCTACAACGGTCCGGCCCGCGAGGTCTATCGACGGGTGGGCTTCGAGCAGGTCGGCACGTTCGCCACCGTCCTCATCGACTGACCGTTCACAGGTCGAGGTGCAGCCGGATCGCGTCGTCGATCCTGTCCATCACCGCTGACGGCACCTGTCCGATGATCGGGCCGATAGACCTCAACTTTGACCTCCGTTTGAGGGTTTACGTTGTGTCTGAGAGGTACATCGGCGGAAAGTGCCAACAGGATGTTCAGGGATATCATTGATGAACATGGCACAGCAGAACAACACAGCATCGGGAGACGGCGCCGTCCCAGGTCGAGCGCAGGTCGCGAAGGATCGGGCGAGAACCAAGGCACCGGGCGCCCTCACTCTGGGTGAGAACGACCGTCGAATCCTCGCGTTGTGGGCCGCCGACTGTGCCGAGCGCACGCTACCGCTGTTCCTGGCCGAGGCCCCCGACGACCCGAGACCGCGCGAAGCCATCGAAGGAGCACGGGCCTTCGCACACGATGAGATACGCATTGGCGTCGCGCGTGCTTTGGCCGCCAGCGCCCATGCTGCGGCGCGGGAGGTCTCTAGCCCGGCAGCTATCGCAGCCGCCAGAGCAACGGGCCACGCGGTCGCGACCGCTCACATGGCTTCCCATGCGCCAGGGGTTACCTACGGTGCACTCGCTCTGTCCCACGCCGAACCGGAAGGAGAGAAGGCCGCCCACGGCGAGGTTCTGTGGCAGATCAGCCACGCCTCTCCCGAGGTGAAGGCAGTTATGCGGAAACTGCCTCCCCGGAAAGAAGGGAAAGGACTGCTCGCGAGGCTCGTCCACCAACTCCAGTCGGGTTTGACCACCGCACCTGAACACGACTACTTCACCCAAGACTCGATGGAGCGCCGTAGTGGAAAGCGACCCCCGAACGCCAGCCGAACTCTCTCTTAGCGGGCGCTGCCGGGCCTCGGCGCCCCTCACCGGATCGAGTTCAACGAGGCAGATGTCACCACGTCTCATCGGTCAGTCCGTCCGCCGCAGTGGAATCCCAGGCCGCATCGTCGCCTGAGGTCGTCCATTCGGTGAAGGCGATGTCGTACTCCGACCTCAGTGCCGACCGGCCGAGAAGACGGATGGCGCGCTGGACGGCGGCCGAGCGGGACGGCAGCGAATATTCCTCGACATAGCGGTCGAGATCGGCGAGGTCACTCTCGCTCAGGCTGACACTCAGCTTCATACCTCGATGCTACTGGGGTGGGAATAGGGTGGAAACGGTCTGAGTTTCGGTTCTTGATCACGACCGTTGACTGCAAACTCCGGACGCGCCCCTGCGCCTCACCGGTCCGTGGTCGGAACACACCTATCATCGACCCGGTGAGAAGCCGGACGTCGACGAGTGTGCGCGCCGGCGCCGTCGTCGCCGTGCTGGCTCCGCTGATCGTGCTGCTGGCCTCGTGCGGCACCGATTCCGGTCCGCGCGGCGCCGCCCAGCGCTTCCTCGACGCCTTCGGGCAGCGCGAGTACGCCGACGCCGCACAGATGACGACCGCCCCGGACCGTGCTCAGCCCACGCTGAAAGAAGCGTGGTCCGGCTTGAAGGCCACCGGAATGACCGCGCACACCGGGCGGGTCCGCGAGAACCAGGACATCGCCGACGTCGACGTCACCTACGACTGGACACTGGACGGGAACCGCACCTGGTCGTACCCGGCGCGACTGACGATGGGCCGCAGCGACACAGGCTGGTCGGTGCGCTGGGCATCCACTGTCGTGCACCCCGAACTCGGCGCCGACCAGACCCTCGCCCTCAGTGTCATCAGCCCGCCCCGCGGCGCCGTCAACGAAGCCGACGGCAGTGAGGTGATGGGGGAGAGCCGCAGCGTCGGCATCAGCTTCGACGCCCAGGCCGCCGCCCTGTCGGGGCCGGTGATCGACTCGGTCAACGCCATGGTGAACGTGCTCAATCCGCTGGTGCCGGGACTGTCGGCGCAGGCGATCGCCGAGAAGTCCACCGCCTCCGATCAGCCCATCCCGATCGGCGACCTGTCCGGACCGGACTACGACCGGCTGCGCCAGCAACTCGACATCCCCGGAGTAGTGGCCACCGAGAAGTCCAGCCTGGCGCCGGTCGACCCCGGGTTCGCGTCGGCGCTGCTCGCCCAGGTCCGTACGCGCGTCACCAACGACGGCGGTGGCACCCCCGGCTGGCAGGTGTCCGTCCTCAACGACAACGGCGTCGTCGCCGACGTGGTGGAGGATCACGCGGCGGTGCCGTCGCCGGCCGTCCGGCTGACCCTGTCCCGGCATGTGCAGAACGCCGCACAACAGGCGGTGAACGCCGTCAGCCGGCAGGCGATGATGGTGGTGCTGCAGGCGTCGACCGGCAAGATCCTCGCCGTCGCCCAGAACCCGGCCGCCGACCGTGACGGCCTGCTGGCCACCATGGGCACCTATCCGCCCGGTTCGACCTTCAAGATGGTCACCGCGTCTGCGGCCATGTCCGCCCACCTGACCGACCCGCAGGCGATGGTGCCGTGCCCCGGCGAGATCACCATCGGTACCCGCGTCGTCCCCAACTACGACGGCTTCTCCCTGGGCACGGTCCCACTGACCGAGGCGTTCGCCCAGTCGTGCAACACGACCTTCGCGAACCTGGCCGGCCAGATGGGTGCCTCGGACCTGTCCCATGCGGCCACCGCGATGGGGCTCGGCGCGCAGTATTCGATCGCCGGCATCGACGCCAAATCCGGTTCGGTGCCGATCGAGCCCGACCTGGTTCGCCGTGCCGAGGACGGTTTCGGGCAGGGCACCGTGCTGGCCACGCCGCTGGGAATGGCCGTCGTGGCCGCCACCGCCGACACGGGCAAGCCGCCGACCCCGCTGCTGATCGAGGGCACCCGGACCACCGTCGAGGGCCCCAAAGCCGAACTCGCCTCACAGGTGTACGACCAGTTGCGCCCGATGATGCGCGCGGTCGTCACCAGCGGCACAGCGACGTCGATCGCCGGGCAGGGAGAGGTCTACGGCAAGACCGGTGAAGCCGAGTTCAATGGCGGCTCACACGCCTGGTTCGCCGGTTACCGTGGGGATCTCGCCTTCGCGACACTCATCGTCGGCGGCGGGGACTCGACCAACTCGGTCAACGTGACCCGAGACTTCTTCTCGTTCCTGGGCCCGGGAGGCTGACACATGACTCGCGACTCGTTCGACATCACCGCCTGGCTGACGCTGGTGCTCAGCGTCCTGGCACTCGGATCGGTGTTCGCACCGTGGTCCCGGTACGCCGGCGACGGCTATTCGGGCAGTCTCGCCGGACTCGACTTCGACGGCGGTGTGGTCGTCCTCGTGGTGGCGCTGGTCGCACTGATCTTCGCGATCACGGTCATCGTCTCGCGGAACCGGCTGCTGACGGTGGTGGCGAAGACGATCCTGCTGATCTGCGGGGTCGTGCTGGCCGGATACGGGTTCGACGCCCTCATCGGCTCGGATCGGCTCCACGGGTCACGGGCGCATTTGCCGGACGGAATCGAGAACCACGTCGTGAATTTCACGCCCGGATTCGGTCCCTGGCTGCTGGCCCTGTCCGGGCTGGCGCTGGTGGTGGTCGGCATGTGGATCGTCTACCGGCCGCATGCGGAGACCGAGAACGCCTGACGTCGCTAGCGCGCCGCCGGTCGCTCCGGGGTGATGATCAGCTCGCCGGTGTCGGGATGGTCGGTCACCCGGACCGGATGGTCATAGGTCCGGCCCAGCAGCTCGGCGGTCATGGTCTCGGCGACCGGACCGACGGCCAGCAGCCCGCCGTCCTTCATCAACGCGACACGATCGGCGTACGCGGCGGCCGATGACAGGTCGTGCACCACCAGCACGACGGTGGCGCCCGCCTTCGCACGGTCGGTGAGGAGAGTCAGCACCTGCTCGGTATGGCCGATGTCCAGAGCCGCGGTCGGCTCGTCGAGCAGCAGGATCGGGGTGCTCTGGGCGAGGGCCCGGGCCAGGCTGACCCGGGCCTGCTGGCCGCCGGACAGCTGAGGGAACGGACGGTCGGCCAGATCGTCGATCTCGCAGGCCCGCAACGCCTCGTCGATGATCCGGGGCGACCCGGCGGCCTCGGGTTCGCGCAGCCACGGATAGCGGCCCAATTCCACCACCTCGCGCACCGTGAACGGGGTGTCGACCCGGTTGCTCTGGGTCACCAGGGCACGATGACGTGCCAGCTCACGCGGCGGGACGTCAGCCACGATGCGGTCGCCCATGCGTACAGAACCGGAATCGGGCCGCCGGATGCCGGCGAGCACCGACAGCAGTGTCGACTTGCCGCAGCCGTTGCGGCCGACCAGCGCAAGGATCTCGCCGGGTCGCGCGGTCAGGCTGACGCCGTGCAGAACGGGGCGCCCGCCGAGAGCGACACGAACGTCGTCGGCGACGAGGGAAGGTCCGGTCACGTCACCACCCCGTCTTCGCGGTGCGGCGCAGCAGCAGGAAGAACACCGGGCCGCCGATCAGCGAGGTCAGCATGCCCAGCGGCAGTTCGCCGTGGGTCAGGGTGCGCGCGCCCAGATCGGCCGCGGCGATGGCGAGCGCACCGCCGAGCACCGAGGCCGGCAGCAGGATGCGGTGTCGCGGTCCGACCAGAAGACGCATGACGTGCGGCACGATCAGGCCCACGAACATCACGATGCCGGTGAACGCGACGGCGGCCGCGGTGAGGAGCGCGACGAGCACGATCACCTGCCGCCGCACCGTCTCGACGTTGATGCCCAGCGAACTCGCCTGGATCTCACCGAGCGCCAGCAGGTCGAGTTTGTGCACGAGCAGGAACGACGCCGCGACCGCGGCGACCACCAGCGGGGCCACCACCCACACCTGGGTCCAGGTGACCGCGCCGGCCAGCGAGCCGAGCTGCCAGAACACGATCTGCTCGCGCGTAGCGGTCGACGCGATGGTCGTCAGATACGCGATGACGCCGAGCCCGAACGCGTTGACCGCGATACCGGTGAGCACGATCATCACCACCGACGCCCCGCCGTCGCGCATGCTCAGCGTGTAGACCGCGAACGTGGTCGCCAGCCCGAACACGGCGGCCGCGCCGGCGATCGCCCAGCTGTTCGGTGAGGTGCCGCCCAGAACGAACATCAGGCACGCGCCGACCGCCGCGCCCGAGGAGACGCCGATGATCCCGGGCTCGGCCAGCGGATTCGCGAGCGCACCCTGCAACAGACACCCGGCCGCACCGAGCGCAGCGCCCACGAAGATCCCCAGCACGATGCGCGGGAACCGGGAGACCCAGAGGGCGTCCTCGGCGGCCTGATCGGACGGCAGCGGACCCAGGTCGAGATGCCAGTGGTGGGCGATCGATCCGAGCACCTGGGAGGCGGGGACGTGCAACTGCCCGGTACCGGCGGATACGACGACCACCACCAGCAGCAGGACCAGAGTGCCGGCCAGCACCGCCGCGGCGCGGCCGCGGGGCCGTCGCGTGCTCACCGGTAGATCGCTTTCGACATCGCGGTCAGAATGAGGCCGACATCCGGCCCGAACGACAGGATCTGGGTCTCGTCCATCGCGACGATCCGATGCGCGCGTCCCGCGCGGGTACCGGCGACCGCCGGCAGTGCCAGCACCTTGTCCATGCCTCCCACCGAGTCGGCACCCTGCGTCATCACCAGGATCACCTCGGGATCGGCACGCGTCAGCGACTCGGTGCCGACCACCGTGAACGCGGCGGTCATTCCCGCTTCGGTGCCGGCATCCCGACCGCCCAGGTTCTCGATCAGATCATCGGCACCGCTGCCCGGTCCGGCGAGCAGGATGAGGCGCTCGCCGCGGATGTACAGGAACGCGATGGTCGGATCGCCGGTCGGTGTCGGCTGTGCGGCCTTCGCCTCGGCGATCTGTGATTCGGTGCGGGTCACGAGCTGTTCGCCGGCCTTCTCGGCACCCAATGCGGCCGCCACCTTCCGGATCAGGGCGGGAGTCCCGGCGACGCTGCGCTCGGGGGAGAAGGTGACCACGTTGACGTGCGCGGCCCGGAGCTGGTCCAGAACGCCGTTCGGATTGGCATCCTCACCGGTGAGGATGATCGTCGGCCGCTGCTCGAGGACGCGTTCGACGTTGATCGCATGCCCCGGATCGGTCACCTGCGGAAGACCGGCGGCCGCCGTGAAGGTGGTGGACCCGTCCCGGCCCACCACATGCGGTCCGAGACCGAGGGCGAACACGGTGGCGGCCAGGGTTCCGTTGCGGTCGATCGCGATGATCCGGTCCGCCTGCGGCCCGGCTGCAGGATCGGTGGTGACCGGAACCGGAGCGTCGGCCGGAATCGTGGCGATCTGATCACCGCCCCGCAGATGCGCCGCTGCGGGGTCGCCGGCCGAAGCGATGTCGATGGGCGCCGTACTGCAACCGGTGGCCAGCACCGCCACCACGGCCAGAATCGCGGCGACCGCGCCGCGCCGCCGGCCACGGCGGTCGAGTCGGGGCGATCGGCGCAACACGGTGTCCTTCTCCAGCGGTGGGGTTTAGGCAAACCTTACCTCGCGCGCCGGGCATGCCGGCCGCGCCGGTGCGGCGACCCGGTCCCGTCCGGCGGCCGTAGACTGGCGGCCATGAGTGAGCGTGCCCTGTTGACCCCCGGCGTGGTGTCGCCGACCCTGCCCGTTCCCGACGCGATCGAGCGCCCGGAGTACGTGTGGAAGGACACGGTCAACGAAGGCAGCGAACCGTGGGTCCAGACTCCGGAGGTCATCGAGAAGGTGCGGGTCGCCAGCAGGATCGCCGCCAACGCCCTCGCCGAAGCCGGGAAGGCCGTGGCCCCCGGCGTCACCACGGATCACCTCGACCGTATCGCCCACGAGTACATGTGCGATCACGGCGCCTACCCGTCCACACTCGGCTACAAGGACTTCCCGAAGTCGTGCTGCACCTCCCTCAACGAGGTGATCTGTCACGGCATTCCGGACTCGACGGTCATCGAGGACGGCGACATCGTCAACATCGACGTGACCGCCTACATCGACGGCGCGCACGGCGACACCAACGCCACCTTCCTCGCCGGCGACGTCTCCGAAGAACACCGTCTGCTGGTCGAGCGCACCCGCAACGCGATGGATCGCGCCATCAAGGCGGTCAAGCCGGGGCGCGAACTCAACGTGATCGGCCGCGTCATCGAGGCCTACGCGAGCCGCTTCGGCTACTCGGTCGTCCACGACTTCACCGGCCACGGAATCGGCGAGACCTTCCACAACGGCCTCGTCGTCCTGCACTACGACCAGCCGAACATCGACACCGTCATCGAGCCCGGCATGGTGTTCACCATCGAGCCGATGATCAACCTGGGCGCCGACACCTGGGAGCAGTGGGACGACGGCTGGACCGTCGTGACCGGCGACCGCCGGTGGACCGCCCAGTTCGAACACACCCTGGTCGTGACCGACAGCGGTGCCGAGGTCCTGACCCTTCCGGACCGGGATCGGTAGCGGCGGGCCCCTCCGCCCGCACGCCGGAGCAAGCTCCGCCACGCCTGCTCACCGCCTGTGACCTGGCCGATATGAGCACAATCACCGGTCGCCGAGATGAGCGGAAACGACCCTCCCGCCTAAGCTGACAGGCATGGAATCGGGGCAGCACACCACCACGCACCGCCGGATCGACGTCGACGGACTCGTCTTCGACGTGGCGCTCGGCGGACCGGAACAGGCGCCGGCCGTCGTGCTGCTGCACGGGTTCCCGGTGAACTCGTCCTGCTTCGACGCGGCCCTTCCCCGGATTCACGATGCGGGCCTGCGCACCGTCACCATCGATCAGCGCGGCTACAGCCCGGGTGCCCGTCCGGACGGCGTCGAGAACTACCGTCTCGACCTCCTGGTGAGCGACGTGATCGGTGTGCTCGATCAACTGTCGATCCCGTACTCCCTGCTCGTCGGCCACGACTGGGGCGGGATCGTCGCCTGGCATTTGGCGGGCAAGCACCCCGAACGGTTCACCGGTCTGGTCGCCGTCAGCACCGGCCATCCGTCGGCTACCCGCGACGCCCTGCAGCAGGGCGACGACCAGCGCGAGAAGTCGTCGTACATCAAGGAGTTCGTCGCTCCCGGCGCCGAAGAACTGCTGACCGCCCGCAACGGAGTACTGCTCCGCCGGGCCGGACTCACCAAGGACGAGCTCGCTCCACTGCTCGAACCGGGAGCGCTCACCGGACCGCTGAACTGGTACCGGGCCAACTTCACCGGCGACATCGCCGAGACCCTCGAGTGCCCGCCGATCGACGTCCCCACCACCATGCTGTGGAGCAACGGCGACGCGACCCTCGGACGCACTCAGGCCGAGCTGACCGGCCGGTATGTCTACGGCGACTACCGTTTCTCGGAACTCGACGGCGTCGATCACTGGATTCCGCAGAATGCGCCGGAGGCACTGGCCGCCGAGATCGCCCTGCGCTCGGCCACGTTCTGACCCTCATGCGGCTCGGTGACCTCCTGGAGCATCCGGAGCTCGGGCTGCGCGTGCTGTGGGCCACGCCCGAGCACCTCGACCGGGACGTCCGGTGGACGTACCCGTCCGACCTCATCGATCCCGGGCGGTATCTGAGCGGCGGCGAGCTGATTCTCAGCGGACTGGCCTGGCGCAGCTCGCCGGACGACGCCGAGACGTTCGCGGCGGCGATGGATGCCGCCGGCGTCGCCGGGGTGGTGGCCGGCGATCTCGTCTTCGGTGACGTGCCCGACGACGTCGTCGACGCGTGCCGGCGTCACGGCGTTCCGGTGCTGGGTCTCGACTCGGCCGTCTCGTTCGTCACCGTCAGCGAGGTCGTGTCCAGTGAGGTGCGCACCGAACGCACCGAACGCCGCGCGGCGGCACGCGGACGGCACCGCGAACTGCTCTCCCTGCTGGCCGCCGGCGAACCTCTCGACGTCCTGGTCGACCGAGTATCCGCGGACACCGGGCACCGGTGCCGGGTGGTGACCGCCACCGGTCTGCCGGTCACCGCCACCGGCGAACCGCTGCCGGAGGCCGACCTGGACGCGGTCACCGCCGGATTCGTCACCGCCGCCGATCTGCCGGCACTCGTGCACGGGGCGGACCGCGACTACTCGGTGTTCAGCGTCGGCCCCGGTCTCGGCAACCGCCTCACCTACTGGATGCCGGTGGCCGACGGCGATGTCGCCGGCTGGGATCTGCCGGCCGTCGAGGCGGTCGGAGAACTGGCTGCCCTGGCGCAACTCGATCGAACCCGTCGCGACGAGGGCCGTCACGCCCTGTCGCAGGCGGCGTCGGCACTCTTTCACGCGCTGGCCGGCGGTGCCGCCACCCCCGCGGACGTGGCGCTGCGGCTCACCCACTGCGGTATCGATCCCGACGCGGTCCTGGCCGTGATCGCGGGCAGCACCGCCGACGGCGCATTGCCCGGCGACGAGCAGGTGCTGATCGCGGACGCCGTCGCGCACCTCGGTCCCTTCGTCAGCGGCACTTGGGTGGACGGCAGCACGGTGGCCGTCGTCGAGGTGTCCGACGACGATTACCGTCACCGCCTGCACCGTGCGGTGCAGCGCCTCGCCCCCGGACTGGTCGCGAACCCGCTGAGTCTCGGCGTGAGCGAGCCGGCGACGGCCGCCGGTCTGGCCGGGGCCGCCGAGGAGGCACGGCACGCGCTGACGGTGGCGCAGCGGGGCAGCGGGCCGGTGCGGCTGACCGGCGGCGACGAGATCGCGTCGGCCGCAGTCCTGCTCGCGACCGTGGCACCGGAGGTCCGTGCCGTCTTCGCCGACCGGGTGTTGCGGACCGTCCGCGAGCACGACCCCCAGGGCCAGCTTATCGCCACCCTGGTCGCCTTCCTGGACCACGACGGTTCTCCGGCCGCCACGGCCACCGCGCTCGGGGTGCACGTGAACACGGTGCGCAAGCGACTCGAACGGATCGAGGAGCTCACCGGCCGCGACCTGGCCCGGCTGCCCGACCGCATCGACTTCTATCTGGCGCTGCAGTCCGACTGACGCTGCATTCCTCCACCTCGATACGCGCGGCGAGCGCGGCCGATGGAGATTCCTCCACGGCCGAGCGTTCCGATGTGAACGGGTGGTTCCCAGAACTCCACATCGACGCAACGGATCGGTGACGTGCACACGGTGTGCTGATCAGGTGGCCGGAACGCCTCGACGTCGCCCCGGTCGCACAGTCCGTTCGACGAAGGAGAACTTTGATGAGTACAGCGACCGCGGCGCGCACGACGCCGCGCCGGGACCCGGTGGACGAGGTGCCGCCCGTCCCGAAACTGCTGACCTACGGCTTCCAGCACGTGGCGGCGTTCTACGCCGGCGCCGTCATCGTGCCGCTGATCATCGGCGGCGCACTCGGTGTGTCCGGCGCCGACATGGTCAAGCTGATCCAGGCCGACCTGCTGACCTGCGGTATCGCCTCGATGCTGCAGGCCGTCGGCATCCGCTTCGGACGGTTCCGCATCGGTGTGCAACTGCCGCTGCTGCAGGGTGTCGCATTCGCCGGTGTCGCACCGCTGATCGCGATCGGCAGCGCGCACGGCGGAGGCGCCGGATCGTTGCCGTACGTGTTCGGCGCGGTGGTCGTGTCCGGCATCCTGTTCTTCCTGCTGTCGCCGCTGATCGCGAAGGCGGTGCGCTTCTTCCCGCCGGTGGTCACCGGCACGGTGCTCACGCTGATCGGCGTCACCCTGATGCCGACCGCCGCCAATCACGCCATCGGCGGACAGCTGGGCCTGCCCGGCTTCGACTGGTCGTATTCGGTGATGGGCGCGTCCCAGGGCGGCACCGGTGATCCGACCAGTGCCCGGAACTTCTGGTTCGCGGTCGGCACCATCGCGTTCATCCTGCTGCTGCAGCGGTTCTTCACCGGATTCCTCGCCACCATCGCGGTGCTGGTCGGACTGGTGGCCGGATCGGCGTTGTGGTTCCTGACCCAGCCCACCGACTTCACCCCGGTGAAGGAGGCCGGATGGTTCTGGATCTCCACCCCCTTCCACTACGGCATGCCGCACGTCACGCTGTCCGGTGTGGTGCTGGTGCTGCTGGTCATGATGATCACCACCGTCGAGACCGTCGGAAGCCTGTACGCGACCGGTGAGGTCGTGGGCCGGCGCATCAGCCAGGACGACATCGCGGCCGCACTGCGCGCCGACGGTGTGTCCACGGCGATCGGCGGCAGCATGGGATCGTTCCCGTACACCTGCTTCGGCGAGAACATCGGCCTGGTCCGGATGACCGGCGTCAAGAGCCGCTGGATCGTCGCGGCCGCCGCGGCCATGATGATCGTGATCGGCCTGTTCCCGAAGGCGGCGGCGCTCGTCTCGATGATTCCCGAGCCGGTGCTCGGCGGTGCGTCCCTCGTGCTGTTCGCCGCGGTCGCCGTCGTCGGCATCCAGCTGCTCGGCGGTGTCGACTTCAACGACCACCGCAACCTGATCGTCGCCGGCACGGGTCTGGCGATGGGCATGTACGTGATGGCGTTCCCCGCCGTCGTCGACGCCGTCCCGTCGTGGCTGCACTGGTACTTCTCCGGGGGCATCGCGGCCGGCGCGTTCACCGCGATCCTGCTCAACCTGGTGTTCTTCCACATCGGCCGGAACTCGGGGCCGGCGGTCGCGACCACCGGCGGCGAGCCCGTCCACCTCGACGAGGTGAACGGCATGGACCGCGAACAGTTCGGCGAGACGTTCGGACCGGTGGTCCAGAACCAGCAGTGGGCCTTGGACGTGGTGTACCGGCTGCGCCCGTTCTCGTCGCCGATGGCCTTGGGCGAAGCGTTCCAGGACGCGCTGCTCGCCGCCAACGACGACGAACAGGACGCGCTGATCGGCTCCTACGCCGACTTCGGCTCGCCGGACCCGACCGAGGCGGAGAAGGCGTTCGCCAGCGTCGATCCGGTGTTCGGTCCGCCGTCGGAGATCGAGAAGGAAGAACTGGCCGAGGTGGCCGCCGCGCACCGCGACAAGTTCGGCTATCCGCTGATCGTGTCCGAACGCGACGCCGCGTCGTATCCGCAGATGGTGGCCTCCTGCTGGTCGCGGATGGACGACTCGCAGGCCGCCGAACGTCAGCAGACGCTCATCGAGATCTCGAAGATCGTCAACCACCGCTTCAACAAGCTGGTCGCCGACGCCAATCCGATCTCCACCGCCCAGTTCCAGCGTTTTCAGGAGGTGACCCGATGACCGAGCCGCAGGATCGCGTGTGGCTGGCGTCGGCGGTCGAACTGGCCACCGAAAGCGTCGCCGACGGCGGCGGGCCGTTCGGGGCGATCATCGTCCGCGACGGCACGGCCCTGGCGACCGGCCAGAATCGGGTGACCCGTGACAACGATCCGACCGCGCACGCCGAGGTGACCGCGATCCGGGAGGCGTGCGGGGTGCTAGAGGACTTCTCGCTCGCCGGCTGCACCCTCTACACGTCGTGCGAACCCTGCCCGCTGTGCCTGTCCGCGTCGCTGTGGGCGCGGCTGGACCGGGTGGTGTTCGCCGCCGATCGGGAGGATGCGGCCCGCGGCGGGTTCGACGACCGGGCGTTCTACGAACTGTTCGCCCGGCCCCGGGCCGAGTGGGATATGACGGTCGAATCGGTGCGGCCCGCCGACGCGTTCGCGCCGTTCGCCGCCTGGAATGCCGAGGCAGCCCGTGTCCGCTACTGACCGCGTGGACCGGTTGCTCGCGGTGATCGCCGACGAGATCGTGCCGCTGACGAGGGAGGGGGTCGCCGCCGGGAACAAGCTGTTCGGGGCGGCGATCCTCGCCAAGGACGACCTGTCGACCGTGGTGGCGGCCACCAACACCGAGACCGCCAATCCGCTGTGGCACGGCGAGATCACCGCCATCAACCGGTTCTTCGAGCTGACCGACCGGCCCGATCCCTCGGACTGCCTGTTCCTGGCCACGCATGAGCCGTGCTCACTGTGCCTGTCCGGGATCACCTGGTCCGGGTTCGACGAGTTCGCGTACCTCTTCAGCCACAGCGATTCGGCGGAGTCGTTCGCGATCCCGTACGACATCGCGATCCTGAAGGAGGTGTACGCGGTGCCCGACCCGGACCGGACGGCCGCCGCGCCGGACCGCGATCTGTACAACCGGTCGAACGCCTACTTCACCTCGACCGATCTGATGCCGGCGGCGCGGCGGACCGTGCCGGAGAGGGTGGCCGAACTGGAGCGGGTGTACGCCGACCTGTCGGAGGTGTACCAGCGGGGCAAGGGCGCCGGGAACATCGCGCTCGCCTGAGCGTGCACAGGCGAGCAACGACGACCACGGGCGGGTCTCCCACGGGAGACCGGCCCGTGGTCTGCGCGGTCAGAGGTCGAGGACCAACTCGGCGGTCTTGGCCCGCGAACAGCACAGGGTGATGTGGGTGTTCGCCGCCTGCTCGGCGGCGGACTGCACGTCGTCGCGGTGATCGGGGACACCGGAGATCACCGGGGTCAGGCAGGCACCGCACATGCCCTGCTCGCAGGACAGATCCACCTGGATACCGCTCTCGGCGAGTGCCTCGGCGATCGAGCACTCCGGGGTGACCGGGATGCGCTGACTGGTGCTGGCCACCACGACGTCGAACGAGCCGTCGGCGGCCGGATCGCCGGCGGCCGCGGCGGACGGAGCGAACCGCTCGGTCACCACGTCGTCGTCGGTGTAGCCGGCCGTGCGGGCATACCCGGCGACGGCGTCCATGAAGCCCGCCGGGCCGCACGTGTAGACGACCGTGCCGGGCCGGTGCTGTGCCAGTGCGGGCGGCGGACCGTCGCGCAGACCGTCACCGTCGGACGACAGGTGCACGGTGGTGCGGCCGGCGAACGACGACGAGGTCAGCAGCTCGCGCAGCGGCACGTGGGCGCGGTCGCGAGCGTAGACGTGCAGTTCGAAGTCGGCGTCGTCGTCGTGGAGTCGCGCCGCCATCGCTGCGAGCGGGGTGACGCCCACGCCGCCGGCCATCAGGACGTACCGGTCGGCGGATCGCAGGGCGAAATGGTTGCGGGGTTCACCGACCCGCAGGGCCTGGCCGACGCGGACCGTGTCGTGCAGGGTGCGCGACCCGCCGCGGCCGGACGCATCCCGGTGGACGCACACCACATAGCGGTGACGTTCGGACGGGTCGTTGCACAGCGAGTACTGCCGGATCAGGCCCGGCGCGACGTGCACGTCGACGTGCGCGCCCGCATCGAACGGCGGAAGGCCGGCATCGGGGTCGACCGGCCGCAGGTCGTAGCTGAGCAGATCGGTACCGGCGTAGGTGATCGCGTGGACGTAGGCGTCGACGGTCCCGGTGCTCATGCGGTGAAGAATTCGCTCAGCCCGAGGTCGCGCAGCGCGCGGCGGTAGGCGATGGAACTGCGGTCCGCGGGGATGTGCACCTCGAGGCGCGGATCGAGCGGCAGATTCTCCGGCTTCTGGATCTCGACGACGGCGCGATCCTCCTCGAAGACCCGCAGATTGAAGTCGTGCACCTCCTGTTCGGGGCGATCGGTGTCGAAGTTGCGGGACAGGGGTGCGAACATCCGCGTCTGCTTCGCCGACACCGGGCAGGCCGCGTTCATGATGTTCAGGATTCCGTCGTCGGGGAAATGCACGGTGATGGTCGCGGTGAACGGGGTGAACAGCTCGAAGTGGCGCAGCCATTCGAACCCGGGGTGTTCGGTGACCCCGCCCTTCGGATAGTTGCCGACGGTGCTCCAGTAGTCGACCTCGAACCCGTAGTCGGTCTTCTGCGGGCTGTACGGCGGGACCTCGGCGTTCTCCGGATCGCCGAACGTCGCCTCGTGGACGAACCCGAAGTGGGCCACGTCCAGAAATCCCTCCACCTGTCGGCCGGCGAACGCCTTCACGTCGAACGGGGCGAGGTTGATGTTCTGGAAGCCCGGCTGCTCCCAGTACCGCAGCACCGGGAGCGCATCGGGATCGGCGTCGCGGTCCAGGCTGGTCCACACCAGGCCGTACCGCTGGACCACCGGGTACGGCTTGAGGTGCATCCGTGCGGGGATCTTGTCGGTCGGGTGGGCGGGGATCTTCACGCACTGACCGGCCGCCCCGAAGCGAAGGCCGTGGTACGGGCAGGTGATGCCGGTGCCGTCACCGGTACCGGCGGACAGCGGCACGCCGCGATGCGGACAGATGTCGTCGGCGACGACGATCTCGTCACCGGACCGGTAGACGACGAGCGGCGCGTCGAGCAGCCGAACGTGTTCGGGGCCGTCACCGACGTCGGAGAAGCGGCTGACGGGATACCAGGACCGGGCGAGGATCTGCCAGTCCTGCTCGTGGAAGGTGCATTCGCGGGGGAGGGTCAGCGGGGTCGCGAGCGGCTCGCGGACAGGAGTGATCGTCATGATCGGAAAGGTCTTTCTGACGGTGCGCGCGGAGGCATTCCGCGCGCAAGGGGGCTGGGTGACGGTGGGCGATCAGCGCAGCCTGGGACCGTGCGCGACACGGCCGGGGACCCACACGCTGCGGTGGGCGAGGTCACGCAGATCGATGTGCTGCATGCCGGCCTCCTTCGCATCTCGGTCGATCCTGATACGCCCAGTGTCGTCACCCCGGGTTTCCGGGAACCGCACGACGGAGTTAAACGTGTGTAACTCCCGTCCGGGCCGACCGGCTAGCCTCGGGGCCATGGTGACTGAGGGCGAGGTGATCGAGCGCGACGTGAAGGCCGTGGTCTTCGACGTCGGGGAGACCCTGATCGACGAGACCCGCATCTGGGAGCGCTGGGCCGATCGGCTCGGGGTGACCCGGTTGACCTTCCTCGGCCTGATCGGCGCCTGCGCGGCCACCGACCAGGAGGTGCCGGCCGCCTTCGAGCTGGTGCGTCCCGGCCTGGACGTCGCCGCCGAAGAAGACGCGTGGGCGGCACAGGATCCCGGCGGGCTCCGCAACGGCTTCGACGCCGACGATCTGTACCCGGACGTCCGCCCGGCCCTGGCCGCACTCAAGCAGCAGGGTCTGCGGCTGGTGATCGCCGGCAATCAGCCGCCGCGGGCCCTGGCGGCGCTGCGGGCGATGGATCTTCCGGTCGACGAGATCCGCAACTCCGCCGAGCTGGGCTGCGAGAAGCCGTCCCCGGAGTTCTTCGCGGCCGTCGCCGATCTGGCCGGCGTGCGCCCCGAGCAAATCGCCTACGTGGGGGACCGCACCGACAACGACGTGTTGCCGGCCGCCGACGCCGGAATGATGCCGGTCCTCATCCGCCGCGGGCCGTGGGGCCACCTGCACGCCGCCCGTCCCGATGCGCAGCGCGCCACGATCATCGACTCGCTGCTGGAACTGCCGGAGCTCCTGTAGGGAGGGCTCGAACCCACCGGAGTGCGTTCTCCCGACCACCGCCATCTGTCAGGATCTATGCATGTACGTCTATCTGAAGCCGGACAGCAGATACCTGACCTGCCTGGTGTGTTCCGGCGTCGACTTCACTCAGCGGGAAGTCATGATGAACACCCAGGGCATGTCACTGATGGGATGGGATGCGTTCAACAAGGTCGGCGACGGGGTCATCTGCGATCGCTGCGGTTTTGTGCACACCTTCTTCAGCGACGCGCACTACTGGGTGAACCCCGCAGACATCGCACCCGCCGACCGTCCCGCGGGGCCGCTGACCGGCGCGTGAACGGAATCGGCTTCAGGCGTCCGGGTGAGGGGACTCGAGGCCCAGAAGTGCGTTCTCCAGGACCTCCGGCAGTGCCGGATGGATCCAGTACTGGCCGCGGGCGAGAGTGTGGGCGTCGATCCCGAACGACATCGCGGTGATCGCCGGCTGGATCAGGGCGCTGGCCTGCGGGCCGAAGAAGTGGACGCCCAGAAGCCGGCCGGATTCGCGGTCGGCGAGGACCTTGCAGATTCCGGTGGTGTCCTCCATGGCCCAGCCGTAGGCGACGTCGCCGTAGTTCTGCACTTTGACGGTGTAGTCGTGCCCCTGATCGACCACCTCGGATTCGGTCAGTCCGACGGACGCGACCTGCGGGTGTGTGAACACCGCGGCCGGCACGTACCGGTGGTCGAAGGATTCGAGATCGGCGGCGTCCCAGCCCTTGAGCAGATTGGCCTGAACCACCCGCTGCTCGTGGTTGGCGACATGCTTGAGCTGGTACGGCGAGGAGACGTCGCCGAGCGCCCAGACGCCGCGCGCCGGGGTGCGGCCGTGCTCGTCCACCGGTACCCGGCCGTCGTCGGTCAGCGCGACCCCGATCGAGTCGAGTCCGAGCCGGTCACCGTTCGGGGTGCGGCCGGTCGCGACCAGCAGCGCATCGGCCTCCACCGGCTCGCCGTCGGCGAAGGTCAGCCGCACACCGCCGTCCGGGGTCTGCGTGACCGATTCCAGGGTGTGGTCGAGCAGCACGGTCCAGCGTTCGGATGCCACCCGGGTGAAGCGGTCGGCGATGTCGGCATCCATGCGGCGCAGCAGCGCGGGGCCGCGCGCGATCACGGTCACCTCACTCCCGGCGGCCGAGAAGACGTGTGCGAACTCGGCCGCGATGAAGCCGCTGCCCAGGATCGCGAGACGGCGCGGCGGTGCGGGGACCCGCATGACGTCGTTGTTCGTGTAATACCGGACCCCGGAGTCGGCGACCACAGCGGGAATCGCCGGGCGGGCGCCGGCCGCCAGAACCACCTGCGTGGCCAGAACCATGTCACCGGCGTCGGTGACCAGCCGGTATCGCTCACCGTCGCGGCCGTCGAACCGCACATGCGAGCGGTAGACGGTGATGTTGTCGCAGTCCTGCTCGCGGTACCGTTCGCCGCCGGCCGAGATCGGGTCGATACGGCCGAAGACGCGGGCGACGATGTCCGGCCAGCGGACCGCATCCATATGCGCGTCGACGCCCAGCGGACCGGCCTCGGCGACCTCGGCGACCACATCGGACGGGTAGACGAACATCTTGGTCGGGATGCACCCGACGTTCAGGCAGGTCCCGCCGTAGACGCCCTCCTCGAACATCGCCAGCGACAGACCGTCGAACCGTTCGTCCGGGACGGAGTTGCCGCTGCCCGATCCGATGATCGCGACGTCGACCGAGACGGCGGGATCCGTGGTCACTTCCCGAACTCCGAGGACAGCCAGCCGTCCACCGTCTCGTAGGCGGTCTCGCGCGGGGCCTGCTTGGACAGGAACACGTCGTGCCGGGCGTCCGGCACCACGACGGCGAGCACCCGGCGGCTCAGGAACGGCGACCACTGCGCGATCTGCTTGACGTCCAGCACACAGTCCGCCGAGTCCGCGGACACGTCGTACTGCGACCGGAACCGGCTCTTGTCCGAGCGGAGCACGAGGGTCGGGACACCCGCATCGATGTCGCCGCGATGCACGGCGGCGTGGCCCTTGCGGACCGCGCTGATCCAGCCGAAGGTGACCGGGAATCCGCCGAGCGGCTTGCGGTCGAGGTCGTAGGACCATTCGCCGTGAGCCGACTCGTGCAGGCTCTCGCCGTACGCCGTCGACAGGCCCGTCGGGACGACCGACTTCGGGCGCAGTGAACCGGCCACCGACATCACCTTGCCGACCGGCGCGCTGCGCAGAACCGCCTCACCCTGCAGATCCAGCCACGGGCTGTTGAGCAGCAGACCGCCGACGTGGGCGTGCCGGTCCGGATCGGTGCGGCGCAACCGGTCCAGCCACAGAGGTGTGATCAGTCCACCGGTGGAGTGGGCGGCCACGATCACCCGGTCGTCGCCCCCGGCCGCGGCGATCTCGTCGACCACCACGTCGAGTGCCGCGGTCAGCTCCTCGTCGTACACCTCGAGGTCGGAGGTGAAGTGCGGAGTCTGTCCGTCGCGCAGCGATCGCCCGCAGCGGCGCAGGTCGAGGGCGTAGAAGGCGTAGCCGCGGTCATGGAAGAAGTCGGCCAGATCCTCCTGGAAGAAGTAGTCGGTGAAGCCGTGGACGTAGAGCACCGCACCCTTCGGGGCGTCGACGGCCCCCGGTTTGCGGATCAGGGTCGCGTCGATCGGGCCTTCGCCGTCCCGATCCGCGCGCAGCGGAATGGTCAACGTCTCATAGCGGTCGAGAAAGCGGTCCGGCTGCCAGTCGTGGCTCCCAGTGGCGCGCGATGTCGTGTGGGGCGATGTCTTGCTGGGCGATGTCTTGCGGTGCGAGGTCACGTGTTCCACCTTAAGCATCGGCGGCACCCTGATTCGGGCGGGCGACCGGTCATGGTGGACAATGAGAGCCGACGCAATGACATCGGGGCCGCAGACGCATGCGCACCGGTGAATCTTCGACTGGCGGAAGTGAGCAGTACGTGTCGCAGACGGTGATCAAGACGGACGTCGCGCTGGTGGGCGCGGGCATCATGAGTGCCACCCTGGGTGCGCTGATCCGGCAGCTCGAGCCGGACTGGTCGATCAGCCTCTTCGAGCGGCTCGACGCCGCCGCCGCCGAGAGCTCGGATCCGTGGAACAACGCCGGCACCGGCCACTCGGCCCTCTGCGAGCTCAACTACACCCCGCAGGGCGCCGACGGCGAGATCGACATCACCAAGGCGCTCAACATCAACGAGCAGTTCCAGCAGTCGCGCCAGTTCTGGGCGTACGGCGTGGACAACAAGCTCCTCGACAACCCGGACGAGTTCATCAACCCGATCCCGCACGTGAGCTTCTGCCACGGCGAGTCCGGAGTCGACTACCTCAAGAAGCGTCATGCCGCGCTGTCGTCCAACACCCTGTTCGAGGGCATGGAGTACATCACCGACGACGACACGTTCGCTGAGCGTCTCCCGCTGATGGGTGAGGGCCGTGACTACTCCGACCCGGTCGCGCTGAACTGGTACACCGAGGGCACCGACGTCGACTTCGGTGCGCTCACCCAGCAGCTCCTGAACTACGTCGGGCGCGACGCCGACCTGTACTTCGGCCACGACGTCAAGAACCTGTCCCAGCAGTCCGACGGCAGCTGGATCATCAAGGTCAAGAACACCCGCACCGGTGAGGTGTCCCGTGTGCACGCGAACTTCGTGTTCGTCGGTGCCGGCGGCGGTGCCCTGCACCTGCTGCAGAAGTCGGGTATCTCCGAGGCCAAGGGCTTCGGCGGCTTCCCGGTGAGCGGCGAGTTCTTCCGCTGCACCAATCCGGACCTCATCGAGCAGCATTCGGCCAAGGTGTACGGCCAGGCCGCCGTCGGCGCCCCGCCGATGTCGGTGCCTCACCTGGACACCCGCGTCATCAACCACGACAAGGGCCTGCTGTTCGGACCGTACGCCGGCTGGTCGCCCAAGTTCCTCAAGACCGGCGGCGTGATGGATCTGCCGAAGTCGGTGAAGCCGAGCAACCTGCTGCCGATGATGTCGATCGCCCCGCAGGAGTTCGGTCTGCTCAAGTACCTGATCGGCGAGCTGGCCTCGACCCGCGCCGACCGGGTCAAGACGCTGTCCGAGTTCGTTCCGCGCGCCACCGGCGGCGACTGGGAGATGATCACCGCCGGCCAGCGCGTCCAGGTGATCCGCAAGAACGGTCCCGCCAAGGGCAGCCTCGAGTTCGGCACCGCCGTCGTCGCTGCCGGTGACGGCACGATCGCCGGTCTGCTGGGTGCCTCGCCGGGCGCCTCCACCGCGGTTCCGGCCATGCTGTCGGTGCTGGAGCAGTGCTTCGGCCAGCGGTGGGACGGCTGGAAGCCGAAGCTCACCGAGATGATCCCGTCGTTCGGTCAGAAGCTCAACGACAACCCGGCCCTGTTCCGCGAGATGTGGGACTGGACCAACCGCAGCCTGCAGCTGACCGGCGCCGACAAGCCTGCCAAGGCCTGACCGCACCGAGTGTTCGTCGGCCGGCTTCCCGCGTGGAGGCCGGCCGTCGCTCGTTAGGGTGATGTGGTGACCAACGACGCCGAGAAACCGCGCCCGGGCACCCTCGCCCTGCGGACGGCACTCGACGCCCTCACCGAACAGGACAACGATCCCGCGGTCCTGCGCCAGCTCCTCGAAGCGGTCCTGCTGGTCGGCCAGGAACTGGAACTCGACCAGGCTCTGCAACGCATCGTCGAGGTCGCGGCCTCGGTGCTCGACGCGCAGTACTGTGCGCTCGGCGTGCGGGGACCGGAACTGGGGCTGCAGGCCTTCGTCTACACCGGAATCTCGGCCGAGGTGCGCGCCCGGATGGGGCCGCTGCCGGTCGGCAAGGGCGTGCTCGGTGAACTGCTCCACCATCCGGAGGTGCTGCGCATCCCGCACCTGTCGCAGCACCGGGCATCGGTGGGATTCCCGCCTCATCATCCGCCGATGGACACCTTCCTCGGTGCCCCGATCATCGTGCGCGGCGAACTGTTCGGC
This sequence comes from Gordonia sp. (in: high G+C Gram-positive bacteria), assembly GCF_047600565.1. Classification (GTDB taxonomy): domain Bacteria; phylum Actinomycetota; class Actinomycetes; order Mycobacteriales; family Mycobacteriaceae; genus Gordonia. The sequence continues at coordinate 639,967 of NZ_JASGKN010000001.1, forward strand.
TCGATCTATCTGACCGAGAAGCAGTCGCTGCCGCAGTTCACCGAACAGGACGAGAAGATCGTCTCGGTGCTCGCGGTGGCCGCGGGTATCGCCGTCGACAACGCGCGACTGTTCGAACGGCAGCGCACCCGGCATCGGTGGATGGAGATCCTCGCGCACCGGGGCTCCGAACCGATGGCGGGCATCGCGTTGGAGGACACCCTCAACGGCCTGTGTGCGGATGTCGCGAGTCTCACCGGCGCCGTCGACGTGTTCATCGTGAACTCGGACGCGGGCGAGCTCAGCCTCGCCGGCCACACCGGGCGTCCGGTCGATCCCGAGCACATCACCTGGCCGGGACTGTCGTTCAGCGTCGGCGAGGCCTCCGGCGCCGACTGGATGCGGCGCGGCGCGCGGTGGAAGACGGCGCAGCCGATGCCGAGCGCCGCCGGCGACTACGGCGCCATCGTCCTGACCCACAAGGATCGCCCGCAATGGGAACCGGAGGAGGTCGCCGGCCTGTCCGGTGTCGCACGCGTCGCGTCGCTCGCGGTCGCCTACGCCGAGCAGCAGCGGCTCGCCCGGGACCTGGAGATGCTCGAGGACCGGCACCGGATCGCCCGGGATCTGCACGACCACGTCATTCAGCGGCTCTTCGCGATCGGCATGTCACTGCAGACGATGCAGGCCTCCCCGGACCAGGTGGAGGAGCGGATGGCGCAGGTGCTCGACGACCTCGACGCCACCATCGCGCAGATCCGGACATCGATCTTCGACCTGCAGCACGCATCCATCGAGGGGGAGCCGGCCACCCTGCGCCGCAAGGTGCTCGACGTGGTCGCCGAACTCGGCCGCCATGCGCCGATCGTGCCGAGCGTCAGCTTCTCCGGCCCCGTCGACACGCTGGTGCCGAACTCGCTCGCCCCGCACATCGAGGCGGTGCTGCGGGAAGGGTTGTCGAATGCGCTGCGGCACTCCGGCGGCGATCGGATCGGAGTGCGGATCGTGGCCGACGACGTGCTGACCGTCGAAGTGTCGGACAACGGTCACGGCATCCCGACCGACATCGCCTACCGGGGGCTGCGGAACCTCACCAAGCGGGCCGACGAATGCGACGGCAACTTCACCGTCGACACCCACCCGGACAAGGGCACCACCCTGATCTGGGAGGTTCCGCTGCCCTGACGTGCGAGCCGGTCAGGATTCGAGGTCGGCGGCGCAGGCGTTCAGGATCGCGTCGAAGCTGCCCGGCAACAGGCGGGAGGTGAGCGCCTCCATGGGCTTGCCGCCGCCCGAGCGCGGATGGCTGTACACCGACACCCAACGCACATGCGTGCCGTCGGGGGTGGGCGTGAGCGTCACCGAGCCGTCCTGGTGGTCGATGGCCGGCACCGACGTGACGATCCGGTAGTCGTAGCGGTGCGGAGGGTCGTAGGCGGTGATCTGCTCGCGGGCCCACAGGCCGAGCGCGAACACCTCGCGGACCGCGCCGACGCCCGGGGCGGTGGTGCCGCCGGCCCAGCCGGCCTTCACCGCCAGCGGTGCCGCCGTCAGATGCGACGGATCGGTGAGCCACGCGAACACCCGATCCGGGGTGGCGGCGATGGTGCGCTCGATGATCAATTCGGCCATGTCGGCTTCGTTCAGTCGAGCAGTCGTCGGTCGGTGATGTCGCCGGTCGGCAGGATCAGGACGTCGCGGTCGGCGGTGAGCACGTGCACGAATCCGGGTGCCTCGTCGAGCACCCAGCCGTCGATGGTGCCGTGCGTGGTGGTGGCGATGCGTTCCTCGCTCATCCACGGATGATCGTCGACGGCCGCCAGCACCAGGATCCCGATCCCGGCGATCAGTGCGATCTGGGTGATCGCGCCGACCGCGAAACGCCGCAGGACGCCGGCGTGCACGAACACGCGGATCAGCACCAGAACCAGGCCGAACGCCGCCGCGCCGACGAGGGTCCACGGATTGCGGTACGTGTAGGTCATCGCGAAGGCGACGACGGCCAGCGCCACGACCGCCAGCACGTTCGACACCGTGATCTGTCCCTTGTGCTCCGGCAGCGGCCAGAGCAGGCGGATCAGCGCGAGGGGCAGAAGGATCGCGACGAAGACACCGGTCACCCACGGCTGGCCGGCGATCGTGCCGAAGGCGATCGCGAACGAGTCGCTGAAGTCGAAGGTGTCGGCGACGGCGGCGACCGTGTTCCAGTGCCAGTGGGAGACGGCGAGCAGCCGGAGCACCAGGAACAGCACGACCACGGCGGCGGTGGTGCCGAGTTCGACGTCGAACCGTCGGTCGCGGGCGGCGTCGTCGGCCGAGACGTCGTCGGCGATGTCCTCGGCGTCCTCGGCGGCGTCGTCGGGGTCGTTCGGCGGGGCGGTGCTCACCGGATCGGCTTGCCGGTCAGCGTTCGCGTTCGCGAAGCTCGGTGGCCATCACCGCGACCTGGGTGCGTCGCTGCATGTCCAGCTTCGCCAGGATGTGCGAGACGTAGTTCTTGATGGTCTTCTCGGCCAGGAACATGCGTTCGGCGATCTGCCGGTTCGTCAGCCCTTCGCCGATCAGGGTGAAGACCTCGCGCTCCTGACCGGTGAGGTCGGCGAGCGGGTCGTTCTTCTCCTTCTTCTCGTCGCGCAGCTTGGCCAGCAGGGCGGCGGTGCTGCGGTCGTCGAGAAGAGAGCCGCCGTTGCCGACCGTTCGGACGGCGGCGATCAGGTTCTGGCCCAGGATCTGCTTGAGCACGAAGCCGGAGGCACCGGCCATCACCGCGGCCAGCAACGCGTCGTCGTCGGCGTAACTGGTGAGCATCAGGCAGCGGATGTCCGGGTAGCGGGAACGGATATCCCGGCACAGCTCCACACCGTTGCCGTCGGGGAGCCGCACGTCCAGGACGGCGACGTCGGGGCGTGCGGTCCCGATCGCGGTCATCGCCTCCCGCACCGTGGCGGCCTCGCCGATCACCTGCAGCCCGGGCTCGGTGCTCAGCAGGTCACGCAGACCGCGCCTGACCAGCTCGTGGTCGTCGACAAGGAACACTCGAACCGCTTTCGGCTGCGGAGCGGAGGGCTGGCTGGACATAGGGAAACGGTACCTCAGGGCCCGGTGAAATCCCGACGAGCGACCCACCCGGTTCGGGACCTTCGGCTCAGGCGTCACAGCCGTCACAGCGGCGAGGATCAAGGGCATGACTGCACTGATCGGTAAGAAAATGAGCGGCTCCGACCTCCTGCGCGAGCTGCTTCCCGTCTGTGAGACCGAAGTCGAGCGGCACATGAAGATGACCCGCGACTGGCATCCGCACGACTACGTGCCGTGGGACGAAGGCCGCAACTTCGCCATGCTCGGCGGCACCGACTGGGATCCCGAGCAGTCGCAGCTGTCCGAGACGGCCAAGGCCGCGATGATCACCAACCTGCTGACCGAGGACAACCTGCCGTCCTACCACCGGGTGATCGCCGAGAACTTCAGCCTCGACGACGCCTGGGGATTCTGGGTCGGCCGGTGGACGGCCGAGGAGATGCGCCACTCCACGGTCATGCGTGACTACCTGGTCGTCACCCGCGGCGTCGACCCGGTGGAGCTCGAAGAGATCCGCATGGCGCACATGACCTCCGGCTTCAACCCGCTGCCCGAGGACGACGGGCAGCGTGACCACAGCTACGACATGCTGTTCGCCGTCGCCTACGTCTCGTTCCAGGAGCTGGCCACCCGTGTGAGCCACCGCAACACCGGTAAGGCCTGCGGCGATCCGATCGCCGACCGCATGCTGCAGCGCGTGGCCGCCGACGAGAACCTGCACATGCTCTTCTACCGGAACATCGTGTCCGGAGCCCTCGAAGTGGTGCCCGACGAGGCGATGGCCGCCATCTACGCCATCGTCTCCAACTTCCAGATGCCCGGCGCCACCATGCCGAACTTCCGCCGCAACGCGGTGCTGATCGCCAAGGGCGGCATCTACGACCTCCCGCAGCACATGGAGGAGGTCGTCATGCCGGTGCTGCGCAAGTGGCGGATCTTCGAACGTGAGGACTTCGGCCCGATCGGTGAGATGTACCGCGAGAAGCTGGCCGCGTTCCTCGACGACATGAACATCAAGGTCGAGAAGTTCGAGGCCGCCCGCGCCCGCGCCATCGCCCGGGAACAGGCGAAGGGCACGCAGACCGCCTGAGACCTCCGCTCCCTGGGCCTGCCGAACCTCCGCTCCTTGAGCCCGTCGAACCTCCGCTCCTTGAGCCTGTCGAAAGGAAAGTAGGCTCGGAGGAATGAGTGAGGGGCACTATCTGGCCGGGCTGGACCTGAACGGCCGGAAGGTCGTGGTGGTGGGCGGCGGCAGCGTCGCGCAGCGCCGCTTCCCGGCCCTGCTGGCCGCCGGTGCCCGCATCGAGGTGATCGCTGTGGACCCGACCCCGGCCGTGGAGGCCGACACCCGCCTCACGGTGCACCGACGCGCCTACCGTGACGGCGATCTGGACGGTGCCTGGTATGCGATGGCGTGCACCGACGATCCGGTGGTGAATGCGGCGGTCGCGGCCGAGGCGCAGCGGCGGCGCGTGTTCTGTGTGCGTTCGGATCAGGCACGTTCGGGTACCGCGGTCACTCCGGCCACAGGCCGCTTCGACGGCCTGCAGTTCGGTGTGCTGGCCGGCGGCGACCACCGGCGTTCGGCGGCGGTCCGCGCCGCGATCGCTCAGGCGCTGGCCGAGGGCGGGTTGCCCGACGCCGACGCACCTCACGCCCCGGGTGTCGCGCTGGTGGGCGGCGGTCCCGGCGATCCGGACCTGATCACCGTGCGTGGCCGTCGCCTGCTGGCCCGCGCCGACGTCGTCGTCGCTGATCACCTCGGTCCGTCGGCGCTGCTCGGACAGTTGGGTCCACAGGTCGAACTGATCGATGCCGCCAAGATCCCGTACGGGCGCGCCATGCGGCAGGAGAAGATCAACGAGCTGCTGGTCGACCGGGCGACGTCCGGGAAGTTCGTGGTGCGCCTCAAGGGCGGTGATCCGTTCGTGTTCGGCCGCGGCTTCGAGGAACTGCAGGCCTGCGTCGACGCGGGCGTGCCGGTCACGATGGTTCCCGGCATCACCTCGCCGATCGCAGGACCCGGTCTCGCCGGGATTCCGGTCACGCACCGCGGCGTCACTCACGAGATCGTCATCGTCTCCGGTCACGTGGCCCCCGACGATCCGGCGTCGCTGACCGACTGGGACGCGCTCGCCAAGCTGCAGGGCACTCTGGTGCTGATGATGGCGGTGCAGCGCGTCGACGCCTTCGCTCGTGCGCTGCTCGACGGCGGCCGCGACCCGGCGACGCCCGTGGCGATGATCGAGAACGCGTCCCTCGGCGATCAGCGGCTTCTCCGCAGCGACCTGGCGCACTGCGCACAGACCGCCGTCGACGAGGAGCTCCGGTCGCCGGCGATCATCGTGATCGGCCCCGTCGCGGGCTTCACCGAGGGGGATAAGGTGCAACGCGCATGAAGGCCGGGTGGATCGTCGGCACGCTGTGCGGCCTGATTCTGGTGGTGGCCGCCGCCGGGTCGTGGGCGATGCCGCCGCTGTGGACCGCCGTCCTGGTCGGCGTCGCCGTCGTGGTGATGTCGGTGTGGCAGTGGTTGCGGCGCCGTCGCGGGATCGCTCCGGTCTCCACGTCGAACTGGGTGACGATCGGTGTTCCGGTCCTGTTCGGGGCCCTGGCCGTGACCGCGTTGAACGGCTGGATCATGCAGGTGTCCCGCGACGCCGACGATCACGGTTCGGTCGGCACCGAACTGCTGATCGGCTTCGCCACCGGTGTCGTGTTCATGGCCGCCGCCTACGGGTACGGGCGTGTCCGGGCGCAGAAGGTTCAGCAGGCCGAGCAGCAGTACGGCGCCGCGCAGGATCCGGGGGACGACGAGATCGACCCCAACGAGTGGCTGCGCACCTTCAGCCGCGAGGACCGCTGACCGGTCGAGACCGGCTCGGTCAGTCGGTGACGACCGTGATCTCGCGCGGCGACGTGATCTCCACACGGTGACCCGCGTTTGACAGGACCGCCGCCAGCTTGTCGATGTTCGTCACGTTCGCACGCGTTTCGACGAGGCTGCGGGTGATCAGGCCCTTGTAGTGCTTGTTGAAGTGGCTGACCACCTTGCGAGAGCCGTCCGGCTGCTCGGTGACCACGGTGGCGGTGACCGAGTTCTTCACCGGGCCCAGGCTCAGGTAGGCGCCCGAACGCAGATCCAGGACGAAGTCGTCGATCGCGTCGAGGGCGGAGGAGAGCACCGGCTTCCAGGTCGAGGCGAGCGTGCCGAAGCCGGGCAGCTTCGAGCCGCCCGACAGCCGATAGGCCGGGATCGGATCGCCGGACCGCACCACACCGAACAGCGCCGAACCGATCATCAGACGGTCGGCTGCCTTCGCCTTGCTCGCACGCGACAGTCCCGGATAGTCGAGAGCGTCGTAGAGGACGCCGGTGTACCGCTCGATCGCCGGGCGGGTGGGGGACTCGAACAGATCGGCGTTGCGATCCACCTCGGTCAGCTGCGACTCGCCGAGACCCAGCGCCTTCCGGGAGGCGTCCAGGTCCGACGCTAGGGCGACGATCGCGTCGGCGACCCGGCGACGCACCGGATTCAGCTCCGGGAGGCAGAGTCGGTCCAGGTCGAGCGGGGCGCCTTTTCCGCCGTCGGACTTGGTCTCGGAGGGAGGCAGGATCACCAGCACCCGAACACTCTAACGGGGGGTTACACCGATACAGTTACCTGCGTGATCACCCGTATGTCTCACCTGTTCCTGCGGACCCTGCGCGACGACCCGGCCGACGCCGAGGTGCCCAGCCACAAGCTGCTCGTCCGCGCCGGCTACATCCGGCGTGCCGCCCCGGGCGTCTACGAGTGGCTTCCGCTCGGGCTGCGCGTGTTCCGCAACATCGAGAACGTGGTGCGCGAGGAGATGAACGCGATCGGCGCGCAGGAGATCCTGCTGCCCGCGCTGCTGCCGCGCGACCCGTACGAGACCACCGGGCGCTGGACCGAATACGGCAACGCGCTGTTCCGTCTCCAGGACCGCAAGGGCGCCGACATGATGCTCGGCCCCACCCACGAGGAGATCTTCACCCAGCTGGTGAAGGGCGAATACAGCTCGTACAAGGATCTGCCGGTCACGCTGTACCAGATCCAGACCAAGTACCGCGATGAGGAACGCCCCCGTGCGGGCCTGCTGCGCGGCCGCGAGTTCGTCATGAAGGACTCGTACTCCTTCGACCTCGACGACGACGGCCTGCGCAAGTCGTACGCCGACCACCGGTCCGCCTACCAGCGCATCTTCGACCGTTTGATGATCACCTACGTCATCTGCGCGGCCACGTCCGGCGCCATGGGCGGCAGTGCCTCGGAGGAGTTCCTGGCCGAATGCGAGGTCGGTGAGGACACCTTCGTGCGCAGTACGGAGTCGGACTACGCCGCCAACGTCGAGGCCGTCGTCACGCAGGCGCCGGCCGAGCAGCCGCTCGACGGACTGCCCGCCCCGACCGTCCACGAGACCGGTGACACCCCGACCATCGACACCCTCGTCGCGTGGGCGAACGAAGCCTTGGACGGCGACTACACCGCTGCCGACACCCTCAAGAACGTGATGGTCAAGATCCGTCAGCCCGGCGAGGACTGGGTGATCACCGGCGTCGGCGTCCCCGGTGACCGCGAGGTCGATATGAAGCGCCTCGAGGCGGCCGTCGAACCGGCCGAGGTCGAGTTGCTCACCGAGGACGACTTCACCGCGAATCCGGCACTGGTCCGCGGCTACATCGGCCCCAAGGGTGTGCAGGCCGCCGGCGGGACTTACCTCGTGGATCCGCGCGTGGTGACCGGCACCCGCTGGATCACCGGCGCCGACGAGAAGGGCAAGCACGTCGTCGACCTGGTCGCCGGCCGCGACTTCACACCCGACGGAGTGATCGAGGCCGCCGAGGTGCGGGACGGCGATCCGTCGCCGGACGGCAAGGGTGTTCTGCAGGCGGCCCGCGGCATCGAGATCGGGCACATCTTCCAGCTGGGCCGCAAGTACACCGACGCCTTCGAGTTCGACGTGCTCGGCGAGAACGGCAAGCCGGTGCGCGTGACCATGGGCTCCTACGGCGTGGGCGTCTCGCGACTGGTCGCGGTGATCGCCGAGCAGCTCCACGACGAGAAGGGCCTGCGCTGGCCGCGTGAGATCGCGCCGTTCGACGTGCACCTGGTGATCGCCAACAAGGACGAGGCCGCCGTCGCCGGAGCCCAGCAGATCGCCGACGAGCTCGACGCCGCCGGCATCGACCTGCTCTTCGACGACCGCAAGGCGTCGCCGGGCGTGAAGTTCAAAGACGCCGAACTGCTCGGCATCCCGACGGTCGTGGTCGTGGGCCGCGGCTGGGCGGACGGCACCGTCGAGATCCGCGACCGGTTCACCGGTGAGGCCACGGCCGTCCCGATCGCCGACGCCGTCGCCACCGTGACGAAGGCCGTCAACGGCAACTGATGTCGGTCAGGACGGCTGGCCGGGGAACGGCACGGTCGCCGGCGACTGTCCGAGGACTCCGCGCCAGTGCGCGGACCGCTTGGCGCTGCTGGTGAGCGCGTCGACGGCGCGACGGCGCAGACCGGCGTCGTCCACCTGCTCCAGCATGGCCCGGTAGGCGCGGGCGCAGTCCTCCTCGGCCGCCAGCAGCACGGTGGCCGACGACTTGGGGTCGGTCACCGGCGTCGGCAGGTCGTAGCCGGGAGCCGGCGGCTCGGTGCCGCCGCCCGCCGCGGTGAGGTCGTCGTTCAGCTCGTTGCGGCGGATCCGGTGATCGGCGATGAACTCGGCGACCGTGCCCCGCTCGGCCGGACCGATGAACGCGGTGGTCACGCCATAGGTGAAGATCGCCGCGTTCTCGGCGTCGATCGCGTTCTTCAGGGCGTCGGCGTTCGTCATGCCAGGGCCACCTCTCGCAGCGCCGCACAGGAGGCGGCGATCGAACCGGTCAGTCCCGCGCGGTAGCCGTCGGCGTCGGTGGCGACGTCGCCGGCCTCCTTCGCCGCGGACTGCAGATCGGTGCGCAGCTTCTCCAGCGTCGTCGTCGATTCGCCCGGCGACGTCGTGATCTCCTGGGCCACCGGCGCATGCAGACGGTTGATCTCGTCGGTCAGCGCCGTCAGATGGTCGCCGCGCTCGGCCGCCACCTGCTTGAGCACGCTCGTGTAGTCGGTCTGGCGGGGCGCCAGATACTCGGCCTGCTTCTGCTGCCGCGCCGCGGTCTGCGCCAGCGGCAGCAGCGCGCGGGCGTCCTGCTCACGCTGCGACGGTCCGGTGCTGCACGCCGACACCGCGCCGACCGTCGCCGCGGCGACGGTCAGGCCGGCACCGGCACGCAGAACGGTGCGGCGGCTGGGGGCGGGGCGGGCGTCCGGCGACGCATGCGGGGAGGTCACATCGGCCGATTCTGCCAGCTTCGGTGGTCTACTAGGATGGAAGCCCTGCTGCCACGGTGCGGCGGCCTGCACGACACGAGAGCACGACACGACAGGAGGACACCGGTGATCCCGGCAACCGACGACGCCATCGGCGACCTGGTGCGCCCGGTCCTGGCCGAACTCGGCTACGACCTCGAAGACGTGTCCGCGCCCGCTGGAGGCAAGCGTGACCTGCGAATCCTCGTCGACCGCGACGGCGGCGCGAGCCTGGACGACCTCGCCGACGTCAGCCGTGAACTCGGCACCGTCCTCGACGCCTCCGACGTCCTCGGTGACACGCCCTACGACCTCGAGGTCAGCACCCCGGGGATCGGGCGCCCGTTGACCGCGCCCCGCCACTGGCGTCGCGCCCGCGGCCGCACCGTGACCGTCCGGCTGGCCGGTGGCGACACCGTCACCGGAAGGATCGCCGGCTCCGACGACACGTCCGCCACACTTCTTCACAACGACAAAGGCCGGTTCACGACCACCGACATCCCGCTCTCCGGCGTCGAGAAGGCCAAGCTGGAGGTCGAGTTCACCCGGCCCGGCCCGGCCGAACTCCGCGCCTGCGGCCTCGACGACGACGAGATCGAGCGCCGCCGCCGGCCCGCAGAGTGACGTCGGGGCCCCGGTCCACGGCCGAACGGTCTGCGGCAGAACGATCCACAACAGAACACCGACAACTCAAACCGACAAACGAATAGGAGCCATCCCCATGCACATCGACATCGCCGCCCTGCGACTCATCGAAGCCGACAAAGGCATTCCGACCGACACGGTCATCACCGCGATCGAGACCGCGCTGCTCACCGCCTACCGGCACACCGAAGGCTTCCAGCCGCATGCGCGCATCGACGTCAACCGCAAGACCGGTGAGGTGCGGGTGATGGCCCAGGAGCTCGACGACGACGGCACCGTCGTCCGCGAATGGGACGACACCCCCGAAGGTTTCGGCCGCATCGCCGCGACCACCGCGCGCCAGGTGATCCTGCAGCGTCTGCGGGACGCCGAGAACGAGAAGAACTTCGGCGAACTGGTCGCTCACGAAGGTGAGATCGTCGGCGGTGTGGTGCAGGCCGACGCCCGCGCCAACGCCAAGGGCCTCATCGTGGTGCAGATCGGCACCGACGCCAACGCCACCGAAGGCGTCATCCCCCCCGCCGAGCAGGTGCCGGGGGAGAAGTTCGAGCACGGCGACCGCATCAAGTGCTACGTCGTCGGCGTCACCCGCGGCGTGCGCGGTCCGCAGATCACCCTGTCGCGCACCCACCCGAACCTGGTCCGCAAGCTGTTCGCCCTCGAGGTGCCGGAGATCGAAGACGGTTCGGTCGAGATCGTGTCGGTGGCCCGGGAAGCCGGACACCGGTCGAAGATCGCCGTCCACACCGGCGTCGCGGGCCTCAACGCCAAGGGTGCCTGCATCGGCCCGATGGGGCAGCGGGTCCGCAACGTGATGAGCGAACTGGGCGGCGAGAAGATCGACATCATCGACTACGCGGCCGATCCGGCGGTCTTCGTCGGCAACGCCCTCTCGCCGGCGAAGGTCGTCTCGGTGACCGTCGTCGACCCCGAGCAGAAGGCCGCCCGCGTCGTGGTGCCCGATTACCAGCTCTCGCTGGCCATCGGCAAGGAGGGCCAGAACGCCCGACTGGCGGCCCGCCTCACCGGATGGCGCATCGACATCCGATCGGATGCGGACGTCGCCGGCGAGACCGGCGACGCGGCCCCGGAGTCGGCTGTCTCCGGCAGTGCCGCCGATGAGCTAGACTGATCGGTGGTTCTTCCAGAGTCGACACATCCGATCCGCATGTGCCTGGGCTGCCGCAAGCGCAGTCCGGTCATCGAGCTGGTCAGGGTGACAGTGCACGACGACCCGGAACGGCAACAGCCCGCCCTGATCGTCGATCACCGGAAGAACCTGCCGGGACGAGGCGCCTGGCTGCACCCGAACGAGGACTGTGTGTCCTCTGCGGTGCGGCGCAAAGCTTTCGGACCGGCACTTCGGACGCCCGGCCTGACGGTGCGTCCGGAAGATCTGGCCGAGATCACGGCCGGATCGGCTGAAATGGCTCCCTGGGGAGCCGGAGAAGGTGAGTGAAAGACATGAGCACACCGTGAAGTCGCCACGATGAGCACGTTTTTTAGTTAAACCGAGGCCGTAGCGGGAGCCCGCTCGGCCTCCAAGTGAGGAGAGCAGTGGCAAAGGCCCGCGTCCACGAATTGGCCAAGGAACTCGGCGTTCCCAGCAAGACAGTGCTGGAGCGTCTGAAGGAACAGGGCGAGTTCGTCAAATCCGCGTCGTCGACGGTCGAGGCCCCCGTGGCCCGTCGACTCCGTGAGTCCTTCGCCGGTCAGTCCGGCACCACATCCGACGCCGCACCCGCGGCGGAGAAGAAGCCTGCCGCCACGAAGGCGGCGACCCCGGCGGCGCCCACCCCGAGCGCGCCGACTCCGGCAGCCCCGGAGGCACCCGCCCCGGCCGCGGCCGCCCCCGCGGCGCCGGTCCCGGAGGCGCCCAAGCCGGAGACTCCGGCTCCGGCCGCACCCGCCGCCCCCGAGGCGGCGGCTCCGGCCGCACCGGCGGGTCCGCGTCCCGGCCCCGCCGCGCCGCGCCCGGCCGCCCCGCGCCCGCCGCGCGTCGGCAACAACCCGTATTCGTCGGCTCCGGTCGCTCCGCGTCCGCAGAGCCCCCGTCCGGCTCCCGGCCAGGGCGGTCCGCGCCCGGCGGCCGGTCGTCCCGGCCCCGGTGGCGCCCGTCCGGCGCCCGGTCAGGGCGGTCCCCGTCCCAGCCCGGGCAGCATGCCCCCGCGTCCCAACCCGGGTGCCATGCCGGCACGCGCCGCCCGTCCTGACGGTCGCGGCGGCGGTCGTCCCGGCGGCGGCCAGGGCCGTGGCGGTCCCGGCGGTGGCGGCGGCGGTGGTTACCGTGGCGGCCCCGGTGGCGGTGGCGGCGGTGCTCCCGCGGCCGGCGGCGGCTTCCGCGGTCGTCCCGGTGGCGGTGGTCGCGGTCGCGGCGGCGGTGCCGCAGGCGCCTTCGGTCGTCCCGGCGGCGCACCCCGCAAGGGCCGCAAGTCCAAGCGTCAGAAGCGCCAGGAATACGACTCGATGCAGGCTCCGACCGTCGGTGGCGTCCGGCTGCCGCACGGCGACGGCCAGACCGTCCGCCTCGCGCGCGGCGCATCGCTGTCCGATTTCGCCGACAAGATCGGTGCGAACCCGGCTTCGCTGGTCCAGGCACTGTTCAACCTCGGCGAGATGGTCACGGCCACCGAGTCGGTGAACGACGAGACGCTGGAGCTGCTCGGCTCGGAGATGAACTACGTCGTCCAGGTCGTCAGCCCGGAGGACGAGGATCGCGAGCTCCTGGAGAGCTTCGACCTCACCTACGGCGAGGACGAGGGCGGCGAGGACGATCTCGCACAGCGTCCGCCGGTGGTGACCGTCATGGGTCACGTCGATCACGGTAAGACCCGACTGCTCGACACGATCCGTAAGGCGAACGTCGGCGAAGGCGAAGCCGGCGGCATCACCCAGCACATCGGCGCCTACCAGGTCGTCACCGACCTCAACGGCAACATCCGTCCGATCACCTTCATCGACACCCCCGGTCACGAGGCGTTCACCGCCATGCGTGCCCGCGGTGCGAAGGCCACCGACATCGCGATCCTGGTCGTGGCCGCCGACGACGGCGTCATGCCGCAGACGGTGGAGGCCGTGAACCACGCGCAGGCGGCCGACGTGCCGATCGTCGTGGCGGTCAACAAGATCGACAAGGAAGGCGCCGATCCGTCGAAGATCCGCGGCCAGCTGACCGAATACGGTCTGGTGCCCGAGGAGTACGGCGGCGACACCATGTTCGTCGACATCTCGGCGAAGCAGGGCACCAACATCGAGCAGCTGCTCGAATCGGTGCTGCTGACCGCCGACGCGGCCCTCGACCTGCGGGCCAACCCGGAGATGGACGCTCAGGGCGTGGCCATCGAGGCCCACCTCGACCGTGGCCGCGGCCCCGTCGCGACCGTCCTGGTCCAGCGCGGCACCCTGCGTGTCGGCGACTCGATCGTCGCCGGCGACGCCTACGGCCGCGTGCGACGCATGGTCGACGAGCACGGCGAGGACGTCGAGGAGGCACTGCCTTCGCGTCCGGTGGAGGTCATCGGCTTCACGTCCGTTCCGGGCGCCGGCGACACCGTCCTGGTGGTCGACGAGGACCGCACCGCGCGTCAGATCGCGGATCGTCGTGCCGCGCGTAAGCGCAACGCACTGGCGGCCCGCAGCCGCAAGCGGATCAGCCTCGAGGACCTGGATTCGGCGCTCAAGGAGACGAGCCAGCTCAACCTGATCCTCAAGGGCGACAACTCGGGCACCGTGGAGGCGCTCGAAGAGGCGCTCATGGGTATCGAGATCGACGACGAGGTGCAGCTACGGATCATCGACCGCGGTGTCGGTGGCGTCACCGAGACCAACGTCGACCTGGCGACCGCCTCGGATGCGATCATCATCGGCTTCAACGTGCGCGCCGAGGGCAAGGCCACCGAGCGGGCGAACCGCGAAGGTGTGGAGATCCGCTACTACTCGGTGATCTACAAGGCCATCGAGGAGATCGAGGCCGCGCTCAAGGGCATGCTCAAGCCGATCTACGAGGAGTCCGAGCTCGGCCGCGCCGAGATCCGGGCGATCTTCAAGTCGTCCAAGGTGGGCAACATCGCCGGCTGCATGGTGCAGTCCGGTCTGGTGAAGCGCAACGCCAAGGCGCGACTGCTGCGCGACAACACGGTCGTCGCCGAGGACCTCACGATCAGCTCGCTGCGCCGCGAGAAGGACGACGTGACCGAGGTCCGCGAGGGCTTCGAATGCGGTCTGACGGTCACCTACTCGGACATCAAGGTCGGTGACGTCATCGAGTCCTACGAGATGGTGGAGAAGGCACGCGACTGATGGTCGATCACGCACGGGCCGCACGGCTCGCCAAGCGGATCTCCACGATCGTCGCGTCGGCGATCCACAGCGAGATCAAGGATCCGCGTCTGGAGGGTGTGACCATCACGGATTGCCGGGTGACCGGCGATCTGCACGATGCGACGCTCTTCTACACGGTGATGGGTCCCGCGGTGGACGTCGAACCGGACTACGACGGGGCGGCGGCCGGTCTGGCCGCCGCCACCGGCGCACTCCGTTCCCTGGTGGGAGCGGGGACCGGTGTGCGTTTCACGCCGACGCTGCGCTTCGAGCTGGACACCGTCCCGGACGCGACGCGGGCCATGGAGGAGCTTCTGGCCCGGGCTCGCGCCCAGGACGAGCTGGTGGCCCGCGCGGCGAAGGATGCGACACCGGCCGGTGAGGCCGATCCGTACCGTCACGACGACGATGACGACGGCGACGAGTGAGTCGGTCGGCGCCGCGCTGAGCGGCGCCGAGTCGGTCTCGATCATCAGCCACGTCCGTCCGGACGCCGACACCATCGGCAGCGCTCTGGCGCTGGGGCTCGCGCTCCGGGGTCGTGGGGTGGACGTCGCGGTGTCGTTCTCCGGTCCGGAGGAACTGCCCGGCACTCTGCGATCGCTGCCCGGTGCCGAACTCATCGTCGTCGACGATGCACTGCCGGCGGCACCGGTCGCGGTGGCCGTGGATGCGGCCAACCTGGAACGGCTCGGCCGTCTGCAGGACGTCTACTCGGCGTCGGACACCACGGTATGCATCGACCACCACGTGTCCAACGAGGGTTTCGGCGATCTGAACCTGATCGACCCGACGGCCGACTGCACGGCCGCGCTCGTCCTCGACGTGCTCGATGCGCTCGGCGTCGAGTTGACCGCGGACATCGCGACGTGTCTGTACGCGGGCCTGATCACCGACACCGGATCGTTCAAGTGGGCCCGGCCCGCATCGTTCGCGGTCGCGGCCCGGCTCACCGAGGCCGGCGTCGACAGCGCGCACTGGAGCCGCGTCCTGCTGGACTCGCATCCGTTCGGCTGGCTGCCGATGGTCTCCCAGGTCCTCGCGACCGCCGACCTCGACCGGGACGCCTGCGACGGTGCCGGTCTGGTGGTCGCCGTCATGGGCACCGACCTGTTGGCGGGGATGGACTGGGAGGACGGCGAGAGCGTCGTCGACATCGTCCGGACCGCGCGTGAGGCCGACGTGACCGCGGTCTTCAAGGAGGCCACTCCGGGCACCTGGAACGTCTCGCTCCGCAGCAAGTCGGTGGTGGACCTGATCCCGATCGCGCGGTCTCTCGGCGGCGGCGGTCACACCCGCGCCGCGGGCTACAGCGACACCGGCACCCCCGACGAGGTGGTCGGCCGGCTGCGGAAGGCACTGCAGTAGACGGACGGTCAGGCGGGGAGCAGGCCGCGACGCCGCAGAACTTCCTGCGGCTGGCGGCGTCGGCACTGGTGGTGCTGATCGCCCCGCCCCTCTATCTGATGTTCGACCTCGCCGTCGTCGGACGCCTAGGCGGTCACGACCTGGCCGCCCTGGCCGTCGCGACCCTGGTCCTCGGGATCATCAGCACCCAGCTGACCTTCCTCTCGTACGGCACCACTGCGCGTAGCGCTCGCGCCTTCGGTGCCGGCGATCGGCCGCAAGCCGTGCACGAGGGCGTGCAGGCCAGCTGGATCGCCGTCCTCGTCGGCGCCGCGATCGTGGCGGTGGCCTGGGTCTGCGCACCGTGGATCATGCGCGCGCTGGTGCCCGATCACCAGGTGGCCTCCGATGCCGCCGGCTGGTTGCGGATCGCGGTCCTCGGGGTGCCGCTGATCCTGTTGTCGATGGCCGGTAACGGCTGGATGCGCGGCGTGCAGGACACGCGGCGCCCGGTGTACTACGTGCTCGCGGGACTCGTCGTGTCCGCGGTGCTCTGCCTCGGTCTGGTCCACGGATTGGCCGGTGCGCCGCATCTGGGTCTGGAAGGCAGTGCGATCGCCAACGTCACCGGACAGTCGCTGACCGGCGCATTGTTCGCCCAACGGCTGATCCGGGAGGCGGGCGGACGGCTCGGTGTCGACGGACCGGTCATGCGGGCCCAGCTGACGATGGCCCGCGACCTCATCCTGCGGAGTGCGTCGTTCCAGGTCTGCTTCGTCTCCGCGGCCGCGGTGGCCGCCCGGTTCGGCGTCGCCGAGGTCGCGGCCCATCAGCTGGTGCTGCAGCTGTGGGACTTCATCTCCCTGCTTCTGGATTCGCTGGCGATCGCCGCGCAGCAACTGGTCGGTGCGGCGCTCGGCGCCGCCGCCTACGCGGCGGCGAGATCCGACGCGCGTCGCGCCACTACCGCCTCGCTCGGTCTATCGGGTCTGCTCGCGGTGGTCTTCGCCGGGGGAGCGTCGTTGCTGCCGCGCATCTTCACCGATGACGCCGCCATCCTGCACGCGGTCACCACGCCCTGGTGGTTCCTGGTCGCGATGCTGCCGGTGGCCGGGGTGGTGTTCGCGCTCGACGGGGTGCTGCTCGGCGCCGGCGACGTCGCCTATCTGCGGACCGCGACCCTGGCCGGTGCACTCGGAGCCTTCCTGCCGATGATCTGGCTGTCCCTGGTGTTCGACTGGGGTCTCGCCGGGATCTGGGCGGGCCTGCTGCTGTTCATGCTGACCCGGCTCGCGGCGGTCGTGTGGCGGGTCCGGTCCGGGTCCTGGGTGCACTGAGTGGCCGACGACATAGCGCGCCGACTGGAATCCGACCGGCCGCTAAGGGTACCCTCATGCCCGTGATGAAGAAGACCGCCATTCTCCTGACCAGCACCGCCGTCGCAGCGAGTGCGCTCGCCGCGGCCACCGGAGGCGTCGCCTCCGCCGAGCCGGTGAAGACCCGCGTCATCGTCACCCCCGGCCAGTCGGTCGGTGGCGTCTCGCTCGCCCCGGCCTACAACGAGATGATCAAGGATCTCGATCAGCGCGGTTACCCGACCACTCTGGTCGATGTGCCCGGCGAGGATCTGAAGGCCGACGCCAAGACCATCGGCAAGGCGGTCGACAAGCTGCACAGCGAGCACCCGAACGACAAGATCGCGATCGTCGCGCACAGCATCAGCGGCATCAGCTCGCGCTGGTACCTGAAGGAGGACGGCGGCGCCGAGAAGGTCGCCACCTACGTGGCGATCGGCACCGCGCAGTACGGCTCGCCGGCATCCTGCACGCAGGACATCGCCAAGGAGAACTGCCCGAACACGCCGTTCATCAACACCCTGAACGCCGGTGACGACACCCCGGGCCCGACCGAGTACTACGGCATCCGCAGCACCCGCGAATACGCCGACGGTCACCTCGACGGCGGGCAGTGCCGGGTCACGCCGATCCCGGAGATGAAGGGTGTGCTGGCCGACTACCAGCACACCGCTGAACCGCTGAACCACGACGTGTGGAAGGCCGTGGCCGATTCACTGGCCGGCAAGTGCGACGGCGAGTTCGTCGACGATCCGGACGGCAAGCTCACCGGTCGCAGCCAGATGCTGCCCGACGCCCCGTACTACCGCGAGCACAAGAACTGACTCAGTCGGCGACGACCGCCTGATACTGCGGGAACCGCTCGATGAAACTCTGCACGTAGGTGCACACCGGAACCACCTTCCGGCCCTGCGCGGTGACGTCGTCGAGGACCTGCGCGACCAGCAACCGGCCGAATCCGGCACGGCCGTAATCGTGGGTGACCACGGTGTGCAGCAGGACGAGATTCCCGTCGTCGGCGTTCTCGTAGCCTTCGACGCCCACCAGATCGTCCCCGGACCACAGTTCGTAGCGGTCGCGATCGGGATTGTTCTTCAGCGCGGGCGCCGGGTCGAGGGTGACCGTGGGCGGGGGTACCGGCGTCTCCGGATGTGTGTCCTGGGGCATGGAATTCACGCTACTCCGCGTGAGCCGTGTTGCGGGTGAGACGAAAGACCTCTGTCCGGATTCGTCTCAGACGTCGGTGAGCGGCGTCTCCGGGTCCGCGAGCGCCCGGGTGTCCACGGGGCGGTGTGCACCGACGAGGGCGGCGATCGCCTCGCCGTCGTCCCAGCGGTTGACGTTCATACCCGCGAGCACCCGCTGTTCGTCGTCGAGCCAGAAGGCGAGGAAGTCCATCGCGTCGAGATCGCCGCGGATCACCAGGTCGTCCGATCCCGAGGCGTGCCCGCGGTACTCCATGCCGAAGTCGTACTGGTCGGTGTAGAAGTACGGCAGCCGCTCGTACACCTCGTCGCCGCCCAGCATGTTGGCCGCCGCCACCTCCGGCTGGTTGAGAGCGTTGGCCCAGTGCTCGACACGGATCCGGCCGAACAGCGGATGATCGTGGGCGGCGACGTCGCCGGCGGCGAACACCTGCGGGTCGCTGGTCCGCAGACCGGCGTCGACCAGGACCCCGTCGCCGACGTCGAGGCCCGCGTCGGAGGCCAGTGCGGTCCGCGGGACCGCGCCGATGCCGACGAGGATCGTGCCGGCGGTCAGAGTCTGTCCGTCGTCGGTGGTGACCGTGCCGCCGGGGGCGTCACCGACATCGATCGACGTCACGCCCACACCGAGTCGCAGATCCACACCCCGGTCCCGGTGCAGTCCGGCGAGCAGATCGCCGAGGCGCGAACCCAGCACCTTCTTCGAGCGGGTGCCGGGCGGGTTCGATCACGGTGACCGCGGTACCGGCCTGCCGGGCGGTCGCGGCCACCTCCAACCCGATCCAGCCGGCACCGATCACCAGGAGCGATCGGCCGTCACCGAGCCGCTCGCGGAGCCGCTCGGCGTCGTCCAGGGTCCGCAGGTAGGCGACGTCCGGGTCTCCGGGAAAGCGCCGGGGCGCCGAGCCGGTGGCGAACAGAAGGGCGTCGTAGCGCAGGGCCGAGCCGTCGTCGAGCTGGACGAGTCGATCGCCGAGGTTCACCGCGACCGCGGTGCTGCCGGTGCGCAGATCGACGTCGTGGTCGGCGTACCAGCCGCCGTCATGCACGAACACCGACGCGGTGCCGTCCTGGCCGGCGAGGAGGCCTTTGGAGAGGGGCGGTCTCTCGTAGGGGTGATGGGCTTCGGCGCTCACGATCGTGATCGCGCCGTCGAAGCCGCGCCGGCGGAGGGCTTCGGCGGCCTTGGCTCCGGCCAGGCCGCCGCCGATGATCACGTGCTGACCGTCCATGCATCCACGCTACGCCTGATCCGATGAGGGGAGACCGGCGAAATTCCCGGCGCCCCGACACTGCCGCGCGTACCGTGATGAACATGTTCAGTGAACACGTTCAGTCGCCGCGAGCGGAGCAGCGGGAGCTGACCCGGACGCGCGTGATCACGTGCGCGCAGCGACTGTTCGTCGAACGCTGCTTCGCGGGCACCACGATCCGTGCCATCGCGGAGAACGCACAGGTCAGCGTCGGCACGGTCATGGCGGTGGGCGACAAGGACACCCTGCTGCTCGCGGCCTACGACCGGTGGATCGGGGAGATCCACGTCGGCCGGCCCGGCCCGCCCGACGGCAGCGATCCCGCCGTCCGCATCGGCGACTGCGTACAGCCGTTCCTGGATCTGTTCGCCCGGGACCTCCCGCTGTCGCGGGAATACGGTGCGGTCCTCGCCCGCGGCACCCACCGAACCGCCGTCTTCGCCGGGCTCGCGACGACTCTGATGACCGAGTTCACCGAGGTCTTCGAGGACGCGGGTCTCGGTGACGACGCCGTCCCGGCGGCCCGCGCCGCCTACCTGTCGCATTCGGCCTGCTCCTGGCGGCGGCCGGGATCGGCACCGACATGAGCGGGGTCCGCGCCCAGCTCGAAGACGTCGTCCGGGTCCTCATCCGGCGATGAGTAACGAAGGAGAGATCCATGTTCGGCGTACCCGATCCGGCGTGGCCGGTCATTCTGCTCGCCGCGGTCCTCGCCGGTGACGCACTGCTCTCGATCAAGCCGGTCCCGTTCATCCGGGACTGTCTGGACGGCGTCGGCTTCCCGCTGGACTGGGGCTGGGCTCTGGTGTGGATCAAGACGGTGGCCACGGCCGGACTGATCGTCGGCATTCTGGGAACCCGGCGTGGGCGTGGCGGCCGTCGCCGGCGTCATCGCCTACTTCCTGGCGGCGAGCGCGGCACACCTGCGGTCCCGCTTCCTGGGCGTGACGTTCTGGGTCAACTGCCTGGGCCTGCTGGCCTTCTCGGTGGCCGTGCTGCTGTACTCGTTCGTCTTCTGATTCTGCTCGAACCGGAGAGCCGGACGTCAAGGAACCTTGACGTCTGCCGAGATGTAAAGGTAGGTTGACACCAATGCGGAACAGTGTTCGTCGAGCGCGGACTGATGCCGGACTCACCCAGGTAGCGCTCGCCGAGGCACTGGGGGTTTCGCGTCAGACGGTCATCTCCATCGAGAACGGCCGGTACCTGCCGTCCCTGACGCTGGCATTCCGTATAGCTCAGTTCTTCGACGTTCGGATCGAGGAACTGTTCACACCGACAGAAGGAGATTGATATGGCAGGTCCGATCCAGGGAGAATGGCGGGCGCCGGGCATCGTCGCCGTGGTGACAGCGATCGTCTTCGTGATCGTCGGCGCGACCCATGGCTGGGTGCACGCCCTTGCGATACTCCCGATCTCCCTCGCTCTGGCTCTGTTCTTCTACTTCATGGCCAGCGGAACCACCGACTACGGTGCCTTCCTCCGGGGGCGCCTCGACGAGCGCCAGCAGGAACATGAACTTCACATCGCTGCGTTCATCGGTCGCGTTCTCGCCGTCGCGGTCGTCGTCGAATACGTCGTCGCACTGATCACCCGCACAGCGATCTGGCCGTCGCTCACTCTGATCTGCGTGATGATCGCGGCGTTCGTCGCTGCGAGAATCCTCTACCGCGAACCTTCGATAGGTGCCGACTGACGGTTGACCGCCTCTGGCAGACTGGCCGCATGGCAACGCTCTGGGCGATCAGCGACCTGCACGTCGCACACCGGGGCAACGAGCACATCGTCGATCAGATCCGCCCCACCGATCCAGGTGACTGGCTGATCGCGGCCGGCGACATCGCCGAACGCACCGACGACATCATCGACACCCTGCGGCGCCTCGCGGCGCGCTTCGACACCGTGGTGTGGGTGCCCGGAAACCACGAGCTGTACACGACCGCGAAGGATCCGCTGCAGATCCACGGCGTCGCACGCTACGACTACCTGGTGCAGGCCTGCCGGGACATCGGAGTGGTGACCCCGGAAGACATCTATCCGCTGTTCGATCCGGGCGACGGCGGCGACCCGGTTCGAGTGGTGCCGATGTTCCTGCTGTACGACTACACGTTCCGCCCGGACGGCACGACGGCCCTGCAGGCGCTGGCGGCGGCGCGGGAGAAGAACGTCGTCGCCACCGACGAGTTCCTGCTGTCGCCCGAACCGTTCGGGACGCGGGACGCCTGGGGCCGGGCCCGGGTGGAGGCCACCCGCCGGCGACTGGAAGCCATCGATCCGGCCGAGAAGACGATCCTCATCAATCATTGGCCGTTGCGCCGCGAACCCTGCGACGCGCTGTTCTATCCCGAGTTCTCGCTCTGGTGCGGCAGCGAATCGACCCGGGACTGGCACACCCGGTTCAATGCCGCCGCCTGCGTCTACGGGCACCTGCACATTCCGCGCACCACCTGGTACGACGGCGTCCGGTTCGAGGAGGTGTCGGTCGGCTATCCGCGCGAGTGGAAACGCCGTGGCCTGCCCGAGCCGCTGCTGCGGCGGATCGCACCCGACGACGGCACCTCCCCGGCGGACCTCAACGAACTGGGTGTCCGGTTCGAACTGCCGCCGGACTACGAGGAACGCGCCAAGGAGTTCCGTGAGCGGGTGCGCACTCTGCAGGAGAGGCGTGCCCGACGTTCCGCCGAGCGCGAATGAGACTCGCGGAATTCGCTGCCCCGTCGTCGCTGCTGGCACCATGGAACGTCGGAATCACTGCCGAGACGAGGAGGTGACGGCGTGATCGAGGTTCTGTTCCCCCGGGGCGTCGGCGCCGCCGAAGCCTTCGGCGACCCCGACGACGCGCACCTTCTCCCCGCCGAGGAGGGACTGATCTCCCGCGCCGTGGAGAAGCGGCGCCGCGAGTTCACCACCGCCCGGCACTGTGCACGGCAAGCCCTCGGACAGCTGGGGGTGGAGCCGGTGCCGATCCTGCGCGGCGACAAGGGGATGCCCCTCTGGCCGTCGAACGTCGTCGGCAGTCTCACGCACTGCGACGGCTACCGGGCCGCGGTGGCGGCCTACAGCCTGCAGGTGCGATCGCTCGGAATCGACGCCGAACCGCACCTGCCGCTGCCCGACGGCGTCATCGATCACACGAGCCTGCCGGCCGAGCGCGACGTCCTCGCCGGACGCGACGACTCGCTGCACTGGGACCGGCTGCTGTTCTGCGCGAAAGAAGCCACCTACAAGGCGTGGTTCCCGCTCACTCAGCGCTGGCTCGGTTTCGAGGACGCCCACATCACGTTCACCCGCGACCACGACGAGCCGGCGACCGGCCGATTCGTCTCCCGGGTCCTCATCGACGGCACCACCGTCGACGGTGGTGCGCCGCTGCTCGAGCTTCCCGGCCGGTGGATGGTGGCCGACGGCCTCATCCTGACCACGATCACCCTGAGCTGAGTTGATGACAGACAAGCACATCCCGGCCACCCGCCGGGCGGACGTCGAAGGCCTGCGCGGAGTCGCGGTCTTCCTGGTGGTCGTCTTCCACATCTGGGTCGGCACCGTCTCCGGCGGTGTGGACGCCTTCCTGTTCATCTCCGGCTTCTTCCTCATCCCGTCGCTGATCAAGGCGCAGACCGGCGACGCTCCGGTGAACAATCCGCTGCCGCGCCTGTGGCGGGTCCTCAAGCGACTGTGGCTCCCGATGGCCGCCACCGTCGCCGTGACCGTGCTGGCGACCTGGTTCGTCTACCCGTCGACACGACGATCCGAGACGCTGATCGACGGCGTGTGGTCGGATCTGTGGGCGGTCAACTGGACGTTCGCGCTGAACGGCCGGTCGTACACCGCCGCGTCGGCCATGCCGTCGCCGTTCCAGCACCTGTGGTCCCTGGCGGTGCAGGCGCAGATCTTCGCGCTCCTGATCGTCGGCATCACGCTCGCCGGTCTGGGTCTGCGCACCCTGGCACGACGCGCCGGCACGACGTCCGCCGACTCCCGGGTGCGCCGGTCCCTGATCGGTCTGGTCGTGGCCGTCACCGTCGCGTCGTTCGTCTACGCGAACGTGCTCGCGCACCTGAATCAGACGCTCAACTACTACGACACCTTCGCGCGGTTCTGGGAGATCTCGCTCGGCGGGCTGCTGGGTCTGGTGCTGACCGGGCGAGTGGTGACCGGCTGGATCCGCCAGATCGCCGGGGTGGTCGGCCTGATCATGCTGGGCATCACCGGTCTGGTGGTCAACGGCACCGCGACCTTCCCCGGCTGGCAGGCGCTGCTGCCGGTCGGCGGCGCGATTCTCGTCTTCGTCGCCGGAACCGGCGGGACCAGCGTCGTCTCGCGGATCCTGTCGACCCGCCCGCTGGTCTACCTCGGGACCATCGCCTACCACCTGTATCTGTGGCACTGGCCGATCCTGATCATGTACATCGTCTACCGGAACTATCACGCGTCGCCGATCAAATCGGTGAGCCTGGCGGCCGGGACAGCGATCATCGTCGTGTCGCTGCTGGTGGCCTCGGCCGCGCACTTCGTGTTCAAACCGGATTCGCCGATCCTGAAATACCGGGTCCGGACGCCGATCGTGATCGCCGGCACCGTCGCCGCCGTCGTGGTGGCCGTCCAGGCGTGGACCGCCCCCGCCCCGGAGGTCTCGGCCTCCCCCGTCGACCCGGTGCAGCATCCGGGTGCCGCCGCGTACGCCGACGGCGCGCCGGTGCCCGACGGTGTTCCGTTCGTTCCGACGCTCGCCGCCTCCCGCGCCGACCTCCCGGCGACCGGCCTGACCGGCTGCATGAACGACGGCCAGAAGAACTCCGACGTGGTGGCCTGCGACTACGGCGCGAAACGGGAACCCGGCCGCAAGGTGCTGATGCTGGTGGGCGGCTCGCACGCCGAGCACTTCCTGCCCGCCCTCGACCAGATCGGCAAGAAGAACGGGTTCACCGTGTCCGCCGTCATCATGGCGGGCTGCCGGATGGCCGCCGGACCGGATGCCGCCGAGTCCAGCGAGAGCCCTCGTTGTCTCGAATGGCAGCGCAAGGTGATGGACTACGTCGTCGCCCAGCGGCCGGACGCCGTCTTCACCAACGCCACCCGCCCCGGGAACAACTGGGGTGATCCCGATCAGACCCCGCAGTTCTACATCGACGTCTTCAAGCGGTTCTCCGACGCCGGGCTGACCTCGATCGGCGTCCGTGACCTGCCGTGGCTGATGGATCAGCAGGGCAACACCCGCGAACCGTTCGACTGCATGGCGGTCAAGAACGACGCGAACGCGTGCGGGGTGTCGCGCAGTTTCGCGCTGGCCCCGCAGAACCCGGCGGATGCCGCCCTCGGCGGTCTGCCCGGAGTCCACAACGTGGACTTCACCGATCTGCACTGCAACGCCACCTGGTGTCCGGTGGTGGTCGGCAACGTCCTGGTCTACCGGGACTCGAACCACTTCACCGGCACGTTCATGCGGACCATGGCCCCGTACATCGAGCGGCAGCTGGCGGCCGTCGAGCCCTGGCTCGGCGGACAGAACTAGTTCTGCCAGGATCGACGCATGGCCGATTCCTCCATCGAGAACGCCGGGCTCCTCGTCATCGACAAGGCCGCCGGCATGACCAGCCACGACGTGGTGTCCCGGTGCCGCAAAGCCGTCGACACCCGGCGTGTGGGTCACGCCGGCACCCTCGACCCGATGGCCACCGGTGTCCTGGTGATCGGTATCGAACGCGCCACCAAACTGCTGGGCCTGCTGTCACTGACCACCAAGTCGTACACCGCCACGGTGCGCCTGGGCGTGTCGACGAGCACCGACGACGCCGAGGGCGAGACCCTGGAGACCGCCGACGCCTCCGCGATCACCGACGAGCAGATCGCCGCCGGCGTGGTGGACCTGACCGGCGACCTTCAGCAGATCCCGGCCAAGGTCAGCGCCATCAAGGTCGACGGCCGCCGGGCTCACGCCCTGGTGCGCGACGGTGCCGAGTTCGAGCTCAAGTCCCGGCCGGTGACCGTGCATCGCTTCGACGTCACCGACATCCGCCGTGCCGGGCCGACGATCGACCTGGACGTCGAGGTGGACTGCTCGTCGGGCACCTACATCCGGTCGCTGGCGCGCGACCTCGGTGCCGCCCTCGGCGTCGGCGGACATCTCACGGCGCTGCGCCGCACCGCAGTCGGCCCCTTCACCCTCGAGCAGGCCCGGACCCTGGATGCCGTGATCGCCGACCCGGCGGTGAGCCTGGGCATCGACGAAGCCGCGAAACTCTGCTTTCCACTCCGCGAGATCAGCGACGACGAGGCCGAATCGATCAGTCAGGGCCGCTGGCTCGACCCGATCGGGATGGCCGGAATCTACACGGTGGTCGATCCGCGAGGCAGGGCCATCGCACTCGTCCAGGAGAAGGGCCGGCGCGCCGCCTCGGTGATGGTGGTCCGGCCCGCGACGCTGCGTTGACGGACGACCGCTGACGGCAGGCCCGGGTCTCGCGTTCAGCCGCGGTCGAGGAAGATCGCCCGGGACGCCACGTCGCCGAGGTGGATCAGTTCACCGTCGTCCACGCACACCGAGATGGTGCCGGCGAACGGGCGCTTCTCGACCACCGACACGGTGCGATCCAGGTCGACGCCGATCTCCTGGAAATATCGCAGCATCTCCGGATCGTCATCGGAGATACGGGTGATGGTGCCGGCCTCGCCGACGTCCAGATCCGCAAGCTGCTCCGACCCGGCCCGCGGCACCTGGCCGTCCGCCGAGGGGATCGGATCGCCGTGCGGGTCGCGTTGCGGGAACCCGAGCTTGGCGTCGATATGCGCCATCAGCCGATCGGAGACGGCGTGCTCGAGCACCTCGGCCTCCTCGTGCACCTCGTCCCATCCGTAGCCGAGCTCACGCACCAGGAACGTCTCGAGCAGGCGGTGACGGCGCACCATGCCCACGGCGGCCTCACGGCCCTCCTCGGTGAGGGTCACCGAGCCGTAGCGCTCGTGATCGACCAGGCCCTGATCCGCCAGTTTCCGGATGCCCTCCGACGCCGTCGACGGCGAGACGCCGAGCTTGTCGGCCAGCAGTTTGGTGGTCACCTTGGTGTCGGACCACTCCTGACTGGTCCAGATCACCTTGAGGTAGTCCTGGGTGACCGACGTCAGGTCTCCGACAGGGCGTGAATGGGGCATAGGTCGAGCTTACAAGGCGCCGGGAGGGAACCCGTCAGGCCGAGTAGGCTTGACGCGTGTTGCGTTGGCGAGGGTTGGATGATGTGCCGCCGGGCTGGGGGCGATGCGTCGTCACCATCGGCGTCTTCGACGGTGTGCATCGCGGGCACGCGCAGTTGATCACGGCGGCCACCCAGGCCGCCGCCGAGCGCGGAGTCCCATCGGTCCTGATGACCTTCGATCCCCACCCCTCCGAAGTGGTCCGGCCCGGCTCGCACCCGCCGATGCTGTCCACGCTGCGCCGTCGTGCCGACCTGGCCCAGGAGATGGGCATCGACGTCTTCTGCGTCATCCCGTTCACACAGCAGCTGTCGTCGTGGTCGCCCGAAGAGTTCGTCCACAAAGTGCTGGTCGAAGAACTCCATGCCGCCGAAGTGGTGGTCGGCGACAACTTCACCTTCGGTCACAAGGCCGCCGGCAACGTCGAGAAGCTGCGCGAGCTGGGGGACCGGTTCGGGTTCGAGGTCACCGCGATCTCGCTGTTCGGCGAACACGCGGTCACCTTCTCGTCCACCTACATCCGCTCCTGCATCGCCGCCGGTGACGTCGAACTGGCCGCCGAAGCCCTCGGCCGGCCGCACCGGGTCGAAGGCGTCGTGGTGCACGGTGAACGACGCGGCCGCGATCTCGGCTATCCGACCGCCAACATCGCCGCACCCGCCAACTCGGCCATTCCCGGCGACGGGGTCTACGCCGCCTGGTTCACGATCCTCAAAGGCGGCACCGAGCCGGAGGGCATGACGATCGGCGAGCGATATCCGGCCGCCGTCTCGGTGGGCACCAATCCGACGTTCTCCGGACGGAACCGGACGGTCGAGGCGTACGTCCTGGACGTCGACACCGATCTGTACGGCCATCACGTGGCCGTCGACTTCGTGGCACGGCTACGCGGCATGGAGACCTACGACAGCATCGACGACCTGGTGACCGCGATCGGCGACGACGTCGACCGCACGCGCACCATCCTGGCCGGCGAGGACTGACGGCCGCCGGCGGATTTCGCCGCAGCCGCTCCCCGCTGGTAACCTCGTCCTCTGGCGATCGCTGCAGTCCGTGGTGGCGCGCCCTCCCCGGTGGGGAGCCCGGAATCCGGGACCGACGACACGGCACTGAAACAAGGAGAATCACGCATGTCGCTGACTGCTGATCAGAAGAAGACCATTCTCGCCGAGTACGGCATCCACGAGACCGACACCGGTTCGCCCGAGGCCCAGGTGGCGCTGCTGACCAAGCGCATCACCGACCTCACCGAGCACCTCAAGCAGCACAAGCACGACCACCACAGCCGTCGCGGTCTGCTGCTGCTGGTCGGCCGTCGCCGCCGTCTGCTCAAGTACCTGGCCGACGTCGACATCAACCGCTACCGCTCGCTGATCGAGCGCCTCGGCCTGCGTCGCTGACCTTCCCTTTCCGTCGAGAGCCGCCCCGCCATCCGGTGGGGCGGCTCTCGTCGTCAGATACCCGACGGCGCCCGGCCGATTCCGGATCGTCGCCGTGCGCTTGGCCAAAACGGGGGAATCGGTCATCGGAAGGTGTCAGGCTGTCAAGTATCCCGACAGTCGGGACACCATGTTTCGAAGGGGAACGACGATGACTACGCACGTACTCGCGGTAGAGCTCACCACGTCGGTCGGCTGGATCGCCTATCTGTTCATCGGTGCCATCGCAGGCTGGATCGCGGGCACCATCATGCGCGGCGGGGGAGCCGGAATCCTGTGGAACATCGTCATCGGCATCGTCGGTGCGCTGGTCGGCGGATTCCTGCTGAGCCTGTTCGGCGTGGACGTCAAGGGTGGCGGTTGGTGGTTCACCCTGTTCACGGCGGTCCTCGGTGCAGTGATCCTGCTGGGAATCCTGGGATTCGTCACCAAGAAGAAGGTCTAGACCTCCTCGGACGTCTCCACGGCGGCCACCGCACCGTTCCGGTGCGG
Organism: Gordonia sp. (in: high G+C Gram-positive bacteria); assembly: GCF_047600565.1. Lineage (GTDB taxonomy): Bacteria > Actinomycetota > Actinomycetes > Mycobacteriales > Mycobacteriaceae > Gordonia. Next base: position 668,635 of record NZ_JASGKN010000001.1, read on the forward strand.
TGGCCGTCGTCGTTCGCCACGCCGCCGCGCTGACGCCGGTCAGGCGGTGTCCGGGGCGGTCGGTGTTAGACTGACGACGGATGATGCACTGATCACGGTGCGTCCGAGGTGTTACCAGACCGGTCCTCGGTAATGGCAGCCGGAATCCCGATGAGCCTTTCGCTCTCGTTCCGGCCGCTTTGATCGAAGGCCGTCTCTCCGCCGCGCAGGTGCGCGGCGCACCGTCGGCCGTTCCCCGCAGCAGTTCATCGTTCGCAGACTCGCGCACCCGCGCCGGTCTGCCGCTGCATATCCGCAGGTGCGCGAGTGCGTCCTGCGCAACGAAAGGGATTTTTCAATCCATGACTGATGTCAATGACGACTTCGACGACGCGATCACCGAAGTCTCCTGTGTGATCGACAACGGCTCGTTCGGCAAGCGGACCATCCGCTTCGAGACCGGCCGTCTGGCCCTGCAGGCCGCGGGCGCCGTCGTCGCCTACCTCGACGAGGGCACCATGATCCTCTCGACCACCACCGCGTCCAAGCATCCGAAGGAGCACTTCGACTTCTTCCCGCTGACCGTGGACGTCGAGGAGCGCATGTACGCCGCGGGCCGTATCCCCGGCTCGTTCTTCCGTCGCGAGGGCCGCCCGTCCACCGACGCGATCCTCACCTGCCGTCTGATCGACCGTCCGCTGCGTCCGTCGTTCGTCGACGGCCTGCGCAACGAGATCCAGGTGGTCGAGACCATCCTGTCGCTCGACCCGAACGACCTGTACGACGTCGTGGCCATCAACGCCGCGTCCGCGTCCACGCAGATCGCCGGTCTGCCGTTCTCCGGCCCGGTCGGCGGCGTGCGCGTCGCCCTGATCACCTCGGACGACAACAAGGCCGGCCAGTGGGTCGCCTTCCCGACCGTCGACCAGCTCGAGAACGCCCTCTTCGACATGGTCGTCGCCGGCCGCGTCGTCTCGGGTTCGGGCAAGGATGCCGACGTTGCGATCATGATGGTCGAGGCCGAGGCCACCGAGAACGTCCTCGAGCTCATCGAGGGCGGTGCCACCGCGCCGAGCGAGGCCATCGTCGCCGAAGGCCTCGAGGCCGCCAAGCCGTTCATCGCGCAGCTCTGTGAGGCGCAGAAGCAGCTGGCCGCCGCGGCCTCCAAGGAGACCCGCGACTTCCCGCTGTTCCCGGCCTACCAGGACGACGCCTACAAGGCCGTCGCCGACTACGCCACCGACCGTCTCAACGAGGCGCTGTCGATCGCGGACAAGCAGGACCGCGACAACGCCACCGACGAGCTCAAGGCCGACATGCTCGACGCCCTGGGCGACAAGTTCGAGGGCCGCGAGGGTGAACTGGGCGCCGCCTACCGTTCGCTCACCAAGAGCCTGGTCCGCAAGCGGATCCTGACCGATCACTTCCGTATCGACGGTCGCGGCATCACCGACATCCGGTCGCTGTCGGCCGAGGTCGGCGTGATTCCGCGCGCCCACGGCAGTGCCCTGTTCGAGCGCGGCGAGACCCAGATCCTGGGTGTCACCACCCTCGACATGGTCAAGATGGCGCAGAGCATCGACTCGCTCGGCCCAGAGACCAGCAAGCGGTACATGCACCACTACAACTTCCCGCCGTACTCGACCGGTGAGACCGGTCGCGTCGGTTCGCCGAAGCGCCGCGAGATCGGCCACGGCGCGCTCGCCGAGCGTGCCCTGGTGCCGGTGCTGCCGAGCGTCGAGGAGTTCCCGTACGCGATCCGTCAGGTCTCCGAGGCCCTCGGCTCCAACGGTTCCACCTCGATGGGCTCGGTGTGCGCCTCCACCATGTCGATGCTGAACGCCGGTGTGCCGCTCAAGGCCCCGGTCGCCGGTATCGCCATGGGCCTGGTGTCCGACGAGGTCACCATCGACGGCAAGTCGGAGACCCGCTACGTCGCCCTCACCGACATCCTCGGCGCCGAGGATGCGTTCGGTGACATGGACTTCAAGGTCGCCGGCACCAAGGACTTCGTGACGGCTCTGCAGCTGGACACCAAGCTCGACGGCATCCCCTCCGAGGTTCTCGCCGGTGCGCTCAGCCAGGCCAAGCAGGCCCGTCTGACCATTCTGGACGTCATGGCCGAGGCCATCGACGAGCCGGACGAGATGAGCCCGTACGCTCCGCGGATCACCACCATCAAGATTCCGATGGACAAGATCGGCGAGCTGATCGGCCCCAAGGGCAAGACGATCAACGGCATCACCGAGGACACCGGCGCCAACATCTCGATCGAGGACGACGGCACCGTGTTCATCGGCGCCTCGGACGGCGAGTCGGCACAGGCCGCCATCGACGCGGTCAACGCGATCGCCAACCCGCAGCTGCCGAAGGTCGGCGAGCGCTTCCTGGGCACCGTGGTCAAGACCGCGGCGTTCGGCGCGTTCGTGTCGCTGCTGCCGGGCCGCGACGGTCTGATCCACATCTCGAAGCTGGGCAACGGCAAGCGGATCGGCAAGGTCGAGGACGTGGTGAACGTCGGCGACAAGATCCAGGTCGAGATCGCCGACATCGACGAGCGCGGCAAGATCAGCCTGGTTCCGGTGCGCGACGACGCCCCGGCCAAGGCCGACGACAAGGACGAGGAGAAGGCGGACGCCTGATCCCGACCTCTCGTCGCAGAGCTGAAACGGCCCGCGACCCCCTCGGGGGTCGCGGGCCGTTTCGTGTTCGCGGGGCTCCTGGCCGGCGGTGACTACTGGCCGGCGGCGGCCGCGAAGTAGGCCTTGCTGACGTTCTTCACGGTCGGAGCCGGCAGTTGGGCGTCGGCGCTGCCGACCTTGCCCACCTTGACGGTCCAGGCGTCCTTGCTGGTGTCGACGGCGCTCGCATCCGAGGCGCCCTGGAGGACGGCGAGATCCTCGTTCCCGGCGCCGAGACAGCCGTACACCGGCATCGCCTGGTCGGCGCCGACACCCCAGCCGCCGCCGTGCCGAAGCACGCACTGCGTGCCGTCGTCGAGCTGGACGGCCCACGGCTGCGCCTTGTCGGGCTTGCCGACGGCCGGCAGGTCGACGGTGGTCGTCATGGTGCGCAGCGTCGGGGTGAACGGGTCCTCGGCACACAGCAGCGTGCGGGCGTCGGCACCCTTCCAGCAGACGTTGGCGTGCATCGCGACCGGATCGCACGAGTAGACCCCGGCGGTGGTCGCCGAGTCGCTGGGGGTGCCGGCACTGCAGTCGACCTGACCGGCCGGGTCGGGGGAGACGGTCCAGCCGTCCTGTGGGGCACCCTGTGCGTTCACCGCCGTGACGGTCACCTGCTCGGTCTTCTCGCCGGAGCCGGAGGAGCCGGAGTCGGCGGCGCAGCCGGTCACCAGCAGGAACAGTGCGGCCACCGGGAGGGCCTTGAGTACGGACTTCACGTCGTCGCCTTTCGGTCGGGGGACCTCAGGCTAGCCGTCCGTCACACCACTGTGGACGGTTTCCGCCGTTCGTCTCACCCGGCGGCGACCGCGCACCGCCGTCCGTCGGGGGCCTTCTAGACTGGATGGCAGACGCGTCAACGTGGAGAGAAGAGGGCAATGAGCGGCATTCGTACCGGTGTGCTGGGAAGCAACGGCAAGGTCGGCCAGGCGATCGTCGCGGGCGTGCAGGCCTCCGGCGACACCGAGTTCACCGTGGGCGTCGACCGGGACGACCCGCTGTCGGCGTTCGTCGACTCCGATACCCAGGTGGTCGTGGACTTCACCCACCCCGACGTGGTGATGGACAACCTGAAGTTCCTGATCGACAACGGGATCAATGCGGTCGTCGGCACCACCGGATTCACCGAGGAACGCCTCGACCAGGTGCGCGGCTGGCTCGCCGCCAAGCCGGAGGTCGGTGTGCTGATCGCCCCCAACTTCGCGATCGGCGCCGTGCTGTCGATGCATTTCGCACAGCAGGCCGCCCGGTTCTTCGACTCCGTCGAAGTGATCGAACTCCACCACCCGCAGAAGGCCGACGCCCCGTCGGGCACCGCCGGCCGCACCGCGCAGCTGATCGCCGCTGCACGGAAGGAAGCCGGCTGCGCCCCCATGCCCGACGCCACCTCGACGGGACTCGAGGGCGCCCGCGGCGCCGACGTCGACGGCGTGCACGTGCACTCGATTCGCGTGTCGGGACTCGTCGCCCACCAGGAGGTGCTGTTCGGCACGCTCGGCGAGACGCTCACCATCCGGCACGACTCGATGGACCGCACCTCGTTCATTCCGGGCGTGCTGCTGGGCGTCCGGGAGATCGCCGGCCGACCGGGTCTGACCATCGGCCTCGAGAACTTCATGGACCTGTAGACCCTATGGCACAGAAGAAGGACGCCCGGCCGATCGTCTGGATGATCGTCTTCCTGGTCGTCGCGATCATCGTCTACAGCCTGCTGCTCGTGCGTGCCGCCATCCGGCTCATCGAGGCGGGGGGAGTGGTCGGCATCGGTCTCGGCGTCGGCGTCCTCATCCTGCCGCTGCTGGGTGTCTGGATGATCGTGCAGACCCTCCGCTCCGGCATCGAACATCAGCGGATGGCTGCGGACGTCGCCGACCTGGGCCGGGAGCTCGACGTCGACGATCTGCCGCGCCGGCCGTCCGGGCGGATCGAACCCGACGCCGCCGATGCGCTGTTCGCCCAGGTGAAGCAGGAATGGGAGGCCGACCCCACCGACTGGGTCAGCACCTACCGGATCGCCCGCGCCTACGACTACGCCGGTGACCGGGGCCGTGCTCGCCAGATGATGAAGCGCGCGAGCGAGCAGTACCGCGAGGCGAAAGCGGCGTCATGAGGCTGCTGATCGTCCACCACACGCCGTCACCGCACTGCCAGGCGATGTTCGAGGCGGTGGTGTCCGGCGCGACCGACCCCGACATCGAGGGCGTCGAGGTGGTGCGCCGCGCGGCGCTCTCGGTCAGCGCCACCGACTTCCTGGAGGCCGACGGCTATCTCCTCGGAACCCCGGTGAACCTGGGCTATCTGAGTGGGGCCCTCAAACACGCCTTCGACACGAGCTACTACCAGATCCTCGACTCGACCCGGGGGCGCCCGTTCGGTGCGTACCTGCACGGCAACGAAGGCACCGAAGGCGCCGAACGTGCACTGACGTCCATCACCACCGGGCTCGGCTGGACCAAGGCCGCCGACTACGTGATCGTGTCCAACAAGCCCGGAAAGTCCGAGCTTGAGATGTGCTGGGACCTCGGCGCCACCGTCGCCGCGTCGTTGATGGGCTGACTAGAGTCGGTGCGATGAAAGCGCTCGTGGTTGTTCTGACCGTCACCGGCCGACCCGCGTGACCCGGCCCGACGACGCCGCCCCGGACGACACCGCCCTGGACACCGAGGGTGCGGATCGCGCGGCCGGCGACATCGAGATCGTCGACGAGACCAACCGGCGCCTGGTATGGGTCCGCCGCGGGCTGCTGGCGGTGTGGGCGATCGCCGTCGCCGTCGACGTCACCCGCAACGGCATCGTGTTCGACCGCACCCGGCTGATCCTCTACCTGGCCATCGGGATGGCCGTCGCGGTCATCGGACGGCGCCGGCTGATCACGGTGATCATCGACTGGCTGCCGTTCGTGCTGATCCTCATGCTCTACGACTGGACCCGGAACGCGGCCGTCTGGCTGAACATGCCGACGCAGTGGCACCTCAGCCCCGGCGTCGACCACTGGCTGTTCGGGACCAACCCCACCGTCTGGCTGCAATCGCACCTCAAACAGGCGAAGCCGCCCTGGTGGGAAGTGATCATCAGCGTCGTCTACATGTCGTACTTCATCGTTCCGTACGCGACCGCGGCGTTCCTCTGGGTGCGCAACCGTGCCGTATGGCGCCGGTTCGCGATCTGCTTCCTGTCCGCCAGCTTCCTCGGACTGGTCGTCTACACGCTCGTGCCCGCCGCACCGCCGTGGGCGGCGGCCAAGTGCACCGCCGCCGACGTGGCGACCCACCCGCACGAACCGGCCTGCATGGACCGGCCGCCGCACGCCGTACCGGACAACCTGCTCGGTCCCGTCGAGCCGCACCACCCGGGTGCCGCCCCCTACGTCGAACGCATCGCCGGCCGCGGCTGGGACGTCCTGGGAATCCACAAGGCGGCGAAGCTGATCGAGTTCGGCGACAGCAAATCGAACGCGGTCGCGGCCATCCCGTCGCTGCACGCCGGCCTGATCATGCTGCTCGCCCTGTTCATGTGGCCGCGCACCCGCGCACTCGGCAGAACCGTGTTCGTCGGCTACGCGCTGATCATGGCGTTCACGCTGGTGTACGCGGCCGAACACTACGTCTTCGACGTGCTGCTCGGATGGCTGCTCGCCGCCGTCGTCGTCGGCACCGTGACGTGGGTCGACAAGCGGTACATCCAGCCGCGTAAGCGGCCGGTGCCCGGCGCGCAACCCATCGACTGACCGTTCGCGGTCGTCGATCAGTAGACTCGGACCCGTGAGCGAGACCATCCCCACCCCGTACGAGGACCTGCTGAGACTGGTGCTCGAGACGGGGACCCCCAAGTCCGATCGCACCGGCACCGGCACGCGCAGCCTGTTCGGTCACCAGATGCGATTCGATCTCGCCGAAGGCTTCCCGCTCGTCACCACCAAGAAGGTTCACCTCAAGTCCATCGTCTACGAGCTGCTGTGGTTCCTGCGCGGCGACTCGAACGTGCGATGGCTGCAGGACCGCGGCGTCACCATCTGGGACGAATGGGCCGACGAGAACGGCGACCTCGGTCCGGTCTACGGCGTCCAGTGGCGTGCCTGGCCGACCCCGTCCGGCGAGCACGTGGACCAGATCGCCGGTGCCCTCGAACTCCTCACCTCCGATCCGGATTCGCGCCGCAACATCGTGTCGGCCTGGAACGTCGGCGAGATTCCGCAGATGGCGCTTCCGCCGTGCCACGCCTTCTTCCAGTTCTATGTCGCCGACGGCAGACTGTCGTGCCAGCTGTACCAGCGCAGCGCCGACCTGTTCCTCGGTGTGCCGTTCAACATCGCGTCGTACGCCCTGCTCACGCACATGATGGCGCAGCAGGCGGGACTGGAGGTCGGTGAGTTCGTGTGGACCGGCGGCGACTGTCACATCTACGACAACCACGTCGATCAGGTCCGCGAACAGCTGTCCCGCGACCCGTATCCGTACCCGCGGCTCGCACTGCGCAAGGCCGATTCGATCTTCGACTACGACTACGACGACGTCGAGGTGGTCGGCTACCAGTCGCATCCGGCGATCAAGGCGCCGGTCGCCGTCTGAGGCGGCGGAGGAGACACTCATGACGATCGCACTCGTGTGGGCCCAGGATCGGGTCGGCGCCATCGGGCGCGACAACACCATCCCGTGGCACGTGCCCGAAGACATGGCGCGCTTCAAGGAGGTCACCGGCGGCGGCACCGTGATCATGGGGCGGAAGACGTGGGAGTCGCTGCCGGAGAACTTCCGGCCGCTGCCGGGACGACGCAACATCGTGCTCACCCGATCCGCCGGCTTCACCGCGGACGGGGCCGAGGTGGCCACCAGCCTCGAGGATGCCCTCGACCTCGTGGGCCGGGTCGCCGCGATCATCGGCGGCAGCCAGATCTACACCGCCGCCATGGAGCACGCGACGCAGCTGCGCGTCACCGAGATCGACATGCTCGTCGACGGCGCCGACGCGTTCGCCCCGGTGATCGATCCCGAGTCGTGGGAGGCCGCCGACGTCACCGACTGGCAGTACTCGCGCACCGGCACCCTGTACCGCTTCATCGACTACCGCCGGCGCTGACCGGGTGGACGTCTACGGAGCCTGGGGAGCGGTCCTGCCGGACCGGAGCCGAGGGCAGCTGGCCGTCGCCGGCGACGACGGCCGGTTCGCGGTTCTGCACCGGGTCGACGACGGCGAGTGGGAGACGATCGCCGAGGCGTACGACGAGGAGTCGGCGAAGCGCGCCGCCGACCTGATCGCCAGGCTGGCCGCCATGCCCGAACACCTGCGGATCGGCGGTGACGGGATCCTCACCGGCCTCGACACCGACCATCCCGGCGTCGAATGGGTGGTGCCGACCGAGGTGGTCGCCGACGCCGATCCGATCGTCCGCCTCACCGGTCCCGGCACCGACCGGTTGTGGGTGGTGCCGAGCACGGACGGCGACGTCCTCGGTCTGCTCAATCCCGACGGCGACCCCCGTGAGATCGCGGAGTTCGTCTCGGCGGCCGCCGCCGACGCCTTCATCGCCATGGTCGACGCACTGCTCGCGATCTCCGGAAGCCGGGGATTCACCGAAGCATCCGGCGGTTGAGGCTCTGAACCGTTCTTGTCGTACCCCCGGCGTAGCCTTGCAGGTAGATCAAACACCAGTTCTACTCCGGAGGGGTCATGGCGACGATACACCGCATGTGGCGCGACGCCGACCTGTCTTCGCTCGGCGTCGCTCCGGTCTCGGCGGATGCACCTGACCACATCGCGGTGGAGGACGGACTGGCGAGTGTCGTCGCGATCCGGGCCGGTGAGGGCTTCCTCAAGTGGCAGCAGCTCCAGAACATCGCCGACATGATCGACGCGAAACGGTCGATCGCGGTCGAGTCCGCGGTCGACGAGTTCGCCCGGTTCCTGGATCCGGTCAAGCAGGTCGCCGCCAGTGTCGCCACAGCGCTGCATGTGGGGCAGGACGCGGGGGAGACACTGGTGGACAGGGCCGACGCGATCCGCAACCGGCTCCCGAACACCGGACTCCTGCTGCGGGACGGTGTGATCGCCTGCACCGCGTTCGGTACGGCGGTCGTCGAGACCGCCGCCATCGTGGAGCCCGGACTGCTGGCCGAAGCCGATCGTGAGATCGCCGACCGGCTCCGCTCCTCCGGTGACGTCGGCTACTTCGGGGTGCAGAGGACGGCCAGGGCCGTCGTCACGACCCTGGACGCGGAGGCCGCCCGCGATGCCCGAGAACGGGCGAAGAAGACCCGCGGCATCCGCGTCTGGCCGGCGGGCGAAGGCCTGGCGACCCTCGCCATCACCAACACCGTGGAGAACATCGCCCTGAGTAAAGCCGCGATCGAGGCGAAGGAAGAACACGACAGGAAAGCCGACACCGCCACGGACTCCGGCGCCGAGGGCGACGCCGACACGCGCACCAAGGACGAGCGGCTCGCGGATGCGGCGGTCGCGCTGATCGCCGACCCGGACGTCGAACACACCGGTGCCCGGGTGGTGGTGCACGTGATCGCCGACGGCTCGACCCTCGACGGTGGGGACCGGCCCGGGCATCTCGAAGGCCACGGGGCGATCGACGCGGCGCACGTCCGCGACATCGCCGCGCGGCCCGGCACCCTGGTCCGTCCACTCGACCTCACGCAGCTGAGACGGGGTTCCGCGCAGGCGGGCAATCCCTACCGCCCGACGGCACTACTCGACACCGTGGTCCGTGGACTCTTCGGGGGCTGCTCCTGGCCGGGCTGCACCCGACCCGCCGCCGCCTGCGAACTCGATCATGTGACCGAATGGAATGCGGACGACCCGGACGCCGGCGGACCGACCTGCCTGTGCAACCTGAACCCGAAATGCACGTTCCATCACCTGCTGAAGACCTTCGGCGAAGGCTGGATCGACGACCAGATCATCGACGCCGACGGAACCGTGTGGACCGAAGTCACCACGCCGGAAGGACACACGGTGAGGTCGAAGGCCCGCAACACCTGGCTGCTCCCGGATGCGGGACTCGTCCCGTGCGGGCACCCTCCACCCACCCGCCCGGAGAGGTGGACACGACCACCGAACCGGTGAGAAGACAGTCGAGAACGGAAGCCAAACACGCGTACCGGCGGCGCCTGCGCGCCCACAACCGCCGCGCACGACACCCCGTACCCGCCGACCTCGACGACGGCGGACCACCACCGTTCTGACGCGGCTCGCACTATCCTGAAAAGCGTGAACACCTTCCAGAAGGTCGCGAAACAGATCAACCGGGTGACGACGCCGCTGCTGTCCGCGCCCGTGGTCGGTCCACTGCTGGGCAAGTCGATGGCCGAGATCACCTACACCGGCCGCAAGAGCGGCAAGACGTTCCACCTGGTCGTCAACTACAAGCGCAAAGCCGACGACGAGATCCTGGTCGGCGTCGCCGCCGCCGACCAGAAGACCTGGTGGCGCAACTTCTATCCCGACCCGGCGCCCATCCTCATCAAGCTCGACGGCGTCGACCGGGCCGGGACCGCCGTCGCCAAACGCACCGACAAAGGCACCGGTGTGCGGATCATCCTGCAGCCCGAAGGCCTCGATGGCTGACGCCGCCCCGACCACGCCGGGCGGCCGCCGTCTCCCACTCGACGGCGTACGGGTCCTGGAACTCGGCAACTACATCGCCGCCCCGACCACCGGCCGGCTGCTGGCCGACTTCGGTGCCGAAGTCATCAAGATCGAGCGCGACACCGGCGACGAACTGCGGAACTGGCGGCTGTACGCCGGCGACACGTCCATGCTCTTCCACACCATCAACCGCAACAAGAAGTCGATGGTGCTGGATCTGCGGACCGAGGAAGGCCGCGACGACGTGCGACGCCTCGCGTCCCGCTGCGACGTGGTGCTGGAGAACTTCCGGCCCGGAACCCTCGAGAAATGGGGTCTGAGCCCGGAAGAACTGAGCCGCGACAATCCCGACCTCGTGTTCGTGCGGATCTCCGCCTTCGGCCAGACCGGCCCGTACTCGCAGCGCCCCGGCTTCGCCGCCGTCGCGGAAGCCTACGGCGGATTCCGCGAGCTGATCGGCGACCCCGACCGTCCACCGGTGCGCACCGGTGTCTCCATCGGCGACTCGATCGCCGGACTCTACGGTGCGTTCGGCGCGGTCATGGCCCTCTACGACGGGCTGCGGCGCCGAGACGCCTCCGACGAGCCGCTGCCGCTGGAGGACCGGATCGTCGACGTCGCCCTCCACGAAGCCATCTTCTCGATGATGGAGTCACTCGTACCCGACCTCGGCGCCTACGGTGTGCGGCGGGAACGGACCGGCGGCCGCATGCAGGGCATCGCCCCGTCGAACGCCTACACCTGCTCGGACGGCTTCTCAGTGGTGATCTCCGGCAACGCCGACGCGATCTTCGGTCGCTACATGCGGGCCATCGGCCGCGACGACCTCGCCGACGATCCCGGACTCGCCGACAACGACGGGCGCTGGGACCGCCGCGACGAACTCGACCGTGCCATCGGGGAGTGGACCGCCGCCCGCACCCGCGACGACGTCCTGCACGCCATGGAGCAGGCCGGGGTACCGGCCGGACCCATCTACACCGCGGCCGACATCGTGGCGGATCCGCAGTATGCGGCCCGGAACATGATCCAGGAGTTCGACGTCGACGCCGGCGGCGAGGCGCCCAGCCGTGTCGGATTCCCCGGCATCGTGCCGGTCCTCGGCGACGCATCACTGCCGATCAGGACCCTCGGCCCGGAGATCGGCGAACACACCGACGAGATCCGCCGCGGACTCCTCTCCGAGGACGGCCGGTGACGGCGCTACCCGACGTCGTGCTGCGTGACGTCACCCTCCGTGACGGACTGCAACTGACCGGCAAGACCCTTGACGCCGGTGACCGGGCACGACTCGCGCGCACCCTGCTGGCGCTGGGCATTCCGGAACTCGAGATCGGCTCGATGGCCCGCCCGGACCTGGTGCCGCCGATGGCCGGCAGCCTCGACGTGGTGGCCGCGCTGACGCCCGACGAACTCGACCGTTGCTGGATATGGGTCGCCACGCCGCGGCACGTCGAGAAGGCGGCCGCCGCCGGCGCACGCAACTTCCAGTACTGCTTCTCGGTCTCCGACGCCCACAACAAGGCCAACATCGGCCGGCTCACCGACGACAGCCTCGCCGCACTCCCGGAGGCGGTGGCTCACGCGCGCGCCGTCGGCGGCCGCGTGCAGCTCACACTGGCCACCGCGTTCACCTGCCCGTTCGACGGCCCCGTCGATCCGGCGCGGGTCCTGGACATCGTCGGGGATCCGCGCACCGACGGCACCTGCGACGTCGTCCTCGCCGACACCCTCGGCCAGGCCGCGCCCGGCCAGGTGGCCGACCTGTTCACCGCCGTGCGGCCGGTCGCCGGCGACCGCCGACTCGGATTCCACGGTCACGACACCTGGGGTCAGGGAGTCGCGAACTCGCTGGCCGCAGCGGCGGCCGGCGCCGTCGTCGTCGACGGCGCCCTCGGCGGTCTGGGCGGCTGCCCGTTCGCGCCGGGCGCCAGCGGCAACACCGCCACCGAAGACCTGCTGTTCGCGACCCGGCCGTCCTATCTCACCCCGGACGTCCTCGCCCGCGTCGTCACCGCCGGGGAACACCTGCTCGCCGAACTCGGGGAGCCGTCACGCTCGCGGACCGCGCAGGGCGTCCACTCCGAGGCGCAGGCGTTCCCCTGGGTGATGCGCTGACCGTCGTCCGACGGCGCGGACCGCGTTGTCGGTGCGGGCTGCCAGTAAGCTGACCGCCATGGCTGATGGACTGACCCACGACGGCAAGACCTACAAGCTCGTCATGTTCGATCTGGACGACACGCTGGCGCCGTCCAAGACGCAGATGAGCGACGAGATGGTCGGCCTCTTCCGCGACATGCTCTCCCAGGCGATGGGCTGCATCATCTCCGGCGGCCAGTTCGGACAGTTCCAGGCACAGGTCCTCGACCGTCTCGGCGAGTTCGACGACCGCGACAACCTGCACCTGATGCCGACCAACGGCACCCGCTACATCAGATGGGACGCCACCGATGCCGACGGAGCCGAGTCCGATGGCGCCTGGATCACCGTCTACGCCGAAGACCTGTCCGACGACCAGAAGGCCCGGGCGATGGCCGTCGTCGAGGAGGGCGCCAAGGAACTCGGGCTCTGGGAGTCGGAGACCTGGGGCCCGATCCTCGAAGACCGGGGCAGCCAGGTGACGTTCAGCGCGCTCGGTCAGGCCGCCCCCGTCGACGCGAAGGCCGCCTGGGACCCGGACGGCCGCAAGAAGGAGGCGCTGCGCGCCTACGCGGCGCAGCGCCTGCCCGACCTGGAGGTCCGCAGCGGTGGATCGACGTCGGTCGACATCACCGCCAAAGGCATCGACAAGGCGTACGGCGCCCGCCGGCTCATGGAGATCCTCGGCCTGACCACCGATGACATCCTGTTCTTCGGTGACCGCCTCGACGAGGGCGGCAACGACCGCCCGGTCATGGAGCTGGGCATCGACTCCATCCCGGTGCACGGGTGGGAGGACACCTACACCAAGCTGTCGGCCATCGTTCGCGGCTGACCGCGAACGATCAGCCGAGCAGGTTGCTGCGCAGCGTGTTCAGATCGTTCGGGGTCAGCTTCAGGCCCTTGGTCAGGTAGTTGGTGAACGTCCCGTAGTGCTTGCGCACCTCGCTGTAGGAGCGGTTCAGGTACGCGGCCTGCACGCCGTCCAGGGGATTCTGCGGGTTCGCATGCCGGTAGTGGTTGCTGGCCAGGAAGTCGGCCTTGATGGTGGCGTCGTCCACCCCGAGAGTCTTCAGGATGATGACCGTCAGCCATCCGGTCCGGTCCTTGCCGGCCGAGCAGTGGTACAGCGGCGTGTGACCGGCCTTCAGTGAGATGTCGATGTTCAGGATCGCCGTGCGGAACTGGTCGCGCGCCTGCTTGTCGGTGACGAACGAGGCGTAGGCCTGCGGCAGATCGACCAGCTGCACCGGCGGCACGCCGCCCAGGATGTCGGCACCCACCCAGCGGGTGCCGGCGATCGGCAGATCCTTCTGCACGGTGCGTTCGGCCGCAGTGCGCAGATCGATGATGGCGCCCAGCTTGCGCGCCTTCAGCTTCTTCTTGTCGGCGGCGGTGATCTTCGACAGATTGTCCGACCGCAGGATGCGGTTGTTCACGACCCGGCCGTCGGTGGTCCGGTAGCCGGCCAGCACCCGGGTGTTCGTGGTGCCGGACAGACCGATCTCGCGGCCGGGGACGATCACGCCGGCGCCGGGAGAAACGGTCGAGGAGGGCGCGGCGATCACCGGTGCGGCGGTGACGGGCGCGAGGAGGACGGCGGCGCCGAGCGAGGCGGCCGCGAGACGCTGGGTCAGTGTCGGGTTCTTCACGGGACGTGATGGTAGAGCAGAACCGTGAACGCCGCGCTGTTTGCGCTCGTCATGGGCGTAGGGGCTGATCATCGACGGTCCGGGGCGGTGGGGAAGAATGGGCCGGGAGATCCGCAGCCCGTGATTCGAGGAAGGTGGCGTGCCGTGTCCGAGCTGGTGCCCCTGAAGGTGCAACTGATCGCGTCGACGCAGTTCACCCCGCCGGACGTCCCATGGACGACCGACGCCGACGGCGGGGAGGCGCTCATCGAGTTCGCCGGCCGTGCCTGCTACGAGAGCTGGGACAAACCGAATCCGCGCACCGCCACCAACGCCGGCTACCTGCGTCACGTTCTGGAAGTCGGTCACACGTCGCTGTTCGAGCACGCCAACGCGACGTTCTACATCACCGGCATCTCGCGGTCCTGCACCCACGAACTGATCCGCCACCGCCACTTCTCCTATTCGCAGCTGTCCCAGCGCTTCGTCCCCGAACACGACTTCGATGTGGTCGCCCCGCCCGCGATCCGTGGAGACCGCGAGCTGGAAGAGCTGTTCACGCAGGCCACCGACAGCAGCCGGCAGGCGTACTCGGAGCTGCTCGACAAGCTGGAGGAGAAGTTCGAAGGCGTGCCGAACGCCATCCTGCGGCGCAAACAGGCACGGCAGGCCGCGCGTTCGGTGCTGCCGAACGCCACCGAGACGAAGATCGTGGTGACCGGCAACTACCGGGCCTGGCGGCACTTCATCGGCATGAGGGCCACCGAACACGCCGACGTCGAGATCCGCGAGCTGGCCGTCGAATGCCTGCGCCAGCTCACCGAACTCGCTCCGACGGCGTTTGGAGACTTCGAGATCGGCGAGCTCGCCGACGGTTCGCAGGTCGCCACGTCGCCGTACGTGTTCGAAGGCTGACCGTCCCGGGTGACGGCTGGGCGGCGAGCCCCGGTGCGGTAGCCTCATCTGCATGAATTCGGCAGTGTCTGCGAGCCCCGCGGCTCCCTTCGGAACCGTCTCCGTCGCCATGGTGACCCCGTTCGATGCCGAACGGGAAGCTGGACCTGGACAAGGCCGCCGAACTGGCGACGCATTTCGTCGACAACGGCTGCGACGGTCTGGTCGTCTCGGGCACCACCGGCGAGTCGCCGACCACCTCCGCGCAGGAGAAGAACGACCTGCTCCGCGCCGTCCTCGACGCGGTCGGTGACCGGGCCCGGATCGTCCAGGGCGCCGGCAGCTACGATACCGCCGAAACCATCGAACGGTGCAAGGAGGCGGCCGAGATCGGCGCCCATGGTCTGCTGATCGTGACCCCGTACTACTCGCGGCCTCCGCAGGCCGGTCTGCTCGCGCACTTCCGGGCCGTCGCCGACGCCACCGACCTGCCCGTCATGCTCTACGACATTCCGCCGCGTTCGGTGGTGCCGATCGAGACCGACACGATCATCGCGCTGGCCGAGCACCCGAACATCAAGGCCGTCAAGGACGCGAAGGCCGACCTCGTGGAGGGCTCGCGGATCATGGCACAGACCGATCTGCAGTTCCTGTCCGGCGACGACGGACTGAACCTGCCGTGGCTGTCGGTCGGCGCGACCGGCTTCGTCAGCGTGATCGGGCACTTCGTGCCGGACCGGCTCGCGGCCCTGCGGGACGCGGTCGGCGCCGGAGACCTCGCCACGGCGCGCGAGATCCACGTGTCGATGATTCCGCTGGTCGACGCCCTCTCCGCGCTCGGCGGTGTGACCATGGTGAAGGCCGGACTGCGCCTGCTCGGGCGCGACGTCGGTGACCCGCGCCTGCCGCAGGTACCGCCGACGGACGATCAGCTCACCACGCTGAAGAGTCTGCTCGACGCGGCCGGGGTGATCGCCTGATGACCGGCCCGGAGCAGCCGCGCCGCCGCCGGGCGGCTCGCCGTCCCGCCGGCGCCCCCGCCCCTGTCGTCGAGAATCCTGTCGTCGAGAGTCCTGTCGTCGAGAATCCCGTCGTCGACAAGCCCGTCGTCGACAAGCCCGACACTCCTGTCGCGGAGCCGTCGCCCGCCAAGAAGCGCCGCAAGCGGAGCAAGGGCAAGAAGTCCGGTGACGGTGCGGCCTCCGGAGGCCAGTCGGTCGGCGGCCTGGACAAGGCCACCGGTTCCGGTGTCACCGGTGACGTGATCGATCGCCTGCCCGCACCGGGTGCTCTCCCCAAGGGCGGCATGCGGATCGTCGCCCTCGGCGGCATCAGCGAGGTCGGCCGCAACATGACGGTCTTCGAGTACGACGGACGCCTGCTGATCGTGGACTGCGGTGTGCTGTTCCCCGAAGACCAGCAGCCCGGCGTCGACCTGATCCTCCCGGACTTCCGGCTGATCGAGGACCGCGTCGACGACATCGACGCCATCGTTCTGACGCACGGTCACGAAGACCACATCGGCGCCCTGCCGTTCCTGCTGCGCATGCGTCAGGACATCCCCGTCGTCGGCGCGCGCTTCACGCTGGCGCTGGTCGAGGCGAAGTGCCGCGAGCATCGTCTGCGGCCCAAGCTGATCCAGGTCTCCGAGGGGGAGCGCAACACCTACGGGAAGTTCGACCTCGAGTTCTTCGCCGTCAACCACTCCATCCCGGATGCGCTGGCCGTCGCGATCCGCACCGACGCCGGTGTCGTGCTGCACACCGGTGACATCAAGCTCGACCAGCTGCCGCTGGACCACCGCCTCACCGACCTGGGCGGTTTCAACCGGCTCGGCGACGAGGGAGTGGACCTGTTCCTGGTCGACTCGACCAACGCCGAGGTCCCCGGTTTCGTGACTCCCGAGCGGGAGATCGGCGCGGTCCTGGACACGGTGATCGGCAAGGCCCGCCAGCGCGTGATCGTCGCCTCGTTCGCCAGCCACGTGCACCGCATCCAGCAGATCGTGGATGTGGCTCAGCGCCACAACCGCCGGGTCACCTTCGTCGGCCGGTCCATGGTCCGCAACATGCAGATCGCACAGGATCTGGGCTACCTGCACGTCCCCGAGGGCGTGGTGGTGGACATGGACACCGCGGCCACCCTGCCGGATCATCGCGTCGTGCTGATCACCACCGGATCCCAGGGCGAACCCCTGGCTGCCCTGTCACGGATGTCGCGCGGCGAACATCGTCAGATCAACATCCGGGCCGACGACCTCGTGGTGCTCGCCTCGTCGCTGATCCCCGGCAACGAGAACTCGGTGTTCGCGGTGGTGAACGGTCTCGCCAAGCGGGGCGCGACGGTCATCACGCAGGCCAGCGCCAAGGTGCACGTGTCCGGTCACGCCTCGGCCGGCGAGCTGCTGTATCTCTACAACGCCGTCCGCCCGTCGAACGTGATGCCGGTGCACGGAGAGTGGCGCCACCTGCGGGCCAACGCCGCACTGGCCGAGGCCACCGGTGTCCCGAGCGATCGGATCGTGCTCGCGGAGAACGGCGTGGTGGTCGACCTGATCGACGGGCGCGCCCGCATCACCGGCCGGGTGCCGATCGGCGAGGTGTACGTGGACGGTCTCTCGGTCGGTGACGTCGGGGAATCGACGCTCTCGGACCGACTGGTGCTGGGGGAGGGCGGCTTCATCGCGATCACCGTCGCCGTCGACGAGCACACCGGCCGTGCCACCGGGCGCCCGCAGATCAACGGCCGCGGTTTCTCCGAGGATCCGGATGCGCTGTCCGAGGCCGCGGAACTGGTCGACAAGACCCTCGAGGAGCTCGCGAACGAGGGCATCACCGACGCCCATCGCATCGCGCAGGCCATCCGCCGGGTCGTCGGCCGTTGGGTGGCGCAGACCTATCGCCGCCGCCCGATGATCGTTCCCACGGTCATCGAGGTGGACGGTCCGGGCCGGGACGACTAGGTGTTCTTCCCCGGGACGTTGTGAACGTGTGAGGTAGGCGAAGGCCTCCGGGCAGGATTTGGGTTACCACAACTCAGTTCCACACCACGGAGGCCTTCGTGACTCACGCTAATGCACCCTTGACCCCCGAGGGGCGTCGTCGTCTTGCTGTTCTGATCGTCGAGGACGGTTGGCCGTTGCGGCGAGCTGCTGAACGATTCCAGTGCTCACCATCGACTGCTAAGCGATGGGCTGATCGGTATCGGGCCGGCCTGCCACTGACTGATCGATCATCGCGTCCGCGGCGCTGTCCGCAACGAATCTCCCGCAGGCTCGAACGCCGGATCATCGGGTTGCGGTTCACTCGCCGCTGGGGTCCACACCGGATCGCCTATCACCTGCAGATCGCCCGTTCGACCGTCGGGCGGGTCCTGGCCCGCTACCAGATGCCGCTGCTGGCGCACCTGGACCAGGCGACCGGGTTGGCCGTACGCAAGCCTGCACCACACCGGTATGAGGTCGATGAGCCCGGTCAGCTCGTGCACGTCGACATCAAGAAACTCGGCAGGATCCCTGATGGTGGTGGTCATCGCATGCTCGGGCGCACGATCGGCAACCGCAACAACGGTAGGAAGGGCCGCGGGTACGCGTTCTTGCACCACGCGGTCGATGACCATTCCCGGCTGGCTTACAGCGAGATCCTCGACGACGAACGCAAAGAGACCGCCGCCGGATTCTGGCTACGGGCCAAGACGTTCTTCGCCGCCAACGGGATCATCGTGACCGCGGTGATGACCGACAACGGTTCCTGCTACCGCTCGACACTGTTCAACAAAACCCTCGGCGAGAAGACCACGCACCGGTACACGCGCCCGTACCGGCCGCAAACTAACGGCAAAGTCGAACGATTCAACCGCACACTGGCCACCGAATGGGCCTACGCCCACATCTACTCAAGCGAGGAAGCCCGCGCAGCAACCTACGTCGACTGGCTTCATCACTACAATCATCACCGACCCCATACCGGCATCGGAGGCCAAGTCCCCGCCGACCGCGTTCCCAACCTCACGGGGAAGAACAACTAGGTCACGACTTCATCACGCCGCAGACCTCCCGCGTGTTGCGTATGTGACTGATGTGACGTAAAGGCACTAGGCTGAGAGCCATGGCTTCTCAGGCAAGCACGCGTAGCCGCACGTCCGCGACCTCTCGGGGCGGCGCCCCGCGTTCGCGCACCGCACCCTCCGGGGGATCGTCGAACCGTCGACAGACCACCGGCGCGACCGGGCTCACGCGCGCTCAGGCTCCGCGAGCGAACACCCGGTCCCAGGAGATCCACCACGCCCCGTCGCCGATCGGCTCGGTCGGCCGTGGGGTCGGTCGTGGCGTCGCCGGAATCTGGAACCTGACCGCACGCGGACTCGGCACCGTCGCTCGCGTCGGCGTGAAGGCCGAGGTGGACCCGGAGAATCCCGAGTACCTGCTCGAGCCCGAGCGCCGCCCTGGCCGTGACGGCGCCGGACTGGCCCTGACCCTCCTGGCCGGACTCATCGCGGCGGGCGTCTGGTTCGCCGCACCGGCCGCCGTCGGCGCCTTCGTCGACACGATCGCCCGCTGGTGCGTCGGCTCCCTCGCCTACGTGGTGCCGGTGCTCCTGCTGATCGTCGCGGTGGCCCTCATGCGCAAGGCCCCCAACCCCGCACGCCGGCTGCGCAACGTCGGCGGCGGGGTGCTGCTCGGACTCTCGGTGCTCGGTATCGCCCACCTGATGTGCGGCGCACCGCGGTTGTCCGAGGCCCGCGCCCACGCGGCGGGATTCCTCGGCTACGCCGTCGCCGGCCCGATGACCCAGGCGATCACCGTGTGGCTGTCGGTCCCGACACTGGTCGTCGCCGGCCTACTCGGACTGCTGGCCCTGAGCGGTCGCACGCTGCACCAGGTGCTCGACGGCACCGCCTCCTACCTGGGCCTGGGCGCATACGGCCGCCGCGCCTACGACGAATACGCGGACTACGACGACGAGTACGCGGAGTACGACGAGGACGCCGACGGGTACGACGACGGTTTCGATCCGGCCGGCGGATACGCCGACGCCGATGCCGCGATCGACCCGGATGCCGAGCCCGAATGGGGCGACCCGTACGACAACTACCCGCCCGACGAGCGGCGCAGCCCGGCTGCACGCACCGCACGCGCCCGGCTCACCGGCAACGACCGGACCCGCCGACCGGCCCGGCCCACCGCCGGTACCGACCGGGACACGCACATGACCGATCTGATGACCGAGCCCCTGCTCGACACTCCTCTCGAGCAGCAGGTCACCACCGCGATCGGCCCCATCGACCACGATCCGGCCAAGGACGTGGCGGCGACCCGTGCCGTCGGCAAGAAGCCGGCCGCCCCGGCCCGCCGGCGGTCCAACGGCTACCGGCTGCCGTCCACCAAACTGCTCATCAAGGGCGACCCGCCCAAGCGCGGCAGCGCGTCCAACGACGAGATGATCGACCGCATCAACGGCGTGCTCGAGCAGTTCAAGGTCGATGCGGCGGTCACCGGCTACACCCGTGGACCCACCGTCACCCGGTACGAGGTGGAACTCGGCCCGGCGGTGAAGGTCGAGAAGATCACCCAGCTGCAGCGCAACATCGCCTATGCGGTCGCCACCGACAACGTGCGGCTGCTCGCGCCGATCCCGGGCAAGTCCGCGGTCGGCATCGAGGTGCCGAACAGCGACCGCGAGATGGTCCGGCTCGCCGACGTCCTCAACGCGCCGGCGACCCGCAAGGACCAGCATCCGACCCTCATCGGTCTGGGCAAGGACATCGAAGGCGACTTCGTGACCGCGGACCTGGCGAAGATGCCGCACCTGCTGGTGGCCGGTTCCACCGGCTCGGGCAAGTCGAGCTTCGTGAACTCCATGCTGGTGTCGCTGCTGACGCGGGCGACGCCGGACGAGGTCCGGATGATCCTGATCGACCCGAAGATGGTCGAGCTCACCCCGTACGAGGGCATTCCTCACCTGATCACGCCGATCATCACCGAACCCAAGAAGGCGGCCGCCGCGCTCGCCTGGCTGGTCGAGGAGATGGAGCAGCGCTACCAGGACATGAAGGCCTCGCGCGTCCGCCACATCAACGACTTCAACGACAAGGTGCGGTCCGGCGAGATCACCACGCCGCTCGGCTCCGAACGCGTCTACAAGCCGTACCCGTACATCGTCGCCATCGTCGACGAGCTGGCCGACCTGATGATGACGGCGCCGCGTGACGTCGAGGATGCGATCGTCCGCATCACCCAGAAGGCCCGCGCCGCCGGCATCCACCTTGTCCTGGCCACCCAGCGTCCGTCGGTGGACGTGGTGACCGGTCTGATCAAGACCAACGTGCCGTCCCGCCTCGCGTTCGCGACCTCCTCGCTCACCGATTCGCGGGTCATTCTGGACCAGCCGGGCGCCGAGAAGCTGATCGGCATGGGCGACGGACTGTTCCTGCCGATGGGAGCCAACAAGCCCATCCGGCTGCAGGGTGCTTTCATCTCCGACGAGGAGATCAACGCGGTCGTCGAGTTCACCAAGGAACAGGCCGAGCCGGAGTTCGTCGACGGCGTCACCACCGCCAAAGCCGGCGACAAGAAGGAGATCGACGCCGACATCGGCAACGATCTGGACGATCTTCTGCAGGCGATCGAACTCGTCGTCTCCAGCCAGTTCGGTTCGACCTCGATGCTGCAGCGCAAGCTGCGTGTCGGCTTCGCCAAGGCCGGCCGGCTGATGGACCTGATGGAGACCCGCGGCGTGGTCGGCCCCAGCGAGGGCAGCAAGGCCCGCGAAGTGCTGGTCAAGCCGGAGGACCTGGCCGGGGTGATCGCGTCGATCACCGGCGGCGGCACCAGCGGCGCACCCGACGACGTCGACGACGCGGACCCGTTCTGAACCCGGCGGCGCCGGGGGCAGGGGATACTGGAGTCATGCTGAAGAAGACGGCGACCATCCTGGTCGCGACGGGACTGGCCGCCTCGATCGCGGCGTGCTCGAGCCACGACGAGGCGAAAGACGAGCCGGTGGGTGGGAACGTGATCGCTCCGGTCACGATGAGCGTCGGCGACCTTCCCGGCCGGACCGTCGGACTCAAGGTCGGACAGGTGCTGAACATCAACGTGGATCGTCCCGTCGACGCCTATCGGGGTGACGTCGCAGATACCGCGGTGGCGACGTTCACCGCGGGACGGGTCGATCAGACCGCGACCTTCAACCCGGGGATCAACGCGGTGGCACCCGGAAGCACCGCGGTGACGTTGAGTGCGGACGGGATCGCGCCGATCGCCTTCACCGTCACCGTCACTCCGCGCTGAGCCACGCCGCATCCGGTAGAGTGAGACGCGATTGAAGGGGAGTATCCCCTCGACGGCGTCTCGTCAGTACGGCGCCGCGAACCCCGGACGCCGATCGTCCGGTCGCCGCGGAGCCCGGGACGCCGGCCCGCCCGGAGACGCTCCGGGCCGGGTGGGAGAGACCTTCAGCACCGCTGCTATGCGCGCTGAAGGATATCCATGGACGTCTCCGTACTCACCTGGCTGATCACCGTCGGAGTGATCGCCGCCCTGTTCGTCTTCGACTTCGTCACCCACGTCCGGGTGCCGCACGAACCCACGCTCCGCGAGTCCGGATTCTGGACTCTCGTCTACATCGGCATCGCCGTCGTCTTCGGACTGTTCGTGTGGTGGCAGTGGGGCGGCACCTATTCCGGTGAGTTCTTCGCCGGCTACGTCACCGAGAAGGCGCTCTCGGTGGACAACCTGTTCGTCTTCGTCATCATCATGGCGAAGTTCGCGGTACCGCGCGTCTACCAGCAGAAGGTGCTGCTGCTGGGCATCGTGATGGCGCTGGTGCTGCGCGGCGTCTTCATCGCCGTCGGCGCCGCGGCCATCGCCGCCTACAGCTGGGTGTTCTACCTGTTCGGTCTGTTCCTGATCCTCACCGCCGTCAAACTCCTGACCGAGAGCGACGAACCGGTGGAGCACGAACGCGAGCGGGAGGGCCGGGTCGAGCGCTTCGCCAAGCGCTTCCTGCGCACCACCGACACCTACGACGGCGACCGCCTGTTCACCCGCGTCGGCGGACGCGCGATGGCGACGCCGCTGATGATCGTGCTGGTCGTCATCGGCTTCACCGACGTCCTGTTCGCCCTCGACTCGATCCCGGCGATCTACGGCCTCACCCAGGAGCCGTATCTGGTGTTCGCGGCCAACGCCTTCGCCTTGATGGGCCTGCGCCAGCTGTACTTCCTGATCGGCGGACTCCTCGACAAGCTGATCTACCTGTCGTACGGACTCTCGCTGATCCTGGCGTTCATCGGCGTGAAGCTGGTGCTGCACGCCCTGCACGAGAACACGCTGGGCTTCATCAACGGCGGCCACCACGTGCCGGTCCCGGAGATCTCGACACCGGTCAGTCTCGGGTTCATCGGCGTCACGCTGGTGGTGACGACGGTGGCCAGCCTGGTCGTCACGCGCCGGCGGGAACGCCGGGCGACGTAGTCGCCGGAGATCCGGTCAGAACGGGCCGTACACCTGCGTCCAGGCGGTGATGCGCGTGGCGCCGATCGCCCCGACCAGAGCGAACGGGTCGGTCGCGAGGTAGTCGGCGACGGCCTGTTCGTCGTCGGCGGCGATCATCAGCAGCGCCCCGGTGCCGTCGGCGTACGGACCGGACAGCAGCACCCGGCCGGCCTCGTGGCCCTCGCCGAGGAATCGGCGATGCGCGGGACGGTGTTCGTCCCGGAGGGCGGCGGCAGCCGGGTCGTAGGTGTATTCGACGGCGAACGTCGGCATGGTCGTGCTCCTCGGGGATCGGGCGGTCAGGGTCGCAGGACGGCGAGCATGCGGGTGTTGCCCAGCGTGTTCGGCTTCACGAAGCTCAGATCCAGGAACTCGGCGACACCGGTGTCGTACGAGCGGCACATCTCCTCGTACACCTCATGGGAGACCGGCGTCCCCTCGATCTCGGTGAAGCCGTGCCGGCTGAAGAAGTCGACCTCGAAGGTCAGCACGAACACCCGCTCGAGTTCGAGTTCGTGAGCCACACGGAGCAGCTGCGAGACGATCCGGTGCCCGACGCCCTGACCGGACACGTCCGGGTGCACGGCCACCGTGCGCACCTCGCCGAGGTCGGCCCACATGACGTGCAGTGCACCGCAGCCGACGACGTCGCCGTCCGAGTCCGCCGCCACCCAGAACTCCTGGACGCTCTCATAGAGCGTGACCAGGTTCTTGCCGAGCAGGATCTTGCCGGCGTAGATGTCGATGAGCTCCTTGATCCGCGGGACGTCGGAGGTCCGGGCGCGGCGCACCGTGACACCGGAGGCGTCGGCGGAGGGTGTGGCGGCGGGCTCGGCGGACATGGAAGACCACAATAGTCCTCACCCGTCTCGTGCCCACGGTCACCGGGCGGGTGGTGCGGCAGATAGGCTGAGGGCGTGAGTGAATCCGTGCGCGATGCGACCGGCTCCGGCGCCGTCGTGCCCGTGGTCAACGTGGCGAACGCGCTCACCGTCTTCCGGATCGTCCTGGTGCCCGTCTTCGTGGTGCTCCTGTTCGTCGACTCCGGCCACTCGACGCCGTGGCGGATCGCGGCGTTCGTGGTCTTCGCGGTCGCCGCCGTCACCGATCAGCTCGACGGCAGGATCGCGCGGTCGCGCGGTCTGGTCACCGACTTCGGCAAACTGGCCGACCCGATCGCGGACAAGGCGCTCATCGGCGCCGCCCTCCTGGGGCTGTCGATCCTCGGACTGCTGCCGTGGTGGATGACGGTGGTCGTCCTGGTGCGCGAGATCGGTGTGACGCTCCTGCGGTTCTGGGTGGTGCGGCACGGCGTGATCGCCGCATCTCAGGGCGGCAAACTCAAGACCATGCTGCAGTCGATCGCCATCGGACTGCTGATCCTGCCGATCGGCGGAGCGGTGCACACCGTCGCCATGGTGCTGATGTACGCGGCGGTCGCCGTCACCGTCGTGACCGGCCTCGATTACGTCTACCGGGCCCTGGTCCTGCGCCGCGGAGCGGGCGAGGACTGAAATTCTTTTCCCCGGCGGGAACAAGCCGCGAGTACGGGGAGTTTACCGTAGTGGTGCCTGCGGCGCACCGCGCCGAATTCGACTAGTGTCGACGACACAGGAGTCGGCGCGGCCCGCCGCGGGCACGACGACCCTTGAAGGAGGAACAGGCGTGGCGATTCTCTTGCGTGAAGCCATCGGCGATCAACTGCGTCGTGTCCGTACGGACCAGGGACGCACCCTGCGTGAGGTGTCCACCTCGGCGCGGGTGTCGCTGGGCTACCTGTCCGAGGTCGAGCGCGGCCAGAAGGAGGCGTCGAGCGAACTGCTCGCCGCCATCTGCGACGCCCTCGACGTCCCCATCGGCGACGTGCTCACCGAGGTCGGCCGGGCGTTGTCGCCGGTCGTCATCGACGTGATCCCCGCCGACGCGACTGCCGCGGCCGAGCTGGTCGCGGCCTGAGGTCAAGGAAGAAGAAGGCATGGCCAATCCGTTCGTGAAGGCGTGGAAGTACCTGACCGCCTGGGGCAACGACACGATCGACCAGAAGGCGGACCCGCGGATCCAGATCCAGCAGGCCGTCGAAGACGCGCAGCGTCAGCATCAGGCACTGTCCCAGCAGGCCGCCGCCGTCATCGGCAATCAGCGGCAGTTGGAGATGCGGCTCAATCGGCAGCTCGAGGAGATCGAGAAGCTCCAGGGCAACGTCCGGCAGGCACTGACCCTCTCCGATCAGGCCGCGGCCGCCGGAGACACCAAGAAGGCCACCGAGTACACCAATGCGGCCGAGGCCTTCGCGGCTCAGCTGGTGACGGCCGAGCAGAACGTGGAGGACCTGAAGGTTCTGCACGACCAGTCGCTGACTGCGGCGGAGCAGGCCAAGGCCGCCGTCGAACGGAACGCGACCGCCCTGCAGGGCACGCTCGCCGAGCGGACCAAACTGCTCAGCCAGCTCGAGCAGGCCAAGATGCAGGAGCAGGTCAGCAAGTCCCTCAACCAGGTGAGTGAGCTGTCCGCGCCCGGCAACACCCCGAGCCTGGATCAGGTGCGCGAGAAGATCGAGCAGCGCTACGCCAACGCCCTCGGGTCGGCCGAACTGGCGCAGAACTCGGTGCACGGCCGCATGGCCGAGATCGAGCAGGCCAACGTACAGATGGCCGGCCATGCACGTCTCGAACAGATTCGCGCCGACATGAATCAGCTGCCGACCGGTGCCGCCCAGGCGCAGGTGGAGGCCGGCGGCACGACGGCCGCCGCCGCGAAGAAGACCAAGGCCGCCGAGAACTGAGCCGTATCGCCCTGGTCGCGGGCTCGGACGCCGGACATGCCTTCCCGGCGCTCGGCTTGGCGGCCGCATTGCAGTCCGCGGGACACGAGACCGTCGTCTACACCGGTACCGGCTGGACCGACGTCGCCGCCCGGCGGGGCCTGACCGTCCGGGAACTGCCCGGTCTGGCGGTGCGGGACGACGAAGACGACACCGACGCCGGTGCCAAGCTGAGCAGCCGTGCCGCCCGCATGGCCGTCGAACTGGCGCCCCGCATCGCGGTCGACGACGTCGACCTGGTGATCGGCGACGTCATCACCGTCGCCGGGGGATGGGCCGCAGAACTCGCCGGCATCCCGTGGATCGAGCTGTCTCCGCACCCGCTCTACGACCAGTCGCGCGCACTCCCGCCGATCGGTGCCGGTCTGGAAGCCGGCACCGGCGTGCGTGGACGTCTGCGCGACCTGTCGCTGCGCGCGCTGAGCGCGCCCGCCCGGGCTCGTGGCCGGGCCCAGCGCCGCGCGGCACGCCGGGGGATCGGGCTGACCCCCGACCCGTCGCCGGCCGCGCGGTTCGTCGCCACCCTCCCGGGGCTGGAGGTGCCGCGCCCCGACTGGCCGCCGCACACGCACCTGGTCGGGCCGCTGTTCTTCGAACCCACCGACGCCGAGTTCGCGATCCCGCCGGGCCCCGGACCGCTCGTCCTGGTGTGCCCGTCGACGGCGCAGACCGGATCCGGCGATCTCGGCCCCGCGGCGCTCGCGGCGCTGGCCGCGCTGCAGCGTGGCGGCCCCGTCCGCGTCGTGTGGTCGGCGCTGCAACCGCCGTCGGCCGGCGGGGCGGTGCCCGACGGCCTGGTGACCGGGCCCGGCCGTCAGGATCTCGCCCTCGCCGACGCCGATCTGGCGATCTGCGGATCGGGTCACGGCATGCTCGCCAAGGCGTTGAGCGCCGGTGTTCCCGTCGTGACCGTGCCGGGCGGTGGCGACCAGTGGGAACTGGCGTGCCGCGTGCAGCGGGCCGGTGCCGGCGTACCGGTCCGGCCGGTGACCGCCGACGCCGTCGCCGACGCGGTGACACGGGTCCTCGGCGACGATGCGTATCGCGCCGCCGCACGGCGAGTGGGGGACACGGCGGCGGCGACCGAGGATCCGGTCGAACTCGTGCATCGAGTCCTCGACGACAGGCGAGGAGCGACGACATGGGAATGAGACTGACCGAGTTCACCGAGATGATGCATCTCGAGTTCGGGCAGCGCACCGCCGACGCCATGCTGGTCGACCACGTGATCGTCGACCTCGGTGGGCGCACCGGTGCGCAGGCCATCGACGACGGCGTGGACCCGCGGATCGTATGGCGTGCGCTCTGCCGCGACTTCGACGTGCCGCCCGAACGCTGGTAGTCCGGCGGACCGCGGCTTCGTCGGCGACACGCGTCGGCGTGTCGCTTGCAATCGAACATCCGTTCGGTCAACCTGGGATGGAACCGAACACCGATTCGGTGCGTCAAATACATACCAGGGCGACCCCGCCCGAACCCGGATCAGCTCGATTGTCGTAGGCGGCTTCTACGGTGTGGGCACACCCGGCAATCAGCAGAACGTAGGAGACACCATGGCACTGTCAGCGGATCGCGAGAAGGCACTCGACCTGGCTCTCGCACAGATCGAGAAGAACTACGGCAAGGGCTCGGTCATGCGACTGGGCGAGGACGATCGCCCGCCGATGGAGGTCATTCCGACCGGCAGCGTCGCCCTCGACATCGCCCTCGGCGTGGGCGGTCTGCCCCGTGGCCGCGTCGTGGAGATCTACGGCCCGGAATCGTCGGGTAAGACCACCGTCGCCCTGCACGCGGTCGCCAACGCCCAGGCCGCCGGAGGCGTCGCCGCCTTCATCGACGCCGAGCACGCGCTCGATCCCGAGTACGCCGCCAAGCTGGGCGTCGACGTCGACGCCCTGCTCGTGTCGCAGCCGGACACCGGTGAGCAGGCACTGGAGATCGCGGACATGCTGATCCGCTCCGGCGCACTGGACATCCTGGTCATCGACTCGGTGGCCGCCCTGGTGCCCAAGGCCGAGATCGAGGGCGAGATGGGCGACAGCCATGTCGGCCTGCAGGCCCGACTGATGAGCCAGGCGCTCCGCAAGATGACCTCGGGCCTGAACAACTCGAACACCACCGCCATCTTCATCAACCAGCTGCGCGAGAAGATCGGCGTCATGTTCGGCTCGCCGGAGACCACCACCGGTGGCAAGGCGCTCAAGTTCTACGCGTCGGTCCGCCTGGACGTGCGCCGCATCGAGACGCTCAAGGACGGCACCGACGCGGTCGGCAACCGCACCCGCGTCAAGGTCGTCAAGAACAAGGTGGCCCCGCCGTTCAAGCAGGCCGAGTTCGACATCCTGTACGGCCACGGCATCAGCCGGGAGGGCTCGCTGATCGACCTCGGCGTCGCCGAGGGCTTCATCCGCAAGTCCGGCTCCTGGTTCACCTATGAAGGCGACCAGCTGGGTCAGGGCAAGGAGAACGCCCGCAACTTCCTGCTCGAGAACCCGGACATCGCGGCCGAGATCGAACTCAAGATCAAGAGCAAGCTGGGTGTCGGACCGGATCTGACCGGGCTCGACGAGCCCGTCGCAGCTCCGGTCGAGTTCTGACCGGAGCCATGACCGAGGGTCCGAGCGCCTGGGATGCCGCACTGCGGCTCCTGGGCGTTCGGGCGCGCAGTCGTTCCGAGATGGCCGAGCGGCTGCTGCGCCGCGGATTCGAGACCGACGAGGTCGCCGACGTGCTGGTGCGGCTCGACGCGGCCGGCCTGCTCGACGACGCCGAATTCGCCCACGAATGGGTGCAGTCCCGATCCCGCCATTCCGGTCGGGGACGGGTCGCGCTGCGCCGTGAACTCCGGACAAAAGGCGTCGCGGACCACACGGTGGACGAGGCGCTCTCCGGGATCGATCCCGCCGACGAACGCGCCCAGGCACTCGAACTGGCCGCCAAGAAGCTGCGGACCGCGAACCTCGACCTCAACGACCACGCCGACCGGACCAAGGCCTATCGCCGTCTCGCCGGCGTCCTCGGACGCCGTGGCTATCCGGCCGACGTGATCTCCGGTGTGGTCGCCGAGGTCATCGGCGACGCCCGCCGCACCTGACCCCGACCGTCACAGATTCGGCTTGCCGGGGGCGTGGGCGCTGCCGCTGAACCCGGGAACGTTGGCCATCGCCTTCAGGTCGGCGACATCCGGATCGGGCGCCTCGGTCTTGCGGCGCCCTTCACGCAATCGCTTCTCCAGATAGTTCGCCAGGCCGGTGAGCGCGAAGTTGATGACGATCATGATCGCCGCCACCACCAGCAGCGCCGGCAGATAGTTTCCGTAGAACGACGCCGACTTCAAACCGGACCGGACCACTTCCACATAGCCGAAGGCGTAGCCCAGGGCGCTGTCCTTCAACGCGATCACCATCTGCGCGATCAACGCCGGCAGCATGGCGGTCACCGCCTGGGGGAGCAGCACCAGCATCATCGTCTGCGTCTTGCGCAAGCCGATCGACTGCGCGGCCTCGGTCTGCCCCTTCGGCAGCGACTTGATACCGGCACGGAGGATCTCCGCGATCACCGAGCCGTTGTAGATGGTCAGACCGAACACCACCGCGGCGAACGCCAGCCACTGCGACGGGAAGACCGCGTAGTGCGCGAACAGGTAGTACGCGAAGAACATCAGCACCAGCACCGGAATGGAGCGGAAGACCTCCACCAGCAGACCGCTGATCGTGCGCACCCAGCGGTGGTCGGAGAGTCGCCCGATGCCCAGCACTGTGCCCAGGATGATCGCGAGCACGATCGACAACGCCGCCGCGGCGAGCGTGCCCAGCAGGCCGGGCAGCAACCAGGTGGTCCAGGTGCTCGGCTTCACGAACGGTGACCACTTCTCGGAGGTCATCTGCCCGTTGCGAGCCAGAATCGTCACGATCCAGGCGATCAGCGCCACGATCGCGACCGTGAACACGCCCGCGATGATCCTGTTGCGGATCGTCGCCTTCGGCCCCGGAGCGTCGTAGAGGACCGTTGCCTGTGTACTCATCGCTTCACCGTCCATCGCTTGGCCGCCCAGCCGAAGGCGGCGCCCTCGAGGAGCGTGATGATCATGAATCCGGCGGCGATGATCGCGAAGATCGCCAGGATCTCGGCCGAGTAGTTCTCCAGCTCTTCCTTCATCAGCAGCGACGCCTCGGCCACACCGATCACCGAGGCGATCGTGGTGTTCTTCGTCAGAGCGATCAGCACCGAGCCCATCGGTGCGATCACGGCCCGCAACGCCTGCGGCAACACGATCGTCCCGAAGGTCTGGGTGAAGCCCAGACCGATCGACCGGGCGGCCTCCGCCTGACCGATCGGCACCGTGTTGAACCCGGCGCGCAACGTCTCACAGACGAACGTCGACGTGTAGAGGATGAAGCCCAGGACGGCGAGCCGGAAGTTGTTGCTCGCGATGAAGTCGGGCCCCTCCTTGGCCAGGGCCAGACCGAGCTGCTGGTACAGGCCCATCGAACAGATCAGGACGATCAGGGTGAGCGGCGTGTTGCGCACGATGTTGACGTAGGCGGTGGCGAACCAGCGCATCACCGGCACCGGCGACACCTTCATGCCGGCCAGGACCACGCCCAGGATCAGCGAGCCGATCGCCGACCAGAACGTCAACTGAATGGTCATCCAGAACGCGGGCCACAGCTGCGGCCCCATGTCACTCCAGAGCTCGCTCATTTGCCACCTCCTGCCGGGCACGGCGTCGGCTCGGAATCGAGGAAGCTCAGATTCCCCGGCTCCGGCGTGAACTTGTACAGCGAACCCGGGGCGGCGGCCCGAGCGGCCCACTCGTCGACGGCCTGATCGCCCAGGTTCTTCCGGAGAGCGTCCTCCCACGGGGAGCGGGCCGCACCGGCGGGCACCGTCATCATGGCGCGCAGCGCGTCGTTGACCGCGGCCACCGCGTCCGGATAGTTCTTGGCCATGCCGACGCCGTAGTACTCCGTCGAGAACGGGGTGCCGGCGGTCTTCCAGGGCATCCTTGACGCAGGTGTCGTGCGGGTACGTCATCGGCACCAGCTTGAACTCGTCGGCCCACCGGCTCGAATACCCGGCCAGAATCGTCTCGTCGGTGGTGAGCGCGTCCACCTTGCTGCGGCGGACACCCTCCACACACGACGAATAGGAGTCGTACTGCTGGAGCTGCACGCCCGGCAACTGTGCCTTCACATTCTGCGCGGAGGTCGAGCCGGCCGCGGAACAGAGTTTGCGGCCGTTCTCCAGGTCGGTCAGCTGGTTCAGGCTCGAATCGTCCTTGCGCGCCATCAGCCCCTGATAGGTGATGAAATACGGTCCGGCGAAGTCGACCTCCTTCGCGCGGCTCGTGGTGATCGAGTAGGTGGCGGCGATCGTGTCGACCTCACCGTTGCGGATGAACGTCTCCCGCTGCGCGGAGGGCGTCTCCTTCCACGTGATCGCCGGCTCGGGCACCCCCAACTGTCCGGCGATGTGCCCGACGATGAACCGGTTGACGTCGGCGTCGAAGCCGGTGATCTCGCCGCCGGGATTCTGCAGGCCCAGACCGGGCTGGTCGTACTTGGTGCCCAGCACGACGTGACCGGCTCGGATGTCCTCGAGCAGGTTCCGGGGCTGCGAACTGCCACAGGCGCTGAGCGCCGGTGCGACGGCGGCGAGCGCGACCGTCGCCGCGATCAGACTCCTCAGACGCATGTCAGTGCCCCAGGATCTTCGACAGGAAGTCCTTGGCGCGGTCGGACTCCGGGTTCGAGAAGAAGCTCTCCGGATCGGTGTCTTCGACGATCGCACCGTCGGCCATGAACAGGATGCGGTCGGCGGCCTTGCGGGCGAAGCCCATCTCGTGGGTCACCACCACCATCGTCATGCCCTCCTTGGCGAGGGACACCATCACGTCGAGGACCTCACTGACCATCTCGGGGTCCAGGGCCGAGGTCGGCTCGTCGAACAGCATCACCTTCGGCGACATCGCCAGGGACCGGGCGATCGCCACGCGCTGCTGCTGCCCGCCGGAGAGCTGCGCGGGATACTTGTCCTTCTGCGTCGCCACGCCGACACGGTCGAGCAGCTCGACCGCCTTCTTCTCGGCGTCGGCCTTGCTCTCCTTGCGGACCTTGATCGGACCCAGGGTCACGTTCTGCAGGATCGTCTTGTGGGCGAACAGATTGAACGACTGGAAGACCATGCCCACATCGGCGCGCAGACGTGCCAGGTCCTTGCCCTCCGACGGCAGCAGTTCGCCCTCGATGCGGATCTCGCCGGAGTCGATCGGTTCGAGCCGGTTGATGGTTCGGCACAGCGTGGACTTACCGGATCCGGACGGTCCGAGAACCACCACGACCTGGCCTTTCGGGATCTGCAGGGTGATGTCCTTGAGGACATGCAGATCGCCGTAATGCTTCTGCACGTCCGTCATGGCGATCATCGGGGTATCGCTCGAAGCTGTCATGGCACCGAACCCTAGTCAGACATATCGCCGATGTCTCAGGGACGTCGAAACCATTGACGCAATCGCAACACCCGGTGGCCGGACAGCCGATTTGCGTGCCGCCGTACCCTGGAAGGGTGACGAACGGGATCGAAGAGCGCACACCGGAAGGGGCGCGGTCGTACGCGGTGCGCACCTACGGGTGCCAGATGAACGTGCATGATTCCGAACGCATCTCCGGTCTCCTCGAGGACGCCGGTTACGTCCGCGCCCAGGACGGCGACGACGCCGACCTGGTGGTCTTCAACACGTGCGCGATCCGCGAGAACGCCGACAACAAGCTGTACGGCAACCTGTCGCACCTCGCGCCGGTCAAGAGCCGTCGCCCGGGCATGCAGATCGCGGTCGGAGGCTGCCTGGCGCAGAAGGACAAGGACACCGTTCTGTCCAAGGCTCCGTGGGTGGACGTCGTCTTCGGCACCCACAACATCGGGTCGCTGCCGGTCCTGCTCGAACGGGCCCGGCACAACGACGCTGCCCAGGTCGAGATCCTCGACTCGCTGGAGAACTTCCCGTCGACGCTGCCGGCCAAACGCGAATCGGCGTACTCCGGCTGGGTGTCGGTGTCCGTCGGCTGCAACAACACCTGCACGTTCTGCATCGTGCCGTCGCTGCGAGGCAAGGAGGTCGACCGCCGGCCGGGTGACGTCCTGGCCGAAGTGCAGGCACTCGTGGACCAGGGCGTCCTGGAGGTGACCCTGCTCGGCCAGAACGTCAACGCCTACGGCATGTCGTTCGCCGATCCGGAGATCGACCGGAACCGTGGCGCATTCGCCGAACTGCTGCGCGCGTGCGGCGAGATCGACGGGCTCGAACGGGTCCGGTTCACCTCACCGCATCCCGCCGAGTTCACCGACGACGTGATCGAGGCGATGGCCCAGACACCGAACGTGTGCCCGCAACTGCACATGCCGCTCCAGTCCGGCTCGGATCGCGTCCTGCGCGCGATGCGGCGCAGCTACCGCAAGACCAGGTTCCTGGGCATCCTCGACCGGGTCCGCGAGGCGATGCCGCATGCGGCGATCACCACCGACATCATCGTCGGGTTCCCAGGCGAGACCGAGGAGGACTTCGCCGAGACGCTCGACGTGGTGCAGCGCGCCCGGTTCTCCAGCGCCTTCACCTTCCAGTACTCGCCGCGACCCGGCACCCCGGCCGCGACGATGGACGACCAGGTGCCCCCTGAGGTCGTCAAGGATCGCTATCAGCGCCTCATCGCACTGCAGGAACGCATCTGCCTGGAAGCCAATCAGGAACTGGTCGGCACC
The DNA here is from genome assembly GCF_047600565.1 of Gordonia sp. (in: high G+C Gram-positive bacteria). Lineage (GTDB taxonomy): Bacteria > Actinomycetota > Actinomycetes > Mycobacteriales > Mycobacteriaceae > Gordonia. The sequence goes on from NZ_JASGKN010000001.1 coordinate 702,631, forward strand.
GACGCCGAACTCCTGGTCGTCGCCGACGAGGGACGCAAGAGCGCGGCGACCGGCCGCCTGACCGGCCGTGCCCGCGACGGGCGCCTGGTCCACTTCCGCGCCGACGGGGCGGCGGCCGCGGCGATCCGTCCCGGTGACATCGTGACGACCACGATCACCGAGGGCGCCCCCCACCACCTCATCGCCGACGGACCGATCACCGGTCACCGCCGTACCCGCGCCGGCGACGCCTACGAACAGGGCAGCACGCCGACCACCGCCCCGGTGGGCGTCGGACTGGGCCTGCCCACTCTCGGACGACGCGACCTGCCCGAGCCCGTGAACGCCTGCGGCAGCGGCGGGTGTGGGTGAGACGAGGAACCATGACCCACGACGGAGACGAGTACCCCATGAGCGACGACCACTCCCGCGCCGGCGACCGCGAAACACTGCGGGCGTACGAGAAGGAGCTGCGCAAGGCCGAACGCAAGGTGGCGGGGGAGATCGATCCCGGTGCCCGCGCTCTGGTCGTGGCGGTCGGCATCCTGGCCGCCATGCTGTCGCTGATACTGCCTCACGCCGGTGACGCGACCGGACTGGACGTGCTGACCATGACCGCGCGCGCCCACGCCCAGCGGATCGCCCTGCCGTCGCAGATCTTCGTCTGGCTGCTGGTGGTGTTCGTGATCGGCTTCTCCGCGTTCGCGCTGCTCAGCCGGCGGTGGGTGGTGGCCTGGATCGCGCTGAGCGGTTCGGCGATCGCCTCGGTCGCCGGCATGCTGGCGATCTGGACCCGGAACACCATCGGCGTCGGCGGGGTGCAGCCGCCCAGCGGTGCCGGCGCCGGACTGATCCTGGGCTTCCTGGTGGCCATCGTGATGACCTTCCACTGGTCCCGGGTCGTGTGGGCGCGGAGCAGCTACCACCTGGCCCTGGAGGCCGAACGACGCCGTCACGCCGCCAGCGCGGAGGCCTTCGGCCTGGCCCTGCAGCAGCGGCTCGGGGAGCCCACCGACCGCGACCGCGACACGGACTCCTGACCGCCGGACGCGATCAGCGGTCGGCGATCGCGGACTGCGCGGCCTGCGCCCACTCGTTCCACTGAGCGGCCTGCTCGCGGAGCGACGCGGCATCCTTCGCCTTGCCGGCCGCCTCGGCCCGGTCGGCCTGTTCGGTCAGCTTGGCGGCGCGCTCGGCGAACTGCTGGGCGCGGGCCAGGGCTTCCGGATCGGTCCGCGACCAGTCGGCGGCCTCCGCATCGCGGATACGCTTCTCCAGCGCTCGAGCCCGGGCGTCGAGCGGACGCATCTGTTCGCGGGGCACCTTGCCGAGCTCTTCCCAGCGATCCCGGAACGTGCGGAACGCCGCCCGGGCGGCCTCCAGGTCGGTACCCGGATCGATGGACTTCTCGTACTCGTCGAGCAGCGCCGACTTCGCTTCGGCGTTCTTCGCGAACTCGGCGTCACGCTCGGAGTTGACGGCGTTGCGGGCGGAGAAGAACACGTCCTGGGCGGCCTTGAACCGCTTCCACAGCGCTTCGTCGGCATCCCGGGGTGCACGGCCGGCGGCCTTCCACTCGGCCATCAGTTCGCGGTATCTGACCGTGGTCTCGGCCCAGTCCGTCGACGACGACAAGGCCTCGGCCTGCTCGATCAGCTCCTCCTTGCGGGCCTTCACACCGGCCCGTTCCCGGTCCAGCTCGGCGAAATGGGCGCCGCGCCGCCGGTTGAAGGCGTCCCGGGCGCGGGAGTAGCGCTTCCAGAGAGCATCGTCGGTCTTGCGGTCGATGCCTTTGATGGTCTTCCACTCCTCGAGGATGGCGCGCAGCCGGTCGCCGCCGCTCTTCCATGAGGTGGTCTCCTCGGCGATCGTCTCGGCCTCGGTGGCCAGGGCCTCTTTGCGGGCGATGGCCTCGGTGCGGGCGGCATCCCGTTCGGCCTTGACCTCGCCGGCCTGGGTCTCGGCGCGCTGCACGATCACGGTGAGTCGCTCGGTCAGTCCGTCGACGTCGCCGATGGCCTGGGCGGTCGGCAATTCGTCGAGGAGATGCTGGGCCGCGGCCTGCGTCTTGCGCGGATCTCCCGACCGGGCGTCGAGGCGCTCTTCGAGGACCTCGGTCTCGGTCGCCATGTCCGCGAACTTGCGCGCGAAGTGCTGCAGCCCCTCCTCGGTGGTACCGGCCTGCCACGAACCGATCTGCCGTTCGCCCGAGGAGGTCTTCAGCCAGACCGCACCGTCCTCGTCGATCCGTCCGAACTCGTGCGGATCGCCGACGTCGACGTGGTGGACGGCGACGGGGGCGGGTCCGGGGCGCGGACCCGGTCGGGGGCCGGGACGCGGACCCGGTTTGGGGGCTGCGGGGTTGCTCATGGCGAAATCCTTTTCTGCGCGCCGCGCGACACGGCTGCCGGAACGCTGGGCGTTCTTGTCTACCGCTGTTCATTCAAGCACCGGCGGCCCCGGCCGCGGGGGCGAGCGCGGACATTGCCCACCGTCGCCGGTAGCGTCGAGGGCGTGTTGACACAGGTCGCGGTGATCCCCGGTGCACCCCTGCTCGTTCCGGAGCTGGCGGGTCCGGAGGCGTACGACACCGACGACGTTCGCGCGTCGGTGCTGGCCGCCGGCCGATCCCTGGCCGCGGCGTCCCGGCACTGGATCGCTCTGGGCGTCGGCGATCCCGGCACGATCACCGGCGTGGCGACGTCCGGTGACTTCGGGCGGTTCGGGGTGCCGCTGCCGGTGCGTCTGCCCGGGCCGGACGCCGCCGGTGGGCGGATGCCGGCGTCGATGCTGATCGCCGCGTGGCTGGCCGGCCAGGTGAGTCCGGCACCCGATCGGGTGGATCCCGTGGTCGTCGACCCCGACCTGGACCCCGCCGACTGTCTGGCCCTGGGCCGGCGGACGGCGCAGAACCTGCCCGTCGGCGAACCGATCGGGCTGCTCGTCGTCGCCGACGGCGCCAACGCTCTGCACCCCAAGGCGCCCGGCGGTGGGGAGCGGGAGAGTGCCTGGGTTCTGCAGCGCACCGTCGACCAGGCCGTCGCCTCCGGTGATCCCGCCGGCCTGGCGGGACTGTCCGTCGACGCCTGCCGCGCCGACGGCGTCACCTCGCGTGCCGCCTGGCAGGTCCTCGCCGGGATCCTCGAGGTGTGCCCGATGACGCGGGTGGACGTCCACTACGCCGCCGCGCCGTTCGGCGTCGGCTATACGGTGGTCACCCTGCGGGGCCGGTCGTGACCGCACCCGTCCCCGTCGCGGTGATCGGTCCGACCGCGTCCGGGAAATCGGATCTGGCCCTCGATCTCGCCGAACGGTGCCACGGCGAGATCGTCAACATCGATGCCATGCAGCAGTATCGCGGCATGGACATCGGCACCGCGAAACTGCCGGTCGCCGAGCGGCGCGGAATCCCGCACCACCAGCTCGACGTCCTGGACGTCACCGAGACGGCCACCGTCGCCCGCTACCAGCGGGCCGCCGCTCGCGATGTGGAGGAGATCCTCGCCGCCGGCCGGACTCCGATCATCGTCGGCGGCTCGATGCTCTACATCCAGGGACTGCTCGACGAGTGGTCGTTCCCGGCGACCGATCCGCAGGTCCGATCCAAGTACGAGGAGCGGCTCGCGCAGATCGGCCCGCTCGCCCTGCACGGTGAGCTCGCCGCCGTCGACTCCGCGGCCGCGCAGATCATCCTCAACACCGACGGTCGCCGGATCGTGCGTGCCCTGGAGGTCGTGGAACTCACCGGCCGGCCCTTCGCCGCTTCGGCACCGGAGATCGGGGAGCCGCGCTGGGGTACCCGGATCCTCGCCCTCGACCGGGAGACCGGTGAACTGGACGAACGGATCGAACGACGGACGGACGCCATGTTCTCCGGTGGTCTGGTCGACGAGGTCGCCGGTCTGTGCGAGCAGGGTCTCCGCGATGGACAGACCGCCTCGCGGGCGATCGGCTATGCGCAGGTGCTGGCCCACCTCGACGGAGAGTACGACCTCGAACGGGCCCGCGAACTGACGGTCATCGGCACCCGCCGGTACGTCCGCCGGCAACGGTCGTGGTTCCGCCGCGACCATCGCGCGGTGTGGCTCGACGCCGCCGACCCGAGACTGACCGAGAACGCGCTGAGTAGCCTGGAGGCATGACGGTGACGACCACGCCGACCCCGGGGCGTTTCGTGAAGGGGCACGGCACCCAGAACGATTTCGTGATTCTGCCGGACCCGGACGCGACACTCGAGATCGACGACGAGGTCGTCCGTGCGCTGTGCGACCGCCGTCGCGGACTCGGTGCCGACGGTCTGCTGCGCGTGGCGCGGTCCGGCGCCCTCGTCGACGCCGGTGTCCTCACCGCCCTTCCCGAGGGCGTCCGCGCCGACGACTGGTTCATGGACTACCGGAACGGTGACGGTTCGATCGCCGAGATGTGCGGCAACGGTGTCCGCGTCTTCGCCCACTACTGCCGGTCGGCCGGTCTCGTCGCCTCCGACGAGTTCACCGTCGGTTCGCGGGCCGGCGCCCGGCCGGTCGTCGTGCACTCCTTCGACGACAGTGCCGCCGACGTGACCGTCGCGATGGGGGCCGCCCGGCTGGACGGGCCGTCCACGGTCACCGTCGCCGGCCGCGAACTGACCGGCGAGGCCGTCGACGTGGGCAACCCCCATCTCGCGTGCGTCGTGGACGGACTGGACGCCGGCACCCTCGCCGGCCTCGACCTGTCCGCGCCTCCGGTCCTCGATCCGGCGGCCTTCCCGCACGGCGCGAACGTGGAGATCCTGACGCCGCTGCGGCCCGACGGCGACGCCTTCACCGCGCAGCTGCGGGTCTTCGAACGCGGTGTGGGGGAGACCCGCTCGTGCGGGACCGGTCTGGTGGCCGGTGCCACCGCGGCCCTGCACGGTATCGGGCGTGCCGCCGGCACCGTCTCGATCACCGTCCCCGGCGGTGAGGTCACCGTCACCGTGGAACCCGGCGGCACGTTCCTGCGCGGCCCGTCCCGGCTGGTGGCCCGCGGCGAACTGATCGACGGCTTCCTCGGCGGCTAGCGAACAGGCCCCGGCGGAAATCGAGGTGCGCCGCGGCCCGGGGACCGGGCATGATGGAGGGCGTATGACTGAACTCCACGAACCCGGCGCCGAACATCCGCACGTCTCGGCCGCGCCGACCACCGGCGAACTCCAGCTCGACGACCGCGCCTCACTGCAGCGCGTCGCGGGACTGTCCACCGAACTCTCCGACGTCACCGAGGTCGAATACCGCCAGCTGCGCCTCGAGCGGGTGGTCCTGGTCGGCGTCTGGACGTCCGGCACCTCGGCGGAGGCCCAGGCCAGCATGGCCGAACTCGCCGCACTCGCCGAAACCGCCGGCTCGGAGGTGCTCGACGCCCTCATCCAGCGGCGCAGCAAACCCGACTCGGCCACCTATCTGGGTTCGGGCAAGGCCGACGAGCTGCGGGAGATCGTCGTGGCCACCGGCGCCGACACGGTGATCTGCGACGGTGAGCTCACGCCTGCCCAGCTGACGGCGCTGGAGAAGATCGTCAAGGTGAAGGTCATCGACCGGACCGCACTGATCCTCGACATCTTCGCCCAGCACGCCACGTCCCGCGAAGGCAAAGCCCAGGTGTCGCTGGCTCAGATGGAGTACATGCTTCCTCGCCTGCGCGGCTGGGGTGAGTCGATGTCCCGGCAGGCCGGCGGCCGTGCCGGCAGCAACGGCGGCGTCGGTCTGCGCGGTCCCGGTGAGACCAAGATCGAGACCGATCGCCGTCGTATCCGCGAACGGATGGCCAAACTCCGCAAGGAGATCCGCGGCATGAAGACCGCCCGGGTGGTCAAGCGGAACGCGCGCCGCCGAGGCGGGGTGCCGGCGCTGACCGTCGTCGGCTACACGAACGCCGGCAAGTCGAGCCTGGTCAACGCGATGACCGGCTCGGGTGTCCTGGTGCAGGACGCGCTCTTCGCCACCCTGGATCCGACGACGCGCCGCGCGCGCCTCGCCGACGGCCATGACGTGGTGTTCACCGACACCGTCGGCTTCGTCCGGCACCTGCCCACCCAGCTGGTCGAAGCGTTCCGCTCGACGCTGGAGGAGGCGGTGGATGCGGACCTGCTGATCCACGTGGTCGACGGCAGCGATGCGTTCCCCGGCAAACAGATCTCCGCGGTGCGGCAGGTACTCGGCGAGGTGTACACCGAGGAGGGTGCCGTACCGCCGCCCGAACTCCTGGTCATCAACAAGATCGACGCCGTCGACGCGACCCGCATGACGGCGTTGCGCGGCGAGTACCCCGACGCGGTCTTCGTGTCGGCGCGCTCCGGTGAAGGCCTGGACGAGCTGTTCACCCGGATCACCGACTTCGTCGAGGAAGACGACGTCGACACCGTGCTGCAGGTGCCGTTCGCGCGGGGTGAGGTGATGAGCCGCCTGCACCAGCACGCCCACGTGCTGGAGACCGAGCACACTGCGGACGGCACCCGCGTCCGGGTGCGGCTGCCGGCGGCGATGGCCGCCGAATACGCGGATCTGACGGTCGTCTGACCGGTCCGGCGACCACGCCGTTTATGCTTCCGAGTGAACCCGACGGAAGGTATGACCGTGACGAACCCCGCTGACCCGCAGAATCCGGGCGCCGGCGAACCGGCGCCCACGCAGGTCCCGATTCCCGGTCGACAGCCCGACTACTCGCAGATTCCGGTGGGCGGTCAGCAGCCGTTCGGCCAGCAGCCTCCGCAGCCCGGCGTCGGCCAGCAGCCGCCTGTCCCGCCGGTGGGCGGTCCGCCGCACCAGCCGTTCACACCCCAGCAGCCGTTCGCACAGCAGCCGTTCGGCCAGCAGCCTGTCGCCCAGCAGCCTGTCGCACCGCAGCCGTTCGGTCAGCCGCTGCCGGGGGTCCCGATGGCTCCCGGCGCACCCGGCGCCTACCCCCAGTACGCGCCGCAGGCTCCGCAGCAGGGCACCTCGAAGACCGGACTCTGGATCGGCTTGGGAGCGGCGGCCGTCATCGTGCTCGCCGTGCTGGCGACCCTGCTCATCCTCAAGCCCTGGTCGTCGAAGGGGGTCGACTACAGCCTGGGACACGACGTGGTCGTGACCGTGAAGGCGCCGGACGGCTGGAAGTCCGAATCGGTCACCTACGACGGCGAGCCGTCGTTCATGCTGCTGCCGACGTCCGAGACCCGCTCGGCGGATGCGGTGCTCAAGTCGTCGGAGGAATCCGATCCCGCCGAGCTGCACGGCGTGCTGGGATCGGTCCGCTCCTGCGACTCGGACGCGTCATCGACGCCCGGCACGTGGCAGCTCAACGAGACGAAGTCGGATGCCGACGGTCAGGGCCACGGCCGCACCGCCGCCCTGCGTGTCGATACGAACTACTGCCTGGACATCCGGGGTGTGGACTTGAAGGGTTCGGGGACCCCGGCCGTCGACCTCGTGCAGCAGGCCGCCGGCACCGACAAGTCGATGCTGACGGCCCGCAGCCACTGACGAGGGTCTACTCGGCGTCGAGATCCTTCTCGACGAGCGCGGCGATCTGATCGACGGCGGCCTGGTCGTCGCCCTCGACGGTCACCTGGGTGCCCTTCTCCGCGCCCAGGGTCATGATCATCAGGGCGCTGCCGGCGTCCACCGGGTCGCCGCCGTCGACGGACAGGGTCACATCGGAGTCGAGGTCGGCGGCCGCTTCGGCGATGATCGCGGCGGGACGGGCGTGCAGGCCGACGGAGGAGCCGACGGTCACGGTCTTGCTGGGCATGGATTCACCTTTCGGGAGGGATCTGTGGAGGGGTTCGTTCATCGGTCGGGCGCGATCTCCGCCCCCGAATCTATTACGCGGTCGCGGCGATCGCAGTCATCTCGTCGTTGACGGCCTCCTCGTCGGCGGCGGTCCGGCCGAGCTGCTTGGTGATCACCACGCCGACTGCGCCGACGACGACGCCGGCGGCCAGCGCGATGAGGAACTTCCACCAGGTGCCGTTCATCGCGAACATCACGAAGACGCCGCCGTGCGGTGCGCGCAGCTGGGTGCCCAGAGCCATGGCGAGACCGCCGGTCACGGCGCCGCCGAGCATCATCGGCGGAATCACCCGGAGGGGGTCGGCCGCGGCGAACGGGATGGCGCCCTCGGAGATGAAGGAGGCGCCCAGCAGCCAGGCCGCCTTGCCGTTCTCGCGTTCGGGTTCGGTGAAGACGCTCGGGCGGAGCACGGTGGAGGCGAGAGCCAGCGCGAGCGGCGGCACCATGCCGGCGGCCATCACGGCTGCCATGATCTCCCACTGCGGGGTGGCGGCGTTGGCCAGCCCGAGGCCGGCGACGGCGAACGCGTAGGCCGCCTTGTTCACCGGACCGCCCAGGTCGAAGCACATCATCAGGCCGAGCACCACGCCGAGTGCGATCTTGGATCCGCCGTTCATGCTGTTCAGGCCGTCGGTCATCGCGTCGTTCAGGGCGCCCAGGGGACGGCCCAGCAGCATGTACATGACGCCGCCGACGATCAGGGAGGCACCGAGCGGAATGATCACCACCGGCATCAGGCCCGCCGCCCAGCGCGGCAGCTTCAGTCTGGTGAACCAGAGGGCGACGACACCGGCGATGAGGCCGCCGATCAGGCCGCCGATGAAGCCGGCACCGACGGCCAGGGACACGGCGCCGGCGACGAACCCGGGGGCGATGCCGGGCCGGTCGGCGATGGCGAAGGCGATGTAGCCGGCCAGAACCGGAACCATGAACGCCATCGCCAGGCTGCCGATCGCGAAGAACACGGCGCCGAGGTACTGCATGATCCCGCCCGGCGGCAGATGCCAGAGGGTGTTGTTGAGCGCGTAGAAGTAGGCGTCGTTCATCGACCCGTTGGTGCCGGTGATCTTTCCGCAGCCGGCCGGCACGCTGGCGCCGTCACACACGGTGGTGTTGGCGATCTCGTAGCCGCCGAACAGGAAGCCGAGCGCCATGAGCAGACCACCGGCCGCGACGAACGGGATCATGTAGCTGACACCGGTCAGCAGTGCCTGCTTCAGGCGGCCGCCGTACCCGATGCCACTCTCGTCGGCAGCCGTCGACGCTGCGGATGCGTCGCCGGAGACGCGGTGCGCGTCGGGATCGCCGGCGGCGGCCACCGCCTCGGAGATCATGGCGTCCGGCTCGTTGATGGCGCGTTTGACGCCGGACTCGATGACCGGTTTGCCGGCGAATCGTTCGCGTCCCTTCACCCCCACGTCGGTGGCGAAGATGACGGCGTCGGCATCGGCGATCTCCTGGGCGGTGAACGGTGTGGTACCCGACGAACCCTGCGTTTCGACGGCGAATCCGACCCTGGCCTTCTCGGCCGCCAGCTTCAGTGCGTCGGCGGCCATGTAGGTGTGGGCGATACCGGTCGGGCACGCGGTGATCGCCAGGATGCTGCGGGCGCCGGCGGGGGTATCGCCGGTGGTGGCCGCAGTCGCGGCGGCGGACGACGTGGCAGCGGCCGACGTGGCGGTGGACGTGTCCTTCGCGGATTGCGGATCGACGGCCTCGCCGACCAGGTCGACGACGGTCTGCGCATCGGGCGCGTCGCGCAGCGCCTGTACGAAATCGGGCTTGACCAGGGACCGAGCCAGCGAACTCAGCAGCTTCATGTGCGCGGATCCGCCATCGGCCGGGGCGGCGATCAGGAACACCAGATCGGCCGGCCCGTCCGGTCCGGAGAAGTCCACCTTCTTCGACAGTCGGGCCATGCCGAGCGAAGCGGTCGGCACCGAGTCGACGCGCGCATGCGGAATGGCCAGGCCGCTGGGAAGTCCGGTCGGTGATTTGGCCTCGCGTTCGAGTGCGGCGCCGGCCAGCTGAGCGGGATCGCTGCAACGGCCGTGGTCACCGAGGGTGTCGGCGAGCCGGTTGATGACGGCGGTGGCGTCGTCACCGGCGTCGACGTCCAGGAGGACGAGGTCGGGTGTGATGATCGGGTCCGGCATGGTGACTCCTTTGTCTCCGGCGGTCAGGACAGTCGGCGCACGGTGGTGCCGGCCAGGTCGAGGTGGTGGGGATCGGGCGGGGTGGTTCCGGGCAGTGCTGCGGCCGCCGAGCCGTAGGCGACCGCGGTGCGCAGCCGCTCGTCGGGGCCGTCGCCGCGCAGCGAGGCGATCAGGTAGCCGGCGAGCGACGAATCGCCGGCTCCGACGGTGCTGCGGACCGTCACCGGCGGCGCGAACGCCTGCCAGGTGCCGTCCGGAGTGGTGAGCAGGGCGCCGGCACCGCCGAGGGTCGTGAGGACTTCACCCCCGGTGCGGTCGGCGAGGGCCTGTGCGGCGGCCGCGGCGGGCGCGGGGTCGCCGGCCGCCGCCGCGGCCTCCATCGCGTCGCCGTCCTGGCCGGTGAGCCCGGCGAGCTCGACGGCGTTCGGCTTCAGCAGATCCGCACGCGCCTCGCCGAGTGCGGCGAGCGGTGCACCGGAGGTGTCGGCGGCCACCTGGAGTCCCGCGCGGTGCAGACGGTCGGTGAGGACGGCGTACCAGTCGTCGTGCATGCCGGGCGGAATCGAACCGCACAGGGCCACCCATCGGGCTCCGGCCGCTGCGTCGAGTACCAGGTCGGCCAGGGCGTCGATGCGGTCGGCGGTCAGTGCGGCGCCGGGCTCGTTGACCTTGGTGGTGGTGCCGTCGGGTTCGGCGAGAGTGATGTTGGTGCGCACGTCGTCGTCGAGTTCCACCGTGCGGTAGGGCAGTCCCGCCGCATCGAGACGGGTCAGCAGCGGGTCTCCGGTGCGGGCGGGCAGGAGCGCGAGCGCGTCGAGACCGGCTCCGGTCACCACCCGGGCGACGTTGATGCCCTTGCCGCCCGGCTGATCGGTCACAGACGCGGCTCGCAGCACCGCGCCCCGGGTCAGCGGGCCCTCGAGCTGGATCGTGCGGTCGATGCTGGGGTTGGCGGTGACGGTGACGATCATGCGATCACCACCTCGATGTCGTGTGCGCGCAGCTGCGCGGCGAACGCGGGGTCGATGCCGGCGTCGGTGACCAGCGTCCCGATGTCGGGCAGCGTGCCGAAACTCACGAGGTCCTCCCGGTTGATCTTGGTCGAGTCGGCGAGCACCACGACGTGGTTGGCGGCGCCGATCATCGCGCGTTTGGCGGCCGCTTCGTCGGGGTCGGGCGTCGACAGCCCGTGCTGCAGACTGAATCCGTTGGTGCCGATGAACGCGACGGACACCCGGAGCCGGGCCAGGGCCGCGACGGTGTCGGGCCCGACGGCGGCCTGGGTCTTGCCGCGGATCCGGCCGCCGGTGAGGACCACCTCGCACGACGGCAGACGGGACAGTTCGGCGGCGATCGGTACGGCGTTGGTCACCACGTTCAGTTCCCGGTCACCGGTGACGGCGGCCGCCGCCTGGTAGGTGGTGGTTCCGGCGTCGAACAGGACCGAGCCGCCCGACGGTGGCAGAAGGCGTTGCGCGGCCGCGCCGATGGCGACCTTCTCGTCGTGCCAGGTGAGTTCACGTTCGGTCAGATCCGCTTCGACCGCGACCGATCCCACATCCGGCCGGACGGCCCCGCCGTGCACGCGTTGCAGCACACCGGCGCGGGCGAGCAGACCCAGATCACGGCGCACCGTCTCTCCGGTGACGTCGAAGCGAACAGCCAGGTCCGCGACCGAAACGCGGCCGCGAGCGCGGACCTCGTCGGCGATGGCCTGCTGGCGTTCCTCTGCGTACACGACGCCGTCCTGAGTAGTGTTCGGAGGAGCGCGACACGGGTCCGCGAACCTTTGGTTATGTCTTTGTTTACCTGTGTCTGTGTTGACTGGTCAAGAGCTTTCAGTAATCTCTGTCACATGAGCGAGGGTGGAGCGATGACAAGCACCGACGAGAACGACTTCGGCGCCACGACGGTGGTGACCGGTACAGCGGTGGTCGACGGCCTCGCCTACGGCCCGGTGATCAGACCCGGAGACCGTCCGGACTTCGACGTCGCCGGCGCGGCGGACGTGCCGGAGGATCAGCGCGACGCGGAGAAGGAGCGGGTGGACGCCGCCTCGGCCACCGTGGCGGGGCGTCTGTCCGACCGCGCGTCCAAGAGCACCGGAGCCTCGGCCGAGGTGCTCGCCGCGACCTCGTCGCTCGCCAAGGACCGCGGCTGGACGCGCGCCGCCAAGAAGCTGATCGACGGCGGCACGCCCGCCCCGGCCGCCGTCGCCGGCGCCATCGATCAGTTCGCCGACCAGTTCCGTCAGGCCGGTGGGCTCTTCGCCGAGCGGGTCACGGATCTGTACGACGTGCGCGATCGGGTGATGTCCGAGCTCCTCGGCCTGCCCGAACCGGGGATCCCGAACCCCGACGTCCCGTCCATCGTGTGCGCCGACGACCTCGCACCCGCCGACACCGCCGGACTCGACCCGGCGGTCGTGATCGCGCTCGCCACCCGTCTCGGCGGGCCGACCAGTCACACCGCGATCATCGCGCGCCAACTCGGGATCCCGTGTGTGGTGGCCGTGGCCGACCTGGACCGCATCGCGACCGGGGTGCCGGCCTTCGTCGACGGCACCCGCGGTGTGGTCGGTGCCGAACCGGATCCGGAGAAGATCGCCGGCGCGGTCGACGACGCCCGTCGCCAGGCGCAGGCTGCGGCCGACTGGCGCGGCCCGGGCCGGACCGCCGACGGTCACCCGGTCCTCATCCTGGCGAACGTCGCCGACGGGGCCTCGGCGCGGACCGCCGCCGAGCCGGGAATCCTGGAGGGTGTCGGCCTCTTCCGCACCGAGCTCGCCTTCCTCGACCGCCCGGACGAACCGTCCGTCGAGGAGCAGACCACCCTCTACCGCGAGGTCATCGACGCGTTCAGCGGACAGAAGGTGGTGATCCGGACCCTGGACGCGGGCTCGGACAAGCCGCTGAAGTTCGTGACGCATCCGGACGAGGCCAACCCTGCGATGGGCGTGCGCGGCAACCGCATTGCCCTCGACCACCCCGAGATCCGGGAACACCAGCTCGATGCGCTGCAGGCCGCTGCACAGGGCGCCGAGGCGGTTCCGTGGGTGATGGCGCCGATGATCGCGACCGTCGACGAGGCCGCCGAGTTCGCGGCGATGGTCCGCGCCCGTGGACTGGTTCCCGGGGTGATGGTCGAAGTGCCGTCGGCGGCGGTCAACGCGTCGGCGATCCTCGACCAGGTGGACTTCGTGTCCATCGGCACCAACGACCTGACCCAGTACACGATGGCGGCGGACCGGATGTCGCCGGAACTGGCCGCGCTCACCGACCCGTGGCAGCCGGCCGTCCTCGCCCTGATCGAACGCGTCGGTGCCGCAGGCGCCGATCAGAACAAGCAGGTGGGCGTGTGCGGTGAGGCCGCAGCCGATCCGAACCTGGCCTGCGTCCTCGTCGGACTCGGGGTGACCTCGCTGTCCGCCGCGCCCAAAGCCGCCCCGGCGGTAGGTCTGAAACTGAGCACGGTGACCCTCGATCAGTGCACGCAGGCCGCTGCGGCCGCACTCGCGGCGACCAGCCCGGCCGCCGCCCGCGACGCCGCGCGGGCGGTACTGGGCGGCTAGACGCGCCGCATCACCGTCACGACCTTGCCCAGAACGGCGGCGTCGTCACCGGGGATGGGGGAGAAGTGCTCGTTGTGCGGCATCAGCCACACGTGGCCGTCCTTGCGCTTGAACGTCTTGACCGTCGCCTCGCCGTCGATCATCGCCGCGACGATGTCGCCGTTCTCGGCCACGTTCTGCTGACGGACCACCACCCAGTCGCCGTCGCAGATGGCGGCGTCGATCATCGACTCGCCGACCACGCGCAGCAGGAACAGCGATCCTTCGCCGACCAGTTCCTTGGGCAGCGGGAACACGTCCTCCACGGCCTCCTCGGCCAGGATCGGGCCACCGGCGGCGATCCGGCCGAGCACGGGAACGTAGGCCGGCGAGGGCATCTGCTCGTCCGGTTCGGCCAGGGCCGCGCCGCCGGTCGGCGGTGTCCGCTGATCGTCGCGGACGTTCACCGCGCGCGGACGATGCGGATCCCGCTTGAGCAGACCGCGTCGTTCGAGCGTGCGCAGCTGATGTGCCACCGATGAGGTGGACGTGAGGCCGACGGCTTCACCGATCTCGCGGATGCTCGGCGGATAGCCGCGCTCACGCACGGAGGCGCGGATGAACTCCAGCACCTCGCGCTGGCGATCGGTGAGCGACGCCTCGAGTGTCGCGGTCGACGCCTCGGAGAAGTCGTGCGAGCTGCCGTGCGAACTGCTATCCGGTGTCCGGTCCATCGCGGTTCCTTTCGGTTCGGTGATCCCCAAGTTAGTCGACTAGGTCACAGAAATCAAACATTTGTTCGACGTGTTGCTGACTTTGTCGGAGGTGTGGTGTTAACTATCGAACATAGGTTCTTCGAACAGACGAACGAATGGAGATCGTGATGACCGAGCTGCTGGAGATCCGCCGCCCGAACCGCAAGCCGAACCGTGCTGCCGTGGCGCCGGAGAACGTGATGACCTGCGATGTTCCCATCGTGACGCCGCGTCGTCCGCGCACCCCGGCGGTGCCGGCGACGGACTGCCGTCCGACCGGACGCAGCCCCCGCACCCATCGGCGTGGCCTGGTGGAGACGACGCGGAACCGTTCGGATGTTCGAACGGAGACGTCGAACACTGCGGGCGAGCCGGGTCTGCGTTCGAACGGAGTCGAACGGCCGTCGGCCGCCGTCGTCACCCGTCGGCGGGCCTGGGCGCTCGGCCTCCTCGCCGGCCTCGGTCTGGCGGTGCTGGTCGGCTTCTTCACCGTGGTCGGCAACGGCTACGAGAAGGCGGCGACCGGTGCGCCCGCGGCCACGCAGGTGGTGCACGTCCGCAGCGGCGAGTCGCTGACGTCGCTGGCTCAGCGGATCGCGCCGGAGCTGCCGGCCGCCACGGTGATCGAGACGGTCCGCGACCTCAACGACCTCCAGACCGCCGGACTGCGTCCGGGACAGGCCCTCGTGGTGCCGGACTACCGGTGAACCGCCTGCGATCGGTGCCCGGGTGCGCCGGGTATCGTGGGGGCATGCGCTGCCCGTTCTGCAAGAACGAAGACACCCGAGTGGTCGATTCACGTGCCTCCGACGACGGCCTCTCGATCCGACGCCGCCGGGCGTGCGCCGAATGCGGACGACGCTTCACGACCGTGGAATCCGCGGTGCTCGCCGTGGTCAAGCGCAACGGTGTCACCGAGCCGTTCAGTCGCGAGAAGGTGATGAAGGGCGTGCGCCGCGCGTGCCAGGGCCGGCAGGTCGACGAGGACAAGCTCGCCAAGCTCGCCGAGGCCGTGGAGGACACCGTGCGCGCGTCCGGCTCGGCCGAGGTTCCGAGCAACGAAGTGGGTCTGGCCATCCTGGGTCCGCTGCGCGATCTCGATGAGGTCGCCTACCTGCGCTTCGCGTCGGTGTATCGGTCGTTCGAGTCGGCCGACGACTTCCAGCGTGAGATCGATGATCTCCGCAAGGACCGCCAGGCCCGCGAGGTGCCGATCAGCTGAAGGCGTCCAGCGCCTTGAGCACACGTTTCTCCGACACCGGTCCGTCGGTTCCCAACTGCTGAGCGAACAGACTCACCCGCAACTCCTCGACCATCCAGTGTGCCTGCTCGTTGAGGGCGTCCTGACGACTGTCCGGGACCTGGGTCAAGCGCTGATTCCAGTGGGTGATCACCCGGTCCACGGCGTCGGTTCCGGCGCGGTCCCGGTCCGCGGAACCCGGCAGTGCCTCCAGCCGGAGGCGTGCGGCGGTCAGATACCGCGGCAGACTCCGCATTCGCCGCAGCGGCGTGACCCCGACGAATCCGTCGAAGATCAGGTCGGCGAGCTGGTCGGCGACGTCGTCGGCGGCCAGGGTGCCGCTGTGGTCGTCGACCGCGCGGCGCACCGCGGAGGACTCACCGAGGGCCTCGACCGCCAGATCGAAGTAGTCGGGGGCCGCGGCGCGTACCCGAGGGGAGAGCCGTTCGGCCAACGCCGCGAACTGCTTCGGCGTACGGATCCCGGCGACGTCCGGCTCGGCCTCCAGGGCGTCGGCGATGGCGCGCCGGGTGCAGTCGGCGAACAGATCGTCGTCGCGGCGGTACGGGCTCTGGCTGAGTGCGAGCCGCTTGACCGGGGGCAGATTCGACGCGATCTTGCGGTTCAGCGGGGCGATGGACAGTTCCAGGAGCCGCTGGACGCCGGCGCGGATTCCGGCGTCGCGGGCGGCGGGTCCGGTCACGCTCACCACCCGGACGCCGTCGGGGAAGTCTTCCAGTGTCGGGAACGTGACCACCTGCTGCCCCGCGACCACCTCGTCGACGCTGTCGGGCAGCACGCCGATGCCGTCGGCCGTCCACGCGGTGTGCATCGGCGCCGCCGTCGCGGGACGCTCGCCCCCGCCGAGCGCGTCACGCAGCGCATCGAGCCGATCGTCCCGGGCGATGATCTCGCCCTTCTCATCGACGACCGCGAAGTGCATGCGCAGGTGCGCCGGCAACTGGTCCGCGCGGAAATCGGAGGGAGCCAGGGATATACGGGTGATCCTCGAGAGCTCGCGAGCCAGACCGGTGCGCAACGGCTCGGATCGCGGAGTGAGCCCCGACAGTGCGAGGTCGGCGTATCGCTGTGCCGGGGACATCGACTTGCGCAGACCCTTCGGCAACGACTTGATCAGAGCGGTCGCCAGTTCGGACCGCAGACCCGGCACCAGCCAGTCGAAGCCGCCGGCATGGACGTGGTCGAGCAGGGGGCGCGGGATGAGAACCGTCACGCCGTCGTCCCGGACACCCGGTTCGAAGTGGTAGCGGAGCTCAAGACGTGTCTGACCCTGCTGCCAGGCGGGCGGAAAGTCCGCGGCCACCGGCACATCGGGTGCGTCGCTGCCGGCGTCGTCCAGATGCAGCAGCGTCGGGTTCGTCCGGCTCTCCTTCTTCCACCACGAGTCGAAGTGGCGGGTGGAGACCACGTTCGGGCCGATGCGCGCGTCGTAGAAGTCGAACAGGTCCTGGTCGGACAGGCGGAGGTTGCGGCGCGCACGGTGTTCGAGGTCCTCGGCGTCCTGGAGCAGACGTGCGTTGTGGGCGTAGAACTCGTGCCGAGTCCGCCAGCGACCCTCCACGAGAGCGGCCTGGATGAAGATCTCGCGCGACGCGACGGGATCGATCTGCCCGTAGTTGACGCGGCGTGCGGCCACCAGCGGCACACCGTAGAGGCTGACCTTCTCGTTCGCCATCACCGCGCCCCGGCGCGACGACCACGCCGGCTCGCTGTAGGTGCGGGTGACCAGGTCGGGAGCGATCTGCTCGACCCACTCCGGGTCGATCGCGGCCACGGTGTGCGCGAACAACCGAGAGGTCTCGATCAGCTCGGCCGCCATCACGAACGCCGGCGGCTTCTTGGCCAGTTCCGAGCCCGGGAAGAGCAGGAACCGGGTTCCCCGGGTGCCGAGAAACTCCTTCGTGTCGCCTTGCTTGGCACCGATGTTGGTGAGCAGCCCGGCGAGGACACTGCGATGGATCGCGTCGGCGTCGCCGGACCCTCCGCTCGATGAGACCGTCCACTTGAGATCCTTGACGGTGCGCCGCAACTGACGATGCAGGTCCCACCATTCGCGGATACGCAGATAGTGGAGGTAGTTGTCCGAGCACCAGCGCCGGAACCGGTTCCCGGACAGGTCGTCCCGGGTGTCCTGGAGGTGCTGCCAGAGCCGCAGGCGGCTGAGGAACTCCGAACCGGGGACGGCGTACTCGCGATGTGCGGCCTGCGCGGCCTCGCGTCTGTCGGCCGGAAACTCCCGGACGTCGGGGAGCGAGAGGGCGGCGACGATCACCAGCATGTCGTCCAGGCAGCCGTTGTCCCGTCCGGCGACCAGCATCCGACCGAGGCGCGGATCGATCGGCAACCGGGCCAGGCTGGTGCCGACCGGAGTGAGGCGGGCGTCGGCCGAGTCGATGCCGGTCACCGCTCCGAGCTCGGAGAGCAAGGCCATGCCGTCCTTGACGGCCCGCGCCTCCGGAGGCTGCACGAACGGGAAGTCGGCCACGTCGCCGAGGCGCAGCGAGATCATCGAGAGGATGACGGCGGCCAGGTTGGTGCGCAGAATCTCCGGATCGGTGTATTCGGGGCGCGCATCGAAGTCGTCCTCCGAATACAGGCGGATGCAGATTCCGGGTGCGACGCGACCGCAACGGCCGGCACGCTGACGTGCGCTGGCCTGGGAGACCTTCTCGATCGGCAGGCGCGTGACCTTGGTGCGTGTCGAATAGCGCGAGATGCGGGCGGTACCGGTGTCGATCACGTAGCGGATACCCGGCACCGTCAGGGACGTCTCGGCGACGTTGGTGGCCAGCACGATCCGCCGCCCGTCGGAGGGCGTGAAGATCTTCTGCTGCTCGGACACCGACAGCCGCGCGTACAACGGAACGACCTCCGCTTCGCTGTGCCGGCGCCGCAGGGCATCGGCGGTGTCGCGGATGTCCCGTTCGGTGGGCAGGAAGACCAGGATGTCGCCGCGCCCGGCGCCGGTCCACAGTTCGGTGACGGCCGCGTCGATGGCGGCGATCTGGTCGAGATCGCCGGAGTCGGCGTCGTCGTGATCGAGGGGCCGGTACCGGATCTCGACCGGATAGGTCCGGCCGGAGACCTCGAGGATCGGGACCTCGTCGTCGGGGTTCGCGAAGTGTTTCGCGAACCGATCCGGCTCGATGGTGGCCGAGGTGATGATCAGCTTGAGATCGGGGCGCCGGGGCAGGAGCCGTTTGAGATAGCCGAGAAGGAAGTCGATGTTGAGACTGCGTTCGTGGGCCTCGTCGATGATGATCGTGTCGTACCGGCGCAGGAGGGGATCACCGGTGATCTCACGCAGCAGGATGCCGTCGGTCATCACCTTGATCCGTGTCTGTGCACTCGTCTCGTCGGAGAAGCGGACGCTGTAGCCGACCAGGTCGCCGATCTCGGTGTTCGTCTCATCGGCGATCCGGCGCGCCACCGAGGTCGCGGCGATACGCCTGGGCTGCGTGTGCCCGATGGAGGTGCGGCCGATCGAGAGACAGATCTTCGGCAACTGCGTGGTCTTGCCGGACCCGGTCTCACCGGCGATCACCACCACCTGATGCTTCTCGATCGCCTCGGCGATCTCGTCGCGGCAGGCGCTGACCGGAAGCTCCGGTGGAAAGGTGAGGGTGGGCCCGGTCATGATCCTCCGAGTCTATCGTCGCGTCCCGGGCCGCCGAGGTGCGTGCCGATCGGCGTACGGTCGCCGGGGTGAGCATCACCGTTCCCGCCTCCGCCTGGGTGAGCGACTGGACCGTCGACCCGCTCGGCGTCGTCGCCGTGCTGCTGTCGGCGGCGTATCTGTTCGCGAGCCGCCGGCGCCGACGCGGTGGGGCGGTCCCGTGGGCGCGGCGGGTGTCGTTCCAGTCGGGCTGCCTGGTCCTGCTGGTTCTGAGCTGCGGACCGGTGGCGCACTATGCGGCTGATCTGTTCTGGGTGCGGGCTCTGCAGGTCACCGTCCTGCTGTATCTGGTTCCGCTGGCGCTGGCGTCGGGCACGCCGTTGACGGTGCTGGGCCAGGCGTTGCCCGTCGCCCGGGTCGGTGAGGCGATCGCGGTCCTGTCCAGCGGCACCGTGCGGGCACTGACCCACCCGGTCGTCGTGTCCGGCCTGCTGCTGGCGGCTCCGTGGGCACTGTTCTTCACCGGATGGAATGTGGCGGCGATGCGTCACCCCGGGCTGGACGTCGTCACCCGGGTGGTCCTGCTTCTCCTCGGATGCGTCTACTTCTGGACGCGGATCCAGGCCGATCCGGTACCGCGCCGGTGGCCGCAGGGACTGTCGCTGATGGTGACGGTGGTCGAATCCATCGGCGACGGCATCCTCGGCATCGTCGTGTGGTTCGCGCCGATCCTGTACGTCGGCTACTACGCCGGCCGGGGCTACACCGATCACGATCAGCTGCGGCTGTCGCAGACGGTCGGTGCCGGGATGCTGTGGATCCTCGCCGACGTCATCGGCATCCCGTTCCTGATCATCCTGATGACCGCGCTGCGCCGTGAGGACGCCCGGACCCAGCAGCGGGTCGACGGACTGATCGACGACTCCGCCGCCGCAGGCGATGCCGACCCGACCGGGCTGTGGTGGGAGCAGGATCCGCGTCTGAAGGACCGCTTCCGCAGTTGATCGCGGTGCGATACTGGCCGGGTGGACATCACCCTGACACCGATCGGCTCCGTGCACAGCAGTCGCAGTGAGGTGACCGATGACGGATGGGACGCGGAGACCGCGTGCATCACCCTCGACGGCGACCGGTTCACGCCAGACGCTCTGCGAGAGCTCGACAGCTTCAGTCATGTGGAGGTCGTCTACTTCTTCGACCGGGTGTCGACGGAGAAGATCGAGTACGGCGCACGTCGTCCGCGCGGCAATATGGACTGGCCGTCGGTCGGGATCTTCGCGCAACGGGGTAAGAACCGGCCCAACCGCCTCGGAGTCTCGGTGTGCCGCCTGCTCCGAGTGCACGATCTGACGATCGAGGTCGAAGGCCTGGATGCGGTGGACGGCACACCCGTGGTGGACGTGAAGCCGTACATGACGGAGTTCGGGCCGCGTGGCCGGTTGCGGCAGCCCCCGTGGGCGACGGAACTGATGCGTGGTTACTGGTCGCCCCCAGACACGCCGAGTGGCGGCTGACATGTCATATTGAGTGCATGGCTTCTTCTCTCTGGCACGGCTTCGCCGACATGGGCGCGGTCACCGCGTCCGGACCGTTCGTCATCACCAAGGGTGAAGGCACCAAGGTCTACGACGCCGACGGCAACGAATACCTGGATGCGACCGCGGGCCTGTGGTTCACCAACGTCGGCCACGGACGCACCGAGATCGCCGACGCGGTCGCCAAGCAGCTGTCCACGGTGGCGCACTTCTCGAACTTCGGCGACTACGCCTCGGACGTGACCATCGCGCTCGCCGAGCGCCTGGCCGAGAAGGCCCCGGTGCCCGGATCCAAGGTGATGTTCACCTCCGGCGGCAGCGACTCGGTGGAGACGGCGGTCAAACTGGCCCGCCGGTACTGGGTGGAGCAGGGGCGGCCGGAGAAGAAGATCGTCGTCGGCCGCAGCAAGGCCTACCACGGCATGCACGTCGCCGGCACGTCGCTGGCGGGCATCGCACCGAACAAGGAGGGCTACGGGGAGACCTTCATGCCCGACACCGAGACGGTCGACTGGGACGATGCGAAGAGTCTGCTGGGCCTGATCGAGCGGATCGGCGCCGACAACATCGCCGCGTTCTTCGCCGAGCCGATCATCGGCGCCGGTGGCGTCTACCTGCCGCCGGACGGCTACCTGCGTGAGGTGCGGGAGATCTGCCGCGACCACGACGTCCTGTTCGTCGCCGACGAGGTCGTCACCGGCTACGGCCGTATCGGCGCCGGTGAGTGGTTCGCGTCCGGCCGATTCGACCTCGCACCCGACATGATCACGTCCGCGAAGGGCCTGACCAGCGGCTACGTGCCGATGGGCGCGATGATCGCCGCACCGCACATCGCCGAGCCCTTCTTCGCCGGCGGCGTCTGGTGGCGTCACGGCTACACCTACGGCGGCCACAACGGTGCGGCTGCGGCGGCGATGGCCAACTTCGACATCCTCGAGCGCGAAAACCTGCTGGGTGAGGCGGCGCGCCTGGAAGGCGACCTGGCGAAGGCCTTCGCTCCGCTCGCCGACCTGGATGCGGTCTCCGAGGTCCGCACCGGGCTCGGCGCCGTCACCGCCGTCCAGCTCGCCGACCCGGCCACCGCCCCCGCGATGGTCCTGAAGCTTCGCGAACAGGGTGTCGCCACCCGTGCAGCCGGTCAGGGCGCCCTGCAGGTGTCTCCGGCCTTCGTCATGGGCACCGACGAGGTCGACGAGCTCGCGAGCCGCTTCGCCGCCGCCTTGTCCTGAACCCGCCCCCGTGAGCGGGCTGCCCCCCGTGAGCGAGATGCACTGTGCCCCGTCCGGGATCGCCGGACGGGGCACGTTGCGGTTCAGGGTTGGTGCCCTGACGTCTCAATTCAGTTGAGCGCCTCGGCGATGGTGATCGCCTGACCGACTCCCTGGACGATCGACGCGGTCTTGAGGGCCTCGAACACGGCCTCCTTGTCGAGACCGGCCTCGCGCACGACGGCCTCGTGGGCGCCGACGCAGTGCTCGCAGCCGTTGATGGCCGAGACGGCCATCGACCACAGCTCGAAGTTCTTCTTCTCCACGCCGGGGTTGCCGATGATGTTCATCCGCAGGCCGACACGCTGGTCGTCGTACCGGCCGTCGAGGTAGCCGCGGCCACGGTAGAACACGTTGTTCATGCCCATGATCGAGGCGGCACCGAGGGCGGCGTTGTAGGCCTCCTCCGACAGGTTGTCGGCGGCCTCGTCGGCGATCTCCTTCAGCACGGTGGCGTTGCGCGTGGCGGCCGCCGTGGCGAGCAGGGTGCCCCACAGCTGCTCCTCGTCGAGAGCCGTCGTGCGGCTCAGCGAACCGAGGTTGAGCTTGAGGTCCTTCGCGTAGTCGGGAAGGGCGTCCTTGAGGTTGTCGATGCTCATCGTCAGACGGCCTCGTTGAGCAGCTCGCCGGCGTCGATGGTCGGGTCACCCTTCTTCCAGTTGCAGGCGCACAGCTCGTCGGACTGGAGGGCGTCGAGGACGCGGAGGACCTCGTCGACGTTGCGGCCGACGCTGCCGGCGGTGACCGACACGAACTGGATCTCGTTGTTCGGGTCGATGATGAAGGTGGCACGGTCGGCGACGCCGTCGGCGTTCAGAACGCCGGTGGCCTCGACCAGCTCACGCTTGAGGTCCGAGAGCATCGGGAAGGGAAGGGTCTTGAGGTCCTCGTGCTGCGCACGCCACTGGAAGTGGACGAACTCGTTGTCGACGGACACGCCGAGGACCTGGGCGTCGCGGTCGGCGAACTCGTCGTTCAGCTTGCCGAAGGCGGCGATCTCGGTCGGGCAGACGAAGGTGAAGTCCTTCGGCCAGAAGAACACGATGCGCCACTGACCCTTGTAGTCGTCACTGGTGACGGTGGTGAAGTAGTCGTCCGGCTGCTGAGCGTCGACCTTCGACAGGTCACCGCCGATGACAGCAGTCAGGTTGTACTCGGGGAACTGATCGCCGATGGTCAGCAGCGCCATGTCACTCACTCCTTGTTGTGGTTCAACTGTGTAGTCGTACCGGGCGGTGCTACCCGGTGGTAACAACCATTCTGCCGTACACATGGTGAAAAACAAACGTGATGACACGCACTCTATTGATCGATAACACCTATGATAGTTATCGATTGTGGGAACCGGGACTTTATGCCCTGAACTGCATAGAAGGCCCTCTGGGTGACGAATCGGCATCGTCGCTGGAAGTGGTAGATGTCCGCACGATTCCCATTTGGTCGGTGTACATTCATAGGCATGGTCGATCAGAGTTATCAGCCCTCCATCGGCGGTCTCCGGGCCTTCGTCGCCGTCGCGAAGAAGCTGCACTTCGGCATGGCCGCCGACGAGGTCGGCGTCAGCCAGCCGTCGCTGTCCCAGGCTCTCGCCGGTCTCGAGGCGGGCCTCGGGCTCCAACTGGTGGAACGTACGACGCGCCGGGTGATGCTCACCGCCGAAGGCCGCCGCCTGCTTCCGTCGGCGATGGCCGTGTGCGACGCCGTCGACAACGTCCTCGCGGAAGCGGCCGGCGGCGGTGATCCGCTCAGCGGGAGTCTGCGTCTCGGCCTGATTCCGACGATCGCCCCGTACATCCTTCCCGCTGTGCTGCGCGGACTGGGCCACCGACATCCGGATCTCGAATTGCGGGTGGTGGAGGACCAGACCGGCCGGCTGCTCGACCAGTTGCGGGAAGGTTCCCTCGACGCCGCAGTGCTGGCGTTGCCGACCAACGCGCCGGGTCTCGGCGAGATCGGCATGTACGACGAGGACTTCGTTCTCGCGCTCCCCGCCGCGCACCCGCTGGCGGGCCGCCAGAAGCTGGCCCCGTCCATGCTCGCGGATCTGCCGCTGCTGCTGCTCGACGAAGGCCACTGCCTGCGCGACCAGGCGCTCGAAGTGTGCCAGACGGCCGGGGTGAGCCCGGATCTGCGCCAGACGCGAGCGGCCTCCCTGACCACCGCCGTCCAATGTGTCGAAGGCGGATTGGGGGTGACCCTGATCCCGCGGACCGCCGTCGACGTCGAGACCGCGTCGGGCGAGCTCGATACCGCCGAGTTCACCAAGCCGCGTCCGGGACGCCGGATCGGGCTGGTCTATCGGGAGTCGTCGGGGCGTGGGCCGGCGTATACGGAGCTGGCCGCCGAGATCGCCGAGCTGGTGCTGGCCTCCGGGGAGGTCAGCCCGCTGCCGAAGTCCCTGGTGCCGTGAGCTCTTCCCACTCGTCGAGCAGGCTGGAGTCGACGCCGCGGATCAGATCGCCCAGATCGTCGGTCACGTCCTCGATCTCGTCGGTGACCGCAGACATCGGCAGCCCGCTGCGCAGCGCGCGATAGCAGTCGGTCAGATACCGCAGCACCACGCCCTCGCTGCGCTGCAGGCCGAACTCGCTGACGAGCTCGGCGAACGTCAGCTTCCGTTCCAGCATGTACCGCAGCACCGACTTGGGTGACGGCGGCGTGTTGGCGAGCCACGGATGGCCGCGCCGATACGTCTCGTAGGCGAAGCCGATCTCCTCGGCCAGCGGCTGCGGCCAGCTGATCTCCTCGAGACGCTCCATCCGCTCCTCGTACTCGACGCCGTCGAGTTTCATCTCGGCGATCGCGGCATCGCGCGCCGCCTTACGCTGCGCCATCAGGACCGGTCGCGGATCCTCGAGGGTCGACTCGAGCACGGACACGACGTCCAGAGTGAACGTCGACGAGGCCGGATCGAGCAGGTCGAACGCCGCCACCGCGAACGCGGACAGCGGATTGGTCAACGCGAAGTTCTCCGGCAGATCGACCGCCAGCTCCACGCGTTTCCCGTCCGCCGCCGGGGTATCGCGGCGTGTGACGATGCCGGTCTCGACGAGGTCGCGGTACAGCGCGATGGTGTGCTTGATGTGGCGCAATTGGCGGGCGCGGGGCTCGTGGTTCTCCTCGAGCAGATGCCGCAGGGACGCGAAGCAGTCACCGGACCGCTCGAGGACCTCCATGAGCATGGCGGTGGTCATCCGGAAATGCGACCGCAACTGCTCGTCCGGGGCGTCGACGAGCGTCGTGAACGTCTGCTCACCCCAGCCGACGAACCCCTCCGGAGGCTTCTTCCGGACCATCTTGCGCAGCTTCTTCGGATCGTCCCCGGCCTTCGCCAGCAGGCGCGCGTTCTCGACGTCGTGCTCCGGCGCCTGCGCGACGACGTAACCGACGGTATCGAAGCCGGCGCGGCCGGCGCGGCCGGCGATCTGATGGAACTCGCGGGCCCGCAGGCGGCGCACCCGGTGGCCGTCGAACTTGGTGAGCCCGGCGAACAGCACCGTGCGGATCGGCACGTTGATGCCCACTCCGAGAGTGTCGGTACCGGCCACCACCTTGAGCAGTCCGGCCTGAGCGAGTCGTTCGACGAGGCGCCGGTAGCGCGGCAGCATGCCGGCATGGTGGACGCCGATGCCGGCGCGCAGCAGTTTGGACAGGGTCTGGCCGAAGCCGGTGCGGAAGTCGAAGTCGCCGATCGCCTCCACGACGGCGGCCTTCTCCGCCTTGGTGCTCAGGGTCGCCGACAGCAGTGCCTGGGCCCGCTCGACGGCCTGCGCCTGCGTGAAATGCACGACGTACACGGGCGCCTGGCCGGACGCCACGAGTTCCTCGATCGTCTCGTGGATCGGCGTCATCGCGTACCGGTACTCGAGTGGCACGGGACGCTGTGCGCCGGTGATCTCGACGGTCCGTCGCCCGGTACGCCGGGTCAGGTCGTCGACGAAGAACGACACGTCGCCCAGAGTCGCGGACATCAGCAGGAACTGGGTGTGCGGGCACTCGATGAGCGGTACCTGCCAGGCCCAGCCGCGATCGGCTTCGCCGTAGTAGTGGAACTCATCGGCCACCAGCAGGCCGATGTCCGCGTCGGGGCCGTCACGCAGGGCGATGTTCGCGACGATCTCGGCGGTGGCACAGATGATCGGAGCGTCGGTGTTCACACTCGCATCGCCGGTCAGCAGCCCGACGTTCTCGGCCCCGAACTGGCTGCAGAGGTCGAAGAACTTCTCACTGACCAGCGCCTTGATCGGTGCGGTGTAGTAGGCGCGCACACCCCGGCACCGCGCGAAGTAGACGGCGCCGGATGCCACCAGCGATTTACCCGAACCGGTCGGGGTCGCGAGGATGACGTTGTCGCCGGACACCAGCTCCAGCAGCGACTCCTCCTGGTGCGGATACAGGTCGATGCCGCGATCGGCCCACCATCCGACGAAACGCTCGAAGGCGAGGTCCTCGTCGGAGGTGGGCGTCAGCGGGGTCGGGGAGTCCGGGGCGGCGTCGCTCAGGGCGTTCCGCCGTCGTCGAGGTCGTCGAACTCGCCGGCGTGTTCGGCCAGGAACTTCTCGAACTCGGCGCCGAGCTCGTCGCCGGACGGCAGGTCGCCGTCCGCCGCCAGGAGCTCACGGCCGGCCTTGGCCTCCATGTAGGAGTCGTACTGCTGCTCGAGGGCGGTCACCACGGTCCCGATCTCGGTGTTGCCGGCCACCTCCTCGTCGATCTGCTCCCGCATACGGGTGGCGGCGTTCTCCAAGGCGGACACCGGCAGGTTGAGTCCGGTGACGCGGCCCAGCGAGCTCAACAGCGCGGCAGACGCATCCGGGTAGTCGTTCTGCGCCAGGTAGTGCGGGACGCACGACGACAGGCCGACCGTCGGGTATCCGGCCTCGCCCAGCCGCAGTTCCAGCAGCATCGAGGCGCTCGCCGGCATCTTCATCTCGTTGCCCCAGCGGTTCAGATCGCCGGCGCTCTCGGTGTCGCTGCCGTGCGCCATGATCCCCGTCGGACGGGTGTGCGGCACCGGCATCGGGATCGAGTTCAGACCGACCACCTTGCTGACACCGAACCGCTCGGCCAGACCGGCGATCGCGGCCGTGAACTGCTCCCAGCGCAGATCCGGCTCGGATCCGCCGAGGAGGAGGAACGGCACGCCGTCGTTGTCGCGGACGGCGTGCATCGTCAGCTGCGGCATGTCCACATCGGTGAACTTCTCGCCGCTGAAGGTGATGGTGGGCCGGCGCGACCGGTAGTCGATCAGCTCGTCGGCATCGAAGGTGGCGACCAGCTCGGACTCGAGCGCGCCGCGCAGGTGTCCGGCGGCCAGCGAGACGGCGTGGCCGGCGTCGGCGTAGCCCTCGAGGGCGTGAACCAGAACCGGTCCGTCGCCCTGCGGGCCGGAGACGGCGGGGCCGGGGAACTCGAGCTCATACAGCGAGCGGTTCTCGGGCGACTGCTCGTCCATAGGGGTTCTCCCTTCATCGGTGGGGATGCTTCATTGTCCCGTATCGGGACACTCAATGCATGTAACGCCCGGGACGGGTGCGTCATTCCCGGCATCGGGGCACCGGTGGTGGCAGAGTTCGAGGCATGCGTGTCGCTGCTTCTGCGATCGCGGTCCTCGCCGCGGTCCTCGTTCTGGCCGGTTGTTCGGCCTTCTCGTCGTCGTCGACGCCCGAAGACCTGTCGGGCCGCGCGCTGGCGCCGGGAGACTTCCCGTTCGGTCCGGCGAACCGGATTCCGACCGCGCAGGTTCCGGGGATCCTGGCCGACATCACGCTGCGGCCGCTGAGCGGCGACGTGGATCCGTCGCGGTGCACGCCCGCCGGAGTCCAGACCGGCAACGCCGTCGTCCTGGTCGGACCGGGCGGCACCGACGGGATGAGCACGCTGACCTCCGCCGTCACGCAGACCGCCGAGTCGTTCGACGAGTTCGTGGGCGCCGCCCGCGACTGCGCGAGCTTCCGGACCGGTGCGACCGGCGCCCAGACGGTCACCACCGACATCGTGGAGGGACCCGAGACCACCGATCCGGTGCCGACCGTCCACCTGCGGCGCACCCTCGCTTCCACCGGCGATCAGGGGCCGCCGACCGTGATCGAGGAGTGGGTGGCTCAGGGCGGTGACGTCCGCGTCTACGTCCAGGACCGGCGGACCGGCGGAACCATGACGCCGGACGAGGCGCAGAAGGCGGAAGACCTGTTCGCCGCCGCGCGCACGAAGGCGTTCGGCCGCGCCTGAGCCGGAAATGTCCGGTACGGGTAGGCTGGCGCCCGTTATGAGTGAATCGACCCCCGCCGAACCCGCGACCCCGGCGACGCCGGTGACCGACGACCTCGAACCCGTCGAGCGGGTGGCGACCGGCCGCAACGGCTTCATCCGGGTGATCGGCGGTGCCATCTTCGTCAGCCGCTGGCTGCAGGCACCGCTCTACCTCGGTCTGATCGTCGCCCAGGCGGTGTACGTCGTGGTGTTCTGGAAGGAACTCGTCCACCTCGTCCAGCACTTCAACCACTGGGACGAGACGCAGGTCATGTTGCTGGTCCTGGGTCTGGTGGACGTCGTGATGATCGCGAATCTGCTGATCATGGTCATCATCGGCGGCTACGAGACGTTCGTGTCCCGGATCGACATGGACGAGCATCCGGACAAGCCGGAATGGCTCTCGCACGTCAATCCGAACGTGCTGAAGGTGAAGCTCGCGATGTCGATCATCGGCATCTCGTCGATCCACCTGCTGAAGTCGTTCATCAACGCCTCGAACATCGCGAACGACAAGCTGATGTGGCAGACGATCATCCACATGGCGTTCATCGCATCGGCGATCGGACTCGCCTACGTCGACTGGATCTCGCAGAAGTCCGCCGCGCTCAACGCGTACCGCGACTGACGGCGCCCTCGGGCAGGCTAGACCCCGCCCCCGCCGATCACCAGCACCGAATCCACAGACGGCACCGGTCCCTCCGGGCCTGCACAGGGGCGTCCGGCGCCCCTGCCCGACGAGGACGGCGGCGCGCACGGTGAGTGTCATGACGCACTCGCCGCATCCGCTGCCCGACGGCTCCGCCCTGGTCCTGGACCCGGAACCACTGCTCGCTGCCGTCCCCGGGCTCCTCGGCTTCGTGCCCGAACGGTCCCTCGTCCTGATGGCGTTCGACGACGGCAACGCGCTGACGGCCACGGTGCGGATCGACCTGACGCTCACGGCCGACGGGGGACCGTCACCGGCGCTGCGGGCGCAGCTGGCCGATCTGGGCGTGATCGTGGCCGGGTACGGGGTGTCCGGGATGGTCGCGGTGATCGTCGACGACCGGGTCTGGGCGGCGGCGATCGACCCGTTGCCGCTGTTCGGACTCGTCGACCGGCTGTTCGCCGAGGCGGGAGGCCTGTCGGCCGGCGTCGTACTCGCCGGGTTCGTCACCGGGGCGCCCTGGCGGCTGCACTGGCAGCCGCGGCCGCGGCACGGTGAACTGATCCCGCCGGCACCGTTCCTCGGCGACCTCGCTCCCCGCGGTGTGCTGACCGATCCGATGCTGACGCCGGTGGCCCTCAAGCGGGCTGTCTACGGCGGTCACGGAGTCCTGGCGCGCCGTTCCGCCGAGGCGTTCGCGCCGCTGCCGCACTGCGACGACGACGTCTGCCACGGCCGGGAGCCGCAGGCTCCGCCGGCTCCGGCGGGCCCCGAAGACGCGGCACGGGTGCGACGCGTCCTGGCGCGGATCCGCTTCGCCGGTGACACTCCGCTCTCCTGCGACGACGCCGATGGCCTCGCCGAAGCCCTGAGCGCCGTTCACGCCCGGGACATCCTCCTCGCGCTGGCGGTCACCGAGCTCCGCGAGGACGCCGAACGACTGTGGTGCCGGCTGGCGCGCGGCCTGCCCGGACGGGCCGGGGCCGCCGCGGCCACCCTGTTCGGGCATTCCCGGTATCTGGCGGGCGAGGGAGCGTTCGCAGCGGTCGCCATCGGGCACGCCCTGAATCTGGATCCGGACTACAACCTGGCCAGGCAGTTGAACACGGCACTGATCCACGGCATGCGCCCGTCGCGACTGGCCGAGGTGATGACGTATTCGTTCCGGCTCGCCGAGGATCTCGGCGTGGTTCTCCCGCCGCAGATCCGGGGACCGGTCGCCTGACGGGAGCCGGTCAGACGGTCTCGACGAAGATGGCGTGCGCCATCTCCGACGACAGGGTCAGGCCGTCGTGGCCCGGCGTGCTGATGGTGACCGACCGGGGGCTCACCACCACGTTGACACGGGCGTTCGGCACCACGCCGGCCTCGCGCAGCTCGCCGAGCAGCTCGGGGTCGGCCTGCACGTGCTCGGCCATGCGACGGATGATCACGGCCGACTCGCCCTGATCGAGTTCGACCAGACGCTGCGAGGTGTCGGGTGCGGCGGGAACGGCGGCACCGAGCTCGGCGAGACCCGGAATCGGGTTGCCGTACGGCGAGGTGGTCGGATTGTCGAGCACTTCGAGGAGACGTCGCTCGACGTTCTCGCTCATCACGTGCTCCCACCGGCAGGCCTCGTCGTGGACCTCGTCCCAGGGCATGCCGATGACGTCCACCAGGAGGCGCTCGGCCAGCCGGTGCTTGCGCATCACCTGGACGGCCAGCGCGCGCCCGGTATCGGTGAGTTCGAGATGCCGGTCGCCGGCGACGCGCACCAGGCCGTCGCGTTCCATGCGGGCCACGGTCTGCGAGACCGTCGGGCCGCTCTGATCCAGGCGCTCGGCGATGCGGGCACGCAGGGGGACGATCCCTTCCTCTTCGAGGTCGTAGATCGTGCGCAAGTACATCTCTGTCGTATCGACAAGATCGTTCACGGTCCTGCTGTCCTTTCGACGCCACGAGCCCACGGGCCGTTATGCCCTACGCGAAGTCCACGTTACCCGGATAGCGTGACATTCGAGGCACTAGCGTGCGGGTGTGGCATCGGAAAGTGAGACACGGTGAGTGCAGCGGTCATCTGGAGCGACCGGTTCATGGACTACAAGTGGGCTTACAGCCACCCCATGAATCCGGTCCGGCTGGCACTGACCATGGCGCTGGCCACCGACCTCGGCGTCCTCGACGGCGTCGACACCACCGAGCCGCTGCCCGTCGACGACACCGTCCTGCAACGGGTGCACACGCCCGCCTACATCGACGCCGTCCGCGCCGTCGGATCGGGCACCGCACAGCTGTCCGGCCCCATGCTCGAGCGACTGTTCGGGCTCGGCAGCGACGACAACCCGGTCTTCGCCGGCATGCACGAGGCGGGCTCGATGCTGGTGGGCGGCAGCCTGGCCGCCGCGCAGGCCGTGCATTCCGGGGCGGTGCGGCGCGCGGTCAACATCGGCGGCGGCATGCACCACGCGATGCCCGGTCACGCCGCCGGCTTCTGCATCTACAACGACTGCGCCATCGCGATCAGCTGGCTACTCGAGCAGGGTTACGACCGGATCGCCTACGTCGACGTCGACGCCCATCACGGCGACGGCGTCCAGAAGATGTTCGAGCACGATCCGCGGGTGCTGACCGTGTCGGTGCACCAGCATCCGGCCACGCTGTGGCCGGGCACCGGCTGGCCGACCGAGGTGGGAGAGGGCGAGGCCGCCGGATCGATGGTGAATCTGGCGTTGATGCCGGGCGCGTCCGACCGATTGTGGCTGCGGGCCTTCCACGCCGTGGTGCCGTCGATGCTGGCGGCGTTCAAACCGCAGATCATCGTCGCGCAGGTCGGCGTGGACAGTCACGTCGCCGATCCGCTGACCGATCTCTCCTTGACCGTCGACGGGCAGATGGCGGCGATGCGGGCGCTGCGCGACCTCGCCGACAAGTACGGCGAGGGCCGTCTCATCGCCGTCGGCGGAGGCGGCTACGGCACCATCAACGTGGTGCCGCGCGCCTGGACCCACCTGATCGCGACCGTCCTGGACCGCGACGTCGATCCGGCCACGCCGGTCGGGGAGAAGTGGCTCGAGACGGCCGCCGAACTGACCCCGCTGGTCTACCCGGACTACGTGCGGCCACCGGTGGCGATGATGGGTGACAACGGTCATGTTGATTACCAGCCGTGGTCCGGAGACGATGGCGTCAGCCCGCCGGACGGAATCTCGGCGGCCGCACAACAGCAGACCGACCGTGCGATCCTCGCGACGCGACGCGCCGTGTTCCCGCTGCACGGACTGGACCCGGAGGACCCTCGTGACTGAGCCCGACACGCGCTTCCCGGCGCACTGGGCGGCCGACGTGCTCGCCACCGACGGGGGAGTCGTGCACCTGCGGCCGATCACGCCGGCCGACGCCGACGCCCTGGTCAAGTTCCACGAGGGCCTCTCCGAACGCACCCGCTACCTGCGCTACTTCGGGCCCACCCCGACGCTGCCGCCGCGCGAGGTGGTCCGGATGACCACCGTCGACTACAAGAACCGGGTGGCGATCCTCGCCTGGCTGGGCGGCGAGGTGATCGCCATGGGGCTCTACGAAGGGCTGGCGTCCGCCGGCAAACCTCACTCGGCGGAGGTCGCGTTCGTCGTCGCCGATGCCCATCAGGGGCGCGGCCTGGGCCCCATTCTGCTCGAGCATCTGGCCGGCGCCGCCGCGGAGAACGGATTCACCGAGTTCGAGGCGGAGGTGCTGTCCGAGAACCCGAACATGGTGGCCGTCTTCAAGGCCGCCGGCTACCAGGTGGAGCGTTCCTTCGACGGCAGCACGGTGCACGTCGAGTTCGCCATCGACCCCACCGATGCGCTCACCGCGGTGCGCAACGCGCGCGAACGCGCCTCGGAGGCCCGCAGCATCGCGAACCTGCTGCGCCCCCAGTCGGTGGCGGTCATCGGCGCCTCCGTCGACCCGAAGAAGGTCGGCCACGTGCTGCTGGAGAACATCATCGCCGCCGGCTTCACCGGTCCGGTCTACCCGGTCAACGGCCCCGGCCAGGCGCGCGCGGTGCGCGGCATCCGCACCTATGCGAGCGTCAGCGACATCCCCGACCCGGTCGATCTGGCGGTGGTCGCGGTGCCGGCCGCCGAGATGGGCGACGTGCTCGACGACTGTCTCGCCAAAGGCGTCAAGACCCTGGTGGTGGTGTCCTCGGGCTTCTCCGACCAGGGAGACGAGGGGCTGGCCGCCGAACGGGGACTCGCCGAGCAGGTCCGGGCGCACGGCATGCGGCTGGTCGGGCCGAACGCTCTCGGTGTCGCCAACAACGACCCGGAGATCGCACTGAACGCCACCCTCGCCCCGCGGATCCCCGCACACGGCCGGGTGGGCTTCTTCTGCCAGTCCGGTGCTCTGGGCATCGCCATCCTCGACACCGCCGCGCAGCGCCAGCTCGGACTGTCGACGTTCGTCTCGGCCGGCAACCGCGCCGACGTGTCGGGCAACGACGTCCTGCAGTACTGGGACACCGACGACGCGACCGACGTGATCCTGCTCTACCTGGAGAGTTTCGGTAACCCGCGCAAGTTCAGCCGCATCGCCCGCCGCGTGACCCGGAGCAAGCCGATCGTCGCGATCAAGTCCGGTCGCGGCGCCATGACCCGGGTCGGCGAGTACGGCGAACGGCACGGAGCGGTCGACGACCGGATCGCGCAGATGCTGCTCGCCCAGGCGGGCGTGCTGCAGGTCGACTCGCTGTCCGACCTGTTCGACACCGCCACCGTACTGGCCTACCAGCCGCTGCCCGCCGGACCGCGGACCGCGGTGATCGGCAACTCGTCGGTCATCGCCTCCCTGGCGGCCTACACCGGCCGCAGCGTGGGTCTGGACATCACCTCGCTGCGTGACCTGGGCCCCACGGTGTCCTCGCACGATCTGGCCGCGGCCGTGTCCGGGGCGCTCGCCGACGAGGCCGTCGACTCGGTGATCGTGGTGTTCGTGCCGCCGGTCGCCGTCGATGCCGCCGAGTACGCACGCGCCATCCGCCATGCCGCCGACCGTGCCGGCGAGCCGGCCAAACCGGTGGTGTCGACGTTCCTGGCCGTCGAAGGCATTCCGGACGGACTGTCGGTGGACGGTGACGCCGGCGTGCCGGCGCGCGGCTCCATTCCGTCCTATCCGACACCGGAACGCGCGGCGCGCGCCCTCGGGCAGTCGTGGCGGTACGCGCAGTGGCGGGAGCGTCCCGAGGTTCCCGAGGTCGATCTCGCGGGGGTCGACATCGAGCACGCACGCAGCTTCGTCCGCGAGGCGATGGGCGAGGACGTCCGCGACCTGAGTGCACCGGAGGCGGCCACCCTGCTCGGCTGGTACGGCGTCGACGTGGTGCCGTTCCGGGAGGTGCACACCATGCACGAGGCGTCCGCCGCGGCGCGCGAACTGGGTTTCCCGGTCGCGGTCAAGGCGACCTCACCGGAGTGGATCGGCCGCCTGGACCGGGACGGCGCCCGCCTGGACCTGTCGGACGCCACCTCGGTGGTGACCGCGTTCAGCGAGCTCAGCGCGCTCACCGGAGACTCGGTGCTGCAGGTGCAGAAGATGGCGCCCAAGGGTCTGGGCCTGAGCATCGAGGTGTCCGAGACCTCGTCCTTCGGGCCCGTCATGTCGTTCGGCCTGTCCGGCACCGTCTTCGATCGTCTCGGTGACCGCAGCTATCGCGCGATCCCGTTGAGTGTGGAGGACGCGCGGGACCTGATCGGCGAGCCGAGGGCGGCGGATCTGCTGTTGGGCGGGGACGAACCCGCCGACGTCGACGCCGTCTCCGATCTGCTGCTCCGGGTGTCGGCGCTGGTCGATCAGATCCCGGAGATCAGGGGAGTGGAACTCAACCCGGTGCTCGCCTCCGCGAACGCCGCCTCGGTGCTGCGGGCCCGCATCACGATCGGCCCGGTACCGACCTTGGCCGATACCGGGCCGCGTCGGCTCGGTTGATCTCCCCCTGAGGGGAGGCGTCAGCTGGCGTAGGCGCGCAGCTTGTCCGCGCGGTCGCCCTGGCGGAGCTTGCCCATCACGTCGCGCTCGATCTGGCGGACGCGTTCCCGGGACAGCCCGAACTCGCGGCCGATCTGGTCGAGCGTGCGCGGCTGCCCGTCCTCGAGACCGAAGCGCAGGGTGATGACCGCACGCTCACGCTCGTCGAGGGTGCCGAGAACCGAGCGGATGTCCGAGTGCAGCAGGCTCGAGATCACCACGTTCTCCGCCGAAGTGGCTTCGGCGTCCTCGATGAAGTCGCCCAGCGGGGCCTCTTCGTCGTTGCCGACCGGCATGTCCAGGCTCACCGGGTCACGGCTGTGGTCCATCAGGTCGGCGATCTTCTCGGCCGGGATCCCCGACTCGGCGGCCAGTTCGTCGTCGGTGGCCTCGCGGCCCAGCTGCTGATGCAGCTCGCGGCGGATCCGGGCCAGCTTGTTGACCTGCTCGACCAGATGGACGGGCAGGCGGATGGTGCGGCTCTGATCGGCCATGCCGCGGCTGATGGCCTGACGGATCCACCAGGTGGCGTAGGTGGAGAACTTGAAGCCCTTGGCGTAGTCGAACTTCTCGACCGCGCGGATCAGGCCCAGGTTGCCCTCCTGGATGAGGTCCAGGAGCGGCATGCCGCGGCCGGTGTACCGCTTGGCGAGCGAGACGACCAGACGCAGATTGGCCTCGAGCAGATGGTCACGGGCCTGCTCGCCCTGCCGGACCAGGATCTGCAGGTCGCGCTTGCGGGCGGGCGAGATGCGCTTGCGGGTCTCCAGCAGGTGATTCGCGTAGAGGCCGGCCTCGATGGCCTTGGCCAGTTCGACCTCCTGCTCGGCGTTGAGCAGGGCGGTGCGGCCGATGCCGTTGAGATAGACGCGCACCAGATCCGCGGACGGCGACTGCGCGTCCAGATCCTCCGGGGTGGGGCGGGGGCGGGTTGTGGTGGTGGCGGACATGTCGGCCTCCTCAGCGTCGTCGATCGTGATCAGGGGATCTCGCATTCACCCCGTACAACGCGTCCGGGTGCCCGAAGGTTCCCGCTGAGACTGAGAAGTCGCTGAGGAATCAGGAGTCGCGGGAATCCTCGACGTCACCGTCGACGACGCGGGACTCGATCACCCGGTCCGGGGCCGTCTCCGAGGCCGGCGGGGTCGCCTCGGCGGGCAGCTCGGCCGGACCGACGGTGCGGCCGGCGCCGAACTTGTAGTACTGCACCTCGCCGCGCTTGCGGGCGGGCCGGTCGTTGGCGATCAGCACCGCGATCCACGGCAGCGGAATGGAGAACAGCAGGATGCCCACCGCCCACCAGGCGTTGTGGGTGGTCACGTAGACGAGACTGGCGATCAGCAGCGCCGGGATCCGGAAACTCATGATCAGCACGTATTTCCGGACGCGGGCCTTGTGCTGGTCCTCCAGGCTGGTGCCCGCGCCGGTGATCAGGAACGTGTCGGCGTCCGGATGCCGAATGGTTCCGTCACCGTCTCCCGTCGCACTCATGTCTCCACTGTCCCACTTCGCGGGGCCCGGCGCACACGCGCCCACGCCGAGCGCTTTCGCCCGTGCCGCACTCGGGGCAGAATGGACCCATGAGCACCAAGACCATCGAGCGCCCGGAGATCGACGAACGGGAAGAACTCGACGACGACACACCGAAGGTCTTCCACTACGTGAAGAAGGACAAGATCGCCGAGAGCGCCGTCATGGGCAACCATGTGGTGGCGCTGTGCGGTGAGGTCTTCCCGGTCACCAAGTCCCCGAAGCCGGGATCCCCGGTCTGCGAGCGCTGCAAGAAGATCCACGCCCGCCTCAAGAAGTAGGCGGATCCTCTCGCCGGATCGCACGCCGGCGCAGTGTGTCGGTGAGCTCACTGGTCTGCTCGGCTACCCACGTGCGCACTACGGCCCCGTTGTTCTCGGTGGGCCACAGTTCCTCGATGGCCGCGTTGAACTCGGCGCCCACGACGATCGCGAAGCCGAGGAAGAATCCGAACAGCAGGAATGCGATCGGCGTGGCCAGCGCGCCGTAGGTGTAGCCGACGTTGGCGAGAGCGGTCAGGTAGGCGCGCAGCACATAGGTCGCCAGCCAGAAGAAGACCCCGGCCAGGAACGCGCCCGGCACCAGCCGCGCCCAGCGCAGCGGGTACGGCAGCGCGAACCGGTACAGCAGGACGAGTGCGCCGATCAGCAGCAGTCCGACGAACGGGAAGTACGCCCAGTCGATCAGCGGGTTGACGAAGCCCGTCCAGTCCTGGGGAATGATCCGGCGCAGATACGTGGGGCCCAGCGCCACCAGCGGGAGCACCAGCACCGCGGTGATCAGGAAGAACACGTAGATCACCAGAGCGAAGATCCGCTGCCACACCGGATTACGCACCTGATGCTGATCGTGCGCGGTACAGGTGGCGGCCACGAAGCACGACATCGCCGACGAGCCCGCCCACAGGGACATCAGGAAGCTCACCGAGATGACCGCGGCGCGGCCGCGGCCCAGAACGTTCTCCACCGTCGGCCGGATGAGATCGTCGACCACCTGCTCGGTGAAGATGTTTCCGGCGAACGCGATGATCCGCTCGGTGATGATCTGCATCGTGTCCGGCCCGAACCAGCCGCCGATGTAGCCGAGGCTGCCCAGCACCCCCAGCAGTAGTGGCGGCAGCGACAGCGCCTGCCAGAACGCGGCCTGCGCAGACCACCCGACGATGCCGTCGTCCCAGGACTTGACGATGGTCCGCCAGATCAGCTCCCAGCTCTTTCCGAGCACACTCGACGCACCGTCCGGCGTGTCGCCGGCGGTCTTCTCGGTCGGGGTGTCGTCCTCGGTACTGATGGCTACCAGCATGGCGGATAGTGCCCGCGGACACCGGTTGGGGGCGGTCGCGGCGTGGCGCGCGGCGAAGCGGGCTCGCTCGCCCGGAGCCGCTAGAATCGGTCGGGTTATGACTGACCTCGAGACCGATCCGACCGGAGCATCCGGAACCGCCGAGGTCACCGACTCGCCGGCCGTCACCGGTCCGCCGCTGCGCGCCTGGCAGCGGCGCGCACTCACCAAGTATCTGACCGCGCGGCCCACCGACTTCCTGGCCGTCGCCACGCCGGGCGCCGGCAAGACGACGTTCGCACTGCGGGTCGCCTCCGAGCTGCTGGCGGCACGGACCGTCGACCAGGTGACCGTCGTGGCGCCGACCGAACACCTCAAGCATCAGTGGGCGCAGGCCGCCGGCCGCGTCGGAATCGCCCTGGACCCGAACTTCTCGAACTCGACGGGCGTCACCAGCTCGGACTTCGACGGTGTGGTGCTCACCTACGCGCAGGTGGCGTCGCACCCGTATCTGCACCGGGAGCGGACCGTCCGGCGGCGCACCCTGGTCATCCTCGACGAGATCCACCACGGCGGTGACGCCAAGTCGTGGGGCGACGGCATCCGGGAGGCGTTCTCCGATGCCGAGCGGCGGCTGTCGCTGACCGGCACCCCGTTCCGGTCCGACGATTCGCCGATCCCGTTCGTCACCTACGACCCCGAGCCCGGCGGCGGTCTGCGGTCGCATCCCGACCACGCCTACGGCTATGCCGACGCGCTCCGGGACGGCGTCGTGCGGCCCGTCGTCTTCCTGGCCTACTCGGGTCAGGCCAGCTGGCGCACCAGTGCCGGAGAAGAGTTCACCGCCCGCCTCGGCGAGCCGCTGTCCGCCGAGCAGACGGCCCGCGCCTGGCGGACCGCACTCGATCCGCACGGCGACTGGATCCCGGCGGTGCTGAGTGCGGCGCACCGCCGTCTGCAGAGTCTGCGGGCCTCCGGCGTCCCCGATGCCGGCGGGCTGGTGATCGCCTCCGATCAGCAGACCGCCCGCGACTACGCCGAACTGCTCGCCGCCATCAGTGGCACGACACCGACGGTGGTGCTGTCCGACGACCCCAAGTCCAGTTCCCGGATCGCCGAGTTCGCGGCCTCCGACGACGAATGGATGGTCGCGGTCCGCATGGTGTCCGAGGGCGTCGACGTGCCGCGCCTGGCGGTGGGCGTCTACGCGACCAACGCCTCCACGCCGCTGTACTTCGCCCAGGCCGTCGGCCGCTTCGTGCGGTCACGGCGGCCGGGTGAGACCGCGAGCGTCTTCCTGCCGTCGGTGCCGGTGCTCCTGCAGCTGGCCAGCGAACTGGAGGCGCAGCGCGACCACGTGCTCGGCAAACCGCACCGCGACGACGGCGGCTTCGACGACGCCGCCCTCATCGAGGCCAACAAGACCGGCGACGAACCGGGTGAGGACGAGCCGGCCTTCCAGTCATTGCACGCGAGCGCCGAACTGGATCAGGTGATCTACGACGGATCCTCGTTCGGCACTGCGACCATCGTCGGCTCCGACGAGGAGTCGGACTATCTGGGCCTGCCGGGTCTCCTCGACGCCGAGCAGGTGCGCACCCTGCTGCAGCAGCGTCAGGCGCAGCAGGTGTCGAAACGTTCCACGGTTCGTCCCCGCGACGGCGAGGGCGCCCAGAACGCCCCGAACGCCGCCGAACGCGGCACGGGGGAGAACCTGCACGCGCTGCGCAAGGAACTGAACACGCTCGTCGCCCTGCACCACCACCGGACCGGCCGGCCGCACGGCCAGGTGCACAGTGAGCTGCGGCGCCAGCTGGGCGGTCCGCCGACCGCGATGGCCACCGCCGATCAGCTCAAAGAGCGCATCGCGGCCCTGCGCACCTGGAAGTAGCCGTCGACGAGACAAGCCGGGCGGCACGCTGTGCGTGCCGCCCGGCTTGTTCGTCGATCGCGGGTGTCAGGTCACTCGCTGAGGACGGCACCCATCTCGGCGAGGCGAGCCTCGTGATCGTTGAAGTGGTGCCGGCAGAACAGAAGAGTGCCGCCCCCGTTGAGGGTGGCGCGCACCTTGGCGGCGGCGCCGCACCGATCGCAGCGATCGGCGTTGGTCAGCGGGGTGGGATCGATAACGGTGGTGGCGTTGTCGGACATGGTTTCCTCCGTCCCTGTGCGAGCGTCCCGCGGTGCGGGTCCGTCGATACTCACTGTCTCAGACGTTCGGCGCAACCGCTTTGTTCCCCAGGTCTCCCGGGTGTGTCGCACACCACTGGGCGACCTGGGGGTTTGGCGGATCAGTCCAGGTAGTCGCGCAGAACCTGCGAGCGGCTCGGGTGACGGAGCTTGCTCATGGTCTTCGACTCGATCTGGCGGATGCGTTCGCGGGTCACGCCGTACACCTGACCGATCTCGTCCAGGGTGCGCGGCTGACCGTCGGTCAGGCCGAAGCGCAGTCGCACCACGCCGGCTTCGCGCTCGGAGAGCGTGTCCAAGACGTCCTGCAACTGATCCTGCAGCAGGGTGAAGCTGACGGCGTCGACGGCGACGACGGCCTCGGAGTCCTCGATGAAGTCGCCGAGCTGGCTGTCGCCCTCATCGCCGATGGTCTGGTCCAGCGAGATCGGCTCACGCGCGTACTGCTGGATCTCGAGGACCTTCTCGGGCGTGATGTCCATCTCCTTGGCGAGCTCCTCCGGGGTGGGCTCGCGGCCCAGGTCCTGAAGGAGTTCGCGCTGGATGCGGCCCAGCTTGTTGATGACCTCGACCATGTGCACCGGGATACGGATGGTGCGCGCCTGGTCGGCCATGGCCCGGGTGATCGCCTGACGGATCCACCAGGTGGCGTACGTCGAGAACTTGTAGCCCTTGGTGTAGTCGAACTTCTCGACCGCGCGGATCAGACCGAGGTTGCCCTCCTGGATCAGGTCCAGGAACGCCATGCCGCGGCCGGTGTAGCGCTTGGCCAGCGACACCACCAGTCGGAGGTTCGCCTCGAGCAGGTGGTTCTTGGCGCGGTTGCCGTCGCGGGAGATCCAGTTCAGGTCACGGCGTGCGGCGACCGACAGCTTCTCACCGGACTCCATCACCCGGCGCAGCTTCTCGGTGGCGAACAGGCCGGCCTCGATCCGCTTGGCGAGCTCGACCTCCTCCTCGGCGTTCAGCAGGGCGACCTTGCCGATCTGCTTGAGGTAGGCGCGCACCGAGTCGGCGGACGCGGTCAGCTCGGCATCCTTGCGGGCCTGCCGGAGCGCCTCGGACTCCTCCTCGTCCCAGACGAAGTCGCTGGAGGTCTTCTCGCTCGGCTCCTCGTCCTTGGCGGCGGCCTTGCCCTTCGCGGGAGCCTTGCCCTTGGCGGCGGGGGCGTCGTCATCGTCGACGTCCAGTTCGGCGTCGGCCAGATCGATCTCGGCGTCGTCGAGGTTCTCCGGCGGATCCTCGTCGGTACCGTCGGGCTCGCCGGCGGGCGACTCGTCCTTCTTGCCGGCGGCCTTCTTCGCGGTCGCCTTCTTGGCCGGCGCCTTCTTGGCCGGTGCCTTCTTGGCCGGTGCCTTCTTGGCGGCGGTCTTGGTCGCGGTCTTCTTGGCGGCGGTCTTCTTCGCCGGCGCCTTCGCGGTGGTCGACTCGGCCTCCGGCTCCTGAGCCTCGGCGGCCGTCGCCTTCTTGGTGGTGGCCTTCGTGGCGGGAGCCTTCTTGGCAGCCGTCTTGGTCGCGGTGGTCTTCTTGGCGGTCTTGGCCGGAGCCTTCTTCGCCGGGGCTGCCTGTTCGGTCACTGCCTTCTCGGTCACTGCCTTCTCGGAATCGGTGGGGGTCTTCGGTGTGTCGATGATGAGTGCCCGCGCCTTGGCGAACGCCTTGGCCGCTGCAGACTTGGTGGTTGCCACGTACAACCTTTCACACACTGGACGACGGCGAACGACACCGTCACACCGATGCTCGTGGAGACGAAGACCGGCGTCAGAGGGGGCGTCGTGCCTGGTTCTGTCGGAATCGTTCGGTCGGGCGGAGACCGACGCGTTCCATTGTAACGAAACTCTGAACGGACGGTGCGCGCCGGGCGCGCCCGGCGACGGCGACGACCCTGGTCAGAGGTTCACGGCCATCGCCGCGCCGACGATACCGGCGGTGTTGCGCAGGCGTGCCGGAACCACCGGCATGGCGTTGGTCAGGTGCGGCACCCACTTGTCGGCCTCCTTGCTGATCCCGCCGCCGACGATGAACAGGTCCGGCGTGAGGACGCGTTCGAAGTGCAGGAGCACCTTGGAGACCTTCTTGGACCACTTCGGGTAGCCCCAGTCGTGGTCCGTCTTCGCCTTCGCCGACGCCGAGCGCTCGACGATCTTGCCGTTCAGTTCCAGGTGGCCGAGCTCGCTGTTGGGCACCAGCACGCCGTTGTAGAGCAGTGCCGATCCGATTCCGGTGCCGAACGTGAGCAGGATGACCAGGCCCGTTCGGGCGCGCTCGTCGCCGTAACGGAGTTCGGCCAGCCCGGCGGCGTCGGCGTCGTTGAGGACCGCGATCCGGCGGTCGCCGAGTGCGTCGCCGAACAGCTTCTGCGTGTCGGTGCCCACCCACGACTGATCGATGTTGCCGACCGAGCGGACCACGCCGTTCACGACCACACCGGGCACCGTCAATCCGACGGGTCCGGTCCACGAGAAGTGATCGACCACCTCGCGGACGGCGTCCGCGATCAGATCGGGGGTCGACGGGTCGGGAGTCTCGACACGGAAGCGTTCGCCGACGAACTCGCCGGTGTCGAGGTCCACGACGGCGCCTTTGACACCGGAACCGCCGATGTCGATGCCGAACGCCAGATTCTTGCCGGGAGCGGTGTCGTCAGCCATGCGGCTCAGCTTACGGGCCGCTCCGCGAGGCCGCGCGTTCTCTAGACTCGGCGGCGTGAACACACCATCGCCGACACCGTCGCCCGAGGCCCTGGCCGCGATCGCCCGCGAGGTGGCACAGACGGCCGCCGACCGGGTGCGCGCACGGCGCCGGGAACTGTTCGCCCCGACCGGTCACGCCGGCGAGACGGCCGCCGAGCCGGTCGAGGAGGTCACCACCAAGTCGACACCGACCGATCCGGTCACGGTGGTCGACACCGAGAGCGAGTCGCTGATCCGGGACCTGCTGGCCCGGCAGCGGCCCGGCGACGCCGTCCTGGGTGAGGAGGCCGGCGGCGCCGATCGGGCCCCGGCCGGTGTCCGCTGGGTGGTCGATCCGATCGACGGCACCGTCAACTTCCTGTACGGCATCCCCGCCTACGCGGTGTCGCTGGCGGCGCAGATCGACGGAGTGTCGGTCGCGGGTGCGGTGGTCGACGTGGCCCGCGAGGTCACCTATTGGGCGTTCACCGGTGGTGGTGCGTGGGAGTCGTCGGCGTCGGGGACGCGGCGGCTGCAGGCCAATCCGGTGCGCGAGGTGTCGATGGCGCTGGTCGCGACCGGCACGTCCTACGACGCCCGGCGCCGGCGCGAACAGGGGCGGCTGCTCGCGGAACTGCTGCCCCGGATCCGCGACATCCGCCGGGTCGGCGCGGCGGCCCTGGATCTGTGCATGGTCGCCTCGGGTGCGGTCGACGCCCAGTTCGAGCACGGACTGTCGCCGTGGGACTGGGCCGCGGGCGGACTGATCGCCCAGGAGGCCGGCGCCCGCGTCGTCGTTCCGTCCGCCGATTCACGCTCGGCCGACGGTCATCTCACGATCGCCGCGGCGCCGGGGATCGCCGACGACCTGTTCACGCTGATCCGGACGGCCGGCGGCTGGGACCCCATGCCGTGACCCCGGGCGCGCCGGTTCAGCACTTCTGGTTGTGCACGGCCTCGATGAGGCTGCGGTCGACCCCGGATTTCGGGTTCCGCGGGTCGACGGCGCGCAGCGCCTCCACGGCGGCCTGCACGTCCTGGCTGGGATGGCCGCCGGTGTAGTACTCGCCGAGGGCGAGCGTCACCTGGGTTCCGGAGCGTCCGTCGTTGACGAGCTGGGCGCACGGTTGGGCCAGCCACACCGCGGCGGCCGCCGCCTGGGTGGCGGGTCCGAAGCGGATCTGTGCGACGCAGTGCAGGTCGCGATCGGGGTAGACGGGGTCGTCGCCGTAGGCGGGGTCGCCGGGGGAGAAGCCCTGACCGGTGAGATCGTCGGACACCGAGCGGGCCTGTCCGCGCGCGGCGGCCGAGTTGACCACCTCCACCTGGAAGGACGGCAGCGCGGCCGGCGAGACGCTCAACATGTCGTTGCGGGCGGCGGGCTTGAGATCGGGGGCGCCCTTGGCCGTCGGCATGTT
Source organism: Gordonia sp. (in: high G+C Gram-positive bacteria) (assembly GCF_047600565.1). Classification (GTDB taxonomy): domain Bacteria; phylum Actinomycetota; class Actinomycetes; order Mycobacteriales; family Mycobacteriaceae; genus Gordonia. The sequence goes on from NZ_JASGKN010000001.1 coordinate 746,518, forward strand.
GCAGTCGATCGGCGCGGCCTCGGACCGCTGGCTCACGACGGTGAAGATCCAGGCCGCCAGGGCCAGCACCGCGAGCACGGAGGCGATGACGATCGCCGGACGGTAGTTGCGGCGCCGGAACGGGCGTCCGCGGGCGTCCGTGGAGTAGCCGGTGGCGAACTTCGAGACCATGCGCTCACTGTAGAGGCCGCACGCGCGATGGGGCGGGAACACACCCGGCGCGGCAACTGTTGACCCGATCGGAACACTCGCCTAGACTTCGGGCGCTCGCGCCGACATGGAACGGTCTTGCGAGCGTCGGAGACAGGCCACAAGCCACGTCTTCGCGAGATATTCCGCGCACTGAGATCACCGCACTACGAGACACCAGCTGAGGCACACAATGGCTACCGATTACGACGCACCGCGGCGGAACAACGACGAAGAGATCGCCACCGACTCCCTCGAGGAACTGAAGGCCCGACGCAACGAGGCGCAGTCCGGTGAGGTGGATGTCGACGAGGCCGATACCGCGGAGTCGTTCGAGCTGCCGGGTGCCGATCTGTCGGGTGAAGAGCTGTCGGTGCGCGTGGTGCCCAAGCAGGACGACGAGTTCACCTGCACCAGCTGTTTCCTCGTCTACCACCGCAATCGGCTGGCCTACGAGAAGGGCAACGAGCTCATCTGCGTCGACTGCGCCTGACCGGCGGTCAGGACTGCTGCTGCAGTGATGCGTCCGGCACGCCGAGGGCGTCGAGGAGCTGCTCGGGGCGGCGGGTGGACACCAGCCAGTACGGCGTCGGATCGTCCGGATCGTCGAGCACCAGCAGCACCATCGGTTTGATCCACGAGCGGTAGACCAGGAAGGCGGCCGGGTCGAGCTGGCGCCCCATCGCGGCGCTGCGGGCGGACGGCGGGATCGTGGCCGCCCGGCCGATCACCTCGGCGGGCAGGATCGCCTTGTCCGCATGCAGGGCTCCGTCGGCGTCGACGCGCAGCCGCACCCGTCCCATGGACAGCAGCAACCAGACGAACAGCAGCGCGAAGATCGGGTAGAAGACGATGCTCCACGTCGCCCGGTACGCGGCCAGCTGGGCTTCGTAGCCGAGCAGTGCGGCCACGCCGGCGGCGATCGGCCACCACCACAACGGCACCGTGAGCCGCTCCGAGTACCGGTCGGCGGCCTGAGTCGAAGAAGGTGCTGCATCGGTCACGACACCCAGCGTAGGCGACGCGGCGGGGCACCCTTCGCCGAGTAGGCTGCGGGAGTGACTTCGCCCATCGACTCCACTGATTCCTCTGTTCTGCGCGTCGTCCGTCTCGACCCGGGGCTGCCGCTGCCGTCGCGTGCGCACCCGGGTGACGCGGGAATCGACCTGTGCTCGGCGATCGATCTGGAACTGGCGCCCGGCCGCCGCCAGCTGGTCGGCACCGGCCTGGCGATCGCGTTGCCGTTCGGCACGGTCGGACTGGTGCACCCGCGGTCGGGCCTGGCCGCGCGCGCGGGTCTGTCCATCGTCAACACGCCCGGCACCATCGATGCCGGCTACCGCGGCGAGATCAAGGTGTGCCTGATCAACCTCGATCCGGAGGCGCCGATCGTCATCTCGCGCGGCGACCGGATCGCGCAGCTGGTGGTGCAGAGGGTGGAACTGCCCGCAGTGGTGGAGGTGTCCGAGCTCGACGACACCGAGCGCGGCGCCGGGGGCCACGGCTCCAGTGGCGGCCACGCGATCCTGAACGGAGAGAACTGACATGGGACATCGCATCGGCGACACCGCCGGCCCGTACGACATCGGCGACCTGGACACCTCGCCCGCCGACCTCGCCAACTCGCATTTGGATCTCGGTTCGGTGCTGGTGCCGGTGGTGGAGGGCGGGCAGGTGACGGTCGAGATGTCGCCCGATCATCGCCCGGAGGCCGTCTATCTGCTGACTCCGGTCGGCCGGATCGGTATCCACGCCTTCGCCGCGCCGCGCAGCGGCGGACTCTGGCGCGAGGTGGTCCGGGAACTCGCGGACTCGCTGCGCGCAGAGGGCGCCCAGACATCGATCGTGGACGGACACTGGGGCCGCGAGGTGATCGCGACCGTGCCGGGAGGTGAGCACCGCTTCATCGGTGTCGACGGTCCGCGCTGGATGGTGCGCTGCGTCGCCAGCGGTTCGGACGGCGACGGCGAGCAGCTGGCACAGCTGGCGCGCGCCGTGCTGGCCGAGACGGTCGTGCGCCGCGGCGACGAGCCGTTCCCGCCGCGCGACCTGCTGCCCATCGAGCTGCCCCCGGTCCTGGCCGAGCAGGTGGCGGCGGCGCAGCAGCAGATGGCCGCCGACCAGGGGATCGAGGTGCCGCCGTCGATGCCCGTCGACCAGGCTCCGGCTCCGGCCGAACCGGTGCCGGAGCAGGTGATCCCGGGCGGCGCCGTCACCCAGGCCGCCGCAGCCACCGTGTTCACCGAGGACGACGACGAGGCCGCGCCCGACGACGAGCCCGTCGCCGAGGAGGAGGCGGTGCCGCCGGCCCGCTCCGAGGGGTCCGCTCTGCAGCGTCTCCGCGGCCGTCGCAAGCGTCGCCGCTGACGAAGGCACCTGCCGGTTCCGTCCGATTCATGCGCCTGCGCCTATAAGGTCGGGGCATGGTCGATCAACTCCAGGTCCTCGCCGGTGACGAGTGCGAATGCCTGTGCCACCGGAACCCCTCCGTGCAGCACGTCGTCGCGTGCTGCGGCCAGTGCGACGACTGCCGCACCCGGGTCCGCCGGGACGCCCTCGAGACGCATCCGGCCCGGTGCGCCGGATTCCGGATGGGCCGGCTGGCGCTGCGGGTGGATGCGAACGTGTGCATCGTCGCCGGTATCGCGCTCATCGTCGCCGGGTTCGTGCACCCGATCGCCCCGCTGGGCTGGCATTCGGGGATCGGCATCTTCTCGATCCTGTTCGGTGCCGCACTGTTGTGGGCGCCGTCGCGCTACCCGGTGCGCGGCCTCCTGGCCGGGGTCATCGCGCTCGGCATCGTCACCGTCGTCGCGCTCGTGATCCTCGCGATCGCGGCCTCCTCGACACCGTTGGTGGTGGTCGCGTCCGTCGGCGCCGCCGTCGTCGCGGCGCTGGCGATCTGGGAGCGCATCGCGCTCCGGAAGACGCAGGGCGACGTCCTGCTCGCCGACTGATCGAGCAGGGCGCGATCAGGGCGCCCCGAGATCGGGGCCGCCGGCCGCGCGCCATGCCCGCAGGCACGCGTCGCCCACCAGACGTTCCTCCGGTCCCCACCGCTCGATCGGCAGCACCTCGATCGCCGATCGCGGGGCCAGACCGGCCCACTCGCGGGCGACCGACTCCGGATGCAGCAGGTCACCGGTCGACGCCATGAGCGCGAGCGGCACGTCCAACTGCGTGAGCGCCTCGGCGCCCGGACCGGGATACGCCGACGCCGCCCGCAGCTGTTCGGCCAGACCGAGAGGGGCGAGGGCGCGCCACGAGCGCTCCAGCTCGTCGGCCAGCCAGTCGGGGCTGCCCGCCCGCATGGCCGCGATGGTCGCGTCGAGCCCGTCGTTCTCCACACTCGCCGCGGTGTGGGCCGCCGACAGGGAGGCGATCGAGCCACCCGGTTCCCCGGTCCACGGCGGCAGGGCCGCCAGCACACCCCGGCACGCTCCGTCGCCGGTGTGGTCCAGAGCCCACCGCAGGCCGGCCAACGCGCCCAGCGACACTCCGCCGACCACGATGCCTCCGTGGGCCGCGGCCAGGTCGTCGAGCGTGCGGCGATAGCCGTCGATCACGTCGGCGGACGGCCGGAGAGCAGCGAGTTCGCCGCCGGCCGCCGTCACCGCCGGACCGAACGCGCGACGCAGATAGTCGTCGTCCGAACCGGTCCCGGCCATCAAGGCGACCACCGTCATGATGCCTCGATCCAGCGGGCGTACAGTGGCCTGTGCAACGGGCTCCCCAGCCCTCCCGTTCGCACGACGAGCGGGGTCCGCGATTCCGTCATTCCGGAGGATGGCATGGCCTCAGGGCTCATCAAGCGACTCGGGCAGATGCTGACCGAGGATCTCGACACCGTCGACGACCATCGGATCGATCGGCAGTCGCGGGCCGAGGCCGGGCAGCGCGCCAAGGACTGCTGCCGCGGCGACAAGGTGACCATGGTCGGGGAGCTCCGTTCCGTGCAGACCTGTTCCAAGGCCAGCCACACCGGCGTCCTCGCGGAGTTCTTCGACGGCAGCGACACCGTGATGCTCAAATGGCTCGGCCGCAGCCGCATCCCGGGCATCGAGCCGGGCCGGCGCATCACCGTCACCGGACGGGTGGCGACGGTCGACGGCATGAAGGTCATCTACAACCCTTACTACGAACTCCACTCGACTCTCGAGTGACGTCTCCCGGCTGACCGGGCCGCGCAGCGACCGGGACCTCAGCTGAGCAGCAGGTAGACGCCGGTCGCGATCAGCGCCGCCACCTTGACGAGTTCGCACCCCACATAGGCGAGGTGGGCGTGACTGCGCTCGGACGGCACGTTCTCCGGATCGGCCAGCACGGCATCGGTGCGGCGGGACAGCACCGGACGGACACCGACGATCTGGACGACCAGCGCCAGGACCGCGATCGACAGTCCGACGATCGCGCCGGTCGGCCAGGCGCCGCTCACCGCCGCGATCACGATCAACGCCACCGCGATCGCCGACTCGACACTGTTCAGTGCCCGGAACACCAGACGACCGATCCCCAGACCCAGCGGAATGGTGATGTGCGGTGCCCGGAACTTCAGCGGCGCCTCGATGAACGAGATGGCCAGCACCATGCCCAGCCACAGGAAGACCAGGGCGCTCCCGGCGAGGACAGCGGAACTCATCGACGGCTCCTCACGTCAGACGGGCAGGTTCATCGCTTCATGGAGCTCGGACTCCGCATCCTCGGGAGCGACGAACACCAGCTCGTCGCCGCCCTCGATGGGATCGTCGGGCTCGGGCACGATCACGCGACGGCCGCGAAGGATCGCCACCAGGGCGACGTCGCGGGGGAGCTGCAGGCGCCGGACCGGCTTGCCGGCGAGCGGGGTGTCCTCCGGCAGGGTCAGCTCGACCAGATTCGCCTGGCCCTGACGGAACGTCATCAGTCGCACGATGTCGCCGACGCTCACGGCCTCCTCGACGAGTGACGCCAGGATGCGCGGGGTGGACACCGCGACGTCCACGCCCCAGTCCTCGTTGAACAGCCATTCGTTGCGGGGATCGTTGACGCGGGCCACCACACGGTTCACCGCGAACTCGGTGGTCGCCAGCAGGCTCACCACCAGATTGGCCTTGTCGTCGCCGGTGGCCGCGATCATCACGTCGTAGTCCTGCAGGCCGACGCGTTCGAGATCGCCGAGCTCGCAGGCGTCGGCCTGTACCCACTCGGCGCCCGGCAGCGACTGCTCGTCGATGTGCTCGGTGCGCTTCTCCACCAGTGTCACCTGATGGCCGTCGTCGAGGAGTTCGCGGGCGATGGCCCGGCCCACGGCGCCGGCACCGGCGATCGCGACCTTCATTCGGACTCTCCTTCGACGGGCGGCTCGGCGGCGACGGCGCGCGCGGAGTCGAGGTTGGCGGCCGGAGTCGCGACGTACACCTCGTCGCCGATCTGCAGCACGCTGCGCGGATCGGGAAGCATTGGCCGGCCGAGCCGATGCACGAAGGCGATACGTGCGCCGGTCAGCTCCTGGAACTTGGCGCAGCTCATGCCGATCCAGTCCTCGTGGACGGCGATCTGCGCGATCACCAGCGCACCGGTCGGGTCGTGCCACAGCGGGGCTCCCGGCACCTCGCCGAGCGCGGTGATGAACCGTTCGGTGGTCCAGGGAACGGTCGCCACCGTCGGAATGCCCAGGCGCTCGTAGACCGCGGCGCGCTTCTGGTCGTAGATGCGGGCCACCACGCGGTCGACACCGAACGTCTCGCGCGCCACCCGGGCGGCGATGATGTTCGAGTTGTCGCCGGAGGACACCGCCGCGAACGAGTCGGCGGACTCGATCCCGGCCTCCACCAGCACGTCCCGGTCGAAGCCGACACCGCACACGGTGCGTCCGGCGAAGTCGTCACCCAGTCGGGCGAAGGCGGACGGGTCGCGGTCGACGACCACCACGTCGTGGCCCCGATCGGCCATGGCCAGGGCGAGTCCGGCGCCGACGCGCCCACAGCCCATGATGATTACGCGCACGCGATGGACGTTACCCTTCGCGACGCCTAGTGTTGCGGGGTGCCCAGCAAGACCAGGATCCGGACAGCGGCCAAACGCCTCGTCGTCGGACGCCCGTTCCGCAGCGACGATCTCGGCGAAACACTCCTCCCGAAGAGGGTCGCTCTTCCCGTCTTCGCCTCCGACGCGATGTCATCGGTCGCCTACGCGCCGCAGGAGATCTTTCTGGTCCTGTCGGTCGCCGGCATCAGTGCGTACGCCTTCGCACCGTGGGTCGGTCTGGCCGTCGCCGTGGTGCTCGTGGTGGTGGTCGCCAGCTACCGGCAGAACGTGCACGCGTACCCGTCCGGCGGCGGCGACTACGAGGTGGCGACCGTCAACCTGGGGCCGAACGCCGGCCTGACGGTCGCGGCTGCCCTGCTCGTCGACTACGTGCTGACGGTGGCGGTGTCGGTGTCGTCGGCGGCGGAGAACATCGGTTCGGCGATCCCGTTCGTGCACGACCACAAGGTCTGGTTCTGCATCGCCGGCATCGCCTTCATCGCGGCCGTCAACCTGCGCGGCATCAAGGAGTCGGGTGTCGCCATGGCGTTCCCGACGTACGCGTTCATCGCCGGGGTGGTGGTCATGCTGATCTGGGGCTTCACCCAGATCTTCGTGATGGGTCGCGACCTGGTGGCGCCGACCGCGCAGTACGAGCTGGTCGGTGAACCGAACAAGCTGACCTCGCTGGCCATGGTGTTCCTGGTGGCCCGGTCGTTCTCGTCCGGATGTGCCGCGCTCACCGGTGTCGAGGCGATCAGCAACGGTGTTCCGGCGTTCCGTAAGCCGAAGTCGCGGAATGCGGCGACGACGCTCCTCATGCTGGGCGGGCTGTCGGTGGCGTTGCTGCTGGGCATCATCCTGCTGGCCGAACGACTGCACGCCAAGTACGTCCTGGATCCGGTGAGCGAACTCCACGGCATCCCCGACCACTATCAGCAGATGTCGATCCTGGCGCAGCTGGCCAAGACCGTGTTCGCGGGCTTCAGTCCCGGCTTCTACGTGATCGCCGCGGTGACGGCGCTGATCCTGTTGATGGCCGCCAACACCGCCTTCAACGGCTTCCCGGTGCTCGCCTCGGTGCTGGCGCAGGACCGGTATCTGCCCCGTCAGATGCATACGCGCGGCGACCGTCTGGCGTTCAGCAACGGCATCCTGTTCCTGGCGTTCTCGGCGATCGCCATCGTCGTCGCGTTCGGCGCCGAGGTGACGACACTGATCCAGCTGTACATCGTCGGGGTGTTCGTGTCGTTCACCCTCAGCCAGACCGGCATGGTGCGGCACTGGACCCGTCTGCTGAAGACCGAGACCGACCCGGACGGGCGGCGCCGGATGATCCGGTCGCGCATCGTGAACGCGATCGGCATGGTGATGACCGGCACCGTCCTGGTCGTGGTGCTGATCACGAAGTTCCTGGCCGGCGCGTGGATCGCGGTGCTCGCGATGGTCGGCATGTTCGTGCTGATGAAGGCGATCCACCACCACTACCGGTCGGTGGAGCTCGAACTGGAACGGGCCGCCGAGACCGACGACGGCGTGCTTCCCAGCCGCACCCATTCGATCGTGCTGGTGTCGTCGCTGGCGTTGCCGACCCTGCGCGCGCTGCGCTACGCCCGGGCCACCCGGCCGGACGTGCTCGAGGCCGTCACCGTCAACGTCGACGACCGCGATACACGGACACTGGTCTCCACATGGGAGTCGAGTGATCTGAGCATTCCCCTCAAGGTGGTCGCGTCGCCGTACCGCGAGGTGACCCGGCCGGTGATCAACTACGTCCGCCGGGTGCGACGCGAGTCGCCGCGCGACGTCATCACCGTCTTCATTCCCGAATACGTGGTCGGCCACTGGTGGGAGCAGATCCTGCACAACCAGTCGGCGCTGCGGCTCAAGACCCGTCTGCTGTTCGAGCCGGGCGTCATGGTGACGTCGGTGCCGTGGCAGCTGGACTCGTCGGATCGTCTGGCCAGACGCGGCGACGAGGAGTTCACGGCGCCCGGCGACACCCGCCGCGGACTGGGACCCTCGTGACCGACACCGTCGACCTGGCGGTCAGCGGATTCGCCAACGGCGGAGACGGCGTCGCGCACGACGCCGACGGGCGGGTCGTCTTCGTGGCCGGCGCCCTGCCCGGTGAACGGGTCCGCGCCCGGATCGTGGACCGGCGGTCGACGTATGCGAAGGCACAGACCGCCGAGGTCCTGGACGCGTCGCCGCATCGGATTCCGGTCGCGTGCCCGGCGGCGGCCGCCGGCGCCGGCTGCTGCGACCTGGCCTACGTCACCCCCGAGTACGCCGGAGGGCTGCGTGCCGACGCCCTCGGCGACGTGCTGGCGCGCATCGGCCGGTTCGATCCCGACCGTCTCGCCTTCCCCGAGGTCGCCGAGCTCGACGACGACCCGGTCGGCTGGCGGGTACGGACACGGCTGGCCGTCGACGCGCGGGGCGCGGTCGGACTGCGCGCCTGCCGGTCGTCGGAGGTGGTCACGGCGCGCTGCAGCGGCCCGGTCGCGGGTCTGACGGACGGACTCGACGACCTCCCGGTGACACCGGGCGCCGACCTGGTCGCCGCCGTGGGCGACGACGGGCGACGGCAGGTCGTGGAGCTGGCGCCGATCCGCACCGCCGCCGGCCGCGGCCGCACCGCGGCGCAGCGGGCGCGCGCCCGCCGGTCGGCGCCGCGCACCGAGACGGTCCTCGACGGCGACGGTCTGGTGTCGTACCGGGTCGGCGAGCGGACCTGGACGTTGCCGGCCACCGGATTCTGGCAGGCCCACCGCCGGGCACCCGAGGTGTACGCGCAGACCATCCGCGACTTCGCGGCACTCGTGCCCGACGTCGCGACCTCCACCGGACTGCGGGTATGGGATCTGTACGGCGGTGCCGGGGTGCTCGGCGCCGCCCTCCTCGACGGTGCGGCGCAGGGCGGGCCGGCGGTCGCCGGTATCGACCTGGTCGAGACCGCGCCCGCCGCACTCGCATTGGCGGAGGACACCCTCGCCGACGAGCCCGTCACCACGCACCGCGGCGCGGTGGAGGCGGTCGTCGGGAACCTTCCCGCCCCCGATCTGGTGATCGCCGATCCGCCGCGCTCGGGGACCGGTGCGGCGACCGTCGCGGCGATCTGCGCGGCCGGACCGGCCGGCGTCGTCCACGTCGGTTGCGACGCCGCCGCCTTCGCCCGTGATCTCGCCGCCTACGTCGCGGCCGGATACCGCCTGGTCGCATGGCGTGCGTTCGACGCCTTCCCGCGGACCAGTCATGTGGAGGCGATCGCCGTTCTCCGGAGTCCGTAGACTGGATCGGACGGCACCACAGCCCGGTTGCCGACGACGAGTGCCGAAGTAGAGGAGAGTGCACGGACATGGGTGTGCTTGATCGGGTGGATTCACCGGCTGACGTGCGTGCCCTCGACTCGGCCGAGCTCGCCGAACTCGCCACCGAGATCCGCCGCTTCCTGATCGAGAAGGTCGCGGCGACCGGCGGTCACCTCGGCCCGAACCTGGGCGTCGTGGAACTGACCCTCGCCCTGCATCGCGTGTTCGATTCGCCCACCGACCCGATCCTCTTCGACACCGGGCACCAGTGCTACGTCCACAAGATCGTCACCGGCCGCAAGAACGGCTTCGACACCCTGCGCCAGCGCGGCGGCCTCACCGGCTATCAGGACCGTCACGAGAGCCCGCACGACTGGATCGAGTCGTCGCACGCCTCGGCCGCGCTCTCCAACGCGGACGGCCTGTCCAAGGCCTTCGAGCTGCGGGGCGAGGACCGCACCGTCGTGGCCGTGGTCGGGGACGGCGCCTTGACCGGCGGCATGTGCTGGGAGGCGCTCAACAACATCGCGGCGTCGCACCGGCCGGTGGTCGTGGTGGTCAACGACAACGGCCGCTCGTACGCGCCGACCATCGGCGGTCTGGCCCGTCATCTGTCGGCGCTGCGTCTGCAGCCCGGCTACGAGAAGGTGCTCGACGGCGGCCGCAAGCTGCTGCGCTCCGTGCCGGTGATCGGCGACCCCGTGTTCGCGGTGCTGCACGGACTCAAGAGCGGTGTGAAGGATCTCGTCGCACCCCAGGCCATGTTCTCCGACCTCGGCATCAAGTACGTCGGCCCGGTCGACGGCCACGACCTGGACGCTCTCGAGGAGGCGTTCGGGCAGGCCAAGGCGTTCGGTGGTCCGGTGATCGTCCACACCGTGACCCGCAAGGGCATGGGGTACGCGCCGGCGGAGAACGATCACGCCGAGAAGATGCACGCCACCGGCAAGATGGACACCGCGACCGGCATGGCCCACGCGGTGTCCGCCGAAGACTGGACCTCGGTGTTCTCCGAGGCCCTCTGCGACGAGGCGGCCCGGCGCGAGGACATCGTCGCCATCACCGCGGCCATGCCGGGACCGACCGGACTGTCGGCGTTCGGTGAGCGTTTCCCCGACCGGATGTACGACGTCGGCATCGCCGAACAGCATGCGATGACCTCCGCTGCCGGCCTCGCCCTGGGCGGGATGCATCCGGTGGTGGCCATCTACTCGACCTTCCTCAATCGCGCCTTCGACCAGCTCCTGATGGATGTGGCGCTCCTGAAACTCCCGGTCACCGTGGTGCTGGACCGGTCGGGTCTGACCGGCCCGGACGGCCCCAGCCACCACGGGATGTGGGATCTCGAACTGATGTCGATCGTTCCGGGCATGCGGGTGGCCGCGCCGCGGGACGCCATCCGCGTCCGCGAGGAGCTCGGCGAGGCGTTGCGCATCGCGGACGGGCCGACCGCCGTGCGCTTCTCCAAGGGCGAGGTGCCGCAGGACATTCCGGCCGTCGATCGTCTGGTCGACAGTGTGGACGTGCTGGTCCGTCCGGACGGGCCGGCCGATGTACTGATCGTGGCCGTCGGTGCCTTCGCGCAGGCCGGCATCGACGCGGCGGCCGGGCTCGTCGACGAGGGCATCCGCGCGACCGTGATCGATCCGCGCTGGGTGCTGCCGGTGCCCGACTCGATCGTGCAACTGGCCGGAGACCACCGTCTGGTCGTGACGCTCGAGGATGGCGCGGTGCACGGCGGCGTCGGCGGTGCGGTCGCCGAAGCGCTGTCGGCGTCGGCCGTCGACGTCCCGGTACGCCGGCTCGGCGTGCCGCAGCAGTTCGTGCAGCACTCGTCACGCGACGAACTGCTGGGTGACTTCGGTCTGACGCCCGATCAGCTGGTCAAGACGATTGCGGCTGATCCGCGGCTCGCAGAGCCTCGGCGATAGCCTCCGCGGTCAACGACCGCTGCCACGGCCGGGCCGCATGGTCGGCCAGCCAGGCGTCCACGGCGCCGGGATCGGCCGGACTCAGGCCGGTCCAGCACAGCTCGCGCACCACGTCCGGGGCGAGGAGGTTCTCGGCCGGCAGACCTTCCCGATCGGCGATCTCCTTGATCGCGGGCCGGACTTCGTGTGCACGGCGTGCGGCCGGCGGATTGCGCTGGTCCCAGCGGTTGATCGGCGGGGGTCCGACCGACGCGGCCTTCCGCGGCGGCAGGTCCTTCTCGTCGAGCGCCTGGGCGCGGGCGATCGCCTTCATCCAGGTCGTGGCCTGACGTCGCTGCCGCGGTCCGCCGAACACCGGCAGCCGGGTCAGGGCGGCCTCGTCGACGGGGGAGGCGGTGGCCGCGGTGATGATCGCCGAGTCGGGCAGCACCCGGCCGGGTGCCACGTCCCGGCGCTCGGCGACCTGCTCGCGGGCCGTGCAGAGTTCCCGCACGATCGCGAGCTGACGCGGATCGCGCAGCGTGTGGATGTTGGAGGTCCGGCGCCAGCGGTCGGTCTTCGGCGGGGCCGGCGGACGGTGCAGGACGTAGTCGAACTCCTGGGCCGCCCACTCGGTGCGCTCCCGGTCGGCGAGAGCGGCGGCGACCGCGTCACGGAGCTCGATCAGCACTTCGACGTCCAGGGCGGCGTAGTTCAGCCAGTCGTCGGGCAGCGGCCGGTGAGACCAGTCGGCGGCGCCGTGCCCCTTCGCCAGGCCCAGGTTCAGGAACTCGGCGACCATCGCCGCAAGGTTGACCTTGGGGATACCGAGGAGTCGTCCGGCCAATTCGGTGTCGAACAGATCGCGGCAGACGAAACCCAGCTCGGTGAGGCAGGGAAGGTCCTGGTCGGCGGCGTGCAGGATCCATTGGGGTCCGTCGAGCGCCTCGATCACCGGGGCGAGCGCGTCCGGATGTTCGATGGGATCGATCAGGAAACTGCCCGATCCGGTCCGCTTGAGCTGAATCAGGTAGGCACGCTGCGAGTAGCGGTAGCCGCTGGCACGCTCGGTGTCGACGGCGATCGGCCCGGTTCCGGCGGTCAGACGGCGGGCAGCGTCGGCGAACTGCTGCGGCGAATCGATGACCTCGGGGACGCCGTCGGCCGGTGCGGTGAGCGGTGCGGGCTCGCTCACTGGGCGGAGGGACGGCCGAGGGTGGCGACGCCGGCCGGGGGCAGGCCCGCCGCGTTGGACAGGACCTCGCAGAACGCCTCCAGGTGACCGGCGAGATCGGAGCTCGCGGCCGTCCACGAGGCACGCAGTTCCAGCTGGTGCGCCTGCGGGGGACCGGCGATGTCGCCGTACCGGACGGAGGTCGTGGAGGTGACGGTGCCGCCGAGGGCGACGACCGCGGGAACGTCGCTGCCGAGCGGCGGCAGCGACTCGGTCGCCCCCTCCGGTACGCCGAGCGCCTCGGACAGCCAGCTCCAGGCGACCTGCGGCAGCATGGGATCGGTCGCCAGCTCGGCTTCCACTTCGGCCTGGATGAACGCGACGAGGCGGAACATGCCGTTCCAGGCGTCCTGACCGGAGGGGTCGTAGAGCAGGACCAGTCGTCCGAACGCGCTGCCCGAGGAGTCGGTCGGCACGATCGCCGCGTCGGCATCGGGCGGGGCCACCTCGACGCCGAGCGCATAGCTGTAGGGGGCCAGGCGCTGGGGCGGGCGGATCGATCCGACCTCGATCTCCGGTCGCACCACGGCTCGGTGCAGGGACTGCACCGCTTCGCGGAACTCGTCGGGTTCCGTCTGTGCTCCAGTAGTCACATGCGTCACAGTAGGCAACAGGTGGCGCTCGATCACGCAGGCGCGCCGAAGCGGACGATCCGGGACATGGCAGAGTTGGGGTATGAGTTCTTCGGTGGTCGGTACCCGTCGGTCGTCGGCGGAGATGCCGTTGATCGCCGCCGCGACCGGGCAGGTCCCGTCGCGACGTCCGGTGTGGTTCATGCGGCAGGCCGGCCGGTCACTGCCCGAGTACCACGAGGCGCGGGCCGGCCGCGGCATGCTGGAGTGCTGCTTCGACCCCGAACTGGTCTGCGAGATCACCATGCAGCCGGTCCGCCGGCACGACATGGACGCCGCCATCCTGTACTCGGACATCGTGGTGCCGCTGCGCGCCGCCGGCATCGACCTGGACATCGTGCCCGGTACCGGTCCGGTGATCGCCGACCCGATCCGCACCGCCGAGCAGGTCGCGGCCATGCCCCGACTCGATCCCGCGTCGGTCGGCGCCATCGCGTCGGCGGTCGGTCTGCTGGTGGACGAACTGCCCGCAGCCAAGGCGCTCATCGGTTTCGCCGGTGCGCCGTTCACCCTCGCGTCCTACCTCATCGAGGGCGGACCGAGCCGCAACTACGAGCGAACCAAGACCATAATGCTGGCGGAGCCCGAGCTGTGGCACCGCCTGATGGGATCGCTCACCGACATCACCATCACCTTCCTGAAGGCGCAGATCGAAGCCGGCGTCGATGCGGTCCAACTGTTCGACTCCTGGGCCGGAGCGTTGAGCGAAGCCACCTACGAGACGTACGTGGCACCCCACTCGTCGCGGGTGATGGCCGAGATCGCCGGCTGCGGGATCCCGCGCATCCACTTCGGGGTGGGCACCGGCGAACTGCTCGCCGCCATGACCCGCGTCGGACCCGATGTGATCGGCGTCGACTGGCGCGTGCCGCTGGACGTGGCCGCGCAGCGCGTCGGCTGCGGTGCCGGCGGCCGAGACGTCGCGGTCCAGGGCAACCTCGACCCCACGGTGCTGTTCGCCGGCGACGCGGTGATCGAGCGGGAGCTCACGCGGATCATCCGGGAAGGCGAGCGCGCCGTCGATGCCGGAGCCCGCGGTCACATCCTCAACCTCGGCCACGGGGTGCTGCCGAACACCGACCCGGACGCCATCACGCGTGCGGTGGAACTGATCCACACACTGTGAAGGTCGCCGTCGTCGGCGGCGGAGTCTCCGGACTGACCGCGGCACACGAACTCCGGCGCCGTCTCGGCGCCCACGCCGGGATCGACGTCTACGAGTCGTCGGAACGCCCCGGCGGCCTGCTGTGCACGCGGACGATCGGCGGGCAGCCGTTCGACGTCGGTGCCGAGGCCTTCATCGTGCGCCGCCCGGAAGCCGTCGAGCTGGTCGCGCAACTCGGCCTGTCCGGCGAGGTGGTCTCCCCGGGTCCGCTCCGCCCGGCGATCTGGTCCCAGGGCCGGCTGCACGCCGTTCCCGCCCCGGCGGTGATGGGCATCCCCGCCACGGCCGGGTCACTGGGCGATCTGATCGATGACGACGAACGCGCGGCGATCGAGGCCGAGGCCCGTCGCCCGCTGGACTGGGCACCCGGCGCACCCGTCTCGGTGGGTGCGCTCGTGCGGGATCGCTTCGGCGACGGTGTGGTGGCGCGCAGCGTCGACCCGATGCTCGGCGGTGTGTATTCGGCCCTGGCCGACGACCTGGGCCTCGCCGAGACCGTCCCGGCCCTGGCCGTGGCCCTCGACGACGGCGCGCCGTCGCTCACCGCCGCCGTCGGTTCCCTGACGTCGGCGCCCAAGGCCACCGGTCCCGTGTTCGGCACGCTCCGCGGCGGCTACCGGCGACTCGTCGACGCGCTCGTATCGGCCGGCGGCGCGACCGTCCTCCTCGACGCACCGGTCACCGGAATCACCCCGGACGGCGCCGGCTACACCGTGGACACCGGACACCGGTCGGCGCGCTACGACGCCGTCGTCGTGGCCGTGCCGCCGTGGAACGCCGCACCACTGCTGTCGGTGATCGCGCCGGAGTCGTCGGCGCTGCTGGAAGCGGTGGAGCCCGCCGGTTCGGCGGTCGTGGCCTGCGTTCTGGAACCCGGCAGTCCGCAGCCCGAGCATTCGGGCATCCTGGTCGCGAGCGACGCCGACACCTTCTCGAAGGCGGTTACCCTGTCGACCCGGAAATGGCCGCATCTGGACGCGTCCGGTTCTCCGGCGCTGCGGGTGTCGTTCGGGCGTCTGGGCGATCCGGTGACGGTGGACGACCGAACGCTCATCGACCGCGCGACAGCCGACCTGGAACGCTTCTTCGCCGCCGTCGGGCTGGCCGCGCCGGCGGTCGCCGACGTGGCGGTGCAGCGCTGGCCGCGCGGCATCCCGCACTACGGTCCCGGCCATCTGACGGCGATGGCCGAGGCCGTCGCCGCCCTGCCGCGGGGCATCGGTCTGGCCGGTGCCGCACTCGGCGGCGTCGGCGTCCCCGCCTGCATCCGCGCCGCGCGGTCTGCGGCCGATGCGGTGGCAGGCGGCCTGACCGGAGCCTGAATCCGCGCCGGTGGCAGGATGGGGTCATGGCTCGCTTGGACTACGACGAACTCAACGCCACCATCCGCTACCTGATGTTCTCGGTCTTCAAGGTCCGTGCCGGGGAACTCCCCGAGGACCGGACGATCATCGCCGCCGACACCGAGAAGTTCTTCGACGGTCTGGCCGACAAGGGTGTGGTGGTCCGCGGCGTCTACGACGTGGCCGGTATGCGTGGAGACGCCGACTTCATGATCTGGTGGCACGCGGAGACCATCGAGCAGCTGCAGGACGCCTACTCGTCGTTCCGGCGCACCACGACGCTCGGCAAGACGAGCGATCCGGTGTGGAGCGCCTCGGCCCTGCACCGGCCCGCCGAGTTCAACAAGGCGCACATTCCGGCGTTCCTGGCCGGTGAGGAACCGGGCGCCTACGTCTGCGTCTACCCGTTCGTGCGGTCCTACGAGTGGTACCTGCTGCCCGACGAAGACCGCCGCAAGATGCTCGCCGATCACGGCAAGGCGGCCCGCGGGTACAAGGACGTGCGCGCCAACACGGTGCCCGCCTTCGCCCTCGGCGACTACGAATGGCTGCTGGCGTTCGAGGCGCCCGAGCTGTACCGGATCGTGGATCTGATGCGTGACCTGCGCGCTACCGAGGCGCGCTACCACGTGCGGGTGGAGATCCCGTTCTTCACCGGGCCGCGGGTGGCCCCGGCCGCACTGGTGCAGACGCTGCCCTGACGTTCAGGCGTCGCCGGACCCCTGATCGAGGTCCAGGCACACCGAGTTGATGCAGTACCGCAGGTCGGTGGGGGTGTCGTAGCCCTCGCCGGCGAAGACGTGCCCCAGATGGCTGTGGCAGTTCGCGCAGAGCACTTCGACGCGGCGCATGCCGAGCGAGTCGTCGACGCGTTCGATCACCGAGTCGCCGGCGAGCGGCGTGAAGAACGACGGCCAGCCGCAGTGCGACGCGAACTTGCTGTCGCTGCGGAACAGTTCCGTGCCGCAGGCACGGCACCGGTAGATACCCGGGGTGGTGGTGTCGGTGTATTCACCGGTGAACGGCGCCTCGGTGCCCGCACGCCGGAGCACCCGGAACTCGGCGGCCGACAGTCGCTCACGCCAGTCGGCGTCGGTCAGCGCGCCCGGATCGGCGGGATAGTCGCGGTCGGTGGAGGTCATCCCTCCACGGTAGCCGCGTTCGTGACGTCGGGCACCGTGCTGCTCTCCGACGGCCCCTGGCCGGCGAGATTCGCGGCCCGCAGGTCGAGCCAGCGGAACAGCAGGACGCAGAAGACGACGACCATCAGCAGCGACCAGCCGAACGTGACCTTCGAGTAGTCGAGCCAGCGGCCGAGAGGCTCCCAGCGCTTGGAGGTGAACGAGTCGAAGGTGAGGCAGCCGTAGAGCGCGAGCCAGGCCGGCCAGTTGCGGACCACCGATCCCGGACGCAGCACCGTCAGGACCATCGGGAACAGCAGCATCGAGTAGTAGCCCTGACCGAGTGAACCGACCAGCCACAGAGTGGTCAGGAGGACACCGGACGAGGTGGTCAGCCACAGCAGGTCGTCGCGCTCGCGGTAGTAGCGGTACAGGAACCAGAGCGAGAAGACCGCCATCGCCAGGAAGGCGATGCGCAGCAGCAGGATCAGCCAGCCGGCGACACCGAAGTAGGCGCCGAGTCCGGTGATGGAGCTGTTGTAGTAGTCGCGCGATTCGAAGATGTACGGCGCGGTGCGTTGGATGAAGTCCATCGGATCGGTCACCAGCGGCCAGGCGACGGCGTTGAGCACGACGGGCACGCCGATGGCGGTGATCAGGATCTTCGGCTGCCGGTTGAGGAGGGGAAGCAGCAGCAGCGGGGCCAGCACCGGCTTGACGCACAAGGTCAGGCCGATCATGACACCGGCCCACAAGTCGCGGTGTGCGCGCATGAGCAGCATGAACGCGACGAGGCCGAGGAGAACGAAGGCATTGAAGTTCGCGAAGACGAGCGTGTTCGTCACCGATTCGGTGAGGAAGAAGAACACCAGGATGGTCGGGAACAGCCAGGTGCCGGCGCCCTGCCCGAACAGGCGGCACAGCAGGTACGCCGACGCGATCAGGGCGATGACGCTGGCCGCCAGGAACAGCCAGCGCGCGTGATCGGGGTTCAGCAGCGCGAGGGGGCCCATCAGGAGGGCGCCCGACGGCGGATACAGATAGTGCGGGTCGACGGTCGTGTAGTTCTCCGCGTACAGCGGCAACCGGTTCAGGAAGTTGTACGACGCGTTGTAGACCGGCACGAAGTCGTCGGTGCGGGCCCCGTTGATCGCCAGGATCACCGTGCGCTGGAACATCAGCATCACGGCGATCGGCCACAGCATGGACCGCAGGATGCGGCTGGTGTCCAGGCGCGGGAACAGGGTCGACCCGATCGAAACGTTCACCCGCGCACCGTACTACACCGGGTGTCGCCGATCAGGAAGGACATACCCGCTCACCAGCGCCGGAGAGCGGCTCGCTGCCCAGGTATTCGACGACGGTGCGGACGGCGCAGTCGCTGTGCGCCACCACCGAGTAGCCGAGGCCGTCCCAACTGACGGTGTTCGCGTTCGCGCCGGCGGTGATCAGCAGCGGGGTGAGACCTTCCGCCGCCTTCGCACCGTTCACGGGGTCGTCGGCGCCGACGAACACCAGCGGTGCCACCGGGAAGCCGGTGGGCGCCGTGGCGGCGTCGGCCACACCCCAGCCGTCGCAGCGTGCCAGGCCGAGTGCCGCGCCGGTCGCGGTGATCGGGGCGTCCTTCGACCAGTCCTTCGCCATGGACGGCAGCTCGTCCAGGCCGGGCCGGCCGACGAGGTCGTTGCACGCCGACACGAGCTGGCCGTCGGAGGCGCGGAGGTCGCGGCCGGTGTCGGCGAGTGCGCGCAGCGGTCCGGCATCACCGCCGTCGGCCTTGCTGATGGCGTCGGCCAGCTTCTTCAGTCCCGCGGTGCCGGTGTCGCCGACCGCCAGCGCGGTGGTGACCGCGGTCAGGATCGCGGTGTCCGAGAGGCCGGGCAGGGTGCCGGCGGCGCCGGCCTGCACCACCCGCCCGATCATGGCGATCCCGTCGGCGCCCAGGGAGCAGCCGGCCGCCGAACAGCGGGATGCGAAGGCGGCGAGGGTGTTCTGCAGGCCGTCCGCGCGGGCCTGGGCGGCGTCGGTGGCCTGGGTGTTGAATCCGACGGGGGAATCCAGGATCAGGCGCCCCACCTGATCGGGGTGCGCCGCCTGATAGGCGAGCGCCACCGACGATCCGCTGCCGACGCCGAGCAGAGCCAGCCGGTCGACACCCCACGTCGTCCGCAGGGTCTCCAGATCGGCGGCCGCCGCCGACACCGAGTACTCGAGCTGGTTCGGTTCGAGCGTGTCGTTGCAGATGTCGGCACCCTGCCGGGCCGATGCGGCGAGGGCGGTCACCCGGTCCTGGACGTCGCGATCACCCGAGGCGGCATCGTTGGTGAGGGTGGTGCGCTGGTCCTTGGTGAGACAGTCGACCGGCGCCGAGAGGCCGATGCCGCGGCGGTCGACGGCGACGATCGGGTGCCGGTCGACCAGGGGGCGGATCTGGTCGTCGGCGAAGAGCAGCGCCAGGCGGGACGCCGGAAGGTCGCTGCCGGTGACCAGGACGATCGGGGCCGCCGCGGACGGGGTCGCGGAGGTGGAGACCTTCACGATGCCCAGACGCAGGTCGTCGCCGCCCTGATCCTTCGGGTCGACCGGAACCGACAGCCGGGCGCAGGCGACCTTGACCGCGGAGGGCACGTCGACGCCGTAGCCGGAGAGCTTGCTGCCGCACGAGGAGTACTTGAGGTCGTGCTGCGGTGCGGCGATCCCGGGAAGCTGTGTCTTCGAGGTGCCGCCGCCCGGGTTGTCGCCACGGACGATGCCCGGTCCGACGTCGGGTCCGGCGGTGCAGCCCGTCAGTGCGAGTACACCGGCCGCGGCGAGCGCGAGCGCGGCACGGGAGCGGGGCAGGGGCATGTCCGCGAGCCTACCGACCCGGGTGCGCGCAGTCCCACAGGAAGTAGAGGAAGCCTTCGTCGTCGCCGATGAGGTGCCGGCACGTCGCCCCGAGCGGAGCGCCCGGGACCGCGGTGCCGTGCGCGATCCGAGGGCCGTCGCCGCCCACCAGGCGAGGGCTGAGAGTGAGGGCCAACTCGTCGACCACGTTCTCGGCGAGCAGATCGGCGAACAGGCGCGGTCCGCCCTCGCAGAGGACGTCGTCGTGGCCGCGGTCGCCGAGTTCGCCGAGCAGCCGGCGCATCTCCACTATGTCCGAACCGCAGTCCAGGAGCGTCGCACCGGCCGCGGTCAGCCGTTCCCGGCGATCGGCGGGTGCGCTCGTGCAGGTCGCGACGACCACGCCCGGACGGGTGACGGTGTCGTAGTCCGGGGGGATGTCGAGCGAGCGTGAAGCGAGGATCAGCAACGGGGTGTCGCCGCGCCGATTCGGCTTCGGCACCCGGTAGCCCTCGGTCACCGCAGTGCTGGCACCGACCAGGATGACGTCGGCGAGCGACCGGAGGACCCCGAACAGAAGGCGGTCGCCGTCACCCGCCAGGCCGCCGGATCGTCCTGCGGCCGTGGCGGATCCGTCGATGCTGGCGACGAAGTTCACCCGGACCCGGGGACGTTCCGCCGGTCGCGGCCCGGCCGGTGCGTACTGCCCGGCCAGCCACTCGGTCAGCGCCGCATCGTCGTGGCCTGGGGATTCGGGCACCGGGGCGGCGGCTGTGACCTGGGTCGCTTTCTGCAGGAGGAACATCAGTCCAGTGTGACCGGTCCGGATATCCTTCGCACATGGTGGAACGACTCTCCGACCGGAATCCCGTGATCTCTCCGGACGCACTGATCGGCGAGATGGTCCCTCCGCCGACGTTCGACGACGTCAGCTTCGACACCTACATCCCGGATCCCAACGAACCGAGCCAGGCCGCCGCGGTCGCCGCCTGCCGGGACTTCGTGGAGCGGGCCTCCAAGGTGCGGTCCGGTGGCAAGAAGGGACTGTTCCGCAAAGCCGCGCCGGTGCACGGCGTCGGCCTCTACCTCGACGGCGGCTTCGGCGTCGGCAAGACGCACCTGCTGGCGTCCATCTACCACGCCATGCCCGACCCCAAGGCGTTCGCCACCTTCGGTGAGCTCACCAACCTCGTCGGCGCGCTCGGGTACACCGAGGCACTGGACCGGCTGAGCAATCACAGCGTGCTGTGCATCGACGAGTTCGAGCTCGACGATCCGGGCGACACGATGGTGGTGTCGCGTCTGCTGACCGAGCTGAGTGCCCGGGGCGTCTCGATCGTGGCGACGTCCAACACCCTGCCGGGTCAGCTGGGCGAGGGCCGCTTCGCCGCCCAGGACTTCCTGCGCGAGATCCAGAAGCTGTCGTCGATCTTCGAGACCATCCGTGTCGACGGTCCCGACTACCGGCACCGCGATCTTCCGCCCGCCCCCGAACCCGAGTCGGAGGCCGAGCTGCTGGCGACTGCGGAAAGCACCCCGGGTGCCACCCTGGACACCTTCGACGAGCTCAGCGCCAAGCTCGCCTCGCTGCACCCGTCGAAGTACAAAGCCCTGATCGACGGTGTGCAGCTGGTCTGCATCAGCGATCTGCACCCGGCCGGCGATCAGGCCGTCGCGCTGCGCCTGGTGGCGCTCGCGGACCGCCTGTACGACGCCGGCATCCCGGTGGTCGTGTCCGGCGCCAAACTCGACGAGGTCTTCACACCCGAGATGGTGGCCGGCGGCTACCGCAAGAAGTACCTTCGTGCCACGTCGCGTCTGCTGGCGCTGTCCCGCTTCGCCGAGACCGCCTCTTAGAGCGAGCGCGCCATGACGTGGTCGTGCTCGATGACCCCGTTCATGTCGAAACTCTTGTCGCCGACGATCTCGAAGCCCATCTTCCGGTAGTAGGCGACCGCACGGTCGTTCTCGTCGTTCACCCCGAGCCAGGCCGTGGTCGCGCCGTGGCGCCGGGCCGCGTCGAGAGCGGCCTCCATCAGGCGGTGGGAGACGCCGGCGCCGTGATGATCGGGCAGCACGTACATCTTGGAGATCTCGGCGACGCCGTCGGCGGGCACGACCGCCGCCACATCCGGGTCGGCGGGCAGACCGTAGACGATGAGGGTGTAGCCGATCAGGGCGTCGCCGTCACGGGCGACCAGAACGTCGTGGTCGTCGGCGGCGATCCAGGCGGCGAAGCGGTCCGGTGACAGTTCCGTCGCGATGTGCGCGGCGATGTTCTCCGGCCTGGAGTGCGGCGGACAGGCCAGCGGGAAGGTGATCGCCGCGACGTCGGCGACGGCCTCGGCCTGAGCCGGGTCGGTGAGTGTCTGGATCACCCGACCCAGTGTGCCAGCCGGTCGGCGACGCGCGGATCGTTGAGCAGGGTGAAGTGATGGGCGCGCCCGAGGTGCAGTCCGTTGGCGGGATCGAATCCGATGGTCCGGGTGGAGCTCTCGCCGGCGGCGCTCTGGTGCAGCACCAGGCCGTCGCCGATCACCCGGCTGAGCGGATTGCCGGGGTTGCGGGTGACGGTGGCCGACACGAAGTAGTGATCGATGCCCGGCAGGAGCGGAACCTCGGTGGCGAGTGCCGCGGCCAGGTCGTCGGGGTCACGCCCGGTCCAGTCCTGGTCGACGAGGGAGCCCGCCCGCAGGTCGCGGATCCCGCCGGAGCGACGGCGCAGCAGCCGGCCGAAGGCCTCGGTTTCGGGGACGGCGGCGAGGGCGGCACTGGCCCGGTGCGCCAGACCCTCCAAGGGGGCGCCGAGATGCGGCGTGCCGAGGGTGACGATGGTGCGGACCTGCGGAACCCACTGCTGCCACGCCTCGTAGCCGTGATGCACCGCGCTGCGGGCGACCAGGCCGCCCATCGAGTGCCCGATCAGGATCAGTTCGTCGACCGGCACCGGCCAGAAGCGGACGAGGTCGTCGATCAGTTCGGCGAGATCGGCGCCGTTCGTCGAGATGTGCCGCCCGGTGTTGTAGCGCAGGAAGACGTTGGTGACGCCACGCAGCGACAGCACGTGCTCATACGGCGTCGACGCACTCTGACCGAAACGCCAGGCGTGCTCGGTTTCGACCAGGCCGTGCAGGTAGAGCGCGACGCGGCCGGTGGCCTGCGGGAAGGCCTCGGCCAGCCCGTCGGAGGAGAGGTCGACGGGCTCGCCGGCGACCCGGATGGTCATGCCGTCGTCGGTGAGCGGCGAGCGGGTGGCGTCCAGTTCGTCGCCGATGAGGCCGTTGACGAAGGCGATGAGGTTCGCTCCGCCGGTGGTGGACGAGGGCGCGGACGACATTGGCAGATCGGCGAACCG
The DNA here is from genome assembly GCF_047600565.1 of Gordonia sp. (in: high G+C Gram-positive bacteria). Lineage (GTDB taxonomy): Bacteria > Actinomycetota > Actinomycetes > Mycobacteriales > Mycobacteriaceae > Gordonia. The sequence goes on from NZ_JASGKN010000001.1 coordinate 769,613, forward strand.
GCCACCGACCCGACCGGCGGCGCGCGTCGACTCGGACACCGTGCGGTAGACGCCGTCGGCGATGATGTCGTGCGCCGCCTTCACCGGTGCGACGGCCGGACCGATGCCGCGGCGCACGACGCCGAAGATCCGGTCGGAGACGGCGCGGTGGGTGCGGTGCACGCCGTCGGTGGCTTTGCCGAGCTCGGTCAGACCGAGCTCGGAGAGTGCACGGACCTCGCGTCGGCGCACGTCGGAACTGTTCGACATGCGATTGAGTGTACAGATGTTCACTCAGCCGCGGTAGATGGCGAGAGCGCGGCCCGTCGCCGAGTCCTCCTGATCGGCCAGATCGGCCGGCGGACCCGTGAACAGCAGACGGCCACCTTCGTCGCCGGCACCGGGACCGATGTCGATGACGGTGTCGGCCAGAGCGACCACCCGCAGATTGTGTTCCACCACCACGAGGGTGGCGCCGCCGTCCACCAGATCGGCGAACAACCGGTTGAGCCGGTCGACGTCGGACGGGTGCAGGCCGGTGGTGGGCTCGTCGAGGACGATCCGCTCCTGCGACAGGTCACCGGCGCGGTGCAGGTGTCGGGCCAGGAGCAGGCGCTGCTTCTCGCCGCCGGACAGCGTGTCGACGGACTGCCCGACCGACAGATAGTCCAGTCCGGTGCGCGACAGCCAGGTCATGGCGCCGGCGATGTCGGGCCGGCCGGCGAACAGGTCGGCGGTCGCCGACGGACCCGAATCCAGCACGTCGGCGATGGTCTTTCCGCTCACGGTGACACCGAGCGCGGTCTCGTTGAAGCGGGCGCCCCCGCAGTCGTCGCAGGGGGTGGACACGTCGTCGAGGAAGGCCAGTTCGGTGGTGATGTAGCCCTTGCCGCGGCAGGTGGGGCAGGCGCCCTTCGAGTTGAAGCTGAACCAGGCGGGCGCGAGACCGGAGGCGTCGGCGAACACCTGCCGCACCGCATTGGCCACGCCCATCAGCGACAGCGCGGTGGACCGCACTCCGCCGCGCAGCGGATCCTGGCCGATCACCGTGAAGCCGGGATACTGCCGGGGGAGTTCGACGGTCGCGAGTGAACTCTTGCCGGATCCGGCGACACCGGTGACCGCGGTCAGGGTGCCGAGTGGGATGTCGACGTCGAAGCCGGTCAGATTGTGGGCGGTCGCGTTCCTGATCGTGACGTGTCCGGCGGGCTCGCGAAGACGGGCGGCGAACCGGAGGGGCTGGGAGAGGAGGCGCCCGGTGACGGTGCCGGCGTCGCGGAGCTGCGACGGGGTGCCCTCGAACTGGACGGTGCCGCCGGCTGTGCCGGCGCCCGGCCCGATGTCGATGATGTGGTCGGCCACCCGGATCACCTGCGGGTGGTGTTCGACCACCAGGATCGTGTTGCCGTCGTCGCGCAGACGCTGCAGCAGACGGTTGAGGCGTTCGACGTCGGCCGGGTGCAGGCCGGTGGACGGTTCGTCGAACACGTAGGTGGTGTCGGTGAGTGCGCTGCCGAGATGCCGGACGATCTTGACGCGCTGGGCTTCACCGCCCGACAGCGTCGACGATTCGCGGTCCAGGGTGAGGTAGCCGAGTCCGACCGACAGCAGGGAGTCCAGGGTGGCGAGGATGCCGTCGACGGCCGGCGCGACGCGGGCGTCGTCGAGGCCGGCGACCAGTTCACGCAGGTGTGAGACGGACAGCGCGTTCCAGTCGGCGATGTTACGGCCGTCGATCCGGCTGGCCCGGGCGGCGGCGTTGACGCGGGCGCCATCGCATTCGGGACACACCCCGGAGTCGGTGACGGCGTCGAGCTCGGCGGTCACCTCGGCCGACATGGTGGCGGGCCGGTTCTTGATGTAGACGTCCCGCATACGGGTGATGACGCCGTCGAACTTCGCGGTCTTCGGGAATTCCGGGTCGGGGTCGGGGAGCTTCATCTGGTCGGCGTAGAGGAACTGGTCCATCTGCTCGGGCGTGTAGTCGCGGAGCTTCATGTCACGGTCGAAGAGTCCGCAGTAGGCGAAACGCTTCCAGCGGTACACCTGGGGCCGGAACTGACTGAAGTTGACGGGGCCTTCGTTGATGGACTTGTCGAGGTCGATGAGTGTGTCGACGTCGATGTCGACGACGGTGCCGAGGCCTTCACAGCGGGGACACATGCCGGAGGGGTCGTTGAACGAGTAGGCGGGCGAATAGCCGGCGTTGGGTTCGCCGATGCGTGAGAAGACGAGGCGGATCAACGGGGCGAGGTCGGCGGCGGTGGCGACGGTGGAGCGGGCGTTGCCGGTGAAGCGCCGCTGGTCGATGAGGGCGGTGAACGTGAGTCCGGAGATCGAGTCGATGTCGGGTGCCGGGTACTGGGGCAGGCGGCTGCGGACGAACGTCGGGTAGGCGTCGTTGACGAGACGCTGCGCCTGGGCTGCGACCGTGTCGAGAACGAGCGACGACTTGCCCGAGCCGGACACTCCGGTGACGACGGTGAGCGACTTCTTCGGGATGTCGACGGAGACGTTCTTCAGGTTGTGGGTGCGGGCGCCGACCACCCGGATCATCTCGGCGTCGTCGCGCGACATCCCGGCCTCCGTTCGGTGTTCACGGTGTTCTCCCGCGACGTTAGTCGGATCTGCCGGGTACCCGGGTTCATCTCGGTCTCGATCCGGTCGCGAACTGCGCCGGGGCGGCGGCGGCGTACGTTGCGTTCCGGGTGGGGAGCGAGGAAGTGATCCATGAAGAAGTCGATCGCGGCGGCCGCTCTGCTGGCGTCGCCGATCCTGATCGCCGGCTGCGGGAACAGCGATCCGGCGGCGTCGCCGAGCACGGTGACGGTCACCGAGTCCGCGTCGCCGGCCCCCGGGGCGCCGTCGGACAGCGGTAGCGCCGGTTCGGGTGCCTCGACGGCGCCGGGTCCCCCGAAGGGTTCGCAGTTGACGAACGCGAATCCGGACGATTTCCGCTCGGACGGATATCAGGGGGATGTGGCGTTCGTGTCGCCGTCCGGCAACGTCTGGTGCCGTCTGGGTGCGGGACAGTATTCGGCGGGGTGTCAGGCGGAGAAGGCGCCGATTCCGGCGGGTGCCGACTGCCGGGGCAATGACATGAATCCGGTGGACTCGCTGACGCGGGGCTTCTATCTGGACGGCGAGAAGGTGACGCCGTCCTGCTTCAACCAGGGCGTGTTCGCATCCCCGGAACGTAAGCCGTTGCCGTACGGCTACACGATCACCGCGAACGGCTACACGTGCACGTCCCGCGAGGACGGCATGACCTGCAACACGCCGTCCGGCGAGCACGGTTTCGTCCTGTCCATGCAGGAGGCACGCTCCTGGTGAGCCGAGATCTGCCGAGTCAGTACGGTGGCGGTCCGTCATCGGCGAATGCCGTGCGAGTCGCCGGCTCGATAGTCCGCTCGTTGAGCCTCTCGAAGCGAGCCTGCCGGTTCTGGGCGCGCAGCTGCAGCCGGTAGGCGTGTTTGGCCTCCGTGCGGGTACGGGTGCGTGTGGGTTCGGCTCCTTTCGACCCTTCGACCGCGTGTCGGAGCAAGCTCCGCCACGCATGCTCAGGGCACCGCACGCTCAAGGGGCGTTGCGGTGTGCTCGAGGAGCGTTGTGGTGCAGTCCCGTTCGCTGGGTCTGTTGACCCGCTCCTTGAGCTTGTCGAAAGGAGATCCTGGGGCGGTCCATGCCGGCACGGGATCAACCCGAGGTCGGGTAGTAGCCAGGTGTTGGCTGCCCGGGTCCGGGAGACGAATCCCTCGGGAGTGGTGACTTCAGTCCAGATCTGACCGTTCGCGTCGATGACCTGATCATCGAGAAACCCGTCGGCGAAGGTTTTGATCTGGTGGTGGAACACGCACTTCGGGTTGAGATTGCACCAACACGTCGCACCACCCGCATCAGGGTTCTGGTGGTTGTATTCGGTGACGTGATCGAGCTGGCAACGGTGAGCGGGGCGTGAACAACCCGGCCAGGTGCAGGTTCCGAACAAGCCACGCACCACCGTGTCCAACAGGGCAGTAGGCCGATACGGATCCGCCGCCTGCGCAGTGTGGTCGGCCAGCGTGGTCAAGTCCAGAGGCCGCACGACGGTGCCGGGCGTCGACGCGATGTCGCGCACATGATCGGCAGAGATCGTTCCGTGGCCGTCGAGGTGCCCGGGCTTATCACCGCCCTCAAGCGTGGATCCGTCGGTGATGACGTTGACGACGATCCGGGAACCGGGACCAGTGCCGTCCCCGGTCAACAAGTCGAAGGTGGCGTCGGCGCGGCGGCGGCCACTGCTGCGGGTGTCCGTCTCGTCGGTCTTCTGGGATGCGGCGGTGATCGCGGCGTCCATGACCGCGACCCGTTCGGCGGTGTCGGTGATTTCCAGGACCGCCATCCCACTGCGGATCGGGTAACTCGCCACTCCGGCGTTCTTCTTGGCTGCTTCGCGTTCGGCGCGGGCTGCTTCGGTGTCGACGTCGGCGACGATCCGGCGTGCCAGATCGGCGACGGTGGTCACGGTGCGTATGCCGGAGGCGGTGAGTTCGTCGGCGATCCGGTGATCGATCTGCACCATCAGACCTGGGTCGATGACGGCGGTGGTTTCGAACACCACCGCAGAGAATGCTCGCGGACTCAAGACCCCGTCCCGCAACAACACTCCGGTCTGCGGCAGGCGGTGGCGTAGGGCTTCGCCCTCGGTCACCAGCTTCTCCGCCAGATACGTACTGACCGCCAAAGTGGTGGCGATACTGGTGACCAGTTTCGTACGCGGGTCGCACAGGCGGGTGAACTCGACCGAGTCCTTGGCGGTTGCTGGATCGACAGGGGCGCGTCGTTCGAGGAGGTCGGCGACCGCGTTCAGACGTCGCCACACCAGATACGACTCACCCTCACACGTCGCGACCAGTTGATTGATCGCCGCCACATCAGCGTCATGATCAGACAGGCCGTCCGGTACGGGTCCCAAACCCAGGGGTGTGAGGTCGGCATCGCGCCAGCGTTTCGGAGTACGTGACTGCTTGCGTCGTCGACTCATGTCCACACCCCCTTTTTCGTCGACTAGAACAGGTGTTCGACTACTTTCTAGTTTACGCAGGCCTACGACAATTTCCAGGCCGGCCGGGGAGGGGACTTCTCCAATCTTTCAGCCGGAACTTTGGAGGGTATTGAGGGAACCGGCCGGCCGCGAGAACTCGTATCGGTCCAGGTCGCTCGCACCCGGCGGCGACCGCGGCCAGCGGAGTCGGCGATTACCTGCCGCGTCGATCGTTCGGCCGATAGCGTCGGGGGCGAGTTCCCGCCCCACGAAAGGTCCGTATTCCATGCCCGCACAAGACGTTCTGCTCATTCATGGCACCTGGAGCAATGCGAAGGCGTGGGACGAGTTCGGGCCGGAGCTGACGGCCCGCGGCTTCACCGTCCACGCCCCCGACCTTCCGGAGCACGGAGACGCCCACGACATCGACGTGCAGGCCTGTGCGCAGAGGGTGGCGAAGCTCGGTCTGCGGGACTATGTCGACTTCTTGAAGGGGCTCGTCGAGAAGATGGACACCCCGCCGCTCATCGTGGGCCACTCGCTGGGCGGTTTGATCGCCCAACTCCTCGCGCAGGAGGTCCCCAATCGCGGACAGATCCTGATCGGTACTGCTCCGGCAGCCGGCATCTTCGCCCAGTATCCGACGACGACGAAGGTGTGGTCGCGGTACACGCTCACCTGGCTGCGCAGCAAGCCGATGTTCCCGATCTCCAAGAAGCCGTGGAACGAGTACATCGTGAACAGCCTTCCCCGGGACAAGGCCGACGAGATGTATACGCAGTTGTGCGCGGAATCGGGGACGGTCTACCGGCAGATGGCCTTCTACTTCACCGACCGTACGCATGCGGCGACGGTCCACTTCGACACGATCACCACCCCGGTCTTGCTGCTCGCCGGGGAACTCGACAAATGCTGTGTGCCGCCCATGATCAAGGCGACCGCCAAGAAGTACGGTGATCGCGCCACCTATCGGGAAGTCGCCGGATCGTGCCATCAGATGACGGTCGCACCGAACCTGCCCAAGACGATGGACTTCGTCGACGAATGGCTCGCCGCCAACCGGATCACCGCGGAGACGACGGCATGAAGGCGCAACTGCTCACCGCCGAGACCGGTCCGTCCGGCCTGGAGCTGACGGACCTCGACGACCCGGTCGCCGGGCCGGACCGCTATCTGATCGACGTGCAGGCGTGCGGCGTGTGCTTCCCGGACGTTCTGATCTCACGCGGGGAGTACCAGATGCGCCCGCCGGTGCCGTTCACACCGGGCACCGAGGTGGCCGGCGTCGTCCGGGAGGCGCCGGACGGCGGCCGCTACGCGGTCGGCGACAAGGTTCTGGTGTTCTCGGGCATCGGCGGCTTCGCCGAGAAGGTGGCGGCGGTCGAGGCTCAGCTTCTGCCGATGCCGGACCAGCTGACGTTCGCCGAGGGCGCGGCGATGGGCATCAACTTCCAGACCGCGCTGTTCGCACTCAAGCTGCGGGCGCAGACCGCGCCGGGCGAGGTCGTGGTCGTTCTGGGTGCGGCGGGTGGCGTCGGCGTGGCCGGCATCCGGGTGGCCAAGGAGATGGGCGCGACGGTCATCGCCGTCGTCCATCGCACCGGCGCCGACGACATGTTGCGTGCCGCGGGCGCCGACGAGGTGGTGCAACTGGTCGACGGCTGGGGACAGAAGGTCAAGGAGCTGTCCGACGGCGGTGCGGACGTCGTGATCGATCCGGTCGGCGGCGACGTCTTCGACGACGCGCTGCGAGTGCTGGCCCCGGACGGCCGCTATGTGGTGATCGGTTTCGCCGCCGGCGGCATCCCGACGGTCAAACTGAATCGGGTCCTGTTCCGCAACATCTCGATCGTCGGTGCCGCCTGGGGCGAATACATCCGCACGCACCCGGACGTGCCCGGGCTCCTGCACGAGGAGCTCGCCGAGATGATCGCCGACGGCATGCGGCCGCCCGTCGACGCCACCTACTCCCTGGCGGACCTCCCGCAGGCTCTCACCGATCTCGCCGACGGAAAGGTGCGCGGCAAGGCCGTCGTCCTGATCGGCGCGGGAACGGACTAGACTCGGTCCGTTACGCGAAACGGTTGGGAGAATCGATGACCACGGCGGAGGCCCCCGGGCTGCTGGAACGAGTCGGCCACTACTACAAGGCCGACTACACGTACGAAGTCGGACGCGAGAAGATCCGCGAGTACGCGCGCGCAGTGCAGGACGACAACCCCGTGCACTGGGACGAAGACGCGGCGAAGGCCGCCGGCTACAGCGGACTCGTCGCGCCGATCACGTTCACCTCCATTCCGGCGATGGCGGCCAACCAGAAGCTGATGGAGACCGTGGTCGTCGGCTACGAGACCTATGTTCAGACCGAGCAGGTATTCGAGCAGCACCGGCCGATCGTCGCCGGTGACGTCCTGCAGACCGACGTCGAGCTGTCGTCGGTGCGCCAGATCGCCGGCAAGGACATGATCACCATCACCAACACCTTCGTCGACCAGAACGGCGAGACCGTGCACACGATGCACACCACCGTCGTCGGCGTCAGCGCCGACGAGGTCGATCCGAACATCACGCCGGCCGTGCGCAAGGTGATGATGCACGACGTCGACATCCTGACCGCCGAGGAATCGGCACAGAACTACGTGAAGACCGTGCGCGAGGGGGAGGCCCCGAAGCAGTCGGAGATCGGCCGCACCCGCACGCCGAACTCGCTGAGCTTCGACGGTCTCACCAAGGGCGACGAGATCCCCGAGCACCACACGGGTCTGGCACGCGGCGACCTGGTGAACTACGCCGGCGTCTCCGGTGACGCCAACCCGATCCACTGGGACGAGGACATCGCCAAGCTGGCCGGACTGCCCGACGTCATCGCCCACGGCATGCTGACCATGGGACTCGGTGCGGGCGTCATCTCGGACTGGTCGGGCGACCCGGGCGCCGTCCAGCGCTACGCGGTGCGCCTGTCTGCCCCGGCGATCGTTCCGGCCGAGGGCGGCGACGTCGAATACGGCGGCCGCATCAAGTCCCTCGACGAGGAGACGCGCAGCGGCGTCGTGATCCTGACCGCCAAGTCCGGCGGCAAGAAGATCTTCGGCATGGCGACCCTGGAGATCCGTTTCTCCTGACGCGAGGACCGGATCAACCGCGGGCGTACGGCCCGCGGTAGGTCAGGATCAGGTTGACCGCGACCAGGGCCGCCCACACTCCGGCCAGGCCGGGGTTGCCGAGGACCACGAACGCGGCCACCACGCTGGCGCCCAGCACCGCCACCTTGGTGAGCAGCGTCAGCGTCGGATCCTGGATCCGCGCCTTCGGGGCGGCGAACAACGCCCAGAGGCCGATGGCGACGGCGACGAACAGCACGGCCAGCAGCGGCCGGGTCCACGAACCGTCGGCACCGACATGCCAGCCCCAGACGCCCAGCAGGACGAGCGCCGCGAGTTCGACGAAGAACGCGAGGACGTCGTTGGCGTTGACGTCGTTCATCCGTCCACGCCTACCGTGTCGCCGCGTGCGGCGCGCCGACGGTCCCGCAGTGCGCCGAGAGGGAATCCCAGCAACAGGATCAGCAGCGGCTCCTCGCCGCTGTCGGGCCAGACCGCGCTGACCGCCATCGCGACCGCGAGCAACCCGACACTCGTGTAGTCGATGCCCTCGGCGACGAACTCATCGCGTGACGCCCCGGGTTCGAGGAGATCGGGATGGCGCACACCCCACCAGCGCATGGCGAGCAGGATGCCCGCCGAGACGAACAGGACCGCGATGTACAGGGTGCTGGCCCAGCGCAGCGGCGACGACATCAACGCGGTGGAGAACGGCATCACGACGATCGTCAGCAGCCAGACGAAATGGAGCCGGACCAGGGTGTCGTCGTAGGTCGCGAAGTACTCGATCAACCGGTGATGGTGTCGCCACATCACCCAGATGACGGCGAAGCTGACGCCGAACGAGATGAGCGTGTCCGAGTTCGCCGCGAGGAACGACCACACGGTCTGTTCCGGCGGATGGCGATCGTCGGCCAGGTCGGTGAGCGGCAGCACCAGAAGGGTCAGGGCGATCGCCACGACCGCGTCGGTGAACGCGGTGAGTCGCTTGAGTCCCTCGCCGGTGCGCCGCTGGGCGCGGGCCTGGAGTTTCATGACGAAAGCGTAGTCCGCGCTGTTACGTTGTGGGCGTCGAGTCGCCGACGACTCGCGGTCTCGAACACGAAGGGGGAGCCGGATGAACGGCGCCATCGGAACCGTCTTGCCCTACGCCGTGGGAATCGCGATCTCTCCCGTACCGATCATCGGAGCGATCCTCCTTCTGCTGACCAGGCGCGCCCGGGTCGCCGGACCGATGTACCTGCTGGGCTGGACCCTCGGCATCCTGGCGATCGTGGTGCCGGCGGCGCTGGTGGGCTCGGCACTCCCACACGATCAGCAGGCGAACGGGGACGGATGGCTGTCGAAGGCCATGCCGCTCGTGATCGGCATCGTCTTCGCGTATCTGGCGTACCTGTCCTGGCGGTCGGTTCCGTCCAAGGGTGCGCAGACCGAACAGCCGAAGTGGATGACGGCCATCGAGTCGATGAGCCCGGGCAAAGCGCTGGTGATCGGCTTCGGCCTCGGCTTCCTGAACATCAAGGGTGCGCTGCTGGATCTCGATGCCGGGTTCTCGGTCGCCGGCCAGCCGGCCGCCACCCAGGCGGTGGCCATCACGGTCTTCACGGTCATCGGCATCTCGACGGTGGCGGTGCCGGTGATCGCCTATCTGATCGCCGGACACAGGATGGACGGGATGCTCGAGGCCGTGCACACCTGGCTCGCCAAGCACGGCACCGCCGTGGTCGCGACTCTGATGACCATGCTCGCCGCACAGAGTCTCGGTCACGGCATCGCACTGCTTTGAAACGCCGGGCGGGTCAGGCGTCGGTCACGGCGCCCTCTGTCGGAGGGGCGATGCATGATCCCGGTATGAACGAGAAACGACGGGCCTGCCGCGGCGGTCCTCGGCCGACCATCCTGCAGGCCGCGGTGAGCCTGGTCGACGCATTGACAGAGGACGGGCTCGACATGCAGGTGGGTGCGTATACGTTCGGCGTGAGTTCCTCCAGCACCGTCGATGCCGTGATCGCCGTTTACGGGGCCGCCTGTCTACCGACCCGGCCGGACATCGTCGACATCGCCGCCGCACGCCGCTCCATCGCTACCCAGCGGTTGTCCACCGAATGGCTGGCGGCCCAGATGCAGAGGTTGATCAGGCGGCGCGTGAACGTCGAACCGGAGATCCTCTGACCGCCGGAGCACTCAGCCCCCGGTGAGGATCCGGCGGAGGACCTCGGCCTCACTGAGCGCCGGATCCTTCGTCGCGGTCAGTAGCGTCAACACCCCGTCCGTCGCCAGCTCTCGCAGATGTGCGAGCCCAGCGGTCTGGTCGTCTCCGGACTCGAGTTCGGCGCGGTACCGGCGGTCGAACTCGTCGAACCGCGCCGGATCGTGCGCGTACCACCGCCGCAGTTCCGTCGACGGCGCGACCGTCTTGCACCACTCGTCGAGGGCGGCGCGCTCCTTGCTGATACCCCGCGGCCAGAGGCGGTCCACCAGGACCCGGGCCCCGTCGTCGGTGGAGGGCTCGTCGTAGATCCGCCGGATCCGCACGGGTGCGCTCATGAGATCTCCAGGATACGAGCATCCAGGCGGCACGGTCAGTGCCGGGGACACTCGCTCGTGGCCGGAATACCGCGAAGCCGAGCGTCCAGCCAGGTCAGCGCTTCCGGATAGCCGGTGACGGCCGCGATCACGTGTTCGCCGAACACCTCGCGATAGGTCGCGTTCGCTCCGAGCCGGCACTGCTCGTGGTACAGGTTCCGGGCCGCCTGGGCCGGGATCCAGAACTCCTGCGCACCGTTGTAGATGTACAGGGGAACCTCGGCCTTCTTGCCGGCCATCTTCGTGACCTTGTAGATCTGCTCAGCCGCCGGCGAATGGAACGGATCCGGATCGTTCGACATCAACTGCATCGGGAAGAACGTCTGACCGGCTAGCGCCTCCGGAATGATGCAGACGTTCTTCAGCGGTGACGTCGCCAGCCACTGGGCGAAGTGATTCGCCATCGGCAGGATCGAGGGTTGTTCGCGCGCGATCCCCAGCGTCGCGGCGTGGAACAGGCCGGTCGCGAGATTCGCGTTCATGCTGCCGACCAGCATGTGGAAGTCGGCCGGGACGCCGCCGTACGCGGCGCCCACCATCCGGCCCACGAGATCGGGGGCGTAACCGCCGAGCAGTTTCGCGGCACCGTTGCTGGCGATCGCGCCGCCGGAGTAACCGGTCATCGCGACCCGGCTCTCACCGAATCGGGCGTGATCGAGGTTGCCCGCCGCCCGGATCGAGTCGAGGATGATGTGGCCCGCCAGATTCGGCTCGGCATAGGCCATCCGGGGTCCCTGATGGTCCGGGATGATGACGGTGTAGCCGCGCGCCAGCGCCAGCTGTGTGGTGGGCGGGATCAGGTCGGTCGCCCCGGTGGTGATCCCGAAGCCGTGCGCGAGGGTGACGCCCGACGTGCAGGCGGCGCCCAGCGAATCGATCGGCAGGTTGTTGACGAGGATCGGGCGCGGTCCCGGCCCGTCCCACGCCGCCCGGGGCTCGATGACCGTCGCCGTCGCGAAGATCGGCTGGTCCAGCGCGTCGGTCGACCGGAACTTGATCAGTCGCGCGCGGGTGATCGGGGCGGTGACCACGATGCCCGCCGTGCCGGTCACATCGCGCTGGGCGATCAGGTCGCCGTTCTTCTGGCCGGCCAGCGACGCCTTCGACGGCCACCGATCGAACATCGGATCGCCCACCGGGTCGGGAAGGATCGCGTTGCGCAGCTGCAGGGTCGTCTTGTCGAAGCCGGGTGCTTGCGCACGCTGCGGAATCGGATCGACCTTCGGATACGGCGCCGGCGGGACCACCCCGTCGATGGCTTCGGGCACCTGGGGCGGCACCGCCATCATGTTGGGCGGCTCCCAGGGCGCCGCCTGAGCGGGCACCGGCGACAGCAGCAACGCCGCCACCGCGGACAGCACGACAAAGACGTATGGCTTCCCTCGACCCATGCCGCGATGGTAGTGGCGCCGGTCACAGAAATGAATGATTTCAGCGAGTGGCACAATGAGTCGCACTGTCAGAGCAGAAGGAGTACCGATGAATCTGCGTCGGAACCTGGCCGTCGTCGCCGTCGCGGCGGCCGCCGCAACCGGAACGCTGGTGGCCGCCGCGCCCGCCCACGCCGACAAGGGGCGTGCGAACCTGCTCGGCATCCCACTGGCTCCCGGCACCGCGGGACTGACCCCGCAGCTGGCCACCGCGTACACGCTCGCTGCCAACGACGCCCACGCCCAGGGTGTTCCGCTGTCGATCAACTCGGGCAAGCGCAGCGTCGCCGAGCAGCAGCAGCTCTGGCGGGAGGGCCTGGCCACCTACGGGTCGCCGCAGGAGACGCGTCGCTGGGTGCTCCCGCCCCGGGATTCGACCCATGTGAGCGGTGAAGCGATCGATGTGAAGCCTGCGCGCGGAGCGGCGTGGCTGCAGCGCAACGGCAACCGGTACGGGCTGTGCCGGCCCTTCGACAACGAATGGTGGCATTTCGAGCTGCTGACCTTCCCGGGCGGTGCCTGCCCGAAGCGCATCCCGGATGCCTCCTATCGTCCCCGCCGGTGACGACCATGACGGATTCTCCGGAACAAGTGGAGCATTCCGGGCGCGATAGGCAAGGATGGGTCCGTGCCTGACAACGATGCAGACTTCAGCTCGCCCGCCGACGCCACCGCCGCGGTGTCCGACGAGGCCGCACCGGTCACCGACGCCGTGCCCGCGTCCGCCGGAACCGTCGCCCCCGTCGCCACGGACGCCGTGGCCGGATCCGGCGACGTCGACTACCTCTCGTACGAGGAGTTCGGCCGCGCCTTCTTCGAGGTGGCGGTCACCGAGGAGCGGATCGCCGACGCCTTCGCGAACATCGCCGGTGAGGAGTTCCAGGTCGGCCCGATTCCGTCCGGTCCGGGTGGTCTGGTGAACGTGAAGGCCGACGTCAAGATCGATCAGCCGGACATCACGCGTAACGTCGGACAGCTCATCACCTTCCTGGTGAAGCTGCCGCTCAAGATCGGTCTCCTGATCGATCTGAAGCTCGACCGGCTGCGCTACGACGTCGACGGTCTGGTCACGCTGCCGCTGACCGTGCGGTGTGCCAAGCCGCTCGAGGTGCGTATCGAGGTGGAGCCGCCGTCGCCGCGGGACGTGCTGGTCGATGTGGCCTCCCGGAACATGCGGGGCGAGATCGTGCGCAACCTCGCGCAGGTCGACGCCGAGATCAAACGGGTCATCGCCAAGACGGTGGCCGAGGAGATCCGCAAGCCGGAGGTGCAGAAGGCCTGCTACATCGATGTGGCGGCGCAACTGGATGCCTCGATGGGCGGCGGGGACAAGTAGACGCCGTGGCCGAGTCCGACGGCGAGCCCGGCACCTATGTGGTGCCGGACCAGCCGTACGTCCGCGACACCCGCTACATCGAGACCCGCATCACCCGGAGCGGCGACGGGGACGACTACCCGGTCGAGCCCGGGCGCTACCGACTGGTGGTGTCCTACGCGTGCCCGTGGGCCAATCGGGCGATCATCGTGCGCCGGCTGCTCGGCTTGGAGCCGGTCCTGTCGATGGGGGTGTGCGGTCCCACCCACGACACACGTTCGTGGACGTTCGATCTCGACCCCGACGGCATCGATCCGGTGCTGGGAATTCCGCGACTGCAGGACGCCTACTTCGCTCGGGTTCCCGGCTACGAGAAGGGCATCACGGTGCCGGCCATCGTCGACGAGACGACCGGGGCGGTCGTCACGAACGACTTCGCCCAGATCACCCTGGACCTCGAGACCGAGTGGACCGACCACCACCGGCCGGGTGCCCCGGCGCTGTACCCGGACGATCTGCGTGCCGAGATCGACGCGGTGAACGCCGACGTCTACCGGGACGTCAACAACGGCGTCTACCGGTGCGGTTTCGCCGGGTCCCAGGCTGCGTACGACGCAGCCTACGACCAGCTCTTCGCCCAGCTGGACGCCCTGTCGGAGCGGCTGGCGACGCAGCGCTATCTGGTGGGCGACACGATCACCGAGGCCGATATCCGGCTGTTCACCACCCTCGCCCGATTCGACGCCGTCTACCACGGGCACTTCAAATGCAACCGCAGCAAACTCAGCGAGATGCCGGTGCTGTGGGCCTATGCCCGCGACCTGTACCAGACGCCCGGATTCGGCGACTCGGTGAACTTCGACCACATCAAGCGGCACTACTACGAGGTCCATCGCGATCTGAATCCGTCCGGCATCGTGCCCGCCGGGCCCGACCCGTCGGGATGGAGCACGCCCCACGGCCGGGAGGCGCTGGGTGGACGCCCGTTCGGGAGCGGGACGGCGCCCGCGCCACTCTGACGCCGACCCTGACCCGACCGGCGGCCGGCGGATACCGGGAACAATCCGCGCGACTCGTTCGTTGAACCTCTTCGGAGACACGAGGAGGCCGATCGGCGTTGACGAAGGTGAGAAGCCAGACGTTCGCCGCCCTCGCGGTACCCAACTTCCGCCTCTACGTCACCGGAGCCTTCGTCTCCAACATCGGCACGTGGATTCAGCGCGTCGCCCAGGACTGGCTCGTACTGTCCCTGTCCGGCGGTTCGGCCATGGCGGTCGGCATCACCACGGCTCTTCAATTCCTGCCCGCGCTGCTGCTGTCTCCGGTCGGCGGACTTCTCGCCGACCGCTTCGACAAGCGCAAACTCCTCATGGTCACGCAGTCGTGGATGGCGCTGTCGGCGCTGGGACTCGGCCTCCTGGCCGTGACCGGGACGGCCACCACCTGGCACGTCTATCTGTTCGCCTTCATCTTCGGCATCGGTTCCGCCCTGGACGCGCCCGCGCGCCAGTCGTTCGTGTCCGAGGTGGCCGGCCCCGACCACCTCACCAACGCGATCGGACTGAACAGTTCATCGTTCAACGCCGCCCGGCTGATCGGTCCGGGCGTGGCCGGACTCATCATGGCGTCGGCCGGTGCGGGATGGGCGATTCTGACCAACGCGGTCAGCTATCTCGCGTTCCTGCTGGCTTTGGCCCTGCTGCACCGCGACCAGTTGACCCCGACGGTTCCGCTGCCGAGGGCGAAAGGTCAGCTGCGCGAGGGCTTCACCTACATCCGGCGGCGCCCGGATCTGATGATCGCGCTCGGGGTGGCGTTCGCCGTCGGCACCTTCGGCATGAACTTCCAGATGACCAACGCTCTGATGGTGCGCAACCAGTTCCATCTCGGTGCCGAGGCGTACGGACTGGTCGGCTCCATCATGGGGATCGGTTCGCTGCTGGGTGCGTTGATCGCCGCCCGCCGTGCGAAGGCCCCGACCCTGCGTTTCGTGGTGGTGATGTCGGTCATCGTCGGCGCGCTCATCGCACTGTCCGGTCTCGCGCCCGGCTACGGCTGGTATGCGGCGATTCTTCCGGTGATGGGCGTGACGACGCTGCTCACGCTGACCGCGGCCAACATGTACATCCAGACCAGCGTCGATCCGCAGGTCCGCGGCCGGGTGATGGCGCTGTACATGACGGTGCTGATGGGCGGCACCCCGCTCGGGTCACCGCTGCTCGGCTGGCTCGCCGAGATCTTCGGGCCGCGCGCGCCGCTGGTGGGCGGCGGCCTGCTTCAGCTCCTCA
Source organism: Gordonia sp. (in: high G+C Gram-positive bacteria) (assembly GCF_047600565.1). Taxonomy (GTDB): domain Bacteria; phylum Actinomycetota; class Actinomycetes; order Mycobacteriales; family Mycobacteriaceae; genus Gordonia. The sequence goes on from NZ_JASGKN010000001.1 coordinate 785,335, forward strand.
CGATCGGCATCGTGGTCGTCGCGGTACGCCGCGACGTCGCGCGATCAGGGATGCCAGCCGAAGACCAGGGCGAGAACGGAGACGACCAGCAGCGCGACGGCGGTGAGCAGAGCCCAGCCGGTGATCAGCACGATCAGCCACAGGTCGGAGAGATAGCTGGGCATGAAGGCGGCGAGGAGCGGCTCGGTCTGCCGGTTGGGCTGGACCTGCTCGGTGAACTTGGTGAGACTCCGGGTCATCTTCCACAGGTTGCTGGGACGGAAGCGGCCCCGCTTCTTGGCGACCGCGGTGAAGTCCGAGAGGTCTGAACCGGTGCGGATGTTCAGGCTCCCGGCGTATTCACGGGCCTGAGACAGCAACTCGTTGGGGTGTTCGACCGCGCGAGTGAGCGGCAGCGTCCGCCGGTGCACATAGAACGGCAGCAGCATGGCCGGCAGGCAGACCAGCACCACCAGCAGAACGCCCAGCGGCAGATGCCAGTGGAACCAGTCGTGCCACGCGCACAGCCCGACGACGAGTGCGGCGACGCCGACGAGGGCGGCGAGTACCGCCAGGGTGGCCAGCAGCAGACGCAAGGCCTTGGCCATGCGGAGCAGTGACCGGGTGAATTTGTCGACCAGCGGTGTCTTCGAGTTGCCGTCGTCGGTGACGGCGGCAGCGGTCACGGGCTCGGCAGGCGCCGGCGTCTGATCGCCGGGAGGAGTGTCGGGCATGGGGGAACCATACCGGGATCGGTGCGGAGCGTGATCAGACCGAACCGCGATCAGCGCAGACGGACGCCCGCCGGATAGAGCCGGGCGGCCAGGTCGGTCTTCGTCTTCTGCGCCGTGCGCACCGCGTCGGCGGAGAATCCGCCGGCGGTGGGGCGATCGGGAATCGTGTCGCCGTCGGCGGCGAGGGTCCAGGCGCTGCCGGCTTCGATGAGGGAGGCGTGTTTGGTGCCGTAGTAGTCGGGCTTGGGCACGATGGCGACGCCACTGTCCCCAGAGGCGGCAGCCAACAGGTGCGGGTGGAACCGGGTACTCAGCCAGGTGGCGCCGGTGCCGGTCGGCAGACCGTCGCGCCACACGTCGATGAAGGGGACGACGGTGGCGCCGGCGAGCCGATCGCCGAGCAGATCGGCCACCTTCCGGTCCGACGCGGGCATGCCTTCGACGACGGTGACGTCGTGACCCGGAACGCTCCAGGCGTCCAGGGTCGCCTCGATGAACTCGGCCAGCGCGGGCAGACCGGTCCGATCGCCGCGACGGAAGTCGTCGGTGAGATCGCCCTGAGCGCACAGGATCACCGGGTCGCTGCGGCCGGGGCGTTTGGGGCGCCGGACCCGTGGCGACAGCCAGGCGTCGTCGCCGTCGAACGACGCGCCCGGAATCTGATCGAGGAGGTCCATCGACGGGCGGTCACGGACGTCGATGACCTCGAACGCCGCGGCGTCGGTGCGCAGCCGTTCTCCCGCGAGGCCCGGCACCGGGGGTGTCAGGCCCAGACCCGTGCCGACCGCGCGTGCGCCCGTGGTGCGGGCGACTTCGGCGATCGCCGCGACCAGGGCCACCTGGTGCGGCCAGACCGCGTTGACGTAGCCGCCGCCCACCAGGTGAAGAGTCGTGGCGCGCAGCAGCAGGTCCACGCCGTGTCCCTCCATCGGTGCCGGGCCGAATCTGCTCGCGGCCCGCGCCGCCCAGTCCCACGGCTGTGCGGGATCGACGTCGGCGGGGGGCGGGTCCTGGGCCGAATACCGGGTCAGTTCCCACAGCGTGCTGACGAAGATCGCCCGGCGGTTCGCATGCCGCAGCAGCAGTGCGGCCTGTCCGGGCCGCGGACTGTCCACGACCACCGTCGCCAGCGGCCGGTGACGTGCCAGGTATGTGAGCCAGGCCTCGGCGATCAGTTCGTCGCCGTAGTTCGGGTGGCCTGCCGGAGAGACCAGATAGATCAGATCGCGGGACTCGACGGCGCGGCGGGCACGATGGCGCAGTGACGCCAGATCGACGGCCATGAATCAGTCGTCGCGGTCGCCGAGCAGGGTGGCGACGTGGTCGGGGACGAACTTCGACAGCGAGCGCGGCGGACGCACGTAGTTGCTCGACGGGAGCGGCTTCTTCGGCAGCTTCACCTCGGGATGCGGCACCGGCTGGTAGTCGATGGTGGACAGCAGGTGCGCGATCATGTTGAGCCGCGCGGCCTTCTTGTTGTCCGACTCGACGACGAACCACGGGCTCGCCGAGGTGTCGGTGTGCACCATCATCTCGTCCTTGGCGCGCGAATAGTCCTCCCAGCGGTAGACCGATTCCAGGTCCATCGGACTCAGCTTCCACTGACGGACCGGATCGTCGCGGCGGGCGCGGAACCGGCGCAACTGTTCGTCGTCGGACACCGAGAACCAGTACTTGCGCAACGCGATGCCGTCGTCGATGAGCATCTGCTCGAAGATCGGCGTCTGGCGCAGGAATCGGGTGTGCTCCTCGGGGGTGCAGAAACCCATCACCTTCTCGACACCGGCCCGGTTGTACCAGGACCGGTCGAACAGCACGATCTCGCCGGGGGCGGGCAGCTTGGCCACATAGCGCTGGTAGTACCACTGGCCGCGCTCGCGATCGGTGGGTGCCGGCAGCGCCTCGACGCGGCACACGCGCGGCGAGAGGAACTGGGTGATGCGCTTGATCGCGCCGCCCTTGCCGGCCGCATCGCGTCCCTCGAAGATCACGACGATCCGCTCGCCCGATTCGCGGACCCACTCCTGCAGGGCCACCAGCTCGGTCTGCAACCGGAACAGTTCGGCTTCGTAGGCCGCTTTCGACAGCTTCCGGGCGCGCTTCTTCTTAGCCATGGTTCAACCTTAGGTTCGGCAGCCGATCAGGAATCGAGGGCGTCGACGGCCGCGATCTCGGACTGCAGTTCGGCCACCGAGGCGTCGATCCGCTCGCGGGAGAAGTCGTTGATCTCCAGGCCGTCCACGATCGTCCAGTCGCCGTCGACCGAGCGCACCGGGAACGAGCAGACGAGGCCCTCGGGCACGCCGTACGCCCCGGGGGAGACGATGGCGGCGGACGTCCAGGAGTCGCCGTCGGTGCCCAGCACCCAGTCCCGGGTGTGTTCGATGGTCGCGTTGGCGGCCGACGCCGCCGAGGAGGCGCCGCGGGCGGCGATGATCGCCGAACCGCGCTGAGCGACGGTCGGAATGAAGTCGTCGACCAGCCAGGCACGATCGGCGGCCAGATCGGCGCCGGACACCGCGCCCGCGTACGCATGGAACACGTCCGGGTACTGCGTGGCCGAATGATTGCCCCAGATGGTGAGGCCACCGACCTGCGAGACGGGTGTCTGCGCCTTCGCCGCGAACTGGGCGACCGCGCGGTTGTGATCGAGCCGGGTGAGGGCGCTGAAGCGCTCCGCCGGGATGTCCGGGGCGTGGCGGGCGGCGATCGCGGCGTTGGTGTTGGCCGGGTTTCCGACCACGGTCACCCGCACGTCGGAGGCGGCCACCTCGTTCAGCACGGCGCCCTGCGCCGAGAAGATCGACGCGTTGGCCGACAGGAGATCCGCGCGTTCCATGCCCTCCGAGCGCGGTTTGGCCCCGATCAGCAGTGCGACGTTCACCCCGTCGAAGGCCCGGCGCGGATCATCGAACACGTCGACCTCGCCCAGCAGGCCGAACGCGCAGTCGGCGAGCTCCATGGCGGTGCCCTCGGCAGCCGACACCGCCTGCGGGAGTTCCAGGAGCCGCAGATTCACCGGTTGGTCGTCGCCCAGTATGGCGCCGGAGGCGATGCGGAAGAGCACGGCGTAGCCGATGGTTCCGGCGGCACCGGTGACGGCGACGGTGACGGGAGTCTTGGTCATGGTGGCGACCTTTCAGTCAGTTCGCCGTCAGCCGCAGACCGAGGTCCGGGCTCGCGACGTTGGTGAGCGAGAGCTGATCGCCCTCGATCGCGTACTTCACCGCGCCGGTGAGCACGGACAGGACCGCGCCCTCGACGTCGTTGATCTCCGGGGCGCAGGCCTTCACGGTGGCGACCGGTCGTCCGAAGTCGACGGTGTCGCCGGACACGGTCGCCGGACCGCCGAAGTCGTTGCAGCCGGCGAAGCCGGACGCCCGTCCGTCATCGATCGTCAGGTGCGGTGCGGCGTCGTTCAGGGCCACCGACGACTCGACGCCCTGGTTGCGGACCAGGGCGGTGACCTTCCACGTGGTGCCCTCCAGCGGCAGATCCCGGCGCGGGGCCAGACGCACGGTCCGGTCTCCGCGCGAGAGCGTGAGGACGTGGTCGTCGCCGACCGACCACTGCAGCGGTGCCGAGAACAGGTCGGCGAGCCAGGCATCGGCCTGCATCCGCTCGCCCGGGCAGGCCATCATCGTCGAGGCGAGCGGTCCCGCGGTCAGGGTGTGCCCGTCGAAGGACACACCGCCGTTGTGCCGATTGCAGCCGGCGGTGGCGCTGATCCGGTCCTTCTCCGGGAAGGACACCTCGAGGGGGCCGCCCCCGGGAATCGGGGGACCGGTCACCCCGTCGGCGCTCGCCAGGAAGGTCGTACCGGCCAGCATCGACGGATCGGCGGGGGACTGTCCGTCACTGCGAGCGCATCCGGCGACCGCGGCAGCGCCCAGCAGAACGAGGACCGAAACGGTGCGAATCGTGCGGAATGCGCTCACGCATTAAACGGTAGTGCAGTGAGACGTCCGTGAGTGGAGAGACCCGCGTACGGTAGATCACGATTCCTCCCGGGCGCGCAGCGTGCCGGGATCGAGACATGAGGAGTGGGATTCACCGGTGGGTAAGTTCTCGAATGCGATGTGGCGTGCACTGGGTGCGCAGTCGTCCCGGAACCAGACGAAGTCGGTCGCGCTGATCGACGCCTCCGCGGAGGACGACGAGTGGGCGGCCGGACTGTCCGACGCCGACTTCGCGAAGGAGGCCGCCGACCTCAAGGTCGAGACCGAGGGCGGACGGACCCGCTTCCTGGCCATGGCGCGCGAAGGCGGCAAGCGGGCGCTCGACCAGACGCCGTTCGACGTCCAGCTGCAGGGTGCGCTCCGCATGCTCGAGGGCGATGTGGTCGAGATGGCGACCGGTGAAGGCAAGACGCTCGCCGGTGCGATCGCGGCGATCGGGTACGCGCTGCAGGGCCACTCCGTGCACGTCATCTCGGTGAACGACTACCTCGCCGATCGCGACGCGAACTGGATGAAGCCGCTCTACGAGCTGTTCGGCGTCTCCGTCGGGTCGATCTCGGAGAACTCCACGCGCGCTGAGCGTCAGGCCGCGTACGGCAGCAAGGTCACGTACGGCTCGGTCAACGAGATCGGCTTCGACGTGCTGCGCGACCAGCTCGCGACCACCGCCGACGAACTGGTGTCGCCGACCCCCGACGTCGCGATCGTCGACGAGGCCGACTCGGTGCTGGTCGACGAGGCGCTGGTGCCGCTGATCCTGGCCGGCGCCACTCCGGCCGCCATCCCGAACAGCGCCATCTACGACGTCGTCGCGCATTCGAAGAAGAAGCACTACGAGGTGGACCCCGACGGCCGCAACGTCGCGCTCACCGATGAGGGCGCCGAGTTCATCGAGAAGACCCTCGGCGGGATCAACCTGTACGACGACGAGCACGTCGGCAGCACCCTGGTGGACGTCAACGTCGCCCTGTACGCCTACTACCTGCTCGAACGCGACATCGACTACATCGTCCGCGACAACGGCGTGCACCTGATCAACGCCTCGCGCGGCCGTGTCGCACGGCTGCAGCGCTGGCCGGACGGCGTCCAGGCCGCCGTCGAGTACAAGGAGGGGCTGCCGCTGACGGAGGCCGGCGAGGTGATCGACACGATCACCGTGCAGGCGCTCATCCGCCGCTACCCGCACATCGCCGGCATGACCGGCACCGCGATCGCCGCCGGTGAACAGTTCCGCCAGTTCTACGACCTGCAGGTGTCGCAGATCCCGCCGAACAAGCCGAACATCCGCATCGACGAGCCGGACAAGGTGTACGACACCAAGGCCAACAAGGTGGAGGCGGTCGTCGACTACGTCGCCAAGACCCACGAGACCGGCCAGCCGATCCTCATCGGCACGCACGACGTCGCCCAGTCCGAGGAGCTCGCCTACTTCCTGGAACGCGCCGGGGTCAGCGCGGTGGTGCTGAACGCCAAGAACGACGCCGAGGAGGCCGCGATCATCGCCGAGGCGGGCCGCAAGGATGCGGTGACCGTGTCGACGCAGATGGCCGGCCGCGGTACCGACATCCGTCTCGGCGGATCGGACGGTGACGACGCCGCCCGCCAGGAGGTCCTCGACCTCGGCGGTCTCTGCGTGGTCGGCACCGGCCGGTACGAGACCGAGCGGCTCGACAACCAGCTCCGCGGACGCGCCGGCCGACAGGGCGACCCGGGAACGTCGATCTTCTTCTCCAGCCTGGAGGATCCCCTGGTCACCAAGTACGGCGATCTCAAGCGCGAGCCGCATTCGGATTCCGCGGACGGCCTGATGGGCCCGAAGGGCGTGGAGACCGTCGAGCAGGCGCAGCGCGTCGCCGAGGGCGCCATGCTGACCCTGCACTCCAACACCTGGGCGTACAACAAGCAGGTCAACGAGCAGCGCGAGGCCATCGTGCGGCGCCGCATGCAGGTCCTCAAGACCGATGTGGCCGCCGACGAGATGAAGGAGCAGGAGCCCGAGCGCTGGGCGGAGCTGGAAGCCGACGGCGTGCCGGACGACGTCATCGGGGAGGCCGCCCGGCAGATCGTGCTGTATCACCTGGACCGGGCGTGGGCGGACCACCTCGCGTACGTGGCCGACGTGCAGGCCAGCATCCATCTGCGGGCCCTGGGGCAGCAGAGCCCCCTCGAGGAGTTCCACAAGCTGATCTTCGCCGAGTTCACCAAGATCCTCGATGAAGCGCAGCAGGCGGCACGGGAGTCGTTCCGCACGCTGCCGATCACCGCCGACGGGGTGGATCTGGATGCCGCGGACCTGCGTCGTTCGACGATGACGTGGACCTACCTGGTGCACCAGAATCAGTTCTCCGCCGGCTCGCAGGCGATGCAGGGCATCGTCGGCATCTTCCGATGACCGAGGGCGGCGCCCGGAACGAGTCCGAGGCCGCCGGGAGCACCGCACCCGATGCGATCTGGACGGTGCCGAATGCGATCAGCGTGCTGCGGCTGCTGCTGGTCCCGGTGTTCGTCTGGGTGCTGCTCGGAGCCGATTCTCCGGGCTGGGCGTTCGTGATCCTGTTCGTCTCCGGTCTGTCGGACTGGCTCGACGGCAAACTGGCCCGCTGGCTGGGACAGTCGTCGAAGCTGGGCGCGCTGCTCGATCCGGCGGCGGACCGGCTCTACATCGTCGTCATCCCGATCTGCTTCGGCCTCAAGCACTACGTGCCGTGGTGGATCATCGGCCTGATCCTGGCCCGTGAGGTCCTGTTGTTCGCGACCGCGCCGTTGCTGCGGACACGTGGCGTGCTGGCGCTGCCGACCCTGTACATCGGTAAGGCGGCGACGTTCGCGCTGATGAGCGCCTTCCCGTGGATTCTGGCCGGTCAGCTCGACGGCTGGGTCGGCACCGTCTTCTATCCGGTCGGCTGGGCGTTCCTGATCTGGGGCGTCGGCATGTACGTGTGGTCGTTGATCCTGTACTGGATCCAGACCGTGTCGGTGATGCGGCGGATGCCGCGCGTGGGCGAGGCGCCGGCGGCCGCCGAAGAGAGTCGGCCCGGCCGCCCGGGTCCGGGCGCCTCCGGATAGAGTTCTCCCCAGAGCGATTCTCACCGAATCGGCCCCGAGAAAGGTGACACGTTGACTGACACGCAGATCCCCGAGGAGTTGCGGTACACCAAGGAGCACGAGTGGATCCGGAAGACCGGCTCCCTCACGGTCCGCGTCGGTGTCACCGACTACGCGCAGCAGGCGCTCAACGACGTCGTCTTCGTGCAGCTGCCCGAGGTCGACAGCGAGGTCGAGGAGAACGAGTCGTTCGCCGAAGTCGAGTCGCACAAGAGCGTCTCGGACATCTACGGCCCCCTGAACGGCACGGTCTCGGCCGTCAACGACGCCCTCGAGGCGTCGCCGGAACTGGTCAATTCCGATCCGTACGGTGACGGCTGGCTGTGTGAGATCACCGTCGCCGACGACGTCGATCTGGACGCTGTTCTCGGCGATCTGCTCGACGCCGCGGGCTACCGCGCCGTCATCAGCGACTGACGGCGAGCGCCGTCGGTAACGATAGGATCCAAATTTCCTTCCTCGTCGGCAGGAGTGCTGACGGAGGCGGGGGAGACCCGGTAGTTTCTCTAGTGAGAGATGCTGCCCGCGAGCGCACTCGATGACGAGAGGCGTTCGCAGTGAATTTTTGTGCGATCGGCCGCTTCGGCAGGCCGGCTAAGGAGTTGTGGTGAGCGGTAACGACGACGGTTTTGAAGCCCCGGTGGAGACCACTTCGGTCTTCCGTGAAGACTTCATCAAGGAGATCGACGCCCCCGCGACGTCTCCCGAACCCGCCGACACCGGTGTGGAGCGACTGCTCCCGGGCACCGCTCTGCTGGTGGTCAAGCGCGGCCCGAATGCGGGCTCGCGTTTCCTGCTGGACCAGCCGACCACGTCGGCCGGCCGGCATCCGGACAGCGACATCTTCCTGGACGACGTGACGGTCAGCCGTCGTCACGCCGAGTTCCGTGTCGCCGACAACGATTTCAAGGTCGTGGACGTGGGCTCGCTGAACGGCACCTACGTCAACCGCGAGCCGGTCGACGACGCCGCGCTCAGCAACGGTGACGAGGTCCAGATCGGCAAGTTCCGCCTGGTGTTCCTGTCCGGCCCGCGCGCCGGAGAGTAGGACCTGGCGACCACAGTGACGGGATCTGCAGCGCGCTCCGAAGCGGGGCGCCCGGGAGGCGACCGCGCCGGTGATCGGCCCATGTCGATCGGCGCGGTGCTGAACGTGCTCCGGGAGGACTTTCCGGACGTCACGATCTCGAAGATCCGGTTCCTCGAGTCGGAGGGTCTGGTCACTCCCGAACGCGCGCCGTCGGGCTACCGCCGGTTCAGCGATGCGGACGTGCAGCGTCTGCGCTTCGTCCTGACGGCCCAGCGTGACCGCTATCTGCCGCTCAAGGTGATCCGTGAGCAGCTCGACGACATGGACGCGCAGACCGGTGAGGCCACCGGTCCGGCGATGCTCTCGTCGGCGCGGAGTGCGGTGGCCCCGGCGACCGACTTCTCCGAACGCGGCGGTCGGGTGTCCCGTGAGGTGCTGATCGAGCGGACCGGCGTGGATGCGGCGTTCATCACCGAGTTGATGCGCAACAGCCTTCTGTCGTCGGGGCCCGGCGGGTTCTTCGACGAGGATGCGGTCCGTCTGGTCGAGGCGGCGGCGGCGCTCGCGAACTTCGGTCTGGAGACCCGTCATCTGCGTGCCTTCAAGGTGAGCGCCGATCGGGAGGCCGGCCTGGTGGCTCAGGTCGCCGGTCCCATCGCGAAAGGCCGGGGGACCGGTGCGCGCGATCGCGCCGAGGAGCTGATCCGCGAGATGGCGGCGCTCTCGGTGACATTGCATACTCAGTTGGTGAAGGCCGCGGTCCGCGGCGTTCTCGACTGAGCGTCCGGCGCCGGCACCCGTCCGGCCCGGGAGAGGGGTGAGCGATGGGTGAGATGCGAGTCGTCGGAATCCGGGTGGAGCCCCCGCAGAATCAGCCGGTTCTTCTGCTTCGGGAGGAGACCGGTGAGCGGTACCTGCCGATCTGGATCGGTCAGAGCGAGGCGGCGTCGATCGCCTTGCAGCAGCGCGGAATCGAAGCGCCCCGGCCTCTCACGCACGACCTGATCGTCAACCTCTGTGAAGCGTTCGATCAGAAGCTCACCCAGGTGAAGATCGTCGACGTCCAGGAGGGCACCTACTACGCCGAGATGGTGTTCGATTCCGGGGTCGAGGTGTCGGCGAGGCCGTCGGACGCGATCGCGGTGGCGATGCGGTTCGGCGCGCCGATCGTGGCGACCGACGAGGTCCTCGACGACGCCGGTCTGCTGATGCCCGAGGAGGAGGCTCCCCGGGACGCCGACGACGAGGGCGCCGACAGCGAAGAGGCCCTCGAAGCGTTTCGTGAGTTCCTCGATCAGGTGTCGCCGGAGGACTTCCTGGGTCCCGAGAACCCGGCCTGACACAAGTCACATCTTTCACACCAGTCACATAAGTAACATCAGCCACTTTGGTAACGGAGTGGTCTCGGCCCGGTCACCATTGGCCTACACCTGAACTTAAGGTTGAGATTTACCCGTGTGTCGCGTTGTTCCCGCACGTCGGCGGCCCTAGTTTCAGACACGACGTCGCAGCACGGGCAGCAGCCGGTGCACGCGGCACCTACTGGAAAGCGACCTGGCGGAGTATCCTCGGACGAGGACCGTACCGAAGGGTCCGAGTTGCGTAAGGGAGATACCGTGGGCGATCAGCCGTCCGATCTGCGTCCCGCCGGACAGACCACGATCGATGACGCCGTGACCGAGCCCGTGCAGGGTGGACTCGACGACATCGCGCCGGGACTGTTCCCCAACGACACCGTGCCCGACGAACTCGTCGGCTACCGCGTCCCCAGCGCCTGCCAGATCGCCGGCATCACCTACCGTCAGCTCGACTACTGGGCCCGGACCTCGCTGGTCGTGCCGTCGATCCGCGGTGCCGCCGGCTCGGGCAGCCAGCGGCTGTACTCCTTCAAGGACATCCTGGTCCTCAAGATCGTCAAGCGTCTGCTCGACACCGGCATCTCCCTGCAGAACATCCGTGTGGCCGTCGATCACCTCCGACAGCGCGGCGTCGAGGACCTCGCCCGCATCACCCTGTTCTCCGACGGCGCCACCGTGTACGAGTGCACGTCGGCCGAAGAGGTCGTCGACCTCCTCCAGGGCGGTCAGGGCGTGTTCGGCATCGCGGTGGCCGGCGCCATGCGCGAGCTGACCGGCACCATCGCCGACTTCCCGGGCGAGCGCGCCGACGGCGGCGTCGCCGAAGAGGCCCCCGAAGACGAACTCGCGGCACGCCGCAAGAACCGCACTCGCGCGACCGGTTAGACCCCGGCGCCCGGTGGGGTATGTCACCGCCGGCGGATGCGGTCGAGGATCGTTTCCGCCGGTACACTGAGCGCACGCCGCTGTACTGCGGGAGAGAGCCGTTCGCGGCCGCCGAAGGAGCAACACCTCTCCGTCAAACTCTCAGGCACCCGGACCGCAGCATCTGCCGGCGTCTCTGGAAAGTGCCGGGTCCGCCCGGCCGCCCACGGTGAAAGGCGTCCCGCACGCCGAATCTCTCAGGCGCCGCTCCGCGGCACGACAGAGGGGGAGGGCCCTAGTCCGGCGCATGCCGGACCGCGAGTGAAGGCGCACCCCATGTCGGTCCCCGTGTTCCCCGTCTCCCTGCCCGAAGCCGAGTTCGTCTCCCGACACCTCGGCCCCGACGGCGCCGAACTGGCGCGCATGCTCGAGGTTCTCGGGCTGTCGTCGCTGGACGAGCTCGCCGAGCGCGTCGTTCCGGAGGCCATCGCCGAGTCCGACGGCGCGCTGTCGGCCCTGGACGCCCCGCTGACCGAGGTTCAGACCATCGGTCGCCTGCGGGAACTGGCCGACCGCAACGTGGTGGACCGCAGCATGATCGGCCTGGGCTACTACGACACCCACACCCCCGCCGTCCTCAAGCGCAACATCCTGGAGAACCCGGCCTGGTACACGGCGTACACCCCCTACCAGCCGGAGATCAGTCAGGGCCGTCTCGAAGCGCTCCTGAATTTCCAGACCATGGTCGCCGACCTGACCGGGATGGAGGTCGCCAACGCCTCGATGCTCGACGAGGCGACGGCCGCCGCCGAGGCGATGACCCTCCTGCGTCGCGCAGGCAACTCGAAGTCGCCCCGTCTGGTGGTCGACACCGACCTGTTCCCGCAGACCCGCGCCCTCATCGACACCCGTGCCGAGCCCCTCGGTATCGAGGTGATCGAAGCCGACCTGGATCCGTCGGCGCCGGATGCCGGACTGCCCGAGGGCGAGTTCTTCGGTGTGGTGCTGCAGGTGCCCGGCGCCAGCGGTCGCATCGTCGACGCCGCCCCGATCATCGCCGCCGCCCATGAGCGCGGCGCGCTGGTCGCGGTCGGCGCGGACCTTCTCGCGGCGACGCTCATCACCCCGGCCGGCGAGCAGGGCGCCGACGCCTGTTTCGGCACCACGCAGCGCTTCGGCGTGCCGATGGGCTTCGGCGGTCCTCACGCCGGATACCTGGCCGTGCACACCAAGCTGACCCGTCAGCTCCCGGGACGTCTGGTCGGCGTCTCCAAGGACGCCGACGGCAACCTGGCCTACCGGCTCTCACTGCAGACCCGTGAGCAGCACATCCGTCGCGAGAAGGCCACCAGCAACATCTGCACCGCGCAGGTTCTGCTCGCCGTCCTGGCCGCCATGTACGCGTCGTACCACGGTCCGTCCGGTCTGCGGATCATCGCGCGCCGCGTCCACCAGCATGCCGTCACCCTGGCCGAGCGCCTCACCGGTGCCGGCGTGACCGTGCTGCACGACTCGTTCTTCGACACCATCACGGTCACCGTGCCGGGGAAGGCCGCCCGGGTGGTCGCCGCCGCCAAGGAGCGCGGCATCAACCTGCGTCAGATCGACGCCGACCATGTGGGCATCGCCTGCGACGAGACCACCACCGACGACGACGTGAGCGCCGTCCTGGAGGCCTTCGGTGCGGGTCAGGCGTCACCGGCGGACTTCGCTGCGGACATCGAGAACCGCAGCAGCGAATACCTGACGCACCCGGCGTTCCACCTGCACCGCACCGAGACCGCCATGCTGCGCTACCTGCGCATGCTGTCGGACAAGGACATCGCGCTGGACCGCAGCATGATCCCGCTCGGCTCATGCACCATGAAGCTCAACGCGACCACCGAGATGGAGGCCATCACCTGGCCCGAGTTCGGCGGTCTGCACCCGTTCGCCCCGCTGTCCGACACCGCCGGCATCCGCGAGCTGATCACCCAGCTGGAGGACTGGCTGACCGCCATCACCGGCTACGACCGTGTCAGCCTGCAGCCCAACGCGGGCTCACAGGGCGAGTACGCCGGTCTGCTGGCGATCCGCAAGTACCACCTGGCCCGCGGCGACGACCAGCGCGACGTGTGCCTGATCCCGTCGAGCGCTCACGGCACCAACGCCGCCTCCGCGGTCATGGCGGGTATGCGCGTCGTGGTGGTCGGCACCCGGGAGAACGGCGACGTCGACACCGACGATCTGCGCGCCAAGATCGCCGAGAACGCCGAGAACCTCGCGGCCATCATGATCACCTACCCGTCGACGCACGGCGTGTTCGAGCACGAGGTGACCGACATCTGCGCCGCGGTGCACGACGCCGGCGGCCAGGTGTACGTCGACGGCGCCAACCTGAACGCGCTGGTCGGCCTGGCTCGTCCGGGTCGCTTCGGTGGCGACGTCTCCCACCTGAACCTGCACAAGACGTTCTGCATTCCGCACGGCGGCGGCGGACCGGGTGTGGGCCCGGTGGCGGTGCGTGAGCATCTGGCGCCGTTCCTGCCGAGCCATCCGCTCGCCGGCGAGCTGCCGGACACCGGCATCACCATCTCGGCGGCACCGTACGGTTCGGCCTCGATCCTGCCGATCACCTACGCCTACATCGCCATGATGGGCGCCGACGGTCTGCGCGCGGCCACCCTGACGGCCATCGCCTCGGCCAACTACATCGCCCGCCGGATCGACGAGTACTTCCCGGTGCTCTACACCGACGAGAACGGGTGGGTCGCCCACGAGTGCATCCTGGATCTGCGTGACCTGAAGAAGGACACCGGTGTCAGCGTCGACGACGTCGCCAAGCGGCTCGCCGACTACGGTTTCCATGCGCCGACGATGAGCTTCCCGGTCGCCGACACCCTGATGGTGGAGCCGACCGAGAGCGAGAACCTCGCCGAGCTCGACGCCTTCATCGAGGCGCTGATCGCCATCCGCGGCGAGATCGGGAAGGTCGCCGACGGCACGTGGCCCGCCGACGACAATCCTCTCGCCGGAGCCCCACACACCGCCGAGTGCCTGGCGGGCGAGTGGGACAAGGCGTACGACCGGATGACCGCGGTGTACCCGCAGGGTCTGCCGTCGGCCGGTGCCCGTCCGAAGGTCTTCCCGCCGGTGCGCCGGATCGATCAGGCCTACGGCGACCGCAACCTGGTGTGCAGCTGCCCGTCGATCGAGGCCTTCGCCGAGTAGCCGGCCCGGGCGAGCCGGATCAGGCGGCGGGAGCCGGGGCGCCGAGGTCGATCGGCAGGCCGCGCGAATGCAGCAGCGGGATCACGTCGTCGACCAGCCGGTCCAGAAGTGATTCGGGGTCATCGGACAGCAGGGTGACGCCGTCGGCCACCTGCGCCGCCCAGACGTCCCACAGGAGTCCGGCCAGCGTCGCCACGGTGCCGGGATGGACGATCGCGTCGGCCCGTGCGCCCGGCGACCATTCGGGATGCCGGTCGGTGAATTCGAGGAACGCCTGATTCACCGATCCGGACAGCAGGACGTCGACGTCCACGAACGCGGGGCGCGCCGACGCGGCGGCCAGCCGGGCCGCATCCGAGAGACTGCCGACGCGCAGACGATGGACGTCGCCGACTGTCGCCGCAGGGCCGGTCAGTTCCACCCACCCGCCGGCCGGTGTGACGATCGCGAGCCTCAGCGGTGCCGGAGCGGCGCTCATCGGAGGTCCTCCCGATCGAGTCGGCGCAACCGGCTCCGGTGGAACACCAGCGGTCCCGCAGCCGGATCGCTGCGGTGGTCCTGCACGGCGAGCAGTGCGATCACGTGGTCGCCGGCCGGGATCAGGCGATCGAGTGCGGCGGTGAACGTCGCCGCGGCACCGTCGAGATGGACCGCACCGTCCGGTGAGGCCGACCAGGAGATGTCGTCGAATCGCTCGGCCGACGGACGCCGGAACGCCTCGGTCACCGGCCCCTGATCGTCGGCCAGGACGCTGATACCCCACACAGTCCGGCGGCTCAGCGCCGGCAGCGTGGTCGAGCCTATGCCGATGTTGACCGACACCAGCGCCGGTTCCAACGACACCGAGGTGAACGACGACGCGATCAAACCGACGGGGCCGCCCTCAGCGAGCGCGGCCACCGTGACCAGCCCCGACGGGACGTGCGCGAACGCGCGGCGCAATGCGGCCGGATCGAGGGCGGGAAGAGTCGAAGTCATGCGACCAGACTCGTCTCCGGCCCCCGGTGCGGCAACCGTTGTGCGCGCGACGATTTCAACCCGGGCGGCGCGGAGACGACCGCTCGGGCGACTATTTCCGGGTCGGTGCCGCCGACGGCAGGACGACCCTCGTGATCGCCACCGAGGCCGCCGGATCAGGCGTGGGCATCCGGTCCTCGATCTTCGGGAAGTCGACCGTCGCGGTGGCCTCCGGCAGCGGTCCGTCGCCACGGAAGCCCATCATGGTGAGCACCTTCATCTGCTCCGGCTTCCGCGCGAAGGTGAAGAACTCGGAGACCGCGTCCGACGCCTCGGCCGGCACGTCGCCGGCCAGAGCGATCACCGGGTAGTCCAGACTCGGGGTCGCCCCCTTCGGACGGATGATCGACACCTTCTTCTCGGTGTCGTCCTTGGTCGCGACGTACAGTCGTTGCTCGCTGATCGGCACCGAACGCACCTTGGCGGCGTCCATGTCCGGGTAGTCGCCGATCGCCTTCACGATGCCCTCCTCGGTGCCGTCACCGGCCGTGAAGGTGGTCAGCATCAGCTGGTGCAGCCCGCCCTGGATCTCGTCGCCGGTCGCCGCGGCCTCGGTCAGCTTGCCGCCGGCCGTCGCGGTGGCATAGGCCTGAGCGGCGACCGCGGTCGCATCGGACTGCGGTCCCTGCGGCATCGCCAGGCGGGCCGATCCGGTGATGTCGGTGTGACCGTAGGCCTCGAACGCCGACGCGTAGGTCAGCTCGGCCATCTGATCCCAGCGGACGCGTCCCTGGGCGGCCTCGGCCATCTCGTTGCGCACCGCGTAGACGACAGGGGAGTAGACGAGCGAATCGGCGGCCCCGGCGATGGCATCCGGCTTCTCGGTCTGCAGGGTCGCGAGCCAGACCGACGACTCGGGGATCCACGCGGCCGGCCGGGCGCCGTTCGAGGCGGCATCCCAGGTCTTCGCGTCCAGCGCATCGAGCGTGGCCTTCGCATCGCCCGGCCGGACCGCGATGGTGATGCAATGATCACGGACCACCGGCCGGGTCGCGTTGTAGGCGGCGGCGATCTTCTCCAACCCCGGAGCGACGCCCGGGTCGGCGATGATCGGCACGTCGGCGCGGCCCTCGAGACAGGCCGACGCATCGGTGGCCGGCTGCGTCTGATCGTCGATCTTGCGGCCCAGACCGAACCAGGCGACCACGATCGCGGCGATCAGGATGATCGTCAGCGCACCGCCCAGCAGTGGCCGGCTGACCACCTGACGGTTTCGTTTCCGGTCGTGGATCCCCACAGTGCGTCCCTTCTCCCCACGATGACAGATCGAGCCCAGGCCACCCGGCCTGGGCTCGATCTACACTTTACGGTGAAACTCAGGCCTTGTTGGCGGCCTTGTAGTCCCGACGTGCCTGATGCAGGATCGGCTCGGTGTAGCCGCTCGGCTGCGCGGCACCCTGCAGGATCAGCTCCTTCGCCGCATTGAACGCGATGCCGTCGAAGTCCGGCGCCATCGGCGTGTAGTTCGGATCGCCGGCGTTCTGGCGGTCGACGACCGGTGCCATCCGCTTGAGTGCGGCGACGATGTCGTCCTCGCTGACGATGCCGTGGCGCAGCCAGTTCGCCAGGAGCTGGCTGGAGATGCGCAGGGTGGCACGGTCCTCCATCAGACCGATGTCGTGGATGTCGGGCACCTTCGAGCAGCCGACGCCCTGATCGATCCAGCGGACGACGTAGCCCAGGATCGACTGGCAGTCGTTGTCCAGTTCCTCCTGCTTCTCCTCGTCGGTCCAGTTCGGGTTCTCGGCGAGCGGGATGGTCAGGATGTCCTCGAGCTTGGCCGGCTCGCGCTTGGCGATCTCGTCCTGACGCTCGAACACGTCCACCTCGTGGTAGTGCAGGGCATGCAGGGTCGCGGCGGTCGGAGACGGCACCCACGCGGTGTTGGCGCCGGCCAGCGGGTGCGCGATCTTCTGCTCGAGCATGTCGTGCATCAGGTCGGGCATGGCCCACATGCCCTTGCCGATCTGCGCCTTGTGCTGCAGACCGGCGGCCAGACCGGTGTCGACGTTCCAGTCCTCGTAGGCCTTGATCCACGTCTGCGACTTCATGTCGCCCTTGCGGACCATCGGTCCGGCCTCCATCGAGGTGTGGATCTCGTCGCCGGTGCGGTCGAGGAAGCCGGTGTTGATGAACACGACGCGCTCGGAGGCGGCGTTGATCGCGGCCTTCAGGTTGGCGGTGGTGCGGCGCTCCTCGTCCATGATGCCGACCTTGAGGGTGTTGCGGGGCAGGCCGAGGACGTCCTCGACGCGGCCGAACAGCTCGGCGGTGAAGGCGACCTCGTCCGGGCCGTGCATCTTCGGCTTCACGATGTACACCGAGCCGGTGCGCGAGTTCTGCAGGCCTTCCGGGCTCATGCCGTGAATGGCGATCGCCGACGTGACCAGGGCGTCCAGGATGCCCTCGGGGAGTTCGTTGCCGTCGGCGTCCAGGACGGCCGGGTTGGTCATGAGGTGGCCGACGTTGCGGACGAACAGCAGAGAACGGCCGTGCAGCTCCAGCTCCGAGCCGTCCTTCGCGGTGTAGGTGCGGTTCGGGTTCAGCGTGCGGGTGAAGGTCTTGCCGCCCTTGCTGACCTCTTCGGCCAGGTCACCCTTGTTGAGGCCCAGCCAGTTGTGGTACCCGAGGACCTTGTCCTCGGCGTCGACGGCTGCGACCGAATCCTCGAAGTCCATGATCGTGGTGACCGCGGACTCGAGTTCGACGTCCTTGATGCCGGCCTTGTCGGTGGAACCCACCGGCGACGACGGATCGAACAGGATGTCGATGTGCAGGCCGTGGTGGACCAGCAGGATCGAGGCCGGGTTCGACGGATCGCCGGTGTATCCGACGAAGGCATCCGGATCCGCGAACGTGGTGTCCGCACCGTCGACGGTGACCGTCACGGTGTCGCCGTCGACGACGTACTTGGTGGCGTCGGCGTGGCTGCCCTGTTCCAGCGGCACGGCCTGATCGAGGAAGGCCTTGGCGAAGGCGATCACCTTGTCACCGCGGACCTTGTTGTACGAGGTGCCCTTCTCGGCGCCGTCGGTCTCCGGGATGGCGTCGGTGCCGTACAGCGCGTCGTACAGCGAACCCCAGCGGGCGTTCGAGGCGTTCAGTGCGAAGCGGGCGTTGAGGACCGGGACCACCAGCTGCGGGCCGGGGATGTTCGCGATCTCGTCGTCGACGTTCGACGTGGTGATCTCGAAATCGGCGGGCGGCTCGACCAGGTAGCCGATCTCCTTCAGGAAGGCCTGGTACGCGGCCGGATCGATGGTGTCATGGCTGCGATGCCAGTCGTCGATCTTCGACTGCAGGTCGTCACGGACCTTCAGGAGTTCACGATTCTTCGGAGCCAGGTCCTTGAAGACGGAGGCGGCACCGGACCAGAAGGCGTCCGGGTCGACACCCGTGCCGGGCAGGGCCTCGTCGTTCACGAAGTCGTAGAGAACCTTGTCGACCTGCAAACCCTCGACGTTGACGCGATCAGTCATGACAACCCTTCTGTGACCCTGTGGTGATGAGTCGATGGTACTAGGGGGTTCCAGCGGGATTCCGCGCGGGACCGGCCGCTTCCAGGAGTGTCCGGCAGGCCGTCAGCACGCGGCTGCGCAGCGCTGTACCGCGCTGTGCGAGAGCGGTCTGACGGCGCAGGTATTCGGACCGTCCGTCGGGTGTCTCGACCCGGACGGGCGGGTAGCCGAAGGACGTCAAGTCGTAGGGGCTCGCACACATGTCGAGGGTGCGCGCGTCCAGGGCCAGGGCGAAGGCATCGGCGAGCAACTCGCCGGCCACGAGCGGACCGAGCCGGAGACAGAACCGGTAGAGGTCCATCGTCGCGTGCAGACAGCCGGGCTGTTCGTGCTCGGCCTGGACGTCGCGGCTCAGTGTGGTCGCGTTGAGCGGGCGGGCCTGCGGGGTGAAGAAACGGAACGCGTCGTAGTGGGTGCAGCGCAGCGGCATCGACTCGACCACCGCGTCGGTGCCTTCGGGTCCCAGACGCAGCGGAACCGGGTGGCGGGTGTCGTCGGTCCGGTAGACCATGGCCCACTCGTGCAGGCCGAAGCAACCGAACCGGGCGGGCCGGGACGCGGTGGCCGTCAGGAGCGCGTCAATCACCTGAAGGAGGTCGCGGTGCCGCTGGAGAACGTCCTCCGACACCGTGACCGCGCCGACACCGGCCGGGCGATAGGCCTGCAAGCCGGCGTAGTCGTCGCCGGCGACGACGCCGTCGAGCACGGCACCGAACCCCGGATGCCAGCGCAGCAGCTGCGTCGGCCGAGTCGCGTAGTAGGTGAACAGGAAATCGATCACCGGGTGCTTCTCGCCACGCCGACGCGCCTCCAGATACGGGCCGATCAGCCCCTCGATGCGTTCGGTGTGGGCGGCCGCGCGAGCCGTCCACACCTCCCGGGGCAGGGTCTGGGTCATCCGATCCGGTGGGTGGTGTCCTGCACGTTGCCGACGAACGCTTCGGCCAGATCGGCCAGCGCCAGCACACCGACGATCGTGCCGGTCGTGTCGACGACCGCGGCGAGATGACTGCTGGCTCGGCGCATCATGACGCTGGCCTCGTCGAGCGGAGTGGCCATCGCGATACGGGGAAGCGGCCGGATCTTGTCGGATCCGACGATGCCGTCCTCGTCGCACGTCTCGTCCAGGATGTCCCCGAGCACGTCCTTGAGGTGCAGGTAGCCGATATAGGAACCGTCCAGGCCGACGACCGGGAACCGGGAGAAGCCGGTCTCCTTCACCGCGGTCTGGACCGCGTCCAGGGTCGGTCCGAGACGGCCGCTGCGCTCGTCGGCGCTGACCTGCACGGTGCGGACGTCGCGCAACGGGATCATCTCCTCGCCGGCCGTCCGCTCGACGGTTGTCAACGCCCGGGTCAGCCGCTCATGCTCTTCGGCGTCGAGCAGGCCGAGGTCACGGGACTCACCGATCATCTGCGCGAGCTCGGTCTCGGTCACCGTCGAGGCGAGCTCGTCCTTCGGCTGGATCCGCATGAGGCGGAGCATGCCGTTGGCCAGTGCGTTGTAGAACCAGATGATCGGGCGCATCGGCCGCAGGAACCACGAATGCACCGGCACCAGAAGCATGGCGGCACGCTCGGGCCCGGCCAGGGCGATGTTCTTCGGCACCATCTCGCCGAGGAGGATGTGCAGGATCACCACCAGGATCAGCGCGATGGTGAACGCGATCGGATGCAGCAGGCCGTGCGGAACGTGCAGCAGGTGCAGCGGGTGCTCGATCAGGTGCGCGATGGCCGGTTCACCGATCCGGCCGAGCAGGATCGAGCAGATCGTGATGCCCAGCTGCGAGCCGGCGAGCATGAGGCCGAGCTTCTCGGAGGCGGCGATGACCGTGCGCGCCCGCTTCTTGCCGCTCTCCTCGAGGGCGACGAGGCGATCACGCCGGGCTGCGATCAGTGAGAACTCGGCGCCGACGAAGAACGCGTTCAACGCCAGCAGCAGCACCGTCAGCAGGACGGCCCAGACGTCACCCATCGCGCTCACCCGCGGTCGTCTCGATGGGGGTCAGCCAGACCGTGTCGACTCGGCGACCGTCCATCGCCTCGACCGTCGCCCGCCAGCGCGTCGCCGACTCGTCGGCGTCGGCGCCGGTGTCGCGTCCGGGCAGATCGACGATGTCGCCGACCGCCGGGATCCGCCCGAGCAGATACATGATCTGGCCGCCGAGGGTCTCGTAGGCGCCGTCCGGGGCTCGGTAGCCCACCGCGTCGGCGACCTCGTCGGTGCGCAGCAGTCCGGCGCACCGGAATCCGTTGCCCACCCGCGCGACGACGGACTCCTCGCGGTCGTGCTCATCGGTCACGTCGCCGAGGATCTCCTCGATCAGGTCTTCGGAGGTCACCAGTCCGGCGGTGCCGTCGTACTCGTCGACCACCACGCAGATCTCCAGGCCGTCGGCCTTGATGCGTTCCATCACCGCATCGCCGTCCAGGCTCCCGGGTACGCGGGTCACCGGACGGGCGATCGACCGGAGGGGAGTGGTCTCGTAGGCGTGGGCCGGGACGGTGAACGCCTGCTTGATGTGCACTACGCCCAGCAGGTTGTCGAGGTCGCCGTCCTCGGCGACCAGGAAGCGGGAATGCCCGCTGTCCGCGGCCGCGGAGATCAGATCGCGCACGCTGTCACCGGGTTCGAGGGACCGGACCCGCACACGCGGTGTCATGAGTTCGTCGGCGGTGCGGTCACCGAAGCGCAGCGACCGGTCGACGAGGGTCGCGGTGTCGGCGTCCAGCACGCCCGACAGGGCCGAGTTGCGCACCAGTGCGCCGAGCTCGGCCGCCGACCGCGCCGACCCGAGCTCCTCGGTGGGTTCGATGCCCAGACGGCGGACGATCGCGTTCGCGGCGCCGTTCAGACCACGGATGGCCGGGGCGAAGAACGCCGAGAACGCGACGATGGGGCCGGCGGTGGCGCGGGCGGTGCCCAGCGGCCGGGCGATGGCGAGGTTCTTCGGGAACAGCTCACCGAGCACCATCGACAACGAGGTGGCGATCACCAGCGCGAGGATCAGCGTCACCCAGGTGGCGGTGCCGTCGGGCAGTCCCCACCGATGCAGCAGCGGATCGAGAAGCTGCGCCAGTACCGGTTCGGCGAGATAACCGGTGATCAGGGTGGTGATCGTGATGCCCAGCTGGGCGCCGGACAACTGGAACGACAACGAGCGGTGTGCCCGATCGACCGCTCTTGCGCGGCGATCGTCGCGCCGCACGAGGTCGTCGGTGACCGTCGACCGCTCGAGTGCGGTCAGGGAGAACTCGGCGGCCACGAACAGCGCCGTGCCCACGGTGAGCGCGAGGAAGCCGGCCAGCTTCCCGACGATCAGGAGTATGTCCACGTGCCGGGGTCACCAGCCTCCGGGCAAGGGGCGGCCTTCGGCGAAGCCGGCCGCCGACTGGACACCCAGCACGACCTTGTCGTGGAGTTCCTCCAGGCTGCGCGCCCCGGTGTAGGTGGCGGTGCTGCGGACACCCGAGCAGATGTGGTCGATGAGGTCCTCGACGCTCGGGCGTTCCGGATCGATCCGGATCCGCGAGCTGGAGATGCCCTCCTCGAACAGGCTCTTCCGGGCGCGGTCGTAGGCCTCGTCGGCGGACGAGCGGGCCTTGACCGCACGCTTGGACGCCATGCCGAAGCTGACCTTGTACTCGCCGTGCGAGTCGTGGTGGAGGTCGCCGGGCGACTCGTAGGTGCCGGCGAACCAGGAACCGATCATCGCGTTGGAGGCGCCGGCGGCGATGGCCAGTGCGACGTCGCGCGGATGGCGGATACCGCCGTCCGCCCACACCGACGCACCCTTCTCCCGGGCGGCGGACGCGCATTCGGCGACCGCGGAGAACTGGGGGCGGCCGACACCGGTCATCATCCGGGTCGTGCACATGGCGCCGGGGCCGACGCCCACCTTCACGATGTTCGCGCCGGCACTGATCAGATCGCGCGCGCCGTCGCCGGACACCACGTTGCCGGCGGCGATCGGCAGACCGAGATCGGCGCCGGCGACCGCCTCCAGAGCGGACAGCATCTTCACCTGATGACCGTGGGCGGTGTCCACCACCAGCAGATCCGCGCCGGCCTCGGCGAGCGCTTTCGCACGGCCGACCACGTCACCGTTGATGCCGACGGCTGCGGCCACCCGCAGCCGGTTCTCGTCGTCGACGTTCGGCTGGTAGATCCCGGCGCGCAGAGCGCCCACCCGGGTGAGGACTCCCCGCAGCGAACCGTCGTCGTTCACCAGCACCGCCAGGTCGGCGTTCGCGTCGGTGAGGGTGTCGAAGACCTCACGCGGCGCGGTGCCTGCCGGCAGGGTCACCGGAATCGGGATCATCGTCGACCGCAGATCGGTGAACATGTCGATGTCGTGTCCCTCGGCGGCTCGGGGGATCAGGCCGGCCGGCCGGCCGTCGTCGACGACCACGGCGTACCCGTGCGCCCGCTTCGGGATGAGCGCCTGCGCGTGCGCCATCAGGTCGTCCGGGCCGAGCGTGACCGGGGTGTCGGCGACCAGGTCACGGGATTTGACGAACGCGATCGTGTCCGCCGCGGCGTCGATCGGCACGTCCTGCGGCAACACGACCAGACCGCCGCGGCGGGCGACGGTCTCGGCCATCCGCTTGCCGGCGATCGCGGTCATGTTCGCGACCACCAGCGGAACCGTGGTGCCGGTGCCGTCGTGCGTCGAGATGTCGACGTCGAAGCGGGAGGCCACGTCCGAGCGGTTCGGAACGATGAACAGATCGTCGTAGGTCAGGTCGTGATCGGGCTGATGCCCTTCCAGGAAACGCACGGGCGCGTCTACTCCTTCATCGGATGTCGGGGGTGTGCTGCGGTCAGGGCTGAAGCAGTCGATGGAGTTCGGTCATCCACGGCACCGCGACGGCGAGCGTCGGCACGACGAGCAGTGCGGCGGCCAGGGAGTACGCGGTCACCGAGAGGCGCCGCTGGGAGATCTGCGCCGACCGCTGGCGGGACAGCCTGCGGATCCGGCGGACCGTGGTCGGCCCGCCGACGGCGAGCGCACCGGACGGCGCGGTGGCGTCGGCGCAGGCGACCAGTGCCCGGCCGACGGTCCGGCGGTCTGTGGCGTGCACGGCCTGATCGTCGGCCAGCGCCTCGATCAGCAGCGCCACCGCGGACAGGGCCGAGGACGACCGCACGAACCGGGGGAATGCGGCGTGCAGCGCGACGAAGGCCTCGAGCACGAGGTCGTGGCGGGCGCGCAGGTGGGCGCGTTCGTGTTCGACGACCGCGGCGAACTGTTCCGCGGTGAGCCGATCGAGTACGCCGTCACTGAGGACGACCCGCGAATGCAGACCCGGCACGCAGAACGCCATCGGAGTGTCGACCTGCAGGACGCGGATGTCGCCGGCGCCGATCGACCTCAGATCCGCATGGTCGAGGACGTCGATCAAGGCGCGATGCCGGCGCCGGCGCGCACGAGTGCGCACCGCGACGCGGAAGGTGGTGAACAGCAGTCGTGCGCCGACGAACAGGGTCAGGGCGAAGACCGCCACGTACACGGTCCAGGTGACCACGCCCAGGCGTTCGATCTCGGCGAGGGGAGTGGTGGTGGGAGTTCCGTCCGGGCCCGGGGCGAGCAGGTTCGCGGCGATCGCCAACCCGGTGCTGAAGGCGGAGAGGACGGCGGCCAGGGCGATCGACTGCCAGAGGGCCATCGCGGCACGCGGAGCGTACAGGGGCCACTCGGCGCGGGCGAGCGCTTCGGGGATGGGGCCGACGAGAGCGACGGTGAGGATGCCGAACAGCAGCGCGGTCATGCTTTCCTCGCAGGTCGTCGACGTCAGTGGCGAGTCCGGGCCGGACTCGACCTCCAGGATACGTCGTGTCGGCGGGGGTGGTTAACCCCTCGGGCCGGATACCGCGGATTCGGAGGCCTCGAGTTCGTCGAGTGCCTCGCGCAGGGCGGCCGCCTCATCGGCGCCGACCCGTCCGACGAAGGACACCAGCGCGGCGTGCCGGGACGCCGGAGCGTCGGCGCCACGCAGAGCGTCCACCATCAAGCTGGCGACGAGATCCTCGCGGGGCCGGGTGGCGGTGTACCGGTGCGCACGGTCGTCGCGGATCTGCGAGACCAGGTCCTTCTTGGTGAGACGCTGAAGGACGGTCATCACGGTGGTGTACGCCAGGGATCGACTCCGAGAGAGTTCTGCATGCACCTGTCGGACAGTCTGCGGCTCCGAGCTGGCCCACAGGGTGTCCATGACGGCGCGTTCGAGATCGCCGAGACCGTTCATCTTCTTCATTCTACGCCCGTTCTCCACTGCTCATCGGTCGTGTCATACGTCCAACGTCCGAAGGCGACCGGTTGTTCCCGGTCTGGTCGTCGGCACCGGTGCGGACCGGATTTGACACTGAGGTAAGGATAGCCTATCTTTCTAGTCACGGATCGCGTGAGTGTCCTGAGGGCTGCAGAGACCCCCGATCCAGAGGCGATGGCCTCCCGGCGCCGGAAACGGCGGCGGGAGGCCATCGTCGTCTCCGCGACGGGACACGTGTGGCAGTCTCGGAGACATGGCTGACATCGATGTGAAGCAATTCGACGGCAAGGGTCTGGACGGCGTGCTGGGCACCGAGATCCTGACGGCCGACGGCGACGGTGTGACCGCACGTCTGCCGATCACGCCCGACCTGCACCAGCCGTTCGGCATCGTCCACGGCGGAACCTACTGCGCCGTCGCCGAGAGCACCGCCAGCATCAGCGGCTTCCTGTGGCTCCAGGAGCAGGGGCTGGGCGGGCACGCGGTCGGCGCCAACAACAGCACCGACTTCCTGCGGTCGGTCAGCGAGGGCGTGTTGCACATCGCGACCACGCCGATCCACCGGGGCCGGCGGCAGCAGCTCTGGCAGGTCGACATGACCGACGACGACGGTCGGCTGATCGCCCAATCGCGGGTCCGGCTGCAGAACCTTCCACCCGCCTGATCAGGCGGCCTAGCCGGTCTTCTCGGTCGACTTCGACGGGGCAGCCGTCTTCTTGGCGGCCTTCTTCGCGGTCTTCTTGGCCGGAGTCTTGGCGGCGACGGCCTTCTGTGCGGCGCCGCCCTTGCCGATCTCGGCGTCGGTGATCTGATCGAGCGGACCGTCGACGGCCTTGCCGTTCTTGGCGCCGCCCTCCAGACGCAGACGCTCCAGATACGACAGCTCGGTCAGAGCACTGCGCGCGTAGACCTGCTGCTCGGTGATCGCCAGCTGGGTGCGGCCCCGCGTGCTGAACGCGAAGAACCAGTTGATCAGCGTGTTCAGGCGGTTGCGGAAGCCGACCAGGTAGACCAGGTGCAGGGCCAGCCAGCCGAGCCAGGCGAAGTAGCCCGAGGTCTCGAACTTCTTGCTGGTGCCCGGAATCGGCACCTGCATGACGGCGCTGAAGCGCGACACCGTCGCCATCGAACCCTTGTCGAAGTACTTGAACGGAGCCCGCTGATCGGGCGTCTGCCCCTTCATCTCGGCCTTGATCGCATCGGCGGCGTAGCGGCCGCCCTGGATCGCACCCTGGGCCACACCCGGCACGCCGTCGACGGCCATCATGTCGCCGACCACGAAGATGTTCGGCTGACCGGGGAGAGTCAGATCCGGACCCACCTTGACCCGGCCGGCACGGTCGAGCTCCACGCCGGTGCGGTCGGCGAGCACCTTGCCGAGCTCACTGCCCTGCACGCCGGCCGACCACACCTTGCACTGGCTCTCGATACGGCGGGTGCTGCCGTCCTTGTCTTTGACGGTCAGACCGTCGTAGTCCAGGTCGGTCACCATCGCGTTGAGCTGGATCTCCACACCCAGCTTCTCCAGGGTGTGCGCTGCCTTCTCGCCGAGCTTCGGGCCGAACGGCGCCAGCACGGCGGGCGCGGCGTCGAGCAGGATCACCCGGGCCTGCGTCGGATCGATGTTCCGGAACGCGCCGCGCAGCGTCTTGTCGCTCATCTCCGCGATCTGACCGGCCAGCTCCACACCGGTCGGGCCGGCACCGACCACCACGAAGGTCAGCAGCTTCTTCTGCTCCTCCGGGTCGTCGGACAGCTCGGCCTGCTCGAAAGCACCGAGGACACGACCGCGCAACTCCAGCGCGTCGTCGATGGTCTTCATGCCGGGCGCGAACTCGGCGAACTGATCGTTGCCGAAGTACGACTGGTTGGCACCGGCCGCCACGATCAGATCGTCGTACGGGGTCTCGGTGACCCGCTCCAGCAGCTGGGAGCGGACGATCTTCTTGTCGACGTCGATGTCGAAGACCTCGCCGAGCAGAGTGCGGGTGTTCTTCTGCTTCTGCAGCACCACGCGCGTCGCCGGGGCGATCTCGCCCTCGGCGACGATGCCGGTCGCGACCTGATACAGCATCGGCTGGAACAGGTGATGAGTCGTCTTCGCGATGAGCGTGATGTCGACGTCGGCCTTCTTCAACCGCTGAGCGGCGAACAGGCCTCCGAATCCCGAGCCGATGATGACGACCTGGCGGCGGCGAGGCGTCTCGGTGGCGGGGTGCGATGGCATGGAGAACTCCTGACGGGCTGGGCTTCGCGCGGGCGCGGGCGTTCGATTGTCAACGGTAGCGTGCCGCCGTCACGCCGTCATGTCGGCCTGGGCGGTGAGGTGTCCGGCGGAATGGCGGCTTCGGGTGGCGAGCCAGTGCCCGCGGAGCAGTTCGTACTCGACGTCGGCTTCCGGGTCGGTCAGCACGCGGGCGTCGGCGGCGGCCGCCAGACGCATCCCGAGACGCATCAGGACCGCGCGGGACGCGGTGTGAGCCACCTGCGTACTGGCGAAGATCCGGGTCGCCGGGTTCCGGTCGAAGGTGGCGCCGATCAGGGCGGCCGCCGCCTCGGTGACCAGACCGCGTCCCCACACCTCGCGGCGGAACCGGTAGCTGAGTTCAAGTTCGTCGGCACGGCTGTGGCGGGGGGTGCGCAGCTGGACCCATCCGGCGAATCGGCGGTCGCCGTGTTCGAACGCGGTCCACATGCCGGTCCCGTACTCGCGCTGCTGCTCCTGCATGCGCGGGATCACCCACTCGGTGACCGTGCGAAGAGCCGTGGGGGCGCCGCCGCTCACGAAACGCATGACGGCGGGATCGGAATCGAGTGCGGCGAGCAGCTCCGCGTCCCCGGTGACGACCGGGCGCAGCAGAAGCCGGCGGGTGTTCAGCAGCACACCGTCATCCTAGAGGCGGACGACCGAGGATTCCGGGTGAAGCGATATCGTGCTGGGCGTGTCGGATCAAGCAGCCTCCCGCGGACCGTACGTCGCCGAGATCGCCCTGCGGTGGGCGGACCAGGACATCTACCGTCATGTGAACAACGTGCAGACCGCGCGCCTGTTCGAGGAAGCGCGGGTGCGTACCTTCGCCGCCTGGTTCCCGGGCCCGCGGCCGGAGGGGATCGCGGTGGTCGTCGCCCGCCAGGAGTTCGAATACACCGCGCCCCTCTACTACTCGGAGGAGCCTGCGCGGTGCGAGGTGTGGGTGTCGCGGATCGGCACCAAGTCCTATGACCTCGCCTGCCGTCTGAGCCCGGCCGGCGGCGGCCCGGGAGCACTCGCCGAGACCACCCTCACCGTCATCGACAGGTCCACCGGCCGTGGCGCCGAGATCCCGGCCGCCATGCGTGCGGTCCTCGACGAGCACGTGGGCGATCCGGTGCCGTTCCGGCGCCGGGCCTGACTGCCTCACGGGCGGCCCGCGCGTCCGGCACCGGACTGTCGGCACCCGCCGATAGGATCGACCGCGATGTCGATACCGCCGAGAGTCTGAGGGTGCGATGCTGACGGTTCACCGCGCCGAGCGGGCCGACGTGCTGGCCGACGTGCTCGCCGCGCAGCTGGTCACACCGTTGCCGGACCCGATGGTGCCCGAGATCGTGGCGGTCCCCGAACGCGGCATCGAGCGCTGGTTGCGGCAGCGGCTCGCCGGCACCCTCGGTGCCGGACCCGACGGCGACGGTATCGCCGCCAACATCTCTTTCGACTCGCCCGTGCGGCTGCTGCGGGAGGTGGTGATCGGCACCGCGGACGATCCGGACGCCGCACGCGCCTGGTACACCGACCGCCTGCGCTGGCCGGTCCTGGACGTGCTCGACGCCCACCTCGACGATCCCCGGCTCTCGGTGTTGCACGACCACCTCGGGGGCGGCGCGGACACCGATCCGCGCAGCGGGCGCCGGCTCGCGACCGCCTCGACCCTCGCACGACTCTTCTCCGGCTACGGGTGGCAGCGGCCCACGATGCTGGCCGACTGGGCCACCGGACTCGACACGGACGGCGCCGGCCGCCCGCTGCCCGAACATCTGGTCTGGCAGGCGTGGTTCTGGCGCCTGGTGCGCGATCGCATCGGACAGCCGCACCTGGCCGAACAGGCCGGTGCGGTTCTCGAACGTCTGCGAACGGACCCGTCGGCCGTCGACCTGCCCGAGCGACTCGCGTTCTTCGGCCCGACCCGGATCCCGCAGTCGTTGCGCGCCGTGCTCGATGCACTCGCCCGCGAACGGGAGGTGTCGGTGTTCCTGCCGCATCCCTCGGACGCCCTGTGGCGCGCGGTGGCCGCCGCGCCGGCCGACCCGGCCGGACCGCGCGATCTGGAGCGTGCGCTGCGGCCCTCGCACCCGCTGCTGGCCGCACTGTCCCGTGATGTCCAGGAACTGCAGCAGGTGATGACGCCGTCGATCGACCGCGACGTCCACCATCCCGCGGACGCCCGGCCGGGCACCCTCCTGGCGGCTCTGCAGGCGGGATTGCGCGCCGACTCCCTCGATGAGGCGATCGGCACAGAGGCGGACACGTCGCTGGAGGTCCACGCTTGTCACGGTCCGGAACGGCAGGTCGAGGTGCTGCGGGACCGGCTCCTGCACCTGTTCGACGACGATCCGACCCTCGAATCGCGTGACGTCATCGTGCTGTGCCCGGACGTGGAGGCCTTCGCACCGCTCATCCAGGGCGCGTTCGGCCAGACCGGTCTGGAACACCCCGGCTTCTCGCTGCGCGTGCGGCTCGCCGACCGGGGCTTGCGGGAGACCAACGAGATCTTCGACGTCATCGGCCGGGTGCTCGACCTCGCCGCCGGCCGCGTGCGATCCGGAGACCTGCTGGACCTCGCCGGGTCGCCCGCCGTCCGGCGCCGGTTCCGGTTCACCGACGACGACCTCGACACGGTGTCCGGCTGGGTGGAGCGCTCCGGCATTCGGTGGGGCATCGACGCCACCCAGCGCGCCCGGTTCGGCCTCGGCGGCTTCCCGCAGGGCACCGCATCCACCGGGCGCGACCGGGTGCTCCTCGGCACGCTCGCCGAGGAGACCGAGAACCAGTGGCTGTCGGTGGCGCTCCCCATGGACGGCATCGACTCCACCGACATCGACCTGGCGGGCCGGTTCACCGAACTGGTCGACCGGCTCGGCCGGCTGCTGACCGAGATGAACGGCACCCACAGTGCGCGGGCCTGGTCGGATCTGCTCGTCACCGCGATCGACGCGCTGACCGAACCGGACTTCGACACGCAATGGCAGCGGGCCCAGGCGGCCGGCATGCTCACCGAGGCGCTCGACTATCCGTCGGCAGAGACCGTGACGCTGCGGCTGCCGGATCTGCGCGATCTGGTCGCCTCGCTTCTCGCGGCCCGGCCGACTCGATCGAACTTCTGCACCGGCGAGCTGACCGTCTGCACGCTCGTCCCGATGCGTTCGGTGCCCCATCGGGCCGTCGTTCTCCTCGGGATGGACTCGGCGTCGTTCCCGCGGGCGGGCGGCATCGACGGCGACGACATCCTCCAGCAGACTCCGCTCATCGGTGAACGGGAACGGCGGGACGAAGACCGCCAGACCTTCCTCGACGCGATCGGTGCCGCTACCGAACACCTCCTGGTCTTCTACACCGGCGCCGACCCCACCACCGGCGCGACGGTGCCGCCGCCGGTGGTGGTCAGCGAGCTCATCGAGTCCGCCGGCCGCGTGCTCGGCACGGACGGTGCCGCGGTGGTTCACCGGCACACCCTCCACGCCTTCGACGAACGCAACTTCCGCTCCGAGGGGACCGGACCGTTCAGCTACGACGATCGCCTTCTCGACGGAGCCCGGGCCCTCAGCGTCCTGAACCGCACGTCCGACCCGGTTCCGCCGAGGGCCGTGCCGGCGCGGGTGTGTCTGCCCGGGGCCGCCACCGTCGACCTGGACCTCGAACAGTTGGTCGCCTTCTTCCGGTCACCGACCGAACAGTTTCTGCGGCAGCGGCTGGAGACGTCGCTGCCGGAAGCCGAATCGGCGCATCCCGATCAACTCGACGTCGAACTCGATCATCTGGAGCAGTGGAAGATCGGGGACCGGTACCTTCGGCAGCTGCTGGCCGGCGCCGACCCGGCCGCGGTCGGTGCCGCGGAGATGCGGCGCGGAACGTTGCCGCCGTTCGCGCTGGGAGAGGCCGGATTCCGCTCGATCGCCGAGCGCGCCACGGCGATCGGGGCGGTCGCCCAGTCCCACCGTGCGGGTGACCCGGAGGCGATCGACGTCCTGGTCCGGATCGACGAGGAGCGGCGCATTTACGGCACGGTCGGAGATGCGTTCGCCGAACGCCTCATCCCGGTCGGCTACTCGAAGATCGGTGTACGGCAGCGGGTCCAGGCGTGGATCAGGTTGCTCGCCGTCGCCGCGGGATCCGGCGTGCGCATCGACGAAACGGTGCTGATCGGTGCGGCACCCGGTCGGGAACCGGGGGCGGCGCTCGCGCGCCTGGCCACGCCCGACGATGCACTCGAGCCCCTGCGGACCCTCGTCGCGGTCCGGGACGCCGGGGTCCGCACCCCGTTGTGGCTGCCACCGGATCTCGCTGAAGCCGCGGCCTCGACCTACCTGACGCGGCGCCGGGTGGACAGCGCGATGCGGCGGGCCCGGCAGATGTACGAGCGCTCCCGATTCGGTGATCCCTACACCGGACTGGTCCTGTACGACGACCCGATGCGGCGTCCGTCGTTCGCGGAACTGATCGCGCTCGGCGCGGATGTGGCCGCCGACCTCGACGGGGTGCTTCCGTCCCTCGACGGCGCTCCGCTGTTTCTCCGGCTGGCCGTCGCGGTCTACGGACCGTTGCTGGAGGCCGGTGGCCGATGACCGAGACACCCGCCCCGGAGACCACCGAGGAATTCGATCCGACCGCACCGCTGCCGACCGGCACCCTGGTGCTGGAGGCGAGCGCCGGCACCGGCAAGACGTATGCGATCGTGTCGCTCGCCGTGCGGTACATCGCCGACGGCGTGCCGGTCGACCGCTTGCTCATGGCGACGTTCTCGAATGCGGCGTCCGACGAACTCCGTGATCGGACCCGGCGCCGGATCGGTGAATACGCGGCCGCTCTCGCGTCGCCGCCGGCCGCCGATGACGACGAGGTGCTGACCGCGTTGCGCGCCGGTGATGCGGAGACCGTCCAGATGCGCCGCAGCCGTCTGGTCGACGCGCTCACCGGATTCGACGCCGCCACGGTCGCCACCACGCACACCTTCTGCAACCGGATGCTGGCTGCACTGGGCTTTCTCGGCGGCCGCGACCAGCAGTACCCGATCGTGGAGAACGCCGACGATCTCGTCGCGGATCTCGCCCGCGACGTGTACATCGCGCGGTTCGCGCGGGACACCACCGATGCGCCGGGGCTCGGTCCGGCGCAGACGATCGCGATCCGCGCGGTCGCCGACCGCGCCGCGACGCTCACCCCCGGACCCGACGACGGTGACGAACGGTCGCAGATCCGGTACGGCTTCGCGCAGGCCGCCCGGGAACAGATCGCGCTGCGCAAACTGTGGGCCCGGATCCGCACGTATGACGATCTGCAGCAGTCCCTGCACGCGATCGTCACCGATCCGGTGGTCGGTGAGGCGGCCCGGGCACGGATCCGGGATCGGTTCTCGGTGGTCCTGATCGACGAGTTCCAGGACACCGATCCGCAACAGTGGGACATCGTCCGGCTGTGCTTCCACGAACGGCTTCCGCTGATCCTGGTCGGCGATCCGAAGCAGTCGATCTACGCGTTCCGGGGCGCTGAGGTCCGCAGCTACCTGGCCGCGACCGCCGAGGCGAACGAGCGTCGCCGCCTCGGCGTCAACCGCCGTTCCGACGGAGCTCTGGTGGGTGCCCTGGACCGGCTGCTGCAGGGCGCGACGTTCGGTGACGCCAGGATCGCGTTCACACCGGTACGGGCGGTGCGTGCCGGATCCCGCCTGGACTCGGCACCGCCCCTGCGGATCCGCGCGTTCCTGATGAAGGACTACGGCGACGATGCGGACGTGCCGAAGGTGGCGGTGGCCCGCCCGACGGTGATCACCGACGTCGCCGACGACATCGCCGCACTGCTCGGGTCGACCACCACCCTCGATGACGGTGACGGCGGCCGCCGCGTGCAGCCCGGCGACATCGCGATCCTGGTCCGCGCGAACAAGACCGTCGAACCGCTGCAGAACGAACTCGCCGCCCGGGGAATCGCCTCGGTCGTGCGGTCCGGGACCTCGATCTTCAAGACGGCCGCCGCCCGGCACTGGTGGTACGTGCTGCAGGCCGCCGAGCAACCGTCCCGCACCACGCAGGTGCGGCTCGCCGCCCTCACCCCGCTGATCGGTCTGTCCGCCGCGGAACTCGACGCGGGCGGTGACCACCTGGTCGGAGAACTGGCCGGACGGTTCGCCGAACTCGGCCGCGTGTTCGCCGACGGCGGCTTCGCATCGATGTCGGCGCGCCTCTTCGACGAGTCCGACACCGTGGCGCGACTGCTCGGTGCACCGGGAGGCGAACGGCTGCTCACCGATCTGATGCAGTTGTCGGATCTCTGCAACACCCGGGCCTCCGGACACAGTGCCGGGATCGCATCGCTCGCGTCCTGGCTGGGGGAGCAGGTGGGCGACGAGTCACGGCTGCGACACGGCGGTGCGCAGACACGCCGCCTGGACCGCGATACCCACGCCGTGCAGATCATGACCGTGCACGCCAGCAAGGGGCTCGAGTTCCCGATCGTCTACGTGCCGTTCGGCTGGGACGGCGCCGCCGACTACGAACCGGAGACCTTCCTGTTCCACGATCGCGTGACGGGACAGCGATGCCTGGACGTCGGTGGCGGCCAGGCCCCCGGACACGGCCGCCGCGAGGCGCTGTCCCGTGACGAGGACGCCGGGGAGCAACTGCGGTTGCTGTACGTGGCGCTGACCCGCGCCGCCTCCCAGGTGGTGCTCTGGTGGACCCCGTCGACCACCACCGAGGCCGGACCTCTGCATCGCCTGCTGTTCACCTCCGGCGAGCGCACCGGAAACGGGCAGACCGTGCCGACCACCGTCGCGCTGCCCGCCACCGACTACGAGGCCGTCCGACGGCTGCGGGCCCTCGCCGAGCCCGACTCCGGGATCGTGGTCGAGCCGGCCGGCTACGAGGGCTCGCCGGTCCACCGGCCGGTCGTCGAAGTCACCGAGCCCGTTCCCGAACTCGCCGCCGCGACCTTCGGCCGGGACATCGATCAGCAATGGCGCCGGACGTCGTACTCGGCGATCGTCGCCGACGCCCATGCCCGGGCACACGCCGCGTCGCTCGTGCAGACCGGCAGCGAACCGGAGGACGGACTGGTCGCCGACGAGCCGGCCGAGATGCCGGGCGAGCCCGCAGCCGAACCGGCGGCCGTCGACGGCACCCCGTCGCTCATGAACGGGCTGCCCTTCGGTGCGGCGTTCGGCACCCTCGTGCACGAGGTGCTCGAACACGTCGACACCTCGGCGACCGACCCGGTCGCGGAGGTGACCGCCCGCACCTGTGAGGGTGCGGCCCGGCTCGGCGCCGACGTCGATGTCGACCGGCTCGCCGCGGCGCTGGTCGGGGTACTGACCACGCCGCTCGGATTCGGTGACCTGTGGAGCATCCGGCCGGCCGACCGCCTCGCCGAACTGGACTTCGAGCTCGCGCTCGCCGCACCCGGCCTGACCCTCGACGCCGTCGGCGACCTGTTGGCCCGCCACCTGCCCGCCGACGATCCGCTGCACGAGTACGCCGACGTGGTGCGCACCGTCTCCGACGACAGGTTCCGCGGTTTCCTCACCGGCAGCATCGACTCGGTGCTGCGCCGTCCGGACGGCCGGTTCACCGTCGTCGACTACAAGACGAACCGGCTGCATCCGGGTGAGGTGACCGTTCAGGACTTCGATACCGAGGCGATGGCGGCGGAGATGATGAGTTCGCACTATCCGCTGCAGGCGCTGTTCTACTCGGTGGCCCTGCACCGGTACCTGCGCTGGCGGATCGCCGATTACGAACCGGACCGCCACCTCGGGCCGGTGCAGTACCACTTCGTCCGCGGCATGGCCGGACCGGACACTCCCCGCGGATACGGCGTCTTCGAATGGCATCCGCCGGCGGCGCTGGTCGCCGACCTGTCCGATCTGCTGGCCGGAAAGGGCGGTGCCTGATGCACCTTCGCAACAGATCCGCGCAGTCGGTGGTGTCGGCGGACGGCATCCTCGCCGTCTTCAACGACGCGGGGATCCTCGCCGCCGCCGACGTCCATGTCGCCGACCGGGTCGCCGCGCTGTCCGGCGCCGAGGTGTCCGACGCGGAGCTTCTCGCCACGGCTCTGGCCGTCCGGGCGGTCCGTCACGGATCGACGTGCGTGGAGCTGAACCGGATCCGTGAGATCGCGGTTCCGGAGACGGTCGACGAGACCGGCGACCCGGTGCCGCCGGCCGAGCTGCCGTGGCCGGATCCGGCAGAGCTCACCGCGGTTCTCCGGACCTCGCCGTTGGTCACCGGCTGCCCGACCGGACCGCTCAAACCTCTCGCACTCGTCGAATCGGCGGACGGGCCGCTGCTGTACCTGCGCAAGTACTTCCGTCAGGAGCAGAGCATCCGCGAGATCCTGGAACGGCGCGGCGAGCGCCGTCCGGCCGTCGACGCGGCCCACCTGCGGTCCGCCGTCGACGAGGTCTTCTCCACCGCGCCCGATCCCCGCCAGCGCGTCGCCGCCGCCCTGGCGGCGACGTCCTGGACCACCGTGCTGGCCGGCGGCCCCGGCACCGGCAAGACCTACACGGTCGCCCGGATCCTCGCGGTCATGGAGCGACTGCTGGGTCCGGACCTGCGCATCGGACTCTGCGCGCCGACCGGCCGCGCCGCGGCACAGCTGCAGTCGTCCATCGACGACTACCGTGCCGCCACCGACCGGCTGACCACCCGTCCGGCCGCGGTCACCGTCCACCGGCTGCTGGGTTCACGGCCCGACGGAACATTCGTCCGCGGGAGCGGCAACCGGCTGCCGTACGACGTGGTCGTGGTCGACGAGACCTCCATGCTCGCGGTGACGATGATGAGCCGCCTGCTGGAGTCCCTGCGGTCGGATACCCGGCTGATCCTCGTCGGAGACCCCAACCAGCTCGTCTCCGTCGACGCCGGTGCCGTGCTGGCCGATCTGACCGAGCGGGAACGCACGCCGGCGCCGCTGTCCGAGGAGTTCGACGAGGTGGTCGGCGACACCGGAGATTTCACGCCGTCCGAGCGGGCAGCGCTCGCCGACGGCGTCATCACCCTCAAGACCGGGCACCGCTACGACGGCCGGATCGCGCAGGTGGCCGCGGCGATCAACGCCGGCGACGCCGACCGGGTCCTCGAACTGGTTCAGGCCGACGACGACCAGGATTCCGGCGGTGGCCGTGTGGTGCTGCTCGCCCCGGACGACGAGCGGCCGGTCCGCCGGCAGGTCACCGAGTGGGCCCGCCGGATGCGATCGGCCGCGCAGGCCGGTGACGCGGCCGCCGCACTCGACGCACTCGCCACCCACCGCGTCCTGTGCGCGCACCGGGACGGCCTGCACGGCGTATCCGGATGGGCGCGGCGCATCACCGACTGGATCGCCGCCGACGTCGGGCCCGTGCCGTACGGCGATTACGCCGGCGAGCCGCTGCTGGTGAACGCCAACGACGCCGCGCTCGGCATCCACAACGGTGATTCGGGTGTGGTGATCGACGACGGGGCCGGGGGACTGACCGTGGCCTTCGGGCGAGGGGAGCGGGTCCGCACCCTGCACCCCAGCCGGCTCGCCGACGCCTCCGCGGTCTACGCGATGACCATCCACCGCAGTCAGGGCAGCCAGTTCTCCGGCGTGACCGTGGTGCTTCCGGACACCGACGCCGAGCTGCTGACCCGTGAACTGCTGTACACGGCGGTCACCCGGGCCCGGCACACCGTCGTCATCGTCGGCACACCGGAATCGTTGCGTGCCGCGGTCGGCCGTCGTGTGCACCGGGCGAGCGGGCTGCGCACCGCGGTCACCGAGCTGGGCTGAGCTCTACTCCGCCGGTAACCAGGTCCCGACGCTGGTACGCCTCCGAACTCAGGAACAGCCGCTGCGGTTCACGCGGCAGGGCGGCGAACTGCTGCATCGACTGGCTGCGCGACAGTTCACTCCGATGCGAGGTGATGGCGCGGATCTTGGTGCCCAGGCGCGCCGGCAACTCCAGCGTGACGTCGATCGCCGCATCGGGAGTTCCGGTGACCGGGATGTGCGCCTCACTCGTGAAATGCGGCAGCAGTGCGTCGACGGTGCTCTGGGGCAGCGTGACGAAATACTGCGAGCGCACCTGCCACGGCTCGCCGAGATCGGGGCCGTAGCCCGGACGGGCGGCGGCGTCGGCCGACGCCACGGCCAGACGGTGAGCGTGGATGTGGTCGATGTGACCGTAGATGCCGAACGAGTCGTAGCCGACGATCGCCTCGGGCCGTTGCGCGCGGATGAGACGAGTCAGCACCTGCACCTGCTCGTCGAACGGGACGTCGACGAAGCGGGGAGCGCCGGGGGCGGAGTCGGGAACGTGGCTGTCGGCGTAGCCGAGCATGATCGGCTCGTCATCCATACCGAGTGCAGCCGTCGCATCCAGCAACTCGATGTGCCGGTGCGTTCCCGGCGCCCACGTCGCGGTGACCAGCGACGCATAGTCGCCGCGCGCAGTGATCTCGGCGATCGTTCCTCCGGTCCACAACGACTCGTCGTCGGGGTGGGCGTGGACGAACATCACGTTCTGTGCGACTGACACAGCGTCGAGGATACGTGTGCGGGCGCCGGTAAGCTGGCGTCGCCGAACGGCACCGGAAGTGACCGGCAGACCAGGTGAGGAGATGACCGTGACCGCGCAGACCCACGAGTTCCAGGCCGAGGCCCGGCAGTTGCTGGACCTGATGGTGCATTCGATCTACTCGGATAAAGACAGCTTTCTCCGCGAACTCGTCTCGAACGCCTCCGATGCTCTGGACAAGCTGCGGCTCGCGTCGCTGCAGGATTCCGAACTGGCCGGTGACGCCACCGATCTGCACATCCGGCTCGCTCCGGACGTGCAGGCGCGCACCCTCACGGTCATCGACAACGGCATCGGCATGAGCCGCGACGAGGTGATCGACCTGATCGGCACCGTCGCCAAGTCGGGCACCGCACAGGTGCGCGCGGCACTCGCCGAGTCGGGTGACGGCTCCCCGCGGGACCTGATCGGCCAGTTCGGTATCGGCTTCTACTCGACGTTCATGGTGGCCGACCAGGTCACACTGGTGACCCGGAAGGCCGGTGAGGCGACCGGCACCCGCTGGCAGTCGACCGGTGACGGCACCTACACGATCGACGACGACCCGGACGCACCACAGGGCACCCGCATCACCTTGCACCTGCGGCCGGTCGACGAGGATAACTCGATCCACGACTACACCGACCCGGCCGTGCTGAAGGCTCTGGTCAAGCGGTACTCCGACTTCATCTCGTGGCCGATCCGCATGACGGTCGGCGACGGCGAGGACGCGTCGGACGAGACCCTGAACTCGCAGAAGGCGCTGTGGGCCAAGAGCCGGGACGACGTGTCCGACGAGGAGTACGCCGAGTTCTACCGCCACATCGCCCACGCCTGGGACGATCCGCTCGACGTGATCACGCTGCACGCCGAGGGCACCTTCGAATACCAGGCGTTGCTGTTCATCCCCTCGGCCCCGCCGTTCGATCTGTTCATGCCCGAACACCACACCGGAGTCCAGCTGTACGTGAAGCGGGTGTTCATCACCGCCGAGTGCGACGAGCTGATGCCGCCGTACCTGCGGTTCGTGAAGGGCGTGGTGGACGCCGCCGACCTGTCGCTCAACGTCTCCCGCGAGATGCTGCAGCAGGACCGGCAGATCCGCGCGATCCGTCGCCGCCTGGTCAAGAAGGTGATCTCGACGATCCAGGAACTGCGTGACCGCCGTCCCGACGACTACCGGACGTTCTGGACGAACTTCGGACGTGTCTTCAAGGAAGGGCTGGTCAACGATCCGGACAACGTGCCGGTGATCCTGTCCGCGTCGGTGTTCGACACCACGGCGTCGGACACCGAACCGACGACGCTCGCCGACTATCTGTCCCGGATGCCTGCCGATCAGGACGTCATCTACTACATGACCGGCGAGTCACGGCAGCAGATCGAACGCTCCCCGCACCTCGAGGCGTTCCGGGCCAAGGGGGTCGAGGTGCTTCTGCTGTCCGACCCGGTGGACGAGCTGTGGACGTCCGGTGGCCCCGGGGGCGCCACCGACTTCGAGGGCACACGGCTCGTGTCCGTCGCGCGCGGCGAGGTGGACCTGGACGGCGACGACGACGGCCCGGCCCGTGACGGCGAGTTCTCCGATCTGCTCAGCTGGCTGACCGGAGTGCTCGACGAGTCGGTGTCGCAGACCCGGTTGAGCAAGCGCCTCACCGATTCGGCGGCCTGCCTGGTCGGCGACGAGTTCTCGATGTCACCGCAACTGGAGAAGCTGTACCGTGCCTCCGGTCAGCAGGTGCCGGCGACCAAGCGCACCCTGGAACTGAATCCGGACCATCCGCTGGTGATCGGATTGCAGAAGGCGTTCGCCGCCGGCGACGATCACTCCGCTCTGGAACCGACCGCCAAACTCCTGTACGGGATGGCGGTGCTGGCCGAGGGCGGCGAGCTCGCCGACCCCGCCGGGTTCGTGACCCTGCTCGCCGACACCCTCACTTCTACTCTCCCGTGAACTCGGGCGGCCGCTTCTCGAAGACCGCGCTCATGGCCTCGGTGAGGTCGTTGGACGGCAGGAATGCGGCGTTCCACGCGGCCACGTAGCGGAGGCTGTCGTGCACCCGCGCGGACCGGCTGTGGTCGAGGACGTCCTTGACGCCCTGCACCACGAGCGGAGGATTGGCGGCGATCTCGGCGGCCATCGCGCGGGCGGCTTCCACGGCGGTGTCCTTGTCCGGATACACGTCGCTGACCAGCCCGATCTTCTCGGCGCGGGCGGCGTCGATGTCCTTACCGGTGAGGGCCAGTTCGCGCGTATGACCCCCGCCGATGATGAGGGGAAGCCGCGCCAGGCTGCCCATGTCGGCGACGATCGCGACCTTGACCTCGCGCACACTGAACGTGGCGTCCTCGCTGGCGAGACGGATGTCGGCGGCGGTGATCAGGTCGACGCCTCCGCCGATGCACCATCCGGATACGGCGGCCACGACGGGCTTGCGGCAGTCGGCGACCGCGTTGACGCCGGCCTGCATGCTCTTGATCATCTCGTGGAACGCCGTGCGGGGACCGGCTTTGGCCTCCGGTGCCAGGACGGGCCCGAAGTCGCCGGCCATGGCGGGCAGATCGAGTCCGTAGGTGAAGTTCTTGCCCGAGCCGGTCAGCACGACGGCGCGCACATCCGGGTCGGTGTCGAGGCCGCCGAAGAGGACGGACAGCTCGGCCCAGCAGTCCGGGCCCATGGCGTTGCCGCGCCCCGGACCGATCATGGTGACCTCGGCGACGTGGTCGCGGATCGACAGTTCGAAGGCCTTGTACTCGGTGTCGCGGTAGCTCATGACGATCACTGTAGGTGGCGCCCGCAGAACCGGACCGGCGTGCCACCATGTTCCTCATGTCGAACGCGCCACTCGCCTCCGTGCCCGAGTCGATCTGCACCGGTGAGGTCGCCGTGGTGCTACCCGGGGCCGTCGGCGCGGCGCAGGCCTACACGGCGTTGCTCGGCGAGCCGGACGGCGACTCGGACTCGGGCCTGTGGCCGGCCGGGAACGCCGCTGTCCGGGTGCTGGGCCTGCCGGATGTGACGGTGGGCGCGGCCTTCGCAGTGGTGAACGTCGAACGCGCAGCGGCGCTGCTGGCCCGGCGCGGCGCCCCGCTGGCCGATTCGGGTGAGGCGGGGGACGGGCGGCCCGGTCACTGGATGGTCGATGTTCCGGCGGTCGGCGTCGTTCCCGCACCGGGCGGTGCGCATGCCGGCCGGAGCCGGCTGGACCACATCGTGTTCACCGCGCCGACCGTGGACGGAGCGGTGGCGCTGTTCGCCGGGCGTCTCGGCCTGGACCTGCGGCTGATCAAGGAGTTCGGCGCGGGATCCCAGATCTTCTTCCGGGCCGGGACGCTGGTGGTCGAGGTGCTGACGGGCCCGCAGGCCGGGGACGAGGTCGCCCTGTGGGGTCTGGCCTGGGCCACCGACGACCTGGATGCCGAGTGTCGGCGGCTGGCCGAAGCGGGCCTGGCGACGTCCGAGGTGAAGGACGGTCGCAAGCCCGGCACGCGCGTCGCGACCGTTCGCGAACCGGCGCTCGGTGTTCTGACGATCCTGATCGAGCCGGCACCGCCCCGGCGGTAGGGTCGGGACCATGACCGAACCCGAGAACGACAAGCCCCAGACCGGCGGCGAGAACGTCGAGACGCCGCCGACCGCGGCGGAGGTTCCGCCGGTCGCTCCGGACGATCAGAATGCCGCCGGCGGCCTCGTACGGCCAGTATCCGGGCGCCCAGGTTCCTCCCGGTGCCCAGATCCCTCCCGGTGCCCAATACGCCCAGGCGCCGTACGCCCAGTACCCGGGTGCTCAGATTCCTCCGGGCGCCTATCCGTATCCGCCCGCCGCGATGGCCGGCGGTCCCTACCCGCGTCAGGCGACCGGCACAGTGGATGTCGGAACCTCGGTGTCATGGTCCTGGAAGGCGTTCACCCGCAACCCGGTCGGCATGATGCTGCCGGGCATCCTGCAGTTCGTCGCGGGTCTGATCGGGGCGGGCGTCATCATCGCCGGCGTGTTCCTGATGCTCCGCGGCACGACGACCACGACCGCCGGCTACGACTCGGCGACCGGCACGTACAGCAACAGCAGCACCGATTTCCAGTTCCACCCCGACGGATTGATCCTGATACTGCTCGGTCTCGTCGCACTGATCGCCCTGACCAGCTACCTGCAGGGCGGGCTGC
Organism: Gordonia sp. (in: high G+C Gram-positive bacteria); assembly: GCF_047600565.1. Taxonomy (GTDB): domain Bacteria; phylum Actinomycetota; class Actinomycetes; order Mycobacteriales; family Mycobacteriaceae; genus Gordonia. Next base: position 827,319 of record NZ_JASGKN010000001.1, read on the forward strand.
AGTCGGGCATCCTCGCGTTCGCCGACGGCCGGCCGGTCAGCACCGGCACGTTCCTGAAGCCTTCCCGGCCCGGCGCCTACGTCGGCACGGTACTGCTGGTCACCCTGGTCACGATCGTCGGATTCGTCCTGATCGTTCCGGGCATCCTCGCGATGTTCGCCTTCCAGTACGCACCGATCATGGTTCTGGACAAGAACCTGTCCCCGGTGCAGGCGATGAAGGCATCGGCCAAACTGGCTTTCGGCAAGTTCGGCGACTCGATCATCGTGACCATCGTGCACTGGGCCTACAACTGGGTCGGCGGGATGGTCCTGATCGGCACGATCCTGACGATGCCGCTGGCGGAGGCCTTCCGGATCCACGCCTACCGCGACCTGGAATCGCACCCCATCCCGCAACTGCCCTGAGGAGCGCGGAGACGAAGAAACCCCGGTACCTGCTGGTACCGGGGTTCCTCTTCGGTGTCCGGAGGGGGACTTGAACCCCCACGCCCGTTAATAGGGCACTAGCACCTCAAGCTAGCGCGTCTGCCATTCCGCCACCCGGACTCGGTGCTCGCTCACCGCGAGGCGGTGTGCCGCATAACTTTAACCAACGGTGACCGGGTATCCCAAATCCCCGCGCCATCGGCTAGGAATGAGGTGTGAACACCCCGCGCGCGACCGACGAAGTGGTGGACCTGGTGAGCCGGCTGATCCGGTTCGACACGTCGAACACCGGAGAGCTCGAGACCACTCGCGGTGAGGAGGACTGCGCGAAATGGGTGGCGCAGCAGCTCGAGGACGCCGGGTACGTGACCGAATACGTCGAGTCGGGCCAGCCGGGCCGCGGCAACGTGTTCGCACGGCTCGCGGGACCGGCGGACTCGACCCGCGGCGCACTGCTGATCCACGTGCATCTGGACGTCGTGCCGGCCGCCGCCGAGGACTGGAGCGTCCATCCGTTCTCCGGGGCGGTCCGTGACGGCTACATCTGGGGTCGCGGTGCCGTAGACATGAAGGACATGGCCGGCATGGTGCTCGCTCTGGCCCGGCAATTGAAGCGCGACGGCGTGGTGCCGCCGCGCGACCTGGTGTTCGCGTTCCTCGCCGACGAGGAGGCGGGCGGCACCTGGGGGTCGCATTGGCTGGTCGCCCACCGCCCCGACCTGTTCCACGGCGTGACCGAAGCGGTCGGTGAGGTCGGCGGATTCTCCCTGACCGTGGACCGTCCGGACGGCGACGTCCGTCGTCTCTATCTGGTCGAGACGGCGGAGAAGGGACTGTCGTGGATGCGGCTGACGGCGTCGGGCCGCGCCGGACACGGCTCGTTCCTGCACGACGAGAACGCGGTCACCGAGATCGCCTCCGCGGTGGCCCGGATCGGCGCCCACACGTTTCCACTGGTGATGACCGAATCGGTGGCGGAGTTCCTGGCGGCGCTCTCCGACGAGACCGGACTCGATTTCAGCCCGGACACCCCCGACCTGGAGTCGGCGTTGTTCAAGATCGGCAATCTCGCGAGGATCATCGGGGCGACCCTCCGCGACACCGCCAACCCGACCATGCTGTCGGCCGGCTACAAAGCCAACGTGATCCCGCAGACCGCCGAAGCGGTGATCGACTGCCGGGTGCTGCCGGGCCGTCAGGCCGAATTCGAGAAGACCATCGACGAACTGATCGGCCCGAACGTTCAGCGCGAATGGATCACCAAGCTCGACGCCTACGAGACGACGTTCGACGGTGACCTCGTCGACGCCATGAACGACGCGATCCTCGCGCACGATCCGGCCGGCCGCACCGTGCCGTACATGCTGTCCGGCGGCACCGACGCCAAGGCGTTCGCGAAGCTCGGCATCCGGTGCTTCGGTTTCGCGCCGCTTCAACTGCCACCCGACCTGGACTTCTCCGCACTCTTCCACGGGGTGGACGAGCGGGTGCCCGTCGACGCCGTGATCTTCGGAACCCGGGTGCTCGAGCACTTCCTGGCCCACTGCTGACAGCACGACGGCCGGCTCCCCGGACAGGGAACCGGCCGCCGTGGACGATCAGTTGGGCGTGCTCTGATCGGCCTTGGTCAGAATCACGTACTGCGCCGACGTGCGCTGGTCGACGTCCTTCTCGGACTCGGCCGACACCTCACCGACGTACCGTCCGTTCTGCACCAGGCAGTAGAAGTAGGTCGATCCCATCGTGCCGGAAGCCTTGAAGCACTTGGCATCGGAGAGACCCTTCGGGCTCGCGATCGGCGACGCCCCGGACGACTTCTGATCGTTGACGAAGCTGTCGACGATCTTGGCGGCGCCTTCGGGAGTGCTGGCCCGGTAGACGTTCGACTTGTCCACGGCGGTGTTCACCGCACCCACGGAGGTGAGGAGGTCGTAGTCGCCGCGCGGGTCGGTCGACCGCATCGCCATGCCGCGCGGACCGTAGACCGCGCGTGACGCACCGCTGTCGTTGGCCATCCCGTCCTTCAGTTCCTGGTCGGAATACGGCAGCGCATAGATGAGGATCTTGTTCTGATCCATCTCGGGCCGCGTCGATCCGGTGACGCCCTTCTCGGCGGCTTCGGCCTTCGTCAGCGTCTTCGGGAACTTGTCGATCAGATCGGCCTGCGCCTTGATCGACTTGGTGAGCGTCGGGATCTGCTTGTCCTGCTCGTTCTTGGTGGTGCCGTACCACTGATAGAGCACGTAATCGTCGTGCGGAGTGAAGGTCATCAGTGACGAGTCGTCACCGGTCACCTTCTGCACGGCCAGCGTGTCCGGCAGTCCGGGAAGGGTGACGGTCGAGGCGCCGTCACCGGCCGCACCGGCCTGCGCCATCTGCTGGGCGGCCTGGGTGGCGTCCTCGGCGGTCACGTACCGCAGCACGGCGTTGTTGACCGAACGGTCGACGCCCGACCGCAACTGATCCTGCGGCGTCGCCGCGGTCGCGACGAAACCGGTCATGATCTTCGCGTTCGCCGGCACCTCCCGCAGCTCCTTACTGAACATGGCCGAGGTGGCGCCCTGGCTGCCGATCACGCCGTTGGGCATCGCGACCCGGGTCAGGTCCGGGTCGATTTCGAACGGCACCAGGGTGAACTGCGCCATCCGCTGACCCTCGACGTTCGCGATCTCGTCGTCGTCGGGCTTGCCGAACTCGGGGCGCGGCGAGGTGGGGTAGCTACCGGTATCGAGGGCGGAGACGTCCACCGACGCGGTGGCGGCCGTCGACGGCGAGGCGTTCTTGTGCTTGTTGCCGAAGCCGAAGCCGCCGGTGCAACCGGTCAGCAGCACCGCCGAGGTGGTGATCGCGAGGGCGGCGGCACCCGTTCGCGTCAAGGCGGCCGTAGTCGGGGTGGGGGTCATGCTTCCTCCAGTGAGAGTCGGGACGGTCGCACATTGGACGGTGCGACCGAGCCGGTTTGTTCCGGACCCGATCCGCCACGAGCTTATGACCCGGGTCACAGGTATCCGTCGGCGGGGTGGGGCCGGGGGCACCGGCACCACGCCGGTACAGGCGTGTAAGAGTAGCAATGCTCACAATCGGTATCGTCATCATCGATCGAACACATGGAGGGGGTGACGACTGATGGAACACGCGTCGTCGCCGACTCCTGCGCACGACGAGGCCGCGCAGATCGTTGCGGACTCGGCCAAGGTGCTGCGTGCCTACAAGATGGATTCGGTTGCCGACCTCGCCGAGACCAAACTCGACCCGGAACGCCAGCTGCGGACCGTCGTGGTGGCCGGCGAAGTGCAACGCGGCAAGAGTTCCCTGGTCAACGCACTCGTCGGTCGGGGTGATCTGTGTCCGGTGGGCGTCGATGTGACCTCGTCCGTCGCGGTATCGGTGACACCGGATCCGGCGCAGGCCTCCGACGTCACCGCGGAGCTGTTCTTCCCGTCCGGGGCGCGGGCGGTCCCCCCGGCGGAACTGCCTGACTGGGTGACCACCGACGGGGCCAGACTGACCGACCCGGCCGTCGACGAGCTACCGACCGGTGCCGCCATCGGAGTCCGCTCCGACCGCCTGACCAACCTGACCCTGGTGGACACTCCCGGCGTGGGCGGGCTGGACCGCGGCCTGGCCAAGCTGGCATCGCAGTCCACCCAGCAGGCATGCGTCCTGCTTCTGGTGTGCGACGCCTCCTCGCCGATCACCGCGCCGGAGATGGAGTTCGTTCGCGAGGCGACCGCCACCGTCGACGCGGTGATCGTGGTCGTCACCAAGACCGACAAGAATCTGCGCCGCTGGCGGCAGATCGTCGCCGAGAACGAGCGGATCCTGCAGCGCGAGCTGGGGCGGCCCGTCCCGGTGCTCGGTGTGTCGAGTCTGCTCGCCGTGATGGCCGAGAACGCCCCGGCGCCCGCCGATCGTGCCGCCCTCGAATCCGAGAGCGGCATCGCGACGCTGCGCCGAGCCCTCACCGAACGACTCGACCGTGTCGCCGACCGTCCTGAACGCAATGCGGTGCACACCTGCGTCGGTGGACTGGAGGCCGTCCGGACCCGGATCGCCCGGGAACTGGAAGCGGTTCAGGCCGGCGCTGCGGCGCTGCCCGACCTGGACGCCGACATGGCCCGGCTCACCGAGCTCAAGGCCCAGTCGCGGCAGTGGGAGCAGTACCTGGGTCGCGACCTGACCCTGCTCCGTCAGGGTGCGGTCGACGATCTCGACCGCCGCCTCGACGCGATCCGCGACAAATGGACCACCTACGTCAACACTCACGGGATGCAGGTGCTGCGCCGCAGTGAACAGAAGTTCACCGCCGACATGCAGGCCGATCTGCAGGGCGCCATGACCCAGACGGTGGGGGAGTTCGTGCAACGGCTGCACGACAGCGTGATCGCCCCGCGCTTCGCGGACGATCCGTCGGTCTGGGCGGACCTGTCGAACCAGATCGCCGCCTCGCTCCAGAACCGCCGGATCGAAACCCACCAGGTGGCGAGCAAACGTCACGGCCTCCTCGACCCGACCCTGCTCACGATGGGTGTGGTCGGCTCGTCGACCCTCGGCGGCGTACTCGGTCTGTCCGCGCTGATGGGTGTGGGTCTGGTCGTCGGCACCGTGTGGGTGGGGGTGAACCTCGGATTCCGGGCCGTCCGGGCCGGCAAGGCCAATCTGCTCAATTGGCTGCGCGAGACGATCGGCGCCACCAAGGCATCCACGGCGCGACTGCTGGAAGCCGTCGTCGCCCAGGCCCGACCGGAGATCGTCATCCGCTACCGCGAATACCTGCGGGAGAACATCGAGACCCTGCAGCAGACGATCACCGAGGTGCGCAAGACCAGCGAGCAGGACGCCGCCACCCGCGCCAAGAAGATCGCGCGTCTCACGACGAACCTCGACGTCGTCGACAAGCGGCTCGCCGCGGCCCGCGGCTACCTCACGGCCACCGGCGGGGACGGGGTGCACCGATGACCGCGACGGATCCGATCCACGACGTCCTCGACGACGGCCTCCGCCGCCTCGCATCTCTCGGGGGCGATCTGCCCACCAAGGCCAACTCCATCGGCGCGATCCTCTGGTCCCCGCCACGCATCGTCGTGGTCGGCCGCCTGAAGGCCGGCAAGTCGACCCTGGTGAACGCATTGATCGGTGCACCGGTCGCGGAGACGGCAGCGCTCGAAGCCACCAACGTGGTCACCGTCTACCAGGACGGCAGCCCGTCCCGGGCGGAGGTCGTCGGCATGGACGGGCGCCGCTACCCGGTCCCCGTCCACCACGGCCGGGTGTCACGACTGCCGCTGGAGACCCCCGACATCCGGTTCGTCGATCGCTGGCTGCCCTCGGCGGCCCTGCGGCGCAGCACGCTCATCGACACCCCGGGGCTGTCGACACTGACCACCGCGAACGACGCCGCGACCCGCCGCGCGACGATCGACGGATTCGAGCAGACGCAGGGCGCATCGGTGGATGCCGACGCCGCGGTCTTCCTGTTCGACGCCGAACCGCGCGCCGACGAGATCGAATTCCTGTCCAGCCTCCCGTTCACCCCGCTCAACATGCTCGGTGTGCTCTCGCGGGCCGACGCGTTCGGCGAAGGGGCGATGGGACGCCGCGATCCGATCCAGCACGCGAGCGAGCACGCCGACCGCCTGGCCGGCCGACTGTCCACCCTGGTCAGCGGCGTGGTTCCGGTGTCCGGACTGATGGCGCAGACCAGTCACACCGGCATGCTCACCGAACAGCACGCCGCCGCACTGGCTCGACTCGCGCCGCTCTCACCCCTCGAGGTCCTCCGGCTGTTCGACGACGACACCGCGGTGAGCGTGTTGCCCCTGGACATGCGGATCCAGCTTCTGGAACTCCTCGGCGAGTACGGGGTCCTGCACGGCCGGACCGTCGCGATGGGCGGCGCCGCGGCCCTCAACGCCTGGCTGGCCGACCGCTCCGGCGTCGGACGGCTCACCGCGCGCCTGCAGTCGTCGATCGCCCGCTTCGCGATCCTGCACCGCGCGCACCGGATCCTCGAGCACATGGACCGGCTGGCCTTCAACCACCCGTCCCGCGATCAGATCCGCTCCCTGACCACCTATCTGCGGACCACCCCGCAGCTCAACATGGTGGCGGTCCTCGAGGACTACCAGCGAATGCTGCGCACCGATCCGCGCGCGTCGGCGACCGGTGAACTGGCGACCATCCTCACCGCCGCAACGGCGGCCGGTCAGGTCGGACTACCCGACGACGCCCCACGGCACGCGATCGTCGCCGAGGCGCAGCGACGACTCGCGACGGCGCAGCAGCGATCACTGGCCACCAGCTCGGCCGCCGAAGACGCGGCGCTGGTGACCCTGATCCGCACCTATACCCAGATGTCTACCGACCCCCGACTCACCTAGGACGACGCAGATGGCACTCGACGACTGGATCCTGGCGATCGACTTCGGCACCTCGAATTCGGCGGCTGCGCATTCCGGCGCCACCAGCCGCGGTATCGAGACGCTGCCGCTCACCCACGCCGGCAACCTCATGCCGTCGGCCGTGCACGTCACCGGCCCGCAGCAGATCAGCGTGGGCGACGCCGCGGTGAATGCGGCCCTGGTCGATCCGGCCGGATTCGTCGCCTCGCCGAAACGCCTGATCACCGGTGCGCCGACCTGCACCGTCGGCGGTGTCACCATGCCGACCTCGGCGCCGGTCGCGGCCGTGATGAGCGCCGTCATCGAGCGCGGCAAGGCGGCCCATGCGGGACAGCCGCAGTCGCGCGTCGTGCTGACACACCCCGAAGCATGGTCTGGTGAACAGATCCAGGTCCTCATCGATGCCGCCCGGCAGGCCGGTGTGGATCCGTCCCGGATCATCACCGTCTCCGAGCCGCGCGCGGCGGCCGCCCACTACTCGCGCTCGCACGCCATGCAGCCGGGCGCCAAGATCGGCGTCTTCGACTTCGGCGGCGGCACCCTGGACGTGGCGGTGCTGACCGTCCCCTCCACGGGCTCGGGCGCGGGCCGGGGCTTCCAGGTGGTCGCGGCCCGCGGCGACAACGGGCTCGGCGGCAAGAACCTCGACGCCCTCGTCCAGCGGTGGGTCGAGGAGCGTCTCGACGAACGGGACCCGCAGGCGGTGGACTGGCTCCGGACCGAGGCACCGGTGGACGTGGTGCAGGCTATGCAGGACTCGATCCGGCGCGCCAAGGAACTTCTGTCGGAGGCGCCGTCGGCCACCATCACCGTCACCACTCCCTCCGGGCGGCAGACATTGCAGATCACCCGCGACGAACTGGACGAGCTGATCGCACCGGCGATCGACCAGGCGATCCGGCTGACCCGGGCCACTCTCCTGGACGGGGGGATCGCACACCCCGATCAGCTGACGGCCCTCTACCTGACCGGAGGGTCCTCCCGGATCCCTCTCGTGCAGCAGCGACTCTCCGAACTCGGCCGGGTGGCCACGCTCGACGATCCGAAGACCGTCGTCGCGCAGGGCGCCCTGGTGGTGGCGAATGCGGAGAACTCGGCGAGCACCGCTCCCCACCAGACGGCGACCCCGTACCCGCAGGCCCCGGCCGCCGCCGTGCCCGCGGCGCCGGCCGCGCGCTACCCGACGGTCCCGCCGCGACCCGCCGCCCAGCAGTCGATCAGCGGCCCGGTGAGCGGACCGGTCAGTGCTCCTGCCGGACTGATGACGGCCGGTGCCTCCGGTGCGGGAACCTCGAACAAGCCGTGGGGAAAGATCGCCGGAGGTGTGGTCGCCCTGCTGGCCGTCGCCGGCATCGTCTTCGGGGTGGTCAAGGCGCTCGGCAGCGGCGACCACGGCGGCGACCAGGGTGGATCCGGTGGCGGTTCGACGTCCGCGGATGCGCCCGTCACCGATGAGAACACCCTCATGGCCGCGCTGCCGTCGAGCCTGCGGAGCGAAGTCGACGACTGCAAAAAGAGCGGGTTCAGCAGTAGCCAGGCCCTGCAGATCCGCTGCGACCTCAAAGCCGACGGATCGCTCGGCGGACTCGGCGCCACCGACTACGGCTACACCATCGAGTTCTACGTCGATCCGAACGAGGCGGGCAGCCGCATCGTGAACATCCGCAACGGCGTCTACTCGAAGGGCAAGGGCACGCTGGTCGAGGATCAGGGCCGGACCGCCGCCGGAGAGATCGACGAATCCGTCGGGAGCAGCGACTACGGCATCAACTACGTGTCCACGGCGAACGACCTGATCGCGAACGTCTACGGCCTCAAATCGGTGGACGCCGGAAAGACCTTCCTGAGTCGATCAGGATTGATTAACTGATCCGGGGAACATTCCAGGACGCCGGTCACGTCTGATCTGGCGACAACACCAGCACGACCCCGGTGACGGGGAGATCCAGAAAGGCGGACGCCATGTCCCACCCGATCGATTCCACCAGCGACGCCGTCTCCGACGCGACCGATCCGACCGCTCCCGCTGCACCGGGCACCCCCTCCGGACCGGCCGCTCCTTCCGATCCGGCCGCTCCTTCCGATCCGGCCGCTCCTTCCGATCCGGCCGCTCCTTCCGATCCGACGGCCCCGGAGAGCACCGGCGGCTTCTCCGCCGACAGCCTTCCCGAAGGCGTCACCCTCGACTCCCTCGTCGACGTCGACGGCAACGGCACCCCCGATGTCGCGCACGTCAGCGATGAAGCCGGCAACAACCTGAACGTCTACCTGGATTCCGAGGGCGGTGTCGTCCTGGTCGAGAGCGACGAGAACGCCGACGGCAAGATCGACACCCTGACCTACCAGGACGATCAGGGCAACGTCATTCAGGAGCAGGACATCGACGGCGACGGCAGCACCGACGCCCGGGCCGTGATGGACCAGAACGGTCAGATCCACCAGATGGACGAGATCGTCGACGGCCAGGTCGTCAGCACCACCTACGACGTGGACGGCGACGGCGCACCCGACGTCACCCTGGCCGACCTGGACGGCGACGGCAACCAGGAGTCCCAGGTCCTCGACGCCGATCACGACGGCGTCGCCGACACCGTCCTCTCCGACACCGACGGCGACGGAATCATCGACCAGGTGTCGTCGGTCTACGGCGGCCCGGACGACTCGACGATCGACCCGACCCTGCCCGACGACAGCGCGGTGCCGTACGAGACCGATCCGGGCACCACCGGCGGACTCGACGGCACCGACCTGCAGGACGCGAGCGGCGTGCACGAGGCGGCGGCCGATCCCGGCCACGACATCGGACTCTGACCCCGTCCTGGCGCCACACGATCGCCGCACCGGCCCCGGGCGGGTGACCATCACGGTCACCCGCCCGGGGCCTTCGTCTGCCCGGGAACATTTCCGGTGCCGCGACCCGTCCAATCCCCGAAGCGCACGGACGACCGGTCCGCGCCCCTCGCCGAAGGACAGCGAACGTGATGACGATGACCGCCCCAGCTCCCGGCAGCGTCTCGATCGGCGGCCGGGTGCACGCCCTGGCCGGCCGCCGGCGGCTGACCGTCGGCTCCGCCGCCGACAACGACATCGTCGTGTCCGGCCCGCAGGTCACCGCGCACCATCTCGCGATCGACTGGCAGGGCGCCGGCTGGGTGCTGCTGCGCCTCGACGCGCAGGCACACCTCGTCGTCGACGGCCGGGACGTGGGGGAGTACCCGGTCATATCGGCGGTCACCGCCTACCTCGGCGATCCGGGTAATGCGCCGGCCCTGGTGATCGTCCTCGCCGGCGCGCAGTCCGCGGCACCGGGCGGCCCGGGCACGTCCGCCACGGCGTATCCGGAGTCCGGGCCGGCACCCGCCGGCCCCGTCGGTGACCCGGACGCGGTGCCGTTGACCGGGTCGGTCACCATCGGCCGGACCGACTTCAACGACGTCGTCGTCGACGATCCACTGGTCTCGCGTTCGCACGCCCGGATCACGCGGCGCACCGGCGGACTGGTCATCGAAGACCTGGCCAGTGTCAACGGCACCTTCGTCGACGGTGCGCGCGTCGGGCAGTGCGTCCTGCACGACGGCGCGGTGGTCACCGTCGGCAACACCGACTTCACGGTCAGCGGGAACGCTCTCCTCCGCGGTGACGGGCACCGCGGCGATGACGGGCTGCAGGTGCGGGGTGTGGGTCTCACCGTCGACGGCGGCCGGGAGTTGCTGCGCGACATCGAGTTCACCGCGCGCCCCGGCACCCTCACCGCCGTCATCGGCCCGTCGGGAGCAGGCAAGTCGACCCTCTCGACCATCATCGCGGGGCTGTCGGCACCGACGACCGGCCAGGTGACCTTCGACGGACGCGACGTCCACGCCGACTACGAGGTGATGCGCACCCGAATCGGCATGGTGCCGCAGTCCGACGTCGTGCACGGCAAGCTGACGCTTCGGCAGGCGCTGCGGTTCGCGGCCGAGATCCGGCTGCCCGCCGATCTGTCCACCGTCGATCGCGACCGCGTGATCGCGTCCGTGCTCGACGAACTGGGTCTGTCGGCACACCTCGACACCCGCATCGACACCCTGTCGGGCGGCCAGCGCAAGCGTGCCTCCGTCGCCATGGAGTTGCTCACCGGCCCGTCGCTGCTGATCCTCGACGAGCCCACGTCGGGTCTGGACCCCGCCCTGGACCGACAGGTGATGGCGGCGCTGCGCCGCCTGGCCTACGCCGGTCGCGTGGTGATCGTGGTGACGCATTCGCTGGCCTACCTCAACCTCTGCGACCAGGTGCTCCTGCTGGCACCGGGCGGCAAGACCGCCTACCGCGGCCGGCCCGCGCACGTGCCGGAGGCCATGGGCACTGCGGACTGGGCGCAGATCTTCGCGCACGTGGCCGCCCATCCCGACGAGGCGCACGACGCTCACCGGCGACGCAGCGCCCGCGAGCCCCGCCTGCGGCCGATCGCCTGCTCGACGGCGACGCCTCTCGTCAGTGCGCCGCGTCCCGGCGCCCGGCGACAGGCCGGTACTGTCGCCCGGCGCCAACTCCGCCTGATCCTGGCCGACACCGGGTACCTGGCCTTCCTCGCGATCATGCCGATCGTCCTCGGCCTGCTGACCCTCGTCATTCCCGGATCGTCGGGATTCGGGCTCGGCAGCGATCCGGACACCGCCGGCGAGGCCGTCCAACTCCTCGTGGTCCTCACCATCGGAGCAGTGTTCATGGGTACCGCGGTCACCGTGCGCGACCTGGTCGGCGAACGCGACGTCTATGAGCGGGAACGCGCAGTCGGTCTCCGTCCCGCCGCCTACCTGTCCGCCAAGGTCGCGGTGTTCAGTGCGGTGGCCACACTGCAGACCCTCGTCATGGTCACCATCGCCTACCTGGGCAAAGGGCTGCCGTCCGGCGGGGTGTTCGGCGCGGCCCCCATCGAACTGATCCTGGCGGTCGCCGCCCTGGCCTGCGTCAGCACCCTGGTCGGTCTGGCCATCTCGGCGACGGTGCGCTCAGCCGAGCAGACCATGCCGCCGCTGGTGATCGTCGTGATCGCTCAGCTGGTGTTCTGCGGTGGACTGTTCCGGCTCACCGCCCCGGTGATCGCGCAGCTGTCCTGGCTGTTTCCGTCCTACTGGGGGTACGCCGGGGCCGCGATGTCCACCGACCTGAGGGCCAACGCACCCCTGGCGCCGCAGACCAAGGACATGGGCTTGTGGGACCCGACGGTCGCCGACGCCGTCCTGGCGACCAGTGCACTGATGCTCATCGCGACCGCCCTCATCACCTACATCGCATCGCGTCTGCGGCTGCCCCGATGACCACGATTCGTCGGATCCGGGGAACATTCCACGGCGTCGCGTCCGTCCAACCGTCGACGCTCGAACTATTCTCGAGGCGTGGACCGGTGTGATCCGGTGACACCGCCCCGATCCACAGAGGAGGAAGCATGAGCGACGAAGACGGTTCGATCCTGGCCGAACTGGGCATCACGGTCGACGACGTCGCGCCGCCCGGGGACGTCTGGACCGCCGCCCTCGACGCCGCCTTCGACGACTCGCTGCCGTCGGACGACTCGACCGTCCCGGTCATGGACGACGACCCCGCGATACCCGACGACGACGGGCAGGTGATCGTCGTCGACGATCCGTCCGACCACGACGCCCACCACGCCGGCGCCGCACCCGATCACGTCGACGTGGATCTCGGCGGCCTCGACGACGCCCACCACGACGGCCTCGACCACGAGGATCCGGACCATGACGGCCTCCAGCACGACGGGCCGGCGCTGGATCCGGGACACGACGCCCATCACGACCCCGCCGGCCACGACGACCTGAACGGCCATCACGGCGACATCGGTCTCTGACGGGCCCCGGATCCACGGAATGACCGGACGGTCCCACTAGGATCAGCCTCACTAGGATGAGCCGAGTCGCGTCCCGTTGGGGAACGCGGAAGCAGCGAGAGCGGGGAGAGACGTGGACGAAGGCGTCCTACTCATGCAGGCGCGGGACGGCGACCAGCACGCCTTCGCCGACCTCGTCACCGCTCACCGCAACCAGATGTGGGCCGTCTGCCTGCAGATCTGCGGGAACCAGCACGACGCCGAGGACGCTCTGCAGGCCACCCTTCTGGCGGCCTGGCGCAATCTCGAGAAGTTCCGCGGCGAGGCGCGGATCAGCACCTGGTTGCACCGGATCGCCGCGAACAACGCCATCGAGGTGGTGCGCCGCCGTCGCCCGGACACCCGGATCACCGACTTCAACGACCCCGATCAGGCGATCGACCTCGCCGACGATCCGGCCGGCATCGCCTTCGACGAACGGATCGCTCTCAGCGACGCGCTGCGCGCCGCTCTGGCCGGACTCTCCGAGGATCTACGAGAGGCGGTGGTCCTTCGCGAGTTCGCCGACTTCACCTACAACGACATCGCCGAACACCAGGGTGTCGGGGTCCAGACCGTGAAATCGCGACTGAACCGCGCCCGGAAGCAGCTCGGCGACGCGCTCCGCGGTCAGCTCGGTCCGGATCTGGGCGCCTAGCGTCTCGTGTGGCCGCGCCGAACACCGGACTGCGGCAGGATGGGAGGCGTACACCGTGAGGGAGAGGAAACGCCAGTGACCGAATACGACCCCTACGCCGCGCTCCCGGCGCTGCCGGAGATCACCGTCACCTCGGAGGACTTCACCGAAGGTCAGACCCTGCCGCTGCCGCAGGCGTCGGCCATCTTCGGCGCCGGCGGCCGAGACGTGTCACCGCAGCTGTCGTGGTCGGGATTCCCGGCCGAGACCAAGAGCTTCGCCGTCACCGTCTACGACCCCGACGCCCCGACCGCGTCCGGGTTCTGGCACTGGGCGGTCGCCGACATTCCCGCGACGGTCACCTCACTGTCGAGCGGTGCGGGCGCACCCGGATCGGAGCTGCTGCCGTCCGGAGCTCAGACGCTCACCAACGATGCGGCGCTCCAGCAGTACGTCGGCGCCGGCCCGCCGCCCGGGCACGGACCCCACCGCTACATGTTCGTGGTGCACGCCGTCGACGTCGAATCCCTCGACCTGCCGGCCGGGGCCAGCCCGGCATTCCTGGGCTTCAACCTGTTCTCCCACGCGATCGCGCGCGGGCGCCTGACCGGAATCTTCGAGCAGCCGGGCGGGGAGTGACCCGAGGAGGTCAGACTCCGGTGCCGACCGCCTCGGTGATCGACGAGAAGCCGGCGTCACGGACCTTCTGGGCCAGGCCCTCGTTCAGCTCGCGCAGCCACACCGGTCCGCCGTAGATGAACCCGGTGTAGACCTGCAGCAGATCCGCACCGGCGCGGATCCGGTCCCAGGCATTGTCGACCGTCTCGATGCCGCCCACACCGATCAGCGCCACCCGGCCACCGACTCGCGCATGCAGCCGGGACAGCACCTGCAGGGCCCGTTCCTTGACCGGGGCGCCGGACAGGCCGCCGGCACCCATCGCCGCCACCTCGTCGGCCGGGGTGGTCAACCCGTCCCGGCTGATCGTCGTATTGGTCGCCACGATTCCCGCCAGCCCGAGCTCGACGGCCAGATCGGCGACCGCGTCGACATCCTCGTCGGACAGATCGGGAGCGATCTTCACCAGAACCGGGACTCCGGCGACCTCTTGGACGGCGGCCAGGATCGGCCGCAGCGACTCGACCGCCTGCAGATCACGCAGACCGGGAGTGTTGGGGGAGCTGACGTTCACCACCACGAAGTCGGCGAGGGGACCCAGCAGACGCGCACTGAACCGGTAGTCCTCGAGCGCCTCGTCGACCGGCACGACCTTGGTCTTGCCGATGTTGGCGCCGATCGGCACCGGCACCGGTCCCGGCCGACGGCCGGCGAGTGTCCGGGCGGCGGCCTGCGCACCCGGATTGTTGAAGCCCATCCGGTTGATCAGCGCGTGATCGGCGGGCAGCCGGAACAGCCGGGGCGCCGGATTGCCCGGCTGCGGCTGTCCGGTGACGGTGCCGACCTCGGCGAAGCCGAAGCCGATCTGACCCCAGGCGTTCACCGCCTTCGCCGTCTTGTCGAAACCGGCGGCCAGGCCGATCGGGGTGGGGAAGTCGACGCCGAACACCTTCGAGCGCAGCACGTCGTCATGGGCGGGCAGCACCTTCGCGGTCAGGCTGCGGACCCCGGGGGCCGCGCCCGCGAACCGCAGGAAGGCGAAGGCCACGTGGTGGATCCGTTCGGGCGGCACCAGGAACATCGCCTTCATCAGCCACGGGTACAGCACCGCGTTCAGTCGATTCAGCACGTCGAAGGCTCCTCTCAGCGCAGATTCTGGACGGCGGGGGGCACCACCTGCAGACCGTCCCCACGACCGGACAGCAGGAGCAGGGTGCCGTCCCCGGCGACCGCCATCGCCGACACCTGACCGACCGTCGGGACGCGGCCGCGTTCGCGGGGCTCTCCGGTCGACGGATCGTAGGCGGTGGCGATGTTGTCGCCCGTGGTCGAGACCCACAGCAGGTCGCGCTTCTCGTCGTAGGCGACGGCGTACGGACTGGCGCCGGCCGGTGCGCGGAAACGCATCACGATCGGCTGGCCGAAGAAGCCCAGCACCTCGCCGTCACGGGTGTTCGCGACGCTGATCCGGCCGAAATGATCGATCACGGCACCGCCGGCACCGTTTCCGGCGCGCAGCGACGCCTTGTGCTCGCCGCTCTCGACGTCGATGGGCTCGACCAGCGACTGCGCGCGATCGAGTACCACGACCTGTCCGGGCAGCGCCGCCGTCGGCGGACCGACCAGGAGATCGTCGACCCGGTCGAAGCCGCCGATGTCACGCTGCAGGTGTCCGTCGGCACCGAAGACGAGCACGTGACCGGTCCGGGTTCCGACCAGAACGCGGTCACCGTCCCGGGCGACGCTGAGCGCCGAGTCGAGCTCCGACCGGCCCTGCACCGCCGTGTCCTGATGGGTGCCGTCGGCGGCCACCCGGATGATCGCGTTCGGGGTGACGACCAGAAAACCGTCGCCGTCGGCGGCGAGCGCCTTCACATCGCGCACCTCGGTCGGCGTCGCCGACCCGGGCGCAGCGACCGTCGCCAGATGCAGTGCGCCGTCGTCCCCGGCGAACGCGATCCGGTCGCCGGCCACCGCCAGGCCGGTGGCGGACGGTGCCGGCACGACCGTGCCCGCCGGAGTATCGGTGTTCCGCGGCGACACGGCTGCGGTCGCGGGTGGCAGGGCCTTGCCGGCCCCGTCCGAATCGTCGCCCGAGCCGCCACCGCACGCGGCGAGAACCCCGCTGAGCAGCAGCGCTGAAAGAACGCTGAGGAGCTTGTGTCGCACGCGCATGACTCCATCTTGCGCCGTACTTCCCGGCCCGGACCCATCGGGGTACTGTGGGCGCTCGTGACCGACATGACCTGGGCCCAGTCCATCGTTCTCGGAGCAGTCCAGGGACTGACCGAATTCCTGCCGATCTCGTCGTCCGGCCATCTCCGGATCGTCTCGGAGGTCTGGTTCCACGACGATGCCGGCGCCTCGTTCACGGCGGTCAGCCAGCTCGGCACCGAGGCGGCCGTGCTGGTCTTCTTCGCCAAGGACATCTGGCGGATCCTGCAGGCCTGGTTCAGCGGGGTGAACTACCTCGTCAAGGAACAGATCCAGCAGCGCGCACCGGGTCTCGCGCAGCGCCGGAAGCTGTGGGTCGGCCCCGACCCGCGCGGGCTGGACTACCGGATCGGCTGGTACGTCATTCTCGCCACCATTCCGATCGGCGTGCTCGGCTACGTGTTCAAAGATCAGATCCGCACCGCAGGCCGCAATCTGTGGCTGGTCGCCATCGTGCTGATCCTGTTCTCGTTCGTATTCGTCGCCGCCGAACGGTACGCCACCCAGAAGCGTTCGCTGGAGCAGCTGACCACGCGTGACGCGATCGCGATGGGCCTGGCCCAGTGTCTCGCTCTGATCCCCGGCGTCTCACGGTCGGGATCGACCGCCAGCGCTGGACTGTTCATGGGCGTCACCCGCGAGGCCGCATTCCGGTTCTCCTTCCTGATCGCCATTCCCGCCGTGCTGGCCTCGGGACTGTTCAGCCTTCCCGACGCCTTCCATCCCAGCGGCGAGGGACTGTCGGCGTCCGGCGCCCAGATCGCGGTCGCCACGCTCATCGCGTTCGTCCTCGGCTACGCCTCGATCGCCTGGCTGCTGAAGTTCGTCAGCGGACACTCGATGGTCTGGTTCGCCGGCTACCGCATCCTGCTGGGCATCGTCGTGATCATCCTTCTGTGCACCGGAGTCGTCAGCGCCACCTAGGCCGGTCTCATTAGGCTGGACGCATGACGGTGATCCTGGTCCGGCACGGACGCTCGACGGCCAACACGGCCGGGCTGCTCGCCGGCCGGACACCCGGCGTCTTCCTCGACGATCACGGCACCGCCCAGGCACGCGAACTGGCCACCCGGCTCGACGGCGTCCTCGACCGGCTGACCGCCGTCGTGCGGTCACCCCTCGAGCGCTGCGGGCAGACCGTGGAACCCCTGCTGGCCGCGACCGCCGGCCGCGACACCGGGGCCGTGCCGGAGGTCGTCGTCGACGATCTGGTCGAAGTCGACTACGGCGACTGGTCCAATCGCGGGCTCGGCGACCTGGTGAACGAGCCGCTCTGGAAGACCGTGCAGACCACGCCGTCCCAGGCGGTGTTCCCGGGCGGCGAAGGACTGGCGGACGTCTCGCGCCGGGCCACCGCCGCCGTCCGGGCCCTCGACCGCGTGCACGGCGGCGACGACGGCGCACACCCGTGGGTGCTGTGCTCACACGGCGACGTCCTCAAGGCGATCCTGGCCGACGCCCTCGGCATGGCACTCGACGACTTCCAGCGCATCGTCGTCGCACCCGCCTCCATCAGCGTGGTCCAGTACGCGCCCCAGACGGTGGTGCACACCGTCAACAACGCGGGCGCCGTGACGCTGCCGGCGCGGCCTGCGCAGGCGACCGCCGTCGGCGGATCGACCGGCACATGACCTGCGTGCGCGGTGCCGGTCGCAGGTACCGTGGGCGACAGAGCGACCAGGCGAAGAGAGAGGCGGCGCGGTGACACGGCAGATCCACGAGTTCCGGGATCCTGAGCGTTTCGTCGCCGGCACCGTCGGACAGCCCGGCGATCGCACCTTCTTCCTCCAGGTCGATCAGGGTGCGCAGACCCTGTCCGTGCAGATCGAGAAACAGCAGGTTCTGATCCTGGCCGATCGTCTCGGCTACCTCCTGGACGAGGTCGAGCGCCGATTCGGGACCCAGGTGCCGCCCGAGGGCGAGGTGCGCGACGCGGCGCCGCTGCACATGCCGATCGACGTCGAGTTCCATGTCGGCTCGATGGGTCTCGGCTGGGATGCCGAGGCCGAATCGGTGGTCGTCGAACTGCTGGCCGTCACCGAGCAGCCGATCGACGAGGCGGTGATCCTCGACGACACCGCCGACGGCCCCGACACGGTCCGGATCTTCATGACACCGGAGTCGGCGCGCGAGTTCGCGGCCCGGTCGATGAAAGTGGTGGCGGCGGGCCGGCCCCTGTGCCCGCTGTGCCGCCAGCCGCTCGACCCCGGCGGTCACATCTGTGCCCGGAACAACGGCTACAAGCGGGATGCGGAGCTGTCCCGATCGCTCGAGTTCGTGGACCCGGAGGTGCTCGGCATGCTCGGACGCCTGGTGCCCGGCTTCGACGCGGCCTTCGACGTCGACGACGAGTCCGACGAGTCCGGCGACGACCCCCACGACGATCGCGACCGGCCGGACGACGCATGAGCGTCGCGACGGATCCCGCGGCGATCCGTCGCCTGCTGACCGACGGCCACCTCTCGCTGTACGGCCAGGTGCGCGGCGCCAGCAATCTCACCCTGGTCTGCGACGCCGAGCTCGACGGGCAACGTCTGCGTTGCGTCTACAAACCCGTCCGCGGCGAGACACCCCTCTGGGACTTCCCGGACGGCACTCTCGCAGGCCGCGAAGTGGCGTCGGCGTCGATCGACCAGGCGCTCGGCTGGGGGATGATCCCGGAGACCGTGCTGCGCGCCGATGGCCCGGAGGGTGCAGAGCTCGGACCGGGAATGGTGCAGCGGTGGATCGAGGAGCCCGAGGAGCCGGTCGTGCCGGAACCCGTCGAGATCGCCCCGATCGCCGACGTCCCGGACGGCTATGCGCCGGTGGTGCGCGCCGAGGAGGACGACGGCACCATCATCGCCATTGCCCACGCCCTCGACGACCGGCTGCACCGCCTGGCCGTCCTCGATGTGGTGCTCAACAACGCCGACCGCAAGGGCGGACACATCCTGACCGACGCCGACGGGCGCGTCTACGGCATCGATCACGGCATTCTGCCTGCACGCCGACCCGAAACTGCGCACTCTGCTGTGGGGATGGGCCGGCGAACCCGTCGACCCCGCACTGCTCGACGATCTGGCCCGGCTCGCGGCGGCGATCACCGCCGGCGAACCGCCGCTCGACCGGTTGCCCGACCACCTCACCGACACCGAGATCGCGGCGCTGCTCGCCCGGATCGACCATCTGGTGGACACCGGTGTCATGCCCCGGGCGCCGATGCAGCGCGCCATTCCCTGGCCGCCGTTCTGAGCCTTCGCCCCGGCGACATACAGTTGAGGGCATGCAATCGTGGCCGTCGCCCTCGCTTCCGTCGCTGCCCGGCACCGGGCCCGCCCTGCGGCTCTACGACACCTCCGACCAGCAGGTGAAACCCCTCGCCCCCGGTCCGGTCGCCACCATGTACGTCTGCGGCATCACGCCCTACGACGCCACGCATCTCGGTCACGCGGCCACCTATCTGGCATTCGACGTCGTCAACCGGGTACTCCGGGACCAGGGACACGACGTCCACTACGTCCAGAACATCACCGATGTCGACGACCCGCTGTTCGAGCGGGCCGAGCGCGACGGAGTGGACTGGCGTGACCTGGGGACCCGGGAGATCGAGCTGTTCCGGGAAGACATGACGGCGTTGCGTGTGCTGCCGCCGCGCGACTACGTCGGTGCGATGGAAGCCGTCCCCGAGGTGGTGGACGCCGTGCAGACGCTCCTCGACTCGGGCGCCGCCTACATCGTCGACGATCCCGAGTTCCCGGACGTCTACTTCCGGGCCGACGCGACACCCGTGTTCGGATACGAGTCGAACTACGACCGCGCCACCATGGAGAAACTGTTCGCCGAGCGCGGCGGCGATCCGGACCGGCCGGGAAAGCACGACCCGATCGATGCGCTGCTCTGGCGTGCCGCGCGCCCCGGTGAACCGTCCTGGGACGCGCCGTTCGGTCCCGGACGGCCCGGCTGGCACATCGAATGCTCGGCCATCGCCTTCACCCGCCTGGGGCACTCGTTCGACATCCAGGGCGGTGGCAGCGACCTGATCTTCCCGCACCACGAATACTCGGCGGCACACTGCGAATCCCTGAGCGGCAACCGCCGGTTCGCACGGCACTACGTCCACACCGGCATGATCGGTCTGGACGGCGAGAAGATGTCGAAGAGTCTCGGCAACCTCGTGAAGGTGTCCGTGCTGCGCTCGGAAGGCGTCGACCCGGGGGCGATCCGGCTCGGGCTCCTCGCCGGTCACTACCGATCGGACCGCATGTGGTCCCACGCGGTGCTGCAGGAGGCCGTCGAACGCCTCGACCGGTGGCGTGCCGCCGTCTCGGCGGAGACGGCGCCCGATGCGACAGACGTGATCGCCCGCATCCGGACGCATCTCGCCGACGACCTGGACACGCCGAAGGCACTCGCCGCGATCGACGGCTGGGCCGCCGAGACCGGACGCGGAATCGGCTCGTCCGCGTCGGCGCCGGCCGAGGTGGCAGCCGCGGTCGACGCCCTGCTGGGCGTCGACCTGCTCGCCTAGTTGTAGTGCTCAGGGACATTGTTTGATCTGGCTGCCCTGATCTGAAGAGAACCTCCCGGCAGAGTGGAGCTTGCTTACCACTCGCTCTGCAAAACAGGAGGTTCTCGTGTCCCACGCTAATGCGGCACTGACGCCACGACAACGGCTGAAGCTCGCGCGCAAGGTCATCGATGACGGATGGTCAGTTGGTGCAGCTGCCGACTACTTCCGAGTGTCCTGGCCGACGGCGCAGAAATGGGCCCGCCGGTACCTCGAGCTCGGACCCGAAGGCATGGCCGATCGGTCCTCGCGGCCGCACTCTCATCCGAACCGGACGCCGCTGCCGGTGGTGAAGAAGATCGTGCACCTACGGATCCGTAAACGCTGGGGTCCAGTCCAGATCGCCGGCCGGTTGAACCTGCCGGCCTCCACGGTGCACGCGGTGCTGGTGCGGTGCCGCCTCAACCGGCTCTCTCATGTCGAGGTGAAGACCGGTGAACCGATCCGACGCTACGAACACGACACACCCGGCTCGTTGATCCACGTCGACGTCAAAAAACTCGGCAACATCCCAGATGGCGGCGGGTGGCGCTCTGTCGGCCGCAGCCAAGGCGGCCGCAACCGAGCAGTCACAGCCACTGAACGCAACAAGCGCCGTCAGCCGTTAATGCGGCACGCCTACGTGCACACCGTCATCGATGACCACTCCCGCGTGGCCTACGCCGAGATCCACGACGACGAGAAGGCGGTCACCGCGATCGGTGTGCTGCAGCGGGCCGTGTCCTGGTTTGCCGATCGAGGGGTTCGCGTGCAGCGAGTCCTCTCCGACAATGGCTCGGCATACCGATCCAAGGACTGGCAACGGGCCTGCAACCAGCTTGGTATAAGACCCCAACGCACCCGCCCATACCGTCCACAGACGAACGGCAAAATCGAACGATTCCACCGCACCCTGGCCGACGGTTGGGCCTACTCGCGGCACTACAACTCAGAGTCAGCACGCCGAGCCGCCCTGCCAGCCTGGCTGCACTTCTACAATCACCACAGGCCCCACACCGCCACCGAGAAGCGCCCTCCGATCAGCCGCCTCTCAAACAACCTGCCTGAGCACTACACCTAGTCGACCAGCTCGCCTGCAGCCGCCGCCAGTTCTTCGCCGACCGTCTCGTGGTGCTCGGCGTCGGGATCCGATCCGGTCGCGTCGACGTCGACCTTCGTCTCGGTCTCCACGGGCTTGTGGCCCTTGGTGAAGAGCGAGAAGACGGCGGCCAGAATGCAGCACACCACCGCGAAGGTGAAGGCCGCGCTCAGACCGTCGGCGAACGGATCGGAGATCAGACGCGGGAAGAACTCCAGACCCGTCAGGTGATGGAGCTGGTCCGGTGACAGCGAGCCGGTGTTGTCGCCGATCAGCATCTTGATCGGGTTGTAGCCCAGGAACGCCGCGAACAGGATACCGACGGTCGGCAGATGGGCGATCGCGCTGGAGGTCTGCGGATCCAGCCCACCGGCCGTCAGACCGTCGAACATGGACTGCGGCAGACGACTGCTCAGGCCGGCGATCATCAGCGAGAAGAACAGGCCGATCGAGAGCACCATCGACGCGTTCTGGAAGGTGGCGAACATGCCGGCACCGGAGCCGCGTGAGTCGGCGGGCAGGCAGTTCATCACCTCGGCGCGGTTCGGCGAGGAGAACAGGCCCATACCGATGCCGTTGAGCACCAGGATGATCGCGAACACCGGGTAGGAGAAGTCCACCGGAATCAGGATCAGAGCCACGAATGTGGCCGCCGTGATGAGCATGCCGATCGTGGTGAACCGCTTGGCGCCGAACTTGTCGGACAGGATGCCGGACGTGGGTGCCGACAGCAGGAAGCCGATGGTCATCGGGACCATGTAGATACCGGCCCACAGGGGAGTGCGCGAATAGTCGTAGCCGTGCTGAGGCAACCAGATGCCCTGCAGCCAGATGATCAGGATGAACTGCAGGCCGCCACGACCGATCGACGCCATCAGGTTGGCGGCGTTACCGAAGGTGAACGTGCGGTTCTTGAACAGCGACAGCTTGAACAGAGGGTTGTCGACCCGGGTCTCGATGACGCCGAACACCACCAGCACCACGAGGCCGCCGATGATCGCGGCCAGCACATACGGGTTGGCCCACCCCATGTCCGACGAACCGTAGGGCTGGATGCCGTAGGTGATGCCCACCAGGATCGAGATCAGGCCCACCGCGAAGGTGATGTTGCCCCACCAGTCCATCTTCGACGGGGTCCGCACTCCGGTGTCGTGCAGCATGATGTAGGCCCAGATGGTGCCGATCACGCCGAACGGCACCGACACCAGGAACACGTAGTGCCATTGGATCGGGGCGAGGACACCGCCGATCAGCAGGCCGAGGAACGAGCCGGAGATGCCGGCGACGCCGTTGATGCCCATGGCGAGACCACGCTGGTCCGGAGGGAAGGCGTCGGTGAGGATCGCCGACGAGTTCGCCATCAGGAACGCGCCGCCGATGCCCTGGATCACGCGCCAGGCGATCAGCCAGATCGCCGCCCCCGCACCGTCGAACCAGGTGATCGCGAGGAAGATCGACGAGATCGTGAACACCGCGAAACCCATGTTGTACATGCGTGCACGGCCGTACATGTCACCGAGGCGCCCGAAACTGACCACCAGGACCGCGGTCACCACCATGAAGCCCATCATCATCCAGAGCAGGTAGCTGGTGTTCTTCGGTTCCAGAGGGTTCAGCGAGATGCCCTTGAAGATGTCGGGTAGGGCGATCAGGACGATCGAGCTGTTGATGGTGGCGACGAGCACGCCGAGCGTCGTATTCGACAGGGCGATCCACTTGTAGCCGGGCCGGTCGGTGGGCGACGGCTTCGCGGCGGGTGGTGCGGAGGTGGTCATCGGGTCTCCTCGGGTCGTGGCTGTGGTGGTCAGGCGGTGATGAGGGCGGCGGCGAGCAGACGGAGGCCGTGCTGGACGGTCTCCCGGTCGTCGGCGCCGAGCCGGTCGAGTGCGGTGGCGAGTTCCCCGACCCGTACGCTGCGCACATTCGTGACGAGGTCACGACCCGTAGCGGTCGGTTCGAGGAGACGTGCTCGTGCGTCGTCGGGATCGGGGGTGCGGTCCACGTATCCGTCACGTTCGAGTGACGTGACGATCTTGGACATCGTGGGAGCGGACACGCCCTCGAGCTCGGCGAGCGCCGACAGGCGCAGGGGAGCGTGATGGACGATGGTCCACAGGGCGGCCGCGGCACCGGCGGTCAGCCCGCTGCCGTAGGCGCGGGAGCGAAGCAGACGGTTGACGGTCGTCAGATCGTGGTGCACGGATCCCGCATCGACGGCTGTCGACACGGCTGCGGCGGTGCGCTGATCGGCTGTCATGCGGTGACTCCTCTCGACCAGAGCAGTATTAGTTGCCACATGCCAAGTAATCGACAGGTAAAGGAATCCGGCGAGCGGGTCCGTGTGACGAAGCCGCAGGTGACGGCGCCGCGACGTCGTTCGGCTGGGTATCGGCTGTGACGGAGAAGACAGTGCCGGCTCCGGTTTCGGGTCCTCGGGGTCGTCGCGGATGCACCGATGGATGCATCGGCGGCCTCCGGGGAGCGGCTTCTCCGATAGGCTGCTCGCGTGGCCCTGGTGAACGAGATCCCCGACGGCACCGACTCCGGTGTCTTCGCGGTGCGCACCCACACGTCCACGTATCTGCTCGACCTCGGTGAGGGCACGCTGCTGCGCGCACCGGGTGTCGGCCGGCACGACGACGAGGTCTGGGAGGTCAGCGAACTGCGCCGTGACTCCCAGGACATCCCTCTCCTGGAAGTGCGCAGCTGCAAGGTGGGCGATCCGGCCCAGTTCTGGGTGAGCGCCGCCGATGATCCGGATGTCCGGACCTGGCGCATCACCACGCCGGTGATCGAGATCGAGAAGATCGACTAGCCGCTGCTCCCGTCGGTGTCAGCTCCGCCTGCCGATCTACACCGACAGGTGCAACCGACATCGACTGGTTGAGCTGAGGTGGGACTGGTCAGGTGAGGCGTCGCAGCCAAGGACGCACCAGATTCGGCAGGCGACCGGATTCGAGATCGGCCCAGGTCCACCGGATGACCATGACTCCCAGAGCCCGAAGACGGTCCTCGCGAGTCTTCTCTCTGATCACCACGTCTTCGACGGACTCTCCCGATCTCCGCAACGATCTGCCGTACTTCTTCAGCCCATCGAATTCGCCGACCAGTCTGCGGTGCCAGTCGAAGTCGACCCGGCAGTCTCGACGGCCGCCGATGTCGTACCAGACCTGGAGTTCCGGGACCTCGATTCCGGCGTGGATCAGCTGAGCACGGCTCCACGATTCGCCGACCGACTCGGAGAGTCCGCTGGCGTGGTGGAGTGCACGCCGGGCGACGGACGATCCGATGCGCCGTGTCCGTTCGAGTTCCATCGTCAGCGCATCGCGGCCGGTGCCGAGGTCGATGGCACTGTCGAGAACGGTGAGCGCGCCGGCGAACGTGGTGCTGCAGGCGACGTCGATCGCGGTCCTCGCCAAGGATGTGACTCGTACGCCGTCGACCACCAGAGCCTGGGAGTCGTCGACCGTCCCTTGATGGATATGCCGTCGATGGCGATGCATGCCGCGCCCGTGCGGTCCGCTCAACAGATGGATGTCCGTGTGGCTCGGTTTCAGAAGCCGCAGGCCGTGAAGCGCGGCCGCCGACTCGTGGCTCAGGGTGGGCGGTGCACCGCGCCCCGATGTGGCGAAGGCGATGCAGCGCAGCCGGTACTTCACGTCGCCGCGTCTGGGGCCGTCGGGCAAGCGCTCAGCGTGCACGTAGTCGCCGTGGCCGAGATGTTCGAGTTCGCCTCGTGCGGTCAGAGTCGACAGCGCGTCGTCCGTGAATCCCAGGTCGAGAGCGGCGGCGCGCCGCACGAATCCTCGATCATCGACAGGCAGTTCCATGCGGTTTAGACGCTGCGGGACCGCGAACGGTTCCCTCCACGCTTCGGCCTGTCTGTTTCAGGTCCGGCTGTCGATCTACACCGACAGGTGCAACCGAAATCGACTGGACGAGGGGAGTGGGGAGTGGGGCGGGCTACCGCTGGTCTCGCTGGCCGCGTTCGTCGCGGCCGCGGCGCCGCAGATACCGCTCGAATTCGGCGGCCAGCACGTCGCCGTCGACGTCGTCGCCCAGAGAATGCTCGGCGTCGTCGAGTTCCTCGAGATCACGCACGTACCCGGCCATGTCCTCGTCTTCGGCGGTCATGTCGTCGTAGGCGGCCTGCCACTTGTCGGCCTTGGCGGGCAGTTTGCCCAACGGGATCGCCGTGTCCAGCACGTCCTCCAGACGGCTCAGCAACGCCAGGGAGGCGCGCGGCTGCGGCGGATTCGCCGCATAGTGCGGCACCGTCGCCCACAAGGTCATCGCGGGGATTCCGGCCTCGGTGAACGCACTCTGCAGAATCGTCGTGATCCCCGCCGAGCCCGTGTACTTGTCCTTGGTGAACCCGTGCTCGGCGGCGGCCTCCGCCGAATCGGCGCATCCGGTCACCTTCACCGGTCGGGTGTGCGGAATATCGGAGGTGTAGGCGCCGAGCATCACGGCACGCTCGGTGTTCAGGGTCATCGCGATGTCCACGATCTCCCGGCAGAACGCCGGCCAATGGAAGTTCGGCTCGATACCGGACACCAGCACCACGTCACGATCGGCGTCGGGCAGACGGCAGTACGAGACGAGCGTCGACGGCCACTCGACGCGCCGCAGCACGCCGTCGACCTGCCGGACCACCGGTCGCGACACCTGTAGGTCGTAGTAGTCGTCGGGGTCGATGTTGTGCAGATCGGTCGCATCCCAGATCAGGGCCAGGTGATCGACCGCGTCTGTGGCGGCGTCGCCGGCGTCGTTCCAGCCGCTGAACGCCGCGATCAGGATCGGATCACGGAGTTCGGGCAGACGGTCGACGGGCTTACGGGTCACTCCACCAGCGTACGAGTCGAGCGTTCACCGTGCGAACTACTCTCGGACACATGTCCCGCACCCAGTCCGGCAGCGACACGTGACCGCCCTCGCTGTGGTCCTCGCGCTGCTGGCATCCGCCATGTTCGCGGGGGCGGCCGTGCTGCAGCAGCGAGCGGCCGCCGATGTTCCCGACGAGCGGCCGGGCGCGCTCGGCTTCGTCGGACAACTGTTGCGCCGCCGCACATGGCTCGCCGGTATCGCCCTCGACACCCTGGCGTTCGGCGTGCAAGCGGCGGCGCTCGCGGTCGGCAGCGTCGTCCTGGTGCAGCCGCTGCTCGTCACGACCCTCCTCTTCGCGTTGCCTCTGGAAGCGTGGACGCACCGGCGCCGACTGACCGTCGCCGAATGGACGTGGTCCGGGGTGCTCGTCGCCGCGCTGGCGGTGTTCGTGCTGCTGGGCAGGCCCACCGCCGGCGTGACCAGACCCTCGGCCGAATCGTGGACGGTACCGGCGGTGGTACTGGTGGTCGTGCTCGCGGCATGTGTCGGCGGTGCTCGCCTGCTGCGGCGGGGCGCCGGACGATCCCTGGTCCTGGCCGTGGCCGCCGGCACGGTGCTCGGCTACTCCGATCCGCTCACCAAGACGGCGATGGACGAACTCGGTCACGGGGTCTGGCGGGCGCTGTCGAGCTGGGAACTGTGGGCGATGATCGTGGCGGTGATCCTCGGAACCTTCTGGCAGCAGCTCAGCTATCACGCCGGCAGCGTCCAGACGTCGCTGCCGACGGTGAGCGTCCTCGAACCGGTGGTCGCGGTGACACTGGGCCTCACCCTGTACCGGGAACACCTGCACGTCGACGAGCTCGGCGGGGTCGCCGTCGTCGCCTCGGTCGTCGTGATGGCGGTGGCCACGGTCGCCATCGGACGTCTCGGAGCAGACACCAGCCTGAACGAGGAGGCCCAGGCGCCGGTCGCCTAGCGCCGGTTCGATCGGCGAATCCGCTCCCCGGTGGCCGGCGGGACTCTACCGTCGGGGTATGTCCGATTCACCGCATGTCCTCGTGATCAACCCGAACACCAACACCCAGACCACCGACACCATGACGAGCCTGGCCACCCAGCAGCTCGCCGGCAGCGGATTGACCGCGGTCGGTGCCACCGCCGCCGAAGGGCCGAGTGTGATCGTCGATCCGACCGCCCTCGCGGCCAGCGTTCCGCAGGTCGTCGCCGCCGCCAAGAAGTCGGTGAACAGCGCGACCCGCGGCATCATGGTCGCGGCGATCGGCGACCCCGGTGTGGACGACCTGCGCAAGATCTACGACATCCCGATCATCGGTATCGGCGGCGCCGCCGTCCTCGCCGCAGGCGCGGACGGGGAGCCGTTCGGCATGGTCACCACCACCAAGGAGCTCGGTCCCTCGCTGGAGGCACTCGTCAAAGCGAATCAGACGGCCCCGTTCACCGGGCTGCGGTTCACCAGCGCCACCGCCGAAGAAGTCGCCGCCGACCCGAAGCTCGCGATCACGACGCTTTCCGCGGCGATCGACGAATGCGTGAAAGACGGTGCGAAGTCGGTCATCATCGGCGGCGGCCCGCTCAGTGCCGCGGCCGACGAACTGGCCAAGACCAGCACGGTCGGCATCGTTCAGCCGGTGCCGAGTGCGGCCGCCTACCTGGTGAAGGCCATCAACCAGTAGTGCCCGTGACCCGCCACGTACCGTGGGAGTCATGACGAGCACCCCGCCCGCCGATTCACTGCCCGCCGCCGTCCTCTGGGACATGGACGGCACCATCCTGGACACCGAACCGATCTGGGATGTCGCGATGGAACGGCTTGCACAGCGGCACGGCATCGTCATGACGCCGGAGTTGCGGGAGGCGACGCTGGGAAACAACAGCGTCGACGCTCTCACCAAGGTGTACGACGCCGCCCGTGTGCCCGAATCGGGACGCGACTTCGACAGCGATGAGCGCTGGATGATCGACCTGGTGATCGAACTCTTCGACCGCGAGCTGCCGTGGCGGCCCGGCGCTCGGGACACGCTCGACATGATCGCCGCGGCGGACATCCCGATGCTGTTGGTCACCAACACGATGCGGGAGGTCGCGGACGTGGCGATCGGGTTCATCGGTGCCGACCGCTTCATCGCCACGGTCTGCGGTGACGAGGTCGAGACCGGAAAGCCGGCCCCGGACGTCTATCTGCGGGCCGCCGCACTCGCGGGCGCCGATCCGCGGGACTGTCTGGCCATCGAGGACTCGCCGACCGGCTCGGCCGCCGCCCACGCCGCCGGGGTGCCGACCCTCGTCGTGCCGTCCGCGGTCGCCGTACCGGCCGCGTCCCGGCGGACCTTCCGGGACAGTCTGGTCGGCGTCACCCTCGATGATCTGACCGCCGCATGCGCCGGCGGAGCGCGGTGAGGCTCCGGCGCGGGGCGGCGGCTCCGCTTCTTCTCGCAGCCGCAGCCGCAGTCGCCGGCGTGACGGCCTGCGCCGGTGCGGAGACCGGCACGCCGATCGCCGAGAGCACATCGTCGACCGCCGTCTCGGCATCGTCGACGCCGACGGTGGCGAGCAGCACGCCCGACCGGGCACCGGGTCTGGGTCGTGATCTCGGAGAGCTGTCGCTGGCCGGCTACTGGAACGACACCGCGCAGACCCTCGATGTCGCGACGGCCGGGCCGGTACCGGGCGAGCAGGTCGCCCTGCGATGCCACGTCACGGTGACGGTGCGAGAGCACACCAACGCGGTCCTGGTGTCGGCCGCCATGACCGACCGCGGACTCGCGGACGGCGCCGATCCGGCGACCTCGCCGTGCCGTCCGGTGGCAGGGCACCTGATGAATGCGCAGACCTGGCTCGACGTGCCCATCGGTGATCGGCCCGTCTACGACGTGTCCGGCCGGCCCGCCGCGGCGTCGACCCTTCCGGTCGCCGCCGACCAGCATCCCCATCCGGCGCCCGAACCGGCGCCGCCCGGTTCCGAAGTGCACAAGCCGTCCGGACCGCAGACGCCGATCAGCGTCGACCACTCCTGGCGCCCGCTGCCTCTCCTGGCCGGCGAGCACCCGCAACCTGGCAGCATCACGCGACACTGACCGTCCGCCGGTATCTGAATCGCGAACGGCGGGGTCGACGTGCGAACATGGGTAACCGTGAAAACCTTCGACGACCTCTTCGCCGAGCTGACCGAGAAGGCAGCGACCCGACCCGAGGGCAGTGGCACGGTCGCCGCGCTCGACAAGGGCGTCCATACCCTGGGCAAGAAGATCATCGAGGAGGCCGGCGAGGTCTGGCTCGCCGCCGAGCACGAATCCGATGATTCGCTCGCCGAGGAGATGTCGCAGCTCCTGTACTGGGTGCAGGTGATGATGATCAAGCGCGGGCTCACGCCCGAGGACGTCTACCGCTTCCTGTAGACCTCGCCGGAACCACCACGACCACGACCGAAGAAGAGAGCCTCGCCATGCTGCGCGTCGCCGTGCCCAACAAGGGCGCCCTGTCCGAAGCCGCCGTCGGCATCCTCACCGAGGCCGGTTACCGCAAGCGCTCGGACCCGAAGGACCTCAACGTCATCGACGTCGCCAACGACGTCGAGTTCTACTTCCTTCGCCCGAAGGACGTCGCGATCTACGTCGGTGCCGGACGACTGGACCTGGGTATCACCGGCCGCGATCTGGCCGCCGACTCGGGCGCCGAGGTGATCGAGGAGGTGGCGCTCGGTTTCGGCGCGTCGACCTTCCGGTACGCCGCCCCCGGCGACGAGCAGTGGAATGTGGAGGATCTCGAGGGCAAGCGCATCGCCACCTCGTACCCGAACCTGGTCCGCAAGGATCTCGCCGAGCGCCGTATCGACGCGGAGATCATCCGCCTCGACGGCGCCGTGGAGATCTCCATCCAGCTCGGTGTCGCCGACGCCATCGCCGACGTGGTCGGTTCGGGCCGGACCCTGAAGCTGCACGGGCTGAAGGCCTTCGGCGAATCCCTCTGCGACTCCGAGGCCGTGCTGGTGCGCAGCGCCGACGCCAAGGAACCGTCCAAGGATGCGGCGCGCTTCATCGCTCGCGTTCAGGGCGTCGTGTTCGGTCAGCAGTACGTGATGATCGACTACGACTGCCCGAAGAAGCTGCTGGACCAGGCAGTCGCCCTGACCCCGGGCCTGGAGTCGCCGACCATCTCGCCGATGGCCGACGAGGAGTGGCTCGCCGTCCGGGCGATGGTGCCGCGCAAGACCCACCAGTCGCTCATGGACGATCTCGCCGAGCTCGGCGCCCGCGCCATCCTGGCCTCGGACATCCGCTCCTGCCGGTTCTGACCTCTCAGCCCTGCCGGCTGAGCAGCGAGGTCTGCGCGGAACGTCCGAGGAAGCCGGTGACGTCGTAGAGGTCGGCGAACGACGCCGCATAGCCGGTGGCGCCGGCCGCCATGTTCGAGTCGATGCCGACCCAGTCGCCGGCCGGCTGCTTGATCAGGTGCACCGTGGTGTCGGTATTCATCCACGACCACGTCATCGGGTCGAGCGGCGTGCCGACACCGTTCGCGACGTCGATCACGGTGAACGCCGACGCCAGGGGAGAGGTGTGTTCGCCGGCCACCAGGGGCAGGTTCGGCTTGATCCAGATCGCGGCCAGACCGCCGACCCGGCTCGGCTGACCGCACACGGTGACGGTGCCGATGAACCCGACACGACCCCACGGCACCTCGATGCCGTTCACCTCCGGGAATCCGATGTGCTGTTCCAGCCGGTCGGGCGTCAGGTCCAACGGGGTGCGCGGTAGGCGCTGCACCGACGACGAATCACAGGACTTCAGACGCCACGCGGTCGCGCGGGCCACCAGACGGTAGGTCCCGTCATCCTGCTGGACCTCCAGCTCCGCGGAGACCTGGGAGATCTGCCGGCCCGGCCGCGGGACGACCGCGCGCACCCGATTCACACCGAGCCCGATCGCACCCAGGATCTCCATGGTGACGCGACTGAACTCCTGACCGTCGGACGGATCCACCGCTCGCTCCATGGCCCGGACGAGGAGACCGGTGGGCGGACCGCCGTGCTGGATCTTCGGCGACCAGACGCTCACCACCGCGCCGCTCGGCCGGAAGTACTCGTACGTCGCGTCGGCACCGTCCGGCGGGTCGATCGGGGTGAAGTAGGCGGTGAAGTCGGACTGTTCCGTCACCTGACTGGGCTCCATGACCGCACTCTATGACAGGGTTGAGGAACCCGACGATCCGCCCCGAAAGAGGAACCACGACACGATGGCGACCACCGGCCCCTTCGCCGTAGGCGACCGAGTCCAGCTCACCGACGGCAAGGGCCGCAAGTTCACCGTGGTGCTGGAGGAGGGCAAGAACTTCCACACCCATCGCGGCGCCATCGCCCACGACGACCTGATCGGCGCCGACGAAGGCACCGTCGTCGAAGCGACCAGCGGCACCGAATACCTGGCGTTGCGGCCGCTGCTGACTGACTACGTCGTCTCCATGCCGCGCGGCGCACAGGTGATCTACCCGAAGGACTCGGCGCAGATCGTCTCCGAAGGCGACATCTTCCCGGGCGCCACCGTGATCGAGGCCGGCGCCGGTTCGGGCGCCTTGACTCTGTCGCTGCTGCGGGCCGTCGGCGCCGACGGCTCGGTCCTGTCCTACGAGGTCCGCGACGATCACGCCGAGCACGCGGTCCGCAACGTGGAGACGTTCCTGGGTGCCAAGCCGGACAACTGGGAGCTGCGAGTAGCCGACCTGGCCGACCACGACCCGGCCGAACAGGCCGACCGGATCATCCTCGACATGGTGACCCCGTGGGAGTGTCTGGACACGGTGAAGGCCACGCTGCGGCCCGGCGGCGTCCTCACCGTCTACGTCGCGACGGTCACCCAGCTGTCGCGCGTCGTGGAGGCACTGCGTGAACAGCAGTGCTGGACCGAACCGCACGCCTGGGAATCACTGGTACGCGACTGGAGCGCCGTGGGACTGGCCGTCCGGCCCGAACACCGGATGCAGGGCCACACCGCCTTCCTGATCACCGCACGGCGGCTCGCCGACGGCACGCAGACATTGCGGGTGCAGCGTCGCCCCACGCGCGGATAAGCTGGAGACGAGAGAACGACGATGAGAAGCAGGTGCGTATGAGCGAGTCGGATCGGCCCGGAGGCAGTTCGGACCTGGCGAACCAGGTCGATCAGCTGACCAAGCGCAACGAGAAGCTGATGGACACGCTCAATGACGCGCGTTCGCAGCTCATCGCGCTGCGGGAAGAGGTCGACCGCCTGGGCACGCCGCCGAGCGGATTCGGGGTGCTCCTCGACATCGTCGACGGCGAGACCGTCGACGTGTTCACCTCCGGCCGCAAGATGCGCCTCACCCTGTCGCCGAACATCGACACCTCGAGCCTGCAGCGCGGCCAGGGGCTGCGCCTGAACGAGGCACTGACCGTCGTCGAGGGCGTCGGCTTCGACCTCGTCGGTGAGATCGGAACCTTGCGTGAAGTGCTGCCGAACGGTCGGCGCGCACTGGTCGTGGGCCACGCCGACGAGGAACGCGTGGTCAATCTGGCCGAGCCTCTCGTGCACACCGACGACGGCGGCACCGCCGAACGCAAGCTGCGTCCGGGCGACTCGCTGATGATCGATACCAAGGCGGGGTTCGCGTTCGAGCGCATCCCCAAGGCCGAGGTCGAGGACCTCGTCCTGGAAGAGGTGCCGAACGTCGACTACGAGGACATCGGCGGACTGCGGCGCCAGATCGAGCAGATCCGCGACGCTGTCGAGCTGCCGTTCCTGCACGCCGAGCTCTTCCGCGACTACGACCTGCGTCCGCCGAAGGGTGTGCTGCTGTACGGCCCACCCGGATGTGGCAAGACGCTCATCGCCAAGGCGGTCGCCAACTCGCTGGCCCGCAAAATGGCCGAGGCGCGCGGTGAAGACGCCCTGTCGGCGAAGTCGTACTTCCTGAACATCAAGGGCCCGGAGCTGCTCAACAAGTTCGTCGGCGAGACCGAGCGTCACATCCGGCTGATCTTCCAGCGGGCCCGCGAGAAGGCGTCCGACGGCACACCGGTGATCGTGTTCTTCGACGAGATGGACTCCATCTTCCGCACCCGGGGTTCGGGCGTCTCGTCCGATGTCGAAACCACCGTGGTGCCGCAGCTCCTGAGTGAGATCGACGGCGTCGAGGGCCTGGAGAACGTGATCGTCATCGGCGCCTCCAACCGTGAGGACATGATCGATCCGGCGATCCTGCGTCCCGGCCGACTGGACGTGAAGATCAAGATCGAGCGGCCGGACGCCGAGTCGGCGATCGACATCTTCTCCAAGTACCTGACGACGGATCTGCCGCTGTCGGCCGACGACGTCAAGGAGTTCGGCGGCGACGAACAGGCCTGCGTGGACGGCATGATCGAACGCATCGTCGAGCGCATGTACGCCGAAACCGACGAGAACCGCTTCCTGGAGGTCACCTACGCCAACGGTGACAAGGAGGTCATGTACTTCAAGGACTTCAACTCCGGCGCCATGATCCAGAACGTGGTGGACCGGGCCAAGAAGTACGCGATCAAGGAACAGCTCGACACGGGTCGGCCCGGCCTGCGGATCGGGCACTTCCTCGACTCGATCCTCGATGAGTTCGCCGAGAACGAGGACCTGCCGAACACCACCAACCCGGACGACTGGGCGCGGATCTCCGGCAAGAAGGGCGAACGGATCGTCTACATCCGCACCCTCGTCACAGGCAAGAGCAACGGCGCCTCCCGTGCCATCGACACCGAATCGAACACCGGGCAGTACCTGTAACCACGGCCGTCAGGCGCGCGGGGCCTCCAGGATCTCGAGGATCCGGTCCAGCTTCTGCGTGTGGCCGGCGAGTTCTCCAGTGTGCTGATCGAGCGTCGCGGTGTGTTGATTGAGCGTCGCGGTGTGCTGATCGAGCATCGCGGTGTGTCGATCGAGGATCGCGGTGTGCCCGTCGACGACGGCGCGAAGTTCGGCGACGTCGGTCTGTACCGCCCCGATCAGGACGTACAGGTCATCGACGTCGTTGCGCAGTCGAGTGTCGTGTTTGGGGTCCGGGATCGAAGCCATGAAACCACGGTAGAGCGGTCCGGTCGCGACACGCCAGACGCAATGTGCCCGGTTGTGGACAACCGCCTACGCTCGTAGACGTGGAACGCATCATCGGCACCGAAGTCGAGTACGGCATCTCCGTCCCCGGAGACCGGACGGCCAACCCGATCCTCACGTCCACCCAGGCGGTCCTCGCGTATGCGGCGGCCGCCAAGGTGCCTCGGCGGGACCGTCGTACCCGCTGGGACTACGAGGTGGAGTCGCCGATGCGCGACGCCCGCGGCTACGACCTGGGCCGCAGCGGCGGTCCGGCACCGGTGATCGATGCCGACGAGATCGGTGCGGCCAACATGATCCTCACCAACGGCGCCCGCCTCTACGTGGACCACGCGCACCCCGAGTATTCGGCCCCGGAGGTCCGTGACCCCCTCGACGCGGTGATCTGGGACAAGGCCGGCGAACGCGTCATGGAAGAGGCCGCGCGCTACGTCGCGACGGTGCCCGGCTCGCCGAAGATCCAGCTCTACAAGAACAACATCGACGGCAAGGGCGCCTCCTACGGCACCCACGAGAACTACCTGATGAGCCGCGACACCCCGTTCGACGACATCATCGTCGGCCTGATGCCGTTCTTCGCTTCGCGTCAGGTGATCTGCGGTTCCGGCCGTGTCGGCATCGGCCAGGCCGGTGAGGAAGCCGGCTACCAGCTGTCGCAGCGCGCCGACTACATCGAAGTCGAAGTGGGCCTCGAGACCACCCTCAAACGCGGCATCATCAACACCCGCGACGAGCCGCACGCCGAGCCCGACAAGTACCGGCGCCTGCATGTGATCATCGGCGACGCGAACCTGGCGGAGACGTCCACCTACCTGAAGGTCGGCACCACCGCCCTGGTCCTCGATCTCATCGAGGCCGGCGTCGACCTGTCCGATCTGTCGCTGGCCTGGCCCGTCGAGGCCGTGCACGCGATCAGTCACGACCCGACGCTGCGCGCCGCCGTCGCGCTGGCGGACGGCCGGGAACTGACCGGTCTGGCCCTGCAGCGGGAATACCTGCAACGAGTGAGCGACTTCCACGACCGGCACTACTCGGGTGATCAGCGTGCGAGCCACGTCATCGAGACATGGGCCGACGTCCTCGACAAGCTCGAGCGGGACCCGATGGAATGCGCCGAGATCCTCGACTGGCCGGCCAAGCTGCGTCTGCTCGACGGCTTCCGGCAGCGCGAAGGTCTGGGCTGGTCGGCGTCACGTCTGCAGCTCATCGACCTGCAGTACTCCGATGTCCGCCTCGACAAGGGTCTGTACAACCGGCTGGTCGCACGCGGCTCCATGCAGCGTCTCGTCACCGAAGACCAGGTGCAGGCCGCGGTGGCGGACCCGCCGGAGGACACCCGGGCCTACTTCCGCGGCAACTGCGTCAGCAGGTTCGGCGCCGACGTCGCGGCGGCCAGCTGGGACTCGGTGATCTTCGATCTCGGCGGTGACTCCCTGATCCGGATCCCCACTCTCGAACCGCTGCGCGGCACCAAGGAACACGTCGGCGAGTTGCTCGAGACCGTCGCCTCGGCCGAAGAACTGGTCGACGCGCTCACCACGTGACCAGACCACCCGAGCAGGCCCTCCACCGGTAGGGTGGAACGACAGAGATCCCGGATAGGAGCGAGCATGGCGCAGGAGCAGACCAAGCGCGGCGGTGGCGGCGGAGACGACGAGGTCACCGGCGGCGGGCCGGCCGGCCAGGAGCGCCGCGAGAAGCTCGCCGGGGACACCGACGACCTCCTCGACGAGATCGACGACGTGCTGGAAGAGAACGCGGAGGACTTCGTCCGTGCCTACGTCCAGAAGGGCGGACAGTGAGGGCCCCGCAGGGCGATCACGCTTCCCGCGACATCTCCTCGTTCACCGAGTTCCTGCGGCACAGCGCGCCGGATCGCCTCCCGGGCCACGGCCTGCCCACCGGCGGCGGATTCTCCGACGCCATCCCGCACGGAACCACGATCGTCGCGGTGTCGTATCCGGGCGGTGTGATCCTGGCCGGCGACCGGCGGGCCACGATGGGGAACCTGATCTCCACCCGCGACATCCAGAAGGTGTTCATCACCGACGACTATTCGGCGGCGGGTATCGCCGGCACGGCGGGGATCGCGGTGGAACTGATCCGGTTGTTCACCGTCGAACTCGAGCACTACGAGAAGATCGAGGGCGTGCCGCTCACCCTGGACGGCAAGGTGTCGCGGCTCGCGACCATGGTCCGCGGCAACCTCGGTGCCGCCATGCAGGGACTGTCGGCGCTGCCCCTGCTCGTCGGCTACGACGAGAACGCCACGGACCCGAGTGCGCCGGGCCGGATCTTCTCATTCGACGTCGCCGGCTCCCGACACGAAGAACTGCGCGGCTACGACGCCATCGGTTCCGGGTCGGTGTTCGCCAACTCGTCGCTCAAGAAGCGCTATCGCAGTGACCTGACCGCCGACGAGGCGCTCGCGGTGGCCGTCGAAGCGCTCTACGACGCCGCCGACGACGACTCGGCCACCGGTGGCCCGGACCTGGTGCGCAAGATCTTTCCGACCGCGGTCCGGGTGGGTCCGGCCGGAGCGGAGACCGTCGAAGAGTCCGCGATCGCGGCGGCCGCCGAATCGGTGATCGACTGTCGGGCATCGGGCGATGAGGAGGCCGGACGATGACCTACCCGTACGGCTACGCCAGTGCCGAACAGATCATGCGGGACCGATCCGAGCTCGCCCGCAAGGGCATCGCTCGCGGCCGCTCGGTGATCACTCTCACCTACGCCGACGGTGTGCTGTTCGTCGCGCACAATCCGTCCAACACGCTGCGCAAGGTCAGCGAGATCTACGACCGTGTCGGTTTCGCCGCCGTGGGCAAGTACAACGAATTCGAATCACTGCGCCGTGCCGGCATCCAGATGGCGGATCTGCGGGGCTACAGCTACGACCGGGCCGATGTGACCGGACTGTCGCTGGCCAGCGCGTACGCGCACACCCTCGGCAACGTGTTCACCGAACAGCCCAAGCCGTTCGAGGTGGAGCTGTGCGTGGCGGAGGTGGCCGCGCCCGGCAAGGACACGCCGTCCCAGCTGTACCGGATCAGCTACGACGGCTCCATCGCCGACGAGAAGTCGTTCCTGGTGATGGGCGGTACCACCGAGCCCATCGCCGACGCCATGGCCGCGGCGTACAAGCCCGATCTGCCACTGGCCAAGGCTCTCACGATCGCGGTGGACGCCCTCGGTGCGGCCGGGACCGAGAACGGCGGCAACGGTTCGGACACGCCGGTGCCGCTGACGTCGGATCAACTCGAGGTCGCGATCCTCGACCGCCACCGGCCGCGCCGCGCCTTCGTGCGGCGCACGCAGGCACAGGTCGCCGAAGTCCTGGGAGAGAAGCCGAAGAAATGACCGCACTGGAGCGCCGGATCATGGGCATCGAGACCGAGTTCGGTGTCACCTGCACCTTCCAGGGCCAGCGCCGGCTCAGCCCCGACGAGGTGGCTCGCTACCTGTTCCGTCGTGTCGTCGCCTGGGGCCGATCGTCGAACGTCTTCCTGCCCAACGGTTCACGGCTGTACCTGGACGTCGGCTCGCACCCCGAATACGCGACCGCCGAATGCGATTCGGTGCGGCAACTGGTGGTCCACGACCGTGCCGGTGAACGCATCCTCGAGGATCTGCTGATCGATGCCGAGCATCGGCTCGCCACCGAAGGCATCGGCGGGGACATCTACCTGTTCAAGAACAACACCGACTCGGCGGGCAACTCGTACGGCTGTCACGAGAACTATCTGGTCACGCGCACCGGCGAGTTCGGCCGTGTGTCCGACGTCCTCCTGCCGTTCCTGGTGACCCGGCAGTTGATCTGCGGTGCCGGCAAAGTCCTGTCGGTCGGCAATCAGACCCAGTACTGCCTGTCGCAGCGCGCCGACCACGTCTGGGAGGGCGTCTCGTCGGCCACCACCCGATCGCGTCCGATCATCAACACCCGCGACGAGCCGCATGCGGACGCCGAGAAGTACCGGCGCCTGCACGTGATCGTCGGAGACTCGAACATGTCCGAGACCACGACCATGCTGAAGGTGGGATCGGCGCTGCTCGTGCTGGAGATGATCGAATCGGGCATCTCGTTCCGCGACTTCGCCCTGGACAATCCGATCCGCGCCATCCGCGACATCAGTCACGATCCGACCGGCCGCCACGAGATCAAACTGGCCGGCGGCAAGACGGCGAACGCCCTCGCCATCCAGCGCGAATACCATGCGCGGGCGGTGACCCACCTGAAGAACCGCACCCCGGACGCCACCATGGACCTCGTGGTGGACCTGTGGGGGCGGGTGCTCGACGCCGTCGAGTCGGGCGACTTCAGCGCCGTCGACACCGAGATCGACTGGGTGATCAAACGCAAACTCCTTCAGCGCTACGAAGACCGTCTGGGGGTGGGACTCGACGATCCGAAGATCGCCCAGATCGACCTCGCCTACCACGACATCCGCCGGGGCCGGGGAGTCTTCGACGTCCTGTCCCGCAAGGGTCTGGCGGCGCGACTGGTCTCCGACGAGGAGATCGACGACGCCGTCGAGAATCCACCGCAGACCACGCGGGCGAAACTGCGCGGCGACTTCATCACGGCGGCGCAGCGGGCCGAACGGGACTTCACCGTCGACTGGGTGCACCTGAAGCTGAACGATCAGGCCCAGCGCACCGTTCTGTGCAAGGACCCGTTCCGCAACGTCGACGAGCGCGTCGAACGCCTGATCGCGTCCATGTGACCCTAAACTCGACGCGTGGCCACCGTTAAGACCGAGCGCCTGCTCAACCTCGTCATCTGCCTGATGTCGGCGCGCACCTACGTGACGGCCGAGTTCCTGCGGGAGAACGTCGCCGGCTACTCCGATGCCGAGCAGAGCCAGGAGTCGTTCAAGCGGATGCTCGAGCGCGACAAGAACGAACTGCGCGCCATGGGCATCCCGGTGGAGACCGGTCATACCCCGTTGTCCGGGGAAGAGGGCTATCTGATCAAACCGGAGCATTACGCCCTGGCGGACATCACCCTGGAGCGCGATGAGGCCGCCGCGGTCGCCGCTGCCGCCGCACTCTGGCACGAGCCCGACGTCGCGGTCGAATCGCAGACCGCCGTCCTGAAGCTGCGCGCGGCCGGCGTCGACGTGACTCCGCCCGAGGAACTCGGCTTCGCCCAGGCCGGTGGCGGGCGGTCGGTGGGGGACGAGCGCGCCGTCCGGGCGCTTCTCGCGGCGATCGATGAGGGCCGAGCGGTCACGTTCACCCACCGCACCGCGGCCTCGTCGGCGCAACGGTCGCTGGAGCCCTGGGGTGTGGTGAGCGACTCGGGCCGCTGGTACGTGGTCGGTCACGATCGGGACCGTGACGAGGTCCGGACGTTCCGGGTCTCACGGATCTCCGACGTGACGGCCATCGGTGACGCCGGTGCCGTCTCGGTACCGGCCGACGCCGACCTGCAGGGGCTGGTCGCCGCCGCGGTGCGTCGTGCCGCCGGTGGCGAGCCGGCCACCGCCATCCTCTGGCTCAAGGAGGGGCGGGCACACGACCTGCGCCGGTCGGCGCAGAGCCTCACCGGCCGGGACTGGAACGGCGAACCGGGAGATGAGGCCGTCGTGCCGATCCGGTCGAGGTCCGGTCTGCTGAGGGCGGTCCTGTCCGCCGGACCGGATGTGGTGGTCCTCGAGCCCGCCGACCTGCGTGACGAGGCGATCGCCGAGCTCGACGCGCTCGCCGCGTCGATCGGAGCCTCGCGATGAGCGCTGCACCGAGCCGGTTCTCGCGGCTGCTCGCGATGGTCCCGTACTTCCTGGCCCGGCCCGGCATCAAGGTGTCGGCCGCGGCGGCCGAACTCGGCGTCAGCGAAGCCCAGCTCACGAAGGATCTCGAGCAGCTGTTCGTGTGCGGCCTGCCGGGCTATGGGGGCGGCGATCTCATCGACATCCAGTTCTGGGACGGATACGTGACCGTCGGCTTCACCGCCGGCATGGACCGGCCGCTCAAACTGACGGGCACCGAAGCCAGTGTGCTGCTGGTGGCGCTGCGCATGCTGCTCGACGCCGGGGGCGCGCTCGACGCCGACGCGGTGCGCCGGGCGATGGCGAAGCTGGAGGACGCGGTCGGATCGTCGTCGCGCGCAGTGGTGGCGGATCCCGCGTCGGGGGTGTCCGAACCCGCATCGTCATCCACGGTGCGGCGTGCGGTCACCGATCGCCGCGCGCTCCGGATGACCTACTACACGCCGAGCCGGGACGAGGTGACCGAGCGGACGGTGGACCCGATCCGCGTCCAGGTGGTCGACGGCCACACGTACCTGGACGCGTGGTGCCGCGAATCGGATGGGCGACGACTGTTCCGGTTCGACCGGATCCAGGCCGCCGAGGTCCTCGACGAGCCGTCGTCGCCACCGGCCGAGGCCGCCGCGACACCGGTCGCCATGCCCGCCCAGAACGAGGCGCTTCCGGTCGCCGTGATCGAGATCGATCCGGGGGAGCGGTGGGTGCTCGAGTACTACGCCGCCGAGCCCGAGACCGACCCCGCCGATCATCCCGACCTGCCGATCCGTGCCCGGATCACCTACGCGTCACCCGAATGGCTGGCCCGCCTGCTGCAGGGCTTCGGTGGACGGGTCCGGCTGGTGTCCGACGACGACCAGGCGCAGAAGGTGCTCGCTGCGATGGCGGCCTCCACGGCCGCCGCGCGGGACCGCTACTCGAACGACGGCTGACCTCCCGGCGACCCGCCCGCCGGAAGCCGGTCGGGTAGCATGAGACAGTAGAAGTCCGGGATCCGACCGCTGAGGTCCCGGAGCCAATTCGGAGGTTTCTCGTGGGTGCAATGCAGCCCTGGCACTGGATCGTCATCATCGTCGTCCTGGTGCTCCTGTTCGGTTCGGCCAAGCTGCCTCAGATGGCGCGCGGCCTGGGCCAGTCGCTGCGGATCTTCAAGTCCGAGGTCAGCGAGATGACCGGTGACAAGGACAAGGCCGCCCCGGTGCCCAAGGAACTGCCGTCGGCGGAACAGAACGCCGCCGACCAGGCTGCCGCTCCGGCGCCGAAGACCAGCGACGATCCCGCCGACAAGTAGCGGGACGGGCCTCTTCCGCGCGTGCGCACACCCGCTCTGCTGCAGCGCCTCGATCCGCGGCGCCGGCGCAGCAAAGTCAACCCCGACGGCTCCATGCCGCTCGCGGAGCATCTCTACGAGCTCCGTTACCGACTGATCGTCTCGATCGTCGCGATCGTGCTCACCACCATCGTCGGCTTCTTCTGGTACAGCCACGGCGTCGGACCGATCGAATCGCTCGGCGAACTGTTGCGCCGTCCGTACTGTCAGCTGCCGGCCACGGCTCGCGCCGACATCACCGGGGACGGGCAGTGCCGCCTCCTCGCCACCGGACCGTTCGACCAGTTCATGCTCCGCCTGCAGGTGGCGCTGACCGCAGGCATCGTCCTGGCCTGCCCGGTCTGGCTGCTGCAGATCTGGCGCTTCGTCACTCCGGCACTGCACAAGAACGAACGCCGCTACTCGGCCACCTTCGTCACGGTCGCCGGCGTGCTGTTCGTGGCGGGCGCCCTGCTGGCCTACTTCATCGTCGCCAAGGCCTTCGACTTCCTGCTGACCGTCGGCAACCAGGTCCAGGTGACCGCACTCTCCGGCGAGTCCTACTTCAGCTTCATGCTGCACCTGCTGCTGATCTTCGGCGTCAGCTTCCAGCTGCCCCTGCTGATCGTCGCGCTCAACATGATCGGCGTGCTCCCGTACACGCGGCTGAAGAAGTGGCGCCGCGGCCTGATCTTCGCCATGTTCGTGTTCGCCGCCGTCGCGACCCCCGGCGGTGATCCGTTCACGATGACCGGTCTGGCGCTGGCGCTGTGCCTGCTCCAGGAGATCGCCATCCAGGTGGCGCGGATCCACGACAAGCGCAAGGCCAAGCGTGGTCCCGGCTGGGAGAATCTGTCCGACGACGAAGCCTCACCGATCGACACCCCGTCGCCCATCGACTCACCCGCCCCGGTCGGCGCCCCGACCCCGGTCGCCACCAGCACCCGCGATTCGGTGCGTGCGCCCGGCGGCTTCGACGAAGTCCTCTGACCGATGAGCACGGACACGGGCGAGCAGACAGCGGGCGACCAGAACACAGGCGACCAGAACACGGGCGACGGACCGATCCTGACGGCTTTCGCCGGCACGGTCGGCTTCGACCTCGACGACTTCCAGGTCCGTGCTTGCCGAACACTCGAAGACGGGCGGGGAGTGCTCGTCTGTGCGCCCACCGGTGCCGGCAAGACCATCGTCGGCGAGTTCGCGGTCTACCTGGCGCTGAGCCGGGGCACGAAATGCTTCTACACGACGCCCATCAAGGCGCTGTCGAATCAGAAGTACCACGACCTGGTGCAGGCGCACGGCGCCCACAACGTGGGGCTGCTGACCGGAGACAACGCCGTGAACTCGTCGGCGCCGATCGTCGTGATGACGACCGAAGTGCTGCGCAACATGATCTACGCGGACTCACCGGCTCTCACGGGGCTGTCGCATGTGGTGATGGACGAGGTGCATTTCCTCGCCGATCGCTTCCGCGGGGCCGTCTGGGAAGAAGTGATCCTCGGGCTGGACCCGGAGGTCGAGGTGGTGTCCCTGTCGGCGACGGTCAGCAACGCCGAGGAGTTCGGTGACTGGATCTCCGAGGTCCGCGGTGACACCGACGTGATCGTCGACGAACATCGCCCGGTGCCGCTCGATCAGCACATGCTGGTCGGTGACCGGCTCTTCGAACTCTTCGACCGGCGGGGCGCATCGGCTGGCGGCTCCCGCCGCGCGAAGGTGGATCCGGAGCTCTCCCGCTACATCAAGCACCGCGTGCTGGCCGACGACGACCGCGGACACGACCGCCGCCGGGGTCGTGGCGGGCGAGGTGGACGCGGACCCACGGTGTCGCGTCCGCGCCTGATCCGCCGGCTCGACGATGAGGGCCTGCTCCCGGCGATCGACTTCATCTTCTCCCGCGCCGGGTGCGAGGGGGCACTCGCACAGTGCCTGCGGAGTGATCTCAACCTTCTCGAACCGGAGGACGTGCCGAAGGTCGACGCGATCGTTCGGCGCCATCTCGCCGAGCTCGCACCCGGTGACGCAGAGGTGCTGGGCGTGGACGACTGGTGGGCGGGTCTGCAGCGCGGATTCGCCGCGCACCATGCCGGGATGCTGCCGGCGTTCCGGCAGGCCGTCGAGGAACTGTTCTCGGCCGGGCTGATCCGGGCGGTGTTCGCGACCGAGACCCTCGCCCTGGGCATCAACATGCCGGCACGCTCGGTGGTGCTGGAACGCCTGGTGAAGTACAACGGCGAAGCCCACGTCGACCTCACCCCCGGCGAATACACACAGCTCACCGGCCGGGCGGGCCGACGGGGGATCGACGTCGAAGGCCACGCCGTCGTCGTGTGGACACCCGAGGTGGTGCCCGAACGCGTCGCCGGCCTGGCCGGTGCCCGGACGTTCCCGCTGAAGAGCTCCTTCGCACCGGAATACAACATGGTGCTCAACCTCGTCGACCGGCTCGGCGTCGAAGGGTCACGGGATCTGCTGCGCCGATCGTTCGCCCAATTCCAGACGGATCGTTCTGTCGTCGGACAGGCACGGCAACTCGATCAGGCGCGCCGCACGCTCCGTCGGATGGATCTTCAACTCGCGGAGGCGGCAGACGCCAAGGGCATCGACCCGGGCGGCACGGTCGGCGAGGACGCCGGCGACGACCCGTACGCCGGGTTCCTCGGGTACGCCTCGCTGCGCGAAGACATCCGGGCCCACGAACGGGAGGCCCGGTTCGCCCGTCGCATGGAGAGCGGAGCGGCCATCGGCGAGGAACTGTCCTCACTGAAACGAGGACACGTCATCGCGGTGTCGGCCGGCCGGCACCGCGGACTCGCCGTCGTACTGGAACCGGCCGCCTTCCACAACGATCCGAAGCCACTGGTACTGACCGACGACGGATGGGCCGGCCGGGTGGGGGCCGACGACTTCGTCAACCCGCCCGAGGTCCTCGGGCACATGCGGATCCCGAAGGGCGCCGACCGGCGCAGCGGCCGCGGCCGCAAGGAACTCGCACGCGCTCTCCGGGACACCGGCATCACCCGGCCGATCGGCCGGTCGGCCAAGCAGAAGAAGCAGTCCACCCATGATCGG
The DNA here is from genome assembly GCF_047600565.1 of Gordonia sp. (in: high G+C Gram-positive bacteria). GTDB lineage: Bacteria > Actinomycetota > Actinomycetes > Mycobacteriales > Mycobacteriaceae > Gordonia. The sequence goes on from NZ_JASGKN010000001.1 coordinate 872,206, forward strand.
GAACTGACGGCGCTGCGCAACCGGCTGCGATCGCATCCGGTGCACCGGATGAAGGGGACCGACGAGCTGTTCCGGCTCGCGGAGGCGCGTAACCGGGTCCGCCGCGAGATCACCGCCCTCGAAGACTCGATGACCCAGCGGGTCTCACGTCTGGAGAATGACTTCAACGCGGTCACCGCGGTCCTGATCGAACTCGACTACCTCGAAGACGACGGTGCGGGAGGGCTGAACGTGACGCCCACCGGCGACGTTCTGCGGCGCATCTACTGCGAGACCGACCTGCTCGTCGCCGAGTGCATCCGTGCCGGCATCTGGGACCGCCTGTCCCCGCCGGAACTGGCGGCCGTCGCCTCGGCCATGGTCTACCAGTCCCGCCGCGACGCCTTCGGTGGCGGCGTCGACTCGATGCCGGGAAGCGCGACCGTGCGGAATGCGCTCACCGACACCCTGGCGGTGTGGGAACGGACCAACGAGGTCTGCGAACGACACACCGCCGAGGGTTCCGAGGTGATCGGGCTTCGTGAACCCGACACCGGTTTCTGTGCGGCGGTGTCGGCGTGGTCGGCCGGTCGTTCACTGAGTGAGGCTCTGACGGCGGCCTCGGCCGGAGGACAGTTGCTGTCCCCGGGTGACTTCGTCCGCTGGAACCGTCAGGTGATCGATCTCCTTGAGCAGATCCGAGCCAGCGTCGACCCGGAGACCCCACTCGCGGGAGCCGCGCGGCGGGCGGCCAAGAGCCTGCGACGCGGTGTCGTGGCAGCCGGTTTGGAGTGACTTCCTGCGGTACCTTTAGTCCGACTCCGGCGAAAGACTGAGGACCATGACCACCCGTGACGACGATCAGCGGCCCGGTCGGCCGCCGCGCCGGGCACCGGGTGGATCGCCGTCGGATCCGGCGTCGCCGTACAACGCCCCCACGCGGGCTCAGCCGGCCCGTCCCCGCGATGAGACGGCGCGCCGGGTGCCGCCCCCTCCGGGGCGGCGCACACCTCCGCCCGGCAGAACCGCGATGGACCGTCGTCCGGCCGGGGCGCCGCCGGTTCCCTCCGGACGGCCGTCCTCCGGACGGCCGTCGCGGCCGCCGGCGCCGAGCGGCTCACCCCAGGGCGGTGTGACTCCGGGCGGCCCTGTCCGGCAGCGACCCCCGCGGACCCGCCCGCCCGGTGATCGGAACCCTCCGGCCGCACCTCGCCCGCCCCGTCCGGCGGCGGGAACACCGCCGCGCCCGCCCGCCGGCGCCACGGCTCGTGCACGTCCGATCGCCGCACCGCCGCGGCGGCGTCCGGCTCCCGGGCCGGGGCCCGGACGGCCCGTCCGTATCGCAGCATCCGTCGACCGACAGCGTCTGCTCCGCCGCCGGATCGCGGTCGGCGGCGGGCTCGCCGGCGTCATCGGCGTGATTTTGCTCCTGACCGCCTACGTGTGGCCGAAATGGGCCGGGCCGATGATGTCGCAGACCGCCGTGCAGGACGGCGTGGTGCGGATTCTCACCGACCGGAACCACGACGTCGGCTACGGCATCACCGGCGTCACCGACGTGGCGTGTCCTTCGGGTCAGCCCGCCAAAGCCGGCCACGCGTTCACATGCACGGTCACCGTCGACGGTGAGAAGAAGCACGTGAAGGTGATCATCGAGAACGACAAGTACCAGTACTCGGTCAGCAAGCCTCAGGACTGACCGCGCCGCGGAGTCACCAGTGCAGGGCGGTGGCCAGCCGATCGACCGACGAGCCGATGCCCAGCTCGCCGACGAGGCGGTCCAGCCCGGCCCGATCATCCGGTGTCGTCGGCAGCGTGTCGTCGCCGCGGCGAGCGACGGTGGCGGCGTCGGTGCGGACCGCCACGACAGTCCGGGCGGCAGCGAGATAGTCGCCGGCCGACTCCAGCGACGCCACGATGCGGGGCGAGATCGGCGCATCGGGTTCCCGCACGGCCGCCTCCAGCCCGTCCAGCCCGCCGTACTCGGTGATCAGCTTGGCCGCCGTCTTGTCTCCGATACCTTTGACGCCCGGCAGGCCGTCGGACGGATCGCCGCGCAGGATCGCCATCTCCGCATAGGCGACGCCGGCGCGTTCGGTCGGCACCGCGTACTTCGCGGCGACCTCCGCAGGTCCCATCAGCTCCGCTTTAGCCAGACCGCGTCCGACGTAGAGGACCCGGACGGCGACCGGGTCGTCGGCGACCACCTGCAGCAGATCCCGATCGCCGCTGACGACCAGCACGTCGTCGACGCACTCGGTGAACGCGAGGGTCCCGATCACGTCGTCGGCTTCACAGCCCTGCGCCCCGGACGTCTCGATCCCCGCGCACCGGAGCACGTCCAGGATCATGTCCACCTGCGGGGTGAGGGTGTCGGGCACCTCCTCGGCGCTGCCGTCACCGGATTCGGCCACGCGATGGGCCTTGTACGAGGGAATCAGGTCCGTGCGGAACGCCGGTCGCCAGTCGAGATCCAGGCACACCACGAGCCGGGTGGGGGAATGCGTGGTGACCAAGGCGGCGATCGTGTCGATGAAGCCCCGCACCGCGTTGACCGGACGCCCGTCGGGGGAGGTCATCTTCTCCGGCAGTGCGTAGAAGGAACGAAACCACAGACTCGCGCCGTCGAGGAGCATCAGCTGACCCATGACAGCCACTGTTTCACAGATAGGCTGGCGTCATGACGAACGAGGCGACCCGATTCGGCAGCGACGTCTACGCACGGCGGCTGGAGCGGGCGGCGGAACTGACACGGAAGTCCGGGCTCGACGCACTCGTGATCGGGACAGGGCCGGACCTGCGCTACCTGACCGGTGCGGTCGCCGACACGTTCGAACGGCTGACCGCCCTCGTTCTGCCCGCTGACGGCGATCCGTTCGTGGTGACGCCGCGGATGGAACTGGCGAGTCTGCGGAACTCCGCGATCGGGGACCTCGGCCTGACGGTGCGGGACTGGGTGGACGGTGAGGACCCGTACGTGCTCGCTCTGGACGGGCTGTCCGGCGGAGTCTCCGCGCTGGGGGTCTCCGACGCACTACCGGCGCTGCACGTGATCCCGCTGTCCGATCTCGCCGGTGCGCCGGTCCGTCTGGCGACGCCGGTGCTGCGGGAGATGCGGATGATCAAGGACGACGCCGAGATCGCGGCGCTCACCGAAGCGGGCGCCGCCATCGACCGGGTGCACGCCCGGATGGGTGAATGGTTGCGTCCCGGACGCACCGAGGCGGCGGTCGCCGCCGACATCGCCGCCGCGATCGTCGAGGAGGGGCACACCGAGGCCGCGTTCGTGATCGTCGGGTCGGGTCCGAACGGCGCCGACCCGCATCACGAACACTCGGACCGGCTGATCGGCCCCGACGACGTGGTGGTGATCGACATCGGCGGACCGATCGCGGTCGGCTACAACTCCGACTCCACCCGAACCTACTGCTTCACCGCCCCGCCGAACGAGATCGCGGGCGCCTTCGACGCGCTCGAGCAGGCGCAGGCAGCGGCCCTGCACGCAGTCCGCCCCGGCGTCACCGCGGCGAGTATCGACGACGCGGCCCGGGCGGTGCTGGCCGATGGGGGGCTGTCGGACCACTTCATTCACCGCACGGGTCACGGTATCGGTCTGTCGGTGCACGAGGAGCCGTACATCGTCGCGGGCAACGACCTCGTGCTGCGACCGGGTATGGCGTTCAGTGTGGAGCCGGGAATCTACTTCGCCGGCCGGTGGGGCGCGCGGATCGAAGACATCGTCGTGGTGACCGAGGACGGGGGCCGCGCGCTGAACACGCGGCCCCACGGTCTCAGCGTGCTGCGCTGACCAGTTCTTCGGCCTCGGCGTCGGCCTGCTCAATCACCGCGTCGGCGCGGGCCCACCGGAGCGAGGCCAGCACCGCCAGGACACCGGGGACGCCGACGGCGAGCAGGGCGAGGACGAACGGCGCCGGTGCGCTCTCGCTGACGGCATGATTGATGCCGTCACCGACGTTGCCGAGCGCGAACAGGCCACCGATCACCAATGCGGCCCACGCGGCGCCCCGCGCCCGGAACGCCAGGGTGATGACGATGGGAACGATCGCCCAGATCAGAAAGGCGGTGACCTCCCAGGTCATCGCCGAATTGTGGTCGGCGAGCGGCGCGTACGACTCTCCGCCGTGGTCATGCGCATGACCGTGGTCGACGTCGACGGTGAGCCCGCCGACGGCGCTGTACAGGTGCAGGATGAAGAAGGCGAACGAACCCAGGGCGGTGGTGATCCAGCCGAGTGCGGCCGCCAATCGGGGATCGCGGGACAGTGACGTTAGGCGAACATGCCGGCCGAACCCATCGCCCGCGTCAGGGTCACCTCGATGACCACGCGCTGCGGATTGGGGCGGGGCTCTCGATAGCGGTCGGCGTACCGGCGCTCGGCATCGGAGATCGCGGCCGGCTCCCGGACCACCCGGGCCGGACCCTCCAGGGTCAGCCAGCGCGGACCGTCGACATGGGTCAGGGACGCGCGTGCGGAACGTTCGACGTTGCGCACCTTCTGGCTGCCGTCCACCGTGATGACCCGGGCGAGACCGGCCTCCGGATCGAAGGTGAAACCGACCGCCACCACGTGCGGTGTGCCGTCGGAACGGAGAGTGGCGAGCGAGGCGAGGTGATACTCGCGCAGCAGTTCACGGGCCTGCGGACTCAGCTCTCCGATCGAGTGCGCCATGCCGCCAGCCTACCGGCGCGGTCCGGCCGATCCGATGACACAGGTCCGATGACACAATGACGGCATGGGAACGATCGTGGTCTTCGGCGGACGCAGCGAGATCGGAGTCGCCACCGCGCAGCGGCTCGCCTCCGGCAACCGGGTGGTGCTGGCCGCCCGGCGCTCCGACGACCTGGATCCGCAACGGCGGCTGCTGCTCGACGCCGGCGCGACGGACGTGGTGGCGGTCGAATTCGACGCCGACGACGTCAGTTCTCACCCGGCACTGGTGCAGAGCATCGCCGACGACTACGGACCCCTGGAAGCGGCGGTCGTCGCCTTCGGCATCCTCGGCGACGCGGCACGCGCCGAGACGGACGTCGAACACGCCCTGCAGATCGCGCACACCGACTACTACGCGCAGATCAGCGTCATCACGCTCGTCGCCAACGTGATGCGCACCCAGGGGAGCGGCACCATCATCGTCTTCTCGTCGATCGCCGGAGTGCGGGTGCGGAAGGCGAACTACGTGTACGGCTCCACCAAGGCGGGTCTCGACGGATTCGCGAGCGGACTCTCCGACGCCCTCCACGGCACCGGCGTCCGCGTCCTCCTGGTGCGGCCGGGCTTCGTGATCGGAAACATGACGAAGGATCTGATGGCCTCCGGCACCGAGCCGGCGCCGATGTCGGTGACCCCGGACCAGGTCGGCGAGGCGGTCGCCGCCGCCTACCGGAAGGGCAAGACGGAGGTGGCGGTTCCCGGCCGGCTGCGCCCGGTGATGTTGGCGACTCGCTGGGTGCCGCGGCCGATCTGGCGCCGGATGTCGCGCTGAGGCCCGGGTTCAGGGAGCATCTGCGTCGAAGACGAAGCCCATCGGCGCCAGCACTCGGACCACGGTCTCCGCGACCCCCTCACCGAGTCCGGTGATCAGGATCTCCCGCCGCGCGGTGAAGGTGAGAGGCACGCCGATGGCGGCCAGGAATCGCGCCTGGCGCGCGGACAGCATCGAGCCCGGTGTCCGGGTACCGAGTTCCACCAGGCCGTCGTCGCCGCCGAACCAGCCGATGCGCGTCGGCCTGTCGGTGACGGGCTTCTCCTCGGCGACGGGGGAGGGCACGGTGTCGACCCGCTCCGGATCGACGTGCTCGCCGATCCGTGCACGGAGGTCGTCCACGCGGTGTGCGGGAACCTCCGGCACGTGAAGATCGGCGGACGAGGTGTACGACAGGCACAGATCGCCGCACTCTTCGGCGGCCGACGCGATCGCGTCGAGCGCCTCGGCCTCGATCCGGCCGTCGGACAAGCGGATCCGGAGCCGGTAGATCTCCACGGATGAACTCGACACATCCCCGAGATTAGCCCGGCTAATCTGGCCTCGTGTCCCCGTCATCGACCGGATTCGACGCCGCCCGCCGCGACGTCGACGCGCTTGCCCGGCTGATCGCCGCGCTGATCGGATCGGGCTTCTCCACCGGGGAGGCCTTCGTGATCGGCGACCGCTGCGCCTACGGCCTCGGCCTGAACGACGGGGCACTCCTCGACCTCGGCACCGCCGTCTCCGTCCAGTACGTGACCGACGACGGCCAGACCGTGGCGCGGACCGTGCCGCTCGATTCGCTCGGTGCCATCGACTGCCAGAAGATGAAGGAGCTGCATTTGCTGTCCGGCCGGGTGGGCGACGGAAGTCTCGATGCCGATGGGCTCGACTCGGGACTCGAGACGATCGCCGCCCGCAGCGGCCCCCGGGTGTGGACCATCACCGGAGGAATGGCGGTCCTCGCCTTCGCGATCGCTCTGCAGGTCGGTATCGGCTGGATTCCCGCGCTGGTCACCGCGGTCGTGCAGATCCCGGTGACGCTGTTCGGCGTCGCCGCCGGCCGGTGGGGGATACGCCGATTCTTCACCTCGGCCGCGCAGGCGGTGCTCGCCGCCGGTCTGGTGGCGCTGGCCTATCTGGTTCATCTGATTCACGGGATGGACGCGGCCGCCGCCGTCGGTGTGCCATGGCTCCTGACGATTCCGCTGCCGGTACTGATCGCGCTGACCGTCGACCTGGTCTACGAGCGGCCGATGAGCGCCCTCGCCCGCGGTGTGGTGGTCCTGCTCGGCGGCGGTGGCGTCGCTCTCGGTGCGGCGGCGGTGCTGACCGTCCTGGCCTCCATCGATCGGCCCGGCGAGCACGTCGTGGAACTCCCGACGCTGCCCCTGGTGCTCGGCCTCGTGTTCTCGATGATCGGCGCCGTGGCGAACGCACTCGGAAACGGCGGTTCCCGCGATCTGCTTCTTCCCGCGGCGGGCATCGGCCTCCTGACCGCCGGGGTCAATCAATCCCTGATCCACCTCGCCCACTTCCCCGGGGTGTGGGCGGCGATCGTCGCCTCCGCAGTGCTCGGCTATGCCTCCACCTTCTGGGAGCGCCGTAGCCCGTACCCGATCGGGGTGCTGGCCCTGATGGGCATCACCGGCGCGATCATTCCCGGACTGACGGTGTACGAGGGGATCGCCAAGACCGTGCTGGGCGAGTCCGGTACCGAGGACTTTTTGATGGCGTTGCTGACCGGTGTCGGCATCGGCGTCGGTGTCGCCTTCGGCTTCATGCTCGCCACCATCCGCGACCGTGTCGCCGAACGGATCTGAGCCCGGGAGCAAAACGGGCTTCTCGTGCGTTGTACCCAGCAGAACCCGGTGCGCTGTGTGCCGGAGCGGGGGTACCGGAGTGGGAAGGTCGGAACATGACGAAGTGGTTGTTCGCCGGATACGTGGTCGCCGAGATCGCGGCGTTCTGGGCGATGGTGCACTTCCTGGGCTGGGCGTGGGCGATCGTCATCACCGTCGCGGCCACCGCGGTCGGGGTGGCGGTGCTCGGCCGCCGGGCACGGGAACTGCGGGAGGAATCCCGCCGAGCCCTTCGCAACGAGGTGTCGCCCGGTGACACCCTCAGCCATTCGGCTCTGTTCGCCGGGGCCGCCGGCCTGACTGCTCTGCCGGGTGTCGTGTCGACGGTGGCGGGTCTCGTCCTGCTGGCTCCGCCGGTGCGGCAGCGACTGCAGCCGAAGGTGACCGCGGCGGCCACCCAGCGCGCGAACAAGCTCGTGGACCGCGTCACCCTGGTCCGGATGGCGCCGAGCGGTTATGTCGACGGCACCGTCGTCGACGGCACCGTGGCCGGTGAAGGGTATATCGACGGCAGCGTCGTGGACACGACGATCCGCAACCCCGACGGCAGCGTGCGGGTCGAGCATCCGGCGCTCCCTCCCGCCCGCGAACACTGACCACACCGCCGGTGGCGGCCTCCCGTCGTCTGAGAGACTGGGAGGCGTGACCACCCAGCTCCTTCTCGGCGGCGCCGTGTATTCCTCGCCGGCCACTCCCGACGCCACCGCCCTGGCCATCACCGACGGCACCGTCGTGTGGGTCGGCACCGACGACGTCGGCCGCGCGCTGCACCCGGATGCGGAGGTCATCGATCTCGGTGGGCGGTTCGTCGGGCCGGCCTTCGTCGACTGCCACCTGCATCTCGACCGATACCGGCCTGGCTCTGGGCGGACTCGACCTGACCGGGGCCCGCAGCCGTACCGACTGCCTGCGTGAACTGGCGGCCTACACCGCGGCCCACCCCGACGAGGACATCGTGTGGGGCCTCGGCTGGGATTCGTCGGCGTGGGGCGATGCGGGAGCGGGGGAGGACACCGCGCCGACCACCACCGACATCGATGCGGTCACCGGTGACTGTCCCGTCTACCTCGCACGGATCGACGAACATTCGGCCGTGGTCTCCGGGGCTCTCCGGCGTCTGGTGCCGGGACTGTCCGACGAACCCGGATACGACCCGGAGGGACCCCTCGTCGCCGGGGCGCACCATCGAGTCCGTGCCGCCGCGCGCGCTCTCATCAGCCCGGCCGGCCGCCGTCGTGCGCAGTTGCGCGCGCTCGATCACGCCGCGTCGCGAGGCGTCGTCGCCGTCCACGAGAACGGTGGACCCGACATCAGCGGCCGCGACGACTTCACCTCACTGCAGGAACTCGATCACCCCGTCCGGGTCCGCCGCTACTGGGGACAGTGCGTCGGCACCGCCGACGAAGCACGCGCCGTGGTCACCGAGACCGGCGCCGACGCCATCGGCGGCGACCTGTTCATCGACGGCGCCCTCGGATCCCATACCGCCTTGCTGTCGTCGCCGTACTCCGACCTCCCGGACACCTCCGGGGTCGCGTACCTCGACCCCGGCCAGGTGCTGAACCATCTGCGGGCCACCACCGAAGCCGGGATCCAGGCGGGATTCCACATGATCGGCGACGCGGCGGCCGCCATGGTCGCTGAGGCGATGTCGACACTGGCCGCCGAACTGGGCACGCCCGCGCTCGCTCGGTGCTTCCACCGGCTCGAGCACGCCGAGATGGTCACCGCTGAGCAGGCAGAGCTGTTCGCCCGATGCGGAGCCGTCGCCAGCATGCAGCCGATCTTCGACGCCCTGTGGGGTGGCAACGGCGCCCTGTACGAGCAGAGGCTGGGGGAGCGGGCCGCACGACTCAACGACTTCGCCGGGCTGGCGAAGGCCGGAGTCTCCCTGGCGTTCTCCAGCGACTCGCCGGTCTGTCCGATCGACCCGTGGGCCACCGTCCGCGCGGCGGCACACCATCACAATCCGCTCAGCGCGATCTCCCCGCGCGCCGCATTCGCGGCCACCACCCGCGGCGGCTGGCGCGCCGCCGGGATCAACGACGGATTGACCGGCACCCTGGTCCCGGGCGCCCCGGCGCATTCTGGCCGTCTGGGACGTCGAGGACCTGGTGGTCGCGGCATTGCATGAGGGTGTTCAGCGGTGGTCGACCGACCCCCGATCGCGGGTTCCGGCCCTGCCCGACGTGTCGCCGGGAGCGACGTTGCCGCAATGCGTGGCCACCATGGCCGACGGCGAGTTCGTGTACGGCGAACTCCGGTGACCGTCCGCCCGTGGGTGCGCCCGCTCGCCTCGGCGGCGGCAGGCGGCCTGATGTTCGCCGCCTTCCCACCCCGTGACCTGTGGTTCCTGGCGCTGCCCGCACTGGGCCTGCTGTACGCCTGCCTGACCGTGGGACGACCGCGGGTGCGGACGGGTGCTCTGTGCGGCCTCCTGTTCGGTCTGGCCTTCTTCCTGCCGTTGCTGCCCTGGATCGGTGTCTTCGTCGGGGCACTCCCATGGATCGCACTGTCGGTGGTGATGGCCCTGTACTGCACGCTGTTCGGTGTGATGGCCACCGTCGTCACACGCCTGCCCGCCGCGCCGGTGTGGTTCGCCGTCGTCTGGGTGGCGGTGGAATGGCTGCGATCGTCGTTCCCGTTCGGCGGCTTCCCGTGGGGCGCGGCCGCCTTCAGCCAGAACACCGGGCTGCTGCTGCCGGTGGCCCGCTGGATCGGCGTGCCCGGACTGTCGTTCGTCGTGGCCCTCGCCGGCGCCGGCCTCGCCCAGCTGACGATCGCCGCGCTGCGTAAGGACCGGTCGTTGCTGCCCGCCGGCGTGATCGCGACGGTCGTGCCGTTGACCGCGGCGGCCGTCGCCGGCCTCACCATGCCCGACCCCCACACGGGCCGGCACCTCCAGGTCGCCGCCGTCCAGGGCGGGGTGCCACGCATGGGCCTGGACTTCAACGAGCAGCGCCGTCAGGTGCTCGACAACCACCTCCGGGCCACCATGGCGCTCAAGCAGGACGTCGACGCCGGTACCCGGCCTCACCCGGAGGTGGTGCTGTGGCCGGAGAACGCCTCGGACATCTCGCCGCTGGACAATCCGGACGCGGCCGAGGAGATCCGCAGCGCGGTCGGCCTCAACGACGTGCCGCTGCTGTTCGGGACCCTGCTCGTGGACCATCAGGACGGTCGGCCCACGAACTCCGTGCTGCTGTGGACCGAGAACGGCGGGACGCCGGCGGATGCGCCGACCGGCCGCTACGACAAGCACATCGTGCAGCCGTTCGGCGAATACCTTCCGTGGCGCGGATTCTTCTCGAAGTTCTCCTCGTACGCCGACCGCGCCGGCGACTTCAAAGCGGGTTCGGGGCCGTCGGTCCTGGCCGTCCCGACGGACCGCGGCGACGTCGTCGTCGGTGTCTCGACCTGCTGGGAGATCGCCTTCGACCGGGCACCGCGGGCAGCGGTGCGTGAAGGCGCCCAACTGCTGTACGTGCCGACCAACAACGCGACCTTCGGCTACACCGACATGACCTATCAGCAACTGGCCATGTCGCAGGTGCGTGCGGTCGAGACCGATCGCTCGGCGGCCGTGGTCGCCACCAGCGGAGTGAGCGCCCTGATCACCCCGGACGGCAGGGTGGTCACCAACAGCCGGATCTTCGATCCTGCCGTGCTCAGCACGAATCTCCCGTTGCGGACGGACCGGACACTCGCGGTCCGGCTCGGGGCCTTGCCGCAGCTGATCGTGGTGGTCTGCGCACTGCTGGGGTTTTTGTTCGCGGCCCGTCGACATACTAGGTTCGATACGTTCTGGGTTCGGCCAGACGACGAACGGGAAGGGGAGACGCGAGCATGACCGATCAGAAGACCGGGCAGATCGTCGGACCGCAGGGAGCCGGCGGTCTCGTGGTGATCCCGACGTTCAACGAACGGGAGAACCTGCCCCTCATCGTCGGGCGACTCCTCGACGCGGTCCCCGACATCCATGTCCTGGTCGTCGACGATTCCAGCCCCGACGGCACCGGTGACGTGGCCGATCGACTGGCCGCCGACGACACGAAGAAGCGGGTGCACGTGATGCACCGCACCGTGAAGGACGGTCTCGGCAAGGCGTACCTGGCGGGCTTCGCCTGGGGCCTGGACCGCGACTACCCGGTCATCATCGAGATGGACGCGGACGGCAGTCATGCTCCCGAGCAGCTGCCGAGTCTGCTCGCCGCCGTCAACGACGGCGCCGACCTGGTGATCGGTTCGCGGTATGTGCCCGGCGGTAAGACGGTGAACTGGCCCAAGCGGCGCTGGTACCTGTCGAAGGGCGCCAACACCTACGCGCGGCTGGCCCTGGGGACCGATGTCAAGGACATCACCGCCGGCTATCGCGCCTATCACGCGGACGTGCTGCGCAGCATCGGCCTGGACGGCATCGACTCGGCCGGCTACTGCTTCCAGATCGATCTGGCGTGGCGGACGCTGCAGGCCGGCTACACCGTGGTCGAGGTGCCGATCACGTTCACCGAACGCGAGATCGGCGAGTCGAAGATGGACGGCGGCGTGATCGCCGAATCGTTCCTGAATGTCGCGAAGTGGGGCTGGCAGGGCCGCACCGCACGCTTCCGGCGATAGGACGGAGACAGAGAAGGACCCCGGCGCCACTGCACCGGGGTCCTTGTTCTGTTCTGAGGATCAGACGCTGCCGCCACCGCGCCGGCGCTGGCGGAGCAGTTCGAGACGCTCGTTGAGGAGAACTTCGAGCTCGTCCTCGCTGCGCCGCTCGAGCAGCATGTCCCAGTGGGTGCGCGGGGGCTTGACCTTCTTCTCCTCGGGCTCGGCGCCCTCGAGGATGGTGCCCTCCATGCCGTTCTTGCACGGCCACTTCGACGGGACCTCGGCGTCGTCGGCGAACGGAACGTCGAAGATCTCGCCGTTGTCGGTCCGGTACTGCACGATGCGGCGAGGCGCGAGATCGTGATCGCGGTCGGTCTCGTAGCTCACTGCGCCGAGACGGCTACCGCGGAGTACTCGATCAGCCATGGTGGCGTGCTCCTCTCACAAAGTCTTCGGTCCGGTCGGACCCGAACATCCATGGTACGCGTCCGGTCGCGCGTGGGTACTCGACGGGGACGCGGTACCTTTTATCCGTGCCCGCAGCGACCCGTCGAGAACGCCAGACCTGCGCCTGGTGCGGCCGCGAGATGGTCGACTCCGAGCGTGGCCGCCGCCGGAAGTACTGCAAGCAGTCGTGCCGGCAGCGGGCCTACGAACAGAGAACGCTCACCGAGGGCACCGCTATTCCCGCCGACGCGCTGATCCTCACGCCGAGCGAGGTGGCCGAGCTCGGCGATCGCATGTTCGCGCTGCGCTGCGCCGCCGAAGACCTTTCGACGGCTCTCGCGGAGGGCGAGGACGCGTCGGCGCTGACGCAGATGGCGGCGGACCTCGTTGAGGCCGCCCGCGATGCCGAGAGGCTGCGCTGATGAGGTCTCGTCGATGATCCTGCGCGTGTTCGGGGTGTCGATCGCCGTCACGATCGTCGCACTGGGCGTCGCCTTCGCCTACGGGGGATGGGACGCCCTTCTGGTGTGTCTGGTGCTCGGGGTGCTGGAGGTCTCGCTGTCGTTCGACAACGCGGTCATCAACGCGACGGTCCTGGAGCGGATGAGTGCCTTCTGGCAACGGATGTTCTTGACCGTCGGCGTTCTGATCGCCGTGTTCGGCATGCGCGTGCTGTTCCCACTGCTCATCGTCTGGGCGGCCGCCGGCCTGAACCCGGCGCAGGCCATGCATCTCGGCTCTGAACCCGCCACCGGGCGGCGCCTCGCACTTCGCGGACGGCCGCCCGAGTTACGAGACGCTCCTGACGCAGGCGCATCCCCAGATCGCCGCACTGGGCGGCATGTTCCTGCTGCTGCTCTTCCTCGACTACTTCTTCGATTCGGATCGCCTGTTCTGGCTCCGCCACATCGAGGGCCCGCTGGCGATCATCGGCCGCCTTCGGCACGCGTCGGTGGTCGTCGCGCTCGCCGTCCTGCTGATCGCGGCGTCGGTCGTGCCGTCGGACGAGCGTGCCACGGTGATGATCGCCGGCTGTCTCGGCATGCTCATGTACCTGTTGGTGCAGGGCCTCACCTCACTGTTTTCGCACTCGGACCCGGACGACGAGGAGGCCGACGACGATCTGGCGCCGACCTGGCCGAGGACCGGTCCACCGGTGCGCCCGAAACCCGTCCAGCAGGTCGGGAAGGCGGCGTTCTTCCTGTTCCTGTATCTCGAGCTGCTCGACGCGTCGTTCTCGTTCGACGGTGTGATCGGTGCGTTCGCCATCACCTCGGATCCTGTTCTCATCGCCCTGGGACTGGGCTTCATCGGTGCGATGTTCGTCCGATCCATCACGATCTACCTGGTGCGGGCCGGCACGCTGAGTGAGTACCGCTTTCTGGAGAACGGTGCGCACTGGGCGATCGGCGCACTGGCCGTTCTGCTGCTGGTGAGCCTGAAGGTCGAGGTCAACGAGGTGGTCACGGGTCTGATCGGCGTCTTCTTCATCGGCGCCGCGGTCCTGTCGAGCGTCCGTGCGAATCGGCGCGACCGTGCGCAGGCCGCCTGCGCGGTCCGCCGCTTAGACTCGACATCGTGAACATCCCGGATCCGGGCGAGCCCGCCGTCCGGCGGCAGCCGCTCAAGCGCGCGTCCGAGCTCCTGGCCCGGACCGATTCGAGCGAGCCGATGGTGAGGGCCGCCCGTTTCGCGCGACGGATGGCGCCCGGCGACACGGTCCCCGGCGACACGGTCCCCGGCGGCGCGACCACGCTCGACCGGCTCGCCGATGCGATCAACGATATGGCGGCTGAGCGTCCGAGTGCGGTCCGTGAACTCGGACTCGCGTCGGTGTCTCTGTGGCAGTCCCTCTGGAGGGGCAAGGCTCCCGATCCGACCGAGCCGCGCCCGGCGACGATCCTGTTCACCGATCTGGTGGACTTCTCGCGGTGGGCGCTCCGCGCCGGCGACGACAAGGTGCTCACCCTGCTCAGCGAGGTCAACCGGACCTGTGCCCAGGTGATCCGGTCGCACGGGGGACATGTAGTCAAGACCCTCGGCGACGGCACGATGGCGGTCTTCGCCGATCCCCGGGAGGGAATCGAGGCCGCGTTCGAGGCGGCCGGCGCGGTGAGCGCCATCCACCTCGATTCGTATCGCCCGGCATTGCGTGCCGGTCTGCACACCGGGGCGCCGCGGGCGGTCGGCGACGACTTCCTGGGCGTCGACGTCAACATCGCGGCCCGGGTCTGTGCGGCGGCCGGTGCCGGCGAGGTGTACGTCAGCCAGACCACTCTCGACGTGGTGGGCACCGAGGATTACGTGGTGCGGCGCAAGCGGTTCCGGGCGAAGGGCGTTCCGAAGGATCTGCGCGCGTACCGGGTGGTGCCCCGCTACGACGGCGAAACCCTGCCTCCGGTGGTGTGACGTCCGTGGCGGGTCAGGATCGCGGGGGCTTCGGCGACGACGAACTCGAGGAGTTCTATCGGGCGATCGAGTTCCGCACCGAGATGGCCCGACGTCCACGGGTGCGGCCCGCGTCGAACGTCAGCTATCCGGAACACGACTGCCCGACTCCGGAGAAGATCGCCTACGTGTCGGCCGATGCGGCGACCGCGGCGATCCTGGCGTTGTCTGCGGGGAGACGGGTTCAGGCGCTGTCGTCGTACGAGTGCGTCTGCGGATGGTGGCACCTCACCAGGTCCCACAGGCGCTGACCTCGAACCGCTCGCGTGAAAGACGACGACCCCCGACCGGATCGGTCGGGGGTCGTCGTCGATTCGATGTCGGTCAGATCGTGCGCCGCGAAGCGCCGAGAACGGCGAGCGGGGTGTGCGCGACCTGCATGTTCAGACGCTGATTCGGATCCATGGTGATCCGCTGGCCCACGCGGCGCGTGTAGGTACGCATCCGGGTGGCGAGATCGGGACTGACGCGATTCGACATGTCGTCCTCCTCTTTTCGTTGGTTCGTGTCCATACCTTTGTAACCGTCCGTACAGAAGATGTCAAGCGGCATTGGCCGCGTGTTCACCTTCCGTTCATCTGCGGTGGTTGTGAATCACGATCGACGGAGAGGAGTGGTGCGTCCACGATCATCGACCGCGGACGCACCACCGACAGTTCAGCGCTTCAGCTCGAAGCGATCCGCATCCATCACCTTGTTCCAGGCGGAGACGAAGTCCGCGACGAACTTCTCGGCGGCATCGTCGCCGCCGTAGACCTCGGCCAGGGCCCGGAGCTGGGCGTTCGAGGCGAAGACCAGGTCGGCGCGGGTCGCGTAGAACTTCTTCTCGCCGCTCTCCCGGTCGGCGCCCACGTAGGTTCCGTCCTTCTGCGGCGTCCACTTGACATCCATGTCCAGCAGATTCGTGAAGAAGTCCGTCGAGAGCGTCTCCGGACGATCGGTGAACACGCCGTACTGTGAACCGCCGTGATTGGCGCCCAGTACGCGGAGGCCACCGACCAGCACGGTCATCTGCGGCGGGGTGAGCGTCAGCAACTGGGCACGATCGACGAGCAGCGCCTCGGCGGGCACGTTGACGTCGTCGGCCACGTAGTTGCGGAATCCGTCCCAGCGCGGCTCCATGTGCGAGAACGACGCCACGTCGGTCTCGTCCTGGGACGCATCGGTGCGTCCCGGAGTGAACGGGACGGTCACCTCGACACCCGCGTTCCGAGCGGCCTGTTCGATGGCGGCGGCGCCACCGAGCACGACCAGATCGGCGAACGAGATCTTCTTGTCCGAGTTCGCGTTGAACTTCTCGGCGACGTCTTCGAGCACCCCGATCACCGTGGAGAGTTCGGCGGGCTCGTTGACCGTCCAGTTCCGCTGCGGTTCCAGGCGCAGTCGGCCGCCGTTCGCGCCGCCGCGCTTGTCGCTGCCCCGGAACGAGGCGGCCGCCGCCCAGGCGGTCTTGACGAGCTGGGAGACCGAGAGACCCGAGTCCAGCACCTGCTTCTTGAGGGCGGCGATCTCCTTGTCGCCGACGAGCGGACCGTCGACTGGAGGCACCGGATCCTGCCAGATCAGCGTCTCGGAGGGCACCAGCGCGCCACGGTAGCGGGATACCGGACCCATGTCGCGGTGGGTCAGTTTGAACCAGGCGCGGGCGAACGCGTCCTCGAACTCCTTCGGATGCTCGAGGAAGCGGCGCGAGATCTTCTCGTAGGCCGGATCCATGCGCAGTGCGAGGTCGGTGGTGAACATCATCGGTGCGTGGCGCTTCTCCGGATCGCCGGCGTCGGGAACGCTGGTCGAGCCGGCGTTGTCCTTGGGGCGCCACTGCTGGGCGCCGGCCGGACTCTTGGTGAGCTCCCACTCGTAGCCGAACAGGGTCCAGAAGAAGTTGTTGTCCCAGGTGGTGGGGGTGCTGTTCCATGCACCCTCCAGGCCCGAGGTGACGGCGTCGGTGCCGACACCGCTGCCGGCCGGGTTCTTCCAGCCCAGACCGACCTCCTCGAGGCCGGCGGCCTCGGGCTCGGGGCCGAGCTTGTCGGCGTCGCCGTTGCCGTGTGCCTTGCCGAAGGTGTGACCTCCGGCGATGAGTGCGACGGTCTCCTCGTCGTCCATCGCCATCCGGGCGAAGGTCTCACGGATGTCGACGGCGGCCTTGAGCGGGTCGGGATCGGCGTTGGGGCCCTCCGGGTTGACGTAGATCAGACCCATCTGGACGGCGGCGAGGGGATTGTCGAGGTCGCGTTCACCGGTGTAGCGGTTGTCGCCGAGCCATTCGTTCTCCGGTCCCCAATAGACTTCTTCGGGCTCGTACTTGTCCGGGCGACCGCCGGCGACGCCGAACAGGGGCAGGCCCATGTCCTCCATCGCGAAGGTGCCGGCGAAGATGATCAGGTCGGCCCAGGACAGGTTCTTGCCGTACTTCTTCTTGACGGGCCAGAGCAGGCGGCGCGCCTTGTCGAGGCTGACGTTGTCGGGCCAGCTGTTGAGCGGGGCGAACCGCTGCGTGCCGTGGCCGCCGCCGCCGCGACCGTCGCTGATCCGGTAGGTGCCGGCGGCATGCCAGGACATGCGGATGAACAGGGGGCCGTAGTTGCCGAAGTCGGCGGGCCACCAGTCCTTGGAGTCGTGCATGACCTGCTTGATGTCGGCCTTGAGTTCGTTCAGGTCGATGGTGTCGAAGGCATCGCCGTAGTCGAGGTCGCCGTCGTAGGGATCGGTCTCGACGGGATTCTCCGAGAGAAGTTTGAGGTTCAGCTGGTCGGGCCACCAGTCGCGGTTGCCGCCGCCTTCGGCGGGCGGGCGCATGGCGTCGTGCATCGGGCAGCCGGCAGGCGGGTTCTGGTCGACTTCTTCGAGGGGCTGTTCTGCGGACACGGGCTGTTCCTTTCGGTTGTCGGCTCTCTCAGGGCCGGTCGGGGGCTGGTGGGGAGGCGGCGGCCGCGCACCGGGGGCACACGCCCCAGTAGACGACTTCGGCTTCGTCGATCTGATAGCCGCGGTCGGTCAGTGGAGTCAGGCAGGGGGCGTGGCCGACGGAACAGTCGACGTCCTGCACGTCACCGCATTCGCGGCACACGAGGTGGTGGTGGTTGTCGCCGATGCGGGCCTCGTACCGGGCGACGTGCCCGGCGGGCTGGATCTTGCGGACGAGCCCGGCATCGGTGAGCGCGTGCAGGACGTCGTAGACGGCCTGCCGGGACACGTCGGGCGCCTGTGCGTGCACCGAGTCGAGGATCTCCTCGGTGACCGCGTGCGGATGTCCGGCGACCGCCGTCAGGACCGCGGTACGCGGCCGGGTGACGCGGAGTCCTGCGCCACGGAGGGCGGCAGCGAGCGCCTCCGGCGTGGGTGCCGGGTGCGGTGCGGTCGGATCGGACATGACTCCATCATGCCTATTTGTCTGGACTGAGTCCAGAAATGGAGGAAATCGGTGACGAAGGTCCCGGTCGTACCGACGTGTCGCCGGTGATGAAACGGCGCGGAACGTCGATCAGCATGGTGTCGATGACGTCCTGTGACACCCCGTGATCGAGCAGGTCGGGGACCACGCGTCCGGTGATCTGCCGGTAGTTCCAGTCCGGCTGCAGCAACGGAAGCTTGGTCATGTCGAACCAGTCGCAGTAGCTGAACGCCATCTGCGACAGCACGACGTGGTCGGCGTAGCCGCGCTCGATGAGCGCGAGGAGGGTCTGGAGCCGCTGCTGGTAGGGGAGCAGGACATCGATCCCGAATCGGTCCAGCGCCAGAATCGAACCGGCGTCGGCCAGCTGCGTCAGGAATTCGACGTCGGTGGTGTCGCCGCACTGGCCGAGTATGACGCGCCGCAGATCGACGCCTTCCTCGGTGAGCACCCGCTGGGCGACCAGACCGGACCGGGTGTGCGGATTGGTGTGGACCAGCACCGGGGCACCGGTCCGGGCACTGGCCTTGCCGACCGCGCGCAGGATGCGTTCGACTCCCGAGGTGAGACCCTCGGATTCGATCACGCACGTGAGCAGAGCGGCCTTCACATCGGTACCGGCGACACCGGTCGTCAGATCCTCGACGAACATGTCGACCATCGGCTCGTAGGTCTCCGAACCCAGACCTGGGCCGTTGTAGTGGAACTGGAACGGCAGATCGTTGTAGGTGAACAGTCCGGTGGCGACCAGGATGTTCAGGTCGATCTGTTCGGCGATGCGCTTGACCCGGGCCACGTTGCGTCCGGCACCGACCACTGACAGATCGAAGATGGTGTCGACCCCGAGGGACTTCAGCTCGGTGAGCTCACGGACGGCCGCGGCCACGCGCACGTCCTCGTCCCAGTCGCGGAGGTAGTTCATCCGGTAGGTCTCGTCGACGAGGATCACGTACTCGTGAGGCAGCACCGTCCCCAGCGCGTCCGCGCTGATCGGCCCCGTCACGGTGTTGATCGTCGTCATTCGCCCTCTGCTCGGTCGGCTCCATCGTCGGCCATCTGTCCAGTCCAGCCTAGGGCGTGCGGAGATCGAACCGGGCCGAATCCTCCAGACCCTCGGGTGTTTCTCAGGCGCGCCCCGACTACCGGTGTGAGCATGCGCGAAAATGGACGTCATGCCTGTCGACGCCGTGGTCCGCACCGCCGCCTACGTGCGATGATCGCCGCGGCTCCGGCGCGTTGGCCGCCGGACGAGCAGGCGGTGCAGCCTGGTTCCGCGGATCATTCCGGCCGACGGGTAACATCGGGGCACGGCGATGGATCCCGCCGGAGTCACCCCCGACTCGAACCGCCCACCGGCTGATGGTTTCCTGCAGACCCGTACACACGGTCGGCGGGAGCATGCCCGCCGGCAGAGAGGTTCTGACGATGCCTTCCCCACAGTCCTCATCCGCGCCGGCGTCGTTCACCGGACGCGATCTCGTCGTCGGGGTGGTCCCCGGCCAGCCGGACGTGGTCGCCGAGACGGCCCTGGACTGGGCCCGCACGTCGGGCGCCGCCACCGTTCACTTCGTGTACGTCGATCCGAGTCGCGTCCACGCGGACGGGACGGACCGCGAGATCGCGATCGATCCCGACTCGGCGAACGAGGACCGTCGGTCCGACCGTGAACGCACCCTGAACGACGAACTCCGACGTGTCGCCGCCGACTCCGGAGTGACCTGGGATTTCCGCTATCTGGTGGGCAACCCCGAACGGGAGATCGAAGCCGTCGCCGACGAGGTCGACGCTGCGGCCATCGTCATCGGTACCCGGCGCCGCGGATTCTTCGACGACCTGCGCGAACTGGTCGACGGCTCGGTCGCCGTGGCGCTCTCGCGCAGCCAGAAGCGTCCGGTCATCGTGGTGCCGCAGCATCCGGTGGCGGACCGATGACGCGCCCTCTGGCCGGCCAGGCGCCTGCACTGGGACTGGTCTTCGTCGGCGGAATCGCCGGTGCGATCGTTCGTTACGCCATCGACGAGGCGTTGACGACGACCCCGACCGGATTTCCCTGGGCGACGTTCCTCATCAACCTGTCGGGAGCCTTCCTGCTCGGTCTGCTTCTGGAATCACTGGCACTGTCCGGAGAGGACAGCGGCTGGCGCAAGCGGATCCGCCTGCTTGCCGGGACCGGTTTCATCGGTACCTACACGACGTACAGCAGTCTGGCGGTCGAACTCGATCTGCTGATCCACCACGACCGTGTGGTCCTCGGGATCGTCTACGGCGCGGTGAGCCTGCTGCTGGGCCTGGCAGCGGCTTTGGCCGGGATCGCGCTGGCGAACGCCGTCCGCCGTGAGGAGGTCCCGGCATGAGCCTGTGGTTGACGCTCGGTGTGGGAGTGTTCGGAGGTCTGGGTGCCATCGCCCGGTTCACTCAGGACACGGTCGTGAAGTCGAAGGTGACGTCGGCGTTCCCATGGGGGACGTTCACCATCAACGTGATCGGCAGCCTGATCCTGGGCTTGATCACGGGTCTCGTCGTCTTCGGGGGGCACGCCGACGCCTGGAGAGTGCTGCTCGGCATCGGCTTCTGCGGCGGCTACACCACCTTCAGTACGGCGATGTTCGAGACCGCCGCACTGATCCGGACCGGCCGCGTCCGGACCGCGACGCTCAATCTGTTCGTTCCGGTGCTCGCCTCGACGGCGGCCGCTGCGCTCGGACTGTTCCTAGGGAGCCTGTGATCGCTCAGGCGACGTGCTCAGCCACCGTGGTGGTCTCACCGATCGTGGCCGGGTCGGGAGTCATCACGGCCATGAAGTCGAGGGCATCGCGGTAGCCGCGCTCGGCGGTGCGGCGCCGCCCGCCCGGCAGCACTCCGATGCCGGATTTCACCAGGTTCCTCGGCACGGCGACGACCTGGTACCAGGGGAACACGCGGGTCGGCAGACCCAGGGTGGCCATGGCGTGGCGGCCCAGGAATCCGGTGCTGATGGAGAGATGCTGTGAGCGGGCGATGCGCCGCCGCAGATCCTGGAAGCGGGGATACCGCCACTGGAGCGGGTCGTCGGCCATGGGCCGTGCCAGCCGCTTACTGGTCTCGTCCGGGGTGGCCAGTGCCGCGGAGGTATGGAGCAGGAGCCGCACCGAGTCGCCGAAGTCGGTGGGCAGGAGGTCGTCCTGCACACCGATCAGCCAGCCGACGTAGCGAGTGAGGTGGGCGATGGCGCGGTACTCGGCCGGCCGGTTGACCAGCCCGAGTCCGAGGCCGCCGATACTGGGGGCCACGAGTGCGCCGACGAGGGTCGCAGCCATGTCGGTCTGGTTGATCGGCAGCCCCCATTCGGTGTCGTCCCAGTCGGGCATCGCCTCGACGTGCCGGCGCACCATGGAGTGGATGAACCGCACCAGGATCGTGGACCGGTATCCGGGACCGAACCGGTCCAGGCCTCCGGGTGCGATGACGTCCATCGCCCACTGCGAGGTCTCGGCGAATCGGGTGTTGGAGCCCTTCTCCAAGGCGCCGGTCCGGAGGAGGGTCTGGTTGAAGCCGGCGAACTGGTAGCCGCCGAGCAATGCGACGTCGCGGGCGATGTACAGGCCGTCGGCACCGCCCGATCGCATGGTGGCCGCGGCGATCCGCAACTGCTCCGGGTCCACCCAGCCCGGGGTGGCCTCGAGGCCCTCGAAGAGTTCGCGCAGTGGTCCGGGTGCGTCGGGAACCGAGTCGATGCCGTGGGCGAGGGCCTGCTCGAACTGGGGCCGGACGGTTCGGGAGCCCTCGTGGGTCATCCACTCGACGAACGCGTCCATCGCCGGGTCGCCCGCCATCAGCAGCTCGCCGAGACGGGCGAACTCCCGCGAGTCGGGGCCATGCACGCCGAGGGCGCGGCCGATCACGGCGATCCCGGGCGGCACCGGGCGCGGGGACTCGGGATGACGGCGGGGAACGGGCTGTGCCATCACTCGAATGTAGCTCGATCCGCCGAAGAATGAAACAAATAGGCGAACACGTGTCAACAGTGTCGGTCAGGAGTCCTGGGCGGCCTCCAGGACGAGGTGCAGCGCGTAGGTGGTGGCCAGCCGGCGCACCGTGTCGCGGTCGCCGGGGAACCGCCGCGTGACGGTCACGGTGTCACGGCCGTCGACCGCCAGACCGAAACAGACGGTGCCGACCGGTTTCCCCGGCACTGCCCCGCCGGGTCCGGCGATGCCGCTGGTCGACACCGCGATGTCGGCACCGGTGCGTGCGCGGGCACCCTCGGCCATCGCCCCGGCGACCGGTTCGCTGACCGCCCCGAGCTCAGCGATCAACGCCGGCGGAACCCCGAGCACCCCGGTCTTCACCTCGTTCGCGTACGACACCACGCCGCCGAGTACATAGGCGGAGGAACCGGCCCGGTCGGTGAGGCGGGCGGCGACCATGCCACCCGTGCATGACTCGGCGGTCGCGACGGTCCGTCGCGCGAGGACCCGGGCGAGCATGTCGTCGAGGGTGGCGCCGTCGGTGGAGAAGAAGCGGTCACCGTGCCGGTCGGTCAGCAGGGTGACGAGCGACTGCTCGGCCGTCGCTGCCGCCGCCGGATAGCGGGTGTCGATCTCGACCTCGCCGTCCCGCATGCAGGTGGTGATCTCGAGTGAGTCGAAGCCGTCGACGGAGGTCTCGGCCTCCCGGAGCGTCTCGGCGAGATCGGCTTCGGACAGGCCGTAGGCGCGGATCGTGTCGTGCTGCAGGTCCTCGCGGCCGGCGAGAGCCTCGTGCACCGCTCGGGTGGAGAGAGCCTGCGGCCACATGCGTCGCAGCTCGCCGGGCGGACCGGGAAGGATCAGAACGGCCGGACGTCGTCCGTCGCCGGCGATCGCGACGCCCGGTGCGGTCCCGGTGGGTTCGATCGGCTCGGCGCCGGCGGGCACGTGAGCTTGTTTGGCGATGCCGGCGGCCATCGCGTCGCTGAAGGCTGCGGAGGGGTCCAGGCCGCGCCAGTCCCGGATGATCGTGGCGATCCGCTCCTCGAGCTCCGGATCGAGCGACAGCGGAAGACCGCGGGCGTCGGCGACGGTCGCGACGGTGAGGTCGTCTGCGGTGGGGCCCAGGCCGCCGGTCGTCACGATCAGGTCGACCCCGGCCTCGCCGAGGAAGCGCAGCTGCGCGGCGAGATCAGCCGGACGGTCACCACAGATCAAGACGTGCGCGACGTCCACTCCCATCTCCAGCAGGCGCGCGGCCACCCACGGCCCGTTGCGATCGGCGACCTGGCCGCTGAGGACCTCCGTACCGGTGACGATGATTCCCGCGCGCGCACTCACGTCGTCGAGCCTAGTCGGCCCGGGATCGCGACGCCCCCGCCGAAACCTGTGCCAGTCTGGAGGGATGAGCCGCGAGGAGACCGTGAAGACCGCCCCGCCGTTGCCCGACGGGCTGCCGACAGACCTGTGGATCGGCGGCGCACCGCGTGCCGCCACCGGCGGCGGCGCCTTCGATGTGATCAATCCGGCGACCGGATCGGTGCTGACCTCGGTGGCCGACGGCACGGTCGAGGACGCGCTGGCCGCGATGGATGCGGCCGAGAAGGTGGCCGGACAGTGGGCCGCGACGCCGCCCCGGGTGCGCGCGGAGATCCTGCGGAAGGCGTTCGAACTGGTCACCGAACGCTCCGAGGACTTCGCGACCGTGATGACCCTGGAGATGGGCAAGATCCTGGCCGAGAGCAGGGGAGAGGTGGCCTACGGCGCCGAATTCCTGCGCTGGTTCTCCGAGGAGGCGGTCCGAATCGGCGGGCGCACCGCCACCGCACCGGCCGGCACCGGCGAGATCGTCGTGACCAAGGAGCCGGTCGGGATGTGTCTGGCCGTCACGCCGTGGAACTTTCCGCTGGCCATGGGCACGCGGAAGATCGGTCCGGCACTGGCGTCCGGCTGCACGATCATCGTCAAACCGTCCGAGGACACGCCGCTGACCATGCTGCTGCTGGCGCAGACGTTCGCCGACGCCGGCCTGCCGCCCGGTGTGCTGTCCGTGGTGCCGAGCACCGCGTCGAAGGATGTGGTCGCCGCGATGATGGCCGATCCGCGCCTGAAGAAGGTCTCGTTCACCGGCTCCACCGGGGTCGGCAAGGAACTCGTCGCCCAGGCCGCCGGCCGGCTGCAGCGCACCTCGATGGAGCTCGGCGGCAACGCCCCGTTCCTCGTGTTCGACGACGCCGATCTCGACGCCGCCCTCGACGGCGCGATGGCCGCGAAGATGCGCAACGGCGGCGAGGCCTGCACGGCCGCCAACCGGATCTATGTGCAGAACTCGGTGCGGGAGGAGTTCACGCGCCGCCTGACCGAGCGGGTCGCCGCGATGACGGTCGGACCGGGCTGGCAGGACGGTGTCGCGCTCGGTGCGATCATCAACGAGCGCCAGCTGTCGTCGATCGCCGGCCTCGTGGACGACGCGCGCACCCACGGTGCCCGGATCCTGACCGGCGGCACGCGTATCGAAGGGTCCGGCGGCTTCTTCTACGCGCCGACTGTCCTCGACGACATCGACGTGAAGGCCAGGATCCGCTCGTCGGAGATCTTCGGACCGGTCGCCGCGGTGGTCGGCTTCGACACCGAGGACGAGGCCGTCGCACTCGCCAACGACACTCCGTACGGTCTGGCGTCGTATCTCTACACCGAGTCGCTGGCCCGGGCACAGCGCGTGGCGCGGCGGATCGAATCGGGGATGGTGGGCGTGAACCGCGGCGTCATCTCGGACGCGGCCGCCCCGTTCGGCGGCATCAAGGAGTCCGGATTCGGCTCCGAGGGCGGCAGTGAAGGCATCGAGGAGTACCTCAACACCAAGTACATCGCCTATCCGCCCGCCTGACGTCTCGGCCGGCAATGCGACGAGCCCCGCACCACGAAGGTGCGGGGCTCGTCTGCGTGGACGATCCTGGGATCGAGGCCTTACTTGGCCGGGATCTGGATGGTCGCGCCGGCCTGGATCAGGTCCGGGTTCTCGATGTTGTTCAGCTGAGCGATCTCCGGGTAACGGCCGGCGTCACCGAGGAACTGCTGAGCGATGCCCGAGAGGGTGTCGCCCGACTGGATCGTGTAGCTGGTGGTGCCACCGGCTGCCGGGGCGGCCGGAGCGTCGGCGGGAGCGGCGGAGGCGCTGCCGTCACCGGTCTTGGTGGCCCAAGCGTTCTGGCCGTCGATGACGACGACGACGTTGCGGTCGTCCTGAACGACCAGCTTGGCGTTCTGACCGGAGGTCTTGGTGGACCAGACACCCTCGTTCTTGCCCGTGTAGAGGACGAAGTTGCCGTCGTCCTGCATGACGGCGCGCTCGACCTTCTTGCCGTTGGTCTGCGAGGCCCACACCGGCTTGCCACCGTCGTTGAGGACGAGGTTGCCGTCCTTCTGGAGGGTGAGGGTGTACTTGCCGTTGTTGGAGGTCAGCGACTGATCGGCGCTGAGGCTGTCACCCACGTTGAGAGTGTCACTCATGAAAAACCACCTTCGATTCTGATGAACACACGCGCTTGAACGCGCTGCTGAAACCACTCTAGTCATCAGCGAGCCGGACGAGGTGAATCAGCGGTGAATTCGGGTACTTAGTCGCTCCGATGAGCAGAACCATTGAGGCAGAAGGCTTTTCAGCGCTGAGCGAACCGGCGTTTCAGCAAGGGTTGAAACACCGCGTTTCGGGTGTCAGAGAGCGTCGTGGACCTCGTCGGCCGTCGACCGGCCCGAGCGCACGGCACCTTCCATGTATCCGCTCCATTCGGCCGCATACTCGGCTCCGGCCCAGTGGATCCGGTCGACCGGTTCACGCAGGACCGAGCCGTAGCTCGTCCAGACGCCGGGCGCGAAGTGCGCGCCGTAGCAGCCGCGCGTGAACTCTTCGGCGGACCAGTCCTTTTCGACGTAGTCGTGAGGATCGGAGGCTGCCGCCCCGAAATAGCGGCGAAAGCACTCGAGGACCTGTGCTCGCCGATGGTCATCGGGGAGTCGCTGCCAAGTCCGGCCGTCGCCGCCCTCCACGAATCCCATCAGGATGCCGATTCCGGCGTCGGGCGGCGACACGTCGAAGGTGATCTTGACCGGTCCGCAGTCGGAGACCGCCTGGCCGTTGAGTCCGTCGTCGCGCCAGAACGGCGTCGGGTACGACGCGAAGCACTTCGTGACCGTCCCCGCCGGGACGCGCTGACTGAGCTGATCGCGCCAGGCCGGCAGCAGGGGGACGTAGTGGATCCGGCCGGCGAGGGTCGGCGGGATTGCGACGATCACCTGTTTCGCTGTGTAGCTGTCGCCGGTGCGGGTCGTCACCGTGGCTCCGTCGTCGTCCTGTGCGACAGCGGTGACGGGTCGTCCGAGCCGGACGTCGAGCCCCGTGGCGAGTGTTTCGGCGATCCGAACGGAGCCGCCGACCACCCGATCCTGTTGGGCGCCTTTGTCGACCGCGACGAGCGTCTCCAGGTCGCCGTTGCTCGCGGTATAGAACAACGCGTGTAGCAGCGACAGATCGGACGCGTCGGCGGCATAGATTGCTTCGGCCGTGACGCGGAAGTACGCACGGCCTGCCTCGGTGCGCAGGTTGCGCCGGATCCATGTCTCATAGGTCTGGCCGTCCCACACGGCCGCCTTGCGGTGCGCCCATGGCTGTCGCGGATCGACCGATCTCGCAAGTCGTTGGAAGCGTGTGAGGCCCTGAAACAGATCGGCGAGGGAGAACGGGCTGAACTTGGGGACGGCACCCTTCCTGGCACCCATTCGTGACTGACGGCCACCGAGGTCGACGAGCAACTCGCCGTCGTCGTTCCACGTGCGGAACGTACTGAGGCCGAGAGTGCTGATGAGGTCGTACATCCGGCTGTGGCCTTCGCCGATCCAGGTGCCGCCGAGTTCGATCGGCTGACCGTCGAGAACGCCGCCCTCCAGGCGCCCGCCTACGCGGTCACGCGCCTCGAGCACGATGACCGTGTGGCCGCGGTCCGTGAGTGAGCGCGCCGCGCTGAGACCGGCCAACCCGGCACCGATGACGAGGACTTCTGACTGATGACTCACACACGCCTCCGAACTGATCGCCCCCGCTGTGACGAGACTAGGGCGGCGGTCACCGGATGTCCCGGCGAATGGCCGAGTAGGCGCCATTCCGTCACAGTGACGAATAATGCGCTGGGAGGGAGGTTTGTGGCAGCGGGGAGCGGGATCGCTCGGCGCCGGCGGCTGGCTCGCGCAAGCGTCGCGCGCCTAGGCATGGAGCGGTCGCATGTGTCGCGAATGGAGATCACCACAATATAGCGTCACAGTGATGAAACGCGAGGTGGTGGGCGGTCGAGAAGAGAGGTGCTGGCTGGTCGGGTCGGAGGAGATCCGGGGGTGCGTCTCGTGGTTGACGGCGAGGTCGGCCCGTCCCGCCCGGTTCGGCGCGAAGCACAGTGATCGTCCCGGATCGTTGTAGTGCGAGATTCGGTGATTGACTGATAATCGTGACTCATCGCCGTGATAACGACGGTTGAGAGCGGCCGCCGTCTGTAGCCCCAGCATGTGGACCATGCCGATAAGATACATTATGTCAATACGCGTTCCGCACATCCGCGCGGATGAATCAGCGCTACTCCCCGGCGAGGTCTGAGCTGACCACGGTGCGTCTCGCGTTCCCCGAGTGGTTGCAGGAGGCCCGGGACCAGGCGCAGACTGGCACATGTCGGAAGGAGCCCCGATGGATACCGCAGCCCATGGCGGACAGGAGGACTTCGAGCCGCGTCACGCAGAGCAGGGCGCGTTCGTGTACACCAAGCACGTCGTCACACCGAAGCACGGCAGCCAGCTGCACGTCTCGTTCATGGAGATCCCGCCGGGCAAGTCCGCCTTCCCGTACCACTATCACGACGGCATCACCGAGGCGTTCGTGATCCTGCAGGGCACCGCGCGCGTGCGCACGAGCACCGGCGATATCGCTCTCGGGCCGGGAGAGGTCATCGTCTTTCCGCCCGGTCCCCCTGGTGCGCACCGCATCACGAACGTCTCGCCGGACGAACCGCTGCGGTACGTCGACCTGGACACCACCAGCATCCCAGACGTCATCCACTACCCCGACTCGGGCAAGACCGCCTACAACGTCGCCGGCGTCCCCGGCGCCGCGTGGCGCGATGCCGATCAGGTCGACTACTACGACGGCGAGAGCGACGCTGGGATGTCGTGACCGCCCGGATTCGTCAGAGGCCGCTCGGCACGATCTTTCCGTTGACTGTGACCACGACCTTGCGGCTCTTGGTGTCGTAGCTGATCTTGCCGTGCGCAAAGGTCGAGACCTTCTTGGTGCCGTGCGTCAGCTCGTCACTGGTGGCATAGCCGAGCGGGCCCGCGGAGCCGTTCTTACCGGTCTGTGACGGCCGTCCTGCCGGGTCGCGTTCGACGTTCCACGCGTCCCGGATCCGGCCCCAGGTGATGTACGCCAGGGTTCCGACGTCGTCGTTCTTCGCCGAGATCACACCACCGGCGAACTGCTGGAACACCACACCACTGGCTCGCTTCCCGGCGTTCCGGTCGCCCGTGAGCACCTGGCCCAGGGCCTTCTTCTGAGTGGGTGTCGCCGACTGATACTTGGCGGCGATCGGTCCGGTGAGCGTCACCTCCACACCCCGCGCTCCCTGCACGGTGACCTTCGCGGTGTGCGGCATCGACGCCGAACCGGACACCGACGTCGGGGCGGGCAGCGACGTCGAGCCGGTCATCGACATCGAGCCTTTCATCGCCGAGGTGGCGGCCACCGTCGATGTGGGAGCGCCGGTCTTGGCGCCGCAGGCGGTAGCGAGCATTGCGATGGCGGCCGCGGCGGCCAGAGCGGCGGCCGCACGAGAGAGAACGGGTTCGATCATGGGCCCACACTAGCGGGATCGCGTCCGCGGGGTCGGCGCGTTCTAGACTCGCCTGGTGCCTCTCTCTCACGGCTCGCGGCCGATCGAAGAACCGGTCGATCTGTCCACCGGTGCGGTCGCGCCGGCGCCCCAGAGGCAGCGGCGACGGATGTTCGTCCGCGCCGGGCTGGCGTTCGCGGTGTTCGTCGCCGTACTGGTGGCCGCGTACTTCGTGCCGCTCCCCTCGCTCGGCCGCGTCCGCGAATGGTCGGACTCGATGGGTCCGTGGTTCGTGTTCCTGTTCTTCGTGGCCTACACGGTCGTCACGATCTTCCCGATCCCGCGCACCACCTTCACAGTCACCTCCGGTGCGCTGTTCGGGCCGGTCGTCGGCTTCACCGGCTCGATGATCGCGTCGAGTCTGGCCGCCGTGATCGCCTATCTCCTCGCCCGTCGTCTCGGCCGCGCCCGAGTGGAGCCGTACCTGGGCGACAAGGCGACCTTCCAGGCCATCGAGCGGCGGCTGGACCGTCGCGGCTGGCTCGCGGTCGGTTCCCTGCGGCTGATCGCGGCGTGCCCGTTCTCGGTGGCGAACTATTTCTCGGGGGTGTCGTCGGTGCGGCTGCTGCCGTACACCGTCGCCAGCGTTCTGGGCATGGTGCCCGGCACGGCGTCGGTGGTGTTCCTCGGCGATGCGGTGGTCGGCAAATCGAATCCGCTGATGCTGTTGCTGTCCGCGGCTCTGTTCGGCCTCGGCATCCTCGGCCTGCTGCTCGACGCCAAACTGCCGGTCGATGACGGTTCCGCCGGGCAGCCGGTCGACTCCGAGTCGTGAATCGCTACTTCTCGTCGGTGGACGGCGCCGGAGCGTCCTGATCGACCCACACCGCCGGCTCGTCGCCGGGATGGGTGTACTCGGTCTGGGAGTAATCGGACTGTGGGTACGACGCGGCCCGGGCGGTGGGCGCCGGCATGTCGCCGGTCCCCGGGGTGACCCGGGCGGCGGCGGCTTCGGCCTTGGCCAGTGCCTCGGCGACGCTCGGGTCCTGGCTGGTGGTGAACCAGTCGGAGACGTCGTCGGATTCGATCTTCTTGGGTGCGGGGCCCGGTTCGTACCGGAACACGCCGTCCTTGCCCTGCTCGCCGAACGACTTGGCGAAGCCCTGCAGCGCCGAGCCGAAGTCCGAGGGCACGATCCACACCTTGCTGCCCTCGCCGGCGGCCATCTCTGGTAGTTGCTGCAGGTACTGGTACGCGAGCAGTTCGGGGGTCGGTTGGGCCGCCTTGATCGCGCCGAACACCTTCTCCACCGCCTTGGCCTCACCCTGCGCGCGCAGGTACTGGGCGGCACGATCGCCCTCGGCCTCCAGGATCAGCGACTGACGCTCGGCCTCGGCCGCCAGAATGGCCGCCTGCTTGGCGCCCTCGGCGGCCAGGATCTGACTCTGCTTCTCGCCTTCGGCGGTTTTGATCGCCGACTCGCGATGCCCTTCGGCGGCCAGGATGGTGGCGCGCTTCTCCCGGTCGGCCTTCATCTGCTTCTCCATCGACTCCTGGATGGAGGCCGGCGGCATGATCGACTTGAGTTCGACCCGCGCCACACGCAGGCCCCACCGTCCGGTGGCGTCGTCCAGGACGCCGCGCAGCTGGGCGTTGATCGAGTCGCGGGAGGTGAGCGTCTCCTCGAGGGTCATGCCGCCCACGACGTTGCGCAGCGTGGTTGTGGTCAGCTGTTCCACACCGGCGATGTAGTTGTCGATCTCGTAGACCGCGGCGCGCGGGTCGGTCACCTGGAAATAGACGACGGTGTCGATCGACAGCGTCAGGTTGTCCTCGGTGATCACCGGCTGCGGCGGGAAGCTGACCACGCGTTCGCGGATGTCCACCCGGGCGCGGATGGTGTCGATGAACGGCACCAGCAGTGTCAGCTCACCGGATGCGGTGCGGATGTAGCGACCGAGGCGCTCGATGACGGCGGCCTCGGCCTGCGGGATCAGCGCGACCGATTTGAACAGGATCGCGGCCACCAGCACGACGAGCACGATCAGGACGATCATCAGGGTGAGTCCGGTGTCGTTCATCAGGCTTCCTTTCCGACGATCGCGGTGGCGCCGTCGATCTGCAGGACGACGAGGGTCTCGCCCTGTCCGAAGTTCTCGTGCGGATTCCCGCTGCGCGCCGACCAGACGTCGCCGCCGATCTTCACCCGGCCCTTGTAGCCGTCCACCGGCGCCAGGACCACGGCCTTCTGGCCGAGCAGTGCCTCCGCATTGGTGGGAACCGCCGGACGTTCACGGAGATGCCGCCGGGCGACCGGCCGCACCGTCAGCAGGAGAAGCAGGGCGACGACGGCGAACACGACGGCCGGGATCCACCCCGCCGGATGCCACACGAACGCGACCAGCGCTGCGGCCGCGGCTCCCCCGCCCAGCATGAGCAGGACCAGTTCGCCGACGAGCAACTCGGCGGCGACCAACAGGACGGCGGCGATCAGCCAGGCGAGCGCGGTCATACCTCCATTGTGCCCGACACCGCGGGTCCGGCGATGTCCGGTTCGTCCGTCTTCAATATCAAGTTCAGACACTTGATCGGGAAGCGATCAAGGCATAGAGCTTGATTGCAGGGACTTAAGGGTATTTACTTGATATGTCATCAATCAAGTATTCAGGCTTGATGAGGAGGAGTGATGTTCGTACTCACGGCAGATCAGCGCGACAGCACCACGACCGGTGACGGCGTTCCCTCGATCCTCACCACGTACGCCGGCATTCCGGCGGTGCGCGGATTCGACCGGACCGCCGGCGACGAGGTGGAGGCCGTGTTCGACGACCCCGCGGTCACCGCCCGGGTCGCGGCCGAGCTGGCGGCGTCGGGCGAATGGTCGGTCGGCATCGGAGTCGACGACGTCGAACTCCCCCTCCCCGCCGAGGCGCGCGCCGGCCGCGGCCCGGCATTCGTGGCGGCACGCACCGCCGTCGAGACGGCCAAAGGCCGCCGGATTCCGGTGCGGGTCGAGGGAGCCTCACGCTGGTGCCGTGACGCCGAGACGGCACTGTGTCTGCTGGTGGACCTCATGGAGGGTCGTACGGAGGCCGGCCGTGAGGCCGTCGACCTGGTCTCCTCCGGGCTGACGCAGGCTCAGGCGGCCGAGCGTCTGGGTATCTCACCCCAGGCGGTCTCGTTGCGCCTGCGGTCCGCCCGCTGGGATCTACAGTCGGATACCGAACGCCTGGCGGCCTCCCTGCTGGGCCTGTGCGAGGAGAATCGATGCTGACTGCGCTGCTGCTGGCGATCGCGGCCGTCTTCGGCGTCGTCATGGCGCCGATCCGGACCCGGATGGTCGGCGACGCCGCGGTGTCCGACCGGCGGGTCCGTGCGGTCGACGTCTGCGACGCCGTCGCGGCCGCAGCGCTCATCGGCGCTGCCGCCATCGCGGCGGCGGTCTCCGGGCCGGTCACCGGAGTCCAGCTCGCGGCGGCTCAGGTCGCCGCCGTCCTCGCCGCCGCGACGGCCGGAGGGTTCTTCGTGCGAAGCGTGCTGGCTGCGGGATCGATTCCCACCAGAAACGAGAACTACGACGATCCGGAACCCGATCCCCCGTTGCGGGGCGGCCGCGTGATCGGCGTTCTCGAGCGCGTCGCGATCGCGGTCACGCTCCTGGCCGGCTGGCCCGCCGGGATCGCCGTGATCCTGGGGGTCAAGGGTCTGGCCCGGTTCCCGCAGCTCCGCGAGCATCACGCCAGCGAGCAGTTCATCATCGGCACGTTCGCCTCGGTCCTCTGGGCGTGCGCCGCCGCCGGAACCGTTCTGCTGCTGGCGGCGTGACCCTCACGCGCCGGCCCTACTCGGCCGGCTCGGTGACGAAGTCGATGAGTTGCTCGACGCTGCGGAGCAACGGCACCTCGAGGTCCCGGAAGCTGCCGACGGCGCCGAGGACGCGCCGCCAGCCGTCCTGTGGGGTCCCCCAGCCGAGTGCGTCGCAGATCCCGGTCTTCCAGTCGGTGCCCATGGGGATCACCGGCCACGCCTCGATACCGACCGACGACGGTTTGACCGCCTGCCACACGTCGACGTAGGGATGGCCGCACACCAGGACGTGCGGGCCCACCTCCGCGGTGAGACGCTCCTCCTTGGTTCCGGCGACCAGATGGTCCACCAGCACGCCGGCACGCCGATGCGATGCCGGCTCGAACGCGGTCAGCGCCTCGTCCAGGTTGTCCAGACCGTCCAGGCTCTCGACCACCACACCCTCGGCTCGCAGGTCGTCACCCCACACCCTTTCGAGCAGCGTCGCATCGTGGACGCCTTCGACGAAGATACGGCTGGCGCGCGCGGTACGTGCCCGTTGCTTCGGGGCCGCCCGGGATCCGGACGCCGTCTGCTGCGCAGCCACCGGGCCACGGGTCTTGGGCCGCACCAGGGTCACCGGCTTGCCGTCGATGAGGAACGCCGCCGGAAACATGTGGAAGACGCGAGTCGCACCGTGCCGGTCCTCGAGCCTCACCATGTCACCGGCGTACGTCTTCTCCCATCCCACGACCGCCCCACAGAAACCGGTGCCCGCATCCTCGACCACGAGGTCGCGCTCGGCGGCCACCTCCGGCGCCTTCGGCTTCGCGCGGCGGGGCTGGGCCAGGACGTCACGCCCGTAACGGTCATCGATCACGGCCCTCACTGTAGGACCCGTATCGTGGTTCATCGATGACCGAAACGCAGTTCGACTCCGCCCGTCCGTGGCCCGCCGCCACGGTCGCCGTCTGGGCTGCCGCCTGGCGGGCCGGCGAATGCTCGCCCGATCACGTTCTGGGCGTGGTGCACGACTACGGTCAGGCGCACGAGATCGACGCCGCCTCCGACGTCGTGGCGGGCGACGGCCCGCTGGGCGTCATCGACCTGCTGCGGTCGGCCGCCCACGTCGCCGTGCGCCTGCCGGCCCCCGGCGATCCGCAGGGTCTGCCGCCCGGAGTCGTCGGCCCGGATGAACTCGACACCGGAGAGGTGGTCCTGATCGACGACCGTTCCGCCGGCGCCGAAGGACCGATGCGTCCCCTGGTCCTGATCGCCCGCCCCACCGTCGAGCGTTGCCGCTGGATCGTCCGGCGCGGACAGACGGAGGTCGCCGTGGACCGGTTGAGCGCCGAGCAGAATCCCGGCGACGCCGAGGCCGACCTGCGGGACGGGATCCGGGAAGCCGTGACACTCCTCGAGTCCGTCGGATCGTCGGGAGGCCGCGGTCCCGCCGACCTGCGCGACGCGCTCGCGGCCCGGGTCCGGGCCGACATGATCGACCTGCCGCCCCACGACAATCCGCGCCTGGACCGGATCCTGGCCTCCGCCGCCCAGATCGACGCGATCGTCTCGCTCGCCGGGACGGGGGCCGCCGGGACGTCGGGTGCTCAGCAGGCGTCCGCGGACGAGGCCCTGCGGCGTCTGTCGGCGCTCGCCCGCTCCGCCCGGGCCGCGGCGGTCAACGCGGCGATCCGCCAGTACCGGTGATGATGAGACCGGTGACAGCTCAGAAGCCGGAGTCGGCGCCGCAGCAGCCGTGATCGCAGAACGAGCCGTTGTCGCCGACACCGAGAGCGGTCAGGTCTCCCCCGCCGTCGGCATACCGTTCGATGATGTCGGCGACCATGGCGATGAAACCGGGGTCGGTGCCGACGGTGTCGGCCCGGACATACGTCATGCCCAGGCGGTCGGCGACCTCCTTGGCTTCGGAGTCGAGGTCCCACGCCACCTCGAGGTGGTCGGAGATGAAACCGATCGGCATCACCACCACCCGGCGGACACCGTCGGCCGCGAGGGCCTCGAGATGATCGCAGACGTCGGGTTCGAGCCAGGGCACGTGTGGCGGTCCGGAGCGCGACTGCCAGACCAGGTCGTAGCCGTCCAGGCCGAGATCGGCGGCCACGGCGGCTGAGGCCGCGGCGACCTGCCGGGAATACAGGTGACCGCCGTCGGCACGGGCGCCACCGGCTTCGTCGGCGCTCAGCGGAACCGAATGCGCGGTGAACACGACCCGGATCGGGGCGGCGTCGTCGTCGAAGTGTGCGAGGGCCCGCCGGACGGAGGCTGCTGCGGCGGTGCGGAACGCCGGATCGGTGCAGTACTGCGGCAGCTTGCGCAGCAGCAGGCCGTCGCGCGCCACCCGGGCGATGTCCTCGTGGTACTGCCGGCACGCCGAATAGCCTCCCCACGCCGAGGTGGGGAACACCAGGGCGCGGTCGTGGCCCGCCGCGGTCAGCTCGTCGACCGCGTCGGCGGCGTACGGCTCCCAGTTGCGGTTGCCGAAGAAGATCTCGATGTCGGTGCCGCGGTTGCGGAACTCCGCCTGCAACGCCGAGATCATGTCGCGGTTGAGCCGGTTGATCGGCGAGATCCCGCCGAAGTGGTAGTAGTGCTCGGCGACCGCTTCGAGGCGCGCGTCGGGGATATCGCGTCCCCGGGTGACGTTCCGCAGGAACGGCATCACGTCGTCGGGACCGTCGGGGCCGCCGAAAGAGAGAAACAGCAGCGCGCCGAACCGTTCGGCGGGCGCGCTGCTGTTCTGGGCTGAGGACATCGCCTACCGGTTGATCAGGTTGTCCGGGAACCAGGTGTTGTGGCTGGCGCCGCCGTCGACGTACACGATCGATCCGGTGGTGGCCGGCAGGTAGTCCGACAGCAGGGCCACGACGCTCTTGCCGACCGGGGTCGGGTCGTCGACGTTCCAGCCGATCGGCGACGCACCGTCCCAGTACTCGTTGAGCATGTTCAGCTTCTTGGCATCGTCGGTGGCGGTGCCCGAGATGGCCTTGGCGGCCAGGGTCTTGATCGGGCCGGCGGCGACCAGGTTCGAGCGGACCTTCTTGGCGTAACCGACCTCGCGGGCGACGTAGCGGTTGACCGACTCGAGGGCCGCCTTGGCGACGCCCATCCAGTTGTAGTCGGGCATCGCGGTGCGAGGATCGAAGTCCATGCCGACGATCGAGCCGCCCTCGTTCATCACGGGCAGCACGGCGCGTGCCAGGGAGGCGTAGCTCCACGCGGAGATCTCGAAGCTCTTGGCGACGTCCGGCCCCGGTCCTTCCAGGAACGGCAGGGCGTCCGGGCCCATCAGCGTGCGCGGCGCGAAGGCGATGGAATGCACGACGCCGTCGACGCCCTCGGGGGCGAGCTTGCGGACCTCGTCGGCCAGGGCGCCCAGCGACTCCTCATCGGTCACGTCCAGCGGAATGGCGTCGGGCACCGGCTGCGGCAGGCGGTTGGCGATGCGGTTGATCAGCCGCAAGCGCTCCGGGATACCGGTGATGATGACCTTCGCGCCGGCCTCCTGGGCCTGGGCGGCGCTGTGGAAGGCGATGGAGGCGTCGGTGATGATGCCGGTGATGAGGACGGTCTTGCCGTCGAGGATTCCACTCATGGGGTGCTCCTTGAAGTCGTCGTTGAAGTCGATCGGATGTGCGGGTGGGTCAGTGACCCATGCCCATGCCGCCGTCGACGGGCAGCACCGCACCGGTGATGTAGCCGCCGGCATCCGAGGCCAGGAAGCTGATCGCGGCCGCGACGTCCTCCGGCTTGCCGGTCCGGCCCAGCGGGATGGCCTGCTTGGCCATCTCGATGTACTTGTCCTCCATGTCCGCGGTCATGTCGGTGTCGATGAATCCGGGCGCCACGACGTTCGCGGTGATGTTGCGCGACCCCAGCTCACGGGCGATCGATCGTGCCAGACCGATCAGGCCCGCCTTGGAGGCGGCGTAGTTGGCCTGGCCCGGGACGCCGGACATGGCGACGACCGAGCCGAGGAAGATCATGCGGCCGAAACGGGCCCGCTGCATGCCCTTCGTGGCGGCCTTCGCGCACCGGAAGGCGCCGGTCAGGTTGGCGTCGACGACCTTCTCGAAGCTCTCCTCGGACAAGCGCATCAGGAGCATGTTGTCGGTGATGCCGGCGTTGGCGACCAGCACCTCCACCGGACCCTGATGCTCAGCGACCTCGGCGAACGCCTTGTCGACGGACTCGCTGTCGGTGACGTCGCACTGGACGCCGAACAGGCCCTCGGGAGCGCCCGAGCCGCGGTGGGTGACGGCCACCTTGTGGCCGTCGGCGGCCAGTCGCTGCGCGACGGCCAGGCCGATTCCACGGTTACCGCCGGTGACGAGCACCGAGCGCGGGGTCTGGGCGGGGATGTCTGCGTTCTCTGCCATGGTTGTTCAACCTATCTCACGGAAGTCGTCTGTTGAGGAACAGGGCTGCGAGGGATCCGGCGATGACGAGCAGCGTGCCGGCGATCAGCCACGGACGCGAGTTGTCGCCGCGCTGACGTTCGTAGCCGATCTGGCGTTGCAGCGACGAATAGACCTTGTTCAGTTCGTCCAGGCTCTGAGCGGTGTAGAACTTGCCGCCGGCCAGATTCGCGATCTTGTGCAGCGACTCGTCGTCGACCGGCACCGGGATGTGCTGGGTCTGTCCGTTCGGCGCCTCCAGGTCGATCGCGCCGCCCAGCGTTCCGAACGAGATCGTCGACACGGGGATCTTCTCTTCTTTGGCCTTGCGGGCCGCCGTGTAGCCGCCTCGCGGGTCGTCGGGGCTCTCCGGAACGGTCTGTTTGCCGTCGGAGAGCAGGACGATGTGCGCAGGCGGCGCCGCATCTTTGCCGCCGAGTGCCGAGTTGAGGGTCTGGATCTGGTCGAGCGCAGCGAAGATGCCTTCGCCGGTGGCGGTCTTGTCGGCCAGTTTCAGCTTGTCCAGAGCGTTCTTCGTGGCGTTGTGATCGGGCGTCGGCGACACCAGCGTCGACGCGGTGCCGGCGAACGAGACGAGACCCAGGTTGATACCCGCGGTCAGGTCGTCGGCGAAACGCTTGCCGGCCGCCTGCGCCGCCTCGAGCCGCGACGGTGCGACGTCGGTGGCCTTCATCGAGTTGGAGACGTCGACGACCAGCATGACCGTGGCACGGTTGCGGGGAACGTTGCGCTCGGCCATCGGGCCCGCCATCGCGATGGTCAGAAGTGCGAGACCGATCGCCAGCACCGCGAACGGCACGTGCTTGAAGCGGTCCCGGTTGCTCGAGGCCACCGATCGCAGGGTGTCCAGGTTCGCGAACTTCAATGCGCGACGCTTCCGGCGGCGCATCTCGATCACGTAGGCCGCCACCAGAGCCGCGACCAGCAGGATCGAGATCAGCCACCACGGATGCGCGAACAGGTCCCCCATCAGCGCACACCCGCCGCACGGCGACGCCGGCCGACGAACCGTACGGTGTCGGCGATCCAGTCCCGGTCGGTCCGCAGGGTCAGCACCGCGCCGCCGCAGCTGCGGAAGGCGCGGTGCACCTCCTCGCGGTGCGCGGCCGCGGCCGCGGCGAAGTCCTCGCGCAGCTTCGGCGTGACGTCGATGTCGACCACCTCGCCGGACTCGGCGTCCGACAGGGTCACCGGACCGATCGGTGGGAGCTCCACGTCCAGCGGATCGAGCACCTCGATGCCGAGCAGTTCGTGATGCGCGCCGATCGCCCGCAGCGACCGCGTCCAGTCCATCGGACCGAGGAAGTCGCTGATCACCACGGCCAGACCGCGACGCCGCTGCGGTCGCCGCAACGCCTCCAGTCCCGCGTTCAGATCGCCGCGGACGCCGTCGGCGCCGCGTCGGGTGGTGGCGATCGTCTTGAGCAGTTCACGATCGTGCGCACGGCCGGCGCGGGCCGGGACGCGCTTGACGGCGTCACCGGTCACCACGATCGCACCGTGCCGGTTGCCGCCGCCGGAGGTCAAGTAGACGATCGCCGACGCGGCGGCCACCGCCAGATCACGTTTGCTGTGTTCGCCGGACCCGAAGTCGAGACTGGCGGACCCGTCGACCACGAACCAGGTCTCCAGCTCGCGGTCGGCGATCATCTGGCGCACATGCGGTTGCGTGGTGCGAGCGGTCACCGACCACTCCATCCGGCGGATGTCGTCGCCCGGCTGGTATTCGCGGGCCTCCCCCGGCTCCGAACCCGGTCCGGGAATCAGGCCCAGGTGCGAACCCTGCAGCACACCGTCGAGCTTGCGCCGGACGGTGAGTTCCAGAGTATTGAGCGCCGCCGACAACTGCGGGTCGTCGAGGGACCCGCCGTGCAGCGACGGCATATCGCTACCCGGCGGCATGACCCTCGGCCGCGGCCTGCGGGGCGGGCGCCGGAGCCTGCGCCGCGGGTTGCGGCACCGACGCGGCGCTGACCTGCGGCAGACCGACGGTCTGCAGGATCCGGGTGATGATCTGGTCCGGGGTCACCTCGTCGGCCAGCGCGTCGTAGCTGAGCACGAGACGGTGACGCAGCACGTCCGGGATGATCTCGACGATGTCCTGCGGCACCACGTAGTCGCGGCCGCGGATGACGGCCAGCGCGCGGGCGGCGGCGACGATGCCGAGGGTGGCGCGCGGCGAGGCGCCGTACGAGAGCCAGGTCTGCACGTCCGACAGGCCGAGATCGGCGGGGCGGCGCGTGGCGTTGATGACCCGGACGACGTAGTCGACGAGCGCATGGTGCACGAAGACGTTGGACGCGACCTTCTGCAGACGCAGAGTGGTGGCCGGATCGAGCACCTGCGAGGCCTTGGGCGGTTCGACGCCCATGCGGTAGACGATCTCGCGCTCCTCCTCCACGGAGGGGTAGTCGACCATCACCTTGAACAGGAAGCGGTCACGCTGGGCCTCGGGCAGCGGATAGACGCCTTCGTTCTCGATCGGGTTCTGGGTCGCCATCACCAGGAACGGATCGGGCAGCGGATAGGTGACGCCGCCGATGGAGATCTGGCGTTCGGCCATCACCTCGAGCAGGGCCGACTGAACCTTGGCCGGGGCGCGATTGATCTCGTCGGCGAGCAGGAAGTTCGTCATCACCGGCCCGAGCTCGGTGTCGAACTTCTCCTGGCCCTGCCGGTAGATGCGGGTACCGATGAGATCGGTGGGCACCAGGTCGGGGGTGAACTGCACGCGGGCGAAGTCGCCGCCGACCACCGTCGCGAAGGTCTCCACCGCGAGTGTCTTGGCGACGCCGGGCACACCTTCGAGGAGCAGATGGCCGCGGGCCAGAAGGCCGGCGAGGATGCGTTCGACCAGCTGATCCTGGCCGACGATCACACGCTTGACCTCATACATGGTGCGCTCGAGCAGCTTGACGTCCTCGGGCGTGAGGGCGACGTCCGCGCTGACAGGTGAACTCAAACCGTGACTCCTCGTCGTGGGTCGGGGTGCAGCGATGCGTCCGCCAGCCTACCGGCCCGTGCCGTACTCAGAGGAGGCGAACGACGTACGGCATGGCGCCGTCCGTGCGGACCGGCGAGATCTTGACGACGTCACCCGATTCCGGAGCCTCGATCATGGTGCCGTCACCGAGGATCATGGCCACGTGGGTACCGGCGTTCGGTCCGTAGAAGATCATGTCGCCGCGCTGCATCTCGGCCAGCGGGACGTGCGGCCCGGAGGTGTACTGGTAACCGGTGTAGTGCGGCAGTTCGATGCCGACCGCGGCGAAGGCGTAGATCATCAGGCCCGAGCAGTCGAAGCCGATCTTGTTGTAGTCGCCGTGCATGTCGGCCACGCCGCCGTCCCGGATACCCAGGGTGGGGCCGTTGGCGTCGCCGCCACCCCACGCGTACGGGGTGCCGAGGACCGACTTGGCGCGGTTGACGACCATCTCGACGGCCTGCGGCCCGCGCAGACCCGGGCGAACCGCCCCTCCACCGACACCGCCGCCGATCAGTGAACCGAGCGATCCGGTGCCGATCCGGCTGATGGTGCCGTTCGGTCCGGTGGACAGCGGGGCCGAGCCGCCGATCCCGAGCTCGTTGAGGAGTTCGGAGTTCGGGAGCGTGATGTTGCCGAGCAGCCCTTCAAGAAGCTGCGAGGTGGCCTGCAGCGCGACGTCGGCGACGGCGCCGCCCGCCTGACCGGCCACGTCGTCGTCGGCGGCCTTGTTGGTCGGCAGGTTCTTGACGGCGTCGGCCAGGTCTTTGCCGGTGACGGGCCCGGAGGCCTTCTTCTCGCCCTTGGCCTGAGCCAGCTTCTCGGTGAGTTCGGCGCGCTGCTTGACCAACGAGTCCCGCTGGCTCTGCTGCGCGGTGACGGCCTGCTGCGCCTGCTGCGCGGCGGCGAGGGCGTCCTGCCGGCGGGCGGTGGCGGTCTGTGCGGCCAGATCGGTCTGGCGACGGGTCGCTGCGGTGGCGGCGACCCGGTTGGCCTGCTGGTTGCGGATGATGCGGAGCTTCTCGATGGTGGCTCGCTGCTGGCGCCCGGTCTGCTCGACGGCGGTCATCTGCTCGAGGACCTTGTCGGGATCGTCGGAGGCGACGTACTTGGTCATCGACCCCATGTTGTTGCCCTGACGGTTGACCGAGCGCATGAACTCGTCAAAGGCGCGCTGGGCGACATCCACCTGCTCGCGGGTCTGCTTGAGCGAGGCCTGCGCCGCGTCGTCGGCAGCGGCGGCGACCTGCTGGGCGGCCACGGCGTTCTGGAAGTCGACCAGCGTGCGGTTGACGTTCTCCCTCTTCGCGGCGACGAGCTGCGAGAGCTGGGAGAGGTTCTGATCGACGTCGGCGATCTGATTGACCAGGCCGGCGACCGGAGAGGAGTCCTGCTTCGGTGCGGCGTAGGCGGGTCCGGCCACCAGGACGGCGACCAGGCCGACGGCACCCACGGCGGTACCGCGCAGCATGGCGCGCACGCCTCGGACCGCAGGCGTGCTCCGAGCGTCACGTGTGCTCTGAGTTGCTCGCATCAACCGTCGTACTCCCTAGCTAGTCGGCGCATTGGGTGCCCATGACTCTCCAGTCCCACTGCAGAGCCCCTTCCCCGGGCGCACCAAATGTGTCTCTAGCACCGTACGTCACATCAGTCACACCTGAAACCCCAGGTGGCTGAATTACACACGCGTGATTACCTGCGGAAATGCACTGAACTGCTGAAACGCGAAACAGAGATGCCCGTCACAGTTCGATAACGGTGAAGAGTCGGCGCCGAAGTGGACGATCGACGACTACGCGTCGTCGGAGGCGGCGGCCGTATCGACGGCCTCCGCGGCGTCCTCGGCGACGTCGCCGGGGACCGGTGCCGCCGCGGCGACACGCCGGGAACGCAGCTGCCAGAACCGCGCGAGGACCGCGCCGACGAGAACCGCGACGATCAGCCCGATGGTGACGGCCGTCCAGTTCACATACGGATCGGTCGCGCGATCGTAGATCTCGTTCGCTGCCTGCACCGGATTCGAGATCGTCGTCATCTCACTCGTGCCGTCTTCGAGCTGGACGCGGCTGAACTCGGTGGACGACGTGCCGGTCGCGGTCGGGGTGAACACGATCACCGTGCCGCCGACCTGCTTCTGCAGCGTGTTGGCGATATCGCGGTTCACCGTGAACGGGGTGAACGACTCCTCCAGCACCACGTAGTGCAGGTGGTGGCCGTCCTTCGCGCCGCGAGCGACGAGCGCCTCGAGACCGGGCCGATCGGCGTCCGGCGCGTACACGCCGGTCTGCTTCAGCTGAGCGGCGATCCCCGCGATGTCCAGGTTCTTCCACTGGTCGGTGGTCGACACCGGCGCCGCCAGGGTGATGGTCACCGGACCGCTCATGAACTGCTCCTCGATCGCTGTCGTCGTCGCGCTCACCATACGGCAGAAGAACACCGATCCGATCCGCGACCGGCGCCGCCGCAGAATTCACGAACTGTGCACGGGGTTGGGCCAAACCAGTACGCGCGTACTGCTATGATGGCGTGCGTAGCGATCAGAAGCCTCAGCCCGTTTCGGATCGCTCGGGTTTCAAGCCAAAAAAGATAGAGCCCCGTCGGCGCAGCCCGCCGGCGACACACACGCACGATGAGAGTGGAGCACACGTGAGTATCGATTCGTTTGGCGCCAAGGGCACCCTTGAGGTGGGCGACAACTCCTACGAGATCTTCCGCCTCTCGGCCGTCCCCGGCACCGAGAAGCTTCCCTACGCCCTGAAGGTCCTCGCCGAGAACCTGCTGCGTACCGAGGACGGCGCGAACATCACCACCGAGCACATCAACGCGCTCACCAACTGGGACCCGAACGCTCAGCCGAGCGTCGAGATCCAGTTCACCCCGGCCCGCGTCCTCATGCAGGACTTCACCGGTGTGCCCTGTGTGGTCGACCTCGCCACCATGCGCGAGGCCGTCGCCCAGCTCGGCGGCGACCCGAACAAGGTGAACCCGCTCTCCCCTGCCGAGATGGTCATCGACCACTCGGTCATCCTGGACGTGTTCGGCCGCGCCGACGCGTTCGAGCGCAACGTCGAGCTGGAATACCAGCGCAACGGCGAGCGCTACCAGTTCCTGCGTTGGGGCCAGGGCGCCTTCGACGACTTCAAGGTCGTCCCGCCGGGCATGGGCATCGTCCACCAGGTCAACATCGAGTACCTGGCCCGCGTCGTCATGACCCGTAACGGCCAGGCCTACCCGGACACCTGCGTCGGCACCGACTCGCACACCACCATGGAGAACGGTCTGGGCGTCCTGGGCTGGGGCGTCGGCGGTATCGAGGCCGAGGCCGCCATGCTCGGACAGCCGGTGTCGATGCTGATCCCGCGTGTCGTCGGCTTCAAGCTGACCGGCGAGATCCAGCCGGGCGTCACCGCCACCGACGTCGTGCTCACCGTGACCGACATGCTCCGTCAGCACGGTGTGGTCGGCAAGTTCGTCGAGTTCTACGGCGAAGGCGTCGCCGAGGTGCCGCTGGCCAACCGCGCCACCCTGGGCAACATGA
The DNA here is from genome assembly GCF_047600565.1 of Gordonia sp. (in: high G+C Gram-positive bacteria). Lineage (GTDB taxonomy): Bacteria > Actinomycetota > Actinomycetes > Mycobacteriales > Mycobacteriaceae > Gordonia. The sequence continues at coordinate 915,980 of NZ_JASGKN010000001.1, forward strand.
GCCCGGAGTTCGGCTCCACCTGCGCGATCTTCCCGATCGACGAGGAGACCGTGAACTACCTGCGCCTGACCGGCCGCACCGACGAGGAGCTCGCGCTCGTCGAGGCCTACGCCAAGGAGCAGGGCATGTGGCACGACGCCTCGCACGAGCCCGCCTACTCGGAGTACCTCGAGCTCGACCTGAGCACCGTGGTTCCGTCGATCGCCGGCCCGAAGCGCCCGCAGGACCGCATCCTGCTGTCCGAGTCGAAGGTCGCCTTCCGCAAGGACATCCACAACTACGTCGAGGAGAACCATCCGGCGCCGCAGAACGGCCTGGACGAGGCCCTCGACGAGAGCTTCCCGTCGTCCGATCCGGTCTCGATCTCCCCGGACGAGGCCAAGCTGTCCTTCTCCGAGGACGACGCCGTCGTCTCGGCCGCCAACGGCTCGGAGGGCCGCCCGTCCAAGCCGGTCACCGTGACCTCGGACGGCAACACCTTCGTCCTGGACCACGGCGCCGTGGCCGTCGCAGGCATCACCTCGTGCACCAACACCTCGAACCCGTCCGTCATGCTCGGCGCCGGCCTGCTGGCCCGCAACGCCGTCGAGAAGGGCCTGACCTCCAAGCCGTGGGTCAAGACCAACATGGCGCCCGGTTCGCAGGTCGTCTCCGACTACTACGAGAAGGCCGGCCTGTGGCCGTACCTGGAGAAGCTGGGCTTCTACCTGGGCGGTTACGGCTGCACCACCTGCATCGGTAACACCGGTCCGCTGCCGGAGGAGATCAGCAAGGCGGTCAACGACAACGACCTGACCGTCACCGCCGTCCTCTCGGGCAACCGCAACTTCGAGGGTCGCATCAGCCCGGACGTGAAGATGAACTACCTGGCGTCTCCGCCGCTGGTCATCGCCTACGCCCTGGCCGGAACCATGGACTTCGACTTCGAGCACGACTCGCTCGGCAAGGACAACGACGGCAACGACGTCTACCTGAAGGACATCTGGCCGTCGGCCCAGGAGATCGACGACACCATCAAGACGGCGATCAACCAGGACATGTTCCGCAAGTCCTACGCCACCGTCTTCGACGGCGACGAGCGCTGGCAGGGTCTGAACACCCCCGACGGCGACACCTTCGCGTGGGACCAGAACTCCACCTACGTCCGCAAGGCGCCGTACTTCGACGGCATGCAGCTCGATCCGGAGCCGGTCTCCGACATCAAGGGCGCCCGCGTCCTGGCGCTGCTGGGCGATTCGGTCACCACCGACCACATCTCCCCCGCCGGCCCGATCAAGCCCGGCACCCCGGCCGCCCAGTACCTGGACGCGCACGGTGTGGAGCGCAAGGACTACAACTCGCTGGGCAGCCGTCGAGGCAACCACGAGGTGATGATCCGCGGCACGTTCGCGAACATCCGCCTGCAGAACCAGCTCCTGGACGGCGTCTCGGGCGGCTACACCCGTGACTTCACCCAGGACGGCGGACCGCAGTCGTTCATCTACGACGCGTCGGTCAACTACCAGAAGGCCGGCATCCCGCTGGTCGTGCTGGGCGGCAAGGAGTACGGCTCGGGCAGCTCGCGCGACTGGGCCGCCAAGGGCACCGTCCTGCTGGGCGTCAAGGCCGTCATCACCGAGTCCTTCGAGCGCATCCACCGTTCGAACCTGATCGGTATGGGCGTCGTGCCGCTGCAGTTCCCGGAGGGCGAGTCGGCCAAGACCCTGGGTCTGGACGGCACCGAGGTCTTCGACATCGAGGGCATCGAGCAGCTCAACCAGGGCGTCACCCCGAAGACGGTCCACGTGACCGCCACCAAGGAGGACGGCAGCAAGGTCGAGTTCGACGCGGTCGTCCGCATCGACACGCCCGGTGAGGCCGACTACTACCGCAACGGCGGCATCCTGCAGTACGTGCTGCGGAACATGATCAAGAGCTGATTGATCCATGCCACGGGTCAGCGATGACCGGCTTGCCGCGCGTCGTCGAGAGATCCTCGACGGCGCGCGGCATTGTTTCGCCGAGTACGGCTACGACGGCGCCACCGTGAAGAGGCTGGAAGAGGCCACCGGACTGTCCCGGGGTGCCATCTTCCACCACTTCAAAGACAAGGAGGCTCTGTTCCTCGCTCTCGCCCGGGAGGACGAGGAACGGATGGCCGACGTCGCCGCCCAAGAGGGTCTGGTCCAGGTGATGCGCGACATGCTCGCGCGTCCGAGCGACTTCGACTGGCTGGGTACACGTCTGGAGATCGTGCGGAAGATCCGCAGTGATCCGGCGTTCCGTCAGGCCTGGGAGGCCCACACCGAGGAGCTCGAGGCGGTCACTCTGGCCCGTCTGGAGCGCAAGCGGGAGGACGGCACCCTCCGCAAGGACGTGCCGACCGAGGTTCTGGTCACCTATCTGGATCTGGTGCTGGACGGACTCGTGTCCCGTCTGGCGACCGGTCAGTCGACGGATGACCTGCAGGCGGTCCTCGACCTCGTCGAGGACTCCGTGCGCCGGCCGGCATCGGACCGGCCGAACTAGATGTTCTTCCCCGTGAGGTTGGGAACGCGGTCGGCGGGGACTTGGCCTCCGATGCCGGTATGGGGTCGGTGATGATTGTAGTGATGAAGCCAGTCGACGTAGGTTGCTGCGCGGGCTTCCTCGCTTGAGTAGATGTGGGCGTAGGCCCATTCGGTGGCCAGTGTGCGGTTGAATCGTTCGACTTTGCCGTTAGTTTGCGGCCGGTACGGGCGCGTGTACCGGTGCGTGGTCTTCTCGCCGAGGGTTTTGTTGAACAGTGTCGAGCGGTAGCAGGAACCGTTGTCGGTCATCACCGCGGTCACGATGATCCCGTTGGCGGCGAAGAACGTCTTGGCCCGTAGCCAGAATCCGGCGGCGGTCTCTTTGCGTTCGTCGTCGAGGATCTCGCTGTAAGCCAGCCGGGAATGGTCATCGACCGCGTGGTGCAAGAACGCGTACCCGCGGCCCTTCCTACCGTTGTTGCGGTTGCCGATCGTGCGCCCGAGCATGCGATGACCACCACCATCAGGGATCCTGCCGAGTTTCTTGATGTCGACGTGCACGAGCTGACCGGGCTCATCGACCTCATACCGGTGTGGTGCAGGCTTGCGTACGGCCAACCCGGTCGCCTGGTCCAGGTGCGCCAGCAGCGGCATTCTGGTAGCGGGCCAGGACCCGCCCGACGGTCGAACGGGCGATCTGCAGGTGATAGGCGATCCGGTGTGGACCCCAGCGGCGAGTGAACCGCAACCCGATGATCCGGCGTTCGAGCCTGCGGGAGATTCGTTGCGGACAGCGCCGCGGACGCGATGATCGATCAGTCAGTGGCAGGCCGGCCCGATACCGATCAGCCCATCGCTTAGCAGTCGATGGTGAGCACTGGAATCGTTCAGCAGCTCGCCGCAACGGCCAACCGTCCTCGACGATCAGAACAGCAAGACGACGACGCCCCTCGGGGGTCAAGGGTGCATTAGCGTGAGTCACGAAGGCCTCCGTGGTGTGGAACTGAGTTGTGGTAACCCAAATCCTGCCCGGAGGCCTTCGCCTACCTCACACGTTCACAACGTCCCGGGGAAGAACAACTAGACTGCCGATTCATGGTCGGCGATCACCCGGACACCGGGCGCACAGGGGCTTCTGGATCGCGCTGGCCGCCGCCGCCACCCTCGTGATCGGGGCTCCCTCGGTCGGCGATCATGATCGGACGAACCGCCCCAAACAGGGCGAATCTCCTACATAACAATGCGATAACCTGCGGAAACGTCCGTAACGACAGCTGATTCACAGGCGACATACAGGGCGTCGGGTTCGAATCTCTGGTTGGGGAGAACGCAGGTAAGAACAATGAATCCTCGCAAGATCCGAAGACTGCTCGGCACCCTCGTCGCAGCGTCCGGTCTCACACTCGCGGCGGTCGCAGGCGGCAGCGCGCTCGCCGACACCACCGAGTCACCGGCGGCCAGCGACGTCCCGGCCGCATCGACTCCCGCCGCCGATCCGTCGAACGACAGCACGCCGTCCGCGAGCAGCCCGCCGGAGTCGAATCCGGCCCAGTCGTCGCAGCCGTCCACGCCCGCGTCGACGAGCCGTCCCGGCTCCGGTTCCACGTTCCCCACGACCATTCCCCCGGCCACCGGACCCAGCCATCTGCTGGTGCAGGGACTGAACGTCACGAACGGTGACGTCGTCGACGGCGTTCAGTTCCGCACCTACGGCGGCAAGTCCTTCGACGGATCCACCACGGTGGACGTCCCCTACCCGGCCGGGCCCTGCCAGCTCGAGGTGACCGGGATGCCTCGCGGCTACGTCCTGGCCGGTCCGGCAGCCCAGGACTGCGCGGTCCGGGTGCACGAGACCACGGTCGTCGACATCCAGGTGCGGCCGGTGACCGATGACCACGGCACACCGGTTCCCGTCCATCAGGGCCGAGTGCCGATCAAGTCGATTCCCTCCGGCCGGATCTCCTGATGCGTTCGGTGACGCGCGTCGTCCTCGCCGTTCTGGCCGCGATCGCCACCCTGCTGGCGCTGACCGCCTGCGGGCAGGAGAAGGAGGCGGGCGGTGCACAGTCGGGGATGCCGCCGCCGGTCGCCGCACACAGCGACGACGTGTCCGCACCGGTCAAGCTCACGGTGCAGGGTGCCGCGGCCGAGGTGGCGACCGTCGACACCGACACCGACGGTGTCCTGCTGCCGCCCACCGACATCAACGAGGTCGGCTGGTGGGTCGGGTCGGCGCTGCCCGGCTCAGGGAAGGGCACCGTGGTGGTCACCGGTCATGTCGACGACGTCAGCCAGGGCAAAGGGTTCGCCGCCCGCTTCCCCGGCCTGAAGTCGGGCGACACCGTCTCGCTCACCACAGCCGGACACGGACAGCACGACTACCGCGTCACCCGGGTCGACGAGGTCAACAAGAACGGCGGCCTGCCGACCGACCAGCTCAACCGGCTCGACGGTCCGGAGACACTGGCCCTCGTCACCTGCGGCGGGCCGTTCGTCGGTCCGCCCCTCGGCTATCAGGACAACATCGTGGTCTGGGCCAGCCCGGCCTAGGCACCACCCCCCCCAACCATTTCCTCTCTGTCGGGGAGAAGCCGAGCACGTCATGTACGCACGAATCCTCTCCGGGCTGGCCGCCTCGTCGGCGGTCGTCCTCCTCACCGGCGGCACACTGGCCGGCAGCGCCGGTGCCGTCGACCCGTCGGATACCCTGCCGCTTCCGGCCTCGACGTCGTCCTCCGCGCCCTCGGCCAGCGTCGCCCCGAGCGAATCCGGGGTTCCGTCGGCGCCCTCAGACCCGAGTCAGGCCGAGCAGTCGGGGGTGCTGAGCATTCGAGGTCTCGACGACACCCAACTCACCGATGTCAGCGGTATCCACGTCCGCGTCCACTTTCCCGACGGGACCTACGAAGAGGTCGTGACACCACAGGATCTGCCGCTCCCGCCGGGCAACTACCAGCTGGAGGTGGACTACGTTCCGGCCGGATATCAGCTGCGGTCCCCCGCCGACATGATCACCACCGTTCTGAGCGGCCAGACGGAATCCGCATACGTAGAGGTGAAGAACATCTCGGCGCCGACGACCAGTCAGCATTCCAGCACGATCCCCGGCGAATCACCACACGGGCGGGTTCCGATCCGTTCGATCCCGTCGGGACGTACGTCCTGAGCCTTGCTGATTCGGTTCGTCGAACCGTTCGTCACGCGAGTTCGATGATCTCCTGGTACTCGTCGGACCAGTGGTCCTCGGTGCCGTCGGGCAGCAGGATCACACGCTGCGGGTCCAGCGCCGCGGCGGCACCGGGATCGTGCGTCACCAGGACGACGGCGCCGGTGTAGCTGCGCAGCGCGTCCAGCACCTGTTCGCGGGACACCGGATCGAGGTTGTTGGTCGGCTCGTCGAGGAGCAACACGTTCGCGGCCGACGACACGAGGCCGGCGAGGGCGAGACGGGTCTTCTCGCCGCCGGACAGGGTGCCGGCGGGCTGATCGAGCTGCGGACCGGTGAACATGAACGCGCCGAGCAGACCGCGCAGGTCCTGCTCCCCCGCATCCGGCGCGGCGTGACGGATGTTCTCCCACACGGTCGCCGCGTCGTCGAGGGTGTCGTGCTCCTGAGCGAAGTAGCCCAGCTTCAAACCGTATCCGGCCTCCACGGTGCCGCGGTCCGGCTTCTCGGTACCGGCGAGCAGGCGCAGCAGCGTCGTCTTGCCGGCACCGTTGAGCCCGAGCACCACGACCCGGCTGCCCTGATCGATCGCCAGATCCACACCCGTGAAGATCTCCAGTGATCCGTAGACCTTCGTGAGGCCCTTCGCGGTCAGCGGGGTCTTGCCGCACTTCGCCGGATCGGGGAACCGGATCTTCGCGGTCCGGTCGGCGACACGCTCCTCTTCCAGCTCGTCGATCATCTTCTCCGCACGCTTGAGCATCTGTTGCGCGGCGGTCGCCTTCGTGGCCTTCGCGCCGAGCTTGGCCGCCTGCTCACGCAGCGCGCCGGCCTTCTTCTCGGCGTTCGCGCGCTCGCGGCGGCGTCGCTGCTCGTCGGTGGCGCGCTGATCGAGGTAGCGCTGCCAGCCCATGTTGTAGACGTCGGCCTCACCGCGCACCGCATCCAGAAACCAGACCCGGTTGACGACGTCGGCCAGCAGATCGACGTCGTGCGAGATGACGACCAGGCCGCCCTCGTGATTCTGGAGGAAGCCGCGGAGCCAGTTGATCGAATCGGCGTCCAGATGGTTCGTCGGCTCGTCGAGCAGCAACGTCGTATCGGACTTCCCGGAGCCGTCGGAGGCGGCGAACAGGATGCGGGCCAACTCGATCCGCCGGCGCTGACCGCCGGACAGCGTGCGCAGCGGCTGCTCCAGCACGCGGTCGGGAAGGCCGAGACTGTTGCAGATGCGCGCGGCCTCGGACTCGGCGAGATAGCCGCCGAGTGCACCGAACCGTTCCTCGAGCTTGCTGAACTTGTCGATGGCACGGTCACGGATCTTGTCGTCGGCGGTCTCGGCCATCAGCGTCTGCTGTTTGGCCATCTGCTGCAGGATCTCGTCCAGACCGCGCGCCGACAGAACCCGGTCCTTCGCGAGGACGCTCAGATCGCCTTCTTTGGGGTCCTGCGGGAGGTACCCGAGCGGGCCGCTGCGACGGATCGATCCGGCGTAGGGCTCGGTCTCCCCGGCCAGAATCCGCAAGGTGGTCGTCTTGCCGGCACCGTTGCGACCGACCAGTCCGATCCGGTCGCCGGGGGCGATGCGCAGGGCGTCGCCGGGTGCCGACAACAGGGTTCGGGCACCCGCTCGAACCTCGAGGTCGGTCGCAGTGATCACGACATCCCATTCTAGTGCTGTCGGCCCCACGACCTAATCGGGCGACTCCGTGAACTAAGGGTGCACTAACCTGATGGGGTGAGGGATTCGCGAAGGACGACCGATTCGGTCCGGGCGACGGTCCTCGATCGCCTGCATGCGGGCACGAGGGTGACCGTCGTGCTGGGGCCGATCGAGCTCCCCTCCGCAGAGGTGGCCCGGTCCCGCCTGCACGACTTCGCGGCGCTCGGGCCGGCTGCCCGGCTCGGCCTCGAACCCCGGTCGGACCGCTCCCACTGGACGCATCGGGCCGATCGGGTCGTCGATGCCGTCACCGTGCAAGACGAGCCGCGCAGCCCGCTCGACCTGCTGAACGGCCCACCGGCCGGCGCTCCGTTCCGGCTGACGCTGGCCGGACGCTACCTGCGCACCGAACACGACCACGGGCTCGGTGAGGTCGCGCTCGCGGTGATGACTCACCTGGTCGTGACCGGTGCCGTCGATCCGGCCGATCCCGACCTCCGGCGCGCGATCTCACGCCGAGGACAGGGTCTGCCCGGTGCGGTGTGGCGCACCTTCGGACGGGATCCGCGCCGCATGCGCGAGGTACTGCGGCAGGCCCGGGACCCCGAGCCGGTCGCCGACGAGCCGGGACCGTACCCCGCGGACCCGGTCACCGGGCCGGCGGCGGCGCACCTCGCCCGGATCGACGCCGACGGTGTCGCCGACATCCGTCGCTGGCGCGAACGGAGCGGCACCGGCGCATCGCTGCTCTGCGCGAGGCCGGCATCGACCTCGACGACGCGATCACCACCACGGTCGACCTGCGCCGCTACGGCAGCCCGGGCGCACGTCCCCTGAACAACGTCGTCACCGGACTGCGTCTGCCCCACCGGAACGGCGACGGCGCGGCCTGTCTGCATCGGCGCCTGTCGGGAGCGGTCGCCGGCGCGTCCGGCGAGCACTCCGCCCTGACCGTGTCCGAACTGACCCGACGAGGGACCGGCACCGGTGAGCCGCGTCCGGGGAGGGCGCATTCGACCTTCTCGGGTGTCCATGCCCTCCCCGAGTTCGGTCTGTATCCCTGGTGCCGGCCCGGAGACGGCGGGTACGGCGTCCGCGTCGATCACCCGGATCCGGCCGGAATCGTCGTCGAGGCGGTCGGCGTGCACGACGGTTTCGATCTGTCGACGTCGTATCACCCGACGGTCCTGGCGCCGGCTGTGATCTCAGACGCAATGAGCCGATTCGTCGCCGCACCGGCTCGCTATTTGAACTAAGGGTCCCCTAGCCGAGGTAAGCCTCACCTATCTGACAGGAGCGGGACTTGCCGAACGAGACCACCACGCCATCGCTGTGTGTCGTCGTCTGCTGCTACACGTTCGATCGCTGGGAGCTCCTCCTCCGGCCCGTCGACGCCGCCCACCGACAACTCCACCACGGTGACGAGGTTCTGGTGGTCGTCGACCACAACGCCGACCTGCGCGTCCGCCTCGCCGGCCACTACTCCGATACACCGGGCGTCCGGGTCCTGGCGAGTACCGGCGGTCCGGGGCTCTCCGGAGCGCGCAACACGGCCCTCACCGAGTCCGTCGCCGACCTTCTCGTCTACCTCGACGACGACGCCGTGCTCGCACCGGGCGGCCTCGCGGCGGTCCGGAACGGGATGGCTGATCAGGACACGCCCGCCATCGGCGGCGCGGTCCGTCCGGTCTGGACCGACGCGGTACCGCGATGGTTCCCCGACGAATTCGGCTGGGTCGTCGGCTGCGACTACCGCGGGATGCCCGCCGACGGCGCCGCGATCCGCAATCCGATCGGTGCCGCCATGGCGGTACGCCGCACGGCGCTGGCCGCGATCGGCGGCTTCCACGAAGACCTCGGACGCATCGCCGATCTACCGGCCGGCTGCGAGGAGACGCTGATGGGCATCCAGCTCACCCGCGCCGAACCGGACGCTCACATCCGTCGGCACACCGCGTTCGCGGTCGACCACTACATCACCCCCGCCCGGTCCCGCCTGCGCTACTTCGTCTCCCGCTGCCACCACGAAGGCCGGTCGAAGGCGACGCTGAGCAGCATCGCCGGTACCTCCTCGGCCCTGTCCACCGAGACGCGCTACCTGCTGACCACGATCACCAGCGGTATCGCCCGGTACCTCGGGCAGATGCTCCGCGGCGACCTGACGGCCCTCCAGCGGCTCCTGACCATGCTGCTCGGTGTCGCGACGACCGTCGCCGGGGCCGCCATCGGCACGCTCACCCGACGCCGACGGCCGAACACCGACACCGGCGACAGCGCTGCGCAGGCCCCGACCCGGCGCCCGATCACCGTCGGCGACCCGGTCTCCGTGGTCGTCTGCACCGTCGGCCGGCCACTCCCTGCTCGATACGGTCGCGGCGGTGCTGGCCCAGGACTATCCGCGCTTCGAACTCATCGTCGTCGACCGGAGACCGAGTGCGGCCACGAAACCGAGGACGCCCACGAGCATCAGATAGGGCGCGAACGCCGCGACACGAGCAGCCCAGTTGCTGACCAGACCCGTGAGGTGCGCCAGCACACCGACCGCACCGACCACCACGGCCCCGATCGCGATCGACGGCAGTATTCGGGAGGTCACCCGATCGACAATAGGGTGCCCTCACCGGCAGTCGCGGACTCCGGTGACCGAACTCACGCCGGCGGCGTTAGCCTGGACGGCATGAGCACAGCTGCGCAGAAGAACCTGTCCGGAAAGTCCGCCGTCGTCACCGGTGGCAGTCGCGGTATCGGCCTGGCCATCGCCACCGAACTCGCCGCCCGCGGTGCCGCCGTCGTGATCACCGGACGCAAGGACGACGCGCTCAAGTCGGCCGCCGAAGAGATCGTCGCCGCGGTTCCCGGCGCCACCGTCACGCCGGTCGCAGGCAACACCGGCGATGCCGACCACCGGGCCGCGGCCATCTCCGCCGCCGTCCAGAACGGCGGCATCGACATCCTGATCAACAACACCGGGATCAACCCGACCTACGGTCCGCTCATGGACGCCGATCTCGACGCCGTCCGGAAGATCTTCGACACCAACGTCGTGGCGGCGCTCGGGTACATCCAGGAGGCCTACAAGGCCGGCATGGCCGGTTCGGGCGGCGCCGTCATCAACATCGCCTCGGTCGCCGGCCTCCGCTCGACAGGCGTGATCGCGGCCTACGGGTCGAGCAAGGCGGCGCTGATCCGGCTCACCGAAGAACTCGCGTGGCAGCTGGCTCCGGCCATCCGCGTCAACGCGATCGCGCCCGGCATCATCAAGACCAGGTTCGCCGACGCGCTCGTCGCCGGCGGCGAGGACCAAGCCGCCTCCGCCTACCCCATGCAGCGCCTCGGATCACCCGAGGACATCGCCCGCGCCGTCGCCTTCCTCGTCGGCGACGACGCCGCCTGGATCACCGGTGAGACCCTCCGCGTCGACGGTGGCCTGCTGGCGACCGGGAGCCTGTGACCGATCTGCTCGTCGTCGGAGCCGGACCGGCAGGCCGCGGCCTCGCCCACCGAGCTCTGGCCGCAGGCCATCACGTCACACTCATCGACCCGGACCCGGACACACCCTGGACCGCCACCCTCGGCCTGTTCACCGACGACCTCCCCGGCTGGCTTGACGCCGACGCGGTAGTGGCCGCCCGGTCGCCCGTCGTCACCATCTACACGCCCGGACGTCGTGACATCGACCGCGGTTACGCAGTGCTCGACGCCGCGGCCCTGCACCGAACGCTCGACGTCACCGGTGCGAAGCTGGAACGGCAGCGGGTCACAGAACTGACCGCGCGGACTGCGACCCTCGACGACGGCCGGACGCTGCGCGGGGATGTGGTGATCGACGCACGCGGCGGACGGGCGGTCGGCGACGTCGTGCGGCAGACGGCGTGGGGTGTGGTTTCGACACGGGCTCCTTCGTCGCCCGGCTCAACCAACGGGATGGCGAACGCGGACATGGTGCTGATGGACTGGCGGAGCACGCCGGAGAAGTCGCCCTCGTTCGTGTACCGCGTCGACGTCGGCCACGGCGCGGAGCTGATCGAGGAGACCTGCCTGGCCGGACGGCCCGCACCCGATCCGCAGGAGTTGGGCGCCCGGCTCGGTCGTCCCGCGGCGGACGGTCGGCCGGAGCTCGTCGACTTCCCTCTCACCGCGGGCCGCCACCCGTGGAAGCAGGCCGACGACGCCCCACTCCGATTCGGTGCCGCCGGCGGCCTGATGAATCCGGCGACCGGCTACAGCATCGCCGCATCGCTCAACGCGGCCGACGTTCTGGTCGCGGCGATCAGCGAGGGCACCTGCCCCCGACGGGCACTGTGGCCCCGCGGCGCACGGAGCGTGTACCGGATCCGGCTCATCGGACTCGGCGTCCTCCTCGGGCTCGACGGCTCCCAACTCACCGCGTTCTTCGACGCGTTCTTCCGCCTGCCGGCGCCCGCACAGCGGGCCTACCTGAGCTCCAGAGACGACGTCGCCGGAACACTGTCCACGATGTGGTCGGTGTTCCGGCGACTGCCCTTACGGCTGCAGGGACGTGTGATCGGCTTGACGGTGCGGAGCGCGGTCCGCCCGCCGGCCTGAGGTTCTACTGGGGATCTCCCGGCGCCTGGTCCCCTTGGGTGGCCTGCGCCTCGGCGATCGCCTTGTCGACGTCGAGGTCCTTCACCTGGTCGATCAGCGAATCCAGTGCCTGCGGGGGCAGGGCTCCGGCCTCGTTGAAGATCAGATGGCCCTTCTTGAAGACCATCAGCGTCGGGATGGAACGGATGCTCGCGGCAGCGGCCAGCTGCTGTTCGGCCTCGGTGTCCACCTTGCCGAACACGATGTCCGGATTCTTCTCGGACGCCGCCTCGAAGGTCGGGGCGAACTGGCGGCACGGACCGCACCAGGAAGCCCAGAAGTCGACCAGCACGATGTCGTTGTCGATGACCGTCTGCTCGAAGTTCTGGCCGGTCAGATCAATAGCACTCATGTCTTCCTCAACGGTCGCGGTGGGCGGTTCATTCCCCACGGTACCGACCGGACCGGCCGGCACGGCCTCAGACGGTGAAGCCGAGGGCTCTCAGCTGCTCGCGGCCGTCGTCGGTGATCTTGTCGGGACCCCACGGCGGCAGCCACACCCAGTTGATCTCGATGTCGGTGCACAGACCGCTGGAGACCAGGGCGCTGCGGGTCTGATCCTCGATGACGTCGGTGAGCGGGCAGGCCGGCGAGGTCAGCGTCATGTCCAGCTTGGCGCCGGCGTCGTCGTTCACCTCGATGCCGTACACGAGGCCGAGGTCGACGACGTTGATACCCAACTCGGGGTCGACGACGTCGCGCATGGCCTCCTCCACGTCATCGATGCTCGGCAGAGCGGTCTTCGGATCGGTCATGACGTACTCCTTGACGGGGCTGAATGCGCCTGGGCCAGCGCATCTTTGAAGGCGAGCCAGCCGAGCAGGGCGCACTTGACCCGCGCCGGATAGCGGCTGACTCCGGAGAGTGCGATGCCGTCGCCGATGAGGTCTTCGTCGCCGGGATCCTCGCCGCGGGAGGTGAGCATGGCGTTGTAGGCGTCGACGGTCTTGAGAGCCTCGGCGGTGTCGAGGCCGACGATCTGGTCGTACAGGATGGACGTGGCCGCCTGCGAGATCGAGCAGCCCTGACCGTCGTAGGACACGTCGGCGACGGTGTCGCCGTCGAGATGCACGCGGAGGGTGACCTCGTCACCGCAGGTCGGATTGACGTGGTGCACCTCCGCCTCGTACGGGTCCCGCAGACCGCGTCCGTGCGGATGCTTGTAGTGATCCAGGATGACGTCCTGGTACATCTGCTCCATCCGCATCAGGCGTCCTCCCCCGGCACGCCGAAGAAGCGCTGCGCCTCACCGATCGCGTCGGCGAGGGCGTCCACCTCGTCGAGCGTGTTGTACAGGGCGAACGACGCCCGCGCGGTGGCGGCGACACCGAACCGGCGGTGCAGCGGCCAGGCGCAGTGGTGCCCGACCCGGATCGCGACACCGCGGTCGTCGAGGATCTGGCCGAGGTCGTGCGCGTGGATGCCGTCCACGACGAAGGAGACCGCTCCCCCGCGGTTCTCCGGCGTGGCCGGGCCGATGATCCGCAGCCCGTCGATCCCGCCGAGCAGCTCCAGGGCCCGGGCGGTCAAGGCGTGCTCGTGCGCGGCGATCGCCTCCATGCCGATGTTCTCCAGGTAGCGCACCGCGGCGCCGAGGCCGACGACCTGCGAGACCATCTGCGTACCGGCCTCGAATCGCTGCGGCGGTGCCGCGTACGTCGAGCCCTCCATGGTGACGGTCTCGATCATCGATCCGCCGGTCAGGAACGGCGGCAACTGTGCGAGCAGCGACGCCTTCCCGTACAGCGCGCCGACCCCGTTCGGCCCGAGCATCTTGTGCCCGGAGAACGCGGCGAAGTCCACGCCCAGAGCGGTGAAGTCGACGGGCAGGTGCGGCACGGACTGGCAGGCGTCCAGCACGACGTACGCGCCCACGTCATGGGCGCGCCGCACGAGTTCGGCGACGTCCGCGACCGCACCGGTCACGTTCGACTGATGCGTGAACGCGACGACCCGCACCGAGTCGTCGAGAGTCAGCGAATCGAGATCGATCCGGCCGTCGTCGGTGACGCCGTACCAGCGCAGCGTGGCACCGGTGCGACGGCACAGTTCCTGCCACGGCACCAGATTCGCGTGATGCTCGAGTTCGGTGACGACGATCGTGTCGCCGGCGCCGAGCGGAGTACCGCCGAACAGTCCGGCGCAGCGATCGTCACCGAGGGTGTACGCCACCAGGTTGAGCGCCTCCGTGGCGTTCTTGGTGAACACGATCTCGTCGACTGCGGCACCGACGAAGCCGGCGATCGCGGCGCGCGCATCCTCGTACGCATCGGTCGCCTCCTCGGCGAGCTGATGCGCGCCCCGGTGGACCGCCGCGTTGTGGTGCAGCAGGAAGTCACGCTCGGCGTCGAGGACCGGCACCGGACGCTGCGCGGTGGCACCCGAATCCAGGTAGACCAGCGGGCGGTCGTCGCGGACCGTTCGAGACAGGATCGGGAAGTCTGCGCGGACGGTCGCGACGTCGAAGTCCGTCGGCGCCGGGAGCCCGCGAGCGGGCCGGTCCGAGCTGGTGACGGTCATGGACTTACTTCGCTGCAGCGGCGGCGGTCTTGGCGCCACCGGTGAAACGCACGTAGCCGCTCTTCTCGAGCTCGTCGGCCAGTTCCGGACCACCCGACTCGACCACGCGGCCGTCGACGAAGACGTGCACGAAGTCCGGCTTGATGTACTGGAGGATGCGCGTGTAGTGCGTGATCAGCAGCACGCCGCCGTCCTCACGCTCCTTGTAGCGGTTGACGCCCTCGGACACGATGCGCAGCGCGTCGACGTCCAGACCGGAGTCGGTCTCGTCGAGCACCGCGATCTTCGGCTTGAGCAGACTCAGCTGCAGGATCTCGTGACGCTTCTTCTCGCCACCGGAGAAGCCCTCGTTGACGCTGCGTTCGGAGAAGGCCGGATCGATCTCCAGTTCGGTCATCGCCTCCTTGGTCTCCTTGACCCAGTGGCGAAGCTTCGGGGCCTCGCCGCGGACCGCGGTGGCGGCACTGCGCAGGAAGTTCGACATCGAGACGCCGGGCACCTCGACCGGGTACTGCATGGCCAGGAACAGGCCGGCGCGAGCGCGCTCATCGACGGTCATCTCCAGGACGTCCTGGCCGTCGAGGGTGATGCTGCCCGAGGTGACCTCGTACTTGGGGTGGCCGGCGATCGCGTACGACAGTGTCGACTTGCCCGAGCCGTTCGGGCCCATGATCGCGTGCGTCTCGCCGGACTTGATGGTCAGGTCGACGCCCTTGAGGATGTGGATCGGCTCGGCGTCGGGATCGGACTGGGCGACGTCGACATGGAGGTCGCGGATTTCCAGGGTGGTCATAGTTCTTTCTTTCGTTTCGACAGGCTCGGTCGAGCGGGGCTGATGCGCGGGCGGGTCAGGCGCCGGCGGCTTCGAGTTCGGCTTCCACGGCGGCTTCCAGCCGCTCCCGGACGTCGGGCACCGGGATCTTGGCGAGAACCTCGCCGAAGAAACCGCGCACGACGAGGCGGCGCGCCTGCTCCTCGGGGATGCCGCGGGCCTGCAGGTAGAACAACTGCTCGTCGTCGAAGCGGCCGGTGGCACTCGCGTGACCGGCGCCGACGATCTCGCCGGTCTCGATCTCCAGGTTCGGCACCGAGTCGGCGCGGGCGTTGTCGGTGAGCACCAGGTTGCGGTTGAGCTCGTAGGTGTCGGTGCCCTCCGCGGACGGACGGATCAGCACGTCGCCGATCCAGACGGTGTGCGCCTCTTTGCGCTTGTCGCCGGACGGATCGCCCTGCAGCGCGCCCTTGTAGGTGACCAGGGATCGGCAGTTCGGGGCGGAGTGGTCGACCAGAAGCCGCTGTTCGAGATGCTGGCCGCCGTCGGCGAAGTACAGGCCCCACATCTCGACGTCGCCGCCGGGCGCGGTGTACTGCACGCGCGGCGAAAGCCGCACCAGATCGCCGCCGAGGCTGACCGCGAAGTGCCGCAGGACCGCGTCGCGGCCCACGGACACGTGATGCGCGGTGACGTGCACGGCGTCGTCATCCCAGTCGTGCACGTTCACAACGGTCAGGTGGGCGCTGTCGTCGACGATGAACTCGACGTTCTCGCCGATGGTCCCGCCGCCACGCTGGTCGAGCACGACGGTCGCCTTGCTGAACGGCTCGGCATGGATCTGGATGTGCGAGAACGCGGTCTCGCCCTGTCCGGGGCCGGTGACGGTCACGGTGATGGGCTCGTCGACCTGCGCGTTCTTCTCGACGGTGACGACCGTGGCCTGGGTGAAGGACGAGTAGGCCTGCGCGGCAACCCGGTCGAACGGCACACCGCCCGCACCGAGCCGCTTGTCGTCGCGGCCGACGGTCTCGACCCTCACGCCGCTCCCGGCGCCGGTCTGATTCGGCCCGCTCGCTTCGCTCCCGGCGCCGGTCACCTCCACGGTGGTCTGTCCGGTCGCGACGGCGGTGCCGTCGTGCAGGCCGCGCAGACGGCGGAACGGGGTGAACCGCCACGCCTCCTCACGCTGCGCCGGTACCTCGAAGGCGTTCACGTCGAACGAGGTGAACAGCTCACCCTTGTTGACGACCACTCCCGAATCGGTGGTCTTGTCGGTGGCCGTCATCAGCCGACCGCTCCTTCCATCTGCAGCTCGATGAGCCGGTTGAGTTCCAGGGCGTACTCCATCGGGAGCTCCTTGGCGATCGGCTCCACGAAACCGCGGACGACCATGGCCATCGCCTCGTCCTCGGTCAGTCCCCGCGACATCAGATAGAACAGCTGATCGTCGCTGACCTTGGAGACCGTCGCCTCGTGGCCCATGGTGACGTCGTCCTCGCGGATGTCGACGTACGGGTAGGTGTCGCTCCGGCTGATCTGGTCGACCAGCAGGGCGTCGCACTTGACCGTCGACCGGCTGCCGTGGGCACCCGGATTGACCTTGATCAGGCCGCGGTACGAGGATCGGCCACCGCCGCGCGCCACCGACTTGGAGACGATGTTGCTGGAGGTGTACGGCGCCAGAATGCACCATCTTGGAGCCGGTGTCCTGGTGCTGGCCCTCGCCCGCGAACGCGACCGAGAGGACCTCGCCCTTGGCGTGCTCGCCGGTCAGCCAGACGGCCGGGTACTTCATCGTCACCTTCGAGCCGATGTTGCCGTCGACCCACTCCATGGTGGCGCCGGCCTCCGCCTTCGCCCGCTTGGTGACGAGGTTGTAGACGTTGTTCGACCAGTTCTGGATGGTCGTGTAGCGACAGCGGCCGCCCTTCTTCACGACGATCTCCACGACCGCCGAATGCAGCGAGTCCGACTTGTAGATCGGCGCGGTGCAGCCTTCGACGTAGTGCACGTAGGCACCCTCGTCGACGATGATCAGCGTTCGCTCGAACTGGCCCATGTTCTCGGTGTTGATCCGGAAGTAGGCCTGCAGCGGGATGTCGACGTGCACACCCGGCGGAACGTAGATGAACGAGCCGCCCGACCAGACCGCCGTGTTGAGGGCGGAGAACTTGTTGTCGCCGGCCGGGATGACGGTGCCGAAGTACTCCTGGAACAGTTCGGGGTGCTCACGCAGACCCGAGTCGGTGTCCAGGAAGATGACGCCCTTCTCCTCCAGGTCCTCGCGGATCTGGTGGTAGACGACCTCGGACTCGTACTGGGCGGCGACACCGGCGACCAGACGCTGCTTCTCCGCTTCCGGGATGCCGAGCTTGTCGTAGGTGTTCTTGATGTCCTCGGGCAGGTCTTCCCACGACTGGGCCTGCTTCTCGGTGGACCGCACGAAGTACTTGATGTTGTCGAAGTCGATGCCATCCAGGTCGGCGCCCCACGTCGGCATCGGCTGGCGATCGAAGATGCGCAGGGCCTTGAGGCGCTGCTCCAGCATCCACTCGGGCTCGTTCTTCTTGCCCGAGATGTCGCGCACGACGGCCTCGGACAGACCGCGCTGAGCCGAGGCGCCGGCGGCGTCGCTGTCCGCCCAGCCGTAGCCGTAGCGGTCGAAGGAGGCGATCGTCTCCTCCTGCGTCAGAGCGGGAGCGCCGGGCGCGGTGGTGCCGGCGGGATCGGTGACCGTCATCGTGAGGCCTTTCCATGGGTGGGCTGTGTCGGCAGGGTTCGTTCGGGAGCCGCGGTGTCCGGTGGCGGGTGGAGAGGTACGTGCGTGGTGCACACGCAATCGCCGTTGGCGATGGTGGCCAGTCGCTGAACGTGTGTGCCGAGGAGTTCGGTGAACTTGGCGGTCTCGGCTTCACAGAGTTCGGGGAACTCGGCGGCCACATGCGCCACCGGGCAGTGGTGCTGGCAGATCTGCACGCCGGTGCCCACCTCGCGGGTGTTGGCCGAGTAGCCGGCACTGGTCAGCGCGTCCGCGATCTGCTCGACGGTCGCGACCACGTCGCCCGACGACGAGGCCGGGGCGATCTCGGAGACGATCCCGTCGATGCGGTCGGCGGCGAAGCTCTGCACGGCGTCCTCGCCGGCGATGTCGCGCAGCTTACGCAGCGCGGCGCCGGCCAGATCGTCGTAGGCGTGCCGCAGTTTGCCGCGCCCGGCGGGGCTGAGCTGGTACCACTTCGCGGGACGGCCGCGGCCGCCCTTCCCGAATCCGGGGGCGGCGGGCTCGATGTCGCCGGCCGCGGTCAGGATGTCCAGGTGGCGGCGGACGCCGGCGGGACTGATGCCCAGCCGCTCCGCGATGTCGCCGGCGGTGAGCGGACCTTCGTCCACGAGGAGGGACACGACGGCGGCGCGGGTCTGGCCGTCGGCGCCGGACCCTTCCGTCAACTGCTCGGTGAGCAGGTCGTTTCGCTCCTCCACGCTTTTCACAACATTATTGTGTCGTAATTGTTCCCGGCGTTCCAGCAAGGGTCGCCTAAGCCACACCGCCCCCACTCGTCCCGCGGGTCCGGCCGATCCCGGCGCAGCCGTCGCCTACAGTCGAATCCGTGCCTCATGTCCCCGGTGTGCGTCCCGCACTCGACTACCTCGGCCTGAGCAGGCCGCGTTCGACGGACATCGATGCCACCGGCGACTACGGCGTGACCCTGGCCCGGATGCACCACTCCGAATCCGAGGTGGGGCCGCTCAACGCGCTCGAAGACAAGCGCCTGCGCCGGATCCGGCTGTTCGGCACCACCGGCGCCGTTCTGATCCTGATCGGATCCCTCGGCACCGGCATGGTTCCAGTCCTCCAGAACCCCATCGTCGGCATGCGGCTGCTGTCGCTGCCGTCCCGGATGTTCTCCACCGCCCTGACGATCTCCATCGGCGGCACGATGATGCTGGTGGTCGCCTGGGTGCTGCTCGGGCGCTACGCGATCGGCCGATACGGGGTGGAGGTCGCCGAGGGACGGAGCCCGGCACGGCGGATGAGCCGAGGTCAGGCCGACCGGACGCTCGTCATGTGGATCGCCCCGCTCCTGGTGGCGCCGCCGCTGCTGTCCAAGGACGTGTACTCGTACCTGGCGCAGAGCGCGATCGCGTTCCGCGGCATGGATCCGTACACGTACAGCCCGATGCGCGGCCTGGGCGTCGACCATCCCCTGACGCTCTCGGTGCCCAATCTCTGGAAGGACACTCCGGCGCCGTACGGTCCCCTGTTCCTCTGGATCGGCGAGCAGATCACCCGTGTCACCGGTGACAACATCACTGCAGCCGTCTTCCTGCACCGCCTGGTCGCCCTGTTCGGTGTCGGCCTGATCGTCTGGGCGCTGCCCCGCCTGGCACGACGCTGCGGAGTCTCGTCGGTGGCGGCGCTCTGGCTCGGGGCCCTCAACCCGCTGCTGATCCTGCATCTCGTCGGCGGAATCCACAACGAAGCCCTGATGATCGGCATGATGCTGGTCGGCATGGAGTGGTCGTTCCGCGCGATCTACGGCACCGGCCGACTCAGCGAACCCGGACGGCCCTATCTGCCCTCCGCCGCAGGCTGGATCCTGATCGCCGGTATCGCGGTGATCGCCGCCTCCACGATGATCAAGGTCGCGTCGGCGCTCGCACTCGGCTTCGTCGGAGTCGCGCTGGCCGTCCGATGGGGCGCGACGCTCCCCGCGCTGCGCAATGCTCCGGTCTCGCAATGGTGGGCGCGGTCGCGGACCTCCATCGTCGCTCTCCTGCGCGCCGCAGCGCTGTCCGGTGCCATCACCGCGGTCGTGGTGATCGGGATCTGCGTCGGAACCGGACTCGGTTTCGGATGGACCTCGACGCTGTCGACCGGCGGAATCGTCCGTTCGTGGATGTCCATGCCGACCCTGCTGTCGGTGGTGGCCGGCCGGATCGGGCTCTGGCTGGGCCTCGGTGAGCAGACTCAGGCGATCCTCGATGTGGCCCGTCCGATCGGTCAGCTGATCGCCGGCCTGTTCGTGATCCGGTGGCTGCTCGCCGTGATCGCCGGCCGCATCCATCCTCTCGGCGGCCTCGGCATCGCGATGGCGACCTTCGTGGTGTTCTTCCCGTTCGTTCAGGCCTGGTATCTGCTGTGGGCGATCATTCCGCTCGCCGCGTGGGCCACCACCCGCTGGTTCCGCGTCGGCACGGTCGTCGTGTCCGCGATCATCGCCGTCGTCGTGATGCCCACCAGCTCGGACACGCCACCGCTCGTGGTCGCTCAGGGCCTGGCCACCGGTCTGCTCATGACCCTGGTCACAAGCGCGTTCTTCTTCATCGACCATCCGACGCGCCAGTGGTGGCGACACCGGCGACGCACCTGACCCGGTCGCGGACGCCGGCCCCGGCAGGCCTACTCTTGAGCCCGTGCATTCCGCGACCGATCCCGTCCCCGCCGTCGCGGTCGACGGACTGGTCAAACGCTTCGGCGACGTGACCGCGGTCGACGGCCTGGACCTCACTCTGCCCCGCGGCGAGGTGCTCGCGCTGCTCGGCCCGAACGGCGCCGGCAAGACCACCACCGTCGAGATCTGCGAAGGCTTCACCGCTCCCGACGACGGCACGGTCCGTGTCCTCGGCCTCGATCCGATCGCCGACAACGACCGTCTCCGGGAACGGATCGGGGTCATGCTGCAGGGCGGCGGCGCCTACCCGGGCGCCAAGGCCGGGGAGATGCTTCGGCTCTGCGCCTCCTACAGCGCCGACCCGCTGGATCCGGGCTGGCTGCTGGACGTCCTGGGCCTGTCCGACGCGGCCGGCACGTCGTACCGCCGGCTGTCCGGCGGCCAGCAGCAGCGTCTGGCTCTCGCCTGCGCGCTCGTCGGCCGTCCCGAACTCGTCTTCCTGGACGAGCCGACCGCCGGCCTCGACGCTCACGCCCGGCTGCTGGTGTGGGACCTGATCTCCAGTCTGCGCGCCGACGGCGTCTCGGTCCTGGTGACCACCCATCTGCTCGACGAGGCCGAACAGCTCGCCGATCAGATCGTGATCATCGACCACGGACGCGTCGCCGCCGCCGGCACGCCTGCCGACCTGACCCGAGCCCACGACCACGAGAAGCTGCGCATCGTCACGGCCTCGCCGATCGATCCGGCCGCGCTCGGGCAGGCACTGGGCGCCGGCTACGACTGCGTCGCGGTGTCCCCCGGCACCTACACGGTCACCGGGGACCTCACCCCCGCCCTGGTGTCCACGGTGGCGAACTGGTGCGCCGAACAGGATGTCCTGGCGACCGAGATCAGCGCAGCGAGCGACAGTCTCGAGGACGTCTTCCTGAAACTGACCGGGCGAGAGGTGCGCTCATGACCGCCCGCTTCGCACCCGGCACGTTCACTCCCGCCCCCCGGCCCGCCTCGGTCGGCGCGATGGTGGCCGCACAGACCCGGATGGAGCTGACACTTCTTCTCCGCAACGGCGAGCAGCTGCTGCTCACCATGTTCATCCCGATCACCATGCTGGTCGGACTGTGCCTGCTCCCGCTGAGCACACCGCTCGGCGACACCACCGCCGACCGGGCCGCCACCTTCGTGCCCGCGATCATGGCGGTGGCGATCATGTCGACCGCCTTCACCGGGCAGGCCATCGCCGTCGGCTTCGACCGTCGTTACGGGGCCCTCAAGCGGCTCGGCGCCACCCCGATCCCGCGATGGGGCCTCATCGCCGGGAAGTCCCTCGCCGTCGTCGGAGTGGTCGCGCTGCAGATGCTGATCATCGGTGGCCTGGGCTTCGCCTTCGGCTGGCGGCCGTCGATCGCCGGCCTGGCGATGGGTGTCGTGATCATCGCGCTGGGCACCATCACCTTCGCCTCCCTGGGCCTGCTGCTCGGCGGGACGATGAAGGCCGAGGTGGTCCTCGCGCTCGGCAACCTCATCTGGTTCGTCCTGCTCGCCTTCTCCGGGCTCGTCGTCTTCGACGAACACGTCCCCGGCGCCGTCCGCACCTTCGCCCGGTGCACGCCGTCCGGCGCGCTCACCGAGGCGCTGACCCGCGCCGCCGAATCGTCGTTCGACGTGTTCGGCGTCGTCGTCCTGCTCATCTGGGCCGCTGTCGGCAGCGTGCTCGCCGTCAGGTGGTTCAAGTTTGAATGACACACGCAGTGGTTCGTCGACGATGTCGGGCTGGTTCGGGTTCCGCGCTCCCACGCTGACGTTCCTGTACCGCTGGGCGATCGCGAATCTGGCGGCCAACGTGCTGCTCGTGGTGACCGGCGGCGCCGTGCGCCTCACCGGGTCCGGGCTCGGCTGTCCGACGTGGCCGCAGTGCGGCGGCGGCAAGTACACCCCGCCGCTCAGCTACCACGGCGTGATCGAGTTCGGCAATCGCACACTGACCTTCGTCCTCGCGGTCATCGCGATCGCCACGTGGGTGGCGGCCATGCGCTATCGGCCCGTCGATCGCACCGCACGCCGTCTGGCGACCGTCGTCGCGCTCGGCATTCCGCTGCAGGCGGTGATCGGCGGCGTCACGGTCCTTACGAACCTCAACCCGTGGGTCGTGTCACTGCACTTCCTCGCCACCATCGGGATCATCTCGCTGGCGACGTGGCTGGTGTTCCGCACCCGGCCCGAGCCGCTCGACCGGGGCGACGCGACGACGGTGCCGGCCCGGCTCGCGGTGGCTCTGGCCTGGACCGTCTACGCGGTCACCTGGGTGACGATCTACCTCGGTACGGTCGTCACGGGAGCCGGACCGCACGCCGGTGACGAGAAGGCGCACCGCAACTCGCTGGATCCGGCGAACGCGAGCCAGTTGCACGCCGATGCGGTGTGGACTCTCGTCGGCGCGGCTTTCGCCCTCATCCTGCTCGCCGTGATCGCCGGACTCGCCATGAAGCGCGCGGCACTGATCTTCGGCGGCATCGTGCTTCTGCAGGGTCTGATCGGCTACATCCAGTACGCCACGCACCTGCCGATGGTTCTGGTGATCCTGCACATGTTCGGCGCCTCGCTCCTGATGATCGGAGCAAGCTGGCTGCTGTTCAGTGCGCGCGGCGCGGCGCGCACGATCGAACTGACCGACTGAGACCGGGCCGGTCGAGGATTCGCGTCAGTCGAGGATCTTGCGGTTACGCGGTCGCGGGAAGCGCTTCTGACCGGCGACCCAGCCGGCCATCTTGCGCCAGTGCGACGGCGCCACGCTCACCGTGGAGGTCAGCGAGCGATCCCATTCGTCGGCCTCCTCGAGACCGTCCACCTCGGCCACGACGGCCTTGGCCTGTTCCAGCGTGGGAACCACCCGGTCGCCGAGCGCTCCGTCCTGGCCGCCGACCAGCGTGATGCGGACACCGGCCTCGCCGATGGGCTGCAGGACCGCCTTGGCGCTGCCTCCTTCGGAAGCCACGTACTTGCGGATCGACGACACGACGTCGGCGGGCACCGGGGCGGTCGCCGGCGCGGTCACCGGAGCGTCGTCGGTCACGGTCGGGGTCGCGGTCTCTTCGCTCATGGCTTCGATGATACCGAGTCGCCGGAGAACAGCGGAGCCACCTTCTCCAGGGAGCGTCGTGCCGCCGGCGGAGCCGAGACCGTACCGCGTGCGAGACTCGAGGCATGCATGCGATCACCGTCACCTCGACGGGCGGGCCGGACGTCCTGGTCCCCGCCACACTGCCCGATCCGGTACCGGGACCCGGTGATCTGCTGGTCGCCGTCCGGGCCGCCGGAGTGAACTTCATCGACACCTACTTCCGCGCCGGGATGTACCCGCGTCCACTCCCCTACGTGCCGGGCCTGGAGGGTGCCGGTGAGGTGGTGGCCGTCGGGGACGCCGTCACGACCCATGCGGTCGGTGATCGGGTGGCCTGGTGCGATGTGCCGGGCGGATACGCCGATCTCGCGGTCGTTCCGGCCGCCCGGGCGGTCGCGGTGCCGGACGGGGTGAGCGACGAGGTCGCCGGCTCATCCCTGCTGCGCGGACTGACCGCCCACTATCTCCTGGACGGCAGTGCCCACCCCGTATCGGGTGACACGATCCTGCTGCACGCGGGTGCCGGCGGGGTGGGATCGATCCTGACGCAACTCGCGGTCGCCCGGGGCCTGCGCGTCATCACGACCGTCTCCGACGACCGCAAGGAGGCGCTCTCGCGTGCGGCGGGCGCCGCCGAAGTGCTGCGGTACGGGGACGACCTCGCCGCTCGTGTGCGCGACCTGATCGGCGGACTCGGGGTTCCGGTCGTCTACGACGGTGTCGGTGCAGCCACCTTCGAACAGTCCCTCGCCGCCACCGCGATCCGCGGGACGGTCGTGCTGTTCGGTGCGGCCAGCGGTCCGGTGCCGCCGTTCGATCTGCAACGGCTCAACGCGCTCGGATCGCTGTCGGTCACCCGGCCGACGCTCGCCCACTTCATCGCTGCACCCGACGAGCTCGCCTGGCGGGCCGGCGACTATCTGGGGGCTCTCGCCGACGGTTCGGTCACCGTCACCGTCGGGCAGGCGTACCGGCTCGTCGACGCCGAGCGGGCGCACCGCGACCTCGAGGCCCGCCGGACCACGGGCACCACCGTCCTGCTGCCGGGGTGATCCTCGATCGCCCCGCAGAAGGTCAGAAGTAGGACGCGATGGTCGGCAGATCGAGCACGGCGTCGACGGCCAGACCGCAGAACAGCAGCGCGAGGTACTCGTTGGACTGCAGGAAGATCTTGAGCGGCTTCACTTCCGCGCCGCGGCGGGTCTGCACGTACAGCTTCACCACGCACCAGGTGAACCAGGCGCCCGACAGGAGGGCCACCGACAGGTAGATCCAGCTGGTCACCGGGATCAGGAACAGTGAGGTGATGACGGTGAGCACCGTGTAGACGAGGATCTGCTTGGTGACCTTCTCGTCGGAGGCGATCACCGGCAGCATGGGGACGCCGGCGGCGCGGTAGTCCTCGCGGTAGCGCATCGCCAGTGCCCAGGTGTGCGGCGGCGTCCAGAAGAACACCACCAGGAACATCACGACCGGCTGCCAGCTCAGATCGCCGGTCACGGCGGCCCAGCCGACGAGGGCCGGCATGCAGCCCGCTGCGCCGCCCCAGATCACGTTCTGCCAGGTGCGGCGCTTCAGGATCAGCGTGTACACGCCGACGTAGAAGGCGATCGTGATCATGACCAGGACCGGCGGCAGCCACTTGTCACCCGTACCGAAGTACAGGACCAGGAACGACGCGACGGCCAGCACCACACCGAAGATCAGTGCGTTGCGCACCGGAACGGCGTGACGGGCCAGCGGACGGCGCTGGGTCCGCTTCATCTTCTGGTCGATGTCGGCGTCGGCCACCATGTTCAGGCTGTTGGCGCTCGCGGCGCCCATCCAGCCGCCGACCACCGTGATCAGGATCAGTCCGATGTCGACGTGACCGCGGTGGGCCTGCAGCATCACCGGGATGGTGGACACCAGCAGCAACTCGATCACGCGGGGTTTGGTGAGCGCGATGTAGGCCAGAAGAGTGGCCTTGACCCGTGCCGCACCCGTGGCGGGAGCGGCATCGGAGCCGGAAACCGGAGTCTGCGGCGAGTCGCCGCCGACGGAAGCGCGTGAGTTCACGCTTTCCCCGATCTTCAACGTCCGGTCTCCTTAATCCGCAGGCCGCCGGACACCGAACACGCCGGGGACGATCCCGGGTTCCTCGAGCGGGGCCGCTGCTCGTCCACGATGGTATCCCTCCCGGTCCCCACACCCGAATCCGGGCCGCTAGGCTGGAGACACCGCACGCCTCAATACACAGGAGTCTTCCCGATCGTGGCCGATACAGACGAGATTCGCGAGCTGACCAAGCAGGTCTACCCCTCCGATTGGACGGCCGTCGACAGCCGGGCCGTCGACACCGCCCGGCTGCTGGCCGCGGACGCGGTCCAGCACTGCGGCAGCGGCCACCCGGGCACGGCCATGAGCCTCGCCCCGCTGGCCTACACGCTGTACCAGCGCGTGATGCGCCACGACCCCGCCGACCCCGAATGGGTCGGCCGCGACCGCTTCGTCCTGTCGTGCGGCCATTCGAGCCTCACCCAGTACATCCAGCTGTACCTCGGCGGTTTCGGTCTCGAGCTCGACGACCTCAAGGCGCTGCGCACCTGGGGCTCGCTCACGCCGGGCCATCCGGAGTACCACCACACCAAGGGCGTGGAGATCACCACCGGCCCCCTCGGCCAGGGTCTCGCCTCGGCCGTCGGCATGGCGATGGCATCCCGCCGCGAGCGCGGCCTGTTCGATCCGGACGCCGCGCCCGGCCAGAGCCCGTTCGATCACGAGATCTACGTGATCGCCTCCGACGGCGACATCGAAGAGGGCGTCACCTCCGAGGCGTCGTCGCTCGCCGGCACCCAGCAGCTCGGCAATCTGATCGTCTTCTACGACCAGAACCACATCTCCATCGAGGACGACACGCACATCGCCCTCACCGAGGACACCGCCGCACGCTACGAGGCGTACGGCTGGCACGTGCAGAAGGTGGAGGGCGGCGAAGACGTCGTCGCCATCGAGCAGGCGATCGAGGCGGCCAAGGCCGTCACCGACAAGCCGTCGATCATCCTTCTCCGCACCATCATCGCGTGGCCGGCACCGGACAAGATGAACACCGGCGCCTCGCACGGCAGTGCGCTCGGTGTCGAAGAGGTCGCCAAGACCAAGGAGATCCTCGGCTTCGACCCCGACAAGAGCTTCGAGGTGTCCGACGAGGTCATCGCCCACACCCGCGAACTCGGCGACCGCGCCAAGAACGCCCGTGCCCAGTGGCAGACCGCGTTCGACGCCTGGGCGTCGGCGAATCCGGACCGGAAGCACCTGTTCGACCGTCTGCAGAGCCACACCCTTCCGAACGGCTGGGCCGACTCGCTGCCGGCCTGGAAGGTCGGCGACAAGGACCTGGCGACGCGTTCGGCGTCGGGCAAGGTGCTCGAGGCGCTCGCCGATGTGCTGCCGGAACTGTGGGGCGGCTCGGCCGACCTGGCCGGCTCGAACAACACGACCATGCCCGGCCAGCCGTCGTTCGGCCCGACCTCGATCAGCACCTCCACCTGGAGTGCCGAGCCGTACGGTCGCACCCTGCACTTCGGCATCCGCGAGCATGCGATGGGCGCCATCCTCAACGGCATCGTGCTGCACGGCCCCACCCGCGCCTACGGCGGCACGTTCCTGCAGTTCGCCGACTACATGCGTCCGGCGGTGCGCCTCGCCGCGCTGATGGAGATCGACCCGGTCTACGTGTGGACCCACGACTCGATCGGCCTCGGTGAGGACGGCCCCACCCACCAGCCGGTGGAGCACCTCGCCGCGCTGCGCGCCATCCCCAACCTCGACGTGGTGCGTCCCGCCGACGCCAACGAGACGGCGCACGCCTGGCGTGAACTGCTCGGTCGCCGCGACCGTCCGGTCGCGTTGGCCCTGACCCGGCAGAACGTGCCGGTTCTGGAGGGCACCTCCGTCGACGGTGTCAGCAAGGGTGGCTATGTGCTCGCCGACACCGACGGCACGCCGGACGTCGTGCTGATCGGCACCGGCTCCGAGGTGTCGCTGGCCGTCGAGGCCCGCGCCGCGCTGGCCGAGCAGAACATCGCCGCCCGCGTGGTCTCGATGCCATGCGTCGAATGGTTCGACGAGCAGGACCAGTCGTACCGCGACGACGTCCTGCCGGCCGGCGTTCCCCGCGTCGCCGTCGAGGCCGGCATCGCCATGTCCTGGTACCGCATCGTCAACGGCGGCGCCGGCATCAGCACGGCGCCCGGCGAGATCGTGTCCCTCGAGCACTTCGGCGCGTCCGCGCCGTACCAGACGCTGTACGAGAAGTTCGGCATCACCGCCGACGCGGTCACAGCGGCCGCGAAGCGGCTCCTCGGCAAGTAGCGTTCACGGCAGACACCCCACCGGACATCACCGAGGAGACGACCCATGGCCCAGAATCCGAAGCTCGCTGAACTCTCCGAGGCCGGCGTCTCGGTGTGGCTCGACGACCTGTCCCGTGACCTGATCGCCTCGGGCGGCCTGCAGGAGCAGATCGACACCCATTCGGTCAGCGGCGTGACGACCAATCCGGCGATCTTCCAGAACTCGATCGCCAAGGCCGACACCTACGACGATCAGATCGCCGAGCTCGCCAAGCAGGGCGCCGACGTGGACGCCGTCATCACCGCGATCACCACCGACGACGTCCGGTCGGCGTGCGACGTGTTCGCGCCCGTCTTCGACGCCACCGACGGTGTGGACGGACGCGTGTCGATCGAGGTCGATCCGCGGCTGGCGCACAAGACCGACGAGACCGTCGATCAGGCGATCGCGCTGTGGAAACTGGTGGACCGCCCGAACGCACTCATCAAGATTCCGGCGACCAAGGCCGGCATTCCGGCGATCGCCCGCGTGCTCGCCGAGGGCATCAGCGTCAACGTGACCCTGATCTTCTCGGTGGACCGCTACCGGGAGGTGATGGACGCCTACCTGGACGGCCTGGATCAGGCGCTGCGCAACGGTCACGACATCGGCACGATCGAGTCGGTCGCGTCGTTCTTCGTCTCGCGCGTGGACACCGAGATCGACGCCCGGCTGGAGAAGATCGGCACTCCGGAGGCCCTGGCACTGCGCGGCAAGGCCGGGCTGGCCAACGCCCGTCTGGCATACGCCGCCTACCAGGAGACCTTCCAGAAGGAGGTCCGCTTCCCCGACCTCGCGGCGCACGGCGCGCGTGCCCAGCGGCCGCTGTGGGCGTCCACCGGCACCAAGAACCCCGACTACCCCGACACCCTCTACGTCAGCGAACTGGTCGCACCCGACACGGTGAACACCATGCCGGGCAAGACCATGGACGCCTTCGCCGACCACGGCTGGGTCGACACCGAGTCGATCGTCGGCCAGGAGGGCCCGTCCCGGGAGGTGTTCGACTCGCTCACGGCCGTCGGAGTCGATCTGCCGGACGTCTTCGAGGTCCTGGAGAACGAAGGCGTGGACAAGTTCCAGGTGGCCTGGGACGAGCTGCTCACCGCGACCTCCGCCCAGCTCGGCGGTGCCTGAAGCCGTGGCCGCAACGTCGAAGACCACCCCAGGGTCGAAAACCTCAGCGCCGAAGAACAGCAAGGCCGCGTGGACCAATCCGCTCCGTGATCCGAACGATCGGCGGCTGCCGCAGATCGCCGGGCCGTCGGCGCTGGTGATCTTCGGTGTGACAGGCGATCTGTCGCGCCGGAAGCTGATGCCCGCCGTGTACGACCTGGCCAATCGCGGTCTGCTGCCGCCGAGCTTCGCGCTGGTCGGCTTCGCCCGCCGCGAATGGAGTCACGAGGACTTCGCCGCCACGGTGAAGGAAGCCGTCAAGGAGAACTGCCGCACGGGGTTCCGTGAGGAGATGTGGAATCGCCTGGCCAAGGGCATCCGCTTCGTGGAGGGCTCCTTCGAGGACGACGCCGCCTTCGACACCCTGAACGAGACCCTCACGGCCCTCGACCACGAGCGGGGCACCGACGGCAACTACGCGTTCTATCTGGCGATCCCGCCGAAGGCGTTTCCGACGGTTCTCAACCAACTGCGCCGCACTGACATGGCCGAGCCGACCGGCCCCGATTCGTGGCGGCGCGTGGTCATCGAGAAGCCGTTCGGACACGACCTCGAATCGGCGAAGGAGCTCAACGCCCTCGTCAACAGCGTCTTTCCCGAGGAGTCGGTGTTCCGCATCGATCACTACCTCGGCAAGGAGACCGTTCAGAACATCCTCGCGTTGCGCTTCGCCAACCAGCTGTTCGAGCCGGTCTGGAACGCCCAGAGCATCGACCACGTCCAGATCACCATGGCCGAGGACATCGGCCTGGGCGGTCGCGCCGGCTACTACGACGGCATCGGCGCCGCCCGCGACGTGATCCAGAACCACCTGCTGCAGCTCCTCGCGCTGGTCGCGATGGAGGAGCCGATCTCGTTCTCCTCGCACCAGTTGCAGACCGAGAAGATCAAGGTGCTCTCGTCGGTGCGCAACATCGAACCGATCCCGGAGAACTCCGCCCGCGGCCAGTACGGTCCGGGCTGGCAGGGCTCCGAGGAGGTCGTCGGCCTGCTGGACGAGGGCTTCTCCCCCACGTCGACCACCGAGACCTTCGCCGCGATCGCCGTCGAAGTGGACACCCGCCGATGGGCCGGGGTGCCCTTCTATCTGCGGACCGGCAAGCGGCTGGGCCGCCGCGTCACCGAGATCGCGCTGGTCTTCAAGCGGGCCCCGCACCTGCCGTTCGACGACTCCATGACCCAGGAGCTCGGCCAGAACGCGCTGGTCATCCGGATCCAGCCCGACGAGGGCGTCACCCTGCGTTTCGGCTCGAAGGTGCCCGGCACCAGCATGGAGGTCCGCGACGTCAACATGGACTTCAGCTACGGCGAGGCCTTCACCGTGAGCTCGCCGGAAGCCTACGAACGACTCCTGCTGGACGTTCTGCTGGGCGAGCCGTCGCTGTTCCCGGTCAACGAGGAGGTCGAGCTCAGCTGGCAGATCCTCGATCCCGTGCTCGACCAGTGGGCATCCTCCGGCAAGCCGGAGAAGTACGAGGCCGGCACCTGGGGCCCGAAGTCCGCCGACCAGATGATGGCGCGCACCGGGCGCGCCTGGCGACGGCCGTGAGGAGGCTGCGATGATCGTCGATCTTCCCGATACCTCCACCCAGGAGGTCAGCAAGAAACTGGTCCGCATGCGCAGCCGCGGTGGCGAGATCACCATCGGCCGCGTGCTGACCCTGATCATCGATGTGGCACCGGGCGACGAGGCCGAGGCCGCCGTCGCCGCATCCAACGACGCGAGTCGTGAACATCCCTGCCGCGTGATCGTGGTGACGCGCGGCGACCGGCGCCACAAGTCGAAGCTCGACGCCCAGATCCGTGTCGGCGGTGACGCCGGCGCCTCGGAGGTCGTGGTGCTCGCGATGGAAGGCAAACTCGCCGATCACGCGCATGCCGTCGTGACCCCGTTCCTGCTGCCGGACACGCCCGTCGTCACCTGGTGGCCCGGCGATGCGCCCGACAAGCCGGCACAGGACCGGCTCGGCAGCCTCGCGACCCGCCGCATCACCGATGCGCGTGCGGCCGCCAAGCCCGCCGACTTCCTGGAGTCTCGCCGCAAGGGCTACTCGACCGGTGACACCGACCTCGCATGGTCGTCGATCACGCCGTGGCGCGCCATGCTCGCCTCCGCGATGGACCGTCCGCCGCACACCAAGGTGACCTCGGCGCTCGTGCAGGGACCGGCCGACAATCCGGGAATCGACCTGTTCGGCGGCTGGCTGCACAAGGAGCTGAAGGTGCCGGTCACCCGCACGACCGGCGACTGGGCGATCGTGCTGACCCGCTCGGACGGCGAACTGGAGATGACCGTCGACAGTCAGGGCGGCGTGCTGCGCAGCACCGGGCACCCGGACGGTCGCGCACCGTTCCAGCGCCGCACCACCGCCGAATGTCTCGCCGAGGAGCTCCGGCGCCTCGAAGGCGACGAGATCTACCACCAGGCCCTGCTCGGCCTGTCCGGTCTCAAGCGGGAGAAGTGATGGGCGGCGAACTCGAGACCCTGGTCTTCGACGACGCCGACGTCCTCACCGCCACCGCGGCGGCCCGGTTCGCCGACGCCGTCCGCCGCGCGCAGGACGCGCGCGGCACCGCCACGATCGCGCTCACCGGCGGGACCGTCGGCATCGCGCTGCTCCGCACACTCGCGGACCGGCCGGGAATCGACTGGCAGCGCGTGGACCTGTATTGGGGCGACGAACGGTTCGTGCCGGCCGACGATCCCGAACGCAACGAGGGACAGGCCCGCGACGCCCTGCTCGACCACGTGCCGGTCGATCCGGCACGGGTCCATCCGATGGCCGCCAGCGACGGCGCGTTCGGCGACGACATCGAGGCTGCGGCCGCGGCGTACCGCGACCTGATCGGCGATCACACGGTGTTCGACGTCCACCTTCTCGGCATGGGGCCGGAAGGACACATCAACTCGCTGTTCCCGCACACGGCGGCCACTGCCGAGCGGTCGTCACCGGTGGTGGCGGTGACCGACTCGCCGAAGCCGCCGCCGCGGCGCATCTCGCTCACCTTCCCGGTGATCGACCGGTCCCGCGAAGTGTGGTTCCTGGCCACCGGCGAGGCGAAGGCTGAAGCGGTGGCCGCAGCCCACGCCGGGGCCTCTCGCGACGACTGGCCGTGCGCCGGAGCGCACGGCACCGAGCGCACCGTCTGGTTCCTCGACCGGGAATCGGCGAGCCTGCTGCGCTAGTCGCTTCGGCTCCTTTCGACAAGCTCAAGGAGCGTGCAGCCGTGCAACGCTCGTTGAGCCTGTCGAAGCGAGCACGGTGTGTCCGTTCGAAGCGAGAGCGCGCTAGCTGTGCAACTGACGGAGGCCTATGACAGGGGGTCTCGTGCTTTGGCTTTGAGTCGTTCGTAGGGTGTTTGCCCGCCGAGGGCGCCGTGTGGTCGATCGTAGTTGTAATGGTCTTCCCATTGCTGGAGTCGTTCGGCGAACAGGTTGGCGTCGTCGATGACCTCGCCTTCGAGGAGCCGGTAGAACTCTTCGGAATCGATCCGGTGAGATCGCTCCACCTTTCCGTTCAAGCGTGGTGTGCGGGGTCGGATCTTGACGTGGTTGATGCCCTTGTCGAGCAGATGCCAGTGGAACGCTTGGCCGAACTCCTGCCCGTTGTCGGTCTGCACCTGCTCGACCTGGAACGGCAGCTTGGAGAGTACGTGGTCTATGAACTGGATCGCGATTTTCTGGTCGTTGCGCGGGTAGGCGCGCAGCACCCGGATGCGGGTGCAGTCGTCAATCGCGGTGTACTGGTAGTAACGCTTCTTCTTCCCCCTCTGGCCCAGCGGTTCGATGAACTTCACGTCGACCTGGAGCTGGTGGCCGGGGCGTTGCTTCTCGTAGCGTTTCCACCGGGTCTGGGTGCGTTTGTAGCGTTGCGATGCCGGCAGCCGGCTCAGCCCGACCTTGTTGAGGATCCGCCAGACCCCGGACGGGCTGATCGTGATGTCGTGGTACCGCTTCAGGTACATCGAGATCCGATGGGGGCCGAAGTGATACTGCTGGCGCAGCCAGAGGATCTTCTCGATCACCTCCGGGTCGGTCTTGTTCGGCTGGTGGTGAGGGACGCTGGAGCGGTCCTTGAGCCCCTCGAAGCCTTCTTCTTCGTAGCGGCGATGCCACTTGTAGAAGCAGGTCCTCGAGATCCCGTAGTAGCGGCACGTGGCTGCGACGCTGCCGGAGACCTCCTCGGCATGACGCAGCACGGCCAGCTTGTGCTTGGCTCGGCGCTCGAGATCGCGTTCAGATGATGTCATGCAGTCTTCCTTCCCATCCGGAAGACCCAACTGTCAACAACGTCCGTCAGTTTTAGAGGTGGTGGCGGTGACCGACTCGCCGAAGCCGCCGCCGCGGCGCATCTCGCTCACCTTCCCGGTGATCGACCGGTCCCGCGAAGTGTGGTTCCTGGCCACCGGCGAGGCGAAGGCTGAAGCGGTGGCCGCAGCCCACGCCGGGGCCTCTCGCGACGACTGGCCGTGCGCCGGAGCGCACGGCACCGAGCGCACCGTCTGGTTCCTCGACCGGGAATCGGCGAGCCTGCTGCGCTAGTCGCTTCGGCTCCTTTCGACAAGCTCAAGGAGCGTGCAGCCGTGCAACGCTCGTTGAGCCTGTCGAAGCGAGCACGGTGTGTCCGTTCGAAGCGAGAGCGCGCTAGCTGTTCTTCCCCGGGACGTTGTGAACGTGTGAGGTAGGCGAAGGCCTCCGGGCAGGATTTGGGTTACCACAACTCAGTTCCACACCACGGAGGCCTTCGTGACTCACGCTAATGCACCCTTGACCCCCGAGGGGCGTCGTCGTCTTGCTGTTCTGATCGTCGAGGACGGTTGGCCGTTGCGGCGAGCTGCTGAACGATTCCAGTGCTCACCATCGACTGCTAAGCGATGGGCTGATCGGTATCGGGCCGGCCTGCCACTGACTGATCGATCATCGCGTCCGCGGCGCTGTCCGCAACGAATCTCCCGCAGGCTCGAACGCCGGATCATCGGGTTGCGGTTCACTCGCCGCTGGGGTCCACACCGGATCGCCTATCACCTGCAGATCGCCCGTTCGACCGTCGGGCGGGTCCTGGCCCGCTACCAGAATGCCGCTGCTGGCGCACCTGGACCAGGCGACCGGGTTGGCCGTACGCAAGCCTGCACCACACCGGTATGAGGTCGATGAGCCCGGTCAGCTCGTGCACGTCGACATCAAGAAACTCGGCAGGATCCCTGATGGTGGTGGTCATCGCATGCTCGGGCGCACGATCGGCAACCGCAACAACGGTAGGAAGGGCCGCGGGTACGCGTTCTTGCACCACGCGGTCGATGACCATTCCCGGCTGGCTTACAGCGAGATCCTCGACGACGAACGCAAAGAGACCGCCGCCGGATTCTGGCTACGGGCCAAGACGTTCTTCGCCGCCAACGGGATCATCGTGACCGCGGTGATGACCGACAACGGTTCCTGCTACCGCTCGACACTGTTCAACAAAACCCTCGGCGAGAAGACCACGCACCGGTACACGCGCCCGTACCGGCCGCAAACTAACGGCAAAGTCGAACGATTCAACCGCACACTGGCCACCGAATGGGCCTACGCCCACATCTACTCAAGCGAGGAAGCCCGCGCAGCAACCTACGTCGACTGGCTTCATCACTACAATCATCACCGACCCCATACCGGCATCGGAGGCCAAGTCCCCGCCGACCGCGTTCCCAACCTCACGGGGAAGAACAGCTAGCCGCTGTTGCGCAGCGCGGTCGCGAGACCGTTCATCGTGAGCTGGATGGCGCGACGGATCTCCGGGGTGTCCTCTCCCGCGCGGAACCGTTTGAGCAACTCCACCTGCATGAGATTCAGCGGCTCGAGATACGGGAACCGGTTGTAGACCGAACGCTTGAGTGCCGCGTTGTCGACCAGCAGGTCGTCGGTGCCGGTGATCTTCGCGTACATGTCCAGGGTCCGGATGTGCTCGTCGACGATCTTCGTGAACACGCGGTCCCGGAGCGCCTCGTCGGGCACCAGCTCGCTGTACCGCTCGGCCAGTCCCATGTCCGACTTGGCGAGCACCTGCGCCATGTTGGACATCACCGACTGGAAGAACGGCCAGCGCCGGTAGTAGTCGGAGAGCCGTTCCAGGCGGGAGGCGTCGCCGTTGACCCACCGTTCGATCGCACTGCCGGTGCCGTACCAGCCGGGAAGCATCACACGGCACTGCGTCCACGAGAGCACCCACGGGATCGCCCGCAGGTCCGAGATCGCGGTGGTCTGCTTGCGGGACGTGGGGCGGCTGCCGATGTTGAGGGCACCGATCTCCGAGAGCGGGGTCGACTGGGTGAAGTACTCCACGAATCCCGGGGTCCGGTGCACCAGATCGCTGTACGCCTCACGGGCCAGCGCCGCGAGTTCGTCGAGGACGCTGTACGCCTCCTCCGAGTCGCCGTCGAGGCCCTCGGTGTCCAGAAGCGTCGACTCCAGGGTGGCCGACACCAGGGTCTCCAGGTTCCGCCGGGCACTCACCGGTTCGGCGTACTTGGCGGCGATCACCTCACCCTGTTCGGTGAGCCGGAGGGCACCCTGCACGGCGCCCGGCGGCTGCGCCAGGATCGCTTCGTAGCTGGGGCCGCCGCCGCGACCGACGGTGCCGCCACGACCGTGGAACAGGCGCAGACGGATGTCGGCCTCCCGGGCGGCCGCCACCAGGTCGAGTTCGGCGCGGTAGAGCGCCCAGTTCGCCGCCAGATAGCCGCCGTCCTTGTTCGAGTCCGAGTATCCGAGCATCACCTCCTGGGTGCCCTGCTGTGCGGTGACGAGGGCCCGGTACTCCGGCACGGCCAACGCGGCCGTGATGATCCCGGCGCCCGCCTGCAGGTCTTCGATCGTCTCGAACAGCGGGATCACCCGGACCCCGCAGGCCGGCCGGTCGTCGCCGTCCAGGCCGTAGAGTCCGGCCTCCTTGAGCAGCACCAGCGCCTCGAGCATGTCCGAGACCGACTGGCACATGCTGATGATGTAGTTGGGGACGGCGGCCGGCCCGAACCGCGCCGTCGCCTCCGCCGCCGCCCGCACCACGCCGAGCTCCTTGGCGGCCAGGTCGCTGAGCGTGGCATCCGGCGTGGTCAACGGCCGGCGTGACCGCAGTTCTTCGGTCAGCACCTCGATCCGCTCATCCTCGGTCAGCGCCGTGTAGTCGGGGCACACGCCGGCCCAGTCGAGGAGCTCACTGATCACCTCTTCGTGCGTCTCCGAGTTCTGCCGCATGTCCAGGCTCGACAGATGGAAGCCGAACGTCCGCACGGCCTCCCTCAGGCGACCCAGCCGGTTGTCGGCGACGGTGTCGTCGGCCACCGCCCGCAGCGCCGCATCGATCACGTCCAGGTCGGCGAGGAAGCCCGCCGCATCGGGGTACGGCTCGGCGCCCGCGGCCCAGCCACGCTCCTCCGGAGTGAGGAAGTCGTCGCCCAGGAGTTCCCGTCCGGTCGCGGCGAGCCGGGCACGCACCGTCGCGAGCGCCGACCGGAACGGCTCGTCGTCGTCCTCGGCGGCCACACCGCTCAAGGCCCGCAGATCCGCGGTGATCGGGCTGACGAGTCGCGACGACATGGCCAGTTCATGACGCAGCATGACGACCTCGTCGAGATGATGACGCACCGCGGTGGACGCGGCCCTCGTCGTCGCGTCCCTCACGACCTCGCCGGTGACGAACGGGTTGCCGTCACGGTCGCCGCCGATCCACGAGCCCATCGTCACCATCGACAGACCCGACAGGCCGGCCGACGGATAGGCGGCCGTGAGGGCTTCCCGGACGTCCCGGTTCAGCTGCGGGATCACCTCGAAGAAGGAGGCGTCGTAGTAGCGCAGACCGGTGCTGATCTCATCGGCGATGGTCAGCCGCCGCAACCGGATGAGCGCTGTCTGCCACAGCATGAGGATCTGCTGCGAGATCTCGCGGTCGACGCGATCGTGCTCGGTGGGCGTGAGTTCGGTGCGGCTGCGCAGCCGCATCAGTTCGGTGATGCGGTTCTGGGCGTCGAAGACGCTGCGGCGGCGGGTCTCGGTGGGATGCGCGGTGATGACGGGAACGGCACCACCATGGGCCAGAGCCCTCCCCACCGCGTCGCCGGGCAGGTCCGCGTCCGAGAGCTTCCGATAGGTCGCCGCCAGACTCGACGGCACCGGCGGATCGCCGGCCAGCAGGTGCACGCGCCGGCGGCGTTCACGATGCAGGTCCTCGGCCAGGTTGGCCAGCAGCGCGAAGTTCGAGAACGCCCGGATCACCGGCATCAGCTCGTGCACCGAGGGGGTGAGGTAGCGCTGGGCGAGCTCGTCGCGGCTCTTCTCGGAGTAACGGATCGCGAACGCGTCCTTACGGGAGTTCTCCACCAGGTCGAAGGTGGCCTCACCGGACTGCGAACGGATGATGTCGCCGAGGAGACCGCCGAGGAACCGGATGTCTTCGCGCAGCGGCTCGGTGGCCGCGCGGCCGGAGTCGTCGACCTTGATGTGGTCGATCATCGGCGTGTGGATCGCCTGCTCGACGGTCGCTCGATCGATCGGAGCGGGTTCAGTGGTCGTCGGTGCAGTCGAGTCGGGAGCCATAGGCTCCAGTATCGCGCCGCCGCGGGAATCCTGCGCGGCGAACCACCGCGCGATCAGATCAGGAGTACTTGATCTTGAGGCCGTAGCCGATGATGAAGATCAGCCAGAGCAGGCCGGTGAAGATCGTGATGCGGTCGAGGTTCTTCTCCACGACCGACGAACCGGAGAGGCTGGACTGGACGCCGCCGCCGAACAGCGAGGACAGACCGCCACCCTTGGCACGATGCAGCAGCACCAGAACGATCAGCAGCACGCTGGTGATGATCAAGCCGATGGAGAGCGCGATGGTCACGAGTCGACGGTCCTGTTCGGTGAGATGAACTGTGGCAGGCCACCCGACTTCCGGGGAAGTCCGGGCGACCTGCCCCAGTCTACGCGATGGGCGTCCGGCTGCCTCTTATCGGGCCCGCTCGCAGGCTCCCGGCACCCGGCGGGTCAGAGCAGCGGACCGCCCGCGGCGATCGCCGACAGCTGCGCGAACTCGTCAGCCTTCAGCGAGGCACCGCCCACGAGGGCGCCGTCCACATCGTTCTGACCGACGATGTCGCCGACGTTCTTGGCGTTCACGCTGCCGCCGTACAGGATTCGCACCGAGTCGGCGGTGGCCTGGTCGGCGAGCTCGGCGAGTGCGCCGCGGACGGCCGCACACACCTCCTGCGCGTCCTGAGCGCTGGCGACACGACCGGTGCCGATCGCCCAGACCGGTTCATAGGCCACGACGACCTTGCCGATCTCGGCGGGCGTCAGCCCGGCCAGCGAGGCCTTCAGCTGGTCGACGTTGTAGGCGACGTGCTCCCCGGCCTCACGGACCTCCAGTCCCTCCCCGATGCAGACGATCGGGGTCAGGTCGTGGCGCAGAGCCGCCTTCGTCTTCGCCAGGACGACCTCGTTCGTCTCGCCGTGCAGCGAACGACGTTCCGAGTGGCCGACCACCACGAACGTGCAGCCGAGCTTCGCCAGGAAGGCCCCACTGATCTCACCCGTGTAGGCGCCGGAGTCGTGTTCGGACAGATCCTGCGCACCGTAGGTGAGCAGCAGCTTGTCGCCGTCGACGATCGTCTGCACCGAACGGATGTCGGTGAACGGCGGGATCACCGTCACGTCGACCTTCTCGAAGTACTTGTCCGGCAGGGCGAACGCGATCTTCTGCACCAGGGCGATGGCCTCGAGGTGGTTCAGATTGCACTTCCAGTTGCCGGCGATCAGCGGCTTACGGGTCGCCATCAGTTCCCCTGATCCAGAACGGCCAGGCCCGGCAGTTCCTTGCCTTCGAGGTACTCCAGCGAAGCGCCGCCACCGGTGGAGATGTGCGAGAACGCGTCGTCGGGCAGACCGAACGAGCGGACCGCCGCCGCCGAATCGCCGCCGCCGACGACGCTGTAGGCGCCGTCTTTGGTGGCGTCGACGATCGCCTCGGCCACACCACGGGTGCCGGCGGCGAACTTCTCGAACTCGAACACACCCATCGGGCCGTTCCAGAAGATCGTCTTGGCGGCCCGCAGCACCGTGGAGAAGCGCTCGACCGTGCCCGGACCGATGTCCAGGCCCATGCCCTCGGTGAAACCGTCGCGGGTGTACGCCACGGACGTGTCGGCGTCGGCGGCGAACTTGTCGGCCACCACGATGTCGTGCGGCAGGTGGATCACGTCGCCGAACCGGTCCAGGAGGTCCTTGCAGGTGTCGATCATGTCCTCCTGCAGCAGCGAGTCGCCGACCGGACTGCCCTGCGCCTTGATGAAGGTGAAGGCCATGCCGCCGCCGATCACCAGGGTGTCGACCTTGGGTGCGAGCGCTTCGATGACGCCGAGCTTGTCGGAGACCTTCGAACCGCCGAGCACCACGGCGTAGGGCAGGGTCACATCGGTGGTGATCTTCTGCAGAACGTCCACCTCGGTGGCGACCAGGTCACCGGCGTACGACGGCAGCAGCTTCGCCACGTCGTAGACCGACGCCTGCTTGCGGTGGACCACACCGAATCCGTCGGACACGAAGGCGCCGTCGTCGCCGACCAGTTCGACCAGCGCCGTGGCGAGCTGCTCTCGCTCGGCGTCGTCCTTGCTGGTCTCGCGCGGGTCGAACCGGATGTTCTCCAGCAGGAGGACGTCGCCGTCGGTGAGGCCTTCGGCCCGTGCCAGCGCATCGGTGCCGACGACGTCGCCGGCGAGCTGGACGTTGCGGCCCAACTCCTGCGACAGCCGGGCCGCGACCGGCGCCAGTGACAGCGCCGGGTCCGGCTCGCCCTTCGGGCGGCCGAGGTGCGCGGTGATGATCACCTTCGCGCCGGCGTCGATCAGCTTCGACAGTGTGGGGACGCTGGCGATGATGCGGCCCGGATCGGTGATCTCGCCGTTCTCGAGGGGAACGTTGAAATCCGATCGGACCAGAACGCCGCGGCCTTCGACGCCTTCGCCGAGGAGGTCTTCGAGAGTGCGTACAGCCATGGGGTCAGAGCGACTTGCCGACGAGACCGATGAGGTCGACCAGACGGTTGGAGTAGCCCCACTCGTTGTCGTACCAGGACACGGCCTTCACTTGATCGCCGATGACCTTGGTCAGGCCGGCGTCGAACAGCGAGCTGTGCGGGTCGGTGACGATGTCCGAGGAGACGATCGGCTGGTCGTAGTACTTCAGGATGCCCTTGAGCGGTCCCTCGGCGGCGGCCTTCATGGCGGCGTTGATCTCGTCGACGGTCGCGGCCTTGTTCAGGGTCGCGGTCAGGTCGGTGATCGAACCGGTGGGGATCGGCACACGCAGGGCGTAGCCGTCCAGCTTGCCCTTCAGCTCCGGGAGGACCAGACCAATGGCCTTGGCGGCACCGGTCGAGGTCGGCACGATGTTGATGGCGGCGGCGCGAGCGCGACGCAGGTCCTTGTGCGGCGCATCCTGCAGGTTCTGGTCCTGGGTGTAGGCGTGCACGGTGGTCATCAGGCCCTGCTTGATACCGAACTCGTCGTTCAGGACCTTGGCGAACGGACCGAGGCAGTTCGTGGTGCAGGAGGCGTTCGAGATGATGTTCTGGCTGCCGTCGTACTTGTCGTCGTTGACGCCCATCACGATGGTGATGTCCTCATCGGTGGCCGGGGCCGAGATGATGACCTTCTTGGCGCCGGCATCCAGGTGACCCTGCGCCTTGTCGCGCGCGGTGAAGATGCCGGTCGACTCGACGACCACGTCGACGCCCAGATCGCCCCACGGGATGGCCGCCGGGCCCTCCTTGATCTCCAGCGCCTTGATGCGCTTGTCGCCGACGACGATCTCGTCGCCGTCCACGCTGACGTCCTCGGGCAGGCGGCCCAGGATGGAGTCGAACTTCAGCAGGTGAGCGAGAGTGTTGTTGTCGGTCAGGTCGTTGACCGCGACGATCTCGATGTCGGTGGTGCCGAGCGCCTTCTGCGCCTCGACCGCACGGAAGAAGTTACGGCCGATCCGGCCGAATCCGTTGACGCCTACCCGAACAGTCACTGTTTCTCCTTAGCGAGGGTGAAGTTGCCGGCGGGGTTGAGCCGGGCCACGCCTTCCAGCCTAAACGGACCGGCGCCGAAGGTCAGCACGTGGTCCTCATCTGTTCGCCGAATCCGGTGGGATTCGTCACCTCCGGCACCCCGGTGGATCGGCTGGGCTGATCGACGACGCCGGCAGCGGCCCGGCCGGCCGCCGGATCAGGCCTCGTCGAGGAGTTCGGGCGTGACGGCGGATTCGGTGTCCGGGATGCCTTCGGTGCGGGCCTTCTTGTCGGCCATCGACAGCAACCGGCGGATACGGCCGGCGACGGCGTCCTTGGTCATCGGAGGGTCGGCGAGCTGGCCGAGTTCCTCCAGCGACGCCTGCCGGTGCTCGACGCGGAGCCGGCCGGCCGCCACGAGATGGTCGGGCACCTCGTCGCCGAGGATTTCGAGGGCGCGTTCGACGCGGGCGGCCGCGGCCACGGCGGCCCGGGCCGAACGGCGCAGGTTGGCGTCGTCGAAGTTGGCGAGACGGTTCGCGGTGGCCCGGACCTCGCGGCGCATGCGCCGCTCCTCCCAGACGAGACGCGTGTCGTGGGCGCCCATGCGGGTGAGGAGGTTGCCGATGGCCTCACCGTCGCGGATCACCACGCGGTCGGTGCCGCGGACCTCCCGGGCCTTGGCGACCACGCCGAGCCGACGGGCGGCACCGACCAGGGCGAGGGCGGCCTCCGGTCCGGGGCACGACACCTCCAGTGACGACGAACGGCCGGGCTCGGTCAGCGAACCGTGGGCGAGGAAGGCCCCGCGCCAGGCGGCCTCGGAGTCGCCGAGGCTGCCGCCGACCACCTGTGCCGGCAGGCCCCGCACCGGACGGCCGCGGGGATCGAGCAGCCCGGTCTGGCGGGCGAGCGCCTCGCCGTCCTTGGTGACGCGGACGATGTAGCGGGCGCTCTTGCGGAGTCCTCCACTGCGCAGCGCATGGACGTCGGAGGGATAGCCGAACAGGTCGTGGATCTCCTGGCGGAGACGGCGTGCGACGTTGCCCATGTCGACTTCGGCCTCGACCACCACTCGGCCGGCGACGATGTGCAGTCCGCCGGCGAAGCGCAGCAGCGCCGACACTTCGGCCTTGCGGCAGCTCAGCTGCGGGACGGAAAGACGGCTCAGCTCGTCTTTCACAGCGGCGGTCATCGCCACGTGGTCCTCCCCCACAGTCGTTCTCCCCCGGTTCGTTCAGCGGTCCAGACTAGCCTGCGCCGTCAGCTCGCCAGTAGCCGGTCGACGGTCTGCGCCGCCTTCACCGGATCGTGTACCGCACTGCCGGGTGCAGCGAGGTCAGCGACCTGTAGTCGAGCTCCGAGCTTATTCGCTGCGCGCTCCAGATGTTCACGTTCTCGTCCAGCAGGTACCGAAGATGCGTCAACGATCACATCGTCGATCGACAGTGACGGCGCGTGCGCACCGAGAACGTGCAGATGGCGCTCGACCGAGAAACCGGTGGTCTCCCCCGGCTCGGCCACCAGGTTCACGAAGAGCATCTTGCGGGCCCGGGTGCGGCGCAGTGCTTCGAGCTGTCCCGGCACCAGGACGTGCGGGATGACGCTGGAGAACCAGGATCCGGGACCCAAGGTCACCAGGTCGGCGTCCTCGATCGCGGCGACCGCTTCGGGGCAGGCGGC
Source organism: Gordonia sp. (in: high G+C Gram-positive bacteria) (assembly GCF_047600565.1). Lineage (GTDB taxonomy): Bacteria > Actinomycetota > Actinomycetes > Mycobacteriales > Mycobacteriaceae > Gordonia. Next base: position 958,959 of record NZ_JASGKN010000001.1, read on the forward strand.
CGGGGCGTCGGGGGTGACGCGGACCCGGCGGACCACGCCCGGCGTGGTCGCGACGGCCACCTGACCGCGGATCACCCGGTTGACCCGCGGATCCTCCTCCAGCCCAGTCACGTCGGCCTCGATGACCAGCGGAACGGTCGCCATCGGCAGCACCCGGCCGTCGACGCCGAACAGTTCCACCAGCTGGTCGAGGGACGTGACGATGTTCCCGGTGACCTCGTCGACACCCGAGAGCAGCAGGTTGCCGACGGGGTGGCCGGCGAGGGCGCCTGCGCCGCCGAAGCGATGCTGGAGGACCTCGGCCCAGAACCGCAGCCGACGGGCGGCGGCCGGATCGACGGCCTCACGCTCGGCGATCGCGGCGGGGGCCGACATGAGGGCGGACAGCGCCATCCGGAGGTCACCCGGCGGGATGAGGTCCAGTTCGCCGCGCAGCCGGCCGGACGAGCCGCCGTCGTCGGCGACGGTGACGACGGCGGTCACGTCCGGCGTGAGGTACCGCAGAGCGGTCAGCGTGTTGTAGAGCCCGTGGCCTCCACCCAGTGCGACGGCCCGCAGACCCTCGCGGGGCTGCGGCGCGGTCATTCGCGCCCCAGATCGCGGTGGCTGACCTCGACGTCGTAGAGGGGGTTGCCGTCGCCGTCGGTCTCGGCGGCCAGAAGCCGGCCGAGTTCCTCGCTCATCGCGACGCTGCGGTGTTTGCCGCCGGTGCAGCCGACGCCGATCGTCATGTAGCCCTTGCCTTCGCGCAGGTAGCCGCGCGCCACGATGTCGACGATCTCGACGTACCGCCGGACGAACTCGATGGCGTCGGGCTGACCGAGCACGTAGTCGCGGACACTCGCGTCCCGGCCGTTGAACTCGCGCAGTTCGGGCAGCCAGTACGGGTTCGGCAGGAACCGCATGTCGGCGATCAGGTCGGAGTCGATGGGCACGCCGTACTTGAAGCCGAACGACTGCACCGCGATGGAGAGCCGTTTGCCGCCGGAGGACGGGAACGCGTTCGCGACGATCGAGCGCAGCCGGGTCGCCGACAGGTCGGACGTGTCGATGACGGTGTCGGCGTCGGCCTGCACCCCGGCGAGCATGTCGCGTTCGGCGGCGATCCCCTCCGACAGGGTTCCGGTGCCCTGCAGCGGATGGCGGCGACGGACCTGTTCGAACCGCCGGACCAGGACCGCGTCCGAGGCGTCCACGAACAGCAGGATGGTGTGGGCTCCCCCGTCGGCCAGTTCGGCACGCAGAGTGGCCAGTTCCTCGGCGAATCCGGGTCCGTTGGCCCGGACCACCATGGCCACCTTCTGAGCACCGAGTTCGCTGCTGCGGACACCGTCGACGGCCTGCGCGATCACCGACACCGGCACGTTGTCGGCGACATACCAGCCGTCGTCCTCGAGCACGTTGGCCACCGACGTGCGGCCGGCGCCGGACATACCGGTCACGAACAGCACGGTGGTACCAGGACTCTCCCCACCGTTCTCGGTGGGCGGGTTCTGCGTTTCGCTCACCCGGACATCCTCTCAGTCGTGGTGCTCGCCGTCTCGCCGGTCGTGCTTTCCGGTGCCGGTTCACCGCCGTCCGAGGCGGCCTCGTGCAGCGCTTCGTAGACGCTGCGCGCCGTCGCCGCACCGATGCCGGGGACCTCGGCGATCTGTTCGACCCCGGCCTCCTTCAGTCGTGCCACCGACCCGAAGTGGGTGACGAGCGCGGTGCGACGGGTGGCGCCGAGTCCCGCGATGCCGTCGAGCGCCGACGCGGTCATCCGCTTGGATCGCTTGGACCGATGGAAGGTGATCGCGAAGCGGTGCGCTTCGTCGCGGACGCGCTGGAGCAGGAACAGGGCTTCGGAGTTGCGCGGCAGGATCACCGGATCGTCGTCGCCGGGCACCCACACCTCTTCGAGACGCTTCGCCAGGCCCACCACCGCCACGTCGGTCACGCCGAGTTCATCGAGGACGGCGGCCGCCGCGTGCGCCTGCGGGGCTCCCCCGTCCACCACGAACAGGTTGGGCGGATAGGCGAACCGGCGCGGCCGTCCGGTGCCGGGGTCGATCGACGCCTCCGGCGCGAGGTCGCCCCCGCTCGTATCGGGCGTGCGCGGATCACTGTCGGCACGGTGCCGCAGAAAGCGGCGCCGCGTCACCTCCGCGATCGACGCGACGTCGTCGGACCGTCCGTCGCCGGCGGCCTCCTTGATCGAGTAGTGGCGGTAGTCCGACTTGCGCGGCAGGCCGTCCTCGAAGACGACGAGGGAGGCCACGACGTCGGTGCCCTGCACGTGGGAGATGTCGATGCACTCGATCCTCAGCGGGGCGCCGTCCATGCCGAGCGCCTCCTGCAGCTCGGTGAGGGCGGCCGACCGGGTCGTCAGGTCACCGGCCCGCTTGAGCTTGTGCCGGGTGAGGGCTTCGCCGGCGTTGCGTTCCACGGTCTCGGCCAGGGCGCGTTTGTCGCCGCGCTGCGGAATCCGCAACGACACCCGGCTGCCGCGGCGGTCACTCAGCCAAGCGGCGAGCTGGTCGGCGTCCTCCGGCCGTTCCGGCACCAGGACCTCGCGCGGGACGCCGGTGCTCATCTCGGATTCGTCACCGTAGAACTGCAGCAGGAACGTGCCGACCTGTTCACCGAGGGTCGCGTTCTCCTGGACCTCGACCACCCAGCCGCGTTCGCCGCGAACCCGGCCGTCGCGCACGTGGAAGACGGCGACGGAGGTCTCCAGTTCGTCGCCGACCATCGCGATGACGTCGGCGTCGGTACCGTCGCCGAGAACCACGGCCTGCTTCTCCATGGCCCGCTTGAGCGCCGACACGTCGTCGCGGAGCCGGGCGGCGCGTTCGAAGTCGAGATCGTCGGCGGCCTGCGTCATCTCCTTCTCGAGACGGCGGACGAGACTGTCGGTCTTGCCGGACAGGAAGTCGCAGAAGTCTTCGGCGATCTCCCGATGCTCGTCCGCGGTCACTCGGCCGATGCAGGGTGCGGCGCACTTGTCGATGTAGCCGAGCAGGCACGGCCGGCCCATCTGCGCGTTGCGCCGGAAGACGCCGTTGGAGCAGGTCCGGACCGGGAAGACCCGGGTCAGCAGGTCGACGGTCTCGCGGATCGCCCAGGCGTGCGAGTACGGCCCGAAGTACCGGACGCCGGGCTTGCGGGCGCCGCGGTAGACGAAGACACGGGGGTACTCCTCGTTCATGGTGACCGCGAGCATCGGATAGCTCTTGTCGTCCCGGTAGCGGACGTTGAATCGCGGATCGAATTCCTTGATCCAGTTGTATTCGAGCTGAAGGGCTTCGACCTCGGTGCCGACGACCGTCCATTCCACCGACGCGGCGGTGGTCACCATCTGCCGGGTGCGCGGGTGCAGCGTGAACAGGTCCGCGAAGTACGACGAGAGGCGGGCCCGCAGGTTCTTCGCCTTGCCGACATAGATGACGCGCCCGTGCGCGTCGCGGAACTTGTACACACCGGGATCCGTCGGAATGGTGCCCGGGGCTGGGCGGTATGTCGTCGGATCGGCCACGACGTCCAGGTTAGTCGTCTCGTCCGACAGGCCGTCGTGGAGCGGGGCTCACGCCTCGGCGAGCTCCTTGAGTCGCTGCAGCGTCAGGCGGATGTGCTCGGCGTTCGTCGCGGGACGGTCGGTGACGCCGGTGGCGAGGCGTGCGACGGGATGGAACCAGGCGGGTCGGTGGTCCCAGGTGGTCTCGGTGACGGTGCAGCCGCCGGCGGCCGGCGCGATCTCGTACTGCCATCGCGCGATGGGGACGAGTCCGGCCGATTTCACCTCGAAACCGAAGCATTTGCCCGGGTCCGCATCGGTGACCGTGCAGGTGGTGGACCATCGACGAACGCCGTTGCGGTTACTGCCGGTGAACACGGCGCCCGGCACCGCCTCGGTGCCCTTCTTCCAGCGCATCTGCTGCGTCTCTTCGGCCAGCGAGGCGAGGGTCGGCAGGTCGGTGATGAGCGCGTACACGGTCGCCGGATCGGCGGCGACGGTGACGGAGTCGCTGACGGAGTCGGTCGTCGGATCGGTCATTCGCCGATCGTATCGGGTGGGTCCGGGACCGGTCAGGAATCCGTGGAGCGCCCCGAGTACCGCTCCTGCAGCTCGCGGAATTCGCGCATGGCCTCGACGGCGCGATCACCGTCGCGGGCCTGGACCGCCATCACCGGAATGTGCTCGTCCTGGGGGAACAGCAGTCGCGCCCACTGCGCCTTGTCCGGATAGGACAGGCCCTGGACGACGTCCCAGCCGTAGATCCGCTCGGAGACGAGGTTGAGGACGCCGACGCCCTGGGGACCGACCCGCAACCGCGAACGGGTGAAGAGCAGCACGGCGGCGGCGATGATCAGGCCCTGCACGATGAGGGCGCTCTTGTCGAGCCATCCGACGTTGACGCCGGTGTAGGAGATCCCGAGTAGCAGCCCGAAGACGAGGTGGATGGCGACGACCACCGCCGCGACCACGGAGGCGATGGTGCGGATCGCCTCCGGCCGGTAGGTGTAGACCCACTCCGGCGGGGTCTGCTCGAGTTCGGCGGGGTGACCGCTCAGATCGCCGGTCATGCCTGTGCGAGATCGAGATCCCGGAGCACCAGCGCCGAGGCGAGCGCCGCCGACATGGCCTGGGCGCCCTTGTCCTCCGAGGAGTCCGGCAGTCCGGCGCGGTTCAGTGCCTGCGCCTCGTCCAGGGTGGTGAGCACGCCGTTGCCGACCGGCGTCGACTCGTCGAGCGAGACTCGGGTCAGTCCGGCGGTGACCGCATCGCACACGTAGTCGAAGTGCGGGGTCTCCCCCTTGATCACCACGCCGAGGGCGACCACCGCGTCATGGGTGCGGGCCAGCGCCTGCACGATCACCGGGAGTTCGATCGCGCCGGCCACCCGGATGACGGTCGGATCGGTGACACCGGCCGACCGGGCGGCGCGTTCGGCTCCGTCGAGGAGGGCCGTGCAGATGGTCTCGTGCCATTGCGAGGCCACGATCGCGACCTTCAGATCCTTGGCGTCGCCGAGCTCGAGCGTCGGCTCCCCGTGGCCGCTCATGCGCCCTCTCCCTTCGTGTCGTCGTCCGGGAAGTCGTCCAGCCCGACGAGGTCGTGTCCCATGCGGTCCCGTTTGGTCCGCAGGTACTTCAAGTTCTCCTTGTTGGCGCGCACCGGCATCGGCACCCGCTCGGAGATGTGCAGTCCGTAGCCGTCCAGACCGACGCGCTTGGCCGGGTTGTTGGTGAGGAGCCGCATTCGAGCGGACACCCAGATCGACCAGGATCTGCGCGCCGGTACCGTAATCGCGGGCATCGGCGGGTAGTCCGAGCTGAAGGTTCGCGTCGACGGTGTCCGAGCCGGCGTCCTGCAGCTGGTAGGCCTGCAGTTTGTGCAGCAGCCCGATCCCGCGCCCTTCGTGTCCCCGCATGTACAGGATCACGCCGCGGCCCTCCTGGGCGACGGCTTCCATCGCCGCATGCAGCTGCGGTCCGCAGTCACAGCGCAGCGAGCCGAAGACGTCACCGGTGAGGCACTCCGAGTGAACGCGGACGAGCACGTCCTCGCCCTTGCCGTCCGGTCCCGGGATGTCGCCCATGACGAGGGCGACGTGCTCGATGTCGTCGTAGGGGCTGGAGTAGCCGACCGCGACGAAGTCGCCGTACTCGGTGGGCAGTCGCGCTTCGGCGACCCGGACGACGTGCTTCTCGTGCTTGCGGCGCCAGGCGATGAGGTCGGCGATCGAGACGAGGGCCAGATCGTGTTCGTCGGCGAAGACACGCAGTTCGTCGGCGCGGGCCATCTCGCCCTCGTCCTTCTGACTGACGATCTCGCAGATGGCACCCGCCGGGCGGAGTCCGGCGAGTTTCGCCAGGTCGACCGCGGCCTCGGTGTGGCCGGGGCGGCGCAGGACACCGCCGTCCTTCGCGCGCAGCGGCACCACGTGGCCGGGGCGGGTGAAGTCGTGTGCGGCGGTGTCCGGGGCGGCGAGTTTGCGGATGGTGGTCGCGCGGTCGGCGGCACTGATGCCGGTGGTCACACCCTCGCGGGCGTCGACGGTCACCGTGTACGCGGTCTCGTGCTTGTCCTGGTTCACCGAGTACATCGGCGGCAGGCCGAGCCGATCGCAGTCGTCGCTCTCCAGCGGCACGCAGACGTAGCCGGAGGTGTAGCGGACCATGAACGCCACCAGTTCGGGTGTCGCCTTCTCCGCGGCGAAGATCAGGTCGCCTTCGTTCTCCCGGTCCTCGTCGTCGATCACCACGACGGCCTTGCCGGTGGCGATGTCGTCGACCGCCCGCTCGATGCCGTCCAGTCGCAACGTCTTCTCACTCATGCTCGTCCGCCCTTCGCGGTCAGCCGTTCGACGTATTTCGCGATCACGTCGACCTCCAGGTTCACGATGTCGCCGACCCGGGCTCGACCCAGAACGGTCTCGGACAGCGTGGTGGGGATCAGAGACACCTCGAACCACGACGGGTCGGCGTCGCCCAGCGCCGACACCGTGAGCGAGACGCCGTCGACGGTGATCGACCCCTTCTCGACCACGTATCGGGCGAGGTCGTCGGGCAGCGCGATCCGCACGACGGTCCAGTTGTCCGACGGTGAGATCGCGAGAATCGTGCCGGTGCCGTCCACATGGCCCTGCACGACGTGTCCGCCGAACCGGCCGCCGGCCGCCATGGCCCGTTCCAGGTTCACCGGGGCGCCGGGTGCGAGGCCGTCGAGTGAACTCCGTCGCAGTGATTCCTCCATCACGTCGACGGTGAACACGTCACCGTCGAGTGCGGTCACCGTCAGACACACACCGTTGACGGCGATCGAGTCGCCGTAGCGGGCGTCGCTGGTGACGAGCGGGCCTCGGATGGAGAAGCGTGCCGCGGCTTCCAGGTCATCGCGGGCGACGATCTCGCCCCGCTCCTCGACGATTCCGGTAAACACCTGTCTCCTCTATCTCCACAGCATTGTGAGCATTGGGAGAAAGTGGACGACAGGGAGCGGCGCACGCCGCGCTCGTCGTTCTCTCGTATCCGGACTATGACCGTCGGCTCCGGAATCGCACCGGAATCTGCTGACCCCGCTTCAGACGCGGGCGCTCGCGGGCTCGACAACGCCGTGACCTGCGTCACCGCGTCCTCATCACCGCCGGTGGGGACTCGCACCCCGCCCCGAGAACTCTGCTGTCGACGCTAGCACGCGACGCGACGCGGTGATCGCCCGCGCCCACCGCACGCAGTGGTGTTAGATGAACTCAACCCGGGCGAAACCGCCGGAGCAGACAGGGCGGACGCCCACCGAGCAAGGAGCACTTCATGGCCGACGACACCGAACGCAAGCACAAGCACGGTCTGGGACATCTGATCGGGAAGTACTGGTTCCCGATCGTCCTGCTGGTGGTCTTCGCGATCTTCATCTTCAGCAACGGCGAGAGCGCCAACGTCAGCTTCCTGGCATGGACCTGGAGCACCCCGCTGTGGCTGGCGCTGCTGGCCACTCTCGCGGCCGGCTGGGTGATCGGCTGGTTCGCCGGTCACCGCCGCAAGGACTGAATCCCCGCGGCGCCCGGGGTCAGCGGGCGAGTGTGACGAGAAGATCGTCGCCCAGCTCGTCGACCCCGGTGCGCCGGAACCGGTGCACACCCTGCAGGGTCGTGACCGTCGGATCGAGCACGGACGGCGTCCCGCCGCCCATGAGTGACGGCGCCAGATAGATCTGCACCTCGTCGACCAGGCCGGCCGACAGGAACGCCCCGATGATCGCCGGCCCGCCTTCCACCAGCACCCAGAGAGCCTCCGGCAGCGCCGACAGCACGTCGGCCGGGTCCCGTGACGGCACCTGGATCAGCGGAGCCGTCCCGTCGCGCAGCCGCGCATCCTGCGGCAGGTCGCGTAATCCCATCACCACCCGCGCCGGCTGATGCGAGCGCAGTGTCCCGTCCGGCCGCCGCGCGGTCAGCGACGGATCGTCGGCCAGCGCCGTACCGGTGCCGACGACGACCGCGTCGAGTCGTGCCCGCTGGTCGTGGGCGTGAGCGCGTGCCGCCGGGCCGGTGATCCATCGGCTGGTGCCGTCCGGTGCGGCGATCCGGCCGTCCAGGGTCGAGGCGATCTTGGCGGTCACCAGTGGCCGCCCGTGCGCCTGCCGGAACAGCCACGGCTTGAGCGGACCGTTCCGGACGAGTTCGTCGCCGAAGCCGCCGGTGACGTCGACGCCGGCCTCCCGCAAGGTCTGCGCTCCGCCGGCGGCCTGCGGGTGGGGGTCGGTCACCGCGTAGCGGACGGCCGCGATGCCGGCCGCCAGCAGCGCCTGCGAGCAGGGGCCGGTCCGGCCCGTGTGGTCGCACGGTTCGAGAGTCACGACGGCCGTGCCGCCCCGGGCGGCCTCCCCCGCCTGCCGCAGCGCCATGACTTCGGCGTGCGGTCCGCCGACCGGCTGGGTGGCGCCCACTCCGGCCACCACGCCGTCCCGGTCGAGGACGACCGCGCCGACCGGCGGATTGGGCGTGCTCACGCCCATCGCCGACCACGACGCCTCCACAGCGAGCTGCAGGGCCTGCTCGTCGGTCGCGTGGTCCCCGAGGGCGACGGTCACCGGTGTGGTCCTCAGGCCGTGGCGCTCGACGATTCGGCGGCCAGGCGGCGCAGTTCGGCGACCCGTGCGGCGGGGTCGTCGCCGCCGTACACGGCCGAGCCGGCCACGAAGCAGTCCACGCCGGCTTCCGCGGCCTGTTCGATGGTCGATGCACCGATGCCGCCGTCGATCTCGATGACCAGTTTCAGCTGTTCGGCGTCGATCTTCGCGCGCAGTTCCCGGACCTTCCCGAGCACCTCCGGCATGAACTTCTGTCCGCCGAAGCCCGGCTCGACGCTCATGATCAGCAGGGTGTCGAATTCGGTGAGGATGTCCAGGTACGGGGCCAGAGCGGTGCCCGGCTTGATGCCGAGTCCCGCCTTGCCGCCGGCCGCGCGGATATCGCGCGCGACGCCGACCGGATCGTCGGTGGCCTCGGCGTGGAAGCTCACGTTGTAGGCGCCGGCCTCGGCGTACGGGGGCGCCCAGCGGCCCGGATCGTCGATCATCAGATGGCAGTCGAGCGGGATGTCGGTCGCCTTGAGCAGTGACTCCACGACCGGCAGGCCGAGGGTCAGATTCGGTACGAAATGGTTGTCCATCACGTCGACGTGCACCCAGTCGACGCCCGGATCGATGTCCGACGGGCCGACGGCGGCGATCTCCGACTGCAGGTTCGCGAAGTCGGCGGACAGGATCGAGGGCGCGATCATCGGGCCGGCGGCGGGCCGAGGAGCGTCAGGGCGATTACACATGCGTCAGAGTGTACGTACGGCCACTAGCTTCGCCGCAGCACCGCGAGGAACATCGCGTCGGTGTCCTGCCGATGCGGCCACAGCTGCACGTGCGGGCCGGTACCGAGCGTCTCCGGGTCGATCAGGTCGCCTGCCGCGAACGGACGTGCATCGACCTGAGTGACCTCCGGATGCTCGGCGAGCACCGACTCGATCACCTCGGTGGTCTCGGCGGGGTGCGGCGAACAGGTGGAGTAGACCACCACGCCGCCGGGGCGGACCAGCCGGAGTGCCTCGGAGAGCAGCTGCTTCTGCAGTTCGACCAGCTCCGGCACGTCACCCGGACTCCGGCGCCAGCGCGCTTCCGGGCGGCGGCGCAACGAGCCGAGCCCGGAGCAGGGTGCGTCGACGAGGATCCGGTCGTAGCCGGGTTCCAGCCCGCTGTCGCGACCGTCCGCGACGTGCACGGTCACCGGAAGACCGTCGACGACCTTCGAGATGAGCTCGGCGCGGTGCTCGGAGATCTCCACGGCGTCGAGGGTGGCGCCGGCCAGGTCGGCCAGCGACCCGAGGAGCGCCGCCTTGCCGCCGGGGCCGGCGCAGAGATCCAGCCACCGACCGGTGTCGTCGCCGTCGAGCGCGGCCCGCTCGACCGTCAGGGCGACGAGCTGGCTGCCCTCGTCCTGGACGCCGGCGAAGCCTTCGCGGACCGCGTCGAGTTTTCCGGGGTCGCCTTCGGGCAGGTACACGCAGTACGGCGACCAGCGTCCCATGTCGCCGCCGCTGATCAGCGCGAGTTCCTCCGCGGTGATCTGACCGGGGCGGGCGACCAGATGGACGATCGGGCGCTCGTCGTCGGCGGCCAGCGCGGCCTGGAGTTCGCCGGCTCTGCCGCCGAGAGCGTCCGAGAACACCTCGGCGATCCAGCGCGGATGCGCATAGGCGAAGGCCAGGTGGCCGATGAGGTCGTCGGTGATCGGTGGCGCCAGTTGGTCGATCCACAGTTGCTCGGACTTCTGCGAGACCTTCCGCAGCACCGCGTTGACGAACCCGGCCGGGCCCATGCCGTTCTCGCTGCGGACGAGGTCGACGGAGGTGGACACGGCGGCGTGCGCCCCGATCCGGGTGCGCAGGAGTTGGTAGGCGCCCAGCCGCAGCACGTCGAGCAGCGTGCCGTCGATCTCGGTGGCGGGCCGTCCGGCGGCCGCCGCGATCACCTGGTCGAGCATGCCTGCGCTGCGGGCCGTGCCGTAGGTCAGTTCGGTGGCCAGGGCGGCGTCCCGTCCGGTGATCCGGCGTTCGCGCAGCAGCTGCGGCAGCAGGAGGTTGGCGTAGGCGTCCCGTTCGCGTACCGCGCGCAGAACGTCGCGGGCGACGGTGCGCGCCGGATCGGCGTCCTTGTCGCGCAGCTTCTTGTCCTGCGGCTTCCGGTCCTGCGGCCGGCGCGAGCCGCGCTGCGGCCCGCTCACGCGAATCGCTCCGTTCCGTCCAGCCGGGCGCCCCGCGCCCAGTCGGCGGCCGGAAGCGGCTTCTTGCCCGGCGGCTGCACGGTGCCCAGCAGGACCGCGCCGGATGCGGTGCCGACGTGGACGGTCCTCTTCCCGGCGACCAACGCACCCGGTGGCAATCCTTGCGGAGCGTCCGGGTCGGCGTCGGCGACGGTCACCGGGCCGAGTTTGATCCGGGTGTCGCCGAGCGACGTCCAGGCCCCGGGTGCCGGCGTGTGGGCACGAATGGTGCGGTCCACGATGTGCGAGGGCAGACTCCATCGCACGCGGGCGTCGTCGACCTCGATCTTCGGCGCGTACGACACGCCGTCGGCGTCCTGCGCCACGGGGGCGAGCGAATCGGCGGCGATACCGTCGACGACGTCCCGGACCAGCACGGCGCCGGCCTCGGACAGACGCTGCAGAAGATCGCCCGCGGTGTCGGCGGGCCGTATGCGTTCGGTGAGCGATCCGTACACCGGCCCCGTGTCCAGGGACGGCTCCAGCTGGAACACCGAAGCGCCCGTGAACTCGTCGCCGGCCGCGATGGCCGCCTGCACGGGTGCGGCACCGCGCCAGGCGGGCAGCAACGAGAAATGCAGGTTGATCCAGCCGTGTGGCACGGCTTCGAGGACCTCGGCGGGGATCAGGCCGCCGTAGGCGACCACCACGCCCAGATCGGGTCGCCAGCGACTCAGCGCCTCGGCGACCTCGGGATCGGTCATCCGGGCGGGACTGATCACGTCGAGCGCGTGCTCGTCGGCGAGGGTGCCGATCGGCGAGCGGACCGTCTTGCGGCCACGTCCGGCGGTGGTGTCGGGCCGGGTGATCACGCCGACGACGCGATGGTCGTCGCTGTCGAGGAGTTCCTGCAGCACCGGTACGGCGACCTGCGGTGTTCCCGCGAAGACGACTCTCATGTCAACCGATCGTAGGCGGGTCGATCTGGACCCGAATACCCGCGGTGTCCTCGTGGCGGGCGTGACGCAACACCTGCGCGGCGCGCAGCGACATCGCGAGCTGCCGCCCGTGTGCGCGATCGGTCCGCAGCAGCACCCGTTCCAGCCCGGCGACCTCGTCCATGCCGGCGGGGCGCCGGACTCCCGGCGGCAACGGCACCGGGCCGAGTTTCTCCGCTCCCGCCGGGAGGTCCACCATGTCCAGGAACGCGCCGACCGCCGATGACGGCCCGTCGACGGACGCCATGGTGACGGCGGGCGGAAGGCCCAGGTCGCGCCGGTGCCCGAGTTCCCGGACGGCGAAGCCGACCGGATCCCAGCGGATCAACGCCTGGACGGCGTCGATCGCCGCATCGGCAACCACGACGACCTGTCCCCCGTCGCTGTGCGGACGGACGAGGGTCGCGACGGCCATCCAGTTGCGGACGGCCTCCTCGGCGGCCCGCAGATCCTCCCGATCGAGCTGGGCCCAGGTGTCCAGCAGGACCGCGGCGCCGTAGCCGCCGGTCGCACGCGGGGCCGCGCCGGGCGTGGCCACGACCACCCGGGGCCCGTCGTCGATCTGGTCGACGATCTTCTTGCCGCCGGACGTGACGACCGGCACCCCGCTGAACGCACGGCCCAACTCCTCGGCGGTGCGCCGGTCGCCGACCATCAGTGCACGGACCGCGGTGCCCCCGCAGTTCGGGCAGACGAACCGGTTCTCCGGGCGCCCGCACCAGCGGCACGACAGCTCTCCCCGTTCACTCATCTGCAACGGGCCGTGGCAGGCGCGGCAGCGGGCGTGCTCGCGGCACCGTTCGCAGGCGATCGAGTTGATGTATCCGCGCCGCGGCACACTGAACAGCACCGGTGCGCCGGCGGCCAGCGCGCGGCGCGCGGCGTCGAACGCGATGCCCGGGATGCGTGCCGATCGTGCGAGGGGGTCCCCTGCGACGCGGCGGTCCTCTTCGGAGATGCCGACGATCCGCGCCATCGCATCCCGCACCGCGGGCCGGGGGGCCACCAGGTCGTGGGCCCAGCCGGATTCCACCAGTGCCTGAGCCTCCGCGGTCCGGGCGAATCCGCCGACCAGCAGCGCCGACGAGGTCTGGTGTGCGCGCAGCACCCCGATCTCGCGGGGATGCGGGTACGGCGAGCGCGGTTCGTCGAGGCTGGGGTCGCCGTCGTCGAACACGATCGTCAGCGCCAGGTCCCGGACCGGCGCGAAGACGGCGCTGCGTGTCCCGATCACCACGCGGGCCTGACCGCGCAGGACCGTCAGCCAACGGCGGTACCGGGCGGTCGGTCCCAGTCCGGCGGCCAGCGTGACGCACCAGTCGCCCAGCAGCGGTTCGCTGGCGGCGGCGAGCCGGTCCAGGTCCCGCTGGTCGGGAACGACCACGATCACCCCGCGCCCCAGGGCCGCGACCGCGGCGGCGAGCTCCGCGAGCCGCTGGGCGACGTCCTCGCCGGGCAGCGCCTGCCAGCAGACGCGTGCCCGTCCGCCCTCGCGAACCGTGTGCAGGAACTGTTCGGCTCCGTCGTATCGCCGCCACGACGTCGTCTCGGGGGCGGTGATCGAGGTGGCCGGCTCAGCCGCCTGGTCGGCCTTCTCCACCCGCGCATGGCGTGGCGGGATCGCCAGCCGCAGGACGTCGGGCATGGTGCCGGCGTACCGGTCGGCGACCGCCCGGGCCAGCGTCGCGAGTTCCGGCGTCAGCACCTGCTCGGGCGACACCACCCGTTCCAGCCAGGCCAGCCGGCCGCCGTGTTCACTCTTGTCCCGCCGCTCGAGCAGGTAGGCGTCCACGAGCCGCCCGGAGAACCGCACACGCACCCGCACACCCGGCTGGGCGTCGGCGTCCATCGCCTCGTCCACCAGATAGTCGAACGGCCGGTCCAGATGTGCCAGTCCGAGCATCGGCAGAACCCGCGCCACCGGCTTCTCCCCCACCGGCAGCCGCCGATTCTTGTCGGCCTTCGTGCCGGAGGCGTTCTTCCGGGTGGTCTTCTTAGGCACCGGCTCGGGGGCAGGCACCAGGGCTTCCTGGGTGCTCTCCTGCGATCCGGTCACGGGAAGAAGCCTATCCGGGGCGCCGGGACGCGCGCCGGGCTGTGCACAGGTGACGGCCCGGCAGACCGCGGGGTCAGAGGCCGGCGGCGGCCTTGAGCTCTGCGACGCGGTTCGTCTGCTCCCACGGGAGGTCGATGTCGGTGCGGCCGAAGTGGCCGTAGGCGGCGGTCGGCGCGTAGATCGGGCGCAGCAGATCCAGGTCGCGGATGATGGCGCCCGGACGCAGATCGAAGACCTCGGAGATGACCTTCTGGATGGTGCCGAGATCCACCTGCTCGGTGCCGAACGCCTCCACGAACAGACCGACCGGAGCCGCCTTGCCGATGGCGTAGGCGACCTGCACCTCGAGGCGCTTCGCGAGGCCGGCGGCGACCGCGTTCTTCGCGACCCAGCGCATGGCGTAGGCGGCGCTGCGGTCGACCTTCGACGGATCCTTACCCGAGAACGCGCCGCCGCCGTGACGGGCCATGCCGCCGTAGGTGTCTACGATGATCTTGCGTCCGGTCAGGCCGGCGTCACCCATCGGGCCACCGAGCACGAAGCTGCCGGTCGGATTGACCAGCAGACGATGCTTGGAAGTGTCGAGCGGATGCGGGAGTTCGAGGGCGTCGAACACCGGCTGCAGGACGTGCTTCTCGATGTCCGGGGTCAGCATGCCCTGCAGGTCGATGTCGGCGGCGTGCTGGGTGGAGACGACCACCGTGTCCAGCCGGACCGGCAGATCATCGGCGTACTCGATGGTGACCTGGGTCTTGCCGTCCGGACGCAGGTACGGCAGCACACCGGTCTTGCGGACCTCGGTGAGACGACGCGACAGGCGATGCGCCAGCGCGATCGGCAGCGGCATCAGCTCCGGGGTCTCGTCGGTGGCGTAACCGAACATCAGGCCCTGGTCGCCGGCGCCCTGAAGATCCAGATCGTCGGCATGCGTGCCGGTCTGCTTCTCATGCGATTCGGTGAGACCCTGCGCGATCTCCGGCGACTGGGCACCGATCGCGACGTTGACGCCACACGAGGCGCCGTCGAACCCCTTGGTGGACGAGTCGTAGCCGATCTCCAGGATCTTCTCGCGCACGATGGTCGGGATGTCGGCGTAGGCGGTGGTGTTGACCTCACCCGCGACATGCACCTGACCGGTGGTGACCAGCGTCTCCACCGCCACCTTCGCCTTCGGATCATTCGCCAGGAGGGCGTCCAGGATCGAGTCGCTGATCGCGTCGCAGATCTTGTCCGGATGGCCCTCGGTGACGGACTCACTGGTGAACAGGCGGGACGCTGACGCGGTCATCGGTTCCTCTCGGATCGGCATTGCATATCGGGGGACGTGCTCATCGGTGGCGCGGGCTACCCGGAAGCGTCCGGGGCGCCCTCACCATGAGGCACGAGCGTGGCGACTTCGTCAAGGATTCTGCTCGCCATCAATGTCTTCGAACCGTACGGCAGGCTCGTTTCGCTGCCGTCGGCGGCCAGGATCCAGCCGGTGTTGTCGTCGGTGCCGAACGCCCGGCCGTCGCCCACCGCGTTCACGACCAGCAGGTCGCAGCCCTTCCGCGCGAGTTTCGTCCGGCCGTGATCGAGGACTCCGCCGTTCTCGTCGCCGGTCTCGGCGGCGAAGCCGACGATCACCGTCTCCGCGGCGATCTCGCCGTCGGTCCGGGCCGCGACGAGCCGCGCCAGAATGTCGGGGTTGGTGCTCAGCTGGATCGGCGACGGACCGTCGGCGCCCTTCTTGATCTTGCTGCCGGACACGTTCACCGGCCGGAAGTCGGCGACCGCCGCGGCCATGATGACCACGTCCGCGTCCTTGGCGAAGGTCTGCATCTGCTGACCCAGCTGCACCGCCGAATCGACGTGAACGACGTCGACGGCGGCCGGATCACCGGGTTCGCTGACGGCACCGGACACGAGAGTGACCTGGGCGCCGCGCTGCGCCGCCGCGCGGGCGAGGGCGTAGCCCTGCTTTCCGGAGCTGTGATTGCCGAGGTAACGGACCGGATCGAGTGCCTCGCGGGTGCCGCCGGCGCTGATCACCATGCGCACACCGCTCAAGTCGTACGGGAGGGCGTCGGGCCGATCGAGCAGCAGATCGCCGATCAGACCGATCTCGTCGGGTTCCGGCAGCCGGCCGGCACCGGTGTCCGCGCCGGTGAGACGGCCCGAGGCGGGCGTCATGACGGTGGCACCGTGCTCGCGCAGCGTTACGACGTTGGCGACGGTCGCCGGGTGCTCCCACATCTCGGTGTGCATGGCCGGCACGTACAGCACCGGGCAGCGAGCGGTCAGCAGTGACGCGGTGAGCAGGTCGTCGGCGCGGCCGGCCGCGGCCCTCGACATGAGGTCGGCGGTGGCCGGCGCCACGATCACCAGATCGGCCTGACGGCCGAGAGCGACATGCGCCACCTCGTCGACGTCGTCGAAGACGTCGGTGGTGACGGGATTGCCGGACAGCGCCTCGAAGGTCGCCTTACCGACGAAGTTGAGGGCCGACCGGGTCGGTACGACGCGGACGTCGTGGCCGGCCTCGGTGAAGTGCCGGATGACCGAACAGACCTTGTAGGCGGCGATTCCGCCACCCACCCCGATCAGGATGTGACGACGGTTGTCGTCCGTGCCTGCCACGGTCGGGGCCTATTCGCCTTCGGTGTGCTCGAGCAGGTCGGCGTGGATCTCACGCAGCGCGATCGAGAGCGGCTTCTCGTGGACGCCCGGCTCCACCAGGGGGCCGACGTACTCGAGGATGCCCTCGGCGAGCTGGTTGTAGTAGTCGTTGATCTGACGCGCGCGCTTGGCCGCGTAGATGACGAGCGCGTACTTCGACGACGCGCGCTCGAGGAGCTCGTCGATAGGCGGGTCGGTGATACCCAGCGGGGTGTCGTAGACGGGCTCGGTCGCGAGGTCGGTGTCGATCTCGGTCTGGGTGCTCACGCGTTCTCCTGAACAGTGGAAGATTTAGGGGGCCTTCTGGGGGCCGATCAGCAAGTTTACCAACTCTGCGGCCACTGAGTCGACATCGTCGTTCACCAGGACGTGTTGCCACTGGTCGACGGTGGCCATCTCGGTGCGTGCGGTCTCCAGCCGGCGCTCGATGACCTCCGGCGATTCGGTGCCGCGGCCGGTGAGCCGGGCGACCAGATCGTCCCAGCTCGGTGGGGCCAGGAAGACGGTGATCGCCTCCGGCAGACGGGCCTGGACGTTGCGTGCGCCCTCCAGGTCGACCTCCACCAGGATCGGGTCACCGGCGTCGAGAGCCTCGAGGACCGGCGCCTCCGGCGTGCCGGAACGCTGCAGGCCGCCGTGGATCTCCGCCCATTCGAGGAGTTCGCCGCGCTCGATCATCCCGTCGAACTGTTCGGGGGTCACGAAGTAGTAGTCGCGTCCGTCGACCTCGCCGGGCCGCGGGGCGCGGGTCGTCGCCGACACCGAGAACCGCAGCGACGGCAGCAGTTCGCGCAGGCGCTGCACAACGGTCGACTTGCCGACAGCCGAGGGGCCGACCAGTACAACCAGTCGGCCCCTCGGCGGTGTGCTCTGTGCGGTCACGCTCAGGCGGAAGCGAACTTCTCGAGCAGTGCCTTGCGCTGCCGGTCACCCAGGCCGCGGACGCGACGGGTCGGAGCGATCTCCAGCTCGGCCATGGTCTCCTGGGCCTTGACCTTGCCGACCTTCGGCAGCGACTCGAGCAGAGCCGAAACCTTCATCTTGCCGAGGATCTCGTTGTTCTCGGCGTCGGCCAGAACCTGAGCGAGGTTCGTGTCGCCCTTCTTCAGGCGCTCCTTCAGCTCAGCGCGGGCCTTACGGGCCTCGGCCGCCTTCGCCAGCGCTGCGGCGCGCTGCTCATCTGTCAACTGGGGAAGAGCCACGGTTCCTCCGTCTTTCGTTTCGGTTCGGTTGTTCCACCGCCGCCGTCCGGCGACGGATGGTCGTGCGCCTCGGGACCAGCCCTCGGAGCTCTATGACGATCCTATCCATTCTCGTCATGACCAGGACAGACGGTACCCCGCGTGTCGTCGGCGGGCGAACACCGCCCCCGGGCGCGCCGGAGGTTTCCGCGCCCGGTAGCCTGCTCGACCATGATTCCGACGGATCTGCGAACGCTGGCCCGAGTGCTGCGTGACGACATCGCTCCGCACAGCGCGACCCAGTCGACGATGGTGGTGGAGCGTCCGCACGCGTCCCTGCGGCGCTACGGCACTCCGGAGCAGCTGGCGGCGGCCCGCGAGGCCGGCGCGGTTCCGGTTCTGCTGGTTCCTCCCCTGGCCGTCGACGCCCGCTGTTACGACCTGGCGCCGGGCGTGTCGCCGGCCAATTCGGTGGTCGAGTTCCTGCTGTCCACCGGCACCGTGCCGTATGTGGTCGACTTCGGCCCGGTGGGACGGGCCGAGCGTGGTCTCGGGTTCGAGGACTACTTCGGTTCGTTCATCCCGCGCGCGATCGCGGACGTGGTGAGCGACTACGACGCCGCGGCGACGCTCGATCTGATGGGCTGGAGTCTCGGCGGCACGCTGTCGTTCCTCACCGCCGGCAACGATCCCTCGCTGCCGATCCGGTCGGTGATCGCCGTGACGACTCCCCTGAACTACCAGGCGATTCCGCCGTATCCGCTGGTCAGGAAACTGCTGGGTCCGACGGGCGGCCGTCCGGCGACCTGCGCGATGGCCGCGCTCGGCGGTATCCCGGCGCCGCTGGTCCGTGCGGCATACCGGGCCAGTGCCTGGCAGCGGGAGCTCAAGAAGCCGAAGTACATCGTGGAGAACCTGCACGACGAGGATGCGTTGGCGCGCATGCAGGTGATCGACCGGTTCCAGCGTTCGATGCCCGGCTACCCGGGCCGGGTGTCGCAGCAGATGCTCACGAATCTGATCCTGCGTGACGAGATCGCCGGCGGCGTCCTGGACTTCGACGGCCTGGTGGTGGACCTGCATTCGATCGCGGTGCCGATCGCACTGTTCGGATCGCATTGGGACGCGATCTGCAGCTTCGAGGGAGCCCGGCACGGGGTGGACCTGTTCACCGGGTCTCCGCACGTGGAGTTCCACACGGTCGAGAGCAGCCATCTGGGGGCACTGACCGGCCCGGACGCGGAGTCGGTCACCTGGCCGGCGATCGCCGGCTTCCGTGCCGAACTCGACCGTGCCGAACACGACCGTGGCGAGAACTACAACTAGCTGTAGTGCTCAGGGACATTGTTTGATCTGGCTGCCCTGATCTGAAGAGAACCTCCCGGCAGAGTGGAGCTTGCTTACCACTCGCTCTGCAAAACAGGAGGTTCTCGTGTCCCACGCTAATGCGGCACTGACGCCACGACAACGGCTGAAGCTCGCGCGCAAGGTCATCGATGACGGATGGTCAGTTGGTGCAGCTGCCGACTACTTCCGAGTGTCCTGGCCGACGGCGCAGAAATGGGCCCGCCGGTACCTCGAGCTCGGACCCGAAGGCATGGCCGATCGGTCCTCGCGGCCGCACTCTCATCCGAACCGGACGCCGCTGCCGGTGGTGAAGAAGATCGTGCACCTACGGATCCGTAAACGCTGGGGTCCAGTCCAGATCGCCGGCCGGTTGAACCTGCCGGCCTCCACGGTGCACGCGGTGCTGGTGCGGTGCCGCCTCAACCGGCTCTCTCATGTCGAGGTGAAGACCGGTGAACCGATCCGACGCTACGAACACGACACACCCGGCTCGTTGATCCACGTCGACGTCAAAAAACTCGGCAACATCCCAGATGGCGGCGGGTGGCGCTCTGTCGGCCGCAGCCAAGGCGGCCGCAACCGAGCAGTCACAGCCACTGAACGCAACAAGCGCCGTCAGCCGTTAATGCGGCACGCCTACGTGCACACCGTCATCGATGACCACTCCCGCGTGGCCTACGCCGAGATCCACGACGACGAGAAGGCGGTCACCGCGATCGGTGTGCTGCAGCGGGCCGTGTCCTGGTTTGCCGATCGAGGGGTTCGCGTGCAGCGAGTCCTCTCCGACAATGGCTCGGCATACCGATCCAAGGACTGGCAACGGGCCTGCAACCAGCTTGGTATAAGACCCCAACGCACCCGCCCATACCGTCCACAGACGAACGGCAAAATCGAACGATTCCACCGCACCCTGGCCGACGGTTGGGCCTACTCGCGGCACTACAACTCAGAGTCAGCACGCCGAGCCGCCCTGCCAGCCTGGCTGCACTTCTACAATCACCACAGGCCCCACACCGCCACCGAGAAGCGCCCTCCGATCAGCCGCCTCTCAAACAACCTGCCTGAGCACTACAACTAGCTGAGCGCGGACTCGATCTCGTCGCGGGTCTGCTCGACCGCGGCGCGCAGGGCCGCCGGGTCGGGTCCGGCGGCGAGCACGCTGCGGGACGCGGCGGGCAGCAGCCACGGCAGTACGGTGTCTCCGGCGAAGATCGCGGCCAGGTCGGCGGGTGTCGCGCCCTGTGCTCCCAGTCCCGGCGACAGGATCGGGCCGGCCAGACGGGTCAGGTCCAAGCCGTGTTCTCCGGTCGCACCGACCACGACGCCGACCGTTCCCGAACCGTCCGCGTTGACCGCGCCCGCGTCGTCGACGATGGCCTGGGCGACGCTGGTCTCCCCCGCCCGCGCCGTCTGCAGCGCGGCGCCGTCAGGATTGGAGGTGCGGGCCAGGACGAACACGCCGCGCCCGGTGTCGTGGGCCTGCCGCACCGCCGGCGCCAGCGATCCGAATCCCAGGTACGGCGACAGCGTAACGGCGTCCGAGCACAGCGGGGACGCCTCGTCGAGCCATGCCCGGGTGTACGCCTCCATGGTGGAGCCGATGTCGCCGCGTTTGGCGTCGGCGATCACCAGGGCGCCGGCGTCGCGGCACCCGGCGATCACCGTCTCCAGGACCGCCATCCCGGCCGACCCGAACGCCTCGAACAGCGCCACCTGCGGTTTGATGACCGCGGCGGCGGGGCCGAGCCCGGCGACGCAGGCGTCGCCGAACGCTGCGAGCCCGTCCACCGAGACCGGCAGGCCCCACCGGGTCAGCAACCCGGGGTGCGGGTCGATGCCGGCGCACAGCCGTCCGCGGCCGGCGACGGCCGGCAGGTAGGCGGCGGCGAATCCGACCGGCCCGGTGGTCACTTGCCGGCCACCATCGCCGCGTGGCGGCGCTGCAGCGATTCGACGCCCATCTGCGAGCCGAGGACGGCTTCGATTCCCTGCACCGCGGCGCCGGCACCCGGCACGGTGGTGATGCACGGGATGGAGGCGGCGATCGCGGCGGCCCGGATCTCGTAGCCGTCGGCACGCGGCCCGGCCGCACCCGACGGGGTGTTGATGATCATGGCGACGTCGCCGGCGCGGATCATGTCCACGATCGACTTCTCGCCGTCGGCGGCCTCGTAGTGCTTGCGCACCTCGGAGACCTCGATTCCGTTGCGGCGCAGCACGTCGGCGGTGCCGCCGGTGGCGAGGATCTCGAAGCCGAGGTCGGCCAGACGCTTGGCCGGGAAGATGATCGACGCCTTGTCGCGGTTGGCGACCGATACGAACACCGCTCCGGACGTGGGCAGCGGCCCGAACGCCGCGATCTGCGACTTGGCGAAGGCGCGGCCGAAATCGTCGTCCAGGCCCATCACCTCGCCGGTCGACTTCATCTCCGGGCTGAGGAGCGTGTCCACCGAGTCGCCGTCCGGGGTGCGGAAACGGTTGAACGGCAGGACGGCCTCCTTCACGGCGACCGGCGAGTCGACCGGCACCACGGTGCCGTCGCCTTCGGCGGGAAGCACCTCCTGGTTGCGCAGCTCGGCGATCGACATCCCCATCATCACGCGGGCGCACGCCTTCGCCATCGGCACGGCGGTCGCCTTCGACACGAAGGGAACGGTGCGGCTGGCGCGCGGGTTGGCTTCCAGGACGTACAGGACACCGTCCTTGAGCGCGTACTGGACGTTCAGCAGACCGCGGACCCCGATCCCCTTGGCGAGGGCCTCGGTCGAGCGGCGCACCGCCTCGATCTCCTCGGCGCCCAGCGTGATCGGCGGCAGTGCGCACGCCGAGTCGCCGGAGTGGATACCGGCCTCTTCGATGTGCTCCATGACGCCGCCGATGTACAGGTCGGTGCCGTCGTAGAGGGCGTCGACGTCGATCTCGACGGCCGCCTCCAGGAAGCGGTCGACGAGCACCGGGCGGTCGTCGGAGATCTCGGTGGCGCGGGCGATGTAGTCGGCCAGGGCCGCCTCGTCGTAGACGATCTCCATGCCGCGGCCGCCGAGCACATAGGACGGGCGCACCAGCACCGGGTAGCCGATGTCGGAGGCGATGTCGCGGGCCTGCTCGAAGGTGGTGGCGGTGCCGAACTTGGGTGCCGGCAGACCGGCGTCGGTGAGCACCTTGCCGAACTCGCCGCGATCCTCCGCGAGGTCGATGGCCGACGGACCGGTGCCCACGATCGGGACCCCGGCCTCCTCCAGACGTGCCGCCAGCCCCAGCGGGGTCTGACCGCCCAGCTGGACGATCACGCCGGCGACCGTACCCGACTCCGACTCCGCGTTCACCACTTCGAGGACGTCCTCGAAGGTCAGCGGCTCGAAGTACAGGCGGTCGGCGGTGTCGTAGTCGGTGGAGACGGTCTCCGGGTTGCAGTTGACCATCACGGTCTCGTAGCCGGCCTGGCTCAGGGTGAGCGCGGCGTGGACGCACGAGTAGTCGAACTCGATGCCCTGGCCGATCCGGTTGGGACCGGAACCGAGGATGATCACCTTCGGCCGCTCGGTCTGGGGCGCCACCTCGGTGGTCGCACCGGCGTCCAGTTCGTACGACGAGTAGTGGTACGGCGTCTTGGCCTCGAACTCGGCGGCACAGGTGTCGACGGTCTTGTAGACCGGCCGCACACCGAGCGCGTGGCGGCGGGCGCGCACCGCGTCCTCGGTCCCGAGAGCGTGGTCGCCGGCGGCGGCCCGCAGGGCGGCGATCTGCTTGTCCGACAGTCCCGTCGACTTCGCCTCACGAAGCAGGTCCTCGTCCACGGTGTCCGCATCGCGGACCGCCTCACCCATGAGCCGGATGCCGTCGATCTCGGCGAGGAACCACGGGTCGATGCCGGTGGCGTCGTACAGCTGCTCGATGGTGGCGCCGGCTTCGAGGGCCTGCATGACCTTGTACAGCCGGCCGTCGCGGCCCAGTTCGATCTGATCGAGCAGGGCGGGCACGTCGATCGTCGACGGATCCGGACGGTCGGGCTCGGTCCAGAATCCGGCGGCCTTGGTCTCCAGCGACCGCATGACCTTGCCGAGGGCCTCGGCGAAGCTGCGTCCCAGGCTCATCGCCTCACCCACCGACTTCATGGTCGTGGTGAGGGTGTCGTCGGCGCCCGGGAACTTCTCGAACGCGAACCGCGGCGCCTTGACCACGACGTAGTCGATGGACGGCTCGAAGCAGGCCGGGGTGGCCTTGGTGATGTCGTTGGTGATCTCGTCGAGCGAGTAGCCGATCGCCAGTTTCGCGGCCATCTTGGCGATCGGGTATCCGGTCGCCTTGGAGGCCAGTGCCGACGAGCGGGACACGCGCGGATTCATCTCGATGACGACCAGGCGGCCGTCCTTCGGGTTCTGCGCGAACTGGATGTTGCAGCCGCCGGTGTCGACGCCGACCTCGCGGATGATGGCGATCGACTGGTCGCGCATGATCTGGTACTCGCGGTCGGTGAGGGTCAGCGCGGGGGCGACGGTCACCGAGTCGCCGGTGTGCACACCCACCGGGTCGACGTTCTCGATGGAGCAGATGACGACCACGTTGTCGCGGTTGTCACGCATGAGCTCCAGCTCGTACTCCTTCCAGCCGAGGATGGACTCCTCGATGAGCACGTTGGCGGTCGGCGACGCGGCCAGCCCGCCGCCGGCGATCCGCTTCAGATCGTCCTCGTCGTAGGCCATGCCCGAACCGAGGCCGCCCATCGTGAACGACGGGCGCACCACCACCGGGTAGCCGAGTTCCTCGACGGTCGCGTAGACCTCGTCCATCGTGTGGCAGACCCGCGAGCGGGCGCTCTCGCCGCCGATCTTCGCGACGATGTCCTTGAACATCTGCCGGTCCTCGCCGCGCTGGATGGCGTCGATGTCGGCGCCGATCAGCTCGATGCCGTACTTCTCGAGGATTCCCTGCTCGTGCAGGCCGACCGCGGTGTTCAGTGCAGTCTGACCGCCGAGGGTGGCCAGCACCGCGTCGATCGGATGACCGTTCTCGCGTTCGGTGAGAATGACCTTCTCGACGAACTCGGGGGTGATCGGTTCGATGTAGGTGGCGTCGGCGAACTCCGGGTCGGTCATGATCGTCGCCGGGTTGGAGTTGATCAGCGACACCCGCAGGCCTTCGGCCTTGAGCACGCGGCACGCCTGGGTGCCGGAGTAGTCGAACTCGCAGGCCTGACCGATGACGATCGGGCCCGAGCCGATCACCAGGACGTGCTTCAGATCGGAACGGCGGGGCATCAGGAACGCTTCCCTTCGGTTGCATGCGCTTGCATGGCGGCGACGAACTTGTCGAACAGATTCGCGGCGTCGTGCGGCCCGGCGGCGGCTTCGGGGTGGTACTGGACGGAGAAGGCCTTGCCGTTGACCAGCTCGACGCCTTCGACGACACCGTCGTTGGCGCAGACGTGGCTGACGCGGCCGGGGCCGAAGTCGGTCTCGAACTCGTCGCCTTCGGCGCCTTCGAGGGCGAACCCGTGGTTCTGCGAGGTGATCGCGATCTCGCCGGTGGCGACGTCCTTGACCGGGATGTTGATTCCGCGGTGGCCGAACTTGAGCTTGTAGGTCTTGCGGCCGAGGGCGCGCCCGAGGATCTGGTTGCCGAAGCAGATCCCGAACATGGGCAGGCCTGCGGCCAGCACCTTCTTGGTGAGGTCGACGGCGCGGTCGGCGGTGGCCGGATCGCCGGGGCCGTTGGACAGGAAGAAGCCGTCCGGTCCGATCGCCTGCACGTCGTCGAACGTGGCGGTGGCGGGCAGGACGTGCACCTCGACGCCGCGGGCGGCGAGCATCCGCGGGGTGTTCGACTTGATGCCCAGGTCGATGGCGGCGACCCGATACTTCGCGTCGCCGTCAGCCTTCACCACGTACGGTTCTGACGTGCTGACCTCGTCGGCGAGGTTCGAGCCGGCCATGCCCTGCTGGTTCTTGACCGCCGCCAGCATGTCGTCGGTGGTGGTGAGCGCCGGTCCGGAGAAGATGCCGGCCCGCATGGATCCGGCTTCGCGCAGGACGCGCACGACGGCACGGGTGTCGATCCCGGCGATCCCGACCACGTCCTGCTTCTCGAGTTCGTCCTGCAGGCTCGTCGAGGCCCGCCAGTTGGAGACGCGCCGGGTCGGGTTGCGCACGGCGTAGCCGGCCACCCAGATCTTGGCGCTCTCGTCGTCCTCGGTGTTCCAGCCGGTGTTGCCGATCTGCGGTGCCGTGGCGACGACGATCTGCCGGTGGTAGCTCGGGTCGGTGAGCGTCTCCTGGTAGCCGGTCATCGCGGTGCAGAACACCGCCTCGCCCAGGGTCTCGCCTTCGGCGCCGAAGCTGCGGCCGGTGAAGACCTGGCCGTTCTCCAGTACCAGTACCGCCTTGCTCATTTCTTCTTCCTCTTCGTCTTCTTCGCCGGCTGCGCGCGATCGTTCGCGGCGAGGGCGTCGTGGGTGGCCTGGGTGATCGCCTCGTAGGGTTCCGTCCAGGCCGGGTACACCGACCTGTCGTCGCCGCGGATTCCCGAGTCGATCTGGGTGCCCGACGGGAGCGTCCATCGGATGACGAGCACGCCGTCGCGCGACATCACCTTGCCGGCCAGACCGTTCTCGGTGCGGACGGCGTCGATGGACTCCTCCGGAATCCAGATGTCCGAGGCGCCGCGGCGGTCGAGCAGGATTCCGTTCGGGTAGCGGCTGTAGGTGACCACGGCGCGGTCGCCGAAGTCGCCGACCGCGACCCGGTCCTGCCAGCTGGGGGCGATGGTGCTGCCGACGTACATGCCGGTGTCCGGTCCCAGGATCGGTTCGCCGAGGTCGGCGGGCGCCGGCGGCGGGTCGCCGACGAGGTCGGTCTGGCGGAGGCCGCGATTGCGCCAGCCGCGCAGCACGAGCGTGATGAACGTGAGCCACAGGCCGATGACGACGGCGGCGACGATCAGGTAGTAGACCCAGTTGCTCATCGGTTCTCACCGCCGGCGGCGGCCGAGCCGTGGGTGACGGTGCCGCGCAGCACGGTCGCGGTGACCTTCGCGGGCAGCGTCATCTCGGCGTACGGGGTGTTCGTCGATTTGCTGGCCAGGTCGTCGGCCTTCACGACCCATTCGGTGTCGGGGTCGACGATCGTCAGGTTGCCCGGTTCCCCGACCTCGATCGGGCGTCCGTGGTCGTCGAGTCCGACGATCTGCGCGGGCCGTTCGCTCATGACCCGGGCCACGCCCCGCCAGTCGAGGAGGCCGGTCTGCACCATGGTCTGCACGATCACCGACAGCGACGTCTCCAGGCCGAGCATGCCGGGGCGCGCCTGGGAGAACTCGCAGCACTTCTCCTGGCTGGCGTGCGGCGCATGGTCGGTGGCGACGCAGTCGATGAGGCCTTCGGCCAGGGCGGCACGCAGGGCCAGGTTGTCGCTGGCCTCGCGCAGCGGCGGATTGACGCGGTTGACGCCGTCGTAGGTCTCGAGCCGTGAATCGTCGAGCAGCAGGTGGTGCGGGGTCACTTCTGCGGTGATGTCGATCCCCTGCTCGCGGGCGAACCGGATGAGTTCGACGGTGCCGGCGCAGGAGGCATGGGCGACGTGGATCCGGGCCCCGGCGTCGCGGGCGAGCAGTGCGTCGCGGGCGACGATGGATTCTTCGGCGGCCCGCGGCCAGCCGGTGAGGCCGAGGCGCGCCGCGGTGGGTCCGTCGTGAGCGACCGCCCCGACGGTCAGCCGGGGATCTTCGGAATGCTGGGAGATCAGAACACCCAGACCCTTGGCGTATTCGAGGGCGCGCTTCATCACGACCGGGTCGTGGACGCACTTGCCGTCGTCGCTGAACAGCCGGACCTTGGCGGCGCCGGCGTTCATCATGCCCATCTCGGCGAGCTGCTCGCCTTCCAGACCGACCGTGACCGCGCCGACCGGGTGGACGTCGCACAGTCCGACCTCCTGGCCGATCCGCCAGACCAGGTCGGTCACCGAGGCGTTGTCGGCGACCGGTTCGGTGTTGGCCATCGTGAACACGGCAGTGAAGCCGCCCCGTGCCGCGGCCTGTGACCCGGTGGCGATCGTCTCGGTGTCCTCGCGGCCGGGTTCGCGCAGGTGCACATGCATGTCGACGAGTCCCGGCAGCAGGATCCCGCCGCCGCCGTCGAGCGTCGCGACGCCCTTCGGTGCGGTGAGGCCCGGGCCGATCGCGGTGATCTCGCCGTCGGTGACGAGCACGTCGACCCGATCGCCTTCCCCGTACGGACGGACGTCGGTGATGAGGACCGAACCGGTGACGGCCACTACTGCCCCTCTCCAGAGTGCTGATGATGTGCGGGTGCGTCGGCCGAATCCGATGCCAGCAGGCGGAACAGGACCGCCATCCGGACGTGCACTCCGGCGCGCACCTGATCGAGGACCACGGTCTGCGGGGCGTCGGCGACGCCGAAGCCGATCTCCATGCCGCGCAGCATGGGTCCGGGGTGCAGCACCGCGGCGTGGTCCGGCAGGAGCGCCAGGCGCGCGTCGTTCAGTCCGTACCGCACCGAGTATTCGCGGGTGCTCGGGAAGAAGCCGCCGTTCATCCGTTCGGCCTGCACCCGCAGCATCATGACGGCGTCACAGGCGGGCAGTTCGGCGTCGAGCTCGGTGGCCACCCGCACCGGCCAGGTCTCGATGCCGGTCGGCAGGAGGGTCGGCGGGGAGACGAGCACGACGTCGGCACCGAGCGTGGACAGCAGGTGGGCGTTCGAGCGGGCGACCCGGGAGTGCAGGATGTCGCCGACGATCGCGATCCGGCGGCCGTCGAGGTCACCGAACTTCGAGCGGAGCGTGTACGCGTCGAGCAGTGCCTGGGTGGGATGTTCGTGCGTGCCGTCGCCGGCGTTGATCACCGAGGGGCCGGTGGTGGGCAGGCCCAGCACGTCGGTGCCGTCGTTGGTCCAGCGGGCGATCTGCGCCGCCGCACCCGACGCCGGGTGCCGCACGATGAGTGCGTCCGCGCCCAGGGCCCGCAGCGTCTTCGCGGTGTCGCGCAGCGACTCTCCCTTGTTGACCGACGAGCTGGAGGCGCTCACGTTGATCACGTCGGCGCTCATCCACTTGCCGGCCACCTCGAACGACACCCGGGTCCGGGTGGAGTTCTCGTAGAACACGGTCATCACCGTGCGGCCGCGCAGGGTCGGCAGCTTGCGCACCTCGCGGCCGGCCAGCGCCTGTTCGAAGCGGGCGGCCTCGTCGAGGATCTCCACCGCCTCGTCGCGGCCCAGGTCGGCGGTCGACAGCAGATGTTTCATCGCGGCACCTCCGGCGAGCGGACGACGACCTCGTCGACGCCGTCGTCCTCGGCGAGGTGGACGTCCACCTCTTCGTCGCGGGCGGTCGGGATGTTCTTGCCCACGTAGTCGGCGCGCAACGGGAGTTCCCGATGACCGCGGTCGACGAGGACGGCCAGCTGGACGGCGGCGGGCCGGCCGAGGTCGCGCAGTGCGTCCAGTGCCGCCCGCACCGTGCGGCCGGAGAACAGCACGTCGTCGACCAGGATCACCAGCGCACCGTCCACTCCGCCGGACGGCACCATGGTGCGTTCCAGCGGCCGGTGCGGTTTGTCGCGCAGGTCGTCGCGGTAGAGGGTGATGTCGAGGTAGCCGGTCGGCACGTCCACACCGCTGAACTCGGCGATCTTCGCGGCGAGCCGTTGCGCCAGTGAGGTGCCGCGGGTGGGGATTCCGATGAGGACGACCGGGGTGGCGTCCGTCGAGTCCAGGGCCGTCTTCTCGATCACCTGGTGCGCCATGCGCGCGACCGTGCGGCCGACGTCGGCGGCATCGAGGAGGGTGCGGGTGCGCAAGGGCGCCTCGTCCGCTGCGTCGCGCGACGGCGACGAATCTTCGCGGGCCAAAGCCGACCTCCTTCTCCGCCTCACGGGACGGTCGTTAAAGGAATCTGGGCTCGTCTAAGTCCGCGACTGAGCTTACTCCCCGGCCGACGCGGCGCGCGCTTGGGGGGCGAGTGTCGCGATGCGATCCAGGACGCCGTTCACGAACGCCGGCGACTCGTCGGTGGACAGCTCCGTCGCCAGGGCGACCGCCTCGCTGATCACGACCGGGATGTCGACGTCACTCGCATACAGCAGTTCCCAGGTGGCCAGCCGCAGGATGGCCCGGTCGACGCCCGGGAGACGGTCGAACTTCCAGTTCTGCAGGCGCGCGCTGATCACGGCATCGATCTGTTCGCGGTTCGCGGTGACGCCGTCGACGATGGCGACGGCGTAACCGGTCATCTCGCCGACACTGTCGTCGGTGTCGAAGACCTCGCGCCGTTCGGTGACCAGGGTGGTCGCCGGAACGTCTTTCAGATCGGATTCGAACAGCAGGTCCACGGCACGGCGGCGTTGACGGTGCCGTCCGCGCGGTTCCCCGCCCTTGCCGTGCCCCGAGCGCGGCCGGCCGCGGTCAGCTGTTGACACGACCGAGGTAGCTGCCGTCGCGGGAGTCGATCTTCAGCTTGTCGCCGGTGTTGATGAACAGCGGGACCTGCACCTCGGTGCCGGTCTCCAGGGTCGCCGGCTTGGTGCCGCCGGTGGAGCGGTCGCCCTGCAGGCCGGGGTCGGTCTGGGTGACCTCGAGCTCGACGGTCACCGGCAGCTCGACCGACAGCGGCTTGCCCTCGTGAGTCGAGACCTGCACGGTCATGTTCTCCAGCAGGAAGCGGGCGCCGTCGCCGAGGGTCTCCGGGCTGATGGAGATCTGGTCGAAGGTGTCGCCGTCCATGAAGACGTAGTCGCTGCCGTCGTTGTACAGGTAGGTCATGTCGCGGCGGTCGACGGTCGCGGTCTCGACCTTGACGCCGGCGTTCCAGGTCTTGTCGACGATCTTGCCCGAGAGCACGTTCTTCATCTTGGTCCGCACGAAGGCGGGGCCCTTGCCCGGCTTGACGTGCTGG
The DNA here is from genome assembly GCF_047600565.1 of Gordonia sp. (in: high G+C Gram-positive bacteria). Lineage (GTDB taxonomy): Bacteria > Actinomycetota > Actinomycetes > Mycobacteriales > Mycobacteriaceae > Gordonia. Next base: position 988,845 of record NZ_JASGKN010000001.1, read on the forward strand.
AACTCCAGGATCTGCCAGAGCTGGCCGTCGATGTTGAGGACCAGGCCGTTCTTGAAGTCGGCGGTCGAAGCCATGAATCGTCTCCTTGTTGAAATGCTTCGGGTCGGAAGCTGCTACAGGACGCGCAGCGTCCGCGATGTTCTCGTCAGCGACCGCGAGCCGGTGTCGGTGACCACCAGGGTGTCCTCGATCCGAACACCACCGCGGCCGGGAAGGTAGATCCCCGGCTCGACGGTGACGGTCGCGCCGCATGGCAGTGTACCGGTCGCCGTCGCGCCGATCCCCGGCGCTTCATGGATCTCCAGTCCCACTCCGTGACCGAGGCCGTGCACGTAGTTCTCGCCGTACCCGGCGTCGTCGATGATCGATCGTGCCGCCGCGTCGATCCCGGCGAGATCCGCACCGGCCGTCAGCGCCGCGCAGCCGGCCTCCTGCGCGGTGCGGACGATCTCGTAGATCTCCCGCTGCCAGTCGGCGGGTTCGCCCAGGACGAGCGTGCGGGTCATGTCGGAGTGGTAGCCGCCGGCGACGGCGCCGAAGTCGATCTTCACGAGGTCCCCGGCCGCCAGCACGGTGTCGGTCGGCCGATGGTGCGGAACGGCGGAGTTCGCGCCGGCGGCGACGATGGTCTCGAAGGCGACGGCTTCGGCGCCGCGTTCGAACATCGCCCATTCCAGGTCGCGGGCCACCTGGCGTTCGGTGCGGCCGGGGACGATTCGGCCGCCGTCGACCAGGGCGGCCAGGGCCTGATCGCCGATCGCGCAGGCCTGCTCCACCTGATCGAACTCACCGGCGTCCTTGACCTCGCGCAAGCGCTCGACGACGCCCCGGAGCGGCACCAGCTCGACGTCGGCCGCCGCGGCCCGCAGTGCTTCGAGGCCGGCGACGGTCACCGCATCGGCCTCGATCCCGACTCTGCGCAGGTGCCCCGCCCCGGCCACCAGCGCGGGTCCGGTGTCCCGCGCCAGGACGACGGGAAGGTCCGGCGCCTGGTCAGCGACCTGCGAGGTGTAGCGGCCGTCGGTCGCGATCACCGCCTCCGGCGTGTCGGCCGGATCCGCGGCGCCAGCGGCGATCAGCAGGGCACCGTTGCTGCCGGTGAATCCGCTCAGGTACCGCACGTTGACCAGGTCGGTCACCAGCAGAGCATCCACCCCGTCGGCGGCCAGCAGGGTCGCGAGGCGGGCGCGGCGCGCGGGGTGGTCGTAGATGACAGACATACCTCGATTGTTGTACACGTCTCACCCCGGGTAATCTTTCGGCCATGCATCAGTGGCTTGTGCGCGGAATCGTCATGTCGATCATCGTCATCGCGGTCCGCTTCGCGCTCGGCGAGTTCGTCAGCAACTTCCCCGAGGAGTCGCCGACCTACCGCACGCTCGCCCTGCTGATCGTCGTTCTGGTCGCCCTCATCTGGGGCGGCGTCGACGGTCTGTGGGACGCACGCAAGAACCCGGATCCCGACGACTACGAGGATCTGACCATGCGCTGGCTGAAGGCCGGCCTGTTCGCGGGCGTCGTCTCGTGCCTGGTCTGCTTCATCCTCGGCACCTACTGGCTGAAGGGCATGGGCCAGTCGTCGTTCTTCATCGATATGACCGCCGGCACCTCGTTCATCACGCTGCTGATCTACGTTCCGGCCTTCATCGGCGTCAGCGTCGGCCGCTACCTCATCCGCCGTGATCTGCGGAAGAAGGAACTGGCTGCGCAGGATGCCGCGGAACGCGCCGGGGACACCGGAGCACTGTCGACGTCGGGCACGACCGTGCCGGTCACGGCCGGTATCGACGGGTCGTCGGCGACCGGCGGCGCATCGAGTGCCGCCGCGAGCGGATCGGCCACCGCGACCGCGCTCGCCTACCGGCCGACCGAGACGATCGCCACCACCGCGGCCGCGGGTGGTGCGGCTGCCGGTGGTGCGGCTGCGGGCCGTTCCGCCAAGCGCGGACTCCGCGGTGCACGTCGCGGTAAGAAGTCGGCGACCGAGACGGCCGCCGTCGCGGCGACCACTGCGGCCGCCGGCAGCAGCGAGGCCTCCGGCTCGGTGGCGGTGCCGGCCGGTGCGCACCTTCCGCTGGCGGACCCGAATCAGGTGCCCGAGGGCTTCCCGATCAAGGGCAACGCCGATTCCGGCCTGTACCACACCCCCGAGTCGCCCTGGTACTCCCAGACGGTCGCCGAGATGTGGTTCGCCACCGAAGAGGCGGCACAGGCGGCGGGATACTCCCACCCCGAGCGCTGACCGTCCGGGTCTCAGCCGAGCAGCACTCCCCCGCTGCCGGCGGCACCGGCGACCGCCGAGTAGGCGGCGGCGATCAGTGACGGGTCCGGTGCCTCCAGACGGCCCGGCTTGGCGAGACCGTCGAGCACCACGAAGCGGAGCATGCCCGAGCGGTTCTTCTTGTCACCGGCCATGTACTTGAGCAGGTCGCCGAGCGCGTCCGGATCGTAGGTGGTCGGCAGACCGACCAGCTCCAGGATCCGCTTGTGCCGATCGGCGGTCTCGTCGTCGAGGCGGCCCGCCGCACGCGCCAGCTCGGCCGCGAAGACCATGCCGACGGCCACCGCCGCGCCGTGACGCCACTTGTACCGCTCGCGCCGCTCGATGGCGTGCCCGAGCGTGTGGCCGTAGTTGAGGATCTCGCGAAGCGACGACTCCTTCAGGTCCGCCGACACCACATCGGCTTTGACCTGCACCGACCGGCGGATCAGCTCCGGGAGCACGTCGCCGGTCGGATCCAGTGCGGCCTCCGGGTCCTGCTCGATGAGATCCAGGATCACCGGGTCGGCGATGAATCCGGTCTTGATGACCTCGGCCAGGCCGGCCACGATCTCGTTGCGCGGCACCGTCTCCAGGGTCGCCAGGTCGATGAGGACGGCGTCCGGCTCGTGGAAGGAACCGACGAGGTTCTTGCCGGCGTCGGTGTTGATGCCGGTCTTGCCGCCGACGGCCGCATCCACCATCGCCAGGAGCGTGGTCGGCACGTGGACGACACCGATACCGCGCATCCAGGTCGCGGCGGCGAATCCGGCGAGGTCGGTCGCGGCACCGCCGCCCAGGCTCACCACCTTGTCGTTGCGCATCATGCCGATCTGACCGAAGACGTCCCACAGGTACGCGGCGACCTGGAGCTCCTTGCCGGCCTCGGCATCGGGGATCTCGATGCGGTGGGCGTCGTAGCCGCGGTCGGACAGGAACTCACGGATCTGCTCCGCGGTCTCCTTCAGCGTCGGCTGGTAGACGATGGCGACGTGGTCGGCGCCGTCGAGCGCCTCGGCGAGATCGGTGAGCAGTCCGCGGCCGATCGTCACGTCGTAGGGATCGGTGGCGCGAACGGCGACCTTGACGGGATCGGTCATGCGGGGTCCTCCTCGGTACGGTGGGGCGACGGGCCGAGCCCGTCCAGGATGCGGGCGACGATCGTGTCGACCGGTGCGCCGGCGTCGACGGTCAGGGTGGCGACCGCGCGGTAGGCGGCGGTGCGGCCGGCGAGCAGTTCGGCGTACCGGCCGCGTGGATCGGGATGATCGAGGAGCGGACGGTCGGTGGCGGCCACGCGATCGAATCCGGTGTCCGGCGTGATCTCCAGATACACGACGGGGAGACCGGTCAGCGCCTCGGCGATTCCGGGGACCGTCACCGAGCCCCCGCCGAGTGCGACCACCCCGTCGTGGCCGGTCAGCACATCGGTGACCACGGTGCGCTCCAGCGCCCGGAAGGCCGGTTCGCCGTCGGTGGCGAAGATCTCCGGAATCGTGCGGCCGGTGCGCCGCTCGATCTCGGCGTCGGTGTCGATGAAGTCGACGTCCAGGGCGTCAGACAGTGCCCGGCCGACGGTGGACTTGCCGGATCCCATGAACCCGGTCAGGACGACGCGCGGTGCGGCGTTCATCCACGCGGCGGCCGCTGGCCGACGGCCGTGACATAGGAGGCGAAGTTCGATGCGGTCTCGGCGACCGAGTCGCCGCCGAACTTGTCCAACGCCGCCTGTGCGACGACCAGTGCCACCATGGCCTCGGCCACGACGCCCGCGGCGGGCACCGCGCAGACGTCGGACCGCTGGTGGATGGCGCTGGCGGGCTCGCCGGTCGTCATGTCGACCGTCGACAGGGCGCGCGGCACGGTCGAGATGGGCTTCATCGCGATCCGGACTCGCAGGTCCTCGCCGTTGGTCATGCCGCCCTCCAGGCCGCCGGCCCGGTTGGTCGAGCGCTCGATGCCGTCGGGACCGGGAACGATCTCGTCGTGGGCCTCGCTGCCGCGGCGACGTGCGGTGGTGAAGCCGTCGCCGACCTCCACTCCCTTGATCGCCTGGATGCCCATGAGGGCACCGGCGAGCCGGGCGTCGAGCCGGGTCTCCCCCGACACGTGCGAGCCGAGGCCGATCGGCAGGCCGGTCGCGATGATCTCGACGACGCCGCCCAGGGTGTCGCCGTCGCGTTTGGCGGCCTCGATCTCCTCGATCATGGACGCTTCGGCGTCCTTGCCGAAGGCCCGGACCGGACTCTCGTCGATGGCGGCCAGGTCGCTGTAGCGCGGCGCCGGGCCCTCGTACGGAGTGCTGGGGCCGATGGAGACGACGTGCGAGAGGACCTCGATACCGAACACCTGGCGCAGCAGATTGCGTGCGACGGTGCCGGCGGCGACGCGCGCCGCGGTCTCCCGCGCACTGGAGCGTTCGAGCACCGGACGGGCGTCGTCGAATCCGTACTTGAGCATGCCCGAGTAGTCGGCGTGGCCGGGGCGCGGCCGCGACAGGGGCGCGTTGCGTGCGCTGCCCGCCAGTTCGGCGGCGTCGACCGGGTCGGGTGACATCACCTGTTCCCACTTGGGCCATTCGGTGTTGCCGATCTCGATGGCGATCGGGCTGCCGAGAGTCAGGCCGTGGCGGAAGCCGCCCAGCATGGTCACCTCGTCGGCTTCGAACTTCATGCGCGCGCCGCGGCCGTAGCCGAGACGGCGACGCGCGAGCTGTTCAGCGATATCGGACGAGGTCACCTCGACCCCGGCCACCATGCCCTCGACCATGGCGATCAGGGCGCGACCGTGGGATTCTCCAGCAGTACTCCAGCGCAACACGCCGTCGATTCTTCCAGACGCCCGTCCCGAGTCCCGCATCGCCCGACCGTCAGCCGAGCAGGTCCCGCCAGGGCCAGGTCCCGGCGAGGACGGCGACGCTCACCACAGCGGTCACCAGGGCGGGACCGTGCGGCATCCGGCGGCGCCGGGTCAGCACTCCGGCGACGGCGGCCAGGACGCTCGCCAGCAGCACCGTGACGAGTGCCGCGGGGACGGTGGCGACCAGGGCGCCGCAGACGCCGGCCAGCTTCACATCACCCCCGCCGCAGGCCCGGAGACCGTATCCCACCAGGTACGGGACAGCCGCCGCGAGCGCTGCGAGTCCCGCCGAGGGCGTACCGGCGGTCACGAGGACCGCGACCGCGAGCAGGGGCGCCATGAGTGTCTTCGGGAGCCGCCCGGTCCGGCGATCGGTCTCGGCGAGCAGGATCAGCCAGGCGCACACCAGGATCGTCATGACGTCCAGGATCGGCCGCCGGCGCTCCGGTCGCGGGCCCTCGTCCCCAGGCGCGTCCGAGCCGGTCCACAGACACCTCTCCGGACCGCCGAAGCCCGATCGGCCGGCGGTCAGTGATCGGCGGTCAATGCGGCGGCCATCGCCGCGCGCGGGGCCGGCAGGCCGGTGAACTGCTCGACCTGGCTGTACGCCTGATTCAGCAGCATGACGAGGCCGCCGACGACGGTTCCCCCCGCGTCCTGGACCGCCGCCGCGAGAGGCGTCGGCCAGGGGTCGTAGATGACGTCGATCAGTCGCGCCGACGGTGCGACCGGCGCCGCCAGCGACACTGCGGCGCCCGCCGGGACGGTCGAGACGCACACCGCCGCCTCCCGGCATTCCGCCTCGATCGCCTCGGCGTCGTCGAACGCCACATGCCAGGCGGTCGTCTCGAGCCGGTCGGCCAGGTCGAGGACGTCGCGGGCCCGATCGGCGCTGCGCGCCACCACGGCGATGTCGGTGATGCCGCGGTCGGCGAGAGCGGCCACCGTGGGCAGCGCGGTCCCGCCGGCACCGATCACCACCGCACGGTCCGCTCCCGCCGGCACACCGGCGGCGTCGAGTGCCGCGGCCATGCCGTCGACGTCCGTGCAGTCCGCACGCCAGCCCCCGTCCGGCAGCCGGACCAGAGTGTTGGCCGACCCGATCAGTTCGGCCCGTGCCGTCCGCTCGTCGGCCACCTCGAGAGCCGCCGGCTTTCCCGGCATGGTGACCGAGAAACCGACCCATTCGGGGCCGGCACCCCGCACCAGGGGCGGCAGCTGCTCGGCGGTGGTGTCGATGGCCTCGTACGTCCAGCCGGTCAGGCCGAGCGCCGCATACGCGGCCCGGTGCAGGTCCGGCGATCGCGAATGCGACACCGGCGAGCCGAGCACCGCGGCTCTGCGCGGCGACGACATCAGTTGCAGCCGGTGGTCAGCAGCTTGTTGTCGCAGGCCTTCTGACGGTTCTGCTTGTGCTGCGCGAAGGTGTTGGCGAACAGCGTCGTTCCGTCCTTGTCGACGGTCACGAAGTACAGCCACTTGCCGTCGGCCGGGTTCTCGGTGGCCTCGAGCGCCTTTTCACCGATCGCTCCGATCGGCGTCGCCGGAAGACCTTCCTTCTGGTAGGTGTTCCACGGGTTCTCGTCCTCGTAGTCCTTGCCCTTGACGTCGATGTCGGTGATGCCGGCGGTGTAGTTGACCGTCGAATCCATCTCCAGACGCTGGTCCTTGGCCATCCGGTTGAGGATGACGCGTGCGACCTTCGGGTAGTCGTCGGGCTGGCTGACCTCGCGCTCCACGATGGAGGCGACCACCAGGGTGTCGTACGGGAGCAGGCCGGACGAGTTCTCGTTCAGCACACCCCACTGCTCGAATCGGGCGGTGGACCGGCTGATCAGCGTCTTCAGCAGCTCCTTGGCGCCCAGACGCGGATCGATGTCCTCCCAGGCGCCCGACGCGATCAGTCCTTCGATCCGTCGATGGTCGCCGGTGAGCTTCTCGACCGGCGCCTTCGCCCATTCGGGGACACCGAGCTCGTCGGCGGGCGTCTTCGCGGCGACGTCGTCGAGGTCCTTGACCGTGACCCCGTACTTCTTGCCGTCGGCTTCGAACGTGGTGGCTTCCTGCAGCATCTCGAAGATGCCGGGCGTGGTCTTGCCGTCGACGCCCTTCTTCGAGTCCAGCTGCAGGCCCTCCGGGATCACGATGCGGCCGACGCGATGCTCGTCACCCTGCATCATCTGCACGGCGGTGCTGGCCTTGATGCCCTTCGGCAGCTCGTAGTAGCCCGCGGACAGCGACTGGTCGTTGCCGGCGGCCTTCACGAAGGCCGCCGAACTGCCCACGACGCCGGCGTCGGCGAGCACGGTGCCGAACTGGGTGATCGACGCGCCGTCCGGGATCTCGACGAGCGTGGTCTGTCCGCCGGTGGCGCTGTCGAAGTCCTTGCCGGACGACGGCAGCCAGCCCTTGATGGTCGACCGTCCCAGGAAACCGAGGATGCCGACGACGATGATCGCGACGAGTGCCGCGACCAGCCACTTGCGCAGCCCCTTGCTCTTCCGTGCGGGCGGCGCGGCATCGGCGTGGACCTGGTGGTCGGCGACGGCGGCGGCACCCACCGCGGCGGTGGCGGCACCGGCGTCGACGGCTTCATGCCGTCCGTGGAAGTGTTCGCCCAGCTCGTGAGCCTCCCGGCTCGCAGCGTGGCCGAACTGCCCGGCCTCGTGGGCGGCCTCATGCCCGAGATGGGTGGCCTCGTCGCGGACCTCACCGGCCGCATGCCGGATCCGGTCGCCGAATCCCGGCGCCGCGGGTGCCTGCGGCGCGGCCGGTGCCGGCGTCGCGGGCACCGGGGTGGTCGAGACCGCCTCGGCGCCGAGAACCGGTGCGGCGGGCGGGGCGACCGGGGGCTGGGAGGCGACCGGCGTGGTCACCGCCTCCGCTGCCGGAGGCACCGGGGGTGCGGCGGGCCGAACCGGCTCGGGTGCCGGCGCGGACGCGTACCGGATCTCCAGGTACGGGCTCGACGAGGGACGGGGAGGCGGGATCTCACCGCCGCCGACCACCGGAACGCTGCCGGTCGTCGAGGGATCGCCGGGTGCCCGGTAGTGCCGGGGAACTCCGGCGGACGCGGCCGGGTCCGGCTGTGGCGCGTCGTCGCGAGGCAACCCCTCGTCGGGGGTGCGCGATCGATCTTCGTCGGTCACTGGCCTGTTACCTTCCGCTCCGTTGCAGATCCAACCATCCTTGCAGGATAGTCACAGCTGCGGCCTGATCGATGACGGCACGCGCAGTCCGGGACTTCCGGCCGCTCTCCCGCAGGGCGGCCGCGGCCGTCACCGTGGTGAGGCGTTCGTCGTGGTAGATCACCGGGACGGGAGCGATCGCCGCCTCGACACGCGCGCCGAAGTCCTTGGCGGCCGCGACGGCGGCGCCTTCGGTGTTGCGCAGGGTCCGGGGCAGTCCGATGATCACGCCGACGGCCTCGTATTCGGCGACGATCTCCGCGATGCGGCGCACGTCGCCGTCATCGGTGGTGCGGTGCACGGTCTCGACCGGCGTCGCGAGGATGCCGTCCGGGTCGCATTGCGCCACGCCGACACGCACGCTGCCGACGTCGATCGCCACTCGGCGCCCCCGCGGTGTGATCACCGGGTCAGCCCTGCTCCTGCGCGAGCTCGCGCACCCGGCGCAAGGCCGCGTCGATACCGGCCGCGTCGGTACCCGAGCCCTGGGCGAGGTCGGGCTTGCCGCCGCCGCGCCCGGACACCAGCGGAGCGATCTCCTTGACCACGTCTCCGGCTTTGATCCCGCGGCCGCGGGCGGCGTCGGTGGTGGCGACCACGAACGGCACCTTGCCGTCGGCGGACGAGAACAGCACCACCAGCGCATCGGTGTCGGCGACCCTGCCCCGCAACTCGGTGGCCAGGCCGCGCAGACCGTTGGCGTCGATGCCGTCGGCCACCCGGCCGGCGACGATCCGGGTTCCGCCGACCGTCTCGGCATCGTCGACGAGTCCGCTGACGGCCGCCCGCGCCTGATCGGCGCGCACCGCCTCGAGGGCCTTCTCGGCGTCCCGCAGTCGGGTCACCAGCTGCTCGACCCGGTCCGGAACCTGGTCGGACGGCACCTTCAGGGTGGACGCCAGGCCGGCGAGCAGGGCCCGTTCCTTGGACAGGTAACGCAGCGAGTCCATGCCGACGTAGGCCTCGACGCGACGGACGCCGGAGCCGACCGAGGACTCGCCGATCAGCGTGACCGGCCCGATCTGGGCCGAGCTGCCGACATGCGTGCCGCCGCACAGCTCCATGGAGAACGGGCCGCCGATCTCGACGACGCGGACCTGGTCGCCGTAGTTCTCGCCGAACAGGGCGAGAGCGCCCATCTCCTTGGCCTTCGCCAGGTCGGTCTCGAAGGTGTTGACGGTGTAGTTGGCCTCCACCGCCTCGTTGCTGATGCGTTCGATCTCCTCGCGCTGGGCGTCGGTGAGCGCCGCACCGGAGTGGAAGTCGAAGCGCAGGTAGCCGGGACGGTTCAGTGAACCGGCCTGGGTGGCGGTGGGCCCGAGCACCTGGCGCAGGGCGGCGTGCACCAGATGGGTGCCGGAGTGACCCTGGGTCGCGCCGTGCCGGTAGCCGGCGTCGACGGCGGCCAGGACCTCGTCGCCCTCGACGATCTCGCCTTCGTCGACGACCACTCGGTGCAGCCACACCTGCTTGTTGAGGCGCTGCACGTCCTTCACGTTCAGGCGGACACCCGAGCCGGTCGAGATGGTGCCCAGGTCGGCCGTCTGCCCACCCGATTCCGCGTACAGCGGGGTGCGATCGAGGATCACCTCGAGTTCGGTGCCGGGGGCGGCCGAACGGACCCGCTCGCCACCGGACACCAGACCGAGCACGCGCGCCTCGGAGACCAGTTCGTCGTAGCCGGTGAACTCGGTGGGGCCGCGGTCGAGGAAGTCGCGGTAGACCGACAGGTCGGCGTGACCGGACTTGCGGGCGGTGGCATCCGCCTTGGCACGGCTGCGCTGCTCCGCCATCAGGGTGGTGAAGCCGTCGCGGTCCACCTCCAGGCCGGCCTCCGACGCCATCTCCAGGGTGAGGTCGATCGGGAACCCGTAGGTGTCGTGGAGGGTGAAGGCGTCGTCCCCGCTGATCCGGGTGCGTCCCTGCGCCTTGGTGGTCGCGGCGGCATCGGCGAACAGCTTCGATCCCGATTCGAGGGTCTTGCCGAAGCTGGTCTCCTCGGCGACCGCCACCGAGACGATGTGGTCGTGCTGTTCGGCGAGTTCCGGATACGCCGGGCTCATGATGTCGATGACCTTCTCGACGATCTGCTTCATGGTGGGTTGGGTGGCGCCGAGCAGCCGCATCGAGCGCACCACGCGGCGCAGCAGGCGCCGCAGCACGTAACCGCGGCCGTCGTTGCCGGGCACCACGCCGTCGCCGATCAGCATGACGGCGGTGCGCGAGTGGTCGGCGATCACGCGGAAGCGGACGTCGTCCTCCTTGTTGCCGGCCGCATAGTCGCGGCCGCTCAACTGCGAGGCGAGGTCGATGACCGGCTTGAGCAGATCGGTCTCGTAGACGTTGTCGACGCCCTGCAGGATGCAGGCCACCCGCTCGATGCCCATGCCGGTGTCGATGTTCTTCTTGGGCAGCGGACCGAGGATCTCGTAGTCGTCCTTGCTGGTGCCCTCGCCGCGCTCGTTCTGCATGAACACGAGGTTCCAGATCTCGATGTACCGGTCCTCGTCGACCTCCGGCCCGCCTTCGACGCCGTACTCCGGGCCACGGTCGTAGAAGATCTCCGAGCACGGGCCGCAGGGGCCGGGAACGCCCATCGACCAGTAGTTGTCCTTCATGCCGCGACGCTGGATGCGCTCGGACGGCACGCCGATCTCGTCACGCCAGATGGCTTCGGCCTCGTCGTCGTCGACGAAGACGGTCGGCCACAGCCGCTCCGGGTCGATGCCGTAGCCGCCCTCGTCCACCGGGTCGGTCAGCAACGACCACGCGAAGGCGATGGCCTCGCGCTTGAAGTAGTCGCCGAACGAGAAATTGCCGGCCATCTGGAAGAACGTGTTGTGGCGGGTGGTGATGCCCACCTCGTCGATGTCGAGCGTGCGCACGCACTTCTGGACGCTGGTCGCCCGCGTGTACGGCGGGGTCTGGTCGCCCAGGAAGTAGGGCTTGAACGGCACCATTCCCGCGTTGACGAACAGCAGGTTCGGGTCGTCCAGGATCAGCGAGGCGCTGGGCACCTCGGTGTGTCCGGCCCGGATGAAGTGATCCAGGAACCGTTTCCGGATTTCATGCGTCTGCACTGCTGTGTCGTCCTCGAGAGTCACGAATGATGCGTTGTACGGCGACGGCGTCGCTCACGGCCTTCTAGCCTACCGGCGCAGGCCGCCGCCGCGGACTCCGGAGTCGGTCAGCGGTTCCGCTCGCCCCGGCCCTGTCCCCGGATGATGTTCCGGAGGCGGCCGACGCGCGGCGCCAGTTCGCGTTCGAACCCGTGGTCGGTGGGTTCGTAGTAGTCGCGGCCGACGAGCGGGTCGGGCGGATACTGCTGCGCGACGACACCCCCGGGATCCTCGTGCGGGTAGCGGTAGCCGATCGCGTTGCCCAGCTTCTCGGATCCGGCGTAGTGCCCGTCACGCAGGTGGGACGGCACGTCGCCGATCCGGCCGGCGGCCACGTCGGCCATGGCCTCGCTGATGGCGGCGACCACTCCCGGCGATTTGGGGGCGGTCGCCAGATGAATGGTCGCCTGGGTCAGTGCCAGCCGTGCTTCCGGCATACCGACCAGCTGCACCACCTGCGCCGCGGCGACCGCGGTCTGCAACGCGGTCGGATCGGCCATGCCGATGTCTTCGCTCGCATGGATCATCAGCCGGCGGGCGATGAAGCGGGGGTCCTCCCCCGCGGTGATCATCCGCGCCAGATAGTGCAGCGCGGCGTCGACGTCGCTGCCGCGGATCGACTTGATGAACGCGCTGATCACGTCGTAGTGCTGGTCGCCGTCCCGGTCGTACCGGACGGCCGCCCGGTCGATGGCGGCCTCGACGTCGGCGACCTCGATCTCCGGCACCTGGTCCGGGTCGGCGTCGGTGAGTACCCCGTCCGCGGTCGCCTCCAGGGCGGTGAGGGCGCGACGGGCATCGCCGCCGGCGACCGCGACCAGGTGGTCCATCGCCTCCGGGGACAGGGTGACGCGCCCGCCGAGGCCGCGCGGATCGTCCACGGCGCGTTGCACGACGGTCGCGATGTCCTCGTCGGTGAGCGACCGCAGCTGCAGGACCAGCGACCGGGACAGCAGCGGTGCGACGACGGAGAACGACGGGTTCTCGGTGGTCGCGGCCACCAGCAGCACGATCCGGTTCTCCACGGCGTCGAGCAGCGCGTCCTGCTGGGTCTTGGAGAAGCGGTGGACCTCGTCGATGAACAGCACGGTCTGCTGGCCTTGCGCCTGCCGGCGGCGGGCCAGATCGATCACCGCCCGCACCTCTTTGACGCCGGCGGACAGTGCCGACAACGCCTCGAAGCGCCCACCGGTGGCGTTGCTGATCAGCGACGCCATGGTCGTCTTCCCGGTGCCGGGCGGACCGTAGAGCATGACCGACGAGGCGCCGGATCCTTCGATCAGTCGCCGCAGCGGTGAGCGGTCACCGAGCAGATGCGACTGGCCGACGATCTCGTCCAGGGACTGCGGCCGCATCCGAACGGCCAGTGGACGGTCCGCGCGGCCCTGATCGGCCGGCGGCTGCGCCGCCGCGTCGGGGTCGGGGAACAGTCCGTCGGTCATGTCAGTCGAACCAGAACACCCGGAGTGCCCGCTCCAGGGTCTCGGCCTGGTCGCGCAACTCGACGTCACCGGCCCGCTGCGCCGCGTCGGCGAGATCCGCCCACCGGGTGAGGACCACGCGGGCATCACCGGTGTGCAGGGCCCAGTCGGAGCCTTGGCCGCCGGGGCCGGTCTCCCCGCCCTCGATCATCCAATAGGTGCTCAGCCACACCCAGAGAGTCCTCGCCGCCAGAATCTGCCGGGCGACACGGGCATCGCTGCCCAGATCGGGCCAGAGGGCCTGCACCTCGGACCGCCAGGCGTCGACAAGGCTGGTCTCGAGTTCTTCGCGGTGCGACACCGTGGATTCGTCCAGGTACACCGGGAACGTCGCGAGCGCGTAGGCGACGTCGAGTGCGGCGTCCCGGAACGCGGCGTGCTCGTAGTCCATGAACTGGACGCCCTCGTCGTTGAGCAGGATGTTCTCCGGCCCGACGTCCGAGGGGCTGAACGCCCGGTGGTCGCCCTCGGCGAACAGCTCGGCGCCGGCCCGCAGTTCGGCGGCCAGCCGCTCGGGGACTGCGATGCCCAGGCGGTCGGCGATCCGGTCCGCGGCGCGCACCCCGGCGTGGGCCTGACGGGCCACTTCGTCGCCGTGCGGCTCGTACCGGCCGGTCGTCCGCCGCAGCAGCGCGTCGAAGTCTCCTTCTCCGCCGAGGGTCGCAGCATGCATCCGGCCGAGCGCCTGTCCCCAGGCGCTGACTCCGCGGGCCGCATCGTCGGCGTCCTCGTCGAGGAGAGCGACCATGCTGCGGCCGTCTCCGAGATCGGTCAGCACGAGCACGCGGGTATCGGTGTCCACGGCCAGCAGTTGCGGTCCCGGCTGCGAACCGGACGGCAGTGCCGTGGCGTACCGGTAGGCGGCGACCTCCCGCAGGAACGGTCCGGCCGGGGCACCGTCGCCGAGCGCCTTGACCACCACGGTCCGGTCCGGCGTGAGGGTGTTCTCGCTGACCCGCGCACGGATGACCGTGCTGCGACCGCTGCCGCCGAGATCCTCCGGATCACTCAGCGCGACCGGGGCGCCGGCGCGACGGGACAGCAGTTCCTCGCCGACGGTGAGCACCTCGGCGAGGATCTGATCGGCCAGAACGGTCATCGCTTGTTCGCGTCGTCCTTCGGCTGCGGCGCCGTGGCCTGAGCGTCCTTGGGCTGGGTTTCCTTAGGCTGGGCGTCGATGCCCGACTCCTTGCGCTGCTGCGGCGTGATCGGTGCCGGCGCGTCGGTCAGCGGGTCGATGCCGCCGCCCGACTTCGGGAAGGCGATCACCTCGCGGATGGACGGCTCCCCCGCCAGCAGCGAGGTGATGCGGTCCCAGCCGAAGGCGATGCCGCCGTGCGGCGGCGCACCGTAGGCGAAGGCGTCGAGCAGGAAGCCGAACTTCTCCTGCGCCTCGGCCTCGTCGATACCCATGATCGCGAAGACACGTTCCTGCACGTCGCGGCGGTGGATACGGATCGAGCCGCCACCGATCTCGTTGCCGTTGCAGACGATGTCGTAGGCGTAGGCCAGGGCCGAACCCGGATCGGATTCGAGTGTGTCGAGGCATTCCGGCTTCGGCGAGGTGAAGGCGTGGTGCACGGCCGTCCAGGCGCCGGAACCGACGGCGACGTCGCCGGAAGCGGTGGCGTCGTCCGCCGGCTCGAACAGCGGCGCATCCACCACCCACGTGAACGCCCAGTCACCGTCTTCGATGAGTCCGAGCTTGTCGGCGATCTCACCGCGCGCGGCACCGAGCAGGGCACGCGAGCTCTTGACGGCACCGGCGGCGAAGAACACGCAATCGCCCGGCTTCGCGCCGACGTGCGCGGCCAGGCCGTCCCGCTCGGCGTCCGACAGGTTCTTGGCGACCGGGCCGCCGAGCGTGCCGTCCTCCTGGACGAGCACGTACGCCAGGCCCTTGGCGCCGCGCTGTTTGGCCCATTCCTGCCAGGCGTCCAGCTGGCGGCGCGGCTGCGAGGCGCCGCCCGGCATCACGACGGCACCCACGTACGGCGCCTGGAAGACGCGGAACGGCGTCTGGGCGAAGTAGTCGGTGCATTCGACGAGCTCGATGTCGAACCGCAGGTCGGGCTTGTCGCTGCCGTACCGGCGCATGGCGTCGGCATAGGTCATGCGCGGGATCGGTGTGGTGATCTCGTAGCCGATCAGCTTCCACAGCGCGACGAGGACCTCTTCGGCGAGGGCGATCACGTCGTCCTCGTCCACGAAGCTCATCTCGATGTCGAGCTGGGTGAACTCGGGCTGACGGTCGGCGCGGAAGTCCTCGTCCCGGTAGCAGCGCGCGATCTGGTAGTACCGCTCCATGCCGGCGACCATGAGCAGCTGCTTGAACAGCTGGGGACTCTGCGGGAGCGCATAGAACGTGCCGGGCTGCAGACGCGCCGGAACCAGGAAGTCGCGGGCGCCCTCCGGGGTCGAGCGGGTGAGCGTGGGGGTCTCGATCTCCACGAAGTCGTGCTCGGCCAGGACCGAGCGGGCGGCGGCGTTGGCGGCCGACCGCAGCCGGATCGCCTTGGCCGGGCCTTCGCGGCGCAGGTCCAGGTAGCGGTGCTTGAGTCGGGCCTCTTCGCCGGGCTGTTCGTCGAGCTGGAACGGCAGCGGCGCCGCCTCGTTCAGCACCACGAGCTCGGTGGCGTTGATCTCGACGTCACCGGAGGCGAGCTGCGTGTTCTCACTGCCGTCCGGACGGACCTCGACCTCACCGGTCACCTGGACGCAGTATTCGGCGCGCAGCTTGTGTGCGGCCTCGGCGACCTGCTCGTCGCGGAAGACGACCTGGACCAGACCCGAGCTGTCGCGGAGGTCGATGAACACGACTCCGCCGTGATCGCGGCGACGGGCCACCCATCCGACGACGGTGACGGTCTGCGAGGCGTTCTCACGACGGAGCGAGCCGGCGAGATGGGTGCGGAGCACGGAGGACCTTTCTCAGGAAGCCGAACGGCAGGAGGATTCGCCTTCGATGGTAGTGGTCGCCACCGCCGGTGGAACCCCCCACCCGGCGATCGCGTTCGCCCGAGGCGGACACTTGCGGCGAAACCACCCCCTGTCGTGTCATGATGCTCTCGTGACTTTCCAAGGCAACGGCCCTCTCGACACCAGCCAGGTCCACGGCGGCAGCGCATCCGGCGGCGGTGCGGCACGCATCGCCATGGGCGGCGGCGCCGGTCTCCTCCTGACCCTGGTGGCGCTCTTCCTGGGCATCAATCCGTCGATCCTGAGCGGAGCGAGCAGCGGTCTGCAGACCTCGCAGTCCAGCGGCACCAACTCGACCGACGCCCAGCTGCAGCAGCACATCGACTCCTGCACCATCGCACTGGCGAACACCGACGACGTCTGCCGCATCGTGGCGACCACCAACAGTGTCAAGCAGGTCTGGTCGCAGATCCTGGGCAGCGAGTGGACGCAGCCGCAGACGCAGATCTTCAGCGGCGCGGTCAACACCGGGTGCGGTCCGGCCTCCTCGGAGATGGGCCCGTTCTACTGCCCGGTCGACCAGACCGCCTACTTCGACCCGACGTTCTTCGCCGAGCTCAAGCGCATGGGCGGCTCGGACGGCCCGCTGTCGCAGGAGTACGTCGTGGCGCACGAGTTCGGTCACCACGTCGAGAATCTGACCGGCGTGCTCGCCAAGGGCCAGCGTCTGGGCAACCCCGGCTCGGTCCGCATCGAGCTGCAGGCCGACTGCCTGGCCGGCGTCTGGGCCTACCATGCCGACAAGGGCCCCAACGCCATGCTGGCGCCGCTGACCGATCAGCAGATCGCGACGGTCATCCAGACCGCCCAGGCGATCGGCGACGACACGATCCAGGGCGCGCGCTCCAATCCGGAGAACTGGACGCACGGCAGTGCCGAGCAGCGCACCCGCTGGTTCAAGATCGGCTACAGCCAGGGTGATCGCACGCAGTGCGACACCTTCGCCACCAACGATCTGTAGAGACCGCAGACACGAAGACCCGGACCGTTTCGGTCCGGGTCTTCGTCGTTCGGCGCCGGCGCGCTCAGCGAGTACCGGAGAGTCGCGCGACGAGGTCGTTCACGATGCCGTCGAGCGGCACCTTGCTCTGCGCACCGTCGGAGAGATCCTTGAGTTCCACGGTGCGCTCGGCGAGTTCGTTCTCGCCGAGGACAAGAGCGAAACGGGCTCCGGATCGGTCGGCGGCCTTCATGGCGCCCTTCAGACCGCGGTCGCCGTAGGCGAGGTCGACGCGGATGCCGGCCGAGCGCAGCTCTCCGGCGAGCGCCACCAGCTCGTCCTTGGCGGCGGCTCCCAACGGCACCCCGAACACCTCGACCCGGCCTTCCCCGGCCACCGAGACGCCTTCGGCGGCCAGCGCCAGCACGGTGCGGTCGACGCCGATACCGAAACCGATCCCGGACAGGTCCTGCTTGCCGCCGATCTGCTTCATCAGACCGTCGTACCGTCCGCCGCCGCCGATGCCCGACTGTGCGCCGAGACCGTCGTGGACGAACTCGAAGGTGGTCTTGGTGTAGTAGTCCAGGCCGCGGACCAGGCGCGGGTTCAGTTCGTAGGCGACGCCGAGCCGGTCCAGATGGGAGCGCACCTGCTCGAAGTGCTCGCGGGCCGAATCCGACAGATGATCGATCATCAGCGGGGCGCCGGCGGTCATCTCCTTGACCTCGGGCCGCTTGTCGTCGAGCACCCGCAGCGGATTGAGCTCGGCGCGCTGCGCGGTCGCCTCGTCCAGGTCGAGGCCCCGGAGGAACGTCTGCAGCGCCTCCCGGTACTGCGGACGGCAGGTGTCGTCGCCGAGCGAGGTCAGCTCGAGGCGGTAACCGGACAGACCCAGCCGCCGGTAGCCCTCGTCGGCCACCGCGATCACCTCGGCGTCCAGTGCCGGATCGTCGACGCCGATGGCCTCGACGCCCACCTGCTGCAGCTGACGGTAGCGACCGGCCTGGGGCCGCTCGTACCGGAAGAAGGGCCCGGCATAGCAGACCTTGACCGGCAGCTGGCCGCGGTCCAGGCCGTGCTGGATGACGGCCCGCATGACACCGGCCGTCCCTTCGGGGCGCAGCGTGACCGAACGGTCACCGCGATCGGCGAAGGTGTACATCTCCTTGCTGACCACGTCGGTGGACTCACCGACACCGCGGGCGAACAGCGCCGTGTCCTCGAAGACCGGCAGCTCGATGTGCCCGTAGCCGGCCCGGTGGGCGGCATCGGTCAGCGCGGTACGGACGGCGAGGAAGTCGGCCGAGGCCGGCGGGTAATAGTCCGGGATCCCCTTGGGTGCGGCGAACTCTCCACTCACAGTCCGAAACGTCCTTTCTTGTCGTCGCCTGCGACGTCCTGCAGGAACGGGTTGCCGGCGCGTTCAGCGCCGATCGTGGTCTGCGGTCCGTGCCCGGGCAGGATCACGGTGTCGTCCTCACGCGGCAGCAGCAGGCGTGAGATCGAGTCGAGCAGTTGAGCGTGGTCGCCGCCGGGCAGATCGGTGCGGCCGATCGAGCCCGCGAACAGCACGTCCCCACTGAAACAGACCGGCACCGTCGTCTCGTCGGAGGGTACGTCGATCGACAGCAGAACGCTGCCGCGCGAATGCCCGGGCGCGTGGTCGACCTTCCAGCGGATGCCCGCCACCTCGATCTCCTCGCCGTCGGCGAACTCGATCACCTTCTCCGGTTCCCGGAACGTCAGGACACCGATCATGGTGGCCAGGGCACGCCCGAGACCGGCACCCGGGTTGGAGAGCTGTTCGCGATCGTCGGCGTGGATGTAGGCCGGAATGGAGTACTCGTCGGCGAGTTCCTGGGCGTTCCAGGTGTGATCGAGGTGACCGTGGGTGAGGAAGACCGCGACCGGTGTCAGTTTCCGTTCGGCGAGGATCTCCCGGACCGCCGGCGCCGAGTCCTGACCGGGATCGATGATCACGGCCTCACCGCCGGACTCCTCCGCGGACACGAGGTAGCAGTTGGTCTGGAACATGCCGGCGGGGAATCCGGTGATCAGCACGGGCGCCGTCCTCTCTCCAGGCTGGTGTGCGGCCGTCCGGCCGCGTGGACTCCCATTCTGTCATTCGACTGTGGGTTCGCGTCCCGGGGCCGCGGGTCTGCGCTCGGCCGGCCACCGCTGCGATAGCATGGGTCGCCGATGGCGAAGTCGCGGAACCGCGACCTCGCGTGCACCCAGGAGGATACGAGAGCGTGTCGACCAACGAAGAGCGTCGCGAAGCCGCGAAGCGCAAGCTCGAGGATCGCCTCGAGGCCGAACGGCAGCAGGCGCACAAGCGCCGGATGACGGTGCTCGGCATCGTCGGTGTGGTCGCGCTGGCCGCGGTCGCGACGGGCGCCTTCTTCGGTTTCCGTGCCTGGGACAACAGCCGGCACACCGAGTGCACGTACGCCAAGGCGGACGATCCGTTCGCCAGCCTGCCCACCGACGAGCAGATGAAGCAGCAGACTCCCGCTGACCAGCAGGAGGAGGCCGCCAAGCTGCTCGCCCTCTACCGCGAGGGGATGAAGCAGAAGCGCACCGCCCCGCCGCCGGAGGATCGCACCCTCAAGTCGGGCACCGTGCACATCACGTTCGACACCAGTCAGGGCGCCCTCCCGATCACCATGAACCGCGCCGATGCGCCATGCAACGTCAACGCGATCGAGTCGCTGGCCGGCGGTGACTACTACAAGGACGTCGCCTGTCACGCCATGACGGTCTCCGACCAGGGCGGCGCCGTCCTGTGCGGCGACCCGACCGGGACCGCGATGGTGCCCGGCTGGATGGCCGGCGGCAATCCCGGCTGGGTCAGCCCCACCGAGAAGCCGCAGAACCTCAAGGCCGCCCCGTCGTCCGGTGAGCAGACCGACCCGACCCAGCAGCCGGTCGTCTACCCGCGCGGCACGGTCGCGGTGGCCAACGTCGACACGTCGGCGGCCATGCAGGGCGGCAGCGGTAATCCGACCGGCAGCGCCACCCTGTACTTCTTCCTGCAGGACACGCCGATGCTTCCGGACTTCGCGGTGGTCGGCACCGTCGACAAGAACGGCCTGGCCGTGCTCGACAAGATCAAGAACGGCGGCATCGCTGCGGGCCCGATCTCCGGGACCACTGAGCCCGGCAAGCCGCTGCAGTCGGGTGTTCCGAAGAACAAGGTCGTCATCGAGAAGACCAGCGTCGACAAGTGACGCGCGGCGCCGGTCAGGCGGCCGACGTCACGCGATAGACGTCGTAGACGCCTTCGACGTTGCGCACCACGTTCAGGACGTGACCGAGGTGCTTGGGATCGCCCATCTCGAAGGTGAACTTGCTGATGGCGACCCGATCGCGGCTGGTCTGCACCGACGCGGACAGGATGTTGACGCGCTCGTCCGCGAGGACGCGGGTGATGTCGGACAGCAGCCGGTGACGGTCGAGGGCCTCGACCTGGATGGCGACCAGGAACACCGAGGACGGGTTCGGCGCCCACTTGACCGGAACCAGGCGTTCTTCCTGGTTGCGCAGATCGTCGGCGTTGGTGCAGTCGCTGCGGTGCACGCTCACGCCGCCGCCGCGGGTCACGAAGCCGAGGATCTCGTCGCCGGGCACCGGCGTGCAGCACTTGGCGAGTTTGATCAGGATGTTGTCGACGCCCTCGACCTCGACGCCGCTGTCCCCGCCCGACGAACGGGTGCCCTGGGGAACGGTGGACGGAGTGGACCGTTCGGCCAGCTGTTCCTGCGCCTCGTCGACGCCGCCGAGCATGGCGACCAGACGGTGCACCACGCGACCGGCGGTCAGGTTGTGTTCGCCGACGGCCGTGTACAGCGCGTCGACGTCCGAGTAGCCGAGTTCGGCCGCCAGCGCGGTGACCGATTCGGCGGACAGGAGGCGCTGCAGCGGCAGACCACCACGGCGCACCTCCTTGATGATCGCTTCCTTGCCCGCCTCCAGGGCCTCCTCGCGCCGCTCCTTGGCGAACCACTGGCGGATCTTGGTCTTCGCTCGGGGTGAGACGACGAAGTTCTGCCAGTCCTTGCTGGGGCCGGCGGCCTCGTCCTTCGAGGTGAAGACCTCGACCACTTCCCCGTTCTCCAGGGGACGCTCCAGGGCGACGAGACGTCCGTTCACGCGGGCGCCGATACAGCGGTGACCGACTTCGGTGTGGACGGCGTAGGCGAAGTCGACCGGGGTCGATCCGGCCGGCAGGGTGACCACGTCGCCCTTCGGGGTGAAGACGAAGATCTCCTTGACCGCGAGGTCGTACCGCAGCGATTCGAGGAACTCCCCCGGATCCGCAGCCTCCCGCTGCCAGTCGAGGAGCTGACGCATCCAGGCCATGTCGTCGACTTCGGCGACGTCGGTGGCCTTGCGGCCCTTGCCTTTGCGTCCCTCCTTGTAGCGCCAGTGCGCCGCGATGCCGAATTCGGCGGTGCGGTGCATGTCGTGGGTGCGGATCTGGATCTCCAGGGGTTTGCCCTCCGGACCGATCACGGTGGTGTGCAGCGACTGGTAGACCCCGAAGCTGGGTTGGGCGATGTAGTCCTTGAAACGGCCCGCCATCGGATGCCACAGCGAGTGGACGACGCCGACGGCGGCGTAGCAGTCTTTGACCTCGTCACAGAGGATCCGCATGCCGACCAGATCGTGGATGTCGTCGAAGTCGCGGCCCTTGACGATCATCTTCTGATAGATCGACCAGTAGTGCTTGGGGCGCCCTTCGACGGTCGCCGAGATGCGGGCGCCCGCCAGGGCGTTGTTGAGGTCGGTGCGCACGCGTTCGAGGTAGGTGTCGCGGCTGGGGGCGCGGTCGGCCACCAGGCGCACGATCTCCTCGTAACGTTTCGGATGCAGGATCGCGAACGAGAGGTCCTCGAGCTCCCACTTGACGGTGGCCATGCCGAGCCGGTGCGCCAGCGGCGCGATCACTTCGAGCGTCTCCCGGGCCTTGCGGGCCTGCTTCTCGGGAGGCAGGAAGCGCATGGTGCGCATGTTATGGAGCCGGTCGGCCACCTTGATCACCAGGACGCGCGGGTCGCGCGCCATGGCGATGATCATCTTGCGGATCGTCTCGCCCTCGGCGGCGCTGCCGAGAGCCACCTTGTCCAGCTTGGTGACACCGTCGACGAGGTGCGCGACCTCCGGCCCGAAGTCGGACTCGAGCTGTTCGAGCGAGTAGCCGGTGTCCTCGACCGTGTCGTGGAGCAGGGCCGCCACCAGCGTGATGGTGTCCATGCCCAGGTCCGCGAGGATCGTCGCGACCGCGAGCGGGTGGGTGATGTACGGGTCACCGGACTTGCGGAACTGGCCGTCGTGCAGCCGGGCGGCGGTGTCGTAGGCCTTCTGCAGGATCGCGACGTCGGCCTTCGGGTAGACCTCGCGATGCAGTGCGGCGAGCGGCTCCAGAACCGGGCCGACGGCACTGCGCGGAGCAGCCGTCATGCGGCGCGCCAGTCGCGCCCGCACCCGGCGCGAACTCAGTGACGCGCTGCCGTCCTCGGGACGGCGTCCGGTCTCCGCTTCGCTCATGCAGCGATTCTATTCAGCCTTCGCACACCGTGCGCACCGGAACGTCGGCGCCGAGTCCGTCCCGCACCACGCTGCGCCCCGGCATGCCGGCCAGTTCCATGATCACCGCGATCGAATGAACCTGGGCGCCGGCGTCGCGCAAGAGCGCCCCGGCGGCCACGGCGGTGCCCCCGGTGGCCAGCACGTCGTCGGTCACCGCGATGCGCTTACCGCGCAGGTCCAGGCCTTCGGCCGGCACCTCCAGCCGCGCCCGGCCGTATTCGAGCTCGTAGTCGATGCCGATGACCGGCGGCGGCAGCTTGCCGCCTTTGCGGACCGCCACCACACCGACCCCCAGTTCGGCGGCGACGGCGCCGCCCAGCAGGAAGCCGCGCGCATCGAGTCCGGCGATGAGGTCGGCGCCGCGACAGAAATCGGCGAGCGCGGCGACGATGGCCGCCAGACCCTCCGGGTCGGCCAGGACCGGTGTCAGGTCCTTGAACGCGATGCCGGGCTCGGGGAAGTCCGGGACCAGGCGGATCTTCCGGTCGATCGCCTCCCGGGCACGGTCGACGGCGGCGGCGGTGACGGGATCGGTCACTTGCGGGTCCAGCGGTCCATGTTCCAGCCGGTGCCGGTGGCGGCCATGCCGGGCACCACCCGCTGCACCTTGTCGGTGGCTTCGCGGGCACGGACGGTACCGAAGAGCGGGATCGACACCACCGAGTCCCACGCCGCGGTCTCGATGCTGCGCAGCAGGGGCAGTCGGGCGCTGTCGCTGACCGTCAGCGACAGGTCGTTGACCGCGCCGGACACCTGGGCGTCGCGGAAGTCCGGCAGGTCCAGGCCGTCGCCGCCGAAGAGCTGGTAGGCGGCCGGGAACCCGCTGGCGGTGCCGGCCGCGGCGATGCCGGTCGGGCCGTTCGCGATCAGCACGTCGACGTCCTTGCCGAGCGAGGCCGGGGTGAGCTCGGTGGCCGAGTCGTCGGTGACGTCGATGCCTGCCGCCGTGCACGAGTTCGCGATGTCCTCGACGATCGCCTTGTCGACGGCATCGGGGGCCACGTAGCCGATGCGCACGGTCGGCTTTCCCGGGGCTTCGCCCTGCCGGTCGCCCAGCAGCGTGCGGGCGCGGGCGGCGTCGGCGCGCGGATACCGCTTGGCGAACTGCTGGTTGAGAGCGCTGCCGAGCGAATCGGCGGGCGCGACGGTACGCAGCGACCAGACGAGGCCGTTCGCGCCGTATTTGCGGGCCAGGGTGTCCCGGGGGACGCACGCCGCGAACGCCTTGCGCATGGCCGGATCGGCGAAGGCGCCCTTGCCGGACAGGACCAGCGAGGTCACCGAGAGTGGACGTGCGTCCTTGGCTCCGGCACGGTTCTGCGGTGCCGTCGACTCGGTGCGGCCCTGCATGCGGTCGGCGGCCGACAGATCGGCGGTGTCGACGACGTCGATCCTGCCGTCTTTCAGCGCCGTGTCGTAGTTGGTGCCGCGCGGCCAGACGGTGATGTGTTCGGCGGCCGGGCGTTCACCCCACCACGCCTGGTTGGCGATCAGTTCGAGACCCTTGTCGGTGGTGTAGCCGGCGACCCGGTACGGGCCGGCGGACGGGAAGTCCTCGGCCGTCACCTTGCCCGGATGCATCTCGAATCCGGTGTTCCAGGCGTCGGCGATCTTCGCGAGCGCCGCCGTGTCGTTCTTGGTGATCGGATCGACCACGTTGGCCACCCCGGCCTTGCGGGCCACCACGTGGGCCGGGAGCAGTGCACCGACGCCGAACAGTGCCCGCCAGTCGGCGTAGTCGCGGCCGCGGGCGAAGGTGACCACGGCGGTCTTGCCGCCGGGAGTGCATTCGATGTTCGTGATGTCGCGGTAGCCGGCTCCGGTCGCCGCGTTGAAGCCCTTCACGTGTCCGCCCATGGCGGTCGCGGCCAGCATGATGTCGTCGCACGCCATCGGCTGTCCGTCGGAGTACTTCGCGCCGTCGGCGAACGTGTAGGTGACCTTGAGCGAGGAACCCTGCTCCATGCTCACGGTGCCCACGTCCCGGTCGGCGACGAGTTCGCCGTCCGGACCGAGGTAGCTGAAGCCGGGCAGTACGCGGGCGAGGGCCATCACCGCACCCGACGAGAACCCGTCGACGGTGTTGACGTTGTAGTTGTTGACCCGCGCGTCGATCAGATAGTTGATCGTCTGCGGTCCGGAGGGGCCGCAGGCTGCCAGCGCCGCCGTCAGGCTCGCCACGAGACCGGCGCCGAGCAGGCGCCGGATCCCGCGACGGGCTGTCATGCCGCGCTCCGCTCGCGGCGGCCCAGGACCTTCCGCGTGTGCGCGGCGACGTCCTTGCGCCGCTCCTTCAGGGTGACCAGCAGCGGGGTCGCCAGGAAGATCGACGAGTACGTGCCGACCACGACACCGACGAGCTGGATCAGCGCCAGGTCCTTCAGCGTGCCGACACCGAGCATCCAGACCGCGATCACCATCAGCGCGATGATCGGCAGCACCGAGATGATGGTCGTGTTGATCGACCGCATCAGGGTCTGGTTGACCGCCAGGTTGGCCTGTTCGGCATACGTCCGGCGGCTGGTCGCGAACACCGATCTGGTGTTCTCCTGCACCTTGTCGAACACCACCACCGTGTCGTACACGGAGAAGCCCAGAATGGTGAGCAGGCCGATCACCATGGCCGGCGTCACCTCCCAGCCGACCAGCGAGTACACGCCGGCGGTCACCACCACGTCGAAGATGAGTGAGGCCATCGCGGCGATGGACATCTCCCGGTCGAAGCGGATCGCGATGTACACGAAGATGATGATGAGGAACACCACCAGCGCGATCGCCATCCGTTTGGTGATCTCGTGACCCCAGGTGCTGGAGACGTCGGAACTGCTGACGTCCGCGGCCTTGATGGTCGGGCCGAACTTGTCGACCAGGGCCTCGGTGACCTTGTTGGTCTGGCTCTGATCGAGGTGCTCGGTGCGCACCTGGATGGAAGCGGTGTCGCCGGACCCGGCGATCTGGACCGATTCGGGCGGGCTGCCGAGGGCGTCGCCCACCACCTGCTCCACCGAATGGGTGGTCAGCGGCGCGGCGTTCGGCAGCGAGATCTCGGTGCCGCCCTCGAAGTCGATACCGAAGGTGAAGCCGCGGAAGATCATCGACAGCACACAGATCAGCATGATCACGCCGGAGACGATGTACCAGCGCTTGCGCTTGCCGATGATGTCGAAGGCACCGGTACCGGTGTACAGCCGGGAGAAGAACGACCGCTTGGTGTCGGCGACGTAGTCGGCGTCCTCCCACTCGGTGGTGGGCGCGGCGTCGTCGACGACCTGTGCCGCGGCCGTACCGCGGGCCGAAGTACTGCGGACCGGGGCACTGTGGCGGCCGGTGCGGTTCGGCTGAGTCACTGCGCACCTCCCTTCACGGTTGCGTCCTTCACGCGGCCGGACGCGCGGCGGCGCTCGCGGGCGACGTCGCTCACCGCCCCCAGACCGTTGACGCTCGGCTTGGACAGGAACTGCGAACGGCTGGCGAGCACCACGAGCGGGTGCGTCACCAGGAACACGATCATGATGTCGAGGATGGTCGTCAGACCCAGCGTGAACGCGAAGCCCTTCACCTCGCCGACGGCCAGCAGGTAGATGACCACCGAGGCGATGAAGCTGACCGCGTTGCCCGTCCAGATCGTGCGGCGGGCACTGGCCCAGCCGCGCGGAACGGCCGAGCGGAAACTTCTGCCCTCGCGCATCTCGTCCTTGATGCGTTCGAAGTAGACGACGAACGAGTCCGCCGTCATGCCGATACCGATGATCAGACCCGCCATGCCGGCCAGGTCCAGGGTGAATCCGATCCAGCGACCCAGCAGCACGATCACGCCGTAGACCATGAGGGCGGCCAGGATCAGGGAGCCGACCGCCAGGAAGCCCAGCATGCGGTAGTACACGAGCGCGTACAGGAAGGTGGCGATCAGGCCGATCGCACCGGCGATCAACGCCGCCTTCATCGCCGCCATGCCCATCGTCGCCGACACCGTCTGAGCGTCGGACGCGGTGAACGAGAGCGGCAGCGAGCCGTACTTCAGCGCGTTCGCGAGCTGCTCGGCGTCGTCCTTGGTGAACAAGCCCGAGATCTCGGTGGTACCGGTGATCTTCTGGTTGATGGTCGCGGCACTGATGACTTCGGAGTCCAGGGTCACCGCGGTGACCTTGCCGACGTTGGCGCCGGTGTACTGCGCCCACGTGGTCTTGCCGGCGCCCTTGTAGTCGACGTTCACCGTCCACTGACCGGTCTGGTTCTGGCCCGCGGCGGCCTTCTCGACGTCCCGGCCGTCGATGATCATCGGCGCCAGCAGGTAGACGCTCTTGCCGTCCGTGCCGCAGGCGACCAGGTACGAGTTCGGGTCGTCGTGGCCGACGAGCGGATCGTTCTTCTCGTCGGAGCAGTCGAGCTTGGCCATCTCGTCGGTGAGCGCCTTGATGCGCGCCGGGTCGGCGTCCTTCGGTGCCTGTCGCAGCGCACGCTGCGCGTCGATCGCGGCCTTCTGCTCGTCCCCGGTCATCTCCGAGAAGTTCTGCTTCGGTGCGGCCGGTTGTTTGGTCGCGGCACCGGACTGCTCCACCGGGCGCACGTACAGCCGCGCAGTCTGACCGAGCGAACGAGCCTGCTTGCCGTCCTCACCGGGAACGGTGATCACGATGTTGTCGCCGCTCACCACGACTTCCGAGCCGCCGACGCCGAGGCCGTTGACGCGCTGTTCGATGATCTGGCGGGCCAGATCCAGCTGGTCGCGCGGCGGCTTCTTGCCGTCGTCGGTCCGTGCGGTCAGCACCACGCGGGTGCCGCCCTGCAGGTCGATACCCAGTTTGGGCTCCGGCTTACCGCCGCCGGTGAAGAAGATCAGCGCATAGACGACGCCGAGGATCAGCGCGAACACGGTCAGCGGCTGCCACGGCGGGACTTCGCGCCGCGCGCGGACCTTGCGCGGTCGTGGGGTGGGATTGCTCACGGGCGAACAGCCTACTTGTCGTCGGCGTCGGAATCGGTGTGCGGCGCGTCGGTGTCCTCGGCCGCGGTCGCGGCGGTGTCGTCGGCCGGGGTCACGGCGGTGTCGTCGGCCGGGGTGACGGCGGCGTCGTCCTGCTCCTTGACGACCTCGCGGATCGCCAGGCGGTTCCAGGTGGTCACGACGCCGGGTGCGATCTCGACGTCGACGGAGTCACCGCCGTCGTCGGAGACGATGGTGCCGAACAGACCGCTCGACAGCTGGACGCGTGCGCCGGGCACGGCCGACGACTGCAGGTTCTCCATGGCGGCGCGCTGCTTCTTCTGGTTGCGCATGCTCAGGAACACGAAGGCGGCCAGCATGGCCACGATCAGGATGAGAAAGGTGGGATCCATGACGACCAGTGTGCCAGGCCGCCGGCGTGCGAACCGATCAACCCTCGCCGAAGAGCGTGGGGGCGTCGTCGCGACCGCGGACGCCGTAGGTCTGGCTGAGGGCTCCGGCGGGCGGCTGCAGACCGAGATGCCGCCATGCGGCGGCCGTGGCGACCCGTCCACGGGGGGTGCGCGCGATCATGCCGGCACGCACCAGGAAGGGCTCGCACACCTCCTCGACCGTCGCCGGCTCCTCCCCGACGGCCACCGCCAGGGTCGAGACGCCGACCGGACCTCCGCCGAAACCGCTCACCAGCGCGTGCAGCACGGCCCGGTCGAGCCGGTCGAGACCGAGTTCGTCGACGTCGTACACCTGGAGGGCGGCGCGCGCGCTGGCCAGATCGACGCGGCCGTCGCCGCGCACCTCCGCGTAGTCGCGGACCCGCCGCAGGAGGCGGTTCGCGATGCGGGGCGTGCCACGGGAGCGCCCGGCGACCTCGGCGGCCGCGTCGTCGGCGAGGTCGATCCCCAGGATCGACGCCGTCCGGCGCAGCACCCGCACCAGTTCGGCGGTCTCGTAGAACTCCATGTGCGCGGTGAAACCGAACCGGTCCCGGAGCGGTCCGGTCAGGGCACCCGAGCGGGTGGTCGCCCCGACGAGAGTGAACGGGGCGACGTCGAGCGGGATGGAGGTGGCGCCGGGGCCCTTGCCGACGACCACGTCCACCCGGAAGTCCTCCATCGCGAGGTAGAGCATCTCCTCGGCGGGCCGGGCGATCCGGTGGATCTCGTCGATGAACAGCACGTCGCCCTCGACGAGATTGGACAGCATGGCCGCCAGGTCGCCGGCTCGTTCGAGGGCCGGACCGGAGGTGATCCGGATGGCGGCCCCCATCTCGGCGGCGATGATCATGGCCAGGGACGTCTTGCCGAGGCCGGGCGGACCGGACAGCAGGATGTGATCCGGGGTGCCGCCACGCTGCCGGGCGGCGTGCAGGACGAGTTCGAGCTGCTCGCAGACCTTCGGCTGGCCGATGAAGTCGGCCAGCGACTTGGGGCGCAGGCTCGCATCGAAGTCGCTGTCCCCCGGGACCAGCGACGCCGCCAGCAGTTCCTCGTCCGGGTACTCGTCGCTCATCGTCGCGGTCCCAGGGTCGCGAGCGCGGTGCGCAGCAGGGTCGACGAGTCGGCGTCCGGCGCCTCGGCCAGTGCCGCGGCCACCGCCTGGGAGGCGGCGTTCTCGGTGAAGCCCAGACCCACCAGGGCCTCGGTCACCTGGTCGCCGGTCGATCCGGCCGGTCCCGCTGAGACACCGCCGGCGACGGCCGCGGCCGGGCCGACCTTGTCGCGCAGTTCGACGGTCAATCGTTCGGCGACCCGCTTGCCGATACCGGGCACCGAGGTCAGCGCTTTCACGTCGGAGTCGGCGAGGGCCCGGCGCAGCCGGTCGGGTTCGAGCACCGCCAGCGTCGACATCGCCAGCCGCGGTCCGACACCGCTGACCGTCTGCAACAGGCCGAAGAGTTCCCGGGCGTCGGGGTCGGTGAAGCCGTAGAGGGTCATCGAGTCTTCGCGGACGACCATCGCGGTGAGCAGACGCACGTGTTCGCCCCGGGTGAGAGTGCCGAGCGTCGGCGGTGTCGCCAGCACGCGATAGCCGACGCCGGCGCATTCCACGACGGCGTGATCGAGCGCGATGTCGATGACCTCGCCGGAGACCGAGGCGATCACTGCCCCACCGCCTTTCTGCGCGCCGATGCGAGCTTGCGCCGGTGCTCGTCCTGCATCTGCCGGGCCTTCGCGGCCGCCGCCTCCATGCGATCGTTCACCGGGCCGCGCCAGCAGTGGCAGATCGCCAGCGCCAGGGCGTCGGCGGCATCCGCCGGCTTGGGCGCCTGCTGCATGCCGAGGATCCGGGTCACCATCATGGTGACCTGCGCCTTGTCGGCCCGGCCGGAGCCGGTGACGGCCGCCTTCACCTCACTGGGAGTGTGGAAGCGCACCGGGACCTCGCGCTGCGCCGCGGCGAGGGCGATCACGCCGGCGGCCTGGGCCGTGCCCATCGCGGTGCTCACCTGCCGTTGCGCGAAGACTCGTTCCACGGCGACGACATCCGGGTGGTGGGTGTCCATCCAGTGCTGGGCGGCGACGTAGACGGCGAGCAGCCGGTCCGCCAGGTCCATCGAGGCCGGCGTGCGGACGACGTCGACGTCCAGGGCGGTCACCGACCGTCCGCCGGACGACTCGACCAGCGCGATGCCGCACCGGGTCAGACCCGGATCCACACCCATGACGCGCACGTCGCCGCCTCTCACCGATCACCGAACAGTTGTTCGAGATTCTAGCGGAAGGCGGCGACGGGCCGCGGTCGACACGCGGAGTGTCAGTCCTCGTCGAGTTCGGCGAGGACCTCGTCGCTCAGGTCGACGTTCGTGTACACGTTCTGCACGTCGTCGGAGTCTTCGAGGGCGTCCACCAGCTTCATCACCTTGCGGGCGCCGTCGGCGTCCACCGGGACCTCCACCGAGGCCCGGAAGTCGGGCTCGGCCGAGTCGTAGTCGATACCGGCCTCCTGGAGCGCGGTGCGGACCGCGACCAGGTCGCCCGGTTCGCAGACGACCTCGAAGGCCTCGCCGAGGTCGGTGACCTCTTCGGCGCCGGCGTCGAGCACGGCCATCAGGACGTCGTCCTCGGACTGCCCGGCCTTCTCCAGGGTCACCACGCCCTTGCGGGTGAACAGGTACGACACCGAACCCGGATCGGCCATGTTGCCGCCGTTGCGGGTCATGGCGGTGCGGACCTCGCCGGCGGCGCGGTTGCGGTTGTCGGTGAGGCACTCGATCAGCACGGCGACGCCGTTCGGGCCGTAACCCTCGTACATGATGGTCTGCCAGTCGGCGCCGCCGGCCTCTTCGCCGCCGCCGCGCTTGCGGGCGCGTTCGATGTTGTCGTTGGGGACCGACGACTTCTTCGCCTTCTGGATGGCGTCGTACAGGGTCGGATTGCCCGCGGGGTCACCGCCGCCGGTGCGGGCGGCCACCTCGATGTTCTTGATCAGCTTGGCGAACATCTTGCCGCGCTTGGCGTCGATGACGGCCTTCTTGTGCTTGGTAGTGGCCCATTTGGAGTGACCGCTCACTGTTGTTCCCTTCCCTGGACGATGTCCACAAAGTACTGGTGCACCCGATGGTCTCCGGTGACCTCCGGGTGAAACGACGTCGCGACGACGTTGCCCGCTCTGCCGCCGCGCACCGCGACGATCCGTCCCTGCTCCGGCCCCGACGGAATCCTCGCCAGGACCTCCACGCCCTCGCCGGCCTCCTCGACCCACGGCGCCCGGATGAAGACCGCGCGCAGCGGCTCCGCCCCCGGACGATCGGTGATGCCGGTGAAATCCAGATCGGTCTCGAAGGATTCGGTCTGGCGGCCGAAGGCGTTGCGCCGGACGGTGATGTCGAGCGCGTCGAGGTGCTTCGCATCCGGACGGGTGTCCAGGATACGGGAGGCCAGCATGATCATGCCCGCGCACGACCCGTAGGCGGGCAGGCCGTCGTGCAGGCGCGCGCTCAGCGGATCGTAGAGGTCGAAGACGTCGAGCAGCCGGCTCATGGTGGTGGACTCCCCTCCCGGGATCACCACACCGTCGACCGCGTTCAGTTCGCCGACCCGGCGCACCGGTACCGCGTCGACGTCGCAGGCCTGCAGTGCCGCCAGGTGCTCCCGGACGTCGCCCTGGAGAGCGAGGACACCGATGCGCGTCACGAATCGTCCCGGAGGAAGGTCTTGTACTTGTCCGGCACGTTGGTGCGGGACAGCCCTTCCTGGGTGACGGCGGCGACCAGGCGTCCGGACCGGTCGAAGATGCGGCCCTGGGTGAGGGCGCGTCCGCCGCCGGCCGACGGCGAGGTCTGGTCGTAGAGCAGCCAGTCGTCGGCGCGGAACGGGCGCAGGAACCACATCGCGTGGTCGAGGGAGGCGGTCTGGGTCGGCACCTCGTGGTGCGGGACCTTGGCCGAGCCGAGCAGGGTCATGTCGCTCATGTAGGCGAGCGTGCACACGTGCATCACCTGGTCGTCGGGCAGCGGATTGCGGTACCGGAACCACACGCGCTGCTGCGCCGCGAAGACGTCGTTGGTGACGAGTTCGGCACGGGGGACGACGCGGACGTCGAAGTTCTCCCACTCCTGGTAGAGCCGCCGGTGCGGGGCGTCGACGTCGTCGTTGCGATTGACCAGGCTCTCCGGGTCGGGCGCGGGCGGCATCCGGTCCTGGTGCTCGATGCCTTCGTCGCCGGTCACCTGGAAGGACGCCGACATGGAGAAGATGGCCTCCCCGTTCTGGACGCCGGTCACCCGGCGGGTGCAGAACGATCGTCCGTCCCGGATCCGGTCGACCAGGAAGATGGCCGGCTCGTCGGGGTTGCCCGGCCGCAGGAAGTAGCCGTGCAGGGAGTGGACGGCGAAGTCGGGGGCGACGGTGCGCGTCGCCGACACGAGTGCCTGTCCGGCCACCTGTCCACCGAACGTGCGGAGCAGCGTGCTCTGGAACGCGCCGCCGCGGTAGATGTCGGCGTCGATCCGCTCGACGGCGAGGATCTCTTCGATGCTTGGCACGTCATGATTATCGCACCCCCTCGACCGGGCTCCGACGATCGGTAGGGTGCAGTCATGGGCCACATCGAGCAGACCCCGACCGAGACCACCACCGCGGACCTGTCCGCCGGCCTCCGCGCCGTCCTCGACGGCCGCTGGGCCGCTACCCGCGATCGGGTGCGCGACCACATCCAGGCGAAGGCGCTCGTGCCGCAGGCCGGGCTCTCGCTCGAGGACTATCGCGCCCGGATCCTGGATCAGATGCGGGACATCGCCGCCATGGGAATCCCGGCGGAGGGCTTCCGGAAGTCCGAGGGCGGCACCGGCGATCCCGGTTCGGCCGTCACCTCCATCGAGACTCTCGGATACGGCGACCTGTCGCTCATGGTGAAGTCGGGCGTGCAGTGGGGCCTGTTCGGCGGCGCCATCGAGAACCTCGGCACGCAGCGGCACCACGACGAGTATGTGAGGGGCCTGATCGACCTGGACGTTCTCGGCTGTTTCGCGATGACCGAGACCGGTCACGGCTCGAACGTGCAGGCCCTGGAGACCACCGCCACCTATCTGCCGGAGTCGCAGGAGTTCGAGATCGACTCCCCCGCGCCGTCGGCCCGCAAGGACTACATCGGCGGTGCCGCCCAGCACGCCCGCTATGCCACGGTGTTCGCGCAGCTCCTCACCGCGGCGCCCGGCGAGGAGCGGCGCAGTTACGGCGTGCACTGCTTCGTGGTGCCGATCCGCGACGCGGCAGGCGCCGATCTGCCGGGGGTGACCACCTCGGACTGCGGGTACAAGGGCGGTCTGCCGGGTGTGGACAACGGCCGGATCCTGTTCGACAAGGTCCGTGTGCCGCGTGAGGCGCTCCTGGACCGGTACGCCTCGGTGGCGACCGACGGCGCCTACTCGTCGCCGATCGAATCGGACAACCGACGCTTCTTCACCATGCTCGGCACGTTGATCCGCGGCCGGGTGACGGTGGGCGCGGCCGGTGGCGCCGCCGGCCGTCTCGCGCTCGCCCTCGCCGTCCGGTACGCACTGTTCCGCCGCCAGTTCGACGGTCCGGACGGCGGCGAGGAACTGCTGCTTCTGGATTACCGCGCCCATCAGCGCCGGCTGCTCCCGCTGGTCGCGCGCTCGTTCGCGTTCGCGATCGCCCAGAACGAGGTGACCGCCGAACTGCACGAGCTGCAGACCCGGGACCCGGCGGACGTCGACCCGGACGAGATCCGCCGCCTGGAGACCAAGGGCGCCGCCATCAAAGTGGGCCACACCGATCTCGCCGCGCGGGCGATCAACGAGGCCCGGACCGCGTGCGGCGGCGCCGGCTACCTCGACGAGAACCGGCTCGCACTGCTCCGCGGCGACATCGACGTGTTCACCACCTTCGAAGGCGACAACACGGTGCTCACCCAGCTGGTGGCGAAGAACCTGCTCACCGAGTACGCCCACGACGCGGCCGGCATGAACGCCGCCGGATGGGTGCGTTTCGTCGCGAAGCAGGCCCGGGACGTCACGTTGGAGAAGACCGCCGCCCGCCAGGTGGTGCAGACCCTGCTCGACGACTCGGGCGAGAAGCCGGAGGACTCCGACCTCACCCACGCCGGAACGCAGCTGCGTCTGCTGCGCAACCGCGAGGACCATCTCAAGCGCACCTGCGCCGCTCGTCTGCGCCGCGCCCAGGACGACGACGTGGACGCGCTGGAGGTGTTCACCGCCACCCAGGACCACATGCTGACGCTGGGCCGCGCACACATCGAGCGTCTCGTGCTGGAGAGCATGGTCGAGACGATCGCGGCGCTCGACGAGGGGCCCGTCCGGGACACCCTGGAGACGGTGCGCGACCTGTACGTCTATTCGCTGCTGGAGCAGGATCTCGGCTGGTTCCTCATGCACCGGCATGTGAGCGTCGAGCGCGCGAAGGCGATTCGCCGCGGCGTCAACGAACTCTGCGGCCGGCTGCGGCCGATCGCCGGCGACCTGGTGGACGCGTTCGGCGTCCCCGAGGTCGCCCTCGACGTGCCGATGCTGTCGTCCTGACGGTCGGCTACTCCGCCGGTGAGACGGTGACCAGGACGACGCTGACGTTGTCGTGGGCGCCGCAGGCGAGGGCGGCCTCGACCAGCGCTTCCACGCCGACCCGCAGGTCCGGGGTCTGACGCAGCACGAATTCGATCTCGTCGTCGGTCAGTTCGCCGTTGAGGCCGTCCGAGCAGAGCAGGACGACGTCGCCGGGAACGGCTCGGAACGCGGTGTAGTCGGCTTCGGGCGCGGTCATGCCGGCCCCGAGTGCACGTGTGATGACGTTCCGGCGCGGATCGATGCGGGCGGTCTCCGGGGTCAGGACACCGGCCTCGATGAGCTCCTGGACCTGCGAGTGGTCCACGCTGACCTGTTTGAGCTTGCCGCCGGTCAGCAGATAGGTGCGCGAGTCACCGATGTTGAAACCGACCCAGTGCGGTTCGCCGTGTGCGGTCGCCAGGACGACACCCGTGGCGGTGGTACCGGCCCGCCGCGCAGGGTCACCGTCGAGGTCCCCGATCCTTTCCTGGGCCTCGTCGAGGAGGTTCGCGAGGGCTGCGGTCGTCTCGTCGAGCTCGTCGCCGACGGGGGCGGCGGCCAGCGTCTGCAGAGCCGCTTCGCTGGCGAGTTCACCGCTGTCGTGTCCGCCCATGCCGTCGGCGAGCAGGTAGCGGCCGGGCTGCACCAGCACGGCGTCCTCGTTGGCGGCACGGACGCTGCCGACATGGCAGGCCACGGCCCAGTCGATGCGCAGGCCGGCCAGCTCATCGCTGCCCGACACCGCCGTGTCCCGGAGGATCGACGGTTCACTCGTTCCCGACTCGGCCACGGCGGATCACCACCCGCGTTCGGCGAGACGGTGCGGCTGCGGGATGTCGTCGACATTGATGCCGACCATGGCCTCTCCGAGGCCGCGCGAGACCTGGGCGAGCACGTCCGGGTCGTCGTGGAAGGTGGTGGCCTTGACGATCGCGGCGGCCCGCTGGGCCGGATTGCCGGATTTGAAGATGCCCGATCCGACGAACACGCCTTCGGCACCGAGCTGCATCATCATGGCGGCGTCGGCCGGGGTGGCGATGCCGCCGGCGGTGAACAGCGTGACCGGCAGTTTGCCTTCGCGGGCGACCTCGACGACCAGCTCGTAGGGGGCCTGCAGTTCCTTGGCGGCGACGTACAGCTCGTCCTCGGGCAGCGAGGTGAGGCGCCGGATCTCGTCGCGGATCTTGCGCATGTGGGTGGTGGCGTTGGAGACGTCGCCGGTGCCGGCCTCGCCCTTCGAACGGATCATGGCCGCGCCCTCGGTGATGCGGCG
Source organism: Gordonia sp. (in: high G+C Gram-positive bacteria) (assembly GCF_047600565.1). Classification (GTDB taxonomy): domain Bacteria; phylum Actinomycetota; class Actinomycetes; order Mycobacteriales; family Mycobacteriaceae; genus Gordonia. Next base: position 1,024,502 of record NZ_JASGKN010000001.1, read on the forward strand.
CAGCGCCTCCCCCAGGTTGGTGGCACCGCACACGAACGGCACGGTGAAGGAGAACTTGTCGATGTGGTTCGCGTAGTCGGCCGGGGTCAGCACCTCGGACTCGTCGATGTAGTCGACGCCCAGCGACTGCAGGATCTGCGCCTCGACGAAGTGACCGATCCGCGCCTTGGCCATCACCGGGATCGAGACGGCCTTGATGATGCCGTCGATCATGTCGGGATCGCTCATGCGCGAGACACCGCCCTGGGCGCGGATGTCGGCGGGGACCCGCTCGAGGGCCATGACCGCGACGGCTCCCGCGTCTTCGGCGATCTTCGCCTGCTCCGGGGTGACGACGTCCATGATCACGCCGCCCTTGAGCATCTCGGCCATTCCGCGCTTGACGCGGGCGGTTCCGGTGGCGGGGGTCTTGGCGTCGGTAGTCACTCTCACAGCTCCTGAAGTCATCACATGCACGCTGCTCGCCACGTGCGAGCACCAGATAAGTAAACCCGATGGTGGGCCGCGGACCCAAGGGCGGTCTATTCCGGGGTGAGGCGCTCGCTGATCTCGAAGTACTCCGGTAGTCGCGCGTGGCCGCCCAGGTGGAGCCAGCGCACCATTCGGCGGCCGCCGAGGGTGCGGGCGTCACGGACCGAGTCGTTGTAGAACCGGCGGGCGATGCTGACCCTGGCCTGGGCGTCGGCGAGCTCTGCGGTCAGGGCGGGCGGGCGCTGGTCGGGTCCGGTTCGGGCGAGCACGGTGGTGAGCCGGTTCTCGGCGGCCTCACGATCGTCCGGGGCCGCGTCCTCGGCGGCGGTCGCCGCCGCGGTCAGCGACGCCGCCAGGTCCGGGTCGTCACAGGTGGCGGCGATGGAGCGGGCGACCACCGCCCGGCGGTCCAGCGCGGACAGCAGCGAGGCGCGGGCCAGGTCGACGCGGACGTTGAGACGGTTGAGCCGGGTCGCGCGGGTCGCGGCCAGAACGCCCAGCCACAGCAGTGCGGCGACCGCGACGACGACGAGCAGAACGATCAGGGTGTGCACGTCGGCCCCCTCAATCCGAGACCACGACCGGGCCGGCGCCCAGCGTGACCGTCTCGTAGACCGTCTGGATCTGGTCGGCGACGCGGGACCAGTCGTAGAGGTCCGCTCGACGGCGGCCGCGTTCGACCAGTGCCGAGCGTTCGGCGTCGTCACCCAGGAGGTCGATCACCGCGTCGGCGAGTGCGGTCGGCGAGCCGGTCTCGACGAGCCGTCCGGCGCTGCCGCCGTCGAGCACCCGGGAGAACGCCACCAGGTCGCTGGCGACCACCGCGGCACCGGCCGCCATCGCTTCGACCAAGACGATGCCGAAGCTCTCGCCGCCCAGGTTCGGCGCCACGTAGACGTCGGCGCTGCGCAGGGCACTCGCTTTGGTGGCGTCGTCGACCATGCCGAGGAACTCGAGATGTCCGGCGAGCGCGCCGGCCCGTCGCTGCAGGGCCTTCTCGTTGCCGCCGCCGACCACCAGCACCCGCACGTCCGGGTAGGACTCGACGATGCGGGGCAGGGCGCGCATCAGGATGTCGATGCCTTTGCGGGGTTCGTCGTAGCGGCCCAGGAAGAGGATGGTGCGGCCGGCCCTCGGATAGCCGTCGAGCGGCTGTGCGTCGGCGAACTGGGCGACGTTGATGCCGTTGGGGATCTCGACGGCGTCGTTGCCGAGCGATTCCATCTGCCAGCGCCGCGCCAGCTCGGAGACGGCGATCTTGCCGGAGATCCGTTCCCGGAATTGGCGCAGCATGCCGTCGAACGCCGACAGCCACAGCGACTTGGTGGTGGCGGTGTGGAACGTGGTGACGATCGGTCCGGTGGCGACCATCAGCGCGAGCATGGACAGGCTGGGGGCGTTCGGCTCGTGGATGTGCAGGACGTCGAACGAGTTGTCGGCGATCCACCGGCGCAGCCGCTGCAGGCCCTTCGGGGAGAAGTTCACCCGCGACACCGATCCGTTGTACGGGATGCCCAGTGCCGGGCCGGCCGAGTCGACGTAGTCCGGCAGTTCGGTCTCCAGTGCGGCCGGCGCCAGTACCCGGACGTCGTGACCTCGGCGGATGAACACCTCGGCGAGTTCGACGACATGTGCTTGCACACCGCCGGGCACGTCGAAGGAGTACGGGCAGATCATGCCGATCTTCACGAGAGCCGCTCCCGCCGCGACCGCGACCAGTCGGCCTCCCACAGCGGCTGGAACATGTGCCAGTCCTGCGGGGCGGTGGCGATACCGGCCTGGTACGCGTCGGCGAGATGCTGGGTGACGGTCTCGACGGTGTCGCCGGGCGCGATCTCGATCTCGCGCAGCCGGATACGCGAGGTCCGCGGGCCGGTGTAGCTCTGGTGCACCGCGAGGAGCACCGCCCCCGTGTCGAGGGCGAGTTTCGCCGGGCCGGCGGGCATCCGGGTCTGTTCGCCGAAGAACGTGACCGGTACACCGTGCCGGGACAGGTCGCGGTCGCCCATCAGGCAGACCAGTCCCCCGTCGCGCAGGCGCTGGTCGAGGGCCTGGAAAGGCGGCTGTTCGCCGCCGGTCAGCGGGAACACCTCGAAGCCGAGGGATTCGCGGTAGGCGACGAACTGTTCGAACAGTGACTCCGGTTCGAGCCGTTCGGCGACCGTCGAGAAGCGGCCGCACCGATCGACCAGCCAGACTCCGCACGTGTCCCAGTTCCCGGAGTGCGGCAGCGCGAACACCACTCCGCGGCCGGCGGCGTAGGACGCATCGACCAGGGCGCCCTCGTCGTCGCTGATCTCGGTGCGCGCCACGATCTGCTTCGGGTCCTCGGACGGCAGCCGGAACGCCTCCCGCCAGTAGCGGGCGTAGGAGCGGACGCCGGCGGCCACCAGGGCGGTCGGCACCTCGTCGGCACTCACGCCGAGGACGCGGGCCAGGTTGCGCCGGAACTGCACCGGTCCGCCGCCGCGATACCCGGCGACGGTGCCGGCGGTGTCGAAGACGCCGCGGGCCACCGGCTCGGGCGCGTAGCGCACCGCCGCCCAGCCGGCCCGGTATCCCAGGTCGGTGAGGGTGCCGCGCAGCCCGTCGACGGTCACGACAACGGATCCCGTGCGCCCGGTGAGGTGTAGATCGACCACATCCGCTGACCGACGGTGAAGACGCTCAGCACGGCCAGCAGCCACATGCCGATCGGCAGTGCGAGCGTCCAGTGCAGCCCCGGGAAGCCGTACAGTCCGGCGGCGGTCAGACCGATGATGAGCCGTTCGGGCCGTTCGATGAGGCCGCCGTCGCCGTTGAGGCCCGCCGCCTCCGCCCGCGATTTCGCGTACGAGATCACCTGCGAGGTGACCAGGACGATCAGCGTCGCCACCAGCAGCAGGCGGTCGTGCAGGTGCATGGCCACCCACCAGGCGAGGGCGCCGAAGATCGCCCCGTCGGCGATGCGGTCGCAGGTGGAGTCGAGGACCGCGCCGAACCGGGTGCCGTAGCCGCGGGCGCGCGCCATCGCGCCGTCGACCATGTCGAGCATGACGAACGCCCAGCACACCAGTGCGCCGGCGAACAGGTAGCCGTTGCCGAACAGCACGATCGCGGCGGCCACGGTGATCACCGTGCCGATGATGGTCATGGCGTCCGGTGTCAGACCGATCCTGAGCAGGAACCGGCCGATCGGGTCGGTCACTGCGGAGACCGCCTGACGGCCTCCCCGGAAGCTGATCATGCGTCTTCTCCCCCGCTCGTTGAGCCTGTCCTGTCGCTCGTTGAGCTTGTCCCGTCGCTCGTTGAGCTTGTCGAAACGTTCACCCAGGCGTCGGCCAGCAGCGTCCGGGTGTCGGACAGCAGTTGCGGGATCACCTTGGTGCCGCCGACCACCGTGATGAAGTTCGCGTCGCCCGTCCAGCGCGGAACGATGTGCTGGTGCAGATGCTCGGACAGCGAGCCGCCGGCGGCCGGCCCCAGGTTGAGGCCGACGTTGAAGGCGTCCGGATTGGACACCGCTTTGATGGTGCGCAGCATCTTCTGGGTGAACGCCATCAGTTCGGCCGACTCGTCCGGGGTGAGCGCCTCCAGGTCCGCGACCTGCCGGTACGGGACGATCATGGTGTGTCCCGGGTTGTACGGGTACAGATTGAGCACGGCGTACACCGTCTCGCCGCGGGCCACGATCAGGCCGTCCTCGTCGGACATCTTCGGGATGTCCAGGAACGGATGCCCGGTCAGCTCCTCACCGTCGGCGGCCTGCTTCGGAGGCTCCGAGTCGGTGATGTAGCTCATCCGATGCGGCGTCCACAGACGCTGCAGCTGGTCGGTTCCGGCCATGACGGACCTCAGCGACGCTTCCGTGCGGCGTCGAGCATCTCCTGCATGGTGTCGGCGGTCGGCGAATCGTTGCGCCGGTCCTCTTCCCACATGTCGATGGCGTTGACGGCCTCGTCGACCGGGACCCCGTTGAGCTGGGTGCCGTCCCGGAAGCGGAAGCTGACCGCGTTCGCCTCCACGTCCCGTTCGCCGGCGAGCAGCATGAACGGCACCTTGGCGGTGGTGTGGTTGCGGATCTTCTTCTGCATGCGGTCGTCCGACAGATCCACTTCGGCGCGCACGCGGCGTCCCTTGAGGCGGCTGATCACCGTCGTCAGGTGCGGCGCGAACGTCTCGGCCACCGGGATACCGACCACCTGGACCGGCGACAGCCAGACCGGGAAGGCACCCGCGTAGTGCTCGGTGAGCACACCGAAGAATCGTTCGATGGAGCCGAACAGGGCACGGTGGATCATCACCGGGCGCTGCTTGCTGCCGTCGGCGGCCGTATAGGTCAGGTCGAAGCGTTCGGGCAGGTTGAAGTCCAGCTGGATGGTCGACATCTGCCAGGTGCGGCCCAGCGCATCCTTGGCCTGCACCGAGATCTTCGGGCCGTAGAAGGCGGCCCCGCCCGGATCGGGCACCAGTTCCAGCCCGGACGATTCGGCGACCTGACGCAGCGTCTCGGTGGCCTCCTCCCAGACGTCGTCGGAGCCGACGTACTTGTCCGGATCCTTCGTCGACAGCTCCAGGTAGAAGTCGTCGAGACCGTAGTCGGACAGAAGCGACAGTACGAACTTGAGCGTGTTGGTCAGCTCCTCGTGCATCTGCTCCTTGGTGCAGTAGATGTGGGCGTCGTCCTGCGTCATGCCGCGCACCCGGGTCAGGCCGTGCACGACGCCCGACTTCTCGTAGCGGTACACCGAGCCGAACTCGAACAACCGGAGCGGCAGCTCACGGTACGACCGGCCGCGGGCCCGGAAGATCAGGTTGTGCATCGGGCAGTTCATCGGCTTGACGTAGTAGTCCTGGCCCGGTTTGCGGATGTCGCCGCCGTCGTCGTATTCGGCGTCGAGGTGCATCGCGGGGAACATGCCGTCGCGGTACCAGTCGAGGTGCCCGGACACCTCGTAGAGCGTGCCCTTGGTGATGTGCGGGGTGTTGACGAACTCGTAGCCCGCCTCCACGTGGCGCTGCCGGGAGTACTCCTCCATCTCGGTGCGGATGATGCCGCCCTTGGGGTGGAACACCGGCAGACCGGAACCGAGTTCGTCGGGGAAGCTGAACAGATCGAGTTCGGCGCCCAGCTTCCGATGGTCGCGCTTCTCCGCCTCGGCCAGCAGCTCCAGGTATTCGTCCATCGCCTCCGGCGACTCCCAGGCGGTGCCGTACACCCGCTGCAGGTCCGCCAGGTTCTGATCGCCGCGCCAGTAGGCGGCCGAGCTGCGGGTCAGCTTGAACGCCGGAATGTACTTGGTGGTGGGCACGTGCGGGCCGCGGCACAGGTCTCCCCAGATGCGTTCGCCGGTGCGCGGGTTCAGGTTGTCGTAGGCGGTGAGTTCACCACCGCCCACCTCCATGATCTCGTCGTCGTCGGCGGCACCCTTGTCGTCGATCAGTTCGAGCTTGAACGGCTCGTTCGCCAGTTCGGCGCGCGCCTCGTCCTTGGACGCGTAGACGCGGCGCGAGAAGCGCTGACCGGACTTGATGATCTTCTTCATCGCCTTCTCGAGGTTCTTCAGATCCTCGGGCGTGAACGGCTCGTCGACGTCGAAGTCGTAGTAGAAGCCGTCCTTGATCGGCGGACCGATGCCCAGCTTGGCGTCGGGGTTCACCTGCTGCACCGCCTGCGCCAGCACATGCGCAGCCGAGTGACGGATCACGCTGCGGCCGTCCTCGCTGTCGGCGGGAACGGGCGTCACGTAGACGTCGACGTCGGGTGCCCACGACAGATCGCGCAGCGTGCCGTCGGCCTCACGCACCACGACGATCGCCTGCGGCCCCTTGTTCGGCAGCTCCAGCTCGCGCATCGCCTCACCCGCGGTAGTGCCCGCCGTGACCCTGATGGTCTCCGGCAGGACTACTCGTTCGGACGCGGCGTTGTCGGGCACGGTTCTGGCTCCTCGTGTGATGGATCGGATGTTCGCGCGGGCCGCCGGAGGGGCGACTCGCGGTCCGAGAGAATCGTATCGGGTCCGCCCATGTCGGCGCGTCGCTGCCTACGATGAGGCTTCACCGGCCGACCGGCCGCAATCCGAAGGGAATCCCCATATGGTCCGTCGTTCCGATGGTGGCGTTCTGGTCGAGGCGTTCGTGGTGATCGCGATCATCACGATCCTCGTCACGCGCTTCTACCTTCACGCCACCGGATACCCGCAGATCGGCGGCGGCACGCTGCACATCGCGCACTCGCTGTTCGGCGGCGCACTGCTCGGTATCGCGATGTTCATCATGCTGTCCTTCAACGGCCGTGCCGCCCGCTACGTGTCGACGCTGATCGGCGGCATCGGATTCGGCCTGTTCCTCGACGAGGTCGGCAAGTTCGTCACCAAGACCAACGACTACTTCTATGCACCGTCGTTCGCGATCATGTACGTGGTCCTGGTGCTGCTGCTGCTCGCCAATCACGTGGTCGAGGATCTGCGCGAGGTGACCGCCACGACCGCACTGGTCGACGGCTCGTCGACCGCGACGGACGCGCTGGCGGCCGGCATCACCGACACCGACCGTGCCCGCGTGCTGAGCACCCTGAAGAAGGCCAAGGCCAGCGGAGCCCACCCGGACGCGGTGCGCGGCATCTCGACGGCGCTGGATGCGGCGAAGACCGTGAAGCCGAATCCGCTTCAGCGGCTGTTCGCCGCCTTCGACCGGGTCGAGGACGCCGGCGCCGACGTGGTCGGCTTCAAGGTCACCCTGGTGGTCGCGATCCTGCTGGCCGCGTTCAACGTGTCCGGTCTGGTCAGCGCCATCCATTCGGTGACCGGCCTGCACGAGGGCGGCGTCGCGCACTACGGCCAGCTGTGCGGTTCGGCTGTCGCCTCGATTCTGAGCATCCTCGGTGTGATCGGCCTGATCACGCGGCGCGGCGGTCTGTGGCCGCTGCGCTTCCTGCGGACCGCGGCACTGGTCACCATGCTGCTGACCCAGGTGTTCAACTTCGTGGAGGAGCAGCTCGGCGCGCTCATCAACGTCGGTGTCGGTTTGATCGCGCTGGCCGTGTTCGCCTACCGCCTGCACGTGCTGGAGGGTGAGCGGGACGTCGTCCCCGACTGACCCGTCACGATCATCGAGCCGTCAGGCCGCCGCGACCTCGTCGCCGGCGGCCTGACGCGTCTGCGCCGTCCGTCCCCGTGTCCACCACAGGGTGAGTGCGATCGTGACGATCAGGACCAGCGGGTAGGCACCCGAGGTGACCACGGTGAGTACGCCGCTCCATCCGTGCGGGTGGGGCGTCCAGAACCGGATGTAGGAACCGAACCGGGTCTTGTCCGGGAACACCTGCACCCACGAATAGGCGAGCAGCATCAGGGCCAGAGGCGCCAGCCACCACAGCCAGGTGAGCGGTCGCGCGCGCCGGGTCGCGTCGACGGCCTGCACGATCCCGACGAGCAGCAGCGGAGCCAGCCACACCCAGTGGTGCTGCCAGGCGAACGGCCCGACACCGCACGAGGCCATGCCGACGATGCTGATCGCCAGCAGTTCGGCACCGGCCCGGTGCGCCCGCAGCGCCGCCCACAACGCGGACAGTGCGACGACCGTGCTGACCGGGAGCCAGATCCAGTTCGGTGATCTCCACACCCCGGTGGAACGCAGCCGGTCGAAGAAGCCGTTGATCGATTGATTCTGCGGCCACGTCTCCGGGCCGATCCGGGACGTCTCGTGCAGCGTGACCGTCCAGTACTCCCAGGCCTCGCCACGCAGCACGATCAATCCGAGGACCACCGTGGCCGCGAACGTGAGCACGGTGACCGCGACCGCACGCCACCGCCGGGTGATCGCCAGGTACAGCACGAAGAACATGGGGGTCAGTTTGATGCCGGCGGCCAGACCGACCCCGATCCCCCGCCAACGGCCCATCGGCAGCGTCAGGCACCCCAGCACCAGCACCCCGAGCACCAGGTTGATCTGGCCCTGCCAGATGGTCGAGTGGATGGGGTCGATGATGGTGGCGCCGACGGAGAACGCGGCGAGCGTGAGCCAGAACCGGCCGTCGCGCCGGAAGTTCAGGGCCCGGAGCGACAGGAAGACGAACAGCACCAGCGCCACCAGGTTGACGACGTGCATCAGTGTTTCCGCGTGCGGAATGCTGAGGAAGGCGAGCGGCACCATCACCAACGCGGCGAACGGCGTGTAGGTGAAGTCCCACACCCGGTAGACGGGGGCGTCGTACAGGGGGCGGTCGTTCCAGACCGCGAATCCTCCGCCGCGGTACACCCGCAGGTCGATGCCGTTGCCGAACAGCCCGTAGGCCTTGTCCCAGATCGGCATCTCGAACAGGTGCCAGTAGACGGCTGCCGCGCCGAGCAGGCATACGACGGCCACCACCCCGGCCGGGATGGTTCGCGGCGTCCGGACGTCGGCGATCTCTGTCATGTCACGGCTGAGGCTACGCGCTGCACCGCACCTGTCCCACAGGGCGCGCGGAGATGTCCGTTCTTGCCTGGAACAGGAGGAATGCGGACTCCGCGAGGTCGATGCGGTTCAGCTCCGGGTCGTCCGCCGGGCACCGAACGGCAGCGCGAGCACCGCGCCCACGACCAGCAGCACGGCACCGGCGACCACCGCGTACAGCGGCAGGGCCGGCGGAATCCCGAGGTAGACGGTGATGCCGAGGATCCGGGACAGACCCCACGGCAGCAGACCCATCTGGTCGTTCCAGGCGGTCAGCACACGCTCGAGTCCGACGGCCGCGACGACCGCCGCCGGAACAGCCAGTCCCGTGCCGGCCGCGGCGAGCACCAGTCCGGTGGCACGACGCCGTCCCCACCGGGCGGCGAGCGCCCAGCCGACGGCGACGAACGTCCAGGCGTACAGCGCGACCGCGACGGTGATGTAGGCGGCCCGGTGCGCCGGCTCGGTCCAGAACGCGAACCAGTACCCACCGGGGCCGGTCCACGACAGTGCGAAGAGAACCAGCACGCAGCGCAGCACCGCGACCCCGCCCACCACCGCGATCACCGTCCACACCGACCGCTTCCGGACGGCGATCAGCACCACGGCGCAGAACACGGCCCACGCGCCGAGAGTCAGGGCGAGGTGCGTCCACGACAGCACCGAGGTCGCCGCTGCGCGCGTGGCCACCAGAAGGACCGCGGGCACCGCGAGGAGCAGGATCCTCTCGTGCCGGCCGAGGGCGCCGGCGGCCTCCTCGGCACGCCACGGGACCAGGGCCGCCGTCAGCGTCGCGCGGGCCGGCCGCACGCGACGCAGCAGTCCGAGGATCAGCCAGACGGCAGCCACGACCAGCAGGATCCGGGCCGCCCAGGCCATCGCGGGGTTGCGGTCGGCCCGCCGCATGCCCAGGTCGGCGGCGGTCAGGTTGTAGGCCGGGTGGTCGACGTCCCCCGAATACCGCTTCAGGTGGTCTGCGGACGACGCGGCGAATGCGGTACGGGCATCGCGCCACGCCTGCTTCTGTGCGGCGGAACCGGTGTCGCGCCAGGCGGCGTCGTGCAGCACCATCGCGCGGTAGTCGGCGAGCATGGTGAGCGTGCTGTGTTCGTAGTCGAGCGCGGAGACGAACGCGGTCCGCATGGCCGGATCCCGCCATGTGGACGGGTCGGTGCCGGCCACGGTGTCCCGCATGTGTGCGACGGTCTGCACGGCCTGGGCGCCGCCGGCGATCGCCTCGTCCAGCCGGTCCCGCGACACCCGGTAGATGACGTCGAGCGCCGCCGAGTCGCCGGTCAGGATGTCCCATTCGAAGATCCACATCATCGGCGGCGGTTCCAGGCCGAGCGCCGACACCCGCTGCTGCGCATACGGCGGGATGTAGAGCCCCTGCTCGATGGCCTGCCGGGATTCGGCCATGGCGTCGGCGATGGACCGTGCCGTCTGCGGGTCGTCGGAGAACCATTCCCGGATCCAGTCGAGGGTCACCTGTGACGGGTCGGCGTCCGGGTTCCGGGCGAGATCCGCGGCGAGGCGCGAGTTCAGGTCGGCGAGCTGCCAGAAGCCGGTCTTGTCGTAGAGGATCATCGGGCCGGCGCGCCAGGGTCCGCCGTCCTGGGTCCACGACCAGATGCCTTCGATGCCGGGGTTGGCGGCGAGGAGTCGTTGCAGGGCCCACCGGTATTGGGCGCCGAGGTCGTCGGGGAACGCTCCCCCGTTCTCGAATTCGCGGCGGCTCTGGAATTCGACGATCCGGCGTTGCCGTCCCTGCAGCAGGGTGTCGTTGAGTGGGAGCCAGCTGTAGAAGTCGCCGAGGGTGTATTTGGTCGAGACGATGAGCGCCGGCGAGTCGATGCCGTCGAGGACCTCGCGATACGAGTCGGGATCGGTGTGCATGTCGCCGACTGCCCCGACGCCGACGCTCCAACTCCGGAAGATCACCTCCCGCCCGGTTCGTTCGGCCTGCCCGGTGAGGGCGGTGAGCATGGCGCGGACGGCGGACGGTGTGGTGACGGCCAGGTCCGAGTAGTAGTCCCAGCCGGGAACGTCGTAGACGCGGCCGGCCTCACCGATCCGGATGAGCACCCCGTCCAGGGCGGGTTCGGCGCGGTACAGCTCATCGAGGCCCCGGCTGTAGACGTCCCACAACGCGGGGTCGGTGGTGTCCAGTGATCCGAAGCGCCGGGTGAGGTATTTCTCGAGCGGGGTGGTCAGGGTGAGCATGTCGGTCCGCAGGTAGACCTTCATGCCGAGTTCCCGGGCCCGGTTCCAGAACCGGCTGAAGGCGTCGCGCAGGGCTGTCGCTTTGGCGATATGCGGGTCGCCGGGCGGATAGACGCCCAGTCCGTCGAAGGTGACGAACTCGATGAAGCCGGGGAACGCGAGCGCGTTGTAGCCCTCGGCGAGGATCCGCCGCAGATAGTGGTCGAAGTCGTCGTAGGCGGCGTCGAGCGCCTTCTGGTCGATGTAGGGCGGGTTCGCGAGAAACACGTCGGCGAACGCTTTGGACGCGTGCGAATAGTCGGTGCCGTCGCGCCATTGCGCCGGATCGGGGGTGACGCCGACGGCCCCCAGGTCGGCCATCCGGAACGGCAGGCGCGAGGTGACGGTCCGTCCGATCAGGGAGGTCACGCCGGTGCGGGCACGGATCGCGTGCGCGAGGTCGTAGACGGCGCGTGCGGCGCCGGCTTCGCCGTCGGCGTCGATGTGCAGGTCCGTCGGAGTTCCCGTCACGCGGTAGGTCTCGTCGTCGCCGGCCGCCGAGCGGTGCACGACGGTCACCTGTCCGGTGCCGGCGGTCGTGGTCGAGTCCTGGGCGGCGGCGAGTTCGTCGCCTGCCACCCGGAGTCGGGGTGAATCGATGTCGCCGGTCAGGTCGAATCGCGGCGAGGACACGGGTGGGCCGACGGTGGTGGCCGGTGCCGGTTCGCCGCCCATGGGTTGTGCGGGTTCGGCACGGATCCCGAGTGCGTCGCCGACGACCGACGCCACACCGGCGCCGAGTGCCAGAAGCAGCACGACGACGATCGCCGCGAGGATCCCGCGGCCGCGCCCCGTCGCCGCTGCCATAGGCGCACTGTATCGAGACACCGGGCCTGACCAGGATCAATCGGGCAACTCCCGACGCTCCCACCAGTTCGGAGACGGATGTGGCCGCTGGATCGGCCGTGCGGCCGGTGCGGATTCACCGGAAGGACCGGATCACCGGCCTCTTGTCGTTCGTCAGAGAATCAGGGTTCATCTGGTGGCGGGTGACGTCCGCCGGGCGGTGAGACGATGAAGAATGCGAAGCGCCCCTTCGAGGGATTCGAAGGGGCGTTCTGCGTGGTCCCGGCTGGGATCGAACCAGCGACCTCCCCGGTGTGAACGGGACGCTCTTCCACTGAGCCACGGGACCGTTGTGCACCACACGCTACTGCGTGTCACACGAGGAAGCAGATTACACATCGATGACCGTGGGGTCCAATCGCTGCCCGTGCGGTGCCGTCGTCGGCGACGGTCCGTTCACCGGCTCCGGTTTCCGACACCGCACCGATCCTGAAACACACGCGTGCAACTCTCTGACCAGCCGATTTGTAAGAGCGCGTTGGAACAGATAATGTTCTGTTCCGCTGGTGAGCGGCAGTCCACAAGACTTGCTCACCTGCATGCGGATGTAGCGCAGCTGGTAGCGCATCACCTTGCCAAGGTGAGGGTCGCGGGTTCGAATCCCGTCATCCGCTCGGAGCGAGCCCGACGGCGATCACGCCGGAGGAACTTCGCACGTGGTGGTGTGGCCGAGTGGTGAGGCAACGGCCTGCAAAGCCGTGCACACGGGTTCGATTCCCGTCGCCACCTCCACTCCCCCCAATTTCATAGACCCGCGCGATTAGCTCAGTGGGAGAGCGCTTCCCTGACACGGAAGAGGTCACAAGTTCAATCCTTGTATCGCGCACCACGAAGACCCGCTGGCAACAGCGGGTCTTCTTGCATCTGCGGGGTGTCCTCTCTCGCCAACGGAACATTTCGGGCGATACTGACCGTCCCATCCCGGTGAGATCGAATGGAGCCGCAACGATGACCGACCTGTCCCGCGATCGCCTCGCGCCGATCCCCGGCGGTGCCGCACTCGCTGCGGGCGTGCTGGCGGTCGTGTTCGGTGCCATCGCCCTGGTCTGGCGTGGATCGATCACCGAACAGTCGGTGATTCCTCTGGTGGCCGCCGGACTCGGTCTCGCCGGCGGGCTCGCGGTCATCGCGGTCTGGGTGCTCGTTCAGCGCGGCATGCTCAGACCCGGGCCGTCGGCGACGGCTGCAGCGCTGACCTTCGCTGCAGTGCTGTCCTTGATCGCGCTCGTCGTGGTCTTCATCAACATTCAGGAGGCCGGATTCCCGCTTCGGAGGCTCGACGCCCACGGCGCCACCATCTTCGGCGCCGGCTCGTTGACCCTCGCCTTCGTCGGCCTTGTCGCGATCCGCATCGGTTTGGCTGAAGGCGGATTCGCGGCCGGCTTTCCGGCCCGGGCCGCCGTGGCCGCGGGCGTCGTCGGTGTGATCGGGGCGGCGGCGACCGTCGTCGGAGCGAACGCCTACTCCGTGCCGCTGAAACCGGACGTCGCCGAACTCACCGGTGATCGGCCGGCCATGCCTGCCACTCTCGGCGACGTCGCTTGGACGATCGAGGCCCCCGACTATGTGTCCGGGATCAGAGCCGCAGGCCCCGCGTTCATCACCTACGGCGCGAAACGTGTCGACTCGTACGACGGACCGACCGGAAAGCGGCGGTGGGCACTCGACCTGAGCAGCCTCCGCGACGGCTCGGTCCAAGGCGCCTCGGTCGACGGCGACATCGCCCACGTCGCCACCGAGTCGACCCTCCTCGACGTCGCCGTCGGCGACGGCACGGTTCGGACCCGCCGCACCGACTCCGAGAACCGTCGGGCGACGGGCACGACCCTGCCGTCCGGCAGCCACGTCGACACGGACGGCACCACGGTGACCATCAGCCGGGAGGGCCAGAAGCCCGACGTCTTCGTCCTGCCGACCGCGAACTCCGACACCACGGTCACGATCTACGGTGACGGCCCCGACGGCTCCGTCGTGATCGGCTCGAGTCACGACCCCCGGCTGTTCGTTCGCTATCCGGGACGCACGTCGACCATCGACATCGATTCGCTGCCGTTGAACGCCATAGACCGGATCACCTATCTGTCCGCAGACGGCCTCTCGCCCGGTGTCGCGGCAACATCCGACCGCCTGCTCCTCGCGACCGCCGGCAGCATCGTCAGCGTCGACCCGACATCCGGCAAAGTCACCGACATCAAGGACGTCTCCGATACCGATGACATCCGGTGGCTCCGCTCGGTCCCCGGCGCCGTCGTCGCTTACGTGGGGAACCGGATCGTCGGCCTCACTCCCGACGGCCGGTAGACGGATTCCGGCGGCGACGCCCGACTAGCGGTTGGAGGGCCGAAGGTGGGTGTTGCCCACCACGACCGGCCCGACGTAGACCGGACCGCCGTAGGCGTCGCCCGCCCGGCGGTCCAGGATGAAACGCGCCCCGTAGGCGTCGACGAAGCCGCCCGAACGGGTCGCAACGATGTGGTAGCGCTGCGTGCCGAGTGGACCGGTGAAACTGGTCAGGGTCGAGCCGTTCACTGCGAGGTAGCCGTTGTTCGTCACGCCGAACACGACGGTCGTCGACCGGTACCGGCCCTGGGCGACCTGCGCGTCGGCGGCGGAGGCGGCCACGGCCGCCCCGGTGAGGGTCGCCGCGGTCACCGCGCCGACGGCGATCATTCTGGTGATGGTGTTAGACATGGGTTCTCTCCTCGGTTACGGTTCCGCCTTGCGCCACCCCGAACAGCACAAATCCGTACTGATCAGGCTACGCCGCAAGAGTGGGCTAATCCGACGAATCGGTCAGCATCCATCACCGGTCGGCTGCACTGTCGGTTCCCTCAATACCCTCCAAAGTTCCGGCTGAAAGATTGGAGAAATCCCCTCCCTGGGTGGTCTGGAAATTGTCGTAGGCCTGCGTAAACTAGAAAGTAGTCGAACACCTGTTCTAGTCGACGAAAAAGGGGGTGTGAGCATGAGTCGACGCAAGCAGTCGTCCAGTCCGAAACGCTGGCGCGATGCCGACCTCACACCCCTGGGCTTGGGACCGGTACCGGCCGGCCTGTCTGATCATGACGCTGATGTGGCAGCGATCAATCAACTGGTCGCGACCACCGAGGGTGAGTCGTATCTGATGTGGCGGCGCCTGAACGCGGTTGCTGACCTCCTCGAACGACGCGCACCGATTGATCCAGCAACCGCCGAGGACTCGGTCGAGTTCACCCGCTTGTGCGACCCGCGTACGAAACTGGCCACCAGTATCGCCGGCACCCTGGCGATCAGTACCTACCTGGCCGAGAAACTGGTGACCGAAAGCGAAGCACTGCGCCATCGCCTGCCACACACCGGCCTGCTACTGCGGGACGGGGTCTTGAGTCCGCGAGCGTTCTCTGCGGTGGTGTTCGAGACCACCGCCGTCATCGACCCAGCCCTGATGGTGCAGATCGATCACCGGATCGCCGACGAACTCACCGCCTCCGGCATACGCACCGTGACCGCCGTCGCCGATCTGACCCGCCGGATCGTCGCGGACGTCGATGCCGAAGCAGCCCGGGCAGAGCGGGAGGCCGCGAAGAGGGCGGCCGGGGTGGTGAGTTACCCGATCCGCGGTGGGATGGCGGTTCTGGAAGTCACCGATACCGCTGAACGGATTGCGGTCATGGACGCCGCGATCACGGCTGCGTCAGCCAAGACCGACGAGACGGACACCCGCAGCAGTGGCCGCCGCCGCGCCGATGCCGCCTACGACCTACTCACCGGAGACGGCACTGGACCTGGCGCGAAGGTCATCGTCAACGTCATCACCGACGGATCCACTCTCGAAGGCGGTGATAAGCCTGGGCACCTCGACGGCCACGGAACCATCTCTGCCGACCACGTCCGGGACATCGCGTCGACGCCCGGCACCGTCGTGCGGCCCCTCGACCTGACCAAGCTGGCTGATCATTCGGCGCAGGCGGCGGACCCGTACCGGCCGACCGCCCTGCTGGACACGGTGGTGCGTGGCTTGTTCGGAACCTGCACCTGGCCGGGTTGTTCACGCCCCGCCTCACGGTGCCAGCTCGATCACGTCACCGAATACAACCACCAGAACCCTGATGCGGGTGGTGCGACGTGTTGGTGCAACCTCAACCCGAAATGCGTGTTCCACCACCAGATCAAAACCTTCGCCGACGGATTCCTCGACGATCAGGTCATCGACGCCCACGGCCAGATCTGGACCGAAATCACCACTCCGGAAGGATTCACCGCCCGGACTCGCGCAGCCAACACTTGGCTGTTGCCCGGTCTCGGGTTGATTCCGTGCCGGCATGGACCACCGGGACTCCTTTCGACAGACTCAAGGAGCGTTCAACCCCGCTCCTTGAGCTTGTCGAAAGGAGCCGAGCCCACACGCACCCGCACCCGCACGGAGGCCAAACACGCCTACCGGATGCAGCTGCGCGCCCAGAACCGGCGAGCTCGCTTCGACAAGCTCAACGAGCGGACGAACCAGCTCAACGAACGAACCGATGAACAGGCGACGACCCCGGCCTTCGCCGACGACCCACCACCGTTCTGACAGATCCCTGGCAAACCCCTCGATCATCGGCCGGAGTGCGTCCGGCTAAATCGCCTCGACGGGCAGGTAGACCTCTCCCCCGGACCGGCGGAACTCGTCGGACTTGGCGGCCATGCCTTCCGCGAGTTTGCGGTCGATGTCTTCCTGCGTCACCAGCCCGTTCTCTTCCGCGTATTCGCGCACGTCCGCGGAGATCCGCATCGAGCAGAACTTCGGGCCGCACATCGAGCAGAAGTGCGCGGTCTTGGCCGGCTCGGCCGGCAGCGTCTCGTCATGGAACTCGCGGGCGGTGTCCGGATCCAGCGCCAGATTGAACTGATCGGTCCACCGGAACTCGAAACGGGCCTTACTGAGTGCATCGTCGCGTTCCTGCGCACGAGGGTGCCCTTTGGCGAGGTCCGCCGAATGCGCCGCGATCTTGTAGGTGATGACACCGGTCTTGACGTCGTCGCGATTCGGCAGCCCCAGATGTTCCTTGGGCGTGACGTAGCAGAGCATGGCGGTGCCGGCCTGCGCGATCATCGCGGCGCCGATCGCCGACGTGATGTGGTCGTAGGCGGGAGCGATGTCCGTGGCCAGGGGGCCGAGCGTATAGAACGGCGCCTCCTCGCAGAGCTCCTCCTCCAGACGCACGTTTTCGGCGATCTTGTGCATCGGCACATGACCGGGGCCCTCGATCATCACCTGCACTCCGTGCGACTTGGCGATGGCGGTCAGCTCGCCGAGGGTCCGCAACTCGGCGAACTGCGCCTCGTCGTTGGCGTCCGCGATCGATCCGGGCCGCAAACCGTCGCCGAGCGAGAACGTGATGTCGTAGCGGGCGAAGATCTCGCACAGTTCACCGAAGTGCGTGCACAGGAACGACTCGGTGTGGTGAGCCAGGCACCACGCCGCCATGATCGAACCGCCGCGCGACACGATGCCCGTCACGCGCCGGGCCGTCAGCGGCACGTACCGCAGCAGCACGCCGGCGTGCACGGTCATGTAGTCGACGCCCTGTTCGGCCTGTTCGATGACGGTGTCCCGATAGATCTCCCAGGTCAGCGCGGCCGGATCGCCGTTGACCTTCTCCAGCGCCTGATACAGCGGCACGGTGCCGACCGGAACCGGCGAGTTCCGCATGATCCATTCGCGGGTCTGATGGATGTCCTTGCCGGTCGACAGGTCCATGATCGTGTCGGCTCCCCACCGGGTGGCCCACACCATCTTCTCCACCTCTTCGGCGATCGAGGACGTCACCGCAGAGTTGCCGATGTTCGCGTTGATCTTCACCGCGAACGCCTTGCCGATGATCATCGGCTCGGACTCGGGATGGCGGTGATTGGCCGGGATCACCGCCCGGCCGGCGGCCACCTCGTCCCGGACCAGTTCCGGCGAGCAGCCCTCGCGGACAGCGATGAAACGCATCTCGTCGGTGATCAGCCCCGCCCGCGCCCAGGCGAGCTGCGTCGACGCTCCGTTCACCGGGGCCGGGCGCTGCCACGCGTCACGCATCGGCGGTAGTCCCGCCTCGACGTCGATCGTGGCCTGCGGGTCGGTGTACGGACCCGACGTGTCGTACAGGTCGAGATGTTCACCGTTGGTCAGAATGCACGCGCCGCACCGGGACCCGCAGGTCACCGTCGACGACGTATTCCTTGGTGCTGCCTTCGATCGGTCCTCGCGTGACCGACTCGGCTGAGGGCACAGCAGTGCTCATGAGAAATCCTCCCTACGCCGGCATTACCCGGACAGGTTCGTACGGTCGGCGACCGGCCTGTCGCCCTCTCAGCCCTCGGTTCGTGAGAGCCCCCGTGTTATCGAGTTGTGCACCGCCCACTCTAGGGTCCGGCGGCGCGATCGCGCGACCGGGTGTTCGGTCGACGTTTCGTCATCCGATCAAAGGATGCCGTCCCCGTCGCGTTCACCGGATCGTCGACCGCCGACGACATCATGAGGCGTTCGCTGCGCCGAAGAGGCGCAGTCCGTCCGACAGGAGATCTCTGTTGTCCCGTTCGCGCCTCGCCGTCCTCGCCGCCTCGTCCGCGCTCGCCGCTGTGGCCGTCGCCGGCTGTTCCACCAGCACCGACCAAGCCGGTTCGTCCAGCTCGGCCTCGGTCCCACCGACGTCCTCGGCCGACGGCTGCGCACGCGTCGCGGCCTCGGAGGCCTGGTACGGCGACAATGTGAACCGGCTGAACCAGATGCTGACCGACTACGGCACGTGCGGCCAGGACCAGCACAAGGCCGGTGACGCGCCGCTCGCCCTCTTCGACTGGGACAACACCGTCGTCCGCAACGACATCGGCGACGCCACCTTCCACTGGATGGTCGCGCACGACAAGATCCACCAGCCGCGCCGCGGCGACTGGGCCACCACCAGCCCGTTCCTGACCCCGGACGCCGCGACCGCGCTGTCGCAGGCCTGCGACAGCACCGGCGCCACGCCCGGCGATCCGGTGAAGTCGTCCGAGAACGCCAAGTGCGCCGACGAACTGCTGGCCGTGTACAGCGACGGCAAGACCACCGGCGACAAGGACGCGTTCGACGGCTTCGACCATCGCACGATGGAACCGCAGTACGCCTGGCTCGCCCAGCTGTTCTCCGGTTCGACTCCCGCCGAGGTCACCGACTTCGCGACGCAGGCCCGCGACTACGCCCTGTCGCAGCCGGTGGGAGCGACCGAGAAGATCGGCACCACCGAGGTCGACTCCTGGGTGCGGTACTACGACCAGATCGGCGATCTGATCGGCGCCCTCAAGGGCAACGGCTTCGATGTCCGGATCATCTCGGCGTCACCGGAGCCGCTGGTCAAGGTCTGGGCCAAAGATCTGGGCCTCGGCGACGACCGGCTGATGGGTATCAAGAACGAGATCGCCGACGGCATGTACACCACCGACGTCGTCGGGTGCGGCGGTCGCGGCGACAACACCGTGATCACCTACATGGACGGCAAGCGCTGCCGCATCAACGAGCAGGTTCTGGGCATCTCCGGTGCAGCCGCGTTCGACGTCGCACCCGCCGATCGCCGGCAGGTCTTCGCCGCCGGCGACTCGGACACCGACGTGTCGTTCCTGCAGGACGCCACCGGCCTCCGGCTGGCGATCAACCGCAACAAGACCGGACTGATGTGCCGGGCCTACGCCGACACCGACGGCAAGTGGATCGTCAACCCGATGTTCATCGAGCCCAAGGAGGAGCAGACCGACCCGTACGCCTGCTCCACCGAGGGCGACGTCGACGCGGCCGGCAAGGACATTCCGTTGACGGTCGACGGCACCGCCGTGCAGGATCAGAAGGACTCGGTCCACAGTTGACCCGGACCGTTCCGGGGCCGGTCGCCCGGCCCCGGAACGAATCCGTCGAACCCGACACCCAGGACCGTGACAACGCCCGTTGTCATACGTGAGTCGGCCATGCCATACTCAGCGCATGGCAGCAACGGAGCTCGACCTCACCTCCCAGACCCTGGCCGCCGACGCTGGCGGCGGCGCGGCACTCGACCAGGTCTTCGGCATGACCGCGGCGGCCGCCGTGGTCGCGGTCGTCCTCCTGTGGATCGCCTACCGGCACCGCACCTACAAGTCGGATTGGCTGCAGAACTGGGCCACCTGGCTGGGTCGCATCGGTGACCGCCCCACCTGGTCGGTCATCCCGCTGTTCATGTTCATCACGACGATCCTGACCGCCTTCTTCGGCTTCATCTGGGACGTCAGCCTGCACATCGGCCGCGGCCGCGACGAGGGCCCGCTGGCCAATCCGGCCCACTACTTCATCCTGGTCGGCCTGTTCTTCCTGTTCATCGCGGGAGCCCTCGCGATGATTCTGCCGCGCAACGACGACCACTCGGTCGCCAAGCCCGGCATGGCCGGCGTGAAGATCACTCGCGACTGGTACGCCCCGACCGCCGGCATCCTGCTGGCCGCCTGCGGCCTGTACGCCCTCATCGGGTTCCCTCTCGACGACATCTGGCACCGGATCTTCGGTCAGGACGTCACGCTCTGGGGGCCCACACACCTGATGCTCATCGGCGGCGCCGGATTCTCGCTGATCGCGGTCATCCTCCTCATGCACGAGGGCTACCTCGCCGCCACCTTCAGCAAGCAGAAGAGGCAGATCCCGACAGGACCCGAATCGACCCTGTTCGGCCGCCCGCTTCCCACATGGCTCACCGGACCGTTCATGAAGTGGCTGGTCAAGGGCGTTGCCTGCGGTGGCCTGCTGATCGGTCTGTCGGTCTTCCAGGTCGAGTTCGATTTCGGTGTCGAGCAGTTCCAGCTCGCCTTCCAGCCCATGCTGATGATCGCCGCCGGCGTGTTCGGGTGCGTGGTCGCGGTCCGCTGGGGCGGACGGGGTGATGCTCTGGTCGCCGTCGCGTTCGCCGCGTTCGTCCGCGAGGTGGTGACCCTGATCGTCGGTCCGGTGCTCGGCGAGCCGCACAACGTGTTTCCGCTGTACCTGGGCATCGCGATCGTCATCGAACTGCTGATGTTCGTTCCGAAGCTGCGCGAGAACACCCTGCTCTTCGGCGCCGTCGCGGGTCTGCTCGGCGCGACCGCCGGTATCTACGGCGAGAAGCTGTGGGTCGACGCGGTCTTCCAGATCCCGTGGCCCGCCTCGCTGTGGCCCAAGCTGCTGGCCGTCGGCCTGCCGGTCGGCCTGACCGTCGGTCTCGTCGCCGCCCTGTTCTGCCGGGCTCTCGAACCGCGGTCGATGCCCGGACCGGCTGTCCGCCGGCCGATCGTCGTCGCGATGATCGTGGTGATCGCAGGGGCGACCCTGGCTCTGCTGCACACCTCCGTTCCCCCGAACTCCTCGGCCACCATCGCTCTGACCGAGTCCCAGCCTGTCGACGGATTCCGCATGGTCACCGCGGATGTCCGCATCGAGCCGGAGACGGTGGTCGGTGACCATCCCGACTGGGTGTCGATCCTTGCGTGGCAGGGCGCCGGCAAGAACCTCCACGGCTTGGTGATCGACCGTCTCGACAAGATCGGTCCCGGTCACTACGTGTCCACCAAACCGGTGCCGGTCTCCGGAAAGTGGAAGACGGCGTTGCGCGTGCAGGACGGTCAGACGATGGCCGGTGTGCCCATCTACATGGCCGGCGATCCGGCGATCGGTGCCGCCGAAGTGCCCGCCGAGGCGACCTTCACCCGGCCGTTCCAGAAGGAGATCGAGATCCTGCAGCGCGAGCGCAAGTTCGATCACCCGGCGTGGCTGTTCTCGGCCGCCACCTGGATCGTGGCCGCGATGACGATCGCCCTCATCTGGACCCTGAGCTGGGGCGCGGCCCGGATCAACGAGGCGTACTTCCCGCGGCCGGGACAGAAGCCGCTGATCGCGACCGGCCGTAAGCCCCGTAAGAAGCGCGCGGCCGATCCGGCACCGTCGGCATGACCACGATCGTCCTCGCCGACCATTCGGTCCTGACCGCCATTCCGGCGTTCGTTCCGGCGTTCATCGTCGTCGGCATCATCGTGGCGCTGGTCGTGCGTGACCGCCGCCGCGACGATGAGGACGACGACCATGACGAGTTCGAGGACGACGAGTTCGACGACAACTACGACGAGGACGACATCGCATGATTCTCGCCCACGGCACCGGTGAAGCATCCGCTTTTCCGGTGGACATCACCTATGCCCTGATCGGCGGTTCGTGGGCGCTGGCCATCTCGTTCCTGGTGCTGGCCTTCGCCTGGCGCAAGCCGAAGCTGAGTCCGGACAAGCATGTCGCGGTGCTGCCGGGGCTGACCCGATTCGCCGATGCCCGGGTGCTGCGTGAGCTGCTCGGCGCACTCGGCGTCGCACTGACCGTCGCCGCGATGGTCGTCGGTTGCCTGCACGCCGGCGACGACGACAACCCACTCGTCGGAACCTTCTTCATCTGGCTGTGGGTGGGTCTGGTTCCGCTTTCACTGCTGTTCGGCCCGGTCGGGCGGGTCCTGTCTCCGGTGCGCACCGTCCACCGCTGGGTGTGTGCGGCGTTGCACCGCTCTCCCTCCGACGGGTTTCTCCCCTATCACGAACGGTGGGGGCGCTGGCCGGCGGCTGTCGGCCTGTTCGCGTTCGTCTGGCTGGAACTCGGCTACGCGCACGCTCACTTCACGGCCGTGTTCGTCTGGTGCCTGGTGTATCTGGCCGTGACGGCCGTCGGCGGGGCGCTGTTCGGATCGTCGTGGTTCTCCAACGCCGAACCGTTCGAGGTGTACAGCTCGGTGATCGCGTCACTGAGCCCGCTCGGCCGGGACGAGAAGTCCCGCGAACTGGTGCTGCGCAGCCCGCTCGACGGCCTCACCACCTACCGGACCGGGCCGGGTGCGGTGGCGGTGATCGCGGTGCTGATGGGGTCGACGGCCTTCGACGCCTGGTCGGCGGTGTACGGCCTGCATTCGGCGTGGGCCCGGACAGCGCTGCTGCTCACGTTCATCGTGGCGGTCGGTGTGACCTTCGCGCTGGCGACGATGGCGACCGGCGGGGTGAGCAGAGAGAAGCGCCTCGCCATCCCCGGCCGGATGGCGCATTCACTGATTCCGATCGCGGTCGGCTATCTGATCGCGCATTACGCCAAGTATCTGGTGGAGGACGGCCAGGAGACCGGTCATGCGTGGATCCACGCCTTCGGCGGCGGTGAACCTCATCTGTGGGCGCCGTTCACCGACCATCCGACGCTGTTGTCGGTGCTGGCGGTCGCCTCCATCGTCCTCGGCCATCTGCTGGCCGTCGTCTCCGCGCACGACGCCGCGCTCCGGATCCTTCCGCGCAAACACGAGTTGACGGGTCAGCTCGCTCTCATGCTGATGATGTGCGGGTACACCTTCGCGGGCCTGTACCTGCTGTTCGGCGGCTGAGCGCCGGCTGCGAGCTCACTCCAGGACGAAGACCGGGATCTGCCGGTCGGTGTTCTCCTGGTATTCGGCGTACGGCGGGTAGGCGGCGACCGCCAGATCCCACCAGTGCTGCCGCTCCTCGCCGGTGACCTCGCGCGCGGTCAGCCCCGTGACGACGTCGCCGTCCTGCACCGTGACCTGCGGATGTGCTTTGACGTTGTAGTACCAGGACGGATTCTCCGGCGCGCCGCCCTTCGAGGCGACCATCGCGTAGCGGCCGTTCTCTTCGACTCGCATGAGCGGGGTGTAACGCTTCTTCCCCGATTTGGCACCGATGGTGGTGAACAGCACGATCGGCCGATCCATCACCTGGACACCGTCGGTGGTCCCCTGCTCGAGGATCTTCTGGGTCTGCTTGCGCACCCAGTCGGTCGGGCTCAGTTCAGGCTGCTGTGTCATGTGAGGTTCAACGTCGGAGCCCGGCCTTCTGTTCCCGCTCGTTATTGATAATGATTATCGTTTCGGTACGGTGGGGTCAGCCGAACAGAGGAGACATATGACCGACTTCTATCAGTCCAACGCCGAGTACTACGGCGCATTGACCGCCGACTGGCAGGCGCCGACCGCCGCATTCGTCCGCAAACTGATCGGGAAGATCGACGGTGGCGTCGCCGTCGACTTCGGTTCGGGCACCGGCGCGATCCTGCCGGTCTTGAAGGATCTGGGCGCGAGCGAACTGTATGCGGTGGAACCGTCGGAAGCGATGCGTGCCGGCCTGGTCGCGACGCTCGCCACCGATCACGATCTGCTCGCCCACACCACCGTCGTCCGTTTCGGGGTGCCCGAGGCGCTCGATCGACTGCCGGACGTGTGGAGTGCCGCCGTCATGCTGAACGTCATCGGCCACCTCGACGACGATGCGCGCGCACAGTTGTGGTCGGCGCTGGGCGAACGTCTGGTACCTGACGGGTGTTTCGTGGTGGCGCTGCAGCCGCCGGCTGCAGCCGTCACCATCCCGTGGACCGACTTCGGCACCGTCAACATCGGACGCGATCAGGTGCGGACCCGTGGACGCGCCGAACCGATCGACGACACCAGCGTGAACTGGACGATGGAGTGGACCGTCCTCGACGCCGACGGAAACACCGTCGAACAGCGCACCGCCGAGCACACGTGGCGCACGCTGAGCGTCGAGGATCTGACCGCCGAGGCCGCGCCGCACGGGCTCACCGTGGCCGGCACCGCGGGTGACGGCATGATGGTCGGCTTCCGGCGCGCCTGACCGGTCAGGTAGCGGAGGCCTGTGCGATCGTCCGAATGGACGCGTCGAGGGTGGCATCGAATTCAGCATCGGTCTGGTCGGCGGTCAAGCCGTCGAGGAGTGCCCGGCTGAAGCTGGCGATCACACCGTGGTTGCGCGCGAGGATCGCGTTCGCCTCGTCGCGGCTGTATCCGCCGGACAGCGCGACCACACGAGCCACGTTGGGGTGCTTGACCAGGTCGAGGTAGAAGTCGACGACCGACGGCAACGTGATCTTGACGGCCACCTTCTGATCGCCGAGCGCGCCGAGGCCTTTGAGCAGTTCGGCTTTCAGGATGGTTTCGGCATCCGCCTTGTCGGGGGCGTGGATGTCGATCTCCGGTTCGAGGATCGGCACGAGTCCGGCGGCCAGCACCTGGTCGCCGACGGCGAACTGCTGCGCGACGACGTCGGCGATGCCGTGTTCGTCGGCGGCGGCGATGAACGAGCGTTCCTTGGTGCCGAATACGCCCTGTTCCCGCGCCCTGGCGAGAGTCTGGTCGAGGCCGGGGATGTCTTTCATCCGTTGCACCCCGTCCGCCTTCTCGGCGAGCCCCTTGTCGATCTTGAGGATCGGCAGGATCTGCTTGCGCGACCACAGGTAGTCGGCGACACCCTGCCCGTCGATAGTCCGATCGAGGGTGCCTTCGAACAGGATGGCGGCGAGTACACGGTCGCTGGTGAACACCGGGCTCTCGATGATCCGGGCCCGCGCCTGCTGAATGAGGTCGAACATCTCGCCGTCGGTCGAGTAGGCAGAGTCGTCGATCCCGTACATCCGGAGAGCCTTCGGCGTACTGCCGCCGCTCTGATCGAGCGCGGCGATGAATCCGGCGGCGGTTTCGAATCGATTGAGTTTGGCAACGAACTCGTTCGTAGTGTTCACGCTTGAACCGTCAATGATTATCATTGTCGTTAGCAATCGGTCGTGGGCCGATCGGTGGCGCTTCGGGCTGATCGGGTCCAGGGTGCTGACGTCGTCGTGTGACATCATCAGGCAGTGAGCAAGGACGACGTTCCCAGTGATCTCTGGACGGATGAGCAGGCCGCCTCCTACGACGCGACCGATGAGCGGTTCTCCCCCGACCTTCTCGAGGCCACTACCGACTTCCTCGCCGAGCTCGCCGGCTCCGGGCCGGCACTCGAATTCGCCATCGGCACCGGACGTGTCGCCGTCCCGCTCGAAGCCCGCGGTGTCGCCGTGCAGGGAATCGAGTATTCCGAACCCATGGCGCGCGTTCTGCGCGACAAGACCGACCGGATACCGGTGATCGTCGGAGACATGGCCACGACACGGGTCGACGGCGAGTTTTCGCTGGTCTATCTCGTCTACAACACCATCGGCAACCTCTACACGCAGAATGCCCAGGTCGAGTGCTTCCGCAATGCTGCTCGCCATCTGATTCCGGGTGGCCGGTTCGTCGTCGAGGTGGGAGTGCCGCCGCTGCGGTCGTTGCCGCCCGGTCAGATCGCGGTCCCGTTCGAGGTAGCCGAGGCCCACGTAGGTCTTGACACCTTCGACCCTGTGACGCAGCGCGCCGTCTCCCACCACTACATCCGGCAGCAAGACGGCACCTACCTGTACCGGCCGCATAACTACCGTTACGTCTGGCCCAGTGAACTCGACCTCATGGCGCAACTGGCCGGCCTGGAACTCGAAGGTCGCTACGCCGACTGGGACCGCACGCCGTTCACCGCGGACAGCACCTCCCACATCTCGGTCTGGCGACTCGACACGGATGGTCCGCAGAGTCTGTAGCGGCTCTACCGAAGCGTCGACAGACGACTCCGCATGCGCTCTGCGCCCACTGGCAAACGACCGGAGACCGAGAACTCGTCACGCGGGACGTCACTCTCGATCGTGAGCGGAACATCCTGGTCGTACAGAACGTCGATGAGATGTACAAAACGCTGAGCGGCCTCACGATCAACGTCGGCGAGGTCAGGGACATCACTCACCGTCCACGTCGAGTGATGCTTCGCCAGCTCGAGATAGTCTGTGCTGCTGAGCGGCGTCTCACAGATCTGACGGAACGAAACGCCGAGATGCTCGCGGGAACGGTCCCACGCCGAGAACCGACGTGTACCTATCACGTGAACCTCCTCCGCGCCGTGTCTCCGATTCGTGCTCGACCACCGACCCGAAGCGAAGCCGGCGGAATGCTCGACCCCTGACCGGTAGTCGACGCCGGCATCGAGGTCGACCACCGCGCACGTCCGGGTGATCAGATCGATCGTCGGCGCGAAGGTGTCGTGGAAGAGCGGATTGGGCATCAATTCGGCGGGCCGAAGGTTCGACGTCACGACCAAACGAACTCGCCGATCGACGAGTTCACGGATCAGCGAATCGAGGAAGACTCCGTCTGCCGGATCGTCGACGTGCAACTCGTCGAAGCAGAAGACGCCGGCTTCGCCGAGGAGACCCTCGATCGCCTCGCCCAGGCTTCCGTGCTGCCGGATCAGGTCGTTGATGTCACGGACGAACTCGTGCCAGTGGATGCGGACCACGCCGCCGGGCGGCAATAGAGCGACATAGGAATCCATCAACAACGTCTTCCCACGCCCAGCCGGACCCGCGAGGTAGACGTTCTCCTCGCCTGCCAGTACTTCACAGGCCAGGCGCTGCATTGGATCGAGGTCGACTCCACGCCCGGCCGCCGCCGCGACGATGGCAGTCGCGTTCACCGAAGAAGACCTGTTCGTCCCCCGGCTCCGTCGCATGCCGTTCACTCTATGCGCACGCCCGGCAAGCAGAAGGACCGCCGACGTCGTCGGCGGTCCTTCTGCTCATCGTGATTGTCGGGCTGACAGGATTTGAACCTGCGACCACTTGACCCCCAGTCAAGTGCGCTACCAAGCTGCGCCACAGCCCGTTGCTCCTTGCGGAGCGACATTCACCTTAACGCACCGGATTCACGATCAGCGAATCGCCTGGCGCGCACGGAGAGCGCTACTTCTTCTTACGGTCGCGCTTGTCCCGGACACGCACATTGACGCGCACCGGCGAGCCGTCGAAGTTGAAGGTCTCGCGCAGTCGGCGCTCCAGGAAACGGCGGTAGCCGGCCTCCAGGAAACCGGTGGTGAACAGCACGAACGTCGGCGGCCGGGTCGCGGCCTGGGTGGCGAACATGACCCGCGGCTGACGTCCGCCGCGTACGGGCGGCGGGTTGGCGGAGATGACCTCTTTGAGCCAGTTGTTCAGGCGGCCGGTCGGGACGCGCTTGTCCCACGACTCCAGCGCTCCCTCCATCGCCGGCACCAGCTTGGTCACCGCGCGACCGGTGGTCGCCGAGATGTTCACGCGACGCGCCCACGGCACACGAGCCAGCTCGCGATCGATCTCCTTGTCGAGTTCGTAGCGCCGGTCCTCGTCCACCAGATCCCACTTGTTGAAGACGATCACCAGGGCGCGGCCGCTCTCGATGATCATCGACAGCACACGCAGATCCTGCTCGGTGATCGGTTCGCTCGCATCGATCAGCAGCAACGCCACCTCGGCCGAATCCAGTGCGGCGCGCGTTCGCAGCGACGCGTAGTACTCGTGGCCGGTCGCGGTGCGCACCTTGCGGCGCAGACCGGCGGTGTCGACGAAGCGCCACGGGGTGCCGTCGAGCACGATCACCTCGTCCACCGGGTCCACCGTGGTGCCGGCGACGTTGTCGACCACCGACCGCTCCTCGCCGGCGAGACGGTTCAGCAGCGAACTCTTGCCGACGTTCGGCTTGCCGACCAGCGCCACGCGACGCGGTCCGCCGGTGGCGTACTGCTCGCGCGGAGTCTCCGGAAGCATGTTCAGGATCTCGTCCAGCAGGTCACCGGTACCACGACCGTGCGCCGCCGAGATGGTGTGCGGCTCCCCCAGACCCAGCGACCACAGCGTCGCGGCATCGGCCTCGGCGCGCTCGCTGTCCACCTTGTTGGCGGCCAGCAGCACCGGAGTCTCCGACCGGCGCAGCACGCGGGCGACGGCCTCGTCGGTGGCGGTGGCGCCCACCGTGGCATCCACCACGACGACGATCGCGTCGGCGGTCCGCATCGCGTACTCGGCCTGTGCGGCCACCGACTGCTGCAGACCCTTCGCGTCCGGTTCCCAGCCGCCGGTGTCCATCACCATGAATCGTTTGCCGTTCCACGTCGCCGGATACGACACCCGGTCCCGCGTGACGCCCGGAATGTCCTCGACGACGGCCTCACGCCGGCCCAGGATGCGGTTCACGAGCGTCGACTTGCCGACGTTCGGCCGTCCGACGATCGCGACCACCGGAAGCCTCGTCTCCTCGGCCAGTGCCTCGTCGTCGAGGAAGTCGCTCAGATCCCAGTCGGATTCGTCGCTCCAGGTGCCGTCGCCGGCCAGCGACGGGTCGGCGAAGTCGTCACCGAAGTCATCGAATACGTCATCGCTCACGTCAGGCTCCGATCCGCTCGTCCACCAGCTCGGTGAGCCGGTCGAGCACTTGCTCCAGCGTCAGATCGCTGGTGTCGACGACGATCGCGTCGTCGGCGGCACGCAACGGCGACACCGCCCGCGTCGAGTCGAGATGGTCGCGGCGGTTCACGCTCTCGAGAACCTCGGTGAGGTCGCTCGGGCGTCCGGACTCCACGTTCTGCCGGTGACGGCGCTCGGCACGCGCCTGTGAGGTGGCGGTCAGAAACACCTTGAGCGCGGCGTTCGGGAACACCACGGTCCCGATGTCACGCCCCTCCACCACCAGGAACTCGTCGTCGGCGTGCGCCTGCTGCAGCTGCACCAGTTTGCGTCGCACCTCGGGGTTCGCCGACACCGCCGACACCGCGGCGGTCACCTCGTCGCTCCGGATCTGCGTCGAGACGTCCTCACCGTCCAGAAAAACGACCGGGGCATCGTCGCCCGAAACGTCCAGGCGGATGTCCGCGGCGTCCACGATCGTCCCGACCTGCTCCGACGACGGATCGACCCCGGCCCGCAGGACCGCGAGGGTCGCCGCCCGGTACATGGCGCCGGTGTCGAGCATGGTTGCACCCACCCGATCGGCCAGCAGTCCGGCGACAGTCGACTTTCCGGTGCCGGCCGGGCCGTCGATGGCGACGACCTTCACGACCGGTTCCTGCGCCTGCTGAGAGGCGGTCACAGGCCGACCGCCTTGTACAGCGCGCCGACCTCTTTGCTGTCGAGCACGCGAAGGCTGCCGGGGCGCTGCTCGCCGAGGGCGACGGCGCCGATGTCGGTGCGCACCAGGCGTTCCACCGGGAAGCCGACCTCGTCCATCATGCGGCGCACCACGCGCTTGCGGCCCTCGTGCAGGGTGAGGCGCAGCAGGGTGCGTCCCTCGTGAACCTCCAGGACGGCGAAGTCGTCGAGCGCGACGAAGCCGTCGTCCAGCTCGATGCCGTCCCGCAGCTGCCGGCCCAGGCCGCGGGGCACGATGCCGCGCACCGTGGCCAGGTAGGTCTTGGGTACCTGGAACGACGGGTGCATCAGCCGGTGCGCCAGCTCGCCGTCGTTGGTGAGCAGCAGCAGGCCCTCGGTGTCGGCGTCCAGACGCCCGACGTGGAACAGCCGCTGTCCGGCCATCACGCGCTCGGCGACCAGGTCGCCGACACACGGACGACCCTGCTCGTCGGCCATCGTCGACTGCCAGCCCTTCGGCTTGTTCAACGCCAGATACTGCTTGGTCTCGTCGACGATCACCCGGGCGCCGTCGACCTTGATGACGGCGGTGTTGGGGTCGACGCGCAGACCCTGTTCGACGACGATCTCGCCGTCCACCTCGACGCGGCCGGCGGCGATGAGTTCTTCGGCGCCGCGGCGCGAGGCGACACCGGCGGCGGCCAGCACCTTCTGCAGGCGCATGCCGTCGGCGACATAGGTGGCGCCGTCGCCCGAGCTCGCCGCGTTCTGATGGCGTGCCGGCTTGGCGTTGTTGAGCCGCACCTTGCCGGAGGCGACGTCCGGGCGGGAGTTCTTCCGGTGCGGCTTGCGCGACGACGGAGTCTGCAGCGGGCCGCCCTTGCGGCCGGTGCCCTTCGCGCCCCGCCCCTGATCGGAGCGTGCGCGGTCGTTCTTCTTGTCGGGGCGGGGGCGGCGTTCGCCGTCTCCCCCGCGTCCCGGTCTGCCGTCTCGGCTAGCGGTACCCATGTGGTGTCCTTCTATGTTGTTGCGACGGACCTCACCCGGCGGACAACGTCACACGCCCTACTCTTCGTCGGCGTCGTTGATCGCTTCGGCAGCGAGGTCCTTCTGCGATTCTGCCGCCTGAGCACCCAGTTTGGCGAATCGCGGGTCGTCGAGGAGTTCGTCGCCCAGGTCGTCGATGACGTCGACGTCCGGCAGCAGCGGAGCCAGGTCCGGCAGTTCTCCGAGCGATGCCAGCCCGAGGCGTTCCAGGAACAGCTCGGTGGTGACGTAGGTGGTGGCGTGCGTCTGCTCGTCGACGCCCGCCTCGTTGATGAGACCGCGGGCCAGCAGGGTGCGCATCACTCCGTCGACGTTCACGCCGCGGATGGCGCTGACCCGGGCACGGGTGACCGGCTGCCGATAGGCGACCACGGCGAGGGTCTCCAGCGCGGCGCGGGTCAGCTTGCTGCGTGCGCCGTCGAGCAGCAGGTTCTCCACGTAGGGCGCGTAGTCCGAACGCGTGTAGTACCGCCAGCCGTCACCGGCGTAACGCAGGTCGATGCCGCTGCCGGATTCGGTCAGTTCCCGGGCGATGTCCTCGAGCATCTCGCGGACCCGGATCCGGTCCTGGTCGACGGCGGTCGCCAGTTCCTCGGTCGAGATCGGCGTGTCGACCACCAGCAGCACGGCTTCCAGGGCGCCGCGCAGCGAATGGTCGTCGAGGATCCGCTGACCCTCGTCGTCGATCGTGAGGTCGGGCTGATCGGTCATCCGTAGTCCTCCGCCTTGTCGATGTCGATGTCGTCGGCGTCGCGATCGCCGGTCCAGGTGACCTTCAGCTCACCGAGCGCCTCATGCTGTTCGAAGCCGACCGCGCGCTCGCGGTACAGCTCGAGCAGACCCAGAAAACTGGCCACCACTTCGAGTCCGTTGCCGCAGTCGGCGACGAGCTCGGCGAACGTCAGCGGGCGGCCGTCGGCCGCCGACAGCAGCGCAGTCAGTCGCTTCGCCTGCTCGGGTACCGACACCTTGACCGCGTGCAGATGGTCCAGCCCGACGGTGGGTACCGGCTTCGGCACCATCGCCGACGCCGCGATCTCGGCGAAGCGTGCCGGATCGACACCCAGCTCCACGTCGGGCAGCAGGTCGGCGTACCGGTCCTCGAGCGACACGGCGCGCGGATAGCGCTGGAGCGCGGTCGCCTCGAGTTCGGAGAACAGTTCGGCGACCTGCTTGTACGCGCGGTACTGCAGGAGGCGGGCGAACAGCAGGTCCCGCGCCTCCAGAAGAGCCAGGTCCTCCGGGTCCTCCACCTCACCGGACGGCAGCAGACGCGCGGCCTTCAGATCCAGCAGGGTCGCGGCGATCACCAGGAATTCGGTGGTCTGCTCGAGGTCCGCGTCGGGGCCGAGCGCCTTCGTATAGGCGATGAAGTCGTCGGTGACCACGTGCAACGCCACTTCGGTGACGTCCAGCCGGTGCTGACTGATGAGATTGAGCAGCAGGTCGAACGGGCCGGTGAAGTTGGTGAGCTTCACCTGGAAGCCGGACGCCTCCTCCGCCACCTCGGTGTTCACGACGGGACCTAGCTGTATTCGTTGCGGGCGATGACCTCGCGCGCGAGTGCACGGTACTGCTCGGCGCCGGCAGACGTCGGCGCCCACGAGGTGATGGGCTCGCCGGCCACCGAGGTCTCCGGGAACCGGACGGTACGGGTGATCACGGTGTCGAACACGGCGTCGCCGAACACCTCGACCACCCGCGCCATCACATCCCGCGAATGCAGGGTGCGGGCGTCGAACATGGTGATGACGATGCCGCCGAGCGTCAGCTTCGGGTTCAGACGGTCCCGGACCTTGTCGACGGTATCGGTGAGCAGTGCCAGCCCACGCAGGCTGAAGTACTCGCACTCCATCGGAATGAGGACGTTGTCGGCGCAGGCCAGGGCATTGACGGTCAGCAAGCCGAGCGACGGCTGACAGTCGATCAGGATGTAGTCGTAACGGTCCGCGACCGAGTGCAGGGCGCGACCGAGCGCCTGTTCGCGACCGACCTCGGTGACCAGCTGGATCTCGGCGGCCGACAGATCGATGTTCGACGGCAGCAGGTCCATGCCGTCGACGCGGGTGGACTGCAGGACGTCGTCGATGTCCGCGTACGGCGGCACCAGCAGGTTGTGCACGGTCTGCTCGAGGTCGTGGTGCGGGACGCCGAGACCGGCCGAGAGCGCACCCTGCGGATCCAGGTCGACCAGCAGTACCCGTCGGCCGGCCTCGGCGAGCGCGGCACCGAGGTTGATGGTCGAGGTGGTCTTGCCGACGCCGCCCTTCTGGTTGCAGACGGCGATGATGGTGGCCGGGCCGTGCTTGTCGACCTTCTTGACCTTGGGGATCTTGCGGTACGGGCGGCCGGTGGGGCCGAGGTTCTCGTCAGCGGCTTTCGATGATTCTGCGCTCAACGTCTCCGCTGCTCCTCCCCGGCGTGTTCCGCCCTGCACGGTCCGGTTGCTCTTCACCCGGATCCGGCTCACTCGCTCCGGACAACCCTAATGCTAGCCGGGGCACGACGCGGGTCGATCAGCGAGCACTGCCTGCGGTCCGCGCGGCGCGGTTACCGTGGAGCCGTGACCACGACCGCGCACCGGCGCCCCTACCTCTCGGCTCTCGCCCGACTCGTGCTCAGCGCGGTCGCCGGTGCGGTCGCCGGCACGGTGATCGGCGTCGTCACCGACCTGAATCCGTGGCTGTACGGGTGGGCGGTGACCGCCGGACTGTTCGTCCTGTGGACGTGGGCTCTGCTGGGCCCGATGGATGCGAGCGCCACGCAGGCGCACGCGACCCGGGACGACCCCACGCAGCTGGTGACGCTGCTGATGGTGGTGGCCGCCGCGCTCGGCAGTCTCACCGCCGTCGGTGTCGTGCTGTTCCGGTCACACGGGGAGTCGTTCCTCCTCGGCACCGTGCTCGCCGTCGTCCTGTCGTGGGCGGCGATCCATACGGTGTTCGCGATGCACTACGCCCGCGACTACTTCACCGATCCGGTCGGCGGCATCGAGTTCCATCAGACCGATCCGCCCGTCTACTCCGATTTCGCCTACGTCGCCTTCGCGGTCGGCATGAGCTTCGCCATCTCCGACACCGATCTGTCCAGTTCCCGGATGCGTCGCGCGGCGCTGCCGCATGCTCTGCTCTCGTATCTGTTCGGCACGGTGATCGTGGCGCTGGTCATCAACGTGGTCGCCGGTCTCGCGCACTGAGCGCCTTTCGACGAGCTCAAGGAGCGGGCCGAGCTACCGGGCGCGCGGGTGCGCCGTGGCATACACCTCGCGCATGGTGTTGACGGTGACCAGTGTGTAGACCTGTGTGGTGGTCACCGACGAGTGGCCGAGCAGTTCCTGCACCACGCGGACGTCGGCACCGCCGTCCAGCAGATGGGTCGCGAAGCTGTGCCGCAGGGTGTGCGGCGAGACGGCTTTGTCGATGCCGGCCCGCTGCGCCGCATCCACCAGCACCTGCCAGGCACT
The DNA here is from genome assembly GCF_047600565.1 of Gordonia sp. (in: high G+C Gram-positive bacteria). Lineage (GTDB taxonomy): Bacteria > Actinomycetota > Actinomycetes > Mycobacteriales > Mycobacteriaceae > Gordonia. Next base: position 1,058,773 of record NZ_JASGKN010000001.1, read on the forward strand.
CTGCCGCGACAGCCGCCCTCCCCGGGCGTTGAGGAAGAGTGCCGGAGTGCCGGCCTTGACCAGGGCGGGTCGCCCACGCACCAGGTAGGCGTCGACGGCCTCGATCGCGGGGCGCCCCACCGGCACGATCCGCTCCTTGCCGCCCTTGCCGCGCAGCACGACCGCACGATGCTCGGTGTCGAGGTCGTCGACATCCAGGGCGGTCACCTCGGAGATGCGGGCCCCGCAGCTGTACAGGAGTTCGAGCATGGCGCGGTCGCGCAACGCGCGCGGATGGTCGGGGGCACCGGCCGCCTCGAGGATCGCGAGGACGTCGTCCACCGGCAGCGATTTGGGAAGCCGGCGCGCGGCCTTCGGTGGACGCACCGCGTGTGCGGCGTCCTGGGTGGTCAGCCCCTCGGCGGCGGCGAACCTGTGGAATCCGCGGGTCGCGACGAGAGTGCGAGCGACCGACGAGTCGGCCAGCGGCGGCACCTCGTGCCCGGGGTCCCCGCGCCGCAACTCGACCAGGAATTCGCGAACGTCGTTCTCGGTGACCTCGTCGAGCGTCCCGATCCCCCGATCGGCGAGGAACGCCTGATAGCGATCCAGATCGCGGCGGTAGGAGGCGATGGTGTTGGCCGCCGACCCCCGTTCCACCGTCAAGTGGTCCAGGTAGCGTCCGACCGCGGACTCGATCCCGGTCATCGGTTCGCCCCGCGGGCGTCGAACCGGGTCGGCCGGTCCGTCCACGGGGCGTCCGCGGGCCGCAGCGGCGCGCCGGTGGTCTCGGCGGCGTGCAGGGCCAGGATTCCGGCGACGGCCGTCGCGTTGACGATCTCGCCGGCCAGGGCGGCGGCGACCGCCTCCGGCAGGGTCATCCATTCGACGGCCAGGTCGGCTTCCTCGTCGTGCCGAACGCCACCGTCCACCCGGTGCAGGTCCTCGGCGACGAACACCCGGATCGCTTCATCGGTGAATCCGGGTGACGTATCGAGGTCGATCAGGGTCGACCAGGTGCCGGCGGCCAGATCAGCCTCCTCGGCGAGTTCACGCGCGGCCGCGGCCTGCGGACTCTCGCCTGGCCCGCCGTCCAGCAGTCCTGCGGGCAGTTCCAGCAGACGCCGGCCGACCGGATGCCGGTATTGGCGGACCAGTGCGATGCGGCCTTGCGCGTCCCGGGCGACGACCGCGACGGCGCCGTGGTGTTCCACGACCTCCCGTCGTGCGGCGGCGCCCCCGGGCATCACGACGTCGTCGAGCCGCAGCGCGAGGATCGCCCCCGAGTACACCGTCTGCGAGTCGGAGACGGTGAACTCGTGCGATCCCGGGCCGGCCATCAGGCCTTCTCGGACTTCTTCCCGCCGGTGCGTGCGGGCGCCTTCTCACCGGTGCCGGCGGCGTCCTCGCCGAGGACCGGGTCGTAGCCCTTCAGCTCGACCGGCAGCCGCTCGGCCGCCTTGTACTTGAGTGCGGCTTCGATGAACGCCGAGAACAGTGGATGCGGGCGGGTCGGGCGGCTCTTGAGCTCCGGGTGCGCCTGGGTGGCCACCAGGAACGGATGGACGTCGGCCGGATACTCGACGAACTCGACCAGGTGTCCGTCCGGCGAGGTGCCGGAGAAGCGCAGCCCCGACTCGGCGATCGTGTCGCGGTAGGCGTTGTTGACCTCGTAGCGGTGGCGGTGCCGCTCGGTGACCTCGGTGGTGCCGTAGGCCTTGGCCACCAGGCTGCCCTTGGTCAGGGTCGCCGGATAGGAGCCGAGACGCATGGTGCCGCCCAGATCGGCTTCGCCGGCGACGGCGGCCTCCTGCTCGGCCATGGTGGCGATCACCGGAATCACCGGCTCGTCCGTGTCGGGCTCGAACTCGGTGGAGCTGGCACCGTCCAGACCGACCGACCGGGCCGCCTCGATCACCACGCACTGCAGACCCAGACACAGACCGAGGAGCGGAATGCGGTTCTCCCGGGCGTAGCGGATGGCGCCGAGCTTGCCTTCGATGCCGCGGATGCCGAAGCCTCCCGGGATCAGGATCGCGTCGACGTCGCGCAGCGAGGCCTGCGCCCCCTCGGGGGTCTCGCAGTCGTCGGAGGCCACCCACACGATCTCGGTGCGGACGTAGTGGGCGAACCCGCCGGCGCGGATCGCCTCGGTCACCGACAGGTAGGCGTCCGGCAGGTCGATGTACTTGCCGACGATGGCGACGGTCACCGTCTCGCGCGGCGAATGGACGCGATCGAGCAGGTCGCCCCACACCGTCCAGTCGACGTCCCGGAACGGCAGGCCCAGCTGGCGGACCACGTAGGTGTCGAGCTGTTCGCCGTGCAGCACCTTCGGGATGTCGTAGATCGACGGTGCGTCCGGCGTCGAGATGACGCCGTCGATGTCGACGTCGCACATCAGCGCGATCTTCTTCTTCAGCGAGTCCGGAACGGGACGGTCGCAGCGCAGGATCAGGGCGTCGGGCTGGATGCCGATGCTGCGTAGCGCGGCGACCGAATGCTGCGTGGGCTTGGTCTTGAGCTCGCCGGACGGCGCCAGGTACGGCACCAGCGAGACGTGCAGGAAGAAGACGTTCTCCCGGCCGAGATCGTGACGGATCTGGCGGGCGGCCTCGATGAACGGCTGCGACTCGATGTCGCCGACGGTGCCGCCGATCTCGGTGATGACCACGTCGGGGGCCTCCCCGTTCGCGTCCGGCTCGTGCATCGCCATCATCCGGGCCTTGAGCTCGTCGGTGATGTGCGGGATCACCTGCACGGTGTCGCCCAGGTATTCGCCACGACGTTCCTTGGCGATGACGGTCGAATACACCTGACCGGTGGTGACGTTGGCCGAACCGGAGAGGTTGCGGTCCAGGAAGCGCTCGTAGTGGCCGATGTCGAGGTCGGTCTCGGCACCGTCCTCGGTGACGAACACTTCGCCGTGCTGGAACGGATTCATCGTTCCCGGATCGACGTTCAGGTACGGATCGACCTTCTGCATCGTCACGCGGAGACCGCGCGCCGTGAGCAGCTGACCGAGTGATGACGCTGTCAGCCCCTTGCCCAGGGACGACGCGACACCTCCGGTGACGAAGATGTGCTTAGTGCCTGGCTCATGGCGCAGAGATCGCAAACTGTTGCTCCCGTCAGGGCTGAATACCTACGGGACTTCAGCCTAACAGCATCTCTGTCGCACATCGGACAGGCAGCACGCGCCGAGCGTGCCGCCTGACGTGATGTCAGTTCTTTCCGCCCCCGACAGTGATCGCCGACGCACCCTGGCCGGTGCCGTAGGCACCGGTCCGGCCGGCGGCCGCGTCACCGAGCGCCAGGATCGTGGTGATCCGGCCGACCTGCGCGTCGACGTCGTCGACGGTCGCGATCTCCTTGCCCATCGACGGATCCGAACGCACCAGCGCCACAGCGGCGCCGCCGCCGTCCGAGCCGGCGCGTCCGGCGAGCACTCCGCCCTGGCCCCGGCTGGCGAGGGACACGGCGAGCCGTCCGACCAGCTGGCCCTGCGCGCCCGCATCCGAGGGCTGAGCGCCACCGGTCACCACGATCACCAGGGAGGCCGGCTTGACGCCGTCGGTGTAGGTGATGAAGCCGCCCTCACGGAGAGCCTGGAGCGCATTGTTCCGGTCGGCGTCGGCCACCGGCTTACCGCCGTCGCGGTTGAGCAGGGTCACGCCCAGCAGGTCGCCGAGCCGCGACCCCGAGTCGGTGTAGTCGACGCGCAGTTGCTGTCCGGCCGGGATGGACTGGTCGATGATCGACCCGAGCTTCGCCCCGTTCTGGTCGCGGACCAGGTCGGTGGTCAGCCCGATCTGCCCGGCCAGGGAGCCGCCCGCGTCGTTGATGAGTCCACGGATCTCCTGAATGTCGGCGTCGGCCGCATCCGGAGCCGACACCAGCAGCACACCCCGCTTGTCGAGGACGCCCCCGACCAGTTTCGGCTGCAGCGCGGTGATGAAGCCGTTGTCCACGTTCACCTGGCGACTGAGGTCCTCGCGTTCGTCCTGAAGCTTGCCGTAGCGGTCCCGATCGGTGCCGGTCAGCGAGTTCAGGCGGTCGCCGATGAAGCCGGAGCCGAGAAACAGGCCCAGTGCGAGAGCCAGGAACACCGCGATCAGGGAGACCGCGTGCTGGCGCATGGAGATCATCGACCGTGCCCGAACAGTCCCGAGATCCAGGCGGTCAGGTGATCCCACTGCTGCGCGATCCACTCGCCGGCATCGGCGCCGACGCTGGTCATCGCGAAGGCGGCGACCACCACCACGAGGGCGGCGAGCAGCAGCATGGCGATCACCGCACCGCTGACCCGGCTGCGGTACAGCGTCGAGACCGCTTTGGCGTCGACGAGCTTGGGCCCGACCTTCAGTCGGGTCAGGAACATCGACGGGATCTGATCGCGTCGCGATCGGTCGAAGAAGTCGTTGAGCGAGCCGCCGAGCCCGGCGGTGACGATCATTTCGGCGCCGTGGTGTTCGGCGAGCAGCAGGGCGAGGTCACCGGCCGAACCGACCGCTGGGAAGGTGGTCGCGCCGATGCCGAGGTCCTGGATGCGGGCCAGTCCGGCGGCGTGCCCGTCCGGGTCGGCCGGCAGCACCACTTCGGCACCGCTCTTAAGCGTGTCGGTCTTGATCTCGTCGGGGTCGCCGACGATCACCGCCGGACGGTAACCGGACTTCATCAGGGTGTCGGCGCCGACACCGACACCGATCATCACCGGCTGGTACTCCTTGATGAACGGCTTGATCGACTTCAGGTCGATGGTGCGGTCCGAGCCGTCGCCCACGATCACCACGTGCCGGCCCTCAAGGTTCACATGCAGGTCGGGGATGCCGACGCCGTCGATGAGCAGCGGCGACTCGCTGCGGATGAACTCGATGGTGTTGCCGGAGAACGCCTCGATGTGGTCGACCAGGCCGGCCTTCGCGTCGAGCATCCGTTCGGCGACCGCCTCCTCGTCGAGTTCGGTGCCGCGGGCGACGACGCGGTCGCCGATGTACAGGCGGCCGTCGTCGAGGCGGACGCGAGCACCGTCCTTGACCCGGGCGAAGACTTCGGGACCCACGGCGTCGAGCAGCGGGATGTTGGCCACGGCGAGCACTTCCGGACCGAGGTTCGCATAGCGGCCGGTGATCGACGGTGACGCGTTGACCACTGCGGCCACCTCGGCTTCGACGAGCGCGTCACCGGTGAGCCGGTCGAGGTCGGTCTCGTCGAGGATCACGATGTCGCCGGGGCCGACGCGGTCGAGTAGACGTTTGGTGTTCTTGTCGGCCTTCGCGATCCCGGTGACACCGGGAAGGCCTTCGGTACGGCGCGAGAGCAGGGCAGGCATCCTCATGGCCTTGATCCTGGGCCGACCGCGGCGGGGAATCACGGAGGCGCGCCGTAACAATGGCAACTTTTGTCACATAAGAAACTTCAGTCCCGCGCCGCCTCCGCGGTCTGCAGGAGCTCCTCGGCATGAGCACGGCCGGTGTCGGAGTCCCCGAGCCCGGCCAGCATGCGAGCCAGTTCGGCGACACGCTGCGGCCGGTCCAGGGTCGTCAGCGTCGACGTCTGCGCCCCCTGTGCACCACCGCCGGACTTGCCGATCACCAGATGCGAGTCGGCGAACGCGGCGACCTGCGGCAGGTGCGTCACGACGATCACCTGGTGACGCCGGGCGAGCCGGGCCAGACGCGCACCGATCTGCACCGCCGCACCACCGCCGACCCCGGCGTCGACTTCGTCGAAGACCATCACGCCACCGGCGTCCGGTTCGGCGAGCACCACTTCGAGCGCCAGCATCACGCGCGAGAGTTCGCCGCCCGACGCCGACTTCGCGATCGGCAGCGCTTGCGCGCCCTGATGGGCGACCAGCCCGAACTCGACGCGGTCGGCACCGGCCGGCCCGGCCTGCGCGGACACGCCGCCGACCGTGATCGCGAGCCTCTCGTCGTCGACCGGGGCCAGCTCCACCGCGACCGCCAGCTCACTGCCGCCCATCGCCAGACCGGCGAGTTCGGCGGACACCTTCTCTCCGAGTGCGGCCGCAGCCGAGACGCGCAGCGCATGCAGCCGTCCGGCGATCTCCTCCACTCGGCTGCGCTGTTCGCCGGCGCGCGCCGCGAGCTCGTCGATCGACGACGCCGGATCCTCAATCTCGGCGAGACGCCGCTGCGCCTCCTCCCGCCAGGCCAGGACGCCGTCCACATCGGCGGCGTACTTGCGGGTGAGCAGCTTCAGCTCCGCCTGCCTGCTGAGGATCGCGTCGAGGTCCTGGGCGTCACTGGGCAGTCCGGCGAGGAAACCGGAGAGTTCATCACCGAGGTCGGTCACGACCATCAGCGCCTCGGCGACCCGCGGCGCCAACGCCCGGAGCGCGTCGTCGTTGGCCGACTCGAGCAGCGAGCGAACGGTGCCGAGACCCTCCACCACACTGCCGTCGCCGCCGTCGCCGCCGGACACGACGCGGCGGGCACCGGCCGCCGCCGCCCGGATGTCCTCGAGGTCGGTCAGGCGCCGCACCGTCGAGACGAGTTCGGTGTCCTCCCCCGGTTTCGGGTCGGTGGCGTCGATCTCCTCGAGACCGAACCGCAGCCGGTCCGCCTCCTGGGCCAGTTCCCGGGAGTCGGCACGACGGCGATCGAGTTCGTCGAGCGTCGCCGTCCACTCCGTGCGTGCCGCGCGGTAGTCGTCGAGAAGCGCCGCCGCCTCCGGGCCGGCGAACCGGTCGAGCGCGTCACGCTGCTGATCGGGACGGATCAACCGCAGCTGATCGTTCTGGCCGTGGATGGCGAGCAGTTCCCCGGTCACCTGAGACAGTGCGCCGACCGGCACCGATCGGCCGCCGAGATGCGCACGCGACCGCCCGTCCGCGCCGACCGTGCGGACCGCGATGAGTGAATCGTCGTCGTCGACCTGCGCGCCCGTCGCCTCCAGGACGTCATCGATCTCGGCCGGGCGTCGGCCGGCGGGAGGCAGCCGGAACCGGCCCTCGACGATCGCCCGGTCGTCGCCGGTACGCACCCGGGCCGCGTCGGCGCGGGCACCGGACAGCAGCCGCAGGCTGGTCACGATCATGGTCTTGCCGGCACCGGTCTCACCGGTCAGCACCGTGAAACCGGGACCGAACTCCGCGGACGCGGACTCCACGACGCCCAGTCCGCTGATCGACAGCTCTTCGAGCACTGGCCGCTCAGCTCCTTCCGCGCCACCCGGTGACGGGCAGCGAGAACTTGGTGACCAGGCGGTCGGTGAACGGATCGGAGTCGATCCGGATCCACTTGAGCGAGGTGGCGGCGCGCACCGCCTCGATCCGGGCGCCCACCGGGACGTCCAGGATGCGCCGTCCGTCGCAGAGTGCGACCGCGGGGCGGCCGGTCGAATCGATCTCCACCGCGATCCGCGACCGCGGGCTCGTCACCATCGGCCGCGCGAACAGCGCGTGCGCGTTGCTCGGGACGATGAGGATCGCCTCCAGGTCCGGCCACATGACCGGGCCGCCGGCGGAGAATGCGTACGCGGTCGATCCGGTCGGGGTGGCGATCAGGATGCCGTCGGCGCCGAACGCCGACACCGGCCGGCCGTCGACCTCGGTCACGACCTCCAGCACGCCGTTGTGCGACTTGTTCTGGACGGCCACCTCGTTCAGCGCCCAGCTGTGGGCGACCTGCTTCCCGCCCTGGTGGACGGTCACATCCAGCACCATGCGGTCCTCGACCCGGTAGTCGCCGGCCACCAGGCGATCCAGAACGTCGTCGATGGCGTGCGCCTCGGCTTCCGCGAGGAAGCCGACATGACCGAGGTTCACGCCGAGGAGCGGAACCTCTTCCGGATAGGCCAGTTCGGCGGCCCGCAGAAAGGTGCCGTCGCCGCCGAGGACCAGGACCAGCTCGCATCCGCGTGCGGGGGCGTCGGAGACCTCGACCAACTCGACGGTCGCTCCGGTGGCACGCAGGCCGTCGGGGTCGATCGGATGCCACTGCTGCTCGGACGTCTGCGACGGCAGCCGCGTGTCGTGGTCGAGCACCCGCAACGTGATGCCCTCCTGGGCGCAGCGCCGGCCGACGGACAGGAGCGTCTCGGTGACCTCGTCGCGGCCGGTATGCGCCACGACGAGGAAGACACGTTCACCCATGTCGCCTCCGCTCTTCATCGTCACTGGAAAATCGTCACTAGAAAAATCGTCACTAGAAAGACATCACTGGGGACCTCGGGCCACAGCGTCGTCGATCATGCCCACCGTATCGCCCGGCACCGACGTTTCCGGTTCCGACTCTCCCTCGTGTGGGGCCGGCTTGTGGAGCCACAGGAAGTACTCGACGTTGCCGGACGGTCCCGGCAGTGGACTGGCTTCGACGCCGAGCGTCGCCAGACCCAGCGCCTGCGCGGCCCGTGCCACCTCGGCGACGGCCTCGGCACGCAAGGCCGGATCGCGGACCACGCCGCCGGATCCGACACGGTCCTTGCCCACCTCGAACTGCGGTTTGACCATCGGTACGGCGTCCCCGCCGGGCGCCAGGCAGGCGGCCAGGGCCGGCAGCACCAACGACAGGGAGATGAAGGAGAGGTCGGCGACGATCAGGTCGACCGGTCCCCCGATCTGGTCCGCGGTCAGATGCCGCACGTTGGTGCGGTCGTGCACGCGTACGCGATCGTCGGTCTGCAGCTTCCAGACGAGCTGCCCGTAGCCGACGTCGACGGCCTCCACCTCCCGCGCACCGCGGCGCAGCAGGACATCGGTGAAGCCGCCGGTCGAGGCGCCGGCGTCCAGACAGCGGCGACCGTCGACGAGCAGTCCGCGCGGACAGAACGCGTCGAGCGCGCCGATCAGCTTGTGGGCGCCCCGCGACGCCCAGTCGTCGGTGTCGGCCTCGGTGACGACGATCGGGGTGTCTTTGGCGACGTTGGTAGCCGGTTTGGTGGCGACGGTCCCGTTGACCTTGACGTTTCCGGCGTCGATCAGATCGCGGGCCTGTTCGCGCGAGCGGGCCAGACCCCGCCGGACCAGTTCGGCGTCCAGCCGGGCTCGGGGTGCCATGTCAGTGCTCTCCGCGGTCAGCCACGTCCGGCATCCTCGAGCGCCGCGGCGAGCGCGTCATGGGCGGCGGTCAGCAGCTCCGATTGGCGGGAGAGCGCGTCGAGATCGAACTCGCCGTCGGTGGCCTGCCGGATCTGGGCGGCCTCGTCGAGCAGAGCGCGGACCTGGGCGAGGACCGGATGGTCGGCGGGATCGCCGGGTCCGTCCGCAGCACGGGCCGCCTGCGCTGCGGCGGCGGCCGGCGACGGGGGTGGCGGCGTGGATTCTGGACCTGTCATGACGCGTCAAGGCTATCGCAGGGCACGCTCACGGGCGTGGGCTCAGGCCGAGAGCGTCGAGCAGTCCGACGGTGGCCGGGTCCGGTGAACCGATCCGCAGGTCGAGGCCACCGACGTCCGCGGTCCACACAGCGTGCGCCAGGGCCGGCAGCAGCGACTCGGTTTGCGGTGCGCCTTTGGGCTCCACGCTCACCCGGTTGTCGTTGACGGTCACCTGCCAGCGCGGTTGAGAAGCGACACGGAGGACGTCGGCGGGCCGGGAGAGGTCGTCGAGTCCCCCGACGATGTACGTCGGGCGCTCGGCGGGCCCGGCCGCGAGCAGGGTCCGGGGTGTGGTGACGCCCGTCAGCACCAGCAGACTCTCGATGCCCACCGTGTCGGCGCCGGCGATGTCGGTGTCGAGGCGGTCTCCGATCATCAGCGGCCGGCTGCTTCCGGACCGGGAGAGCGCCTCGCGCATGATCGGCGCCGCCGGTTTACCGGCGACGACCGGTTCGGACGCGGTCGCGGTGGCTACCGCGGCGACCATCGAACCGTTGCCGACCAGCAATCCACGCTCGGACGGCAGGGTCGTGTCGGTGTTGGTGGCGACCCACAGGGCGCCGGCGCGGATCGCCAACGCCGCCTCGGACAGCTGCGCCCAGCCCGTGGCGGGCGAATGTCCCTGGATGACCGCCGCCGGCCGGTCGTCGGCCGAGTCCACGACGCTCAGCCCGGCGGCCGTCACCTCGTCCCGGAGTGCTTGCGCACCGACGACCAGCACCTTCGCGCCGGACGGGATGCGCTGGGCGAGCAGTTCGGCGCCGACTTGGGCGCTGGTGATCACCTGCGTATCGGTGGCGGTGAAGCCGAGTTCGGTGAGATGCGCGGCGACTTCCGCGGGCGATCGACTGGCGTTGTTGGTCACGAAGTAGGCTCGCTCCCCGGCACCGGTCACGAGGTCGATCGCTCCGGGCAGTGCGCTGGCGCCTTCGAAGAGGGTGCCGTCCAGGTCGAGCAGCAGGGCGTCGTAGCCGGACAGCAGGTCGGCGCCGGCCGGCTCGGTCGACGCCGTCACCGGTTCGGGGACCGTGGTCGTCGCCCCGTCGGTCTCCGCGAGCAGGTCCTGGACCATGTACTCCGCGTCGGTCACATCGTCGACGTCGGCGGCCGCCGCGTTCTGATACCAGGTGAGTGCGTCGGCGCGACGGCCTGCGGCGAGGAGTGCGCCGGCGTAGGCACTGAAAAGGCGTGCCGCCTCGGTGCCCGTGCGACCGACACGCAGGTCTTGCCGCCCGAGGCGATCGACGGCGGCTTCCGGCTCCCCGAGGTCGATGTGGGCGCCGGAGGCGACGATCGCGAGTTCGACGGCGTCGTCGCCGTGCAGCGCCCGTCCTTCGTCACCGTCGGCGATCTCGATGGCCCGTTCCGGGCGGCCGAGCCCGCGCTCGCTGTCGGCGATCAGCGGCAGTAGGGCGCCGCCCTCTCCGGAGATACGGCGTGCCGCGCGCAGCTCGCTGATGGCCTCCTGCCATTCGCCCGCGTAGTAGGCGGCGATCCCGTTCGTCTCCCGGACCACACCGACCCGTGCGGCGCGGGCCCGTGCCGCACGGGCGTGCTCGAGTGCCAGTTCCGGGTCGTCGGCGAGCACGTCGCCGGCGACCACGAGGTGACGCGCCACGCGGTCAGCGGTCTGCTTGTCCAGGCTCTGCAGTTCACGGCGCACGTCCGGGTCCAGATCGCCGGCTCTGACATCGTCCGGGATCTGCGGTGACGACTCGTCGCCGCTGCCGTTCTGGGGACCGCGCTTGCTCATGTTTCCAATCTATTCGGCCGATGCCGGAAAGACGAAAAGACCCCCGAACCGACTGGTCCGGGGGTCTTTTCTTAACGTTGTGTTCGGCGGTGTCCTACTCTCCCACACTGATTAGGGTGCAGTACCATCGGCGCTGAAGGGCTTAGCTTCCGGGTTCGGAATGGGGCCGGGCGTTTCCCCTTCGCTATGGCCGCCGTAACTTTATGAAACTGTCACAACACGTGTTGGTTGTGTTGTGTGTTGTTTCAGAGGTGCATAGTGGATGCGTGCATTGTTTGGTGTTTGGGTGTTGTTGGTAAGTCCTCGGCCGATTAGTACCAGTCACCTGAACACATTGCTGTGCTTACAGTTCTGGCCTATCAACCCCATGGTCTGTGGGGGGCCTTACCCACTCGTGGTGGTGAGAAACCTCATCTTGGAACAGGCTTCCCGCTTAGATGCTTTCAGCGGTTATCCCTTCCGAACGTAGCTAACCAGCGGTGCTCCTGGCGGAACAACTGGCACACCAGAGGTTCGTCCGTCCCGGTCCTCTCGTACTAGGGACAGGTTTCCTCAAGTTTCTAGACGCGCGCGGCGGATAGAGACCGAACTGTCTCACGACGTTCTAAACCCAGCTCGCGTGCCGCTTTAATGGGCGAACAGCCCAACCCTTGGGACCTACTCCAGCCCCAGGATGCGACGAGCCGACATCGAGGTGCCAAACCATCCCGTCGATATGGACTCTTGGGGAAGATCAGCCTGTTATCCCCGGGGTACCTTTTATCCGTTGAGCGACACCGCTTCCACTTGCCGGTGCCGGATCACTAGTCCCGACTTTCGTCCCTGCTCGACATGTACGTCTCACAGTCAAGCTCCCTTGTGCACTTACACTCAACACCTGATTGCCATCCAGGCTGAGGGAACCTTTGGGCGCCTCCGTTACATTTTGGGAGGCAACCGCCCCAGTTAAACTACCCACCAGGCACTGTCCCTGAACCCGATCAGGGTCCGAGGTTAGAAGCCCAATACGATCAGAGTGGTATTTCAACAATGACTCCACCGACACTGGCGTGCCGGCTTCATAGTCTCCCACCTATCCTACACAAACCGTACCGAACACCAATACCAAGCTATAGTGAAGGTCCCGGGGTCTTTTCGTCCTGCCGCGCGTAACGAGCATCTTTACTCGTACTGCAATTTCGCCGAGTCTGTGGTTGAGACAGCAGAGAAGTCGTTACGCCATTCGTGCAGGTCGGAACTTACCCGACAAGGAATTTCGCTACCTTAGGATGGTTATAGTTACCACCGCCGTTTACTGGGGCTTAAATTCTCAGCTTCACCACCGAAGTGGTTAACCGGTCCTCTTAACCTTCCAGCACCGGGCAGGCGTCAGTCCGTATACATCGTCTTACGACTTCGCACGGACCTGTGTTTTTAGTAAACAGTCGCTTCTCTCTGGTCTCTGCGACCACCCCCAGCTCACAGAGTAAATCTGGTCACCGGTTGTGGTCCCCCTTCTCCCGAAGTTACGGGGGCAATTTGCCGAGTTCCTTAACCACAGTTCTCTCGATCTCCTTAGTATTCTCTACCTGACCACCTGTGTCGGTTTGGGGTACGGGCCGTGCATCAACTCACTAGAGGCTTTTCTTGGCAGCATAGGATCACCGACTTCGCCACAACGGCTACGCGTCACCTCTCAGGCTTGTATGGAACACGGATTTACCTATGTTCCGCCCTACCGGCTTACACCAGGACAACCATCGCCTGGCACGGCTACCTTCCTGCGTCACCCCATCGCTTGACTACTACAGCCGAGGTCCCACGCAGCCACAACCAGGCACACCCGAAGGTGTAAAAGGTCGCTTTTGGGTGGTTAGTACAACTGATTCGCCATTGGGCGCGGATACACGGGTACGGGAATATCAACCCGTTGTCCATCGACTACGCCTGTCGGCCTCGCCTTAGGTCCCGACTCACCCTGGGCGGATTAACCTGGCCCAGGAACCCTTGGTCATTCGGAGGACAAGTTTCTCACTTGTCTTTCGCTACTCATGCCTGCATTCTCACTCCCACACCCTCCACAGCCGCTCACGCGACTGCTTCCATGGGTGCAGGACGCTCCCCTACCCACCCACACCACTACACACCCGCCCGTAGGCAGGCATGGATGTCAATGTGTGAGTGCCGCGGCTTCGGCGGTGTACTTGAGCCCCGCTACATTGTCGGCGCAGGACCACTTGACCAGTGAGCTATTACGCACTCTTTCAAGGGTGGCTGCTTCTAAGCCAACCTCCTGGTTGTCTAAGCAATCCCACATCCTTTTCCACTTAGTACACGCTTAGGGGCCTTAGCCGGCGATCTGGGCTGTTTCCCTCTCGACTACGAAGCTTATCCCCCGCAGTCTCACTGCTGCGCTCTCACTTACCGGCATTCGGAGTTTGGCTGACGTCAGTAACCTAGTAGGGCCCATCGGCCATCCAGTAGCTCTACCTCCGGTAAGAAACACACAACGCTGCACCTAAATGCATTTCGGGGAGAACCAGCTATCACGGAGTTTGATTGGCCTTTCACCCCTACCCACAGCTCATCCCCTCCATTTTCAACTGAAGTGGGTTCGGGCCTCCACCGCATCTTACTGCGGCTTCACCCTGGCCATGGGTAGATCACTCCGCTTCGGGTCTAGACCCAGCGACTAAAAACGCCCTATTCAGACTCGCTTTCGCTACGGCTACCCCACACGGGTTAACCTCGCCACTGAGCACTAACTCGCAGGCTCATTCTTCAAAAGGCACGCCATCACCCGCCACCACAAGGATGCACAGGCTCTGACGGATTGTAAGCGCTCGGTTTCAGGTACTATTTCACTCCCCTCCCGGGGTACTTTTCACCTTTCCCTCACGGTACTTGTCCGCTATCGGTCACCAGGAAGTATTTAGGCTTACCGGGTGGTCCCGGCAGATTCACAGCAGATTCCACGAGCCCGCTGCTACTCGGGGACACGTCCAACCAGACACAACATTTTCGGTTACCGGACTCTCACCGTCTACGGCAGACCATTCCAGGCCACTTCACCTAACATCATGTTTTCTTACTGGTCACTACCGCCGGCAGACAGTAATAAGACGACCCCACAACCCCACACACACAACCCCTGCCGGGTATCACATGCGCATGGTTTAGCCTCATCCGCTTTCGCTCGCCACTACTCACAGAATCACTATTGTTTTCTCTTCCTGAGGGTACTGAGATGTTTCACTTCCCCTCGTTCCCCCCGCACCGGCTATACATTCACCGGGCGGTAACACCACATCACTGGTGCTGGGTTTCCCCATTCGGACACCCTCGGATCACAGCTCGTTTGACAACTCCCCGAGGACTATCGCGGCCTACCACGTCCTTCATCGGCTCCTGGTACCAAGGCATCCACCGAACGCCCTTAAACACTTACAACAACACCCACAAACACACCCCCACCACCAACCGGTGACCGGGATCCGAATGTGGATACAACAAATCGTTATGTTTCGCAGAAACACTAATATTGCAGTACAAACATCAAAACAGCACCAACCCCCCAAAAAAGGGATCGATACCAAGATGCTGCGCATCCACTATGCACTTCTCAAACAACACACACCCACCACACCCTGCACCCCCAAACCAGGAGCGGAAAGCAGTGAGCGTTAAGAAAACCCACCACAACCGACACCGTCACCGGTGCCGGCTGCAGGCCTGTTTTCTCAGAACCCCGATAGTGTGTGACTTCGTTGAGGACCGTCACCGATCACTCATCCACCCACCCAGCCGCACACAGGCGACCGAGATCATTGATGGCTTCCTTGCATTTCACCCATGAACAAACACCCACCGCAGAACAATCGCCTACGTAATGGGAGTGTTGTTTGCTCCTTAGAAAGGAGGTGATCCAGCCGCACCTTCCGGTACGGCTACCTTGTTACGACTTCGTCCCAATCGCCGATCCCACCTTCGACGGCTCCCTCCACAAGGGTTAGGCCACCGGCTTCGGGTGTTACCGACTTTCATGACGTGACGGGCGGTGTGTACAAGGCCCGGGAACGTATTCACCGCAGCGTTGCTGATCTGCGATTACTAGCGACTCCGACTTCATGGGGTCGAGTTGCAGACCCCAATCCGAACTGAGACACGCTTTAAGGGATTCGCTCAACCTTGCGGTCTTGCAGCCCTCTGTACGCGCCATTGTAGCATGTGTGAAGCCCTGGACATAAGGGGCATGATGACTTGACGTCATCCCCACCTTCCTCCGAGTTGACCCCGGCAGTCTCCTGCAAGTCCCCGGCATAACCCGCTGGCAATACAGGACAAGGGTTGCGCTCGTTGCGGGACTTAACCCAACATCTCACGACACGAGCTGACGACAGCCATGCACCACCTGTACACCAACCACAAGGGAACAACTATCTCTAGCTGCGTCTGGTGTATGTCAAACCCAGGTAAGGTTCTTCGCGTTGCATCGAATTAATCCACATGCTCCGCCGCTTGTGCGGGCCCCCGTCAATTCCTTTGAGTTTTAGCCTTGCGGCCGTACTCCCCAGGCGGGGTACTTAATGCGTTAGCTACGGCACAGAACTCGTGAAATGAGCCCCACACCTAGTACCCACCGTTTACGGCGTGGACTACCAGGGTATCTAATCCTGTTCGCTCCCCACGCTTTCG
This sequence comes from Gordonia sp. (in: high G+C Gram-positive bacteria), assembly GCF_047600565.1. Classification (GTDB taxonomy): domain Bacteria; phylum Actinomycetota; class Actinomycetes; order Mycobacteriales; family Mycobacteriaceae; genus Gordonia. The sequence continues at coordinate 1,074,521 of NZ_JASGKN010000001.1, forward strand.
CTCCTCAGCGTCAGTTACTACCCAGAGACCCGCCTTCGCCACCGGTGTTCCTCCTGATATCTGCGCATTTCACCGCTACACCAGGAATTCCAGTCTCCCCTGTAGTACTCAAGTCTGCCCGTATCGCCTGCACGCCTGCAGTTAAGCTGCAGAATTTCACAGACGACGTGACAAACCGCCTACGAGCTCTTTACGCCCAGTAATTCCGGACAACGCTCGCACCCTACGTATTACCGCGGCTGCTGGCACGTAGTTGGCCGGTGCTTCTTCTGCAGGTACCGTCACTTGCGCTTCGTCCCTGCCGAAAGAGGTTTACAACCCGAAGGCCCTCATCCCTCACGCGGCGTCGCTGCATCAGGCTTGCGCCCATTGTGCAATATTCCCCACTGCTGCCTCCCGTAGGAGTCTGGGCCGTGTCTCAGTCCCAGTGTGGCCGATCACCCTCTCAGGTCGGCTACCCGTCGTCGCCTTGGTAGGCCATTACCCCACCAACAAGCTGATAGGCCGCGGGCCCATCTCACACCGCAAAAGCTTTCCACCACAAACCATGCAGAATGTGGTCATATCCAGTATTAGACCCAGTTTCCCAGGCTTATCCCAGAGTGCAAGGCAGATCACCCACGTGTTACTCACCCGTTCGCCACTCGAGTACCCAGCAAGCTGGGCCTTTCCGTTCGACTTGCATGTGTTAAGCACGCCGCCAGCGTTCGTCCTGAGCCAGGATCAAACTCTCCAACAAAAATCAATCAGAGAAAAGACCTGACCAAAATAAACAATCCAAAAAAATAGAAATTGACTGGCAAAAAATTCATCTTGTCAAAAAGACAGACTCCCTCAATACCAACCAATCGATCGGCACAAGAAAATCCATCACACACTATCGAGTTCTCAAAAAACACACACCCACCAACACCACCAGCAAAAACCGGCGTTCATCAATGAGCAGGGTTCGCCGCCCCTTTCCGGGGCAACTGCTCCAGTTTATCACCGGAGCGGGTCGGCGGCCAAATCGGGTTCCGGGCTTTCGAAGTCCCTCACTCGTTGACTGCCTGCACTAAGTTACACACAACGGTTTCCGCCCGCAAATCGCCTGGTCAAGGCGAAATCGGCGATGCGCGGACAGTCAGCCGATGCGGGCGCCGGCGAACGTCTTCTTGCCCCTTCGGAGCACCAACCAGCGGTTATGCAGCAGGTCATCGTCGGACGGCCGCCATTCGGCGTCCGTCACCTTCTGATTGTTGACGTACGCGCCGCCCTCATCGATCGCACGCCGCGCCGCCTTGTTGCCCTGTGCGAGGCCCGAATCGACGAACAGTTCCACCACGGTGGGACGCTCGCCGGCCGGATATTCGGCGACGCCGGTCTCCCCCAGTGCCGCCGACAGCGTCGATTCGTCGAGTCCATCGAGTTCGGCGCGGCCGAACAGTGCCTGGCTGGCCAGTTCGACGGCGGCCGTCTGATCGGCACCGTGGATGAGCGTGGTCATCTCGGCGGCCAGCCGCTTCTGCGCCGATCGCAGGTGCGGCTTCTCCTGCGTGGCCTGCTCCAGCTCCGCGATCTCCTCGCGGGTCAGGAAGGTGAACCACTTGAGGTACTTGACGACGTCGGCGTCGGCGGTGTTCACGAAGTACTGGTACCAGGCGTACGGGCTCGTCAGCGCCGGATCCAGCCAGAGGCTGCCGCCGCCCGTCGACTTGCCGAACTTCTTGCCGTCCGCCGAGGTCACCAGCGGCACCGTCAGCGCATGTGCGGTGGCGCCTTCCACCTTCCGGATCAGGTCGACGCCGCCGATGATGTTGCCCCACTGATCGGAACCGCCGATCTGCAGGACGCAGCCGAGACGCCGGTAGAGCTGCAGGAAGTCGTTGGACTGCAGCAGCAGGTAGCTGAACTCGGTGTAGCTGATGCCGTCCGATTCGAGACGGCGCTTGACCGTCTCACGGGCCAGCATGACGTTCACCGAGAAGTGCTTGCCGAGGTCCCGGAGGAAGTCGATGGCCGACAGTGGCCCGGTCCAGTCCATGTTGTTGACCAGAACCGCGCCGTTTCCGGAGTCGCCGATGTCCACGAAGCGCTTGAGCTGACCGACGATGTTGTCGGCCCAGTCGGCGACGGTGTCGGTCGAGTTCATCGATCGCTCACCGACATCGCGGGGATCACCGATCAGGCCGGTGGCACCGCCGGCCAGCACGATCGGGCGATGGCCGGCTTCCTGGAAACGCTTCAGCGTGAGCAGCGGCACGAGATGTCCGGCGTGCAGGCTCGACGCCGTCGGATCGAACCCCGCGTACAGCGATATCGGACCGTCGGCGAGAGCGTCGCGCAGCGCTTGTTCGTCGGTCGTCTGACCGACGAGACCTCGCCAGGTGAGTTCGTCGAGGATGTCGATGTCGGCCACGGTCACTTCTTCTCGCCACCGGCGGCGACGATCCGCTGGTGTTCGTCGTCGCCGACCGGGCGGGCGTCGGAAATCAGCATGTCCGGGATGCCCAGATCATCGATCGGATAGGCGACACGGAGACGCGGGTTGTACAACTCGTCTCCGGCGTCGATCAGCGCACCGAGATCCTGCGGACAGACGAGACGAGCGCGGACGACCGGGTCGATCTGCTCTGCACGTGAAGTCATGGGTGCAGGCTACTCGGCGGCGGCGTTCACAGCCGATCCGGACTCCCCCGCCGGGCGGCGGACGATCGGCGACGGGGTGGGCGCATCCCAGCGGACGGTCTCGGCGACCGACTTGGTGTAGCGGCGGTAGCGGCCCTGATCGTCTCGGTACCAGACCTTCTGTCCCGGCTTCGGCACCCCGGCGCGGGCGAACGCGCCGGCCTGCGGCCGGTACGACTCGCTGACCGGGATCTCACTGACCACGTGGATCAGGTGCGGACGCTGAGAGGCGGCCAGCTCGCCGAGTCCCACACGCAGTTGCGTCGGTGTCAACGACGTGTGCCCGTCACGCAGGGTCAAAACCGCGACGGCCACCTGCGCACCCGGCTCTCCCGTCCCATACACGACCACCTGGTCGACACCGTTGACCAGCGACAGCGCCTGGACGATCGGTTCGGGATACACCACTCCGTCGGCGCTGTGCACCACAGCGGTGGCCGGGCCCAGGAACCAGTGGTCGCCGTCCGCGTCCTTCTTGAAGAGCAGACCGGACACCTCCCAGCGGTCGTGCGGGCGGAAGACGTCACGCAGCACCAGCCCGGACGACTCGTAACGCTGGCCGGCGTGCGTCATCAGCATGCCCGCCTCACCGGGGTCCGCCTCGCGGACGAGCCCCGAGTCACGATCCACTTCGAGTCGTTCGGCATCCGGTTCGTACGCGGCGATCTTCACCGGATTGGTCTCCGGCAGCGACCGGCCCATCGAGCCGATCTTGGTGCCGGTGATGTTGGCGAGGATCGCTGCGCCGTCGGCGGTCGCGAAGAATTCGAGCACCTTGGCCTTGGGCAGACGCTCCTCGATCTCCTGCCACAACCCGGTGGACAGACCCGAACCCATGAAGAGCCGGACGGTGCTCAGCTGTGACGGGTCGAAGTCCGGTGAGTAGACCACATCGCGCAGCATGCTCCACGTGTACGAGACGACGGTGACGCCGTAGCGGCGCACCTCGTCGCTGAACCGGTGCGGGTCGACACCATTGCTGAGAGCGATGCGTGAACGTCCGGCGACGGTGGCTCCGAGTGTGGTCAGCAGACCGGAGGCGTGGTGCATGGGCGGCAGGCAATAGACCGTGTCCCATTCGGACAGGCCGGACGCCGCGGCGGCACCGAACGCCGACATCGCGAAGCGGTGGTTGGTCACCGACCAGCGGGTGAGCCGGTTCTGCACCCGGGTGAAGAGGATGAACGCGAGGTCGCCGGCCAAGCCGGGGTCGGGGCGGTACCAGACCGGCAGCCGCACCGCGGCAGGGTCGATCTGCTCCATGTCGACGATGGTCTCGCCGTCGGCGCGGTCGATGACACGCGCGTCGCCGCTGCCGCCGCCCAGCACCAGGACCCGATCGCTGACCGACGCCGCGATGTCGAGATGGTCCGGATCGCTCACGATCACCTGTGTTTCGGCGACGGCCATCATCTCGGCCAGATCGGCGGCCGACGACAGCAGCACGGCGACGGCACCGAGCCGGGAGAGCGCCGCGATCACGACCAGAGCGCTGGGGCGCGGATCCATCATCACGCCGATGTGTTCGCCGGGCCGGATACCGCATTCGATGAGGCCGGCGACCACGTTGTCGATGCGGGTGTTGACCTGTTCGTGCGTCAGCACCCGGTTCTCGAAGAGGAACAGTTCGGCGTCCGGGTGACGGCGCTGGTTCTCGCTCATCAGCTTGCCGAGCGAGACCCGGGTCGACGGTTGGATCTGTCCCAGCCGGAAGAGCCGGGGAACGGTGCGTACCGATTCGGCGGCGACCGCGCGGGTGGTGCGGCCGAACGAGTCGACGGCGTCCACCAGCCCCTGGGTGACCGCAGTGCCGGCGCCGGCGACCTGTCCGACACCGTAGGTGAGGCGGCTGATGAGGCTGATGCCGCTGCCGCTGCCCTCCGGCTGATCCATGGGCGTCACGTCGGCCGGCAGGGCCCCCTCCCCTTCCCGCCAGTTGATCCACGCCGCAGTGGTCGGCCACGACAGCCGGCCGGCGGTGGATCCGACGACGAGCCCGAAGTGGCCCGCCGGGACCAGCGTCTCGTAGACGTCGGCGTCCGGCGCGGCCTTCACGATTCCGCGCACCGCGAGCGGCTGACCGATGTCGTCGGTCTCGCCGACGAAGGCCAGGACCGGGCAGGTGATCTCGGCGAGCGACACGACGTCGCCGTCGATCACGAAGCCGCCGGACACCATGCGGTTGTGGGCGACGAACTGCTTGAGGAGTTCGGCGACAGCCGGCCCGGACCAGGCGACCCAGCCTTCGCGTTCCAGGAAGCGGCGCTGGTCTTCGCGCGGCAGCAGCGCGTCGCGGTCGTGCAGTTTGCGCAGGAAGTCGATGCGGCTGCGCGCGGTCTTCACCGGATCGAACATCTGGAATCCGGTACGCGCCAGCCAGCTGGGGATCCACAGATGCGGGAACACCTTGTCGGCGAGGATCTCGGCGCCGGGCACCGCGAGGTTCGGGGCGATGCCGAACGGCAGCGCGCCGAGCACGTCGACGGGGCTGCCGAAGGTGATGACGCTGGCCAGACCTTCCGAGCGCCGGTAGGCGGCGGCCTGGTAGGCGAACATGCCGCCCTGGGAGTAGCCGCCCAGGTGGACGTCGCGCCCGACGACGTTGCGCACGAAGTCGACGACTCGGCTGATGGCGAGGATGTGGTCGGTGAGGGTGCGTTCCATGCCGCCCTCTTCGTGGTCGGGCGACCCGAAGTCGATGACCCACGGGATGATCCCGTTGCGGTGCAGGATCGAGACGGCGCCGTTGTCCTCGGTGACGTCGTAGACGTTGGCCGACACCATCATCGGCGGGATGAGGATGACGTGCGCGTAGCCGTCTCCCGGATCGTCCGGGAAGTACCGGCGCAGCCGGTACATCTTCTCGGTCTCGACCACCCGGAACGGCGCCGGTTGCGTGCCCGTTTCGAAGCCGCCCATGCGGATGACTTCGAGTCCGTTCTGTGCGGTCGCGACGATCCGGTCGAACGCCGCGCCGATCTTCGGCAGTCCTGGCACCCCTGGCCCTCTCTCCCCGTGCGCGCCTCCGCTGAGACGCCCATCACAAGACTAGGACATCGTGACGATCATTCCCCGAGTCGGGTCCGCAGTTGCGCCACGGTGGTGCCGGCGACGTCGATCTGACGCTGCACCTGGGGTCCGGCGGTGCCGCCGAGGGCGTTGCGTGACGCGATGGAGCCTTCGACGGTCAGCACGTCCCGCACCTCGGGGGTCAGTGCCGGGTTGATCGAGGCGAGGGTCGCGTCGTCGAGCTCGTCGAGACCGATTCCCCGGCTCTCGGCCTCCCGGACGCAGGCGCCGGCGACCTCGTGCGCGACCCGGAAGGGGACGCCCTGACGGACGAGCCATTCGGCGATGTCGGTGGCGAGGGTGAACCCTTCGGGGGCGAGCTCGGCCATCCGGTCGCCGTGGAATTCGAGGGTCCCGACCAGCCCCGCCATCGCGGGCAGCAACAGTTCGAGCTGTGCGACCGAGTCGAAGACCGGCTCCTTGTCCTCCTGGAGGTCACGGTTGTAGGCGAGCGGCTGCGCCTTGAGGGTCGCCATCAGCCCGGCGAGGTTGCCGATGAGACGCCCGGCCTTGCCGCGGGCCAGTTCGGCGACGTCGGGGTTCTTCTTCTGCGGCATGATCGAGCTGCCCGTGGACCAGGCGTCGGCCAGCGTGACGTAGCCGTACTCGGGGGTGCTCCAGAGGATCACGTCCTCGCCGAGACGGGAGAGGTCCACGCCGATCATCGCGAGCACGAAGGCCGCCTCGGCGGCGAAGTCCCGCGAGCTGGTGGCGTCGATCGAGTTGTCGGCGGCCCTGTCGAAGCCCAGATCCGCGGCGATGGCCGCCGGATCCAGCCCGAGCGAGGAGCCGGCGAGCGCGCCGGAGCCGTAGGGCGAGACGGCCAGGCGCCGGTCGGCGTCGAGGATCCGCTCGACGTCGCGCAGCAGCGGCTGCGCGTGCGCCATCAGGGTGTGACCGAGCAGGACCGGCTGGGCGGCCTGCAGGTGGGTCTTGCCGGGCATGACGACGTCCGGGTGGGCGGCGGCCTGGGCGACCAGGGCCTCCGCGACGTCGAGGACGCCGGAGCCGACCCGCCGGAGCGCGTCCCGGAGCCACATACGGAACAGGGTGGCCACCTGGTCGTTGCGGGAGCGGCCGGCGCGCAGACGGCCGCCGAGTTCCGGGCCGACCCGTTCGATCAGGCCGCGTTCGAGGGCGCCGTGCACGTCCTCGTCGGTGTCGGCCGGGGCGAACGCGCCGCTCGTCACGTCTGCGGCCAGCCGGTCGAGCCCGTCGAGCATGGCCGCCAGATCGTCGTCCGACAGCAGGCCGGCGCCGTTCAGGACGCGGGCGTGCGCCTTCGAGGCGGCGATGTCGTAGGGCGCGAGGGCCCAGTCGAAGTGGGTGGATTTGCTCAGTGCCGCCATCGCGTCGGCGGGTCCGTCGGCGAACCGGCCGCCCCACAGCGCACCGGTGTTGGTGCCGCCGGATTCGGTGTTCTGCTCGGGGCTGGAGGCCATCTCGGGTTCTCTCTGTTCGTCGGGTCGGAAGGTCGGGGTGCTCTAGACGAGGGTTTCGAGCCAGTCGGCGAGCTGGGCGCCGGTCATCGGTTCGCGCGCGAGGACGAAGACGGTGTCGTCGCCGGCGATGGTGCCGGTGATCTGCGGAAGGCTGGCGCGGTCGAGGGCGCTGGCGAGATAGGACGCCGCGCCGGGCGGGGTCCGCAGGACGGCGATGTTGCCGGATGCGTCGGTGGACACCAGGAGGTCGCCGAGGATCCGGGACAGCCGGTGGGTTCCGCCGGACACCGCGCGCACCGGGCTGCCGTCCTCGGGCACCACGTAGACGCCGGCACCGCCGTCGGCCGCCCGCAGTTTGACCGCGCCGAGCTCGTCGAGGTCCCGGGACAGGGTCGCCTGGGTGACCTCGATGCCTTCGGCGGCCAGCAGTTCGCGCAACTCGGTCTGGCTGCCGACCCGCTGCCGGGTCAGCAGTTCGATGATCCGCGCGTGACGGCCGGCCCGGGTGGCGGCCAGCCGGGACTGGTCGGCGGCTTCGGTGCGCCGGGCGCCGGTCATCGTCGTTCCGCCGGATCGAGGAGCCAGGCCAGGAGCGCCTTCTGCGCGTGCAGGCGGTTCTCGGCCTCGTCGAAGACGACGCTGGCCGGACCGTCGATCACCTCGTCGGTGATCTCCTCGCCCCGGTGCGCGGGCAGGCAGTGCAGAACGATGGCGTCGTCTGCCGCATGGGCGAGCAGGGCACCGTTGATCTGGTACGGCCGGAAGGGGCCGACGCGATCGAGGCCGTCGCCCTCCTGCCCCATCGACACCCAGGTGTCGGTGACGAGGACGTCGGCGCCGGTGGCCGCGGCCACCGGGTCGTCGATGATCTCGACGCTGCCGCCGGTCTCGGCGGCCCGGCGCTTCACCGCCTCGATGATCTGCGGATCGGGGGCGAAACCGTCCGGCCCGGACAGCCGGACGTGCATTCCGGCGGTCACGCCGCCGAGGGCCAGCGAATGCGCCATGTTGTTGGCGGTGTCGCCGAAGTAGGCCATGGTGAGTCCGGCCGGGCTGCCCTTGCGTTCGGTGATCGTCTGCAGGTCGGCCAGGATCTGGCACGGGTGGAAGCTGTCGGACAGGGCGTTGACCACCGGAACGGTGGCGTGGGCGGCCAGCTCCTCGAGGCGGTCCTGCCCGAAGGTGCGCCAGACCACGGCGTCGACGAACCGGGACAGCACCCGGCCGGTGTCGGCGAGCGACTCGTCCCGCCCCATCTGGGTGGTGGTGCCGTCGACGACCACGGCGTGCCCGCCGAGCTGGGCGATGCCCACCTCGAACGAGAACCGGGTGCGGGTGGAGTTCTTGTCGAAGATGACCCCGACCGCGCGCGGCCCGTCCAGGGGACGCTTCGCCAGCGGCGCGGCCTTCATCTCCGCGGCGAGCGCCAGGACCTGGGCCTGTTCGGCCGGGGTCAGGTCGTCGTCGCGCAGGAAGTGGCGAACGGGAGTGGTGGTCATGAGGCGTCCTCGGAGGCGGCGTCGAGAATGGCGGGCAGGGCGGTGACGAACTGCTGTGCCTGCTCGTCGGTCAGGATCAGGGGCGGTGCCAGGCGGAGCACGTCCGGTGCCGGCGCGTTGATCAGGAAGCCGTGGTCGCGGGCGGCGGCCTCGGCCCGGGCCGCGAGCGGCTGGGTCAGGACGACCCCGAGCAGCAGTCCGGCACCCCGCACGTGGTCGATCAGCGGATGGTCGAGCTCGTCGATGCCGGAGGTGAGCGTCTTGCCGACCGATTCGACGTGTGCGGACAGATCGTTGTCGTCGATGTACGACAGCACGGCGAGGGCCGCGGCCGCGCAGACCGGATTCCCGCCGAAGGTGGTGCCGTGCTGACCGGGCTGGAACAGGTCGGCGGCCGGGCCCGCCGCGAGTACGGCACCGATCGGCAGACCACCGCCGAGCCCCTTCGCGAGGGTCACGACGTCCGGCACGATTCCGGCACGCTGGTGAGCGAACAGGGGGCCGGTCCGGGCGATGCCGGTCTGGACCTCGTCCAGGATGAGCAGCGCGCCCGCGTCGGCGGTGATCCGCCGCGCCTGCACCAGATAGTCCTCCGGCGGCACGACCACCCCCTTCTCCCCCTGGATGGGTTCGAGGATGACGGCGGCGGTGTCGCCGGTGACCGCGGCGCGCAGGGCGTCGGCGTCACCGTAGGGCACGTAGTCGACGCCGGGCGGCATCGGCTCGAACGGCGTCCGCTTACCCGGCTGGCCGGTCATCGCCAGTGCGCCCATGGTGCGGCCGTGGAAGCCGCCCTCGGCGGCGATGATCTGGGGGCGTCCGGTGAGGCGCGCCAGTTTGAAGGCGGCCTCGTTGGCCTCCGCCCCGGAGTTGCAGAACAGTGCACGGGCATCCGGTGCCCCGAACGCCGCTTCGAGGCGTTCGGCCAGTTCGACGGCCGGCGGTGCGACGTAGAGATTGGAGACGTGTCCCAGCGTGCCGATCTGCCGGGTGACGGCGTCGACGATCGCCGGATGGGCGTGACCGAGTGCGTTGACGGCGATACCGCCGAGCAGATCGAGGTACTGCTTGCCGTCGGCGTCGGTGACCACCGCACCCTCACCGGAGACCAGTGCGACCGGCGGGGTGCCGTAGTTGTTCATCAGCGCGGCCGACCAGCGCTGTTGCAGTGGAGCGGTCATGACGTCCTCCCGGGCACGACGGCGGTACCGGCTGCCGAGTCGGTGAGCAGCGCGGCGATCACCGCGTGCGGGGTGCGGCCGTCGATCACGTGCGCGCTGCCGACGCCGCCGTCGACGGCCCGCAGGCAGGCCTCCATCTTGGGGATCATGCCGGAATCGAGGGACGGCAGGAGCGCGGCGAGCTCGGTGGTGTCGATCTCGGCGACCAGGGACGACGTGTCCGGCCAGTCCGTGTACAGGCCTTCGACGTCGGTGAGCATCAGCAGCCGGTCCGCGCCGAGCGCAGCGGCGATCGCACCGGCGGCGGTGTCGGCGTTGATGTTGTGGACCACGCCGTCCGCGTCGGGCGCGATGGTCGAGATCACCGGGATCCGGCCGGCCGCGATGAGGTCGTCGACGGCCGACGTGTTGACCGCGGTGATGTCGCCGACCAGACCGATGTCGGTGGGTTCGCCGTCGACCAGCGCGGTGCGCCGGGTGGCGGTGAACAGGTGCGCGTCCTCGCCGGTCAGTCCGACCGCGTACGGGCCGTGCTGATTGATCAGGCCGACGAGTTCACGGCCGACCTGGCCGAACAGCACCATCCGGGCGACGTCCATCACCTCGGGGGTGGTGACGCGGAAACCTCCGCGGAACTCCCCTTCGATGCCGAGCCGTGCCAGCATGGCCGAGATCTGCGGTCCGCCTCCGTGCACCACCACCGGATGCACCCCGCAGGCCCGCAGCAGCACCATGTCGTCAGCGAACGCCTTCTTGAGGTCGTCGTCGATCATGGCGTTGCCGCCGTACTTCACCACCACCCGCCGGCCGTGCAGCGCCTGCAGGGCGGGCAGGGCCTCGGCGATCACACCGGCCTTGTCGGTGCTCATGACGAGTACGCCGAGTTCTCTTCGACGTAGGCGTGGGACAGGTCGGTGGTCCGGATGGTGGCCTCGGCATCGCCGAGTCCGAGATCCGCCACCACCTCGATGGTCTCGCCCGACAGGTCGACGTCGCGGGCACCGGGGACACCGGTCCCCTTCTCGCAGACCGTCGATCCGTTGAACGAGACGGCCACTGCGTCCGGGTCGATGGTGACCGGGGCGATGCCGATGGCGGCCAGGACCCGGCCCCAGTTGGGATCGGAGCCGAACAGTGCCGTCTTGACCAGCGAATCCCGGGCGATGGTCCGGGCGACCGCGACCGCGTCGTCCTCGGTCTTCGCACCGGTGACGGTGATCGCGATCCGCTTGGTGACGCCCTCCGCGTCGGCCTGCAGCTGCGCGGCCAGGTCGTCGCACACGGCGTAGACGGCGGCGTCCAGCTCGGCCTGGGTGATCTCGATCTGGCTGGCCCCGGAGGACAGCAGAAGCACCGTGTCGTTGGTGGAGGTGGAACCGTCCACGTCGAGCCGGTCGAAGGTCAGTGCGGTGGCCCGCCGGAGAGCGGCGTCGAGCATGTCGGCGCCGCACTTCGCGTCGGTGGTGAGCACCACCAGCATGGTGGCGAGGGAGGGTGCCATCATGCCGGCACCCTTCGCCATGCCGCCCACGTTCCAGCCGCCCGGATGGTGCAGGGCGACCTGCTTGGGCTTAGTGTCGGTGGTCATGATCGCGTAGGCCGCGTCGGTGCCGCCTTCCAGACCGCCGCCCATCTCGTGGACGATCTCGGTGACGCCGGCCAGAACCTTGTCCATGGGGAGCCGGTCGCCGATCAGTCCGGTCGAGCACACCGCCACCTGGATGGGGCCGGTCTCGGTCCCCCAGTTGGACAGGGTCTCGGCGACCGCCTCGGCGGTGGCGTGGGTGTCGCCGAAGCCGTCCGGTCCGGTGCAGGCGTTGGCGCCGCCGGAGTTGAGGATGACCGCGCGCAGTTCCCGGCCGTGCAGGACCTGCTGCGTCCACAGCACCGGTGCGGCCTTCACCTGGTTCTTGGTGAACACGCCGGCGGCGGCCAGGTCGGGTCCCTCGTTGAACACGAGGGCGAGGTCTTCCGCGCCGGATGCCTCGATGCCCGCGGCGATGCCGGCGGCCCGGAAGCCGAGCGGTGCGGTCACCCCCTGCCGCCGGAACATCCGGGAGCCGATGAGCTGTTCGAGGTGGTCGGCCGGGGAGGGGCTCTTCTTGTCGGTCACGGTGCCAGTCCCACGGTCGTCAGTCCTTCGGTCTCGCCCCAGCCCAGGGCCAGGTTCATCGATTGCACGGCGGCACCTCCGGTGCCCTTGGTCAGATTGTCCACGGCGCCGACGGCGGTCAGGGTGCCGGTCCGTTCGTCGACGGCGAGGCCGATCTGGATTGCGTTGGAACCGATCACGGACCCGGTCTCGGGGAACCGGCCGTCGGGCAGCACATGGATGTACGGCTCGTCGTCGTAGGCCTTCGCGTACGCGGCGCGCACCTCATCTATGCCTGTCGCAACGCTCGTCGAGCCTGCAGTAACGCTCCTCGAGCCTGTCGTAACGCTCCTTGAGCCTGTCGAAAGGGGCGCCACGCACGTCGCCAGAATGCCCCGGCTCATGGGTGCCAGGACCGGCGTGAAGGAGACGTCGACGGGGGTCCGGGCCACCGTCGACAGCGCCTGGGTGATCTCCGGGGTGTGCCGATGGACGCCGCCCACGCCGTAGGCCCGCGCGGAACCGAGGACTTCGGAGGCCAGCAGGTCGACCTTGGCGGCCCGGCCGGCGCCGGACGTCCCGGAGACGGCCACGACGGTCACCTGCGGTTCGATGAGACCGGCGGCCAGCGCGGGCGCCAGCGTGAGGATCGAGACCGTCGGATAGCAGCCGGGCACCGCGATCCGGGTCGCACCGGACAGCACCTCCCGGTTGCCGGGCAGTTCGGGCATGCCGTACGGCCAGGTGCCGGCGTGCTCGCCGCCGTAGTAGTGCTTCCATTCGTCGGCGTCGGTGAGCCGGAAGTCGGCGCCGCAGTCGACGATCAGGGTGGCCGGCGGGAGTGCGTCGGCGATCTGTGCGGACTGCCCGTGCGGAAGTCCGAGGAACACGACGTCGTGTCCGGACAGGACCTCCGGGGTGGTCTCTTCCAGCACGCGGTCGGCCAGGGGCAGCAGGTTCTTGTGGTGCTCGCCGAGCGTGGTTCCGGCGTTGCCGCCGGCGGTGAGCGCACCGATCTCGAGTTCGCCGCCGGCCAGGCGCGGGTGCCCGCAGAGCAGCCGGAGGATCTCTCCTCCGGCGTAACCGCTGGCACCGGCGACCGCAATCCGCACTGTCATAGGATCATTATGCATGATGTTGCAATTCGATTCATGCGCAGGGGCGGGTGCCGGCGGTTCGCCGTTCGACCGCGTGTCGGAGCGAGTCAGCGCATCCGGGCGCCGACGACACCGGCCGCATGGTCCACCGCGGCGGTCTTGGCGGCGTTCGCCTCGTCCTCGGTCAGCGTGCGGTCGGCCGCCCGGAAGGTCAGGGCGAACGTCAGCGACTTGTTGCCCTCACCCACCTGCTCGCCGGTGAACACGTCGAACAGCGCGATCGACTCCAGCAGCTCACCCGCTCCCTCGGCGAGCGCATCCTGCACCTTCTGCGCCGGAACATCGCCGGCGACGACCACGTTCACGTCCTGAAGCACCGCCGGGAACGGCGACACCGAGGGCGACGGCAGGACGGTGCGCAGTGGCAGCGCATCCAGGTCGATCTCGACAGCGCACAGCCGGGCCGGCAGCCCGGCCTTCTCCAGCACCGCCGGATGCAGTTCACCGGCGTAGCCGACGGTCTGACCGTCGACCTCGAGGCGCGCGCACCGGCCCGGGTGGAACGGTTGATACTGGTCGGCGACCAGCGTCAGGTCCACCCCGGAGGTCGCGGCGATCGTCCGGGCCGCCTCGAACGCGTCGTAGGCGTCGGCCGCGCGGCCCTTGCCCCACGGCCCCGCGGGCTCGCACAGGCCGGTGAGCACGGCGGCCACACGGACCGGCTGCTGGGGCAGCGATGCGTCGAGCGCCTGCCGCTCCTGATCGGTCGGCCGCCGGGAGACATCCAGCGGACCGACCACGGAACCCTGCTCGCCGCCGAGAACCACCTGGCCCACCGCATACAGCGACAGGTCCCGGTTGCCACGGGCGAGGTTGCGGGCCGCCATCTCGAGCAGGCCGGGCAGCAGCGTCGTGTTCAGTTCGGGCCGGTCGGCCTCCAGCGGATTCAGAACGCTGACGGTGGCGCGGCGCGGATCGTCGTCCGGAAGGCCCCACTGATCGAAGACGCCGTTCGGCATGAACGGATACGGCAGCACCTCGACGAAGCCGGCGGTCGCCAGAGCGATGCCGACCGCCCGGCGGCGATGCTGGCGCGGGGTGAGTCCGGTGCCGCCCGGCGCACTCGGCAGCACGGCGGGAATGTCCTCCAGGCCTTCCAGCCGCAGCACCTCTTCGACGAGGTCGGCGGGCTGCTTCAGGTCGGGTCGCCACGAGGGCGGAGTCACCGTGAACGGCCCGTCACCGGCGACGGTGCAACCGACTTCCTCGAGGCGCGCCTTGGTGGTGCCCTCCGGGTACTCGACACCGGCGTAGCGGTCCGGCAGATCGGCGTCGATGACGATGGCTGCGGCCGGAGCCGTCGTCGCCTGTTCGTCGGCGAGCGGCCCGGTGACGGTGCCGCCGGCGATCTCGGTGATCAGTGACGCGGCACGGTCGGAGGCCACGTCGGTGATCGCCGGGTCCACCAGTCGTTCGAAGCGCTTGGCGGCCTCCGAACTCAGCTTGTGGCGTTTGCCGGTGCGGAACACCCGCACCTGGTCGAAGTCGGCGGCCTCCAGCAGCACGCGGGTCGTGGCATCGGTGACCTCGGTGGCGGCGCCGCCCATCACGCCGGCCAGGGCGATCGGTCCCGAATCGTCGGCGATCACGATGTCCTCGGGATCGAGCTCGCGGGTGACGCCGTCTAGGGTCTCGAGCTTCTCGCCCTTCGCCGCGGCGCGCACGACCACGGTGCCGGTCACCTTGTCGGCGTCGAAGGCGTGCAACGGCTGGCCGAGCTCGATCATCACGTAGTTGGTGACGTCCACGATGGCGGAGATCGGCCGGATCCCGGCCACCATCAGGCGCTTGGCCATCCACCAGGGACTGATCGCGGTCGCGTCGACGCCGTCGATCAGGCGGGCGGTGTAGCGGCTCGCCCGGCCCGACTCGTCGAGCCGGACCGACGGGGCGTCGCCGGCGGCGGCCGTCGGCGCGACGACCGTGGTCACCGGGTCGGTGTACGGGACGGTGAAGGCGCTGGCCAGCTCGCGGCCCAGGCCGCGCATGGAGAAGGCGTACCCGCGGTCCGGGGTGACGTTCACGTCGATGGCGACGTCGTCCAGGCCGAGCACGTCGTAGGCGCTGGCGCCCGGTTCGGCGGTGCCCGGTGCGAGGACCAGGATTCCGGAGTGGTCCTGGCCGATCCCCAGTTCGCTCACCGAGCAGATCATGCCGTCGGAGATCTGGCCGTACGTCTTGCGGGTGGCGATCTCGAAGCCGCCGGGCAGCACGCAGCCGGGCAGTGCGACGACCACCAGATCGCCTTCGGCGAAGTTGCGGGCACCGCACACGATGGACTGCAGTTCGGGCTTGCCGACGTTCACACCGCAGTGCCGGATCGGCTTCTTGAACTCGGTGAGTTCGGCGATCTGCTCGACGCGGCCGATCACCAGCGGACCGGTGATCTCCGGGAACGCCTCGACGTCCTCGATCTCGAAACCGACGCGCACGAAACCGGCGTCGATGTCATCGGTCGATGCCGACCACGACGGATCGCCGGACTGCAGGACCTCGGTCAGCCAGGACTGGGAAAGTCGCACGGGAACTCTTTCGTCTTCTTCGAGCGTGGAAACGCGGTTCTTGGGGGCGGTGTCAGAGGGCCGGGCCGAACGGCAGGGTGAACCGGACGTCGCCCTCCACCATGTCGCGCATGTCGTTCAGGTCGTTGCGGAACTGCAGGGTGCGTTCCAGCCCCATGCCGAAGGCGAAGCCGGTGTACACGTCCGGATCGATGCCGCTGGCGCGCAGCACGTTGGGGTTCACCATGCCGCAGCCGCCCCACTCCACCCAGCCGGCGCCGCCCTTCTTGCCCTCGAACCAGACGTCGACCTCGGCCGACGGCTCGGTGAACGGGAAGTAGTTGGCGCGCATGCGGGTGGTCGTGTCCGGACCGAACAGCGCCTTCGCGAAGGTCTCCAGGGTGCCGCGCAGGTGCGCCATGGTCAGCCCCTTGTCGACGGCCAGGCCCTCGATCTGGTGGAACACCGGGGTGTGCGTCGCATCGAGTTCGTCGGTGCGGAACGTGCGGCCCGGGCAGGCGACGTAGATCGGCAGCTCACGATCGAGCATGGATCGCACCTGGACCGGCGAGGTGTGGGTGCGCAGCACCTGCCGCGAGCCTTCCGGAGCGATGTAGAACGTGTCCTGCATGGATCGGGCCGGATGGTCCGGCAGGAAGTTGAGGGCGTCGAAGTTGTGGTGTTCGGTCTCGACCTCGGGTCCCTCGGCGATCTCCCAGCCCATGCCGATGAACACGTCGGCGACCTGATCGGCGATCACGGTGATCGGATGGCGTGCGCCCTGCGGATGCCGGTCGGCGGGCAGAGTGACGTCGATGGCTTCGGCCACCAGGACCGCCGCGTCCCGCTCCGCGGTCAGCTCCTGCGTGCGTGCATCGAGTGCGGCTTGCACGGCGCCGCGCTTCTCGTTGACCAGTTTGCCCGCCTCGGACCGCTCCTGCTTCGGCAGGCTGCCGAGGGCGCGCCGGGCGAGGGCGATCGGCGACTTGTCACCGAAGTAGGCGGTCTTCGCCTCGGCCAGCGCGCTGAGGTCGCCGGCCTTCGCGAAGGCGGCGACGGCCGCGTCGACCGCGGCATCGAGCTCCTCGCTGGAGGGGAAACGATTCTCGATCGACTGGTCAGCCACCGGTGTGTTCTCCGTGTTCTCGGCGTCGAAAAGGTACCTCTGCAGGGTAGTCGACCTGCATGTTGTCGCTGCGCGCGGCCGCCTCAGCCCCGGCGCGACCGGGCCGTCGCGCTCGCGTACAGGCAGATGGCGCTGGCGGCGGCCAGATTCAGGCTCTCGGCGCGACCGTGGATCGGGATGGACACCCGATGGTCGGCGTCGGCGATCACCTCGGCGGGCAGGCCGTGCGCCTCGTTGCCGAACAGCCAGGCGTGCGGTCCGGCGAGGACCGGGTCGGCCGCCGGAAGCGGCAGTTCACCGTCCATGGTGGTGGCCAGCGTCGCCAGGCCCTGCTCCCGCAACCGGGCCAGGGCCGCGTCGACGTCACGCTCGACCACCACCGGCAGATGAAAGACGCTGCCGGCACTGGCCCGCACGCATTTGCCGTTGTGCGGATCCACCGAATCCCCGAGCAGCAGCACCACTGCCGCACCCATGGCATCGGCGCAGCGGATCAGGGTGCCGGCGTTGCCGGGTTCACGGGGCTCGACGGCCACCACCACGAAGCCGCCGGTGAGGTCGACGTCGCCGGGATCGGCGGTGAGCAGTTCACAGACGGCGACGATGCCGGGTGCGGTGGCGGTGTCGGCCAGTTTGTCGGCCGCTCGTTCGTTGATCAGGTGGACCGGGAGACGTTCGGCGTCCGCCCGGTCGAGCAGGTCGGCATACCGATCGACGGCGTCGTCGCGCACCAGGATGCGCTGTGCGCGGCCGGTGCCCAGTGCCGCGTCGACCGCATTGGAACCCTCCGCCAGGAACAGGTTCTCGGTGCGCCTCACCGACGCGCGGTGCAGCTTCGCCAACGAAACGACCCGCGACGAACGTTCGGTCAGAACATCCATCGCGGGTCGCTCGTTCGTGATGACGGTGACGCTGCCGATCAGGCGGCGGGAGCGTTCACGTCGGCCGGCAGCGCCTTGCGGGCCACCTCGACCAGGCCGGCGAAGGCCTGCGGGTCGGTGACGGCGATGTCGGCCAGGTTCTTGCGGTCCACCTCGACACCCGCGAGCTTGAGGCCCTGGATGAAGCGGTTGTAGGTGATGTCGTTGGCGCGGGCAGCGGCGTTGATGCGCTGGATCCACAGCTTGCGGAACTCACCCTTGCGAGCCTTGCGGTCGCGGTAGGCGTAGGTCATCGAGTGGAGCTGCTGCTCCTTGGCCTTGCGGTAGAGGCGCGACCGCTGACCGCGGTAGCCCTTCGATGCCTCGAGAGTCGCGCGGCGCTTCTTCTGGGCGTTGACAGCCCTTTTCACACGTGCCATGAGTCTTGGTCCTTAATCGCTAGAGAGTGGTCGTCACTTGTTGAGCAGGCGCTTGATGCGCGGCGCGTCGTTGTCGCTGACGACGACGGTGCCGTCCATGGCGCGCTTCTGCTTGGACGACTTGTGCTCGAGGAGGTGGCGCTTGTTCGCCTTCTGGCGGACGATCTTGCCGCTGCCGGTCACCTTGAATCGCTTCGCGGTGCCCTTGTGAGTCTTGCTCTTCGGCATTGTTTTCCTTTTCTGTCTGTGGCAGTGCGAACTGCCTCGTTCTTGCGGCTCAGGCGTCCTGTGCGGGAGCGTCCTGTGCCGGAGTCTCGTCGGTGGCGGCCGGCGCCTTGGGCGCGACCTTCTTGGCGCTGTCGTTGCTGGACTGCTTGGCCGCCGCGCGGGTCTTGGCGCCCTTGTGCGGGGCCAGGACCATCGTCATGTTGCGGCCGTCCTGCTTGGCCGAGGTCTCGACGAAGCCGTAGTCGGCGACGTCGTTGCCCAGCCGCTGCAGCAGTCGATAGCCCAGCTCGGGGCGGGACTGCTCGCGTCCGCGGAACATGATGGTGACCTTCACCTTGGAACCCGCTTCGAGGAACCGGACGACGTGACCCTTCTTGGTCTCGTAATCGTGGTCGTCGATCTTCGGGCGGAGCTTCTGCTCCTTGATGACGGTCATCTGCTGGTTCTTGCGCGATTCACGCTTCTTCTGCGCTGCCTCGTACTTGAACTTGCCGTAGTCCATGATCTTGCACACCGGCGGGCGCGCGTCGGGCGCGACCTCCACCAGGTCCAGATCGGCTTCTTCAGCCAGGCGGAGCGCATTTTCAACACGCACGATTCCCACCTGCTCACCGTTCGGTCCGACAAGACGGACCTCGGGGACGCGGATGCGATCGTTGATGCGGGTCTCAGTGCTGATGTGGCCTCCTCGATAAATGGTCATCTGCCACGACTGCGCGGAAACCGCGAGGTGCAAGAAGGAGGATCGAGCCGAGAACATCGTCGGGCGGGCACCGACGCCGAGCGTCGTGCTGCATCGCCGGAACGATGTGACCGGAACCGGACGACTGCCTTGCGGCGTCGGACGGTGGGACTCGAGAATCCTCTTGCGACCCCGGCAGAGTCGGGGCGGTCGTGCGTATGCGAGTCTAACAGTCGTGAGCGAGAACCCCAATTCGTCCGACCAGCCGTCCGCCGCTGATCAGGCCGCCGGCGAGAACGTCCGCGAGCTGGCGGAGATCCCCGCGATCGAGGTGATCACCCGCGCCGCCGTCATGCTGATGAGCGCGGCGGCCGAGAAGGTGGGTCCGGAGGCGGGCGGCGACGAGCAGTACCGCGATCTGCCCGACGCCCGCGCACTCATCACCGCGCTGGCCGGCCTGGTGCAGGCGTCGGCCGGCGACCTCGGCCTGCATCGCAAGCCCCTGCAGGACGGCCTCAAGGCGCTGCAGCTCGCCTTCCGTGAGGCCAGCGCCTACCCGGACGAGCCCGGCGAGGGCCCCGGCGAGAAGATCACCGGCCCGGTCAAGGGCTGATCAGGACGCCGATTCGGCGGCCGGCAGCAGCTCGGCGAGGAACCGGCCGGTGTGCGATTCGGGCACCGCGGCGACGTCCTCGGGCGTGCCCTGCGCGACGACGGTGCCGCCGCCGCTGCCGCCCTCCGGGCCCATGTCGATGATCCAGTCGGCGGTCTTGATGACGTCGAGATTGTGCTCGATGACGATCACCGTGTTGCCCTTGTCGACCAGTCCGTCGATCACCATCAGCAGTTTGTGGATGTCCTCGAAGTGCAGGCCGGTGGTCGGCTCGTCGAGGATGTACACGGTGCGCCCGGTGGAGCGTTTCTGCAGTTCGGCGGCCAGCTTGACGCGCTGCGCCTCGCCGCCGGACAGGGTCGGCGCCGGCTGACCGAGCCGCACATAGCCCAGGCCCACGTCGACGAGGGTCTTCAGATAGCGGTGGATCGAGCTGACCGGTTCGAAGAACTCGGCGGCCTCCTCGATCGGCATGTCCAGCACCTCGGAGATGGTCTTGCCCTTGTAGTGGACCTCGAGGGTCTCCCGGTTGTAGCGCGCACCGTGGCACACCTCGCACGGCACGTACACGTCCGGCAGAAAGTTCATCTCGATCTTGATGGTGCCCTCGCCCATGCAGGCCTCGCAGCGACCGCCCTTGACGTTGAACGAGAAGCGGCCCGGCTGATAGCCGCGCACCTTCGCCTCGGTGGTGGCGGCGAACAGGGTGCGGATCTTGTCGAAGACGCCGGTGTAGGTGGCCGGATTGGACCGCGGGGTACGGCCGATCGGCGACTGGTCGACCTGGACGAGCTTGTCCAGGTGCTCCAGGCCGGTGATCCGGGTGTGGTGGCCGGGCACCTGCCGGGCGCCGTTCAGCTTGTTCGCGAGCACGGTCGCCAGGATGTCGTTGACCAGCGTCGACTTACCCGATCCCGAGACGCCGGTGACCGCGGTCAGGACACCCAGCGGGAAGTCGACGTCGATGTCGCGCAGGTTGTTCTCGCGGGCTCCGACGACGGTCAGCTGACGCTTGCGGTCCACCGGGCGCCGCGCCGTCGGCACCTCGAGCGTCTTGCGGCCCGACAGGTAGGCGCCGGTCAGCGACTCCGGATTCTTCAGCAGCCCCGTGTAGTCGCCGCTGTGCACCACGTGGCCGCCGTGCTCGCCGGCGCGCGGCCCGATGTCGACGATCCAGTCGGCGGCCCGGATGGTGTCTTCGTCGTGCTCGACGACGATCAGCGTGTTGCCGAGGTCGCGCAGACGCACCAGGGTGTCGATGAGCCGGCGGTTGTCGCGCTGGTGCAGTCCGATCGACGGCTCGTCGAGCACGTAGAGGACCCCGGCAAGACCGGCACCGATCTGGGTGGCCAGACGGATGCGCTGGGCCTCGCCGCCGGACAGCGATCCGGCCGCACGGTTCAGGGACAGATACTCCAGGCCGACGTCGAGCAGGAACGTGATGCGCGCCTGGACCTCTTTGAGGACGCGGCCGGCGATCGCGGCCTCCCGCTCCCCCAGCTCCAGACCGTCCAGATAATCCGCGCACTCGGCGACCGACAGCGCCGTGACCTGTGCGATCGACTTGGCGCCGTGCGTCGGGTTGTCGAGGGTGACGGCCAGGATCTCCGGTCGCAGGCGGCTGCCGCCGCACGCCGGGCACGGCACGTCGCGCATGTAGCCCTCGTACCGTTCCTTCATCTGCTCGGATTCGGTGGCGTCGGCCCGGCGGGTCAGGAACGACATCACCCCTTCGAACTCCGTGTAGTAGGAGCGGGTGCGGCCGTAGCGGTTCCGGAACTTGACGTGCACCTGATGCTCGGAGCCGTTGAGCAGCGCGTCCTTCGCCGGCTGCGGCAGCTTCTTCCACGGCGTGTCGACGTCGAAGCCCATCTGATCGCCGAGCGCCTCGATCATCCGCAGGAAGTAGTCGGCGTTGTGCCCATGCGACCACGGGGCGATGGCGCCGTCGCGCAGCGTCTGGTCGGGATCGGGCACGACCAGCGTCTCGTCGACCTCCTTGCGTACGCCCAGGCCGTCGCATTCGGGGCAGGCGCCGTACGGCGAGTTGAACGAGAAGCTGCGCGGCGCGAGGTCGTCGATGGCGATGGGGTGCTGGTTGGGGCACGCCATCTTCTCGGAGAACCGCCGCCGGCGCTGCGGGTCGTCCTCGTCGACGTCGACGAAGTCGAGCACCACGATCCCGTCCGCCAGGCGCAGTGCGGTCTCCACCGAATCGGTGAGCCGTTGCCGGGCCGACGCCTTCACGACGAGACGGTCGACGACGACGTCGATGTCGTGCTTCTCCTGCTTCTTGAGCTTCGGCGGATCGGCGAGCTGGATCATCTCGCCGTCGACGAGGGCGCGCGCGAAGCCCTGGGTCTGCAGTTCGGCGAACAGGTCGACGAACTCGCCCTTGCGGGTGCGCACGACGGGGGCGAGCACCTGGAAGCGGGTGCCGTCCTCCATCTCGAGGACCTGGTCGACGATCTGCTGCGGCGTCTGCCGTTCGATCTTCTCGCCGCACACCGGGCAGTGCGGGGTGCCGGCGCGCGCGTAGAGCAGACGCAGATAGTCGTAGACCTCGGTGATGGTGCCGACCGTCGAGCGCGGGTTCCGGTTGGTGGACTTCTGGTCGATGGAGACCGCCGGGGACAGGCCTTCGATGAAGTCGACGTCGGGCTTGTCCATCTGGCCCAGGAATTGCCGCGCGTACGCCGACAGCGATTCGACGTAGCGGCGCTGGCCCTCGGCGAAGATCGTGTCGAAGGCGAGCGACGACTTGCCCGAACCCGACAGACCGGTGAAGACGATCAGCGAATCGCGCGGGAGATCGACATCGATCCCGCGCAGATTGTGCTCACGCGCACCCCGGACGATCAGGCGGTCTACCACTGCGGATACCTCACGAAAAACGAATGCCCGTGCCGGCATATCGCCAGGACTCGGGAGGGACTGTCCCCGGTCGTCCAGGGTACGCGGGAGGTCCGACACCGGGTCCGCAGCCTGTCGAAGGGCGGCGCTCTCGGTCGTAGGCTGGACGTCATGAGCATCCCCGTGAACATCTCCGACGACTACACCGGCGACGTCACCCCGGATCCGGATCATCATGGTGTGGCCGCCCAGCGCCGACTGCTCGACGGCGCCACGATCGTCAAACTGTCCGTGGGCCCGATGGACAACAACGTCTATCTCGTGACCGACGCGTCGACCGGCGACATCCTGCTCATCGACGCGGCCAACGATCCCGAGTCGCTCCTGGCGCTGCTCGACGTGGTCCCCGGCGCTCTCACGCAGATCGTCACCACGCACGGCCACTTCGATCACTGGCAGGCACTCGAGGCGGTCCACAAGGCCACCGGTGTCCCGACGGCGGCCGGAGCCCCGGACGCACCCGAACTGCCCGTCGCACCGGACCGGCTGCTGCACGACGGCGACACGATCACCCTCGGCGACCTGACCCTCGACGTGATCAGCCTGCGGGGCCACACACCCGGATCGGTGGCCCTGGCCCTCACCGAGCGGACCGGGCGGGTTCACCTGTTCACCGGCGACTCCCTGTTCCCCGGCGGTGTCGGCAAGACCTGGCAGCCCGGCGACTTCGAGATCCTCCTCGACCAGGTCACGACGAAGCTCTTCGACCGCTTCGGCGACGACACCGTCGTCTATCCGGGACACGGCAAGGACACCACGCTCGGCAGCGAACGTCCGCACCTGACGCAGTGGCGCGACCGGGGCTGGTGACCCGCATCTCGCAGCCGGTGCGGCCGACCCCGGCCGAGTACACTGGATCGACTGTGAACCCCGATCCGCGCCTCGCCGACGAGCAGCAGCATCTGGACGCCGTGTACGCGCGTCTGGACCGCATGCGCGCGACCGCGCAGCGGCGGCTCTCCGAGACGCTGCTGGAGTCCGCGGACACCCCGCAGGCCCTGTCCGAGCGGGAATCGTACGAGCGGTTGTACAGCGAGACCCTCACCAAGATCGATGCCGGGGAGCACAACCTGTACTTCGGCCGCCTGGACATGATCGACGGTCAGGTCCACCGGATCGGCCGCATGGGGATGACCGACGACGACCAGGTCACCACTCTCCTGCTGGACTGGCGCGCTCCCCTGTCGCGGCCGTTCTATCTGGCGACACCCGCCGCCCCCGAGGACGTCGACCGGCGGCGGCATCTGCGTACGCGCGCCCGGAAGGTGCAGTCGGTGTCGGACGAGCATCTGCTGTCCGGCGAGGTCGATACCGACGGGCGCGAGGCCAGTGTCGTCAACGAGTCGGCGCTGGTCGCGGCGCTGAACGAGGCGCGCACCGGCGAAATGACCGACATCGTCGAGACCATTCAGCGGGAGCAGGACGAGATCATCCGGTCCACGCACCGCGGCGTGACCGTGGTGCAGGGCGGCCCCGGCACCGGCAAGACCGCCGTCGCGCTCCACCGGGCCGCCTACCTGCTGTACACGCATTGGGAGATCCTGTCGCGCAGCGGTGTCCTGATCATCGGGCCGAACGAGGACTTCCTCGACTACATCGGGCAGGTGCTTCCGTCGCTCGGCGAGACGGGTGTGCTGTTGTCGACGGTCGGCAACCTGTTTCCCGGGGTGACCGCCAAGGGCCACGACACCCGGCGGGCGGCCAGCCTGAAGGGCGGCGACGACATGCTCGCCGTGTTGCGGGCGGCGGTGCGGACCAAGCAGAGTCTGCCGCCGAGGGATCTGGCCATGGATTTCGACGGCCAGCGTCTGCCGATCACCGGCGAGATCATCAAGAAGGCGCGCGGCGCGGCGCGTTCCACCCGCCGGGCCCACAATCTGGCGCAGCGCACGTTTCTGCGGACGGCGCTCGATGAGCTGGCCGCCGCGCACGCCGCCCGGCTGGGCCGCTCGTCGTTCGATGACGGCCCCTCACTGCTGACCGCGGCCGATCTGGCCGACATCCGGGAGGATCTGGAGAACGATCCGGACACCGTCCGGGCTGTTCTGGGCTGCTGGCCGACGCTGACACCGCAGGCGCTGCTGCGGGAGCTGTACGCGGACGACGACTTCCGCCGGCGCGTCACCCGCGGCTGGTCACCCGCGGACCGCGCCGAGCTGGCGCGCCCGGCCCGTCCGCTGCCCGACGACGCCGACCTGTCGCCGGCGGACGTCCCGTTGCTCGACGAGCTCGCCGAACTCATCGGCTACAGCACCGACGAGGCCGAACGCGAACAGCAGGCCCAGTGGCGTCGACGGCTGGCCGAAGCCCAAGACGCCCTGGACATCTTGACCGGTTCGGCGCCGCAGGATCTGGAGGACGAGCTGGATCCGGAGATCCTGATGGCGTACGACCTGATCGATGCCCGGCAGCTCGCCGAACGTCAGGAGGCGACGCAGCACCGCACCACCGCCGAACGCGCCTACGAGGACCGCACCTGGGCATTCGGGCACGTCATCGTCGATGAGGCTCAGGAACTGTCTCCGATGGCGTGGCGGATGGTCATGCGCCGCATCCCGAACCGCTGGATGACGGTAATCGGCGACACCGCGCAGACCGGCGATCCGGCCGGCACCGATTCGTGGTCGACGATCTTCACCCCGTATGTCGCCAATCGGTGGCAGCGCCGGGAGCTGACGATCAACTACCGCACTCCGTCCGAGATCACCCGCTACGCGAACCGCCTGCTTGCGCACATCGACGCCGAGCAGACGCCCCCGGAGTCGCTGCGCAGCAACGGCATCGAGCCGTTGGCCGTGGCCGCTCCGCGGGGCCGCGCACTGCCGACGGCTGTGAGCACCGTCGAGTGGGAGGCGTGGCCGGGCCTGTCGGCGATCATCGTGCCGGATGCGATGGCCGATGAGGCGGCCGCGGCCGCCCGTGGTGCGGACGACGACCTGCGAATCCTTCCGATCACCGCGGCCAAGGGTCTCGAGTTCGACAACGTGGTGGTGGTCGATCCGCTCGGCATGATCTCCGAGTCCGAGCGCGGCTACAGCGATCTGTATGTGGCGCTGACACGCGCGACCCAACGGCTGGTCGTGGTGCACGAGAACGGCCTGCCGGCAGATCTCGAGGATCTGCCGAACGCTCCGTGAGCGTGTCGAACGCTCCTTGAGCTTGTCGAAAGGACGACTACGTGGTGTGGACGATCAGCACGTCGCACGCCGACTTGCGGGCGACGTCGGCGGGCACCGAACCGAGAAGGCGGCCGGCGATCGAGTTGAGGCCCTTGTTGCCCACGACGAGCAGGTCGGCCTGGACATCGGTGACGAGCTGCAGCAGCGCATCCACCGGGGCGCCCTTGACGGCGCGCTGCTGAACGTTCTGGGCACCGGCGGTGGTGGCACGCTCCTTGGCGTGGCGGAGGATCTCCTCGGTGGGCGACGACCCCATCACCTGGTAGGCCTCGTTGCCGAGAACGTCACCGGCGGCGGCGGCGGTCTTGCCGTCGTTCGGGAAGTACGCGCACGCGATCACCAGGGTGGCGTCGCCCGCGATCGCACCGGCCCGGTCCACCGCATGCAGCGAGGACTCGGAACCGTCCGTACCGACGACGATGGTCGTATAAGCGCTCATTCTGGGATGTCCCTCCGAAGTGTGTGAATGCTGAACAAAACATACCCTGCCGGGATCGGAAAATGGCGCGCTACTTGATGCCCGCCGCATCCATGCCGCGGAGTTCCTTCTTCAGGTCCGCGATCTCGTCCCGCAGACGTCCGGCGAGTTCGAACTGGAGGTCGCGGGCCGCATTCATCATCTGATCGGTCAGCTCGGACACGAGATCGGCGAGCTCGGCGCGCGGCATCGACGACGTGTCTCGCTGCTCGTACACGCCGGCGCTGACGGACTTGGACACCTCGCCCTGTGCACGGCGGCCACGGCTGGCGTTGCGGCCGGATCCGCCGACCTCCACCGCGTCTTCGGCTTCGGCGTACACCTGGTCGAGGATGTCGGCGATCTTCTTGCGCAGCGGCTGTGGGTCGACACCCTTCTCGGTGTTGTAGGCGATCTGCTTAGCGCGGCGCCGTTCGGTCTCTTCGATGGCGTTGCGCATGGAGTCGGTGACGGTGTCGGCGTACATGTGCACCTGACCGGACACGTTGCGCGCGGCACGCCCGATCGTCTGAATGAGGGACGTGGTGCTGCGGAGGAAACCCTCCTTGTCGGCGTCGAGGATGGCGACGAGCGACACCTCGGGCAGGTCGATGCCCTCCCGCAGCAGGTTGATGCCCACCAGCACGTCGTATTCGCCGCTGCGCAACTGGCGCAGCAGTTCGACGCGACGCAGGGTGTCGACCTCCGAGTGCAGGTAGCGCACCCGGATGCCCAGTTCGAGGAGATAGTCGGTCAGATCCTCGGACATCTTCTTGGTCAGCGTGGTCACCAGGACGCGTTCGTCGCGCTCGGTGCGTTCCTGGATCTCGTGCACCAGGTCGTCGATCTGGCCCTTGGTGGGTTTGACCACGATCTCCGGATCGAGCAGACCGGTCGGGCGGATCACCTGCTCGACGTATTCGCCACCGGACTGGCCGAGCTCGTAGGGACCGGGCGTGGCCGACAGGTAGACGGTCTGCCCGATCCGGTCGACGAATTCGTCCCAGGTGAGAGGACGGTTGTCGACGGCCGAGGGCAGCCGGAACCCGTATTCGACGAGGTTCCGCTTGCGGGACATGTCGCCTTCGTACATGGCGCCGATCTGCGGCACCGTCACATGCGACTCGTCGATCACCAGCAGGAAGTCGTCCGGGAAGTAGTCGATGAGCGTGGCGGGAGCGGTGCCGGCGCCTCGGCCGTCGATGTGCCGCGAGTAGTTCTCGATACCGGAGCAGAAGCCGACCTGCCGCATCATCTCGATGTCGTAGGAGGTGCGCATGCGCAGGCGCTGCGCTTCGAGATGCTTGCCCTGCGCCTCGAACTCGGCGAGACGCTCCTCGAGTTCCTTCTCGATCCCCTCGATCGCCTTGGCCATCCGTTCCGGCCCGGCCACGTAGTGGGTGGCCGGGAAGATCCGGACGTTGTCGACCTGCCGGACCACGTCGCCGGTCAGCGGATGCAGGTAGTAGAGCGCCTCCACCTCGTCGCCGAAGAACTCGATCCGTACGGCGAGCTCCTCGTAGGACGGGATGATCTCGACGGTGTCGCCGCGCACCCGGAAGCTGCCGCGGGTGAACGACATGTCGTTGCGGGTGTACTGGACGTCGACGAGCAGGCGGAGCAGGGCGTCGCGATCGATGGTCTCGCCGACCGACAGTTCCACCGACCGGTCGAGGTACGACTGCGGCGTGCCCAGACCGTAGATGCACGACACCGATGCGACCACCACCACGTCGCGCCGGGACAGCAGGTTCGACGTCGCCGAGTGCCGCAGCCGCTCGACGTCGTCGTTGATCGAGCTGTCCTTCTCGATGTAGGTGTCCGTCTGCGCGATGTACGCCTCCGGCTGGTAGTAGTCGTAGTACGAGACGAAGTACTCGACGGCGTTGTTCGGCAGCATCTCGCGCAGCTCGTTGGCGAGCTGCGCGGCCAGAGTCTTGTTCGGCGCCATCACCAGGGTGGGGCGCTGCACCTGTTCGATCAGCCAGGCCGTGGTGGCCGACTTTCCGGTGCCGGTGGCGCCAAGGAGGACGATGTCCTTCTCCCCCTCGTTCAGCCGGCGGGTGAGGTCGGCGATGGCGGTCGGCTGATCGCCGGCCGGTTCGTGATCGCTGACCACCTCGAAGCGGCCGCCCGTGCGCTCGACGTCGCCGATGGGGCGGTACTCCGAGTGCGCGACGATCGGCTGCTCTGCTGCGAATGCCATGTCTTTCAGAGTAGACGCCGGTACCGACACGGACCGGCGCGCGAAGGCGGACGTCCTAGCGCCGACCCCGCCGTGTGTCGACGACGGGTGTGAGCGCCCCCGCCAGCACCGCCTGATCGCTCGTCGCAATCGTCAGCCCCCTCCGCACGGCCTGCGCGACGATCATCCGGTCGAAGGGATCGCCGTGATCCCAGTTGAGGCTGCCCGCCGTGATCGCATCCGGCACCTCGATGGGCAGGGCGGTCACCGACATCGCCGCCAGCCACTCAGTCCAGCCCGACAGCAGGCCTTCCCCGTGAAGCCGTCCCGACCGCGTCTTGACCGCGATCTCCCATGCCGAGGCAACCGATACGAACACCGGCTGCGAAGCGTCTCCGATGATCTCCATCGCCGAATCGGAGAGGCGGTCGGGGTCCTGTCCCAACCACAGCAGCGCATTGGTATCGAGCAGAACGGCCGTCATCCCCGCCCCTCCCACAGCGCCAGCTCTTCGTCGGGCAACGGGTCATCGAAGTCGTCTGGAATCACCAGATCCGGAAACTGACCGAACCGGCGGCGGCCCGGGGTCACGGGTGACAACACCGCGACGGGACGACCACGGGTGGTGATCGTGACCGGTGTGCCGGTGCGTTCGACCTCGGCGAGGATCGCGTTGAGCCGCGCCTTGGCTTCGGTGCTGGTGATCGTGGCCATGTGTTCGACGATACGCCGATCGGACTATACCGACTAGTCCGATTGACTCGACCGGTCTGTTCACTCAGCCGGTGAATGTCGGAGCCGCGTCTTACCGTAGAACCATGACAGCGACCGCCGGCCCGACCACCACCGCGATCACCCTCGGCGTGCGAGAGGTAGAGCGATCCGCCCGCGGCGAATCGGCACCACCGTTCTCCCTCGGCCACAACGTCGCCACCGCCGAAGAGGTCACCGCCTGGTACGACCGTGTGCTCGCCGCCGGTGCGAGTGCAGTGACTCCACCGACGACCCGCGACTGGGGCGGCACGAGCGCCTGCGTCGCCGATTCGGACGGATTCCGCTGGGACTTCGTCCACAACCCGACGTTCTCGGTGAACGCGGACGGGAGGATCAGTGCCGTCTGATCATCCGCCGGCCGGTCACATCCATCCGCCGAAACAGGAGGTGTTCGACGTTCCCGCGATGACGAACACCGACAACAAGGGGTTCGTCCGCCCGGTGGA
This sequence comes from Gordonia sp. (in: high G+C Gram-positive bacteria), assembly GCF_047600565.1. Classification (GTDB taxonomy): domain Bacteria; phylum Actinomycetota; class Actinomycetes; order Mycobacteriales; family Mycobacteriaceae; genus Gordonia. Next base: position 1,104,032 of record NZ_JASGKN010000001.1, read on the forward strand.
GGTGTACCGGGAGACGCCGTACGGCCTGTACATGTCGCGGACGGCCGACAACCCGAAGTTCGACCATCTCGAGGTGTGGCTGCTCCCGGCCCTCGGACTCCGGGCCAACATCTTCCACTTCGTCGGCGGCCACCGCGCCGGCCAACGGCTGTATCTGGACATCGGCCGTTTCGGCGGCCCCGACCCGGACGGACGCTGGCATTCGGTCGACTGGTATCTGGACCTGGTCGACGTGCCCGGTACCCCGCTGGAACTGATCGACGTCGATGAGCTCTTCGAGGCCCACGCGGCGGGATTCCTGACGACGGCGGAGGCGACCGAGGCGACCGAGATCGCCGCTCGGGCCCTCGTCGGGGCGGCCGAGCACGGTCAGATCCAGACCTGGCTGGACGAGCAGGTCGGCGAACCTCTGACCTGGAAGGATTCGTAGAGCCGACTGATCCTGGGGGCTCCTTTCGACAGGCTCAAGGAGCGTGAGGGCGCGCCGGGCGTCAGCCGGCGGTGCGTACGGTCACGGTGACGGGGCGTCCGGGGTCGGCACTGCCGTGCAGCCCGGGAGTGATCTGCGGGAAGCCACCGTCGGCCAGCACGTCGACCAGGTCGGCCGCGGCCTGCGCATCGCGGGCGGTCACCCGCATCTCGACGACCGGCTCGGTCCCGGCGACGTACACCTCGATGGCCTTGTCGCCGCAGAGCAGCCAGAGCCGGTTCACCAGACGCGCGCCCAGAACGTCCCGGTCGCCGGGATCGACGTTCAGGTCGACCGCGTCCCGGCGCTCCCGGACGTTCCGTTCGAACGGGACGAGACGGTCCTCCCACAAGCGGATCGTGTCGGCCCGCAGTTCGCCCTCGGTCTCCGAGTTGTCCAGCCACACGTCCGCGACCGCGCGGCGGTCCGCGTCGGAGGCCTGGGCGGCGATCCGCGCCCGGGCGTCCTCCTCGGCCATGCCGCGCCAGGTGGTGAGCCGCCGGACCCGTTCCTCGTGGTCGGCGTGCACGACCACCACCAGGTGATACATCGGGGCGGTGTGCAGTTCCACCAGCAGCGGGACGTCGTGCACGACGACCGCGTCGTCGGGGGCGGCCGCGAACAGCTCCTGGGTGCGGGCCATGATCCGCGGATGGGTGATGGCGTTCATCCGGCCACGGTGTTCGTCGTCGGTGAAGGCCTTCGCGGCGAGGGCGGCGCGGTCCAGCGAACCGTCGGCGGCCACGATCCCGGGGCCGAAGGCGGCCACGAGCTCGTCGAATCCGTTCGTGCCGGGTTCGACGACCTCGCGGGCCACCACGTCCGCGTCGACGACGTAGGCCCCTTCGGCCGCGAGGGTGCGTGCGACGGTCGACTTGCCTGCTCCGGTGCCTCCCGTGAGGCCGATCCTGATCACGGCCTCACGATACCCAGCACCGGTCGCGGGGTCACCCGGTGACGCCGGCCAGCTCGTTGCCCGGTGCCGCGGTCTTCGTCTCGGTGAGGGTGCGGTAGTCGTCGAGGCTGACCGCGATCAGGCGCTTCGACGACGGCTCGTCGATGTAGGCGGTGTCGCCCTGCACATACAGCGACGGCATCGGCTCCTGCCAGTCGTCGGGTTCACTCCACGCACCGATCAGCGGCACGGTACGGATCTCCTGGCCGCTCGCCGGATCGAAGACGTGCAGTGCGCCGTCGGTGCCGAGGATCAGTGCCTCGCCGTTCTTACCGCGTCCGAGCGAGCGGAAGCTGTACGACCATCCGCCGGTCGGTACCACCCGGATCGTCTTGGCCGTGGTGTCGATGAGCGAGAACTGCTGGGGGTGTTCGTGCTCGTTGCCCTTGTCAGTCTTGTAGTCGCCCAGGGTGATCGGTGAACCGTCGCCGCCGCGCTGGTTGCCGATCCGGGCGTACGGCGCGTCGGCCTTCACCTTGCTGATCTCGGTGCCCCGCACGATCAGCACGCCGTCCTCGCAGCCGAACGTCAGTACGCCGTCGGCGGCGCCGGCTTCGCCGTGCAGACCCGGGCATTCGTCGGACTGCGCGACGGTGGCGCCCTGGGCGTCGCGGATCACCAGTCCCGTACGGGTGTCCTCGTCGCCCTTCGAGACGACCACCGATCCGTCGGCGCGGGCCACCGCGACGCCGTGGTGCGCGGGAACGCTGAACTCGTCGATCAACGAGCCGTCCTCGCCGATCTTCGCCGAGTCCAGGATCCGGACCTTGCCGGTGCCGTCGTCGAACAGGGTGGTGCGCCCGTCGTGCAGAACCACGTGTCCCGGCTTGTCGGCGTCGTAGGTGGTGCCGGTCAGTCGCGGCTCGCTCGAGTAGTGGTGCGAATGATCGCCGTGGGCTTCGCTCCAGGCACCGAGGTCGAGCAGTTCGAATCCGTTCGACGTGGAGACGAACACGTGCCGTCCGTCGCCGGCATCGTTGACGCGCGTGAACCCTTCCACGGGAACGTCGTCGACGTCCGACAGCGAGGTTCCGTCGAGGACGTCGACACCGCCGTCGTGCGTCAGTGCCAGGCGCGGCGTGGCCTTGCGCTCTTCGACCGGCTTGGCCGACGAGGCGGCGGCATCGTCGGACCCGTCCGAGCAGGCGGTCAGGCCGAGGGCGACGGCGGAGGCGAGAGCAGGGGTCAGAATGAGAAGTTTCGGTGATTTACGCATGCCGCAGAGTGAACCCTCTGATGAAAATGATTGTCAAAGGTGAATGCGCGCATGCGATCCCGGCACCGATGCGACAACCCCCGGGCCGCAGCGCGGCCCGGGGGTTGTTCAGGTGTGATCGGCGATCAGTTGTTGCCGGTCAGCTTCTCGCGGAGAGCGGCGAGCTGCTCGTCGCTCGCCAGCGAACCGCCGGCCGGAGCCGGGGTGCTGGACGAGGAGGACGACGACGCGGCGTCGTCGTCGGACGAGGACGAGTAGTCGCTCGGGCCGGCGGCGTCGGCCTCGGCGGCAGCCTTGGCGAACTTCTCCATCTGCGCGGTGTGCATCTTGTGGCGACGCTCCGCCTCGGCGTAGCGACCCTCCCACTCTTCACGCTGCTTGTCGTAGCCTTCGAGCCATTCGTTGGTCTCGGAGTCGAAGCCCTCGGGGAAGATGTAGTTGCCCTGGTCGTCGTAGCTGTCGGCCATACCGTACTTCGAGGGGTCGAACTCCTCGGTGTAGTCCTCGTTGGCCTGCTTCAGCGACAGCGAGATACGGCGGCGGTCCAGGTCGATGTCGATGACCTTGACGAGCGCATCGTCGCCCACGGCGACGACCTGATCGGGAACCTCGACGTGGCGCTCGGCCAGCTCCGAGATGTGAACCAGGCCCTCGATGCCCTCCTCGACGCGGACGAACGCGCCGAACGGCACCAGCTTGGTGACCTTGCCCGGGACGATCTGGCCGATCGCGTGGGTGCGGGCGAACTGACGCCACGGGTCTTCCTGAGTGGCCTTCAGCGACAGCGAGACGCGCTCGCGGTCCATGTCGACGTCCAGCACCTCGACGGTGACCTCGTCGCCCACGGCGACGACCTCGGACGGGTGATCGATGTGCTTCCAGGACAGCTCGGAGACGTGCACCAGGCCGTCCACGCCGCCGAGATCGACGAAGGCGCCGAAGTTGACGATCGAGGACACGACGCCCTTGCGGACCTGGCCCTTCTGCAGCTGGTTGAGGAACTCGCTGCGAACCTCGGACTGGGTCTGCTCGAGCCAGGCGCGACGCGACAGAACGACGTTGTTGCGGTTCTTGTCGAGCTCGATGATCTTGGCCTCGATCTCCTTGCCGATGTACGGCTGCAGATCGCGGACGCGGCGCATCTCCACCAGCGACGCCGGGAGGAAGCCACGCAGGCCGATGTCCATGATCAGGCCGCCCTTGACGACCTCGATGACGGTGCCCTTGACGGCCTCGTCGCGCTCCTTGAGCTCCTCGATGGTGCCCCACGCCCGCTCGTACTGAGCGCGCTTCTTCGAGAGGATGAGGCGGCCTTCCTTGTCCTCCTTGGTGAGGACCAGGGCTTCGACCTCGTCGCCGACGTTGACGACTTCGCTGGGATCGACATCGTGCTTGATCGACAGCTCACGCGAGGGGATGACGCCCTCGGTCTTGTAGCCGATGTCGAGCAGAACCTCGTCACGGTCGACCTTGACGATGGTGCCTTCGACGATGTCGCCATCGTTGAAGTACTTGATCGTGGAGTCGATGGCGGCGAGGAAGTCCTCGGGCGAGCCGATGTCGTTGACGGCTACTTGCGGCGAGGTGATCGTGGGGGACGACATGTGTTGAGTTGCTCCGGACAGGTATGTAGTAGGTCAGGAATCCGGCGGGTCTTCGCAGGCCGCAGCCGATTTCCGGTCGTTCCCGACATCGCATGCCGAGGCCATCAGGGCTACGGTGGGGATGCCGGATGCGTGCGATGGGCGCACACACGTGAACCAGGGTAATGCAGCACCTCTATGCTGCACAAATGCGCCCGAGCACCGTCGGGCGTGAGAGCGGAGGGGAGGAACCGTGGCTCATTCGATCGAGCTTCTGCCGGACGCGGCCGGCGATGCCGTGATCCGTGACGCCTGGCGCACCCTCGCCGATGCCGGCCTGCCGTCGGCGGGCTCGACGACCGCCGAGACCAACCGGCCCCACTGCACGCTGCTCGCCGCGAACACCATCTCCCCCGAGGTCGCGACGGCGATGGCCACTCTGGTGGCGCGGTTGCCGCTGGATGCGGTCCTCGGCCCGCCCGCGGTCCTGCCGTCCGGCGACCGCTACACCCTGGCCGCCGGCGTGGTGCCCAACAGCCGGCTTCTCTCCACCCAGGCGACGGCCGTGCGTTTCGCGGGCGGCTTCGTGGACCACCTGCTCGCCCATTGCGACCCGGGATCCTGGACGCCGCACCTCACCCTCGCGCGACGTCTGGACGTCGAGCAGCTGTCGGCGGCCCTCGAACTCCTCGACTGGGATCCGACCCCGATCAGGTTCTCGTCGGTGCGCCGCTGGGACGGCGACACCAAGACCGAGTATCTGGGCACGGGTTTCAGCTGGTGACGGACGGTTCCGGCCGGCCTCCCCGGCTGCTCGGCCACATCGACTCGGACACCAGCGAGCAGGCGAACCGCTCGTGGTGGGACGACGAGGCCGACGGATACCAGGATCAGCACGGACGTTTCCTCGGGAACGACGTCCCCGGCGGCGACTTCGTCTGGGGCCCCGAACGTCTGCGTGAGGCCGACGCCGGCCTTCTGGGCGACGTCGCCGGCAAGGACGTGCTCGAGATCGGCTGCGGCGCGGCCCCCTGCAGCCGCTGGCTCGCGGCGCAGGGTGCCCGCCCCGTCGGCCTGGACGTCTCGGCCGGCATGCTGCTGCACGCGGTGGAGGCCATGCGTCTCGACCACCGGCGCGTGCCGCTCGTGCGTGCCGGCGCCGAGCATCTCGCCGTTCGCCGACGCCTCGTTCGATCTCGCGTGTTCGGCGTTCGGTGCGATCCCGTTCGTCGCCGACTCCGCACGCGTCATGCGGGAGGTCGCCCGGGTGCTCCGGCCGGGCGGACGGTGGGTGTTCGCCACGAATCATCCGATGCGCTGGATGTTCCTCGACGATCCCGGCCCCGACGGGCTCACCGTGCAGATGTCGTACTTCGATCGCACTCCGTACTCGGAGGCCGATCAGGACAACCGGATCACCTACGTCGAACACCACCGCACGATGGGCGACCGTGTTCGCGAGATCGTCTCCGCCGGTCTGGTCCTCGAGGACGTCGTCGAGCCGGAATGGCCGGAGGACCTCGACGAGGTGTGGGGTCAGTGGTCCCCGCTGCGCGGCCGCTTCTTCCCCGGTACCGCGATCTTCTGCTGCCGCAAACCCTGACGCGGACTACAGGAGCTTCGACAGGAACGCCTGGGTGCGTTCCTGCTGCGGATTCGCCAGTATCTCGCGCGGGTCGCCCTTCTCCACGACCACGCCGTCGGCCATGAACACCAGCTGGTCGGCGACCTCGCGGGCGAAGCCCATCTCGTGGGTCACCACGAGCATGGTCATGCCGGCCTCGGCCAGCCGCTTCATCACCTCGAGGACGTCGCCGACGAGTTCGGGGTCCAGAGCCGACGTCGGCTCGTCGAACAGCATCAGCTTCGGCTCCATGGCCAGTGCCCGGGCGATCGCCACGCGCTGCTGCTGACCGCCGGACAGCTGCGCCGGATAGGCGTCGGCCTTCTGGGCCAGCCCGACCTTGTCGAGCAGGTCCTCGGCGCGCGCGACCGCCTCGTCCTTGGACTGCTTCTTGACCAGGATCGGCGCCTCGATGATGTTCTCCATCACCGTGCGGTGCGGAAACAGGTTGAAATGCTGGAACACCATGCCGATGTCCCGCCGCTGCTTGGCCGCATCCCTCGGACTCATCTCGTAGAGCTTGCCGCCGCGCTCGCGGTAACCGATCAGATCGCCGTCCACCCGCAGGCGTCCGGCGGTCACGTCCTCCAGATGGTTGACGCAGCGCAGGAAGGTCGACTTGCCCGAGCCGCTCGGCCCGATCAGGCAGGTGACCTCACCGTGCGCCACTTCCAGGGAGACGCCCTTGAGTACTTTGAGGGCGCCGAAGTCCTTGCAGACCCGGTCGGCCTGCACCATCGGCGTCGCGGTCGTGGTGGTGTGGTTCTTCGCGGCGGTCACAGCGACTTCGCCTCCAGGTCGGCCTTGGCCAGGTCGGCCAGCTGCTGGTCGGTCAGCTGGCGGCTGATGCCCTTCGAGTAGTGCTTCTCCAGATAATGCTGTCCGACCATCAGGATGCTGGTGATCGCCAGGTACCAGGTGGAGGCGACCAGCAGCATCGGGATCGGCTGGAAGTTCACCCCGGAGATGTCCCTCGTGCGGCCGTACAGTTCCAGCGAGAACGGGATCGCCGTCACCAGGCTCGTCGTCTTGAGCATGCTGATCAACTCGTTGCCGGTCGGCGGGATGATCACCCGCATCGCCTGCGGCAGTACCGTGCGGCGCATTGTTTGCGACCAGGTCATGCCGAGGGCCACGGACGCCTCCTGCTGCCCCTCGCCCACCGACGAGATGCCGGCGCGCACGATCTCGGCCATGTACGCGGCCTCGTTGAGGCCCAGTCCGATCACGGCGAACAGGAACGCCGCGTTCATCGCCTGCACGTCGATGTGCGCGAACGTCGGTCCGAACGGGACCCCGAGATCGATCTGCTTGTAGATCGACCCGAACAGGCCCCACAGGACCAGCTGCACGTACACCGGCGTACCGCGGAAGATCCACAGGTACACCCAGGCGACCGAGCGCAGCACCCGGTTCGGCGAGAGCCGCATCACCGCGAGCAGGACACCGAGGACGACGCCGATCACCATCGCGCACACGGTGAGCGCCAGCGTCCAGCCGGCGGCCTCGATGATCCGCGTGTCGAACAGGTAGCGCCGGTAGGTGTCCCACCGGTAGGCCTTGTTGGTGGCGGCGCCGTAGATGAAGAGCGCGGCCAGGATCAGGATGACCGCGGCGGTGACCCACTGCCCGGGATGCCTCAGCGGCACGGCTTTGATCGGCGCGGTGACGTCGTCGTCGGACACGTCACCGCTCGACACGGTGTCGGGTGAACTCATCTATTCCGCCTGCCTCGCTCCGTTGATCTGCGATGTCGGGATCATGCCGGCCTGGACTCCCCAATGCTCGGCGATCGTCCGGTACTGGCCGTTGTCGATCAGGTACTGCACGGCCTGCTGGATCGCCGCGGATAGGGGTGATCCCTTCCGGACCGGGATGCCGTAGGGCGCCGCGTCGTACATCGGACCGGTCGACGCGAGCTGACCGTCGGTCTTCTTGATCGCGTACGCGGTGACCGGTGAATCGGCGGAGAAGGCGCGCACCTTGCCGAGGAGCAGCGCGGTGACCACCTGATCCTGGGAGTCGAACTTCTCCTTGATGATCGCCGGCTTGCCGGCCTTGACGCAGGCCTCGCTCTTGGCCGGCACCTCGTCGGTGTCCTCGACGGTGGTGGTCTGCACACCGACGCGCATACCGCACGCATCGTCCGGGCTGACGTCGTCCCCGGCCCGCTGCGCCCACTGGACACCGGCCTTGTAGTAGGTGACGAAGTCGACTTCGCGCTCACGTTCCTCGGTGTCGGTGAACGAGGAGATGCCCGCGTCGTAGGTGCCGGACTGGATGGCCGGGATGATCTTGTCGAAATCGGATTCGTGGAACTCAGGGGTCAGGCCGAGCACCTTGTTGACGGCCTTGAACAGGTCGATGTCGTAGCCGACGATCTGTCCGCTGCGGTTCTTGAACTCGTTGGGCTGGTACGGCGGGTTGGTGCCGATGCGCAGTCGCCCGGACGCCCGGACCGCCGGCGGAACGAGTGCCGCGATCGCCGGCTGCTGATCGACCTGAACGTCGATGGGCTGCACGTCGAGTGCCGATTCGTCGTTGGTGCAGGCGGTGACTCCGGTGACCAGTGCCGCGGCGGACAGCACCGCGAGCATTCTCGTCAGACCACGTCTTCCTGCTGGCCGCACCGGCGTCCTCCCGAGTTCATCGGACGATCAGAGTCCGAACCTACCCCAGCGGGGGCGGGTCGTCACGGTTGTCCGGATCAGTGCTGCCGAAGACGTTCGGCGAACTCCGCGGTCGTCGCGGTTCCGCCCAGGTCGGGGGTCGCGATGCCGGCGGCGACGGTCGCGGCGACGGCGGCGTCCAGCTCGCAGGCCGCCGCGCGTACCCGGTCGTCGCCGTACCGGCGGCCGTACCAGTCGAGCGCGAGCGCGACCGAGCCGACCATCGCGATCGGATCGGCCACCCCGCGGCCGGCGATGTCCGGGGCGGCGCCGTGCACGGCCTGCGCCATCACCGTGTCGTCGGAGCAGTTGATCGACGCCGCGAGGCCGAGTGATCCGGACAGTTCCGCCGCGAGATCGGACAGGACGTCGCCGAACAGGTTCTCGGTGACGATCACATCGAAATCCGCCGGCCGGCGCACCAGCAACGCGGCCATCGCGTCGACGTGCTGCTGGTCGACGGTCACGTCCGGGTAGCGCTGCGCCACCTCGAGGCAGACGTCCCGGAACAGTCCCGTCGTCAGCCGCAGGACGTTCGCCTTGTGCACGATCGTCACGTGCCGGCGACGCTGCTCCGCGGCATCGAAGGCCCGGACGGCGATCCGTTCGGTGGCCGCCCGCGTGATGACGCCCACCGCCATCGCGACGTCCGGCGTCGGCATAAACTCTCCACTGCCCACCGCCATGTTGCGGTCGGCGTACAGCCCTTCACTGTTCTCCCGGACGATCAGGACGTCGATGTCCGGCGCGAGCGCCGGAATGTTCACGTCGGCCCGCGCAGGCCGCAGATTCGCGTAGAGCCCGCCGCGCGACCGCAGGACGGCACCGGGTGGCGGATACCGGAGTTCGGCCGGGTACGACGCCGAGTCGTGCGGTCCGACCACCCACAGGTCGTGGGTGTCGAGTGCCGACAACGTCCGCTCGGGCAGCGGTGCGCCGTCCGAATCGATGGCCGAGGACCCGAACGGCAGGACCTCGGGCTGCGCTCGCACACCGTGCTCGGCGAGCACCGCCACGGCGGCGTCGACGGCCACCGGAACCACCTCGGGACCGATTCCGTCGCCCTGCAGAACAGCGAACCGCAGCGTGTGATCCATAGTCAGTGCGCGGCGTCGTCCCACGACCGGCCGACACCGACGGACACCTCGAGCGGCACCGACAGGGCGATCGCATCGCCCATCTCCTCACGCACGAGGGTCTCGATGGCCTCGCGCTCCCCCGGCGCGATCTCCAGCACCAGTTCGTCGTGCACCTGCAGCAGCATCCGCGAGCGGCGTTCCTCGGACCGGAGACGGTCGGCGACGTTGATCATCGCGATCTTGATGATGTCGGCGGCGGTGCCCTGGATCGGCGCATTGAGGGCCATCCGTTCGGCCGCCTGCCGGCGCTGACCGTTATCCGAGTTCAGGTCGGGCAGATACCGGCGGCGCCCGAACATCGTCTCGGTGTACTCCTTCTGGCGCGCTTCGAGCACCACCTGATGGAGGTAGTCGCGGACACCGCCGAACCGCGAGAAGTACTGATCCATCTGGTCGCGCGCCTCGTCACGGCTGATGCCCAGCTGCGCCGCCAGACCGTACGCCGACAGCCCGTAGGCCAGTCCGTACGACATCGCCTTGACCCGTGACCGCATTTGGGCGTCGACCTGGTCGATCGGCACGCCGAACGCACGCGAACCGACGAAGTTGTGCAGATCCTCGCCCGAGTTGAAGGCATTGATCAGGCCTTCGTCACCGGACAGGTGCGCCATGATCCGCATCTCGATCTGCGAGTAGTCCGCCGTCATCAGGCACTCGTAGTCACCCCCGGCGCCCACCACGAACCCGCCGCGGATCTGCCGGCCCGCATCGGTCCGGACCGGAATGTTCTGCAGGTTGGGTTCGGTGGACGACAGCCGGCCGGTGGCGGCCACCGTCTGATTGAAGGTGGTGTGGATCCGCTGATCGTCGGCCACCGACTTCAGAAGACCGTCAACGGTCACCTTCAGGCGGGTCGCATTGCGATGCTCGAGCAGATACTTCAGGAACGGGTGCTCGGTCTTCTCGTACAGCGAGGCCAGCGCGTCCGCATCGGTGGTGTAGCCGGTCTTGGTCTTCTTGGTCTTCGGCATGTCGAGCTTGTCGAAGAGCACCGCCTGCAGCTGTTTGGGAGAGCCGAGGTTCACCTGCTCCCCGATCACCTCGTACGCCGAATCGGCGGCCTGCCGCACCCGCCCGGCGAACTCACGCTCCAGGGTCTGGAAGTGATCGACGTCCACGCCGATGCCGGCGGTCTCGAGATCGGCCAGCACGAACGCGAGCGGCAGCTCCATATCCCTGAGCAGCGCGACCTGGTCGATCCGCTCGAGCTCGGTGTCGAGCGCATCGGCGAGCTCGCCGACCGCGCGCGCCGACAGCATCAGCTGATCGGAGACGGCGGCCTCGTCGTCCTCGGTGTCCAGCAGCGACAACTGGCCGTCGTCGGCCGCGCCGTCGTCGGCCTTCAATTCGCGCCGCAGATACCGCAGAGCGAGATCATCGAGATTGAAGCTCCGCTGACCGGGGCGGACGAGATAGGCGGCCAGCGCGGTGTCGGAGGTGACCCCGCGCAACGACCAGCCACGGCCTTCGAGGGCGTGGATCGCCCATTTGACCTCGTGCACGGCCTTCGGCAGCGCCGGGTCGGCCAGCCACGAGCGCAGGACCTCCTCGTCCTCGGCGCTCAGCGACACCGGGTCGATGTGGGCGGCTGCACCGTCGGCGCCGGCGATCGCCAGGCCGGTCACGTCGGACCCGTACACCTGGCGCGGGCCGGCGACCGCCAGCCCGCTGCGGCCGGTGCGCGCGTGCTCGTCGAGCCACGCGGCGACCTCGCCCGGCCCCAGCCGGCTGCCGTCGACGTCGAAGCCCTCCTCGGCCTCCGGCTCGGACGAGGTGAGCGTCGAGAACAGCCGATCGCGCAGGACCTTGAACTCGAGGTCGTCGAACAGCCGGTGGATCCGGTCCCGGTCCCACCCGTGAAGCGCCAGATCGTCCGGCCCGCTCGGCAGCTCGACGTCCCGGATCAGTTCAGTGAGCTGACGGTTCATCTGCACCGACGCCAGATTGGCGCGCAGCGAGTCGCCGACCTTGCCTTTCACCTCGTCCGCGTGGTGCACCAGTGATTCGAGGGAGCCGTACTCGCGGATCCACTTCGACGCGGTCTTCTCGCCGACGCCCGGAATACCGGGAAGGTTGTCGCTCGGGTCACCGCGCAGTGCCGCGTAGTCCGGGTACTGGACCGGTGTCAGTCCGTACTTGTTCTCCACCTCGTCCGGGGTGAACCGCGTCAGTTCGGACACACCCCGCTTCGGGTACAGGACCGTGATGTCGTCGTTGACCAGCTGCAGCGAGTCCCGGTCGCCGGTCACCACCAGCACGGAGTAGCCCTGTGCGGCGGCCTGGGTGGCCAGCGTCGCGATGATGTCGTCGGCCTCGTACCGCTCGAGTGCGAACACCGGGATGCCCATCGCGTCGAGCACGTCCTTGGTGATGTCCACCTGACCGCGGAACTCGTCCGGCGACGAGGACCGCTGGGCCTTGTACTCCGGGTACATCTCGGCGCGGAACGTCTTGCGGGACACGTCGAAAGCGGCCGCGATGTGGGTCGGTTCCTCATCGCGCAGCAGATTGATCAGCATCGACGTGAAGCCGTACACCGCGTTGGTCGCCTGACCGGTGTTCGTCTTGAAGTTCTCTGGCGGCAACGCGAAGAACGCCCGGTACGCGAGCGAATGCCCGTCGAGCAGCATCAGCACCGGTTTGTCGTGCTTGGCGGTGCGGGTGGCGGTGGACGAGGTCTTCGCGGGGCTCACGGACCAGAGTCTAGTGACCGGTCAGGACAACGGAGTCAGGCGACACCCAGGTAGGCGTCGCGGACGGCCGGGTCCACCAGCAGGTCCTTGCCTTTGCCTTCGAGGGTGATCGATCCGGACTCGAGGATGTAGCCGCGATCGGAGCGGCTCAAGGCCTGCTGCGCGTTCTGTTCCACCAGAAGAATCGTCGTTCCGGCGGCGTTGATGTCGCCGATGATGGTGAAGATCTGCTTGATCACCATGGGCGCCAGCCCCATCGACGGCTCGTCGAGCAGCAGCAGTCTCGGGCGGGCCATCAGGGCGCGGCCGATGGCCAGCATCTGCTGTTCACCGCCGGACATGGTGCCGCCGTACTGATTCTTGCGTTCGGCCAGCCGGGGAAAAAGGTCGAAGACGTGGTCGAGGGTCTGGTTGTAGACCGCCTTGGACGCGAACTTACGTCCGTAGCAGCCCATGTCGAGGTTCTCCATGACGGTCATGCCCGGGAAGACATGCCGACCTTCGGGTACCTGAATGATCCCGCGGTCCACCCGCTCGTGGGTGGAGAGCTGATCGAATGCGTTCGCCTTCGAACAGGATCTCGCCGCTGGTCAGTTTGTTCAGTCCGGAGATGCCGCGCATGGTGGTCGACTTGCCGGCACCGTTGGCACCCAGGAGGGTGACCAGCTCGCCGGGCTGAATGTCCAGCGAGATGCCGTGCAGCGCCCGGATCCGGCCGTAGTCGATCGCCACATCCTTCAACTCCAGCACCGGACCGCCGGTGTAGGCGGGAACGCTTTCCGGGGCGACCTTCTTCGAGCGGACTCGCACGAGCGCCCCGGTCGACGGTTCGCGGGTCAGGGCACGGAAGTAGTACATCGTGAGCAGGCCGGCCAGCGGTATCGTCACCAGCAGCCCGATTCCCAAGCCCGGGAAGACGCCGGCGCCCGCAAGCAGACCCCCCATCAGAATGACTTTGATGGTCGGGCCGGGATGCCTGATCGACAGTGCGAAGCTCGCGGACAGCGACCGGCCGACGCCCCGCTTGCCATCGACGGCGAAGTACACGATCCACATCGTGAAGAAACCGATCACGATCGAGATCACGGTCGACAGGACGCTGCCGAACGGGATGCTCACGAGACGGGGGATCACACCGACGATGAGGGACAGCAGCAGGACCGTCCAGAAGGCCGCCGGCTTGAAGAAGTCACTCAACCTGGCGCGCCGGCCACCGGCGACCGTGACGAGGCCATGCAGCCAGCACGAACCCGCCAGCGCACCCAGAATGCCGAAGGCCAGGCTGAGCGACAGGTTGGCGACGACGCTGATGTCCGCGGCGGTCGTCTCCCCGGTACCGGATCCCGAATCCGCCAGAAACAGTGTCACGAGGGTTCCGGCTGCGATGAATACCAGACCCCAGAGCAGGGCGGCGCCGATGAAGGCGCCGGCGTTCTGCCGGAACCGGTCCCAGGACCATTTCAGGGCCGAACTCATGTCGAGGTTCGTCGGCGTCGGGACAGCCGTCGTCTGCTGCTCGGAGTTCGGGAGGGTCGAATCAGGCGATTTCGTCATCGGGCACTCCCAGGTAGGCGGCGATCACGGCCGGGTTCTCACGGACTTCCTTCGGCGTGCCGTCGGCGATCTTGCGACCGAACTCGAGCACGACGATACGGTCGGTGACACCCATGACCAGACGCATGTCGTGCTCGATGAGGAGCACCGTGTAGCCGTCGTCGCGGATCTTCTGGATCAGTTCCATCAGGGCGGTCTTCTCCGCCGGGTTGAAGCCGGCGGCAGGTTCGTCCAGGCACAGCAGCTTCGGCTCGGTGGCCAACGCCCGCGCGATCTCGAGCCGCCGTTGGTCGCCGTACGGCAGATTCGACGCCTTCTCGGCGGCGCGCGCCCCGATACCCACGAATTCGAGCAGGGCCATGCCCCGGTCGACGGCGTCGCGTTCCTCCCGGTACAGCTTCGGGGTGCGGAAGATGGCACCCCACACCGAACTGGTGTGGCGGGCGTCGGTGCCCACGCAGACGTTCTCCAGCGCGGTCATCTCGCCCCACAGCCGCACGTTCTGGAAGGTGCGAGCGATGCCGCGGCGGGTGATCTGGTGACGTTTGATCCTCCGCATCTCGGCGCCGTCGAAGGTGACGGTGCCGCGCGTCGGGGTGTAGACGCCGGTGATCGCGTTGAAGCAGGTGGTCTTTCCGGCGCCGTTCGGCCCGATGAGGCCCAGGATCTCGCCGCGTCTGATGTCGAAGGTGACGTCGTCGAGGGCGGCCAGGCCGCCGAACTCGACGGTCAGCCCGGCCACCTCGAGGAGCTTCTCCCCCTCGCCGACCGCGATCTCACGCTGCGGCGCGACGGCCTCGGCGACGGCGGTCGGATCGGCCAATGCCGGATCGACGGCGGTGGGGTCGAGCACGGTCTTCGCCTGCGTGTCGGCGAGTGCGTCGTCGACCTCGGCCGCCGGCGTCTCCACCGGTGCGTGGATGGGCTGGCCGTCGGGATCGAGTCCGTCGTCCTTGCGGTGCCGGCTCATGCCTTGGCCTCCTCTCCGGTGGTGGCGTCGACGGGATGCGGGACGCGCCGGACGGCCGCATAGACCCGCCGCCCGAAGGTGATGAGTTTCGCGCGCGCCGGGAACAGGCCCTGCGGACGGAAGATCATCAGGGTGATCAGCGCGATTCCGAAGAACAGGTACTTGTAGTCGCCGAGCGACTGGTCGCCCACCTGGATACCCTGCACGCGCGCGGGCAGGTACACGATGATGAAGGCGCCGACGATCACGCCGAGCTTGTTGCCCTGCCCGCCGAGGACCACGGCGCACAGGAACAGCATCGAGTTGATGACGGTGAACGCCTTCGGATCGACGTACTGGACCTGACCGGCGTACACCGCGCCCGACAGGCCGCCGATGCCGGCGCCGATGACGAACGCCCACAGCTTGTACTTGAAGGTCGGCACGCCCATGATCTCGGCGGCGTCCTCGTCCTCGCGGATGGCGACCCACGAGCGGCCGACCCGGCTGCGCTCGAGGTTGCCGATGATCAGCAGGACCAGGACGACCAGGACCAGACCCAGCCAATACCACCAGACGCCCGAGGTGAGGGTGCCCGAGTTGTTCGACTGGGCGAAGACGCCGTCCGGGTTGGTGGCGCTGCGCCCGATCTCCGGGAAGAGCACACCCTGCAGGCCGGCCGGGCCGTTGGTCACGTCGGTCAGGTTGTCGGCGAACAGGCGCACGATCTCACCGAAGCCGAGCGTGACGATCGCCAGATAGTCGCCGCGCACCCGCAGCGTCGGCGTGCCGAGGATGAGACCGGTGATGCCGGTGATGACGATGGCCAGCGGCACGCACGCGAGCCAGCCCCAGGGGCCGGAGAAGATGCCGTGGTGCGCGCTGTGCCAGATCGGGCTGGCTGGGCTGGTCATGAGTGCCACCACGTAGGCGCCGACCGCGTAGAAGCCGACGTAGCCGAGGTCGAGCATGCCGGCCTGGCCGACGACCACGTTCAGGCCGATGGCGATCAGCGCGACCATCGCGAACTGGGCCAGCGTGCCGCCGAAGTCGGTGGCGGTGGTCGTGATCAGCGGCGGCTTGATGATGGGCAGCAGGGCCAGCAGCACGAAGCCGACGACGCCGACTCCCCACTGACCGGGACGGGACAGCTCGTTCCACCACGTACGGATCCGGTCGCCGAGACCACGAGGGGCATCGAGACCGCTGAGGTCGGTCGTCTGCGTGCTCATACCCGCGCCTTCCCGAGCTTCTCACCGAGGATGCCGGTGGGCCGGAACATCAGGACCAGGATCAGCAGGGCGAAGGCCACCACGTCCTTCCACTGATTGCCGAAGACCACCGAGCCGTAGTTCTCCATGACGCCGAGCAGCAGACCGCCGAGCAGGGCGCCGCGGATGTTGCCGATACCGCCGAGCACCGCGGCGCAGAACGCCTTGATGCCGAGGATGAAGCCGCCCGAGTAGATGATGCCGTTCGGGATCTTCAACGTGTAGAGCAGTGCCGCCGCACCGGCGAGGACGCCGCCGATGAGGAAGGTCACCGAGATGATCCGGCCTCGCGACACGCCCATCAACTGGGCCGCGTCCGGGTCCTGGGCCACCGACCGGATACCGCGGCCGAGCCGGGTCTTGTTGACCAGGTAGTAGGCGCCGGTGGTCAGGACCAGTGCCGAGATGACCACGATCAGCGTGATGTTGGTGACCGACGCGCCCCAGAAGCTGAACTCGGTCTTCTCGTCGACCAGCTTGATGACCGGCTGCGCACTCGATCCGCCGAGCGGGGTCTTGGTGGGCACCTTCGGCAGGACGTAGTGGACGAGTTCCTGCAGCACGAACGACATGCCGATCGCCGTGATCAGGAA
This sequence comes from Gordonia sp. (in: high G+C Gram-positive bacteria), assembly GCF_047600565.1. Lineage (GTDB taxonomy): Bacteria > Actinomycetota > Actinomycetes > Mycobacteriales > Mycobacteriaceae > Gordonia. The sequence goes on from NZ_JASGKN010000001.1 coordinate 1,120,747, forward strand.
GGCGAGAGGTTTGGCGTTGCGTTTTCGCAGTGGCCGGTAGGCGATGAACTCCAGGCCGACCGCGACCGAGCCGGACACCGCCATACCGATGAGCCCCGCGATCCCCAACGCCAGGATCGTGCCTGCGATCCCCATGCTGTAGGTGTCACCGCGGGGACTGAAGCCCTGGATGAGCAGACCCACGTACACGCCGAACATGCCGAGCATGAAGACCTCGGAGTGCGCGAAGTTGATCAGCCGCAGCACGCCGTAGACCAGCGTATAGCCGACGGCCACCAGCGCGTAGATCGCGCCGTAGGCGAGACCGTCGACGGTCAGGCTCCAGAAGTTGCCTTTCAACGCTCCCACGTCGAAACCGATGTTGCCGGCGAGAGTCGTCGTCTCCGCCACGGCATACGCGATCATGTGTCCCCTTCTTCACGCGCGCTTGTCGGGCTGCCCGCCAACCCGACCGAAACAGCCACGGTGCGCCGGGGTTCCCGTGCGCACCGTGGCCGATTCCGTTACTTGACTTCGTACATCCAGATCAGCGACGACTGGAGCTCGCCGTTCGGCTGCCACTGGTACGTGCGCGCCAGGCCCTTGCCGTTGTAGTTCTTGACGTAGTCCAGCAGGTCCGCCCGGGTGGTCTTGCCCTCCGAGATGCCCTTCATCAGGATCGTCGCGAGGTCGTAGGCCTCCACCGAGTAGACGCCCGGAGCCTGCTTGAACTTGTCCTCGTAGGCCTGCTTGAACTTGTCCGGAGCCGGACCGCACGGGCACGACAGGTAGGCGCCCTTGGCGGCGTCGCCGGCCTGCTGCACGAACTGCGGGTCGTTGGTGCCGTCACCGGAGACGAAGGTGACGTCGGGGGCCTTCGCCTTCAGCTGCTGGGCGAGCGGGGCCGCCTCCGAGTAGTAGCCGGCGTAGAAGACCGTGTCCGGCTTGGCGCCGGTGATCGTCGAGATCAGCGCCGAGAAGTCGCGCTCACCCTTCTTCACGTCGCCCTGGCAGTCGGCGCCGTTCGCGCTGCCCAGACCTTCGATGACGGCCTTCGCGAGACCGGCACCGTACTCGGTGTCGTCCTTGACGACGCACACCTTCTTCTTGCCCAGTTTGCCGGTCAGGTACTTGGCGACGGCCGGCCCCTGCACACCGTCGTTGGCGAGACCGCGGTAGAAGGTCTTCCAGCCGTTCTTCGCCAGGTCCGGGTTGGTGGCCGAGGCGGTGGTGGCGACCAGGCCGGCCTGGTCGAAGACGCCGCCGGTGGACTTGGTCTCACCCGAGAAGCCCGGGCCGACGAGGCCGACGATCGACTTGTCGTTGACGATCTGCGGAGCCACCTGGGTGGCCTTCTGCGGGTCGCCCTCGGTGTCGAAGGTCTTCAGCGTGATCTTGCAGTCCGGGTTGGCGTCGTTGTGCTGATCGACGGCCAGCTGAGCGCCGTTTCGCATGTTGATACCCAGGGCCGCGTCGGCGCCGGTGAGAGCACCCATCTGGGCGATGCTGATCGGATCGCACTTGGCCTTGCCGTCGCCGGCCGGATCGACGGCATCCGACTCCTGGTTCGCCGGCACCTCGTTGCCGTTCGTGTCGATCTGCGCCAGCGGCGCGATCTCCATGCCGGTGTCGTTGCCACTGGCGTCCTTGGACTTGTCGCCACATCCGGACAGGACCAGCGCACTGGCCAGTGTCGCTGCGAAAGCGACCGTCGTGAGCCGACGTTGCATTGGTTCAACCTCTCATCCTGCGACCCGGCACGTACGGCCGAGAGGTCTACCGCTCGAAGACCTGGGTGAGAACATAAGCGAATTCGCCGGTGCCTGGAAGACGTAATCGGTAAAGACGCAGGACAGGACTGTCGGGTTTTTCCCAGTGTTAACACCGGGCGGAGGTCCGGAAACATCCGGACTGCGGTCAGTTTTCGTCGCCGAGCGTCTCGACGACGATCTGTGCGACGGCCTTCATCGTGGCGCGCCGATCCATCGCATTGGTCTGGATCCAGCGAAAGGCCTCGGGTTCGGTGAGACCCTGCTTCTCCATCAGCAGACCCTTGGCGCGATCGATGAGTTTGCGGGCCTCGAATCGCTCGTTGAGGCCGCTCACCTCCTCCTCGAGCGCGGCGAGTTCGCGGAACCGGCTGATCGCCAGTTCGATCGCCGGCACCAGGTCGGCCTGACTGAACGGCTTGACCAGGTAGGCCATGGCTCCGGCGTCGCGGGCGCGTTCGACGAAGTCCCGCTGACTGAACGCGGTGAGCATCACGACCGGGGCCAGCCGCTTGCGCGCGATCTCGCTGGCGGCGTCGATGCCGTCGCGCACCGGCATCTTGATGTCCATGATGACCAGATCGGGGGTGAGCGACTCGGTGAGTTCGACGGCGACCTGACCGTTCGGCGCCTCGCCGGCCACCTCGTAGCCCTCGTCGCGCAGCATCTCGCACAGGTCCATGCGGATCAGCGAGTCGTCCTCGGCCACCACGACGCGCGGCGCGGCCTTGCGGCCCGGCTGCTGCCCGGTCTCGGTCGTGTCGGTCATGGTCGTCTTCCGGTCGTGGTCGGACGGCGACCGGCGAAGAAAGGATCCTCGCCGATCGCTCGTGCCCCGGGCCGGACTCGAACCGGCACCCCCTAAGAGACCGCATTTTGAGTGCGGCGCGTCTGCCAATTTCGCCACCGGGGCGGTGGATCGTGCGGTGAACAGTCTACGGTTCCGCTTTCGGCGAGGTCACGGCGGTCGGGCCGACACGGATCGGGACCCGCGGGTGCCTGAGCAGAACCTGTGAGCTACATTACGTAGCGATAAACGTGTGGCGCAGGGCTACACGGGTGACTTCGGGGAGTTGCACCACATATGCGATCGGTATCGCTGGTCATGCGCCGGCTCTTGATCTTTCTCATCGTTCCCGCCATCGTCATCGGTGGTTCGGAACTCGTTCCGGCGGCGCAGGCGCCGTCACAGGCCGCCGTCTACGGCGCGCTCGGCAAGAAGTGGACGAAGACCGCGGACGCCAAGCCCAAGTATCCGAACCACACGGTCACACCTGATGTGACGATCACGATGAGCGACGGCGTCAAGCTGCGCGGCAACCTGGTCCGCCCGGCCGACGCCCAGGGCCGTCCGATCAACAAGAAGATGCCGGTCATCGTCAACATGACCCCCTACACCAAGATGGTCAGCGCGCTGGCCGCCGAGGTGGTCAACTACCCGGTGCTGATGCCGCAGCTGATCGCGTTGCTCAACGCCATCAACCTGCGCGGCACCGTCATCTCCGGCTACAACGAGCTGATGGGCGCCCTCAACGGCGGCCTGGTGCAGACGTTCGCCTACGACCCCAAGCTGGTCCAGAGCGGCTACGACATGCTCGTGGTGGACGTTCGCGGCACCGGCTTCTCGCAGGGCCTGTGGGGCACCTTCGACGCCCGTGAGCGCCAGGACACCGTCGAGGTGGTGCGCTGGGCCAAGAAGCAGAAGTGGTCCAACGGCAAGGTCGGCATGGCCGGCGTCTCGTACTCGGGCATCAACCAACTGCAGGCCGCGGCCGATGCCCCGGGCGAGCTCGACGCCATCTTCCCGGTCGTCCCCGGCGGCGACCTGGTCAACGACATCGTCGCACCGGGTGGCGGTGTCGGCTTCGGCTTCCTCGCACTCTGGCTGACGCTGGTCAACTCGATGAAGATGATCCCGAACCTCGCGTCCATGCTGAACGGCACCTTCGACTGGAAGTGGCTGGCCGACCGCGCGAAGGATCCGCTGACCTTCTTCGACGTGATGATCGAAGCGCTGACGACCCGCGACGTGAAGGACTATCACGGCAAGACCAAGACCGTGCTGGACAGCAATTCCGAGCGTCGCAAGATGTGGTACACCGACGTCGGCAAGATCACCACGCCGACGTTCGCGATCGGCGGCTGGAACGATCTGTTCACCAATACCGAGTCCCGCCTCCTGACCAATCTGACTCAGCTGCCCAGCAGCGAGAAGAAGCTGATCATGGACGACGGCTACCACATCACGTCCGGTTCGAACTTCGGTCAGCCGGGACACCCGCCGCGTCTGGACGTGCTGTCGCGCGCCTGGTACGACCACTTCCTCAAGGGTGTGGACAACGGCATCGACCGGTACGACCCGGCGACCCTGGCCTCCGAGCCGGCCGGCAACTTCATTCAGGCGCAGACCTACCCGATCCCGGGCTACCAGCATCAGCGCCAGTTCCTGTCGGGTCGCTCGTCGGGCACCGAGCACACGCCGGTCGCCGGTGACGGTTCGCTGTCCTCGGGTACTCCGGCCGGCCGCGCCACCCGTGAGGTCAAGCCGGGCCTGTCTCCGATGTGCAGCGTCGACGGTGCGCAGGCGGCGGCCGGCGTGACCGCGTTCTTCGACTTCTGCGGCCGGGACACCCGGCTCTCGGAGGTGGCGGCGCAGACGTTCACCTCGGCTCCCGCCAAGCAGCTGACCCGGATCAGCGGTACACCCGCGATCCACTTGAACCAGCGCCTGAACGCCACCGACGGCTACTGGCACGCGACCGTGAACGTCGTCCATCCGGACGGCCGCTCACAGATCGTGTCGATGGGACAGCTGGTGGTGTCGCTGCGCGACGTCGACGCCGGCCGCAGCCAGTACGACTCGAACGGCGATCTGACCGATGTGGTCCTCTCGATGGACATCGGCAAGTACAAGAAGGTGACGCCGGGTCAGACCCTCGCCGTCGACATCCCGATGTCGGCGACGCAGGCCGCGCTGAAGCCGGGCGACCGGCTCCGGGTGGACGTGTACTCGTTCAACTTCCCGAAGTCGCTGCCGCTGGGACCGGAGCTGTGGTCGTCGCAGCTGCGCCCGCAGTACATCGAGATCGATCCGAAGAATCCCAGCTGGGTGAATCTTCCGGTCGACAAGCCGCTGCGCTGAACCGGCGATGGTCAGAGCCCCCGTCGTCGAACGACGGGGGCTCTGACCATGCCTGGGGTCGAAGGAGGTGGCGTTCAGGAAGCGAGGTCGATGCCGGCTTCCAGCTGGGCACGGCTGTAGACGCGTCCGGGCGCGGTTCCGGCCTCCACCAGATAACCGGGCGCCTTGTCCACGACTCTGCTGATCGTGAAGCGGTCGAAGCACGCACCGGTGCCGCCCTTGACGGTCACCTGATCGCCGAGACGGCTCTTGCCGAGCAGCTCTCCGCTCTTCCCGTCGTAGAGACGGACCTCGTCGCCTTCCCGGATCGGTGCACCGCCGACGGCCTGCCGGGTGGAGCAGTCGATCTGGAGCGAACCGGAGGCGGTGAACACCGCCTGGTTGATCGAGCCGCCCAGCAAGGCGAATCCCGCGATGCCGGCCAGGATGAGGCCGACGATGACGCTGGCGGCGGTCACCCCGACCCGGGAGCGGCGCTGCCAGGTGCGCTGCGGCAGCATGGCGCCCGGCTGCAGAAAGTACTGCACCTGCGGCGGCGTCTGCGGCTGCGGAGGCAGATCGAGGTTCGGGGGCTGAGTCATCGTGGTCTCTCCGATCAGTCCGCGTTCCGCGGCGGGAAGTACTTGATGAGCGCCTCCTGCACCACGGAGGTCGCGAGGAGGCCGTCGCGGGTGAAGAAGCGGCCCGAGCCGATACCTCGCGACCCCGCGGCCACCGGCGACTCGGTCGCGTACAGCATCCATTCGTCGAACCGGAACTCGCGGTGGAACCACATCGAGTGGTTGACGGTCGCCGCGAACAGCCGGTCCATGCCCCAGGACAGACCGTGGGTGGTGATGATCGAGTCCAGCACGGTGGTGTCCGACGCATAGGCCATCGCCGCCACATGCCACAGCTGCTCATCGGGCAGCTCGCCGTCCGCCTTCATCCAGACCCGGTTGTGGGTGAGGGTCTCCCCCGCGTCCTTCACCTTCCACGTCGGATCGTTGGCGAACCGGATGTCGATGGGGTGCAGGGCGTTGACGAACAGGGCGATCTGGTCTTCGTAGCCCTTGAAGTGTTCGCCGAGCGGCGGCAGTTCCTCCGGGTACGGGACCGTCGGGCTCTCCACAGCGTGTTCGAGGCCGGTGTTGTTGTCCTGGAACGCGACCAGCATGGTGAAGATCTCTTCACCGTTCTGCATCGCGGTGACCTGGCGGTTCGCGAACGCCTTGCCGTCCCGGAAACGCTGGACGTGATACTCCATCGGCTTGCTGACGTCGCCGCCCCGGATGAAGTGGGCGTGCAGCGCGTGCACCGGCGGGTTGCCGCGGGTGAGAGTACGGCCGGCGGCCATCACACCCTGGCCGAGCATCTGGCCACCGAACGTGCGGGCCGTCTTCTGCTCGGGATGCTGCCCGAGGAAGAGGTCGTCGGACACCTGTTCCACGTCCAGCAGCGCGACCATCTTCTCCAGGTCGCCGGGTCCGTCCGATCCGGCGGCCACCTGATGATTCGGGTCGTTGAGGTTGCGGGTCATGCCCTTCACCCTATGTCAGTGATCCTGTTCGCCGATCCGGTGGACGTGAATGAGATTGGTGGTTCCGACGACGTGCGGCGGGGCTCCGGCCAGCACCACGACGGTGTCGCCGGCGTTGAGGGTGTCGGTGGCGGCGCAGAAGTCGTCGATCTGGTCGATCATGGCGTCGGTGTTGCCCGCGCGGTCCACCAGGAACGGTTCGACGCCCCAGCTGAGCGTCAACTGGTTGCGGGTGCTCGGGTTGGTGGTGAACGCCATCAACTTGAGCCGGGAGTGCAGGCGTGCGACGCGGTGCGCGGTGTCGCCGGTCTCGGTGAACGCGACGATCGCGTCGGCGCCGATGCGCTCACCGATGTCGCGGGCGGCGTAGCTGAGCACGCCGCGGCGGGTGCGGGGCGTGTGCTTGAGCGGCGGGATCTCGCGGCGGCTGTCCTCGGCGGCGGCCACGATGCGGCTCATGGTGCGCACCGTCTCGAACGGGTGCTTGCCGATCGAGGTCTCGCCCGAGAGCATGACGGCGTCGGCGCCGTCGAGGACGGCGTTGGCCACATCGGATGCCTCGGCGCGGGTCGGCCGGGAGTTCTCGATCATCGAATCGAGCATTTGGGTGGCCACGATGACCGGCTTGGCGTTCTCGCGGGCCATCTGGATGGCGCGCTTCTGCACCAGCGGCACCTGCTCGAGAGGCAGTTCGACGCCGAGGTCGCCGCGAGCGACCATGATCGCGTCGAAGGCGAGGACGATCGCTTCGAGGTTCTCGACGGCTTCCGGCTTCTCCAGCTTGGCGATCACCGGAACACGCCGGCCGACCCGGTCCATCACCTCGTGGACGAGTTCGATGTCGCCGGGGCTCCGCACGAAGGACAGCGCCACCATGTCGACGCCGAGCTTCAGGGCGAACTCGAAATCGCTGATGTCCTTCTCGGACAGGGCCGGGACGGAGATCGCCATGCCGGGCAGCGAGAGACCCTTGTTGTTGCTGACCTTGCCGCCTTCGGTCACCCGGCAGACCACGTCGTCGCCGTCGACCTCCTCGACGGTCAGACCCACCTTGCCGTCGTCGACGAGCAGTCGGTCGCCGGCCTTCGCGTCGGCGGCGAGCTGCTTGTAGGTGGTCGAGACACGGTCGTGGGTGCCGACCACGTCCTCGACGGTGATCCGGACCCGTTCGCCGGTCTTCCAGTCGACTTCGCCGTTGGGCTGACCGTTGTCCTCGAACTTGCCGAGCCGGATCTTGGGTCCCTGCAGGTCGGCGAACACGCCGACCGGCTTCCCGGTGCGCTCGGCCGCCCGGCGAACCGCGGCGTAGACCGCCGCATGATCGTCGTGCGTGCCGTGGCTGAAGTTCATCCGGGCGACGTTCATGCCGCATTCGACCAGCGCGGTGAGCTGATCCTCGGTGTTGGTAGCAGGTCCCAGGGTGCAGACGATCTTGGTTCGGCGGGTCACCCTGCCGATGCTATCCGTTCGAGCCGGAACCTTCCTGCCCGGCCTCGGCGGCCCCGTCGACGGCCTTCTTCGCGGCCTCGTCCACCGGCGCGTCGCCGCTGCCGTGCACGGCGTCTTCGACGGCGTCGGAGACCTTGTGTGCGGCCTTGCGCGCTTTACCCAGCACCGACTCGGCGGCTCCCTCGGCGGCTGCCGCGGCCTTGGCCGCGGTCGCCTTCGCGGTCGTCGCCGCGCTCGCCGGAGCCGGGTCGGCCGGGGTATCGGCCGCGGGAGCGTCGGTGGCCGGAGCGTCGGTGGCCGGCGTCTGGTCGGCAGGCGTCGTGTCGGCGTCCGGAATGTCCTCCGCCGGCTTCGTCTCGTCCGCCGGCGCATCCTCGGTGGGCTTCGCGGCGTCCGCCGGCACCTCGTCGACCGGAGCGTCCTCGGTCGGCTTCGCATCGTCTGCGGGCGCCACGGGTGTCGCCTCGTCCTGCGCCGGCGCCTCCTCGGCGGCCGCGTGGGTCGGATCGGCGGCCGGCTCGGTGGTGGCCGAACCGATGATCACCATCGCCACGTCCTCCGCATCCGACGGGACCTCCCGGATCTCGATGCCCCCGAAGTTCTCCGGCGGCGCCGACTCGACGGTCGCCGGCGGCACGGCGGCCGCCTCGGGCGCGACAGGCGCCTCGGGCGCGGCAGGGACGTCGGGCGTAGCGGGCACGTCGGGCGTAGCGAGCGTCTCGGGTGCGGACGGTGTCTCGGGCGCCGCAGCGGCGGGAGCCGAGGGCACCTCCGGCTGATCCGCGGTGAGGTCGTCCCAGGTCTGAACCTTCGTGAACGCGCCGGTCGCCGGCTCGGCCGGGGCCGCAGCGGGCTCGGCGGCCGGCACCGGTTCCGGAGCAGCCTCGTTCGCCGGAGCAGCCTCGTTCGCCGGAGCGGTGGGAGCGGCGGGCGCCGTGTCGGCCTTGTCCGCGGACTTCGCCGCGGCAGCGGCACCGGCGGCGGCCGCGGTCGCCGCAGCGGCGGCGGCAGCCCCCAGGCCGGTCTCGTCCTGGGCGGCCGGCCGGTCGTCGGCATGCCAGTCCGGGGCCTGGTAGTCGTCGTCGTCCAGCCAGCGCTTGCGTTTGGCGGGCGCCGCGGCCTTGTCGGCCGGTGGTGCGACGGCGGCGGGCACGGGCTCCGCCGGTGCGGGCTCGTCGTCGAGCGTCGGTGGCACGTAGCCCACCTCGCCCAGTTCTTCGAGTTCGGCCGCCTTCCGCGGCAGATACATCTCGAGTCCGGTCTCGCGGCCGCGCGGCGCCATCAGGAAGTACAGGGCACCGCACAGGACCACCAGCGCCGACACGAAGACGTTGATGCGGATGCCGTGCAGATGGGTCGCGTAGTCGCTGCGCATGAGCTCGATACCGAAACGGCCGGCACTGTAGAGCGCCACATACAGCGCGAACAGACGGCCGTGGCCGATGCGGAAGCGCCGGTCCACCAGGACCAGGATCGCCGCGACCACGAGGTTCCAGAGCAGCTCGTACAGGAACGTCGGATGCACCACGGCCAGGACGTTGCCGTTCGAGTGACCGGTCATCAGGTCACACCCGGCGGTGTTGATCGTGTAGCACCCGACCGTGCCGTCCGAGTCGACGCGCTGGAAGATCTCCAGACCCCACGGCACCGTCGTCGGACGGCCGAACAGCTCCTGATTGAAGTAGTTGCCGAGGCGGCCGATCGCCTGCGCGACGATGATCGCGGGCGCGAGAGCATCGCCGAACGGCGGAAGCTCGATGCCCTTCCAGCGGCAGCCGACCCAGGCGCCGAACGCACCGAGCAGGACCGCACCCCAGATACCCAGGCCGCCGTCCCAGATGGCCAGGGCCTGGCCGAATCCCTTGCCGCCCTCGCCGAAGTACGTGCTCCAGTCGGTGAGGACGTGGTAGACGCGGCCACCGACCAGACCGAACGGCACGGCGATCAGGGCGACGTCCAGGACGTCGCCGGGCTGGCCGCCGCGGGCACGCCAGCGCTTGTCGCCCCACCAGACGGCGACGATGATGCCGACGATGATGCAGAGCGCGTAGGCGCGGATCGGCACGGGGCCGAGTTGCCACACGCCCTGCGGCGGGCTCGGGATGTACGCGAGAAGAGTGGTATCGCTCACGCAGCAACCCTAACGGACTCGCTACGCGGTGCGGGCGCGCACGCCCTCGGCGAGTTGGGAGATGAGGTCGGTGACGGCGGCGGGACCCTCGTCGGCGGCGGTGACGATCGCCGATCCGACGATCACGCCGTCGGCGTAGCCGGCGATCTCGGCGGCCTGTTCCCGGCTCCGGACGCCCAGTCCGAGACCGATCGGGATGTCGGACACCTCACGGATACGCGCGCAGAGTTCCGGTGCCAGATTCGACACCTGGTCACGGGCACCGGTCACGCCCATGGTGGACGATGCGTAGACGAATCCCCGGCAGTGGTCGAGGGTCATCGCGAGACGTTCCGGCGTCGAGGACGGCGCGACCAGATAGATCCGGTCCAGGTCGTGGGCGTCGGCGGCGGCCTCCCACTCGCTCCCCTCCTCGGGAATGAGATTGGGGGTGATGATGCCCAGGCCGCCGGCCGCGGCGAGATCCCGCGCGAAGGCGTCGACGCCGTACTTGAGTACGAGATTCCAGTAGGTCATCACCACGGGTGCCGCACCTGCGTCGGCGACGGTCTCGACGGCGCGGAAGACGTCCCGGACCCGGCTCCCGTTCTCCAGCGCCACCTGCGTGGCCTCGGCGATCGTCGGCCCGTCCATCACCGGATCGGAGTACGGGATGCCGATCTCGACGATGTCGCTGCCGGCCTCGACCATGGCGCGCAGAGTGGTCAGCGAGTCGGTGACCGTCGGATAGCCGACCGGGAAGTAGCCGATCAGCGCGGCACGGTCGTCCTCGCGGCAGGCGGCGAAGGTGTCGCCGAGCCGCGAGGCCGGTGCGGTGGTCTGGCTCATCGGCCGGTCTCCTTCGTCTCCTGGGTGGCCTGCTGTTCGGCCTTCTTCTGGGCCGCGTACTCGGTTTCCGACGGCGGCTTGCCGAACAGCCCGAACCACTTCGCGGCCGTGTCGACGTCCTTGTCGCCGCGCCCGGAGAGGTTGACGACGATGATCGCGCCCTCCCCCAGCTCGCGGCCCAGTTGTAGCGCTCCGGCCACCGCGTGGGCCGACTCGATCGCCGGAATGATGCCTTCGGTGCGGGACAGCAGGGCGAGTGCGTCCATGGCCTCGGTGTCGGTGATGGGCCGGTATTCGGCGCGCCCGACGTCCTTGAGGTGGGCGTGCTCGGGGCCGACACCCGGGTAGTCGAGTCCGGCCGAGATCGAATGCGATTCGATGGTCTGTCCGTCCTCGTCCTGCAGCAGGTACGAATAGGCGCCCTGGAACGCACCGGGGCTGCCCCCGGTGAAGGTCGCGGCGTGCCGTCCGGTCTCGACGCCGTCGCCGGCCGCCTCGAAGCCGACCAGCCGGACCCCGGTGTCGTCGATGAACGGGTGGAAGATGCCGATGGCGTTCGAACCTCCGCCCACGCAGGCGGTGACCGCGTCCGGCAGACGTCCGGCCTGCTCGGTGATCTGGGCGCGGGCCTCCATGCCGATGATCCGCTGCAGATCGCGCACCATCATCGGGAACGGGTGCGGGCCAGCCGCCGTGCCGAAGCAGTAGTAGGTGTTGTGCGCATTGGTCACCCAGTCGCGCAGCGCCTCGTTGATCGCATCCTTGAGGGTGGCCGAGCCGGTTTCGACGGCCACCACGTCGGCCCCGAGCAGACGCATGCGGGCGACGTTCAGCGCTTGACGTTCGGTGTCGACGCGCCCCATGTAGACGACGCACTCGAGGCCGAGCAGCGCGCAGGCGGTGGCGGTGGCCACGCCGTGCTGGCCGGCACCGGTCTCGGCGATGACGCGGGTCTTGCCCATCCGCTGTGCGAGCAGTGCCTGTCCGAGGACGTTGTTGATCTTGTGCGAGCCGGTGTGGTTCAGATCCTCGCGCTTGAGGAACAGGCGGGCGCCGCCGGCCTCCGGTGCCAGGCGCTTGGCCTCGTACAGCGGTGACGGCCGGCCGGTGTAGTCGCGCGCAAGCCGGTCCAGCTCGGTGAGGAAATCGGAGTCGGTGCGCAGCTTCTCGTAGGTCGAGGTGGTCTCCTCGATGACCGCCATCAGTGCCTCGGGCACGTGACGTCCGCCGAATACGCCCCAGTGGCCCAGTTCGTCGGGGCCGAGTTCGCTGCGATCGGAGACTCCGTCGCTGGCGAGGGGGAAGCGTTCTTCGGTGTCGGGGGTGTCACTCACCCTCTCAGTATCCCCTGCGGCGCCGGGAGTCCGCGACCGGGCCGGGTGGGGTCAGCGCGAGGGCTTGGGGCAGGACGGGTGCGCGCCCGCGGTGACCAGGTCCGAGACGGCCTGGCGCGGGTCACCGCTGGTGACCAGTCCTTCGCCGACGAGCACCGCGTCGGCACCGGCACCGGCATAGGCCAGGAGGTCGGCGGGCCCCCGGACCCCGGACTCGGCGATCTTGACCACGTCGGACGGCAGGCCGGGCGCGATCCGGGAGAACACGTCCCGGTCGACGTCGAGGGTCTTGAGATTGCGCGCGTTGACGCCGACGACGGAGGCTCCGGCCTCCAGCGCCCGGTCCGCCTCCTCTTCGGTGTGCACCTCGACGAGCGCCGTCATGCCGAGCGATTCGGTGCGGTCGAGCAGCGAGGCGAGCACCTTCTGTTCGAGGGCGGCGACGATCAGCAGGATGACGTCCGCACCGTGGGCACGGGCCTCGTGGATCTGGTACGGGCCGACGATGAAGTCCTTGCGCAGCACCGGGATATCGACGGCGGCACGGACGGCGTCGAGGTCGTCGAGGCTGCCGTTGAAACGCCGCTCCTCGGTGAGGACGCTGATGACGCGGGCGCCGCCGTCCTCGTAGGACTTGGCGAGGTCCGCGGGGTCGGCGATGTTGGCGAGCGATCCCTTCGACGGGCTGGCGCGCTTGACCTCGGCGATGACACCGATGCCCGGCTGGCGCAGGGCCGCGGCCGCATCGCGCGGCGCCGGCGCCTGCTCGGCGGCCTTCTTGACGGCGGCGAGGTCGACGACGGATTCGCGTGCGGCCACGTCGGCTTTGACGCCCTCGATGATCGAGTCGAGCACTGTGCCGGTCATCCGAATCTCCCCTCCGTCTCGCCGGTGCGATGGGTCCAGATTAGAGACCCCCCGAACGGCCCGCCTGAGCGGGTCCCGGCTACCGGCGGGTAACCACTTCAGGAGCGGGTGTCGGGATCATCGGTCGGATCGACACCGTGGTCGAGGGCCTCCCACAGCTCGCGTTCGGTGCCGCCGGGCGACGTGTCGGCGTCCGCGGCGTCGTCGCCGGCGGCGAGGCGGCGCTCCCGCTCGGCGAAGGCCTTGCGTTCGAGCTCTTCACGGCGCGCGGCCGGCGAGGTGTACTTGGACGACATGCCCGTCGAGGCGGCCGACGCCGACCTCAGCATCATGATCGCGCCGATCAGCACCCAGACGGCGGCGAAGATCACCACATAGCCGGGGAACGTCTTCGCCGAGACCGAGATGATCTGGTAGTTCGACGGGATGTCCACCGTGCCGGCCGCATAGAGGTTGTTCTCCCCCGCGGTGATCAGCGAGATCGCCGGAATCGATACGGCGACCGCGCCCAGGGCGACGATCACCGCGACCACCCGGCGGGCGATGCCGCGGAACGCGAACTGGGCGACCCCGGCGGCGGCGAGCGCCCCGGCGACCGCGACCAGCCACGGGCTCCAGTCCGAACCGTGCACGTCGTAGGTGTGCGGCGCGCCCTGGCCGTCGGCCGCGAACACCTGCGACCACACCAGGCGCGAAGACACCCACAGAAGCACCGCGCCGACGAGCAGGAAGAACAGGGCGATCGCCTGCCGCTTGCGTCCCTCGGCCGCGTCGTTCACCGGGCGCCCGGCGGCACCGTCCGGGTCGGTCTGGTCACTCATCGTCGCCTCCCACCGGGGCCATGGTCTCGGCCGCGGCGATCGCAGCGAGCACCGCGCTCGCCTTGTTCCGGGCCTCGTTGAACTCGTATTCGGCGTCGCTGTCGGCCACCACACCGGCACCGGCCTGCACGTAGGCGTGCCCGCCGTGGTCGCCGGGCGCCATCAGGGCGGTGCGGATCGCGATCGCGGTGTCCGCGTCGCCGTTGAAGTCGAGGTAGCCCACGATGCCGCCGTACAGTCCGCGGCGAGTGATCTCGTTCTCCTCGATCAGCTCCATCGCCCGCACCTTCGGGGCGCCGGTCAGGGTGCCGGCCGGGAAGCAGGCGGTGACGGCGTCGAGTGCGTGCTGGTCGTCGCGCAGCCGGCCCGTCACCGTCGACACCAGGTGCATGACGTGGCTGTAGCGCTCCACCCGCCGGTAGTCGTTCACCCGGACGGTGCCGGGTTCGCAGACCCGCCCCAGGTCGTTGCGTCCCAGATCGACCAGCATGAGGTGCTCGGAGTTCTCCTTCTCGTCCTCCAGCAGACCCTTGGCCAGGAGCTGATCCTCCTCCTCGGTGGCGCCGCGCCAGCGGGTGCCCGCGATCGGGTGCGTGGTGGCGACGCCCTCGCTGACGGTGACCAGCGCCTCGGGCGACGAGCCGACGATGGTGAACGGTCCGGCCCCCACGCCGCTGCTGCCGACACCGGGCAGGCGCAGCAGGTACATGTACGGGCTCGGGTTCCAGGCGCGCAGCACGCGGTAGACGTCCACCGGGTCGGCGTCGGTCTCCATCTCGAAGCGCATCGACGGCACCACCTGGAACGCTTCACCGGCTTCGATCGCCTCGATCAGACCGCCCACGATCGGCCGGAACTCGTCGAGTGTGCGCTGCGAGGTGTAGTCCGGTGCCGGACGGTGGAAGGACGACACCGTCGACGGGGCCGGCGCGGCGAGCGCGGCGGTCATGGCGTCCAGTCGCGCCACCGCGTCCCGGTAGGCCTCCTCGGCGCGCTCGTCGCTGCCGTCGAAGTTGATGGCGTTGGCGATCAGCGTGATGGTGCCCTCGTGATGGTCGAAGGCCGCCAGGTCGGCGACCAGCAGCCAGAACATGTCGGGCAGGCCGAGATCGTCGACGGTGTGGGAAGGCAGACGTTCCAGGCGCCGCACGAAGTCGTAGGCCATGAAGCCGACGAAGCCGCCGGTGAGCGGCGGCAGGTCCGGCATGCGGTCGGTGTGCAGCAGTTTCAGCGACTCCGCCAGCGCTGCCAGGGGGTCACCGTCGGTCGGGGCGCCGGCGGGAACCGTGCCCCACCAGTGTGTCTGTCCGTCCACGACGGTCAGCGCCGACGGCGAACCGGCGCCGATGAACGACCACCGCGACCACGACTGGCCGTTCTGCGCCGATTCCAGCAGGAAGGTGCCCTCCTTCGGTTCTCCCGACGCGTCGGCGGCCAGCTTGCGGTAGGCCGACAGCGGGGTCTCCGAGTCGGCGAGCAGCTTGCGGGTCACCGGCACCACGCGGTGGTCGGCGGCCAGGTCGAGGAAGGTCTCCAGGGTAGTGGTGCTCATCCGAGCGGTACCCCGCCGACGCCCCACTGGGTGCGCGGCACCTCGGTGATGGTCACCCACACCGAATCGGGGTTCTTGCCGGTCGCCCGGGCGTAGGCCTCGGTGACGGCGGCGATCGTCTCGTTCTTGACCCGGTCCGAGAGGCCCGGGGTCTGCGAGATCTGGATGAGCGGCATGCTGCTCCCTCTCTACTGGTCGTTCGGCTGGTCGGTCGGCGCGTCCGGGATCGCGAACTCCAGCGGCTCGGTATCGAAGCAGCTGTGCGATCCGGTGTGGCAGGCCGCACCGGTCTGGTCGACGGTCAACAGCAGGGTATCGCCGTCGCAGTCGAGCCGGATGTCGTGGACGTACTGGGTGTGGCCGCTGGTCTCGCCTTTGACCCAGTACTGCTGCCGGGACCGTGAGTAGTAGGTGGCGCGGCGGGTGGCGAGGGTGCGCGCGAGCGCCTCATCGTCCATCCACGCCATCATCAGCACGTCACCGGTGCCACGTTCCTGGGCGATGGCGGCGAACAGGCCGTCGTCGTTGCGCTTGAGCCGGGCCGCGAGGTCGGCGGGAAGAGCTGCGTCGGACATCAGTCGTGCTCCTTCCGGACGGTCACACCGTCGGCGGCGAGAGCGTCCTTGACGTCGCCGATGGACACTTCGCCGAAGTGGAAGATCGACGCGGCCAGCACCGCGTCGGCGCCGGCGGCGACGGCGGGCGGGAAGTCGGCGGCCTTGCCGGCGCCCCCGCTGGCGATCACCGGAATGCTGACGGTGGCCCGCACTGCGTCGATCATGCGCAGGTCGAAGCCTTCTTTGGTGCCGTCGGCGTCCATCGAGTTGAGCAGGATCTCCCCGACCCCCAGCTCTTCGCCGCGCCGGGCCCACTCGACGGCGTCGATGCCGGTGCCCTTGCGGCCGCCGTGCGTGGTGACCTCCCAGCCGGACGGGGTGGGTGCCGAGCCGTCGGGCACCGAGCGCGCATCGACGGACAGCACGATGCACTGCGAGCCGAAGCGGCGGCTCATCTCCTCGAGCACTTCGGGCCGGGCGATCGCCGCGGTGTTGACGCTCACCTTGTCGGCACCCGACCGCAGCATGGTGTCGACGTCGTCCACCGTGCGGATGCCGCCGCCCACGGTGAGCGGAATGAAGATCTGGTCGGCCGTGCGCTTGACCACGTCGATCATCGTCGAGCGTCCCGAGCTGGACGCGGTGACATCGAGGAAGGTGAGCTCGTCCGCGCCCTCGGCGTCGTAGCGGGCCGCCAGCTCCACCGGATCGCCGGCGTCGCGGAGATTCTGGAAGTTGACGCCCTTGACCACCCGGCCGTCGTCGACGTCCAGGCACGGGATGACACGTACTGCGAGGGTCACTGCTTCTTCTCCGGAACGGGTTGGGGCTGCGGCCAGGAGCCGTCGGCGATGACGGCCAGGAGTTCGTCGTGCACGCCGGGTGCGGCGGCGACCAGGGACGGTGTGGACACGGTCCACGGTCGTCCGTGGATGTCGGTGGCGACACCGCCGGCCGCCTGCACCAGGACGGCACCGGCGGCGTGGTCCCAGGCGTAACGCCCGTACGAGACAGCGCCGGCGAGCCCGCCGCCGGCCACGAACGCCATGTCGATGCCGGTGCAGCCGTGGATGCGGATCCTCGCCTGCCGGCGGGTGAGCTCGTTGTGGACCCGGGCGCGCTGATCGCCGGGGAACAGTCCCTTCGCGCCGACCGTGTACGAGACGTAGCCGATCGCCGAGCCGTGCAGGCTCGTCTCGGTCAGCCGGGGCGCCGGCACACCGTCGATGAGCAGCGGTCCTCCGGAGTAGGCGGTGTAGGTGCGGCCCAGACACGGAACCCAGGTCAGCCCGATCACCGGGACACCGTCGACGGCCAGAGCGACCAGCATGGCCGTCAGCGGCAGTCCGGCCGAATAGTTGAAGGTCCCGTCGATGGGGTCGATCAGCCAGACCGGACCGTCGGTGAGGTCGGCGCCCCCGAACTCTTCCCCGTGCACCGGGAATCCGGTGCGTGCGGCCAGTTCCCCGCCGATCCGCTTCTCCAGCGACAGGTCCACTTCGGTCGCGAAGTCGGTGCCGTGCTTGGCGACGGCGCTCGGTGCGCCGAGCCCGGCGAGGAACTCGGCGGACGCCGCCTCGAGGATGTCGGCGGCCACGGCCAGGAGCCCGGGAAGATCCGGGTCCGCCGCGGTGCCGGGGGTGGTCATGCTCGTCTCACCGGTCCTCGCCGGCGACCGCTGCGAGCGCCTGCGGCAGGGTGAACCGTCCGGCGTACAGGGCTTTGCCGATGATCGCGCCCTCCACGCCGATACCGGTCAGACCGGCGATGGCGGTGAGGTCGTCGAGCGCGGAGATGCCGCCGGACGCGACGACCGGCGCGTCGGTGGCCTTCGCGACCTGCTCCAGCAGTTCCAGGTTCGGCCCGGTCAGGGTTCCATCCTTACTGACGTCGGTGACCACGTAGCGGGCGCAGCCGTCGCCGTTGAGCCGGTCGAGGATCTCCCACAGGTCGCCGCCGTCGGTGACCCAGCCGCGACCGCGCACCCGGTAGCTTCCGGTGTCGTCACGGAGCACGTCGAGACCGACCGCGATCTTGTCGCCGTGCTCGGCGATCGCCCTCGCGCACCACTCCGGGTTCTCGATGGCCGCGGTGCCCAGGTTCACCCGGGTGCAGCCGGTGGCGAGAGCGGCGGCCAGGGAGCCGTCGTCGCGGATGCCGCCGGACAGTTCCAGCTTCAGATCCAGTTCGCGCGCCACCTCGGCGATCAGTTCCCGGTTCTGGCCGCGTCCGAAGGCGGCGTCGAGATCCACCATGTGGATCCACTCGGCGCCGTCGGCCTGCCAGGCCAGGGCGGCGTCCCGCGGCGAACCGTACGACGTCTCCGAGCCGGCTTCGCCCTGCACGAGGCGCACCGCCTGACCGTCGACGATGTCGACGGCCGGCAGCAGTTCCAGGGTCTGACCCATTGTTCTCTTCGGTCCTTCGTCAGTGGTTGTTCGTCAGTCGTTGCCGACGGTGTTCGTGCCGTCCGTCTTCGCGCCGGCCTCGGCTTTGGCTTTCGCCCGGGCCCGCGCTTCGTCGAGTGCCTGCTGCATCGGCCGCATCTCGCGGCGCGCGACCAGCGCGATGACCGCGACGGTCAGCACCACGGCCAGCACCGCGACCGCCAGCGCACCACCCGGCGAATGCTTGCCCAGCACCACGATCGCCGGCACCGACAGCAGCAGCACCAGTCCGGCCGCACCCAGTGCCCGGGTCGCCATCCGGCCGAACGAGAACACCTCCCGCGGGTCCGTCACCGGTGCCGCGTCGCGGTCCCGGGCGCTCACAGCGTCGCCACCCAGTTTCTCAGGAGCGCGCCGCCGACCGCACCGGACTTCTCCGGGTGGAACTGCGTGGCCCACAGCGGCCCGTTCTCGACGGCCGCCAGGAACGGTCCCCCGTGCTCGGCCCAGGTCAGCGTCGGCGCCTGGATCGGCGATCCCTCACTGTCCATCGCCCACGACTGCGCCGCATACGAGTGCACGAAGTAGAACCGGGACTCCGGGTCGATGCCCGCGAACATCTGTGAGTCGTCGGGTGCATCGACCGTGTTCCAGCCCATGTGCGGCAGAACGGGAGCCGGCAGCCGGGTGATCTCACCGGGCCATTCGCCGCAGCCGTCGGCTTCCACGCCGAACTCGACACCCCGCTCGAACAGGATCTGCATGCCGACGCAGATCCCCAGCACCGGACGGCCGCCCGCGAGGCGCCGGCCGATGATCCGGTCGCCCTTCACCGCGCGCAGACCTTCCATGCAGGCCGCGAACGCCCCGACTCCGGGCACCAGCAGACCGTCGGCGTTGATCGCGGTGTCGAAATCCGAGGTGATCACCACCTCCGCACCGGCACGTTCGAGTGCACGATGACCGGACCGGACGTTGCCCGACCCGTAGTCGAGCAGCGCCACCTGCGGTGCTGCCGTCACAGCGCTCCCTTGGTGGACGGGATGCCCGTCGCCCGCGGGTCGGCTTCGACGGCGGCGCGCAGCGCCCGCGCCACGGCCTTGTACTCGGCTTCGGTGATGTGGTGCGGGTCGCGGCCGTAGAGGACGCGGACGTGCAGGGCGATGCGCGCGTTGAGGGCGAGCGACTCCCACACGTGCTTGTTGATGACCGTCGCATACGACGTGATCGGATCGGCCTCGGTGCCACCCGAGTAGCCGCCGATGATCGACGTCAACAGGTGGTCGGGCTCTCCCACGCACACGCAGTAGGGGCGGCCGGAGACGTCCACGACCGCCTGGGCGAGGGTCTCGTCCATCGGGATCCAGGCGTCGCCGAACCGGCGGATGCCCTTCTTGTCGCCGAGCGCCTCACCGATGGCCTGGCCGAGCACGATCATCGTGTCCTCGACGGTGTGGTGGGCTTCGATCTCGATGTCACCCTTGGCCTGCACGGTCAGGTCGAAGCTGCCGTGCGCACCGAAGGCGGTCAGCATGTGGTCGAAGAACGGCACCTGCGTGGAGATGTCGGTCTTGCCGGTGCCGTCGAGGTCGATCTCGACCACGATCGACGACTCGCGCGTGGTGCGCTCGACTCGTGCCTTGCGGCTCATGAGGTGGCCTTTCGATCGGTTGCTGTGGTGGCGGGTGCCGTTCGCAGGCTCCCGGTGTCGGCCAGCTGCCGGCTGACCTCGAGGAAGACGTCGTTCTCGGCGGGCAGTCCAATGGTCGCACGCAGACGGTGCGGAATGCCGACGTCGCGGATCAGCACGCCGTGGTCCAGGTACCGCTGCCAGCCGGCGGCCGCATCGGTGAACTCGCCGAACAGGATGAAGTTGGCGTCGGACGGCACCACGTCGTAGCCCATGGCGGTCAAGGCCGCGGTGACCCGTGTGCGTTCGGCCACGATGGCGGCGACGCCGGCGAGCGTCTCCGCGGAGTGCCGCAGCGCCACCCGGGCCGCGGCCTGGGTGAGCACCGACAGGTGGTACGGGAGTCGCACCAGCAGGAGTGCGTCGATCATCGCGGGGGCCGCGGCCAGGTAGCCGAGACGTCCGCCGGCGAAGGCGAACGCCTTGCTCATGGTGCGGCTGACGATCAACTTCGCCGGGTAGTCGTCGATCAGGGCGACCGCGCTCGGTTGCTCGGAGAACTCCCCGTAGGCCTCGTCGACGATCACGATGCCGGGTGCGGCGTCGAGGATCCGGCGGAGCTCATCGAGGGTCACCGAGCCCCCGGTCGGATTGTTCGGGGAGGTCACGAACACGATGTCGGGACGTCGTGCCTCGATCTCCCCGACCGCGTAGTCGACGTCGAGCCCGAAGTCGGCGCCGCGTTTCGCGTCCAGCCAGGTGGTCTGGGTGCCGTCCGAGATGATCGGGTGCATCGAGTACGACGGGGTGAAGCCCATCGCGCTGCGGCCGGGTCCGCCGAAGGCCTGCAGGATCTGCTGCAGGATCTCGTTGGAGCCGTTGGCCGCCCAGATGTTCTCCCCATCGAGCCGGACGCCGGTGGCCTCGCTCAGGTAGTCGGCGAGGTCGGTCCGCAGCGCGACCGCGTCGCGGTCCGGGTAGCGGTGCAGCTCTCCGGCGCAGTCGGAGACGGCCTGCGCGATGTCGTCGACCAGTGCCTGGCTCGGCGGGTGCGGGTTCTCGTTGGTGTTGAGCACCACCGAGACGTCCAGCTGCGGCGCGCCGTAGGCGCTCTTGCCGCGCAGCGAGTCCCGCAGCGGCAGATCGTCGAGCGTCGCCCGGCTCCCCGGCGTCGCTGAACTCGCCGCTCCTCGAGCCTGTCGATCCGCTCCTTGAGCCTGTCGAAAGGTCATCGGCTGGATCCGAAGCGCGCGGTCACGGCGTCGCCGTGGGCCGGGAGGTCCTCGGCCTGCGCCAGGGTGACGACCTGGCCGGCGACGTCCTGGAGGGCGTCTTTGTCGTAGTCGATGACGTGGACGCCGCGCAGGAAGGTCTGCACCGACAGACCGGACGCGTACTTCGCCGATCCGGAGGTGGGCAGCACGTGGTTCGATCCGGCGCAGTAGTCGCCGAGGCTGACCGGTGCGTACGGACCGACGAAGATCGCGCCCGCACTGGTGACCTGGTCGGCGATGCGCTGGGCGTCGCGGGTCTGGATCTCGAGGTGTTCGGCGGCGTAGGCGTCGACCACGGCGAGTCCGGCGTCGATGTCGTCGACCAGCACGATGCCCGATTGCGGGCCGCTCAGCGCCGTGGTGACGCGTTCGGTGTGTTTGGTGGTCGCGGCCTGACGCTGCACCTCGGCGTCGACGGCATCGGCGAGGGTTTCGCTGTCGGTGACCAGCACCGACGCCGCGAGGACGTCGTGTTCGGCCTGGCTGATGAGGTCGGAGGCGAGGATGACCGGATCGGCGGAGTCGTCGGCGAGGATCGCGATCTCGGTGGGTCCGGCCTCCGAGTCGATGCCGACGACGCCGCGGACGAGACGTTTGGCGGCGGTGACGTAGATGTTGCCGGGGCCGGTGATCAGGTCGACGGGGTCCAGGTCGCTGCCGTCGACGTCGGTGCCGCCGTAGGCGAGCAGGGCGACGGCCTGGGCGCCGCCGACGGCCCACACCTCGTCGACGCCCAGGAGGGCGCAGGCGGCGAGGACGGTCGGGTGCGGCCAGCCGCCGAAGTCGGCCTGGGCGGGCGAGGCGACGACCAGCGAGCCGACGCCGGCTTCCTGGGCGGGAACCACGTTCATGACGACGCTCGACGGGTAGACGGCGTTGCCGCCGGGTACGTAGAGGCCGACGCGGCGGACCGGAATCCATTTCTCGGCGACGGTGCCGCCCGGCACCACCTGGGTGACGGTGGTGTTGCGGCGCTGGTCGGCGTGGACGAGGCGGGCGCGGCGAATGGACTCTTCGAGTGCCGCGGTGACGGCGGGGTCGAGGTCTTCGCAGGCTTTGGCGATCACGTCGGCCGGCACCCGTACCGATGCGGGACGGACCCGGTCGAACTTCTCTGTGTAGTCGAGTGCGGCCTGTGCACCGTGCTCGGCGACCGCTTCGACGACCGGGGTGACCGTGGGCAGCACGGCGTTGACGTCGGTGCCTCCGCGCGGCAGGGCCCGACGCAGCTGGCTGAGCGTCGGGGTCTGACCGCGAAGGTCGGTGCGGGCGAGCATGGGCTGGCACTCCGTTCGAAGGGGGATCGCCGTCGTCACTGCGATCTGGGTACCCGTCCAGGATATGCGGTGTCCGCCAGCGCTTTTACCTCCGGTCACTCCCGGCGTTTCAGATTCCGCACAGCACGTGATCCGAGCAACACCATGAGGAGCGCGGAGCCTCCCGCATACACCACGTACCGCGTTCGTTGCTGCGCACATTGCGCCGCACTCCAGTCGTCCCGAGTCTCTCGGTGGAGCTTCTCGGAGGTCGGGGAGGTGAGAACCGCCGCCGAACACCCTTGAGGTGGAGAGAGAAGGAAATAGAGAGTGGCCGCGACTGCAGCCAGCGCAAGGAATCCCAGCACCAGCCCGACTCCTTGTTCGGCCGTCGCCGGCGATCGGCGACTCTCCGGCGGCGGAAGGTCATAGTTCGGGCTCATGGCGGCGACCGTAGCCTCCCGCTCGACGGAACACGGGAATTCGGTCATCTGGTGACCGTTTTCCCGTGTTCTCAGGAGTTCTCAGGAGAGTTCGGCGCGGCGTTCGGCGAGGGCTTCCGCGAGTTGCCGCAGGCAGTCGCCGGGCTCGTAGGTGAGCTGGTGCCAGGTGAAGGACAGCACGATCCAATGCGCCGCTGACAGGGCGTTCCGTTTCCTCCGGTCGCGGTCGAACTGATCGACCCCGTGGTGGTATGACCATCCGTCGATCTCCACCGCCACCTTCTCCACCGGCCAGGCGATGTCGACCGGCCAGCGACCGAACCGATACTGGAGCACCCAACCGGTGATCCGTTCACCCTTCACCAGCGCCAGGAACGCCCGTTCGGCGGCCGACTCCGTGTCGCCACCGGCGATCTTGAGTAGTCGGCGTGCTTCGGCGAGACCGCGCAGTCCGGCGTTCCTGTCCGCTGCGGCGGTCAGGTCCGCCAGGGTCACGGGCTGCCGCTGTAACGCCCGGTCGATCACGCGCGCCCCGTCACTGACCTGGGCGGCAGCCGTCAGCACGGTGATGGCCAGGGCTGTCACCGCGAGCCCGCGAAGGTCGATCACGTCCGTCGGGTGATAGCGACGCACGATCGCATCGACCGGGCACTCGGTCCACGTCGCCGGCCGCCGGGAGTCCCGTACGGCCAGGGTGAGCGGCGTTTCGCACTCGCCCTGGAGGCCGTGCCACCACGCAGCGGTCGTCCGATCGGCGACCGCGCCGTGGGCGGCGACCGCCGCACGCACGAGCGCCGCCTCGGAGTATTCGTGCGATGCGGAGCGGTAGACGCCGTGTGCCACGTGTTTCCAGGCACCGGTCCGGACCCGGTGTCTGATCTGCGCCGGCGTCAGGCCGCAGGCCATCGCACGATCCGTGGTGATCACACCGTCGCGGCAGGCGAGTTCGGCTGCCAGTTCCCCACTGTCCCCCATACGGGATGAGACGCGCGGGAGCGTGTCGCGGTTCCGGCGACTCGCCGCTACCAGTCCAGGCCGAGGTCGAGAACGGTGACCGAATGCGTCAGGGCGCCGACCGCGAGATAGTCGACACCGGTGCGGGCGTAGTCCATGGCCTCGTCGAGCGACAGACCACCGGAGGACTCCAGCTTGGTGTCGGGGCTCTGCGCGTCGCGACGCTGCACGGCCATCTGGGTGGCCCACGGCTCGAAGTTGTCGAGCAGCACCAGCTGCGGCTTCAACGGCAGCACCTCGTCGAGCTGGTCCAGCGAGTCGACCTCCACCTCGACCGGCAGCTCCGGTGCGGCGGCCCGCACCGCGGTCAAGGCGTTCGCGACACCGCCCGCAGCGACCACGTGATTGTCCTTGATCAGCGCGGCATCACCCAGACCCATGCGATGGTTCACGCCGCCGCCGGCGCGGACCGCGTACTTCTGCAGGAACCGCATTCCGGGCAGCGTCTTGCGCGAGTCCCGGATCTTCGTTCCCGTCCCGTCGACCGCATCCACCCACTGCGCGGTGGCCGTCGCGATGCCGGACAGATGGCACAGCAGGTTCAGGGCGGTGCGTTCGGCGGTCAGCAACGACGCGGCCGGAGCCTTCACCGCCATCACCACCGTGCCCGGCTCGACGCGGCTGCCGTCGGTCAGTTCCGAGGACACCGTGTAGTTGGCAGAACCGATCACCAGGTCGAACACGGCCCGCACCACCGGCAGTCCGGCGATCACACCGGCCTGACGGCTGACGATCTCGGCATCCGCCACCGTCTCCGGCGGCACCGTCGCCAGGGTCGTGATGTCCGGCCCGTAGCGCAGATCCTCGTCGAGTGCCGTGGAGATGAGCGCGAGCAGTTCCTCGGTGACCGTGAAGTCGAGCGTGTCCGCCGCATCCTCCTGGCCGATGAAGCCGCTGTCCCCTGTGCTCGCGTTCACCGGATCATTCACCGCTTCCCGGATTGCCGATGGCGATCATCCGCTCGACGCTCTTGCGGGCGCGTTCGGCCACGTCCGGTGCCACGTGCACCTCGTCCTTGCCTTCGCGCAGTGCGCGCAGCAGTGCCGCGGGCGTGATCATCTTCATGTACGGGCAGGCGGCGCGCGGATTCACCGGCTGGAAGTCGACCTCCGGGGCCGCCGCACGCAGCTGATGCAGCATGCCGATCTCGGTGGCCACCAGCACCTGCTTGGCGTGCGAGCCGCGGGCCTCGTCGACCATGCCGCCGGTGGAGAGGATGTGCACCTTCTCGCTCGGCACGGCACCCTCGCCGGCCAGGTAGAGCGCCGACGTCGCACAACCGCACTCGGGGTGGATGTACAGCTCGGCGTCCGGGTGCGCGTCAGCCTGCTCGGTCAGTTCGTCGCCGTTGATGCCGGCGTGCACATGGCATTCACCGGCCCAGATGTGGATGTTGTCCCGCCCCGTCTCGCGCTTGACGTGCGCGCCCAGGAACTGGTCGGGAAGAAACAGCACTTCGGTGTCCGGATCGATCGAGGCGACCACGTCGACGGCGTTCGACGAGGTGCAGCAGATGTCGGTCAGTCCCTTCACCTCCGCGGTCGTGTTCACGTACGAGACGACCAGGGCGTCCGGGAACTCGGCCTTCCACTCGCGGAGCTCGTCGGCGGTGATCGAGTCGGCCAGCGAGCAGCCCGCCCGCTCGTCCGGGATCAGCACCCGCTTCTCCGGGCTCAGGATCTTGGCGGTCTCGGCCATGAAGTGCACACCGCAGAACACGATCTCGTCGGCCTCCACCTCGGCCGCGATCCGGGAGAGGGCCAGCGAGTCGCCGACGTGGTCGGCGATGTCCTGGATGGAGGGCAGCTGGTAGTTGTGCGCCAGGATGACGGCGTTGCGTTCGGCCGCCAGACGCTTGACCTCGGCGGCCCAGGCCTCGTCGGGCTCGATGCCGCCGTAGGCGGGCGGGATACCGTGCCGCGGGTCGGGCATGCCGAGGTCGGTCTCGGTTCGGCGGATGGTTCCAGAGGTCATCGCGACTGCACTCCTCTTCGCTGGTCCCCGGGCACCGGGCTGTGGCCCCGGAGGGGTTTTCGACCGTAGATCGAAAACTGTTCCCTCATCGTAACACCGGGCTGCGCCGGGGCATTCCCTCCCGACCTAGACTCGTGCCCATGCCGACCGATACCGACGTGCCCCAGGTCGAGGTGCCCCATGTCGAGGTACCCCATATCGAGGTGCTCAGCGCCGTGTTCCGGGTGAACGCCGAGGACGGCGACGCGTCGCTGCACGTCCTGCTGGCCCGGGACCCGGACTCCGGCTGGCGGCTGCCGGGCGGCGACGTCGGTCCGCGCGAGACCCTCGAGGCGGCCGCCGAACGTCACCTGGGCGCCCAGTGCGGTCTGACCAGGATCGCCCATCTGGAGCAGTTGGCACTGCTGTCCGATCCCGATCGGGTGCCGGCATCCCGGACCATCGCCTCGACCTATCTGGGTCTGGTGCCCGCCGACGTTCCCGCCGACCCCGCCGCCGCGGCGGCCTGGGTGGATGTGGACGATCTGCCCGCTCTCGCATACGACCACGCCGAGATCGTGCGGCTCGCCCGCGGACGGCTGGCGGCGAAACTGTCGTACACGAACATCGCGTTCGCGTTGGCTCCCGGCCAGTTCCCCATGTCGGAGCTCGCCGAGATCTACGGTGCCGCGCTCGGCTATCCGGTGGACGCCACCAATCTGCTGCGGGTGCTGTCCCGGCGCGGTGTGGTGGTCGCGACCGGCACGGTCGGCCGGACCGGCCGGTCCGGCGGCCGGCCGCCGTCGCTCTACACGTTCGCCGACGACGCCTTGGTCGTGACGGACGAGTTCGCTACGTTGCGCCCTCCGCCGTGACCGGGATCGGCGCGAAACCGTCGTCGGCCGGGTCGCCGTCGCCGACTCCCAGATCCTGACTGTTCGATGCGGTCGCCAGGAAGAAGCAGGTCAGTGCGGCCAGTCCGGGGGCGATCACCAGCAGCAGCCACGGGGCTGGCTGGTTCGCCAGGCTCGCGTTCTTGAGCCAGAGGTCGATCACCGACGGGTAGGTGCCGTCCTTGTGCGGGTTGAGCTCGGGGACGCGCAGCTTCGCCAATCCGGTGCCGGCCGCCATCGCGATGCCGCCGCCGGCGAGGGCCGCGGCGACCGTGTAGAGGACGGAGAGGGGCCCGCGGGTGCGCGGCATCCCGAACCAGACGACGAGTGCCACGAGGATCCCGAGGACCGCCGCGATCACGGCGTAGACGGCGACACCGCTGTAGATGCGGTCGACGGAGGCCATCGGGATTCCGGCGTCGCCTCCGGAGACGACGACGTCGGGGCGCGGGGCGAACAGCGCCCATGCCGCACCTGCCGCCACCGCGAGGATCAGCAGGGTGGCGGCGACGCCGAGTGCGCGCACCATGGGTTTCATCGCTCCCCCAGTTCGGTCGAGTCGATGACGCCGTGCCGTGAGCAGCGTGCCTCCCAGCCGTCGGGGCGGACCTGCACGACCATGCGGCGTCCGCATCGCCCGCAATACCGCGGCGGTTCCAGTCCGAGGCGCGCCGCGGCCGGGACCGTCTCGGGCGCTTCCAGGTCCAGCTCGATGCCGGTGTACACGCCGTAGCGCAACGGCTCGGTGAGCGGGCCGGGCACGCTCGTCATCGCTTCACTCATCGCTGACGACGCTACTCCGGGATCACAGGACGTCGCCCAGGGCCTTGATCGGCATCTCCAGGTCGGCGAGCAGATCGAGGTCCGATTCGGCCGGCCGGCCGAGCGTGGTCAGGTAGTTGCCGACGATGACGGCGTTGATGCCGCCGAGGATCCCCTGCTGGGCCCCGAGGTCGCCGAGGGTGATCTCGCGTCCTCCCGCGAACCGCAGGATGGTGCGCGGCAGGGCGAGCCGGAAGGCGGCGACGGCTTTGAGCGCCTCGGAGGCGGGCAGCACGTCGAGGTCGCCGAACGGGGTGCCCGGGCGCGGGTTCAGGAAGTTGAGCGGTACTTCGTCGGGATTCAGTTCGGCCAGTTCCGCCGCGAATTCGGCGCGCTGCTCCACGGTCTCCCCCATGCCGAGGATGCCGCCGCAGCAGACCTCCATTCCGGCGTCGCGCACCATCGAGAGGGTGTCCCACCGTTCCTCGTAGGTGTGGGTGGTGACGACGTTCGGGAAGTGACTGCGGGCGGTCTCCAGGTTGTGGTTGTAGCGGTGCACCCCCATCGCCGCGAGCTCGTCGACCTGCTCCTGCGTGAGCATGCCGAGGCTGCAGGCGATCTGGATGTCGACCTCGTTGCGGATCGCTTCGATGCCGGCGGCGACCTGGCTCATGAGTCGTTTGTCCGGGCCGCGGACGGCGGCGACGATGCAGAACTCGGTGGCGCCGGTCTTGGCGGTCTGTTTGGCGGCTTCGACGAGCGAGGGGATGTCGATCCAGGCGCTGCGCACCGGGGACGCGAACAGACCGGACTGGCTGCAGAAGTGGCAGTCCTCGGGGCACCCGCCGGTCTTGAGGGAGATGATCCCCTCGACCTCGACTTCGGGGCCGCACCAGCGCATGCGGACGTCGTGCGCCAGTTGCAGCAGCTCGGTGAGGCGATCGTCGGGCAGGGTGAGCACCTGCAGGATCTGGTCGCGATCGAGTGCCTCGCCGCGGTCGAGGACCTGCTCGCGTGCCACCGCGAGGATGTCGGGGCCGGTCTCGTCGCGGGCCGGTGTGGGCTGGTGGGCGGTGGTCGTCATCGGATGGCTCCTGAGTTGGTGTCGACGGTGGGCTGCGTGCTTGCCGGTGGTGGGCCGGCCGGACGCCACGGCGGTCTGTCCCACCAGCCGGGGGCCTCGGCGCGGAACCGGCCGGCGGCCAGCGCGCCGGCCCCGGCGGGGACGGCGCCGAGGATCGGTCGTCCGGTCAGGCGCGGCAGGTCGTCACGGTTGCAGGTCATCGCCAGGTCGGGCCGGGCGGGCCAGGATCCGAGGACCAGGCCGGCGACGTCGAGGCCGCGGTCGGTGAGGGCACGCACGGTGAGTTCGGTGTGGTTGAGGCTTCCGAGTCCGGGGTCGGTGACGACGATGACCGGCGCGTCCAGGTCCGCGGCGAGGTCGATGATCGTGAGGTCGGGTGCCAAACGCACCAGGACGCCGCCGGCACCCTCGACCAGGACCAGGTCGGCGGCGGCGGAGAGCCGATCGACGGCCGCCCGCACCGCCTCGACCGACAGCGGCGGTCCCCCGCTGCGCCGGGCGGCGGTCTCCGGCGCCAGTGCGTCCGGGTACCGCACGATCTCCGCGGTGGGCAGCGGGCCGGTGAGTGCGGTGACGGCGGCGAGGTCGCCGGCCTCGCCGGGGGCGACCCCGGTCTGGGCGGGTTTGCAGACGGCGACGGTCAGCCCGTCGGCGCGGGCGGCGGCCGCCAGTGCGGCGACGGCGACGGTCTTGCCGACGTCGGTGGACGTGCCCGTCACGATGAGCACTCGCGGCGAACCGGTCATCGGGCCCGCACCTGCTCGAGGGCCTCCTGCACGATCCCGGCGACGTCGCGGAGCGTGGCGTCGTCGAGGTCGGCGCGCACCGTCACCCGCAGCCGGGAGGTGCCGACCGGGACCGACGGAGGCCGGAAGCAGCCGACCAGCAGACCGCGGTCCCGGCAGTGCGCGGCGGCGGCGACGGCGTCGTTCGGGTCGCCGACGATCAGGGAGACGACCGCGGCCTGGGGGGTCGGCGCACCGACGGCCCGGGCGAAGGCGGCCGCCGAGGCCCGGAGCCGGACGGGCAGCTCGGGGTCGGCGCGCAGGATTCCGAGCGCGGCGTGGGCGGCGCCGACGGCGGCCGGGTTCAGTCCGGTGTCGAAGATGAAGGTGCGTGCACGATCGATCAGGTGGTCGCGGAGCCGCGCAGGCCCGGCGACGAGTCCACCCTGCGCGCCGAGCGACTTGGAGGCGACCGTCGTGACGACGAGGCCGTCGGCCCCGGACAGTCCGCATTCGGCGACCACTCCCCGGCCGCCGGGTCCCCGGACGCCGAGGGCGTGCGCCTCGTCGACCAGCAGGGTGGCGCCGTTGCGGTGAGCGGCCTCGTACAGGTCGGCGACGGGCGCGATCTCCCCGTCGATGCTGTAGACCGAGTCGGTGACGACCAGTGCCCGCTCCTCGGTGCGCTCGGACAAGGCGGCCCGGACGGCGTCGGCGTCTCCGCGGCCGACCACGACCACGCGTGCCCGGGACAGCCGGCAGCCGTCGATCAGCAATGCGTGGGTTCCGGTGTCGCTGACGATCAGATCGCCGCGACCGGCGAGCGCCGTGACGGCACCGAGATTGGCCAGGTATCCGGACGAGAACGCGAGTGCGGCGGGCGTGCCGAGGAAGTCGGCGACGTCGTCCTCGAAGTCGAGGTGCGCCTGCGTGGTGCCGGACACCAGACGCGACGACGTCGATCCCGCTCCCCAGGCGTCGACGGCGTGGTGAGCCCCGGCGATCACGTCGGGGTGGGTGGACAGGCCGAGATAGTCGTTGGACGCCAGGTTGACGTGCTGCGCATCGAGTGTGCGTGGTTGCGGTGAGCGGTGCAGGCCGGCCGCGGCGACGGCGGCCGCGTCGTCGGCGAGCCAGGCCAGCGGGTCGGTGTCGGCGGGCGCGGTCATGCGACCTCCTCGCATGTCGCGCGCAGGCTCGCCCGGGCGGCGGCGACCATGCCCCGCGCGATGGCGTCGACGTCGCCGTCGGTGCAGACGAACGGCGGCATGGCGTAGACGAGGTTCCGGAAGGGCCGGAGCCAGACGCCGGCGTCGACGGCCGCCGCCGTGGCCGCCGCCATGTCGACGTCCCGGTCGAGTTCGATCACGCCGATGGCGCCGAGGGTGCGGACGTCGGCGATTCCCGGCTCCCCGGCGAGGGCCGTCAGGCCCGCCGCCAGCCGCGCGCCGATCGCCGGAACCCGTTCCCGCCAGGTTCCCTCGTCGAGGAGGCCGAGGGAGGCGCCGGCGACCGCACAGGCCAGCGGGTTGGCCATGAAGGTGGGGCCGTGTGCGAGCCCGCCGGCCTCTCCCGCGCTGATCACGTGGGCGATCTCGTCGGTGGTCAGGGTGGCAGCGAGGGTGAGGTAGCCGCCGGTCAGCGCTTTGCCGACGCACAGGATGTCGGGGGCGATCCCGGCGTGTTCGACGGCGAACATGGTGCCCGTCCGTCCGAAGCCGGTGGCGATCTCGTCGCAGATCAGCAGGACGTCGTGCCGATCGCAGATCCGCCGGAGCCCGGCGACGATCTCGGGATCGTGGAAGGTCATGCCTCCGGCGCCCTGCACGACCGGTTCGATGATGACGGCGGCCAGCCGCTCCGCCTGGCCGCCGACGGCGTCGTCGAGCATCTGCAGGTAGGCCTGGACGGCGGCGGGATCGGCGCCGGCGGCCGGTGGGGCGTCCACGAAGGTCTGGTCGGGCAGGACGGACCGCCACATCGCATGCATGCCGCCGTCCGGGTCGCAGACGCTCATCGGGTTGAGGGTGTCGCCGTGGTAACCCCCACGCCAGGTCAGCAGCCGTGTGCGGCCGGGGCGGCCGCGACTGCGCTGGTACTGGACCGCCATCTTGATCGCGACTTCCACGGAGACCGATCCGGAGTCGGCGAAGAACACCTTGGTCAGCGGTTCCGGGGTGAGGTCGACGAGGCGTCGCGCGAGGTCGACGGCCGGCTGGTGGGTGAGCCCGCCGAACATCACATGGCTCATGTCGGCGAGCTGGGCGGTCGCGGCGGCGTCCAGGACGGGGTGCGCGTAGCCGTGGATGGCGGCCCACCAGGAGCTCATGCCGTCGATCAGCTCGCCGGTGCCGTCGGCCAGGTCGACGGTGATCCGGACGCCCGAGCACGAGCGCACGACCAGCGGCGCGGTGGCGGCCGGGAATCCGCCGTAGGGATGCCACACGTGGGCGGCGTCGAGCCGGGCGATCTCCGTCGCGTCCACCGTGCACCTCCTTGTCCCGGCCGGATGTCCTGAACACTGTACAGGGAGCACCTGTACGGCGTACAGGACGCTGCTACTGTGGGCGCGTGGGCAACAGTCGGGCGGATATCCTCGCCGCCGCTCGCGGCATTCTGGCCGAGCACAGCCTCGCCGATCTGACAATGCGCCGGCTCGCCACCGAAGTCGGTGTCCGCCCCAACGCCCTGTACTGGCACTTCCCCGACAAGCAGACGATGCTGGCCGCTCTCGCCGACGACATCGTCGGCCGGGTCCGCGTCGACGACGGCGGCGAGTGGGACACCGCGCTGGCCGGCGCCACCGCCGACCTGCGCGCCGCACTCCTGTCCGTTCCGGACAGCGCCGAAGTCGTCTCGTCCGCGCGGGCGTCGGGGCTGTCGTCCAACGATCTGTCCGCCCGGCTCGAGCAACGCGCCCGGGCCGGGGGACTTCCCGCGCCCGTCGCCGAGGGACTCGCGACGGCGCTGGTCCAGCTCACACTCGGTCTGACCATCGAGGAGCAGACCCGCGCCCAGATGGAACGCCTGGGCGTCATCGGTCCGTCGGGCCGCGATTTCACCGGCGAGTTCACCCGCGCCGTGCGGGTGATCGTCGACGGGGCCCGATCGGCCCTGAAACCCCGCTGACCGCCGGTACGATTTCTTCGATGCCCACCTTCCCGATCGAGCCGGTGGCCACCTACCGGGTCCAGCTCAGTCCCGAGTTCGCCTTCGCGGAGGTGGCGGGCATCCTCGATCAACTGGTGGACCTGGGCATCTCCCACCTCTATCTCTCCCCCGTCCTCGAGGCCTGCCCCGGCTCGCAGCACGGCTACGACTGGCTGCCACCGGGCCGGATCGCACCGCTCCTCGGGGGTGACGACGGCTACCGCCTGCTCCGCGAGACGGCTCGCGCCGCGGGCATCGGCATCGTGCTGGACATCGTGCCCAACCACTGCGGGGTCGGCGCTCCGCTGCACAATCCGTGGTGGGCCGATGTCCTGCGGCACGGTGTGGAGTCGCGCTACAGCCGTTGCTTCGACCTGCGGCCGGTGACCGTCGACGGTGCCGCCGACGTGATCGCCCTCCCCTATCTGGGATCCGAGGACGATCTGGATGCGCTCACGCTCGACGACGACGGCAACCTGCACCTGTACGAGTGGGTGCTGCCGACCACGCCGGGCAGCGCCGCGCCGGGCGACGACCCGCGGGTCGTGCTCAACCGCCAGCACTATCGACTGGTGCCCCACGACAGCAACCGGTTGTCGTACCGGTGCTATCTGGACATCAGCGAGTTGGCGGCGCTCCGTCAGGAGGATCCGGAGGTGTTCGCCGCGACCCACGCCTGGCTCGCCGAACTGGTCGCCGACGACCTCGTGGACGGTGTGCGCGTGGACCACCTCGACGGGCTGTGCGACCCGCTCGGCTATCTGACCTCGCTGCGCGCACTGGTCGGGCCGGACCGGCTGATCTATGTCGAGAAGGCGCTGTCGGTGCCCGACGACGAACGACTCGACCCGTCGCTGCCGGTCGAGGGAACCACCGGCTACGAACAGCTGCAGCTCATCGAGGCGGCGTTCACCGCGGCGCCGGGCGTGATCGAGCTCGACGAGGTCTACCGGACGGTGACCGGCGTGTACGGCGACGGCGATCAGCTGTCGTCCCTCGCCCACCAGCTGCGCGAGTCGACCATGCGGTCGTCGTTCCCCACCCGCATGCGCTGGGCCAGCACCGCGGTGGTGCAGTCCGTTCTCGAGCACACCGGGGTCGACCATCCCCTCTATCTGGTCGAGCAGGCGCTCGCGACGTTCATCGCACTGATCAACGTGAGCCGGCCCGACTATCCGGTCGACCGTGCGCTCACCGCCGCGGCCATCACCCGGGCACGTGCGGCGCAACCGAACGCGGAAGCCGGATTCGACGCCCTCGACACGGTGTTCGACGACCCCGTCCGGCACGAGGAGGCGGCGTTCCGGGTGAGTGAGCTGGCGGCGGCCGTCCAGGCGAAGGCCATCGAGGACATCGGCTTCCACCGCACCGCGCGCCTGGTGTCGACGCAGGAGCTCGGCTGCAATCCGCGGGTCCCCGCGATCGCGCGCGGCGAGTTCCACGACCGTAACCGCGTCCGCGCCGCACGGTATCCGCTCGGCCTCACCGCCACCAGCACCCACGACACCAAGCGCAGCATGGACGTCCGCTCCCGGATCTCGGTGATCGCACAGGTGCCCCAACGATGGAATCTGCTGGTGAACCGGATCCTCCGGGAGTGCCCACCCCCGCACGAGCGGACCGCCTATCTGCTGCTCCAGAACGTCATCGGACTGTGGCCCGCGCAGGGCACACCCGACGACGACGTCCGCCGGCGTCTCGCCGACTACGCCACCAAGGCGATGCGTGAGGCCGCCTTGGTCACGTCCTGGTCGTCACGCAACGAGGCCGCCGAGCAGGAGACCCTCGACTGGCTGGACGACCTGATGAGCGGCCGTCCCGCGGAGCTGATCGGCGAGTTCGTCTCGGTCATCGTACCGGCCGGACGTGCCGAATCGCTGTCCCGGACCGCCGTGGCCCTGCTCGGTCCCGGTGTCGGCGACCTCTACCAGGGCAGCCAGTGGTGGAATCACTCCCTCACCGATCCCGACAACCGGCGGCCGGTGGACTATTCGCGCAGCACCGATCATCCGAAGTACCGGCTGATCCGCTCGGCGCTCGCCATGCGCCGGCGGCGTCCCGCGTCGTTCGGTGCCGGTTCGGGATACGACGAGGTACGCACGATCGGCACCGCGGCCCGTCATCTGATCGCGTTCTCGCGGGGACCCGCTGCGGGTGCACCGCCGGAGGTCGTGGTGGTCGGCGTGCGGCTGTCGCACACCTTCTACGGCGACGAGATCCGGGAGAACGCGATCGTCGAACTGCCCGCAGGACGCTGGCGGGACACCGACACCGGCGACGAGTTCGACGGTCCGGTGACCGCGGCGGCGCTCCTGGGCGATCGCTCCGTATCGATCCTCGAACTCGCCGAGGACTGATCGCCGGTCAGCCGGCGGGTGCCGGCTCTGGCGTCTGCGTCTGCTGATCCGAGGTCTGCGGGGTCCCACTCTGCGGAGCCTGAGTCTGACCGTTGCTGTCTGCTTCACCCTGGTGGGTGACGCCCGGCAGGCCTTCAAGATTCGACACCAGCCACTTGCCACCCTGCTTGACCAGGTGGATCTGGAACAGGACGGCCTGCTCGGCACCTTCCGGGGCGAGGGCGCTGGTGCCCTTGATGTCGGCAGCCAACACCGTCACGGCGGCCTTGCTGTCGAACGATTCCACCATCGACGAGGTGACGGTGATCTGACCGTTCTGCAGCTTCATCTGGTCGAAGTAATCGACGCCTGACTTCGCGCCCTCTTCGGCACGCTGCTTGGCTTCACCGGTGGACAGCGGCACAACGGCGTCGGCAACGGTCTTCGCGGTCGCACCCTGCGCCATCATCGAGTTGAAGTAGGTGGTCACATAGTGCGCCGACGCGGCCTTCGAGTCGTCGAATGCGGCCAGCGTGCGGCTCTTGCTCCACCACTGCCAGCCACCGACCACGAGAAGCGCGAGCAGCAGCAGGGCGGCGACCAGACTGCCCACCTTCTTCAGCGACGACGTGCTGACGGTGATGCCGTCCTTGCCGCCGCTCGAGGCGGATGCCTCCGCCCCGTCGGCGGCCGGAGCGGCGGCCGACGGATCGACCTTCTTCTCGACGGCGGTGACGGCCTCGCTCGCCTTCTCCTCGACCCTGGCCGCCTCAGCCTTCACCGTGGCCTTCGCGGTACTCGCCTTCCCGGCAGCGGCCTTCGTGGCCGATGCCTTCTTCGCCGCGGCCTTCGTGGCGGGGGCCTTCGTGGCCGGGGCCTTCGTGGCGGGGGCCTTCGTGGCCGGGGCCTTCTTGGCCGGGGCCTTCTTGGCGGGCTTGCGAGTGGCGGGCTTGGTGTCGTCGGCGTCGGGGCTCATGCGTCCTTCATCAATGGGTCGAAAAGAGTGTCGTCAGCGGATACGTACGCCGATGCACGTGCATCGGTGTGCGCCCCGCTCAGTTCAGCGGAACCGTACGGGCGTTCGGATCGTATCCCTCCGGCGGACCCGCGGTGTCGTCACCCTCGGGCCGCGGAGCCATCGCCGAACCGCGTCGCTGCTGGTTCTCGTCCTCGGTCGCGCAGTACAGATTCGTCGGCACCGAGTCCTCGAGGATCTGCGTCGGCCGCGTCGGCGTCACCGGATAGTCGCAGTACGGCTTCGGGTACAGCGCGGCCAGCGCCCACCACGCGCCGTCGTGGAACATCTTCTGCGACTGGATGGATCCGTCCCGGATCGCCGGCATCAGCGCGGCCAGGGTCGGAGCGCGGATCGAGCCCTGCTTGGCGACGTCCAGGAACTGCTTGAGCGCCGAGGTCAACGGATCGGAGATGGTGTCCAGGGAGCCGGTCAGGCTGGTCACCCGGCCGGGGCCGGTGTCCATCAGGGTCCGGATCTCCTTGTCCGACTTCACGGCCTGGTCGATGAGGGCACTGCCGCCGTCGATCATCTTGCTGAGATCCGGCTGAATACCGGAGGTCGTCTTGAGGATGGTGCCCGAGTTGTTGATCAGCGTCACCGTCTGCGGCAGCACCTTGTAGAGATCGGTGAAGATCGCGCCACCCGAGTTGAAGATCGACTTCAGACGGTTCGGATCCTGATCGTTGAGCGCGATCGTCAACTGGCCCAGTGCGTTCGACAGCTTGTCCGTATCGACCTGAGAGATCACGCTCATCGCCGATTCGAGCATGCCGGAGAACTGTGCCGTCACATGGGTCTGGCTCGGCTGGATCACGTCGCCGCTCGCCAGGTACGGACCGGAATCGGTGGTCGGCTCGATGTCGACGTACTGCTCACCGGCGGCCGACAGACCGAGCGCCGAGAACTTGGCATCCTTGTTGATCTTGTAGTTCTTCCGGAGCGCCAGTTTGACGTCGACGGTCTTCGGATTCACCTGGATCGACTTCACGTTGCCGATCTCCACGCCCCGCAGGGTCACCTTCGAGGTGTTCTGCAGACCACCGGAGATCGGGAACTTGACGGTCACGTCGTACTTGCTCTGCCACGGACGCCAGTTCAGCGAGACGAACGCCAGGAACGCCAGGCCGAGCAGCATGGTCAGGGCCAGCGCGATGTTGCCGTAGAGGATCTTATGCTTGCGCAGTGCGTTCAGCATCTAGTTCGCCCCCTGTCCGCCCATGCGACCGAGGACGGTCCGCAGCGTCTGCTGCAGCGACTTCAGGCCGTCGTCGAGGTCTTCCACTTCCGGGATCCTCGAACGCGAATCGAAGCCGGCACCCGGCGTCAGCCAGTACAGCTTCGTGGCGACCGCCGCGGCGTTGCCCTGGGTGCTGCGCTTCCACTTCGGGTTCAGCGTCACCAGACGATCCATCAACGGACCCATCTGCGGCGCCGTCTTGTCGAGTGCGGCCAGCGTCGTGTTCAGGTTCTGGAACAACTCCACCAGATTCGCCTTCTGGCTGTCGAGGAAGTCGTTGGTCGCCGAGGTGACCTTGTTCGTCTTGTCCAGTGTGTCCATGATCAGGTCGAGGTTGTCGTTGACCGCGTTGATCGCCGGCGGCAGCTTGTTGATCGCCGCCGCGATCTGATCGCGGCCGGCGGCCAGCTGACCGGTCAGCTTCGACGTCTCGGCCATCGCCTGGTCGACCTGCTTGGAGTTGTCGTTGAACTTGCTGATCGCGTCGGTGAAGCCGGTGATCGCACCGTTCAGCTCCGAGGCGTTGCCGGAGATGGCGGTGCTCAGCTCGGTGAAGATGGTCTGCAGCGAGCCGATCGATCCCGAATCCACCTGGGCGGTCATGCTGACCAGCAGGTCCTCCACGGTGGCGGCGGCCGACGTGTTACCGGACAGCGTGTCGCCCTCCTTCATGTAACCGTTGCCGGTGTCCGAGGGCGGGAGCAGTGCGACGAAGACGTCGCCCAGCGGTGTCGCCTGACGCAGCTCGGCGCCGGTGCCGACCGGGATCTTGACGCTCTTGGAGACGTTCATCTTCACGTCGGCCTGGTAGTCCTTGGCCGTGATGTCGGTGACCTCACCGACGTCCGTACCGCCGAGCCGGACCTTGGCCTGCGCCGGCAGGTTGAGCGCGTTGGCGAACTTCGCGTTGATCGAGATGGCGTCGCCGATACCGCCCGGGGACGGCAACGGGATCTGCTCGACGGTGATGCCCGGCAGCGCGCTGCACGCGGTCAGGCTGACCGCGGTCACGATGGCGGCGGCACCGGCCGCGACCTTACGGCCCCGACGGCGGCCCGGAATGTTCGTCACCCTGTTCATTTCTGACTCAGCTCCAACAGTCCGGAGAACACGCCCAGATCGGGTCCGAAGTCCGACAGCTTGCCGGTGCGGCAGCCGTTCTTCCGCAGGTTGATGGCCTCACAGAAGGTCGCCAGCATCTCGTTGTCCACGAGGCTCTTGTCCAGGAGGACCTGCGCACGCCAGGCTCCCTGTTCCGCCGAGATCGAGTTCGACAGGTTCTGGAACAGCAGGGGTCCCATGTCGACGCTGTCGACCACCTGACGGGAGAAGTCCGAAAGGTTGTTGGCCAGCGATGCCAGACGGCCTGTCGAGGAGGCGATGTTGCCGCTGTTGTTCTCCAGGAACTCCGCCGTGTTCGCGAGCGTCTGGTTGACGTTCGCCAGGGTGGCCTGCAGGCCCGGACTCTGCTCACCGAGCATGTCCGCGACCTGGGTCACCGAACTGGAGAACGACTTCATCTTCGGATAGTTGTCGGTCAGCGCCGTGGTCAGCGTGGCCATCGACTTGATCAGCGACGCGATCTGGTCACCGTTGTCGGCACCCAGCTTGCCGGCCTTGTCCAGCGACACCAGAGCGTCGCGGAGACGCTGGCCGTTGCCGTCGGCGACACCCGAGGTGATGTCGACCAGGTCGGCGAGCGGGCCGCTGCCCTTCTGGTTGCCCTTCAGGTTGTCGACGAGGCTGTCGATCGAGTCGAACAGCGTGCCGATCTCCACCGGGGACGCGGTGTGCGGCACGGTGCCGTTCGACGGCAGCTTGTCACCGCCCGTGTAGGCGGGGGTCAGCTCGATGTGGCGGGTCGTCACGATCGAGGTGTTGACGATGGCGGCGGTGACGTCCTTCGGGATGTCGATGCCGCGGTCCACCAGCATCTTGACCTTGACCTTGGTGCCTTCGGGCTGCAGTGACTTGACGCGTCCCACCGGCATGCCGAGGACCGCGACGTCGTTGCCCGGGTACAGGCCGGCCGCGCGATCGAAGTACGCGGTGATCTCATGCATCTGACCGGTCGCCGACTTGACGCTCATCGGCACCAGCGAACAGCCGGTCAGTCCGACGGCGCCGAGTGCGGTGAACGAGACGGCCACCATGGCCCGCGACCAGCGTCGCGGGGTTCCGGTGCGGGAGTACTTCAGCATCCGTCCACCACCCGTGCCGCGCAGAGCCAGTTGTCGGGGAAGATGCCCCAGGGCAGGTAGCCGTTCGCGTATGGACCGTCACCGGTGAGGTTGGTGATACTCCGTGCGGTGACCGGCAGGATGTCCAGCATCTTCCGCAGATTCTCCCGGTTCTTCTCCAGGCCCTGACTCATGGTGTTGAGGTTCGCCATGATCGGGGCGAACTGGTCCTGGTTGTTCTGGGCCAGCTGCTGCGACTGCGTCATCAGATCGGCGACGCCGTTCAGCAACCGTGTGACGAGCTGTTCACGCGCCTGGATCTTGCCCGCGAGCTGCGCGCCCTGGCCGACGATGATCGAGAGCTGCGCCTGACTGTCCATCACCTGGTCGGTCACCGAGTTGGTGTCCTTGATCAGCTGGTTGATCTGATCGGCGCGGTTGTTCACCACGTTCGACATGTCGGTGAGCGCCTGGATGGTCGGCGTGGCGACGGCGGGTGCACCGGCGAGCTGATCGTTCAGATCGCGGATGCTGTTCGCCAGGTCCTCGTCGTTGATGCCGGCGAGGATCGGCGTGCCCTTCTCCAGGGTCTTCTGGAGGTCGTAGGGCACCGCGGTGTTCTTGATCTTGTCGTCCGGGGCCGGCTTGTCGCCGTTGCCGAGACTGATGTCGACGAACCGCTGACCCAGCAGCGTGGACATCTTGATCTCCGCCGAACCGTTGTCGGTCACGTGAACGTCGTTGTCGACCTTCATCTTGACGTTGACGTGGTCACCGGCCAGCTTCGTGGCCTCGACCTGGCCGACATCGATGCCGGCGACGCGGACCTTGTCCCCCGGACGGATGCCGCCCGCCTGGGCGAAGTCCGCCGAGTACGTCTTCTTGCCGAGCGCCATGCCGTGCAGACCCAGGATGCCCAGCACCAGCGCGATCAGCACGACGGTGCCGATCAGGCCGTACCAGAGCAGCCGGCGGTCGTCGAACGAGCTCTTCAGTCGCTTCTTCATCGGCACACCACCGAGTGGTTGGTGCCACCGATCTGCGTCAGCAGACCCGGCGGCAGCAGGACGTTACCGATGCTGATGTCCAGGTTGCAGGCATAGATGTTCAAGTAGTCGCCCTGACTCATCACCAACGGGAAATGAACGAGGAACTCGGGCAGCACGGAGGCACCCTTGTCCAGTTTGGAGCCGGCCGCGATCAGACCGTTCGTCGACGAGATCGCGTTGCCGCTGGCCGACTTCAGGGTGGCCTGGCTCTGGTCGATGACGTCGGCGAAGCCCTGTGCGGTCTTGCCGATCGCCGAGATCGAGTCGCCGATCGCCGACGAGTTGCCGTTGAGTC
Organism: Gordonia sp. (in: high G+C Gram-positive bacteria); assembly: GCF_047600565.1. Lineage (GTDB taxonomy): Bacteria > Actinomycetota > Actinomycetes > Mycobacteriales > Mycobacteriaceae > Gordonia. The sequence continues at coordinate 1,161,381 of NZ_JASGKN010000001.1, forward strand.
CGGCCACCAGCTTCGAGGTGCTGTCGATCAGCGTCTTCATCTGATCACCCTGGCCGGCCAGCTCACGCATGACGACGGCCAGATTGTTGATGATCGAGCCGAGGACCTGGTCGCGGTCGGCCATGTCGCCGGCGACCGTGCCGATCTGCTGCAGGGTGCGGGTCAGCGAGATCTGATCGCCCTGGAAGGTCTGGATCAGGCTCTCCGAGAGCGAGTTCACCTGCTGCGGGGTCAGCGTGTCGAACACCGGCTGGAAGCCCGCCAGCAGACGTGTGACGTCGAACGAGTCCTCGCCCGCCAGGTCGAGCTTGGCCCCCTTGTCCAGCTTCTTTCCGGGCGTGCCGCCGTCCAGACTGAGCGCCAGGTACCGCTGACCGATCAGGTTCTGGTAGCGGATGGCGGCGCGCGTGTTGTCGTAGATGGGCTGGTCGGTGACCACATCGAAGCCGACGTCGGCCTTGCCGTCGTCCAGCTTGATCGAGTGCACACGGCCCACGCGCACGCCCGCCATGCGGACGTCGTCGCCGACGGCCAGGCCGGAGGCGTCGTGGAACGTGGTGGTGAACTCGGCGGTCCGGCCGTCGACCGTGCGTTCCAGCGTCGACCAGATCAGGTAGGTGACGAACAGTGCGAGGATGGCGAACAGGCTGAACCCGATCAACGGCTTCCGAATGCTCGCAGTGGGCTGGCTCATCGCTGTCCTCCCGTCTGCTTGTCGTTCTTCTTATCGGTCGTCGCCGGCTTCTTGGCCGACGGTGCGGGCTGCACCCCGGACACCAGTGGTCCGAGCATGAGCTGGTCCGCGGCGGTCGGATCGTGACCGAGGGCGTCGCTCAGGGTCTTGGCGTCCTGGTCGGTGGTGACCTGCGAGGACACCGTCCGGCGGGCGATACCGTCCGAGCCGTAGATCGACAGCGGTCCCGAGCTGGTCGGGCCGGTGCCGGTGCCCGGACCCACACAGCCCGGTCCACGCAGCTGGCCGTACTTGCCGCCGTTGTACACCGGGCAGTTCTGCCGCTCGTACTTCTCGAAGGCACTGAAGCTGATGCCCAGGTTCAGCTGGACGTGGCCGTTCTCACCGGTGAAGACGCCCAGCACCTTGCCGGCCAGCACGTACAGCTCGTGTGCGGCCTGCGGCATGGCGTCCGGGTCGAGCATGGTGGCGCCCAGCGTGGTGTTCAGGTCCTCGACGATGCGCTTGCCGCCGTCGCCGTTCATCGCGAACAGCGTCTGCGTCTGGTCGATCAGACCCTGGCCGCCGGACAGCAGTGCGGTCAGATTCCGCTGCTTCTCTGCGATGGTCATCGCGGGCACCACCGACTTGCCGAGGGCGTCGAGCAGTTCGGGAGCCGACTTCGAGAGACCGGTCACCGCGTCGTGGAAGTTGTCGAAGCCCGACGGCGCACCGGCCGGGAACTGGGCGTTGACGGTCTTCCAGTAGGTGTCGAGGGTGCCGACGAACGTGTTGAACGTGGCTCCACCACCGCGGAGCGCGTCGGCGACCGTACCGAGCACCATGCCCAGGTCCTCCGGCGGAACCGCCTGCAGCAGGTTGCGCAGATCGTTCTGGGCGTCCTGCAGCCGGATGGTCTCCGCGGAGTCGTCGGCCTGCACCTTCGCATTGTTGCCCAGCGAACCGGACGGCTCGCTGGGAGTGATGAGCTCCACCGAGTTCACGCCGAACAGGTTGGACGGCACGGTGCGCGCCGTCGTGTTCGCCGGAATGCCCTTGGCCTGCTTCGGGTCGAGCTCCAGCTCGACATCCTTCATCGGTGCGTTGTTGTTCGACGAGCTCGACGTGTCGGTGACGGTCTTGACCGACTTCACCGAGCCGACGATCAGACCGTTGTACCGCACGTCCGCGCCGCTGATGAGGCCGTCGCCGACGTCGTTCATCTGCGCCGAGACATGCGTGATCTTGTCGAACTTGCCCTCATACCGCAGCAGCAGAAGGAAGAAGACCAGGAGCATCACGAGGAAGAAGATGATGCCGCGAATGAGGTACTGCTGGACCGACGGGTCCCGACCTCCGGTATCGATGCGAACCACGTTTTACCCCGAAATCCGAATTCCAGCGCTGGTTCCCCAGAACACCAGCGTCATGATCAGGTTGGCGAAGACGATCACGATGATCGACAGGCGGATGGCGTGTCCGGCCGCGACACCCACGCCCTCCGGACCGCCCGAGGCGAAGTATCCGTAGTAGCACTGGATGAACGTCGTCAACAGGACGAACACCATCACCTTCAAGAACGAGAACAGCACGTCCGTCGACAGCATGAACTGCTGGAAGTAGTGCAGGTAGGTGCCTGCACCCTGACCGGACTGCAGCTGGAACATCACCTGGGCGGCGACGTAGTTGGCGGCGAGCGACACCGCGTAGAGCGGCACGATCGAGAGCACGGCGGCCGCCATACGCGTGGTGACCAGGTACGGCAGCGGGCGGATCGCGATCGACTCGAGAGCGTCGATCTCCTCGCTGATGCGCATGGAACCGAGCTGCGCGGTGAAGCGGCAGCCGGACTGCGCGGTGAACGCGGTGGCCGCCAGCAGCGGGGCGATCTCACGGGTGGTCGCGAACGCCGAGAGCGCACCGGTGATCGGCGACATGCCCAGCAGGTTCAGGGCCGTGTAGCCCTCGATGCCGACCGTGGCACCACCCATGATGCCCAGGATGACCATGACGCCGACGGTGCCGCCGCCGACCACGATCGCACCGTTGCCCCAGGCGACGTCCGACAGCAGACGCCAGACCTCTTTCTGGTAGTGCCGGAACGTGGTCGGAGCCGAACCGATCGACTTCACCAGGAAGGTGATGAGGTGCCCCATGGACACCAGGCCTTCCTTCGGGATCTCCCAGAGCTTCTTGAACCACTCGAGAGGCCGGAGGGCCGGCGGGGTATACCGCGATGCAGTCACGTCACACCACCTTGGCCGGAACGACGAGAGCGAAGATCTGGGTGAGCACCACGTTGACGGTGAACAGCAGGATGACCGAGTTCACCACGGCCGCGTTCACCGAGTTGGCGACACCGGCCGGGCCACCGCTGGTGGTCAGGCCGCGGTCGCACGCCACGATGGCCACGATCGCACCGAAGATGACGGCCTTGACGAGCGCGAAGATCAGGTCAGGCGTGCCGGCGAAGGACGCGAACGTGCCCGTATAGCTGCCCGGGGTGCCGCCCTGGAAGTACACGTTGAACAGGTAGCCGGTGATGAAGCCGACGAAGCAGACGAAGCCGCACAGCAGGAACGAGACGACCATCGTGGCGAGCAGACGCGGCGAGATGAGGCGCTCGATGGGGTTGACGCCCATCACCTTCATCGCGTCGATCTCGTCGCGGATGGTGCGCGAACCCAGGTCGGCCGCGATGGCCGAGCCGACGGCGCCCGCGAGGAGCAGCGAGGTGACCAGCGGGGCGCCCTGACGGATCACGCCCAGGCCGGTCGCGGCGCCGGAGAACGACGTCGCACCGATCTGTCCGGCGATGTTCGACACCTGAATCGACACGATCACGCCGATCGGGATGGCGACCAGCAGCGTCGGGAAGACCGACGTCGAGGCCATGAACCCGCACTGCCGGATGAACTCGGCGAACGGGAACTTCCCCTTGAGAAGGTCGGTGATGAGAACCTTGAACACCTCGACGAACATCGCCAACTGCCGGCCGAAGGTCTCGAAAGACTTGACGACGTGTTCACGCCACCATTTCATGAGACCGCTGTCGGACCAGCGTCGCCGAGTAAGCGTCGAACCGGCGTCTACCGCGTCTGTGCTCACTCCCCTGCCTTCACTCGTCGTGGGACCGCACTCGGTGCGTCTCCCGGCGAACGGCTCACCCCCGTGGTCGAGCCAGTGCGTAGCAATATACCGACAAGGACGCAGGAGTTGTGTCCGGGGTCACGATTCACAGGAAGTGTGTCGCAACCGGTCCCCGGTCCGCTATTGATGCGCCGGCAGAAGACGCCGGTCAGGTGAGGTATTCGTAAGCGGGAGTGCCCGGCTCGAGCCGCTGGGCATCGAGACGCGAGTGCGCCATCCGGTCCAGCAGCGGCTCGAAGTCGTCACGATCGCCGAGCTGGATGCCGACGAGAGCGGCACCGGTCTCACGGTTGTTGCGCTTGACGTACTCGAACAGCGTGATGTCGTCGTCGGGGCCGAGGACCTCGTCGAGGAACCGTCGCAGTGCCCCTGGCTCCTGCGGGAAGTTCACCAGGAAGTAATGCTTCAGGCCGCGGTGGACCAGTGAGCGTTCGATGATCTCGCCGTAGCGCGACACGTCGTTGTTGCCGCCGGAGACCAGCGACACCACGGTCGCCCCGGCCGGCAGCGACAGCTCGGCGAGAGCCGCGGCGGCCAGCGCTCCGGCGGGCTCGGCGATGATGCCCTCGTTCTGATAGAGCTCGAGCATGGTCGAGCAGATCGCGCCCTCGTCGACGTGGGTGACGGTGACGCTGCCCGGCGCGAGATCGACGTCGGCGGCCGCGATGACCGGCACCGCCGGATGGTCGGTGATCGAGGCGAAGACCGGATGGTCGACGACGCGCGCACCGGCGTCGGCCATCACGCGGTGGCCCAGGTTGCCGATCCGTTTGACCGCGGCGCCGTCGACGAACGGGTCGATCTCGTCGAGGGTGTACGGCTCTCCGGCGACCAGTGCCGCACCGAGGGACGGTGCCCCGGCCGGTTCGACGCCGACGATCGCGACGTCCGGATACAGGGCGCGCAGGTAGGTGACGATGCCGGCCATGCAGCCGCCGCCGCCCACCGGCAGCACCACGACGTCCGGCTCCTCGCCCAGTTGCTCGACGATCTCCTTGCCGATGGTCCCCTGGCCGGCCGCGGTCCGCGGATCGTCGAATGCGTGGATCCATGCCGCACCGGTCCGCAACACGTCGGCCTGCGCCGCGGAGGCGGCCGCGTCGTAGGTGTCGCCGACCTCGATGAGTTCAACGTAGTCCTTGCCGTGCCACCGGATCCGGTCGCACTTCTGCTTCGGAGTGGTGGTCGGCACGTAGATACGGCCCGGCACCTTCATGGTCCGGCAGGCGTAGGCGACGCCCTGGGCGTGGTTGCCGGCGCTGGCCGCCACCACGCCGGCGGCGAGGTCGTCGGGCGACATCTGCGCCATCACGTTGTAGGCACCGCGGATCTTGTACGACCGGACGCCCTGAAGGTCTTCCCGCTTGAGGTGGACCCGGGCTCCGGTCTGCTCGGACAGGCGCGGACACGCCTCGAGGGGGGTCTTGGCCACCACGCCGTCAAGCCGCCGGGCCGCCTCGTCGATGTCGGCGACGGTCAGCCCGGGCACGGTGGTGTCGTGGTCGTCAGTCCGCGGAGTGGAAGTCACGGTGTCCATCGTCCCACCGTCGGGCCGTCGCGACGCGCTCACCCCACCACACCGCGATGGCGGCGGCGCCGCTGATCCAGACCGTCAGCTCTCCGGGGACCCCGGCGAGCGTGAGCACGGCCGCGAAGACGACGCCGGCAGCCAGCGCATGGAGCTTGTAGACCGGCCACGGCACCCCGAAGACGTCCACCGTCGCGGTGGCGGCTCGCACCGGAGTGCGGAACGGGTTCAGCGTGGTCACACTTCGAGTATAGCGAAAGCCGATACCGAAGTTTCGGTGGGCCGAACTCTCGGCGTGGCGGCGGGCGGTGTCAGGTCAGGCAGTTCGGTCCGAGGATCGCCTTCAAGTCCCCCATCAGCGCCGACGACGGACTGACGCGGAGCGCCTCGGTGAGCCTCAACTGCGTCTGGTTCTGTTCGCTGACGAGCGTCACGTGAACGTCCGAGGTTCCCGGATGCCGGGACAGCACCTGCTTGAGCGCGGTCACCTTGGCCGGCGTGCAGGCCCGCGTGGACAGCGTCAGGCTCAGCGGCTTGGTCGCGCCCGCCGCCGACAGGTCCGCGACGGCGAGGTCGTTGGCGCTGATCATGGTCGAGTCGTCGCGCTTGTTGACGCGGGCCTTGACCAGGACGATGTTGTCGACCAGCAGATCCATGCCGAACGCGGTGTACGCGCGGGGGAAGAAGAACACCTCGACCCCGCCGACCATGTCTTCGACGGTCACCGTCGCGTACGGTTCACCCTTCTTGTTCACCCGGCGGCTCACCGAGGAGATGATGCCGCCGATGGTGATCTGGGCGCCGTCGGCCACCTGGTCTTCCAGGAGTGCGGTGATCGCGGTGTCGGTCTGGGCGGCCAGGGCGTGCTCGATCCCCGCCAGCGGATGACCGGACACGTAGAGCCCGAGCATGTCGCGTTCCAGGGCGAGCTTGTGTTTGGAGTCCCACTCCTCGTCGGGCACCTTCACGGCGAAGACGTCGTCGACCGCGGCATCCCCGTCACCGCCCATGTCGCCGAACAGATCGAACTGGCCGATCGCCTCGGCCTTCTTGGTGCCGACGACCGAGTCGACGGCGTCGGCGTGCACCAGGAACAGACCCTTGCGCGGATGATCGAGGGAGTCGAATGCACCGGCCTTGACCAGCGATTCGGTGACCTTCTTATTGCATGCCGTGACGTCGATCTTGGAGAGATAGTCGGAGAAGCCGGTGAACGCGCCCTTCTCCTCGCGCGATTTGATGATCGAGGCCACCACACCCGACCCGACGTTGCGGATCGCGGCCAGGCCGAAGCGGATGTCGTCGCCGACCGCCGCGAAGTCGGCGCGCGACTCGTTGACGTCCGGCGGCAGCACCGTGATGCCCATCTTGCGGCAGTCCGCCAGATAGATCGCCGACTTGTCCTTGTCGTCGCCGACCGAGGTGAGCAGAGCGGCCATGTATTCGGCCGGGTAGTTCGCTTTGAGATAGGCCGTCCAGTACGACACCAGGCCGTAGCCGGCGGCGTGCGACTTGTTGAAGGCGTAGCCGGCGAACGGCAGGACCGTGTCCCACAGGGCGGTGATCGCCTTCTGCGAGAACCCGTTCTGCTGCATGCCCTCGGCGAAGCCGCCGTAGGCCTCGTCCAGGATCTCCTTCTTCTTCTTGCCCATCGCGCGGCGCAGCAGGTCTGCTTCTCCGAGCGAGTACCCGGCCACCTTCCGGGCGATCGCCATGATCTGCTCCTGGTAGACGATCAGGCCGAACGTCTCCGAGAGGATCTCCTTGAGCGGCTCCTCGAGTTCCGGGTGGATCGGCTTGACGTCCTGCAAGCCGTTCTTGCGTCGCGCGTAGTCGGTGTGCGCGCCGACATCCATCGGGCCCGGACGGTAGAGCGCCAGAACGGCGACGATGTCCTCGAAGCCGGTCGGCTGCATCATCTTCAGGAGTTCGCGCATGCCGCCGCCGTCGAGCTGGAACACGCCCAGCGTGTCACCGCGCGCGAGGAGCTCGTAGGTCTTGGCGTCGTCGAGTTCGAGCTTGTCCAGATCGAGATCGATTCCGCGGTTCGCCTTGATCATCTCCAGGGCGTCACCGATCACGGTGAGGTTGCGCAGACCCAGGAAGTCCATCTTCAGCAGGCCGATGGCCTCACACGACGGATAGTCCCAGCCGGTGATGATGGCGCCGTCCTGCGGCCGTTTCCACACCGGGATGGCGTCGGTCAGCGGCTCGGACGACATGATCACCGCGCAGGCGTGGACGCCGGCGTTGCGGATCAGGCCTTCCAGACCGAGCGCCGTGTCGTAGATCTTCTTGACCTCGGGGTCGGTCTCGACCAGGGCCCGGACCTCGGCGGCCTCGCCGTAGCGTTCGTCGTTCGGATCGGTGATGCCGCGGACCGAGATGTCCTTGGCCGCGACGGGCGGCGGCAGCGCCTTGGCGATGCGGTCGGCGATCGCGTAGCCCGGCTGACCGAACTGGACGCGGGCCGAGTCCTTGATCGCGGCCTTCGTCTTGATCGTGCCGAACGTGATGACCTGGGCGACCTTGTCCTCGCCCCACTTCTCGCTGGCGTACCGCACCATCTCACCGCGCCGGCGATCGTCGAAGTCGATGTCGATATCGGGCATCGACACGCGTTCGGGGTTCAGGAATCGCTCGAACAGCAGGCCGTGCGGGATCGGATCGATGTTCGTGATCCCCAAGGCCCACGCCACCAGTGAACCGGCCGCCGAACCTCGGCCCGGTCCGACGCGGATACCGACCTCGAGGGCATGGGCGATCAGGTCGCCGACCACCAGGAAGTAGGCCGGGAAGCCCATCTGATTGATGACGCCCAGTTCGTACTCGGCGCGCTCGGCGTAGGCGGTGGGCACCGGGTCCGGATCGAAACGGCGGCGCAGACCGTCCTGCACCTCCTTCTTCAGCCAGGTCTCCTGGGTGTGGCCTTCGGGCACCGGGAAGACCGGCATCCGGTCACGGTGGGTGAAGACGTCCTCGTAGGACTGGACGCGCTCACCGATCTCGACGGTGTTGTCGCAGCCGCCGGGAACCACGTCGTCCCACAGCCGGCGCATCTCCTCCGCCGACTTCAGGTAGTAGCCGTCGCCGTCTAACTTGAACCGCGTCGGATCCGACAGGGTCTTGCCGGTCTGCACGCACAGCAGCGCCTCGTGCGCGCCGGCGTCGTGCTGGGTGACGTAGTGGCAGTCGTTGGTGACGAGCGGTTTGATTCCGAGCTTGCGGCCGATCTCGAGCAGACCGTCTCGCACCCGGGTCTCGATCTCGAGACCGTGCTCCATCAGCTCGAGGTAGAAGTTCTCCTTGCCGAAGATGTCCTGCCATTTCGCGGCCGCCTCGAGGGCCTCCGCCTCGTGGCCCAGACGCAGGCGGGTCTGGACCTCACCGGACGGGCAGCCGGTGGTCGCGATGATGCCGGCGGAGTGCTGCGCGATGAGTTCGGCGTCCATGCGCGCCCACTTGCCGAGCTGCCCCTCGATCGAGGCCAGCGACGAGAGTTTGAACAGGTTCCGCAGACCCGTCGCGTTCTCGGCGACCATCGTCATGTGGGTGTAGGCGCCCGAACCGGAGACGTCGTCGTCCTTCTGGTCGCGGCTGCCCCAGAGCACGCGCTTGGTGTTGAAACGGGACTCGGGTGCGATGTACGCCTCGATGCCGATGATCGGCTTGATTCCGTGCTTGACGGCCGAGTTATAGAACTCGCTGGCGCCGTACATGTTGCCGTGGTCGGTCATGCCGATCGCGGTCATGCCCAGACGTTCCGCCTCGGAGAGCAGGGGGTTGACCTTCGCCGCACCGTCGAGCATGGAGTACTCGGTGTGATTGTGCAGGTGGACGAAAGATCCGGACACTGCGCGGCTCCTAGAGATCACGGACGGACGGGTGCCTCCCGCGAGGCGAGAGGACGTGTCCACTGTAGGGCTCGCCTCCGACAGAATCAGCGCGGCTCGCCAGGGTGTGACAGATGGGAAATACGGGGTTGGCGGCGGGCCGGTTTCAGGCCCGCGTCGGAGCCAGCGCGCGGCTCCACACCTCACGGATCGCGACACCCGCGAGCACGAGCGCGAAGACCAGTTCCGGTCGCAGGAACACCCCGCCCCAGCCGCCGTTCACGCCGAGATAGACCAGCACCGCACCGATCACCGGGGCCGCGACGGTGGCGATGCCGGTACCCCATCGACCGCCGACGATCGCCTCGGCGACGGCCGCGAGGACCACCACGCCGAGCGCGACCAGAGCGAGCGTCGCGAACGTGTTCGACACCGAGAAGGCCGAGCTGCTCAGCATGAGCTCACCGTGCAGAGGCGTGTATGCGGTCCAGCCGAGATCGGCGCCGTCGGACGGCAGATAGTCGGCGTAGCGGCGGGGCATCATGACCGTCGCGCCGAGCGCCGGCACGGTGAACACCGCGCTCAGCACGAAGATCCACCAGGCGACGTGACCGGTGGCGCGGACGAACACGAGCGTCCGGTGCCGGCCGTCGGCGGCGTCGGCGAGGTCAGACATCACGGAGGACGTCGAGGGCGTGCCGAAGATCGGCCGGGTAGGGCGCGGTGAACTGCACGCGGCGACCGTCCGCGGGGTGTGCGAACGCCAGCGACCGTGCATGAAGCCATTGACGGTCCAGGCCGAGGCGTGCCGCCAGCTTCGGATCCGCACCGTAGGTGGGGTCGCCGACACAGGGATGGTGCAGCGCCGAGAAGTGCACCCGGATCTGATGGGTGCGCCCGGTCTCCAGATGGATGTCGAGCAGTGAGGCCGCCGCGAACATCTCGAGGGTGTCGTAGTGGGTGACCGACTCCTTGCCGCGATCGGTGACCGCGAACCGCCAGTCCGAGCCGGGATGCCGGCCGATCGGGGCGTCGATGGTGCCCTCCGGCGGATCGAGACGGCCCTGGACGACGGCGTGGTACACCTTCTCCACCGTGCGGTGTTTGAACGCGCGCTTGAGCACCGTGTACGCATGCTCGGAGGCGGCCAGCACCATCACCCCGGAGGTGCCGACGTCCAGACGGGACACGATCCCCTGGCGTTCGGCGGCCCCCGATGTGGAGATGCGGAAGCCGGCGGCGTCGAGGGCACCGACCACGGTCGGGCCGGTCCAGCCCTGCGACGGATGCGCGGCGACGCCGGGCGGCTTGTCGACCACGATGATGTCGCTGTCGTGATAGAGGACGTCCAGGTCGTCGACCGGTGTCGGCTCCACGCGCAACGGCTGCTCGGGTTCGGGCAGGGTCACGTCGAGCCAGGCACCGGCGGCCAGCTTGTGCGATTTGGCGACGGCGACGCCGTCGATGGTGATGTCGCCGTCGTCGGCGAGGCCCGCGGCCACCGTGCGCGAGACGCCGAGGAGACGGGCCACGCCCGCGTCCACCCGCATGCCGTCGAGCCCGTCCGGCACCGGCATCGCCCGCGACTCACGCATCGGCGGCCTCGTCGTCGCGCTCGTCCCCGGCCGGCGTCTCGTGCCGGCGACGGCGCGCGGCCCACCCGGAACGGGTGCCGTCGTAGTCGAATCCGAGCAGCGTGAGCACCACCAGCAGCACGGCGCCGCACACCACCGCCGAGTCGGCGAGGTTGAACACCGGCCACCAGCCGACCGAGATGAAGTCGACCACGTGGCCGCGGCCGGGTCCGGGGGCGCGGAGGAACCGGTCGGTCAGGTTGCCGAGCGCCCCGCCGAGAATCAGGCCGAGGCCGATCGCCCAGCCCAGCGAGCCCAGCTTGCGGGAGAGCCGGATGATCGCGATCACCACACCGAGGGCGATGGCGGTGAGGATCCAGGTGTATCGGGTGCCCATCGAGAAGGCGGCACCGCTGTTGCGGATCAGATCGAGGGTGACGAAGTCGCCGATGATGTGGACCGGCTGATCCGGCGTCAGCGTGGCCACCACGAGGATCTTGCTGAACACGTCCAGCAGGTAGGCGGTCACCGCGATCAGGGCGAGGGCGGTCAGCAGACGCCGGGTACGGGACTTCATGCCTTCGATTGTCCATGCCGGGCCCACTCGGAGGCCACTCGCCCACCCGATAGCGTGGAGGTCGTGATCGCCTCCTCTGCTCGCCGCCGTACCGTTCCGGCGGCCGCCGCCGTCCTGGCGGCGACCTCGCTCGTGCTGTCCGGCTGTTCGTCGTCGTCGCCGTCCACCGACGAGGGCGGCTGTTTCAGCACGTCGCGGACCGACGACGCCCGGTCGATCGAGCTGCCCCCGGCACAGGTGACGGTGACGAATCCCGGGACCGGCGATCTGCGTGTGCCGGCGTCCCGACCGCGGACCGACGCGCCGCAGAAGGTCACGCTGACCACCGAGTCGACCGAGAACTCGGTGGCCTCCGGCAACGACGGTGTGCAGGCCACCGCCGAAACCCTCACGACGCCGCTGACGGTGCGGGCCGGCTGCTCCGATCCGCGCCGCGCCCAGTTCACGTTCGGGACCCCGACGTCCCCCGACGACGCCCTCTCCCCCTCCCTCCGGGTGATGAACGGCGCCGCCGCGTCACTGTCGTTCGCCGACGGGCTGGCCCCGATGTCGCTGAAGATCGCGACCCCCGATTCGGCGTCGCCCGCCGCCAGCCGTGCGGTCGAGCAGTCGCTGGTGAGCGCGTTCAGCTACGACGTCCCGCTGCCCACGACCGCCGTCGGGCCGGGCGCCACCTGGACGTCGGTCCGCACCCTCGCCGCCGCCACCACCGTCACCCAGACGATGACCGTGACGCTGCGGTCGTGGGAGGGCACTCGCCTGGTGCTGGACGTGCGGGTCGACGAGGCGCCGGTCGACTCGGTGTTCCGGATTCCCGGCTCCACCGACACGCTGGACATGACCAAGTTCTCCAACTCCGGCACCGGCACGATGACCGTCGATCTGGCCGATCTGCTGCCGGTGGACGGCGAACTCAAGCTCGCCGGCGCCCGCGAACTGGTCGGCGACGATCAGTCGAAGCCGATCCTGCAGCAGACGGCACTGACCGTCACCTGGAAGCCGACGGCGTGACGAGACCGCCGCCGATCCGAGGATCGGCGGCGGTCTCGTCAGCGGTGCGTTGCGTCAGTTCGCGGCGGCGGGAGCCTTCTTCTTGGCGCTCGGCTTCTTGGTCGAGTCCGGGCACAGCGGCGTCTGAACGTTGTTGGCGATCAGCAGCGGGCAGACGGTATCCTTGGACAGCTTCCAGCGGCCGTTGTCGTAGACGATGCCGGCGTCCATCTTGGTGGGCGGGTTGTCGGGGAGCTTGACCTCCACCTTCACCTTCGCCTTGCCGGGGCCGTCCGGGGTGATCGGACGCTTGATCTTGTAGGTGACGTCGGGATTTTCCTTGGCGGCCTTCACCAGCTGGTTGAACAGCGACGGGTCGACTTCGGAGCCCTCGACCAGGTCGGTCTTGTCCTTGGCCGGGATCTTCGGGTCGAGCGCTTCCTGCAGCATCTCGTTCAGGGCGTCGACGCTGGGACGCTTGCTCTTGTTGGTCAGCTCGGCGTCCAGGCTGTTCGCCGGCGCGCTCGAGGCCGCGGCCGAACTGGTGGTGCTCACCGGCGGCACCGGCGGCACGCCGGAGTCGTCCGAACCGCCACAGGCGGCGGTCAGGCCGAGGGTGCCCAGCAGCACGCCGCTGATCGCGATCTTGCGGATATTCACCGAATCAATCCTCCATAGACATCGGCCCGGCCGTTCCGGTCGGGCTAAGACCAGACCACTATGCCAAAGAATCCTTAACTGGAACCAAGAGCACACCGGTAACACGCGACACAGATTTCCGCGGGCTGCACCCTCGACCCCTCCCCGGGGAACGCGGATCGATGCCAGAATCGGGTCATGAACCGGCGCCGGGTAGTGATGATCACCACGGGCGGCACAGCCGCCTCTCGCACCACCGAGCACGGAGCGGTCCCGGTCCTGCACGCCGACGACCTCGTGCCGCAGGTGGACGGCGTCGACGTCTCCGCCGTCGACCTGATGACCGTCGACTCCTCGGCCATGACGGTCCGCGACCAGTTCGCCGTGGTCCAGGCCATCGCCGACGCGCTCGCCGACGACGCCGTCACCGGCGTGGTCGTCACCCACGGCACCGACACCCTCGAAGAGACGGCGTTCCTGGCCGACGTCTTCGCCGGCGATCCCCGCCCGGTGGTGTTCACCGGCGCCCAGTACCCGACCGACCATCCGAAGTCCGACGGCCCGGCCAACATCGCCGCCGCGGCGGCGCTCGCCGCCGACGACGACAGCCGGGGACGCGGCGTGCTGATCGCGCTCGGCGGGCGTGTCCTCGGCGCGCGCGGCACCTTCAAGGTGTCCACCACCGAGACGGCGGCCTTCGACACCGTCCACGAGAACCTGCCCCGGCCGCTGATCGCCGATGCGGTGCCGCACGGAAATCCGGCGCGCGTCGACCTGCTGGCGCTCTACCCGGGCGTCTCCCCCGGTCTGATCGCGGCGGCGGTCGCCCAGCGGGCCGGCGGAATCGTCCTGTCGGCGACCGGTTCGGGCAACACTCACCCCGACATCACCGCCGAAGTGGCCCTGGCCAGTCAGCGCAACGTGACGGTCGTGGTGTCCACCCGGGTGCCGTACGGCCAGGTCGAAGCGGCCTACGGCGGCGGTGGCGGCGGCGTCGACCTGGCGCGGGCCGGTGCGATCATCTCCCCGTGGCTGCGGGCCCCGCAGGCCCGGATGGCGCTGATCGCGCTGTTGACGACCGGTGCGTCGGGGTCAGAGATCGCCGACTTCTTCAGCGCCTCCAGCCCCTCCGGGTCCTGACTCGGGCGACGCGGACTCCCAGTCGAGCGAGTCGGTCGGGTCCGCGAGTTCGAGTCCGTCGGCGGGTGTCCGGAAGTTGACCGCACGACCGGGCCCGCTGGTGCGGGTTTCGAAACGCACGGTGACGAAGCCGTGGCCGCCGCCCTGCACCCAGCCGTGCCCGTAGTCGGGATGCACGACGTCGGTCCCGGTGCGCCAGCCCTGGCCGGCACCGGTCTTCTGGACTCCCGGATCGGGATCGACGGGGGCCGCCGGTGCCGTCTGTCCGGAGTCGTCCAGGTCGGGGAACAGGCTGTACTGCTCGGTGTCGGACAGGCCCGAGTAGCCGACGCCGACGAGGCGGATCGGGCCGATCTCGAGCGGATCCAGAACCACCCGCTGGGCGGCCGCCGCGAGCACGTCGAGGTCGGTGCTCGCGGTGGGCAGGGTGACCGAGCGCGTCAGGATGCTCATGTCCGCGCGCCGGAGTTTGACGACCACTGTGCGGGCACCGCGGCCGTCACTCAGCAGACGCCGATGCGCGTCGTGCGCGGCGCCGGACACCGCGGCCCTCAATCCGGGCAGGTCCACGATGTCGGTGGCGAAGGTCGACTCCGCGCTGATCTGTTTGGCTTCGGCGCGCTCGGCGACCGGGCGGTCGTCGACGCCCTGTGCCAAGCGATGCAGTGCGGGCCCGAGTGTGCCGCCGAGGACCGAGACCACTTCGGCGTCGGCCATCGCGGCGAGGTCCCCGATGGTCTCGATGCCCAGCCTGGTCAGCTTCTCTTCGGAGACGGGCCCGATTCCCCAGAGTTTCCGCACCGGAAGCCGCTGCAGGAAGTCCAGCTCACGGCTCGGGGCGATCACCGCGACCCCGTCGGGCTTCGCTTCACCGGAGGCGATCTTCGCGATCTGCTTGCCGGAGCCGAATCCGACCGAGGCCGGCAGATCCACCTCGTCCCGGATCGCGGTGCGCAGCCGCTGGGCGAACGCCTCGGCGTCGGCGACCGTCGCTCCGGCCAGTTCGGCAGGTTCTCCGAACGCCTCGTCGAACGAGAGCGTCTCGATGACCGGCACGAACCTGCGGATGACGGCGAACACGCGGGCGCTGACCGCCCGATAGACGCCGATCCGTCCGGGCAGGACGACCGCGGACGGCCCCACCATCCGGATGGCCTCGTGCATCGGCATCGCGGACCTCGCCCCGAACTCGCGGGCCTCGTAGCTGGCGCCGGCGACCACCCCGCGGCCGCCGTGCCCGCCGACCAGAACAGGCCGTCCGGCCAGGGTGGGTCGGGTGAGCTGTTCGACGGAGGTGAAGAAGGCGTCCATATCGATGTGCAGCACCCACCGCGCACTGGTCTCGGTGGGGTCGGGCGTCACCGCCTCATCGTATCGGCGGTCAGGACGGTGTCTGGACCTCGAAGACCGGAAGGTGCTCGGCCAGGGTCTGCGGGCTGGAGTCGGCTGTCAGTCCGGCCGGCAGCAGGCGTCCGACCTCCCACGCCCACTTCGAGAGGTATTCCTCCACGACCGCGGTCTTGAGGGCGAGGTCGGTGCTCTCGGTCAGGACGACCGGGGTCGCACGACGGCCGCGTCGCAGTTCGGCGCGCGGATCCACACGCACGTTGCGCACCCAGTCGGTCACGCCACGGGGTGCGACGAGGAAGCGTCGTCCGTCGACGGTGAGCGGGTTGACCGGGATCCGGTGCGGATTCCCGGAGATACGGCCGGTGACGGTGAGCGTCTGGGCGCCGGCGAGGTTCACGCCGCGGTCGGCGAACCATCGGACGGTGCTGTTGACCGCCCGGTCGGTGGCGGTGAGGGGTGTGGAATCGCTGGTGGTCATTGGATTCTCCATTCTGTGAGCACTGCTCTCGTTTTGAGAGTGCACCCTCGGTGCCGATATTTCAAGAGCACCGCTCTCGATATGGCATGATCGGGGCATGACAGGTCCCCGGGCACTCCGTCGACAGCAGATCGACCAGCAGATCCTCGACCTCGGCCGCGCCCAGCTCGCCGAGGTCGGCGCCGCCGCGCTCTCGGTCCGCGCGATCGCCCGTGAACTCGGCATGGTGTCGTCCGCGGTGTACCGCTACGTCGACAGCCGCGACGAGTTGCTGACGCGACTGGTCGTCGCCGCGTACACCGATCTCGCCGATGCCGTCCGCCGCGCGGTCGACGCCGATTCCGGCGACGCCGTCGCCCGGCTGGCCGCCGCCGCGCACGGCTTCCGGCGCTGGGCCCTCGACCATCCCACCGAGTTCGCGCTGCTGTACGGCAGCCCGGTTCCCGGCTATCACGCTCCCCCGGAACGCACCAACGAGCCCGGAACACGCGTCATCGCCATCCTGCTGGGCCTGATCGCCGAGGCTGCAGGCGACG
This sequence comes from Gordonia sp. (in: high G+C Gram-positive bacteria), assembly GCF_047600565.1. Classification (GTDB taxonomy): domain Bacteria; phylum Actinomycetota; class Actinomycetes; order Mycobacteriales; family Mycobacteriaceae; genus Gordonia. The sequence goes on from NZ_JASGKN010000001.1 coordinate 1,177,849, forward strand.
CCGCCCCGACGGTGCCGGCCGCACTGAACGACGACCTGAGCCGGATCGCCGACGAATTCGGTCACACGCTCTCACCGGGCACCGTTCTGAACGCCCTCGGACTCTGGACCTGGCTCATCGGCGCGGTCGGCCAGGAGGTGACCGGCGGCCTGGGAACCGACACGTTCACCGACCCCGCCGCAGCGTTCGACGCCCAGCTCACACGGCAACTGACCTTGGTCGTGCCGGCCTGAGCCCGGTTCCCTCAATACCCTCCAAAGTTCCAGCCGAAACGTTGGAGCAATCCCCTCCCCGGCCGGCCTGGAAATTGTCGTAGGCCTGCGTAAACTAGAAGGTAGTCGAACACCTGTTCTAGTTCGAGGGGGTGAACATGAGTCGACGCAAGCAGTCGTCCAGTCCGAAACGCTGGCGTGATGCCGACCTCACACCCCTGGGTTTAGGACCGGTACCGGACGGGCTGTCCGATCATGACGCTGACGTGGCCGCGATCAATCAACTGGTCGCGACGTGTGAGGGTGAGTCGTATCTGATGTGGCGACGCCTGAACGCGGTCGCCGACCTCCTCGAACGACGCGCACCGATTGATCCAGCAACCGCGGAGAACTCGACCGAGTTCACCCGTCTGTGCGACCCGCGCACGAAACTGGCCACCAGTATCGCCACCACCCTGGCGGTCAGCACGTACCTGGCTGAGAAACTGGTAACCGAAGGCGAAGCCCTGCGCCACCGCCTGCCACACACCGGCCTACTACTGCGAGACGGGATTCTCAGTCCCCGCGCATTCTCTGCCGTGGTGTTCGAAACCACCGCCGTCATCGACCCAGCCGTGATGGTGCAGATCGATCACCGGATCGCCGACGAACTCACCGCCTCCGGCATACGCACCGTGACCGCCGTGGCCGACCTCGCCCGCCGGATCGTCGCCGACCTCGACGCCGACGCAGCCCGCGCCGAACGCGAAGCAGCCAAGAAGAACGCTGGAGTGGTGAGTTATCCGATCCGCGGAGGCATGGCGGTCCTGGAAATCACCGATACCGCTGAACGAATTGCGGTCATGGACGCCGCGATCACCGCCGCATCTCAGAAGACCGGGGAGACTGACACCCGCAGTAGTGGGCGCCGCCGCGCTGACGCGGCCTTCGACTTGTTGACCGGGGACGGCACTGGTCCCGGTTCCCGGATTGTCGTGAACGTCATCACCGACGGATCCACGCTTGAGGGCGGGGATACGCCCGGGCACCTCGACGGGCACGGAACCATCTCCGCCGACCACGTCCGCGACATCGCGTCGACGCCCGGCACCGTCGTGCGGCCCCTCGACCTGACGCGGCTCGCTGATCACACTGCGCAGGCGGCGGATCCGTATCGGCCTACTGCCCTGTTGGACACGGTGGTGCGTGGTTTGTTCGGAACCTGCACCTGGCCGGGTTGTTCACGCCCGGCTTCGCGGTGCCAGCTCGATCACGTGACCGAGTACAACCACCACGATCCCGAAACCGGTGGTGCGACGTGTTGGTGCAACCTCAACCCGAAATGCGTGTTCCACCACCAGATCAAAACCTTCGCCGACGGGTTCCTCGATGATCAGGTCATCGACGCGAACGGACAGATCTGGACCGAAGTCACCACTCCCGAGGGATTCGTCTCCCGGACCCGGGCAGCCAACACCTGGCTGTTGCCTGGTTTGGGGTTGATTCCGTGCCGGCATGGACCGCCCCAGGATCTCCTTTCGACAAGCTCAAGGAGCGGGTCAACAGACCCAGCGAACGGGACTGCACCACAACGCTCCTCGAGCACACCGCAACGCCCCTTGAGCGTGCGGTGCCCTGAGCATGCGTGGCGGAGCTTGCTCCGACACGCGGTCGAAGGGTCGAAAGGAGCCGAACCCACACGCACCCAAACCCGCACGGAGGCCAAACACGCCTACCGGATGCAGCTGCGTGCCCAGAACCGGCGAGCTCGCTTCGACAGGCTCAACGAGCGGACGAACCAGCTCAACGAGCGAACCGATGAACAGGCGACGATCCCGGCATTCGCCGACGACGGACCGCCGCCGTTCTGACCGGGCGACGCGTTCACGCATCGTGCTGTTCGCACCAGCTGACGATGGACGGGTCGCGGGTGACGAATCGGTCCATCTCTTCGCCGCCGTCGCAGGTGATCAGGGTGATCACGGTGGCGTCGTCGCGGGCAGCGGACATCCGGACGTGTCCGCCGGAGGCCACCCAGCGCTGGACGCGTTCCAGGTCGTCGGACATGCCCCCAGGGTAGATCTCCTGAGCGCGGCGTAGCCTCTCCTCCCGTGACCTTCTCCCGTTACGTCGCCCTCGGCGACTCGTTCACCGAAGGCGTCGGAGACGACGATCCCAGCCTCCCGAACGGTGTGCGCGGCTGGGCCGACCGGGTCGCGTACGCGCTGGATGAGGCGTTCGGCGGCGTCGAGTACGCGAACCTCGCGATCCGGGGCCTCAAACTCAAGCCCATCGTGGATCGGCAGGTCGATCCGGCGATCGCCATGGCGCCGGACCTGGTGACGGTGCACGCCGGCGGCAACGATGTGCTGCGGCCCACCGTCGACTTCGACGACCTGCTGAACTACTACGACGCCGCGGTGGCCACGCTGGTCGGCACCGGAGCGACGGTCGCGATCTTCACCCCGCACGACACCGGCGACGTCCCGATCTTCGGTGCGCTGCGCGGACGCTTCGCGATCCTCGCCGAGGGCATGCGGGAGATCGCCGACCGCCACGGCACCGTACTGGTCGACTACTGGCGCATCCGCGACTTCCAGGACCCGCGCATGTGGGCCGTGGATCGGCTCCACATGTCACCGGCGGGACACCAGCGCATGGCGATCGCCGTGCTCGATGCCCTCGGTGTGCCGCATTCGCTGGCACCGCTGCCCCTCCCCGACGTCCCGGTCCAGTCGCGCCGGCAACGGATCGCCGGGGACGCCGCCTGGGCGAAGGACTTCCTTGCACCGTGGATCGGGCGGCGGCTGCGCGGCGAATCGTCGGGCGACGACCTGCCGGCCCGATACCCCGAACCGGTCGCCGTCGCCGGACTGCGGGCGGAATCAGCCGTCTGAGACCGCCCGGAACCGATGCCGGTACTCGGTGGGCGTCACGCCGACCCGCCTCCGAAACGCCCGCGCGAGTGTGTCCACAGAACCGAACCCGCAGGCGCCCGCTATCCGGTCGAGTGTGTCGTCACTGTTCTCGAGCCTGTTCCGGGCCGCCTCCACGCGCACGGATTCGATGTAGGCCGCCGGGGTCGTACCGAGTTCCGTCTTGAAGATGCGGGTGAGTTGACGATCACTGACGTGCAGTTGCTCCGCGAGACCGGGGACGGTCAGCGGGTCTGCCAGATGTGCGGCGATGTACTGCCGGATGTCCTCCACTCGCCGGGTCGTCGACACCGGGTCGAGTGCCACGCTGAACTGACTCTGTCCGCCGGGCCGTTGGAGAAACATCACCAGATTCCGTGCCACGCGCAGCGCATACTCCTGGCCGAAGTCCTCGGCAACCAGCGCGAGGCTCAAGTCCAGGCAGGCCGTCAAGCCCGCACCGGTCCACACGTCACCGTCGCGGATGAAGATCGGGTCCGGGTCGACGGACACCTCGGGATGTTCCCGCGCCAGCTGATCGGCCGTCGACCAGTGCGTCGTCGCACGCCGGCCCTCCAGCAGTCCGGCACCGGCCAGAACGTGAGCACCTACGCACACGGATGCGACGCGCCTCGCGCGTGGTGCCAACCGTTGCACCCAGTCGACGATCACCGGGTCGGCGAGCGCACGCACCCGTCGCCGCTCATCGATGTCCACCGACCCCGGCACGATCAACGTGTCGATGCGACGCCGAGCCACCTGGTCGAACGTCGCATCCGGGAGCACGCGAACACCGGCGGACGTCTCGACCGGCTCGGCCGTCGGCGCCGCGAGAACCACCTCGTAACCTGTCGGTTCGGTCATCTCCCGCTGCAGCAGGGAGAACACTTCCGGCGGCCCGGTCACATCGAGCAGATCGACCCGATCGAACAGCGCCACGACGATCAACCGCGATGTCACCGTCACCACTCTCCTCTTCGCCGCCGACCACGAAGACATCATGTCGTTTTCTGCGGGTTCCATGTCATTGCCGACATTCTGTTCGGTTCCTAGCGTAGAACCCATGACAACGACAACGCTCCGCGACATCAACGGCCTCAACCGCACCCCGGCTGTACCGACCGAATCGACCCTGATACTCGTCGACTACCAGAACACCTACACCCGAGGCGTGATGGAACTCGAGGGCTGGGCTCCGGCCCTCGACGCTGCCGCCGATCTCCTGCGTCGCGCACGTGCGGCGGGCACGCCGGTGATCCATGTGGTTCACGACGGCGGCCCCGGATCCCCGTACGACATTCACACGGACATCGGCGCCATCCATCCGAGCGTCGCGCCGGTGACCGGCGAACCGATCGTCGTCAAGACTGCACCGAACGCCTTCGTCGGCACCGATCTCGGAGAACTGGTCGATGAGGCCGGCCACGCGAATGTGATCGTGATCGGATTCATGACCCACATGTGCGTCACGTTCACCTCGGAGGGCGGCTTCCTCCATGGATCTGCGGTGACGGTCGTCGCCGACGCCTGCGCCACCCGTCCTCTACAGAGTGCGGCCGGCGCCGTGACCGCTGCAGAGCTTCACCGAAGCGCCCTCGCCACCATCAACGACCTGTACGGAGTCGTCGTGGAATCGGCCGACGACCTCGGCTGAGTCACGCCTTGGCGACGTCCGCGCTGACCCCGTCACCCAGCTCGATGGCGCCGGCGTCGCCGGTCGCCACGTCGAACGTCGTCGCCAGGATCTCGCCGGCGATCAGTCCGGCGTGCGTCTCGGCGACGTCCGCCTTGTCGGCCGGGACGACGAGACGCACCGTGATCCGGTCCGAGACGTCCAGACCCAGGTTGCGGCGGGCCTCCTGCAGCTCGCGGACCCGGTCCTTCGCCCAGCCCTCGGCTTCGAGTTCCGGGGTGACCATGGTGTCCAGGACCACCAGGCCGGTGCCGCTCGGCAGTTCGGCCGTCGAATCCGGTGACGCCGCCACCAGCTTGCGGGTGAACTCCTCCCCGCGCAGCTCGATGCCGTCGGCCACCACGACGGGCTCGCCGTCGACGGTCGTCAGTTCGTAGTCGCCGGACTTGACGGCCTTGATGACCCGCTGCACGTCCTTGCCGATCCGCGGACCGGCCGCACGGGCGTTGACCGCCACCTCGACCTTGCCGTAGGCGTCGACGTCGGTGGACAGCTCCACCTTCTTGACGTTCATCTCGTCGGCGATCAGATCGGTGAACGGCGCCAGCCGCTGCGCGGTCGGCGACGCCACGGTCAGCGTCTGCAACGGCAGCCGGACGCGCAGCTTGTTGGCCTTGCGGACACTCGACGCCGTCGAACACACCGACTGGACCTCATCCATCGCAGCCACCAGATCGGGGTCCGCCGGCAGGTCGCCGGCCTCCGGCCAATCGGTGAGATGGACCGACCGGCCACCGGTCAGACCACGCCACATGGCCTCCGTCGCCAGCGGCAGCAGCGGGGCGGCGAGACGGCCCGCCACCTCGAGCACCGTGTACAGGGTGTCGAAGGCGTCCGGATCGGCGTCCTGGCCGGCCCAGAACCGGGCGCGGGAGCGCCGCACGTACCAGTTGGTCAACGACTCGCAGAACACCCGGAAGCTTTCGCAGGCGCCCGCGATGTCGTAGGTGTCGAGCGCCTCGGTGATCTCGTCGCGGGTGACGGCCAGCTTCGCGAGGATGTACCGGTCCAGGACGTTCTGCGAATCGGTCCGCCAGGTGGCCGGACGGTCCGCATACAGCTGCAGGAAGCTGTAGGCGTTCCACATCGGCAGCAGCGCCTGGCGTACACCCTCACGGATACCGCGTTCGGTGACGACCAGATTGCCGCCCCGCAGGATCGGGCTCGCCATCAGGAACCAGCGCATGGCATCCGAGCCGTCACGGTCGAAGACCTCGTTGACGTCCGGATAGTTCCGCTTGCTCTTGCTCATCTTCTGGCCGTCGTCGCCCAGCACGATGCCGTGGGCGGCCACCGTCTTAAACGCCGGCCGGTCGAACAGAGCGGTCGCCAGCACGTGCAGGTTGTAGAACCAGCCGCGCGTCTGACCGTTGTATTCGACGATGAAATCGCCCGGATTGTGGGCGGTCTCGCCGTTGCCGCCGTCGAACCAGTCCGTGTTCTCGAACGGGTAGTGCACCTGGGCGTACGGCATCGAACCGGACTCGAACCAGCAGTCCAGGACCTCCGGCACCCGTCGCATGGTCGACGTCCCGGTCGGATCGTCCGGATTCGGGCGGGTCAGCTCGTCGATGTACGGGCGATGCAGATTGTCCGGGCGCACCCCGAAGTCGCGCTCCAGATCGTCCAGGCTGCCGTACACGTCCACCCGGGGGTAGGCGGGATCGTCCGACACCCACACCGGGATCGGCGCACCCCAATACCGGTTGCGGCTGATGTTCCAATCCTTGGCGCCCTCCAGCCACCTACCGAACTGGCCGTCCTTGATGTGAGCCGGCGACCAGGTGATCTCCTGGTTGAGCTCCAGCATTCGGTCCTTGATGTCGGTGACCTTCACGAACCACGACGGCACCGCCATGTAGATCAGCGGCTGGCCGGAACGCCAGGAATGCGGGTAGGAGTGCTCGATGGTCTCGTGCCGCAGCACACGTCCGGACTCCTTGAGGTCCTTGATGATGTTCGGGTTGGCGTCGAACACCATCTGGCCCTCGTACGGCGGAACCTGGTCGGTGAAACGGCCACCCGGATCGAGCGGCTGCACCACCTCGATCCCGTTCGCCGTCGCGACGTCCATGTCCTCCTCGCCGAACGCGGGCGCCAGATGCACCACACCGGTGCCGCTGTCGGTGGTCACGTAGTCGGCGGTGAGGATCTTGTGCGAGTTCGGGTGGCCGAGGAAGAAGTCGAACGGCGGCGTGTAGCTCAGTCCCGCCAGGTCACTGCCCCGGTAGGTGCCGACGATCTCCGTCTCGCCGTCCTCGGATGATCCGAGTTCCTTGGCGTACGCGCCGACCAGCGCCGACGCCAGCAGGTAGTCGTCGCCGCCGGAGGTACGCACATGCGAGTACTCGGTGTCCGGGTGCACCGCGATCGCCAGGTTCGACGGCAGCGTCCACGGCGTGGTGGTCCAGATGAGAGCGTTCACGCCGTCCAGAGCCGAACCGGGTGCCGTCAACGGCATCGTCACGGTCAGCGCCGGATCCTGACGCATCCGGTAGGCGTCGTCGAGCTTGGCCTCCTGATTCGACAGCGGCGTCTGCTCGTACCAGGAGTACGGCAGCACACGGTATCCCTGGTAGATCAGGCCCTTCTCGTGCAGACGTTTGAACGCCCACATCACCGACTCCATGAAACTCAGATCAAGCGTCTTGTAGTCGTTGTCGAAGTCCACCCAGCGCGCCTGACGGGTGACATAGTTGCGCCACTCCCCGGTGTAGCGCAGCACCGAATCACGGCAGTAGTCGTTGAACTTCTCGACACCCATCGTCTCGATCTCCGACTTGTCGGTGATCCCCAGCTGCCGCTCGGCTTCGAGTTCGGCGGGCAGGCCGTGGGTGTCCCACCCGAAGCGGCGTTCGACGCGCTTACCGCGCATCGTCTGGTAGCGCGGAACGATGTCCTTGACATAGCCGGTCAGCAGATGGCCGTAGTGCGGCAGACCGTTCGCGAACGGCGGGCCGTCGTAGAAGACGAACTCGGGGGCGTCGGCACGGTTGGCGATCGAGGCCGCGAAGGTGCCGTCGTGGTCCCAGTAGTCGAGGACCTTCTCCTCCAGATCCGGGAACGACGGGGCGCCGGGCCCGGTGCCGCCGGTCAGGTCGACGATCGGGTAAGCGCGTGCCTTGTCGGGCTGGGACATCGTGTGCGTCTCCTCGTGCCGTGTCGGGCACGGGGACGCGGCGCCGTTCTCGGCGATCGCGCGGTACCACCCCGCTTGCACGCTGAGCGTGCCTCTCGGTGAAGACCCCCGGGTGACCGGGTGATCTCCGGCGGCTGTGTCGGGCCGCACCCGCCCGGGTCTACTGGGGACGTCCGCACTCGGCGGGTCCGGTTCTTCCGGGAGCTCCCCGGTGATGGCCGGATCGTCGCTGCTGGTCTAGAAGTCTACTCGCCGTCGTCGACGTAGGCGATCTTGGGCAGGGGGCCCGTGTGGTCGTGGATGACGACCGAATCCGACGACGCCGGCGCCTGGATCGGAGCAGGCTGCTCAGGCGCGGCGGGCGGCGTCTGCGGTACGGCGCGGTCGGCCGGAACCTGGGGCGCCGACGGATCCGGCGAGGCCGGCATCGGTGCCGGCGGCGGGGTCGGTGCGGCCGGCGCGTTCGGTGCGGCCGGCGCGGCCGCGCGGGCGCCCAGGCCCAGCGGATCGTTGCGGTCGATCTCCGGCAGCGGCGGCGTCTGCTGAGACGGCGCGACCGGCGGCATCTGCTGCTGGGGCGCCGGCTGCGCGGGTGCCGGCTGCGGGGGTGCCTGGAACTCCGGCTCACGCGCACGACGACGTCCCACGTACGGATTGGACGCGGCGGGCGGAGCGGCCGGCGACGCGGGCGCAGGCTCTGCCGGGACCGGGACATCAGCGGGCTCGGTCACGTCGGCCTTGGTCGGGCGGGCCAGCGGCTCGTCGGCCGGCGGCCAGACAGGTCCGGTCTCGACGGGCGGAACCGGGCCGGTGTCGCCGACCCTCGGAACCTGTCCGGTGGTGCCGACGCGGGGAACCTGACCGGTGGTCACCTTCGGAACCTGACCGGTCACCGAACGGACGTAGTCGCTGACATCGCCGGTGGACGGCGCCGGAGCCTTGATCGGCGCCTGAGCGGCCGGCGGCGGCGTGGGTGCCACCGGGGCTGCCGGAGGAGCCGACGGGGCCGGAGGAGTCGGCGGAGTCGGGGCGCTGAGCGGCTGATCCGGGCGGCGGAACGGCGACGGCTGCTCGGCCGGACCCGCGACGGTGGCGAACGAATCCGCACCACCCGGGTCGAACGAGCTGGTGTCCAGCGGGCCCCGGGGCCCGGCGGTGAGCGCTCCCTGGCCCGCGGCCAGCGCGGCTTCGGCGGCCGAGGCGTCGGCCGCGTCAGACGAATGGTCGTCGGCGATCAGCGGATCGTCGGTGTGCGGATGCCGGCCCTTGATCGTGAACAGCGGCTCGTCGTCGACGGATGCACCGCGGTTCGCGCGCAACGCGTCGATCAGCAGGATCACCAGACCCAGCACGCACACGGCGATGCAGGCCACCGCAAGCCAGAAGGTACCGGTGACGAGGGCGACGATCAGGAGGCCGAACCCGACGAGGGTCGCAGCCAGTGCCAGGGTCAGCATCTCTTACGCCTCAGCCCTGCGGGTAGCCGGCCTCCGGCGCGTATGCCTGACCGGCATCGACCGGGGCGGCGCTGCCACGCTGCTGCAGTTCGTCGAGCTGGCTCTCCAGGTAGGCCTTGAGGCGGGTGCGGTACTCGCGCTCGAAGTTCTTGAGCTGCTCGATACGGCCGTCGAGGACCGCACGCTGCTGGTTGACGGTGGCCATGATCTCGCTGTGCTTCTGCTCCGCGTCGCGCTGCAGGAAGTCGGCGCGCTCCTGCGCCTGGCGGACCTGCACCTCGGCGCGGGTCTGCGCGTCGGCGAGCAGGGCCTCCGAACGCTGGTTGGCGTCGTTGACGGTGGCGTCGGCCTGAGCCTGCGCCTCGGCGATCATGGCGTCGCTGCGCTGGCGGGCGTCGGTCAGAAGCGACTCGGCCTCGCTGCGCGCGCTGGCGGTCACACGGTCGGCGGTGTCCTGCGCCAGGCCCAGGATGCGGGCGGCGCGGATGCCGGCGTCTTCGTCGACGTCGCCGGCCGCCGGGGCCACGGGTGCCGGTGCGGGCACCGGAGCGATCGGAGCGGCCATCGTCGGCGCCTCGGGAGCCGCCGGCTGCTGGACGAACGCCTGCGTGCGATCGGATCCCCCGCCCGATCGCGCCTCGGCGAGTTCGCCCTCGAGTTCGTTGCACCGCTGACGCAGGTCGGCGTTCTCGTCGAGCAACCGCGCGAGCTCGGCCTCCACGAAGTCGAGGAACTGATCGACCTCGTCCTCGTTGTACCCCCGCTTACCGATCGGCGGTTTACTGAACGCGACGTTGTGCACATCAGCTGGTGTCAGCCGCATTTCGGTTTCCCCTTTGGTCTTCGAGCGACCCATCGGAACGCCCGGTCGAAATCTGGTCGCAGTTCTATTAATACCAGTAGCACTGCGTAACTAGCGTCTCATCTTGTCACAGCAGGACCAAGTCTCGTTGCGTGCCCGCAGCACGTTCGCGACTGAATCTCCACCTGATTCGGGTATCGATCCGGCGTCGATGCCGCCCTCGACGTGACCTCGGTTACATCGCTGAACTGGTGTGATACGCGTTTCCGCGGCCTCAGAGAGGCGCCAGAGAAGCGGCGCCGCTCAGGGCGAGACGCATTCCGATCGTCACCACGATTAACACCAGAAACAGGGACAAATCCAGTCGCACCGATCCCAGATCGATCGGCTTGAGCACCCGCCGAAGCAGTTTCACCGGCGGATCGGTCAGCGTGAAGATCGTCTCCACGACCACGACCACCGCACCGCGCGGACGCCAGTGCCGGGCGATGGACTGCACGATCTCCAGGACCATCCGGCCGATCAGCAGCAGCCAGTACAGGAAGAGGATCAGATAGACGATCCAGAGGAAATTGCCCACGTCGTCAAGAGTGCCAGTTCCGGCTCAGACCTGTCGATCCGGGCCTTCAGTGCTGTCCGGAGAAACCCGACTCGGCGATGCGGCGGCGATCCTCGGGGGTGACCTCGACACCGGCCGGCGACAGCAGGAACACCTTGGTCGCCACCTTGTCGAAGGAACCGCGCAGCGCGAAGACCAGACCGGCGGCGAAGTCGACCAGGCGCTTGGCCTCGTCGTTGTTCATGTCCACGAGGTCGATGATCACCGGATCGCCCGAGCGGAAACGCTCGCCGATGGTGCGGGCCTCGGCGTAGTCGGCCGGGCGGAGCGTGGTGATGCGGCCGGCGGCCTCCGCCATGATGTCGCCGCGCGACTGCGGAGCGAGCGCGTTGGCGCCGCGGACCGGCATGCCGGCACCGCGCGAGAGCGGTGCGAGGCGCGGTGCGGGCTCGGCCATCGGCGAGCGGCGCAGCGGGCCGGCGTTCTCATCGGGCGCGAAGCGGGTGTCGTCGGCGTAGCCGTCCGCATAACCGTCGTCGGCGTAGTCGTCGTAGTACGGCTCGTCCTGGCCGCCGCGGTAGCGCTCCATGTAGCGGCGCTCGCGGGGATCCATGCCGTCGTGACCCTCCAGGCCGTCGGTCATCGGATCGGCCAGGTAGTCGTCGTCGTACTCGCTCGGAGGCACCATGCCGAAATATGCCTTGAACTTCTGCATCGTCGTCATCGGATTGCCTTCCAAGATCGTCGTGATGGTTCTGCTGTGACCAATGTGACTACGGTGAGGTTATCGGGCGCGGGCCCATGATCGCGGTTCCGACACGCACACAAGTCGATCCGTGTGCGATCGCGGCTTCCAGGTCGCCGGACATGCCGGCCGACAGCTCCGTCGCCTGCGGATGGTGGTCGACGAAGCCCTCACGGATCCGCGCCATGTGCGCCATGTGCGCCTCGGCGTCGCCGTCGAGCGGCGCGATCACCATCAGCCCGTCCAGGCGCAGGTCGTCGTCGAGGTCCGCCACATGACCGGCCAGCCGGTCGAGGCCCTGCTCCGGCACTCCCCCACGATGGATGTCACCGTCGAGACTGACCTGCAGCAGCACGCCGAGCCGATCGGTGCGCGCACCCTCGTCACGGGCACGGCGGGCCCCCGCGGCCAGAGCGTCCGCCAGTTCGGGCGAGTCGACCGAGTGGACGCGGCGGGCCCAGCGGGCCACCGTCCGAGCCTTCTTGCGCTGCACGGACCCGATCATGTCGACCGCGAAGCCGGCCTGCGGACGCTCGGCGCGGACCTCGGCGACCTTCCGGCCGGCCTCCGGTTCACGGTTCTCACCGAACTCGTCGGCACCCAGATCCAGGAGACGCAGCATGTCCTGCGCGGGAAAGAACTTGGTGACCACCAGCAGAGTCACGCTGCCCGCCGGCCGCGCGGCGGCGATCTCGGCCGCGGCCACCCGGTCGCGGGCGGCCGTCAACGACCGCGCGAGCTCGTCGCGGCGCGGATCGTCGCTCATGCCGACGGATCCGCCGCGGCGGTGTCCATCCAGATCACCGACGCGAGCCGGCCGGTCGGTGCACCGCGCCGATGACTGAAGAGATCCTGATCGGTGATCGTGCACCGCGGATCCTGCGCGACCGCGGCCACGCCGGCCTCCAGCAGCTGGCGGGAGATCCCGGCGCGCAGGTCCAGACCGGTCGTGCCCTTCGCCGTGGTGCACGCACTGCCGGGCAGATGCTGCTCGACGTCGCGCTGCATCTCCGGCGGCACCTCGTACTGCTCACCCGACGCGGCCGGACCGAGGAGCGCGCCGATCCGTTCCGGCTTCGCACCGAGGGCGTACATCGCTTCGAGGGTGGCGGGCACGATCCCGATCCGGGCACCGATCCGGCCGGCGTGGACGGCCGCGATCACACCGGCCTCGTCGTCACTGAGCAGCAGCGGAACGCAGTCCGCGGTCACCACCACCAGCGCGAGATCCGGCTGCGTGGTCACCAGAGCGTCGGTCGCGGGAACGGGCGCGTCCACCGGACCGTCGACGACGGTCACGGTGCGGCTGTGGATCTGTTCCATCCACACCATGCGGCCGGGATCCACGCCGAGGTCACGAGCCAGACGGGCCCGGTTCTCAGCGACGGCGGCCGGGTCGTCCCCGACGTGGTCGCCGAGATTGAACGTGTCGTACGGGGCCGTCGAGACGCCTCCCGCCCGGCTGGTCACGGCGCGTCGTACGCGCCACGCGTCGGTCATCACTTCATGAAGTCGGGGACGTCGACCTCGTCGTCGTCGATGCGCACCGAGTTGCGGCGCGGGGTGTCGGCGAACGGGTCACCCGATCGCTGCGCCGCGGACGTCGACGACGCCGAGCCGAACAGCGGATCGTCGCTCGGTGCGGTCGACACCGCACCGGCGGTGCCGGACTCGACCGAACCCAGCGCCTTACCCGCGTCCGAACGCTTGCGCGGCGCTCCGCCCTCGAATCCGGCGGCGATGACGGTGACGCGGACCTCGTCGCCGAGGTTGTCGTCGATCACCGTGCCGAAGATGATGTTGGCGTCCTCGTGAGCCGCCTCCTGCACCTGGCTGGCGGCGTTGTTGATCTCGAACAGGCCCAGGTCGCTGCCGCCGGCGATCGACAGCAGCACGCCCTTGGCGCCCTCCATCGAGGCCTCCAGCAGCGGCGAGTTGATGGCGGCCTCGGCGGCCTTGCGGGCCCGGTCCTCGCCGCGCGCGGCACCGATACCCATCAGGGCGCTGCCGGCATCGCTCATGACGCCCTTGACGTCGGCGAAGTCGACGTTGATGAGGCCCGGGGTGGTGATCAGGTCGGTGATGCCCTGAACGCCGTTGAGGAGCACCTCGTCGGCGCTGCGGAACGCGTCCATCAGGCTGACCTGGGCGTCGCCGAGCTGCAGCAGGCGGTCGTTCGGGATCACGATCAGCGTGTCGCAGGATTCGCGCAGCGCCGCGATACCCTCGTCGGCCTGGCCGCCGCGCCGCTTGCCCTCGAAGGAGAACGGGCGGGTGACCACACCGACGGTCAGCGCACCGAGCTTGCGGGCGATGCTGGCGACCACCGGTGCACCACCGGTGCCGGTGCCGCCGCCCTCGCCGGCGGTCACGAAGACCATGTCGGCGCCCTGCAGCAGGTCCTCGATCTCGTCGCGCGCGTCCTCGGCGGCCTTGCGCCCCACCTCGGGGTTGGCGCCGGCGCCGAGACCGCGGGTCGAGTCGCGGCCGATGTCGAGCTTGACGTCGGCGTCGCTGATCAGCAGCGCCTGCGCATCGGTGTTGATGGCGATGAACTCAACACCCTTCAGACCCTGCTCGATCATCCGGTTGACGGCATTGACGCCGCCGCCGCCGATACCGACGACCTTGATGACGGCCAGGTAGTTGTGGGGTGGCGTCATGGTGCCTTCCTGCGATTCAAACCCTAAAGCTCAACCAAAGGGTTATAGTTATGTCAAGTCGCTGATGTTGCGCATGACGCTATTGACCTGGTGGCCGCGGGGCCAGGAGGCGCGCCGAAGGACACGCGAATTGATCAGCTGACGGACGGATAGTCGGGGCTGGACACGTTGTAGGTCCTCCCCTGCAGCGTGAGCAGATGCTGCAACGCCTCCGCCTTGTCCGCATCGCGCTGATCGTCGCCCCACACCGCGGTGCGGTTCTTGGTCAGCTGCAGCTTCACGTCCGCCGGCGACGATGCGGACACCGAGACCACGATCCGGCTCAGCCAGTCCGGCAGATCCCCCACCACCGTCAGGGCGGCCCGCGTCGTCGGGTCCTTGGGCCCCGGCGTCGGCACCGACAGCGTCGGCAACGCGTCGAAGACCTTGCCGGCCGGACCCGCCTTCAGCGCGTCCCGATTGTCGAACTCGCGGTAGACGACGCCGATCCGGTCCATCACACCCAGCCGCCCGTCGCCGAGATCGAGCAGCGCGGTCGGCCGGCGTTCGGTGACGGTGATCGCCAGGCCCGACGGATAGTGGCGGTCCACCCGCACCGATTCGACCGCCGGAATGGCGGCGACCCGGCCGGCCACCGCCGCGGTGTGCACCTGCAGGAGGGGCGTGCCCTCGGCGACGTCCGCGCGCGCGAGCACCTCCTCGCGCGGCACGGTGGTGTTGCCGGTGACGTCGATGTTGCGGACCGCCATGATCGGTGACAGATAGGCGGCGGCCACCAGCCCGCCGATCGCGGCCAGGACCAGAACGATCCCGGTGATCCGCAGCCAGCGACGGCCGCGACGGGGCCGGTCGTCACGCCGGGCCGCCGCTGCGGCTCGACGCGCACTCTGCGAGTGCGCCGGCTCCGGCTCGGCGCCGCGTCGCCGGGAGCGACTCACCGGTCCAGCGCGTCCAGGATCGGCGGCGCCTGCATGGTGATGTCACCGGCGCCGATGGTCAGCACGATGTCGCCGCTGCGGGCGCGGTCCGCGACGGCCGCGGGGATGTCCGAGACGCTGGGGACGAACACCGCGGGAGCGGTCACGGCATCGGAGATGAGTTTGCCGGTCACCCCGGGCTCGGGATCCTCCCGGGCGCCGTACACGTCGGCGACGACCACCTCGTCCGCGAGGCTCAGCGCCTCGGCGAACTCGGGGGCGAACTCGGCGGTGCGCGAGTACAGGTGCGGCTGGAAGACGGCGATCACGCGGCGCGAACCGCCCTCGGTCATCGTGCGTGCCGCGGTCAGCACTGCCCGTACCTCGGTCGGATGGTGCGCGTAGTCGTCGTAGACCCGCACGCCCCCGGCTTCGCCGCGGAACTCGAAACGCCGGTGGACACCGCCGAAGCTCTCCACTCCCTCGACGAGGTCGTCGAGACCGGTGTCCGGCACCACCGCGGCGCACCCGACCAGCGCACCGAGCGCGTTGAGCGCCATGTGCCGGCCCGGCAGCGTGACGGTGAGGGTCCGGGTCTGTTCGGGATCGGACAGCGGCGGCGACAGGGTGACGGTGGCGCGCCCACCGGTGCCGACCGACGTCAGATCGGTCAGCTCGGCCACGAGCGGAACGCCCGGCGCGAGGCCGGCGTGCGCACCGGTGCCGTAGCCCAGGACCGACACCCCGCGTGCCGACAGGTCGGCGTGGCGTCGTCCGGCCAGCGCCGCGGCGCCCGGATCGTCGAGGCACACCACCAGCGTGCCGCCCTCGGTGAGCAGTTCCGCGAAGTCGTCGAAGACCTTGACGTAGGCCTCCTCGGAACCGAAGAAGTCCAGGTGGTCGGCCTCGATGTTGGTCACGACGATCACGTCGGGCCGGTATTCGAGCAACGAGCCGTCGCTCTCGTCGGCCTCGGCGACGAACACCTCGCCGCTGCCGTGATGCGCATTGGTGCCGGACTCGTTGAGCTCTCCACCGATCGCGAACGACGGGTCGGCGCCGCAGTGCTGCAGGGCGACGACCGCCATCGACGTCGTGGACGTCTTGCCGTGCGTGCCGGTGATCAGAAGGGTGCGGTAGCCCTCCATCAGCTGGGCGAGCACATGCGGCCGGTACAGGATCGGGATGCCTCGTTCGCGGGCCTCCACGAGTTCCGGATTGTCCTTCGGGATGGCCGCGTGCGTGGTCACCACGACGGTCGGTCCGCCCTCGAGCAGGTCGAGCGCCGACGGGTCGTGCCCGACCCGGACGGTGGCGCCGCGGGCGCTCAACGCCTTGACGCCCTGGCTCTCGCGGGCATCCGATCCGGAGACCTGGCCGCCCCGCGACAGCAGGATGCGCGCCAGACCGGACATGCCGGCGCCGCCGATGCCCACCATGTGGACGCGGGCGAGCTCGGGCGGCAACGGACGGTCGACGTCGTGCGGGGCGGTCATCGGCGCGCCTTCCGGTGGGCGGTGGCCAGCTCGACGGCGGCGCCGGCGACCTCGTCGGCCGCCTCCCGGTAGCCGATGCCGGCGCAGGCCGCGGACATCGCCTGCAGGCGGGCGGGGTCCGAGAGGAGCGCGGGCACCTCACGGGAGATCCAGTCGGCGGTCATGTCGGCATTGTCGACGATCAGCGCTCCCCCCGCCTGCTCGACGGGCAGTGCGTTGAGGCGCTGTTCGCCGTTGCCGTGCGGCAGCGGCACGTAGACGGCCGGCAGGCCGGACGCGGTGATCTCGGCCACCGTCATCGCGCCGGAGCGGCAGATCACCAGGTCGGCGGCGGCGTACGCGAGGTCCATGCGGTCGATGTACGGGACGCCGACGTACGGCGGAGCCCCCGCCGGAGACGTCGGGTCGATGGTGTTCTTGGCGCCGTAGGCGTGCAGCACGCCGATCCCGGCCTCGCCGAGAGCGCCGGCGGCACCGGTCACGGCCTCGTTGAGCTGCTGAGCGCCCTGCGAGCCGCCGAAGACCAGCAGTGTCGGGGCCTCGGGGTCGAGACCGAAGAAGGCACGGGCCTCGGCGCGGGTGGCCGCCCGGTCGAGGGTGGCGATGGAACCGCGGACCGGGATGCCGACGACCTGTGCTCCGGGCAGACCGCAGTCGGGCACGGCCGACATGACGCGATCGGCGAAGCGGGCACCGATCTTGTTGGCGATGCCGGCGCTGGCGTTGGCCTCGTGGATCACCACCGGGATGCGCTTGCCGGCCGCCAGGTAGGCCGGCAGGGCCACATAGCCGCCGAAACCGACCACCACGTCGGCGTCGACCTTCTTCAAGACCTTGCGCGTGGCCGCCACCGACGTGCTGAGCCGGTACGGCGTCTTGACCAGGTCGGCGTTCACGTTCCGCGGCAGCGGTGCGGGCGGAATGAGCTCGAGGTCGTAGCCGCGGGCCGGAACGAGCGTGGTCTCCAGGCCGCGCTCGGTGCCCAGAGCGGTCACACGGGCGTCGGGGACGAGTCGCCGGACGGCGTCGGCCACGGCCAGAGCCGGTTCGACGTGCCCGGCGGTGCCGCCGCCGGCGACCACGATCGACAGGCCGTCACCGGCCGACGGGGTATTGCTGCTCACCGGTGCCTGTACTCCGTTCGCCTCGGCGAGCCGGGCATCTGATTTCGGGTGCTCGCCCGTCTACGAGCGTAGTGGATCTCGTCGGAGCGCTGGGCGTCGGTGCGGGTGCCTCGCGCGCGCGGGTTCGCGGCGCGCAGCGGGGGCAGAGACCGGGCGGGAGCCGGCGCCGGGGCGCGGCGGGTACGCGGGCGTCCTCCCGCGGGTGCGCGTTCGGGGCTCCGGGCCGGGGCGCGCCCGGCGGCGGTGCGACGACGCTCCAGCCGGTCACCGGCGACGTCGACGGCCCGCGGGCGGTACGGCGTCGGGGCCGGCAGCTTGAGCAGCCGGGCCAGGCCGCGCGGGCGGGTGCCGGCCAGTGCGGCGACCGCCTGCGGTTCGTGCCGGGCCGCGTTGGCCATCAGCCCCAGCATCATCAGCATCGTGACCATCGATGTGCCGCCCTGGGACAGCAATGGCAGCTGGATACCGGTCACCGGCAGGATGCCGACCACGTAGCCGACGTTGATGAACATCTGCGTGGTGATCAGGACGGTGATGGTCGCGGTGAGCAGACGCAGGAACGGGTCGGTGGACCGGCGTGCGATCCGCATGCCGACGTAGGCCAGCAGCAGGAACAGGCCCACCGTCGAGAGGGCACCGATCAGGCCGAGCTCTTCGCCGATGATCGCGAAGATGAAGTCGTTGTGCGCGTTGGGCAGATAGTTCCACTTCGCGGTACTGCGGCCGAGTCCGACGCCGAAGACTCCGCCGTTGGCGAGCGCGTACTTGGCCTGCATGGCCTGGAAGTCGCGGCCGAGGGGGTCGTCGGATCCGCCGAGGAAGCTCATCACGCGGGCCGCGCGGTACTGCGCCGAGAACGCCAGCACCACGGCGGCGGCGAGGCCGCTGGCCACGAAGCCGGCGAACACCGGGCCGGGCAGGCCCGCGAACCACAGCAGCGCCCCGGCGATGATCGCCATGATCATGGTGGTCGACTGGTTGGGCTCCAGGATCAGGAGCACGCACAGGAGCATCGTGACCGGCACCAGCGGCAGCAGCAGCTCCTTACCCCAGCTGCTCACCGTGCGGCGCGTGGACAGGACGTGCGCACCCCAAATGCAGAGCGCGAGTTTGGCGATGTCGGACGGCTGGATCGAGATGCCGGCGATGTCGAACCAGCGCCGGCCGCCGCCGCGCTCCTCGCCGATTCCCGGAATCAGGACCATCACGAGGAGAGCCACGCTGATGATCACGCCCATCAGAGCGAACCGGCGGTAGAAGCGGATCGGCAGGCGCAGGGCCAGATAGAACATGATCCAGCCGAGGACGGCGAAGAACAGCTGCTGGAAGAAGGCACCGTAGGCCGAGTGCTGCTCGGCGAAGCCTTCGACCGACGAGGCCGACAGCACCATGATCAGGCCGAAGACGGTCAGGATCACCGCGATCGAGACCACCATGTGGAACGACGTCAACGGACGCGCGGAGAGGTTCGCGACACCGTCCCGGGCGGTGGTCACCCAGCCCTTGACGTCGATCTTCGGCATGGTGAAGTGCAGACTCGGCGTGGCGGATGCGGGACGTGCCGCCGCCGGACGGCGGCGGGTGCGCCGGGGCGCGGGGTCCGCGACGTCCTCCTCCGCGACGTCCTCCACGACGTCCTCGGCGTCATCGGAATCGTCGGCGTCGTGTTCGCCCTCGGACTCGGCCTCGTCGAGGACGTCCTCCTCGTCGGGGTCCGGGGTGTCGTACTCGTCGGCGTCGACCGGGGTGACGTCGTCGTCGACGGTGTCGTCGTCACGCATCGTCAGCCCTCCGAGGAGGCGGCCAGCTGCTGCGCGGCGGCGGCGAACGAATCGCCCCGCGCGCCGTAGCCGGCGAACATGTCCAGCGAGGCGGCGGCCGGTGCCAGCAGGACCGCGTCGGGTCCGGACCGGTCGGCCTGCGCCAGTGCCCAGGCACTGGCGACCGCCTGCGACATGACGGCGTCGGCTGCACTGGCACCCGATGCCGGAAGAACCTGCACCCCGTCGGTCCGCTGAATATTCACGGCACCATCGTCCCCTGTGAATACTGTGACGGCTGGGACTTGTGGGGCGTGTCGCGCAAGAGATTCGACGATCAGGTCCCGATCCTGGCCGATGGCGACCACGCCGGCCAGCCGATCGGCGCTGGCACGCACCAGATCGTCGACCGGGGCGCCCTTCAGCAGACCGCCGGCGATCAGCACCACGCGACGGTGTCCGTCGATCGCGGCCTGCGCCGCGTGCGGATTGGTGGCCTTGGAATCGTCGATGAAGTCGACGCCGCCGACCGTGGCGACGGTCTGACCGCGATGCGCTGCCGGCGCGAATCCGCTCAGGCCCGCGTCGATCGCGGCGGCCGGGACGCCGATCGCCCGGCACAGTGCGGCCGCGGCCAGCGCGTCGGAGCGCCCCGACGGTCCGGCGGGCCGGATCCGGTCGGCGCGCACCAGGGTGAGCGGCTGCGGATCGGTGCGCACCGCACCGTCGTCGGCGAAGGCCGCATCCACCAGCAGACCGTCACTCCCCTGCCCGGCGATACCGAGCTGGCCCGCGGTCGGCGCCGACAGGGTGAAGCCGACCCGCCGCGACTCCGGGCCGGCCGGCAGCGAGCCGGCGACCTCGTCGTCGAGCCCGACGATCGCGACGTCGCCACGCAGAACCTGCGCCTTGGCGTCACGGTAGGCGGCGAACGATCCGTGCCAGTCGAGGTGATCGGCGGCCACGTTGAGCACCACGCCGGCCCGGGGACGGACCGACGGCGCCCAGTGCAGCTGGAACGACGACATCTCGACGGCCAGCACGTCGGCCCGCGGCTGGGCGTACAGGGCGTCGAGAACCGTCAGGCCGATGTTGCCGCAGGCGAGCACGCTGATCCCGGCCGCGTCCAGGATCGCCTCGGTCATCGAGGTGGTGGTGGTCTTGCCGTTGGTGCCGGTGATCACCAGCCAGGTCCGCGGCGCACCGGTCCGTCCGGCCTGATCGAGACGCCAGGCCAGTTCCACATCGCCCCAGATCGGGATCCCGGCGGCCGCGGCCGCGGTCAGGAACGGATTGTGCGGCGCGAAGCCCGGCGAGGTGACCACCAGGTCGACGCCGGCGAAGTCCGTGTCCGCGGCGTAGCGCTCGGGACCCACCCCGGCGACGCCGTGCAGTTCGGCGGGCGCATCGGTGAACCGGGTGTCGACGAGGATCGGTTCAGCACCCTGGTCGCGCAGGACGCGCACCGCCGAGGCTCCGGTGGAGCCGGCGCCGGCCACCAGGACCCGGGCACCGTCCAGCGCGAGGGCATCGGCGTCGTCGCGCATCAGCCCGCCTGGGAGACGAACTCGCCGTAGAAGAGTCCGAGGCCGAGGGCACAGGAGATGGCGGTCAGCAGCCAGAAGCGGATGATGACCGTGGTCTCCTTCCAGCCGCCCAGCTCGAAGTGGTGGTGGATGGGTGCCATCCGGAACAGACGTTTGCCGGACGTCCGGAACACCGCGATCTGCATGACCACCGAGATGAACTCGACGAAGAACAGGGCGCCGATCACGATCATCAGCAGTTCGGTCTTGGTGGTGATCGACAGACCGGCCACCAGGCCGCCGAGCGCGAGCGAACCGGTGTCGCCCATGAAGATCTTGGCCGGTGCGGCGTTCCACCAGAGGAACCCGAGGCAGGCGGCGGCGGCGACCATGGCGACGATGGCCAGATCGTGCGGATCACGCACCTGGTAGCAGCCGGCCGACGGCTTCGGGTCGCAGGCGTTGCGGTACTGCCAGGTGGTGATCAGCACGTAGCTGCCCATCACCATGGCTGCCGAACCCGCGGCCAGACCGTCCAGGCCGTCGGTGAAGTTGACCGCGTTGGACCAGCCGGCCACCACGATCCAGCAGAAGATGACGAAGCCGACCGAGGTGAGCGACACCGCGTCGATGTCGCGCACGTAGGACAGGTGATCGCTGGCCGGAGTCAGGTCGGCGCCGTTGCGGAAGCCGAGCAGCAGAACACCGAAGATGATGGCGGCCACGAACTGGCCCACCGACTTGGCGGTCTTGTTCAGGCCGAGGTTGCGCTGCTTGTGGACCTTGATGAAGTCGTCGAGGAAGCCCACGATGCCCAGCGCGGTGGCCAGGCCGAGGACCAGCAGTCCGGAGGCGGTCGGACCGCCGTCGCCGCGGATCGCGCTGTAGACGTACGAACCGAGATAGCCGGCCCACATCGCCACCAGGATCGCGACGCCCCCCATCGACGGGGTGCCGCGCTTGGCCTTGTGGCTCTCCGGTCCCTCTTCGCGGATCTCCTGGCCGAATCCCTGCTGGGAGAACACCCGGATCAGGACCGGCGTCAGCAGAATCGACACCGCCAGCGAGATCGCTCCGGCGATCAGGATCTGAGTCACTGCTTGAGCCCTTCATCGTCTCGGTCGCGCGGAACCCGACATTCATGACGCGCTGACCGGTTAGAGACTTTAGCGGGTCGCTCCACGATCCTGCTCATCACGCACCGTCCACGACGTCCAGGGACTGCTCGTCCCGCCAGTGGCGCAGCAACGACGGAGCGAGTCCGTCACCCCCGGCGACCAGCACGACGTCGCCGTCTCGGGGTGCGGCGTCGGAGCCCGCCGCGGCGGCGACACGCGCGAGGTACTCGTCCACCGATCCGGCGAACTCGGCCTCGTCGCCCCAGGAACCCTCCATGACGGCGCCCTGGTGCAACGCCCGCACCGGCCGGCCGCCGCCGACCGCGACCACCTGGTCGATGGCCAGCCGGACGGCCTGCCGGCCGAGGAGATCGTGTTCCACGCACCTGGCGTTCTCGTCGTCGCCCCCGCCGGCGAGTTCACCGAAGATCGCCCAGGTGCGTGCGCCGGTGTCCCCGTCGCGGTGCATGCTGCCGGCTCCGGCGTCGGCGGCCGCGGAGGCCATGACGCGCAGAAGCCGGCGGGCGTCGTCGACGGTGGCCCCGTCGGGTGCGGCGACCACGGTCAGCACTCGGGGCTCCCGATGCGGGCGACGATCGCATCGCCGAGTACGTCGCGGTCGTCGAACGGATGCTCGACGCCGGCGATCTCCTGGCCCGTCTCGTGGCCCTTGCCGGCGATCAGCACCACGTCGCCGCTGCCGGCCCATGCCACGGCGGCGGCGATCGCGGCGGCACGATCGCCGATCTCACGGACGTCGGTGGCCCGCCGGTCGGCAGCGGTCACCGAGGTGGCACCGTTGAGGACGGCGGCGCGGATGGCGGCCGGGTCCTCGCTGCGCGGATTGTCGTCGGTCACGATCACCAGGTCGGCGCCCTTGACGGCCGCACGCCCCATCAGAGCGCGCTTCTCGGTGTCGCGGTCGCCGCCCGCGCCGAGCACGACGGCGATGGAGCCGTCCGTCTGGCCGGACAGGGTGGCCAGCACGGCCTCCACGGCGGCCGGCTTGTGCGCGTAGTCGACGACGGCGAGGAAGTCCTGGCCGCGGTCCACCTTCTCCAGGCGACCGGGCACCGCGACGAGTGCGAGACCGCCGGCCGCCGTATCGGCCGGAACCCCGGCCGCGGCTGCCAGTCCGACGGCCAGCACCGCGTTGGCGACGTTGTAGGCGCCGGGCAGCGGCACGGTGAGGGTGTGGTGCACACCGTCCGGGCCGGTCACCTCGACGGTGGTCGAACCGGCATCCGCCGCGAGCTGCCGGCTGACCGACCAGTCGCCGGCGCCGGTGGTCGACACCGTCTGGGTGGGTTCGCCGCCCGCCCGCGCCCGTTCGGCCATGGCGGCGCCCCAGTCGTCGTCGACACAGATGACGGCCGCGGCCGCCCGCACCGGCGATCCCGCACCGAACAGCCGGGCCTTGGCGTCGAAGTAGTCGTCCATCGTGTGGTGGAAGTCCAGATGGTCCTGCGACAGATTGGTGAAGCCGCCCACCGCGAACCGGGTGCCGTCGACGCGACCCAGCTCGAGCGCGTGGCTGGAGACCTCCATGACGACGGTGTCGACGCCCCGCTCGACCATCACCGCGAACAGACGCTGCAGGTCCGGGGCTTCGGGGGTGGTCAGCGAGCTCGGCACGCGCACACCGTCGATCCGGATCTCCACGGTCCCGACCAGACCCACCACCCGGCCGGCGGCACGCAGCGCGGCCTCGGTCAGGTAGGCGGTGGTGGTCTTGCCGGAGGTGCCCGTGATGCCGATCAGGGTCAACGTCTGCGACGGGTCACCGTAGATCCGCGACGACATCGCCCCCAGCACACTGCGCGGACGTTCGTGCACGATCACCGGCACGGTCAGCCCGGCGGACTGCACCTGTTCGAGGCCGGCCGGATCGGTGAGGACGGCGACGGCACCGGCCGCGACCGCATCGGCGGCGAATCGGGCGCCGTGCACGCGGCTGCCCGGCAGGGCGGCGAACAGGTCGCCGGCCGCAGCGTCCTGGGCACGCAGGGTCGCACCGGTCACCTCACGGTCGTCGCCGACCAGGTGGGCGCCGGCCTCGGAGGCCAGCTGCGCGATCCGGGCTCCGGCGGGCCGCTCGGGCCGCACGATCGAATCCTGCGCCACTACGTGTCGCCTTTCTGTCCGGGACGGGGTCGACACCCGAGCTTATTGCTCCAGACGCAGACGCGGCGCGGGGGTCGCCGAGAACGGGACCTGCTCGTGCTGCAGCAGCCAGGAGCCGACGGTGCTGAACAGCGGCGCCGCCGACTGTCCGCCCGAACCGTCCGAACTGCGCACCGGGTTGTCCATCATGATGCCGACGACGAAGCGCGGGTCATCCGCCGGAGCGATGCCGGCGAAGGTGATGTTGTAGCTCGACTTGGAGTAGCAGTTGCAGTTCGGATCGACCTGCTGGGCGGTACCGGTCTTGCCGGACGTCTGATAGCCGGCGATGGCGCCCTTGGCGCCCGTGCCGTTCTGGATGCCCATCGGATCGTCCTGCATGACGGCGCGGAACATGTTGCGGACCGTGGTCGCGGTCTCCGGGCTCACCACCTGCACGGGCTGGGGTGCGGAGAATCCGGCCGCCGTCTCACCGGTGATCGGCTTGAGGATGCGCGGCGGCACCCGCAGACCGTTGTTGGCGATCGCCTGGTACATCGACGTCATCTGCAGCAGCGTCATCGACAGACCCTGGCCGATCGGCAGGTTGGCGAACGAGCCGCCCGACCACTGGCTCAGCGCGGGCACGTCGCCGGCGCTCTCGCCGGGCAGGCCGACGTCGGTGCGCGTGCCGAGACCGAACCGGGTCAGCATGTCCGCGAAACGCTGTTCGCCGACCTTCTGGGCCAGCATCAGGGTTCCGACGTTCGACGACTTACCGAAGATTCCGGTGGTCGTGTACGGCATGACGCCGTGCTCCCACGCATCCTTGACCGTGATGCCGGCCATGTTGATCTGGCCGGGCACCTGGTGGACCTCGTCGGGGGTGGTGAGGTGGTTCTCGATGGCCGCGGACGCGGTCACCACCTTGTTCACCGAGCCCGGCTCGAACGGCGAGGTGACCGCCGGATTGCCGGTGACCGCGTTCTTCTGCTCGGACAGCGGCAGCGAGGCGTTGAAGGTGTTGTCGTTCGCCATCGCGAGGACCTCACCGGTCTTGGCGTCCAGCACCACCGCCGACACCGACTTGGCACCCGAACGCTTCTTGGCCTCGTTGACCTGCGACTGGACGAACCACTGGACGTCGCTGTCGAGGGTCAGCTGCACCGTCTTGCCGTCGATCGCCGGGTGCACGTTGCGCTTGCTGCCCGGGATCACCGCGCCGTCCGAGCCGCGGTCGAAGGTCTCGGTGCCGTTCATGCCGGCGAGGATCGGGTCGAGCGACGATTCGAGGCCGTTGGCGCCGTTCCCGTCGATGTTGACGTTGCCGACGACGTTGGCGGCCAGCGACCCGCCCGGGTAGACGCGGATGGACTCGGGGTCGGCACCGACCTCCGGATACTCCTCGCGGATGGCCCGTGCGGTCTCCGGTGTGACCTCGCGGGCCAGGTACTGGAAGGTCTCGTCGGACTTCAGCTTCTGCAGCAGGTCGTCGGCGCTGATCGAGCCGCCCAGCTGCTGCGAGACGCCGGTGGCGATCTGCTGGAGGCGGGTGTCGACGTCCGGGAGCGCCGGGTTCTGCTGGTGTTCCTCGGCGATGGACTTGCGGACCGCCTTGGGCAGGAACGTCAGCGACCGTGCTTCACCGGTGTACGCGAGCGGATGGCCGTTGCGGTCCAGGATCGACCCGCGCTTCGCATACAGCGTGACGACGTCCTCACGCTGCTGTGCGGCCTGCGCGGAGAGGTTCGGGGCGTCGATGACGTTGACGTAGACCAGCCGCCCGGCGACCGCGAGCGCGACGATGATCGCGAGCAGTGCCAGCAGTCGCTGACGGCCGACGAAGCGGCCTTCGGGGAGCCCACCGATCGGGGCCCCCGACCGCGCACCCGAGGTGGGCGGCGGCGGGACCGAACCCGATCGCTGTGTTCCCCGCGTGCCGGCCGGCCGGGGAGGCGTACGCAATGCCATGAGGACTGATTCTCCCGTGCGTCAGCGCGCCCGGGCCGCATTGCGGTCCGGCGTGGCGGCAGACGACGGCAGGACATTCGGTGCCGGCGCGTCCGACGGAGCCGCCGTCGCCGGGGCCGGGGTGTCGTGGTCGGCGGCGGGAGCGGTCGTCGGGGCCGGGCTCCCGTCGAGCCCGGTCGAGTCGTCGACCTTGCTGGCGTCGACGTCGGCGACCGGGTCGGGTTCGGGGTTCAGCGAGCCGAGCGCCTTGCCCTGGGCGGGCGTGAGCTCGCCTTTCAGATGTGATTTGCCGTCGGCGCCCACCACCAGATGAGCGGCGCCCTCCATCGGCACCATGCCGAGTTTGGCGGCCGCGTCGGCGAGTTCGGGTGACGAGGCGCCCATGTCGGCGGTCTTCTTCAGTTCGTCACGCTTGTCGGTGAGCAGCTGGTTCTCTCGCCGAACCGATTCGAGGGAGTAGGAGTCCTGCGCGGCCTTGGTCGACAGGTAGAGGGTGAGACCGAGTGCCGCGATCACCATGAACAGGATCGGCACGATGAACGGGATGCGGCGCAGGCTGGTCCACATCCCGGCCGGCGTGGCCGGGGTCTGCGGCACGGCACGGCGCCGGGACGGGCGCGGTGCCGGGTGCGAGGCGGTGCGGGTGGTCCGGGTTCCGGTCGAGGCCGGGCGATCGGCAAGGAGGGTCATCGCCGCGTCCTCTCTGTGTCGTGGTGGTCGGTGGTGGGCTGTTCGGGTGCGATCCGCTCGATCGCGCGGATCCGCACCGGCGCCGATCGCGGGTTCAGTTCGCGTTGCCGGGCATCCGCCTGCTCCGCACCCCTGGTGACCAGCGAGAATCGTGCCGCGGTTCCGGGAAGGTCCATCGGGAGTCCGGCCGGTGTCGTGTTGCGTACGGCCTGCGCGAAGTCGCGTTTGACGATGCGGTCTTCGAGCGACTGGTAACTCATCACGGCGAGCCGGCCACCCACGGTGAGGAGCTCCAGGGACGCCGGCACGACGGCGCGCAGCGAGTCCAGTTCGCGGTTCACCTCGATCCGGAGTGCCTGGAAGGTCCGCTTGGCGGGGTGTCCCCCGGTTCGCCGGGTGGCGGCCGGGATGGTGGCGTAGAGCAGTTCGACGAGCCGGCCGCTGGTGGTGAACGGTTCGATCTCGCGCTCCCGGACCACCGCTGAGGCGATCTTGCCGGCGAACCGCTCTTCGCCGTATTCGCTGAGGATGCGGGCCAGGGCGCCGTGGTCGTAGGTGTTGAGCACGTCGGCGGCGGTCATCCCCTCCTGGGAGTCCATCCGCATGTCCAGGGGCGCGTCGACCGCGTAGGCGAAGCCGCGTTCGGGCTGATCGAGCTGCATCGACGAGACACCGAGGTCGAGGAGCACGCCGTCGACACCGGTCAGGCCGGCGGTCTCGGCGACCTCGGCGATCTGGTCGTAGCGGGCGTGGTGAAGGTGCACGCGGTCGCCGAAGGGGGCCAGTCGCTCCCGGGAGAGTTCAAGGGCGTTCTCGTCCCGGTCGATGCCGTGCAGTTGCAGGCCGGGCAGTCGCTGCAGGAAGTACTCGGCGTGTCCACCGGCTCCCAGGGTGCCGTCGATGAGGACCGCGCCGGCGGCGTTGGGGTCGTGCCGGGTCAGTGCCGGCTCGAGGAGCTCGAACATCCGCTCGGCCATGACCGGGATATGCGGGGCGTTCGACTGGTCACCGGAGTCGGACACTGTCACCACCCTGCTGGTCTTGACTGCGGAGGATTCGGGGGTGAAGAACCGGTCTGCGGTGAGGCGGGGTCCCCGCCCGATACGCACCTGGCGTTGGGGAAGTACGTCAGGGTCGATCGGGCCGAGGCCTCGTCTCACCGCAGCGGACCAGTTCTTCACTTCTGTCAGAGGACGTCGTCCAGGGCGGCCGAACCGGCCTCCGCGAGCGAGTCCTCGTACTCGTTCTGGTACGCCTCCCAGCGGGCGGCGCCCCAGATCTCCAAATGGTCGTACTGCCCGATGACCACGCATTCCTTGGTGAGCTCCGCCCAGGAGCGGAGATCCGTCGAGAGGTTCACCCGGCCCTGGCCGTCGAGCTTCTGCTCGTCGGCGTTCGCCAGCTTCATGCGGACGAAGGCGCGGGTGGCGGGATTGTTCCGGGAGGCCTGCGAGAGCTTCCCGGCGATGACGTCCCACTCCTCCGACGGGTACACCGACAGGCTGTGATCGAGTTCTTTGCTGACCACGACCCCTCCTGACAGTGCCTCGCGGAACTTGGCGGGCAACGTGAGTCGCCCCTTGTCATCGAGCTTCGGTGAGTAGGTGCCGACGAATCCCCCCATGTCGCCACCTCCTTGCCGAACCGGTGTGGAGATCTCCGGATGACCTCCTCGCCGATGTCAGTCAGATTACCCCACTTTCCACCACTTTCCACCCCTAGTTCCCCACTTCCCCACACCTGTGACATATCTATGCAGGTCAAAGGCCATCTGTCCGGGGCGATTCTCAGGAAATCCACGTCCGAAACCCTCGCGTGTCGGTGGATTGATCTGTGATTTCAGGCGATTAAAGAGGCTAATGAGCTTGTTGATCCCCAGAGGTGGGGCAAAGTGGGTGAAAAAGGTGGGGCGAGGTGGGGAACGCACGAAAACGGGGTCGTGGTCTCCCTGTGGAGACCACGACCCCGTGTCAGGTCAGTGGGCCGGCCGGCCCGTCAGCGGGCGGCGGCAGAGAAAACGGTCAGCGGCCGTCCTGATCGAACCGGCGATTGAACCGGTCCTCCATGCGCGCGCTGAACGAGCCTCGCGACGAACCGCGCGCGTGCGCGCGGGCACGCTCGGACTTCTCGGCCGGTGCCGAGCCGGTACGCGGACCGATCAGCAGGAGCAGGCCACCGGCGAACATCACCAGGAAGCCGATCAGGCTGAGGATCTTGAAGTCGCCGACCTGGATGTCGACCATCAGGCCGCCGATCAGCAGGGCGAGGCCGACGACCATGAGGAGCGCCGCCTGCCAGCGGCGGCGCCCACCCGGGCGCGCGGTCCGCTGCTTCTTACTGACAGTGGACGCGAATTTCGGGTCCTCGGCGTACAGCGCACTCTCGATCTCGTCGAGCATTCGCTGTTCATGCTCCGAAAGCGGCACCGCGCCCTCCTTCACCGTCTGGATGCGGACCGCCTGTCCGGCGCATCCGCTCCCTTCATGATACGAGCAGATCGGCCCGGCGACCACCATTACCTTCACGACCCTGCTCATAGGCGAGCAGAGTCTCGTCGGCGGCGTCCAGGAACTCCACGGCGCGACGCTCCACCCGGGCGCACAGGGTGTCGTCGACGTGGCGGACCAGGCCGGTCTCCACCCGCTCCCGCATCTGGGACAGCCCACCGAAGTAGTCGGCCAGTTCCGAGTACTGCGGAGCCACCGCCCGGATCCGGCTCCAGGCGTCCCGCGCGTCGCGGCGCCGGCGGACCGGTCGCGGCGGCTCGTACACCGCGAGCACGGCGCCGGCAGCGCGGATCGCCGCCAGATAGAAGATGCGGAACCGCTCCGCACCGTCGTCCTCGATGCCGGCCGCCTCGTCGAACAGCAGCTCCGCCCGCTCGAGCAGATCCCGGCTCCGGTGCACCACCTGCGGGTCGAGGTTCGTCGTCTCCGAACGCGCCATGTCCGCGTCCACCTCCGTTTCGGGGTCGTCCTTGATTCCCCGACAACGTCTCACGCGGCTACGACAATTCCGTTCGGCCGGGTCCGTTCGGCCAGGCCCGAACCCCGGCGGGCCGGCCGGCGTCTTCCCCACCGGCCGGCCCGGGTATCGAACTGACGTTCGATACCGCTCAGCGTAGCGCCGCATCGCGCCCGACGGCAAACGACGCCTCCGGCGCCGTATAGGCTCGTCGAACGCCGAGAACGAACGCCCACGACCGCGACCGGGGAGGAGCCGATGTCCGTCCGACTCGTGTCCCTGCCCGCCGCGGATGCGCACATCTGGCTGGATCCGGCCGTCTACACCTACGTGACCGCCATGAACTATCCCCGCGGCACCGAACACACCCGGGCGGCGCTGTGGCGCGACCACATCCGCCGTCCCGGCTGGTCGGCGGTCGCGGCGATCAGCAGCGCCTCGGCGATGGACGTGCTGCGTCCCGCCTACAGCCGTCTCCACGTCCACGCTCCGTGGGCGCCCGGCGACCGCGATGTGCTGGTGGGCGTCGCCTACGGCTACACCGGCCGGCCGGACCAGTGGTGGAACCGCCAGCTGCGCAACGGGCTCCGGCAGGCCGGCCGCACGCCGGCGCAGATCGCGGCCGTCGCCGACGACTACTTCGAACTGACCGAGCTGCACGTGCACCCGATGGCGCAGGGCCGCGGTATCGGCGAGGCGCTGCTGACACGGCTGCTCGCCGGCCGGCCCGAGTCCGCTGTCCTGCTGTCGACGCCCGAGGTTCCCGGCGAGGAGAACCGCGCCTGGTCGCTGTACCGCCGGCTCGGTTTCGTCGACGTCCTGCGCGACTACGGTTTCGCCGGGGATCCCCGGCCGTTCGCCTTCCTCGGCCGTCGGCTGCCGTTGTCGGCCTCCCCCGTTCCGCGGCAGAGTCCGCTCACCCGCTGACGCGCCTGCCCCGATTCTCCGCGCGGGTCTGGCACGATGTGGAACGTGCCATCGATCTCTCCCCGTCCGGCCGGACGCCCGTCGCGCCGTATCCCGGCGTGGGTGGCCGTCGCGCTGCTCGCCCTGGTGCCGCTGCTCGCCGGCTGCACCAAGTCGGTGAACGTGGGCGATCAGTTCTCCGGCTTCGTGGTGGTGGCCGCCAGCCCCGATGCGGGCACGACCCCGACCTTCGACGTCCCGGCGTCGATGAGCGGATCGGTGCAGGTGACCCCGTACCCCGCCGCCAACGGTTCGGACGGCGACCAGACCGGGCAGAACAACGGCCAGGACACGAAGTCCCCGTCGTCGGGCAAGACCGGCTCGCGCCTGACCTTCACCGATCTGACCGCCGGCCAGTTCTCCCAGCTCGGCGACATCGTCTCCACCGCGCTCGACTCGGGGGCCACGGTCGATCTGACCGCCAACCGCAGCGGCGACATCGTGCGCCTGCGCGGCGGTGCGGCCCTGGCCGGGCTGAACGCCGCCACCTACTACATCTCGATCAACGTCGACTTCACCGGACCGGTCGTCTCGTCGAACGGCAATCCGGCCGGCGACGACTCGGTGTCGTGGAATCCCGAGCCCGGTCAGAACGTGCAGTTCATCGCCGACGCGAAGTATCCGGACCCGGCGACTGCGGCCATGCCCAGCTGGACCACGTTCGTGGTGCTGCTCTGCGGTCTGATCATCGCGGCCGTCGCCTGGCTGGCCTACCGCTTCCGTGACACCTCGTCACCGCGCTACGTTCCGCCGAAGCCGGAATCGGCGCCGTCCGGTCCGGGCGGCGAGACGGCGACCGGGAAGCCGGAGACCGAACCGGCCTCCTGACTCCCGTCAGGCCGGGGTGAGCGCGCCCCGCGTATCGATGCCCAGCCGCTCCAGCACCTCGCTGGTGGCACGGGCGAAGTTGAGGCTGCAGAAGTGCAGGCACGGGGCGCCCTCGGCGATCAGCCGCTCGGACATCTCGGTGCACAGATCGATACCGACCTCGCGCACCGCGGCCCGATCCTCCTCGGGACCGTCGCCGGCCGCCCGCGCCAGCCGTTCCTCGACGTCGGCGGGAAGCGCACTGCCGGACAGCTGCACCATGCGCCGCACGCTGGCGAGCGAGGTGATCGGCATCAGGCCCGGGATCAGCGGCTTGGCGCCCTGC
Source organism: Gordonia sp. (in: high G+C Gram-positive bacteria) (assembly GCF_047600565.1). Classification (GTDB taxonomy): domain Bacteria; phylum Actinomycetota; class Actinomycetes; order Mycobacteriales; family Mycobacteriaceae; genus Gordonia. The sequence continues at coordinate 1,209,801 of NZ_JASGKN010000001.1, forward strand.
TCGGGATCGGCGGCGACCACCCGGTCACGCAGCCGCAGGTAGTCCTCGACGTCGAAGAAGATCTGGCTGACCGAGTACTCGGCGCCGGCCCGCAGCTTGCGCACCAGGTTGCCGGTGTCGGCGGCCAGGTTCGGCGCCCGATGGTGTCCCTCCGGGAAGGAGGCGACGCCGACGTGGAACTCTCCCAGCGAATCGATCAGTTCGACGAGTTCGGAGGCGTAACGCAGACCGTCGGGATGCTCCACCCACTCACCCAGCGGATCGCCGGGCGGGTCGCCGCGCAGCGCCAGGATGTTGGTGATGCCCTCGGCCGCGTACGCGCCGATCAGGCCGCGCAGTTCGGCGATGCTGTGGTTGACCGCGGTCAGGTGAGCCACCGTCGTCAGGGTCGTGGTGGTGGCCAGTTCTCCGGCGATCCGGGTGGTGCGCTCCCGGGTGGACCCGCCGGCGCCGTAGGTCAGCGACACGAAGGCCGGGTTCATCCGCTCGAAGGTGCGCACCGCATGCCACAGCCGGGCCTCGTCGTCGGAGGTCTTGGGCGGCATGAACTCCACGGAGAACGGCACGGGGCCGCTGTGCGGGGCGGCCAGCCGCTGCACGACAGACGACTGCCGGCCGGGGTTCTCGGTTGCACTCACGCGCCCGATCATACGGGCGCACCCCGCGACCGGCCGAGTCGGAGACGGGGTTTTGTGCAGCGACGGCGACCGATTTGACCGCTGCCGGGAATCGCTACCCACCCCGGTAGGCTGGCGATCGTGCTGAGTCTGCAGGAGGTGCCGGGAGCCGTCGACGACGTGCTCACCGCGTTCTTCGCCGGCACCGCTCCCACCCTGAACGCCATCTATCCGACGGTCGGCGATGCCGGCGACGTCGTGCAGGACTTCGTGCTGGGCGGCGGCAAACGGATCCGGCCGCTCTTCGTGCACACCGGGTGGCGCTGCGGGGTCACCGAGAGTCCGGCACCGTCGGCGCCGGGCGCCACCGAGGACGAGACCCTGCGCGTCTGCGCGGCGATCGAGCTCATCCAGGCGTGCGCCCTGATCCACGACGACATCCTGGACCGGTCGGACACGCGCCGGGGCCGCCCCACCGTGCATCGGGTGTTCGAGGCGCGGCACGGGGAGGCCGGCTGGTCCGGTGACGCCGCGCATCATGGAACGTCGGTGGCGATCCTCGCCGGCGACCTCGCTCTGGCCTGGGCGGACGACCTCGTCCACGGCTACACCCCGGCACCGGAGGCCGGTCCCGATCCACGTCCCCTGTCGCCGCGCGTCGGCCGTCTCTGGTCCCGAATGCGCACCGAGGTGCTGGGGGGTCAGCTGCTCGACATCACCAACGAGGTGTCCGGTGACGAGTCGATCACCGCCGCCTACCGGGTGATGGAGTACAAGACCGCCGCCTACACCGTGGCGCGCCCGCTGGAACTCGGTGCCGCCCTCGCCGGGGCGTCACCCGGACTCGGCGCCGCCCTCCGCGTGATCGGCACCGATCTCGGTCTCGCCTTCCAGTTGCGCGACGACGTCCTGGGCGCGTTCGGCGATCCGGCGGAGACCGGCAAACCGTCCGGCGACGATCTGGTCGCCGGTAAGCGGACCGTGCTGATCGCGCAGGCGCTGGAGGCCACCGATACCGCGCAGGCCGACGTGCTGCGGTCGCTGCTGGGCCACGCTCTGTCCGCCGATGAGCTGGCGGCCGCGCGCGGGATCGTCACCGGATCCGGTGCGCTCGCCGCGGTGGAGACCCAGATCGACACCCTGCTGAGGTCGGCTCTGGACGGCATCGCGGCCCTTCCCGTCGATGCCGCCGCCCGCGACGATCTGACCGCCCTGGCCCACCGCATCTCCCACCGGCAGACCTGACATGACCGCCGCACCGCATATCGCCGTCGTCGGCGCCGGTCTGTCCGGGCTGGCGGCGGCCGCCCGCCTGCGTGGGCGCGGCTACGAGGTGACCGTCTTCGAATCCGGCTCGGCACCCGGCGGACTGGTCCGCACCGAGACGATCGACGGTCACCGCTTCGACACCGGCGCCACCGTGCTCACCATGCCCGGGCTGATCGTGGACGCTCTCGGCGCGCTCGGACTGTCCGCCGACGATGCCCGCGAGCGGCTGGCGTTGCGCCCGATCGATCCGGGCTACGTCATGAACTACGCCGACGGGTCGTCACTGGCCTTTCCGCACGATCCGGACGCGATCCCCGACGCCGTCGCCGCCGCGTTCGGCCCGGCGGCCGGCCGCGGCACGCGCGACCTGCTCGACTGGCTGCGGCAGGTGTACGACGCCGAGTTCGACGTCTTCATCGACCGCAACTACCGCGGCCTGCGCGACCTCGCCGCGGCACCCACCCGCCGCTCCGCCGCCGCACTGCTGCGGCTCGGCACCCTCGGCGGACTGACCGGTGCGGTGTCCCGGTTCGTCGACGACGAACGCGTCCAGCGCGCGTTCACGTTCCAGGCCCTCTATGCGGGCGTCCCCCCGGAGCGGGCGCGGGCGATCTACGCGATCATCGCCGACATGGATCTGGGTCGTGGACTGTCGTACCCGGCGGGCGGCATGGGCCGGATCGGCCGGGTGCTGGCCGACGCGGTGACCGACGCGGGCGTGACCGTCGCCTACGACACCCCCGTCACCGCGATCGACACCGCGGGCCGCCGCGCGACCGGTGTGCGCGCCGCAGGCCGGACGATGGCGGCCGATGCGGTCGTCGTGACCACCGAACGCGACCGGGCGGCGCAGCTGCTGGGCGCTCGGTCCCGGCGGCGTCTGCGCTATTCGCCGAGCGCCGTCGTCGTCCACGGGGTGATCGATCCCGCCGTCGCCGGCCGCTGGCGGTCCGGGCACCACACGCTCGACTTCGGTGCCGCCTGGAGGCAGACCTTCGCCGAACTGACCCGGCGCCCCGGCAGGCGGATGACCGACGGCTCGTACCTCCTCACCCGCGCCGCGCTCAGTGATCCGGAAACCTTCGTCACCGGCGGCCTGGAATCGGTGTCGGTGCTCGCCCCCACCCCCAATCTGGCGACCGCGCCGATCGACTGGGACACCGAGACCGACGCCTACACCGGCGAGGTCCTGACCACCCTCGCCGGTCGCGGCTATCCCGGCCTCGACGGCATGCGGGTGCTGCGGGTCGACACCCCGGCCACCTGGCTTCGCGACGGACTGCCGGCCGGCACCCCGTTCTCGGCCGCCCACACCCTGAGCCAGACCGGTCCTCTGCGCACCGCCAACGTCTGGCCCGGCCTGGACAACCTGTTCCTGGCGGGGAGCGCCACCGTGCCCGGCGTCGGGATCCCGCCGGTCCTGATCTCCGGGAAGCTGGCCGCCGAGCGTGTCATCGAGCGGCTCCCGGCGCCGCGGCGGGAGCCGGTCCGATGAACCGCCTCCACGTCGACGGACTCACCGACCGATTCCGGGCCACGCCTCTCGGCGACCCGGACGTCTTCCTCGGTTTCACCGGTGCGGTGTCGTTCACCATGGGCACCTACGGCCTGGCGGACATCCCCCGGAACGACGCGACCCTCGCCGACCTGGGCATGGCCCCGCTGACCTACGAGCACGGGAAGACTCTGGCGTGGATCCTGTTCTGGATGGGCGTCGCTCTGCTGGTGATCGCCTGGGTGCGGATCGGGCGGGCCGTCCTGAACGGCACGTCGACGCTCACCGTGCGCGGCACCGTCGTCGCCGTCGGCGCCTGGGCCGCCCCCATGCTGGTCGCGGTGCCGGTCTTCAGCCGCGACGTCTACGCCTACCTGGCGCAGGCCAACGTGCTGGCCGCCGGATTCGACCCCTACTACGACGGTCCGGCGCACGCGCCGGGACCGCTGGTGGATTCGATGGCGCAGATCTGGGCGCCCACCACGTCGCCGTACGGGCCGGCGTTCATGCTGCTGATGCGCGGCGTCGTCGCGATCACCGGGCAGAACCCGATCGCCGGGGTCTTCGTGACCCGGCTGGTACTGCTGCCCGGTCTCGCGCTGTCGCTGTGGGCGCTGCCGAAGATCGCGGCCCGTTTCGGCGCGTCGAGGCGCATGGCGTTGTGGCTGCTCCCCCTCAATCCGATGCTGCTGACGCATTCTGGTGGCCGGGCCGCACATCGAACTGCTGATGATGGGCTTCCTCGCGGCCGGTGCGGCGGTGGTGCTGAGCGGCCGGCCGGTGGCCGGCCTCGCGCTGCTCGGGCTGGCCGCGTCGGTGAAGATCACCGCCGCGGTCGCGATCCCGTTCATGTTCTGGGTGTGGCTCGACCAGCGGCGCCGGGCCGGCGAACGGATGCCTCCGATCACGGTGGCCGGCATCCTGGCGGCCACCGCGCTGATCCCGGCCGCGGTGTTCGGCGCGTTCACCGCGGCCCTCGGGCTCGGTGTCGGCTGGATCAACGGGTTGTCGTGGGCGTCGCGGATCATCAACCCGTTCTCGATTCCGACCCTGGTGGGACATATCGTCACCTACGTCGCGGCCCCGTTCCACGTCTGGGATCTCCAGCAGGTGTTGCCGGTGACGCGCGCGATCGGCAGCGTCGCCATGGTGGTGATCCTGGTCGTCCTGTGGTGGCGCTACCGTACCGATGCGCGCCGCGCGATCGCCGGCACCGCCTGGGCGATGCTCACCGTGCTGTTACTGGAACCGTCGACGCTGCCCTGGTACTACGTGTGGACGCTGGTGTTCGCCGTCGCCTTCGATCTGCCGATGTGGCTGCGGCAGCTGGTCGTCGGGGTCAGCGTCTTCTTCCTGATCACCTTCCAGCCGGACGATTCGATCCTGTTCTACAAGCCGGTCGAGTCGTTGATCGCGCTCGCTTTCGCGGTGCTCGCGGCGGTCTCCCTGCGGCGATACGACCCGCTGCGGCTCGGCGCTCTCGGCCGATGGGCGTTCTCTCCGCCCCGCCCGGCCGCGTGACTCCGGCCGACGTGGCGGCCGGCTATGCCCTCGCCGACACGCTGATGGCCCGGGCCGGCCGGACCTACCATCTGGCGTCGCGGCTGCTGCCCGCCGAGTCCCGGCGCGCCGTCGCCGCGCTGTACGGGTTCGCCCGCACCGCCGACGACGTCGTCGACACCGACCGCTTCCCGGATCCCGCCGACCGCGGCCGGGCACTCGACGATCTGCGGGACGGGCTGGCGTCCGCCCTGGCCGGCGAGCCGGTCCCCGGTCCCGCCGACCGCCGGAGGCTGGTGCTCGCCCTGGCCGACGCGGTCGTCCGGTTCGGGATCGATCCGGCGACCTTCGACGCCTTCACGCACTCCATGCGCATGGATGTCCCCGGCACCCCCGAGTTCCGCAACCGCTATCGCACCATCGCCGAACTCGGTGAGTACACGTACGGGTCGGCGGCGGTCATCGGCCTGCAGTTGCTGCCGGTGCTCGGCGCGGCCGGGCTCGGCGACGAGGTGACCGCCGGCGCCGCCCTGCTCGGGGTGGCGTTCCAGCACACGAACTTCCTGCGGGACGTCGCCGAAGACCTGTGGCGCGACCGGATCTATCTGCCGCTCGACGTGCTCGAAGCCTTCGGAGTCGACGAGGAGGTGCTGCACCGGGATGCCGCTCGCCGCACCACGAGCCGGCCGCTGCGGGCGGCGGTCCGGCACCTGATCGCCGTCAACCGCGACGAGTACCGGCGCACGGCACCCGCGATCGCCGCCCTGCCGGCCCGGACCCGGCCCGCGATCGCCGCGGCCGCCCGCTCCTACGGCGACATCCTCACCGAGATCGAACACGCCGGCCACGACGTCATGGCCGCCCGCGTCGTGGTCCCCGCGCGTCGCCGGATCGGTCACGCCGCCCGCGCCCTGGTCCTCAAGTAGAGTTGCGGACCGTGAGTTCCCTCCCCTTGTCCACCGGAATCCTGCCCGACGATGCCGAGGTCTACGACCTCGATGAGGTCGCCGACCGTCTCGGGGTGTCCCCGGGCCGAGTGCGCACGTTGATCCGGGACCACAATCTGCTGGCCGCTTCCCGCGACGGCGTCCCCGTCGTTCCGGCCCTGTTCTTCGGCGACGGCGACGACGACGGTCATCGGGGGCTCGCCAAGCATTTCGAGGGTCTGGTGACGATCCTGCTGGACGGCGGCTACACGCGCGATGACGCGCTCGAGTGGTTCTTCACCGTGCAGGACGATCTCGGCATGCACCCGGCGCAGGCCCTGCACACGCATTCGGCACGTGAAGTGATCCGCCGCGCGCAGGCCCAGGCCTTCTGACTCGTCAGGCGGACATGGTTTCGCGTTTGCGGGCCTGCCGTTCCAGGTACCGATCCCGCTGTTCTTCGAAGCGGACCGCGTCGGCCTCCGCCTTCTCCAGATAGGCCGCCAGTTCTTCGCGCGCCTTCTCTCCGCGCCCGGTGAAGTCGTTGCGTTCGAAGACGCGGAGTTTGCGGAGCACCGGCTTCACGACGTCGTCGAGGTGCTGGCGGGTGTCGTAGACCCCGTTCATCGCCATCAGCAGGCTCATGCGGCGGAAGTTGGGCATGCCGATACCGGGCATGTCGAAGTTGGTGATGACGTCGGCCAGAGCCTCGATCGCCTGATCGGGTGCCAGGTCGAGGGCCGCCGCACAGATGTTCCGGTAGAAGATCATGTGCAGGTTCTCGTCGGCGGCGATCCGCTGCAGCATCTTGTCGGCGACCGGATCGTTGCACACCTTGCCGGTGTTGCGGTGGCTCACCCGCGTGCCGAGTTCCTGCACCGTCACGTACGCGACACCCCGCAGCAGACCGCTCAGATCGTCCGAATGGGCGCCTTTGGTCATGTTCGTCATGCGGTCGTTCTCGAGGGCGACCGGATCCACACCGCGTGTCACCACCAGATAGTCGCGCATGACGATGGCGTGCCGGTTCTCTTCGGCCGTCCAGCGGCCCACCCAGGTGCCCCACGCCCCGTCCGGTGAGAAGTATTCGGTGATCTCCCGGTGGTAGGACGGCAGGTTGTCCTCGGTGAGCAGGTTGAGCGTCATCGCCGCCTTGGCGACGTCCGACAGCTGCGACTGCCCCTCCTCCCAGTCGTCACCGCCCATCGCCGCGAAGTTCCGGCCCTCGTCCCACGGCACGTAGTCGTGCGGATGCCAGGACCGGGCCTGGGAGAGGTGCCGGTTGAGCTCGGCCTCGGCGGCGGGTTCGAGCTCGGTGAGCAACTGCAGTTGTGTCAGATCAGGCACGGTGGACGATCCCCCCAGGGTCTTCGATGTGATTCGCAGCACAGTATGCCAGGCCGGCGGCCGTCGCAACGGACAGGCGCCCGGCCTCCCCGGATTCGAGGCGCCGACCGGTAGATTCTCCTTTCGTGACCACCCCCGACGATCCGCTGCTCGGCCGCGTTCTGGAACGCCGCTACCGGATCGACGCGCCCATCGCCCGGGGCGGCATGTCGGCGGTCTACGTCGGCACCGATCAGCGGCTGGGACGCCGGGTCGCGGTCAAGGTGATGGACTCGCGTTACGTGGGCGATCCGCAGTTCCTGCGCCGCTTCGAGTTCGAGGCGCGCGCCGTCGCCGGGCTGAGCCATCCCGGTCTGGTGGCCGTCTACGACCAGAGCATCGACGGCGACATCGCCTTCCTGGTGATGGAGCTGGTGCGCGGCGGCAGTCTCCGTGAACTCCTCCGCGAACGCGGACCGATGCCGCCGCATGCGGTGGCCGCGGTCGGCATCCCGATGCTCGGCGGCCTGGGTACCGCTCACCGCGCCGGACTGGTGCACCGCGACGTGAAGCCGGAGAACGTGCTGATCTCGGACACCGGCGATGTGAAGGTCGCCGACTTCGGCCTGGTGCGGGCCGTCGACGAGGCCGGCGTCACCTCGGCCAGCGTCATCCTCGGCACCGCCGCCTATCTGTCGCCCGAGCAGGTGACGTCCACGGACATCGACGCCCGCAGTGACGTCTACTCGGCCGGGGTCCTGCTGTTCGAGCTGCTGACCGGCCGGCAGCCGTTCGCCGGATCCACCCAGCTGGCGCTCGCCTACCAGCGCCTCTCCTACGACGTGCCGGCACCGGGAGACTTCATCGCCGGGGTTCCGGCCGAGATCGACGAGATCGTGCTGCGCGCCACCGAACGTGATCCGGCGGCCCGCTTCCCGGACGGCTTCGCCATGCAGCACGCACTGCTCGACGCCGTCGACGAGCTCGGACTGCCGGCGTTCACCGTGCCCGCACCCCGCCAGGCGTCGGCGCGGGTCACCAGTGCCGTCGCCCGGCCGGTGGTGGCGCGCCCGGAGCGGCCGGCCGTCGATGCTCCCCATGACGACCACGACGACGGTCCCGACGACGGCGACGTCGACTACGCGGACTACGCGAACGACTACGACCCGGTCGACGACCACGCCTACGCCGCCGGCCGTGCGGCCCCGGCGGCGGGGATCGCGGCGCCGCCGCGCACACCCGCCGACTACGACCCGTACGACGATCCGGCCGAACCCCTGCCCGTGGTCCACACCGGCAACCCGATCACCGCCATGATCTGGGTGCTGCTGGTCCTCGGTGTGGCGGCCGGCGCCTGTCTGGCCGGCTGGAATCTCGGGATGTACTGGATCCGCTGAGGTCAGCCGCGCAGCATCTCGGCGACCAGGAAGGCCAGCTCGAGGGACTGCTGGGTGTTCAGTCGCGGATCGCAAGCCGTCTCGTAGCGGCCTTCCAGATCCAGGTCCGAGATGTCCTGGGCGCCGCCCAGGCATTCGGTGACGTCCTCACCGGTCAGCTCGATGTGGATACCGCCCGGATGAGTGCCGAGCGCACGGTGCACCTCGAAGAAGCCCTGCACCTCGTCGACCACGCGATCGAAGTGCCGGGTCTTGAAGCCGTTGGACGCGGTGTGGGTGTTGCCGTGCATGGGATCGCACTGCCAGATCACCTTGTGACCGGTGGCCTCGACGGCCTGCACGATCGGCGGCAGAACGCTGCGCACCTTGTCGTTGCCCATACGGGACACCAGGGTCAGCCGTCCGGGACGGTTCTCCGGGTCGAGCAGCTTCACGTATTCGACGGCCTGTTCGGGCGTCGTGGCCGGACCGATCTTCATACCGATCGGATTCGCGATCAGGTTGGCGAGGGCCACGTGCGCGCCGTCGATCTGCCTGGTCCGTTCACCGATCCACAGGAAGTGCGCCGACAGGTCGTACAGGACGGGCTCGTCGCCGCCCCTCGGATCGTCGGCCAGCCGCAGCATGGCGCGCTCGTAGTCCATCACCAGAGCCTCGTGCGAGGCGAAGATCTGCGTCGACTCGAGGCTCGAGTCCTGGACGCCGCACGCCTCCATGAACTTGAGGCCGCGGTCGATCTCGCCGGCGAGCGCCTCGTAGCGGGCCCCGGCCGGCGAGGTGCGCACGAACTCCCGGTTCCAGTCGTGCACGCGGTCCAGACGCGCCTCCGATCCGGTGAGCGCGCGGACCAGGTTCATGGCGGCCGCGGCGTTGGCGTACGCCCGCACCAGCCGCGACGGGTCGTGGACGCGGGTGGCCTCATCGGCCTCCAGGCCGTTGACCATGTCGCCGCGGTACGAGAGCAGCCCCAACGAGTCCTTGTCGGCCGAGCGCGGCTTGGCGTACTGGCCGGCGATGCGGGCCACCTTGACCACCGGCATGCTCGCGCCGTAGGTCAGAACCACCGCCATCTGCAGCAGGGTGCGGATGTTGGCGGTGATGTGCGGTTCGGTGTTGGCGGCGAAGGTCTCCGCACAGTCGCCGCCCTGCAGCAGGAACGCACGCCCCTGCGCGACCTCGCTCAACTGCTCGAAGAGGTTCTCCACCTCGGTCGGCATGCAGATCGGCGGAACGCTCTCCAGCACGGTGCGCATCTTGTGCGCCTCGTCGGCGGGCCAGCTCGGCTGTTGCAGGGCCGGCCGGGAGATCATGTCGTCGAACCGCTCTGCCAGCTTTCCGGGCAGCGGAGGAAGCTCCGGCAGTTCGTCGATCGGCACGTCTACGGTCCAGTTCACCACGGCATCCACAGTATCGGAGCGCCGGACGGTCCGAGTGCCGAGGGCCGCGGGGAGAGACCGGGCTCACGAACCGGCGGTGAACTCCTCGATCGCCTGCCATCGCCGCAGGTTGTGACGGGCATCGGCGAGGGCGCTGTGGGCGTCCTTCGGTGTCGCCGGAAGGGGCGGACTGCCCACGGCCTCCCAGTGCTGGCGGAGCTCGCGGGTGAAGCGCGGCAGCTCCCGCGGCAGATCCACCATCGAACCCCACAGCTGGCACAGCACCACGTGGTCGTAGGCGCCCACCCAGGCCCACAGCTCGACCGGGCCGGGTGCCCCGGTCAGGAACTCGTACAGGTCGTCGCGGATCCGCTGCCGGCTCCGCCACGCCTGATCGGCCGGCGACGGCAGCTTGTCGAGTACGTGGTTGCGGACCCACGGACCGGCCTTACCGGGATCGAACTCGGTGGACACCGCATAGAACTCGCGGCCGTCCTCCCCGACCACGCCGATCGAGACGAGATCGATGGTGGTCCCGTCCTCGATGAACTCGCAGTCGTAGAAGAAGCGCACCCGTGCAGGATACGGGCGTGGCGCGGGATCCGGGCGCCGGGTCGACTACCGTGAACGGCATGTCAGGCCGCAACGAACGGTTCGCGCCGGAGCGCCTCCGTACGTGGCGGCCGGGTCCGGTGGCTTTCGCCGTCGCCGCGCTCGCGTTCGCCGCGTCGACGGTCCTGCAGATCAGCGGAGTCCCGTTCACCTCCAGCTTCGGCACCCGCACCCGTTTCGACTTCGACGTCTACCGGCTCGGCGGACAGCTGTGGCATCACGGCATCAGCCTGTACGCGGACGGTTCGCTGCCGTTCACGCAGGACGGCATCTGGCTGCCGTTCACCTATCCGCCGTTCGCGGCGCTCGTGTTCACCCCGCTCGGTCAGGTCGGTCTGGACGTGGGTGGCATCCTCATCTCGATCGTCAGCGCCGTCTGCCTGGCGTATTCGATGTGGGTGGTGCTGCGCGCCCTGCGTGTGGGTACATCGCGCGGCCGGATCGTCCTGGCCCTGTGGATCTCGGCGATCGCCGTCTGGTTCAACCCGTTCGGGATGACCCTCGGCTTCGGCCAGATCAACATCATCCTGATGGCGCTGATCCTCACCGACGTGTTCGTGATCGGCCGGCGCCGGTCCGACGAGGCGGCCACACCCCTGCGCGGTGTGCTCACCGGCCTGTCCGCCGCGATCAAGCTGACCCCGCTGGTGTTCCTGGCCGTCTTCGCATCCGCCGGACGCTGGCGGGCGTTCTGGACCGGCCTGGCCGCGTTCGTCGCGGCCGCCGGCGTCGCGTGGGCGTGGCTTCCCGCCGACTCGAAGACGTACTGGACCGACACCGTCTTCCACACCACCCGGATCGGGGTGCCCGAGGGACCCATCAACCAGAACCTGAACGGCTCTTGGCTCCGGATCTTCGGGGTCGACAATCCGGCGGCGCCGGCGGCCTGGGTGCTGTCGTCACTGGTGGTGACCGGTCTGGCCGTTCTGGCGTTGATCTCCGTCCGCCCGGTCGCGGCGTTCGCGCCCGGCGCGGACGCCCGCGACGACGTCGACGCGGTACTGGTCGTGTCGATCGTCGCGTTCTGGGGCCTGCTCGTCTCGCCGACCACCTGGGCGCACCACTGGGTGTGGGCGCTGCCGGCGATTCTCGCCTGCATCGTCGTCGCCGCCCGGTCCCGCGATCTGACGACCGTACGGCTCTATGCGGGGCTGGCGGCGACCGGCATCGCGATCTTCGCGATCGGTCCGTTCCAGCTGATGCCGCACGACGTCACGACGTGGAGCTGGTGGCAGCACCTCATCGGCGACGCCTACGTGCTGTGGGCGCTCGCCTTCCTGACGATCGTGTGGCGATACCCGTTCCGTCAGGCGGCGGTGCCGGCGGCCGGCGGGGTCGCAGCCGGTGCGGCCGCAGGCTGATCCTTGAGGCTGGCCGCGTAGATGTCGACGTACTGCTGACCACCCAGACGCATCAGCGCGTACATGATCTCGTCGGTGACGGCCCGTTCGATGAATCGGTTGCCGGCCATCCCCTCGTACCGCGAGAAGTCCATCGGCTCGCCGACCTTGACGGTCACCTTGGTCGGGCGCGGCAGCACCGTCCCGGGCGGGTTGATCTTGTTGGTGCCGACCATCGCCACCGGGATCACCGGCACACCGGTTTCCAGGGCCAGCCGCGCCAGCCCGGTCTTGCCCTTGTAGAGGCGGCCGTCCGGCGATCGCGTGCCCTCCGGGTACAGGCAGAGGATGTCGCCGCGCTCGAGGACCTTCTTGCCGGCGTTGAGCGCGTCGGCGGCCGCGTCGGCACCGGAACGGTCGATGGGGATCTGCCCGGACTGGGAGAAGAAGAACTTCTTGAACCGGCCCTTGATGCCGGGCTCGGTGAAGTATTCCGACTTGGCGAGGAAGTAGAATGCGCCGCGGGGACATCAACGGGAAGTAGAAGGAGTCAACGACGGCCAGATGGTTGCCGGCGATCAGCGCGGCGCCCTCCTTGGGCAGGTTGTCGACGCCCTCGATGGTCGGCCGGCCCATGATCCGCAGGGCCGGACCCATGACCAGGTACTTCATCAGCCAGTAGAACACGGCGGCTTCTCCCCTCGACAACCCGCACACGACCACCTGACACCCGGTGGTCTCGAATGCACCACACTCTACTGGCTGCGGCGACGGTGTGGAGCCGCTACCCGGCAGTCGCCGCCAGACGTAGTCGTGCCACCTGGGCCGCACCGATCACCCCGGCGTTCTCGCCGAGCTGTGTCGGCCGGATCTTCGCCAGGCGGCGGTGTCCGGCACCGGTGACCATGGCCGCGTAGTGTTCGCGTGCCTCGTCCAGGTACAGCGCCGACGCGGTGCCCAGACCGCCGGCGATCACGATCAGATCGGGGTCGAAGACGTCGGCGATCATCGCCAGTCCCTGGCCGAGCCAGCGGGCCAGGTTCGAGAACGCGGCGAGGGCGATCGGATCGCCTTCGACGGCGGCGGCCGCCACTCGCCGGCCGGTCAGCGAGCCGGGGTCGGCATCGGATTCGGCCACCAGAACCGAGTTCGGCGCCTCGGTCTGCGCCATCAGTTCGACGGCCGTGTCCACCAGCCCGGTGCCGCTGCAGTACCGCTCCAGACAGCCTCGTTTGCCGCAGTCGCACGGCCGGCCGTCCGGCACCACGGTCAGGTGACCGAACTCGGGGGCCACCCCGAAGCTGCCGCGATAGATCTCCCCGTGCATCGGCATCCCGGCCCCGATCCCGGTGCCGAGCGCCAGAACCAGGGTGTTCCGGCCGCGGGAGGCGGCTCCGAAATACTGTTCGGCGATGGCCGCCGAGTTGGCGTCGTGCTCGGCGAACACCGGCAGGCCGATCCGCGCGGCCATGTCCTCGGCGACGTTCGTCTCCCGCCACGCCAGATGCGGGGCGAAATGCACGGTGCGGCAGTCCGGGGACAGGAATCCGGCGATCGCGAGCCCCACCCCGCCGACACTCCACCGGTCACGGAGTTCGCCGACGAGCCGGTCCAGGCAGTGGTCGAGGGCGGCCGCCGTCGGCGGTGTCGCGGTCCGCAGGGTGTCGAGGAGAGCGCCGCGCCGGTCCACGACGCAGGCGCGGACACTGGTCCCGCCGATATCGATCCCGATCATGGGATCGACGGCCGCCGCATTCACACCGTCGAGCCTGTCACGGATTGACGTCGGTCGCGGTGATCCTCACCGGAATCGACTGGAACGGCGTGCTGACCGGGCCCGACTCCGCGGGGGCCTTGCGCAGCATGTCGGCGATCGCCTCGAGAACCGCGATCAGGGCGGCCAGCAGACGTGCGATCAGATCGCCGATCTCGGTCATCACATGATCGACCTCGCCGAGCAGACCGGCGAACACGCCGCCGGCGTCGCCGAGGTCGAGAACGCCGTCCTTGCCGGCACCGCCGAGCAGTCCGGCGAGCTGGTCGATCTGGCCGGCGAGTCCGAGCAGCAGTTCGCGCACCGGGTCGGCTGCGCCCCCGGTGCCTTCCGCGCTTTGCTCATCACTCATAGCCCCGTAATGGTAACGGTCACGCCCGGCCGGGCCACCTCCGCATGCGCCGGATCACACTCTGCCAAGCTGGAAGGGTGAACACCCGCGCCCTCGCTCAGCGCAGTCTCCGATCGCACGCCGGGGAATGGCTGCTGATCGGCGCCTCCCTGGCGTTCCTCGCCGCCTACGCCGCGCCGATCCTCTGGCCGGGCCTGTCGGGAACCGAACGCCGGATCTGCAGCGTCGTCACCGCGATCGTCTGGGCGATCTTCATCGCCGAATACCTGGTCCGTCTGCTGCGCGCCGACGACCGCCGGTCGTACTTCACCCATCACCTGTTCGACCTGGCGATTCTCGTCATTCCGATGCTCCGCCCACTCCGGCTCCTGCGGCTGATCACGGTGCTGTCGGTGATGAACCGGGCCGGAACACGGTCGGTGCGCGGCCGAGTCGTGGTCTATGCGGTCGGCGGCGCGATGCTGCTGCTGATCGTGTCGTCGCTGGCCGTCACGGAGGCCGAGCGCGGGCATCCGGGCGCCAACATCAACGGTGTCGGCGACGGTCTGTGGTGGTCCATCACCACGATGACCACCGTCGGCTACGGCGATCGCGTGCCCGAGACCGTCACCGGCCGGCTGATCGCCGCGGTGCTGATGATCTCCGGTATCGCCCTGCTCGGTGTGGTGACCGCGTTCGTCGCCTCGTGGCTGATGGATGCGATCGCCGAGACCGAGGCCGTCGAGGAGCAGACGTATTCGGCGGTGCTGCGTCTGACCGACGAGGTGGCCAGACTCCGCGAGGAGGTCGCCGACCTGCGTGCGGAGTCGGTCAGTTCCCGCCGGCCCGCTTCGGCCACACCGCCGGATCCGGACGGAACGTGACGTTGAGGCGCCGGCCGTCCCAGTCGGCGCCGGACACCAGACAGCGGCGCAGCACCGGAGGCAGACGCACCGGATGCCGGAAACCCGAGACGGTCACCAGCAGGTCGTCGGCGGAGCGGCCCAGAGCCAGCCGGTCCGGGTCGGGCAGACCCTGCGTCCAGCTGAGCCGGTACTCGGCGCCCACGCCCTCCCCGCTCAGGTGATCGAGCCGTGCGTCGGCCGATCCGTGCGGATTCCCGTCCGGCGCCGGCAGGCTCACACCGAGGCGCCGGATCCGCGCCACCCGCTCCAGCGGATCGGCGGCCGCGGCGATCTCGACGATCCCGACGGCACTGCACTCCGCGCCGAGCGTGCTTCGGATCCGGGCGGCGACCTCGGCGGTCGGCAGACCACCGGGACCGGCGTTGACCAGGACGGACCGCAACGGCAGTCCCATCAGATCGGCGATCGCCAGATGTTCGGGGGCGATCCGCAGACCGCGGTCGCCGCCGTCGACGGCCAGGTGCACGGCCACCGAGTCCGGGTCGCCGAACAGGTCGGACAGGTCGCGGCAGTCGCGGTCGATCCCCTCGACGGCGCCGGCGAGCTGCGCGAGATACGCCTTCTCCGTCGCCTCCGCCAGCCGTCCATGCCGCGGCCACAGCCGTTCGATCATCGCGGCCAGTGCGGTCGGGGCACGCAGCATCTCGAAGGGGTCGGTGGGCCCGGACAGGTCGACGACCACCCGCTGCCACTTGCCGGAGGTCGCGGCGTCCCGGATACGGCGGAGAAGCAGAAACTCCTGCACTCCCGGAAGCGACGTCAGTTCGCCGGCGTCGAGGCCGGCGAGGGTGCCGACGACGGGAAGTCTGCGCCCGGATCCGATGGCGGCCAGGGCCGCCGCGAACTCACGCCACGCCGCTTCGCTGACCTCCAGCGGATCGAGGTGCAGCAGGTCCAGATCGGCGGTCACCGACACCGGCTCCCCCGGCACCCGGAACACGCCGAGCCGGTCGGGCAGACTCGACCGGGGATCGACGGTCACCAGCAGGGTGCCGCCGCCGGGCGTCAGCGCGAGCGGACCGGCCGGCCGGGCCCCGCGACGGGAGCGGGCAGCCTCCATCGACCCGGCTGCGGCGAGCACCGAGACGCCCGAGCCACCGGCCCCGAGCACCAGATGGATGGGTGCGAGATCGATCAGCCTTCGACCCTCTTCTTCAGGTCGTCGAGCGCCGCATCGGTGATCGCGCGTTCCGCGCGCCGTTTGAGCTGGCTGATCATCGGGATCTTCAAGTCCACGGCGAGGGTGTAGGTGACCTTGGTCGAGCCCGGTACCTGCTGCTGGAGCCGGTAGCTGCCCTGCTGATCGCGCTGCAGGTCGGACGAGACCAGGTTCCAGGACACCGAGGCGCCGTCGTCGGCCCACACGTAGTCGAGCACGTACACGTCGGCCAGCACACCGGCGTCGAGTTCGAACCGGACCCGGATGCCGCGCCCCTGATCGTCGCGTTCGAGGACGGTGACGGCGCGCGCGGCGCCCACCCACTCCGGGTAGTGGTCGAAGTCGGCGATCACCGCCATCACGTCGCCGACGTCGGCGTTGACGACGGTGGAACGTTCAGTGCGGTCGGCCATGGTGCGATTCTCCCAGAATCCCGGTCACGCGCGGGCCGGAGCCGCGGCGGCGGGTCCGCCGATCTCGCGGCCGGCCTCGGCGATCGACTTGCATTCGAAGGACATCTCCTTGCCCGCCACCCGCCGCTGCTTGTTGGCTTCGGCCAGGTAGGCGGCGCATTCGGCGGGGTCGGCCGGAAGCGGGGCCGACGGTTCGGCGTGCAGGTAGTAGTGCAGCACGAAGCCGTCCAGCACGGGCTCACACCAGATCTCCATGGTGCCGGTGAGCGGACCGGCCACACTCCAGCGGACGCCTGCGTCGCCGCGATCCTCGACCACGTCCAGTCGCAGGTCCGGCCACCAGCGGCGCCAGCGCGCCGGATCGCCGATGATGTCCGCGGCGCAGGCCGGTGCAGCCGCCACGAACGTCTCGTCGGCCACCTGAATGCTCGTCACGCCAACAAGCATCACACACGCGTGCACCTCGGGGGAAGGCACCACGACCGTCGCCCCGCCGGAGTGGGCGATACGATGGTCCGCGGTCGTTGTTCCCAGCGACGCAGCCGAAGCCGGAGGTCGAATTTTTCCATGGTCGAGTATCGGGTCCCCGCGACGTACACGATCCCCCCGGAGCGCAACGCCTCCGACGTCCTCTTCGATGCGGCGGCGAAGGCACCCGATGCCCCGATGTTCCTGAAGAAGGACGGCGGCGACTGGAAGCCGGTCAACGGCGCGCAGGCGGCCGACACCGTGCGCACGCTCGCCAAGGGCCTGATCGCCTCGGGAATCAAGCCCGGTGACCGTGTCGCCCTCATCTCGGCGACCCGCCTGGAATGGACCCTGCTCGACTTCGCCATCTGGTCGGCGGGTGCCACCCCGGTGCCGATCTACGACTCGTCGTCGGCCGCCCAGATCGACTGGATCCTCGAGGATTCGTCGGCGGTCGCGGTGATCGTCGAGACCCCCGCCCACCGGAAGACGCTCGACGACGTCAAGAACGTCGGCAAGGACACCCAGGTCTTCGAGATCGAGCCGGCCGAAGGGCAGGGCGTGGTGGATCTGCTCACCGAGCGCGCCGCCGGTATCGACGACGCGGAGGTCGAGAAGCGCCGTCGCGGCCTGAAGGCCGATTCGCCGGCCACCCTGATCTACACCTCGGGCACCACCGGCCGCCCGAAGGGCGTCATGCTGCAGCACTCGAACCTGCTCGGCGAGATCGCCGGCGTGCGTCAGAGTTCGCTGGCCGAGCGCCTGGAGCCGGGCAAGCGGCTTCTGATGTTCCTGCCGCTGGCCCACGTGCTGGCACGCGCCGTCAACCTCATCGCCATCGAGTCCGGTGTGATGGTCGGCTACACGGCTGATACCAAGACGCTGGTCGAGACGTTCGGCGAGTTCCATCCGTCGGTCATCCTGTCGGTGCCGCGCGTCTTCGAGAAGGTGTACAACTCGGCTCAGCAGGGCGCCCACGACGCCAGCCCGCTCAAGGGCAAGATCTTCGATCGCGCCGCCGCCACCGCGATCGCCTATTCGAAGGCCCTGGACACCGGTTCGGTGCCGTTCGGCCTGAAGGCGCGCCATTCGCTGATGGACAAGCTCGTCTACTCGAAGCTGACCGCCGCGCTCGGCGGCCGGTGCGAGGGCGCCATCTCCGGCGGCGCACCGCTCGGCGAGCGTCTCGGCCACTTCTTCCGCGGTGTCGGCCTGGACGTCTTCGAGGGCTACGGCCTGACCGAGACGACCGCGGCGATCTGCGTGAACCGTCCCGGCGAGGTCCGGATGGGCACCGTCGGCCGTCCGGTCCCCGGCAACGCGGTCCGTATCGCCGATGACGGCGAGATCATGCTGAACGGTGATGTCGTGTTCACCGGCTACTGGCAGAACCCGGAGGCGTCGGCCGAGGCGCTCGAGGACGGCTGGTTCCACACCGGCGACATCGGCGAGCTCGACGACGACGGCTACCTGAAGATCACCGGTCGCAAGAAGGAGATCCTGGTGACCGCGGGCGGCAAGAACGTCTCCCCGGCCCCGATGGAAGACATCATCCGCGCCGCGCCGCTGGTGTCCCAGGCCATGGTGATCGGCGACCAGAAGCCGTTCATCAGTGCCCTGATCACGCTCGATCCGGAGGCTGTGCCGGCGTGGCTGGAGCGCAACGGCAAGGACCCGAAGACCCCGATGTCGCAGGTCGCCGCCGATCCGGACATGCGCAAGGAGATCCAGACCGCGATCGACGCCGCGAACGCCACCGTCTCGCATGCCGAGGCGATCAAGAAGTTCCAGATCCTCTCCTCGGACTTCACCGAGGACACCGGCGAGCTGACGCCCACCCTGAAGGTGAAGCGCAAGGTGGTTTCCGAGAACCACGCCGGCGTGATCGACTCGATCTACGCCAAGTAGTTACAGCAGCTGCTCCAGGCGCGCCGCCTGGTGCTTCCACTGCCACTTCTCGACGGTCCACTCGCGTCCGCGCGCGCCCATCGCTGCGGCGCGGGCACGGTCCTGCAACAGGCCGGTGATGGTGGAGGCGACCTGCTCGACGTCGCGGCCGTTCACCACGTGACCGGTGACGCCTTCGACCACCGTCTCGGGCGCACCGCCCGAATCGCCGGCGACCACCGGCACCCCGGAGGCCGAGGCCTCCAGGAAGACGATGCCGAGACCTTCGACGTCCAGGCCGCCGCCGCGGGTACGGGTGGGCATGGCGAAGACGTCGGCCATCGCGTGATGCATGGGGAGTTCGGCGGCGGGCACCGAGCCGGTGAACGTGATGTGGTCACGCACGCCGCTGCGGTCGGCCAGGTCGTGCAGCTTCTCGGCGTACGGGCCGCCGCCCACGATCATCAGGTGCACGTCGGGGATGCGGGCCACGATCTGCGGCAGCGCCCGGATGAGCACGTCCTGCCCTTTGCGGGGCACGAGTCTGGACAGGCACAGCACGACGGGCCGCTCCCCCAGCCCGTACCGGTCGCGCAGATCCTCGCGGGCCAGCCGATCCGGCGCGAACCGGTCGACGTCCACACCGCAGGGAAGGTACTCCAGCGCGCCGCGCGGACCGAACGCGGACGCGAAGCGGCTGCGCGTGTACCGGCTGACGAAGGTGATGACGTCCGCGGTCTCGCCGATGACGCGCAGCACCTGGCGGGAGCCGGGCAGCATCGACCAGCCCACCTCGTGGCCGTGGGTGCTGGCGACGATCCGTCGTGCGCCCGCCCGTCGCAACGTCGGCCCGAGGACCGCCAGCGGGGCCGCCGCACCGAACCACACCGTCTCGATGTCGTGCTCGCGCACCAGACGGGCTGCCCGGCGGGCGACGCCCGCGGTGGGCAGCATCAACGTCGTCGGGTGCCGCACCACCCGGTAGGGCGCGGCGGCGTCGTACTCGTCGCAGCCCTTCCAGGTGGGCGCGTACACCACCACGTCCTCGGGCGGCAGATGACCGATCAGGTTCTCCAGATACGACTGGATGCCTCCGGGACGGGGCGGAAAATCGTTGGTGACCAGCAGTGTCCGGCGCATCACCGCACCTGCCGGCTGAGCCAGGCCTGCCAATCGCGGATCAGCGTGTCGTAGTCGACGCCCAGCGACGACTTCACAGCCGCCTTGGTGGTGTCGTCGGTGACCGTCGGCGCCGCGGCCGCGTACATGGCGCGCAGCTTGGGGTCGCCGTACTTGCCGGCGATGTACGCGGCGAACGACCAGGCCGTCTGGTAGGCGAGCCGGGCCTGATCGGTGTCGACGGAGAAGTCCTTGTCCTTCGGCAGCGTCGTCTTCTCCCCGGAAGCCACCTGGACGGCCAGATCGGGGGCGACGTCGTTGAAGTCGGGCTTGGTGCCGCGGCGTCCCACGTATTCGGCGACGCCTTCGGTGAGCCACTTGGGCGTCTTGTCGGCGGTGATCAGCCGGGAGGCGGCGTGGAACAGTTCATGGCGCAGCACCACCGCGATGCCGGCCTCGCTGAGCTGGGCGGCAGCGGGTGAGAAGACGACCCGCTGGCCGACGACGGTCTGGGTGGACCGGTTGATCGTGGAGAAGACCGTGGCGGCGGCCGCCGCTTCGGTGTCGCCCTCCGCCGTCCGGGTCAGACCGGCGAACTGATCCTCGTCGCCGGTGACGACGACGACCGCGGTCTGCGGCCAGTCCTTGCCCCAGAAGTCGCTGACCGCCTCGATACCGGGCGCCAGCTGCCGGCGGATGTAGCCGACCGTGGTGTCGGTGTCCGGGTACGAGAGCACAGCGGAACGGCCGCCGGCCGAATCCACCTGTGCGGCCCGCAGCCCGTCGTACGTCCACGGCGGCACCTCCGGGGGCCGCTGCGGCTCATTCGGGTCCGATGTGTCGCCGGCGAGCGATCCGTCGCCCAGCAGCTTCCAGGCGTCGTCGTACCGCGAGAAGGCCATCGTCTCGCTCAGGGTGACGTCCGGTTCGTCGACGCCGGGCGTCGACTGCCCGCCGAGTGCGTACTGCACGTTTACCGGGGTCACCCAGCTGTCGGAGCTGCCCGCATCGCTCAGCTTCACGGCGAGTGCGCCGCCGATGAGCCGCTCGGACACCTGCTCGGAACCGACCTGGAACGCCAGGGTGCGCAGCACCAGCGGTCCCCCGCGCCCGGCCGGCGCCGGCGCCGTCGATGCAGTCTTCTGCGTGGGATTCTTCTGCGTGAGATTCTTCTGGGCGATGTGCAGCGACGCACGGAACGCGGGGGTCGCGAGCGGGTCGATCAACGCGTCGAGCGCCGCGCCGTTTCCGGACTGCAGGGCGTCGCGCAGCTTCCCGAGCAGGGCGTTCACCCCGTCACGACGCTGCTGTTCGAAGGCGTTCGACGCACTGGTGGTGGTCGACGAGGACGACGGATGCGGTGTCGGGGGCGTCGACGAGCACGCGGTCAGACCGACGGTCAGGCAGAGCGTCAGAAGACCGGCGCACAGCGCCGCGCGCGGACGGCCCGCGGACGCCAAGTCAGTACCGAACTGCGGCGTTGTACGGTCCGGCCTGGTCGATCGGCACGACCGCCACCGGCACACCGAAGGTGGCCGCGTGCACCACGTAGCCGTCACCGACGTACATGCCGACGTGGCTGGCACCGGAGTAGTAGATGATCAGGTCGCCGGGCTGCAGGGCATCCCGTGAGACCGGTGTACCGCCGGCCAGCTGGGCCTCACTCGTCCGGGGCAGGCTCTTGCCGGCCTGCTTGTAGGCCCACACCATGAGGCCCGAGCAGTCGAAGGCGTCCGGGCCGGTGGCGCCCCACACGTACGGGTCGCCGATCCGGGTGAGGGCGGCCTTCACGGCGATCATCGCCGGCGAGGTGCCCTTGGGCAGCATGCTGGGATCGAAGTCGAACTTCGGACCGCGCAGGGCGGCCAGCTGCTGGCCGGTCATCGACTGGTAGATGGCACGCACGGTCGAGGCCTCGGCCTGCAGATCGGCCTGCTTGTCGATCAGGTCGGCCCGCTTCTTCTTCGCATCCTGCTGGGCTGCGGTGGCGGCGGCGGCCGTCTCCTCGGCCTGCGTCTTCGCGGCGGCGGCGTCGGTGGAGGTCTTCTTGATGCTCGCCATGTCGCCGGCGGCCTGTCGCGAGACGACCTCCAGGTTGGACATGTTGTCGAGCAGGCTCTGCGGCGAATCGCTCACCAGCAGGGCGTACAGGCGGTTGACGCGGGCACCGCGCTCGCTGGCACGGGCCAGGGCGTCGATCTTCTTCTGGGTGACGGCGAGCTGCTTGTCCGCGGTCACGCGGCGCTTCTCGGCGTCGGCGGCGGCTTTGCGCTGCGTCACGACGATCTTGCGCTGCTTGTCGTAGTCGTCCTGCGCCTTGTTGAGGGCTTCCGAGGACTTCTCGGCCTGGACCGACAGCTGCTTGTAGCGCTTGAGGAGCTGGTCGGCACTGCGGGCCGGTTCGGCCTGCACGGCCGGGGTCGGCACGCAGGTCAGCAGCGAGACCGATGCCGCACCTGCGGCGAGCACGGCCATGCCGCGGCGGCTGACCGACCGACGGCCGGCGTTGCGGGACTTATCCATGATCGACAGGTATTTCCTAACAAGTTCAGGGCGAGTCGCACGCTAGCAGCGTGCGACCCGCCCCGGGTACGACTTGAAGATCCGCTCAGTTGTAGCGGCGGATTCCGGTGAGCGCCCAGGACTTCACAGTAGCGCGCTGCACAGGCACACCCTCGGTCGAGGAGTGGATGAACTTGCCGCCGCCGACGTAGATGCCGGCGTGGCTGCCACCGTTGAAGATCAGGACGTCGCCCGGCTTGGCCTGAGCGAGGGACGGCACCGGGGTGCCGCCGCCGAGCTGGCCGTAGCTGTCACGCGGGATGGTGCGGCCGGCCTGCTTGTACGAGTAGTAGACGAGACCGGAGCAGTCGAAGGCGTTCGGGCCGGCGGCGCCGTACACGTACGGCGAACCGATCTTCGACTCGGCGACCTTGAGAGCCTTCTCGCCGCGGGTCTGCTTGAGGCCCAGACGCTTCTTGACGTCGGTGCTCGGCGCGAGGTTCTGCGGGATGTCCTTGGCGTCGACGCCGGGGACGTCGATCGTCTGCGGGATGTCCTTCTGCGCGATGCCCGGGATGTTCAGGCCCTTCGGCACCTGGATCGGCGCAGCGTGCGCAGCCGGAGCAGCGAGGGCGATGGCGCCGATGGCGAACGAGCCGGTGGCGAGAGCGGTCTTGGCAACGTTGCGAGCGGCCTTGGGCTGCTCCACACGATGTTTGGCCACGAAAAAGTCTCCTTGTTTGTCTCTCCTGCCGCCGACCGGGTTAGCTGTCGGGTTCGGGCCGGAAGAGATGGCCCTACGCGGTCTCCCGCGATTCACCCCGATCCAGGCCGCGGCATAGCCACGTCCGGGAATAAGTGGGTCCCCGATTCGTTCACCTCTATATGAGGGTCGCGATTAGGCGGTGTCCTTCCGGTCGGCCCCAGGTGGGGCGTCCCTTCTTGGAAGGTCTCGGAAAGATTACGAAACCTGTGACCTGATGTCCACCGAATCGAGCACGGCGTGGCGAATCGGTGTCGATCAGACGGCCCGCAGGTAGCGCCCGTCGTCCCCCGGATTATCGTCGTCACCTGCATCGATACCTGTTTTCGCCGCATTGGCCTCCGTCGGCGAGATCAGCTGTGTGGCGACGAACACATCCAGCGCGTCGTGTAACGCCCGATCCGTGACCTTCAGCTGCTCATCGGGACCATAGTCCCTGGTAGCAGGGGCAAAAAAGACCTGCATCAGGCAGTCGTCGCAGGCCCGGTTTCGGGCCGGGCAGGTGGCGCAGTCGATGATCATCTGTGATCTACCTCTCATATCGGCGGCGGTTCGGCGGATCGGGCTCGTTCGGGAGTCAGATGACCCGCCGGTGACGAGCCCAAAGCTCGACCTCGACTGGAGGGTATGAGCCCCCTCCGACAAACCCTGCCTGTCGGACCCCGCTCCTAGCGTGAGCACCATGCCGCACCCGACAGCACCCGAAGGCGACGGACAGCTGAGCTTCGCGGACCTGCCCGAAGACGAAGAGTTCGCCACCGCGTCGCTCTACGACACCACCCTGGTGATCGTCGACCTGGAGA
Organism: Gordonia sp. (in: high G+C Gram-positive bacteria); assembly: GCF_047600565.1. GTDB lineage: Bacteria > Actinomycetota > Actinomycetes > Mycobacteriales > Mycobacteriaceae > Gordonia. Next base: position 1,233,804 of record NZ_JASGKN010000001.1, read on the forward strand.
CCACCGGGGGCAGCGCCGAGAACGACCGCATCACTGAGATCGGCGCGGTCAAGATCCGCGGCGGCGAAGTGCTGGGCGAGTTCGCGACCCTCGTCGACCCCGGATGCGTCATCCCGCCGCAGATCGTGCAACTGACCGGCATCACCACCGCGATGGTCCACGACGCTCCCCCGATCGAGCAGGCGCTGCCGGCCTTCTTCGAGTTCGCCCGCGGCGCGATCCTGGTCGCCCACAATGCCCGGTTCGACGTCGGCTTCCTCCGCCGGGCCGCCGCCCGGCAGCAGCTGCCGTGGCCGTGCCCGGCCTCGCTGTGCACCGTGACGATGGCGCGCCGGATCCTGCCGCGCCACGAGGCGCCCACCGTCAAGCTGTCGGCCCTGGCGGAACTGTTCGACGTCGAGACCAGACCCACCCACCGTGCACTGGACGATGCCCGCGCCACCGTCGAGGTGTTCCACCGGCTGCTCGAACGCGTCGGCAACCAGGGTGTGCGAACCTACCGTGATCTCACCCGCTATCTGCCGCGTGCGTCGCCCGCGGTCCGCGCGAAGCGGTCCCTGGCCACCGGACTCCCTCACCGCCCGGGCGTCTACCTGTTCCGCGGACCCTCCGACGAGGTCCTGTACGTCGGCACGGCCCGCGACCTGCAGCGCCGGGTCTCGAACTATTTCTCCGGCGACACCCGTCCACGGATCGGCGAGATGGTGGCCCTGGCCCAGCGCGTCGACCACATCGAATGCGCGCACGCCCTCGAGGCGGGGATCCGCGAGCTCACGCTGCTCGCCGCCCACAAGCCCGCCTACAACCGGCGGTCCCGCAACCCGCACAAGGGCTGGTGGATCACCCTCACCGAGGAACGCTTCCCGCGGCTCAAGGTGAGCCGCACCCCCGGCGAGGTCGCCGTGGGACCGGTGTCGAGTCGCGCGGTCGCCGCCGACGTGGCCGACGTCATCTCCGGTGCCGCCGGGCTGCGCACCTGCACCACCCGGCCCCGGGACCATCACTGGTGCCCGGGCACCGCCGACGCCGCGGCCCTGCCCGATCCGCTCGTCGCCGCCCTGCCCGGCACCTGTCGCGCGGCCAGCGATCGCCCGCAGACCCTCCCCGACTATCTGATCCGGGTCCAGGCGGCCCACGACCTGCTGACCGGCCGCTGTGATCGGCTTCTGCAGGACCTGACCGCACGCCTGCAGAGCCTCGCCCGGCAGCGGCGCTTCGAGTCGGCCGCCCGGGCCCGCGACCGGCTGGCGGCGACCGTCGACGTCCTGGCCCGCTGCCAGCGGCATCACGCCGTCGCCCGGGTCGACGAGATGGTGCTGGCCCAGCCCGCCGGCGGCGGTTGGGATCTCTCGGTGGTCCGCTACGGCCGGCTGGTGGCCGCCGGACGGGCCGATCGGGGTGTGCCGCCCATGCCGGTCGTCGACGCACTAAGGGCATCGGCGACCACCGTGCTGCCGCCGGCACCGCAGGACGGCCCGCTGTGCGGGGCACCGCCCGAGGAGGTCGCATTGATCACCCGGGCGATCGACGAACCGGGCACCCGCCTCGTCGACGTCTCCTCGGAACTGTCGTGTCCGGTGGGCTCGGCACAACGCTGGACGTCGTTCTCGGCCACGGCCCGGGCCGCCCGCGAGGCGGTTACCCTCGGGGCATGATCACCGCCATCGTCCTCATCGGAGCCGACATCCACCAGATCCCGGAGACCGCCCAGGCCGTCGCGGACATCCCGGGCGTCGTCGAGGTCTATTCGTGCGCCGGTGACGTCGACCTGATCGCCAAGATCAAGGTCCGCGACCACGAGGAGATCGCCGATGTGGTGACCGGGCGGATCAACCGTCTGCCCGGGGTTCGCTCCAGTGCCACCCACATCGCTTTCCGCAGCTATTCGAGCTCGGAGGTCGAGGGCGGCTTCTCCATCGGCGAGGAATGACCTCTATATAGGGGCCGTCAGCCGGCGAGACGGGTCGACTCGTCGGCCCACCGTTTCAGCAGGGCTGCGGCCGCACCCGAATCGATGGTCTGCTCGACCCGCGTCTTCGCATCGGTGAGGGCGGCGACGAGTTCTTCGTCGGAGAACTGACGGTCCTGTTCGAAGGCGACCACGGCGGCCGCCGCGTTCAGTACCACCGCGTCGCGCACCGGTCCGGTGGCGCCGGCGAACAGGTCGCGGGCCACCTGGGCGTTGTATTCGGCGTCGCCGCCCTGCAGCGCGGACAGCTTCACCAGGCCGATGCCGAGATCCCGCGGATCCAGACCGTGTTCGCTCACCTGTCCGTCGACCACCTGCCACACCGTGGACGTGGTCGTGGTGGTCAGTTCGTCGAGGCCGTCGTCGCCGCGGACGAGCAGCACCCGGTTGCCCCGGTCGGCGAAGGTCTGCGCGAGCACCGGCGCCAGGTCGGCGAAGGCGCAGCCGATCAGACCGGCGGGCGGAGCGGCCGGGTTGGTGAGCGGACCGAGCACGTTGAAGACGGTGGGTACACCGATCTCCTTTCGCGGTGGCCCGGTGAACCGGAACGCCGGATGGAACACCGGCGCGAAGCAGAATCCGATGCCGACATCGTTCAGGCACTCGCGGACCGCATCCGGGCCCAGCGAGATCGCGACGCCGAGGGCTTCGAGGACGTCGGCGCCGCCGCTCTTGGACGAGGCGGCACGATTGCCGTGCTTGATGACCGGGATTCCGGTGGCCGCGACGACGATCGAGGTCATCGTCGAGATGTTGACGGTGTGGGACCGGTCGCCGCCGGTACCGACGATGTCGAGCGCTTCACCGGGCAGATCGATGCGGTTGGCGAAGGCCAGCATGGTGTCGGCCAGACCCTTCAGCTCCTCGGTTGCCGCACCCTTCATCTTGACCGCGACACCGAATGCCGCGATCTGGGCGCCGGTGGCCGAGTCGGACATGATCTCGCGCATGGCCCAGGCCGCCTGCTGCGAGGTCAGGTCCTTGCCGTCGCTGACGGCGCCCAGAATGCTCGGCCAGGTGTACTCGGTTGAATCGGTCACGCTGCAAGCCTAACGGCCGGGTACACCGAGAATCGTCCAGCCGCCGTAGGCGCCGCCGACCCGGGAGGCGGCCGACGTCATGAGTGCCCGCTCACGCGACAGCGACACCGGATCGACCGTCTGGACCCGCGCCACCGCGACGGCCACCCGACCGTCCGGGGGCGCGGGATCGGTGGCGATCGCCGAGACCGGCGAATAGCCGTCGGCTGCATACCGCCCCACCAGCACGTCGGTCTCCTCCGGGCGCAGGAACACCACGTGACGCAGCACCACGTCGCTGCGCTCGCTGAAGCCGGCGTCTGCCAGCACCGACGACGACGAGAGGGCCTCGTCCCGGCATTCCGCCAGCACGTCGGCGTCCTCGAGAGCGTCGAGGGAGACGGCCTCGGCGGCACGTTTCCGGGAGAACCAGCGACGCATCGGCACCCTCCTGTCGGTCGGCTCGGCGACGTTCGGTGTCCAGGTAACCAGAATGCGGCCCTTCTCAGACACGCCGAGACCCCCTCGGAGATGCACGTTCACCAGGGCCGGAGGAAGAAATCCGAACGAATTTGGGACCCGAGTGGGCATGGCTTACTACGAACCGTCATACTTCTCTTGTGACTAGCGCCGTGGGTACCTCAGGAACCGCCATCACCTCGCGTGTGCATTCGCTGAACCGTCCGAACATGGTCAGCGTCGGCACCATCGTGTGGCTGTCGAGCGAATTGATGTTCTTCGCCGGTCTGTTCGCGATGTATTTCGTCGCGCGGGCCAACTCCGCCGTGGGCTGGCCGCAGCCGCCGGCGCACCTCAACCTGGCCCTGGCCGTGCCGGTGACCACCGTGCTGATCCTCAGCTCGTTCACCTGCCAGTTCGGCGTCTTCGCCGCTGAGCGCGGCGACGTCTTCGGTCTGCGCCGCTGGTACCTGCTGACCCTGCTGATGGGCACGTTCTTCGTGTGCGGTCAGGCCTACGAGTACTGGAACATGGTCCACGAGGGCGTCACGCTCTCCTCGTCGGCGTACGGCTCGGTGTTCTACCTGGCCACGGGCTTTCACGGCCTGCACGTGATCGGCGGCCTGGTGGCCTTCATCTTCCTGCTGATCCGTACCCGCCTGTCGAAGTTCACTCCGGCTCAGGCGACCGCCGCGATCGTCGTGTCCTACTACTGGCACTTCGTCGACATCGTGTGGATCGCTCTGTTCGCCGTGATCTACCTCGTTCAGTAACCGGCCCCGGCGGCCATCCAACAGTCCAACCGCTTAGTAGAGAGTCACCGATGAGATCATCTCCAGCCCGTCGCGCAAAGTCGCGCCGCAAGCTGCGTCGTCGCGCCGGTGCGACCGCTTTCCTTCTGTTCGGCCTGCTCGCGACCGGTCTCCTGGCCGGCCTGCTCAGCCCGAAGCCGCAGGTCGCGACCGCTGACGACCAGAACTCGAACCTGGTCGCCCAGGGCAAGCAGCTGTACGAGACCTCCTGTGTGACCTGCCACGGCGCCAATCTCGAGGGTGTGAAGGACCGCGGTCCGTCACTGCTCGGCGTCGGTGACGCGGCCGTCTACTTCCAGGTGTCGTCGGGACGTATGCCGGCGGTGCGCGGTGAGGCTCAGGCCCAGCGCAAGCCGGAGAAGTTCACCCAGAGCCAGATCGATCAGCTCGGCGCCTACATCCAGGCGATGGGCGGCGGTCCCCGGGTGATGTACGAGACCAACTCGGACGGCAGCATCAAGCGCGACAACGAGGGTCTGCCGGTGCTGGCGATGGATTCGCTGAAGGGCACCGACCTGGGTCGCGGCTCCGAGCTGTTCCGCCTGAACTGCGCGTCCTGCCACAACTTCACCGGTCGTGGCGGCGCTCTGTCGGGCGGCAAGTTCGCTCCCCCGCTGACCAACGTCAACCCGCAGCAGCTGTACACGGCCATGCTGACCGGTCCGCAGAACATGCCGAAGTTCTCCAACCGTCAGCTGACGGTCGAGGACAAGAAGGACATCATCGGCTTCATCCGGTACGCGGACAGCACCCCGAACCCCGGCGGCTACGGCCTCGGCGGCTTCGGTCCCGCCTCTGAGGGCATGTTCATGTGGGCTATCGGCGTCGTCGCTATCGTCGCCGGCGCGATGTGGATTGGATCACGAAATTGAGTGCAACGAGTAACGACGTCCCGTCGGACGACCAGCTCGACGCGATGTCTCGCGACGAGAAGGTTCAGCTCGGTACCCAGCTGGACGGGGTGGAGATCATCCACCGCGAGCCGCGGTGGCCCGAGCCGGGCACCCGTGCCGAGAAGCGGTCCGAGTTCACGGTCGCGGCCTGGTTCATCATCTCCGGAATCCTCGCGCTCGCCGGCTTCGTGGCGTTCGTGTGGAACCACTGGCAGTTCACCATGCCGGAGGAGAAGGATTTCTGGCTGTACACCTTCTACACGCCGATCCTGGGCGTCTGCTTCGGCGGCGCGATCCTGGCGTTCGGTTTCGGTGTCATCCAGCTGACCAAGCGTTTCATCCCCGAAGAGATCGCGGTTCAGGACCGTCACGACGGCGGCAGCGCCGAGGTCGACAAGAAGACGCTGGTCGCCGAGCTCGGCGACACCCTGGAGAGCACCACGCTCCCCCGCCGCAAGATGATCATCGGTGCGGGCGCTTTCGGTCTGGGAGCGCTGGCGTTCTCCGGCGCGATCGCGGCTCTGGGCGGCTTCATCAAGAACCCGTGGGCGCAGCGCGACAAGGCTCCGCTGTGGCACACCGGCTGGTCGCCGATCTACGACGCGAAGCAGGGCGAGACCGTCTTCCTGCGCCGCGACACCGGCAACCCGTACCAGGTCGCTCTGGTCCGCCCGGAGGATCTGGATGCCGGCGGCATGGAGACTGTCTTCCCGTGGCGTGTCTCCGACGGCTACGGCGAGACCGAGGAGTCCCGTCACAAGCTGCTCGAGGGCCTGCGTGCCGCCCGTAACCCGGTCATGCTGATCCGTCTGCGTCCCGAGGACGCCGCTCGGGCCATCAAGCGCAAGGGCCAGGAGAACTTCAACTACGGCGACTACTACGCCTACACGAAGGTCTGCAGCCACCTCGGTTGCCCGACCTCGCTGTACGAGCAGCAGACCAACCGGATTCTCTGCCCGTGCCACCAGTCGCAGTTCAACGCCCTGGAGTTCGCGAAGCCGGTGTTCGGTCCGGCCGCGCGTGCCCTGGCCCAGCTGCCTCTCACGGTGAACAATCAGGGGTACATGGTCGCCGCCGGCGACTTCATCGAGCCCGTCGGACCGGCATTCTGGGAGCGTAAGTCATGACAGTCGCCGACCGCCTCGCTACGCAGGCTGAAGAGGTCGACTCGCGGTACCACCTGGCATCGGGCGTTCGCCGCCAGATCAACAAGGTCTTCCCGACCCATTGGTCGTTCCTGCTGGGTGAGCTCGCCCTGTACAGCTTCATCATTCTGCTGCTGTCGGGTGTCTACCTGACGCTGTTCTTCGATCCGTCGATGGCCCACGTGACCTACGACGGCGTCTACCAGCCGCTCAACGGTGTCACCATGAGCCGCGCATACGAGACCACGCTGAACCTCTCCTTCGAGGTCCGCGGCGGTCTGTTCGTCCGCCAGGTGCATCACTGGGCCGCGCTGCTGTTCGCCGCGTCGATCCTGGTCCACATGGCCCGTATCTTCTTCACCGGCGCGTTCCGTCGTCCGCGTGAGGCGAACTGGGTGATCGGCTGCTTCCTGCTGCTGCTGGCCATGTTCGAGGGCTTCTTCGGCTACTCGCTGCCGGACGACCTGCTGTCGGGCACCGGTGTCCGTGCCGCCATGAGCGGCATCGTCCTGGGTATCCCGCTGATCGGCACCTGGGTTCAGTGGGCGCTGTTCGGCGGCGACTTCCCGGGCGACATCATCATTCCGCGCATGTACGTGCTGCACGTGCTGCTGTTCCCGGCGATCATCCTGGCTCTGATCGGCGCCCACCTGGCGCTGGTCTGGTACCAGAAGCACACGCAGTTCCCCGGCCCGGGCCGCACCGAGAAGAACGTCGTCGGCGTTCGTATTCTCCCGGTGTTCGCCGCCAAGGGCGGTGCGTTCTTCGCCATCACGTTCGGCGCGATCGCGCTGATGGCGGGCCTGTTCCAGATCAACCCGGTGTGGAACATCGGCCCCTACGATCCGGCACGCGTGTCGGCCGGCTCGCAGCCCGACATCTACATGATGTGGACGGACGGCTTCGCCCGACTCATGCCGGCGTGGGAGCTCTACCTGGGCCGCTACACGATCCCCGCCATCTTCTGGGTGGTCGTCGTGATCGGCGTCCTGTTCGGCCTGCTGTTCTCGTACCCCTGGATCGAGAAGAAGCTGACCGGCGACGACGCTCACCACAACCTGCTGCAGCGTCCGCGTGACGTTCCGGTGCGTACGGCGATCGGTGCGATGGCGCTCTCGTTCTACATCATCCTCACGGTGAGCTGTATGAACGACCTCATCGCCCTGAAGTTCCACATCTCGCTGAATGCGACGACGTGGATGGGCCGTATCGGTCTGATCGTGGTGCCGCCGCTGGTGTACTTCATCGCCTACCGTTGGGCGCTCTCGCTGCAGCGCAGCGACCGCGAGGTCCTGGCGCACGGTATCGAGACCGGCATCATCCGCCGTGAGGCTGTCGGCGAGTACATCGAGCTGCACCAGCCGCTCGGCCCGGTGGACGACCACGGTCATCCGATCCCGCTCCCCTACGAGGGTGCGGCGCTGCCGAAGCGGATGAACAAGCTCGGCTACGCCGGCCGTCCGGGTACCGGCCAGCTGGTCCCGGACCCCGCCGATCAGCAGCAGCTGAACGTGGAGAACGAGCACAAGGCCCACGAGGACGCCAAGAAGGCCCTCCAGGACCTGCAGGCTCGCGGCGGCAACCCGTCGTTCCTGGTGGACGACGACAAGTAGCCGTACCGCGCACACGTCACGAAGGCCGCCTCACTACTGGTGAGGCGGCCCTCGTGCTATTCGTGGGTGGTCAGGTGGGTCCGGTGCGGACCCAGCGGGTCGTGTTGAGCTAAGACATGCTTGGGACGAGAGCGGGACTGTCGACCCAGCGAATGTTCGGCTTCCTCGAAAACCCGCTTATGCCGTGGTTTGCGGTCAAATACTGACTGCAAACCACGGCATAAGCTCAAGGAGCGTCAACCGGCGACGGCTCACACCAGACGGGTTCCGGTGTCATCGATCAGGACCGCCTCACCGTCCCGGAGGAGCACCAGCCGGTGATCGTCACCGTACCGCCGGACGGTCTCGGCGATGACGTCGATGGGAAAGGGTCCGCCGCCGGCATGCGGCACGAATGACGTAGTCGGTGAAGCCCAGTCCGGTGTAGTCCGTAAGGTCCGGCGCCACGCCGGGATCGTCCATCACGCTGATGGGTTCGATGGTCGGTCCCGCGACGGCAACCCGCGAGCGCGGAGCCGTCCGACCCAGCGACTGTTCGGCTTCCTCGGAAACCCGCTTATGCCGTGGTTTGCAGTCAGTATTTGACTGCAAACCACGGCATAAGTACCCGAACCCGAGACGGGGCTCCTTTCGACAAGCTCAAGGAGCGTGAACCAGCACCCAGGCAGGAAGCCCTCCCCCTCCCTAGTCCCAAGCATGTCTTCGCCCGACCTCAGTGAACCCACCCGGACCCAAAGCGCGACTCCTTTCGACAAGCTCAAGGAGCGTGAACCAGCACCCAGGCAGGAAGCCCTCCCCCTCCCTAGTCCCAAGCATGTCTTCGCCCGACCTCAACGAACCCACCCGGACCCGAGGCGCGGCTCCTTTCGACACGCTCAAGGAGCGCGAATCAGGCACGCGGACTACCAGTCGTCACCCGACCGCTGGTCGCAGGTCAACGTGCCGGAGACGTCTACAGGGCCTCCACGGGGCGTACAGCGCACCAGAATCGAGCCGCGTTCCTCGGGTGTCTCCAGCCAGCCGGTGTCCGTGTCGACGCCGAGCGGGCCGTCCCACGGTGTCCAGCCGTGTGCGAGGTACAGGCGGAGGGCTTCGCGGCTCGCGGCGAGCGCGCCGAGGGCGTAGTCGGTGTCGACGATCCCGTTCACCCGGTCGACCAGAAGACCCCCGATACCGTGCCGGCGGTGGTTCTCTGCGACGGCCACCCCTTCCACGTAACCGGCCGCGGTCGCCTCGTCGTCGACCCGCAGCGTCCGTGGCACCACCGAGGCGTGTCCGACGAGCCAGCCGTCGCGGTACACGAGCACATGGGTGCCGCCGAGTGCGTGATCGAAGTCGTCATCGGTGAACTCGCCGCCGAACGCGGCGTCGAGCAGCGAACGCACCTCGGACAGTTCGGCCGGCGTCAGGTCCCCCAATGCAGTCAGCCGCACCCGGAGTTCGGGTGCGGCTGAATGCGTGGTTTCGGGGCTCAGTGCTTCTCGGGTCCCACGTGGTATTCGAAGACCAGTCCGGCGACCGAACCGACCAGGCCGAGTGCGATGGCGATCGCGAACCAGAGGTTGCCGGTCGCGAAGCCGAGCGCGAACAGTGCGGCGAAGCCGGCGATCAGGATCGGCCAGTAGCTGTGCGGGCTGAAGAAGCCCAGCTCGCCGGCACCGTCCTCGACCTCGGCCTCCTCGTAGTCCTCCGGGCGGATCTCCACGCGTCGGGCGACGAAGCGGAAGTACGTTCCGGCCAGGATCGACAGGCCGCCGGCGAAGAACAGGCAGGCGGCGCCGGCCCACTCCACACCGGTCCGGTAGAAGTACGTCGAGATGGTGTAGATGATCCCCATCAGAATGAAGAAGATCGCGATGAACTCGAAGATGCGTGCTTCGATCTTCATGGCTGGCTCACTCTCCCTGTGCCGGTGCGGGTGCCGCCGCGGCTGCAGCCTGCGGCTGGCAGTTCGCGAGCGTGGTGTTCGAGAGTCCGTTCTCGGTCCTCGGACCGTCGGCACCCTCGGTCGTCGAGACGCGGCGGGTGTCGAACGGCTTGGTGACCACCGACAGCGGCTCCTGGCAGACGGCCTGCAGGGCCTGCGCGTTGGTCGCGTTCGGGTTGGCGACGCGGTACTTGATGTACTGCTCGAAGACCTGCGGGCTGACCGCACGGACCTCGAAGTTCATCATCGCGTGGTAGGTGCCGCACATCTCGGCGCAGCGACCCACGAAGGCGCCTTCACGATCGATCGAGCTGATCTGGAAGACCGGATCCTGGTGGTTGGCTTCCGGGAACGGCATGACGTCGCGCTTGAACACGAACTCGGGAACCCAGAACGAGTGGATCACGTCGGCGGACGCCAGGTTGAACTGGATCCGGGTGTTGGTCGGCAGAACCAGAACCGGAACCTCCGAGGACGTGCCCAGGGTCTCGATCTTGTCGAAGGTCAGGTAGTCGCGGACGTCGTCACTGCGGCCACCGGCCGGCAGCGGCTTCACCTTCTGCTCACCGTCGTGCTCGTAGTACTCCGGGATCTGGAGGTCGAACGGGCCGCCCTTCTTGGAGTCCTTCGAGTCGATCAGCTGCTGACCGTCCTGCGTGCGCACCGAGTTGTAGCCGAACTTCCAGTTCCACTGGAAGGCGGTCACGTCGATGGCGACCGGCGGGTTCGGCTCCTTCTTCTCCACCGTGGTCTGAACCATGACGGTGAAGTAGAAGAGGATCGCGATCAGGATGAACGGCACGGCGGTGTAGACGAGCTCCAGCGGCACGTTGTACGCGGTCTGGCGCGGGAACTCTTCCTCGGCGGTCGCGTTCTTCTTGCGGCGGTGGAAGGTGATGGTCCAGAAGATCAGACCCCACACGAAAGTACCCATGACCAGGGCGGCGATGCAGGCCCACTGCCAGAAGACGCGCATGTCGTGGCCTTCGGGCGTGATGCCCTCCGGCCAGCCGAAACGCATGGCCTCGTCAGCGCTGCACCCGGAGGCGAGCAGAGCGATGACGCCGAGCGCGGCGACTGCGCCGAGTCGCTTCACCAAACGCGATGCGTTACCGCGCCGGGCCGTGCGGGCCGAGTCGGAACGTCCACCGTGAGTCAATTTCACGCCTTCCTGCTGACAGGGAGCTGTTCGGGTGCGAAAACCCGTCTCGGACGTCATTCTCGCACCATGTACTACGCAGCGTAGACCAACCCGGTGATCTGGTTGCGATTGGGGTTGGTGGTCGTGTCACGCCTCCCGGCGGCCTACAGGGCACCTGATGTCAGGTACTGCGACGACACGCTGCGACACGGGGTCCGATGACCACCATTTCGCGCCGGTCGGTGGTCACAATCGAGTCACCGGGCGCAGGCCCTCTCGCACCGGCTGACCTCTGAGGAGAGACCCACCATGGATCACAGCAACGATGTGAAGAACTACGTCGGATCGCCCGACGCCGAGGCGATCGCGGCCCTCGCCAAGAATTACAAACTGGTGCTGAGCCAACCCGACTCCCAGTGGGTCGCGTTCTCCGACCCGGCCGAGCTCGAGCGGGTCAAAGAGAACTATTTGAAGGGCAAACTCGGCCTGACCGACAGCGACGACCTCGACGGCGCACTCGACGCCGTCAAGCAGACCATGTCGGGCACCGTCAACAAGAGCCGCCTGACCGTCTACTACCTGCTCGCCGATCACTTCGGGAAGCTCGACGTCGTCAAAGCATTCGGCAGCTGATCGACCTACGAAGCGGACGGCCCTCCGGCGGGGAGCCGTCCGCTTCGTCCGATAGGATGACCGACACGGTCGGCGCCGGGGTGCGATCGCCGGCGTCATCATCGACGATCGATCAAGGGATGAGTTTCTAACGTGTGTGGCCTGCTCGGAATGCTCACCAGTGACGGCACGGGGTCGTCGACCGCCGAACTGATCGAATCGGCCGCGCACTGCATGCGTCACCGCGGCCCGGACGAGACCGGCACCTGGCACGACGACGACATCGTCCTGGGCTTCAACCGTCTGTCGATCATCGACATCGACCACGCGCATCAGCCGCTGCGCTGGGGTCCCCCCGGCGAGGAGGACCGTTACGCGCTCGCGTTCAACGGCGAGATCTACAACTACATCGAGCTGCGTGAACAACTGCAGTCCGAGTTCGGCGCGAAGTTCGAGACCGAGGGCGACGGCGAGCCGATCGTCGTCGGCTTCCACCACTGGGGCCCGGACGTGGTCCGTCACCTGCGCGGCATGTTCGCCTTCGCCATCTGGGACACCAAGGACCGTTCACTGTTCCTGGCCCGCGATCCGTTCGGTATCAAGCCGCTGTTCATCGCGACCGGCCCGAAGGGCACCGCGTTCGGCAGTGAGAAGAAGAGTCTCCTGGAGATCCTGGATCGTCTCGGCCTGGACAAGAGCCTCGACGACCGCGCCATCGAGCACTACACCGAACTGCAGTACGTGCCGGAGCCGGAGTCGCTGCATACGAACATCCGCCGCCTCGAGTCCGGCACCTACGCCACGGTGACGCCGGGCGGACAGCCCGCGGCGACCCGCTACTTCGATCCCCGCTTCCAGGTGCGGCCGTTCGCGGCCGGCAGCGAGCAGAAGCGCTACGACGAGATCGCCGACGCGCTCCGCGACTCGGTGGCCAAGCACATGCGCGCGGACGTGACCGTCGGTTCGTTCCTGTCCGGCGGCATCGATTCGACCGCGATCGCCGCACTGGCCATCCAGCACAATCCCGACCTGATCACCTTCACCACCGGTTTCGAGCGGGAGGGCTACTCGGAGGTCGATGTGGCCGCCGAGTCGGCCGAGGCGATCGGCGCCCGCCACATCGTGAAGGTGGTGAGCCCGCAAGAGTTCATGGACGCGGTGCCCAAGATCATCTGGTATCTGGACGATCCGGTGGCCGACCCGTCGCTGGTCCCCCTGTATTACGTCGCCGCCGAGGCGCGCAAGCACGTGAAGGTGGTGCTCTCCGGTGAGGGCGCCGACGAACTGTTCGGCGGCTACACGATCTACAAGGAGCCGCTGTCACTGTCGTCGTTCGACAGAATGCCGACGTCGATGCGCCGCCTCGCCGGCAAGGTGTCGGACCGCATCCCGGAGGGCACGCGCGGCAAGAGCCTGCTGCATCGCGGTTCGCAGACGCTCGAGGAGCGCTACTACGGCAACGCCCGCAGCTTCGACGACGAGCGTCTGCGCAAGCTGCTGAAGAAGTACGACCCGGCGTGGACCCACACCGACGTCACCGCGCCGATCTACGCGCGCTGCGAAGACATGGATCCGGTGACCCGCATGCAATATGTGGACCTGTTCACCTGGCTGCGCGGCGACATCCTGGTCAAGGCCGACAAGATGACGATGGCGAACTCGCTCGAGCTGCGCGTGCCGTTCATGGACACCGAGGTCCTCAAGGTCGCCGAGGGTCTCCCCTACGACCAGAAGATCTCGCACGGCACCACCAAGTATGCGCTGCGCAAGGCGCTCGAGCAGATCGTTCCGCCGCACGTCCTGCACCGCAAGAAGCTGGGCTTCCCGGTGCCGCTACGCCTCTGGCTGGCCGAGCCCGACATGTACGACTGGGCCCGCGACATCATCACCAAGTCCGACACCGACGACATCTTCGACAAGAAGTTCGTGCTCCAGATGCTCGACGAGCACAAGGCCGGCGACGTCGACAACAGCCGCCGGATCTGGAACGTGCTGTGCTTCATGATCTGGTACGGGATCTTCGTCGACGGCACCATCACCCCGCAGATCGAGGACCACGACTACCCGGTGCGCCTCTAGGTGCGTCGAGCTCCTTTCGACAGGCTCAAGGAGCGTGCGAACGCTCGTTGAGCGCGGGAACGCTCGTTGAGCGCGGGAACGCTCGTTGAGCGCGGGAACGCTCGTTGAGCGCGGGAACGCTCGTTGAGCCTGTCGAAGCGAGTCAGAGAACCGCGTTGATGTCTGCCGCGGCGGCGTCGCCGTAGGCGGCGCGGAGGCGTTCGACGGCGGCGGCCTTGTCCCAGGTCCAGCCCTGCGTGGACTCGCATTCCAGAACCAGGGTGGCGACCATGGCGCCGAGCTGGGCGGCACGCTCGTAGCGCAGACCGCGGGCCAGGCCCACCAGGAAGCCGGCGCGGAAGCCGTCGCCGACACCGGTCGGATCCACCGGGTTCACCGCCGGAACCACGTCGACGTGGATGGGTTCGCTGCCGTCGGACGGAACGATGTCGACGCCGTTCTCGCTGCGGGTGGTGATCCGGACCTCGACCATCGACGCGACGTCGGCGGCGGACAGGCCCGTCTTCTGCTGCAGCAGGCCCCACTCGTATTCGTTGGTGAACAGGAACTTGGCACCGTCGATCAGACCGCGCGCGGTGTCGCCGTCGAGGCGGGCCAGCTGCTGGGACGGGTCGGCGGCGAAGGTGACGCCCTCGCTCCGGCAGGTCTCGGTGTGCCGCACCATGGCGTCGGGGTCGTCGGCGCCGATCAGCACTAGGTCGGGGGTGCCGGCGTCGGCGAAGATCTCTTTGACGTCGATGTCGCGGGCCTCGCTCATGGCGCCCGGGTAGAAGCTGGCGAGCTGCGCCATCGTCTCGTCGGTGGTGCACATGAAACGGGCAGTGTGCTGGGTGCGGGACACGGCCACACCCCGGCAGTCGACGTGGTGCTGAGCGAGCCACGACTTGTATTCGGCGAAGTCTTGGCCGGCCGCACCGATCAGGAGCGGCTGCTCGCCGAGGGCGCCGATCGCGAACGCGATGTTGCCGCCGACACCGCCTCGGCGGACCACCAGGTCCTCGACGAGGAAGCTCAGCGAGATGTGCTCGAGCTGGTCGCTCAGCAGCTGGTCGGAGAACTTTCCGGGGAACTTCATCAGGTGGTCGGTCGCGATGGACCCGCATACGGCAGTGAACACGCGGCCAACCCTACCGATCATCGACGGAAACGACGTCGGCCGCCCTCCCCCGGGATCGGAGGAGGACGGCCGAAGGTGGTCGTCGACGACTCAGTTGAAGGAGTCGCCGCAGGCGCAGGAGCCGGTCGCGTTCGGGTTGTCGATGGTGAAGCCCTGCTTCTCGATCGAGTCCACGAAGTCGATGGTGGCACCGCGCATGTACGGGGCGCTCATGCGGTCGACGGCGAGCTTGACGCCGTTGAACTCGCTGACGACGTCACCGTCGAGGGTGCGGTCGTCGAAGTACAGCTGGTAGCGCAGGCCGGCGCAGCCACCGGGCTGCACCTCGATGCGCAGAGCCATGTCGTCGCGGCCTTCCTGGTCGAGGAGGGCCTTGGCCTTGGCGGCGGCGGCGTCGCTCAAGACGACACCCGACTGCTCGGTCTCGTTCTGGACGGTCATTGATCGCTCCCTAAAGATTCGCCCGCGTGGGCGCGGCATTTCCGTTCAGTGCAACGGTACTCCGCGTCACCGTATTCCCCCAGTCCCGACTCCCCCGGATCCCCGGACCGAAAAGTCGCGGGCGGCGTCGGCGGCGGCGTCGGTGAGCAGGCGGGCGGCCGCCGTCTTCGCCGCGTCGACCGACCCGGCACGCTCGGTCAGGGAGTAGACGGCGCCGAGTTCGCCGGCCTGCTCGGCGCTCAGCAGTGACTGTCCGGTCAGCACGATGAGCGGCACACCGGCGGCGCGTGCCTCACCGGCGATCGCGGCGACCACTTTGCCGCGCCGGGTCTGATCGTCCAGCCGGCCCTCCCCGGTGATGACGGCGGCCGAGGCGGCGATCACGCGGGCCCGACCGGTCTGCCCGGCGATGTGGGCCGCGCCGGATACCCGATGGCCGCCGAGCGCCATGAGGGCGGCGCCGAGGCCGCCGGCCGCTCCGGCACCCGGCCGGTCGCGGACGTCGAGTCCGTCGTCGGCCAGTTCGTCGGCCAGTTCGTCGGCCCACGACGCCATCCGCGCTTCGAGTGCGGCGACGGTGCCCGGATCGGCGCCCTTCTGCGGACCGAAGACGGCGGCGGCGCCCTCCGGGCCGAGCAGCAGATTGTCGACGTCGGTCGCCACCACCAGTTCGACCTGGTCGAGGAGTCGCCGGGCAGCGGCCAGGCCGCCCATCGCCTCGACGGCGCCGCGACCCCCGTCGGTGGTGGCCGTGCCGCCGAGCCCGACGACGATCCGCCGGGCTCGGCCGGCCGCTGCGCGGGCGATCAGGTCTCCGACACCCGCGGTGGTCGCCGAGAGTGCGGTGCCGGGGTCCGGGGGACGGCGCAGGAGCGGCAACCCGCACGCCTGCGCCGCCTCAAGATAGGCCGTATCGCCCACCTGCAGGTAGCGGGCGGTTTCCGGCTCGCCGAGCGGGCCGGTCACGGTCGTCTCGTGGAGTGCACCGCCGAGGGTGGTGTGCAGGACGTCGACGAAGCCGGGTCCGCCGTCCGATTGCGGGGCCGCCACCAGCAGGTCGGCGGGCCTGACCCGCCGCCAGCCGTCGATGATGGCGGTCGCAGCTGCGGTCGCGGTGAGCGTTCCCCCGAACGAATCGGGCATCACCGCGATCTGTGGGCCGTGCGGACCGGTCATGCAGTCGGACTCTACTGCGCGGCATCATTTAGGCTCGTCACCGTGAAGTTGTCCAAGAAATCCGGTAGCGAGCCGACCGTCGATGCGGTGGCCGAGGTGGAGGCCGACGACGCCGCCACCGACGACAAGGGCGCGACGCCCGGCAAGGGCCGTCCGACCCCGAAGCGCCGCGAGGCGCAGAACCGCAAGCGCGGTCCGGTCGCTCCGCCGCCGATGACCCGTGCCGAGGCGCGGGCGCGCCGCAAGGAGCAGAAGCAGACGCTCACCAAGGATGAGCGCAAGGAACTGCGCGCCCAGCGCAACCAGCAGCGCAGTGAGCAGCGCGAAAAGATGCTGGCCGGCGACGACAAGTACCTTCCGGCCCGCGACCGCGGCCCGGTGCGCGCCTACGCCCGCGACATCGTCGACTCGCGCCGCAACCTGGCGGGACTGTTCATGCCGGTCGCGATCCTGGTGCTGGCCGCGGCGATGGTCCCGAAGCTGGCCGTCTACATGAACCTGGCTCTGATGCTGTTCATCGTGCTGATGCTCCTCGACGCCACCTACCTGGGCCGCAAGGTCAACAAGGCGGTCCGCGAGAAGTTCCCGGACACCACCGACACCGGCTTCCGGCTGGGGCTGTACGCCGCGATCCGCTCGATGCAGCTGCGCATGATGCGGGCACCGAAGCCGCGGGTCCGTCCGGGAGACAAGGTCTAGCCACGTGCGCACCCTGGTGCTGGGCGGCATCGGGTCCGGAAAGACCGCCTACGCCGAATCCCTTCTGGACGGTCACGACGACGTCCACCGCATCGGCGGCGACGTCGCCGCTGAACTGACGGCCGCCGATCCCGGTTCGCCTGCGCTCGTCGAGGACCTCGGCGCCTGGATCGGCGACCGGCTGACCGGCAAGGGTGCTCCGGCCGATCCGTCGGCGGAGATCACCGCACTGTGCGAGGCGATCGCGGCGTTCGCCGGCGAGGTGGTGATCGTGAGTCCGGAGGCCGGGCTGTCGGTGGCGACTGCCGCGGCCGGGCGGCGGCTGCAGGAGGTGACCGGCCGGGTGAACGCGGCGGTCGCGCGGGTGTGCGAGAACGTGGACTTCGTCGTCGCCGGACGGCCTCTGGCCCGCTCGGCGCAGTCCCCGGCCGATGCGCCGTCCTCCCCCGCGGCGACTCCGGTGATTCCGGAGGTGCCGGCGGCAGCGCCCGTCGCCGCACTGCTCTCCACGGGCGACGGCACCTCTCACACGGAGGCCGTGACCACCGACGCCGAGGTCTTCGATGCGGTCGACCTCCCCGACCCGGCCGTCGCCGAGCAGGCACGTGATCGTCTGGCGACACTGGTCGTTGCGCCCGGATCGCTGGGCCGGATCGCCGACCTCGCCGCCTGGGTCGCCTCGTGTCAGGGAGCGTGCCCGCCGCGGCCGATCGCGGCGCCGCAGGTCGTCGTGTTCGCCGGTGACCACGGCGTGTCCGCCGACGGTGTGTCGGCGTATCCCCGTGAGGTGACCGCGCAGATGGTGCGGACCGTCGACGCCGGCGGTGCCGCGATCAACGTGCTCGCGCGCCGCGCGGGCGCGGGTGTTCAGGTGCTCGACCTGTCCGTCGACGCCGCGCCCGGAACGTTCGCCGACCACGTGGCACGGTTCAAAGTGTCCCGCGGCAGCGGTGATCTGCGCCGTGGCGAGGCGATGAGCCTGGCCGATGCGCGTCGTGGCGTCGCCGCGGGCCGCCGCGTCGCCGACGGCCTCGTCGACGCCGGCGCCGACCTGCTGATCGCCGGCGATCTCGGTGTCGGTGACACCACTCCGGGCGCGACGCTGATCGGCGTGATCACCGGGAAAGAGCCGGTGACTGTGGTGGGTCGCGGTTCGGGGATCGACGACAACGCCTGGATCCGCAAGACCGCTGCAATCCGGGACGGCATGCGATTCGGGCGGCCCCACCGCCACGACCCGCTCTCGTTGCTGGCCGCCGTCGGCGGACCGGATATCGCGGCGACCGCCGGTTTCCTCGCCCAGGCGGCCCTGCGCAAGACCCCGGTGATCCTGGACGGCATGGTCACGTCGGCCGCCGCCCTGATCGCGGAGATGCTGGCCCCCGGCGCCTCGGCCTGGTGGACGGCCGGTCATCTCTCACCCGAGCCGGCACACGCGTTCGCGCTGACCGAGCTCGGCCTGACACCGATTCTGGATATGGCGATGAACCTCGGTGACGGTTCGGGCGCCGTGACCGCACTGCCGCTGGTGGCCGCCGCCGTCGACGTCCTCGCCGACACGGCGACCCGCGCCGACGCCGGTGTCGCCGACAGTCTGACCTGAGGACGTCGATGGCCTCTCTCGCCGCCTGAGTCAGCGCAGCGGGAAGTCCCGGCCCCGTTCGTCTACCGTACGAGGGCCGAAGATCCGTCGTTCCGATTGCGTGATGGCGACATCGTTGATGCTCGCCTCTCTGCGCGACATCAGGCCCGAGTCAGCGAACTCCCACAGCTCGTTCCCGTAGCTGCGCCACCACTGGTCGACGTCATCCCGCCATTCGTACTGGAACCTCACCGCTATGCGGTTCCCGTACGTAAAGAACGATCGTTCTTTACGTAGCGACGCTACTCTGAAGAACGATCGTTCGCAATAGCGCGGAAGGGACCCGATGCCAGCAGCACTCACCGACGAACAGCGCGAATCCGACCGCGGCACCGTGCTCGATGCCATCGAGCCGCTCGTCTACGCGCGCGGGGTTCAGGCCGTCGGCATGGACGAGATCCGCGAGGCCAGCGGCCTGTCACTCGCGCGCATCTACGGCGCCTACCCGTCCAAGGACGCGATGGTGACGGCCATGCTGAAACGCCGAGACGCTCGGTGGCGCTCGGAGCTCGCCGCCGCCGTCGACCATCACCCGAATCAGCACGACAAGGTCGTCGCACTCTTCGATTGGCTGCACGACTGGTTCGCCTCCAGCGGATTCCGCGGATGCGCCTGGATCAACGTCAACGGGGAGTACTCCCCCTCGTCCCCGGAGATCGCCGCAGAAGTTCGCCGCCACAAGGCGGCGTTCGCCGCACAGATCGACAGCTGGATCCCGGATCCCGCCACAGCGGACGCGGTGTACCTCCTGGCCGAGGGCGCGATGGCCACCGCCGGGATCACCGGCGACCCCGAGGTGGCGCGGCGAGCCCAGTCGGCCGCCCTGCGCCTCCTCGGCTGACCGGTCTACGGGTACAGCGTGGTCATCCAGCCGTGCTTGTCGGCGAACGTGCCGCGCTGCAGACCGGTGAGGGTGTCGCGCAGGGCCTGAGTCACCTCGCCGGTGGTGCCGTCACCGATCAGATAGTCGTCGGTGGCGCTCTTGACCCGGCCGACCGGGGTGATCACGGCGGCCGTGCCACAGGCGAAGACCTCGGAGATCTCGCCGGACGCAGCGCCCTCACGCAGCTCGCCGACCGAGATCTTGCGCTCGCTGGTCTTGTAGCCGGCGTCGGCGGCCAGCGTCAGCAGCGAATCCCGGGTGATGCCCGGCAGCAGCGACCCGGACAGCTCCGGCGTCACCAGCTCGGCGTCCGAACCGGTACCGAGGACGAAGAACAGGTTCATCCCGCCCATCTCCTCGATGTAGCGCCGCTCGATGCCGTCCAGCCAGACCACCTGGTCGCAGCCCTGTTCGGCGGCCTGCGCCTGCGCCAGCAGCGAGGCGGCGTAGTTGCCGCCGAACTTGGCGGCGCCGGTGCCGCCCGGCGATGCGCGGACGTATTCGGTGCAGAGGTAGACGCTGACCGGCTTCACGCCGCCGGAGAAGTAGGCGCCCGCCGGGGACGCGATGACGACGTACCGGTACTGATCGGCCGGCCGCACCCCCAGGTTCGGCTCACTGGCGAACATGTACGGCCGCAGGTACAGCGACTCCTCGCCGCCGGCCGGCGGCACCCAGGCGTTGTCGACGGCCAGCAGCGCGCGCAGCGACGCGACGAAGTCGTCGACCTCGAGCCTCGGCATGGCCAGACGATCGGCGGACCGCTGGAACCGCTCGGCGTTGGCCTCCGGCCGGAACGCGGCGATGGTGCCGTCGGGCTGCCGGTAGGCCTTCAATCCCTCGAAGATCTCCTGCGCGTAATGCAGCACCATCGCGGCCGGATCCAGCGCGATCGGGCCGTACGGGGTGACGCGGGCCGAATGCCAGCCGCGGTCACGGTCGAAGTCCACCGTCACCATGTGGTCGGTGAAGTAGTTGCCGAAGCCCGGCGCCTGCAGGATCTCGTCCCGCTGATGCTGGGGAACCGGGTGAGGATGCTCGGTGTTGGCGAACTGCAAGGTCATGGCAGTCAGACTACCGTCGCCCGGCAACGGCTTTTACCGGGCTCGCACCAGGCGGACCGTCGACGGTCAGACGTGGCTCTCGACGAAGGGCGGGTTGACCACTTCGCAGGTGACGTCGCGGCCGCGCACGTCCACCACCACCTCGTCGCCCGGCTGCACGCCGGCGAGGGTGTCGATGAAGGCGAGGGCGATACCGCAGCCGAGCGTCGGCGAGAACGTCCCCGAGGTGCATTCGCCGATGACGTCGCCGCCCGGACGCAACCGCACATCGCAACCGGCCCGCAGCACGCCGCGGCCGGTGGCCTTCAAACCGGTCAGCCGGCGGGCCGGGCCCTGCTCCTTCTCGGCGACCAGGGCGTCCCGGCCGAAGAACTCCGGCTTCTTCCAGCCGACCGCCCAACTGCTGCGGGCCTGCACCGGGGTGATGTCCTCGCTGAGCTCGTGCCCGTGCAGGGCGTAGCCCATCTCGGTGCGCAGGGTGTCGCGGGCGCCGAGACCGGCCGGCAGACCACCGCGGGCCTGCACCTGCTCGTAGAGCGCATCCCACACGGGGCCGGCGTCATCCCACTTCGGGATGATCTCGAAACCCTTCTCGCCGGTGTAGCCGCTGCGGCACACCCGGACCGGGACGGTTCCGGCGGCGGTGGCCAGTTCGGCGTCGGCGAACGCCATGTACTCCATGCCGGTCGGCAGACCGAGGGCTTCGAGAACCTCGGGTGCCTGCGGGCCCTGGACGGCGAAGATCGCATAGTCGCGGTGCTGGTCGGTGACGGTCACGCCCTCCGGTGCGACTGCAGCGATGGCCTTCACGACCGACGCGGTGTTGGCCGCGTTGGGCACCAAGAACACTTCGTCGTCGCTCACCAGGTAGGCGATGAGGTCGTCGACCACGCCGCCGTTCTCGTTGCAGCACAGCGTGTACTGCGCCTTGCCCGGCTCGATCTTGCCCAGATCGTTGGTCAGCGTCCGGTTCACGAGGTCGGCGGCACCCGGGCCGGCGACCAGCGCGTTGCCCAGGTGGCTCACATCGAAGATGCCGACGGTGGTGCGGACCGCGTCGTGCTCGGCCTTGGTGCTCGAGTACGAGACGGGCATGTTCCAGCCGCCGAACTCGGCGAAGGTGGCGCCGAGGTCGGCGTGACGGTCGGCGATCGGGCCGGCGAGCAGTTCAGTCATGCGCTCACCGTATCGCGTCCGGTGCGGCGACGACGGACCAGCACCGCCGCGCTGTGGCAAAGTGGTTCGACGTGAGCAGCAAGAGCATCATCGACCGCCGCCGGGGACCGAAGATCGACGTCGTCACCGGACTGACCAAAGACGACGACGTGCTGGTGGTGGGGCTGATCGCGCCCGGCACCGACGACGATCGCCCCGACGCGCGGCCCACGCTGCTGCTGAGCGACGACCTCCTCGACGATGCCGCCGCCGACGCCCTCGACGAGGCGCTCGCCGCACTCGACGCGTCCGGCAAGAAGGGGCAGACCGTGACGCTGCCGGCACCGGCCGGACTGCCGGTGCGTCTGGTGGTGGCCGTCGGTCTGGGCAGCGTCGCCGAGTCGCAGGATGCGGAGAACATCCGGGAGGCGGCAGGCAACGCCCTGCGCGGCCTGGACGGCGCCGGCACCGTGGTGTCGACGCTCTCGGTCGCCGACCTGACGGCTGCGGCGCAGGGGTCGTACCTGGGTGCCTACCGGTTCGACGAATACCGCAGCACTCCCCCGGCCAAGGCGGCCCCGGCCGCGGTGTCGCTGGTGGTGCCGCAGAAGACCAAGCAGGTCAAAGCCGAGCTCGAGCAGGCCGTGATCATCGCCGACGCGGTCGCGCTGGCCCGGGACTTCGTGAACACCCCGCCCAACGACCTGTACCCCGGCGAGTTCGCCGACCGGGCACGCGCCGTGGGCAGCGCCGCCGGACTGACGGTGGAGATCCTCGACGAGAAGGCACTGGAGAAGGGCGGCTACGGCGGCATCCTGGGTGTCGGTCAAGGCAGCTCGCGTCCGCCGCGTCTGGTCCGGCTCACCTACGCGCCGTCGAGTGCCCGTTCGAAGGTCGCGCTGGTGGGCAAGGGCGTCACCTTCGACACCGGCGGCATCTCCATCAAGCCTGCCGCCGGCATGGATCACATGACCTCCGACATGGGTGGCGCGGCCGCCGTGATCGCCGCGACCGTCGCCGCCGCCAGACTCCATCTGGACGTGGCGGTCACCGCCACCGTGCCGATGGCCGAGAACATGCCGTCGGACACCGCGCAGCGGCCCGGCGACGTGCTCCGCCAGTACGGCGGCACCACCGTCGAGGTCCTCAACACCGACGCCGAGGGCCGGCTGATCCTGGCCGACGCCATCGTGCGCGCCTGCGAGGACGCACCCGACTACCTGATCGACACCGCGACCCTGACCGGCGCGCAGATGGTGGCGCTGGGCACCCGGACCCCCGGCGTGCTCGGCACCGACGAGTTCCGGGACCGCGTGGCCCGCATCTCGCAGGAGGTCGGCGAACGCGGATGGCCGATGCCGATGCCGTCCGAACTGCGGAGTGATCTGGACTCCCGGGTCGCCGACCTGGCCAATGTGACCAACCATCGGTGGGGCGGAATGCTCAGTGCGACCCTCTTCCTGCGTGAGTTCGTGGCCGACGGCGTCGGGTGGGCGCACGTCGATGTGGCGGGCCCGGCGTTCAACGCCGGCGGCCCGTGGGGGTACACCCAGAAGGGCGGAACGGGTGTGCCGGTCCGCACGCTCATCGCGGTTCTCTCGGACATCGCCGCAGCGGGCTGACCGCCTACCGACGGGTACCTCCGGTCCGCCCTGAAACACCTCCGCGCAAGGGGTAGTGTTCAGAAACGAGGACCCGGCCGATCGGCCGGACCCGACATACGTCTGTCGGTCGACGCACCATCCGGCGCTTCCGGCACAGTTTCACTATGACGAACTAGGGAGCACGAAGACATGGCCCACTCGGTCGAGATGCCCGCACTCGGTGAAAGCGTCACCGAGGGGACCGTCACCCAATGGCTCAAGCAGGAGGGTGACACCGTCGCCGCCGACGAGCCGCTGCTGGAGGTCTCCACCGACAAGGTCGACACCGAGATCCCGTCGCCGGTGTCGGGTGTGCTCATCAAGATCGTCGCGCACGAAGACGACGTCGTCGAGGTCGGCGGCCAGCTCGCGCTGATCGGCGAGGCCGGCGAAGCCGCCGGTGACGCCGGCGGCGATGCGGCCCCGGCCGCCGAGGCCGCGCCCGAGCCGAAGGCCGCTCCCGAACCCGAGCCTGCGGCCGCGCCGGAACCCGCCGCCCCCGCTGAGGCGCCCGCCGCCACCGAGCCCGCTGCTTCGGAGCCCGCCGCAGCCGCTTCCGCCGGCGGCCAGGACGTCACCATGCCCGAGCTGGGCGAGTCCGTCACCGAGGGCACCGTCACCTCCTGGCTCAAGCAGGTCGGCGACACCGTCGCCGTCGACGAGCCACTCGTGGAGGTCTCCACCGACAAGGTCGACACCGAGATCCCGTCGCCGTACGCCGGGGTTCTGGTGGAGATCGTCGCGAACACCGATGACGTGGTTCCCGTGGGTGGACGCCTCGGCGTGATCGGTGCCGCCGGCAGCGCACCGGCCGCGGCTCCCGCCGCCGCTCCGGCACCCGCAGCAGCCGAGCCCGCCGCACCCGAGCCGACCGCACCGGAGCCTGCCCCGGCAGCCGCTGCTCCCTCCCCGGCACCCGCGGCCGCCGACGATTCCAAGGACCTCAAGTCCACCCCGTACGTGACACCGCTGGTCCGCAAGCTGGCCGAGGAGAACAACGTCGATCTGGCGTCGATCACCGGCACCGGAGTCGGTGGCCGCATCCGTAAGCAGGACGTGCTCGCCGCGGCGGAGGCCGCCCAGGCACCCGCCCCGGAGGCTCCGGCAGCGGCACCGGCGGCAGCCGCCGCGGCCGCTCCCGCCGCACCCACGGCAGCCGCACCGTCGGCACCCGACCTCTCGGGACTGCGCGGCACCACGCAGAAGATCAACCGCATCCGGCAGATCACCGCGGCCAAGACCCGCGAGTCGCTGCAGGAGAGCGCACAGCTCACACAGGTGCACGAGGTCGACATGACCGCGATCGCACACCTGCGTCAGCAGGCCAAGGAGACCTTCAAGAAGAACGAGGGCGTCAACCTGACCTACCTGCCGTTCTTCGCCAAGGCCGTCGTGGAGGCACTCAAGGCGCACCCGAACATCAACGCCTCCATCGACGAGGCCGCCAAGGAGATCACCTACCACGCGGAGGTCAACCTCGGTATCGCCGTCGACACCGAGCAGGGCCTGCTGTCCCCGGTCATCCACAACGCCGGCGACCTGTCGCTGGCCGGTCTGGCGCACGCGATCGCCGACATCGCCGACCGGGCGCGCAGTGGCAACCTGAAGCCGGACGAGCTGGTGGGTGGCACGTTCACCATCACCAACATCGGCAGCAACGGCGCCCTGTTCGACACCCCGATCCTGGTGCCGCCGCAGGCCGCCATGCTCGGTACCGGTGCCATCGTCAAGCGTCCGGTCGTGATGACCGCCGCCGACGGCACCGAGTCGATCGCGGCCCGCTCGATGGCCTTCCTGCCGCTGACCTACGACCACCGTCTGATCGACGGCGCCGACGCCGGACGTTTCATGACGACCGTCCGTCAGCGCCTGGAAGGCGGCGAGTTCGCCGCCGATCTCGGACTGTAGAGGCCGGCCGGCGATGCGGATCGCCGTCGCCGGCAGCCACGGTCTGATCGGCTCGGCACTCACCGATTCCCTCGCGGCATCGGGCCATCAGGTGACGCGTCTGGTGCGCGGCACCGAGTCCGGCTCCGGTCAGATCCGCTGGGATCCCGAGGCCGAACCGCTCGCACCCGAGGTGCTGGACGGCGTCGACGCCGTGGTGGGTCTCGGGGGCGTCGGTATCGGCGACGCCCGCTGGAGCGGCGCGGTCAAGCAACGGCTGCGCGACTCCCGGATCACCCCCACCGAGGTGCTCGCCGAGGCCGTCCGCGACGCCGGAATCCCGGTGTTCGTCAACGCCAGCGCGACCGGCTACTACGGGGACACGGGCCGCGACGCCGTCACCGAGGCCTCCCCCGCCGGCACCGGGTTCCTGGCCGGGCTGACCGCCGACTGGGAGGCGGCGACCGCCGCGGCGTCGGAGTCGTCGCGGGTGGTTCTGCTGCGCACCGCACCGGTCCTGTCGCGCAGCGGTGGTCTGCTGGCCCGGCTGCGCCGGATCTACCGGCTCGGTCTGGGCGGTCCGATCGGATCGGGTCGCCAGTTCTTCTCCTGGATCACCCTCCCGGACGCGATCGGCGCCATCACCCACGCCCTCACCGACGAGGACATCGCCGGACCGGTGAACCTGTCGGCGCCACAACAGGTCCGGTACCGCGAGTTCAGCGATCTGCTGGCCGCCCGACTGCACCGGCCCGCATTCGTCCACGTCCCCGGTGCCGTGGCCCGCGCCGCCGGCGGCGAGATGGCGCAGGAACTGCTGCTGGCGTCCTCACGCGTGGAACCGGCGGTTCTGACCGGGACCGGCTACGTCTTCGAGCAGCCGACGCTCGCCGAAGCACTGGAGTACACCGATGCGTAAAGGATCGGCCCGTCTCGACACCACCCCCATCGAGGTGCGGCGTCTCGGCACCGTCGACTACGAGGCCGCCTACACCTTGCAGCACGAACTGGCCGCCCAACGCGCCTCCGGCGAACTCGACCACGACCTCCTGCTGCTCCTGGAGCATCCGTCGATCTACACGGCCGGCAAACGCACCGAGGACTCCGACCGGCCGGTCAACGGTGCCCGCGTCATCGATGTCGACCGCGGCGGCCGGATCACCTGGCACGGTCCCGGTCAGCTGGTGGGATACCCGATCGTCCGCCTCGCCGAGCCTCTCGACGTGGTCGACTACGTGCGGCGGATCGAGGAGGCCCTCATCCGGACGTGCGCCGACCTGGGTGTGGACACCACACGGGTGCAGGGCCGATCCGGTGTGTGGATCGTCGACGGACAGGGTGAACGCAAGCTCGGCCAGATCGGTATCCGCGTCGCCCGCGGGGTCACCCTGCACGGCTTCGCACTCAACGTCGACCCCGACATGTCGGTGTTCTCGGCGATCGTGCCGTGCGGGATCGCCGACGCCGGCGTCACCTCGCTCGCCGCCGAACTCGGCCGCCGGTTGTCGGTCGACGAGGTTCTCGACGCGGTGGCCTCCCACGTGCCCGAATGCCTGGACCACGACGCGAGCGTAGGATCGGAACAGTGACCGCGCAGCCCGACTCCCCCGCCCAGCCCGAAGGCCGGAAGCTGCTCCGTCTGGAGGTGCGCAACGCGCAGACCCCGATCGAGCGCAAGCCGAAGTGGATCAAGACCCGCGCCACTATGGGGCCGGAGTACTCCGAGCTCAAGGGTCTGGTCCGCAGCGAGGGACTGCACACCGTGTGCGAAGAGGCCGGCTGCCCCAACATCTACGAATGCTGGGAAGACCGCGAGGCCACCTTCCTGATCGGCGGCGAACAGTGCACCCGCCGCTGCGACTTCTGCCAGATCGACACCGGCAAGCCCGCGCCGCTGGATCGGGACGAGCCGCGCCGCGTCGCCGAGTCGGTGCAGGCGATGGGGCTGCGCTACTCGACGATCACCGGCGTCGCCCGGGACGATCTCCCCGACGAGGGCGCCTGGCTGTACGCCGAGACGGTCCGCAAGATCCACGAACTCAATCCGGGCACCGGCGTGGAGAATCTGATCCCCGACTTCCACGCCAAGCCGGATCTGCTCGACGAGGTGTTCGACGCCCGCCCCGAGGTGCTGGCCCACAACCTGGAGACGGTCCCGCGCATCTTCAAGCGGATCCGTCCCGCGTTCCGCTACGAGCGCTCACTGGACGTGCTGACCCAGGCCCGCGATTTCGGTCTGGTCACCAAGTCGAACCTGATCCTCGGCATGGGTGAGACGCCCGACGAGATCCGCGAGGCTCTCCGGGACCTGCACGATGCCGGCTGCGACATCGTCACGATCACCCAGTACCTGCGTCCCTCGCCGCGCCACCATCCGGTGGAGCGCTGGGTGAAGCCCGAGGAGTTCGTCGAGCACTCGGACTACGCCCGCGAGCTCGGCTTCGCCGGGGTGATGGCCGGTCCGCTGGTGCGGTCGTCGTACCGCGCCGGCCGCCTGTATGCGCAGGCGATGGCCCACCACGGACGTGAGCTGGATCCGGCGATGGCTCACCTCGCCGAAGAGGGCAGCACCGCGCAGGAGGCGTCGTCGCTTCTCGAGCGTCTGGCTCGCTGACCCTGGCGCCGCGACCGGTGCGGGCCCCGTAGACTGGGCGGCATGGCGAAGGCGACAGACCCCACCAAAGAGGCCAAAAAGGCACTGAAGGACGCGCGCAAGGCGGAGAGCAAGGAACGCCGCCAGCAGATGTGGCAGGCCTTCCAGATGCAGCGCAAGGACGACAAGCTGCTCATCCCGCTGATGCTGGGTGCGTTCGTGCTGTCGGTGCTCCTGTTCACGCTGCTCGGCCTGTTCGCGTTCGGCAGCCCGTGGTTCATGATCCCGGCCGGTATCGCGATCGGCGCCCTGCTGGCGTTCATCATCTTCGGCCGCCGCGTGTCGTCCAGCGTCTACAAGAAGGCCGAGGGCCAGCCCGGCGCGGCCGGCTGGGCACTGGGCAACATGCGCGGCCAGTGGCGTGTACAGCAGGCCGTGTCCGGCAACACCCACCTGGATGCCGTGCACCGGGTGATCGGCAAGCCGGGCATCGTCCTGGTCGGCGAGGGTAATCCGGCCCGCGTGAAGACCCTGATCGGCCAGGAGAAGAAGAAGACCGCGCGCGTGGTCGGCGACACCCCCATCTACGAGGTGGTCGTGGGCAACGACGACGGTCAGATCCCGCTCGGCAAGCTGGAGAAGCACATCAAGAAGCTGCCCGGCAACATCGACAAGTCGCAGATGGAGTCGCTCGACGGCCGTCTGGCGGCCCTGGCCAGCAAGGGCGGCGCCGGTGCGGCCATGCCCAAGGGCCCCATGCCGCAGGGCGCGAAGGTGCGCAACGCGCAGCGAACGGCTCGTCGCCGCTCCGGCAGCTGACGCCCTCCCCGACAGAAGAGAAGTGCCCCGGTCCGATGGACCGGGGCACTTCTCTTCTCGAATCGGTGGGGATCAGGCCTGCGGGGGCTGCTGGGTCGGGGGAACCTGGCCCTCGATCTTCTGCTCTGCCTCGTGCAGGAGTCCGCCGAGCGAACCGGTCTGGCCCTGCGGCGGCACCTGACCCTGCGGCGCCACCGGGGGAACCTGACCCTGCGGGGCGGCCTGGCCCTGCGGAGCGAACTGGCCCTGCGGCGGCACCTGACCCTGCGGGGCGACCTGGCCCTGCGGCACCTGGCCCTGGTGGCCGTGCGTCGGCGGCACGTAACCGGCCGGCACCGGCGGGCCGTACTTCGGCGCGTTCGGCGAGGTCTGCAGCGCGCACATGATGTACACGATGATGCCGCCGATGCCGCCGATCAGGGTGAGCAGGTAGAACCAGCCGGAGAAGCCGGCGTCGTGGAGACGGCGCACGGTGACGGCGATGGTCGGGACGATGATGCCGAGGCCGAACACGACCAGCAGGATCGACATGATGACGCCGAAGGCGTTGAGCGAGACGGTGCCGGAGTAGGTATCGGTGTGCATACCGAGCCCCAACAGGATGCCCAGAACAGCGCCGATGACGGCGGTGCCCAGGACCCACCACCAGAACTCACGGCGGCTCGCGCGGCCGGAGAAGGTGGCGTACTTCTTGAATCCGCGCTTGATGGCGTCGACGAAGCCGATGCCGTAGTCGGGCCACTCGATCGGCGGTGTCTGCGTCACTGCTGTGTTAGTCATGGGAGACATTGTGCCCGCCCTGCCCGGCGTTTTCGCTACAAAACGCGTAAGTCCTGCTACGCCGTGGGTGAACCGCTGGGTGCGGCGACGCCGGTTTCCACGGTGAAGTCGGCCGGGTCCGGGGTGTCGAGCATGCGTTCCATCGTCTTGCGGTCGAACGGCCAGAGGTCGATCGTGCCGGACTCGGTGAAGTACCACGAGTTACAGCCGGTGTTCCAGACCGTCGGCCCCATGGCCTGGGCGACCTCGTCGTAGAACCGGTCGGTGGCCTCGCCGGTCACCTCGATGCGGTCGACGTCGCCGCGTGCCCAGCGGTCGATCCACTGGCTGATGTAGTTCGCGGTCAGCTCCGCCGAATGCTGCAACGAGATCGATCCGGTCGGCGAGTTGGGTCCGAGCACGGTGAACAGGTTCGGGAAGCCGGGAATCGCGGTCATCCGGTAGGCGCGGGGCCCCTGCGCCCAGGCCTCGTCGAGGGTGAGCCCGCCGGCGCCGGTGATCGCCATCGGCCGCATGTAGTCGTGGGCCCGGAACCCGGTGGCCAGAACGATCACGTCCACGCCGTGCTCCACGCCGTCGGCGGTGACGATGCCGGTCGGCGTGACCTTGTCGATGGCCTCACTGACGAGCTCGGCGTTCGGCTTCTGCAGCGCGTTGTAATACGTGCCGGAGACGACCTGCCGTTTGCACAGCGGCTGATAGTCGGGGGTGAGCCTGGCACGCAGCTTCGGGTCACGGACCTGGGCGCGCAACGACAGCTGCGCGTACTCCTGCACCAGACGACGGCGCCAGCTCGGGCGCAGCACGACGTCGGCGAAGATGCCCGACCCCCACAGCAGACCGCGATACAGGTCGCGGTGCACCGTCGGCAGCCGGCCGAGAAGCGAGGCGGTGCCGGGCACCTGCGGCAGCTGCATTGGCGCCCACAGCACCCATTGCGGGGACCGGACGAAGTGGATCAGTTTCGCCGCTCGCGGCTGTAGCGCCGAGACCACCTGGACTCCAGTGGAACCGGTGCCGAGAACCGCGATCCGCTGACCGTCGGTCTGCAGGTCGTCGTCCCAGCGCGCGGTGTGCACCACCGGGCCCGCGAAATCGTCGAGTCCGTCGATGTCGGGAATGTTCGGGTTCTCCAGCACGCCGGTCGCGCAGAGGACGAAGTCGGCGGTGATCGTCTCACCGTCGGCGGTCGTGACGGTCCATTCCGCCGTGGCGTCGTCGAAATCGGCGGAGACGACCTCGACGTTGCAGCGGATGAGACCGGACAGCCCGGACCGGTCGACGACGTCGCGGTGATACCGCTGGATCTCCGGGCCGGTCGCCCAGACGCGACTCCAGTCGGGTTTGGGTGCCCACCCGAACTGGTAGATCTGCGACGGGACATCGCAGGTCAGGCCCGGGTAGTGGTTCCAGTACCAGACGCCGCCGACGTCGGAGCCCTTCTCCAGTACGGTGACGTCGGTGAATCCGGCCTGCGTCAGCACATGAGCCGCGGTGATTCCGGCGACACCGGCACCGATGACGATGATCCGCGGTTCGCGGACGCGGTCGCCGGTCATCGCACGTCCTGCAGTTCGAGGGCGGCGGCGACCGTCGCGCGGGTGGTGTGCAGGGATTTCTCGAAGGCCTCGGCACGGTGGCCGCGACTCATGAAGTTGGCGCCGAGCACATCGAGTTCGTCGGCGGTCGGAGAGATCACGACCACCCGGGTGCCCCGGGAGCGGACCTGCCGGACCTCGCGCTGCAGGACCGCGGACATCGGCCTGCGCAGCAGCGTCGCCTCGGCGAGGCCGCCGAGACCGGGTCCGCGGACGTCATCGAGTCCGGCCATCGACGCGATCACGTAGACGACGTCGGCGTCGTCGGCGCCGATCAGATCGACCGAGGCGGTGGAGGCCGCGCCGCCGTCCACGTAGCGGCGGCCGGCGACGTCCACCGGCGGCATCCACGACGGGATCGCCCAGGACGCGCGGAGCGCCTGGCTCAGGGTGGCGGCCGTGCTCAACGCGCCGTCGCCTCCGGTGGCCTCCCCCGGCCCGGTGAAGGCGATACGTCGGTCGTCGCCCGGGCGGTAGGCGACCAGCCGGATGCCCGGACGGTCGACCCACGTCTCACCGGGTGGGCAGACGGATGTGGCGAGGCGGTCCAGCCAGCCGGCGTCCCCGCGCCCGCGCGGCGCGATGCCGGTCAGGGCCCGGTGTCCGCCGCTCCGCGTGAGGGTCGACAGGGCGGGCACGGCGGGGCCGGGGATCGGCGGGATGCCCGACGGGGTGTCGGCGAGGTGGGCGGCGAGCCGCTCGTCGCTCGCCAGACCGAGCTGCATGTCGACCAGGTCGCCGACCGTGAACCCGCCGCCGAGCATGGTGGCGATCTCGGCGCCGGCGGAGGTGCCCTGCACGATCGCCGCGTCGCGGGGATCCCACCCGAGTTGTTCGGACAGCGCGTTGAGCGCGGCGATCGACCAGGCTCCGCCGATCGTCCCGCCGCAGCCGATGGCGAGGGCGATGCGGCTCATCGGTCCGCCTCGGCGGCGGCGCGACCGCCGACGGCGGCGTTCTGGCTCGCGTGCCGTTCGATGCGATCGAGGTACGTTCGCCGGCCGATCGGATCGAGTGCCATGGCCTGGTCGTGACCGATCAGGCGGCGGGCGAAGCGTTCGACGGTCTCGGGAAGGAACGCCTCGACCAGTCCCCATCCCGGGAGCACCCAGGTGGGCGAGGAGGTCGTGGCGGCCCGGGTGGTCAGCGTGCGCAGGATCTGAGCGGCGACGTCGTCGGGGTCGACGGTCGGCAGCACGGACAGGTCGGCGCCCGACGACAATTCGGTGCGGACGGCCGACGGCATGATCGCCGAGACCGTGACCCCGGTGCCGTCGTATTCGCGGCGGGCGGCCAGCGAACCGCCGAGCACGGCGTACTTACTGGTGTTGTAGGTGACCATCCCGGGCAGCGGGATCATGCCGGCCATCGAGGACACGTTCACCACGTGGCCCCTGCCGGCCTGTGCCATCAGCGGCAGTACGGCGTGCATGCCGTTGAGGACGCCGCGCACGTTGACGTCGAGCATGAGATCGGTGGTCGCTTCGGGTTCGTCGGCGAACGGTCCGACCGGCATGACTCCGGCGTTGTTGACCAGGACGTCGAGCCGGCCGTGCTCGGCCAGGATCTCGTCGATCAGCGGAGCCCACGACGCCCGGTCGGTGACGTCGAGGCGACGGGCGACGGCGCCCGGAATCGCGGCGGCCGTCTGCTTGGCGACGTCCTCGTCGAGGTCACCGATCCAGACCTGCGCACCCCGGGAGGCGAACAGTGCCGCGGTCTTCTCCCCGATGCCGCGCGCCGCCGGTGATCAGGACGACCGCCCCCTGTGGGTCGATGTCCGGCACTCCCCGCAGATAGCCGATCCGGGACGTGACCGCCCGGGTCAGGTTTCCGATGACGTCCATGCGCTTGCACTCCACTCGACGACGCAACTATGACATCGGTCAATGTAACAGTCGGCGAGCGGCCGAGGGCGTCAGCGGGTGCGGACGATCGCCGTCCCGGTGGCCCGATCGTGCATGGCGCGGCCGTTGTAGTCGTTGATCAGCGCCGGCACCACGAACATCACCAGCAGCTGACGGCCCAGAGCCCGCACGGGTCCGACCGCGGCGCGCGGCTGTGTCCCGGCGGCTTCCGCCGCTGCCCGCTCCGGACCGAAGTCGACACGCGCGACCCGGGTGCCGACGATGAACTGTCCGGGGGTGAACCCGAACAGTGTGACGGTCACGACGCCGACGACGAACCAGATCCCCAGCACCACCAGGCCGATCTGACTCGAGCCGAACGGCACGAAGATCAGCGCGATGCCGTAGGCCAGCAGCCAGTCGACCAGCAGGCCGAGCACGCGGGTCCAGCCGCCGGCCAGCGAACCGGGACCCGATTCCGGCAGGCCGAGGTCCTGGCCTCGGTACTCGTTGTCGGTGTCTCCGCGGTACGGGCCGGTCAGCCAGGTTCCGGCGGCCTCACGCAGTTCGGCACGGGACGGCCCGTTGTTCCGGTTCGGACCGTTCTTCCGGTTCTGCCGATTCTGCCCGTTCTGCCTGCTCTCGCCCGAAGCACTCATGCCCGCAAGTGTACTGACCTGCCGATTCACACCTGTTTCCGCGCCCCCTCCCACCTCATCGGCGCCATCGGGACGCAACGTGAAAGGGTGCTGCGTAACATGCGGGAAACATTAGGGTGACTCTCGGGCAATGTCGCTTCCCTAGCGTGAGACCCGAGATTCACGACCTTTTCCGGCGTGAGTTGCCGGCCAGAGGTTCTGGCCGCACGGCAAGTAATAAGGAGTCCGGCGAACGTGTACACCACGAACGAAGAACTGCTCGAAGGCATCAAGAAGGAAGGTGTCGAGTACGTCGACATCCGCTTCTGTGATCTTCCGGGCACCATGCAGCACTTCTCGATCCCGGCTTCGGCCTTCGACGAGTCCGTCTTCGAGGACGGCCTGGCCTTCGACGGTTCCTCCGTCCGCGGCTTCCAGTCGATCGACGAGTCGGACATGATGCTGCTGCCCGACCCGTCGACCGCGCGGATCGATCCGTTCCGCAAGGCCAAGACGATGAATCTGAACTTCTTCGTCCACGACCCGTTCACCCGTGAAGCCTACAGCCGCGACCCGCGCAACGTCGCCCGCAAGGCCGAGGACTACCTGAAGTCGACCGGCATCGCCGACACCTGCTTCTTCGGTGCCGAGGCCGAGTTCTACATCTTCGACTCGGTGTCCTACGGCTCCGAGATGAACGGCACCTTCTACGAGGTCGAGTCGGTCTCGGGCGCCTGGAACACCTCGGCTCCGACCAACCCGGACGGCACCCCGAACCTCGGTTACAAGGTGCGCCCGAAGGGTGGCTACTTCCCGGTGGCCCCGTACGACCACTACGTCGACCTGCGCGACGAGATGTCGACCAACCTGACCAACGCCGGCTTCACGCTCGAGCGTGGTCACCACGAGGTGGGCACCGGCGGCCAGGCCGAGATCAACTACAAGTTCGACACGCTTCTGCACGCCGCGGACGACGTCCTGCTGTTCAAGTACATCATCAAGAACACCGCGTGGCAGAACGGCAAGTCGGTCACCTTCATGCCGAAGCCGCTGTTCGGCGACAACGGTTCGGGCATGCACGCCCACCAGTCGCTGTGGAAGGACGGCAAGCCGCTGTTCCACGACGAGTCCGGTTACGCCGGTCTGTCGGATCTGGCCCGCTACTACATCGGCGGCATCCTGCACCACGCCCCGAGCCTGCTGGCC
The DNA here is from genome assembly GCF_047600565.1 of Gordonia sp. (in: high G+C Gram-positive bacteria). Lineage (GTDB taxonomy): Bacteria > Actinomycetota > Actinomycetes > Mycobacteriales > Mycobacteriaceae > Gordonia. The sequence continues at coordinate 1,268,661 of NZ_JASGKN010000001.1, forward strand.
TTCACCAACCCGACCATCAACTCGTACAAGCGTCTGGTTCCGGGCTACGAGGCTCCGATCAACCTGGTGTACAGCCAGCGCAACCGCAGCGCCTGCGTCCGTATCCCGATCACCGGCAACAACCCGAAGGCCAAGCGCCTCGAGTTCCGTTGCCCGGACAGCTCGGGCAACCCGTACCTGGCGTTCGCCGCGATGATGATGGCCGGCCTGGACGGCATCAAGAACAAGATCGAGCCGCACGAGCCGGTCGACAAGGACCTGTACGAGCTCCCGCCGGAGGAGGCCAAGGGCATTCCGCAGGCCCCGACCTCGCTGTCCGCGGTGATCGACAAGCTGGAAGAGGATCACGACTACCTGACCGCCGGCGGCGTCTTCACCGAGGACCTCATCGACACCTGGGTCGCGTACAAGCGTGAGAACGAGATCGATCCGGTGCAGATCCGTCCGCACCCGTACGAGTTCCAGCTGTACTACGACTGCTGATCAGCTGATCTGATCCCGGGAGGGGACGCCGGCCGTACTGGCCGGCGTCCCTTCTCTCTTTCGCCGTCCGTGGAAATGGGCAAGGATCGGGCTCATGAGCGCCGACGAACGGACAGACCTCCGCATCCCCCGCGACGGCCACACGCTGGCCGCATGGCACTACCCCGCCGCACCATCAGAGTTGTGTGACGGGGACGGCCGCGCGCCGGCGGTGATACTCGGACACGGCTACAGCCTGACGCGCGATTGCGGCCTCGACCGCTACGCCGAGCAGTTCAGCGCCGCCGGCATCCACGCACTCGTCATCGACTACACCGGGTTCGGGGACAGTGACGGCGAGCCTCGTGACGTCGTGTCGGTGACCTCGCAGCTGCGCGACTACGAATGCACGATCGCTGCGGTCCGGAGCATCGACGGCATCGATCCGGACCGGATCGCCCTGTGGGGCACGTCGTACTCCGGTGGTCTGGTCGTCGCGGCGGCTGCCGCCGACCGGAGGATCGCGGCGGTGATCGCTCAAGTACCGAACCTCGACAACCTCGCCACCCTCCGGTTCCTGGTGGCCAAAAACCCGGCACGGCACATGTCGTGGCTGAGTGCGGCCGTCACCCGGGACGTGACCCGCGCGCTGACGCGCCGCCCGCCCTTCTACGTCCGCGCCATGGGGCCGGCCGGAACCCGGTCCGCCTACGTCTCGGATCAGTCGTGGGAGGAGGTGTCCGCGATCGCCGGACCGCAGTGGCACAACCGTGTCGGACTGCGCGATTTCGCCTCCCTGCCCGTGTTCCGAGCGGTCAGCCGCCTGGACCGGCTGCCGTGCCGGATCCAGCTGTTCGCCGCCGACCACGACGATCTGACCCCGGTGGCTCCCACGCTGGCCGCCGCCCGACGACTCGGTGCACGCGCCGAGCTCCATCGCGTGGCCGCCGGACACTTCGGCATCTACGCCGACCCCCATTTCGGGACCGTCATCGAGCAGCAGGTCAGGTTCCTGAGCAGCGAGCTCTCCCTCGGGTGAGGCCACCCTTTCCCGTCCAGGATCCTCACAGAGAACACCGGCACGACATGAGATAACGTGGCGCGGGACATGAACGAGACGAGGCGGTGAGATGAGCGGAAAGAAGCGGGTCCTCCCGACGGCTCTGCGGCACCGCACCACCTCGCGGCGCAGGCGGAGGGACATCGTCATCGCGGTGACGCTGACCCTCGTGGCCGTTCTCGTGGTCGGCCTGGTGCTGATCGATCGTCGTCATCACGGCACCGGCTCGGCGACCGCCGACACCGCCGAGGCCGAGCGGCAGCAGCACAACGCGGCCGTGCTCAGCGACTCGTTCCTGAAGCTGAAAACCGATGTCCCGGTCGGCGTCGCGATCGTGCCGGTCGGCGGCGGAACTCCGATCCTCCTGGGCGATCAGTCCGTCCCCCTGGCCTGGTCGATCAGCAAAGTTCCCCTGTCGCTGATCACGCAGCGCAACGGCGGAGCCGACGGCGCGGAGGAGATCGGTATCACCGAGTCCGACGAATCCGCGGCCTGGACGATGACGCTGGCGATGGGCTCGGCGGAGAACGCCATCTCCACCATCACGTCCACGCTGCGTGAAGGCGGTGACGAGCACACCGTCGTCGAACCCTCCCCCGAGGGCGCGCCGTGGCCGTTCTTCGGCGAGACCCCGTGGTCCACCGCCGACTCGGCGATCTGGACCGCGCACCTGCCGTGCATGCGCGACAGTGCCCCGGTGATCGATCGCATGACCCGCGTCAACGGTGACCAGGACTGGGGTCTGCGCAGCATTCAGCCGAACGCCCCGGTGAAGGGCGGCTGGGGCCCCGACAACCCGGATGACGAGTCGGAGGGCTACACGGTGCGCCAGATCGGTCTGGTCGCGCTTCCCGACGGGTCCCGGGCCTCGGTGTCGATGAGCTCGCACCAGACCTACGAGACCTATTCGAGCGGCATCTCCACCATGAATCAGGTGGCGCACTGGATCGGCGAGCACCTCGCCCAGCTCCCCGGCGGCCGCTGCACGTCGACCGACGAGTAGGACGCCGCAGCCTGCCGGAGACGCGACGGTAGGGTGTCATGTCATGAACTTCCGCGCCCTGCCCAAGGCTCTCGTCCTCGTTCCCGTCGCCGCTTCCGTGCTGGCGCTCGCCGGCTGCTCGTCCGACAGCGACGGCAACACCACCACCTGCCCGAACGGCGCCCCGAAGGGCGGCGCACCGGAGTGGACCGTCACCGGCGCGAAGGGCAAGGCCGAGATCACCGGCCAGACCGACAAGACCGCACCGTCGATCAACCTCACCACCCCGTTCCAGGTCGACAAGACCCAGGTGAAGACGCTGCACGAGGGTCACGGCGCCGAAGTGTCGGCGTCGACGTCGGTCAACGTCTGCTACGAGGGTGTCAACGGCCGCACCGGCCAGGTCTTCGACAGCGCCTACCAGAAGGGACAGCCCGCGGCGTTCAGCGCCGAAGAGGTGGTCCCCGGCTTCGGCCAGGCCCTGACCGGCCAGAAGATCGGTTCGACGGTCGCCGTCGTGATCACCTCCGCCGACGGCTACGCGCAGGGCAACCCGCAGGCCGGGATCGAAGCCGGCGACACCATCATCTTCGCTCTGAAGATCCTGTCGGTCGCCGACGGCGGCGCCACCGACTGAGTCAGGCTCCGAACACCTCGGTGACGACGGCCTTGGCCCGCCGGGTCAGGCGCATGTAGTGCTCGAGGAACTCGAGCGCCTCGTCCTGCGGCCACCCCGCCGCATAGGCGATCGCCCTCAGCTGGCGCCCGGGACCGGGCAACTGGTCGATCGGCTTGCCGCGGACCAGCACCAGCGCGTTGCGGGCCTTGGTGGCCGTCAGCCAGGCGTCCTTGAGCTTCTCGACGTCCTCCGTCGGCAGCAGACCGACCTCGCCGATCGCGTCGAGTGCCTCGACGGTCGGTGTGCAGTGCAGCTCCGGATACTCGTGCGCGTACTTGAGCTGCAACAGCTGCACGGTCCACTCGACGTCGGCGAGACCACCGCGGCCCAGCTTGGTGTGGGTGGCCGGATCGGCGCCGCGCGGCAGCCGCTCGGCGTCCACGCGCGCCTTGATCCGGCGGATCTCCTTGACGGCCTCCGGTGAGACGCCGCCCTCCGGATAACGGATGTCGTCGATCATGTGCAGGAACTCGATGCCCAGGTCGGGATCGCCGGCGACGGCGTGCGCACGCAGCAGCGCCTGCACCTCCCACGGCTCGGCCCACTGGTGGTAGTAGTTCCGGTACGACGCCAGGCTGCGGACGATCGGCCCGTTCTTGCCCTCCGGCCGCAGACCCACATCCACTTCGAGCGGCGGATCGGCGCTGGGGGCGCCCAGCAGGCTGCGGACCTTGTCGGCGACGCCCTGCGCCCAGCGCAGCGCGTCGGTCTCATCGGCGCCGGGCACCGGATCGCAGACGAACAGCACGTCGGCGTCCGAGCCGTAACCCAGTTCGCCGCCGCCGAGGCGTCCCATCCCGATGACGGCCATGCGGGCCGGGGCCTCGCCGCGGTCGGCCGCCGAATCGGCCATCACCTTCGCCAGCGCCGCGTTGATCACCGCCGCCCACACCGACGACAGTTCGCGGCACACCTGCTGCACGTCCATCAGGCCGAGGATGTCGGCCGAGGCGATGCGTGCGAGTTCAGCGCGCCGATGCGAGCGCGCGACCTCGATGGCCTTGGCCGGATCGGCGTGCCGCATGGCCGACGCCATCATCGCCTTCGACACCTCTTCGGAGGTGACCGTGCACAGCTTCGGGCCGGTGGCACCGGTCGTATAGAGCTGGATGACGTCCGGCGACCGCATCAGCAGGTCGGCGATGTACTCCGAGGTGCCCAGCACGTGCATGAGCCGCTCGGCGACCACACCGTCGTCGCGGAGCAGCCGCAGGAACCATTCGGTGTCGGTGAGCTCCTCGCACAGGCGGCGATAGTTGAGCAGGCCGGCGTCCGGGTCGGGGGTCTCGCTGATGTGCTGCAGCAGGCTCGGCAGGATCAGCAGCTGGATCTGGCCGCGGCGTCCCGGTGTGGAAGCCAGCGCCTTGATGTGGGCCAGGGCACGGTCCGGCATGGCGTAGCCCAGTGCCGCCAACTGCCGCTGCGCCGCCTCGTTGTGCAGGTACAGCGAGTCCTTGTCGAAATGCGTGACCGCTTCGAGCAGCGGACGGTAGAACAGCTTCTCGTGCAGCTGACGGACGCGGCCCTTCTGGTGCCGCAGCTCCCGCCGCAGCACGGCCGCCGCGTCGTCACTGCCCTCCGGACGGATGTGGGCGGCACGGGCCAGCCACCGCATGGCGTCGTCGTCGGCCGGATCGGGCAGCAGATGGGTGCGCGAGAGTCGCTGCAGCTGCAGCCGGTGCTCCAGGGTGCGCAGGAACTCGTAGGAGGCATGCATGTTGGCGCCGTCGGTGCGGCCGATGTAGCCGCCGTCGGTGAGTGCGTCGATCGCCTCGAGGGTGGAACGCACGTGGAGGGTCTCGTCGACGCGGCCGTGCACCATCTGCATCAACTGGACGGCGAACTCGACGTCGCGCAGACCGCCTTCGCCGAGCTTGAGATCGCGCTCCTTCTCCCCCTCCGGCACCAGCGACTCCACGCGCCGGCGCATCGCCTGCACGTCGGGGACGAAGTCGTCCCGGTCGGCGGCCTCCCACACCATCGGCCCGATCTGGGCCATGTAGTCGGCGCCGAGGGCCCGGTCCCCGGCCATCGGCCGTGCCTTCAGCAGCGCCTGGAACTCCCACGTCTTGGCCCACCGGCGGTAGTAGGCGACGTGCGATTCGAGGGTGCGGGTCATGGCTCCGCGCTTGCCCTCCGGCCGTAGCGCGGCATCGACCTCGAAGAAGGCCAGCGACCCGACGCGCATGAGTTCACCGGCGATCCGGTCGGACACCGAGTCGGCGGGCTCGGCGACGAAGATGACGTCGACGTCGCTGACGTAGTTCAGCTCCCGCGCACCGCACTTGCCCATGGCGATGACGGCGATCCGGTTGTCCAAGGGCTTGTCGTCGAGCACCACGCGCACCGCGACCGCGAGAGCGGCGGTGAGCGCGGCATCGGCCAGATCGGACAGGTGGCCGCCCACCTCGGGGAGGTACAGCACCGGCTCGTCCTCGACGGTCGCCGCCAGGTCCTGTGCAGCGAGCTGCAGCACCTGATCGCGATAGGCGGTGCGCAGCTCGCGTACCGCATCGGGGCCGGTCAGCTGCGCCCGGTAGACGGGTGCGTCCGGATCGCCTTCGGCGACGGCGCCGACCGAGGCCAACAGTGCCTCACGGGCCTGTTCGGCGGTCGGCAGGCGGCGTTCGAGAAGCAGTCGCCACGAATCCGGTTCGGCGACCACATGGTCGCCGAGCGCGTCGGAGGATCCGAGAACACCGAGCAGCCGGCCCCGGAAGGTGCGGTCACTGCGCAGCAGGGCGTCGATCTCGCGCCAGGCGACCGGCCGCTGATTGGCCTGCAACCGCACGAGTGCTTTGAGGGCGAGGTCGGCGTCGGGGGCACGCGACAACGCCCACAGCAGGTCGACGCTGCCCGGATTGTTCCAGCCCAGGGTCGCCAGGTTCTCGCGGGCCGCCGGATCGAGCAGACCCAGACGCCCGGGGCTCGGGATCGCGGAACGACCGCCGGTGCGCTCGGTGGAAGAGGTCACAGTTGTCAGACTAGTCCTGCAGTCGGCGCCGCTCAGAGGGTCAGGTAGCTCTTCAGTTCGAAGGGCGTGGTCTGGCCGCGGTACTCGCTCCACTCCGACCACTTGTTCCGCAGGAAGTAGTCGAAGACGTGCTCACCGAGGGCCTCGGCGACCAGTTCGGAGTTCTCCATCTCGCGCAGTGCCTCGGCCAGCGACGACGGCAGCTCCTTGTAGCCCATCGCACGACGCTCGGCGCCGGTCAGCTCCCACACGTTGTCCTCGGCCTCGTCGGGCAGCTCGTAGTCGTTCGCGATGCCCTTGAGGCCCGCGGCGATCAGGACCGCGAAGGTCAGGTACGGGTTGCAGGCCGAGTCCGGGGTGCGGATCTCGACGCGGCGCGACGACGCCTTGTTCGGCGTGTACAGCGGCAGACGAACCATCGCCGAACGGTTGGCCCGTCCCCAGGTGGCGGCCGTCGGGGCCTCCCCGCCGTGGATGAGGCGACGGTAGCTGTTGACCCACTGGTTGGTGACGGCGCTGATCTCCCCCGCGTGATGCAGGATGCCGGCCACGAAACGCTTGCCGGTGTCCGACAGCTGCTGCGGATCGTCGGCGTTGTGGAAGGCGTTGCTCTCGCCCTCGAACAGGCTCATGTGGGTGTGCAGGCCCGATCCGGCGTACTCGCTGAACGGCTTCGGCATGAACGTGGCGCGCACACCGTCGTTGATGGCCGTCTCTTTGACCAGGTAGCGCATGGTCATGATGTTGTCGGCCATGCTCAGCGCGTCGGCGTATCGCAGATCGATCTCCTGCTGGCCGGGCGCGCCCTCGTGGTGCGAGAACTCGACCGAGATGCCGGTCGCCTCGAGCGCGTCGATGGCGTGCCGGCGGAAGTTGGGCGCGGTGTCGTGCACGGCCTGATCGAAGTAGCCGCCGTTGTCGGCGGGGATCGGCTCGCTGCCGTCCTCGGGCAGGTTCTTCAGCAGGAAGAACTCCACCTCCGGATGGATGTAGCAGGTGAAGCCCAGGTCGGCGGCCTTGTTCAGCTGGCGGCGCAGCACGTTGCGCGGGTCGGCCCACGACGGCGAACCGTCGGGCATGGCGATATCGCAGAACATGCGCGCCGAGTAGTGCTTGCCCTCGCTCTTCCACGGCAGCACCTGGAAGGTCGACGGGTCCGGCTTGGCGACCATGTCGGCCTCGAACACGCGCGAGAATCCCTCGATCGCCGATCCGTCGAAGCCGATGCCCTCGGAGAAGGCGCCCTCGAGCTCGGCCGGCGCGATGGCGACGGATTTGAGATAGCCCAGGATGTCGGTGAACCACAGCCGGACGAAGCGGATGTCTCGCTCCTCGAGGGTGCGCAGCACGAATTCCTGTTGGCGATCCATACGGCGACCCTATGCGTTCGGTGTTACACGCGTGTTAAGGACGACCCAGGTGACACTGCTGATCGGAGGACCCGACGACCGCGGTGTGACGAATTCCACCCGGCCGGGGGTGCCGGGCGACGCGGAGCGGTGCAAGAATCGATAGTGTCCGCACCAACCCGGGTACCCGCACCTCCGCGGGACTCGAGGCAGAAATGAGGCAATCATGTCCGACGCATCCGTCTACGGCGGCGCCGCCACCGGCACCCCCGATTCCAAGCCCCGCCGCAAGACCCGCGTGCAGCATCTGTCTGAATGGAAGGCCGAAGGCCACAAGTGGTCGATGCTCACCTGCTACGACTACTCCACGGCGCAGATCTTCGATGACGCCGAGATCCCCGTCCTGCTGGTCGGCGACTCGGGCGCCAACACCGTGTACGGCTACGACACCACCGTTCCGGTGTCCGTCGACGAGCTGATTCCGCTGGTCCGTGCCGTCGTGCGCGGTGCCCCGCACGCACTGGTGGTCGCCGACCTGCCGTTCGGCAGCTACGAGGTGAGCCCCCAGCAGGCCGTCGAGACCGCCATCCGCTTCTTCAAGGAGGGCGGCGCACACGCGGTCAAGATCGAGGGCGGCGAACGCATGGCCCCGCAGATCGCCGCGCTGACCGCCGCCGGCATTCCGGTGATGGCGCACATCGGCTTCACCCCGCAGAGCGTGAACGCGCTCGGCGGCTTCCGGGTGCAGGGCCGCGGTGACGCCGCCGACCAGTTGGTCGCCGACGCGATCGCCGTCCAGGAGGCCGGCGCGTTCAGCGTCGTCATGGAGATGGTGCCCGCCGAGCTGGCCGCCCAGATCACCCGCAAGCTGACCATTCCCACCGTCGGAATCGGCGCCGGACACGAGACCGACGCACAGGTGCTGGTGTGGCAGGACATGGCCGGCTACACCAGCGGCAAGACCGCCAAGTTCGTCAAGCGGTACGCGAACCTCGGCGACGAGCTGCGCGACGCCGCCCGCACCTATGCGGCCGAGGTGGCGGCGCAGCAGTTCCCGAGCGCCGACTACGAGTACTGATCGTCGCACCGCACTGTCCCTACTGCCCCGTATAGCGTTCGTCGATTCCTCAGCGAGGATGAGGCGGCGCATACGGGGCAGTAGTGCGTGCGGGCCGCGACTAGGCTGACGGTCATGGCCGACTTGTATCCCCCGATCGAACCGTACGAGTCAGGACTCCTGGACGTCGGCGACGGCCAGACGATCTATTGGGAGTGCTCAGGCGCCCCGGACGGAAAGCCGGCGGTCTTCGTGCACGGCGGACCCGGCGGCGGCACCACACCGGAATACCGGCGATTCTTCGACCCGGAGATCTACCGGATCGTGCTGTTCGACCAGCGCGGGTGCGGCAAGTCGCATCCGACGATCGCCGAAGCCGACGCGGCCGGCACCCTCGAGGCGGCCCTCGCGGTCAACACCACCGATCACCTGATCGCCGACATGGAGCGACTGCGCGAACACCTCGGCATCGACGCCTGGCAGGTGTTCGGCGGATCGTGGGGATCCACCCTCGGCCTCGCCTACGCGCAGACCCATCCGGACCGCGTGACCGAACTGGTGCTGCGCGGCATCTTTCTGCTGCGGCGCAGCGAGATCGACTGGTACTACAACGGCGGGGCGGCGCACATCTACCCGGACGTCTGGGAGGACTACCTCGCGCCCATTCCGGAGGGCGAGCGCGACGGCGACCTGGTGGCCGCCTATCACCGGCTCCTGACCGGCGCCGATCGGGCGAAGGCACAGGAAGCCGCGACCGCATGGAGCCGGTGGGAGCATCTGACGAGCTACCTGATCCCGAAGCCGGAAGGAAGCGGCGGGACGGACAGCACCGCCGCAGAAGACCTGGCGTTCGCGACGATCGAGAACCACTACTTCGTCAACCACGGCTTCCTGGAGGACGGGCAGCTGCTGGCCGACATCGCCGCCATCGCCGACATCCCGGCGGTGATCGTGCAGGGACGCTACGACGTGGTCTGCCCGATGCGCAGCGCCTGGGACCTGCACCGGGCCTGGCCGTCCGCCGAACTGCACATCGTCGACGACGCCGGGCACGCGTCGCTCGAACCCGGTATCACCGATCGGCTGGTCCGGGCCACCGACCGATTCGGGCAATGCGCATGAGCGCCCGCGAATCCATCGAACTGGAACTCAAGTTCGACGTCGACCCCGACGACGAGACACCCGATCTCACGCCGCTGGTGAGCGAAGGCGGACGGGTCGCCGAACCGGAGACCTACCAGCTGGTCGCGACCTACCTCGACACCGAGCAACTGGATCTGGCCGCCCGCAGGATCACGCTGCGACGACGAACCGGCGGCACCGACGCCGGCTGGCATCTGAAGCGACCGGGCGACGGTGCGGCGCGACGTGAACTGACGGTTCCGTTCGACGACGCCCCCGAATCCGGCCCGGTCCCCGACGAGATCCGGCGCGCGATCCTGGCCATCATCAGGGACCGCGAACTGACACCGGTCGCCACCCTGACCACCGAACGGACCGTCCGCCGCCTGCACGGAACCGGTGACGAGCCGATCGCCGAATTCTGCGACGACCGCGTGACCGGCACCGCGCTGCTGACCGGGCAGACGCAGCAGTGGCGGGAATGGGAGTTCGAGCTCCTTTCGACAAGCTCAAGGAGCGGAGGCGACGACTCAACAGGCGGGAGCGACAACTCGACGAGCGGGGGCGACGACTCGGCGAGCGAGGGCGACGACTCGACGGGCGGGAAGAGCGGGAAGAAGCTGCTGCGGTCGGCGGGGAAGCTGCTGCGGGCCGCCGGTGCCCGGAAGGCGTCGAGCGCCTCCAAACTGGCGCGCACCCTCGGCAGCGAACCACGACCTCCTGCCGCGCCGGCCAGGCTCGGGAAGAAGGCCCGCGGCCTGGACCTGGTGATGGCCTCGGTGGTGCGGCATCATCAGGAGTTGCTGGACACCGACCCCCTGGTCCGGGAGAACGCCCCCGACGCGGTGCACCGGATGCGGGTCGCGGCCCGGAAGCTGCGGTCGGTACTCATCTCCTTCCCGGCCGTGCTCGATCCCGACTCCGTGCAGGGCGTCACCGATGAACTCGCCGAACTGGGCGGCATCCTCGGCGCGGTCCGCGACCGCGAGGTGGCACTGGCCATCAACACCGGGCTGGTCGCCGACGAGCAGGTGCCCGACGATCTGCTGACGGCCTTGATCGACGACGAGGCGGCGGCTCTGCGCCGAGCCGACAAGAGCCTGCACTACGCGCTGTCCACCGACCGATACCTGGGGCTCCTCGGCGCGCTCGACGCCCTCGTCACCGACCCGGTACCCGGGCCGGATGCGCACCGCAGCGCCGACAAGGTCGCCGCGGCCGGTATCGCCGAGGCGCGCAAGCATCTGCGGAAGGCCGAGCGGCGGCTCGACGACCTCGAGCCGTGGTCCGACGAGTGGATCGACCAGGTGCATCGGATCCGGAAGAAGGCCAAGGCCCTGCGGTACACCGCCGATGCGGCGGCTCCGCTGCGATCACCCAAGGCCGCCAAGACCGCGCGCCGGGCGGCGCACATCCAGTCGCTGCTCGGCGACTTCCAGGACACCGTGGTCAACCGGGAACACTTCGCCGAGCTGACGTCGCGCGGCCTGTCCCCCGACGCCCAGTTCGTACTGGGCCGGCTCGACGCCCGCGAAGAGGCCCGCGGCATCGTGGCCGTCGAGGACTACCTCGACGGCTAGATGCACTCGGCTACGAGGTCACCGGAGCCTGCGCCTCGGCCGGCGGCGTATCGGGGCCGATCGCCGCGAAGTCGACCTCGCCGGCCTTCGGGTCGGCGACGGTCACCTCCACCACACACGTCTGTCCGGCGTCCGGGGACGGCGAGCAGGGCGCGATGATGGCGGGTACCGGGATGAAGATCTCCCCGGCGCGTTTAGCGCCGGCCTGACGCATGACGGTCGCGTCGAAGCGGGTACCGATCTGATCGGCCAGGACGGTCGCCTCGGCCAGATCGATGCTGCGCCGGTTCGCCGTCGACGAGAGGGAGTCGGCGCCGCTCATGATCTTGCCGAGTTCGGGCAGCGCCGCGCTCACCCAGTCGTCGACCGGCCGTCCCGCGGTGACCGCGAGACAGATCTCGGTGGCGAATCGGTCACCCAGGCGCCGCAGCGGCGCGGTGACGTGGGCGTACAGGCCGCCGACGCCGGCATGGACCAGTTCCTCGTCGCCGACCTGCTCACCCGGCTCGAGCGCCCGGTAGCCGGCGCCGCGCATGAGACGCGCACCCTGGGTCATCAGCGCCAGCGTCGACGGCTGGTCGGGCGGCAGCGTCGCGAGGAACTGTCCGGGCGAATCCCCGTCCGGCCACGGCACCTGAAGGTGACGGGCCACCGACCGCAGCTCGTCCACGGCCTCTTTGGTGGCCGCGGGCAGAGTCCGGAAGAAGCCGGTGCCGGCGGTCCGCATGATCTGCCCGGCGCACATGCCGACCAGCAGCGACACCTGCGCGTTCCAGCCGTCGGCCGGCGTGCGCGGCGCCAGCTGCAGAGTCCAGCGGCGCCGGTACTTGGAGTTCGTGTTGGGGACCACTTCCTGGTCGGGCAGTTCCAGTTGCACCGCACCGCGGTCGAGTGACCACTTCTCACGGAGTTCACCGAACGCCTGCAGACCGCTGATCGCCGGGTTCATGGTGCCGGCGACCGCGTCGGCGGCCACGCCCTGATAGTCGAGCCGGGCCCGCGACCGCACGACGGCGCGCTCCACGGTGGTCTCGGTGACGTCGCCGGCACCGTCCACCCGCACCGTCCACAGGACGGCGGGACGGTCGACGTCCGGCAGCAGTGAGCCGGCGCCCTCGGAGATGATCCTCGGATGGAGCGGGACGTTCCCGTCCGGGAAGTACACGGTGGTGCCTCGGCGGCGCGTCTCCGCATCCAGCGCTCCCCCGGGCTCGACGAGAGCGGCGACGTCGGCGATCGCGTAGTGCACCAGAAAGCCGTCGCCGTCGGGGACCAGGCGGACCGCCTGATCGAGGTCTTTGGAACCGGGCGGGTCGACGGTCACGAGTTCCAGGTCGGTGCGGTCCACCCGCTGCCCCGCGAACCGGTCGTGTGCGTTCTCCGCTTCGGCCCAGGCGTCGTCGGGGAACCGTTCGGTCACCCCGAGTTCCTGCCGCAGGGCGTCGAAATCGATCGACGGGGCTCTCCATCGGAACTGCATCTCGATCCCTTCCACCTGTCGGCCGGGCGAACGAGCCGGCCTGTAAGCCGGATCCTGTCCCGGCCTGAGCCGGGGGCGACCATCCATCTGGGCACACCGTCGCCGGGTGCCTCGAGCAGCCCACCCGCGGACTGAGACGAGCAGTCTCGTGCGTCCGCGCATCCGCACCCGAGGGTGCGGACTTCGGCCTTGCTCCGGGTGGGGTTTACCTAGCCGTCGCGGTCGCCCGCGACGCTGGTGCGCTCTTACCGCACCGTTTCACCCTTACCCGCTTGCGCGGGCGGTCTGTTCTCTGTGGCACTGTCCCGCGGGTCACCCCGGGTTGCCGTTAGCAACCACCCTGCTCTGTGGAGTCCGGACTTTCCTCGACTCGGGCCTGCACGGATGCCCGTACGGTTCCCTCGCCGCGGCCGCCCGGCCGGCTCGTTCGCATCTTGAACGATAGCCCGTCACCGTCGACTGTGAGGTCAGTGCAGGTGGGCGGTGTCGTTGACGCGGCGCACCACTGATCCGCCGTCCGGGTAGTAGTCGGCTTCCGAGAGCGAGGCGAGGTCCAGGTGCAGGCGGAACAGCAGTTCGGGGCCGACGCCGAGAGCATCGCGCAGAACCGTCTTGATCGGGGTGACGTGGCTGACCACCAGCACCCGCTGCCCGGCGAAACGATCCACCAGATCGGCCTTGGTATCCGCGATCCGGTCGGCGACCTGCGCGAAGCTTTCGCCCCCGGGTGGGGCGACGTCGATGTCGCTCAGCCAGCGCCGATGGAGGTCGGGGTCACGGTCGGCGGCTTCGTTGAAGGTCAGTCCCTCCCAGGCACCGAAGTCGGTCTCGATCAGTCCGTCGTGCACCTGCACAGGCAGTCCGAGGGCCTGCGCCGCCGCCTCCGCGGTGGTGCGGGCGCGGTCCAGCGGGGAGCAGACGACGGCGTCGAATCCGCCACCGTCGCCCAATCGGCGGGCGACGGCCCGAGCCTGTTCCCGGCCGGTCTCGGTCAGCGGCGGGTTGCCGCGACCGGAGTATCGCCGTTCCACCGAGAGCGGCGTCTGCCCGTGACGCAGCAGCACCAGCCGGGTGGGCTCGGCGACCTGGCCCTGCCAGCTGGGCGCGGTCATCGGTTCACTCGGCCTTCGGGCCGGACGGCAGACCGGACTGCTCGGTGCGGACCATGATCGCACCGCATTCCTCACAGAACAGGACGTCGTCCTCGCCGGCGGCGGCGATGCGGCCCAGCGTCACCGGGTCCAGTTCCAGACGGCAGGCTCCGCAGCGGCGCTGCCGCACGAGGCCGGCACCGACCCGTCCCTGAGTGCGCAGCCGGTCGTAGGCGGTCACCAGCTCGGGCGGCAGGTCGGCGACGATCGTCTCACGCCGGCCGGTGAGGTCGTCGAGTTTGCCGGCGGTCTCCGCCGAAGACGTCTCGCGCGCGGCTTCGGTGTCGGCACGCTGCACGGTCAGTTCCTCGACCGCCGCCTTCGCCCGGTCGAGCTCGGCGCCGGTCGCCTCCTGCTGCTCCATCGTCTCCAGCAGCTCGGATTCGAGTGCGTCGCGGCGGCGGGCCAGCCCGGACATCTCGTGCTGCAGTTCGGTGAGCGCCTTGTGGCTGAGCGCGCCCGAATCCAGCTGCGCCTGGTCCCGCTGGGCGTGCTCGGTCATGCCGGTCAGTTCCGCATCGGTCTTCTCGTATTCGCGCTGCAGGTCGGCGACGGCGACCTCGGCCCGCGCCACGTCGTCCTTCGCGACCTCGAGCCGCTCATCGATGCCGAGGAGCTGCTCGACCTCCGGCAGATTGTTCAGCAGGTGGCGGGTCCGGGCGATCTGCGCGTCGAGATCGGCCAGATCGAGCAGCTCTCGCTGGTGTGCCGGGGCGGCTTTCATACGCGGGTCTCTTCTCAGCTCGGGACGACGGTGAACGGATCGGTACAGGTGGTGAAGACCCGGGCGGGGCAGCCGAGGCCGGTGATCAGGTCGGCGGCCGTCGTGCACCACGGGAATTCGGTGGCCCAGTGGCCGGCGTCGATGAAGGCGGGGCCGCCGGCGCGGCGAGCCTCGTCCACGACGTGATGGCGGAGGTCGCCGGTCAGGTAGACGTCGGCGCCCGCGGCGACGGCGGCGTCGACCAGCGAGTCGCCCGCACCGCCGCAGACCGCGACGGTGCTGATCTCGGCGCCCGGGTCACCGGCGGCACGGATCCCCCACGGTGCCGTCGGCAGCACGCGGGCGGCGTGGGAGACGAACTCGCGCAGCGGCATCGGGGCGGGCAGCCGCCCCACCCGGCCGAGTCCGAGGTCGCTGTCGAGCGCCACCTGCGCGAAGACGTCGAAGGCCGGTTCCTCGTACGGGTGCGCGTCACGCAGCGCGGCGAGCACGGTCGCGCGCGCCGCCCGCGGTGCGACCGTCTCGATGCGCTCCTCATCGACGCGGGTCAGGTCGCCGATAGCGCCGAGCGCCGGGGAGGCGTTCTCCTGCGGCAGGAACTGGCCGGTGCCGACCACACTCCACTGGCAGTCGGTGTAGTCACCGACGGCTCCGGCACCGGCGGCGAACATGGCTTCGCTGACCTGCTCGGCGTTGCCTTCCGGCACCATCACCACCCACTTGTCCAGCGGGGCGGCGGGCTCGGGTGCCAGCGGCACGGTGTCGTGCAGGCCGAACAGGTCGGCGAGGGCATCGGAGACCCCGGGCCGGGCCTTGTCGGCGTTGGTGTGCGCCGAATACAGGGCGCACCCGCCCCGGATCAGGCGGTGCAGCAGTCGGCCCTTCGGGGTGTCGGCCGACACCGAGGTCACCCCGCGCATCAGCAGCGGGTGGTGGGCCACGATCAGGCCGGCCCCCAGGTCCAGGGCTTCGTCGACCACCGCGTCGGTGACGTCGACACAGACCAGCGCCGAGGTGACGGAGTCGCCGGGATCGCCGCAGACCAGTCCCGGTGCATCCCACGATTCGGCCAGCGCCGGCGGGTACGCGCGTTCGAGTCCCTCGATCAGCTGACTGAGCGGGACACTCATCGGGCTCCTCCTGGCGGCCGGGGACGACGTGGGAACAACCCTACGTGCACGATGGAGGCCGTGACCTCTCGACCGCTCCCCGATCCCGCCGATCCGGCCACCGCCCTGCTGTTCGACCTCGACGGCACCATCACCGACAGCTTCCCGGGGATCTCGGCGTCCTTCGTGCACGCCCGAACTCGGTCGGCCGGCACCGTCCCCGGAGTTCCTGCGTTCGGTGGTGGGCCCGCCGCTGGTCGATTCGATGCTGGCCTACGGCCTCGACGACGCCGACGCACGACGCGGGGTCACGGTGTACCGGGAACGCTACGACCGCATTGGATGGCGGGAGAACAGCGTCTTCGACGGCATGGCGTCGTTGCTCGACGATCTGGTCGCCGGCGGCCGCACGCTGGCGATCGCGACCAGCAAGCCGCACCCGGTCGCCACCCGGATCCTGGAGCACTTCGACCTGGACCGGTATTTCACGACGATCACCGGCGCCGACGAGTCGGTCGGCAGGCGATCGAAAGCAGACGTCATCGCGAAAGCCCTGGACGTACTAGGCTCGGAGGTGAAGTCGACGCCCCCGGTCATGATCGGTGACCGCTCCCACGACGTCGAAGGCGCTGCGGCGCACGGCTTGCCGGCGATCGCCGTCGGATGGGGGTACGCCCGCCCGGGGGAGGTCGACGAAGCCGCGTGGACCGTCGCGACGGTCCCCGAACTCCGCGAGGTACTCAGGTGTCCGACCACAACACCGACGTAAGCCGGGATCCTTCCGATCCGTCCCCGGTGCTGCACGTCTGCTTCGTGTGCACCGGCAACATCTGCCGATCCCCGATGGCTGAGTCGATCTTCGCGGCCGCCGTGCAGGAGGCGGGCCTGTCCGATGTGGTGCGGGTGTCCAGTGCCGGCACCGGCGGCTGGCACGTCGGCGAGCCCGCCGACAACCGGGCGCGGACCGAGCTCGTCGCCAACGGCTATCCCGACCATCACGTGGCGGCCCAGTTGGACGCGGACCGGTTGTCCGCCGATCTGCTGGTCGCGCTGGACTCCAGCCATGTGCGGGAACTGTCCCGCAAGCGCCTGGGCGACCGGGTGCGGCTGCTGCGCAGCTTCGATCCGCACGCCGACGGCGAGGACGTTCCGGATCCGTACTACGGCGGTCCGGAAGACTTCGCCGCCGTGCGCGAACAGATCGAGGCCGCGGTGCCCGGCCTGCTCGCCTGGGTGTACGCCACCCTCTCTCAGCAGGACTGAACGAGGCGGGCAGTAACCTGGGTGCGTGCAGTGGCTGCGGACGTTCTTCAAACCCGGATGGGTTCTGGTGGCCGTGCTGGCCGTCGTCTTCGCCGCCGCCTGCTTCCTGATCCTCGCGCCGTGGCAGCTGGGTAAGAACACCACCACGGAGCACCGGAACAACCTGATCAAATCCGCGGCGAAGACCGGCCCGGTGCCGATCGATCAGCTCGCCGCGCCCGGCGCCGGCCTGGCACCGGACGACGAATGGCGTGAGGTGACCGTGAACGGTCACTATCTGCCGTCCCAGGAGGTGCGGCTGCGTCTCCGATCGGTCGACTCCCAGCCCGCGGTCGAGGTGGTGACACCGTTCGCGGTGGCCGGCGACCCGGACCGCACCATCCTGGTGGACCGCGGATATGTGCGCCCGGGCGGCGACGGCTCGGTGGTGATCGCCCCGGCCCCCACCGGTGAGGTCAGCCTGGATGCGCGGCTGCGGAAGTCGGAGGGCACCAGCCCGGGCAAGGAGCCGCGCCGCGAGAACGGCGCCCCGACCGCCTACACGATCGATACCGCGGCGCTGGGTTCGTTGACCGGGCTGACGCTCGACCCGTTCTATCTGCAGCTGAGTGACGACCAGCCCGGCAGCCTGACGCCGATCGGGCTGCCGCAGCTCGAGTCGGGCCCCTATCTGTCGTACGGCCTGCAGTGGCTGGCGTTCGGGATCATGGCTCCGCTCGGCGTCGCCTACTTCGTGTACGCCGAGGTGAAGCATCGGCGTGCGTTGCGGGCGCGCGCGGAGGGCGGTGTGCTGCCGCCGCCCGACGACGACGGTCGCGGTGCGGAGAAGCGCCGGATCCGGGACGAGCTGCGGGCCGCCAGCGCCCCCGACACTGCCAGTGTCCGTTCGACCGCCGAGATCGGTGCGGGCACCGAGCCGGCGTCGCCCGACGACGATGTGAAGGCCAAACTGGCCCGCCGGTACGGCCGCTGATGGCCAAGACTCCCCACCCGGAAGCCGGCAGCTTCGACATCTCGACCGGGACCGCCGAGTTGACCCCGGACGGTGTCGGCGGCTGGCTGCTGACCGTCAACGGCGCGCAGAGCAGTCACATCGACCCGTTCGATCCGGGCAATCTCGAGTTCGAGTACATGCGCCAGGCCGCGCACGTGATCGCCGACGCCCACCCCGACGCCGCGGCACCGCTGCGCGTGCTGCACCTCGGGGCCGCGGCCTGCGCCCTCCCCCGCTATCTGGCGGACAGGTATCCGCAGTCACGTCACGTGGCCGTCGAGATCGATGCGGAGCTGGCGCGGCTCGCCCGTGAATGGTTCGACCTGCCCCGCGCACCGCGACTGCGGATCCGCGTCGGCGACGCCCGGGACGTGGTCACTTCGCTGACCGAGCACACCCGCGACGTGGTGATCCGCGATGCGTTCGCCGAGTCCGTCACCCCGATGCATCTGAAGACGGTCGAGTTCACCGAGGCGGTCCGCCGCGTCCTGGCGCCGGGCGGGCTCTACATCGCCAATGTGGGCGACCGCCGCAGACTGATGTCGGCGCGCATGGAGATCGCCGCGATCAGCGACGTCTTCACGCACACCGAACTCATCGCCGACCCGGCGATGTTCAAAGGCCGGCGCAGCGGCAACATCATCGTCGTCGCCGGTGACGATCCGATCCCCGACTCCGCCGACCTGGCCCGCCGCCTGCGCAGCGACCCCGAACCGGCGCATCTGCTGACCGGCCGCGAGGTGACCGCGTTCATCCGCGACGCTCCGCCGTTCCGCGACGGCACACAGTCAGGCTGACGTCAGTCGGCGGCCTTGACCAGACCCGCCGACACCAGCCAGTCGTAGGCGACGTCGGCCGGATCCTCGCCCTTGATGTCGACGCGGCCGTTGAGATCCTGCATCACGTCGTCGGTGAGCTTGTCCGAGACCGCAGCCATCAACGGCGCGATCTGCGGGTGGGCGTCGAGGAAGTCGTGGCGGACGACCACGCTGCCGTTATAGGGCAGGAAGAACTTCTTATCGTCGACCAGCACCTGAAGGTTCAGGTTCGGGATGCGGCCGTCGGTGGTGTACACCATGCCGAAGTTGCACGGGTTCCCCTTCGCCGTGGAGGTGTACACGACACCGGAGTCCATGCGGGTGACATTGCCCTGCGGCACCCCGCCCGGGGTGTCGAAAGGAATGCCGTAGGCCTTCAGCATGGGCAGGAAGCCGTCGGCACGGGAGAAGAACTCGTCGTTGATACAGAAGGTGCGCTCGTTGGCCGGCAGGGCCGCCACATCGGAGAGCGTCTTGACACCCAGCCGCTGCGCGACCTGCTGCGAAGCCGCGAATGCGTAGGTGTTGTTGAAGTGCGACGGCGGCAGCCACACCAGATCGTTGTCGGCGAGTTCGACGTCGTGGACCTTCTGCCACAACTGCTGCGGGTCGCTGACCGTCTCGGTTTCGTGGTGGTAGACCTGCCAGGCGGTGCCGGTGTACTCCCACTGGATGTCGGCCTCACCTTTGAGTTCGGCCTGCCGCGCCGACGCCGAGCCCGGGGCGCCGGTCATGTCCCGGATGTTGGCCCCGAGTGCGCCGAGATAGATTCCGGTGATCTTGCCGAGGATCACCTGTTCGGTGAAGTCCTTGGAGGTCACCGTCACATCGACTCCGGCCAACGGACGCTGGCCGTCGACGGAGGCCGCCGGATGCAGGGTGCCGGTCGAACTGATCAGGCCGCAGCCGGCCAGGACGGCGACGAGTGCCGCGGCCAGCGCGGTCAGGGGCGCTGAGCGGCGGAGCTGCCGGTTCATGCGACTCCCTTCGGGGTGGCGGCCAGTTCCACCAGACGGCCCAGCCAGTCGATGACCAGTGCCAGCAGTGCCACCAGGATCGCTCCCGCCACCAGCACCTTCGGGAGGAACAGGTTGACGCCGGTGGTGATCAGGGTGCCCAGGCTGGTGGCGCCGATGAACGTGCTCAGCGTCGCGGTACCGACCAGGATGACCAGCGCGGTCCGCACACCGTTGAGGATCACCGGCACCGCCAGCGGCAACTCCACCTGAAACAGCGTGCGCGCCGCCGAGTAACCGATCCCCCGCGAGGCCTCGATGGTGTTGGCATCGACCTGCCGCAGACCGATGATCGTGTTCTGCAGGATCGGCAGCACCGCGTAGACCACCAGACCGAGAACCGCGGTCTTGAAGCCGGTACCGAAGGCGAAGGTGAACAGGACCAGCAGGCCGACCGCCGGAGCGGCCTGCCCCACGTTCGCCACGCCCACCGCGATCGGCGTCAGACGCCGCAGCGACGGACGGGTCAGCAGGATGCCGAGCGGGACGGCGATCGCGATGACGATGGCCGCCGCGATGACCGTCAGTTTGATGTGCGCCCAGATGGTGTCCTGCAGGACCGACCACTGCAACTGGGCCTTCTCGGTGTCGGTGAAGGTCGCCGTCGCGTACCAGGTGAAGAATCCGGCGGCGAGGACGACGATCACGAGCGGCTTGAACCAGACGTCCACCGGCAGCCGGCGGAACCGGGTGGCGAGCGACGGGCCGCCACCACCGGGAGCCGGTCCGAGGTCCGCGTCGACGGTCGCCATCGCGGCGGCGGTCATGATGCGTCACCCCCGTGTTCGGCCTCGGCGAACTCGGTGTAGCCCTGTTCGTCGGGCTGGGCGTCGTCGAGCTGACCACGGATGATGTCGGTGACGTCGGCCATACGCAGCCAGCCCTGCACCGTGTTCCGGCCGTCCACCACCAGGGCGCCGCCCTGACTGGCGGACAGCATCGCGTCGAGCGCATCCTGCAACGTCGACGAGGGAGCCACGACCGGGAGTCGCGGGTCGCTGTAACTGGAGATCTCCGGAACGGTGCCGATCTCCTTGACCGACGGCCAGGCGCGGGGATGACCCTTGCGGTCGACCACCACCACCCACTTGTCCTTGGCCGCCTTCGCGCGGGCGATCACGTCCTTGGACGGCTCGCCGACGGTCGCGGTGACGACCGGCTGCAACTCGACGTCGCGCACACGGGTCAGGGACAGCTGCGCGAGCGTGGCACCGGAGCCGATGAACTCCTTGACGAAGTCGGTGGCCGGGTTCGCCAGGATCTCGGCGGGCGTCGCGTACTGCTCGATGTGGCCGCCCTTGGAGAAGATGCAGACCTTGTCGCCGAGTTTGGTGGCCTCTTCGAAGTCGTGGGTGACGATGACGATCGTCTTACCCAGCTTGTGATGGATGTCGATGAGACTGTCCTGAAGGCGCACGCGGGTGATCGGGTCGACGGCGCTGAACGGCTCGTCCATCAGCAGCACGGGCGGATCGGCGGCGAGGGCCCGGGCCACACCCACACGCTGCTGCTGGCCACCGGACATGTCCTTCGGAAGCCGCTTGCCGAACTCGTCGGGATCGAGCCCCACCAGTTCCAGCAGCTCCCGGGTTCGCTCGGCGATCTTCTGCTTGTCCCAGCCCAGCAGACGCGGAATCGCACCCACATTGCGTTCGACGGTCCAGTGCGGGAACAGGCCACCGGACTGGATGACGTACCCGATCTGCTGCCGCAGCTTGTCTGGGTTCACGCCGGTCACGTCGCGATCGGCGATATAGATCTTGCCGGCCGTCGGCTCGATCAGGCGGTTG
Organism: Gordonia sp. (in: high G+C Gram-positive bacteria); assembly: GCF_047600565.1. Lineage (GTDB taxonomy): Bacteria > Actinomycetota > Actinomycetes > Mycobacteriales > Mycobacteriaceae > Gordonia. The sequence goes on from NZ_JASGKN010000001.1 coordinate 1,290,271, forward strand.
ATCATCTTGAGAGTCGTGGTCTTGCCGCACCCCGACGGCCCGACGAAGGCGACGATGTGCCCGGCCTCGATGTCCAGATCGAGGGAGGCGACGGCAGGCTCGGACTGCCCCTTGTACAGCTTCTCCACACCGTCGAGACGGATCGATGCACCCGTGACCTCGCGGTCGGCGGCGGTGTTCTTTTCGGTGGTGGTCACTTGAGTCCCTTCGAGATGGTCAGTCGTCCGAGCAGCACCAGGAGCGCGTCGAAGACGAGGGCGATGAGGACGATCAGCACTGTGCCGGCGGCCGCCATGGTGAGAGCGTTGGTACCGCCGAGGCGGGCCAAGCCGTTGAAGATCAGCGAACCCAGACCCGGGCCCAGCACGTACGCGACGATCGCAGCCACGCCGACGATCATCTGCGTCGAGACCCGGATCCCCGTCAAGATCACCGGCCACGCGATCGGCAACTCCACCTGCAGCAGGATCCGCCAGCGCGGCAGACCGATCCCGCGGGCGGCCTCCACCACATCGGGCGAGACGGATCGGAGCCCGACGATGGCGTTGCCGATCACCGGCATGGCGGCGAAGAACGCCAACATCACGAACGACGGCACCACGCCGAGCCCGAACGGGATGATCAGGAGCGCCAGGAGGGCGAGTGAAGGAATGGTCAGCGCGACCCGGCTCGCCGTGACGGTCAGCGCCGATCCGAGCGGCGATCGGTACACGAGGAGCGCGATGACGATGGCCACCAGCGATCCCACGAGCACTGTCTGGAACGCCAGCGATGCGTGCTGGTAGGTGAGGAAGCCGAGGGTGTCCCATCGGTCCCGGATGTAGTCCCAGAGATTCATTTGTCCGCCGATGCTTGCGATGGACTCGGGTCAGGTGTGGCGTAGGTGTTCTCAGTCATGTGTTCGTCCTTCCCCTGTGACGTCGTCGTCCCACGGGCGTGCCCACTACTGTGCCCAGATCTGGCAGTCATGTGGGTGATTTGACGGATAACGATTCGGAGAACGGTCCTGACCTGCGCCGATTCGGCGTGTTGGGGCGACCTGGACGTCAGGAACGATCGGTCGCCGGCCCGAACGGCTCGTCGCCGCGGAGGGTCACACGGTGCATGACGCGGCGCTGCGGAAGGTAGTCGCGGTTCGCGTAATGGATGGTGTTCCGGTTGTCCCAGAGCACCAGATCGCCCAGACGCCACCGGTGCCGCACGATGTGTTCGGGCTTGGTGAGATGGGCGTAGAACAGGTCCAGCAGACCCCGGCTCTCGGCGTCGGTGACGCCCTCGATGTGCGAGGTGAATCCCGGGTTCACGAAGAGCGCCTTGCGGCCGGTCTCGGGATGTATCCGGACGACCGGATGCCGGACCGGGGCGAGATCGGTGACCTGCTCCCCGTCCCAGAGGTTGCCGCGGCCGCCGCGCCGCTGTCGCAGGTAGTAGCCGAACTCGCGGTTGCCGTCGTGCACGGCGTGCAGTTCGTCGGCCAGGCGCTGCACCGGAGTGGAGAGCGACTCGTAGGCCAGTTCACCGTCGGCCCAACTGGTGTCGCCGCCGTGGGGCGGAAGAACCAGCGGTCGCAGGACCGAGCCGGCCGGCGGCCGCGGCATGAAGGTCACGTCCGTGTGCCAGACGTCGGCGAAGCCGTTGTCGGCACTGTCGAGCGCATAGACCTCATCGGGCACCGATGTACCCGAATCCCAGACCGGGTGGCCGGTGGTGACCTCACCGAGTCGCTCGGCGAAGCGCACATGCGCGGAGTCGTCGAGGGACTGGTCGCGCAGGACGATCACCTTGTATTCGAGGAGTGCCGCACGCAGCAGGGCGACCTCACCGTCGTCCGCCGACGCGACGTCCACGCCGCTGAGTTCGGCACCGAAACGCGGGCCGAGCGGCGCCACGTCCAGCTCGCGGCCGGCGGTGACGATGCCCTGATCGATGATGGCGGTCATGTGCGGTCCTTCCCGTGACGCCCGGTTCCGGGCTGATTCCTGTCTACTGCTCGGACGCCACGTCGCCCAGGCTTGGACCCACGGTGATCGGAACACCGGCTGCTACCCTGGGGGCAACCGTGATTGACCTTGAGGAGGTGAGAACCGTGAACGTTTCAACGATGTCGGTGCTCCCTCCGATCTCACGGTCGACGTAGGTGTCATCACCAGGAGCGCCGCTCACCGGCACTTCTGGAAGGCACGACCATGAACGATTCCCCTCTTACTCTGCGGCGCGCGGAGAACGGCGACTGGCTCGCCGTCGATGACGAACAACGGACCGTCGCCAGCGGCGGACAGTCGAGACGGCCCGGATTCATCAGCGTCGACGCGTGGACGTCCCCGGCGTTCGACCTGGTGGCGGCCGCGCTCATCGCCGATCAGCCGTCTCCGCTGTACACGGTCGCGAATGCGGCCGACGACGAACTGATCGAGTCGTGGCGACGGTGCGGATTCGCCGAACATCGGCGGCTGACCTGCTACCGGATTCCGTTCGACGCCCCGATTCCGGCGCCACCGCCCACCGTCCGGGGCCTGAATCTCCACGACCGGCGCGCCCGGATCGTGCTCCGCGGTCCGGCGGCACCGTTCTTGGCGGTCGACGTCGACGTCTCCGACCGAGAGGCCGTCGACGTGATCGAATCCCTCGGTGGGCGCGCTGTCGAGACCAACGTCGAGTTGGTGCGGTCATGACCGGCACCACTCATGCCATCGAAGCCGAGGGCACCGTGATCGAAGCGCTCCGGAACGCCTCGTTCCGCGTCGAACTCGACAACGGGCACGTGGTGTTGGCGCATATCAGCGGCAGGATCCGCAGGAACTACATCAAGATCGTTCCGCTCGATCGGGTGCTCGTCGAGATCAGTCCCTACGACCTCTCACGGGGCCGGATCGTGTTCCGGTACCGATAGGACGCTCGCGTCGACGACGGTATTCGGTGCGGGCAGTAGGGATCGAACCTACGACCGCTGGTGTGTAAAACCAGTGCTCTACCGCTGAGCTATACCCGCGCGACGGTGGAGGCGAAGCCGCACCGACAGGTGAAAGGTTATCCGGTCCCCGGACCCGCCCCAAACCGTCGGAGCCCCGGTTAGCGTGGAGTCCTGCGCCCACCCCAGGAGGTCTCCGTGGCCACACACGTGCCGCAACAGCCGGTGATCGATGCACTCGGCCGGCTCTGGTCGACGATCGACGAGGTCGTCACCCCGATCAGCGACGACCAGTGGTCGGCGTCCTCGGGCCTGCCGGGATGGAGCAATGCGGACGTGATCGCCCACATCGTGGGCACCGAACGGTTCTTGAGCGGCGACCAGCCGGATCCGGGCCGCGACGTCTCTGCGCTCGATCACGTCCGCAACCCGATCGGTGAACTCAACGAACGCTGGCTCGACCACTACCGGTCCCGGTCCCGGGACGAGCTGATGGACGACTACCGCTCGGTGACCGCGGCCCGTCTGGCGACGCTGGCCGCGATGAGCGACGACGACTGGAACGCCGACGCGATGACTCCCGCCGGACCGGACACCTACGGCCGGTTCATGCGGGTACGCGTGATGGATTGCTGGGTGCACGAGATCGACCTGCGCGATGCGCTCGGCGCGGGCGAGGTGGCCGATCCCGTGCCGGCCGGCTTCGCCCGCGAGGAGATGACCGCCAATCTGCCGTTCGTCGTCGGCAAACGCGCCGGCGCACCGGACGGGTCGCGGGTGGCCGTCGATTTCAGCGGGGTCTCCCCGGCGCGGGCGGATCTGGCCGTCGACGGCCGGGCCGCTCTCGTCGACACCCCCGCCGGCGATCCCGACGTCGTGCTGCACGTCGACCTGGCCGACTACGCCCGGCTCGTGGGCGGCCGGCCGAAAGCCGATCCGTCGCGAGTCCGGATCGACGGTGATCAGGAGCTCGGTACCCGGATCGTCGGCGCCCTGCACTACATGATCTGACCGGACCGACTCTCTACGATGTGAACGGCAGAACGATCACCGCGACTGCGAGGGCAGACGACTGAGTCCCACGACCACCGACGACGGGGATCGCCAGCACCTCACCATGACCGTGCTGATGACCCCGGACATGGCCAACTTCACCGGCAACGTGCACGGCGGAACGATTCTGAAGTTCCTGGACGAGGTCGCCTACGCCTGCGCCAGTCGGTACGCGGGCCGCTACGTGGTGACGCTGTCGGTGGATCAGGTGGTGTTCCGCGAACCGATCCGGGTCGGTGAGCTCGTCACGTTCCTGGCATCGGTGAACGCCACCGGCCGCACCTCGATGGAGGTCGGGATCCGGGTGATCACCGAGAACGTGCGTACCCGCGTGGTGCGGCACACCAACTCGCGCTTCTTCACGATGGTCGCCATGGACGACGACGGAAAGCCCACGCCGGTGCCGCCGTTGACGCCGACCACCCCGGACGATGTGCGCCGCCGGCAGCAGGCCGTCGAGCGCCGAGAGCTGCGCCGCCAGACCGAGGAGCTGCATCGCCGCATCCACGAGGATTAGAGCGGATGGCGGGATTCGAACCCGCATGGGACGGTTTTGCAGACCGCTGCCTCGCCTCTCAGCCACACCCGCGTGTCTCCACTCTGACGCGGGAAGCCGCTCGGCGCGAGGGTTGAATTCATGCTGAATCGACCGAATTCAGGGCCCATCTCCCCTGGTCGGACATCATTCGGCGACCCAGCTGTGACCGATTCGTAGCGCTTGAGGGGTTGCAACTACTGTGACTAATGGGGTCAAATGTAACTATTGTGATTACTAAGAAGCTCACCCACGCCCTCAACGCCGCACGTCGCATCACCCCGCGACGCGGCGCAGCCGTCCTCGCCGGTGCCGCCATCGCGGCCGGCCTGACCGGTCTGGCAGCAGCGCCCGCGCACGCTTCCCCGGTCACCGATTCCCTCAACCTCCCGCCGGAGATCTCCGAGCAGATCGACAAGCTGCAGGACCTGCCGACCAACGGCTCGTCCGACCTGTCGTCGCTCCTCGACCTGGTCCCCGGTCTCGGCCAGGGCAAGGACAGCCCGCTTCCGGCCAACGCCAAGACCCAGTGCGCCAGCGTCGTGCACTTCGGCGACAGCACCTGGACCGGCGCCGACGATGTCGCCAAGGTGACCGCCGCCGACGACACCCTGACCACGCAGTACAAGCGGGTCGGTGCCACCGCCGAAATCAAGCACGCCGGCAACACCCTCAGTGACATCGCCACCGCCGTCAAGCAGGAGCAGAGCAATGCCAAAGACACCTGCTTCGTGATCGCCGCCGGCACCAAAACCGCCTCGACCGGCGCGAACGCCGCCAGCGGCATCGAATCGGTGCTCACCGCGGCCGGCGACCACGCCGTCCTGTGGCCGACCGTCGCCGTGGCCGACAAGACCACCCTCACCGGGTACACCGACAGCAACATGCGCTCCTTCAACGATGCGCCGAAGGCGGCCGCGGTCAAGCACAGCAACCTGCGCATCGCCGACCTGGCCGCCAAGACCGACGACACCTGGTTCAGCGCCGATGGCGTCGACCTGAACGCGACCGGTCTCGCCGACCGCAACCGCTCCCTCGCCGACGGCCTGGCCACCGCCTTCCCGAAGGGCACCAGCCTGCCGGGCGAGGACGACACCACGGCCACCACTCCGGACACCGACAAGTCCAAGCAGGACGAGAAGAAGACCGAGACCAAGCCGACGACGCCGAAGACCACCACTCCGGCGACGCCGAACATCCTGCCGCCGGAAGTCCAGAAGCTGCTGCCGGGTGGTCAGACCACTCCGAAGACGCCGGCCACGCCGACGCCGACCACCCCTGCGACCCCGGCACCCAGCGCCACGCAGGAATGATCGACGCGCACCAGATCGACGTGCCGCGCTGATCGACCGACACGACGAAGCCGGCCACCCTCTTTCGGAGGGTGGCCGGCTTCGTTCGTCAGCTCAGGATCCGGCAGCGGCGCCGGAGACCTCGGCGAGTGCGGCCCGCCAGGTCTCCTCGGTGCGGGCCTCCCCCGGCCCCACCATCGCCGAGAACACGATCCGGCCGGAACCGTCGACCACGAACGTGCCGCGGTTCGCGTAGCCGCGCGCCTCGTCGAACACGCCGTAATCGCGGGCGACCGCCCCGTGCGGCCAGAAGTCGGAGAGGATCGGCATCAGGAAGCCCTGCGCCGAGGACCACACCTTATGGGTGGGCGGCGGGCCGACCGATACGGCGACCACGGTGATCCCGGCGTCGTCGAACTCGGCTTGATGATCGCGGAGCCAGCCCAACTCGCCCTCGCAGGTGCCGGTGAAGGCCAGGGGGAAGAACACGACCAGTACCGGCCCCGCCGAACGGAGCCCGCCCAGCGACACCTGCTGATTGTTCTGGTCCCTGAGGGAGAAGTCGGGCGCCTGGGCGCCGACCGGCAGCGGAGCGGCCGCGGCAGCCGCCATCAGCGCTTACCACCGCGCGCACGCGGCGACACCAGGCGCGAGGCCGACCAGTCCCCCAGATTGACGACATTGGTCTGCGACAGGCCGGCCGTCGGTGCGGCCTCGGCGATCTCGCTGGGATCGACGTACCCGGGACGCCCGGTCTTCGGCGACACCACCCACACGTACCCGCCGTCGGCGAGCGGACCGATCGCATCCATCAACGCGTCCACCAGGTCGCCGTCGCCGTCACGCCACCACAGCAGCACCGCGTCGACCACCTCGATCGCATCCTCGTCGAGCATCTCGCCGTCGATGACGTCCTCGATGTCGGCGCGCAGGTCGTCGTCGGTGTCCTCGTCCCACCCGAGTTCCTGGATCACCATTCCCTTGGCGAAGCCGAGTTTCCCGACGTTCCCGTCGGCGTTGTCTTGATCTGCGGCCGGTACCACCGGGCGTGACCTCCTTGAGTCGTAGCGGTCCGGGAGTCCCCCGAATGCGTGGATCGTGCGATCTCAGCTAAGCGTAAAGGGTCATCGGACCCGCCACCAGCGGTAACCGGCTCAACCGCCGGTCGGCATGAACTCGCCGCACGCATTGATCAGCGCGGTGCGTTTGTCGCTCCACTCGGTGGTCGCCCGGTTCAGGGCGACCTTGCGCTTGGCGCCGATCTGTTCGGAGAGCTGGTCGGTGGAGGTGAGAAACGCCTGCACCTTGTCGTCGAGGTCGGACGGGACCTCCGGCTTCTCGGCCTTACGGATCAGGCCGGCGCCGGTGTCGAGGGTCTCCCGCGCGTAGCGGTCCTCCTTGTCGAGGGCGCTGTAGTCCTGTGTCTGGTTCAGCCGGGTGATGAACGTGTTGTAGTCGCGCACCATCACCCCCGCCGAGGTGATGACCTGCAGACAGACCGTGCGCGCGGCGTCGGCCCCCTGGGTCGACTCGGTGGTCACGGTGGTGGTGCTGACCGAGGGACGCTCCGACGGCGCCGGCTCCTCGCCGCCGCACGCCGTGACGCCGAGCAGCACCGCGCCCGCGATCGCCGCGGACGCCGCCCTCACACGTGACACGCTCTCCCCTGTCTCGCCCCCGCAGTCCGAACACGTCGCGGACCACACTGGATCGAGCGTATAGCGCGCAGGTCCCTCCATCGCGCACGGCCGCGCGAAAAGCCTGTATCGGACAGGCGTTCCCCGGCTCCGTCCACGTAACCCTCGCGGGCGCGTGTGACTTGGTGCACGATGGAGAACAGGTCGCCCTCACCCGGGCGACGACGTTTCCGGGCGCCCATCACGTGCCCGGCCGACACAAGCGAACAGGTGGAGAGCGTGACCGATCAGTCCGACGTGAAAACCGGCCTCACCAGCAGTAATCGGGTTCGGGTGATCCGAGAAGGTGTGGCGAGTTACCTGCAGGACAGCGACCCCGGCGAAACCGAGGAGTGGCTGGAGTCGTTCGACTCGCTGCTGGAGAACGCCGGACCGGACCGGGCCCGCTATCTGATGCTCCGCATGCTGGAGCGCGCCGAGGACAAGCGCCTCCATCTGCCGGCGTTGACCTCGACCGACTTCGTCAACACCATTCCCACCGATCTCGAACCCGAGTTCCCCGGCGACGAGAACATGGAGCGCCGCTACCGCGCCATGATCCGCTGGAATGCGGCCGTCATGGTGCACCGCGCCCAACGGCCCGGAATCGGCGTCGGCGGCCACATCTCCACCTACGCGTCGTCGGCCTCCCTGTACGAGGTCGGCTTCAACTACTTCTTCCGCGGGCTGGACCATCCCGGCGGCGGCGACCAGATCTTCTTCCAGGGCCACGCGTCGCCCGGCATTTACGCCCGCGCCTTCCTGGAGGGCCGGATCGACGAGAAGCGGATGGACGGCTTCCGGCAGGAGCACAGCCACGCCGGTCTCGGCGGCGGCCTGCCGTCGTACCCGCATCCGCGGCTGATGCCCGAGTTCTGGCAGTTCCCGACGGTGTCGATGGGCCTGGGCCCGATGAACGCGATCTACCAGGCCCGCTTCAACAAGTATCTGCATCTCAACGGGATCAAGGACACCTCCGATCAGCACGTGTGGGCGTTCCTCGGCGACGGCGAGATGGACGAGCCCGAGTCGCGCGGTCTGGCGCAGATCGCCACCAACGATCACCTCGACAACCTGACCTTCGTCGTCAACTGCAACCTGCAGCGTCTGGACGGCCCGGTGCGCGGCAACGGGAAGATCATCCAGGAGCTGGAGTCGTTCTTCCGCGGCGCCGGATGGCATGTCATCAAGGTGGTGTGGGGCCGCGAGTGGGATCCGCTGCTGCAGGCCGACACCGAGGGCGCGCTGGTCAATCTGATGAACAAGACGCCCGACGGCGACTACCAGACCTACCGCGCCAACGACGGTGCCTACATCCGTGAGCACTTCTTCGGCCGCGATCCCCGCACCAAGGAACTGGTCAAGAACTACTCGGACCAGGACATCTGGAATCTCAAGCGCGGCGGCCACGACTACCGCAAGATCTTCGCCGCCTACCAGGCCGCGCTGGCGCACAAGGGCCAGCCGACGGTGATCCTGGCGCACACGATCAAGGGCTACACCCTGGGCAGTCACTTCGAGGGCCGCAACGCGACGCACCAGATGAAGAAGATGGCGCTCGACGATCTGAAGGCCTTCCGCGACACCACCCGGGTGCCGATCACCGACGCACAGCTCGAAGCGGACCCGTACCTGCCGCCGTACTACCACCCGGGAATGGATTCTCCCGAGGTCAGCTACCTGCTGGAACGCCGGCGCGAGCTCGGCGGCGCACTGCCGCAGCGTCACCTGACGCCGGAGCCGTTGACGGCGGACACCTCGGGCGCCCTCAAGGCCGTGACCGGCGGCTCGGGCAATCAGCAGGTGGCCACCACCATGGCGTTGGTCCGGATCTTCAAGGAACTACTCCGCGACAAGGAGATCGGCCATCGGATCGTGCCGATCATCCCGGACGAGGCCCGTACCTTCGGCATGGACTCGTGGTTCCCGACGCTGAAGATCTACAACCCGAACGGTCAGCACTACACGTCGGTGGACGCCGACCTGATGCTCGCCTACAAGGAGTCCGATCACGGACGGATCCTGCACGAGGGCATCAACGAGGCCGGTTCCACGGCCGCGTTCACCGCGGTGGGCACGTCGTATGCGACGCACAACGAACCGATGATCCCGCTGTACATCTTCTATTCGATGTTCGGGTTCCAGCGCACCGGCGACGGCCTGTGGGCCGCCGGCGATCAGATGGCGCGCGGCTTCGTGGTCGGTGCGACCGCCGGCCGCACCACCCTGACCGGTGAGGGCCTGCAGCACGCGGACGGTCACTCGCACCTGCTGGCGGCGAGCAACCCGGCGGTCGTGGCCTACGACCCGGCGTTCGCCTACGAGCTGGCCCACATCATCGACGACGGTCTGCGCCGCATGTACGGCCCCGATCCGGAGAACGTGTACTTCTATCTCACCGTCTACAACGAGCCGATCCATCAGCCCGCCGAACCGGAGAACCTGGATCTGCCGGGACTGCTCAAGGGCGGCTACCTGTTCCGGGCCGGACCGGACGGCAAGAAGCACAAGGCCGCGATCCTGGTCTCCGGCGTCACCATGGGTGACGGACTGGCCGCTCAGGATCTGCTCGCCGAGGACTTCGACGTGTCCGCCGACGTCTACTCGATCACCTCGTGGAACGAGCTGGCCCGCGACGGCATCGACGCCGACAAGCAGGAGCTGCGCGAAGGCACCGTCCGCACGCCGTACGTCACCGAGCTGCTGGGCCGCACCGACGGACCGGTGGTCGCGGCGTCGGACTACCAGCGCGGCGTGCAGGAGCAGATCCGCGCCTACGTGCCCGGCACCTACTTCACCCTGGGCACCGACGGCTTCGGCTTCTCCGACACCCGTCCGGCCGCGCGCCGCGTCTTCAACGTCGACGCGCAGTCGATCGCGGTCGGCGCTCTGGTGGCGCTGGCCCGCGACGGCAAGATCGACCGGTCGGTGGCCGCTGACGCCGCCGCGAAGTACCGGATCACCGACGTGGCCGCCGCTCCCGCGCAGACCAGCGATCCCGGCGTCGCCTGACCCCGTAGATTGGTGGGGTGCCCGACACTCCGCTGAACCCGGTTCCGGCCGCCGACGACGGCGACCGGACTCCGGGGTCCGCGCTGCCCGAATCGGCGCAGGACGCCCTGCCCGAGGCGTTGTTGCGGCGGGTGAAGCAGTACAGCGGACGTCTGGCGACCGAAGCGGTGCATTCGATGTCCGATCAGCTGCCGTACTTCGAGGACCTCGACGCCGCCCAGCGCGCGAGCGTGCAGATGGTCGTGCAGACGGCGGTGGTGAACTTCGTCGAGTGGATCCGCGATCCGGAGGGCAACGTCCGCTTCACCGTCCAGGCCTTTCAGGTGGTGCCGCAGGACCTGGCCCGCCGCATCACACTGCTGCAGACCGTCGAGATGGTCCGCGTGGCGATGGAGTTCTTCGAGAAGTGGCTGCCTCTGCTGGCCCGCGAGGACGATCAGCTGCGCGCCCTGACCGAATCGGTGCTGCGGTACGGCCGTGAGATCGGCTTCGCGGCGGCGGCGATCTACGCCGACGCAGCCGAGTCGCGCGGCGCCTGGGATTCACGGCTGGAGGCGCTCGTCGTCGACGGCGTGGTCCGTGGGGACATGGGCCCGCAGCTGCTGTCGCGCGCCGCCGCCCTCAACTGGGATTCGGACGCTCCGGCGACGGTGATCGTCGGATCGCCGCCACCCGAGCAGAACGTGTCGGTCCCCTTGGCCATTCACAACACCGCCAAGCAGTACGACCGCGCGGCCCTCTCGGTGGTGCAGGGACATCGCCTGGTCGCCATCGTGAGCGGCGCGATCGCGCCGACCGACCGCTTCTTGACGGACCTGTTGCAGCATTTCGCGGCCGGTCCGGTGGTGATCGGCCCGACGACCGCGAATCTGACCGGCGCCCATGCCAGTGCCACCGAGGCGATCGCCGGCATCGAGGCGGTGGCGGGGTGGCCGGCCGCACCGCGTCCGGTCTACAGCTCCGATCTGCTGCCCGAGCGCGCCCTCGACGGCGATCCGACGGCGGTCAGCACGCTCATCGACACCCTGGTGCTTCCGCTCGAGGACAAGTCGGGGTCGCTGACCGAGACCCTCGACGCGTTTCTGAGTGCCGGATGTTCGGTGGAGTCGTGCGCGCGGGCGCTGTACATCCATCCAAATACTGTGCGATATCGACTGAAAAAGGTGGCGGATGTCACTGGACGTGATCCATCTAACCCTCGCGACGCCTACGTTCTGCGTGTCGCGTCGACCGTCGGCCGTTTGAAACGATTCGGCGAACAAACGCGCTCACAAACCACATGAGTCACAGAAGTTGCGGGCATCAGTATCCATTTGTGCTGGCAGAGCCGATTTGGCAACGATAGGGTAACGGATCTCAACCCGGAAACGATGGGGTTGAGACCGTAGGGTCATAGGACCCGGTTTTGTAGGAACCCCACAAAAATGGGCGCGAAACTTCGAATCCTCCGACACCCCGCGAGACCCCTCCGACGGTGTTCTCTAATCAGGTGCTCTCGTTGTTGGCGCCCGGACAGGGCTCGCAGAAACCCGGAATGCTCACCGATTGGCTCGAGCTGCCCGGCGCTACCGACCATGTGAAGACCTGGTCGGAGCTGACCGGTCTCGACCTCATCCGTCTCGGCACCACCGCGACGGCCGACGAGATCACCGACACCGCGATCGCGCAGCCGCTCATCGTGGCCTCCGCGCTCCTGTCGTTCGAGCATCTGGGCAGCCATGAAGCACTGCCCCACGAAACCATCGTCGCCGGCCATTCCGTCGGCGAGCTGACCGCCGCCGCCCTCGCCGGGGTCATCACCCCCGACGAGGCCGTCCGCCTGGCCGCCATCCGCGGCGCCGGAATGGCCAAGGCGTGCGCGCTCAAGCCCGGCACCATGGCCGCCGTCCTCGGCGGCGACGAGGGCGAGGTCCTCGACCGCCTGAGCGAGTACGACCTGGTGCCCGCCAACCGCAACGCGATCGGCCAGATCGTGGCCGCCGGCGCCGTCGAAGGCATCGACAAGCTCGTCGACAATCCGCCGGAGAAGGCCCGTATCCGTCCGCTCGCGGTCGCCGGCGCCTTCCACACCCACTTCATGGATCCCGCACAGGAGGCGTTCGCCGCCGCCGTCGCCGAGATCACGCCCAGCCAGCCGCAGTTCACGCTGCTGTCGAACGCCGACGGCAAGCCGGTGTCCAGCGGCGAGGAAGCCCTCTCGAAGATCGTCGAGCAGGTGACCAGCCCGGTGCGCTGGGACCTGTGCACCCAGTACATGCGCGACCAGGGAACGGCCGCCATCGTCGAGCTGCTGCCCGGCGGAACGCTCATCGGAATCGCCAAGCGCGAGTTGAAGGGCGTGCCGACGCGCGCCGTCAAGGTCCCCGCCGATCTGGAGGACCTGCCAGGACTTGGATAGCGGCCGGGAACCCCCGGCCCCCGGAAAGCCGAAAGGCTAGTCCACAGCGGCGTAACACGCCGCTTCCGGAAACCGAAGAATATGTACCCCCATACGAAGGGAGCCCACCGTGGCTGTTAGTCAGGACGATCTGGTCGCCGGTATTGCCGAGATCATCGAAGAGGTCACCGGTATCGAGCCCTCCGAGGTCACCATGGACAAGTCGTTCGTGGACGACCTGGACATCGACTCGCTGTCGATGGTCGAGATCGCCGTTCAGATCGAGGACAAGTACGGCCTGAAGGTTCCGGACGAGGACCTCGCCAACCTGCGCACCGTCGGTGACGCCGTGGCCTACATCCAGAAGCTGGAGGCCGAGAACCCCGAGGCTGCCGCTGCTATCCAGGCGCAGATCGAGGCGGACAAGAAGTCGTGACCGAACTGCGTGATTTTTCCACTCGCGGTGGAGAATTCCCCAGTGTGGTGGTGACCTCCATGGTCGCCACCACCTCCCTCGGTGCCGATCTCGACACCACCTGGGAGAAGCTCCTCGCCGGCGAGTCCGGCATCCGGGAGCTGACCGACGACTTCGTCACCAAGTACGGGGAACTCCCCTGCCGCGTCGGTGGCCGTCTCGTCCAGGATCCCTCCGAGGAGGTCTCGCGCGTCGAGGCCCGCCGGATGGCCTACGTCGAGCGCGTCTCGCACGTCATGAGCAAGCGTCTCTGGGCGCAGGCCGGTGAGCCGGAGGTCGATCCGGAGCGTCTGGCCGTCGTGATCGGTACCGGTCAGGGCGGCGGCGACGCGATGGTCGACGCGGTCAAGGCGATCGAGGAGTCGGGCAACTACCGCAAGGTGTCGCCGCTGGCGGTGTCGATGGCCATGCCGAACGGCCCGGCCGCGGTCGCCGGCCTGAACGTCGGCGCGCGCGCCGGCGTCATCACGCCGGTCTCGGCCTGCTCGTCGGGCGCCGAAGCCATCGCTCACGCATGGCGGCACATCGTCATGGGTGACGCCGACATGGTCGTCACCGGTGGCGTGGAAGGTCACATCGACGCGATTCCGATCGCCGCGTTCTCGATGATGCGTGCGATGAGCACGCGCAACGACGATCCGGCGGCCGCGTCGCGTCCGTTCGACAAGGATCGTGACGGCTTCGTCTTCGGTGAGGCCGCCGCGATGATGATCATCGAACGCGAGGATCACGCCAAGGCACGCGGTGCGCACATCCATGCGCGCATCATGGGCGCCGGCATCACCTCGGACGGTTACCACCTGGTGGCGCCGGACCCCTCCGGTCAGGGCAACACCCGTGCGATGAAGCGTGCCATGCAGACGGCCGGACTCGATCCGAAGGACGTCACGCATGTCAACGCGCACGCCACGTCGACGCCGATCGGCGACACCGCCGAGGCACTGGGCATCACGCACGCCGTGGGCAACCACGCGGCGATCTACGCCCCCAAGTCGGCTCTGGGCCACTCGATCGGCGCCGTCGGTGCTCTCGAGGCCGTCCTGACCGTCAAGGCGGTGGAGGATTCGGTGATCCCGCCGACCCTGAACCTGGAGAACCTCGACCCCGAGTGCGGCGACATCGACGTCGTCCACGGCGAAGCCCGCCGCGGACAGATCGATTACGCACTGTCGAACTCCTTCGGTTTCGGCGGTCACAACGTTGCACTGGCCATCGGCCGGTACTGACGAGATCCGCTCGTAGAAGTGCCCCTGCTCCCCGCCGGAGTGGGGGCACTTCTCGTTTCCCGCACGCTCCTCGCACGCTCCTTGAGCTTGTCGAAAGGACTCTGATGACCGTCATCGACGCGACCGAAGCCGGCTGGACCTGAGACGTCCTGCGACTCCCTGGGCCACCCGCGAGGCGCAGGATCCGCTCCTGCTATCAGTTTCGGCGACACTCCGACCTCACGACACGCCGGAAGTCTCAAGAAAGTACTAGCGCAACAGATGTCACTCCAGGCATAATCAGAAACAACAACTGAACTTCCGGTGCGATGCGGTGTGTTGGGGAAGACGTTCCTCGTCGACTCGGAGGTGAAAGACAGTGCGCAATCTGAATCAGTTTGCGGAGATGACGAGCGGAGTGGTCTACATCCACGCCGCTCCGGTCGCGCTGTGCCCGCATGTGGAGTGGGCACTGTCGTCGACCCTGAACGCGCGCGCGGACCTCAAGTGGTCGGCGCAGGACGCGGAACCCGGACGTATGCGCGCCACGGTGGACTGGACCGGCCCGGTGGGGACCGCCGCCCGGCTCACCAACGCGCTGCGCGAATGGTCCGGCATCTACTTCGAGGTCACCGAGAACCCGAGCGACGGCGTCGACGGCGAACGCTTCGCCTACGTCCCCGGTCTGGGCCTGTGGCACGGCCAGACGATGGCCAACGGCGACGTCATCCTGTCCGAGATGCGCCTGCGCGCCCTCCTCGACTCCCAGCCCGACAGCTTCGGCCTGGCCGGCGAGATCGAGTCCGCGCTCGGCACCGCCTGGGACGAGGCCCTCGAGCCGTACCGCATGGGCGGAGTGGGCGCCGAGGTGACCTGGCTGCACCAGCGGGTCGGCTAGACCCTCTCCGTACCGGTCTTCGGCGTTGTCGTCGGAGTCTTCTTCGCCGAGACCTCGTCGATCCAGGACGGCACCTCCGGCAGTTCCTGGTTCTGCTGCTCGGCCTTGCGGCGGTCCTCCCGTTCGACCTCGATGATCGTCAGCGCGCGCCCGATCACCGACTCGACGGTCAGCACCACCGCACACAGGATCGCCAGGGATCCGGGCACCAGCACCAGCATATCGTCGATCTGTTCCCAGGCCGACGGGCTCCAGATGGCCACCCAGGTGAGAAGCAGTGCGATGACGGTGACGATCACCGAGAACAGCGCGGTGCGCCGATGCCGACGCACCACCTTGCGGGACAGCTGGAAGTTCGCGGCGAACGCGAGCAGCAGGACGGCGAACAACGCCATCAGATTGCCGAGATCGTCGCTGGTCAGATCGCGCATGCCGGTTCCGCTCCCCTGTCGAATGGCTTCGAAGGAAGCGTAGTGGAGTCAGCCGTCGAGTTCGGCCACCACGGCGGTGTTGAAGTCGCTCCACAGCGGTTTGGCCCACGCGCCGAACGCGCGGTCGGTGAGGACGATGCACGCGGCCTGTCGTTCCGGGTCCACCCACAGGAACGTTCCCGACTGACCGAAGTGGCCGAACGTGTTCGGTGAACCGGTTCGCGCCGTCCAGTGCGGCGACTTGCCGCCGCGGATCTCCGGTCCCAGCCCCCAATCGTTGGGGCGCTGCTTGCCGTAGCCCGGCACGAACCCGTCGAGCCCGGGAAAGTGCACCGTGCGGGCAGCCAGCGCCGTCTGCGGCGACAGGAGACGCGGGTCGGTGAGGTCGGCGGCGAACGCGGTCAGATCGTCCACACAGGACGACGCCCCGTGCCCGGCCGGCCCGTCCAGGGTCGTCGACGCCATGCCGAGCGGGTCGGCGACCGCCTCACGCAGATAGTCGGCGAAGCCGAATCCGGTCGCCTGTTCGACCGTCTCGGCGAGCACGTCGTAACCGGCGGACGAATAGATCCGCTGGGTGCCCGGCTCGGCGATCGCGTCCCGGGTGTCGAAGGCCAGGCCCGAGGCGTGCGCCAGCAGGTGCGCGACCGTGGACCCGGGCGGTCCGGCCGGATCGTCGAGATCGAGCGCCCCCTCCTCCACAGCCACCAGCACGGCCTGCGCGACCAGGAGTTTGGTGACCGAAGCGAGTGGATACACCCGCTGCCGGTCGCCGTAGGTCGTGACGCCCCCGTCGGTCAGCAGCGCCGCCGACACGTTGTCGACCGGCCAGTCCGCGAGGCTCTGCAGTGCGTCCACGTCCCGCAGCCTACGCCGGACCCCGCATGCACGAGGGCCCCGCTCGCCGTGGCGAACGGGGCCCTCGTGGCCTGTGTCGGAGTGAACCGATCAGCCGGCCGGAACCGGAACCGGAGCGCTGCTCACCGGAGCGGGAACGACGCTGGTCGGAACCGGCGCGCCCGAGGTGGCCGGAGCGTGCACGATGCTCGGATCGTCGACGGTCTCGTCGAGGTCACCGGAGGTCAGGCCGGTGCCGCCGTTGAGGATGTTGTCGATGGTCGCCTGGGGAACGCCGCAGTGCAGGCGGGCCTCCGGCTCCCAGCTCTTGGTCAGACGCTTGGCGCCCGCCGCGCGAGCCTCGTCCACCGTGCCGGACACGACCTTGTCGGGGTTGACGTGGCCGGTGATCGTCGCACCGTCCTTGCAGACGTGGTACGTGCTGCCGGTCGGCGAGTACCAGACGACGCCCTTCGGGTTGGTGATCTGGTTGACGATGTTGTTGTCGGTGCTGTAGCCCTCCTGCGAGGCAGGATCCCAGTCGGCCGAACCGGCGACCACGGCGGCGCCGATCAGAATGGCCAGACCGCCCAGGAGGCCCTTCTGCTTACCGCTCAGGTCCTTGTCGGTGAAGATCAGGACGATGATCGGCAGGAACGCGATCACGGCGATGATGGCGCCGAGCTGGTTCTGCACGAAGAACCGGAACTTCTCCTGTGCGGAGGCCGGATCGATGTGGTTGGCCTTGCGCCAGAAGTACGCGCCGATCAGGGTCAGCGCGGCCATCACGACCAGCAGAATGATCAGCAGGGTCATGTGGTCGCCCGTGTCGTGGGCGAGCAGGATCTTCCAGATCACGTAGACCTCGACCGCGATCGAGGCGACCCACAGGACGGCCGCGATGATGCGGTACGTCAGGGCCTTCTTCTTCGCCTCCGGCGTCGCGACGAATGCGGTACCGGGTGCGGTGTCGCTGTCGGTCGCCATTGCGAGATCCGCGGCGCGCTGCCGACGGGCCTTGTTGTCTGCCATTCTTCCTCCAAGTAAGGCCGGTCGGCGCACCACGTCCTCGGGCCGCCACGACCGGTCAAAGCTCGTTAAGCGTACCCGCTGGTCACCGAAGAATCAGTCAGCCAGGCCAGCATCTTTGGAACCGAACTCTTCGCGCAGCTTCGGCTTGACCACTTTGCCGCCCGCGTTGCGGGGCAGTTCGTCGACCACCACGAGATCCTTGGGGTGTTTGAACCGGGCCAGATTCTCGTTCAGGAACGGCTCGATGTCGGCGAGCGTGAGGTCGTCGACTCCTGTCGCGGGCACGACGACGGCCACCGGCACCTCACCCCACTTCTGGTCGGCGCGGCCGATGATCGCGGCCTCGGAGATCTTCGGGTGAGAGAACAGGACGTTCTCCACTTCGGCGCAGTAGATGTTCTCGCCGCCGGAGATGATCATGTCCTTGGCGCGGTCGACCACGTAGAGGAAGCCCTCGTCGTCGGCGCGGACCAGATCGCCGGAGTGGAACCATCCGCCGCGGAACGCGTCGGCGGTCCCTTCCGGGTTCTGCCAGTAGCCGACCATCAGGTTCGGTCCGCGGTAGACGATCTCGCCGACCTCGCCGGGTGCGACGTCCTCGCCGAGCGGATCGACGATGCGCGCGGTCACCGCGGGCACCACTTGGCCGATGGAGCCGATCTTGCGTCGCGCGTCCTTGCCTTCGAGGACGCAGGTGATCGGCGACATCTCGGTCTGCCCGAACACGGCGACGTTGGCGGCGTCCGGGAAGGTGTCGTTCATGGCCTGCAGCACGGTGTCCGACGCCGGGGCCGCGCCCCACGACATGACGCGCAGCTGCAGATTCCGCTTCTTGGCCTGCTGAGCAGCGCAGACGGCCTGCCATTGCGCCGGCACGAGGAAGATCGAGGTGGTGCCCTCGGCCTCCATCAGGTCCAGGAGGTCGTTGGGGTCGAAGGCACCCAGCGGATGGATCAGCGAGAGTGCGCCCATGTAGAACAGCGGCGCCATCGCGCCGAGACCGGCGATGTGGAACATGGGTGCCACACACGATCCGATGTCGTCGGGCTTGGTGCCCAGCGCTTGGATGCAGGTGAGCGCCTGGGCCTGCATGTTCTCGTGGGTGAGCATGGCGCCCTTGGGTTTGCCGGTGGTGCCGGACGTGTACATGATGAGCGCGACGGTGTCCTCGGGCACGTCGATCTCCGGCAGGTCGGAGGCGTCTTCGGCGGCCAGGTCCTCGTACTTCAGGTGCTTGTCGTCGGTGTCCCCGACGACCACGACGTTCCGGATCGTCCCGGTCATGGCGGCGACGGCGTCGGCGAGCGGCGCCAGCAGCGATTCGGTGACGATCATCTCGGCTCCCGAGTCCTGGACCAGGAAGGCGATCTCCGGTGGTGTCATGCGGATGTTCACCGGCACCGGGATGGCGCCGACGAGATTGGCCGCGAACACGGTTTCGACGTATTCGCTGCGGTTGAGCATCACCACCAGGATGCGATCGCCGAAGCCGACGCCCCGGCGGCGCAGGGCGGCGGCCAGCCGGCGCACGCGGTCGTCGAGTTCCGACCACGTGGTGACCGACCCCATGAACTTGAGTGCCGGCTTGTCGGGCGTCATGGCCGCATGGCGTCGCACCTGGTTGTTCCAGTGGTTGCGGCGCGAACGGGTGGGCTCGGAGTCGAGGGCGAGGCCGAGGCTGTTGGTGGCGGTGCCGGCGGTCATGGTTGCTCCTTGTGGGATCGGTGACGGGGTCAGCGGGTGTGCTGGGCGGCGAACGCTGCGAGCGCCGCCTGGAATTCGGGTGACTGCAGCAGTTCGGTCTGGCCGGCGATCTCGCGGTCGATGGCGGCGGAGTAGCCGTCCAGCGAGTAGCCGTCCATGGCTGCTTTCGTCCAGCGCAGGGCCGGCGCCGACGCGTGCGTCAGGCGGCCCACGACGCGGGAGACGAGGGGTTCGAGCGCTTCCGGTTCTTCGACGACGCCGTTGATCAGCCCCTGCTCGAGTGCTTCGGTGGCCCACAGCTTCTCGCCGAGCAGCGCCATCGCGTTGGCGCGGGCGCGCCCCAGCGAGGCGGTGAACGTGGCGCTGGCGGCGCCGTCGGGCATGAGACCGATCTGTACGAACGGCAGCAGGAAGTAGCTCCGGGCGCTGGCGTAGATCAGGTCGGCGGCGACTGCCAGGGAGGCTCCGATGCCGACGGCGGGACCGTCGACCACGGCGATCACCGGCATGGGCAGGTCGCGGACCGCGGACACCAGGTTCGACCCGTTCTCGATGATGGCGCGGGAGGCACTGCGATCGAATCCGCCGCTCGCCTGCGCGTCTGCGGCCATGCCGGCCACGTCGGCGCCGGCGCTGAACGAGCCGCCGTTTCCGGTGATCACGACGGTCCGGATCGACGGGTCGGTCGCCCAGGCACGGCACAACCGGATGATCTGCTCGGATGCCTCACCGCTCAGGGCGTTGAGCTGCCGGGGGCGGTCGATCTCGATCCGCGCGACGCCGGCATCGTCGACGCCGCCCCGGATGCCGGCGACGGCCTCGGGCTTGCTGGCCATGAATCCCTCTCGCGACGGTGCTGCTTGCCGCATACCGTAACGCAGAAGTGAGCCGAGTCACCCGGGTTCGATCACCGGGAGGGTGAACGTCGTTGACGCCCAGTGGATTTCACCCGGCGTTCGACGAATCAGATCGGCGCGAGGTCGGAGAGCACCCAGCGGTCGCCGTCGCGCTGCAGGGTCACCAGTACCCGCGACTGGTAGTCGATGCCGTCCTTGCCGCTGCTCGGCAGGTCCGGCGAGGTCACCTTCTGATCCAGGGCCACCAGGACGACGGCCTGATGTTTGTCGATCGACTGCAGGCCGGCGGCGAGGGCCTTCGCGGTGGACGACGCCTTGGCCGCGTCGTTGCCCTTGCGCGCCTGCTGCGAGGCGTCGATGTAACGCTTGGCGAAGTCGTCGGTGGAGATATCGCGGATCTGTTTGTCCAGCGACGCGTAGTCGCCCGCGCTGTAGGTGACGATGTCGACCGCGTACTTCTTGGCGTCGGTCACGGCGTCACGGCCGATACCCGAGTCCGGGCCGAGCGAGTCGCCACCGCGGAACGCCAGGATGCCGAACACGATGGTGGTCACGGCGAGTAGCCCGGCCAGGGCCGCCAGGATCGTCACCGGGGAGATCCCGCGGGTCGGCGCGGTCTCCACGCGTCCCGGCACCCTGTCCTCGGCGTCATCGGCGACGTCGACCTCATCGTCGCCGTCGGCGTCTTGCGTGACGGTGCGACGCTTGGCGGCCTTCTTCGCGGCGTCTGCGCGGGCCTGCTCGCGGTTGCGACGGTTCTCGGCGAGCAGCTCTTCACGCTCGGCGGCGGTGCGCCGGGTGACGTCGACGGCCTCGTCGCCGTCGTCGGCGGCCAGCTCGTCGATCGCCTCCGGCGTGGGCTCGACGGTCTCGTCCGCCGGCTTCTCGGGCTGGTTCTTCCTCTTGGCCATGCGCCCCAATCTAGGGCATCGGGATGCAAAGAGATTCTGCGAACTCCCTGCGCGCCGTCGTCCTATCAAATATATGTGATAGGAACACCAGTCATTCGAAGGAGTCACCCATGGTCGCGTTCACCCCGGAACAGAAGGAATTCAGCAAGGCCGTCGCCGATTTCTGTCAGCGCGAGGCAGGCACCCGCGAGCAGCGCGCCAAACTCACCAAGAACGGTGAAGAGCTCCACTCCGAGGAGCTGTACCGCAAGATGGCCGACCTCGGCTGGGCCGGCATCATCCTTCCCGAGGAGTACGGCGGCAGCGGCGCCGGCAACGTCGAGATGTGCATCCTGCTCGAGCAGGCCCTGCGCAACCAGGCACCGATCGGCGGCATCGGCCCCACCCTGATCACGGCGGCCGCCTACCAGAAGTTCGCCGACGAGGACCTCAAGAAGGAGGTGCTCGGCGGCGCCTGCAAGGGCGACTCGCTGTCCATCTCGATGTCCGAGCCCGAAGCCGGCTCCGATGTGGGCGCCCTGACCTGCCGGGCCGAGAAGGTCGACGGCGGCTGGAAGATCAACGGCCAGAAGACCTGGTGCTCCAACGCCCACTTCGCCAAGTCGATCCTGCTGATCGCCCGCACCGACCGCAGCGGCGAGAAGCACGAGGGCCTCACCCAGTTCCACATCCCGGCCGGCACCGAGGGCCTGAAGATCCAGGGCATCGACACCCTCGGCGGCAAAGAGGTCAACGACCTCTACTTCACCGACTGCTTCGTGCCGGACTCGGCCGTCGTGGGCCAGGTCGGTAACGGCTGGTGGCAGCTGATGGCGGGCCTGAACACCGAACGCCTGATTCTGGCGGCCATGCAGCTGGGACTCGCCGAGTGCTCGTTCGACTACACCCTGAACTTCATCAAGGAGCGCAAGCAGTTCGGGCGACCGGTCGGCACCTTCCAGGCCCTGCGGCACCGGATGGCCGACCACGCCACCGAGATCCGCGCCACCAAGGAGCTGATCTACTCGGTGGCCGCCGAGGCCGATGCGAACCCGCAGAAGATGATGCCGCGCGAAGCATCGATGGTGAAGCTGAAGGCCACCGAGGTCAGCAAAGCCATGACGATCGACGGCATGCAGATGATGGGCGGTTACGGTTACGCCACGGAGTTCGACGCCGAGCGCTTCATGCGTGCGGCCATCATCTCCACGGTGTACGGAGGAACCAATGAGATCCAACGGGACGTCATCGGCAAGACCTATGGCCTCTAGCCCCTCTCTGCGGCTGGGGCGTCGGCCTCAGCTGTCCGAAGAGGTCGCCTCGGTGTTGCGGCACAAGATCATGACCGCCGAACTCCTGCCGGGTGTTCCCATCCGGATGGATGAGACGGCCGCCGAACTGGGCGTCAGTGTGACCCCGGTGCGGGAGGCGCTGCTGACCTTGCGCGGTGAAGGCATGGTCGAAAGCGCGCCGCACCGCGGCTATGTGGTCGGCGACCTGTCGCGGACCGACGTCGAGGACATCTTCTGGCTGCAGGGCGAGGCCGCGGCGCGCATCGCACGCCGCACGGCGGGAGTGATCGATTCCGATCAGCGCGCCGAACTGGCGGCGGCGGTGGACCGGCTCCGGTCGGCCGTCGCCGACGGCGATCAGGACGCCATCGCCGAGGCCGAGTTCGACTTCCACCGGACCCACAACCGGATCAGCGGGAGCACCAAGCTCGCCTGGTTCCTGCTCAGTGCGACGCGATACACGCCGCACCAGATGTACGCGTCGGATCCGGAGTGGGCGGCGGTCGCCCTGAACAGTCACGACCGTCTGATCGCGGCGTACGAAGCCGGTGACGCCGATGCGGCCGCTGCGGCCGTCGCACTGCAGTTCACCGACGGCGCCGCCCGGCTGACCAGGCATCTCTCGTCGACCGGCATTCGGGATTCGGAGTCCTGAACAGCGATTTGGCCGGGTCCGCGCCGATGGGATAAAGTCTGCTCTCGGTTCTAGATGAGCATTCCCCCATAGCTCAATTGGCAGAGCAGCCGACTGTTAATCGGCAGGTTATTGGTTCGAGTCCAATTGGGGGAGCAACGAAAGGCCCGCGACCAGCACCGACGCTGACGCGGGCCTTTCGGCATCTGGACTTCGCACTCTCAGCCCTTCGAAACGGACCCATGCAGCAGCTCACTCGGGAACAGATCCTCGCCTCCTTCCGCGGTGCGACGCGCAGTGAGATCGATCGCGTCAGCTTCCCTCTGGACTTCAACGACCTCGACTTCTCGCGGCTCGAGTTCCTGGGTTGGCGCGACCGGAAGATCCCGCGCCGCGCCTACGTGGTGACCGAGTTCGACGGGGTACCGGTGGCGCTGGTCCTCACCCGCGCCGAGCGCACTCCCCTGCGTCGAACGATGTGCGCGTGGTGCCGTGATCTCGAGCTGGACGACGACGTCGTGCTGTACGTGGCGCGGCGAGCCGGTGAGCGTGGACGGCGCGGCAACACGATCGGCGCGATGGTCTGCCAGGACTTCGCGTGCAACGCGCACGTCCGCAAACTGCCGCCGGCGTTCCACGGCGGCACCGACCTGGAGGCGATCCGGCGCACCCAGATCGACGGCCTCAAGCATCGGGTGGATTCGTTCGTCTCGGAGGCGCTGAACCCCTAACGCTCGTTGAGCCTGTCGAAGCGAGCCTCCCCAACGCTCGTTGAGCCTGTCGAAGCGAGCCCCCTGAACGCTCGTTGAGCCTGTCGAAGCGAGCCCCCGCACGCCTTCACAGGTCGGCGATGACGATCTTCTTCATCCCCATCAGCGCGGCGTACGAGTCCGGTCCCGTCATGTGCGCGCCCAGGTCAGCGGGCACGATCTGCCAGCTCATCCCGAACCGGTCGGCACACCACCCGCAGCGTTCGGCGTCGGGGACCGCGGAGATGGCGTCCCACAACCGGTCGATCTCGGCCTGGTCGGCACAGTTCACCTGGAGTGAGACGCCGCACGAGAAGGTGAAGTCCTTCTCGTCGAGCGAGTCCATCGCGGTGAACCACTGCCCGGCGAGTGTGAAGTCGCCGAACATCACCGAGTCGGCGCGAACCGGGCCGGCCGCGGTCGTGTAGTCGACCACCATGCCGATCCGGGAGTCGTCGAACAGGGAGGTGTACTGCCGGATGAACGGCTTCGCCTGGTTCTGGGCGTCGCCGCAGAACAGGAGCGACGGCATGACGAACGGGCGTGGATCGCCGTCCGGGTTGGTCAGGATCAACTGCCAGGTGACGCCGAACCGGTCGCGCACCCATCCGTAGCGGGGGCTGAACGGATACTCGCCGAGTTCCTTCACCACCTGTCCGCCGTCGGCAAGGCCGTCCCACACCCGGTCGATGGTGCCTCGGGCGTCGGGGTCGACCGACGGATCGAAGTTCAGCATGAAGCTGATGGATTCGTTGGGTGTGAACTCGTCGCCGGCGTTGATCAGGATGATCCGATAGCCGTCGATGTCGACCGCTGCGGTCAGCGGCTTGCCCGCGAGCGGTTTCTGGAAGTCGAGCAGCCCGTCGGTGGGATATCTCGCGATCACCGATCCAGTCGTCTTCGGCAGCACCGACGCGTAGAACTCGGCACCTTCCTCCGCGTTCCCGTCGAACCAGATGTTCGGAACGATCTTCTGCATGAGCTCCATGGAACCACCGGAGACGACAGAACACGGGAATCTGGACACTCAGCGACATCCCGTGTTCTGTTCTGTCGGCTCTGTGGGCCTTCGACGGTCTTGCTCGAATGCCGCAGGCCCACACCGGCCGGAGGCCGGCAGGGATGTCACGGTGGGGCGACCGGGGCTCGAACCCGGGACCAGCGGATTATGAGTCCGCGGCTCTAACCAACTGAGCTATCGCCCCGCACCCGGGAGTTCCGGGCCGAGTCGAAGCCTACCGGCGGTCAGTCGGTCTTCGACGGCGACGTGCTCGCCGAGCGCCGGGTGGTCACATACAGCCAGATCAGCAGGCAGACGAAGACCTCGACGCCCAGGATCTGCGGCAGGACGGTACCCATCTGGTCGCCGACGATGGCGAGGGGCTCTTCCTTGCCGGTGCCGGCGATGATGCCGGCCGAGATCACGCCGAAGAGGCTCTCGCCGACGATCAGGCCGGTCGCCATCAGGACGCCCATGCGCTTCTTGCGTTCCACGTCGCCGCCGGTGCGCTCGGCCCAGCTGTCGTAGGCGCGGCCGATGAACGCACCGATCGGGATGATCAGGGTCAGTGCCATCGGCAGGTACATGCCCATGCCGACCGCGAGCGGAGGCAGCCGGAACTTGGTGGTGCGCTTGAGCAACTCGTCGATCGCGATGATCACCGCGCCGATGATGAAACCGGTGATCAGGCGGTTCCACGGGAGGTCGCCGCCGAAGACGCCCTGCGCGAGCGACGACATCAAGGCCGCCTGCGGAGCGGCCAACGCGTCGGAGCCGGCGCCCGGCGCACCCTGGAAGCCGAAGGCGTTGTTCATCAGCTCGAGGACCGGCGGGATGACGATCGCACCGAACACGACGCCGATGATGAGCGCCACCTGCTGCTTCCACGGGGTGGCGCCGACCAGCTGGCCGGTCTTCAGGTCCTGCAGATTGTCGTTCGAAATGGTCGCGACACCGAACACGACCGCCGCCGTGAACAGGGTGTAGGCGGTCATCGCGAGAGCATCCTGCGAGCCGCTGCCGTGGTGCACCATCTTGAGCAGCAGGGCCGCCATCAGCACCACCAGGATGCCGACACCCGAGATCGGGCTGTTCGACGATCCGATGAGCCCGGCCATGTAGCCGCACACCGCGCCGACCACGAGGCCGATCAACAGCACGAAGATGATCGACACCGCGAGCATCTTCCCGGAGTGATCGGCGATCACCGTGCCGCGCAGGAAGTCCCACAGCAAGTAGCCGATCGGGATCATCGACACCAGCGTCACGCCGGCCACCCACTGGATGGGGATGTCGCGTTCGGTGATGTCGACCAGGTCGCCGCCCTTGCGGGAGCGGGCGCTGCGTGCCGACTCGGCGATGCCCTTGATGATCGGGACGATTAGGGTCACGAGCGTCCAGACGGCGGCGACGGCGATGGCGCCGGCACCGACGTAGCGGACGTCGCTGGAGAAGATCGACTGCACCTTGTCGAGGAGTTCACCGTCGCCGGTGAGGTTGTGCCACGACAGCGTCGGCAGCAGCACGAAGTAAGAGATGACCAGGCCGACGAGCATGGCGATGCCGACCGAGACGCCGACCAGGTGACCGACACCGATCAGGGCCATCGACAGGCTCGCGCCGTACATGGTGGCGCCGCTGCCGATCTTGATGGCGCCGGCCACCGAGTTGCTGAGCACCTTCAGCGACGCCAGCAGCGAGAAGAACGCCGCGGTCAGGCCGCCCATGATGATCATCTTCATGCCGCCGCGGCTCTCCTCGGCGCCGCCGGCGGTGTCGCCGACCTTCAGCACCTCGGCGGCCGCCACACCCTCCGGATACGGCAGATCCGATCCGGTGACGAGCGCACGACGCAGCGGAATCGAGTACATGACGCCGAGCACACCGCCGATGCCGCACACCGCGACGGTCTGCCAGTACGGGAACCCCTGCCACCAGCCGATCATGATCAGGCCGGGCAGCACGAAGATGATCGCCGACAGCGTGCCCGCCGCCGAGGCGATCGTCTGCACGATGTTGTTCTCCTGGATGGAGTGGTTCGCGAAATACCGCAGCACCGCCATCGAGATGACGGCGGCGGGAATGGCGGTCGCGAACGTCAGTCCGACCTTCAGGCCCAGGTAGACGTTGGCAGCGGTGAAGACGAGGGTGATGAGGCCGCCGAGGACGATGCCCCGGATGGTCAGCTCACGCACGGTCGTGGGGGTGCTGGTCATCCGCTCACTCTAAAGCGGCGAGGCCGGACACGCGGCCTTTCGACGAGCTCACGGAGCGTCGGGCGACGCCGGCAGCTCAGGCGGTGTCGGCTCCGTCGTCGAAGGCCTGCTCGAGCAGGGAACGACGGTACGACTCGAGGGCGACGAGGTCGCCGAACAGCGCGTTGTAGCCGTCCGGGTCGGTGCTCGGCGACATGCGGCGCAGCTTGGACTTGAGGTCGGCGATCTGGGCGCCGACCCACACCTCCTGCGAGCGTGCCAGCACGCTGGTGATGTACCGGGGAAGGCCGTCCTCTTCGACCGGCATGTCTTCGACGGCCAGCTCCGTGACCAGCGGCGAGAGGGCCGGATTGTCGACGGCCTGGTTGACGGCGTCGACCCAGGCGGCACCGGTCAGGCCGGCCGCGGTGCCACCGGCGTCGGCGACCGCCTGCCGGATGAGGGCATAGGCGGGTTCGGTGAAGCATTCCACGGGCAGCGAATCGAAGACGGTGCCGGCCAGCGCCGGGTACTGCAGAGCCGATTTCAGTGCTTCACGCTGCGGCCAGAGCCGCGGGTCGTTGGCGAGTGGACGGATGGTCTGCACGGGAGTCGCGGCCTCGGGTGTCGCGGCCCGGCCGGGACGCCGGGACCGGTCCGGTCCACGCTGCGGGCCACGGCCTCGCTTGGCCTCCTGCCGGACACGGCTGAGGACCTGTGCGACGTCCTCCCAGCCGACCCAGCCCGCCAGCTGGCGGGCGTACTCGTCACGCAGGGCGACGTCCCGGATGCGGGCGACCACCGGCACCGTCTCGCGGAGGGCGGCGACCCGGCCTTCCGCGGTGTCCAGGTCGTGGTTGCCGAGGATCGCCTTGATGGCGAACTCGAACATCGGAACGCGGCGGGCGATCAGGTCGCGGACGGCGGCGTCGCCCGACCTCTGTCGCAGCTCGCACGGATCCATGCCGTCGGGGGCGACGGCGACGAAGGTCTGCCCGGAGATCGACTGCTCCCCCTCGAACGCTTTGAGAGCGGCGGCCTTGCCCGCCGCGTCGCCGTCGAAGGTGTAGATGACTTCGCCGCGGAAGTACGAGTCGTCCATCATCAGCCGGCGGATCAGTGCGAGATGATCCTCACCGAAGGCCGTGCCGCAGGAGGCGACGGCGGTGGTGACGCCGGCGCAGTGCATGGCCATCACGTCGGTGTAGCCCTCGACGATCACCACCTGGTGCCCTTTGGCGATGTCACGCTTGGCCAGGTCCAGACCGAACAGCACCTGCGACTTCTTGTAGAGCATGGTCTCGGGCGTGTTCATGTACTTGCCGAGGTTGTCGTCGTCGAACAGCTTGCGGGCACCGAACCCGATGACGTCGCCGCCCAGGTTCCGGATCGGCCACAGCAGGCGACGGTGGAATCGGTCGATCGGGCCCATCTTGCCCTGCTTGGACAGGCCTGCGGCCTCGAGCTCGTCGAAGGTGAAGCCCTGCGACAGCAGCACCTTGGTCATGGTGTCCCAGCCGGCCGGGGCGTAGCCGCAGCCGAACTTCTCGGCGGTCGCCCCGTCGAAGCCGCGGTCCTTCAGAAACTCGCGGGCCACCTGGGCGTCGGGGGTGCGCAGTTGTTCGGCGTAGTACCGCTGGGCTGCGGCGTTGGCGGCGACGAGACGTGCGCGGGTACCGCGGTCGCGGGTGATGGCGGTGCCGCCGCCCTCGTAGTTGATGCGGTAGCCGATCCGGTCGGCGAGCTGCTCGACGGCCTCGACGAACGAGATGTGCTCCTGCTTCTGCAGGAACGTGTAGACGTCGCCGCCCTCACCGCAACCGAAGCAGTGGAAGTGCCCGTGGTTGGGGCGGACGTGGAACGACGGCGACTTCTCGTCGTGGAACGGGCACAGGCCCTTCATCGAGTCGGCGCCGGCACGGCGCAGCGCGACGTATTCGCCGATGACCTCCTCGATCCGCGTCTGCTCACGGATGGCCGTGATGTCGCGATCGGGGATTCTGCCTGGCACGCGACCAGTCTAGACGGACGGTCGGACCGAACCGGTGTCCTGGAGAATCCTCCAACCGCGCCGCGTCACCCGGCGCCCGATTCTGTAGTCACCCGACCGGAAACCGGGCCGAACCGCTCCTACCTTGCGGTTCATGAAGATCATCATCATCGGAGCAGGAATCGGCGGCACCAGTGCGGGAATCGCGCTGGCACGACTCGGCCACGAGGTGGTCATCTACGACCAGATGCGGGAGAACAAGCCGGTCGGCGCCGCTCTGTCGTTGTGGTCGAACGGCGTCAAGGTTCTCAACTGGCTCGGCTTGGGCGAGGAGGTCGCGGCCCTCGGCGGCGCCATGGATTACATGTCGTATCGGGACGGCAAGAGCGGTGAGCAGCTGTGCCGATTCTCCCTCGCCCCGGTCACCGAGCAGTCCGGTCAGAAGCCGTATCCGGTCGCCCGCGCCGATCTGCAGGCACTGCTGATGGAGACCTTCGGCATGGACCGGATCCGGCTGGGCATGCGGATGGAGAAGATCGTCGACGACGGCGACGCCGTGACCGTCTCGTTCGCCGACGGCTCCACCGACACCGCCGACATGCTGCTCGGCGCCGACGGGGCGCGCTCGATCACCCGCGACTACGTGACCCCGGACGGACAGACTCCTCCCGAACGCGAGCATTCGGGCTACACCAACTTCAACGGTCTCATCCCGGTCGATGAGGCGATCGGCCCGAAGGACCAGTGGACCAGCTATGTCGCCGACGGCAAGCGCGCCTGCGTGATGCCGGTGGCGGGCGACCGCTTCTATTTCTGGTTCGACGTCCCCGAGCCGTCCGGGAAGGTGGTCGAGCGCGACGCCGCCAAGGACCTCCTGGTGTCGGAGTTCGCCGGGTGGGCGCCGGGCGTACAGACCCTCATCGACACCATCGATCCGGACGTGTCCCTGAACAGGGTGGAGATCTGGGACATCAGCCCGTTCACGCACTGGACCAAGGGCCGTGTGGCGATCCTCGGCGACGCCGCCCACAACACCGCCCCCGACATCGGTCAGGGCGCCTGTTCGGCACTCGAGGACAGTTTCGCCTTGGGGATCGCCGTCGCCACCAACACGCTGAGCGTCGACGACACGCTCAAGCGGTACGAGGCGATCCGCGCGGAACGGGCCGGCGACCTGGTGCTGCGCGCCCGCGCCCGCGGCGACGAGACGCACATGTACGACGCGGAGGCCACCAACGCCTGGTACGAGAGCCTGAAGGGCACCGACGGCACCGGAATCATCAAGGGCATCGTGGGCAACATCGTCGACAGCCCGGTCAATCTGGGCGGGGGCATCCCCGCCTGACGCGATGTCGGCGCTCGCACAGAGCTTGGTGTCGTAGCCGGCGCGTACGCTTCCCAGCAGATCGAACATATGATCGAATGACGATCTGCTGTCGTGAAGGAGACCGGCCATGTGTGACTTCGACCCGCGCTGTGACTGCGGAGGCGACCTCGTCGGGAACGCCCTGACCCAGATCGCGTCCGGCCACTGGAGCGTGACCGCGGTGTACGGCGACGACGAGCACGCGCCGTTCGCCTATACGACGGGTCTCATCGAGTTCGACCGCCCGGAACTGGTGATCACCGGCATGGACCTGCTCAAGGCCTGCGTCGAGCTCAACGAGGTCGCCGGCCGGCTGATCGGCGACGCCGATCATCTCGCCTCGTCGAGCGCGTTCCCGTACATCCCCGTCGAGGTCATCGACTCTTCCGACCTGCGGGTGACGCGGTTGCTGTACGGGCCGGCGTTCGCGGCCGTGCAGCTGGCGTGGCCGGACGCGTCGATGGCCTATCCCTGGGATCGGGCCTATCCCGCCGACCGCCGGCAGCCCCTCCTCGGCATCCCGCTCCCGCACGCCGCCTGACCGGCGACAGCGGATGTAAGACGACGACAGGCCCACGACAGCGCACCGGTGCACGATGGCTTCCATGACAGAGACAACCACCCTCGGCCTCGACGGCCGGGGAGACACGACAACGACGGAGCTCGCGATCGACGCCCGCGGTCTGGTGAAGCATTTCGGTGCCACCAAGGCCTGTCGGTTCCGGCCGGCAGCGTCTACGGCGTCCTCGGACCCAACGGTGCCGGTAAGACCACCACCATCAGCATGCTCGCGACGCTGCTGCGCCCGGACGCCGGTCAAGCGTCGGTCTTCGGCTACGACGTCGTCCGCGACGCCGTCGCCGTCCGATCACTGATCGGCGTGACCGGCCAGTACGCCTCCGTCGACGAGGATCTGACGGCCATGGAGAACCTGCAGCTGTTCGGCCGCCTGCTCGGCTTCTCCCGGGCGAAGGCCAAGGCCCGCGGCGAGGAGCTGCTCACCGATTTCGCACTCGAGGAGGCCGCCAACCGGCCGCTCAAGGAGTTCTCCGGCGGCATGCGACGCCGGCTCGACCTGGCCGCGAGCCTCGTCGACACCCCGCCGCTGCTGTTCCTCGACGAGCCGACGACCGGTCTGGATCCGCGGACCCGCGCCCAGATGTGGTCGACCATCCGCAAGCTGGTCGACGGCGGCTCGACGGTGCTGCTGACCACGCAGTATCTCGACGAGGCCGACCAGTTGGCGGACCGGATCGCGGTGATCGACCGCGGCGTGGTGATCGCCGAGGGCACCTCCGACGACCTCAAGCAGTCGGTCGGAGCGAGCACCCTGCAGCTCACTCCCAGTGATCGCGCGGACGTCCCGGAGACCGCCCGCATCGCCGAGCAGGTGCTCGGCGACACCGCGGTCCCCTCCCCCGAGGCCGGCCGCGTCACCGTCGCGCTCCACCATTCCGATCTGGTGCCCGACGTCCTGATCGCCCTCCGCGAGAAGGGCATCACGCTCGTCGAGTTCAACGTGCAGAAGCCGACGCTCGACGAGGTCTTCCTCACCATCACCGGCAACGAACCACCCTCCGAGGACTCCGACGAGTCCGACGACACCCGAGAGGAGGTCTGACGATGACCACCGCCGTCGACACACCCCGCAACCCCACCCCCCGATCGTCGGTGTCCGTCGCCGACGTCCGCACCGAGGCGACCGGATCCATCGGCCTGGGCACCACCGTCCGTCAATCCCTAAGCATGGGCTACCGCGGACTGCTGAAGATCCGGCACAACCCGGAACAGCTGATCGACGTCGTGTTCCAGCCGATCATCTTCACCCTGATGTTCACCTACATCTTCGGTGGAGCGATCAGCGGCAACGTCCACAGCTACCTGCCGGTGATCATCCCCGGCATCCTGGTGCAGTCGGTCATCACGACGTCCATGGTGACCGGCACCCAGTTGCGTGAGGACATGGACAAGGGCGTCTTCGACCGGTTCCGGTCGCTGCCGATCGCCCGGATCAGTCCGCTCGCCGGCGCCCTGCTCGCCGATGTCGTCCGCTACCTGGTGGCGTCGGTGATCACGTTCGGTGTCGGCCTCGCGATCGGATGGCGACCGAATCCGGTCGGCGCGATCGCCAGCATCCTGCTGGTCGGCGTCTGCGCCTTCGCGGTGTCGTGGATCTTCGCCCTGATGGGCTGCCTGATCAAGAAGGCGTCTGCCGTGCAGGGCATCTCGATGCTCATCCTGTTCCCGCTCACGTTCATGTCGAACGCCTTCGTGCCGGTCGACACCATGCCCGGCTGGCTGCAGGCCTTCGTGAAGGTCAACCCGGTCAGCCACCTGGTGTCTGCGGTGCGCGAGCTGTGCAACACCGGCCATCCCGGAGTGGACGTGGTCTGGTCACTGGTCGGTGCCGCGGTGATCGTCGCGATCTTCGCCCCGCTGGCCGTCACCGCCTACATCCGCGAGGCGCGCTGATCTGAACCGAAGCGTCGGGTGAGGATCCCGACCGCCTCATCCATCGCGCGGCGACGGGACGACAGTTCCGTTCGCCGCGCGATGTCTGTCCAGACGGTGTCGTCGACACCCACGAACTCGTAGCGGCGCTGCAACGCATCGTGCACGGCCGGATAGTCCTGTCGGACTCCGAGTCGCGCGGCGATGGCGATCAGTGTCGCTCCGTCGGTGCGGGCGTCGACGTCCGATGCCGGGTCGCTCGACAGCAGCAGTCCGACGGCCAGCGCCGACGACCCCAGTTGCGGGATGTCCCGCCACATCGGATTGGTCAGTGCAGCGAGCAATGCTCCTGCGACGGCGTCCGTCCAGGGCACCGCGATCTCGGTGCGGCCACCCAGGACGACTCCGCAGACGGCGCTGGCCAGGATGACGCTCGATCCCGGGTCGACGCGAGCGGGAACGAGATCACGCAGCAGGGTGCGGGCGGCCCCGGCGTAGAGCTCCGTGCCGTCGCCGCCGCGGGCCGTGCGCAACGCCGCCCAGCACATGGCCTGGGCGGCGACGGCCTCCGGGTCGCCTTGGTCGGGCAGCGGCTGGTCGGGGTCGATCTCCGACGCCGAGGTCAGGATCTGTTCGGCTTCGTCGAGACCACCGGTGGTGATGAGCATGACCGCCAGGAAGTAGCGGGCCTGGACGGCGTCGTCGGTGGCACCCATCCGGTCGAGCCCGTCGACGGCGACACGGTAGTGTTCGACGGCTTCGCCCCAGCGGCCCTGCTGCCCGAGCAGGCTGGCGGTGCTCAACGCGTTCATGGCGCCGACCCAGGGGTCCCAGACACCGCCGGCGGCCAGGCGGGCGCTGTCGCGCATGGCGCCGGTCAGATTGCCGCTGTTCTCGCGCACGTTGGTCCGCAGACCGAGGGCGAGATCGCGGACGTCGGGGGCGGCACGGTCGGGCGCCAGCTCCAGGATTCGGATCCGCTCCACCCCGGACCGGGCCACGGCGAGAGCACTGATGAAGTCGCCCGGGCGCGACATCGTGAGGTCGCGGCGGTGCAGACGGCGCAGGATCCCACGGGCCTTCGCCAGACCGCGCGATGATCGTTGAGCGAGCAGCGGCGCACCGGCGGCGATCACCGTCAGCTGCCACCGTTCCCGCGCGTCCTCGTCGAGGCCGGCCGGCGGAACACCCAGCACGCCGAGGATCCGTTCGCCCCAGGCACCGATCTCGGCGTGCAGTCCGCGCACCGACCAGAACGCCGACAGGATCGGGAAGACGTGCACCACGGTGTCGACGTCCACCGGGTCGCCGTCCATCGCCCGCCGCAGCACCCAAACCAGGTTCTCGACATCGGCGGCGACCGATTCGACCATCCCCCGATCCACCGCTTCATCGAACCGGCGGCGCAGATCGGCGGTCAGGTCCCGCGCCCATGCGGCCATCGCGGCGTCCACCGTCTCGGCCTCGCCGGACGTGAGGGATTCCTCCCCGAACTCGCGGACCATCTCCATCATCCGGTAGCGGACGTGGTCGCCGTCGTCGATCACCTGCAGGAGTGACTGGTTGACGAGCGCGGTGAGGGCGTCGTCGAGGGCTTCTCCGTCGAGGCCGCCGACGCGGGCGGCGGCCTGCGCGTCGAAGCCGCCCGGGAATCGGCAGAGCCGCGTGAGAAGTCGTTGCGCGTCGGGGGTGAGTAGTTCCCAGCTCCACTCGATCACCGCGTGCAGGGTGCGGTGCCGGTCGGGGGTGCTCCGGTCCGTCGATCGGAGCAGGGTGAAGCGTTCGGCCAGGCGCTGGGTGATCTCGTCGACGCTCATGGTCCGGACGCGCGCCGCCGCCAGTTCGATCGCCAACGGCAGGCCGTCGAGGTACTCGCACAGTTCGGCGACCCGTGCACGGTCGAGGGTCGCCGAAGGGCGGACCGCGCGAGCCCGTTGCAGAAACAGCTCGACGGCGGGGGCGGCACCATCGGTGGCGAGGACCGGCAGCTGATAGGTCTGTTCGGCGGCGATCTGCAGGGGCGCACGGCTGGTGACGAGCACCGTGAGTTCGGACGCGGCGGCGACCAGCTCGTCGACGACGCCGGCGACACCGTCGATCACCTGCTCGCAGTTGTCCAGGATGATCAGGGTCGGCCGGCCGGCGACCGCCTCGGCCAGCAGGGCGGTCACCTCACTGATGGTGGTGCGCAGGAGAGTGAGGGGGAGACGTCGGCCTCGCCGACGCCCAACGCGCCGGCCAGTGCGGCAGCGACGTCGTCGTCGTTGCGCACCGAGGCGAGCGGGACGAAGTGGACGGCCGTTGCAGGGGCGCCGGCCGTCAGCCCGACCGCGTTGGCGATCCGGGTCTTGCCAATGCCGCCGGGACCGAGGACGGTCACCACCCGGTGCTGCGACAGCAGTTCGACGAGGGCCGCCAGATCGTCGTCGCGGCCGATCAGCGGCGTGGACTCGGCGCGCAGACCGGAGGGCACCGGCCGGGTACGGGGCGGCGGCGCGGCGGCCGCGGGTGTGTCGGTGAGCAGTGCCGTGTGCAGGGCGGTGATCTCAGGTCCGGGGTCGATGCCCAGGTCGTGGGCGAGGCGTCGGCGCAGCGTGGCGAACACGGTGAGGGCTTCGGCCCGCTGTCCCTGGGCGGCGAGCGCCTTCATCAGCAGGAGATGGGCGTCCTCGTCGAGCGGGTCGGCCGCGCATCGCCGCTCGGCGAGCTCCCGCACCGTGGCATGGTCGCCGGCGGCCAGCGCGTCGTGTGCGCGCTGCTGGTCGATCCGGGCGCGCAACGCTCGCGCCCGTCCGGTGATCTCGTCGGCGAGCGCCGGATCGTCGTCGCCGAGATCGTCACCGGGGGTGCCGTGCCACAGGGCTTCGGCGTCGTCGGTCCAGCCGGAGACACCACTGGCCGCGAGACGTTCGGCGAGGTCGAGGTCGGTAGTGGCGCCGTCGAGGCGGTAGCCGCCGGCGACACCGCTGATCTCGGCACCTCCGAGGTGCTGGCGGAGCCGGGAGATCTGAGTGTGCAGGGCCGCGCTGGGCGACTTGGGCGGGTCGTCGCCCCACACGTCGTCGATGAGATGCTCGGCCGACCGCACCCGGCCGTCGGCCAGGGCCAGCGAGGCCAGGAGCCGCCGCGCCCGGACTCCGGGGACGGCGAGGCCGTCGACGGTCACCGGCCCGAGCAGCCCGATCACCGTCGAACGCTGATCGTCCGCACCGTCTGACACGCGACTCAGCCTAGTCGCTGACACCGCCCGAAATCCGTTGGCATCTGTTCGTCCGATTCCGGCAGAATCTCCTGGTGACCACCGATTCGACCTCCCGCCTGCCGCGCGCGCTCGCGCCGTTCGCGCTGCGCCAGTACCGCTGGCTCGCGGGCGGTCTGGCGCTCGCGCTGTTCGGTGACGGGATCTGGCTGATCGCCGTGGTCTGGCAGGTCATCGGTATCGGCGGCGGACCGGGACGAGTGTCCCTGGTCTCCGGCGTCACCGCAGTCGCGATGATCGCCGCCACCCTGTTCGGCGGCGTGCTCGCCGACCGGATCTCCCAGCGCACCATCGTGTTCGGGCTCGAAGCGGTGAAGCTGCTGGCGTTCGGGTCGGTCGCGGTCGCCTCCCTGCTGCACGTCCTGAGCTTCCCGCATCTGCTGGTCGCCGCGATCCTCGGCGGCATCACCACCGGCATGTACTACCCGGCGTACTCGGCGCTGCTGCCACGGATCGTGCACGCCGACCAACTGCTCGCCGCCAACGGCGTCGAAGGCTTCATGCGGCCGGTGCTCTATCAGGCGGCCGGACCGATGATCGCCGGCGCGATCATCGGCATCTCCTCCCCAGGTATCGCGATCCTGGTCGGCGCGGTCGCGTCGTCGTTGGCCGGCCTCTGCTATCTGGTGATGGGGCCCGTCGACGAGTCCGACCACGCCGAGGCGAAGGCCGTCGAAGCCGCCGCCGGCGAGAAGCCGAGCGTGGTCCGCGACCTGGGTGAAGGTTTCGCCTACATGTGGCGCACGCCGTGGCTGTGGTCGTCGCTGTTCTTCTACTCCCTGCAGTTGCTGGCGATCATGGGTCCGATCGAGGTGCTGGTGCCGTTCGCGCTGCGTGAGCGGGTCGGCGGCGATGCCTCCGACCATGCGATGGTGCTGGCCGCATTCGGTATCGGCGCCGCGCTCGCGGCCGCCGCGTTCGGCGCGTTCCCCATGCCGAAGCGCTATCTGACGGTGATGTTCGCGATGTGGTCGGTCGGGTCGCTGCCGTTGATCATCATGGGGCGGGCCCATCACGTCGTCTGGTTCGTGGTGGCGGCGTTCATGATCGGCGTGCTGATCGACGGCCCCGCCGTCCTGTGGGGCACGCTGCTGCAGCGCCGCACCCCGAAACATCTGCTGGGCCGGATCTCGGCGCTCGACTTCTTCGTCTCGGCGGCGCTGATGCCGGTGTCGATGGCGTTGGCCGCCCCGATCAGTCACTGGATCGGTTTCGGGCCGACGTTCATCGTCGCCGGCCTGCTGCCGGTTCCGTTGGCGGTGATCTTCTATTTCGCGGCCAAGCTGTGGCGGGACGAGATCGAGCATCCGCTGGGGATCGTCGAAGACGAGGTTCCGCTGGACGAGGCTCCGGCGGCTTAGGCCGCGGATCCGTCGGCGGCCGCGGCGAACACCGCGGTGCGGACCCCGACGACTGTCGCGGCCGGGAACTGCTGGTCGGGCCGGCCGAGGTCGCCGGTCTTGACCGTCCATGTGGGCTGCGACTTGTCGACGGCGTGCTCGTCCGCGGTGAGGACGTAGACGTGGTCTTTGTCGCAGCTGTAGGCGCCGACAAGATCGTCGGAGCGTCCACCCCATGCCCCGCCGTGCCGGAGTTCGCAGCGGGTGCCGTCGACGAGTTCCAGACCCCACGGTTGCGGATCGTCGATCTTGCCGACGGCGGTCAGCACGTTGTTGGAGGTGAAGCGGCGCAGTTCCTTCGTCCACGGGGACATGCCGCAGAGGAGACCGTACGGGGTGGTCGACGACGCCCAGCACGTGTTGGCGCCGGCCGCGTTCGGGCTGCATTCGTAGAGTCCGGGTGTCACGGCCGACCGGCTCGGGGTGATCGGATCGCAGTAGACGCGTTCGGAAGCAGCCGGATCGACGGTCCAGCCGGAGGCCGCCTCGCCGTCCTTGCCGACCGCGATCAGGTTCACGACCTGCGTGGCACCAGCGGCCTGGGCGTTGCCGTCGAACTGCTTCTGCCCCTCCACCTGGGGTGCCGAGCCGATCTTGGGGCCACCGGCGGTCGCGCACGCCGCCAGGACCGGGACGGACACCGCGACGATCAGGCTCGCGATCAGCGTCCGGGTCGTCATGGCGTCGACTCTAGCTCTCGTCGGCGGCCAGGTAGGCCCATGCGTCGACGCCGGAAGCGAGGGTGACGGCGGTGCGGACGTAGTCGTCCACCTCGTAGTCGTCGGCGGCCTTCAGCTCGGCGTCGTCGAGTTCGAGATACGCGCCGGGCGCGGCGTCGTCGGGTGAACCCTCACGCAGGATGGGATGCCGATCCGATCCGCTGGTGGCGATGACCTCGGGATCGGTGATCGTCAGCCATTCGATCCGGTAGCCGGGTAGCGCGTCGTCGACGGTCGGCACCGACCGCCCGAACAGCGCGGCCTGCACCTCGGGCTGCCGCAGTGTTCCGTACGAGAACAGGCGATGGGTCACGGCGTCTCGGGGATCTCGTCGTCGGTGGGGCGTGGACGAGTCCGCTCCGGGCTGGTGTCCGAGGTCGGCGACGCCGACCGGCTCGGCGTGTACCGGCGGCTGCGGGACGGCTGCAGCGTGGTCGTGGACGTCTCGGTGCGGTAGATGGTGCTGGTGACGGTGATCGGGTCCTGCTTCTGCGGAGGTTCGCCGGACAGCGCCGCACCGAGAGCGAACGCCGCGAACAGGGCCAGCGCCGCCACGGTGACGGTGAGGCCTTTGCGCCACGGCAGCGGAGCCGGTGCCGCCGCCGGCTGTTCCCCGGTGACCTGCGCGGGTGACTCGGTCGACACGTCGTCGGTCGGATTCGTCATGCAGCCACCGTACCGAGTCGGCGTGGCCGGTCAGGGTGCACCTGGACCTCGGTGCCGCCGTATCGGTGTCCTTTCCAGTCATCTGGTGACTACAAACGACACCGCACTTCACGGTCATCACCTGACTGGAAAGTGCGTCCGTGTGTCGACGTCCTCCAAAGCCGACTCGGACGAGCTCGTCACGGACGATCGCTCTCGACCGCAGTTCCGCAGCCAACTAAGCGAATAGTACTGCCCTGACACCATTCTCAAGATCCTCAACCTTCGTCGCGTTCTTGAAGAAGGATTGCGGATACCCGTTTCCATTTACCTCTTCATGGTTCTCAATTATCGCGTCGAACAGCTTGTCTACTTTATCTCTATTATTTTCGAACCAAGCATTTACATCTGCATCAATATCGGAAAAACCGAACTTCTGATTCTTTGCGAGCTGAAGCAGCAACGACGTCGCCATGTAGGTCGAATGTCGAACGATCTTCGCAGTTCTCGCGTCCACTTCCTCGGCTTTTAGCTCTGCAGAGTTGTTCAGATTCCTCCAGAACCGGACACAGTTGTAAACCGTCGCAGCGTCATTCTCTCGATCGAAGAGACGTTGGTACGGATCCGAATTTATATCGGACCAAGCGCGCCCGATCTCTCTCTTCGTACGGGTCGCTTCCCCGACACCAATCATGCAGGAAAGAGCGCGTGTAGCCTCTTCGAGGTCGAAGGAGTCCGTAAATACATCCGTATCTACCCTATCTCCCGTCTTAAATCGGTATTGAATCCGTTCCGCATGCAGTGTGTCTCGGAGCTCTTGCTGCCACGGATCCAAAGAGACGAACTCTCGACCGCCGACCTGATTCTGGGTATTCGTGTAGCGAGTAACTCGACTCTCAAAGCTCTCAGGTCGATCCTCTGTTGAGATCACACGAACTGTCACATATACGTCTTCAAGGTCAGTTCCCCTAGTATGTGACCTATAAATTGCGCCGCACGTTTGCGCCCCATTAACGACGTTAAGTCCGGAAAGATCAAAAATCTGATTTGCATTCTTTGGCCGCAAGCGATCGACCGAGATACGGTTAGCCACGATAGTGATTCCGTTATTGAAATACCAAAATAGATCCGGCTCATTCGACATCGTCTGTTCCAACACCTCGTTTACTGAGGATTCAGACAGGACCTTGCGGATATTTCTGTCGTACAGGCGATCACCAAAATTGTCGACAAGATCCGCTATTTCAATAGCTGAAACAAATCCCAGCACCTCGGACCGATACTCGCCGAGCGTACTCCATGTCTTGAATTCTAG
Organism: Gordonia sp. (in: high G+C Gram-positive bacteria); assembly: GCF_047600565.1. Classification (GTDB taxonomy): domain Bacteria; phylum Actinomycetota; class Actinomycetes; order Mycobacteriales; family Mycobacteriaceae; genus Gordonia. The sequence continues at coordinate 1,330,468 of NZ_JASGKN010000001.1, forward strand.
AGCGTGATCAAGAGCACTCTCACCTTGAGCAACATTGCGGTTCTCGAAGTTTTCGCGAAGATCCATGTACTCAAAGCTCAGAATATCGCCAGCCGCATTGACATCAGCTTTGAAGTTGTCCGATTCTTCGAGCACAGGATGCTCTGGTCGGCCTTCACCTAAGTGGGTATAAACCACAACAACTCTGGCATTTCGATAGTCCAACGATTTCTCGATGTCGTCCTTCATCGCCCGGAGCTTGGGTCCAACAGCACTCCAATTAGAATCCAGAACTAGCCCTATGCCACTAATGAACTTCTGGACATCAGTCAAACTTGGACTGCCGCCTGAGGTCTTAGCCTGAACGATGAAGACAGTTTCCTGCGACAGTGAGACACCAACAGCATCTATGCCTCTGTCTCCCGATTCATCGACCACGCACTGCGCTGCCTCTGCTGCCGACATCTTTGCCTTTGCCGCGATACACAGGGCAGCTAGCGCACGAGACGTCCGCATCTGCGCGATAGTTTCCTCGGGATGGTTGGCAGCAATCGCATCCGACATGTCAATGTGTGGTTCGAAATCCTCGGCCAATCGGCTTCGGACCTGCTTTTCCTGAATGAGCATTGAAACTCCCCTTCGCTACGGCACCGGCGCAGTTCCCCCTAGGCGCTCGGCTCTGTGCCAAGGCTAGCCTAAGTGCGCCTGAACCTCGGCGCTGGCCTTGTCCATGCGTTCCAGGCGGCCTTCGGTCATCGAGGCGATCTGATCGACGACCACCCGCATGCGCTGCGCGTCGGTGTCGGCCGTTTCCCACCGGGGCACGAAGAACGGGTCGAGATCACCGGGTGCGGTGTTGAGCAGCAGGGTTCCGACACGGTGGATGCGTTCGCGCTGGCGGTCCTGCTTGGTGCGGTGACTCTTGTTGGAGAAGATGTAGCGCAGCGCGACCGTCTTCAGGGTCGCGACCTCGGCGGCGACATCGGCCGGCACCGACAGGTCGGCGTCGTAGCGCTTGAGCGGACGGTCGCCCTCCTTCGCGCGGGTCGCGGTGATCGCGGCCGACGCGAAACGGCCGATCAACTCCGAGGTGAGGCGCTTGAGTGCGACGGACGCGTCCAGCGAACCGTCGTACTGCCCCAGCGACCGGAAGATCTCCATCTCCGACAGGCGCTGCGATGCGTCGACCACCGACGCCGGGTCGAGGCCGTCGAAGTATTCGGTCGCCAGCTGCGCCAGCGACTCCTGGTCCTCGTGCACACCCAGTTGCCGCAGATCGATGCGGCCGCTGATCACCCCGTCCTCCAGGTCGTGGACCGAATAGGCGACGTCGTCGGACCAGTCCATCACCTGGGCTTCCAGGCACCGTCGCTCCCCCGGCGCACCGTCGCGCACCCAGGTCAGCGCCGACGCGTCCTCGGTGTAGGCGCCGTACTTGGTGCCGGGCGCCTTGCGGCTCCACGGGTACTTGATGGTGGCGTCGAGCGACGCGCGCGTCAGGTTCAGGCCGGCACTCTGGCCGTCCGGGCCGACGATCTTGGGCTCCAGCGACGTCAGGATCCGCAGATTCTGGGCGTTGCCCTCGAATCCGCCGTAGTCGCGGGCCAGCTCCTCGAGTGCGCGTTCACCGTTGTGCCCGTAGGGCGGGTGGCCGATGTCGTGCGCCAGGCCGGCGAGCTCGACGAGGTCCGGATCGCAGCCCAGTCCCTCGGCGATGCCGCGCCCGATCTGGCCGACCTCCAGCGAATGCGTCAGACGCGTCCGCGGGGTGTCGCCTTCACGCGGCCCCACGACCTGCGTCTTGTCGGCCAGCCGCCGCAGCGCGGCACTGTGCAGAACGCGGGCCCGGTCACGGGCGAAAGAACTCCGGTAGTCGGTCGACGGATTGACCCGCTCGACCTCTTTCACCGCCTCCGGAACGGCACGCTCCACATCGTGCGCGTCGTAGACGGCTCGCTTCGACGTGCTCAACGAGCAGTCAGTCGTTGGTCCAGCCGCGCTGGGACGCCAGATCCATCAGACGGCCGCGGATCGAGGTGATCTGGCGGGCGGTCAGGTCCGGAGCGGAGTCGAGCAGCAGCTCGGTGAACTCGGTGAGCAGCGGGCCACCGGTCGGACGACGACGCGGTCCGCGATCGTCGCGGTCACGACGGTCGTGGCGATCACCCCGGTCACGACGATCACCGCGGTCACGATCGCCGAAGCGGCCGCGATTGTCGTCGCGGCGCTGTGCGCGCTCGGCGGCCGGCGACTCGCCCTCCGGGGCCTCCGAGGTCACCTTGAGGTTGGTCGCCTTGGCGCCGCGCTCGGTGTCCTCGACGTCGAACTCGACCTCGGCGCCCGGGCGCAGAAGGTTCTCGTCGATGTCGATGTCGTTGATGTGCAGGAAGACGTCGTCTCCACCCTCACTGGGCGAAAGGAAACCGAACCCTCGATTGGCATCGTAATGAACGACCTTGCCGCTGACAGCCACCACAAACTCTCTCTCCGCGCCGCCGTACTCACTTCGGGCCCCTTGCCCGTTCGGCGTGAACGCTGCAGTCCACTATGCCCTATCGGCGCCCCGAACAGCGCTTTTCCAGCACTGCGAGTGACGAGCGCGACCCCGACGGGTCGCGCCGCACACCCCGATCAGATGAGCTTGCCGGCCAGGTATTCGACGACCTTGTCCAGGGCGACGCGCTCCTGGGTCATGGTGTCGCGCTCACGGATGGTGACCGCCTTGTCGTCGAGGGTGTCGAAGTCGACGGTGATGCAGAACGGGGTGCCGATCTCGTCCTGGCGGCGGTAACGCTTGCCGATGCTCTGGGTGTCGTCGTAGTCGATGGTCCAGCGCTTGCGCAGGTCGTCGGCCAGAGCCTGCGCGGTGGGCGCGAGCTCTTCCTTCTTGGACAGCGGAAGCACGGCCGCCTTGATCGGCGCGAGGCGGCGGTCCAGTTTGAGGACGGTGCGGGCGTCGGTGCCGCCCTTGGCGTTCGGCACCTCTTCCTCGGTGTAGGCGTCACACAGGAACGCCATCATCGAACGGCCGAGGCCGGCGGCCGGCTCGATCACGTACGGGACGTAGCGTTCGCCGGTCGCCTGATCGAAGTAGCTGAGGTCCTCGCCCGAATGCTTCGAGTGGGTCGACAGGTCGTAGTCGGTGCGGTTCGCGATGCCTTCCAGCTCACCCCACGGGTTGCCGGCGAAACCGAACTTGTACTCCACGTCGGTGGTGCCCTTGGAGTAGTGGGACAGCTTCTCCTTCGGGTGCACGAACAGGCGCAGGTTCTCCGGATCGATACCCAGGTCGACGTACCAGTCGTGGCGGTTGTTGATCCAGTACTCGTGCCACTTCTCGTCGTCGCCCGGCTTGACGAAGAACTCCATCTCCATCTGCTCGAACTCGCGGGTGCGGAAGATGAAGTTGCCCGGCGTGATCTCGTTGCGGAAGCTCTTGCCGATCTGCGCGATACCGAACGGCGGCTTCTTGCGCGCGGTGGTCATCACGTTCTTGAAGTTGACGAAGATGCCCTGGGCGGTCTCCGGACGCAGGTAGTGCAGGCCTTCCTCGTCGGCGACCGGGCCCAGGAAGGTCTTCATCAGGCCGGAGAACTCGCGCGGCTCGGTCCAGTTGCCGGGCTGGCCGGTCTCGGGGTCCTTGATGTCGGCGAGGCCGTTCTCCGGCGGGTGGCCGTGCTTGGCTTCGTAGGCCTCGATCAGGTGGTCGGCACGGTACCGCTTGTGGGTGTACAGGGATTCGACCAGCGGGTCGCTGAAGACCTCGACATGGCCGGACGCCTCCCAGACCTGGCGGGGCAGGATGACGGACGAGTCGAGACCGACCACGTCGTCACGCGAGGTGACCATCGCCCGCCACCACTGGTCCTTGATGTTGTTCTTCAGCTCGACGCCGAGCGGCCCGTAGTCCCATGCGGAGCGCGTACCGCCGTAGATCTCACCGCACGGGAACACCAGACCGCGCCGCTTGGCGAGGTTGACGACGGCTTCGACTTTGGACTGCACGGCCACGGCTTACTGTTCTCCACTTTTCGAGGAAACGACATATCGGCCGCACCGATCGGTGCGGACTCCGCTACAGGGTATCGCCTGACCGGCACCGGCCCGAGCACGGCATCAGCAGACGTGACGCCACGCACGAAATCCATGCGTCATTCGCCAAATGAGAACCAGTACTAATAAGATGGACGGGACCGATGAAGGGAGCCCCGGTGACGCACGCCGACGCCGTATCCACCCGCCCGTCCGACGCCGACACCCGCGCCGCGAGTGATCTGCTGCGCGCCCTGGCCGCGCCGGCGCGCGTCGCGATCGTGCTGACCCTGAACGAGCGCGCGATGTGCGTTCACGAGCTGGTCGACGCACTGCATCTCAATCAGCCGCAGGTCAGTCAGCATTCTGAAGGTCCTGAAGACCTCCGGCGTCGTGGAGGGCCACCGCCGCGGCCGCGAGGTCGAGTACGCGCTGGTCGACGACCACCTCGCCCACATCGTCACCGATGCTCTCGCCCATGCGACGGAAGGACGTCCCTGATGACCACTCGCTCCACCCCTGTCACCGGTCAGCGCACCACACGTCAGCGTCTGGTGATCGCCGACGTTCTGACGCACTCCGACGACTTCCTGTCTGCCCAGCAACTGCACGACCAGTTGGTGGCCCGCGGAGAGTCCATCGGCCTGACCACCGTGTACCGGAATCTGCAGGCGCTCACCGACGCCGGTCAGGTGGACGCGATCTGGGACGGCAGCGGCGAGACCCGCTACCGCCATTGCTCGGACGGCCACCACCATCACCTGGTGTGCCGGGACTGCGGCACCACCGTGGAGGTGCAGGCCGAGCCGGTGGAACGCTGGGCGGATTCGATCGCCGCCGAGAACGGCTTCAGCGACATCTCCCACACCCTCGAGATCTTCGGCACCTGCGGCGACTGCGCACAGAAGTGACCAGCCCCGACGAGGTCCGCACGGCCATGCGTGCCGACCTGAGGACCGCGATGAAGGCCAAGGACAAGTCCACGGTCTCGGCACTGCGTACCGCCCTGGCAGCCATCGACAACGCCGAGAGCGTCGACGCCGGCGAATCGGCCACCACCAGCGCACATGTGGCCGGCGCAAGCCTCGGCGCCGGTTCGGCGGAGGCCGACCGCAAGCAGCTGTCGGCCGACGACGTCGCCGGGATCCTGCGCACCCAGGTCCTCGACCTCCAGCAGCAGGCCGAACAGTACGAGGCGCTCGGGCGCGACGACGCGGCTGCCGAGCTCCGGGCTCAGGCCGCCGTGATCGCCAGGTACTGACACCGCGAGAAAGTGGCGGTCAGGGCCACTCCGGGGGCAGATCGCCCCCGGACGAGCCATATCCGCCAGATCTGTGCAGCGCCGCGATGGCTCGTCTGCTCCGGATCCGGTGCCGGTCGGCCGAGGTGATCGCGTCGATGTCCGCTTCGGACGCGGCCCACCCGAACATCACGTCGCCGTAGGTGAGGCGCATCGGGATCCAGCCGTCGATGGTCGCCCTCCTGTCTCGGCGCCGATCGTTCCGGTAGGCGTCGCGATCCGAGTGGTACTGCTCGCCATCGCATTCGATCAGAAGCCTGCCGACGCGCAGGTCGACCCGCCCGACGCCGGCGATGCGTGGCTGGACCTCGACGTGGAATCCGCGCGCACGCAGCCGTACCCGCACCACACTCTCCGTACCCGACTGGGACCGGCGGTCCGTCTTGTCCAGGAGACGCCGCATGCGCGGGGAAAGGACACCGAGGGCCTCCTCGAGGTCTGCGATCCCGGTGCCCGTCGCATTGAAGTACGAGTCACAGGCGGCGATCCAGTCCTCGGCCTTCATGCACCGGGTCGCGCACGCCAACGCCACGGGCACCGGGTCCACGGCCTGTGTGACCGGCAGTCGTCGTCCGTCGGGCGCGCAGGACGGGCGATTGCCGTCGGCCGTACGCACGCGACGTACGTGCAGGCTGTCGTATCCCGGGGAGACCCACAATCCGTGCCAGCGCAGGACCGACACGCACGACAACGCGCCACTGGATCGGACCGCCGCCGCGACGTCTTGATCCGCGGACCCGATGGCGAACCATCCGTTGCGCAGCCGGGTCAAGTCGCCGGCTTCCAATGCCCGCCGGATGTCGTTCGCAGAATGTCCCAGGGCCAGCAGCTGGCGGCGGGCGAAGACCCCCGACTCTCGATTCACTTCTCTTGGACGCACAGCAGACGTGTCGGGTTCCCTGGCGCGCCGGGATCTCGCCAATCAGTGGCAGCCTGACGGTCTCCGAGGGCAGATCGCCCCCGGACAAGCCGCCACCGCCATTCTTTGACAGCATGACGATATGGAGATCACGACCCGCACCGGCGACGAACTGACCGCCGCCGACGTCTACGAGATCTGGCGGATCCGGGATGTGGTGTTCGCCGTCGAGCAGCAGTGCGACGAGCCGGACGTCGACGGCGTCGACCTGCGCCCCGACTGCACCCACCTGTGGTTCGCCGGCGACGACGGCCGGATCCAGTCGTACTTGCGCACCTTCGTCGCCGGCGGCGTCCGCAAGATCGGCCGGGTCGCAACGCTCAAAGAGGTGCGCGGCCAAGGTCTCTCCGGCGCGCTGCTCCGCGAAGTGATCAGCCGTTACGGCGATGAAGAACTGCGGATGGGCGCGCAGGCCTACCTCGAGAACTGGTACGCCTCGTTCGGCTTCGAGGTGTGCGGGGAACCGTTCGTCGAGGCCGGCATCGACCACGTCCCGATGCGCCGCCCGGCGAACCGCTGAGCGTCAGGCGCTGCCGAAGCGGCGGTCGCGTTTCGCGTACTCCAGGCACGCATCCCAGAGGTCTAGGCGGTCGAAGTCGGGGAACAGCTTCTCCTGAAACACGAACTCGGCGTAGGCGGACTGCCAGAGCAGGAAGTTGGAGATCCGCTGTTCACCGGACGGGCGCAGGAACAGGTCCACGTCGGGCATGTCCGGCTCGTCGAGGTACTTGGCGAACGTGCTCTCGGTAATCCGGTCCGGATTGATCTCACCGCGCGCAGCCCGCAGGGCGAGTTCGCGGGCGGCGTCGGCGATCTCGGCGCGACCGCCGTAGTTGACGCACATCGTCAGCGTCAGCACGTCGTTGTCCTTGGTCAGCTCCTCGGCGACCTCGAGTTCCTTGATGACGCTGCGCCACAGCCGGGGACGACGGCCCGCCCATCGGACGCGCACACCCATCTCGTTCATCTCGTCGCGGCGCCGTCGGATGACGTCCCGGTTGAAGCCCATCAAGAACTTGACCTCTTCGGGACTGCGGGACCAGTTCTCGGTGGAGAAGGCGTACGCCGACAGCCACTTGACGCCGATCTCGATGGACCCGCAGACCGCGTCCATCAGGACCTCCTCGCCCCGCTTGTGTCCCTCCGTGCGCGGCAGGCCTCGCTCCTGCGCCCACCGGCCGTTGCCATCCATGACGAGGGCGACGTGATTCGGCACGAACTCCGGCGGGATGGCCGGCGGCGTCGCACCGGACGGATGTGGATCCGGCGGGCGCACAGTCCTGCTGGCGGCCGGCCGGCCGCGGCTCATTCGTGCCATCAGCTCACCTTATGCGGCGCGCTGCGCTCGATCAGCGGGAGCGTCCGCAACTGCCGTTCCAGATGCCACTGCAGGTGGGCGGCGATCAGACCGGTCGCCTGGCGGCGCTGCGAATCCGACGACTGGGCGACGACGTCCCATTGGCCGTGGGCGAGCGCATCCATCAGCTCCAGCACCCCGACCGACGGTGTCGCCGCACCGGCCGGACGGCAGTACACGCACACCGCGCCGCCGGCGGCGACATGGAACGCGCGGTGCGGTCCGGGGCCGGCGCACCGGGCACACACGTCCAGGGCCGGCATCCAGCCGGCAGCACCCATGGCGCGCAGCAGAAAAGCATTGAGAATGAGCTGTCGGTCGCGGCGGTCCTCGGCGAGCGCGGTCAGTGCGCCGACGGTCAGCCGGTACAGCTGAAGGTCGGGGGCCCGTTCCTCACCGGCCAGGCGTTCGGCGGTCTCCAGCACCGCGCACGCGGTGGTGTAGCGGCCGTAGTCCTGCGACATCGCCTCACTGAACGGGTGCAGCGTGTGCACCTGCGTCACGATGTCGAGGTTGCGGCCCGGATAGAAGTTGACGTCGACGTGCGCGAACGGTTCCAGGCGGGCACCGAACTTGGACCTCGTCCGGCGGATCCCCTTCGCGACGGCCCGCACCAGGCCGTGCTGTGCGGTGAGGAACGTGATGATGCGGTCGGCCTCGCCCAGCTTGTGCTGACGGACCACCACCGCCTCGTCCTGATAGTTCCTCACCGAACCATTCTCGCACCACCCCGCCGTACGGCCGGTTCCGACGCGCCTATCGTCACGCTCAAGGAGCGGGGCGAGTCAGAACCCGAGGCGGCCCAGCTGTTTGGGGTCGCGCTGCCAGTCCTTCGCCACCTTCACGTGCAGGTCGAGATACACCTTGCAGCCGAGGAGCCGTTCGATCTGTCCGCGCGCGACCGTGCCGACCTCTTTCAGGCGGGCACCCTTCTTGCCGATCACGATGCCTTTCTGGCTGTCGCGTTCGACGAACAGGTTGGCGTGGACGTCGACCATCGGCGGCTCGGAGCCCTCCCGCGGGATGACCTCTTCGATGACGACGGCCAGCGAATGCGGCAACTCGTCGCGCACCCCTTCGAGGGCGGCTTCCCGGATGAATTCGGCCATCAGAACCTGTTCGGGCTCGTCGGTCAGTTCCCCGTCCGGGTAGAACGCGGGGCCCGGCTCGCAGAGCGAGACCAGCAGGTCGGTGAGGACGTTCAGCTGCTGACCGGACTTGGCCGAACAGGGCACCACTTCGGCGTCGTCGCCGAGGAGCTGCGACAGCTCCAGCAGCTGCGCGAGAACCTGATCGTGGCTCACCTTGTCGATCTTGGTGACGATCCCGACGATGGTGGTGCGCTTGGCGAGGGGCTTGATCTGCTCGATGATCCACTTGTCGCCGGGGCCGATGGCCTCATCGGCGGGGATGCACAGACAGATGATGTCCACTTCGGAATAGGTCTCGGCCACCAGCTCATTGAGCCGTTTGCCCAGCAGGGTGCGGGGGCGGTGCAGTCCCGGGGTGTCGACCAGGACGAGCTGCGCGTCGGGCCGGGTGACGATGCCGCGGATCGCGTGCCGTGTGGTCTGCGGACGGTTGGACGTGATGGCGATCTTGTCGCCGACGAGCGCATTGGTCAGCGTCGATTTGCCGGTGTTCGGCCGGCCCACGAAACAGATGAATCCGGAGCGGAACTCGCCGCCGTTCGGGTCAGTCATCGGTGCTCTCTCCCACGGTGGCGTCGGCCGGTTCCTCGGCACGTTTCTTCTTCTTGGCTTCGGCGGCGGCCGCCTCGTCGTCGGTCTCCCGGCGCACGACCACCGAGGTGATGCGTTGACGGCCGACCCGGTTCGGGCCGCCTTCGGCGGTCATCACCAGTCCGTGCGTCTTCACCCGGGTGCCGGGCAGCGGAACCCGCCCCAGTTTGAGGGCGAGCAGACCGCCGACGGTCTCGACCTCGTCATCGTCGATCTCGATGTCGTACAGCTCGCCGAGGTCTTCGACGGGCAGACGGGACGACACCCGGTACTCGTCGGCGCCCAGTTCTTCGACCGGCGCCACCTCGTCGGTGTCGTATTCGTCGGTGATCTCGCCGACGATCTCCTCGAGGATGTCCTCGATGGTGACCAGTCCGGCGATGCCGCCGTACTCGTCAACCAGCATCGCCATGTGGTTGTGGTCGGCCTGCATCTCTTCGAGGACGTCGTCGAGGCGTTTGGAGTCGGGAACGAACCAGGCGTCGCGCATCACGTCCTCGACGGTCAGGTCGGGCCGGTTCTGCAGGTACGGCAGCATGCGTTCGACGAGGTCTTTGAGATAGACCACGCCGCGCACGTCGTCCGGGTTCTCCCCGATCACCGGGATGCGCGAGTGCCCTGACCGAACGGCCAGGTTCAGCGCCTGCGTGGCGGACTTGTCGTCTTCGATCCAGATCATCTCCGGCCGCGGCACCATCACCTCGCGGGCGTTGGTCTCATCGAGTTCGAAGACGGACTGGATCATGCGACGTTCGTCGTCGTCCACCACGCCCTGCGACTGGGCGAGGTCGACGATCTCGCGGACCTCCACCTCGGTGGCGAAGGGTCCGTTGCGGAATCCCTTGCCCGGCGTCATGGCGTTGCCGAACAGGATCAGCAGGCGGGTCACCGGACGCAACAGCACCCCGACCGCGGACAGGAACGGTGCGGCGACCAGGGCGATCGAGTAGGCGTGCTGACGGCCGACGGTGCGCGGCCCGACACCGACGGCGACGAACGACACCACCGTCATCGCCAGGACGGCGACCGTGATGCCCCATCCCGTGCCGAGCGCGTCGACGGCGACGATCGCGACCAGCACGGTCGCGGCGGTCTCGCAGGCGACGCGCAGCAGAACGGTGAGCGCCAGGTAGACGGGGCGCTGGGCGATGACGGTCGCCAGCCGGCGGGCGCCACCCCGCTCGTCCTTGACCAGGTCGTCGACGCGGGCCGCGGACACGGTGGCCAGGGCACTGTCGACGGCGGCGAACAGGCCGGCCAGGACGGTCAGAAGTACGGCGACGACGAGGAACACGATGTCGCGGGACATCGATCAGCTCCCTGCGGTCGGTGAACCCGCGGCGCCGGGGCCGGGATCGGTATCGGTGTCGGTGGTGTCGGTGTCCGAGTGCAGGCCGACGTTGCGGAGCAGGCGGGCGTCCTTCTCCTCCTGCATCCGGGCGGCGGTGCGGTCGGCGCGGGCGTCGTACCAGTCCTGGAGTATCTGGTTCTGCAGCCCGAACATCTCCTTCTTCTCCTCCGGTTCGGCGTGATCGAAGCCGAGGAGGTGCAGCACGCCGTGCACGGTAAGGACGGCCAGTTCGTGCTCGTAGCTGTGGTTCTGCTTCTTGGCCTGGTCGGCGGCGAACTCGGGGCACAGCACGATGTCGCCGAGCATGGCGGGACCGGGCTCGGACGCGTCGGGACGCCCGCCGGGGGTGAGCTCGTCCATCGGGAAGCTCATCACGTCGGTCGGTCCGGGCAGATCCATCCACTGCATGTGCAGGTCGGCCATGGTGTCGTTGTCGACCAGCTGGATCGACAGTTCGGCGGCCGGATGCACGTCCATGCGTGCCATCGCGAACCGGGCGACCTCGATGATCTCGTCGTTCGGGGCGTCGACGCCCGACTCGTTGAACAGTTCGATCGTCATCGGCGACGTCCACCGGTGTTGATGCCGCCCGCTCGCTGCGCTCCCGGCGCGGGGTGCGTGGACGCGCGACGCTCCGCACGGTTGCCGGTCAGCTGCCCGTTCTCTTCGGCGCGCCCGTAGGCGTCGACGATGTCGGCGACCAGCCGGTGCCGCACGACGTCGGCACTGGTCAGTTCCGAGAAGTGGATGTCGTCGATCCCCTGCAGGATCCGTGCGGCGGCCCGCAGGCCGCTCTGGGCGCCACCGGGCAGGTCGATCTGGGTGATGTCACCGGTCACCACGATCTTCGAGTTGAAGCCGAGGCGGGTCAGGAACATCTTCATCTGCTCGCCGGTGGTGTTCTGGGCTTCGTCGAGGATGATGAACGCGTTGTTGAGCGTGTTGTGGGTCAGCAGGAAGTCCTCGGTGACGTACAGCGAATCGTCCGCAGCCACCTTGATGCAGACGGCTTCCTCGGTCCCTACATAGTCGATGCTCTCGACGTAGCGCTTAGGAGTCTTCACCGCCGATGCCTCGTACCGCTCTGCCTTTCGGGTGAGGCGGAACGGCATGACGTTCTCTGGCAGACGAATGTCGATGACGTACGCATTCGCGTTGTACGGAACCGGGCGACCTTTCGCCAACCCAGGCCTCCGCCCCTCGGCCGAGCGAGTACGCCAATACGCGACACCGCCCAGCGACTGAACGAGGAAGATCACGTCGTCCCTGAGTTCAGCGGAAGTGGTCGAGTACTGGACACGGCTGGTCCGTCCAGCCTGAACCACCGGGCCACCGTCCGTGTCGAGCAGCCCCTGCAGGACGGCAAGCCGAACATCGGACGAATTGATCAGATAACGGTTCGGGATGAACTTCGTCGCCGACTTCGTTCCCCACAAGCCGAGCCCACGCATGATCTCGCTCAACGGGTTCTTATCGCGCCCGGCGCCAGCTGCTCGCGTGATGACGTAGTCGATATCGGACTTGCGGCGCAGAACCACCCCCGGCACTGCCGCTTCCAATGCCGTAGCCAACTCCGGATCGGTCGTGGAGAACGACGGGGAGGTCCGCCCCGAGACGCACCCGTCTCCGAGGATGAGGCCGAGCGCGTACGGGTCCAACGGAACGTCGTGCCGACTGAATTGGACGGGCGCCGAGAGCATCGGAAGCTCATACCGGTGATAGTGAGCGGCCCGAAGGTTACCGATCATCTCCTTCGCCATCAACACACGAGGGCCCTTGTTTCTCCGCCGATCGCCGCGGGTATAGACCGCCCACAGGTGGTCCTCAGAGCAGAGCGTCGTCGCCCCGTCCTGAGCGGTGACTCGCACGATGCCCTTATAGCCCTGCGGATACACCCCGAGAACCTCGGTCGGTTTGCCGTCCGATCCGATCACCTCGTCGCCGACTTCGAGATCGCCGATCTTGCGGAAGCCCGCCGGCGTCAGCACATTCGTCGAGAGCGGCTGTGCTCGCCCCCGCATGTACGCCAGGGGTGCGACCTCGATGACCCCGGCCTCCATCAGCTTCGGAATGGCCTCCGGATCCAGCATGTCGTGCAGCGCGTCGTACAGCGGGCGTAGGTAGGGGTCGATCTTCTCGCTCAGCGATCCGGGCAGAAAGCCGAGACGCTCCCCGGCTTCGACGGCCGGACGGGTCAGGATGATCCGTTCGACATCCTTGCGCTGCAGTGCCTGGACCGCCTTGGCCATCGCCAGGTACGTCTTGCCGGTACCGGCGGGTCCCAGCCCGAACACGATGGTGTTCTTGTCGATCGCGTCGACGTAGTGCTTCTGGTTGAGGGTCTTCGGCCGGATCACCTTGCCGCGGCGCGACAGGATGTCCAGGCTCAGCACCGCGGCCGGCGACTCGGATTCGGCGGCGTCGGACAGGATCGACATCGATTCGCGCACCAGGTCCGGGCTGAGCGGGGTGCCGGTGCGGACGAGGGCGACGAGTTCGGCGATGACCCGCTCGGAGGCGGCCACGTCGGCCGACTGCCCGGTCAGGGTGATCTTGTTGCCGCGCACATGGATGTCGGCGGGCAGTTGCGATTCCAGGGTCCGCAGATTGACGTCGGCTGCTCCCAGCAGCCCGACCACCAGCTCGGGTGGAATCTCGACGCTCGACGTCGCGGTTCCACCGACGGGGTTTTCGTCACTCAACTAAAGGTCACTCCTGAAATATCGCGAATGGTCGATTGAGTCTATCCCGCACAACGCGCCGTCCGCCCCTCAGATTCCCGTCCCTTCGCCGGGGTCAGCCGGTCTCGAGTCCCAGGATGCGCCCAGTCTCAGGATGCGCCCAGTCTCAGGATGCGCCCAGTCCCAGGATGCGCACGGTGTCGTGGTGCGCCGGACTGCTGATGTCCAGGAAGGCGGCATGGTCGCCGGGAAGCTCGACGAGCTCGGCCCGCTGACCGCGGGCGCCGGCGCCGGCGACGTAGTCGCGGCTCACCCGGATCGGCACCGACTCGTCGTCGAGCGTGTGCTGGGCGACGACCAGCGCGTCGACGACCGGCGCGTGGGTCGGCGAGGCGGCCACATACCGCTGCGGGTCCTGCTCGTACGGCACCCCCATCAGGGTGACGACCGATTCCTTGTCGCGGGCGCCGGGAACCGTCAGGTCCAGGACCCCGGACTGCGAGACGACGGTGGTGACCGTCGACGCATCGGTGGCCGCACCCAGTCGCGCGACCGCCCACACCGCCAGGTGTCCGCCGGCCGAATGTCCGATGACGGTCACCGCGGCGCGGTCCACCCGCTGGCCCAGGACCGCGAGCTTCTCGGCGACCGGACCGTCGATCGCCTCGATCCCGGCGACGACGTCGTCACACGACACCGGCCAGCCACCGCCTTCTTCCAGACGGCGGTATTCGAGGTTCCAGACGACCGCGCCCCGGGAGGCGAGGTCGCGGGCGACCGCCGAGTAGACGACCAACGCATACTTCGTCGACCACGATCCTCCGTGCACCAGCACCACCAGCGGGGCGCGCTGCGCGGACGGCTGCGGCAGGTAGAGGTGCCCGTACTGGGACGGGGCCGGGCCGTACGGGATCTTGTGGCGGCGGGGCAGCGCCACTACATGGTCCACCGGTCGGTGACCGCGCCGAGAGCGCCCAGCGCGACGGCTCCGGCCGCCGCGGTGCGCAGCACTTCGGGTCCGAGAACGACGGTCTGTCCGCCCAGCGCGGTCAGGTCGGCGATCTCCTCGTCGGTCAGTCCGCCCTCCGGGCCGATCACGAACACGACCTCGTCGGCGCCGGTGAAATCGAGTGAGCGGAACGGGACCGCCCCGTCCTCGTGAAGGAGCGCGACCACGCCGCCGCCGGCGTGCACGCGGGCGCACACGTCCCGGACCTCGATGGTGGTCGAGAGGTCGTGCACCTCCGGGATCCAGGCCCGGCGCGCCTGTTTCGCGGCGGTCGCGGCCGCAGTGCGCCACTTGTCCACGCCCTTGGCGGCTTTGCTGCCCGACCAGCGGGCGATGGACCGCGCCGCCTGCCACGGCACGATCACGTCGACACCCGCCTCGGTCATCAGGTCGACGGCCAGTTCGGCCCGCTCGGACTTCGGCAGCGCCTGCACGACGGTGACCAGCGGGGCCGGTCGTGCGATGAACTCGACACGGCCTGCCCGGACGTCGAGCCGGTCCCTGGCGGACGTTCCGGTGACGGTGCACTCGGCCCGGTTGCCCTTTCCGTCGCCGAGGATCACCGGCTGCCCGGCCCGCAACCGGGTCACGGTCACCGCATGACGGCCCTCCGAGCCGGTGACCTGCGCATCCTCACCGGCGCGCGGGACCTCGTCGACCCAGAAGACCGGCGGGGTCATCGGCCCGCGAACGCGTTGCGGAGGCGGGAGAACAGTCCCCCGCTGGCGGCCTTGTTCGAGGCGCTGACGAGTTCGATCTCCTCGCCCGACGCCTCCTTCAACCGGCGCAGCAGATCGGCTTGCTCGCCGTCGACGTTCGACGGGGTGACGACCTCGAGGTGCGCGTGCAGGTCGCCGCGGGTGCCCGAGTTCAGGTGCGGCAGGCCCTGCCCCTTGATCTTCACGACGGTGCCCGACTGGGTGCCCGGCTCCACCGTCACCTGTGCCGTGCCGTCCAGGACCGTCGGCACGTCCAGGGAACCGCCGAGCGCGGCGTCGGCCATCGGGACGCGCAGCGTGCAGTGCAGGTCGTCGCGGTCACGGACGAAGACGTCGTGCTGCGCTTCACTGATCTCCACATACAGGTCGCCGGCCGGACCGCCGCCCGGGCCGACCTCGCCCTGTCCGGCCAGCCGGACGCGCATGCCGTCCTCGACGCCGGCCGGAATCTTGACGGTCAGGGTGCGGCGGGACCGGACACGGCCGTCGCCGCCGCACTTGAGGCAGGGGTCCGGGATGGTCTCGCCGACCCCATGGCATTCGGGGCATTCGCGCACCGACATCACCTGGCCGAGGAACGACCGCTGCACCGTCTGGATCTCACCGGCGCCCTTGCAGGTCTTGCAGGTGACGGGCGTGGAGTCGTCGCGGGTGCCCGCGCCCTGGCACACGTCGCACAGGATCGCGGTGTCGACGGTGATCTCCTTGGCGGCGCCTTCGGCGATCTCGTCGAGGTCCAGCGTCAAGCCGACCAGCGCCGGCTCACCCGGCCGGACGCGGCCGCGCGGGCCGCGGCTCCCGCCGAAGCCGCCGCCTCCGCCACCGAAGAAGGTGCTGAAGATGTCGCCGAGGCCGCCGCCGGCGAACGGGTCACCGAAACCGCCGGACGGCCCGCCGAGCGGGTCGCCGCCGGCGTCGACGATCCGTCGCTTGTCGGGGTCGGAGAGAACCTCGTACGCGGTCGTGACCTGCTTGAAGTGGTCTTCCTCGTCAGGGTTGACGTCGGGGTGGAGTTCCCGCGCCAGCTTGCGATAGGCGCGTTTGATCTCCTGGTCGGTGGCGCCCCGGCTCACGCCCAGGATGCCGTAGTAATCCGTAGCCACGGTGCGTTGCGTCCTTCGTTGACTCTTCAGCGTTCGGCGAGCACTTCGCCGACATATCTCGCGACGGCGGCCACCGAGGCGATGGTGCCCGGATAGTCCATCCGGGTGGGTCCGACCACGCCCAGGCCGCCGAACACGGTGCCCGAAGCACCGTACCCGGTCGACACCACCGAGGTGCTCCGCAGGTTGTCGTCCCGCGTCTCCTCGCCGATCTGCACCGTCACCTGGTCCGTCTGCTGTGCGTGCGCCAGCAGACGCAGCACCACGACCTGTTCTTCCAGTGCCTCCAGGACGTCGTCCATACCGCCGCCGTCGACCGCGAAGTCGGCGGCCGAACGGGCCAGGTTCGACGTGCCGCCGAGGATCAGCCGGTCCTCGCCGCGTTCGACGAGGGTCTCGATGAGCACGGTGGCGATCTCCAGAATCGGGCCCTGCAGATCCGCCGGTGCGTTGTTGGCCAGGTCGGAGACCGCCACCGAGGCGTCCTCCAGCCGCTTCCCGTCCAGCGCCGCACCGAACACGGTGCGGATCTGGGCGAGGTGGTCGTCGTCGAGCGGTTCGCGGAGGCTGACCATGCGCTGCTCCACCCGGCCGGTGTCGGTGATGACCACCAGCAGCAGACGGCTCGGCGTCAGCGCCACCACTTCGAGGTGCCGCACGCGGGCCGTCGACAGCACCGGGTACTGGATGACCGCGACCTGCCGGGTCAGCTGGGCGAGCAGTTTGGTGGAGCGTCGCAGGACGTCGTCGAGGTCGACGGCGGTGTCGAGGAATCGCAGGATCGCGGTGCGCTCGGCCTTCGACAGGGGTTTGACCTCGCTGATCCGGTCCACGAACAGGCGGTACCCCTTGTCGGTGGGCACACGGCCGGAGCTGGTGTGCGGCTGGGCGATGTAGCCCTCGGCCTCGAGTGCGGCCATGTCGTTGCGGACCGTCGCGCTGGAGACGCCGAGGTGATGCTTCTCGACGAGCGCCTTGGATCCGATCGGCTCCTGGGTGGCGACGAAGTCGGTGACGATCGCGCGCAGGACCTCGAATCGGCGGTCTTCTGTACTCGACACGGACACCTCCCTCCGGGCAACGCCTACAGTGGTTCTCGGTTCAGACCATTCTAGGCGAATCGCACCCTCGCCTGACCGACGGAGAGACCGGCAGATGATCTTCAAGGGAGTCCAGGACGGCAAGCCGTATGCCGACCACGGCTTCGCGCCGCGCGACTGGGCCAAGATCCCACCGCGGCAGATCCGTCTGGACGAGCTGATCACGGTCACCTCGGTCCTGGCATTGGATAAGTTGCTGAGCGAGGATTCGACGTTCTACGGCGACCTGTTCGCTCACGCCGTCCAGTTCCACGGCGACCTGTATCTGGAGGACGGACTGCATCGCGCGGTCCGTTCGGCGTTGCGCGGCAAGAACATCATCCATGCGCGGGTGCTGAACCTCGACGAGTATCTGGCGACCGGCATCAAGCCGGGCGACACCGGTCAGTCGCCGGTCTCCCCCGCGCAGGCGATCCGCGATGCGGCCGGACCGGCCACCGGGCCGGTTCAGCCCGGCGCCCCGGCCGCCCCCGCATCGGCGGCCCCCGCGCCGGCCGCCCGGCCGGTCAATCCTCGCCGCACGGGTCGACGTTCCAGCGGCGGCGGCGCTCACCGCGCCTGACCCCGTTGTCCCCGCGTCAGTCGACGAGGATGTCCCGGATGACGCCGTCGGCCAGAAGGCGCCCCCGGTCGGTCAGGACGTACGACGCATTGGGGATCAGTGCCAGCAGGCCGTAGGCGACGGCGCGGTCGGCGCGGGCGCGCTCCTCGGAGGCCAGTTCACTCGCGGGGAGGCCGTCACGCATGCGGAGGCGCAGCATCACCGACTCGGTGTGCACGTCGTCGTCGGACAGGATCTCCGAACCTCCGACCGGCAGCTCGCCGGCGTCGAGGGACGCCGCATAGGTGGCCGGATGCTTCTGGTTCCACCAGCGCACACCGTTGACGTGCGAGTGCGCGCCCGGGCCGACCCCCCACCAGTCGTCGCTGCGCCAGTACGCCTCGTTGTGCCGGCAGACGGAGTCGGCGAGCGGCGACCCCGCATTGTCGGCCCGAGCCCAGTTCGACACCTCGTACCAGGCCATTCCCGCAGCCGACAGTCGTGCGTCGATCTGCTCGTAGCGGGCGGCGAGCACGTCGTCGTCGGGCATCGGCACCTCACCGCGACGCACTTTGCGCGCGAACGCGGTGCCGTCTTCGACGATCAGCGCATAGGCGGACACGTGGTCGACGGGCACCGACAACACCGCGTCCAGCGAAGCCGCCAGGTCGTCGTCGGTCTCCCCCGGTGTGCCGTAGATCAGGTCGAGGTTGACGTGCTCGAAGCCGGCACCCGCCGCCTCCCGGGCCGCGGCCAGTGCGCGCCCCGGGGTGTGCCGGCGTTCCAGAGTGGCCAAGACGTGCGGTGCGGCCGACTGCATGCCGAGAGAGATGCGGGTGAATCCGGCCGCCTTCAGACCGTCGAAGAACTCGGGAGAGGTCGATTCCGGATTCGACTCGGTGGTGACCTCGGCGCCGGGCGCCAGATCGAACGAGTCGCGCACCGCGTCCAGCAGACCGGTCAGACCGTCGGCGCCGAGCAGCGACGGCGTACCGCCGCCGACGAAGATCGTCGACACCGGGCGGACCGGCGCCAGAAGGGCCGCCGCCGATTCGAGTTCCCGGCGCACCGCCTCGGCCCACGCCGCCGGCGAGGTGGACGAGCCGAGCTCCCCGGCCGTATAGGTGTTGAAGTCGCAGTAGCCGCAGCGGGTCGCGCAGAACGGCACGTGCAGATACAGCCCGAAGGGCCGCGTGGAGTCGGCGTCGCGCAGTCGATCACGCTGAGCCGAATCCAGCGGCACGGGGGCTGTGCGCGTGGTCATCACTCCATGATGCCGCACGCCCCGACGCACTTATTAATCTCAGGATGGTTTTTATTCTGCGCAGGTAGAAGACCTGCGGTTCGCTCCGCAGACGGTTTCGTGGCACCATTGATCCCGTGACCACCCCAGGAGTGCGGCTGTCCCAGCGACGGCACATCGACCTCAAGCGCTGCGACAGCGCTTCGTGTCTGACGCACTAGCCGAGTTCGGCCGCGAGTGGTCCACCTCGATCCAGCCCTGATCGAGACGGACGCCGATCGAAGACGTCACATCGTCGTGACCCCCTGCAAGACAGCCCCATGCCGTGCCGCTCCGCGGTGCGCGAGGAGAACCGATGACGCTCACCACCCCCGAGTCCGTGGACGACGAGTCCGGTCCGTCGAAGACCGGCCGTCCCGCCCGGACCCCGCGCGACGCCGCCGACGGTGACGCCCCCCGTAAGCGCACCCGGCCGGTCAAGCGCCGCGCCGAGGGCCAGTGGGCGCTCGGCTACCGCGAGCCGCTGAACCCGAACGAGCAGTCCAAGAAGGACGACAACCCGCTCAACGTCCGCGACCGGATCATCAACATCTACTCGAAGACCGGTTTCGACGGCATCGACAAGGCCGACCTGCGCGGCCGCTTCCGCTGGTGGGGCCTGTACACCCAGCGCGCCCAGGGCTACGACGGCACGTTCACCGGCGACGAGAACATCGACCTGCTCGAAGACAACCACTTCATGATGCGGATCCGCTGCGACGCCGGCGCCCTGTCGGCGAAGCAGCTGCGGACCCTCGGTGAACTGTCCACCGAGTTCGCCCGCGACACCGCCGACCTGTCCGACCGCGAGAACGTCCAGTACCACTGGATCCGCGTCGAGGACGTCCCCACCATCTGGCAGCGCATCGACGAGGTCGGCCTCAAGACCACCGAGGCGTGCGGCGACTGCCCGCGCGTGGTTCTGGGTTCGCCGCTCGCCGGGGAGGCCGTCGACGAGGTCCTCGATCCGACGCCGGCGATCGACGAGATCGTCCGTCGCTACATCGGCGACCCGCAGTACTCGAACCTTCCGCGCAAGTTCAAGACCGCCATCTCCGGTCTGCAGGACGTCGCGCACGAGATCAACGACGTCGCCTTCATCGGCGTGAACCACCCCGAGCACGGTCCGGGGCTGGACCTGTGGGTCGGTGGCGGACTGTCGACCAACCCGATGCTGGCTCAGCGGGTCGGCGCCTGGGTACCGCTCGACGAGGTCCCCGACGTGTGGGAGGCCGTCGTCTCGGTGTTCCGCGACTACGGGTACCGCCGTCTGCGTTCGAAGGCGCGCCTGAAGTTCCTGATCAAGGACTGGGGCATCGAGAAGTTCCGGCAGGTCCTCGAGGACGAGTACCTGGGCCGCAAGCTGATCGACGGTCCCGCCCCCGAGCCACTGAAGCATCCGATCGATCACGTCGGCGTCACCAAGCAGAAGAACGGGCTCAACGCCGTCGGCTTCTCCCCCATCGCCGGCCGCGTCTCGGGCACCATCCTGCAGAAGGTGGCCGACGCCGCCGAGCTGGTCGGCTCCGACCGGATCCGGTTCACCCCCTACCAGAAGCTGATCGTGCTCGACGTGCCCGACAGCCATGTCGACGGCCTGATCGCCGAGCTCACCAAGCTCGGTCTGGAGGGCCGCCCGTCCAACTGGCGCCGGAATCTGATGGCGTGCAGCGGCATCGAGTACTGCAAGCTGTCGTTCACCGAGACCCGGAAGCGGTCGCAGGATCTGGTTCCCGAGCTGGAGCGGCGACTGGCCGACATCAACGACCGTCTCGACGTGCCGATCACCGTCAACATCAACGGCTGCCCCAACTCGTGCGCCCGTTCGCAGGTCGCCGACATCGGTTTCAAGGGTCAGTTGATCGAGGACGAGGACGGCAACCCGTCGGAGGGCTTCCAGGTCCATCTGGGCGGCAGCCTCGGCCTGGATTCGGCGTTCGGCCGCAAGCTGCGCCAGCACAAGGTATCCACCGGCGAGCTGGGCGACTACATCGACCGGGTGGTCCGCAACTTCGTCGAGCATCGCGAGGACGGTGAACGTTTCGCCCAGTGGGCGGTCCGCGCCGACGAGGAGTGGCTGCGATGACCTCGAGCACCTTGAACACCAAGCATCTGCGCGAGCTGGCCGAGCAGGGCGCACAGCAGCTCGGCCCCGACGCGACCGCCGACGAGCTGCTGCAGTGGACGGCGTCGACGTTCGGCAACGACTTCATCATCGCCGCCAACATGCAGGACGCCGTGCTGATCGATGTCGCCGACAAGGCGATCGACGAGTCGCTGCGCGGCGGGCAGAAGCTGAAGGTGCTGTTCCTGGACACCGGCTATCACTTCGTGGAGACGATCGGCACGCGTGACGCCGTCACCCAGGTGTACGACCTGGATCTGGTGAACGTGACCCCCGAGCACACCGTCGAGGAGCAGGACGAGCTGCTCGGCAAGGATCTGTTCGCCCGCGATCCCGGCGAGTGCTGCCGGCTGCGCAAGGTGGTTCCGCTGAAGGCGGCGCTGGCGCCGTACCGCGCCTGGGTCACCGGTATCCGTCGCGTCGAGGCCCCGACCCGGGCCAACGCGCCGCTCATCTCGTTCGACGAGGGCTTCGGTCTGGTCAAGATCAATCCGCTCGCCGCGTGGAGCGACGAGGAGTTCCAGAAGTACATCGACGCCAACGGCGTCCTGGTCAATCCGCTGGTGGACGACGGTTACCCGTCGATCGGGTGCGCACCGTGCACCAAGAAGCCGGCACCGGGATCCGATCCGCGCTCCGGCCGTTGGGCCGGCTCAGCCAAGACAGAATGTGGGTTGCACGTCTCATGAGCATCACCGAAAACACCGACCAGCTCGTCGAGCCCGTCGACGGAGCCCGGGAACCGTCCGCCGACGGGTTCACCACGCTGGATGCCCTCGAGTCGGAGGCCATCCACATCTTCCGTGAGGTCGCCGGCGAGTTCGAACGCCCGGTGATCCTGTTCTCCGGCGGCAAGGACTCCACCCTGCTGCTGCATTTGGCGCTCAAAGCCTTCTGGCCGGCGCCGCTGCCGTTCTCGCTGCTGCACGTCGACACCGGTCACAACCTGCCGGAGATCATCGAGTTCCGCGACGAGATCGTCGAGCGGCACAACCTGCGCCTGCATGTGGCGAAGGTGGAGGACTACCTGGCCGACGGCCGGCTGACCGAGCGTCCCGACGGGATCCGCAATCCGCTGCAGACCATTCCGCTGCTCGACGCCATCAACGAGAACCGTTTCGACGCGGTCTTCGGCGGCGCCCGCCGCGACGAGGAGCGCGCCCGCGCCAAGGAGCGCATCTTCTCGCTGCGCAACGCGTTCGGTCAGTGGGATCCGAAGCGTCAGCGTCCCGAGCTGTGGAACCTGTACAACGGCCGGCACGCGCCGGGCGAGCACGTCCGCGTGTTCCCGCTGAGCAACTGGACCGAACTGGACGTGTGGCGCTACATCGCCCGCGAACAGGTGCTGTTGGCGCCGCTGTACTACGCGCACGAGCGCGAGGTGTACCAGCGCGACGGCATGTGGATGACGTCCGGCCCGTGGGGTGGTCCGCGTGAGGACGAGACCGTCGAGAACCGGATGGTGCGCTACCGCACCGTCGGCGACGGTTCGACCACCGGCGCCGTCCTGTCCGAGGCCACCGACAACGAGGCCGTCCTGGCCGAGGTCGCCGCGTCCCGGCTGACCGAGCGCGGCGCCACCCGTGGCGACGACCGCGTCTCCGAGGCCGCGATGGAAGACCGCAAGCGCGAAGGATACTTCTGATGAGCACCCCCCAGCCCGCCCCCGACCTGCTGCGCATCGCGACCGCCGGCAGCGTCGACGACGGCAAGTCCACCCTGGTGGGCCGTCTGCTGTTCGACACCAAGTCGGTTCTGGCCGACCAGATCGACGCCGTCACCAAGGCGTCGGTGGACCGCGGCATGGACACCCCCGACCTGTCGCTGCTGGTCGACGGCCTGCGCGCCGAGCGTGAGCAGGGCATCACCATCGACGTCGCCTACCGCTACTTCGCGACACCGACGCGCTCGTTCGTGCTGGCCGACACCCCCGGTCACGTGCAGTACACCCGCAACACCGTGTCCGGCGCTTCGACCGCCCAGCTGGTGATCCTGCTGGTGGACGCGCGCAACGGCGTGGTCGCCCAGACGCGGCGTCACGCCGCGGTGATGGCGCTGCTCGGCGTTCCGCAGCTGGTGCTGGCGGTCAACAAGATCGATCTGGTGGACGATGCCGAGAAGGTCTTCGGCGAGATCTCGCAGGAGTTCAACACGATCACCCGGTCGCTGGGCTACACGGCCGATCAGGTCACCGAGATCCCGGTGTCCGCGCTGAACGGCGACAACGTGGCGCTCCGCTCCGACAACACGCCGTGGTACGACGGCCCCACCCTGATCGAGCATCTCGAGACGGTGCCGAACGAGCCGGATCGCGCCGAGGTGGGGCTGCGGTTCCCGGTGCAGTACGTGATCCGGCCGCGCACCGCCGACTACCCGGACTACCGCGGCTACGCTGGTCAGGTGGCGGCCGGCACCGTGCACGTCGGCGACGAGATCGTCGTGCAGCCGTCCGGTCTGCGGTCGCGGATCGCGAAGATCGACACTCCGGACGGCGAGCTGGCGGCGGCCCACACCGGTCGCAGCGTCACGCTGCTGCTCACCGACGACATCGATATCTCGCGCGGCGATCTGATCTCCTCGGTGGCCGACGCCCCCGAGCCGCAGCAGCAGTTCACCGCGACCGTCTGCTGGCTGGGTGACAAGCCGCTGCGTCAGGGTGCTCGCCTGCTTCTCAAGCACGGCACCAAGACCACCCAGGCGATCATCGGTGACCTGCAGACCTTGTTCGATGAGCAGAAGCTGGCGCTGTCGGATGCCCCCGAGGAGATCGAGCTGAATCAGATCGGCCGGATCTCGCTGATGACGGCGGAGCCGCTGACCGCCGACGACTATCAGGTGAACCGCGAGACCGGCAGCTTCCTGCTGATCGATCCGCAGGGCGGCAACACGCTGGGCGCGGGCCTGATCGGCGACGCCCTCGAAGGCCTCCACCTGTCCGAGGCCGCGCTCGTCTGATGTCGGCTCCCACCCTGCTCCTGGTCGCGCACGGCAGCCGCGACGTCCGGTTCGCGGCCACCGCGCGCCGGGTCGCCGATGCGGCCGCCGGCGCGCTGCCCGGCGTCGTGGTGAAGCTGGCGTATCTGGATCTGAACGAGCCGCTGGTCGGCGACGTGCTGGCCTCCGAGCGCGGTGAGGTGGTCGTGGTGCCGTTGCTGTTCGGCGACGGCTATCACAGCAAGGTCGATCTGCCGGCGATCGTCGCCGACGCGCACCGGCGCAACCCGTCGCTGCACGCGACGGTCACCCGAGTCGTCGGCCGGCATTCGCCGGTGCCGGCGCTCGTCGACCGCCTGGCCGAGGCGCTCGAGCCGGTTCCTTTCGACAAGCTGAAGGAGCGGGAGGCGGCGCGCGTCGGGGTGCTGATGTACGCGGTGGGTTCCTCGGATGCGGGCTCGGATGCGTCGATCATCGAGCGCGGCGCGGAGCTGGCCGGGGTGCTCGGCGCCCCGGTGGAGACAGTCTTCGCCACTCGGCTGGGGCCCGACGGTCAGGCCGTCCGCGACGCCGTCGACCGGCTGAGGAGTGCCGGGGCGACGCACATCGCCGCCTCTCCCCTGTTCCTGTCGGCCGGATTGCTGACCGAACGCACCGCACGGGTCCTGGATGAGGTGGCGCCGGGTTCGACGGTGGCCGGTCCGATCGGCGCCCACCCGGCCCTGATCGACGCGATCAGCCATCTCTACCTGAGCGCTGCCGCCGCACCTGTGGCCTGAGTACTGCAAAACAGTGGCGAATACAGGCCTTCCGGGGGCGATTTTCCCCCGGAACCGCCCATACCGCCATATTTTCTGGCAGCGTGCATAGACTCGACGCGTGCAGCCCAGCGGTGAACGGTCCCGGGGCGCCGCCGAGGCGGCGTTCCTGATCGGTCTCGCCGTGTGGCTGATCGCCATGGTGTGGTCGTACTTCCGTCCTTCCCTGTGGGTTCTGGACGTGGTGGTCGTGCCGCTGATGTGGGTGTTCGCCGTCGGCGGGATCACCGCGATGGCCGTCGGCGCAATGTTCTCGGCGCGGCGCTCGATGATCACTGGTGCCGGGCTGGTCGTGGTTCTTCTGCTGACCGGTGTGGTCGGCGCGTGGTGGCAGGCGTCGCCCAGGGTGTGGTTCGAGACCCATCGCGCGCTCTACGAACAGGCGCTGCACACCGATCCCGGCGACGACTACTACGGCGCACCGCTGCCGCTTCATCTGCGGTTCCTGTCCGTCGGCGGGCACGTGTCCGGGCGAAAGGACACCCGATTCTTTCCGCAGTGGATCGGCACGCCCGACGACGCGGGCGGCTATCTGTACAGCCCATCCGGATCACCGGCCGGCTACGACATGTACGGCCAGGTCTGCAGCGACCCGACAGCCCTCGGCGGCGACTGGTGGATGTGCGGTCTGAAGTCCGACGCTCAGGGGTGACGCAGACGGCGCATCCGGACCAGGATCGCGCTCACATGGGCGGTCGCCGCCTGTTCGGCGGCATTGGCGTCACCTGATTCGATCGCGTCGACGATGCGCTGATGTTCGGCGACGGCGAGCTCCCGCGCCCGACGGTCCGACCACAGACCCGAGTTGTACAGGTGCGCGCGGATGTCGAGTTGGTGGAGGACGTCGCTGAGCACCGAGTTCCCGGCGAGATCCCGCACGGCCGTGTGGAACTCCAGATCCAGGCGCGCCTCGGTCAGTGCATCCGGCGGGCCCTGCAGTCGTTCCTCCTGCTCGACGAGCAGACCGAACAGCGCAGTGACGTCCTCGGTCGACGCACGTTCGGTCGCACCGCGGGCCGCCAGACCGTCCAGAGTCCGGCGCACCGAGAACACGTCCTCGATGTCGTGGTCGTCGATCTTGGCGACCTTCGCTCCGGCATGCGGAACATGCACGGCCAGACCGCCGGCGACCAGCCGCTGAACGGCGTCACGCACCGGGCTGCGGCTGACCTCCAGTTCGGCGGCGATCGCCGGGACACTCAGGGGTGCACCGGGGCCGAGACTGCCGACGAAGATCCGTTCGGTGAGGTCCCGATAGACCGAGTCGGCCAGCAACGCCTCGGACGCGGTCGCTCCCGTCATATCCAGTCCCTTCTCGTCCTCGGCCGGCTACATCGCGGCTTTGCCGTAGTTCGCCGCCACGCGCTGTCGAATGTAGTCGGCAGCGGTGATCGGCGGGTAGGTGCCGCGCGGCGGATCGATCAGCACGTCGCGGTTGGCCTGCGCGAAGAACGGGATCGAATACCGCGGACCGGTGTACTCGCCGGGCTGCGGCATCCGGACACGGTGGAAGTTCGACGACAGCTCGTCATCGCTCCAACGCATCAGCATGTCGCCGATGTTGCAGGTGATCACGTCGTCCGCGGGCTCCACCGACGTCCACTCCTGCGCCTGGGCCTGCATGCCCGGGCAGACCTGGAGCCCGCCCTGACCGGTGCGCTGGAACAGCAGGGTCAGACAGTCGAAGTCGGTGTGGGCGCCGGCCCGCCACATGCCCGGATCGGCGGGCTCGTCCGCCGGCAGACCGTAGTAGTGGATGAGGCGCAGCGTGGACTGATAGTCGGGGGCACTCGGATCGTGGGCCCGCGCGAAGAAGTCGCGATCGAATCCGAGCCGGTCGGCGAAGCAGGACAGCACCCACATCGCGACATCCCAGCACTGGGCCTCGAAGCCGAGCATCTGCTCCCGGAATCC
This sequence comes from Gordonia sp. (in: high G+C Gram-positive bacteria), assembly GCF_047600565.1. Taxonomy (GTDB): domain Bacteria; phylum Actinomycetota; class Actinomycetes; order Mycobacteriales; family Mycobacteriaceae; genus Gordonia. The sequence goes on from NZ_JASGKN010000001.1 coordinate 1,357,374, forward strand.
GGGCAGCTCGTCGTCCGACGGCCACAGTCCGTCCATGTGGGGCCGGGTGATCTGGTACGACTCCTTCTGGTCGGGGGTGCCCACCGACGGCCGGACCTGGCTCGAGTACTCCCAGCCGACGTTGTTCGGCTTGTCGAGCGGCAGCGCCTGCTTCGATTCGGCCGGCAGGTCGAAGAAGTCCTTCGCACGGCGGAACGCGGCGTCGACGGACTCCTGCGGGATCCCGTGGTTGACCAGCTGGAAGAAGCCGATCTCGGTGGCGGCGTTCCACAACTCCTCGGTGATCTCCTCCCGCCGGTTCTCGCGGTCGGTCAGGTCGATGCGCGGCACGGACCGGTCGGTCTCGACGCCGTAGTCGCCCATCTGGGATTCGCGATTGAGTTCTTCCATCGAGTAGGTGTCTGCGGACATGAGTGGCTCCTTGAGAGTGCGGATGGTGGTGGGTTCGGTGGTGGTCAGCCGGCGTTGAGGACGCGGGCGGCTTCCCGGTCGGCGCCGGTCGGCGCCACACCGGTCTTCATGCCGGCGATCTTGGCGTCGAGGTGTTCGCCGATGGTGATGGGCGGATACGGTTCGGCGCCGTCGTCGAGCGTGCCGGGCAGCGGTTCGATCACCGCGTCATAGTTGCCGTCGAAGAAGAAGGCGGCCGAACGCCGCCGCTCGATCTGGCCGTCGACGACGGGCGGGTTGACGCGGTGGAGCGTGGACTTCCAGCGGTCGCTGGTCCAGCGGGCGAACGCGTCACCGAGGTTGATGAGCAGTGCCCCGTCGGCGGGCATGACCGGATGCCAGACGCCGTCGGATCCGAGGACTTCGAGTCCGGCCACCTGGTCGGCCCACAGCAGCGTGATGATGCCGAAGTCGGTGTGCGCGCCCATGCCGGTGAGCTCGCCGTCGAGGTCGATCGCGCCGGGCGGCAGGGCGTAGTTGTTCAGCTTCATCGCGTCGATGGAGTGGTCGGTGAGTGTTTCGAAGTAGTCCGGCGCCAGCCCGAGTGCCTCCGCGCAGGCGCGCAGCAGGACCCGCGACAGAGCGGTCACCTCGTTCCAGTAGACCTGCACGGCCGGCTGGAATCCCGGTGCCGCGTCCGGCCAGGTGTTGTCCGGGTAGCTCGTGGCGGGAACGTCCACGTCGGGGTAGGTGGACTTCTCGGTGCCGATGGTGAAGGACTCGTAGAAGTCGTTCATCTGGTTGGCGTTGGCGACGCCGAGACTCATGCTGAGGGATTCGGACTTGGGCGGGGCGTAGCCGCGGTTCTCACCGGGCCGGGCGAGGTGTCGGTCGGACGACGAGCCGATCTGACGGTGCTGCGCTTCGACCGCGACTTCGCGTGTCTGCCGGTCACCGATCCGTCGGCGTCGCTGCTGACCACCGGAACCCCGAAGATCGTCGACACCGTGCTGGTGGACGGCGAGGTGGTGGTCTCGGACGGCTGCAGCACCCGGATCGAGGTCGCCGCGCTGACGGACGCCCTGGCGGTGCTGGCCTGAGCGGTCCCCGTCCGGCTCAGCGCTGCGCCGTCACTCCCCCGACAGCTGCGGGACGCGGGTGGCGCGGGCGTAGACGGTCTCACCCGGCTTCAGGTTCAGGGCGTTGGCGTCACCGCGGGTGATCTGCGCCAGGAACGACTCGCCCGTGGTGGCCGCGGTCAGTTCGACACGGGTCTCGAAACCCAGGTTGACCACGCGGTCCACGGTCGAGCGGACGACCCCGGTGTCCAAGTCGGTGTCCTCGGTCGGGAACGTCATCTCCGGGGTCCGGCCCAGCCGGATGTCGTGCGGGCGGACGAGTTCACCGTTGAGGCGCGACACCGAACCGAGGAACGAGGCGACGAAGACGTTCGCCGGCCGGTCGTACAGGTCATCGGGGGTGCCGATCTGTTCGATCCGGCCCTTGTTCAGGACGGCGATCCGGTCGCTGACGTCCAGCGCCTCCTGCTGGTCGTGGGTCACGAGCACGGTGGTCACGTGGACCTCCTCGTGCAGCTTGCGCAGCCAGCGCCGCAGATCGTCGCGCACCTTGGCGTCGAGGGCGCCGAACGGTTCGTCGAGCAGCAGCACCTGCGGGTCGACGGCCAGCGCGCGGGCCAGTGCCATGCGCTGACGCTGTCCGCCGGACAGCTGCGAGGGGTACCGCTTCTGGAACACCTCGAGTCCGACGATCTCCAGCAGTTCGTCGACCTTCTTGTCGATCTCGGCCTGGGGCCGCTTGCGGATCTTGAGGCCGAAGGCGATGTTGTCGCGCACCGTCATGTGTTTGAACGCCGCGTAGTGCTGGAACACGAAGCCGATGTCGCGCTGCTGCGGCGACTGTTTGGTGACGTCGCGGTCGTTGATCTTGACGGTGCCCGAGTCCAGGGTGTCCAGGCCGGCGATCGCACGCAGGAGCGTCGACTTGCCCGACCCGGAGGGACCGAGGAGCGAGGTCAGCGATCCTTCGGGGATGTCGATCGAGACGTCGTCGAGGGCGGCGAAGTCGCCGTACCGCTTGTTGGCTCCGATGACTGAGATGGACATGGGCTACTCCTCCTCGGAGCTGTCTGCGCCGGTGGCGTCGTCGCTGAGCGGGGTGTAGGCGGCCGACGCGCTCACGACACGGTCGCGGGCACGGCGTTCGATGATCGTCATGACGACCAGCACCACGATCGCCACCAGCATGAGCAGGGTCGCGGCGGCGTAGGCGCCGTACTCGTTGTAGTCGTCGGTGTACCGGGAGCCGACCAGCAGTGTCAGCGTCTGCGAGACGCCGGGCATGTTCGACGACACCATGGTGACCGCGCCGTACTCGCCGAGCGCGCGGGCGATGGTCAGCACCACACCGTAGGTGAGACCCCACCGGATGGCGGGCAGGGTGATCCGCCAGAAGGTCTGCCACGCGTTGGCGCCGAGGGTGGCCGCGGCCTCCTCCTGCTCGGTGCCGATCTCGTGCAGCACCGGCTCCACCTCGCGGACCACGAACGGCAGGGTGACGAACAGGGTCGCCAGCACCATGCCCGGTAGTCCGAAGATCACCCGGAATCCGAGGGATTCGACGCCGCCGAACCAGCCGCCCGCGCCCCACAGGGCGATCAGGGCGACACCGGCGACGACCGGTGACACGGCGAACGGCAGGTCGACGACGGCCTGGATCAGGCCCTTGCCGCGGAACTTGCCGCGCGCCAGTGCGAGGGCGATCAGGATGCCGAAGATCACGTTGAGCGGCACCACGATCACCACGATCAGCAGCGAGAGCTGCAGGGCCGAGATGGCCGCCGGGGTGGTGATCCATTCCCAGAACTGACCGAAGCCGGGCCGGAACGACCGCCAGAAGATGAGACCGACCGGCACCAGCAGCAACACGAACAGGTAGGCCAGCGCGATGCCGCGCAACCCGAGCCGGGTGAAACGGGACAGGATCATGCCGAGGCCTCCTCACGTCGCGCCTGGCGGCGGCCGGCGATGCGCAGGACGAGGAGCACCACGAAGGCGATCAGGAGCAGCACCACCGAGACGGCGCCGGCGGCGACGGGTTCGTCGACCTCGATCTGCTGCTGGATGTACTGGGAGGCGACCTGCGTCTTGCCCGGGATGTTGCCGCCGATCAGCACCACCGAGCCGAACTCACCGATGGCACGGGTGAACGCCAGGCCGGCGCCGGTCAGGATCGCCGGGATCAGGGCGGGCAGCACGATGCGCCGGAAGATGGTCGAGTTGTTGGCGCCGAGCACGGCGGCCGCCTCTTCGACGTCGCGGTCCAGTTCCATCAGGACCGGCTGCACCTGCCGCACCACGAACGGGAGGGTGACGAACGTCAACGCCACCAGGACACCGGGCTGGGTGGCGGCCAGATGGATGCCGATCGGACTGTTCGGTCCGTACAGCGACAGAAGCACCAGGGACGCCACGATGGTCGGCAGCGCGAACGGCAGGTCGATGATGGCGTTGACGAAGCCCTTGCCCCAGAAGTCGTCGCGGACCAGCACCCAGGCGATCAGGGTGCCGAAGACGACGTTGATGACCGCGACGACCAGCGAGATCAGAACGGTGATGCCGAGGGCCTCGCGGGCGCCTTCACTGGTGATCGCATCCCAGAAGCCGCTCCAGCCGTCGTCGAACGACCCCGCGACGATCGCGGCCAGCGGCAGCAGCACGATGACGGTGAGCCACAGACCGGCGACACCGATGGTCAGCGGGTTGTCGGTGCGCCAGCGGCGGCCGGTCACGTCGTCGACGGCGGCATGCTCTGCGGTGGTCATTTGCCGGCCTCCTCGTCGTAGATCTCGGTGACGGCGCCGGACTTGCCGAACAGGTCCTTGTCGATCTTCTTCCAGCCGCCGAGGTCGTCGACCGTCCACAGCCGGTCGATCCGTCCCGGGAAGTCGGCGGCGGTCTCGGCGGCGATCGCCGGGTCGACCGGGCGGAATCCGGCCTTCGCCCACAGGCGCTGCGCGTCCGGAGTGAACTGGTACTTCACGAAGGAGTCGGCGGCGGCCCGGTCGTGCGTGGTGTTCACGACCGCGATCGGATTGTCGATCCGGAAGGTCTGGGCGGGGATCACGTAGTCGACGCGCTGGCTGGCGGGCGCGGTGTCGTTGTGCCGCTTGAGCATGAGCGCCTCGTTCTCGTAGGTGACCAGCACGTCGCCCTGGCCCTGCTCGAAGGCGGTGGTGGCTTCACGCCCGGATTTCGGGAGGATCCGCACGTGGTCGCGCACCAGGCTGCGGACGTAGTCGAGGCCGGCCTGCGGGTTCTGTCCACCGTTGCTGGCGGCGGCGTACGGCGCGAGAAGGTTCCATTTGGCCGAGCCGGAGCTGCCCGGGTTCGGCGTGACGACGCTGATGCCGGGGCGCAGCAGATCGTCCCAGGTGTGGATGTTCTTGGGGTTGCCCTCGCGGACAACGAGGGCCACCACCGAACCGAAGGCGACCGACTTGTTGGGGAACTCGTCTTCCCAGTTCTCGTCGACCACGCCGGCTTTGACCAGGCGGGTGATGTCGGGTGCGACCGACAGGTTCACCACATCGGTGGGCAGCCCTCGGGCCACCTTGCGGGACTGGTCCCCGGACGCACCGTAGGACTGGGAGAAGCCGATGTCGTGGCCGTCGGGGGTGGAGCGGAAGCCGGGGATGACGAGGTCGAATCCGGGTTTGGGCGTCGCGTAGGCGATCAGGTTGATGCGCCGCGAACCCGAGGAGATGTCCTGGCCTCCGGGCACGTCGGTGGACCCGCCGCCGCAGGCGGCGAGCACAGCGGTCAGCAGCGCGGCCACGCACAGGGCGAGGAGGCTGCGGACGGCACGCGGAGTCGGGTTCGAGGGCACGGAAGAACGCTAACAACGCGGCGGCGCGCCGCTCAATGCGTGAACGCCGGGGGCGATGGGGCTGCTTGGTCCGCCCCGTCGGGTGTGCTAGCGGGTGATCAGCCAGGCGACGATGACCAGAACCAGCAGGGCGATGAGCGCCCACGTGACCTTCGACCGGAACATGCGTTAGATCCCCACTCCGTGATCGTCGTCGACCTCGGGTCGGCGCAGCAACGAGAAAACCCACACCACCAGGAAGTTCACCAGCCAGGCGATGCCGGTCGCGAGCGGGATCACCACGACGAGGGTGACCAGGAGCTGCGGGATGAACGGCAGGCCGGTGAGCCACTCCTCCACGGAGTCCCACCACGACAGGAACCCGTTCATCGCCACCTCCTCGCGTTCGCGATCGGATTGAATTCAGCCTGATTCAAACCAGACCCCGGCGAGTGAGCAGAGGACCGATCTCGGCTGCACGTCCGAGCATACGTGCGTGGGCGGCGACCGGGTCCACGCTGTCGCCGCGAGAGAGCACCGCATCGGCGAACGCCTGCCCGCGCTCCGGGTCCAGGCCGCCGGCCTGAAGGAACCACTGTTCGGTCTCGGCGTCGAGGATCTCCGACCAGATGTACGAGTAGTAGGCCGACGAGTAGCCGCCGCCGAAGACGTGGTTGAAGTAGGTGCTGCGGTAGCGCGGCGGTACCAGCGGATGGTCCAGTCCGGCTGCCGCGAGCGCCTCGGCCTCGAAAGCGAGAACGTCGGCGGGAATCTCGTCGGGGCCGAGCCGATGCCAGGCGAGGTCGAGGGCGGCCGCCGCCAGGTACTCGTAGGTGCTGTGCGCCGATTCGGTGCCGCCGGCGGCGCGGACGGCGTCGAGCAGCGCCTGCGGGGCCGGTTCGCCCGTCTTCCAGTGCCGGGCGTAGCGGCTCACGACGTCCGGGTGCAGTGTCCACATCTCGTTGACCTGGGAGGGGAACTCCACGAAGTCGCGGGGCACCGAGGTGCCGGACTGGGACACGTAGTCGACGTTCGAGAGCAGTCCGTGGATGGCGTGGCCGAACTCGTGGAACGCGGTCTCGAGTTGGTCGAGGGACAGCAGGCACGGCTGCCCCTCTTCCGGCTTGGTGAGATTCTCGACGTTGACGACCACCGGCGCGGTGCCGAGCTGTCGCGACTGGTCGACGATCGTGTTCATCCACGCGCCGCCCCGCTTGGACGGCCGGGCGTAGAAGTCTCCGAGGAACAGTCCGATCCCCTCCACGCTCCCTGAGCCTGTCGAAGGGAGAAAGACCTCCCAGATTCGCACGTCCGGGTGGTAGCGCGGCAGGTCGTGACGTTCGGTGAAGGTGAGGCCGTAGAGCGCGTGGGCGGCCGCGAAGATCCCGTCGTCGAGAACCCGGTCGAGTTCGCAGTATTCGGTGAACTCGCTGATGTCGACCGCTCCGCTGTCGACCTCTCCGCTGTCGACCTTTCCGCTCCCCGAGCCGGTCGACCGGCGTTCGGATTCGGCGAGCGCGTAGGTGACGTCCGACGGGGTCAGCGGTGCGCCGTAGACCTCGGTCAGCGTCTCGAGCTCGGCCGTCAGGGCGGTCGACGCGGCGCCGGCCAGGTCGCGCAGGAGCCGGTCGACGGCTTCCGGATCGGGTGCGGTCTCCTCGGCGATCACGTATTCGGCGTGATTCGCATACCCCAGGAGCCGGGCGCGGCGGGCCCGGAGGGCGACGATCTCGAGGATCATCGCCCGGGTGTCGTGGTCGTTGCCGCGGGCGCAGCGGACGATGGACGCATCGAAGACCGCTGCGCGTGCGGCGGGGTCGGCGAGGGTCGCGACGGTCGACTGGCTGGTCGGCAGTTCCAGTGCGATCAGATATCCGTCGACACCCCGTTCGCCGGCGAGTCGTCGTGCCGCGGCGATCTCACCGTCGGACAGGCCCGCCAGGTCGGCGACGTCGACGACGTGCACCGCGGAGTCGTTGGTGTCGTCGAGCAGGTACTGGCCGAAGTCGGTGGTCAAGGTGGCCAGGCGGGAGGAGATCTCCCGCATCTCGGCCTGACCGGCCGCGTCGAGGGCGGCGCCGGCCCGCACCGCGTCGCGGTACTTGCGTTCGGTGAGCCGGCACTGGGGTTCGGTGAGACCGAGTTCGTTCCGGCGCTCGTACAGGTCGGCGATCCGCGTGAACAGCGCCGGATTCATGGTGACGGTGTTGGCGTACTCGGTGAGGCGCACCGCCAGTTCTGAGGCGATCTGTTTGCGGCGTTCGTTGCTGTCGGCGCCTTCGAGGTTGAAGAACACCCCGTTGGCTCGGGCCAGCAGACGCCCGGACGCTTCGAGTGCCGCGATCGTGTTCTCGAAGGTCGGCGCGTCCGGGTTGTTCGCGATCGCCTCGATCTCCGCCAGGTGAGCCGGCAGGGCGACGTCGTAGGCGGGCAGGAAGTCGTCGTCGGTGATCGTCGTGAAGTCCGGCAGCCCGTAGGGCAGTCCGGAGTCGGCGAGAACGGGATTCGTATCGTGAGCAGCCATCGCCGTCCACTCTGCCACGACCCCGTCGGGCGCTCGAGGACGCTGTCACCCGAATGACCGACGACCTGCCGACTCTTTCGGACGCCGCCGTCTTTGTCGGGTAAGTTCGGTGCCCATGGACACCCCTGCCGGAGCACCGATGAAGCCCCCTGCCGGGGCGCCGTCGGGCCCGGTGAACGGCGTGCCGGCGGGTGCCCCGGCCGGCGTGCCCGGAGGTCCGCCGCCCGGACCGCCCGTCATCCGGGTGTTTCTGAGTCATTCGTCGGCCGACCGCCGCAAAGCCGATTCGCTGTATGCCGCGTTCAATCAGGCCGGTATCGGCTGCTTCTACTCCCCGCACGCGATCGGCGTCGGCGGGCAGTACCAGCACGAGATCATGCGCGCGATCGACGAGTGCGAGGTGATGGTGGTGCTGCTGTCCCCCGACGCGGTCGCCTCCAAGCACTGCTTGCGCGAGGCGACGCTGGCCGACAGCAAGAACAAGATCCTGCTGCCCTTCTCCACCGGTGGGGTGAAGACCGAGAAGGACATCACCGCCGAGTGGAGCTACCTGCTCACCACCATCCAGATGTCACCGATGACGTCACCCGAAGACGTGGTGGCACTCACCCAGCAGCATCTCGTCCAACGACGGCGGCCAGCGGATCATGCAGGTGATGCCGCAGCCGCGTCCCTCGGCGGCCGGCGCGAACTTCCGTGAACTCGCCGCCACCTCGAGTTCACTGGCCGCCGACATCGCGGCACGATCCAGCGAGGGCCTGGGCAAGCTGCGCGCCTCGATGGGCAAGGCACTGCTGCACCGCAACATCCAGCGCAACTGGGATCTGCTGAACCGGGGCCTGGGCATGGCGCAGCAGGATCCGCCGCAGGCCTTCGCCCTGTGCAGTGAGTCGCTCAACGGATTCCGTGCCCTGGCGTCCGAGGACCCGGACATCGGGATCCGGGTCGGCATGGCCGACTCGCTGGCCGGCATGGCCGACCTGACCCCCGACCATCGAGCCAAGGTGTCAATGCGGCGTGAGCTGGTCGCCCTCCTCACCGAACTGACGTTGGAGAATCAAGGCGATCCGCAGCTGCAGTTCCGACTCGCGAACAGCTCGGACAAGCTGGGTGCGCTCATCACCGGCGAGGCGCCCGCCGATGCGCTCATGCTGCATCGCCGCGCACTCACCCTGTGGCAGACGCTGGTGAAGTCGAACGATCCGGTGGCGCGACGCAGTCTGTCGTCGTGCCTGGTGCGGATCGCGAACCTCACCCAGGCCGACGATCCCGCCGCATCCCGACGAATGCTGACCGACGCACTGAACCTGCGGCTGCGTCTCCGGCAGGAGGCGCCGATGGATCCGGCGCGCGTCGCAGACGTCACCGCGGCCACCGGCTTCCTGAACGCGTTCGCCGACTCGGCGGAATCTCGTGCCAACGAGCAGACCGACACCGCTCAGGCCGATCTGCTGCGCCGCGAGGCCACCGCGGCCCGTCGCGCTGTGAGCACCGCGTCGACGCCGGTGACGTCCGGTCCGCAGCGGATGCCGGTGCCGCCGGGTCCTCCCGGCCAGCACCGCCGCTAGCGGCTACTTGCCCTTCGGCTTGTCGCCCACCGCGTCGGTGGACAGCGCCGCCACGAAGGCTTCCTGCGGGACGTCGACGCGGCCGATCGTCTTCATCCGCTTCTTGCCTTCCTTCTGCTTCTCGAGCAGCTTGCGCTTACGGCTGATGTCGCCGCCGTAGCACTTGGCGAGCACGTCCTTGCGGATGGCGCGGATGTTCTCGCGGGCGATCACCTTGGAGCCGATGGCCGCCTGGATGGGCACCTCGAACTGCTGGCGCGGAATCAGTTCCTTGAGCTTGATCGCCATCTTGTTGCCGTAGGCATAGGCGCTCTCCCGGTGCACGATGGCGCTGAACGCGTCGACGGCCTCACCCTGCAGCAGGATGTCGACCTTCACCAGATCGGCCTCCGCCTCGCCGGCCTCCTCGTAGTCGAGGGAGGCGTATCCGCGGGTGCGGGACTTGAGGGCGTCGAAGAAGTCGAAGATGATCTCGGCCATCGGCATCGTGTAGCGCAGTTCGACGCGAGTCTCGGACAGGTAGTCCATGCCGCCGAGCTCACCGCGACGCGACTGGCAGAGCTCCATGATGGCGCCGACGAACTCGCTCGGCGCGATGATCGTCGTCTTCACGATCGGCTCGAAGATGTGCTTGGTCTTGCCCTCGGGCCAGTCCGACGGATTGGTGACGACGTGTTCGGTGCCGTCGTCCATGATCACCCGGTAGACGACGTTCGGGGCGGTCGAGATCAGGTTCAGATCGAACTCGCGCTCGAGGCGTTCGCGGGTGATCTCCATGTGCAGCAGACCGAGGAAGCCACACCGGAAACCGAAGCCGAGGGCCACCGACGTCTCCGGTTCGAAGGTGAGGGCGGCGTCGTTGAGCTGCAGCTTCTCCAGCGCTTCACGCAGCACCGGGTAGTCGGAGCCGTCGACCGGATACATGCCCGAATAGACCATGGGGCGCGGTTCGCGGTAGCCGGTGAGGGCCTGCGTGGCACCGTTCTTGGCGGAGGTGACCGTGTCGCCGACCTTCGACTGGCGCACGTCCTTGACACCGGTGATCAGGTAGCCGACCTCGCCGACGCCCAGGCCTTTGCTGGCCTTCGGTTCCGGCGAGACGATGCCGACCTCGAGCAGTTCGTGGGTGGCACCGGTCGACATCATCGCGATCTTCTCGCGCGGCACGATCTTGCCGTCGACCACGCGGACGTAGGTGACGACGCCGCGGTAGGTGTCGTAGACGGAGTCGAAGATCATGGCGCGGGCCGGGGCGTCGGGGTCGCCGACCGGGGCCGGCACCTTCTGCACCACCCGGTCGAGCAGTTCCGGGACACCCGCACCGGTCTTGCCGGACACACGCAGGATGTCGTCGGGTTCGCAGCCCACGATGTGCGCGATCTCGGCGGCGTACCGGTCGGGGTCGGCGGCCGGCAGATCGATCTTGTTGAGGACCGGGATGATCTCCAGGTCGTTCTCCATCGCCAGATACAGGTTGGCGAGGGTCTGCGCCTCGATGCCCTGCGCGGCGTCCACCAGCAGCACCGCCCCCTCACAGGCCTCCAGCGCGCGCGACACCTCGTAGGTGAAGTCGACGTGGCCGGGGGTGTCGATCAGATGCATGACGTAGTCGGTGTCCGGGCCGTCGGGGCCGTCCGACTTCCACGGCAGACGCACGTTCTGCGCCTTGATGGTGATGCCGCGTTCGCGTTCGATGTCCATCCGGTCCAGGTACTGGGCGCGCATGTCGCGCTCGGCGACCACACCGGTCAGCTGCAGCATCCGGTCGGCGAGCGTCGACTTCCCGTGGTCGATGTGCGCGATGATGCAGAAGTTGCGGATGCGCTCGGGGTCGGTGAACGTCGTGTCGGCGAACGAAGAAATCTCTACTGCTCCTTGCATGGCGGCACGGTGGACCGGCCGCAGGTCTTCGTCCAGTTTGTCACGGATGACCCTCAACACTCGACTCGCGGCTCACGGCCTCACTGTCGCGCACCACGTTCCGTACAGCACACTGCACGCCGCGGCGGCGAACAGGCAGCCGGGCAGCAGAAAGATGTCGACACCGGTCGACCCCTTCTCCGGGTGCGCGGTGTCGTAGAAGACCCTCACCCGATCACCGTTCTTGACGACGCCGTTCGACGGGACCGAATACCCGTGATCGCCGACGATGTAGCCCACCACGGACGGCGACTCGAAATCGCCGGTGGCACGAACCACCCCCGACGTGCTGGACGTCTGCGCGAGGACGACCGCGAACCAGGCCATCGCCGCGAACAGGACCGCCAGACCGGCGAGCATCGCAGCGGCGCCGGGCCGGTAGCGGGGAACGTCACGTGGCACCGGCCGCGGGTGCGCGGGAAGTTCGGCGGTGGGGGCCTCGTGCTCGACGGTCGTCATCGCTGGTCTCCTCGGGTGTCGGGGTCATCGAAGGTCTGACGGGGCAAGCACCGCCCGATGTTCCGCGGTATCTCGATCCGCCCGACCGGGAACATCCCGGTGTGCCCGGCCGTCGAATCGGCATGAACACTCTCACCAGGACCGTCGTCGTTAGAGTCGTCGCATGAGCACCCCCGAGGACCACGGCCCCGATCGGTCGCCGGCCGGCTACCGGCCGTCGTCACGGCAGTGGATGCTCGTGGGCGCGATCGCCGCATTCGGTGCCGGTTTCGTGCTCTACAAAGTCCTCAAACACGAGGGCCTGGGTCAGTCGGCGGCCCTGTACGTCGGCATCCCGCTGGTGCTCGCCGCGATCCTGTCCCTGACCGCTCCGCCGCGCAAAGCGACCGGGGTGGCGCTGCGGGTGACGACGCTGCTGCTTCTCCTGTCCGTCCCGGTGCTCGGCGAGGGCGCGATCTGCGTCCTGCTCACGGCCCCGATCTTCTATCTGATCGTGTTCGCCGCCGCCAAGACCGTCGACGTCGTGCGGGACGATGACCGGAAGGGCCCGCCGGGCGCGCAGATGCTGGTGGCTCCCGCGATCCTGGTGGTGCTGGCGCTCGAGGGCACGATTCCGGCGCTGACGGTGCCGGGCGGAGCGACGTCGACCGCCACCCGCGTCGTCGACCTGCCGTCCACGCAGATGGCCGACGCACTGGCACGACCCCTCGACTTCGGTAAGCCCGGCGGCATCCTCGCGCTCGGCTTCCCGGACCCGATGTCCGACACCGGCGGCCTGGACGTCGGTTCCACTCGCACCATCGAGTTCTCCGGCGCCCACCACCGGCACGGCCCGACCGCACAGCACCACTGGGGTACCGGGCCGACGGACCTGACGTTGACGGTCACCGGCCGCACCGCGGACTCGGTCACGTTCACCCCCGCCGGCGACCGGACACCGCTGGCGACGTGGCTGCGCTGGGACCGGATCGACGTCGACTGGTCTCCGGTCGACGCCGGCCGCACCCGCGTGCGCTGGCAGTTGCACTACACACGTCTGCTGTCACCGTCGTGGTACTTCGGCCCGATCGAGCGGGTCGTCACCACGCGCGCCGCCGACTATCTGATCGGCTCGATCGATACGCGCACCGGAATCATGACCCACGACCACGCGAGCTGATGCCTGACGTCGAGGCGTGGCGGCCGCTGGTCGTGCTGGTGCCGGTGCTGGTCGCCGGCGGCCTGTGGGTGGCAGTGCCCGACACCCGCCGCCGCAGCGCGGCCACTCTCGCACTGTTGTGGAACCTCGTCGGCCTGACGGCGGTCAACGCGTTGGCCCTGCACGCCGGATGGTGGTCGTTCGGGGGCGACGTTCCCGCCGTGTGCGGTGTCCCGGTCGATCTCCTGCTCGCGTGGGCGGTGCTGTGGTCGCTGATTCCGGTGCTCGCCGAGCGGTGGGTGCCGGTCGGCTACACGGTGACCGGCCTGCTGCTGTGCGACGTCTACGGCATGACGCGGCTGCGGCCGATGGTCGATCTGGCCGGCGACTGGTGGTGGGGTGAGCTCGTCGCCGCCATGACCTGCCTGCTGCCCGGAATCGTGCTGGCCGTACTGACCGTGCGACGACGTCACCTGTGGATACGGGTGGTGTTGCAGGTGGTGCTGTTCACCGGCGTGCTGTTCGGTGCGATTCCGGTGATCGCGTTCACGGCCGCCGCGCACGGACCGTCGTGGACGGCCGGACACGACGTCCACGTGTCCGGGGTACTCGACGTGATCGCGATCCAGGTCGGCGGCGTCGTCGCCCTCATCGCATTGGCCGCGGTGATCGAATTCGCGCGGGCAGGCGGCACACCGTGGCCGTGGGACCCGCCGGCACAGGTGGTGACGACGGGCCCGTACGCCTACGTCGCCAACCCCATGCAACTGTGCGGGGTGGTGCTCATCGCGTTGACCGCGGCGGTGCTGTCGTCGCCGATGCTGCTGGTGGCGGCACTCGTGGCCGCGGCGTTCTCGGCCGGGCTGGCCGCCTGGGTCGAAGACACCGCACTGTCCGAACGATGCGGCGAGTCGTGGACCGCCTACCGGTCGACGGTCCACGACTGGCTGCCGCGCCTGCGACCGTCCCCGGCGATCGCCCCGGCCCGCGTATACCTGGCGCGCGGCTGCGACCCGTGCAGCGACCTCGCCGCCTGGATCACCGACCGCTCCCCCGTCGCCCTGCAGATCTGCGCGGCCGAAGATCATCGGGAACCGCTGCGCCGGATCCGGTACGAACAGGACTCGCCGTCGTACCGTCTCGACGGCATCCGCGCCGTCGGCGCGGTAATGACCCACCTGAATCTGGCGTGGGCCGTCGTCGGATGGGTCATCTCGGCACCCGTGATCGCCCGGGTCCTGCAGCTGCTGGTCGACGCCTCCGGTGGCGGCCCACGAGACCCGCGCACCGCGACCGCGTCGAACTAGCGATCAGAGCGTGCCAAACGCGACACCCTTCCATCTCCAACCGTTGGCGAGCACCGTCTGCATGTCGACGTCACCCGTTCTCCAAGAATCGGGCGAAGGTACTCGATCAGGTAAACACCCTGATCGCAAACGACACCAGAGCGATCACGACCCCGACCAGAGCTCCGCGTCCGGCGATCGGCGATCCCAGCCCGGTACGCCGATTCACCACGATCGCCCAGATCCCCGACCCCAACCACACGAAAGCCGGTAGGAGTAGACAGCCGATCACGACGATCCCGTCATGCCACGCCATCTTCGTGTGCATGCTGGGGCACTCGCTCGGCGGGCAACCCGGATCACCCATCAGGCTGAGTGCGGCGAAGAACCACAGGCCCAGGAAAACCGGTGCCGACGCCACGATGGCGATCACGATGACCACCAGGTCGGGGCATCTGCCGGACTGGTGCCGATGATCGTTCATGGTGTCGTCATCGTAGAGATCGTGCTTGTCGATGAAGGTACGTGGTGGCCACAGCCGCACAGCAGTTCTTCTTCGCAACCGGTCAGCGTGAGTAGCGCAGCGGTGACGCCCAGCAGAGCGACCACCCGTCGAGTTCTTCCGTTCATGAATGTTTGACGGGCCGGTCGTTGTCGATGTTCCTCAATCGCCTCGGGAACATCCGCGGCCGCTGACACCATCCACGCGCGACCTCCCGATCTGACCGCGGGCTGGAATCATGCTGGCCTTCGACAACTCAGCGATAGGCTCGGGGCCATGACCGAGACCGTGCGGGCCGAGGGCGTCGTCGCCGATGTGGATCATCCGGAAGGCGCGGCACGAGGGCTGGTGATTCTGGCGCACGGGGCGGGCAGCGACCGGGAATCCGTACTTCTCACAACGCTGTCGGCGTCGCTGACCGGGATCGGGCTTGTCGTCGCCCGGATCGATCTGCCCTACCGGCAGCAGCGGCCGAAAGGGCCGCCGTCGCCGTCGAAGGCGCCCGCTGATCGTGACGGGATCCGCAAGGCGGTCGCCGCGCTGCGGCACCGCGCGGGCAGCGGACCGGTGATCGTCGGCGGGCAGTCGTACGGCGGCCGGCAGGCGTCGATGGTGGTCGCCGACGATCCCGGACTCGCGGACGGCCTGCTCCTCACCTCGTACCCGCTGCATCCGCCGGGCAAGCCGGAGAAGCAGCGCACCGAACACCTTCCCGACATCACCACCCCCACCGTGATCATCCACGGACGCTCCGACGCCTTCGCCACCTCCGACGAGATGGCGGCTGCGGCCCGACTGTTCGCAGGGCCGGTGCATGTCGTGGAGGTCGACAAAGCCGACCACTCCCTGAAACCGGGGAAGAGCGACGTCGGCGAGCTGACCGCCGCCGCTGTGGAGAAGTACCTCCTTTCGACAGGCTCAAGGAGCGGGTCCATCCCAGGGAGCGGGATGAGCTCGAGGAGCGGAGCATGACCGACGAACGACGGCGGCATCCGCCGAAGGAGCATCCGACCCGCGACTTCGCCCGCGAGATCGTGTACGCACCCGATCTGGACGGCAAGGCCGATCCCGGCGAGATCGTCTGGGTGTGGGTGCCGTTCGAGGAGGACCCCACGCAGGGCAAGGACCGTCCGGTGCTGGTCGTCGGCCGGCACGCGCAACTGCTACTCGGGCTCATGCTGTCGAGCAAGGAGTATCACCGCGACGACGACAACTGGTTCCCGATCGGCGCCGGTGCCTGGGACTCCGAGCATCGCCCCAGCTTCGTGCGGCTCGACCGCGTTCAGGTGGTACCGGCCGAAGGAATCCGGCGGGAGGGCGCGATCTGCGATCCCACGACGTTCGAGGCCATCGCCGACGAGCTCCGTCAACGCTACGGCTGGCGCTGACCGCTGCCGTACCCAGAAATGGCAGCGGGCGGAGCTCCGAGGGCAATCTGCCCTCGGTCTTGCCCGTGCTGCCATTTGTGCGCGGCAGCGGTCAGCCCGAGTAGCGGTTCTTCACACCCACCGCACGACGCTTCGCCCTGCGCACGACGTTGGCGGCGCGCGATTTCAGCGGCGGACGGTCGTCGGGCTTGGGCATCACCGTGATCCATTGCGCCAGCGCGTCCAGTCCGGCGTCGAACGCTTCATCGGTGGTGGCCGGCGCCGCGCCCTGCAGTGGGCCGGAGGTGTCCACCCGCAGGTCGTCGAGGGTGCCGGACACCGAACATCCCAGTCCTTGGACGGCGGCGACGAGCTTCTCGGACTCGCCGGCCGCCCACTCGCGTTGCGGCGCGGTCAAGCCTTGCGGTCTGCCGTCGATGGTCTTCTCCAGACCTTCACCGATCAGCCGTCGTTTGACGATCAGCTCGTACCGCCACCAGTCGATGTCGTCGGGCTGGATCCGGCTGTTGAGCCGGCGCAGGAACTCGGTCTGCGCGGCCGACAATGAACTGTTGCTGCGGTCCGCCGCCTCCGGCAGCAGGGTCGGGTCCACCCCGAGCACCGCGAGGAACCGCTCCCACAGACCGTCGCCGTCGGCGGCGCTGCCCGGAGCCGGCACCGTCACCAGATGGATCCGCTCGGCCGGGATCACCGCCGCCCAGCGGCGCACCGCTTCCGGGTAGTCCTGGAACTCCCAGAACGGCTCCTCGGTGATCGCGGGATCACGCGGACCGTCCGGTGCGTAGTTGCCGACCGAGGCCAGGAAGTCGTCCATGGAAGTGGGCCGCTGGTTCTTGACGTTCTCCTGCCACACCGACGGCAACTGTCGCGCCAGGTCGCGGACGGTGAGGATCACGTGCACCTCGTCGGCGAAACTCAGATCGGCGACCAGTGTCGTGATCGCCTCCTGCCCGGCGTTCGCATACAGCTCGTGCGACACCAGCGACGTCCCCGGCCACGCCTTCATCTGCGCCACCATCGTCGGCCACGCATCGGCGCCCTCCGGCGACGCCCAGTCCAGGTAGCGTTCGGGCTGCAGGTGCGCGGCGGCGTGGAAGTGATCCTCCATGGTCACGCCGGGATAGAGCAGTCCCGCCCGATCGAGGGCGAGGTCGCGGTTCCGCCACAATCGCTCCTGGATATGCGTGGTTCCGGTCTTGGGGAGTCCGACGTGGACGTAGACGATCGACATAGTGGTGCTGAGCCTAATCGAGGTGACCCGGCGGATTTGGGAGCAATGCCCTCGCGCTGGTAATCTTGACTGCTGTTGCGAAGACGCAGGTCGCGAGTCGACCGCTCCCCGCAGACAAAGACATGATCGCAAGGCCGCTACCGCGGCCGTTCACACCAGATGTAAGGGATATTCGCGTGGCAAACATCAAGTCGCAGATCAAGCGCAACAAGACCAACGAGCGTCGCCGTCAGCGCAACCAGTCGATCCGTTCGGCTCTGCGTACCTCGCTCCGCAACTTCCGCGAGACCGTCGCCACCGGCGACAAGGACAAGTCGGCCGAGCTGCTGGTGAGCACCAGCCGCGACCTCGACAAGGCCGTCTCCAAGGGCGTCATCCACAAGAACCAGGCCGCCAACAAGAAGTCGGCCATGGCCACCGCCGTCAACAAGCTCTGACGGTTCGCCTGTCGATCAGGCACCAGCACTTCCCACTCACCCCGGCGATATCCGACACCACGCGGTCGCCGGGGTGAGTTGTGTCTTCGGGTAGGAAGTGAGCTCGACGCTTAACGCCCGCGGCGGGGACGCAGCTGGGCGACCGTCGAGACCGCATGTTCGAGCGCGTAGTCCGGATCGGCGGCCTGGCCTTTGACCGCACCGTTGAGGTCGGCGACAACCAGCACGGCCTGCCCGATGGCGTCGGCGTTCCAGGCCCGCGCCTGCGCCTGGATCTTTCCCGCGCGTCCGGGTGACATGCCCAGTTCGGAGGCGGCCGAGTACTTGTCGGTGGTGCCGAGCGTCCGGACCCGGGCGATCGCGTGCACCGCCTCGGCGAGCGCATCGGCCAGCAGCACGCGCGGTGTGCCGTGATGCTGCGCCCAGGCGAGGGATTCCATCGCGCCGGCGAGATCGCCGGTCACCGCCTTGTCGGCCACCTCGAAGCCGGTCACCTCGGGCCGGCCCACATAGTATTTGCGGACCTGTTCTTCGTCGACCTTGCCGCCGGTGTCGGCGACCAGCTGATGGCAGGCGGCCGACAGTTCACGCAGATCCGATCCGACCAGTTCGCTGACGAGTTCGACGACGTCGGGATTGACCCGGACGCCGAGGCTGCGGAACTCCTTCCGCACGAAGTCCAGCCGGTCGCTCGGCCATTTCGGCGCCGCACAATCGAACTCCTGGGCGCCGGCCTTCTTCAGCTCCCCCACCATCGCCTTCTGGCGGCCGCCACCGGTGTGGATCACCATCATCGTGACGCCCTCCGGCAGCGAGGTGGCCGTCGCCGTGATCAGGGCGGCGGGTTCCTTGCCGGCCTCGGCCGCAGCCTCGATCACCGCGATACGCTCCTCGGCGAACAGTGACGGGCTCAGCAGTTCGGCGAGTTCCGGCCCGGTCACCTCGCCACAGCGGACCCGGGTGACGGGAACATCGGCCCCGGCCTCCCGGGACCGGTCCTTGGCCACCTGTTTGATGACGCGACCGGTCAGGAAGTCGTCATCACCCAGAAGCAGGTACAGCCGGTCACTCACGGAACCATCGTGCCACGCGCCCCCGACGTCGCGGAGTACGGACACCCGTGACGATCGCGGCGCGGCGCGGCCCGGCCATCACCCACACCGTCACACCCACGACCACCAGCACCGCGGCGGTCACCGGGCCCGGGACATGCGGGGCGGCCCACGCACGACCACCCAGGGTGTCGGCGCAGCCCACCAGCCACCACATCTCCGGACCGGTGGCCCTGATCAGCAGTTCCGCCGGCACGTCGAGCACACCCCCGGGCGGCCCGAGGCCGGCGAGCAGTGCGGCGGACGTGCCGCACAGGGCGATCACGCCGACGACCGGCGCCACCGCCACGTTGGCGAGAACCGTCACGAGACTGAGCCTTCCGGAGATCGCGACGACCACCGGCAGCGTGAGGATCTGCGCGGCCAGACTCATCGCCAGCAGCACTGCGAGCGCGTCCGGTACCCGGCGACGGGCCAGCCAGACGCGGATCGGGGCCGCCCACAGCACCAGGCCGAGGGTGGCGAGCACGGACAGCCAGAAGCCCGGGGCGACCGCCATCTGCGGCCACACCAGCATGATGACCACGACGGCGGCACCCAGCGCGGGCAACGCCTGGGCCCGGCGGGAGGCGAGCGCCCCCGCCAACCCCACCCCACCCATGATCGCGGCACGCAGCACGCTGTCGGTGGGCCGGACCAGGACCACGAACCCGGCCATCACCACCAGGCCCAGCAGCACCGTGAGACGGGTGGACGCCCCGAGCAGACGCACCCCCAGCACCGCGGCCCCGCAGACGATGGAGAAGTTGCTGCCAGAGACGGCGAAATGCACCTATGCGGGGTGAACAATAGCCGTCTTCGCTGGTCACGACAGTCAATGAACAGTAGAATGGTGGCCACGAGGTGTACCAACTGAGGTGGTCCAGAGCACCAACACTGGGCAGCGGCTAGCAGGAGCGAAAGCGCGAGCTGGCGGGCGATAGGCGGGGCAGAGTTCCCGAGCCACTCAGCAGTTATCGAGCTGCCGAGGCCCCGCTTTGTCCCCGCCCGTACTCGACCGGTCCGTTGAGGCCGCGTCCCCACCTGAACCCGAGATCTGGTCCGTCGCCGATGCGCTGGCGCACGGCTGGGCCTACTCCACCGTCTACCGCCACCTTCGGCACGGCCTCGTCCCGTCGGCGGCCAAGGTTGGCCGCGAGTGGCGCTTCGAGCGCGCCGAGCTGGAGGCGCTGCGCTCCCCCAGCCCCGGGGCACAGCCCGCCGTCGACCAGCTGAGCGACCCGGTTCGCGAGTGGGCCCGGCGCCAGGCCGCCGACGCGCCCCCGATGCGCCTGGACGAGGCGCGGGTGGTCGTGGCGCTGTTCACCCGCACTGCTGGCGAACGGGTCGGCGGCGCCGCTGGATCGAGGGCAACCGCCCACGACATCACGTGACCGTACCCGGACCACGACATCCAGAAAGGAGAGATCACCATGAGTTTCAGCAGTTTCACCGTGCCCGCCACAGCAGAGAACATCTGCGAGCTGTGTACGGTTGTCCGGTTTCTGGCCGGCTTGAGAAAAACTTCTCTGCAACCGAATGGCATTTCTCGCCGTCTACTGTGCCGGCTCTGCACTGGAATAGCGCGGACCAGCAGTAATGCGTGCGCGCGGGCGCCACTGTCCCTTGAGCGACAACTGTGCCATCTGTGCCATGAACGGATCGTGGCTGATCACAGCCTCACAGTGGGCGCAGTTTGCGACCGGCCACCTGTGCCATCTGTGCCGAGGATCGCTGTCTGTCACAGCTGCAACAGACCGCGTCGCCTCTGTACCCACAAATAAGACGACCCGGCGATAGAACCCTCCGACCGATCTACACAGAAGGACATTGACATGACACGGAAGAAGATGGGATCCCGCACTCGTTCACGCGGGTTCCGATTCGCAAAGCACAACAACGCACCGCTGACGGCCGCTGAGTTGTCCGACGCTCATGCACTCATCGACCTGGTAACCGTCGACGGCGGGGATCGGATCGACGTAGAGCACATCCCCGCTCGTGAGAACAGGGCGGGCCGCCCGCACATCCACGGTGGCTTCTGGTTCAAGCACCCCCGAGACCTGGTGGCCGTCGAAGCCGCCTTGCCCGGCTTCAAGGTCGAGACGATGGGCGGCCGCAACGCATGGCCGCGCTACATCGACTACCTGCGGCGCGAAGGCTTCTACGACGACGAACTCCGCGCGAACTTCGACTGGCGCCGGGTAGTTGCGAAGCTGAACACTGGCCGGCCGCCGACGCTCAATGAGATCAAACGCCGAGTGCTGGCTGGGGAGCTGCGCCCGCCGGAGATTGTCGACCGCTGGCCTGAGGTGTACCTGGCGCACCAAACGCTGATCGACCGGGCCTGGCGAATCTCCTGCGACGCGAACGAACGGGCCGCGTCGCAGCGCATGGAAGTTGCGTGGCAGGCTCGCCTGAACGCCCGGCGGGCAACGTCGGAAATTGATCCGCCGCCGGCTCCACGGGCCGCTAACGCCGATGAAGGCCTGACAGTGCGGACCGACCTGGACGCCATCGATCTGGTCGCCGTCGAAATGGGGATCAGGGGCAGCCGCAGTGCCCGCCGGAAGGGGATCATGGCCGAGATCGGTACGACTGACCCGGACGAACTGGCGATCTGGTGGCGCGAAGACCAAGGCGGTCGCGAGTTGGCCGACGACCTCCCCCTGTTCGCGAAGCAGGTCGCCCAGATCGCGGCGGGCAATCACGTAGACGATTACAGCCTCGTGGTCCGCGTGCGGAACTGCCCCGATCTGCTGAGCCCTCGATAACAGCCAATGGCTAAGTCCATTGGTGCGCGCCGCAACAGTCGCGACGGTGGGCTGCATTGCCTTCATCAGAGGTCGATGGCTGCACCCGAGGAGTCTCGCGCAGCGAGCGAGGAGCGGCGCGTCGCCATCGAACCCAGGGGCCCGGGCGCAGCCCGGGCGAGGGCGCGTAGCGCCCGAGGCGTCCGAGCTCTGCTCGGCGCGCCGTGGCCCGTGGAGCGAAGCGGAACGGGCGAGGTGCGTCACGCCCCCTTATGCCCTTTTGGCTTTTTCCACGCCCCCAAGCCGACCGAGGCCGTAAGGCCGAGGAGGCGCCGGGGTGACCTGCGGCGATGCTTGGTCGCAAGCTCTTGTCGCAGCGCTTGCTCCCTAGGGCGCAAGCAGTGCAGGAATCCAGCATTGCCGCAGGCCAGGAGCCCGCGGCTTGCGACCTATGTGCGCAGAGCCTGACGCAGAGGTCGCAAGCTGGTGCATCTGCGAGGCGGACGCAGTCCCGCCGAGCCATGTCACAGCCTCGGGCTTCCACCTGGCGCATCAGCGCCTGGTGGCCAGCTCCGGGTGCCTCTGATGACGCAGGCGAAGCCTGGCATACCGTCCCGGTTACGGCGATCGGGACGGTGGGGCCCGCATCTGCGCCCTTGAGGGCACCTTCGGCGAGGAGTCATGCGGGCGAGGGTCCCACCGGATCCGGGCGCCGTGCGGTGAGCAGGGGTCTGCTCACGTGTCTTGCTGGCGGCAACGTTGGCATCGGCGAATAGGGCAGATGATGTCCCCGCCGTGTACGCGAGTTTCAAGACTCGAATCGAGACATCTGTGGTGGCCTTCCAGCGCCTGTACTGAAGTCATATAGAGGTCTTACGGGTCTAAGACGCGGTTAAGCCCCGGATGGGGCCGTAATAAAAGGCAAAGCCGTCATTCAAGACTCTATCGAGTCTTGAATGACGGCTCTAGGGCCAGTTGAACTGGCTACTCGATTGCGAACATCCAAATCAACCGGCCATATGAAGCCAGTTCTGCAGGCTATAGCGTCGCGCCTGGCGCCTCCGGCTGGTCCTTACGAGTCAACCCTCGCCGCTGACTTCGAAGCCGACCAGACCGTGTAGGCCTAGCGGCGCGTACCGGATCACCGCTTCGTAGTAGGCGTGCTGGCTCGCCCGGTGCGGACCCTCGCCGGTCAACGGGAGCAGGGTGTCGATGCCCCAGTCCTGGAGCAGGTCCGGGTCGTCGAGCTGCTCGGGCGTCGGGGCATGTACGACCACCGCGATTCGGTGGACGAACTCGTCGCCGTCCTCGTAGCTGTTGGTGATTTCAACGCCGAGCGGGATCTGGCTGGCCATGGTGCCTCCTCGGTTGTTTGGTCGAGGAGACGTCGGCGACCGGCTGTGCCGGTATCAGACTCGCGATGATCCCTTGGGCGAGATCGGCAGGAGCCACTTGTTCGACGGGTTGATGAGGACCTTCTTGTCGCGCTGCCTGACGGGCAGGTCGATGGTGCGTGGAATCGCCATGTCCTCGTCGGCGTGCCATCCGTCGGGCACCTCGTTCATGCGCAGCTGCAGATCGATGCCGGTGAGGCTGCCGTCGGGGCGCTGCTTGGTCAGCTCCGTCACGACGGTGCGGACGATGTTGTTGGAACTGACGATCGGTCCGTAGATGCAAGCCTCGACGGATGCGCGCGTGAACAGGACGAGTTGGCCGGACTGCCCGGTGTAGCGGCGCCGTGCGACCTGCCACAGGTCGGCGATCGCGTGGTAGATCATGGTCGCCACCGCGAGGTCCTGGTCCGGCATCGAGCCCGTCATGCTCAGATGGTTCCTAGGCCCGTCCTTGGGCGCGCTCGGCGAGGCCGGACCGTGCAGGTAGGTGAGCATGTCGCCGTCGTGGAGCGGAATGGTCTGGTCGCCTTGGACGAACTCCATCTTGCTGTTGTCGACCTGCACCGTGGTCAGGCCGTGCTTGGCCGCGTTGTAGAGGAACGCCTCGCCCAGGAAGCGCTCGGCGCTGTGGCCCAGGAGCAGCTTAATCGCCGACACGGCGTCGGCGAACTCTTCGTCGGTGGCCTTGATCGCCGCGTCGCGCGGGTCGGTGCCGCCCAGGAACACCATGGCGACGTCGGCATCGTCGAACGTGGCTTTGGCGACCTTGTCCTTGAACTCTGCGAAGTTCGTCGACGAGGCCATGCCGAACCATGGGCAGTCGGTCTTCTCCAGGTGCGCGAAGTACAACCGCAGCAGCATTTCCGCGCCGTGGTGCAGGATCATGACGGCCTCGGCGGCGATGTAGCGGCGGCGCTGGTCGTCGTCGGGCGGTCCCGACGGTGCCATGGAGAACGAACCGATGCGGCGGGAGGTGGCCAGCAGCGGCGCGAGCTCCTCGGTCGACAGGGCCATCAGCGAGAGGGACTCAATGCGCATGCGCAGGAACGCCGCTGGATCAGCGGTGTAGAAGGTCGCGTTCAGCTCGGGGAACAGTGCCGGCGCCAACGGGAGCGGCTTGGGCGTGCTCTGCTGACGGTTCTTCTTCTTGTTCTTGGACTTCGACTGGCTCGACATGCGATCAATGATGACGTCGGACACCGACAGGGCGGCGGGTAGCGGGTCGGATCTCGAGGACGTTCACGATGACGCGGTCGATCCGCTCGCCTTGAGTTCGTCCACGTCGGCTTTGCACGATGGCACGCTTATGCACCCATTTGGTCGGGTGCGCCGAGCGCGACATCCAGGGCGTCGATGATCGCCGTGATGGTGGCGGTCTCGGCCCGCAGGAGGTCGATGCCGTAGGGCGCGAACAGAGGGCCGGGTTGTTGGGACAGGTGGAAGCCGATCGAGAGGGTCTGGACGCCGTAGCGCTCGTAGACGGTGGTCGTGGTGCCGTGGAGATTGGCGATGGCCAGTCGTCCAGCGTCGAGGAACGGCTGGACGGGGTTGGGCGTGTCGTGCAGCCACGCCGGGACGTCATCGGTGGACGCGACGGCGATGACGAAGCGGGCAGCATTCAGTGCCGCCGGCATCAGTGAATCGGCGGTCGTTGGGGTGATGTCGGCGAAGTAGCCGCCGTGGCGACCAGCGATGAGCGCGGTTGCGCGCTCGAACTGGCCGGCAGTGATGGGCACCCGGCCCGGCAGCTGCGAGATGACCGTGGCGCGCGTGCCGGTGCGCTGGTCGGTGTAGGCGTCGATCTCGTGGGCCGAGGGAGCGGGGTCCTCGTCGGCAAGGGCGGCCAGGTCGCCGCCGGTGGGCGCGCCCAGCAGCGCCGACATTGGGCGGGCGGGGTCGGTGTCGATGGCCACCGGCTCACGCGGGAGTTCGCCGTAGGCCGCGGGGCCGAAGACGTTGGCGTGGATGCGGGTGGCGCCGATGGCCAGCATGGCGGTGATGACGCTGGTGGGGGCGATCGGGTCCAGAGGGACCACCGCTACCGGTATGAGTCGCCAGGTCTTCGGGTCGATGCCGCGTTCGGCGCCCGCGATCGTTGGCCCGTCTCGCCGCGGGTCGGGCGCCTGGCGGACTACGCTGTGCAGCGTCATGGAAGCGGAGTCTACGGCGACGGGAGGCGGGCCGGTGCCAGATGAACAGTGGCGGGTGCTGCCGGTGGTCTCCTTCGACCTGGGCTCGCCGTGGCTGGTCGACGAGCCGGTGACCGAGCGCGGCCCGGAGTGGTTCTCGGCCACGATCCACAACCCGGAGGTGCCCTCGGCGCGCATCGAGTGGCGCCACGGCTACGTGACCGAGCCGCTGGTGGTCGAGCAGCTGCAACGAGCGCGCGAGGGCTTTGACATTGACGCGGACACCCTGGAATTCCACGACATGACCGACGAACTGGGCCTCGATCCGGCGACTGAGGGCTCGGGGACGCAGTTCTTCACCGCTGGTGGCGAGGTCGTGGTGGCGCAGACAATCATGGACCTGCAGGTGGGCGGCACGCTGGAGGTCCTGGCGACGCTGGTCGCCGGGTTCGACGACTTCGAGAAGCTGACCGAGGACTACTTCGCGATGCTCGGCTCGATCGAGCTGGCCGAGGGATTGGTGCCGCCGATCAACGAAATCCTCATCGCCTCCACGAGCGAGCAGTAGCGATGGCCCCGATCCCTCCCAAGCCGCCGACGCCGCCACCGGCGCCGCCGCAGCCCTCGAACTCCCCTCCTCCGGCCTCGTCGGGGTCGCGGATCGCACCGGCTCCGGGCCCGGGCTCGGCATCCCCGCCGCCGGCAGCGGCCCCTGGCCAGGGTTCGGCGACCCAATCGCCGACGCGCCCGACGCCGACCCCCGCACCTCCACCGCCACCACCGGCTTCGCGAACAACCCCGCCTGCGGCACCGACCGAAGGCCACCGGCCACCTGGAGCACCTGCGGGACCAGGAGCCCCGGGACCTGCGGCGCCAGGAGCCGGCGGGCCTGCTGCGGGCGCACCTGGTGCGGCCGGTCCACAGGCCGCGGGCACCACGCCTGGTGCAGCTAGCGGCGCACCCCGCGCACCAGGGGCGCCGGCCCCGACCGGAGCAGGCTCGCCCACGCCGCAGGTGGCGGTGGCAGGGCCTGGCACGAACGCGGTCGAGGACCGGCTGATGAAGGCGCCGATGGTGGCCCAGCCCGGCCAGGTCCTCGGTGATGCGCGCGGTCGTGCCGAGGGCACGAGTTGGGAATCGAAGGACCCGAACGGGATGCGGGTGGTCAACCAGATCCCGGTCGGCAACGGCGATCAGACCGTGGACCAGACCGTGTACGACAAGAACGGCAAGGTCTGGCAGCGCCGCCGCGTCGTGGCCAACGGCCAGGGCGGTTTCCAGCGCTGGACCTCCTTCACCGACGGCGGCGCCGGCTACGACACCCAGTACGAGCCCGGCGAGAACGTATCGGGCTCGCAGTGGGGCCAGACGGTGGCAGGCCGTCCAGCAGCCTTGAACTACGAGTCGACCTGGGACGGCAAGAACTACGTCACCGAGTCGGTCGACGCCGACGGCCGGATCGAGAGGTTCGAGGCCCAGCAGCGCCCCGACGGCAGCGTCGAGCAGCGCCACGAGCACGCCGACGGGTCGGTGACCATCTACGAGCAGGTGCCGGGGAAGCCGCGGACCGAGGTCGGGCACGTCGACGCCAACGGCAACGGCTGGGCCGCCGACCCCGACAGCCTGGGCGGACGCGCGCAGATCCGCCGCGACGAGAACGGCAATCAGGTGGTGGTCACCACCAACCCCGACACCCACTCGCGAACGACCACCCGGATCGACCCGGTGACCGGCCGCAAGCGCGACACGATCGTCGACAAGGACGGCAAGGAGCTCGGGCACGTCGACTACGACGAGAACGGTCGGCCTTGGCGCGGCGCCTACACCGACGGGTATGTCCGCACCAGCTGGTTCGACGGCACCGCCACCATCACCCACACCGGCAGGGACCGGGTGGACGTCGATCTCAAACGCGGGCGGGTCACCATCCGCGTCGGCGGACCGGACGAGCCTCGGCCAGGTTGGAAGAAGATCACGATCCGCCCCGATGGATCGCAGCAGATCCTGACTGACAAGGACGTCGAAGTCGAGCTCGACGCCAACGGCGAGGAGATCAAACGCACGAAGCTGCGGCCGTTGTGGCGGCAGGGCGTTGACTTCCTGTGGTCCGCGGACAAGGCGGTCGCCGGAAAACTGAAAGGCGTTGTCGTCGGTCCGGTGAAGGCGACCGCGAACTTGTGGTGGACCCAGAACGTTGCGATCGCCAAGGCCCGCAGCGCCTATGACGAGTACCAGCTATCCCACAGCGAACCCGGCGAGTACGTCCCCTCCGAGGACCCGAAAGCGCGGATGTCTCGGGCGTGGGCCGCCCAACGCTCCCCGTACAAGACATTCGGCAAATCCTTCGGCGAACTGTTCTGGACGCAGAACCCGCTAATCGTCGGCGGCCGCAATGGCTACGACTTCGTCCGACTTACGCAAAGCCGCGTGACCGGCGGCACCTACGTCCCGTCGGAGAACCCCGTGGATCGCGCCGCCAGAGCCAACAAGGCCTGGATCGGAGTCGACTTCCGAGACTTCGCCGACCCGGACGCCGACAAAGGCGCCTTGGTCGGCGACGCGGTCTTCGGCGTCAGCATGCTTATCATCCCGGTCAAGGGCGCGGGGGCGGGCGCCAAGGGAGCCGGCCAGGCGGTGACCAGAACTGGAACTGCCCTCAAGGAGGGCTTCAAGGATGGCAAAGCCGCAGCGAAGGACGCGGCACGCGCAGGCATGGCCAAGGTCTCGGACGGTCTTGCGCATGCAAAGCAGACGGCGAGTCGGGTCGGGCAGAGCGTTGCCAAAAAGTGGGAGAACTGCCCCGCGAGGCGCTTGCTCGGGAAATCGGGCAGTTTGTATCCCAAGCGTGGTACGTCGATCGACGCAGATTCGCTCGACATCGCAGTCAAGACGCGCGTACTAAATACGCCGAAGCCGAACAGGCCGGATCCCAGCACTTATCTGTCTAAGTCCTACATTGCCGCACATCGAAGGCTATTCGACGGCGGCGCGGTGCGGATTCAACCGAAAGCACCGAACGGGCGGATCGGGCACTCGGAAACCTGGGTGTTACCGCGATCCGTAGCCATGGATGCCATAGCGAAGGCGGGAGGCGACGTCTCGGCGCTCGAGCGACTGCTCGGGTTCGACCCGGGATACTTGGGCAAGAATCCAGTGCTTATCGACATTCCCCGACCGCAGGGGCTGCGGATTCCAAGCGGCAACGAGTTCGGTGCAAATAACTTCTGGAGACCGGGTGGGTTCACATATCCTGGGCGAGTCCCCGAAGCGGTCATCAAGCCAGTAGAGCCCGGCAGCTATACCGTGGCTCCGGTATTCTGACGAGAGGGGGTTCCGAATGAAGCACTACCTTTTCCAGGACGACAGCGGGTTCGCAGTGTTCGAGCAGGGCGGGAAGTTCTACGTCCGCTATGACGCTGGGGCTCATCAAGTCGAGATGCGCGAGGATGAGGTCTCCGAGGCGGAGGCGCACGAGGCATCAAAGGGCTTGGACTCTGCTAATGCAGTGCTGTTCAAGGTCCAGAACCGGCTGATCGAGTCTGGGGTCGACCCCTACGTCTCGAACGTCGATGATGCCGGCAGCGAGTAGCAAGTGGACCGCGGATCGTCCGACTCGAGCCCACAACGATAAGAGCCCGCCATCTATCAGGATGGCGGGCGCTCTGCTGCTCGGGCTAGTAGCCCATCACACGACGATCTTCACGAGGAGGTGAACGATGGCGGATGTGGACAGTAAGACGCTGAACGAAGCGATCGTGACTGCGATCGGCGAGACGGCAATCCCAGGTGTGGATGAGGACGCGCTTCGCAAGCGGTTCGGCGATGAACGCGGCGCGGCACTGGCCGAGGAGGTAACTCGACTCACCCGAGAAGCGGCGAGCACACCAATTGAGTGGGGCTCGAAGTCATTGCGCGAGGGCGTCGAGGAAATCCTGACCAAGTTTCACGACCACTACCCTGATCTGAATCCGGACGCCCTTAACGAGATCGGTCGATGCGTCGGTTGGACGCTCCGATAACTGATGCTGCGGGCAGGTCCCGAAGCATGAGTGCGTGAGCGAGTTGTCCTCGACGATCGTGTGAAGTAGGCAGGGTCATGGTCACAAGAATGGAAGCGCAGCAGTCCGCCGTAACTGCTCTGAGAATCGTGGACGAACGATTGCAGCTCAACAGCCAGTACGGCGTGTACGTGCACGCGAAGGAGCAGCTGGACTCCATGCTCGCGAGCCTCAACAGCCGTGAGCCGATCGCGGAAGATCGAGAATGGGTGGACATCGGTCTGATGGCTGCACGCGAGGTCGATTCGAGCGATCCGGAACTTGCTGGCGCACTCATGGATGCTGACTACGATTTCAAGCATGCCGATGGCTGAACCGGCTGCGGATCTTGGCGTCGAACTGCCGTACCCTGCGGCCGATTTATTGCATGTCGGTGACCTCGGAATCGTGCGGGTGGCCCCGCCGGAAGGGGTCGTCTACAACCGCAACGTCTTTGCTGTGAACGGCGACGGCGGCTTGGTCTGGCAAATCCAGGAAAGCCCCCACGGAACCCAGGACGACAAGCCTTACACCGCGATCTGGATCGGTGCAGACGGTCGTCTGATGGCTGGGAGCTGGAACGGCGTGGACTACGAGGTGTCGTTGGTGGACGGGACCGTCTCTCCCTGCGCGTTCCCCAAGTAGATCATTCTCCAGTCGGGCCACCGAAGGTTCGAAGCAGCCCTTCCATGGCCAGACACTTGAGCAGGTCGCCGATGGGCTGGCTGGCCTCGAACGCGGCGTCGATCTCGCCGGCCGCGTAGTAGCCGTCTTCGTCGTGGGTCTGCGGATCCATAGTTCCTTAGACGCACAGGACTGCCGTTCGGTTCCACGACGCGCCGAAATGGAGCGGGGCCGGCGGCCTTGGCCGCCAGCCCCGCGAGGGTCTGTCAGATGGTTCAGAGCCCGAACGCGCGCAGGTGGTCTCGCGCCTGGGCGAGGGCATCGTCGACGTCGATGGCCGCGCCCTCGGCGAAGCTCTTGCGATCGCGCAGTCCGAACAGATCGCAGTACCAGTACACCGGGACGGTTCCGGGCCGCCCGCTTGTGATCGAGATGAACGCCCTGGTCCGTGGCCGGGTGATCCGCAGCTCGCGGATCCAGTCGCCGGATGTCGCCGTACGAAGTGCGCGGGCGATGATCTCGGCGTCCCCCAGGCCGGTGTCGACGGCCATCTCGTGCAACCTGTCGACGGCGCTCACGGGCAGTTCGACGGTGACGGTCCGCGTAGGTTCCGGCTCGGGCTGCTCGAACAGCCGGCGGATGCCGACGGCGCGCTCGTAGTGGTCGGCGGTGGGCAGGTCGCGGCCGGTGACCTCGGCGACCCGGGCGCGTTCGGCCTCCCAGTCGTCCACGGTGGGCCGCGCTGCCCTGGACGCCTCCAGCCGCTGGATCAGGTCGACGTCGAGACCGTCGTGCGCGATCTCGAAGCGAAAGCGATAGCCGGTCTCGAGGCCCTTGAACAACAGGTCCGCGAACCAGGGGTGGTTCCGCGTGGCCATGGTCATCAGTTCGTGCTCGCGGCGGTCTCGGGGTTCTCGGCTGTTCATGCGGGGCCTCCTTCGGGCTGGGTCACCAGTCCACGACGCGGACGCTGTGGCCAGCGCGGTAGCGGACGGTGTCGATGCGGGGCGGATCAGGGAGGGCGAGGAGGAGCACGACTGTTCCGGGCCGGTGGTGGAGAGCGACGACAGTCGCGCCCGCGAAATGGCCAGTCGCGATCACGTCTCCCGGCACCAGCTCAGACGCGTAGATCTGCGTCCAGTCGTGGTCGTCGGGCTCAGAAGTCCCGGAACACATGCACCTTGAGCCCGGGAGCGTCGACGACGGTGTATTCGCTGTCGCGGTCGCGCGCGTAGGCCCGCCAATCGATGTAGTTGGCGATCTCCTCGTCCACGCCGTTGAGCAGGCCCGACTCGATGGCCAGGTCCTGCAGGTACTCGCTCAGCGAGTCCCATTCTCCGGCGTAGCGCTCCTCGAAGTCGGAGACGCTGGGCATGCCGTCGCCATCCTCGACGATCGAGCCGCTGGCGATCCACGCGTAGTAGGCCCGCCGCAGGTGCGCGGGGACCGAGTCGATGGCCTCGCCCCACTTGCCGGCGTCGACGGTGCTCATCTCTTCGGAAACGGGCATCTCGTCGGTGTCCATGACCCAGATCTCCTCGTGCTCGACCGGGTCGACCCGGCGGCCGCCGTGGACCTGCTGGGTGGTGACGTTCTCGGCGCCGAGGGCGTCGAACCACTCGCCGACCAGCCGTCCGGAGTTGTAGCAGTGCAGGCAGCCGACCCAGACGCGGGGCGTGGGCACGACGTCGGCGAACATGGTCATGGGTTCCTCCTGGGGATCGTGGATCTTCGAGGAGGGCTCTTCTGGCGGCTGCGCCGCTGCAACGGGCCTGGAAACGAACAGAGCCCCGCTCCTGCGGGCAGCAGGAGCGGGGCTCGGTCGGTGTTAACTCAGCGACGCGGGAGCAGCTTGACGTCTCCGGTCCGGAAGGGGCCCAGGTACGCGGAGCCGGAGTAGCCGGCGCCTCGCTTGTTCAGCACGTACCGGGCACCGGAGTAGTCGATGACCCCGCCGGCCCGTGTCGAGGCGATCGGCATGCGGGCGCCGCGCATGTAGACGGCGTTGCCGCGGACGGTCGCCGGGGCGCGCTGGACGGTGCCGAAGATGCCGCTCTCGACCCAGGTGTAGCGGCCGGGGGCCACCTTCGCCGAGGCCTCGCCGGCTCCGATGGCCGCGGTGCCGGTCAGTGCTGCGGCGCCGACCAGCAGGCCGGCGGCGATCTTGGTCTTGATGCTCATTCGTGATTCCTTCTCTTCGATGGGTGGGTTGGGGTCGCGGGTCGCTCAGCGGCGCGGGACGAGCCTGCCGCAGTTCCCCATGGGAATCCCGGCGCCGCAGCAGGTCATGTTGTAGGTGCCACGGGGGGCTTTGGTGAGGACATAGCGGTTGAAGACCCAGTCGCCATAGCCGCCGTTGCGCGTGGAAATCAGGCGCATGTGGGCGGTTCCGTTGAGGGTCAAGGTGCCACCGCGCACGACGGCGCTGCCTCGCTGGGAGCCCTGCACCCAGCTGTAGAGACCGGAGTCGACCGTGGCGGTGGCGTCGCCGGTTCCGATGGCCACGATGCCGGCGAGGGCGGCGCCGCCGACGACGAGGCCGGCGGCGATCTTCTTCATGCTGCTCATTTGATTTCCTTCACTATCGGCGCACGAGCGTGACGACGGCACGCTGGTAGTCGATGCAGTCGGTGAGTCGGCCTCGGTATCCGAAGCTGTTCCGCGTGAGGGTGATCCGGCTGCATCCATCGCTGGCGACGCCGCCATGCGCCGTCGGAGTGATCCGGTACTGCGTGGTTCCCGGGCCGAGGGGCGAGTGCTGGGTGATGGAGAGTGTCCGTCCACGGACCACGGCACGGCCCCGCGAGTTGGGTGCGGGGGTCCGCATCGGCAGGATCAGCGACGGGCGTACTTGGCTGTGCGTGTACAGGATCGTGTACCGGCCTGCGTCGACGCGCGCCTCGGCGGGCGCGGCGACCACGGCGGTACCGACAGTGGCCAGGGTGACGGCGGCCAAGGTCGTGGCGGTGGCGATTCTCTTCATGCGTTCCCTCTTTCAGTTGTTGCCGGGATGAGGACCAAGGTGGCGTTGGGGATGCCGTGCGTGTAACCGGTACCGACGTACCCGGTGCCCATGCGGTGGAACACGTAGCGCCCGCCCTTGCCGTTGTCGCACCAACCACCGTCAGCCGTGCGGTGGTAAGCCGTGGAGTGCCGCTTGGGCGTCAGGAAGGTCAGCTTGTCGTCGTGCACGACCACCTTGGCCCGCGGACCGGTGATGCCGAAGCCGAAGGCGCCCTGCATCCAGTAAGTGCCGGGTGCGATAGCGGCGTCGGCGGGCGGGGTGGCCAGAACCGTACCGGCCACAAATGCGACCGCGACAACAATGGCGGAGACCGTCTTCACGGGGGCTGTTCTCCTCGATGTGGGCCGCGAGCTAGCGCGGGATGAGCGCGGAGCTGCCGTACGGAAGGACCTGCCCAGTCCACGGCGATCGGTAAGTGGTCGGTCCGCGGTAGCCGTTGCCGTAGCGGTTGAGTACCCACTTCATGGACTGGGCGTTGATGACGCCGCCGCGCGGAGTCGACCGAATCCGGTAGCGGTAGTTTGGGCCGAACAGCACGCCTCGTCGAACGGTTACGGCAGCTCGGCTCTTCTGGCCGCCGCCCGAATGAATCCAGGTGTACTTGCCGTCGAAGACCTGGGCCTGGGCCTCGGGCGCGGCGACGGTGGTGCCGACGATGGCACCAGCCGCGATGGTGGCGGCCACGACGGTCGTGGTGGTCAACTTCTTCATGGGATTCCCTTCGTTGTTGCGGTCTGAAGTTCGCTGATGCGTCAGCGGGTCCAGCAGGCGTTCATGGGGCTGCGACTGCCGAAGGCCTCCCCTTTGCTCGGGAAGTAATAGGTGACCTTCGTGTAGGCACGCTTGCCAGCGCACTCGCCTGGATCCGAGGCCACGATGGTCGCCGGTACTCCCTGCTCGCTGGGTTTGCCAGCGGTCTGGTAGGTGCCGGCTCCGGTGCCCTCGGCTCGATCGCCGCCCCAGCTCGACCATGTGATGCCGGTGATCCGGCTGCTCGGGTCGCCACCGGCGTACACCTCCTGGGGACGCTCGGTTCCGTAACCGCGGCCGTTCGACGGCATTGAGCCGAGCACGATCGGCTCGCCCTTGTTCGATGACTGCTGCGGCGAGCCCTGGCCACCGGGGCCGTCGAAGCGCTCGGCCTTCTCCCGCGAGAGGAACACCCCGCTGCCGGTCTGGGTGTTCCAGACCGTTAGACCTGACTCCTCGGAGGCAGCGACCCAGTCCTCGAAGTAGTACTGCTGGCCGTACGCGGCCGTGGTGATCTTGCTGGACGGCTGGTTCATCCAACCGGTCGTCCCACTGCTCCCCACCGGCTCGCCGACGCGGTTGTCGGAGAACTGGAACAGCCATCGGCCTTTGGTGCTGCCGGCGAGCTGCTCGGTGCCGAGCGGGCTGCTCGTGTCATTCATTGACTTCACGCCGCACTGGCCTTGGCGGGTGTACTCGTTCTGTGTGCTGAAATCACAGCCGATATTGCCTGACGGCGTGAGCAGATACGCGTAGTCGGCCCCGCTCTTGGTCTCCGTGGGCATCGGTTGCGCCGTGGCCGGGCGCGGCCCGCCGGCGCCGGGGTAGGCGCCTGCGACCGGCGCCTGCGGCGCATTGCCGCCGTTGTTGGGCGCCTGCGAGCCGGGCGACAGTCCGTCGATCGGACCGAGCTGCTCGGTCGCGGCCGAGGGCGCGTCCTTGCTGCCGCCGCTGCCGCTGCGGACCAGGAGGACCGCCGCTACCGCGAGGCAGACGGCGAGCACCGTCGCGACGGCGCCCAGGATTAATGTCAGCTTGTTCGTCGTCTTCACTTGGTGCCCAGCGCTTTCTGCTTGATCCATTGGCGCCAGTCGGAGGCGTCGTAGCTGTGGGTGTGGACGTAGGCGCCGATGCCGCCCTTCACGAGCCCTTCGTTGACTCCCGGTTGGTTCGAGCAGATCGTGTCGCCCTTCTCGCACCAGGAGCCGATGTTGCCGCGCCACTTGTTGGAGAACTGGCGCGTGCGGTACACCGCGCTCTGTCCCTGGCCGAGCTTCGAGTAGGCGATGCCCGGGTAGTTGGCTGCGCCGCCGTCGTAGAGAACGTTAGGGTCGTTGATGACGCGGTCGCCGTCGGCGATCAGCAGGCCGATGACGTTGCCGTTCGTCTTGATTTCCCAGAGAGCCCGGTGCATGACCATCGCGCCTTGGCTGTAGCCGACGGCGACGATCTTCGACTTGCGGCACTCCTTCATGGCGTTGAGGATCATGCCGGTCGCCATCAGCTGGCCCGTCTCGATCGACTTGGCGTACTCCGGGCTCCACACCATCGAGATGTCCAGCGCCGGGTAGTCGACGGCCCGCTTCTCGACCTTCTTGCCGGCATCGTTCGCGTCGGACAGGAGGTTCTGGTAGGTGTCGTTGACGATATTGCCCATGCCGTCGTCGGCGGCCATGGCCTCGGCGCTGCGCTGGCCAGATCCTGCGGCGCCGATGAAGATGACGTCTGCGCAGTTGGCCGAGCTGGAGCTGAGCCCGCCGACGATGCCGATCATCGCGATGAGCAGGACGACGGCACCGCCGATGCCGGCCGCGAGCACCTTCTTGCTGAAGCGCGGCTTTTTCCGGGGCGCCGCCGGCGCTGGCCAGGTCGGCTGGCCGAGCATGGCGCCGGTCTGCGGGGCCGAGGCGGCCACCGGGCCCGGGTGGGTCGGCTGGTGCGCAGGGTGCGCGGCCGGCGCGACGTTGGCCTGCGGCCCGGCCATCGCATTGAGCGTCTGGTCGGTGACCGGCGCCGCGGGGTCAGCGAGCAGCGCGTCGTACGCCTGCTTCTTGGCCGGGTCGCCGAGGATGGCCAGGGCGCGCTGCAGGTACGCCTGGTCAGGACCCGGGGCGACCTGCGTCAGCAGGTGCTGCAGCTGGCCGGCGAGGACGTGCGGCGGCGCTGCAGGGTCGAGATTGATGACCCGATACAGGTCGATGCGGCCTGGCGCGTTCATTTGTTCTCCTGCTCTGCGGTGGGCTTGGGCGGTGGCGGCGGAGGCGGGGTCGCCGTCTGGATGTGCTCGGTCCAGGTGCTCCCGTCCCACCAGCGCTGCTGCGCCGGGTCATTCGGGTTCTGGTACCAACCGGGTGGCGGACCCGACGTGGGAGGCGGCGGAGGGTCGGGCCAGCGCGATGACGCTGATGTCGTCGATGTCGTCGACTGGGTCGGCTTCACCATCGAGTTGAGCCGGGCGACGAACGCGGGAGCGTCCTTCGTGGAGTAGGTCGTGAATGCGTGCTCGTCGCCATCGGCCGAGATGGTGATGAGGACTTCCAGGAGGCGTCTGGTCCAGTTCACCGAGTCCATCGCCGATACGAGGACCTCGGCGCGTTCCTGGCCAACGCGCGACTCCATCGCGTAGACGAGACGCCGGTCCGTGAGCACCAGCGCGCCGGTCCAGAACGCGGTCAACTCCATGCCCAGCCAATCGCTTCCGGCGCTGTCCAGATTCGCCGGGAGCACGGCGAGGACCTTCTCGTCCGATGACAGCTCGGCCTGCGCCGCCCTGAGCGAAGGGCTCTTGCGCGTCCACTTCTGCGAACCCTTCAACTGGCCGCACGCGGCAGCGAGGTCGGAGCGCAGCGGGGCGGCGGTCACGGGCGCCGAGGGCACAGGCGCCGCGCCGGGCTGCGGCACGCCGCTCATCGCCGCGAGCGTCTGCTCGGTGATCGGGATGCTCGGATCGGCGACCAGCACGTCGTAGGCCGACCGGCGACCGGGGTCGCTGAGGATTGCCAGAGCGGTCTGAATCCGGGCTCGGGTCAGGCCGTCGTGCGGAGCGACCTGGCCGAGCTGCTCGGACAGCCGCTGGGCAAGCTCGGCCGATGACTGGCCACTATCGAGTGCGTAAACGGAATAAAGGTCTATGTGCACGATCGCCCCCGAAATGGGCGGGGCGCCGAGCAACTACGAGGTCGGCTTGAGCGTCTCCTCGGCGACAGGGTTCTCCTCGGCGATCGCGAAGAGGTGGCTGGGCCGCTGGCCGAGCGCGACGGCGAGATCCCATAGTAGGTCCGAGCCGATGGACGCCTTGCCGGTCTCCAGTCGGGCGATCGCCGACCGCGAAAGCCCGGCCTTGTCGGCGAGCTGTTGCTGGGTGAGGCCGGCCTCGTGCCGTGCGGCGACCAGTGCTTCGGCGAGAGCCGTCCTACGCAAGGTCCGCACCCGCCTCGCTCGCTCCGAGAGGTTTTTGGCAGACGCAGGCATGCCGCCAGTTTGTCACGACGAAGAGCCGCGTTCCCCACATGTGTCCCCTTGTTCTAGGTGCCCGATCACCTGTGTAGCCGTAGAGCTACAAACTACAGAATGTGTCAGATAATGCGACACTCCGCAACACTTTTCGATGAACCAGTCGGCAGCATCCGCGCGGTCTTCAACAGCGGTTCGCATTCGAAGATCGCATTCGAAGAACACCCCGCAAGCGCGGCCTATCCGATGCGACGTGCGTGCTTCGAGCGCCTTGGCAAGCCGCGCCAGTCCTATCTCGTTAGCTTCGTGTCGCCAGTGGGCGCAGGAGGCCGGGGCGCTGCTGCGCCGGAACGTTGGGGATCAAGAGGCCGCGCTCCCCTGCCCTGCGAGCACGGCTCTGCATTCGATCTGCAACGGGCCACCTAGCTGTCGCTGGGACGGTCAGGCCGAGCCGGCACCACAGGCACTCACCAGAGGCCGCCGCGGCCGTTGTGGCGATTCCACTTCTCCCTCAGCTCACCACGTATCAGGGCTTCGACCTGGTCCCCGGGGCCTGGTATGCCATCGAGGCTGAATCTCGCACCCCGTCGTCGCAACGCGACAATAGTTGGAATTAAGAGGTATCGCACCGCGGTCGGGAAGCGCCACAGGTCTGGGCACACAGTGATCCCAACGGTACCAATCACTACCAACTGGTCATTCCACCCCAGGGCAGTCGCACGGAGTGCTGATTCGACCTCAGCCGTAGCAATGTCTACCGCTGACGAGCATCGAACTTCCTCGATGACCTTCGCACAAGACAAGCGCGGATAGGCGACTTTGGCCATCGACGGAACCGCTGGAATCGGGTCGATGACCCCCGGCGCCACAGCGCTTGGACGCGAGATTTCAGCTACGATCTGAGCCCTAGACGGCATCGCCGCGGTCGCAGCCAGCACCTTCGCCGTCGCCGCAAGGACCGCGGACCAGAAGAATCCACGCGTGTCGTCGTCGGATACGATTCCGCTGCTCGACATAGCGGCGGCCAGGCGAGGCCCCACCCTCTCCCACTTGTGTCGCGCCCTGAGCCCGTCGCCGAACGCTAGCCAGGATCCGTTCAGCGGCGCGGCGCTGTGGACCCACGCCAGAACGTCATGAAGGCAAACATCGACGATCCGCTGCTCGTATTGCGTCGCAATCTGCTTCTTCGACGGCTTCGTTGACAAGCTCTGCCAGTTGCCCCGGCGTTCGGACCCTGGCGGGTTCGGATCATTGAAGTCGGTGAAGGCCTTCCCGTAGATATCCGTCAGCATTGCTGACATGTCGGCGCCGTGCGGGTGCCGGCGCGCCAAAGCAGCGTCGAGTAAGTCGCAGGAGTGCAACAGCGAAACGCATGAGCAGACGCAGTGCGGCTTGTTTGCCCGCTGGCATTGCGGGTTGTGGCTAGGTGGACCCGGGCCGTCAAGATGTGTCATACCTCACAGTTTGCCAGCGCCCTCTGACAAACGACACCGGACGGATCTTGGCGACGATCAGCGCCGACGACGACGAGCCTGAGGAGGTGCCCCCGATTGACCTCAAGTTCCCGGCGATCATCGAGGGTGTGACTTTCGTGGTCCTCTCGGTCGCAGCTGTTCGAGCTGACTGCGCTCAGTGAACTTGTTGGCCGGGGCGGATGGGCAGATCAGGAACCGCAGACCGGTGTCATCGGTTCTCGCGTTCGTCGGCACCGCGCACAGCACCGTGAGATGCTCACCATTATGAGTCGTCCGCTATGGCTTTCTTCTTGAAGGGAGGGCCCGCATGCCCACTGCGCTTCACGCGGCAAGTGAACGGTTGCGAACCTCGCTACGGATCTTGGCGAAGTGTCCGGCAGCGATTGACGCGCTGAATCACCTGAACGGGTACTCAACCGATTACCTCGGGAGTCGGGTTCAATCTGCAGTGGAACGGCTCGATCCGTCCAGCGGCAACTACGACCCGAGCGAGGCTCGGTACGTGCTGCTCTTCATACCGGATACGCAAGAGGTCCTTGATCTCCTCACCGAGTCATTCGCAAACGGCAGGGTTGGTGTCGCTGCTCAGTGGCTTCGCGCTGCCAATGAGGCGGCGTGGTCCGTGTGGATCGAGTCCGGCCAAACCTCATTGCCCAACTGAGTATGGACGTGGGCGCCGCCAACGGGCTCGCCCTTGAATGCGGCACAGCTCAGGTTCATCAGTCTAAGGCGATGCGGAATCGAGGTGGGAGATCGAGGTCCTGTAGCCGTGCAAGGACCTCGTCCCTGCGGCCCCCGAGATATACGTGGACGAGCGCGTCCCGAGGGTCACCGTCAAAGGCGAAGCCGTATAGCTCTTCGTCCGTCACAGAACCGGGAAAATGCAGCGGAGCATTCATATCGAACATCGTGCAGAGGTCTCCGTTGCGGTGCGGGTACCGCTGGAGATCAGGGCGCCACGAGTCGCCGGCCCCTTCGGGTGCCCTCACGAAGCTGCGGACTGCGAGGGCCGAGTCGTAGACCGCCACTGCCGGTTCGGTGCGACCGAGTGGAAACTCCCACGGCTTCGAGAGGTCGACGACGCGAGCGAAGAATGGCACGCCGCGAGGGGTGTCGATGCCCGAGGTCAGAACGTCCGCCAGCTGGGCAATGGCGAAGCCGCGGAAAAGTGGGGTGAAGTCGCAGTAGGGGACATCCCGCGGCGGTTCGCTGCTCGACGTCTGCTCCGTGTGCCAGATCTGGGTCGAACCCGACGTCGCGATCCTGACGATGTCGTCGTCGGGCGGAAGCCCTCTGCGTTCCCGACGCGCGGCGCGTAGTCGGCGCAAGTCATCATCAATGCTGCTCGAACTCATGGAGATGACGATGCCACAGAAGAAGGACAGGCGACGGTCCGTTTTTACCGCGGTCGCCGAAAGGCCTGGGCTAACCGAGATCGCCGCGGTCAATTGCAGCCATCGGTATCCGCTCCTGCTCCAGCCGGACTCGGTCGCCGTGCTCGCCCGTAACGAGCTCCCGATGGAGCCTCGACTCCTCGGGCGTGAGGTTTGGCAGCTCTCGCGTCACTTGCTCGGGTTCGGTGCCCCATTGCGTCCGGTGGGCCAGGAGCGTCCGGCGGTCCATCAGGATTGATCGGGTCGACGGAAGCGAGGCGCGCAGGCGGTCCAGGATGGCGAAGCCGTGGGTGTCCACGTCGCCCCAGTAGGCCACGTCGACGCCGGTGAGCCAGTCGATGCCTCCTGCCACCGTTGCCGCGTAGCCGCCACCGAAGATCGCCACCGACCGCGGGGTCTGTGGGAACGATAGGTAGGTGGCCAGGTTCTCGATGATGAACACGTGGTCGACGACGATGGGGACGCGAGCCAAGTCGACGGCCCGGACCTCTACGTCGTCGAAGCCGGGCATCGGCCAGGCGAGGTCGGGGTCGAGCCTGCGCAGTCGTACGCGGCGGTCGGGGGTGGCGAAGCCGAAGCGACCGGCGATCGACTTCTCGTTCGGATCGACGAGGTCATCCGCGACGATGATGCCGCCGAGCTCGAGCAGGATTCGTTGGTGGTGCTCGACGAACTTGGTGTCGATGCCCGGCACGTCGATCTCGCGGAGCTGGCAGCCGGTGCCGGCGTTGGCCTCGATCCAGTCCAGGGCGGCCAGGAGCTGCTCGAAGCGGTCGTGGTGCTCCAGCGCGCGCATCGGCCGCTTGACGGCCCACTCGCGCAATGATGGGCGGTCAGCGGTCAGCGCGAGGATCTCGCGGTAGCGCCGGGTCTGGGCCGCAGTCCCGAGGAAGCGCTCCAGATCGGCTAGCGAGGAGATGCGCAACCGGTCGGGCACGCTGTTGTGCCCCACCAACCCGCGTCCGCCGACTATCCGGTACACCACGTCGGTCTCCGGGCGTTGGGCCTGGGCGTGCCAGGCGCAGATCCAGTCGGCGACCTCGGCGCGGCGGCTGTTGAGCTCGGCGGTCCTGGGACCGGCGATCTTGGCGTCGACTGGTTCGAACGGCTCGCCGGCGGCCATGGCCTGGAGGTAGACGCCGCGGGACCACCGCTTGGCCAGCCGGTCGCGAAAATCCTGGGGAGTGGACCAACCGCTCATGCGATCTCGGTGCCCTCGGCGGCGGCGCTGCGCAGTGCGCGCAGGGCCCGTTGCTCGCGGAACTCCTCGATCGTCAGGCACTGCAGCTGGGAGTATCGGCCCGTCCTGTTCTCGATGTAGCCGACGGCGGAGACGAAGGGCTCGATGGTGGTGATCTTGGTGAGCGGGGTGACGATGAGCAGCTGCAGGCCGAGCTTGGCGAACAGCGACAGGGCGTACCGGGCCGAGTCGTCCGATCCCCTGCCGAAGGCTTCGTCGATGACGACGAAGCGGAAGTCGCGCGAGGCGCTGGCCCCCCACTCCAGGTCGAACTGGTAGGCCAGGGACGCGGCCAGGATGGTGTAGGCGAGCTTCTCCTTCTGGCCGCCGGACTTGCCGTCGGAGTCGGTGTAGCTCTCGTGCTCGGAATCGTCGTCGACCCGGCGTTCGGAGGCGGCGAAGGTGACCCAGTTGCGCACGTCGGTCACCAGAGCTGTCCACTTGCGGTCGATCTCGGTGTGGCCCTCGCGGCCGCGGAACCGCTCGATCAGCGACTTGACGAGCAGGAACTTCTCCTCGGCGTACTTGTCGCCGGTGTCGGCGTCGAGGGAGCCGTCGCTGCAGCGGCGCAGGTCGGCGCGGAAGGTGCGGATCTCGTCGTTGGGGCTCGGGTGGACCTCGAGGTGGATGTATCGGCCGGGGTTGTACTCGATCTCGGCCAGGGAGTCGTTGATGGTGTCGATCTTGCGCTTGATCTGGTCCTCGCCCTGGTCGAGCGATGCGGCGAAGAGCGCGATGTCGTTGATGGTCTCGCTGCGCAGGTACTCGGCGAACTCGGATTCGAAGCGGGGCAGGTCGTCATTGGTCAGCCTGGCGCCGAGGGCACGGTACTCGGCGGCCGAGGCGACGCTGGCCTCGATGTCGGTGGTGTGCGACGGGTGATCGCGGTTGAACTCGGCCATCCTGCCGGCGAGCCGCGAGGCGATCTTGCCTGCGCGCTCGTCGTGCTTGTCGGCCTCGTCGGTGAGCGCCGTCGCCATCGCGTTCTCGTGCTGGAAGCACTCGGTCAGCGTGGATGGCGCGGCGCCAGCCTCGGTCAGGGCGGGAAAGTGCGCGCGGGCATCGCCGGCTTCAGGCTCGGCGAGGATCGCCAGCGCATCGGTGCGGTCGGCCTCGGCGCGCTCGGCGTCCTCGCGCAGCGAGGTGAGGCGACCGACGAGTTGGTCGCGCTCCTCGCCGGTCTCGGTGATCATCTCCTTGGTGGAGTTGATCGACTCGGTGAGTTCGGCGATCTCCTGCGTCGACTTCTCCAGTTGGGTCCGCCGCTCGACCATCTTCGCGATCTGGGACGCAGTGCCCATCCAGTCGAATGCGTTCGAACGAATCGAAGACCGATAGCTTGTCGATGGCTCGGCGGCGGTCGGAGATGGCCTGGCGCCGCGCGACGACGTCGTCGATCTCCGCTGCCGCCTTGGCCAGGCCCTCACCCAGTTCGGTTGCCTCGGCCAGGAGCGCGTCGACCTTCTGCTCGTTGGTCCAGCCCAGGACGTAGCGACGACGATCTCCGACCGAGCGGGTGTCGTCCTTCTCGTGTCGACTGCCTGCCCGGACTTGCCCTGCTGCGGTCACGGCCGTGTCCTCGGAGCGGAAGCGCTCCATGGATTCGGCGCAGACGTGGCGGGCGCGATGGTTCAGCTCGTTCTCGAGCCAGGACGCGAAAGGTCCGTCCTTGACGTCGAGCTTGTGCGTGAGCGCCTCGACCCCCGGCGACGCCTTTGTCGAGACGATGCGGGCCGGCACTTTGAAGTAGACCACTCGCCCGCGCATGTCGTTGTCATTGATCCATTGCGACACGGCCGGGTAGTCATCGGCGGAGACCAGCATGGACAGCGCGAAGCCGCGCAGGACGCGCTCGGCGGCGCCCTCCCAGCGGGATTGGTCGTCACGGACGGCGATCAGCTCGCCGGCGAAGGGCAGGTCGGCCTCGTCGCGACCGGTCGCGGCGGCGATGCGCGAGCGGATCTCCAGGTTCCGGTGGGGAATGTTGCTGGGGCGGCCCTGCAAGGCGGTGATCTCGGCATTGACCTTTGCTGCATCGCCCTTGAGGTCGCGCTGGGAGTACTGCAGCTCGGACAACTGATTGCCCAGGTCCGTCGCCTGCGAGTCGAGCTCGGCAACTGCGGCCGCGGTCTCCGCGACTCGAGCCGTGAATTCATGCGAGGCCTCCACGGGATCCAAGCCGGCGTCGGCCAGGAGCTGCTGGTATTGGTCGAACTGGCGCTTGCGGGCATCTCGCGTTGCCCCGGCCGCCTCGATGCGGTCGGTAAGGGTGGCTATCTCGGTGCCACCGAGTCCGGCCCGGGAAAGCTCTAGTTCGCTCAGGGTCGTTCGCAGCTCGGCGAGGAGGGCGTCGGCGGCGCCCTTGTCCTGCTCGGCGGTGGCGTGCTCGCTGCCTATCGCGGCCAGGCGATCGGCAAGCAGGTCGGAGCGGCGCTCGGCGAAGAAGTAGCGGAGCGCACCGCGGCGGGCGCGAGCGGCCAGCGCGTCGCCGTGGTGGGCCTCGTACTTGTCGCACTCGGCCAGTATCGGCGCGAGCTGCTCTATCTGGGTGCGGGCGAGGACCACGGCGTCGTGCGCGGCGGTTAGCGCTTCGAAGTGGGTGATGAGGTCGGCCACCTGACCGGCGTTGTCGGCAGGCTCGAGCATGTGCTGGCGGACGAAGTCGTTGAGGTTCGCGACGGCCTTCATGGAGATCGTCTGGTGGAACAGCTCCATCGCCTGCTCCGACCGGATGTCGAGGGCGCGGCGGTAGTCGCGGCCGTACTCGGGGAAGTTGTCGTACGGGCGGGTACCGGCCTTCTTCAGCCGCTTGCGCAGGGTGCGCGGATCGGGCCCGAAGTCGTCGAAGTCGCCCTTGATGTCCAGGGCACGGTCGGTGACGGTGAAGAAGCGCTCGGGCTGCCCGGAGTCCTGGCGTGGCCAGAACACCTGGGCGAGGGTCACCTGCCTGCCGGCGTCGGCGTTGGCGAACACGCCGAGGATCACCGAGTAGCTGGAAGTGCCGCGCAGCGCCACCGGCCGGGAGGCGCCGGTGCTCTCGTTGCGCTCGGACTTGTAGTGGCCCAAGACGTAGGAACGGAGGTCGCGTTCACGGGTCTCGGCACCGGCCGCCTTGTTGTAGGAGATCCGGTTGGCCGGGAGCAGCAGCGTGGTCAGCGCATCGACCAGCGTGGACTTTCCGGACCCGATGTCACCGGTCAGCAGGCCGTTGCGGCCGTCGAGATCGAGCGTCCACACGTTGCTGTCGAAGGTTCCCCAGTTGAGTACCTGGAGGCGCTGGAGGCGGAAGCCGGGAAGCCCGGTCGTCGCGTCAGTCGCCTCGATCTCGGTGTCGGTGCCCATCAGGTGTCCTCAGACCGAGTGTCGGCGTAGCCGGTGAAGTTCTCGTCGAAGTCGGCGAGCCAATCGGCGGTGACGAACGCGGAGATGACGCGACGGACCTCGTACTGCCCCTCCTGCTTGCGCACGTGGCGGACGAAGCCGAGGTCGACGACCTTGCTCAACGTCGCATCGATCCTGTCGACGGCCTGGGCCTGGTTCTCGCCGGAAGGCATGAA
Organism: Gordonia sp. (in: high G+C Gram-positive bacteria); assembly: GCF_047600565.1. Lineage (GTDB taxonomy): Bacteria > Actinomycetota > Actinomycetes > Mycobacteriales > Mycobacteriaceae > Gordonia. Next base: position 1,402,026 of record NZ_JASGKN010000001.1, read on the forward strand.
CGGCTGCATCAGCTGGCGGATCTGCTCGATGTCGAGGACCAGCCGGGTGCCGGCGTCGCTGGCATCGAACTCCAGCAGCTTCTTGCGCAGCAGCGCCAGCATCAACGAGGTGTTCTTGGACAGGCGATGGCGCGGGACGAGTCGCGCGATCCCCCGCTCCTCGAGCTCCTCGTCGGGCAGCGAACGCAGGAACGCGAAGCCCTGGTTCTCGTCGACGACGACCTCCAGGCCCAAGGTGGAGACGTAGTCGCCCACCTGCGTCGACAGCCCCTGCAGGTGCAGCCAAGCGGTCTCGTTGGCGTCGCGGTACAGCACGCCCTTGAGCAGAGTCGTGACCGGGATCGACAGGTTGAGCTGGTCGCGGGGCACGGCGCGAGTCATTATCGGGCCCCGATCTCGCTGGTGCGAGCGTAGATGACGCGGGGAAGAGTGGCAGTGCGCTCGATCCCGTCGGCGCCCACCCATGCCACGGCGTCGGTGGCAGTGTCGTCGAACCGCGTGTCGAAGGCCCCGTCGTCGAGATGGAAGTAGGTGAGCAGTTCCTCCAGCCCTCGCTCGAGCGGGGCGTCGGCGACGACTTGGGCGAGCGTTGTCTGGCCGCCGCGCCGAAGTGCGGTGCGGACGTTGTCGATGAGCGGGGCGGGGTCGACCTGATTCTGCTCAAAGAGCGCATCGCCGACGTCCTCGGCGACGCCGGCCTCGATGCCACTGCTGTCGATGCTAGCCGCTACCGGTTTGCGGTAGAGCGGTCGTTCCATTGGCAGTTTGATGTCCGGTCCCAGCGCGTCGATCTCGTGCGAGAAAGCATTGCTGCGGTCCTCGCGCTGGCTCACCGCTGTGGTCTCGATGCTGTGGAGGAGGTCCATGACGCGCCGGTTCTCCAGCCAGACCTGGTCATCGAGGAAACTGCGCAGCTGCTCCGACAGCGCCCCGACTGTGTCCTGGGCGCGCTTGGCGGCGGCGAGCCAGTCGTAGTGGATGCGGGTCAGGCGCTCGTCGGCGGCGTCGACGCCGTCGAGAGTGGCAGCGGCCGCGATGAGCCTGGTCATCTCCGCGAGCCGGTCAGAGGTCAGCAGCAGATCGTAGAAGGCCTTGAGGCTGCGGCCCTGGTCGGACGCAGAGATCCCGCTGCGGTTGCCGACGAACTCGTCGAGAAGTTCGCCCTTGGTGCCGTCCCAGGTCGCGATCCGCTCGCGCATCTGCCGGTCGAGGTCACGGAGGTTGGCCTCGACTTCGCGAAAGTCCGACAGCAGTGCGCGGGCCGTCTCGGCGAACTGCTGGAAGCGGTCCCGGCGCTCCAGCGGGTCGAGGACGGTGAACTCGCCCCGCTCGGTCGCGGCGATCTCCTCGTCGATCTCGAGGCGCCGTCGCCGCAGTTCGACCAGGCGGGCGTCCGGGTCCGCGTCGGATCCGTGGACGATCTGGCGGAGCAGGTCGAAGACGGTGTTCAGCCGCGACTCGGTGCCCACGAAGTCCCGCTCGCGCAACCCCTTCACCCAGGCGACCGCGCGCTCGACGGCCTGGGTCGCGTCGTAGCGGGGTTCGTCGTCGCCGGGCAGGTAGTACTTGCGTAACCACCGGGCCTCGGTGGAGGACCAATCAGCGAGGTACTGCTTGGCGGTCCTCGGGTAGGCATCGGGCCCGAGCTGCTGGGCCAGCGCGTACAGCTCGTCGTCGAGGCGGCCGACCAGATCGGTCTCGGAGATCTCTCGGACGTTCTCGTCGATGAAGACCCTGCCGAGGAACGACAGGACCAGTGGCGCGTTCGAGGCGCTGAGCAGCTTCCATGCAGGGCTGAGCCGCTGCAGGGAGGCGATGTCGTCGTGCCGCATGGAACCATCGTCTCGCGCGGGTCCGACACCCGTGGGCGGGTTGGTCGAATGCGCAGTCATCGCCGACCCTTGGGTTGACCGGCCGAGGCGGCGCGCAACCCCTTCATCTCGCCCTCCAGCTCGGAGATGCGCGCACGCAGTTCCGCTGCGGTCGTGGCGGCGGTCTTGTCGGCCTCTGCGCGCGACGCGATCGCCTCGGCAGCGGCGCGGCGGGCCCCCTCGGCCTCGGAGACCCAGTGGTCCCGGAAGGCCCGTAGGTCCACCAGGGCGGCTTCGGCGGCAGACAATTCCCGACCGAGCTGAGCCGCCTTGCCGGACGCCTCGGCGGCGCGGCCCTGGGCGATCTTGGCCGACTCGAGCGCGGAGTCGCGCTCGTCGGCGAGCGCGAGCAACTCGTCGGCGTGGGCCTGGGCGACCGTGTCCCTGGCCGTGGCGAGCGCACGCTCCCACAACGGCTTCAAGTAGGCCATGAGGCCGTCGGGCACATCGGCCGCCAGGTCGGACTCTCGTTTGGCCTTGAGCCACGCGGCGGCGGCGGCAGAGCTGACTCCTGCTTCTTCGCGGAGCGCACGAACCGTGACGCCAACATCGCCGTCGGCCACGAGCCGGGCGTACGCAGCGGCGAGGGCCGAATCAGGCGCGGACTCGGTCGTAATCGGCTTCGTTCCCATCGTGCTCCTCAGTAACAGAACCAGTTACGGTAACAGTTTCTGTTACTAGAGTAGGGCCCGTCGCGTCCGCATGCGAGAAGGCATTGGTCGGTATAGTCCAACGATGGCCAAGCGGAACCGCAAAGTGCTCGTGATCTCGGACGTTGCGTCGGGGCACTACCAGTACGCTCAGGATTCGGCTCTAGCGTCACCGCATCCGCGCGGCCGGTCCGACCCTGCGTTGCACGACGCGATTGCAGCGATGGCCAGCAACGTCGGCATGGTCGTCCTCACCGGGCACGACCGAGACCCGTGCTACGCCAGCGGGCCTAAGCATTCGGTGTCGTTCGGCCCGCCGGTCCTAGCCGACGTCGGTGGAGGTCGTGGTGATGTCGATCTGCTAGGGCGGGACCAAGGCGTACGTCGATGCAGTGCAGGAGAAGTCGCCCTGGGTCGAGGTAATCGGCCCGGACGAGATGATTTCTGGCAGGAACTATCGCGCGGTGGTGGAGGCGCTCATCGAGGGGTGGACGAGCGGGGCGGACCTACGCGACGTGCTGGTGGAGCTGCAGTCGATTCGACCGCTACTGATCGACCGGTGGTAGATCAAGCCGAAGGGCTCTGCCCGAAAGGTGTCGCCGTGTGTTACGCACAGATGTTCGAGGTAGCGCTGCCAGGTGTCAGAGGGGTCCCGAAATCTTCCCGTCTTGGCTGCCGACGTGCAGCTCACGATTCGGAGCCAAAGAGGTGCACATGACGACGGGCGCTGTCGTCTGGGTCGGTCTAGGCGAACACGGCTTCTCGCGAATCGTCCAGATAATGGTCAAGCGCCGATGGGCGGGTATCGCTGATGTCCACGCTCCTGATGGCCGCGGCGGCGACGGCGGGATCGACATCCTCGCCGTCGACCAAGGTGAACGGCGACGGATCTACCAGATCAAGTACTTCCCGGACGGTTTCAGCGGAGACCGCAAGACGACCCGGCAGAATCAGATCAAGAAGTCGTACGACACCGCACTGAAGCTGAAGCCACCACCGTACGAGTGGACCTTGGTTGTGCCGAAGAACCTGACTCCCGGGGAGCGCCGGTTCGTGGTTGGGCTGGCCGACGACGACGGGCCAAAGATCACGATCTGGGACTCCGACGACTTGGACGAGATGATCGCGGGTATGCCCGACATCTACAACTACCTTGTTCGTGATCAGCTCGAACACCTCGTCAGGAAATACGGCCTCGAAACCGCCCCACTCCTCGGACGCCCGGACGACCTCGGCGATCGGCTGACGAATCTGCGTGACCTCGCAAGCGCGCTCAATCCTCACTGGGGCGTCGACATGACGATCACCGAGAACACGATCACGTACGGCTTACGGCCGAAGCACCCGGGTGCAGCGACAGACGATCCGATCAGAGTGGAGTTGGGCTTCAAGTTCGAGTCTGCCGACGACCCGGAGCTCGCACCGTTCAAGCGTTCGATCGCGTTCGGCGCCCGGGGAAATGTCTACCTGTCGTCGCGCGTCGTGAACCGCGCCGCAGTCCAGAGCAGCCACCCGTTGTTCAACACAGAGATCGCAAACCCGGGAGTGGTCATCGCGGCCCATTCGCGCACCGAGCCGCGCGAGGCCGAGTTCAGGTTCGTGGACTCGTCAGGTGCTGTCCTCGCCAGTCAGGACGCGGTGCTAGAACACGCGGGCGACGGTGTCGAGGGCGGATCGATGGCGTTCCGGGTGCTGGAACGCATCGAGATTGAATTCGACTTCGCGATCGGAGTCGATGGACTCGGTGCGATGACTTCCTGCGAGCCGGGAGGTCCGATGCAGTTGAAGTACCGGCTCGCAGAGCTCTACCCGGATGAGACTTCGCGGTGCATCGAGTTCCTATCGGGTCTTAGTGATGACTCGAATCGCTGCGAGGTGCATATTGAAGGGAAGCACGCGTTCACGTTCACGAGTGACTACGACATCGACGACGCACTCCTGGAGCTAGCGGCGGCGGCCTATGACCTATTGGCGATCCAAGAGGACCTGGATCAGAGGTTCAAGATGCCCTCCGAGATTTCGACGCGCGAGCGGATCGACCTGCGTGTCGCCCGAGCCGTCTTGGAGGGGTACTTCATCGAATCCCCCGGTGCCGCCAACTTCAACGTGGAGGTCATCCCGGCGCAGATAGACGTCGTCGAACTTGACAGACTCCTCGCTGACGGCCAGCCTGTGAACGTCCCGGTCAGCGACTTCGCACTGAGGCTGGGCAATCGAGTCCTGCCGATCACGGACGTCCGCGCAACCACGAGCTGCGCCAAGGTGCTCGATGGCCACAAGCTGAAGCAAGCGGTGGAAGCCGGCCAGCGCGACCCGTTCCCCGCCGTCATGCGGCCGGCGGAGCATCGCTACTTCCTCTTGTACAAGGTCGATCGGATTCCGGAGGACGAGGCTGATCGCCAGCAGGTGTGGTGGACCCTACCGGGCATTGAGCAGCCGGGGGAGCCATCGGAATGACCTCGTCGCGTGCCAGGGGATCGCCGCCTGAGTTTGCGATGCAGATGGCGGAGGCGGGAGGCTGAAATCGCCGGTCAGGTTTTGTGAGACTCAGCGGCCTGCGCTTGCGCCGGCCGCGGTGATTGTCGTAGGCGCCAGCTAATGTCCGAAGCATGAGGAACTACAGCACCCCGCCCTCCGACGATGAGATCGTGGACGCCTTCAGCAGGTTCGCGTCTGCGCGCGCGGAGGCCGGGGTGATGGTGGCCAAGGCGATTAGTGACGTGCGCTTTGGTGATGGCCGAGTCACCGTTGTCCTGGACCCGGCGAAGTCCGGCGCGGAGTACTGGGCCCTGATCGAGACCTCGGCGTTCGACAATCTCGCGGAACTGTTCGGAATCCCCGCGGCGTTCGACGACGAGGACGGCACCTGGCTGCGCGGCCGCGTGTCTACCGTCGAGGTGCGGGACGTCGACGGTCGCCCGCTGGGCACGCGCACGACCGCAGAACTCAACGACAAGGCAACCGGGCGAGGGCCGGCTGGCGCGTGAACAAGAAGCAGTTGGAGCTGTGCCTGACCGGCGCAGATCTGCTCAACGGTCGCATGCGCGGGCTCGAGAGAAGTCTCGACGCAGCGATCAAGCGGAAGGACGTGCCCGCTGTCGAGGCCGCGCTCGACCCGCTGGTCCATATCGCGGGGGTACTGGTCCGCAAGCTCACGATCGAGTCGGGCACCAACGGTGCGGCCGCATTCGCGTCGGTCGTCTCACAGTGTGACCCCGACTTCGCCGAGGAGTACGCGATCCTCGAATCACTGTTGTCGGTCGTCATCGACGGGGGCGTTCCCGGTCAGATCACCTGCAACACCGCGTTGTTGGCCATCGCCGCCCAGGAGATCGCCGCCAACGCGGCAACGCTGATCGCAGAGGGGTCCGGAGTGCATCCGAACAAGGTCGTGGGCGAGCTGCCGCGGCTGCTCAAGGCGCAGGACCCCTCGGTCCAGCTAACCGACAACGCCGCAGCGATGACGGCTCTGGCCCTCTACGCAGTCGACCCGGCAATGGCCGAGAGCAGGCAGAAGACTGCGAGTACCGTGATGCGGCTGACTGGACGGGTCGCGGACGAGACATACAAAGTTGCGCGGTCACTGCGTGAGAGCGGCGACCTCGAGGCCGGCCTGGCCTACAGCGGTCTCGCGCGGGTGACGATGACCGCGACTACCTTGTCCGCCGGAGTACTGGGGATGATCGCAGACAAGAACCACTACTCGTGGTCGGCGCTGCTTCGCCAAGTGGTCGAGTGTGAGTATCTGCTGTGGAAGTTCAGCGTGGCCCCCGGCGAAATCATGGACTGGCTCAAGTCCAGTCGCGAGGAGCGCGAGGCCCATTGGAAGCCGTCGCGGCTGTACTCCGACGAGGACAACGACTTCCGGCGCAAGGACTACTCACTTCACTGCGAGTTCGGCGGACACCCCACACCCGACGGGACGCTCGCCGCAGGAATGATCCTGAGCCCAGAGGAGAACGCCGTGCATGCCGCCAACGGCTACACGCACCTGCTCCAGCATCTGCATTCGGCATTTGAGTACGCGGTCGCGGCGGCGGACGGTCTCGACGGACTGCATCGCGCCCGGCGACCGTACCGGATGAGGTTCGCGCGGATTACGCCAGCGTGGCCGAAGCTCACTTGAAGACCGACAGGTTCGCGCCGGCAACCGCACACTTCTCGGACCCGCTGCCGTAGCGCGCCCGACGCGGGGGTCGCAGCTCGTTCGGTGGCGACGCGGGCGTACGCCGGTCAGCGATGACGCTCGCGGGATCGCGGCGCAGAGGGCCGCGATGGGACGGTCTTCGATATGGTCAGAGTTGTGGCGACGAAGAAGAGCGGCTCTGATCGGAATCGACTCCCTCCCACTGGTCCGACGACGCGCGAGTTGTACCTCTATTCAGGCAATCAGTGCGCATACGACGGGTGCAAGAAGCCGTTGTTGAAGAGCAACGGCACGTGGAACTGCCAGGTCGCCCACATCCACGGTGTGAAGTTGGATGCGGCTCGCGGCGAACACGAGCTCAGCGACGAGGAGCTCAGGGAACCTTCAAATCTGATGCTGATGTGCACGGAGCATCACTTGGACATCGACAACAAGGATCTCGAACACGAGTACACGGTCGAGGTGGTGCGCGACATGAAGCTGAAGCATGAGGCCAGATACAGAGAGGCTCTCGTCGAACTCGAACGGCTTGTCGACACCACTACTTCGTCGCCAGCGCCCAGGCCTGCTGAGAACTTCGAGAGGATTGAGAGCGACCTGGACGATCAAGAGCGTGGCTACTACCGGGAGTTGTTCGCAGAGCTGATCAAGCGAGTCGACGGTCAGCCCAGCAAGGCGCGGGATTTGCTCGTCATGATCCTGGTGCACGGCAGAGAGGTCCACGGCTCGATTGGGGTCAAAACTTCGCAGATCGAAGGTGTGGTTCAGGGCGGTCACGATGAAGTCGTGCCCTGGGCCAGACATCTTGAAGACGACCAGTTGCTGAGCATCGACGCGGACGACGATCCGCCCTACTTCTACTTGCCCCATGAGATGTTCACCGTGCTCTACCACTTCGCGGATGGCGATCGGACCATCCTGCACAGAGTTATCCACGACCTCGATCTCACCGTGTTTGATAGATAGGCGACCCCCTTGGCCGACGGAGTCTTGCTGCGAGGCCCAAATCAAGCCGACTTCTTGGCCGGCGACTACTTCTTTGGGGTTGGTTTGAGGGCCGACAAGGCCTCACGGAGCTCTCGATCTGCGTCTCGACGGTCACGGCGCGCAACTCGGCCGCAGTTGCCTGATCGACGGCTTCACGGGTGCAGCCATCGGCCAGGCTCCTGTTCGCTTAGAGTTCGAGGCCGTGCCACTTTCTCCGCTTCAGGCTGCCGTTGACGTCCTCGATCGAGCGGACGGTCTCCTAAGCGCCGCCGACACAGTGACCGATCTACTCGTTGCTGACGACTGCGTCGGTTCGCGCTCGCTCAGGGCGTGGCGGCGCTAGACACCTGTTTGCACTGGGCGGTCGCGGACGTGCCCCTGAACAAGCTGCCGACGGCGCTGAAGCGGCTCGACGTACCGTTCGAGGAGCTGATCTCGTTGAGCGAGGCCGTCGTGGCGGACCGGGAGAGGATCAGGCCGAAGGTGCGCGCGCGCCGAGTCCTTCGAGCGCGTCATCCTGACGATGACTTTCCAGAGCAGCCGTGGCGTCGAGCGTGGGATGCGCCTGCTCGACGTCAGGAACCCATTCGCGAAAGTCGAGGCCCACTTCACGCCGCCGCAGAGCAAATCAGAACTCCAGCAGCGACTGGATCGCATCGTCCACCGCAGGAACCAGATCGTGCACGAGGGCGACTTGCAACGTCAGTCCGGACCACGGCACATCAAACGCGAACCGGTGGACAAGGCGAAGGTCGCTGATGATCTTGCGTGACTTCGCACGTTCGTCGCGGGTATAGACGCAGTGATCCCGTAGACGTAGCACCTGAAAAGGAGCGGACCCCGCCAGCCGCGTGCGGCCGGCGGGGTCGGTTGCGACGCCTAGTTCCTCAGCGGTCAGTCCGGGTGACGGGCCGCTCCTCGGTGATGCCTCCAGCGGTGACGGCCCGGTAGAACCAGTCGCGCGAGCTCGCATCGAAGCGGCATAGGTTCAGCTGGCCGTCCGGCCGCTCTGGCCCGCCGTCGAGGTAGAGGTGGCCCTCGTCGAGGTAGGGATCGGCTCGCTCATCTGGGCGGATCTCCTGGGCCCACACATGCCCGGCCACGATGAGCTTGCCGACGTCGTGGGCGCCGAAGCTGGGCGGGTACTTCTCGATCATGGCCACCGGGTCGGCGCCGAGCAGCGCATGTTCGCCAGCCTCTTCATCCAGTCCAGCGTGCACGGCAATGAAGTGCTCGTGCTCGTAGAAGAACGGCATCTGGTCGAGATACCCGGGCAGCCACGGGTGGGCCTCGATAACCTGGTCCCGTACCTCGGTACTGATCACCTGGATCTTGTCGAGGTTGCGAGCCACTGAGATCAAGCGCTTCTCGAGGTGCTGCTTGTCAATGTCCGGCAGGAACGAAGAGACCGTTTGCAGCATCGGATCGGCGTAGAGCCAGGTGTAGCTGTCCTCGGGCGCTTCGAGCCAGAGCCGGAACCACTCCTCGTGGTTGCCGCGCAGCACGGTGACCCGGCTGCCGTTGGGGCCGGTGTCGAGATCACGCATCCTGGCCAGGCACGCGAGGGAGTCGGGGCCTCGGTCGACGAGGTCGCCGAGCTGGATGAGTCGGGTGCCGGGATCGTCGAGGTCCACCAGTTCCAGGGCAGCGTCGAGCACGTCGAGCTGGGCATGCACATCGGGGATCACGAAGTAGGTGTGCGGGTCGGTCACGTTCAGCCCTTCGGTGGGAGGAATCGGTCGACGAACGCATCGACGCGGGACATCTGCTCGGCGGTGAGTCCGAACCGTGCGTCGGTGGTGATGACCAGCGCGTCGGGGGTGCCCCAGGGCTCGTCCTCGAAGATCCAGGCAGGACGACCGCAACCGGCGAACCGCTCCTCGTCGAAGGGCGCGTTCCAGTCGTCGATCCAGACGATGGGGCGACCGGCGTGCCGTTCGGTGATCGAGTAGAACTTCCACTCCTCGGCGGTCATGGACATCTTCGAGAGGTCGCCCTGCTCGTGGGACGCTGCCATGGGCAGTTCGGGGATGCCCAGCAGTTCGGGCCAGAAGGCGTTCGCCGTCTCCTCCCAGCTGGTCAGCCAGGCGCACTCGACGCCGCGGTCGATCAGTCGGTTGATCCAGACGCCGTGCGCCGGGTTGAAGGTGATCGGGAACTGCACGGCGTGGGGCGGCGGGCCGATCAGGTAGCGGCGTCGGGGCCAGTTCTCCGGCGTGACGGTCACTTCGCGGGTCTGCCAGCCGGACTCGAACAGGCTCGGGTCGGGGTCGATCGGGCGGAGCACCCCGTCGATGTCCAGCGCGATCAGCGGGCGGTTGTCATGGGTCATGGCTCTCCTCGGGGGTCTGTCGGTTGAGGACGGCCGAGTTGGCCATCAGCTCAGCCATGCGGCAACTGGCGAGGCGCCGCACGGCACGGGCCAGCTCGTCGGGATCTGTGAGCCCGAGCAGGTTGTCGTCGATCGGCGGGCCGGGCGGCGGCGGTGCGGTGCGGGAGGCCTCCAGCTCGGCGAGGATGTTTGCTCTCTCCTGCTCGACCAGGGTCTCCCCGGCGAGGACCCGTCGTATCGCGGCCTTGTCGGCGTCGGTCAGGGACTCGCCGCCTTCCATGCGCTCGCCGGCGTCGACGGCGGCGATGATCGCCAGGATTCGGGCCTCGGACGGTCGGTATTCCATTGGTGTCTCCTTCGAGGACTATCGCCAGCCGGGCAGGCGGGCGCGGACGTGCGTGGGGTGGGTACTCAGCGGATGCTCGGTGCACCGGTCGGTGTACGGGTCCGCGTCGTCGCGATGCCTCCCGCAGTAGCTGCACGTTCGGCGGGAGGCCTCGATCGCGCGGTCGCGCAGCTCGGTGACGATGCCGCGGTTGGCGTCGGTGAAGCCGCCGGCAGGCACCGCTTGATACCGAAGCCGGTTCAGCTTCTGGCCGACTGCGCCTACGTCGTACGGACCGATGGCGTCGAACAGGTCTTGGTTCAGCTCGTTGACTACGCCGATCCATCCCGCCGGCAAGGACCAACGGTCGGGGTCGCATTTGATCAACGGATGCACGCGGAGCTGGCAGGCGTCCGGCTGCTGGTCCTGCCAGCGCCATCGAGGGATTGAGCGGGTGACGACGTCGACCAGGTCCTGCGGGGCGTCGAGCATCTGCAGCTCGCGGTGGAGCTGCTCGATCTCGTGGGCGTGGACGGGTTCGGACAGCCGAGTGGCGGCGATGCCGGCCCGCCGGTCGGGCGAGGCGAACACCAGCTCGGCGGCCAGGGCGGCGATGGCCTCGGCGGTGCCCTGGGCGCGGATCGCCAGCAGTACCTCGGGGTCGTACTCGCCGTCGAGGTCGCGCTCGAGGTGCGCTTCGAAGAGCCGGCGCGTCCAGGTGAACTTGATCCTCTCGTCGAGGGTCGGCATCCCCGCGAGGTCTTCATCCAACGGGTCCATGGCGACCATCCTGTCCAGTGGGTGTGACATCACTGGCCCGGTGGCCGCTCCGCGGCGATGCGGCGATCAGCGATAGCCGGGAACGACCCGATCCAGGTCCTTCGTCCGAGAGCCCCTGCGCGCGGCCGGCTTCACGTGCGGCTCCATGATCGCCGCGATCACCCGGCGCTTCTCGACGATGTCGAGGCGGTTCCAGACGGCCTCGATCGCTGCCTCGCGGGCCTCCTGGTCGACCTCGGCGTCCCCGGTGGCGGCGATCGAGAGGACCAGCGGGTCGGCGTCGGCGAGCCGGGCGAGCTTGTCGTTGGCCGCCTTGATCAGGGGCTCGATCCGGTCCCGCTGGTCCCGATAGATCGTCAGGTCGCGATCGGCGGCCGCCTGCTCGCGGACCTGCTCCAGGTACGCCTGGTTCTTGGCGATGGCGTCGAGCAGCTCCTGGCGCTGGGCGTCGACCTCGCCGTCCTGCTGGCCGAGCATGGCCAGGAAGTCCGGGCGGGCCAGCCGGGCGATCACCAGGGCGGTGACGATCTCGTCGAGGTACTCGACCTTCATGGCCACGTGGAAGCCGCGCTTGCCGTCGACCCCGGGCAAGCCCGAGCACGTGTAGGTCCGGTAGTGCCAGGGGCAGCGGTCGGCGCCGGGGACCCCGTCCTCGTCGGGGCCCTCGGAGCAGATGCACTCCTCGCGCCGCTTGGCCAGCGCCGCGTCGCGGACCTTCTTGGCCGCGTGGATTTCGGCGGTAGTGGCCTCGCCGAGCCCCGGGACCTTGGGCATGGAGCCCTTGTTCTGCTTGCCCACTCGCAACCGGGCGCCGCAGCGCTCGACGCCGCAGAAGGCCACTCCGGTGCACAGGTGCTTGACGGTCCACATGTTCGGGTTGCGACGGCGCTCGGGACGGAACAGCATGGCCTGGAGCTTCAGCCACTCGTCGTAGTCGATCAGAGGGGGCCACTGCGCGTCGGCGACGATCTCGCCGTGGTGCTGTCGCTTGGCCGCGTAGGCGGGCATCGAGAGCATCTGCTTCACCGCTCCCCCGGTCCAGCCGATGTTCTTGCGGCGGCCGTCCTTGGCGTGGCTGGGCCGGCGGGGCGGTATGCCGCGCTCGTTGAAGTCCTTGGCGATCGCGTAGAAGCTCTCGCCCTTCATGACGCGGTCCGCGGCATCCCTGACGATCGGGGCCTGCTCGGGGTGCTCGACGATCTTGTCGAGCTTGGAGCCGTCCGGCGTCTGCTTGTAGATGCGCTTGTAGCCGTAGAGGTTCTTGCCGTGCACCCGGCCAGCCTTGGCAGCGTCGCGGACGTCTCGCTTGATCCTCATGCTGATCTTGGCGCTCTCGTACTCGGCGTCGACGGCCTGGTCGAGGAGGGTCTTCCGGTGCGCGGGGACGTTCGGGTCGTAGAGGCTCTGATTCGCCGTCACCCAGATGCGGACCCCGCGGTCGGCGCAGAGTTCGAGAAGCGACAGCCACTCCGACACCCGACGCGATCCGCGGCTGGCCTCCCACATGGCCAGGATGTCCGCATCGAAGGCATTGGACTCGAGATCGGCGATGAGCTGGTCGAAGCCCGTACGCTTCTTGGTGGTGAACTTCGACGCGGAGATGTCAGGGTCTGCGTACGGCTCGGCGTGATGCGCCACCCAGCCCTGCTGCTCGAACGACTCAAGGTTCTCGTCGTGCTGCTGCGCCGGGCTCTTGCCCTTCTTGCCCGCGTCCTTCGAGACGCGCAGGTATTCGCGCGCTACCAGCGGTTTTGACGCGTTCATTCTCCCATACCTCCATTTAGAATTCTACCCGCTGACCGCGACCAGGTGGGTCAGGCCGGCGGCCCGGAAGTTCTCGCCCAGTCCCGGATCGAGGCCCGACGTGTCGCCCAGGACCAGTCCGGGCAGCAGGCCGGCCTGCCGGGGGCTCATCGCGTGCGCGGACAGCTCCCGCAAACGTTGCCGGACGCGGCCCGCCCAGCGCTGCCACACCGGCGCCTCACCGACGACACGGAGGTCGCCGGACGCGGTGAGCCGTGCGGCGGTCAGCCGGTCGGCCAGACCGTCCGGAGGCGGACGCACCCTGACCCGCACACGGATCCGCTGCCCCGGGGTCAGTTCGGGAGGCGGGGACGACATCATCAGATCGGCCGCCACCGGCCGGATGCGGAGCCGGCCCACCTGGCCGACGCGCACCGGAATCCTGGCACCGGGCCGGGCGGTGAAGAACTGCGGATCCGCGGTCACCACCGCGGTGACCAGAGGTTTGCCACTCTCCGACCGCAGCGGCGTCGTGTCGGCGACCGTCACGCGCAGCAGGGTCACGGTGCCGGCTGCCGCGGCGATTCCGCAGGCGGCCAGAATCGCCGCCGCCGGACCACGGCACTGACCACGGCGCGGACCCCGCACCAGGGCGACCGCCGCAACGGTTCCGGCCGCCGCCAGCACTACGACGGTCACGGTCGCCACGAGCGTCGGCGAGGCGAGTACGGCGACGACGGTCAGCCAGGAGGCAACCGCCGGCGGGATGAGGCGCAGGTCCGCCGACATCATCCGGCGGTGACGAGGTCGCGCAGCTTGGCGAGCCGCGCCGGGCCGATCCCGTCGACCTCGGCCAGCTGATCAGCGGACGAGAAGCCTCCGTGCTGCTCGCGCCATCCGATGATCGCCTGCGCGGTGACCGGTCCGACCCCCGGCAGCGCATCCAGCTGCTCGGCGGTCGCGGTGTTGAGGTCGACCTTCGCCCCGGACGACCCCGACGCCCCGGACCGCCCGCCCGCGCCTCCGCCGGCATCGCCGACGCCGCCCGCTCCGACCACGGCACTGCGTACCGATCCGGCACCACGCGTACCGACCAGCACCTGGTCGCCGTCGCGCAGGGGTTGCGCCAGGTTGAGGCTCAGCAGGTCGGCGCCCTCCCGGCCGCCGCCGGCCCGGTCGAGGGCATCGGCGACCCGCGCGTCGGGCGGCAGGTGCACGAGCCCCGGCCGGTGGACGAGACCGGCCACACTGACCACGATCTCGGTCACCGTCGACGAGGGCACCGCCGATGAGTATGCCCCCGAGGACGACGCAGGCCCGCCGCCGCCGTCGGCCTGGGCCGAGGTGGGACCGGCCGACGAGGGGAACGACACCACCGGGGTCACCGGCTCACCACCCTTGAGCAGTGAATAGCCGGCGATGATCGCCGCGATGACGCCGACGCCCACCAGCCCGACGGCGGCGGGCGGAATCATCGCGAGGCGTCGCCGCGGTGGGCGCGCCCACTCGTCGTCGTCCTCGCGGTCCTCGTCCTCACGGCCCTCGTCGCCGTCGTCCTCGAGCACCTCCGACCAGGCCGAGACGTCTCTCCGCTGAGCCCAGGCGGTGCGTCCGGTGCCGGTGGCGAGCCAGTCCGGCATCTCCGACGACCCCCATTCGTCGGGGTCGTCCGTCGCGGGCGTCAACCGGTCGAGTCCCCGGCGGGACGTGGTCGGATCGATTCGGGTCATGCCCCGACGCTAGGAATCACGGCCGGGGCGCGACACCCGCCCGCACGGTCCCTGTGGACAGTCGCGGCCGTCCACAGGACGGTGCGGTGGCTACTGGTCGAGCGGCTCGAGGCCGCGGCCGAGGGTCACGCCGACCGCGCCCTTGCCGACATGCGCCCCGAGGACCGCACCCAGGTCGACGATCATCGACGACGTGACGCGCGGAACCTGGGTGCGCAGGGTCCTGTGGACGTCAGCGGCCAGCTCGGGTGCCTGGCAGTGCTGGACGGCGATGGTCACCGGATCGGTGCCCGCCTCCTCGACGGCGGTGTCGACCATCCGTTTCACGGCCTTGGTCATGGTGCGCTGACGTTCCTTCAGCTGCAGCACGCCGTCGGCGATGTGCAGGATCGGTTTGATCGACAGCGCCGACGCGAACAGGTGGCTGGCCGCCCCGATCCGGCCGCTGTGGCGGAGGTTCTCCAGGGTCTGCAACGCCATCAGCGACTCGCCGGTGGCGGCCGCCCGGATGGCGGCTTCGTAGACGGCGTCGCGGTCATCGCCGTCACCGGCCGCCTGGGCGGCGGCCAGTACGGTCAGGCCGACACCGGCGCCGACCGAGCGCGAGTCCACGACGCGCAGTTCGTCGCCGATCTCCTCGGCGGCCATGCGGGCGTTGGCCCAGGTGCTCGACAGTCGGCGGGACAGGTGGACGGCCACGACCCCGTCGCCCTGCGACTGTTCGATGGCCGTCCGGTACACCGTCGTCAGCTCCTGCTTGTTGGCGCCGGACGTGGTGACTCCCTGGGTGGCGACGACGTCGTCCGGGATCGGGTCGACGCCCTCCAGGTACTCGGTGCCGTCGGGCATGGTGACATGCAGCGGAACCGTCAGGACGCCGTACCGTTCCGCCAGCGGCGCAGGCAGCCGCGACGAGGAGTCGGTGACGATGACGACAGGCACCCCTACAACTTAGCCGGACGAACCCGGCATGCCACCTCGAGTCAGTCCAGCAGGCGCTCGACGGCGGGCGCGACGACGTCCGCGATCCGCCGATGGGTGTGCAGACCCCAGTGGATGCCGTCGGGATTCATGTCGATCGCCGGATCCGCGAAATCGGCGGCGGTCGCCGGATAGAAGTCGACGGTCGGCAGCCGGTGCTCGTCGGCCCAGCGGGCGATCGCCGCGGTGGTCGGGATCCGGCCGGTGTGGACGTGCCCGTAGTACGGGCTGTCGTGGGTGGGCGGCAGGCACACCAGGATCGGGAGGTCCGGACGCAACTGCGCGATGGCGTCCCGCACCCTCTCCAGGTATTCGACGGTGACGGCCGGCGGCAGCGCCATCGGCCAGCCCACGCGGGACAGCCGCGGCTGCAGCCAGCCGTAGGCGTCCCGGACCGTCTGCCGCAGCCCGGCGGGTCGGAGGTAGCGGATCTGTTCGCGCACCGCGGTGGGCAGCGGCGACGGCAGCGAATCCATGCCGCCGTAGGCCAGCACGACGACGTCGGCGTGCGGGAGGGCCGCCCAGATCCGCGGATCCTGGGTGATGGCCCACCACACGTCCCGGCTGGTCCAGCCGATGCGGGCGAACAGGTCGGTCGGCCGTCCGACGGCCGCGCCGACCAGATTCGGCCAGATCCTCCGGTCGTCGGCGGGCAGTCCGCCGGTCTCCGCGTAGTACGACAGGGAGTCGCCGAACACCAGCACTGAGCCGCTCACTGCACCCCCGTGTCCGCCGCCGCGAGCGTGCCTGATGCTGCCGCGTCCTGCGCGGAGGCGTTCCACACGTCCAGGCGCCACGTCGGTTCCTCACCGGGCAGGCCGTGCCCGGACAGCTGTACCCAGCTGGTGTTGGCGAGGCCGCCGAACACCGGCCAGTTGGCGACCGGCAGGCCGAGGAGTCCCGCGGTCATCGCGGCGATCACGCCGCCGTGCGCGACGAGGACCACCGGCGCCTCCGGGTTCTCGCCCTGTCCCCAGTCGTTGAGCGCGGCGACCAGTTCGGTCACCACCGGCACCGACCGGTTCGCGACGTCGACGCGGCTCTCCCCGCCCGGCGGGGTCCAGGTGGCGTCGTCCCGCCAGATCCTTCGGGCGCCGGGCATCTCGGCGTCGACGTCCAGGTGTGTCTTGCCCTGCCAGTCCCCCGAATGCGTCTCGCGCAGCCGGGGATCGGTGCTGACGTCCAGACCCGTCACCGCGGCGAGTTCCTCGGCGGTGTCGCGGGCCCGCCGGAGATCGGACGAACGGATCAGCAGCGGTGACCGGGTGGCCAGCGACTGCGCCGCCGCCTTGGCCTGCTCGACGCCCTCCGCAGTCAGATCGGTGTCGAGTTGCCCCTGCATGCGGCGGTTCTTGTTGTATTCGGTCTGTCCGTGACGCAGCAGGATCAGGCGCCGGACGACCGGGGTGAGCCGCTCGACGCTGGTGTCGCCGAGATCGGGTTCGTAGCTCATGCCCCGTCCGCGTCGCCGTCCAGTGGCAGGATCGGGCAGTCCTTCCACAGGCGTTCGAGACCGTAGAAGTCGCGCTCGTCGCCGTGCTGCACATGGATGACGACGTCGCCGTAGTCCAGCAGCGCCCAGCGGCCCTCACGGGTGCCCTCGCGTCGCAGCGGCTTGTGGCCGGCGTCGCGCAGCTTGTCCTCGATCTCCTCGGTGATGGCGTTGACCTGGCGCTCGTTGTCGGCGGAGGCGATCAGGAAGACGTCGGTGATGACCAGCGGTTCGGAGACGTCGATGGCGACGACGTTCTCCGCCTTGAGGTCGGCTGCGGCGTGGGCGGCGATGGTCGCCACCTCGATCGCGTCCGGGGAGGCGGTCACTGGGTGTCCTTTCGGTAGAGGCCGTGTTTGGCGATGTACTGGACCACGCCGTCGGGCACCAGGTACCAGACCGGGCGTCCGGCGCGGGCGCGGGCGCGGCAGTCGGTAGACGAGATCGCCAGGGCGGGGATCTCCATCGTCTGGACCGTGTTGGCGGGCTTGTTCTTCAGGTGTTCGGCGAGGTGGGAGTCGTCGAGTTTGTAGCCGGGGCGGGAGACGCCGATGAACTTGGCGAGGTCGAACAGGGTTTCCCAGTCGTGCCACGACAGGATCGAGTCGAGGGCGTCGGCACCGGTGATGAAGTAGAGGTCGTCGTCCGGGTACAGCTTCCGCATGTCCTTGAGCGTGTCGACGGTGTAGGTGACGCCCTCGCGGTCGATGTCGACCCGGCTCACCCGGAAGTCCGGGTTGGAGGCGGTCGCGATGACCGCCATCAGGTACCGGTCTTCGGCGGGGGTGACCTCGCGTTCCCCCTCCTTCTGCCACGGCCGCCCGGTGGGCACGAAGATGACCTCGTCGAGATCGAACTTGTCGGCGACCTCACTGCCGGCCACCAGGTGACCGTTGTGGATGGGGTCGAACGTGCCACCCATGATGCCGATTCGGCGGGGTGTCTTCGGCGCGGATGCCATGGAGCGTGAGTGTACCCGTGTCACACCGGCAGCAGATTGCCGATGACGGTCCCGAGTTGTTCCACGTTGCGGCACTCGAACATCTCGATCACCTCGCCGTACTTGGAGGCGATCGAGTCGGCGGTGTCCCAGTTCTCCTTGCGTTCCGGGTTCAGCCAGTAGGCGTTGCGCACCTGCTCGCGGATCTTCTCGAGGGCGTCGACGCTGGGCAGCGCGTAGTTGTTGCGGGCGTCGCCCAGGATGAGAAGCGCTCCGCGGTGGGTCAGCGAGTCGAGGTAGTCGCGGGAGAAGCCGCGCAGCATGTGGCCGTAGTCGGAGTGACCGTCACGGGTGGACAGTCGTGCCTCCGTCAGCATGGTGGCCATACGTTCGCCGAACTGTTCGTCGGGTGACGACCGGTCGAAGTAGTCGGTCACCTCGTCGACGGTGTCGATGAACGCGAACACCCGGACGTGCGAGAAGTGCTGACGGAGCGCGTACACGAGCTGCAGGGTGAACTGGCTGAACCCCGACACCGATCCGGACACGTCGCAGATGATGACGAGTTCCGGTTTGCCGGGCCTCGGCTTGCGGTGTTTGAGGGCGATCGGGACGCCGCCGGTGGACATCGACGCGCGCAGGGTCGACCGGATGTCGACGGCGCCGCGGTGGTTGCGGCGGCGACGGAACTCGAGTTTGGCGGCCAGCAGTCGGGCGATCGGGTCGATGGTGCGGCGCAGGCGGGCCATGTCTTGGGGGTTGGCCGAGAAGAAGTCGATCTGTTCGGGCAGCTTGGGTACCGCGTACTCGCCGACGGTCTCCCGGCCGCGCAGTGCCGCCATGCGCCGCTGCACTTCGGTTTCGACCGCGCCGCGCAACTGCTGGGTGGCGTCGCGCGCGGCGCGGCGCGCCATCTCATCGGTGCCGGGGCGCTCCCCCTCCTCGGTGCTCATGCCGTCGCGCATGGCGGCGGCGATCCGGGCGATCAGGGTCTGCGGGGAGATCTGCGACATCACCTGGTAGACGGAGAACGATTCGCCGTTGGCCGACTCGTAGCGGCCGGTCTCGTTGACGGTGGCGGCCACCAGCTGGTCCAGCCGTCCGTCGCTGATCGCCTCCGGGTCGGCGAGGGTGCGGGCGATGAGGTCGCGCAGCGCCTCCACGTCGACCGTGCCGTCCGGTAGGCGCGGGACCTCGACGGCCCCGGCGCGTGCCTCGTTGCCCAGTGGAAACCACAGTTCGAAGCACAGGTCGAAGGTGTCGCGATGCCGATGGTCGGACAGCAGCGTCGCCGCCAGCCCTTCGCGGAGACTCTCCCTGTCGAGCAGGTCGAGCACTTCCATCGCCCGGGCCGCGTCGATCAGGTTCGACGGACCGGTGACGATCCCGCGGTTCCGCAGGTCGTCGACGAACCCGGTGAGGGTGTCGATCAGCGGTTCGGGGGGCGATGCCATGACGGTGTCCGGGTCAGTCGTCGAGTTTGAGTTCGCGCAGCGCGGTCACCACGTCGGCCTTGTGCTTGAGCACCACGCCGAGGGTGCGTTTGAGCATCGAGTCGGAGATCCGGCCGTCGTGCTCCTCCGGCGTGCCGGTGACCATGGCCAGCAGGGTGTTGCCCCAGTCGATGGTTTCGGCGACCGACGGCTTCTTGCGGATGTCGAGGCCGCGCAGCACTCCGACGATCCGGACCAGTTCCTTCGCCAGGTTGTCCGGAAGGTCAGGCACCCGCGACGCCAGGATCTCGCGTTCGAGGTCGGCGTCCGGGAAGTCGATGTACAGGTACAGGCAGCGGCGCTTGAGCGCCTCCGACAGCTCCCGGTTGGCGTTGGAGGTCAGCACGACGATCGGGCGTCGCTGCGCGGTGACGGTCCCCATCTCCGGGATGGTGATCGCGAAGTCGCTGAGGATCTCCAGCAGCAGACCTTCGATGTCGACGTCGGCCTTGTCGATCTCGTCGATCAGCAGGACGGTCGGATCCTCACGGGTGATCGCGGTCAGCAGCGGCCGGGCCAGCAGGAACTCGTCGGAGAAGATGTCGTCCTTGGTCTGGTCCCAGTCGCGCTGTCCGGCGGACTGGATCGCGAGGATCTGCTTGGCGTGGTTCCACTCGTAGAGGGCGCGCGCCTCGTCGATGCCTTCGTAGCACTGCAGACGCACCAGTTCGGCACCGGTCGCGGCGGCGATGGCGCGCGCGAGCTCCGTCTTGCCGACACCGGCCGGCCCCTCGACCAGCATCGGTTTGCCGAGCCGGTCGGCGAGGAACGTCGTCGTGGCGGTCGCCTCGTCGGCCAGATATCCGGTGGACCGCAGCTTGCCGACGACGTCGTCGGTGCTGTCGAAGGCCGGCTCGTCCGCTGGTTGAGCCTGTCGAAGCCCGCTCATGCCGGCCGCGTCTGACCGTCGCCCCACACGACCCACTTGGTGGAGGTGAGTTCGGACAGACCCATCGGGCCGCGGGCGTGCAGCTTCTGCGTCGAGATGCCGATCTCGGCGCCGAAACCGAACTGCTCGCCGTCGGTGAACGCGGTCGACGCGTTGACCATGACGGCCGCCGCGTCGACGCGGTGCGTGAACTCGGTGGCGGCCCGCAGATCCTCGGTGATGATCGCCTCGGTGTGACCGGTGCCGTAGGTGGCGATGTGGTTGATCGCCTCCTCGATGTCGTCGACGATCTTCACCGCGATGTCCAGGGACAGGTATTCGCGATGCCAGTCGTCGTCGGTGGCCGGAACCATGCCCGGCTCGTCACCATGGATGGTGACGCCGGCCTGCTCCAGCGCGGACGTGATCGGGTCGAGGGCCAGGTTCGCGATCTTCCGGTCGATCAGCACCGTTTCGACGGTGTTGCAGACGCTGGGCCGGCGGGTCTTGGCGTTGACGATGACGTCGCGGGCCATGTCGACGTCGGCGCCGGCGTGCACGTAGACGTGGCAGTTGCCGGTGCCGGTCTCGATGGTGGGGACCTTGGCGTTCTCCACGACGGTGGAGATGAGCCCGGCGCCGCCCCGCGGAATGACCACGTCCACCAGGCCGCGCGCCTGGATCAGCGCGGTCACGCTGGAGCGGTCTTCGCTGGGCAGCAGGGCGACGGCGTTCGGGTCGAGGTCGTGGGCGGTCAGGACGTCCCGCAGCACCGACACCAGGGCGGCGTTGGAGTCGGCGGCCGATGACGAGCCGCGCAGCAGCACCGCGTTGCCCGACTTGAACGAGATGCCGAAGCCGTCGACGGTCACGTTGGGGCGGGCCTCGTAGACGAAGCCGACGACGCCCATCGGGGTCCGCACCTGACGCAGCTCCAGACCGTTCGGGAGGGTCTTGCCTTGGACGACGACGCCGATCGGGTCGGGCAACGCCGCCACCTGGCGCAGACCGCCGGTGATGCCGGCGATGCGGTCGGCGGTGAGACGGAGCCGGTCGACGAGGCTGGCTTCGGTGCCGGCGGCTTCGGCGCGTTCCACGTCGGCCGCATTGGCTTTCAGGATCTGCGGCGCGGCCGCGTCGATCGCGTCGGCCGCGGCCAGCAGCACCGTGTTCTTGTCCGCGGTGGTCAGCGTGGCGAGGGTGCGGGACGCCTTCTTCGCGGCCTGCGCCTGCTGGGTCACGGTCGCGGCGATCGAACCGGCGTCATCGATGGTCGGGGCACTCATGACGTCCAGGTTATCGCTGTAGGTGATCGCGCGGCCTCGGTGTACCGTTGACGCGTGCGCATGTGAGTGATTCCAGACCCGCGGCCGAGGCGTTACGCCCGGCGGGTTCAGGCCTCCGTATCAGGTTGTACTCATGCCACAGTCTTCTTCCCACCTTCGTGTCGACGGCGTATCGGCGTCGTTCGGTGATCGCCGGGTACTCACCGATGTGACGTTCACCGTGTCCTCCGGCGACCGAGTCGGCCTGATCGGCGAGAACGGCGCCGGCAAGTCGACGCTTCTGCGGGTGATCGTCGGGGACGTCGAACCGTCCTCGGGCACGGTATGGGTCAGCCCTCCTGCAGGGGGCGGCCCGGCGGCCGGACTGCTCCGCCAGGAACCCCCGTTCTCTGCCGCCGATACCGTCGACGATGCCGTCGAAGCGGCCGTCGTCCGGCTCCGGCGCACGGTCATGCAGGTGGTCGAGCAGTCGGAAGCGCTCACGGGCAACCCGAACGACACGGCACTCTTGGACGAGTACTCGGCAGCCCTTGACGAGGCCGAGCGTCTCGACGCCTGGAACATCGATGGCCGGATCGACGCGGTGCTTGCCGGCCTCGGTCTCGGCGGCGTCGGCCGGGAGCGGAACACAGGTTCACTGTCGGGTGGTCAGCGCGCGCGACTCGCATTGGCGGTCCTCCTACTCAGCGGCCCTGAAGTGCTACTCCTCGACGAGCCCACGAACCATCTGGACGCGTCGGCGATCGCCTACTTGACCGGGGTTCTCAACGGGTGGCGGGGGCCTGTCGTGGTCGCCAGCCACGACCGCGCGTTCCTGGATGAGGCGGTGACGTCCATCATCGACCTCGATCCGACGCCTCTTCCGCATTCGGTGTCCGGTCCCCTCGTTCAGGACGGCGCGGGAACCGGGATCGGCGTCACCCGCTTCACCGGCGGATACAGCGACTATCTGCGAGCTCGGTCCGAGGCGAGAGAGCGGTGGGAACGCCGGTACCGGGACGAGCAGGCCGAGATCGCGCGGCTGCGCGCCGGGGTCGACGATCACCACACGGTCGGCCACAGCGATTGGCGCCCGCGCACCGAGACCCGGGCCGCCCGGAAGTTCTATGCGGACCGGAATGCGAAGGTCGTCTCGCGGCGGGTGAACGACGCCCGCACACGGCTCACCGCCATGGAGCGAGACCAGGTCCGCAGGCCACCCGCCGAACTCGAGTTCTCGGGTCTCACCGCCGGTGGCGTCGTACGCACCGGTCCCCGCGAACCGGTTCTGACGGCCACGGACGTGGCCGTCGACGGCCGTCTCGCTCCGATGTCGCTGAGTGTCAGCCGTGGCGAGAAGTGGCTGATCACAGGCCCGAACGGGGCAGGTAAGTCAACTCTGCTGAATGTTCTGGCCGGCACTGTCACGCCTACGTCCGGGACCGTGGCCAGATCGCTGCGGGATCGAATCGGGATTCTCAGCCAGGACGTCGACTCCAGCGTTGCGGACCCGGATGGCGAGCGGCGCACAGCGCGTGAGATCTACGCCGGGCAGGTGGGCGCCGAGCGTGCCGACACGGTTCCATTGAGCACATTCGGTCTGCTGGCGGGCCGCGACCTTGATCGCCCGGTCGGCGATCTGAGCGTGGGTCAGCAGCGCCGACTGGCACTCGCGATCCTGCTGGCCGACCCTCCGGAGATTCTTCTGCTCGACGAACCGAGCAACCATCTGTCACTCGGCCTCGTGACGGCAGTGGAGGAAGCCCTCGCCGGCTATCCGGGCACTGTTCTCATCGCATCCCACGATCGCTGGCTGACCAGGACGTGGCGAGGGCCACGGCTGGAACTCGATCCGGTAGACCCTGAATCGCAGCGTCCGACCCCGGCGATGCCGCCGTACGGCAATCAGGGACCAGCCCATCAGCACTCCCCCAATGCGGTCGCCAGAACCCGTCGGGACGCCTCGTCCACCGACAGGCGGTAAGCGTCGGCGACGTCGATGAACTGGATCGCGTACTGACACCAGAAGCCGCGTAGCTCCGGCATCCAGCGGCCCGGCTCCAGATCGGACTTCGCTTGATTGCTCGCGGCGTCGGTGGCGAGGAGGTTGGCGGGGTCGTTCGCGAACGCCGTCCGCTGCTGCGGCGGCCACGCCGACGCGCCCATGTCCCAGGCGTACGAGAGCGGCACGATGTGATCGATCTGGACCGCCGTCGACCCGCGCCCGCGGGTGAACACGATCTCCCGCCCGGTGTACGGGCTCCGGAACCGTCCCGACGCCACCGCTTCACGACAGCTCGTCACCGCGACCGCACCGTTCACCGACAGATCGCGGGCCAGCACGTCGTTGCGGGTGTCGCAGCCGTTGCCGGCGCCCGCGACCGGCGCGGTATCCGTCCAGGCCTGGCCGAACGCCTCCCGCGAATAGGCCTCGTCGTGCGGCGGTCTCGCCGGCAGCACGGTCAGACTCACCAGCGCAGTGCGCGCGTGGGTCACCCGCGCCGGATCGATCACCGTCTCCGATCCCGCCGGCCAGCCGGCGGTCACCGCCACCAGCACCGCGGTCCCGGAGAATCCGGTCGCCCACAGCCAGTGGCGCATCGGCAGCCGTGCACAGCCGCCCCGATTCCTCTTCTCCCAGGTGCGCAGCCGCCCCCGCAGATCCGTCCACCGCATCGCTCACCCCCGCTGTTTAGACGCAGCGGGAGGCGTGGCGGTTCCTTTCGACAGGCTCAAGGAGCGTCGACAGGCTCACGGAGCGTCAACAGGCTCACGGAGCGTCGACGGCGGCGCGTTCAGGACTTTTCGAGGTAGCCCATCTTGGACGGCAGGACGACGGAGTCGACGAGGTCGGCGAGTGCGCGGTGATCCGCCAGGCTGAGGTCCTCGTCGACGATCGCGGTGGCCAGGTCGCGGGCGTCGGCGATGATGTCGACGTCGTCGAGCAGCGACAGGAAGTGCAGCGAACTCACGCCGCCCGCCTGCGTCGCGCCCAGCACATCACCCTCGCGCCGCTGCTGCAGGTCGATGCGCGCCAGCTCGAAGCCGTCATTGGAGCCGGCCACGGCCTCCAGCCGCTCCATCGCACCGCTGCCCGGCGACGCCGTCGTCATCAACAGGCACAGACCGGGATGCTCGCCGCGACCGACACGACCGCGCAGCTGGTGCAGCTGGCTCACACCGAAGCGTTCGGCGTTGACGATCACCATCATCGAGGCGTTCGGTACGTCCACACCGACCTCGATGACGGTGGTCGCGACCAGGACGTCGAGGTCGCCGCGGGTGAAACGGTCCATCACCTCGGTCTTCTCCTCCGCCGTCATCCGGCCGTGGAGGTAGTCGACGCTGCGGTCCGCCAGCTTCTCGGTCGACAGTTCCTGCCACAGGTCGAGGACGGAGATCTCGTCGGCGTCGGGCGCCGACTTCTCGTCGCCGATCCGTGAACAGACGACGTATACCTGCCGGCCCTTGTCGATCTCCTCGCCGGCGCGTTCCCACACGCGGTCCACCCAGTTGGCTTTGCCCATCGGGACCACGGAACTGGCGATCGGCTGCCGCCCCTTGGGCAGTTCGGACAGCGAGGAGGTGTCCAGGTCGCCGAACGTGATCATGGCGACGGTGCGCGGGATCGGGGTCGCGGTCATCACCAGGAAGTGCGGTCGACCGATCTTCCGCTTGTTGCGCAGCGCGTCGCGCTGTTCGACACCGAAACGGTGCTGCTCGTCGACCACCACCATCCCGAGGTCGAAGAACTCGACGTTGTCTTCGAGCAGCGCGTGGGTGCCGACGACGATTCCGGCCTGGCCGGTGACGATGTCGAGCATGGTCTGCTTGCGCGGACCGGTCTTCATCGACCCCGTCAGCAGCACCACCTTGGTGGCGTCGTCGGCCGCGCCCAGCTCGCCTGCCCTGGCGAGGTCGCCGAGCATGGCGGTGACGGTCCGGTGGTGCTGCGCGGCGAGCACTTCCGTGGGGGCCAGGATGGCGCACTGGTAGCCGTTGTCGACGGCGCGCAGCATGGCCAGCAGCGACACCAGCGTCTTGCCGGAGCCGACCTCACCCTGCAGCAGCCGGTTCATCGGATGGGTCGCCGCGAGATCGTCGCCGATCTCGCTGAGGACGGCTTCCTGACCGGCAGTCAGTTCGAACGGCAGTGAGGCCCGCAGCTTGTCTTCCAGGCCACCGGGAACGTGGGGGCAGGCGGGCGCCGACTCGGTGCCCGCGGCGACCCGCGCCTGCGCGAGCGCGGTCTGCACGGCCATCGCCTCGTCGAACTTGAGTCGGCGACGGGCCTCCGTGATCTGGGTCTGGCTCTCCGGCAGATGAATCATGCGGAGCGCGTCGGCGGTCGTGATCAGGCCGCGGTCGCTGCGCTGCTGCGGCGACAGCGCATCGCCGGCGTCATCGAGTTCACCGAGAACGGTGCGGACGGCCCGCCAGATCTCCCAGGTCTGGATCTTCTTGGTGGCCGGATACATCGGCACGATCTCGCGGGAGAAGTGATCCAGATCCTCGGCCGAGGCGATGTGGTCGCCGTCGGCGCCGGGGGTCTGCGCCTCGGCCTCCTCGTACAGTTCGGACAGCATGGCCGAGCCGATGACCTTGTCGTCGCTGACGTCCGGCAGGATCAGCCATTCCGGGTGGGACAGCTGGATCTGGCCGCGGAAGTACTTGACCGTGCCGGCCAGCGCCATACGGGTGCCGGGCAGCAGCCGGCTCTTCATCCAGCGCGCGTTGAAGAAGCTGACCTCATAGGTGCGATGGTCGTCGGCCACCACCACTTTGAGGAAGCTGGCCTTCCGCTGCCGCATTGGGATCATCTCGGCTTTGCGGACTTCGCCGACCACGTTGATCCAGTCGCCGGCCTCGGGCAGATCCTCTTCCATCGACGCGACATGACGACTCAGGTAGCGCCGCGGCACGTAGTGCAGGAGGGCGCCGACCGTCGTCAACTCCAGTTCGTCGGCCAGCTTCGCGACGACGGCCGGCGGCACCGAGGTGGCGGCCAGGTCGGAGGCCATCACGACACCCACGACTACTCGACGCCGATCTGCAGGAGCTGCCGCGTCTGGCCGCCGTCGTAGACGGCGAGTTCGACACCGGGATGCTGGGAGCGGACGTGCTCTTCGATCTCGGCACGCACCGCCTCGTCGAGGTCGCGTCCGGCCAGGACCGTCACCATCTCTCCACCGGTGGCCAACATGAGGTCGATCAGCGCGACCGCCGCCTGCCCCTGTTCGCGGGCGATCACCAGGACATCTGATCCGATGAGCCCGAGAACGTCGCCGACCTCGCAGGTACCGGCCAGCGTCACCAGGTTCTCGGTGGAGCAGCGCAACGACCCCCACCGGGTGGCGGCGGCCGCCTCGGCCATCGCGAACGCGTCGACGTCCGGGGAGGCACCGGGGTCGTGCACGGCCAGCGCGGACAGGCACTGCACCATCGACAGGGTCGGCAGAAAGACCAACGACCGCCGCGACGACCGGGCCTCCGCACCCACCGACACCAGGTCTTGGGACGGCATGAGGCCGTTGCCCATCACGACGGTGTGCGCACTGTCGGCGTCGCGGACGGCGGCGGCGACCGCATCCGGATCGGCCCCGTCGTCGACGCGGACGACCAGTGCACCCGCCTCGGTGAACAGTTCATCGGCGCCGTCGCCTTCGGCGAGCGCCAGGACCGCGCGCTTGTGACGGGGCGGCGGTTCGGTCGCCCCGGGGTCTTTGCGCTGTTCGTCGAGCAGGAAGCAGCTGATGCGGATGTCTTCGACGTCGCCGAGTTTCAGTCCGGCCTCCACCGCCTTGCCGGGCTCGTCGGTGTGGACGTGCACGGAGAAGCGCTCGCCGTCGGAGGAGCTGTCGCCGACGATCACGAGGGAGTCGCCGAGCGCGCCGAGCTCTTCACGGAGACCGCCGATCCGGGTGCCGTCGGCACCCACCAGGCGGTACATCACTTCGAAGTCGGTGTCGCCGGCGCCGCTGCACTCCTGGTCGCCGTGTGCGGCGTCGCGCAGAGAACCGCGATACGTCTTGCGGCGGTTGGCCACGCCGGTGACGACCAGGACGAGGGAGTCCATCATCACCAGGAAGCCGCGCGCACCGGCATCCACGACACCGGCGTCGGTCAGTTCGACCATCTGTTCCTGCGTGTGGTCGAGGGCGTCGGCGCAGTCGTCGGCGATGGCGCGCACGAGGTCGGCCGGCGACGAGTTCACCTCGCGGTCGGCGGTGTCGGCGGCGACCTGCACGAGGGTGAGAACAGTGCCTTCGCGCGGCTGGTCGACGGCGCGGCGGGCGGCGAGGGTGGACAGTCGCAGTCCGGTCTGGCAGAGGCGGTTGAAGCTGGGATCGCCCTGCGCCACGACCAGGTCGGCAGCGTCGGCCAGCCCGACCAGCGTCTGGGCCAGGATGATCCCGGAGTTGCCGCGCGCGTTGGTGACCGCGGCGTCGGCGAGAGCGCGGGTCACCTCCTGGACGCCGGCGTCGTCGGGCAGCGCGTCGATCGCCTCGACAGCGCGGGCCATGGTGAACGCCATGTTGCTGCCGGTGTCGGCGTCGGGGATCGGGAAGACGTTGAGGTCGTTGATCTCGGAGCGCTGCGCTTGCAGGCCTTCCGCGCAGGCGTGGGCCCAGTCACGGATCAGCCCCGGATTCACCGGGCCGGTCTCGTCGGTCCCTCGCACGCCTGCCGCCCCCTTCCCGACTGTGGATCGTGTCCGAGATTACGCTGTGGACCCGACAGTCCGGGCGTACCCCGCCAGGCCGGTGTGGACCGTCGCACAGCGATTTGTCTCCGGCCCACCGAGCCGGTTACCCTGGTCGGGTTGCCTGATCACGTGCGCATACGTGCGTAGGACAGGCTTGACCCGAGATCATTTTCAACCAAGGGAGTTCGACATGGCTGCCGTCTGTGACATCTGCGGCAAGGGCCCCGGCTTCGGCAAGTCGGTCTCGCACTCGCACCGGCGCACCAACCGCCGCTGGAACCCGAACATCCAGTCGGTGCGCGTCGAGGTCGCCCCGGGCAACCGCAAGCGCAAGAACGTCTGCACCTCGTGCCTGAAGGCCGGCAGGACCAACCTGGTCTGACCCGCACCACAGCTACAAAGAACGCCGACCCGTCAGGGTCGGCGTTCTTTTTGTCTCGGCACCGGTTGCCGTAACCGAGCGGGCCGGGTCAGAAGAGGACGACGACGATGGCGCCGTCGCACGGGTTGAACGA
This sequence comes from Gordonia sp. (in: high G+C Gram-positive bacteria), assembly GCF_047600565.1. Classification (GTDB taxonomy): domain Bacteria; phylum Actinomycetota; class Actinomycetes; order Mycobacteriales; family Mycobacteriaceae; genus Gordonia. The sequence goes on from NZ_JASGKN010000001.1 coordinate 1,430,851, forward strand.
GCGGGGCCGCGGCACCACATCGGTCTTGCCGCCGAGGGCCTTCGCGACGTCCTTGGCCTTCGCCTCCTGGTTCGGGGCGTACATGACGGTGTCGTCGACGATCGCCGAGGTGTGCAGGTTGGCGACGTCGGTGATCTTGAAGCCGGCCTTCTCGAGCTTGTCGGCGGCCTTCTGGCTGATGCCTTCGCGGTCACCGCCGTTGCGCACGCACACCGCTTCGGCGTTCTCGCCGGTCACGTCGTCGGCGGGTTTGGTGGTGGCCGCTGCGGCGGTGGTGTCCTGCGCAGCGCTCTGGTCCGAGTCGTCCGAGCTGCCGCAGCCGGCGGCGGTGGCGACCACGACGGCCGCGATGCCGGCGATCAGGAACGGACTGCGACGGCGCGCACGCGCGGTCCGCGAAGTGTTCGGCAGGTGGCTCAATGGTCTTCCCCTCGTGAGTCGGCGCAGGCCTGGTGACGTCGAGCAGAACCCTACCCGAGTGAACTCACGGGATTCGCCAGTCGATGGGCTCGGCCCCCAGATCGGCGAGTTCGGCGTTGGCCCGGCTGAACGGGCGGGAGCCGAAGAAGCCCCGTGACGCCGACAGCGGCGAGGGGTGCGGCGACTCGACGGTCGGCACGTCCGGCAGCCAGGCGGTGAGCTGGCGGGCGTCGTTGCCCCACAGGATCGCCACCAGCGGTTCGTCGCGCGCCGCGAGCGCCTTGATCGCACACTCGGTGACTTCTTCCCACCCTTTGCCGCGATGCGATGCGGGCCGGCCGGGCGCGACGGTGAGCACCCTGTTGAGCAGCAGCACTCCCTGCCGCGCCCACGGTGTGAGGTCGCCGTCGGCCGGCTTGTCGTAGCCGAGGTCGTCGGAGTACTCGGTGTAGATGTTGGCGAGCGATCGCGGGATGGGACGGACGTCGGGGGCCACCGAGAAGCTGAGGCCGACGGCGTGCCCGGGCGTCGGGTACGGATCCTGTCCGACGATGAGGACTCGGACGTCGTCGAAGGGCTGGGTGAACGCGCGGAGCACATTCTTGCCCGCCGGAAGGTAGCCGCGGCCGGCGGCGTTCTCGGCGCGCAGGAAGTCGCCCATCGCGTGGATGCGGTCTTCGACGGGGGCCAGGGCGCGCGCCCAGCCGGGGTCGAGGATCTCCGAGAGCGGTGCCGGCATCAGTCGACCCGCCGCAGGTTCTGCCGGTAGTACTGCGCGTTCTGGAAGTACAGCTCGGTGTTGGCGGTGACGTGGCCTTCCGGGACTTCGACACCGTCGCGCACCTTCGCCGGCACGCCGACCGCCATCGACCGGGGCGGGATCTGCGTCTTGTACGGCACCACCGCGCCGGCGCCGACGACGCTGCCGGCGCCGATCACCGAACCGTTGAGGACCACCGAGCCGGAGGCGATCAGGCAGTCGTCGCCGATCTCGGCGCCTTCGATGTGGGCGTTGTGTCCGACGACGCAGCCGGCCCCGATCACGGTCGCCTCGGTGAAGGTGCAGTGGATGACGGTGCCGTCCTGGATGTTGGTCTTGGCGCCGATCGTGATGGTGCCGTAGTCGCCGCGCAGCACCGCGCCCGGCCACACGGACACCCCGTCGCCGAGGGTGACGGCGCCGATCACGGTCGCGTCGGGATGAATGAAGACGTTCTCGCCGAGGACCGGTTCCCGGTCACCGAGTGCATAGACGGCCATGGGCCCGATTCAATCAGGTGTCCGTGAACGACTGCCAGCCGCGGAGGTCGCCGACCGCGCCGCCGTCGATGGAGGCGCCGGCCGGCCCGTCGTCGACGGTGCCGACGATGGTCCAGCCGTCGGGCACCGTGTCCGGGGCGAACGCGGCGAGCAGTTCATGGTCTTCGCCGCCGGTCAGCACCCAGCGGTACGGGGTGACGTCGAGGTCGGCGGCCAGCGCGTCGAGGCCGTCGGCGCGCGGCACCAGCGCGGTGGTGACGTCGAGGTGCACGCCCGACGACGCGGACATGGTGACCAGTTCTTCGACGAGGCCGTCGGACACATCGGTCATCGCGTGGGCACCGGCGGCGGCGGCGATCGGGCCCTGCGCGGGGTCCGGCTGCGGGAGGCGGAAGTCGTCGACCAGACCGGCGTAGCGGGTCAGCAGCGCCGGGTCGGCACCGTCTTCGACGGCGGACAGGACGGCGAGTCCGCCGGCCGCCGCACCCAGGGGTCCGCTGACGGCCAGCACGTCACCGGGGCGGGCGCCGGCCAGCGTGACCGGGGACAGATCCTTCAGTGAGCCGATGGAGGTGACGGTCAGGACCACTGACTCGGCGGCCACCAGGTCGCCGCCGAGCACGCGCGCTCCGTAGCGGTGTGTCTGTTCGACGATCCCGCCGTTGAGTTCCAGCAGCCGGTCGACCGGGGTCTGCGGCGGGCAGCCGATCGACACGACCACCCCGCTGAGCACGCCGCCCATCGCGGAGATGTCGGCGGCACTCTGCACCACCGTGCGGGCGCCGATCTGCCGGCCGGTGGACCAGGAGAAGCGGAAGTGCCGGCCGTCGACGGCGGTGTCGGTGCTGACGACGACCGGGCCGGTCGGGGTGAGGACGGCGGCGTCGTCGCCGGAACCGATCACCACGTCGCCGGTCTCACCGTCGGACCGTGCCGCTTCGGTGAGCAGCGCGATCAGCGCCCGCTCCCCGACCTCGCCTACCGTCTGCACGGCGCCGACACTACCCGGCCGGCGCCTCGATACAGTCGTGACCATGACCGATGACCAGAAGGACCGTGGCGGCGACGAGTCGGCGCTGTCCCCGGCACTGATCGCCACGCTCATCACGATTCCGGTGATGGTGATCGTCGGCTTCATCGTGTTCGCGGCACTCAAACATGACGCGGCCCCGTCGGCGACGCCGGTCGAGTCGTACCGGTCGACCGCCCAGGGCGCGGAGAACTGTGCGCCGTTCATCGCGGCGCTCCCCGAGTCATTCGGCGACTACGCCCACAAGACGGTCACCGGGGACATGGTGAAGTGGACGTCGGGCAGCGACGCGAACGCGGACCCGCTGGTCCTGAACTGCGGGGTGAGCCGCCCCGACGATCTGGCGCCGACGAGCGCCCTGCAGGTGATCGATCCGGTGCAGTGGTTCATCACCGACACCATCGACGGCCGCGGTCAGGCGTATGTGGTGGTCGACCGGCGACCGTATGTGGCGGTGTGGGTGCCGGCGAACGCCGGCAACGGCCCGCTCACCGACATCTCCGGTGTGATCGCGCAGAAGCTGCCGTCGGCGCCCCTCGACTTCGGCAACTGAGCCGCGTCCGGACTCAGGCCGGGTCGGCCGCGCCGTACACCTCGGGCTTGACGGTCCGGCCGAGGAGCAGACCGACCATGTCCTGCGGCGACAGTCCTTCGTGACAGACCTGGTAGACGGCCTCGGTGAGCGGCATCTCGACGCCGTACTTATGGGCGAGGGCGCGCACCGACCGGCACGACTTCACACCCTCGGCGACTTGACCGTTGGTGGCCTCCTGCGCCTCTTCGAGGGTGGCGCCTTCCCCCATCCGGGCACCGAAGGTGCGGTTGCGCGACAGCGGTGACGAGCAGGTGGCGACGAGGTCGCCGATGCCGGCCAGCCCGGCGAGGGTGGTGATGTCGGCGCCCATCGCCATGCCGAGGCGGATGGTCTCGGCCAGTCCGCGCGTGATGAGGGTGGCGAGCGTGTTCTCGCCGAAGCCCATGCCTGCCGCCATGCCACAGGCCAGGGCGATGACGTTCTTGGCGGCGCCGCCGATCTCGCAGCCGACGACGTCGGTGTTGGTGTACGGACGGAAGTAGGGTGCGGCCAGCGCCTGCTGTACCCGTTTGGCGACGTCTTCGTCGACGCAGGCGATGACGGTGGCGGCCGGCTGCTCTTCAGCGATCTCGCGGGCGAGGTTCGGGCCGGACAGGACGGCGATCTGTTCGTCCGGGAATCCGGTGACCGACTTGATCACCTGGCTCATCCGCTCTCCGGTGGTGATCTCCACCCCCTTGGCCAGGGACAGCAGCACCGCGTCGCGCGGCAGGAGGTCGCGCCAGCCTTCGAGGTTCTCGCGCAGCACCTGGGACGGGATGGCGCACACCACCAGTTCGGCGCCGTCGAGGGCTTCCGCCTCCGATCCGACGGCGCGAATGGATGCGGGCAGCGCGATGCCGGGCAGGTACTTGGCGTTCTCGTGCTCGGTGTTGATGTGCTCGACGACGTCCGGGTTGCGCGCCCAGATGACGACGTCGTTGCCGGCATCCGCCAGGATCTTCGCCACCGCGGTCCCCCAGGAACCCGAGCCCATCACCGTCGCACGCACCGCGACCCTCCTTCGCCGATTGAAGGTCCACAGTAGTGGCCGCGGTGCGGGCATGGGGCACGATGGGTCGCATGCCCGACGATGTGGTGGTCCTCGCGGTCAAGGACCTGCAGCGCGCCAAGTCGCGGCTCGGGGCCGCGTCCGTCGCCCCGGCCGCCCGCGAGGCGCTGGTGGCGGCGATGGTCGCCGACACGCTGGGCGCGGTCCGCGCCGCCGGGATCGACCGGATCGTGCTGGTCACGCCGGATCCGCGGGTGACCGAACTGGCCACAGGCTTCGGCGTCCTCGTGGTTCCCGACCCAGGCGACGGCCTGAATCCGGCGTTGACCGCCGGCGCCGGTGCGGCAGCGCAACGCTGGGCGGCGACCCGTGTCGCGTTCCTGCAGGCCGATCTGCCCGCGCTGACCCCGGCGTCCCTGTCCGCGGCCCTCGCCGCGGCGGCCGACCACCCGGCGGCGTTCGTCGCCGACCGTGCCGGAGAAGGTACCGCGCTGCTGGTGACCGAACGCCCGGTCACCGGCTCGTTCGCTGTTGCGCCGGCGTTCGGCGCGCACTCCGCGCACGCGCATCGGAGCGCCGGCGCCGTCGAACTGGATCCGGCCCGGACCGGCCTGGCCGACCTCCGCTGCGACGTCGACACCCCCGCCGATCTGGCTGCCGCACAGGAGCTCGGTGTCGGGCCCGCCACCGCGGCGGCACTGGCTGACGTGGACCCCGGGCGGCGATCCGCGCGATAGGGAAGAATGAATCCGTGACCGCCACGGATGAATCCACCACCGACGATGCCGCGAAGCTGCCGTCCGCACTGCCCGCCGAGACCGTTCCGGCGGACGAGGTCTCGAACCTGCCGCCGTCCGAGCGCTACCTGAATCGTGAGCTCAGCTGGCTGGACTTCAACGCCCGGGTGCTCGCACTCGCCGAGGATGCGTCGCTGCCGCTGCTGGAGCGGGCCAAGTTCCTGGCGATCTTCGCGTCCAATCTCGACGAGTTCTTCATGGTCCGCGTCGCCGGTCTCAAGCGCCGCGACGAGACCGGTCTGTCGGTGCGGTCGGCGGACGGCCGCTCCCCCGCCGAGCAGCTCGCGCTGATCTCGGCGCGCACCCAGAAGCTGACGGACCGGCACGCCCGCGTGTTCCGTGACTCGGTGCAGCCGGCCCTGGACGAGGCGAACATCGCGATCGTGTCGTGGGCCGATCTGAACGACCGTCAGCAGGCGCGCCTGTCGGAGTACTTCCACAACGAGCTGTTCCCGATCCTGACGCCGCTGGCCGTCGATCCCGCGCATCCGTTCCCGTACATCTCCGGCCTGTCGCTGAACCTGGCGGTGACGGTGCGGGACACGACCGAGGGCGGGGAGCATTTCGCCCGCGTCAAGGTCCCCAACAACATCAACCGGTTCATCCGGGTGGACAAGCTGCTGCCCGAGGAGGCCCCGGCGGGACCGGACGGTCACCAGCCGGCGATCTTCCTGCCGTTGGAGAAGCTGATCGCCGCCCATCTGGAGATCCTGTTCCCCGGTATGGACGTGGTGGACCATCACGTCTTCCGTGTCACCCGCAACGCCGACCTGGAGGTCGATGAGGACCGCGACGAGGACCTTCTGCAGGCGCTCGAACGCGAGTTGACGCGCCGCCGCTTCGGATCGCCGGTGCGGCTCGAAGTCGGCGACGACATGAGCGAGCACATGCTCGAGCTCCTGCTGCGTGAGCTGGACGTCGACCCGGACGACGTGATCCAGGTGCCCGGACTGATCGACCTGACCTCCCTGTTCGAGGTGTACGGCGTGGATCGGCCGGCGCTCAAGGAGACGCCGTTCGTCCCCAAGACGCATCCGGCGTTCGCCGAGCGGGAGACGCCCAAGAGCATCTTCGCGACCCTCCAGGAGGGCGACGTGCTGGTGCATCACCCGTACGACTCGTTCTCCACCAGCGTTCAGCGGTTCATCGAACAGGCCGCCGCCGACCCGCAGGTGCTGGCCATCAAGCAGACGCTGTACCGCACGTCCGGCGATTCCCCGATCGTCAACGCCCTGATCGATGCGGCCGCCGCCGGCAAGCAGGTGGTGGCGCTGGTCGAGTTGAAGGCCCGCTTCGATGAGCAGGCCAACATCAAGTGGGCACGCAAGCTGGAGCGGTCGGGTGTGCACGTCGTGTACGGCCTGATCGGACTCAAGACACACTGCAAGACGTGTCTGGTGGTCCGGCGGGAGGGTTCGACGATCCGCCGCTACTGCCATATCGGCACCGGTAACTACAACCCCAAGACCGCCCGCCTGTACGAGGACGTGGGCCTGTTCACCGCGGCCCCGGAGATCGGCGCGGACCTCACCGACCTGTTCAACACGCTGACCGGGTATTCCCGCAAGGAGGCGTACCGGAACCTGCTGGTGGCGCCGCACGGCATCCGCACCGGCATCATCGAGCGGATCGATCGGGAGATCGAGGCGAAGCGGGCCGGTGACGACAACGCCCGTATCCAGTTGAAGGCGAACGCCATCGTCGACGAGCAGGTGATCGATGCCCTGTATCGCGCCTCGCAGGCGGGGGTGCCGGTCGACATCGTCGTGCGCGGCATCTGCGCGCTGCGGCCGGGGATTCCGGGTCTGAGCGAGAACATCAAGGTCCGGTCGATCCTCGGCGAGTTCCTGGAGCATTCGCGGATCTTCGCGTTCGGGGCCCAGCAGGAGCATTGGATCGGCAGCGCCGACATGATGCACCGCAACCTGGATCGCCGCGTGGAGGTGCTGGTCCAGGTCCGCGATCCGCGTCTGGCCGGCGACCTGCAGGGGATCTTCGACTCGGCGATGGACCCGCGCACCCGCTGCTGGGAGCTGCAGGCCGACGGTTCGTGGACGGCGATGCCCGCCGCCGGTGAAGAGGTCCGCGACCATCAGCGTCAGATGATGGCGCGGTCGCGGCGACGGCACGCGGACGCCGGCAGCGGCGCATGAGTGAGAACTCCAAGACCGTCTGGGCGGCCGGCGGCGTCGTCTGGCGGGTGACCGGCAAGGGCAAGGTGGAGGTCTGCATCGTCCATCGCCGCAAGTACGACGACTGGTCGCTGCCGAAGGGCAAGGCCGAGCGCAAAGAGATTCTGGCGGCGACCGCGGCACGCGAGGTGTTCGAGGAGACGGGGTTCACCGTGCGCCTCGGCCGGCAGCTGCACACCATCGGTTATCCGCTGCGCAGCGGCACCCCGAAGCGGGTCGCCTACTGGTCGATGCACGCCACCGGCGGCAAGTTCGTGCCCAACAAGGAGACCGACGACGTCCAGTGGCTGTCGGTGGACGGCGCCCGGCAGACGGTGTCGTACGACGCGGACCGCGCGGTGCTCGCCGACTTCGCCGTCCTGCCCGACCATCAACTGCATTCGTTCGTTCTGGTCCGGCACGGTAAGGCGGGCCGGCGCGGCATGTTCGGCGTCGACGACACCCGCCGGCCGCTCGACGAGACCGGGCAAGCCCAGGCGCAGGCGTTGTCGGGTGTGCTGGAGCTGTTCGGGGTGAGCGAGTTGCACGCCGCGGACCGTCTGCGCTGCGTGCAGACACTCGAGCCGACGGCGCAGCGGCTGGGTGTGGACGTGGTGGTCGAGCCCACGCAGACCGAGGAGGCCACCTCCGCCGACCCGGACGCGGCGCTCACGCGGCTGCGGCAGCTGGCGGCGCCGTTCGACGGGGTGCGTGCCCTGTGCGGGCAGGGCGGATCGATCGCCCCGCTGCTGGAGCGGTGGTCGTCGCAGGACGGGGTGGACTGTCCGGTCTCCCGTTTCCGGAAGGGCAGCGTGTCGGTGCTGACGCTGCTCGGCGACGAGTTGGTTCAGATCGATCATCTGACCACGCCGCTGCCGCAGAAGCGGCCGACGCCGTCCCGCTAAGACTTCTTGGGCGACTCCCGCTTCACCGCGGGTTCGTCGTCCTTGAGTTCGCGCCGCCCGGCGACGATGTCTTTGAACTGGGCTCCCGGCCGGAAGGACGGGACGCTGGTGGCCTCCACCTCCACCGTGTCGCCGGTGCGCGGGTTGCGGGCCACCCGCGGTGCGCGTCGGCGCTTCTCGAACACGCCGAATCCGGTGATGGTGACGCTCTCGCCCTTGTTGACGCTGCGCACGACGATGTCGATGAGCTGCTCGACGACGGCCTGGACCGTCTTGCGGTCGGCGTCGAGTCGCTCGGTGATCTCCTCGATGAGTTCGGCCTTGTTCATGCTCGCCTCCGCCGTCGTCTCAGATGAGTTGTCCCACACCGTAATCGCGAGTGTGGAGGCGGCGTGGCCGTTTAGCCACGGAAGAGACGAAGCGACGGAAACGTCGCAATCAGGGCAGTGTGACCGGCTTGAACGACGGTCGTTTCTCCTCGTAGGCGGTGATCGCGTCGGTTTCGCGCAGGGTGAGGCCGATGTCGTCCAGACCCTCCATCAGACGCCAGCGCGTGTAGTCGTCGATCTGCAGCGGAACCACCAGATCGCCGGCGGTGACCGTCTTGGTCTCCAAGTCGACGGTCAGTTCCAGACCGGGTTCGGCTTCGAGGCGCTTCCACAGCAGTTCGATGTCGCTCTGGTCGACCTGCGCGGCGACCAGGCCGGCCTTGCCGGAGTTGCCGCGGAAGATGTCGGCGAAGCGCGACGACAGCACGACGCGGAAGCCGAAGTCCATGAGCGCCCACACGGCGTGCTCGCGTGACGATCCGGTACCGAAGTCGGGGCCGGCCACCAGGATCGATCCCTTGTCCCACGGGGACTTGTTGAGGATGAAGTCCGGATCGCTGCGCCAGCTGGAGAACAGTCCGTCCTCGAAGCCGGTGCGGGTGACGCGCTTGAGGTAGACGGCCGGGATGATCTGGTCGGTGTCGACGTTGCTGCGCTGCAGCGGGACGCCGATGCCGGTGTGTTTGACGAAGGGTTCCATCGTGAGGTCCTTACGGGAGTGGGGGCTACAGGTCGGCGGGGGCGGACAGTGTGCCGCGCACGGCGGTGGCGGCGGCGACGGCCGGCGACACCAGGTGGGTGCGGCCGCCCTTGCCCTGGCGTCCCTCGAAGTTGCGGTTGGAGGTGGAGGCGCAGCGGTCGCCCGGCGACAGCTGGTCGGGGTTCATGCCGAGGCACATGGAGCAGCCGGCCATGCGCCATTCGGCGCCGGCCTGCTCGAAGATCTCCCCGAGACCCTCCTCCTCGGCCTGGGCCCGCACCTTCATCGATCCGGGCACCACCAGCATGCGGACGCCGTCGGCGACCTTGCGGCCCTTCAGGACGTCGGCGACCGCACGCAGGTCCTCGATGCGGCCGTTGGTGCACGATCCGACGAACACGGTGTTGACCTCGACGTCGCGCAGCGGGGTGCCCGGCTTCAGGTCCATGTACTCCAGCGCGCGGGCGGCGGCCTGCGACTCGGTCTCGTCGTGGATCTGGGCCGGGTCGGGCACCGAGGCACCCAGCGGCAGGCCCTGGCCGGGGTTGGTGCCCCAGGTGACGAACGGGGTCAGCGTCGACGCGTCGATGTGCACCTCGCGGTCGTAGACGGCGCCCTCGTCGGTCTTGAGGCTGTCCCAGTACTCGACGGCCTTATCCCAGTCGTCGCCCTGCGGCGCGCGGGGACGGCCCTTCAGGTAATCGTAGGTGATCTGGTCGGGCGCGATCATGCCGGCGCGGGCACCGGCCTCGATCGACATGTTGCAGATGGTCATGCGGGCTTCCATCGACAGTTTCTCGATGGCCGGCCCGCGGTATTCCAGCACGTGTCCCTGTCCGCCGCCGGTGCCGATCTCGGCGATGATCGCCAGGATCAGGTCCTTGCCGGTGACACCTTCGGGCAGTTCGCCGTCGACGTTGATGGCCATCGTCTTGAAGGGGCGCAGCGACAGCGTCTGGGTGGCCATCACGTGCTCCACCTCGGAGGTGCCGATGCCCATGGCGAGGGCGCCGAACGCGCCGTGGGTGGAGGTGTGGCTGTCGCCGCAGACGACGGTCATGCCCGGCTGGGTGAGGCCCAGCTGGGGACCGACGACGTGCACGATGCCCTGGCCGTCGTCTCCCATCGGGTACAGCCGGACGCCGAACTCTTCGCAGTTGCGGCGCAGCGTCTCGACCTGCAGGGCGGACACCTGGTCGGCGATCGGGCTGGTGATGTCGACGGTCGGGACGTTGTGGTCCTCGGTGGCGATGGTGAGGTCGCGGCGACGGAGCTGGCGCCCGGCCATGCGGAGGCCGTCGAAGGCCTGCGGGCTGGTCACCTCGTGCACCAGGTGCAGGTCGATGTAGATCAGGTCGGGGCCGGTCTCGCCGTTGGCGTCGACCTTGCCGGGGACGACGACGTGGTCGTCCCACACCTTCTCGGCCAGGGTGCGGGCCGGCGCCGCGGCGCCCTGCTTCTGTTCCGTCATGAGCACACTCGTCTCTGTCTCGCTTCGCTCCGGCGCCCGGGCTGTGGGTGCGGATCTCCGATACGTCCATCCGGATCCCGAGATATGGACATCTCAGTATTTGGACAGTTAGTATCGTCCTATGGGAAATAGTAGCGGAATCGGCGTGCTGGACAAATCCGTGCTGGTCCTGACCACCGTCGCCGACCGCCCCTGCAATCTGGCCGAGCTGACCGAGGCCACCGGACTGCCCCGCGCGACCGCGCATCGGCTGGCCGTGGGCCTGGAGACGCACCAGCTGCTGACCCGCGATCCGGACGGCCGCTGGATTCCCGGACCGACCCTGAACCGGCTGGCCGCATCCGCGCACGACGTCCTCCGCGAGGCCGCCCTCCCCGTCCTGCAACGCCTGCAGTCCACCACCGGCGAATCGGTGCAGATCTACCAATGCGAGGGCGACGAACGCGTCTGTTTCGCCGCCGTCGAACCGCCCACCGGCCTGCGCAACACCGTCCCCGTCGGCAGTCGCCTCCCGATGACCGCCGGCTCGGCGGCCAAGGTGCTGTCGGCATTCGGCGCCGACTCGGGCGGATTCGACGCGGCCACACTCACCGAGACCCGGAGCCAGGGTTGGGCCCAGTCCGTCGGCGAACGTGCCGAAGGCGTCGCCAGCGTCTCGGCACCCGTTCTGGACGCCTCCGGCACGGCTGTGGCCGCCGTGTCGGTCTCGGGTCCCATCGACCGCATGACGCGCCACCCGGGCCACCGCTGGGCCGACGACGTCGTCGCCGCCGCCGGCGACATCCACCGGCGGCTCCACCCCTCCTGAACTGGTCGAACAGTCGCCGGAACAGCCCTTGCACACACCGCGGTGTGTCGGTAGAGTGGATTATATCGAACATTTGTTCGATATATCTGCTTCCTAGGGAGGTGTGCGGTGACCACTGCCGACGACTCGCACTCCCCCGACCGCGCCACTCTCCTGAACCGTGCACTCGACGCTCACCGGCGCCAGGCGCGTGCCCACTACGACCAGCTCGAGGCGATCGCCGGTTACCTCGACTGCGCACTGGCCGACGTCCACGACCTGGTGTGCTCGGGTGCCGACCGGGAGTCGCTGTTCGACCCCTATATCCAGGCCATCGAGTCGGTGGCCGTCGTGTTCGCGATTCCTGCGCGTGCGGCCCGCACCCTGGTCGAGCGGGCGGTCACCGTCGCCGAACGGCTGCCCCGGACGGCGTCGCTGCTCCGCAATGCGGTGATCGGCGTGGACGTGTTCGCGGTCCTCGACGACCGCACCAACATCGTCGAGGACCCGGCGATCCTGTCCACCCTCGACACTCTCCTGGTCGAAGCGCTCACCGATGCCGGAACCGTGTCCCGTCAGCGGGCCCGCCGCATCGCCGATCGCCTGGTCGCCAAGCACGATCCGGAAGCCTGCCGACGCCGCCTCGACGACGCCCGGCGCCGCACGAACGCCCGGTATCGCGATCTCGGTGACGGCCTGGGCGGATACAGCATCACGGCGACCGCAGCGGAGGCGCGCCTGGCCGAGCAGGCAGTCGACGCCCTCGCCCGCGCCACCTTCCCCGACGACCCCCGTCCGCCGGGCGTCCGCCGTTCCGCCGCCGCCATCGCCCGGCTGCGCCGCATGCCTTTCACCTGCGGCTGCGGACATCCCGAGACCTGCACCGCCACCGTCGACGACGACCCGGCCTACCTCGACGGACACGGGCCGATCACCGCCGAGCAGGTCCGCGACCTGGCCGCCCGCGACGACAGCACCGTGCGGACCGTCGCACCCGACGCGATCAAGGAGATGGCGCAGCCGGGCGATCCGTACCGGCCCACCGCCGCGGTCGACGCGGTGGTGCGGGCCTTGTTCGGCACCTGCTCGGTGCCCGGTTGCGACATGCCCGCCTACCGGTGCGACCTCGACCACGTCGACGAGTACGACCACGACGTGCCGTCTCGTGGCGGACCGACCTGCCTGTGCAATCTCAATCCGAAGTGCCGGAAGCATCATCTGATCAAGACGCATTCGCCGTCCTGGATCGATGATCAGTGGGTCACCGACGACGGCCGCTACCGGACGTCGATCACCACTCCCGAAGGCATCACCGTCGAATCGGCAGCACCCAACCAGTGGTTGATCACCGGGCTCGACGATCTGCGGTGCACCCATACCGTCCACGCCCACGACCCGCCGGGCCTCGCCCTGTCCACCCGCGCCGGCGGATCCGGCACCGGAATCGCCGAGTACACGCGCCGCCGACATGCGTGGCGCCGGTCCGAACGTGCCCGTCTTCGGCGACGCCGGGAGATGTGGGAGAACTCTGACGGCCCACCACCGTTCTGAGGCACTCGTTCTGGGTTACGGTCGTGCTCATGGCAGCCAACCAGCCCAGCAAGAACCAGCGCGGACAGATCGTCATGTCCGACGACGAGATCAGCGAGTTCCTTCAGCAGCACCGCACCGCCACCCTCGCCACTGTCGGCAAGGACGGGTTTCCGCATCTGACGGCGATGTGGTTCGGCGTCATCGGCGGGGACGGGGACCTGCCTGAACTCTGGTTCGAGACGAAGTCGAAGTCGCAGAAGGCGGTGAATCTGCGCCGGGATCCGCGGGCGACCGCCCTCATCGAGGACGGACTCACCTATGACAAGCTGCGCGGCGTCTCCATCGAGGGCACGTGCGTGCTGTACGACGACGCGGAGACCTGCCTGACGGCCGGTATCGCGGTGTGGGAACGCTACATGGGCCCCTACAGCGACGAGATGCGGCCGGCGGTCGAGGCGATGATGCACAACCGGATCGCCGTCCGGCTGGTGCCGGAACGGGTGCGGTCATGGGATCACCGGAAGCTGAACCTTCCGGACACCCCGCTCACCGGCTCGACGGCGCAGTACTACTCCTGAGCTCCCTGGTCTGCGGCCTCCCGCGCGGGTAGTCCGCGGAGTAGGACGTCGAGGAACAGGTCGAACCGCGGCAGGTCGTCGCCGAGGTCGTAGTCGGCGTGATCGGCGCCGATCCAGCGCACCACCGACAGTCCGAAGACGTACCAGCTCTGTTCGGCCATCTCCGGCGAGGCGCCGGCCAACCGGAAGGCCAGTCTCACCTGGTCGCGGAGCCGGCCGAAGGACTCCGGGTTGTGGCGGTGCGGGGCCGCGACATGGGCGGCGAAGCCCGGGACGACGAGGAACTCGTCGTGCATCTTCCAGGCCAGATCGCGCAGCCATTCACGCCACGTGCCGGCGGTGGGTTCGGTCTGCGGCAGGATCCGCTGCGCCATCTCGACGCTGATCAGGTCGAACAGGCCGTCGCGGTCGGGCACCCACCGATACAGCGCCGCGTGCGAGACGCCGAGCCGGGCAGCGAGATCACGCATGGTCAGCGTGCTCAGATCCGACTCGAGTGCCGCGGCGACGATCGCGTCACGGCTGAGTCGTGCCGGACGTCCCGGCGCGGGAGTCGGTTCTCGCACGGTCTCGATCCTACGTCGTACCCGGTGGATTCCATGCCCGACCGGGCATTAGTGACCAGTGGTAACTAATGAGTTAGGCTGTCCTACATCACGCGCACTCCAGGAGGTTTTGATGTGGATCATGCTCGTCCTCGGTGCGGTCGCGGCGTTCCTCGGTCGCCGGCTGAATCTCCGCGACGACGACGGCACGCCGACGGCCCGGGCCGTCACCATCACGACTCCCGTGCTGTTGATCGCCTCGCTGGCCGTCGCCCTCGCCCAGACGATCGTGGTGTCGGTGCTCGGCGGATTCGCGTCGGCGCTGCACACCGACACCGTCGGAGCGACGTGGCTGCTGACCGCGTTCATGCTGGCGTCGGCGGTCGCCACACCCGTCGCCGGCGCGGCCATCCGGCGATCTCGCCGATCCGGTCGCGCCTGGTCCGTTCATGCAGGTCATCAAGGGTGCGCGCGAGCTCATCGCGATCGACGAACTGCAGCGCGCCCGTCGCTGCGGGGCCGGCCCAGCCGGCACGCTGCACGTCCACCTTCCAGTGGGTGGAGAAGGTGGCGGGACCGAACCCGAATCGGCGATAGATGGTGGCTTCGGAGACGGTGAGACCCGCCAGCGCCAGCCCGGCCCGAGCAGCGGTCCGCAACTCTCCCTCGAGCATCGCCGTGGCGATCCCACGACGACGATGCGTGGGTGCCACCGTCACCTCACTGATCGCCCACATCGGCATCACGCCGCCGGGCACCGTCAACTCGGTCACCCAGCCGGCGATCGTCGCCACCGGCAGCGGCAGCTGCGGCCGGCGGTCGTAGACGCCCAGAACACGCCAGGCGGCGAGCTGATCGCGCACCCCGACAGCGACCTCCTCCTCACCGGGTTCCTCGGCCAGAAACCCCCGGTTGATGGCCCGGTAGGCGCCCGCCAGCGCCTCGGTGTCGGCCGCGTCGATCAACCGGAAGTCGAGGCCTCGTTCGGCGAGCGTCGTCGCGGCGGCCCCGTCGACGGGCAGGGTGCGCGGATCGAGTCGCGTCATCGTGTCACCAGCTGCTGCACCGCCCCGCGGATCTGCGCGGGGATCGGGACCGACGGGCGCGCCGGGTCGGTGTTGTCGACGTAGACGTGCACGAACCGGCCTTCGGCCGCGGCCTCGTCGGCCGGTCGTTCGTCGTCGGCGGCCGGGAAGATGCCGACGCGGTAGATGATCGACGAGTTCCCGAGACGTTCGACGCGGATGCCGAGCTTCACCGAACCCGGATACTCGACCTCCCGGAAATACCGGCACCCCACCTCGGCGACGACGCCGATCGCCGGCAGTCGCCGGATGTCGACGCCGCTCTCGCGCGCGAGGAAGACGTTGACGGCGGTGTCGATCAACTCGAAGTAGCGCGCATTGTTCACATGCCCGTAGACGTCGACGTCGGCCCAGCGAAGAGTGGCCTCGTCCCAGGCGGCGTAGTCGGAGCGGGTCGGGCGTTCAGCGGCTGCCATGAACACCGACCATACCCACCGCGTGCTGAGTAGCCTTCGATCCGTGAGCGATGCGAAGAGGATCCGCGGCGCGGTGCTGACCGCGATCGGCGAACCCGCCCCCTACACCGAGTCCCGGCCCATCGTCGTCGAGGACCTCGAACTCGACGCACCCGGTGACGGTGAGATCCTCGTGCGGGTCGAGGCCGCCGGGATCTGTCATTCCGACCTGTCGGTGGTCAACGGCGACCGGCCGCGACCGGTCCCGATGCTCTTGGGCCACGAGGCCGCCGGAATCGTCGAGCAGGTCGGCCCGGATACCGGGCTGTCCGTCGGCGACCGCGTGGTGATGACGTTTCTGCCGCGCTGCGGCGACTGCGCCGGCTGCCGATCGAACGGCCGATTCCCCTGCGCGGTGGGCAGCGCGGCCAACAACGAGGGCACCCTGCTGGGCGGTCACCGGCGCCTGCACGACGCGTCCGGCGCGGTGAACCACCACCTCGGGGCGTCGGCGTTCGCCACCCACGCCGTGGTCTCGGAGCGGTCGGTGGTGAAGGTCGGCGACGACGTACCGCCCGACGTGGCCGCCCTGTTCGGGTGCGCCCTGCTGACCGGCGGCGGTGCGGTGATGAATGTCCTGAAGCCGACCGCGGACAGCGCCGTGGCCGTGGTCGGTCTCGGCGGCGTCGGCATGGCCGCCCTCATCGTCGCCAAAGCACTCGGTGTGCAGCGGATCATCGGTGTCGACGCCCCGCCGGCCAAGCTCGACGCCGCCACCGCACTCGGCGCCACCGAGGTCTATACGCCGGCGCAGGCCGTCGAGGCCGGGGTCACCGCGGACGGCGTCGTGGAGGCGGTCGGCAATCCCCGTGCGTTGGAGACGGCGATCGCCCTCACCGGAATGGGCGGCACCACCGTGACCGTCGGTCTGCCGGCGCCGGGGCAGACGATCGCCGTCGATCCGCTGGCTCTGACCGCCCAGGCCCGCGCCATCGTCGGCTGCTATCTCGGCTCGGCGGTCCCGTCGGTCGACATCAAGATCTACGAAGACATGTGGCGGGACGGCCGGCTCGACGTGACCCCGCTGATCTCGTCACGGATCCGGCTCGACCAGATCAACGAGGCCATGGACAGCCTCACCGACGGCGCCACCACCCTCCGGCAGATCATCGAGTTCCCCTGACCTACTGCCACAAAGTGGCGGCCGGTGGCGGCCCGGGGGCAGATCGCCCTCGGAGAGTCTGTGGTTGCCATCTTTTGGCGGGATACGAGAAGACCCCCTCCGACTGGAGGGGGTCTTCGTTGTAGCCCCGACGGGATTCGAACCCGCGCTACCGCCTTGAGAGGGCGGCGTCCTAGGCCGCTAGACGACGGGGCCCTAGAACAACTCTTCAGTTGTGAGACACACGGGTATCCACCCGAATGAATCTCGCTGGGGTACCAGGACTCGAACCTAGAATGGCGGTACCAGAAACCGCTGTGTTGCCAATTACACCATACCCCAAGGGTTTCGCCCGGACCGGGCGGCGAGCGCCCCGCGAAGCGGACCTGAAGAGATTACCAAGACCTACCCCACCAATAACAAATCGGCAGGTCAGGACCAGTCAGGGAGCGACGGGCGGAGCGGCCTTCGCGACCTCGAGCGCCTGGTTCAGGCGGCGCAGCGTGGTGTCCTTGCCGAGGATCTCCATCGACTCGAACAGCGGCGGACTGATGGCGGCGCCGGTCACGCCGACGCGCACCGGACCGTAGGCCTTCCGCGGCTTCAGGTCCAGGCCGTCGATCAGCGCGGTCTTGAGGGATTCCTCGATCGCGCCGGTCGTCCAGTCGTCGTTCGCTTCACAGGCCGCGATCGTGGCCTCGAGGACCGGCACGGCGTCGGCCTTGAGGTTCTTGGACGCCGACTTCTCGTCGAACTCGAAGTCGTCGTCGGAGACGTAGGCGAACTTGATCAGATCCCAGGCGTCGCCGAGGACCTGGATGCGCGTCTGCACCAGATCGGCGAGCGGGACGAACACGGCGTCGTCGATGGGCTCGGACAGCTTGCCGTGCTCCACCAGGTAGTGGCGCAGACGCCCGACGAAATCATTCAGTTCGAGACGGCGGATGTGCTCGGCGTTGATGGCGTCGGCCTTCTTCTGGTCGAAGCGGGCCGGATTCGAGTTCACGTTGCGCACGTCGAAGGCGTCGATCATCTCGTCGAGGCTGAACACGTCGTTGTCGCCGCCGATACCCCAGCCGAGCAGGGCCAGGTAGTTGAGCAGCCCTTCCGGCAGGAAGCCGCGGTCGCGGTGATGGAACAGGCTGGACTCGGGGTCACGCTTGGACAGCTTCTTGTTGCCCTCCCCCATCACGAACGGCAGGTGACCGAACTCGGGCACCTGATCGGCGATGCCGAGTTCGATGAGTGCCCGGTAGAGCGCGATCTGCCGAGGCGTCGACGACAGCAGGTCCTCACCGCGCAGCACGTGGGTGATCTTCATCATCGCGTCGTCGACCGGGTTCACCAGCGTGTACAGCGGGTCGCCGGTGCCGCGGGTGAGGGCGAAGTCCGGGACGGTGCCGGCCTTGATGGTGGTGGTGCCGCGGACCAGGTCGTCCCAGGTGATGTCCTCGTCGGGCATGCGCAGGCGGATCACCGGCGCGCGGCCTTCGTCGCGGTAGGCGGCGCGCTGGGCGTCGGTGAGATCGCGGTCGAAGTTGTCGTAGCCGAGCTTCGGGTCGCGGCCGGCCGCCTTGTGGCGCGCCTCCACCTCGTCCGGCGTCGAGTAGGCCTCGTAGGCGTAGCCGGCTTCGACCAGCTTGTCGACGACGTCCAGGTGGATCTGCCGGCGTTCGGACTGACGGTACGGTCCGTACGGGCCGCCGACCTCGGGGCCCTCGTCCCAGTCGAGTCCGAGCCAGCGCAGAGCGTCCAGGATGGCGTCGTACGACTCCTGGCTGTCGCGGGCGGCGTCGGTGTCTTCGATCCGGAAGACGAAGGTGCCGCCGTCGTGGCGGGCCTGCGCGAAGTTGAACAGCGCGGTGCGGGCCAGGCCGACGTGCGGGGTTCCGGTGGGCGACGGGCAGAATCGAACGCGAACGGTCATAGGCCCAGGGTAGTCGGTTGACGGTGACCGTCCGCAGCCAGGAGGGTTGCC
Organism: Gordonia sp. (in: high G+C Gram-positive bacteria); assembly: GCF_047600565.1. GTDB lineage: Bacteria > Actinomycetota > Actinomycetes > Mycobacteriales > Mycobacteriaceae > Gordonia. The sequence continues at coordinate 1,449,583 of NZ_JASGKN010000001.1, forward strand.
ATTTAGTTCTAGTTTAACTAGAACTAATGGTGTGTTGTTACGTATCCAGCCTTCCGCTGCGACCCCGATCTTCCGGCAGCTCGCCGACTCGGTGCGAGCGGACATCGCCGCGGGCCGGATCGGTGCCGGCGACCGGCTTCCCTCGGCACGCGAGGTGGCCGAGTCACTGGATGTCAACGTGCACACGGTTCTGCGCGCCTACCAGGAACTCCGCGACGAGGGCCTGGTCGAACTGCGTCGCGGCCGGGGAGCAGTCGTGACTCCCCTCGCCGACGACGTTCGCGCCCTCGAGGACGATGTCCGGGCGCTCGCCGCCAAAGCCGCCGCCCTCAACCTGAACTCCGACACCCTGTCCGCCCTCATCAAGGAGGCCGTCGATGCCCACTGACCCCGATCGCCGCCGCACGCCGGCGGCCCCGCTGACCGCCGAGCAGGTGGCCGCCCGCCGCCCGTTGATGCTCGCGGTGCTGCTGGGCGTCCTCGCACCGGCCGCCATCACCGTGATCGCCTTCGTCGTGCAGATCTTCCTGCTCGGCGACGTACCGGACCGGGTGATCGTGCACTGGAACGCCACCGGCACCCCCGACGGCTGGTCGCCGGCCTGGACGGTGCCGCTGGTGACCGCGATCCTGTGCCTGTTCCTGATCGGGATCATGGCCGTGCCCGCCGTGGTCGGTCTGAACGCCGGCGACCGCGGCCGCGCCTATCCGAGTCTGGTCGCCGCCACCCTCGGCACCACCGCGATGGTCGCCGTCCTCATGACGTCGACGCTGTGGTTCCAGAAGGGCGGACGCGACGACGAACCGCTGCTCACCACGATCCTGCTCAGCCTCGCGGTCGGCCTCGTGCTGGGGACGGCGGCGTGGTTCGCCCAGCCGCACCCCACGGAATCGGAGATCGGGGCACAGGCGGCGCCGATCGCGGTGGCCGACGGGGAGCAGGCCGTGTGGCTGCGGACCGTCACCGCCAGCCGCGGCATGCTGATCGTGACCGTCGGCGCGGTGACTCTGGCCTCGCTGATCGCCCTCTTCGGCTGGACCGACGGCACGTCGTCGGGTCTGATCGTCACCTGCGTGATCGTCGCGCTGGCCGGGGTCGTCGTCCTGATGACGTCGCTGGCGTTCCGGGTGCGCGTCTCCCCCGACGGCCTGTCCGTCCGGTCGATCCTCGGTCTGCCTCGCTTCTCGATCGCCCTCGGTCAGATCGCCGGTGTCCGGGTGGACGGCGACGCGAGGCCGCTGGGCGACTTCGGCGGCTGCGGTGTGCGTTGGACAGGCAAGACCACCGCCGTCGCGCTGCGCCGCGGCCCGGCGATCATCGTCGAACGCACCAACGGGAAACGGTTCGCGGTGATCGTCGACGATGCCCCGACCGGTGCCGGTCTGCTGGAGGCCTACCGGCAGCAGGCCGTCGCCGACGCGTCAGCCGACCGCGCGTAGGAAGCCGATGATCAGGTCGTTGACCTGATCGGGCTGTTCCAGGTAGCCCCAATGCCCGGCCTGTTCCACCTGTTCGTAGCGGGCGCCGGGGATGGCGTCGGCCACTTCGCGGGCCAGGAAGCACGGCAGGGTGCGGTCGTCGGCGAAGCCCACCACGAGCACCGGTCTGTCGATGGCCCGGTACTCGGGCAGCCGGTTCGCCTCCCGCTCGTGCAGGTGGAGCTGGGCCCGCACCCCGGGACTGCGGGACGCGCCGCCGAAACCGATGATGTCGAGCCAGTCGCGGGCGCCGCGATCGTCGGCGAGGGTGTGCGGTGAGAGGTTCAGGTGCGCGGTGACCGCCGCGTAGAAGTCCTTCGGCAACGCGATGCCCTGGTCGTACAGTTCGCGCTCCCCGTTCGAGAACGCGGTCACCATGGGCGTCGACCGGCCGTAGGTGGCGAGCAGGACGGCGCCGCGCACCAGGTCGGGCCGGGCCAGGGTCAGTTCCTGGGCGATCCTGGCACCGAGCGACGTGCCGACGACGACGGCCGGCCCGGCGCCCAGATGGTCGATGAGATCGAACTTGTCGGCGACCATGTCGTCGATCGTGAAGCCCTCGGCGCACTCACTGGTGGGCGCGATCCCCCGGTTGTCGAAGGTGACGACCCGAAAGCCGGCGTTCACCAGGGCCGGACGCTGGTGGGCGTGCCACACGCGGCCGGGACTGCCGGTGCCCATCACCATCACCACGAGCGGTCCGGATCCGACGTCGGTGTAGGAGAGGCTGATCCCGTTCAGCTCGGCGCTGACGGGTGCGAGGGGGCTCGGCGAACTCACTTGTCGACGACGGGATTGGTCAGCGTGCCGATCCCTTCGACGGTCACCGAGACGGTGGAACCGGCCTCCATCGGGCCGATGCCCTCCGGTGTGCCGGTGAGGATGACGTCACCGGGCAGGAGGGTCATCACGCGGGACACCCATTCAACGATGTCGCCGACCTTGTGCAGCATGAGCGACGTCCGGCTGGATTGCCGGTTCTCACCGTCGAGGTCGGTGTTGATGGCCAGATCGGACGGATCCAGCTCGGTCTCGATCCACGGACCGAGTGGGCAGAACGTGTCGTAGCCCTTGGCTCGCGTCCACTGGCCGTCGACTTTCTGCTGGTCGCGCGCGGTGACGTCGTTGGCCACGGTATAGCCGAGGATGACGCTCGACGCCTGCGCGGCCTTGACGTCCTTGCAGGGCCGGCCGATCACGATGGCCAGCTCGCCTTCGTAGTCGACGCGCTCGGACGACGGCGGGCGCACGATCGGGACGCCGGGGCCGATGATGGAGGTGTTCGGCTTCAGGAAGATCACCGGATCCTCGGGCGCCTCCGATCCCATCTCGGCGGCGTGGGCGGCGTAGTTCTTGCCGATCGCGATGATCTTGGTCGCCAGGATCGGCGCCAGCAGGCGGGTCTCCTTCAACGGCCAGCTGCGGCCGGTGAAGGTGGGGTCACCGAAGGGATGTTCGGCGATCTCCTTGGCGACCTGGGCGCCTTCGTCACCCTCGATGGCCACGAAGGCCACCCCGTCCTGGCTAGCGACTCGACCGAGTTTCATGACGCCAGGTTAACGCAGGACCCCGGTGTGCACGGCCCCGGACCGTGTTCTAGAATATGGAATACAAGTTTCACTATTTGAGATTCACAGGCGACATGACCCACGACGACACCCTGCCCTCCCCGGCCCGGCGCTGGGCGATCCTCGTGTGCGCACTCGTCGCCGCGATGACCGCTACCGCCGCCACCAGCGGCTTCGCCTACGCGATCCCCGAACTGCACACCGGCGGCATGTCGCTGTCCACGGCCGGCACCCTCGCCGCGATCCCCACCGTGGGCATCACGGTCTCACTGGTGGCGTGGGGCGCCGCCCTCGACCGGTTCGGTGAGCGCCGGGTCCTGATCCTGTCCCTGCTCGTCACCCTGCTCGGCACCGCCGGCGCCGCCGTCGCGGTGGCCACCGGGGCCGGGCACCTCGCCCTCGGCGCGGCCCTGCTGATCGGCGGACTGGGGTCGGGTGCGGCCAACGGGGCGAGCGGCCGGATCGTCGTCGGCTTCTTTCCCGCGAACCAGCGCGGCACCGCGATGGGTATCCGGCAGATGGCGCAGCCGCTGGGCATCGCCGTCCTCGCCATGACCATGCCGCCGATCGCCGCGCACGCCGGCGCCGGATGGGCCATGGCCGTGCCGGTGGTCGTGACCGTGATCGGCCTGATCGCCACCCTGGCCGGAATCCACGACCCGGTGCTGCCGCCGTCCACCCTCGACGCCGCACCCGGCACCAACCCGTACCGCGCGAGCTCCTACCTGTGGCGTATCCACGCCGCCAGCCTGCTGCTGGTGATCGGGCAGTCCATGCTGTGGACGTTCGCTCCGGCGTGGCTGATCATCGGTCACGGCTGGTCCCCGGTCAGCGCCGGCCTCATCGTGACGGCCTCGCAAGTGGTCGCCGCGTTCGGCCGGATCGTCGCCGGCCGCGTGTCCGACGTGTGGGGATCGCGGATGAAGCCGATCCGGGTGATCGCCGTCCTCGCCGCGACCGCCCTCGGCCTGCTGGCACTGACCGACGAACTGCACAGCGCCGCCGCCGTCGCCATCATGGTCGCCGCCACCGTCTTCACCGTCGCCGACAACGGGCTGGCGTTCACCGCCATCGCCGAGGCGGCCGGCGCCGCCTGGAGCGGCCGTGCCCTCGGGCTGCAGAACACCGCCCAATATCTGACGATGTCCGCCACCACCCCGGTCTTCGGCCGTCTCATCGACCACGCCGGCTACCCGCTGGTGTTCGCGATCAGCGCCGTGGCACCGCTCCTCGCGTTGCCGATCGTCCCCGGTGATCCCCGGCCCGAACCGGCCGAGCAACGGGTGGTCTGACGATCCCCTCAGGCGCCGATGCCACCATGGAACCCATGACCGCACCGCAGCGCAGCCCCTGGCGCCCCAGCCCGTGGCGACGCGTCGCCGACGTGGCCTGGGCGATCGTCGCACTGGCCGCCTTCGTCGCCGTCTACATGCTGCTGGTGCACACCTCGCCGGGGCAGATCGTCGACGACGAGACGATGGTGCGGTTCAGTGCGCTCACCGGTCACGAGCATCCGACGCCCGGACTGCTCAGCCGCATCCAGTTGCCGCTGCTGCTCGCCGCCGGCGTGATCCTGGCGATCGTGTGCACCGCGCGGCGCTCCTGGCTGCTGTTCCTGCACGCCTGCGTCCTGGTGTTCGGCACCACCGTGCTGGCGATCGGACTCAAGAACGGTCTCCCCCGCCCCGCCTTCGGGGTCGGGGCGCCCCTCAACTCGTTCCCGTCCAACACCGTCGCCGCCTTCACCGCGACCGCGCTGGCGCTGGCCGCCGTGGCCGCGCCGCGCTACCGCCGGTTCGTGTTCCGGATCGGCGCCCTGGTGGTGATCGTGGTCGGCGTCATGGTGATCGCACTGCAATGGCATCGGCCGTCCGATGTGCTCGGTGCGATCCTGCTCGCCGCCGCGGTCGCCGCGCTCACCGAAGCCGTGCTTCCGGTACGGGAGCTCGACCCGTACTGACCTCAGACGAGGGCGAGGATGCGGTCGCCGACCTCGGTGGTCGAACCCCGCTGGTCGCCGCGCGATGCGACGTCGGACTCCACAGCCTTCTCGATGCGCACGGCACCGTCCTCGTCACCCAGGTGACGCAACAGCAGGGCCGCCGACAGGATCGCGGCGGTCGGGTCGGCCAGGTTCTGCCCGGCGATGTCCGGGGCACTGCCGTGGACCGGCTCGAACATCGACGGATTGGTGCGGGTGGCGTCGATGTTGCCCGACGCCGCCAGACCGATACCGCCGGTGACCGCGGCCGCCAGGTCGGTGATGATGTCGCCGAACAGGTTGTCGGTGACGATCACATCGAAACGCTGCGGATCGGTCACCATGTAGATGGTGGCGGCGTCGACGTGGCAGTAGTCGGTGGCCACGTCCGGGAACTCGGCACCCACCTCGTCGACGGTGCGCTGCCACAGCGAGCCGGCGAAGGTCAGCACGTTGGTCTTGTGCACCAGCGTCAGCTTCTTGCTGCGCTGCTGGGCGCGGGCGAACGCATCGCGGACCACGCGCTCGATGCCGAAGCGGGTGTTCAGGCTGACCTCGGTGGCGACCTCGTTCGGGGTGTCGACGCGGATGGCACCGCCGTTGCCGGTGTACGGCCCCTCGGTGCCCTCACGGACGACCACGAAGTCGATCGCCGGGTCGCCGGCCAGCGGCGACTCGACGCCGTCGTACAGCTTCGACGGACGCAGGTTCACGTGGTGATCCAGGATGAACCGCATCTTCAGCAGGAAGCCGCGCTCGAGCACGCCCGGGGGCACGCTCGGGTCGCCGATGGCGCCCAGCAGGATCGCGTCGTGCTCGCGCAGCGAGGCGACGTCGTCGTCGGTGAGCAGGTCACCGGTGCGATGGTAGCGACGGGCGCCGAAGTCGTATTCGGTGGTCGTCAGTTCCGGATGCAGCTTGGTCAGGACGCGCAGGGCCTGGTCGGTGACCTCGGGACCGATGCCGTCACCGGGGATGACGGCGAGCTTCACGAGAAGTCCACCTGCTTGATCAGGGTGGCCTGCACGGCGTCACCGATGGCCGACAGCACGTCGTCGTCGATGGTCTTGTCGACGCGCAGCATGACCGTGGCACCCGAACCCTCCAGGTCCTGGGACAGGCCGGCGGCCAGGATGTCGATGCCGGCGTTGCCGAGGAGGGTGCCGATCTTGCCGAGCGAGCCGGGCTGGTCGCCGTAGCTGACGATCAGGTTCTTGCCCTCGGCGCGCAGATCGAAGTTGCGGCCGTTGATGTTCACGATCTTCTCGACCTCGCGCGGCTCGGTCAGGGTGCCGGCGACGTTCACATGGGTGCCGTCGGCGAAGACCGCCTTGACGTCGACCATGCTGCGATGGTTCGGGCTCTCCGACACAGTGGTGACCTCGTGCGTCACGCCCCGCTCCTCGGCGACCGCCGGGGCGTTCACGAAGGTGACCGGCTCGTCGACCACGGCCGAGAACAGGCCGCGGACCGCGGACAGGCCGAGCACGTCGACCGGCAGGGACGCGAGCTCGCCACGCACCTCGGTGGTGAGGGCGGTCGGCATGCCGTCGGCGACGACGCCCACCAGGACGCCGAGCTTCCGGGTGAGCTCGAGCCACGGGGCGACCTCGTCGTCCACCGGGCCGCCGGTGATGTTCACCGCGTCCGGGACGAAGTGGCCGGCCAGCGCCAGCTGCACGCTCTTGGCGACGTCGGTGCCGGCCCGGTCCTGGGCCTCGGCGGTCGACGCACCCAGGTGCGGGGTCACCACGACCTGGTCCAGTTCGAACAGCGGCGAGTCGGTGCACGGCTCGGAGTCGAAGACGTCCAGGCCGGCGCCCCACACGTGACCGTCGTTGATGGAGTCGGCGAGCGCCTGCTCGTCGATCAGGCCGCCGCGGGCGGCGTTGACGATCACGACGCCCTTCTTGGTCTTGGCGAGCTGGTCCTTGCCGATCAGGCCGGCGGTCTCCTTGGTCTTCGGCAGGTGCACGGTGATGAAGTCCGCGCGCTCCAGCAGTTCGTCCAGGTCCACCAGCTCGATGCCCAGCTGCGCGGCACGGGCGGCCGACACGTAGGGGTCGTAGGCGATGATGTGCGTCTCGAACGCGGCCAGACGGGCGGCGACCAGCTGGCCGATACGGCCCAGGCCCACCACACCGACGGTCTTGTCGAACAGCTCGACGCCGGAGAACGACGAACGCTTCCAGGTGTGGTCCTTGAGGGTGGCGTCGGCGGCCGGCACCTGGCGGGCGGTGGACATCAGCAGCGCGATGGCGTGCTCGGCGGCCGAATGGATGTTGGAGGTCGGGGCGTTGACGACCATGACGCCGCGCTCGGTGGCGGCGGGGACGTCCACGTTGTCCAGGCCCACACCGGCGCGGGCGATGATCTTCAGCTTCTTGCCGGCGTCCAGGACCTCGGCGTCGACGGTGGTGGCCGAGCGCACCAGCAGGGCGTCGGCGTCCACGACGGCTTCGAGCAGCTTGGGACGGTCCGGGCCGTCGACCCACTTGACTTCGACGTCCGGGCCGAGGGCCTCGACGGTCGAGGGGGCGAGCTTGTCGGCGATCAGCACGACGGGACGGCCGGATGCGGTCACAGTATTCTCCACGGGTTCATCGGTGGCGGCGCGCGATGAGCGCACGCGTCTGACCCGCCCACTGTAATGGGGGCGCGTGTCCCGGGGCACACCCGCCCACCAGCAATTGTGGTGCTCGACACGCTCGGCACGGTAGATTCATCTAAGGCGTCTCGGTTGAGTCACGGCATCCTTACCGCTGTGGACTCGGGAACGGGGAAACGAGACGATGTGTACAACGTGAATCCGTCGCAGGCCGCACACCGCGGCCGGGGGGCGATCACAACGAGCGGAGTGAGTAGCACATGAAGAAGACGATTGTTGTCTTCGCGGCGATCATCGCCACGGTCCTGTCCCTGGTCGGGATCGGCGCCGGCCAGTCCGACGCGGCAGCGCCGAAGACCCGTCTGGGCGGCGGCTCGGGCATCCTGATCCTCAAGGGCGGCAACAACGCCGCCGCGTGCACCGTCACCACCGTCGGTCGCTCCGGGGGCAAGCTGATCGCCATCACCGCCGGTCACTGCGGCAAGCCCGGCCAGGTCGTCCTGTCCGAGGCCAACCAGAACCGCGGCGCGATCGGCCGGATCACCCGCAGCTGGTCGGACATCGACGTCGCCGTGATCGAACTCGACGCATCGAAGGTCACGCCGGTCCGTACCGTCGGCGGCGTCACCATCCGCCGTATCAACACCCATCCGCAGGGCTTCCCCACCGTCATGTGCAAGCAGGGCCGCACCACCGGTCACACCTGCGGTGTGGCGTGGTTCGACGACGACACCTCGCACTTCTCGCAGATCTGCGTGATCGAGGGCGACTCCGGTAGCCCGGTGGTCGTCGGCGACTCGCTGGTCGGCATGGTGAACGCGTACTTCTTCGTCTCCTGCGTGGGACCGGAGACCGGCACCAACATCGGCCCGATCCTCAAGCGCCTGAACCGCGGCGGCTACCCCGGTTTCAAGGTCGCCTGATCGGAGCCCTCAACGCTCTCTGAGCCAGTCGACGCGAAAGGCGGTCCGGTGATCCTGACCGCCTTTCCGCATCCCTCTTGCGCTCGTTGAGCCTGTCGAAGCGAGACACCCGCTCGCCGAGCGTTACGGGAGGTGGGTCTTCTCGGCGCCGATGGTGGTGTCGTCGCCGTGGCCGGTATGGACGACGGTGTCGTCGGGCAGACCGAACAGCCGCGACCGGATCGACTCCTCCAGCGTGCCGCGGTCCGAGTAGGACCGGCCGGTGGCGCCGGGACCGCCATGGAACAGCGTGTCACCGGTGAAGACACAGCCCAGATCCGGCGCGTACAGGCAGACGCCGCCCGGGGCATGACCCGGCGTGTGCAGCACGGCGAGCGCGGTGCCGCCGACGGTGATCTTCTGGCCGTCGGACAGGTCGGCGTCCCAGGCCCGGTCCGGATGGGTCAGAGTCCACAGCGGCCGGTCGTCCGGGTGCAGCAGGATCGGCGCACCCGTCCGGTCCGCCAGTTCGGGGGCCACCCGGACGTGATCGTCGTGTGCGTGCGTGCACACGATCGCGGTGACCGTCCGGTCCCCCACCACGTCCAGGATGCCGTCGACCGAATGCGGCGCGTCGATCACGATGCACTCGTCGTCGTCACCGACCACCCACACGTTGTTGTCGACGTCGAAGGTCTCCCCGTCCAGCGTGAAGGTGCCGGAGGTGACCGCGTGGTCGACCCGGGCCGTCATCAGAGCACCACGACCGAACGCAGGACGTCACCGTCGTGCATCTTGGCGAAGGCGGACTCGATGTCGCCGATCCCGATCTCCTCGGTGACGAAGGCGTCCAGATCGAGGCGGCCCTGCCGGTAGAGGTCGACCAGCATCGGGAAGTCCCTGCTGGGCAGGCAGTCGCCGTACCAGCTGGACTTGAGTGCGCCGCCACGGCCGAAGAAGTCGGCGAGGGGCAGGTCGGGCACCGTCATGTCCGGGGTGGGAACACCCACCAGGACGAGGGTGCCGGCCAGGTCGCGGGCGTAGAACGCCTGCTTCCAGGTCTCCGGGCGGCCCACCGCCTCCACCACCACGTCCGCGCCTTCGGCACCCGGGTAGTACTGGTCGCAGATGGCCGCGATCTGTTCCACCGGATCGGTGGTCGAGGCGTCGATCACGTGGGTGGCTCCCAGCGTGGTGGCCGCATCGAGTTTCTTGGCGTCGATGTCGACCGCGATGATCGGCGAGGCGCCGGCGAGTGCGGCACCGGCGACCGCGGCCACCCCGACGCCGCCGCAGCCGATGACGGCGACGGAGGTGCCGCGGGTGGCGCCGCCGGTGTTGATGGCGGCACCCAGGCCGGCCATCACGCCGCAGCCGAGCAGGCCGGCGGCCGCGGGCCGCGCCTGTGGGTCGACCTTGGTGCACTGGCCCGCCGCGACGAGCGTCTTCTCGATGAATGCACCGATGCCCAGGGCCGGGGTCAGTTCGGTGCCGTCGGTCAAGGTCATCTTCTGCGTGGCGTTCTTCGAGTCGAAGCAGTACTTCGGCTCGCCGCGCTTGCACGCGCGGCACTCGCCGCACACGGCCCGCCAGTTGAGCACCACGAAGTCGCCGGGCGCCACGTCGGTGACGCCGGCGCCCACCGACTCCACGATGCCGGCCGCCTCATGGCCGAGCAGGAACGGGAACTCGTCGTTGATACCGCCTTCCCGATAGTGCAGGTCGGTGTGGCAGACACCGCAGGTCAGCACCTTCACCACCGCTTCGCCGGGGCCCGGGTCCGGCACCACGACGTCGACCAGTTCGACCGGTGCGCCCTTGCTGCGAGCGATGACTCCCTTGACCGTCTGGCTCATCGGGGCGGCTCCTTCGTCAGTTCTCGGTGTTCTTGCGGACCACACTGTCGGTGTGCTTGACCGCCTGGTCGATGAACGGGCCCATCAGGCCGCCGAGGATCTTGCCGGCCAGGCCGCCGGGCAGCGAGTAGTCGAACTCGGCGTCGAGCTTGGTGGTGCCCGGCTCGTCGCCGTCGCTGAAACGCCACTCGGTGGCCGAGCTGAGGCCCTTCACCGACTCGAGGCGGATCTTCTCGTCCTTGACCCACTCGACGCACTTGGTGGACGACGTGAGCTCCTTGGGGCCGATCTTGATGGCGGTGTCGAACACCGCGCCGACGCCTTCGGTCTGATCGGTCTGCGGCCGGAACGTGCTCACCCCGAACATGTAGTCGGGCACGTTCCGGTAGTCGTTCACGTATGCGAACACGCGGTCGCGCGGGGCCTTGACGACGGCGGAATGACGGACTTCACCCACGGGGATCTCCTTGACGTTCTCTCACCCGGCACCCGGTGCGCCGGACCCTCGCCGAACGGCGAGAACTCTGTGAACCGATCGTAACGGGCGTCACAGATGCACACCGCCCCGCCTCCCAGCGGGAGACGGGGCGGTGTGACGCCGGTTTTACGCGGTTTCGGTGATCGGGCGATCCACCCAGCTCATCAGGTCGCGCAGCTGCTGACCGGTGACCTCGATCGGGTGCTCGGCGTTCTCCTTGCGCAGACGCTCGAGATCCTTGTTGTCGTCCTCGACGTTGGCGACGAGCTTCTTCACGAAGGTGCCGTCCTGGATCTCGGCCAGGATCTGCTTCATGCGCTCCTTGGTGTCGGCGTCGATGACACGCGGACCCGACAGGTAGCCGCCGTACTCGGCGGTGTCGGACACCGAGTAGTTCATGCGGGCGATGCCGCCCTCGTACATGAGGTCGACGATCAGCTTCAGCTCGTGCAGGCACTCGAAGTAGGCCATCTCCGGCTCGTAGCCGGCCTCCACCAGAACCTCGAAGCCCTTCTTGACCAGTTCCTCGGTGCCGCCGCACAGCACGGCCTGCTCACCGAAGAGGTCGGTCTCGGTCTCTTCCTTGAAGGTGGTCTTCAGGACGCCGGCGCGGGTGCCGCCGATGCCCTTGGCGTAGCTGAGCGCCAGCGCCTGGCCCTCGCCGGTCGGATCCTGCTCGACGGCGATGAGCGCCGGAACACCCTTGCCGTCGACGAACTGACGGCGGACCAGGTGGCCCGGGCCCTTCGGGGCGACCATCGCGACGGTGACGTCCTCGGACGGCTTGATGAGGCCGAAGTGGATGTTGAGGCCGTGGCCGAAGAACAGGGCGTCGCCCGGCTTCAGGTTGGGCTCGATGTCGTTGGTGAAGATCTCGGCCTGGCTGGTGTCCGGGGCGAGCAGCATGATCACGTCGGCCCACTTGGCGGCCTCGGCCGGGGTCATGACCTTGAGGCCCTGCTCCTCGGCCTTCGGCCGCGACTTGGAGTCTTCACGCAGACCGATCACGACGTCGACGCCCGAGTCGCGCAGCGACAGCGCATGCGCGTGGCCCTGGCTGCCGTAGCCGATCACGGCGACCTTCTTGCCCTGGATGATCGACAGATCGGCGTCGTCGTCGTAGAACTTCTCGACTGCCACAGTGTTTCCCTTCGATGTGCCGCTCCGCAGCGGCGTTGTGAGTGTGATTACCGGTTGTCTTGTTCGATTGTCGCGTCAGCGGTGAGCGGACATGCTCTTGGGTCCCCGTCCGAGGGTGACACCGCCCGACTGGGCGATCTCCCGGATGCCGTACGGGTCGAGCATCTTGAGCAGCGCCTCGAGCTTGTCCGAGGTGCCGGTGGCCTCGATCGTCACCGATTCGGGGGCGACGTCGATGATCTTGGCGCGGAACAGGCCGACCACGTCGAGGATCTCCGAACGGTTGGACGCATCCGAGCGCACCTTGATCAGCATCAGCTCACGGGACACCGAGGCGTCGGGGTCCTGCTCGACGATCTTGAGCACGTTGACCAGCTTGTTCAGCTGTTTGGTGACCTGCTCGAGCGGGAAGTCCTCCACCGAGACCATGATGGTCATCCGCGAGATGCCCTTCAGCTCGGTCGGGCCGACGGCCAGGGACTCGATGTTGAAGCCGCGGCGCGAGAACAGGCCGGAGACGCGCGCCAGCACGCCCGGGCGGTCCTGGACCAGGACGCTCAGCGTATGGGTGGTGCTCATTTACGCATCTCCTTCGGTGTCGGCGACGTCCTCGATCACTGCGTCGATCGCGGCGTCCGTCTTCTTCATGGTGTCGTGGATCTCCGAGACCGGATCACCCGCCGACTCCTCGTCGTCGAACAGCGGCCGCAGGTCGCGGGCCGCCATGATCTCGTCGTTGCCGGTGCCGGCGGCGACCATCGGCCACACCTGGGCGTCCTTGCCGACGATGAAGTCGATGAGGACCGGGCGGTCGTTGATCTCGCGCGCCTTGGCGATGGCCGGGGCGACGTCCTCTTCCTTCTCGACGCGGATCGCCACGCAGCCGAGGGCTTCGCCGAGCTTCACGAAGTCCGGGATCATCCGCGAATGGGTCGAGAGATCGGTGTTCGAGTAGCGCTCGTCGTAGAACAGGGTCTGCCACTGGCGGACCATGCCGAGGTTGCCGTTGTTGATGAGGGCGACCTTGATCGGGATGCCTTCGATCGCACAGGTGGCGAGTTCCTGATTGGTCATCTGGAAGCAGCCGTCACCGTCGATCGCCCAGACCTCCTTGTCCGGTGCGGCGGCCTTGGCGCCCATCGCGGCCGGAACCGAGTAGCCCATGGTGCCCAGGCCACCGGAGTTCAGCCAGGTGCGCGGCTTCTCGTACTGGATGAACTGGCAGGCCCACATCTGGTGCTGGCCGACGCCGGCGACGTAGACGGCGTCCGGTCCGGCCGCCTTGCCGAGTTCGGAGATGACGAACTCGGGCGACAGCGAACCGTCGGACTGCTTGCCGTAGGCCAGCGGGTAGGTCTTGCGGATGTCGTTCAGGTACTCCCACCAGGGACCCAGGTCGGCGGTGGTGCCGCCGGCGGCCTGATCGTTGCGGAGTTCCTCGATGAGTTCGGCGATCACGATGCCGACGTCACCGACGATCGGCACGTCGACCTCGCGGTTCTTGCCGATCTCGGCGGGGTCGATGTCGGCGTGGATGACCTTGGCGTCCGGGGCGAACGAGTCCAGCTGACCGGTGACGCGGTCGTCGAAGCGCGCACCCAGGGTGATCAGCAGGTCGCTCTTCTGCATGGCGGCGACCGCACCGACCGCACCGTGCATGCCGGGCATGCCCATGTGCTGGTGGTGGCTGTCCGGGAAGGCACCGCGCGCCATCAGGGTGGTGACGACCGGGATTCCGGTCAGTTCCGCCAGTTCCAGCAGGTCGTCGGAGGCCTCGGCCTTGATGACGCCGCCGCCGACGTACAGGACCGGACGCTTGGCCTGCGCGATGAGGCGGGCCGCCTCGCGGACCTGCTTGCCGTGCGGCTTGGTGACCGGGCGGTAGCCGGGCAGGTCGAACTGCGGCGGCCACGAGAACGTGGTCTGTGCCTGCAGGATGTCTTTGGGGATGTCGACGAGGACGGCGCCGGGGCGGCCGCTCTCGGCGATGTAGAAGGCCTCGGCGATGGTGCGCGGGATGTCGGCGGCCGAGCTCACCAGGAAGTTGTGCTTGGTGATGGGCATGGTGATGCCGGAGATGTCGGCCTCCTGGAAGCCGTCGGTGCCGATGAGGGCGCGACCGACCTGGCCGGTGATGGCGACGACCGGCACCGAGTCCATCTGGGCGTCGGCCAGCGGGGTCACCAGGTTGGTGGCACCCGGGCCGGAGGTGGCCATCATGACGCCGGCCTTGCCTGCGACCTGCGCGTAACCGGTGGCGGCGTGACCGGCACCCTGCTCGTGGCGGACCAGGACGTGGCGGACCTTGGTGGAGTCCAGCAGCGGGTCGTAGACCGGGAGGACGGCGCCGCCCGGAATGCCGAAGACGTACTCGACGCCGAGCTCTTCGAGCGTGCGCACCACGGACTGGGCCCCGGTGACGCGCTCGGGGGCCACGGTGCGGCCCGAGCGGACGGATTCGGTGGACGGCGACTGCGATCGAGTCGGCGCGGAAGTTGTGGTGCTCACTGCACGTTCCTCATCCTGTTAGTTCTGCGGCTATCTGGTCATCGGCACTAAAAAACCCCCGACAGCCGGTGCTGTTCGAGGGTGGCGCGTCGAGGGAGTTCGAAGGGTCTGCGAAGTGACCGATCAGGCGTTGACGCGCCGACCGATTACTACGAGGAGAGCCTTCTGGTTCATCACCCTGACAAGGTAGGTCAGTGGTGCGATCCGAGTCAAATCGCCAGGCCATGCGAGAATGGTCCGCGTGCCTGACCCCGCCGAGAAGAAGACCAGCGCGATGACCGAGAGTTCCACCGTCACCGAGCCCGACGGCGAGACGGTCACCTTCAGGATCTCCGGCCTGGCGTATCTGACGCTCGGTGCGACGGCGATCGTCATCGTCATCCTGATGGGTGCATCGTTCGTGTGGTTCAGCTGGACGATCGTGCTGCTGTTCCTGCAGGCCTGGTGGATCCACCGGCTGCGGACGGTGGTGGGCCCGGACGGGATCCGTGCGGTCAGTACGTTCCGGACCACCGACCTTCCGTGGGACGACGTGAAGGGTCTGGCGTTTCCGAAGATGAAGTCGGTGCGCGCGGTCCGCGCCGACGGCACGACGGTGCGTCTGCCGGCGGTCGGATTCCGTGACACCCCGGCACTGCATGTGGCCAGCGGCGGCCGGATCCCGGATCCGTATGCGGCGGCCCGTGACGCCGAGCTCGCCGCCGGCGACTGACGGCGCGGCCTCCTAGCCGGTTTTCCCGGAGAAGGTGAGCGTGTTGCCTGCCGGGTCGGTGACGGTGACCTCGAGGTCGCCCCAATCCTGTTTCTTCGGCCGCCCGGGCCTGGCGTACTCGTAGTCGGTGGGCAGCCCGGCGATGTAGCCGTCCACATCGGTCATCTCGATTCGGACATGACTCCCCGGGGTGCCGTCGCCGAAGTGTTGCGACAGGTGCAGCTCACAGTCCCCCAGCCGTACCGCCAGATACAGCCGGGTGCCGGGTTCGAAGCGATGCTCGAACAGCACGTCGAATCCGAGGAAGTCGCAGTAGAAGCCGCGGGTGAGTTCCTCGTCGAACATGCGCAGGATCGGCACGACGCGGGTGGCGGTCATTCTTCGACGGTACCTCTCCCGCTCGGGGCGCTCGGAAAAATGCGGGTGGCCGGGGCGCGTAAACTGGTCGGGTAATCCCGCTTCGACGCCCTCGGCGAGCGGGCCAGGATCAACCAGCGAGGAAACCATGCCAGCCCTGCGGTCTCGCACCACCACCGTCGGCCGCGAGGCCGCCGGTGCCCGCTCGCTCTGGCGAGCGACCGGTATGACCGACGACGATTTCGGTAAGCCGATCGTCGCCATCGCCAACTCGTACACCCAGTTCGTGCCCGGTCACGTGCACCTCAAGAATGTCGGTGACATCGTCGCCGAGGCCGTGGCCGCGGCCGGTGGCGTGGCACGCGAGTTCAACACGATCGCCGTCGACGACGGTATCGCGATGGGCCACGGCGGCATGCTCTATTCACTGCCGTCGCGCGAGATCATCGCCGACTCGGTCGAGTACATGGTGAATGCGCACACCGCCGACGCCCTCGTCTGCATCTCGAACTGCGACAAGATCACGCCGGGCATGCTGAACGCGGCGATGCGCCTGAACATCCCGACCGTGTTCGTCTCGGGCGGTCCGATGGAGGCCGGCACGTCGGTCGTCATCAACGGCATCGTGCATCCGGGCTCCGATCTGATCGACGCGATCTCCGCCTCGGCCGACAGCAACGTCGACGACAAGGAGCTTCTCGAAGTCGAGCGGTCGGCCTGCCCGACGTGCGGTTCGTGTTCAGGCATGTTCACCGCGAATTCGATGAACTGCCTGACCGAGGCGCTCGGACTGTCACTGCCGGGCAACGGTTCGACACTGGCCACCCAGGAGGCGCGCCGTCAGCTGTTCCTGAAGGCCGGACAGCTGGTGGTCGAGATCGCCAAGAAGTACTACCAGGACGACGACGAGTCGGTGCTGCCGCGCAGCGTCGCCACCAAAGAGGCGTTCGAGAACGCGATGGCGCTCGACGTCGCGATGGGCGGTTCCACCAACACGGTGCTGCACATCCTGGCCGCCGCGCAGGAGGGCGAGGTCGACTTCGACCTGCACGACATCGACGCCATCTCGCGTCGTGTCCCCTGCCTGGCGAAGGTCGCCCCGAACTCGCCGGACTACTACATGGAGCACGTGCATCGGGCCGGCGGTATCCCCGCGATCCTGGGTGAGCTGAACCGGGCCGGCCTGCTGAACACGAACGTCCATCCCGTGCATGCTCCGTCGCTGAACGAGTACCTGGCCGATTGGGACATCCGCAGCGGCACCGCCACCGATGAGGCGATCACCCTGTTCCATGCGGCGCCGGGCGGCGTCCGCACCACCGAGCCGTTCTCCACCACCAACCGGTGGGAGTCGCTCGACACCGATGCCGCGAACGGCTGCATCCGCGACAAGGAGCACGCCTACACCGTCGAGGGCGGCCTGTGCGTGCTGCACGGCAATCTCGCCGAGGACGGCGCGATCCTCAAGACCGCCGGCGTCGACGAGTCGCTGTGGCATTTCCAGGGTCCGGCCCGGGTGGTCGAGAGCCAGGAGGACGCCGTCCACGCGATCCTGTCGAAGCAGCTGCAGAAGGGCGAGGTCCTGGTGATCCGCTACGAGGGTCCGTCGGGTGGCCCGGGCATGCAGGAGATGCTGCATCCGACGGCCTTCATGAAGGGCACCGGCATGGGCAAGTTCTGCGGTCTGGTCACCGACGGACGGTTCTCCGGAGGTTCGTCCGGTCTGGTGATCGGTCACGCCTCCCCGGAGGCGGCCGCCGGCGGTGTGATCGGTCTGGTGGAGGACGGCGACGAGGTCTTGATCGACGTTCACAGCCGCACCTTGAAGGTGCTGGTCGACGACGAGACCCTCGCCGAGCGCCGCGAGAAGATGGAGGCCTCCGAGCATCCGTGGCAGCCGAAGGATCGCCAGCGCGCCGTCTCGAAGGCGCTGCGCGCCTACGCGAAGATGGCGTCGTCGGCCGACAAGGGTGCGGTCCGCATCGTCGACTGACCGTCGCGGCGGGCCGTTGCGTCAGCCGGCGAGCAGGAAGTCGGCGACGGCGGTCTGCGCGCGGGCGGACGAGGTCACGCCGATGTGCCCCTTCCCCGGCACCATCAGCAGGGTGCTGTCGGGGATGAGCGCCGCCGTCTCCTCGAACAGGGTGCGCGGATAGAACTTGTCGCGGTCGCCGCCGACGATCAGTGTCGGCGCCGAGATCGGTGGACTCAGGGCGGCCAGGTCGAACGCGTCCTCGGCTTCGAGGGTGGTGGCGAGGTCGGCGGCCTCGGCGTCGTCGGGCACCACGTGGTTGGCGGACACCCATCCGGCGGCGCGGCCGAGCGGTCCGAGTCCGGGCGGCATGAACTCCATCGCGGCGATCGCCATCGCGTCCCGTTTGCGATTCTCCCGCAGGAGCCGGCCGGTGAGGGCCTGGTTGTGTTTGGTTTCGGCGCCGAGCCGGCAGGCGGTGCTGACGAGGATCAGCCGGCCGATCACGTCGGGATGGTCGACGGCCAGTTGCTGGGCGATGCTGCCGCCGGTGGAGCAGCCGAGCACGTCGACGCGTCCCCCGAACTCGGCGCGGACCGCGTCGGCGTATTCGGCGGCGATTCCCCGCATACCGAGTCCGCTGGGCATGCCGGGGCGCCGGTTGACGACCACCAGTGTGCGCTGTGCGGCCACCTTCTTGAGCGGGGCGATCGCGCCGGTCACCATGGCGTCGCTGTCGACGCCGGTGGTCGGCCATAGTCCGCTGCTGACGAGGACGGGCGGTCCGGTGCCGACGGCGGCGTACGGGACCCCGGCGGCGACTCCTCTGCTCATCCGCATGATCGCCAGGTTAGACCCGGCGCGTGCGGTTAGCCGAGGTTCGGGAACGGGTTGGATCCGTTGAGGGTCACCCAGATCGCGACGGCTGCGCCGATACCGATCAGGAGCCACGCGAACGAACCCCATGCCGGGCGTCGCGACCAGCCCCAGCGGCGGTCGGCCGAGTACAGGCCGGGACCGGTGAGGATCAGGGCAGCGGCGGCCGCGGCGAGGACGTACTCGTATTCTTCGCCGCCGCCGGTGGAGCCGATGAAGAACGACAGTCCGCCGGCCAGCGTGCTCTTGTAGAGGATGGCGCTGATCATCACGCCCAGCAGACCGGCGCCGGCGATGGGCGTCAGGATGCCGAGGATCATCAGGGCGCCGCCGGCGGTCTCGGTGATGCCGGTCAGGTAGGCGAGCGGTTTGGCCCAGTCGGTGTGGAAGCCGAGTGAGGTGTTGGCGTCGTTCTGCAGGAACGCGGTGAACCCGTTGATGCCGGGGCCGTTCCACCAGCCGAACAAATGCTGCAGTCCGTGCAGGACGAAGACGGCGCCGATCATCAGACGGAGGATCAGCAGGCCGAGATCGAGGGTGCCGCGCCGGACCTTGGGGGTGTCGGCGACGAGGTGCACCGGCTCGGGCTCGGGTGCCTCGGCGTAGGCGAGCGGAGTCTCCTCGTGGGTGATCTCTTTGGTGTGCTGCGGCTCGATGTACGGCAGCGGGTCCTGGGTGAGGTGTTCGGACACACGTCGGCCGGCGCCCAGGGAGGCGGTGGCGTCGGGGTCGTCGGGGTCGGTGTCGGTGAACGGCTCGGTGACGACGGTGTCGTCGGCGGTGCGGACGTCGCGGCGGGTGGCGCCACCGGCCGGGGCGTCGTCGTCGACGGGGTTGATGACGGTGGTGGGCAGGTCGTCGGACCCGTTGCGGATCACCGTCTCGGGCAGCGGGGGCAGGTCGCCGGCGTCGATGTTGGCGGTCGGCGCGGGGGTCGCGTCGACGGCGGCGTCGGCCGGGGCGTCGGCGGCGGACGGTTCGGCGGGTGCGGCCTCCGCGGGGGTCTGGCCGCGACCGTGCTTCTCGAAGAAGCTGTCGCGGTCGCGCTTCGGCCGGCGCTTGCGGGTGCCGCCCGAATCCTTGTCTGATGCATCGCTCACTTGATCGACTGTAGGGGGACGACGTCGCCGCAGGGGCATCGGGACTCGTCGATTTGATAACGATCGCTACCCTGAAGGGCATGTCTTCGAGTGCCGGCGCGCTTCGCCGTGTGGTCGCCGCCGTCGCGATGGTGTCGGTGTCGGCCTTGGCGACCGCTGCCTGCGCGAACTTCTCGGAGCAGTCGCGGTCGGAGCGGGCGGGCACGTTCACGACGGTGCCGCCGCAGCAGGGTCCGGGTGATCCGCCGACGCAGCAGCCGCGCGACGACGACAGCGAGGCGGGTCCGCCGCCGACGGGGCCGTGTGTCGATCCGAATCCGGGGGTGATCGCAACCTGTCTGGAGACGACGAGCGGGGTGCGCCCGGCGGCGGCCGACGGTCTGTCGACGTATGTCGCCGAGCGCACCACCGGCAAGATCTTCGTGTCGAAGCGGTACGGGCCGCAGCGGCTGATCGCGACGGTTCCGGTGGACGGTGCCGGGGACGGCGGTCTGATCGACTTCGAGATGTCGCCCACCTATCAGGAGGATCAGCTGATCTATGCCCTGATCAGCACCGATTCAGACAATCGGGTGGTGCGGATCGCGCCGGGCGACTCGGTGAAGCCGATTCTGACGGGGATCCCGAAGGGCGCGACCGGCAACATGGGTTCGATCAGTTTCGCCTCCCCCACCGAGTTGCGTGTCGCGACCGGTGACGCGGGCAGCGGGCAGGGTCTGGCCGGCAAACTGTTCACCATCGATCCCAACGTCGACGATCCGACGCCGAAGATCATCGCGTCGGGTCTGGGATCGAATGTGGCGTTGTGTCCTGACGCGGAGAACGGTCGGTTGTACGTCGCCGACCACAGTTCGTCCGGTGACCGCCTGCAGCAGGTGGAGTCGGGCGGCCTGCGCAAACTGTGGTCGTGGAGCGATACTCCGGGCGTCACCGGCTGCGCGGTGGCCGGCGGTTTGATCTCGGTGTCGTTCGCGAAGGCCTTCCGCATCGACACACTCGCGGCACCGACGAATGCGAGTCCGTCGGTGGGCCAGCCGTCGACGGCCGACGTGAAGAAGGATTTCGGTGCGGTGGCGCGAATGACGAGCACAGGCGACGGCCTTCAGATCGCGACGGTCAACAAGTCCGTGCCCGGCGCACCGTCGGAGACCTTCAACGACCGTGTCGCGATCTACCTCCCGCAGGGCGGCTCCGACGACCTCAGCTGAGCTACGAGCAGGCGGCGAGAACGAGTTCCTTCACACGGGCCGGATCGGCCTGGCCACGCGTCGCCTTCATCACGTCACCGACGATCTTGCCGGCCGCCTGCACCTTGCCGCCGCGGATCTTCTCGGCGATGTCCGGATTGGCGGCGAGGGCGTCATCGACGGCCTTCTGCAGCGCCGAATCGTCACGGACCACCTCCAGGCCGCGTTCGGCGACGATCTGTGCGGGCTCGCCCTCACCGTCGAGAACCGCCACGACCACCTGCTGTGCCAGCTTGTTGGTCAGCTTGCCGTCATCGACCAGCCCGATCACCTCCGCCACCTGCTTCGGAGTGATCGGCAGATCGGCCAACTCGACCTCGCGGCTGTTCGCCTGCTGGGCGAGGAAACTGACCCACCAGCTGCGGGCCGCCTCCGGTGAAGCACCGGCGTCAGCGGTCTCGGCGATCAGGTCGACCGCGCCCACATTCACCAGGTCACGCATGACCTCATCCGACACACCCCACTCGGCCTGGATGCGTGCACGACGCACCCACGGCAGCTCGGGCAGCGTGCCGCGCAGCTCCTCGACCCACTCCGGCTTGCAGATCACCGGCGGCAGATCGGGCTCCGGGAAGTAGCGGTAATCCTCGGCCGTCTCCTTACGGCGCCCGGCCGACGTGGTGCCGTCCGACTCGTGGAAATGCCGCGTCTCCTGAACCACCTCGCCGCCCGACTCCAGGACAGCACCCTGACGCCGCATCTCGTAGGTGACGGCCTGAGCGACACTCTTGAGCGAGTTGACGTTCTTGGTTTCGGTACGGGTCCCGAACTCGGTGGCGCCGGAGCGCATCAACGACAGGTTCACATCGCAGCGCATGGAACCCTGATCCATGCGGACATCGGAGACGCCCAACGCGCGCAGCAGATCGCGCAGCGCCGTCACATAGGCACGTGCCACCTCCGGGGCGCGTTCCCCGGCACCGGTGATCGGCTTCGACACGATCTCGACCAGCGGCACCCCGGCCCGGTTGTAGTCGAGCAGCGAATGATCGGCACCATGAATCCGGCCGGTGCTGCCGCCGACATGCAGCGACTTACCGGTGTCCTCCTCCATGTGGGCACGCTCGATCTCCACCCGCCACGGAGTCCCGTCATCGAGCACCACATCCAGGTAGCCCTCATACGAGGTCGGCTCGTCGTACTGGCTGATCTGGTAGTTCTTCGGCTGATCCGGGTAGAAGTAGTTCTTCCGCGCGAACACACTCGACTCACGGATCGAACAGTTCAACGCCAGACCGATCCGCACCGCCGACTCGACGGCGGCCGCATTGGCCACCGGCAACGAACCCGGAAGACCGAGACACGCCGGGCAGGTCTGCGAATTCGGGGCGCCACCGAACGTCGTCGGGCAGCCGCAGAACATCTTCGTCTCGGTGCCGAGCTCGACGTGGACCTCCATGCCCATGACGGGGTCGAACTTCTCGAGAACCTCGTCGAAATCCATCAGCGCATCGGTAGCCGTACTCATGCCCACCATCGTATCCGGCAACCCCTCCCCCGCATTCGGGGGTAGAACTCCGGGTCAACCCCGATGGCAACACATCGCAACGCTCCTACGTTGGAGTCATCCCACACGGAAAGGTGAACGCGATGACCGACGCGCCCGACCCCCAGATCGCACCGGCCGAAGTACCGGCCCCCGACACCGCCGCCGCGCCGACGCCGGCACCCGCACACGCACCCAAGAAACTGACCCGCTCATCGACCGACAAGATGATCGGCGGCGTCTGCGGCGGCCTCGCCGACTACTTCGGCGTCGACCCCACCTGGGTGCGCATCGCCTTCGTCGTGTCGGTACTGCTGCCCGGCCCCCAGGTTCTGCTGTACCTGCTGCTCTGGGCAGTGATCCCGAAAGACTGAGAAAGGGGCGCCTCGGTGGCTCCTTTCGACAGGCTCAAGGAGCGGGCAGGTGACCCAAGGAGCGGGCAGGTGACCAAGGAGCGGGCGAGGCTAGCCGAAGACTCGACGGGCCTCTTCGTACATGTCGAGCGGGACGTTCTTCGTCTTGCCGGCGGCCTCCGAGAACGGAACCCGGACGATGTCGTTGCCGCGCAACGCCAGCATCTGCCCCCAGCCGCCGTCGTTGATGAGATCCGGGACCGCGAAACCCAGACGCGTACCGAGCACCCGGTCGAACGCCGACGGCACCCCGCCCCGCTGGATGTACCCGAGAACCGTCGCCCGGGTCTCGATCCCGGTCTTCTCCTGAATCAGCGGTGCCAAGATCTCGCCGATGCCGCCCAGACGCGGGCGGCCGAACTCGTCGAGCCCCTTGTCCGAGTAGGCCTCGTCCATGTCCGGGAAGGTGAAGCCCTCGGCGACGACCACCATCGGCGCGCGACCGCGATCGGTGACGCTCTGCACCCACGCGCAGATCTGCTCGAGCGACTCCGGTTGCTCCGGGATCAGAATCGCGTGCGCACCGGCGGCCATCCCGGCATACAAGGCGATCCAGCCGGCATGCCGGCCCATCACCTCCAGCACCATGCATCGCTTGTGCGAGTTGCCGGTGGTGCGCAACCGGTCGGCCGCCTCCGTCGCGATCTCCACCGCCGTATTGAATCCGAACGTGTAGTCGGTGGCCTCGAGATCGTTGTCGATCGTCTTGGGAACCCCGATGATCGGGATGCCGTCCTCGTACAGGCGGTTCGCCGCGGCCATCGTGCCGTCACCGCCGATCGCGATCACCCCGTCCACACCGAGATGACGCATGCTCTTCTTGATGGTGTCCGGCCCGTTCGGCTCCTTGTACGGGCCGTGCCGGCTGGTGCCGAGCACAGTGCCGCCCTCTTTGGAGATGCCGCGCACCGTGGACCGGTCCAGCTCCATGACGTTGCCGTAGACCAGACCCTTGTAGCCGTCCAGATAGCCGACGTACTCGTCGCCGTGCTCGGTCTGGCCGTCCAGGACGATGCCGCGGATCACCGCGTTCAATCCCGGGCAGTCGCCGCCCGCGGTGAGGATTCCGTAACGGGCCATCTGAGCATCAACTCCTGTGGGCGATCGCTGTCGGTTCCATCAGATCAGAGATCGAGCGAACCGGCCAGCGCTGCGGGGAGAGTTCACTTCACGCCGTTCTCGTAGGCGAACACGACCGCCTGCGCGCGATCCCGCAGACCCAGTTTGCTCAGCACGTTGCTCACATGAGTCTTGACCGTCTCCTCAGAGACGAAGAGCTGCGCCGCGATCTCCGCATTCGACTTCCCGTCCGCCACCACCGTCAGCACCTCGCGTTCACGAGGTGTCAGAACCGCCGCGGCGTCGCTCGACGGACGCGGTGCGCGGGACGTGACCTCGGCGATCAGTCGTTTGGTGACCGACGGCGCCAGCAGTGAATCGCCTGCCGCCACCACCCGGACGGCGCGGACGAGCTCATCAGTGGGCGCATCCTTGAGGAGAAAGCCCGAGGCGCCGATACGCAGCGCCGTATACACGTAGTCATCGATATCGAAAGTGGTGAGCATGAGGACCTTCGTCGGCAGGCCGGCGTCGATGATCTCGCGTGCCGCCCACAGACCGTCGCGTTCGGGCATGCGCACATCCATCAGGACGACGTCCGGCCGCAGCCGCTTGCACACCTGCACCGCCGCCACCCCCGCGATCTGCCCGCCGGATTCACTTCGCGGATGGGCTACCGGCCGGTGACCGTCGACGGCCGGCCGCAGAATCCCCACGGCTCCTGCTCGTCACCCGTCCCGCTGCCGGCGCGGTTCGAGCCGGCCTGCCGCAGCCACGACTTCGGCTACGACCTGCTGCGGTACTCGGCGGCCACCACCGGCACGGTGCCGCCCGGTGCCCGCGCCGCCCTCGATCGCCGGCTGGTCTCCGACATGCGCGCCACCTGCCGGTCGGCCGACTGTTACGCGGCCGCCGACCTCGCGCGGGTGGCCCTCGCGGTCAACACGTGGCGGCAGCGCGACGGCGCCCCGGACCGCGAGACGCCCGCCCACATCGTCGTGTCCCTCGCCGGTGAAGCGGCCCGCACGGTTGCGGGTCTGCGGTGAACGACGCGCGGTCACGTGCCGCGGCCACCGGTGCCGTCGCCGGTGCGGCGGTGGCACTCACCCCCGGATCGCTTCCCCACGCCGCGACGACGGTGGCGCCGGCAGCGCTGCTGTTCGCTCTCGCCGGGGCCGCCGTCGCCTCCCTGGTGCACCGCATCAGGCCGTCGCTCGTGCCCGGTCTGCGCCCCGTCGTCGCGATCGCCGTCGCCGCACTCGCCGCGGCCACCGGCTGGCAGGCGCACGCGCGTGCCGTGACGGGCGCCGGCGCGCTGGAGCCGTGGTGGCCGTTGGCGGCGGCCGCCGCACCCGCCCTGGTGATCGGTGTGTTCCTGCGGGTACCCGGCCGGGTGTGGGCGGCACTGCTGGTGTGCGGTGCCGCGGTCGGCGGGCTCGTGGCCGTCGTGTCGCCGGCCGGGGCCACCATCCCGGACGTGCCGCCGGCAGGAAACGTCCTCTACTCGTATCTGGACTCCGACACCGACGCGGTGCGGGCAGGCCGCCTCGCGGACCGCTGGGTCGCGGCCGGCGGCCTGAACGATCGTGCCGTCGTGATCGCGGTGCCGACCGGTTCGGGATGGCTGGACGGGTCCGCCGTCGACGGCTTCACCCGGCGCTTCGGCGGATCGGTGCACAGCCCTGACGTCACGGTGCTGAACAATCCGACCGATCCGGTCGCCGACCTGACGCCGTCACTGCTGTGGCGTCCACCCCACCATCCGGTGCTGGCCGGCGACGCCCGCGGCAAACCGCCGTGGACTCCGGTGCTGTCCGCGATCGGCACCCTGCTGGACCTGCCCGGTTCGCAGTCGGCACCCCACGGATACGGGCACCGCTACGGAATCGAACAGGCCGGGCCGAGAACAGCCTCGGGTCAGTCGAGCGGTCCGCGGGCCGCCTCATAGGCGGCGCCGACCCGGTACAGACGGTCGTCGGCCATCGATGGGGCCATGATCTGCAGACCGATCGGCAGGCCCTGCGAATCCAGACCCGACGGCACCGACATGGCGGCATTACCTGCCAGGTTCACCGGCAGCGTGCACAGGTCGAACAGGTACATCGACAGCGGATCGTCCACCTTCTCGCCCAGCTTGAACGCGGTGGTCGGGGTGGTCGGCGAGACCAGCACATCCACCTGCTCGAACGCCTTCGCATAGTCCTGGGCGATCAGGGTGCGGACCTTCTGCGCCTGACCGTAGTAGGCGTCGTAGTAGCCCGAGCTCAACGCATAGGTGCCGATCATGATGCGGCGCTTCACCTCGGGACCGAAACCGGCGTCACGCGTCAGCGCCATCACCTCCTCGGCACTGTGCGAGCCGTCGTCGCCGACCCGCAGGCCGTACCGCATGGCGTCGAAGCGGGCCAGGTTGCTCGACACCTCCGACGGCAGGATCAGGTAGTAGGCACCCAGGGCGTAACTGAAGTGCGGGCAATCGACCTCGACGATCTGCGCGCCGCGCTCGGTGAGCGTCGCGCACGCCTCCTCGAACGACGTCGTGACGTCCGCCTGATAGCCCTCGCCCTGCAGCTGCTTGACCACACCGATCTTCACCCCGGCCAGATCCTGCTCGGCACCCGCCTTGGCGGCCGCCACCACATCCGGGATCGGGACATCGATGGACGTCGAGTCGCGCGGGTCGTGCCCGGCGATCACCTCGTGCAGCAGCGCGGTGTCCAGCACGGTGCGGCCGCACGGACCACCCTGGTCCAGCGACGATGCGCAGGCGACCAGACCGAACCGGGACACGGTGCCGTAGGTGGGCTTCACACCGACCGTCGCGGTCACCGCAGCCGGCTGGCGGATGGAACCGCCGGTGTCGGTGCCGATCGCGAGCGGTGCCTGGAACGACGCCAGCGCGGCGGCGCTGCCGCCGCCCGAGCCGCCCGGAATACGTTCGGTGTCCCACGGGTTGCGGGTCACCTGGTAGGCCGAGTTCTCGGTGGACGACCCCATCGCGAACTCGTCCATGTTGGTCTTGCCGAGGATCGGGATCCCCGCCTCGCGCAGCTTGCGGGTGACGGTCGCGTCGTACGGCGACGTCCAGCCCTCGAGGATCTTGGAGCCACAGGTGGTCGGGGCGTCGGTCGTGGTGAAGACGTCCTTCAACGCGATCGGCACACCCGCCAGCGACGACGGCGCCTCCCCCGCGGCGATGGCGGCGTCGGCCGCTTCGGCCGCCGCCAGCGCAGCGTCGGCACCGACATGCAGAAAGGCACCCAGCTCGCCGTCGATCTCGGCGATCCGGTCCAGATGGGCCCGGGTGACCTCCACCGACGACAGCTCGCGGTCGGCGATCTTGCCGGCGAGCTCGGCGGCGGTCAGACCGGTGATGGCACCGGCGGCACGCGTGTCGCTCACTCTTCCTCCCCGAGGATCTGCGGAACGGCGAAACGATCCTGCTCGACGGCCGGAGCACCGGACAGCGCCTGCTCGACCGTCAGGCCGGGCGTCACCACGTCGTCCCGGAGCACGTTGCGCAGGTCGGCCGGATGCGCGGTCGGCGGCACATCGTCGGCGGCCACCTCCGACACCTGGGCGACATGGCCCAG
This sequence comes from Gordonia sp. (in: high G+C Gram-positive bacteria), assembly GCF_047600565.1. Taxonomy (GTDB): domain Bacteria; phylum Actinomycetota; class Actinomycetes; order Mycobacteriales; family Mycobacteriaceae; genus Gordonia. The sequence goes on from NZ_JASGKN010000001.1 coordinate 1,476,917, forward strand.
GATCGAGTCCAGCTGCTGGGCGTACTGGTCGAGCTCGGCGTCGGTCAGCGCCAGGCGCGACAGACGGGCCAGGTGAGCGACCTCGTCGCGGCTGATCGCCGGCGTGGATCCGGAGGCGTCCGGCATGGGCATTCCCTTCATGCAGGTGCTGAGGCTTACGACCAGCCTAGGCGTTTCGGCCGGGTCGGCGAGCACCGGGCCGACCCTGGGCCGACGAGTACGGTGGAGGCCATGATGATCGTCACCACCAACGAACTGCCGGGCTACCGGATCGACCACGTCTTCGGAGAGGTCTTCGGTCTCACGGTGCGCTCACGCCACATCGGTTCCAACATCGGTGCCGGCCTGAAGTCGATCGCCGGCGGTGAACTCAAAGGCATCACCCAGCTGCTGCACGAATGCCGTCAGGAGGCGCTCGGCCGGCTCGCGGCGGAGGCCCAGACGAAGGGGGCGAACGCGGTGGTGGCCTTCCGATTCGAGACCACCGAATACTCGAACGGCGGCGGCGTCGAAGTGTGCGCCTACGGGACCGCGGTGGGTGTCGTGCCGGTCGGCCAGGCGGCCCCGGCACCGGCACCGGCACCGGCACCGGCCGCACCGCAACAGTCCTGACGCGGTGATCGCGCCGTAACCACTCCGAAACACCTCTTCGAATAATGGATGACGTGTCCTATCTCCTGCGCGTGAGCCTGTCCGATCGACCCGGCAGCCTCGGCCAACTGGCCGTCGGTCTCGGCACGGTCGGAGCAGACATCCGTTCCCTGGAGGTCGTCGAACGCGGCGACGGCTATGCGGTCGACGACATCGTCGTCGAGCTGCCTCCGCACGCGCTGCCCGACACCCTGATCACCGCGGCCGAGAAGGTCGACGGTGTGCACGTCGACTCGCTGCGCCCGTTCAACGACAAACTCGACATCCACCAGGAACTCGAGCTGATCGACGCCGTCGCGGCCGCCCGCGGAGACCGGCTGCAGGTGCTGGCCGACCTGGCCCCGCGCGGCCTCAACACGTCCTGGGCGATGGTGGTGTCCCAGCCGGGACCGCGCACCGTGCTCCTGGCGGCCAGTTCCGGAGCGCCGGAGACACCGCTCGAACAGGTCGACTGGCTGCCGCTCCCCCACGCCTGCGGGTTCACGCCGGACGCCCGCTGGGTGCCCGAGGCCTGGCGGGAATGGGATCAACGGCTGGCCGCCGCCCCCATCGGCGACGGATCGAAGGCCCTGCTCCTCGGCCGTGTCGGCGGTCCCGAGTTCCGGCCCAGCGAAGTGGCCCGCGTCGGCTACCTCACCGGAATCGTGTCCACCCTGCTCGGTTCGGCGCGCTGACTCCTTTCGACAAGCTCAAGGAGCGTTCGGCAGGCTCAAGGAGCGTCCGACAAGCTCAAGGAGCGTTCGGCAGGCTCAAGGAGCGTCCGACAAGCTCAAGGAGCGTCCGACAAGCTCAAGGAGCGTCCGACAAGCTCAAGGAGCGTCCGACAGGCTCGAGGAGCGTCCGACAGGCTCAGACTCAAGGAGCCGAGGTGGGGGCCTCACCGGTCTCCAGGAGGCGTTTGAAGCCGTCCTCGTCGAGCACCGGCACCCCGAGCTGTTCGGCCTTGGCGGCCTTGCTGCCGGGGGCGTCGCCGACCACCACGTAGTCGGTCTTCTTCGACACCGAACCGGACGCCTTGCCGCCGCGCTCGATGATGGCCTCCTTGGCGCCGTCCCGGGTGAAATCGACCAGCGAGCCGGTCACCACCACCGTCTTGCCCTCCAGCGTGCGGGCGATCGACTCGTCCCGCTCGTCGGCCATACGCACACCGGCGGCCCGCCACTTGGCGACGATCTCCCGATGCCAGTCCACGGCGAACCAGTCCTTGATGCTGGCGGCCAGGGTGTCGCCGAGGCCGTCGACCTGGGCGAGATCGTCGACCGACGCATCCTCGATGGCGTCGATGGAACCGAAATGGGTGGCCAGCGACCGCGCTGCAGTCGGCCCCACATGCCGGATCGACAGTGCCACCAGCACCCGCCACAGGGCGGCATCCTTAGCCTTGTCGAGGTTGTCCAGGAACCGCTTCCCGTTGGCCGACAACTCACCCTTGTTGTTGGTGTAGAAGCCGGCCGTCGCCAGATCGTCGGCGGTCACGTCGAACAGGTCGCCCTCGTCCGTGATGACCCCGCCGGTCAGCAGCGCGTTGGCGCCCTCGTAGCCCAGCGCCTCGATGTCGAAGGCGCCGCGGCCGGCCAGGTGGAACAGCCGCTCGCGCAGCTGGGCGGGACACCTCTGCTGATTGGGGCAGCGGATGTCGACGTCGCTCTCCTTCTCCGGCCGCAGCAACGCACCGCACTCCGGGCAGTGCGTCGGCATCACGAACGCCCGCTCGGTGCCGTCACGCAGATCGACCACCGGTCCGAGCACCTCGGGGATCACGTCGCCCGCCTTGCGGATGGTGATGGTGTCGCCGATCAGCACACCCTTGCGCTTCACCTCGGAGGCGTTGTGCAGGGTCGCCCGCGACACCGTCGAACCGGCGACCTGCACCGGCTTCATCAGCGCCCACGGCGTCACACGCCCGGTGCGGCCCACCCCGACCATGATGTCGAGCAGTTCGGTGGTGACCTCCTCGGGCGGGTACTTGTAGGCGATCGCCCACCGCGGTGCCCGCGACGTGGACCCGAGCCGGCGCTGCAACGCGGTGTCGTCGACCTTCACCACCAGACCGTCGATCTCGTGCTCCACCGAATGCCGGTGCTCACCCCAGTAGTCGATCGTGTCCAGGACGTTCTGCGCACCGGACACCTTCGTGGTGTGGGTCGAGACCGGCAGGCCCCAGGCGCCGAGCGCCAGGTACACCTCGTGCAGCGAATCCGGCCGCCAGCCGTCGATCCGGCCCACGCCGTGACAGATCATGCGCAGACGTCGCCGCGCAGTGACCTGCGGATTCTTCTGCCGCAGCGAACCGGCCGCCGAGTTGCGCGGGTTGGCGAACGGCGGCTTGCCGTCCTCGACCAGTGACGCGTTGAGCGCCTCGAAGTCCTCGAGCCGGAAGAACACCTCGCCCCGCACCTCCAGCAACGACGGCACCGGATAGTCGCCGCCGGCGGTCAAGGTGTGCGGCACGTCGGTGATGGTGCGGGCGTTGAGGGTCACGTCCTCGCCGGTCCGCCCGTCGCCACGGGTCACGCCGCGGACCAGCTTGCCGTCCTCGTACACCAACGCCAGCGCGACACCGTCGATCTTGAGTTCGCACAGGAACTCGACCTGCTCCCCGGGTGCCGTCGCCGGACTGGCATCGGCTTCGGTCTTGGCGATCCAGGCCCGCATCTCGTCGGCGTCGAACACGTTGTCCAGCGACATCATCCGTTCGAGATGGTCGACCGGAGTGAACGCGGTGGAGAAGCCTCCGCCGACCAGTTTGGTCGGCGAGTCGGGGGTCGCGAGCTCGGGGTGGGCGTCTTCGAGGGCCTGCAGCCGGCGCAGCAGAGTATCGAACTCGGCGTCGCTGATGATGGGGGCGTCGTTGACGTAGTAGCGGAACTGATGGTCGCGGATCTCCTCCGCGAGCCGGGCCCATTCGGTCGCCGGATCCTCGACTGCCTCACTCACGAAATCAGCCTATCCCCGACGCGCGGACGACGGGCCGAAGGGACCCTCCGGCGTCGTACGCTGCTCGTATGCCGCATCCGATCATGTTCAACGACGCCGACCCGATCCTGGCCCGATTGCGTTCGCTCGCACTGGCACTGCCGGAGGCGACCGAACAGATCTCCCACGGCCGGCCCAACTTCCGATGCGGCAAGGTCTTCGCCGTCTACGGAGGCGGAGAGAAGGGCGCCAAGGAGCGCCGCGACCACGCTCTGCTGTTCATCCCCGATCCGGGTGAGAAGCAGGCCCTGGAGCAGGACGACCGCTTCTTCGTGCCCGCCTACTACGGACCGTACGGATGGCTGGCGGTCGATCTGTCGCCGGACTGCGACTGGGACGAGGTGGCCGAGCTGCTGGACGCCAGTTTCCGCCAGATCGCCCCCAAACGCGCCATCGCACAGCTGCCGTCGGACAGCTGACCCGCAGACCGTTGGTTTCGTGTCCGCCACGAACACGAAACCGACACTCCACGCGCAGGGAACCGATACGAGCCCGGCTGCGTCCAAACACTGTGGGCGATTCGGGAGATGTGGCGCAGTGGCTGGCCGATCACGACGGTGTGATCGCGAAGAGAGAGGCGCAGACGCTCGGTTTGAGTCTCGGCGACATCCGGGGTCGCCTCCGGCGCGCCGAATGGAAGCCGCTCGCCTCCGGTGTGTACCTCGCGGCGTCGCACCCGTTCGGTGAAGCCGCGCTGGTGCGAGGCGCAGTCCTCGCGCACCGCGGAGTCGCCGACAGGACCACCGCCGCCTGGTGGCACGGTCTGATCCCCCGTTTGGCCGCACCGATCACGCTCTCCACCACGCAGAGCCCCTCAACCGAGCGATGGGACCGCTGCCGGGTCTCGGTGGTCCGGCGATCGTTCCTCGCCGCCGACGTCGCCTCGGTCGACGGACTCACGATGACGCGGAAACCGCTCACCGTTCTCCTCGCATCGGCGCAGGTGGAAGATGGCGCGCGCCTCATCGACCGGAGCCTTCAGACGCGCGCGGTGACCGTCCGTGACCTTCGCGATGCCCTGGACAGGAACACCGGTCGCCGAGGAATCGCGAAGGCCCGCGAATGGCTGCAGATCGCCGCCGGCGACACCGAATCGGAGGCCGAGCGGCTCTTCGCCCGGCTTCTGCGAGAGGCCGGGATCACCGGATGGGTGTGCCAGTTACCGTTCGGGCCGTGGTCCCTCGACTTCGCGTGGCCGGAGCAGCGGGTGGCCGTCGAGATCGACGGCTGGGCGTTCCACAGCAGTCACGATCGCTTCCGCGCCGACCGCCGCAAAGGCAACGCGCTCCAGACGTCGGGGTGGCGGCGCCTGTCCTTCACCTGGCACGACCTCATCGAGGACCCGATCGGCTGTATCCGCAAGGTCGCCGCGCTCCTGTCCGAGGACTGTTGATTTCGTGTCCGCAGCGGACACGAAATCAACGGTTCGCCGCTCAGGAGTCGTCGCGGTCGTGGTTCGAGGTGGTGGCGTAGTCGATCTCGGTGAACCCTCGCCGCCAGTAGCCGATGACGAGCATCGACTTCCGGTCGAGTCCGCGAGCACGCAGGTCCTTGCGGATCGCCAGGGTCTGCGCGGACTCCGCGGACGCCCAGGCGAACACCCCGTCGGGGAGCTCGTGCGCGGCGACGGCGTCCTGCAGCAGCGTCGTCGTTCCGGCCGGTGCACCGTCCCGGGACAGCCAGACCACGTCCACGCCGGACGGTTTCTGCAGATCCTGACGCTCGCCGTCGTCGGCGATCTCGATGTACGCGGTGCCCGTCGCGGCCGGATCCATCGTCTCGAGGATCGAACCGATGGCCGGCAGCGCGGTCTCGTCACCGGCGAGCAGATACGTGTCCGCGATGCTGATCGCGCGACCGCCGCCGCCGGCCGCGCACAGGGTGGAGCCGGGCTCGGCGCGAGCCGCCCACCCCGACGCCAGGCCCTCGTCGCCGTGATTGACGAAGTCGATGGTCAGCGATCGGGCCTGCTCGTCGAAGGACCGCACCGTGTAGGTGCGGACGCGGGGACGCAGGTCGGCGCGGCGCGGCAGGTCGGTGACCTCGTGGGACGACGGATCGTCGAGCTCCGGCACCCCGTAGGTCCCGTCCGGCTTCGGCAGCAGGATCTTGATGTTCGGCAGAAGACCGTCGGCGAGATACTCGCCGACGGCCTCGCCGGTGAACACCACCCGGCGCATGCCGGGTGTCACGTCGGTGACCGACGTGGCGGTGAACAACCAGGTCACTGAGCAGGCTTCGCCTTCTCGACAGCGGCCTTGATGTCGTCGATCTGGTCCTTGGCCGCGCCCACGGTGTACGCGTACGGCAGGCGGTACGGGAACAGGTTGCCCGCCTTGACGGCCGGAAGGTTCTTGAACGCCTCCTGGTCGAGCAGCGCCTGGGTGCGCTTGGTGGGCTTACCGTTCTCGTCGGCCTCGAAGAACAGGACGTTCGCCGAGCTCAGGCGAGCGATGTCTTCGGTCGAGACCAGCTCGACGTAGCGCTTCGGATCAGCCGGAACACCGTCGAAGTACTTCAGACCGGCCTTGGTGATGCGGTCGTACGACAGCGACTTGTTGGTGGCGATCTGGTAGGTGGCCGGCTGCTCGGAGCCCTCCACGTAGGCGACGGAGCCGAGCTTGGCTTCGGCGTCCTTGTTGTCGGTGGCGATCTGGCCCAGATCGGTGTTCAGCTGGTCGAGCTGCTTCTGGGCGGAGTCGCCGCAGCCCAGTGCCGCAGCCAGCTTCGGGTACACCGACCAGACGTCGGTCGGCTCCTGGATCGGGAAGGCGACGACCGGAGCGATCTCCTTCAGCTGATCCATGTGCAGGTCCTCGACCATGTCGGGACGGACGGCCGTGATGATCACGTCCGGCTTCAGGGAGATGACCTCCTCGGCGTTGAAGCCGGTCTGGATGGAGCCCACGTCCGGAATGCCCTGAACCTCGGAGAGTTCCTCGGTGGTGGCGTTCTTCTTGTAGTCGTCGAGCATGCCGACCGGGCGGACGTTCAGGTCGATGAACTGGGTGCCGAGCAGCCAGCCGGAGACGATCCGCTTCGGCTGCGCCGGAATGGTCACATCGCCGTAGAACGTGTCCTTGATGACACGGTTCCCGGTCTGGCCGTCGGTCTGGCAGCCGACCGGATTCTCGGCGGTCGCCTTGGTGGTGCTGTTCGCGGAATCGTCGCTGCTGCCGCAGGCGGTGACGAGAGCACCGGTCGTGATCAGTGCGATTGCGAGAGCTGCGCCCCGACGCAGTCCGTTCTTGACACCCATCTGTTCTCCTAGAGTGGTTCGGTGGACCGCACTCGAGCGGCCATCGCCGATTAGGCTAACCTAATCAGGCCGATAACGGTCAAGTGGGAAGTGACGAGCGGAACGATGACGACGCACGCGTCGCGCAGCGACGCCACCGACTCGGACGCGCCCTCCGACCTGCCGAGCGGTCTCGCGCACTCGAATCTGGTGCGCACCGTCGGGTGGCTGGCGATGGTGGCCGTCCTGCTGGCGGCCGTGCTGCTGAGTCTGGCGATCGGACCGACCGACATCCCCTGGTCGGACGTGATGCACGCGGTGTTCCACTACGACGGTTCGATGTCGGACATCGCGGTCCGCGACGGCCGTATCGCGCGCACCCTGCTCGGTGTCCTGGTCGGGATCGCTCTCGGACTGGCGGGTGCTCTCATTCAGGCGCTGACCCGTAATCCGCTCGCCGATCCCGGAATCCTCGGCGTCAACGCCGGTGCCGCGTTCTTCGTCGCCCTCGCGGTCGGGACGCTCGGCGTGACCCAGGTGTGGGGCTACATCTGGTTCGCGTTCTTCGGAGCCGTCCTCACCACGGTCATCGTGTATCTGATCGGTTCGGGCGGCCGCGGCGGCGTCGACCCGATCAGGATCACTCTGGCCGGTGTGGCGGTCGCCGCCGTCCTGACCGGTGTGACGATCGGACTGCTGCTGCTTCACCCGGCCACGTTCGACCAGATGCGCAACTGGAATGCCGGCTCCATCGCCGGGCGCGGTCTGCAGATCTCCGGGGCGGTGGCCCCGTTCATCGCGGCCGGTGTCGTGCTGACCGCGATCGTCGCCCGCCCCCTCAACGCGCTCGCTCTCGGCGACGACCTGGCGCGCTCGCTGGGCGCCGAGCTGACGCGCACCCGGATCGTGGGCATCGTCGCGATCACCCTGCTGTGCGGTGCGGCGACCGCGGCGGCCGGCCCGATCGGTTTCGTCGGCCTGATGGTGCCGCATGTGGCGCGCTGGATCGTCGGTCCCGATCAGCGCTGGATCCTCGCCTACACGTTCGTCGGCGCCCCGATCCTGGTGCTGGTGGCCGATGTGATCGGCCGGGTGGTGCTGCCGTCCGGCGAGTTGCAGGTCGGCATCGTGACCGCGTTCATCGGTGCGCCGATCCTGATCCTCCTGGTCCGCCAGCGTAAGGCGAGTGGACTGTGACGACCACCGATTCCCGGCCCGCCCGCATCGACTTCGGCCGCCCCATCACGACGTTCTCGATCGGCGGCGTGTCCGGGCGCATCGATCTCCGGGTGGTCTCCGTCGTCACGATCCTGGCCGTGCTGACCGTGGTGGTCGCCGTCGTGTCCCTGATGCTCGGCGACTACCACATGACGCTGGAGCAGATCTGGAAGGCGATCGTCGGAGGCGGCGATCCCCTGGACCGCACCGTCGTCATGAACATGCGCATGCCGCGCATCACCCTTGCGGTACTGCTCGGCATCGCGTTGGGCATCAGCGGCGCGATCATCCAGTCCCTGACGAAGAACCCGCTGGGCAGCCCGGACGTGATCGGCTTCAACACCGGCGCCTACACCGGCGTCCTGCTTCTGACCCTGGTGATGCACAGCAGCGACACCCAGAAGTCGTATGCCGCACTGGCCGGAGGAATCCTGACCGCGCTGGCCGTCTACCTTCTCGCCTACAAGCGCGGGGTGCAGGGCTTCCGGCTGATCATCGTCGGTATCGCGGTGAGCGCCATGCTGAGCTCTCTGAACACTTATCTCGTGTTGGTCGCCGATCTCGACGACGCCATGTACGCGGCGGCGTGGGGTGCCGGCACCCTGAACGGGACGCAGTGGGGGCAGACCCGGGCCGCGGCCGTCGCGATCGCCGTCATCCTGGTGCTGCTCCTGCCCCTGTCGCGGCGGATGGGCATGCTGGAGATGGGCGACGACGCAGCCAGGGCGCTCGGCATCCGGACCGAGCCGACCCGTCTCGCGTTGCTGGTGCTGGGTGTGGCGCTCACCGCGGTGGCGACCGCGGCCGCCGGCCCGATCTCGTTCGTGGCTCTCGCCGCACCGCAGCTGGCTCGACGCCTCACCGGTTCCCCGGGTGTGGCCCTGATCCCGGCGGCCGCGATGGGTGCCCTCATGCTGGTGTTCTCCGATGTGCTCGCCGAGCGCCTGTTCGCCCCCACCAAACTTCCGGTGGGCGTCGTCACGGTGTCCATCGGCGGCGTCTACCTCATGTACCTGATCGCGAGAGAGAGCAGGAAGCAGTGACCGACTCGAATCTCGTCGCCCACGACATCACCGTCGGCTACGACGGCCGCACCATCAGTGAGCACCTGAACCTGGAGGTGCCCGACGGCGAGTTCACGGTGATCATCGGCCCGAACGCGTGCGGCAAGTCGACGTTGCTGCGGGCGCTCAGCCGTCTGCTGCCGGTGAGTGAGGGCGCCGTCCTGCTCGACGGCGAGGACATCCACCGTCAGCCGGCGAAGCAGGTGGCGCGCCGTCTGGGCCTGCTCCCCCAGTCGTCGACGGCGCCGGACGGCATCCGGGTGGCCGATCTCGTGGCGCGCGGCCGCTTTCCGCATCAGAAGCTGCTGCAGCAGTGGTCGTCGGACGACGAGGCCGCGGTCACCGAGGCGATGGCCCGCACCAACATCAGTCACCTGTCGGACCGGTTGGTCGACGAACTGTCCGGCGGTCAGCGTCAGCGCGTCTGGATCGCGATGGTGCTGGCGCAGCAGACACCGCTGATCCTGCTCGACGAACCGACCACCTACCTGGACGTGGCCCACCAGATCGACGTTCTGGAACTGTGCACCGAACTCAACCGGAAGGACGGCCGCACCCTGGTGGCCGTCCTGCACGATCTGAATCAGGCGTTCCGGTACGCCGACCATCTGGTGGTGATGAAGGACGGCGAGATCGTCACCGCCGGCCGGCCGACCGAGGTGGTCGACGCCGACCTGATCGAGACGGTCTTCGATCTGCCGTGCCGGATCATCGACGACCCGGAGTCGCATACGCCGCTGGTGATCCCGCTGCTGCGGCGCCACGACTGACCGTTTTCGGGGCCGGTCAGAACGCGCCGGCGACCCTCGACGCGACCGCCAGGGCGGTGCGCGCCCATCGGGGTGCCGCACCAGCGAGACCGTCGACCGGCGCGACGAGGAGCAGACCGGCCTGCACCGATCGGGGCAGCCCGATGCGGTCGATGAGCCCGGCGAGGCGCCCGGACAGGTCGTCGGCCAGCCGATCGGGGTCGACGCCGGGGTCGGCTGTCGGTACGACGCCCGCGATGAGTGCGCGACCGGCGTCCAGGTGCTGCCCGAGCGGGTCGTAGTCGGCGGTGGTCACGGTCGTGAGATCGACGGCGACGGCGTACGAGTCGAGACGGCTCAGCAGGTCCCAGCGCCGCTCGGCACGCAGGATCATCGGGCGGCCGATCTGCCCGGCGATCGACTCGAGGGTCTGCGCCAGGTCGGGGGCGGCGATCGGGGCGATCGGATCCAGTCGTGTCAGCGGCGTGACGGTGCCGTCGAGGACAGCACCGATCGCCGTCTCGTCCAGTTGCACCACGGCCGGTGCGCCGAGACGCCGCTCGATGTCGGCCACATGCTCGATGAGGCCGGCGGCCAGCGAGTCGGCGATGTCGCGGACCGCGCCGCGATCCCGGATGATCTTGTGGCCGCCGCGGAGCTCGGCGTTCGCCGCGAACGTGAACGGCCCGCATGCCTGCACCTTGATCGCCGGAACCCGGCCGCGCAGATCGTGCCGCTCCCAATGCTCTTCGAGGGCGTCGAGGTCCCAGCGCAGAAAGTCCCGGGCCCGGCGGCCGACCGTCGTCGGGGACGTCGCCAGCCGGTAGGCGCGGTGGACGTGGTCGACCGGGACGTCCACCAGCAGTGCCGCCGTACGGCCGATCGGGTCGGCGCCGAGGCCGCGGTCCGGCAGCTCGGGCAGGTGCGGAAGCCCCAGTTCCCCGGCGACGATCGCGGCGGCCTCGGCCGGATCGGTGCCCGGCAGCGACCCGACGCCGGTGCCCACGCCGGCCGGAAGGGTCACGAGGCGGAGGCGATCCGGCCCGAACCGAGGACCAGATCGCCGTTCTGTGCATCCGGACGGTAGAGCACCGCGGCCTGGCCCCGGGCCACCCCACGCAACGGCTCACGCAGCTCGATGCGGATCCCGTCGCCGGCCGGCGTCGCGACGCACGGGGCGAGACCGCCGTGGGCGCGCACCTGTACGACGCATTCGATCGGCCCGTCCGGGGTGACCCCGGACGTCCAGATCGCCGTGGAGGTCTCGATGGTGTGCACTTCCAGGTCGGCGGCGGTGCCGACCGTCACGGTGCCCGACTCGGGATCGATCGCGGTCACGTAGCGGGGATTGCCGTCGGCGGCCGGCGCCTCCAGGCCCAGACCCTTGCGCTGGCCGATGGTGAAACCGTGCACGCCGTCGTGCTGGCCGAGCCGCTCACCGGTACCGGCATCGACCACGGCGCCCGGGCGCACACCGATGCGGGCACCGAGGAAGGCGCGGGTGTCGCCGCTGGGGATGAAGCAGATGTCGTGCGAATCCGGCTTGTTCGCGACCAGCAGCCCGCGGCGCTCGGCCTCCTCGCGGATCTGCGGCTTCGGGGTGTCGCCGATCGGGAACATGGCGCGGGACAGCTGCTCGTGGTCGAGGACGGCCAGCACATACGACTGGTCCTTGTCCTCGTCGACGGCGCGCCGCAGTTCACCGTCCTGCAACCGTGCGTAGTGGCCGGTCGCGAGCGCATCGAAGCCGAGTGCCAGAGCGCGTTCGGCGAGCGCAGCGAACTTGATCTTCTCGTTGCACGACAGACACGGATTCGGCGTCTCGCCGGCGGCGTACGACGCGACGAACTCGTCGATCACGTCGTCCTTGAACCGGTCGGCGAAATCCCAGACGTAGAACGGGATGCCGAGCATGTCGGCGACGCGGCGGGCGTCGTCGGCGTCCTCCCGCGAACAGCAGCCTCGCGACCCGGTGCGCAGAGCGCCGGGCGCCGTCGACAACGCCAGGTGAACGCCCACCACGTCGTGGCCGGCCTCGACGGCACGGGCCGCCGCCACCGACGAGTCGACGCCGCCGCTCATGGCGACCAGCACCCGTCGACGGGGCTCACGGAGCGATGGCATCAGAAGACCCCCGTCAAGCCGGCGGCACGAGCCCGCTCGCAGACCTCGTCGAGGACGGAGACGACATAGTCGATCTCCTCGGCGGTGTTGTGGTGCGAGAGGGAGAAGCGCAGGGAGCCGCGGGCGGACGCGCGGTCCATACCCATGGCGAGCAGCACGTGGCTGGCCGAGGCGACCCCGGACGTGCACGCCGAGCCGGTGGAGGCCTCGATGCCTTTGGCGTCGAGCAGCATGAGCAGGGAATCGCCTTCGCAGCCGTCGAAACTGACGTGCACGATGCCGGGCAGTCCGTCGTCCCGCGAGTTCACGGTCACGCCGTCACGGGACTGCAGTGCTCCGACCAGCCGGTCGCGGAGCGCGGCCACGGCGGCGGTGTTCTCGTCGAACCTGTCGACGGCGGTCTCCAGGGCGGCGGCCATCCCGGCCGCCCCGACCACGTCCTGGGTACCCGACCGCAGGTCACGCTCGTGGCCGCCGCCGTTCAGCAGCGGACGGCAGGCGACGTCGCGGCCGATCACCAGAACACCGGCGCCCTGCGGGCCACCGAACTTGTGCGCGGCCACGCTCATCGCCGACAGACCGCTGGCGGTGAAGTCGACCGGCACGTGCCCGACGGCGGCGATCGCATTGGAGTGCACCGGGACGTCGAACTCCCGTCCGAGGGCCGCGATCTCACTGATCGGCTGCAGCGTGCCGACCTCGTTGTTGGCCCACATCACCGAGATCAGCGCCACCTGTCCGGCGTGCCCGGCGAGTTCGGCTCGGACGTCAGCGGGATCGACTCGGCCCCGCTCGTCGACCGGCAGGACGACGAGTTCGGCGGCCTCGTTGTCGACGAGATACTGGGCGGGATCGAGGACGGCGTGATGTTCGACGGCCGAGATCACGATGCGGCGGCGCCGATCGTCCTGCGCGCGGCGCGCCCGGTAGATGCCCTTGAGCGCGAGATTGTCGGACTCGGTGCCGCCGGAGGTGAACACCACTTCGGACGGACGTGCCCCCAGGGCCCGGGCGATCGCCTCGCGCGACTCCTCGAGGATCCGTCGCGCGTGACGGCCGGCGCCGTGCAGCGACATCGGGTTTCCGGGCTGCTCCCAGGCGCGCGTCATCGCCGCGACGGCTTCCGGGGAGATCGCGGTGGAGGCGGCGTTGTCGAGGTAGACCATGGTCGCCGTCCAGGATAGCCGCGCAGACCTCCCCACCCCCAATGCGCGGATTCAGGCGCTACGAAGACCCTGGACCTCGACGCGGGCACGCGGGGCCGGGGCCGGGACCGCAACCGGCTTGGCGAACACCAGACGCTGGCAGCGGGCCGCAAGCTCGCCGCGGCTGCCGACCGGCAGTTCCGGGGCGTGAACGGTCAGCGTGAGGCAGACGCCGCGGGCCCGCACCACCCGGTGGAGGGTGTCGCCGATCTCGTCACCGCCGATGAAGCCCGGGGAGGTGAGGGTGCGTCCCCCGCGGTGGTAGCTGACCCGCATGGGCAGCACGGGGACGCCGGCGTCCAGGGCGGTCTGGAAGAAGGCCGGCCGGAACCGGCCGTACCCGTAGCCGCACCAGGTGGTGCCCTCCGGGAACACCGCGACCGGACGGCCCCGGTCGACGATCCCGGTGACCTGATCCAGCAGGGGGCGCAGTTCACGCAGCGCACCGCGATGGTGCGGCAGCACACCGAACGCCTTGAGAACACGCCCGGCGCCCGCGACGATCTCGCGCTTCGCGACGAATCGTGCGGGACTGACCGCCGCGATCGCCAGGATGTCGAGGAACGAGATGTGGTTGGCGACGATCAGGGCGCCCCGGACGCGTCGTGCATGGTCGGGCCGATGGTCGACGACCTCGAACCGGACGCCCATCATCTTCAAGCCCCAGCGGGCCGCTCCGCGCCAGTAACCGATCCGGATCCGGCGGCCGCCCAGCACCGTCAGGGCGCCGAGGGGCACCACCGTCAGCAGCATGGTCACCAGGCCGGCGTACCGGAGTGCGACGCGGAGCGCGCCGACACTGTCGGACTCGGCCGGAATGCAGTGGGCGCCGCAGGAACTGACGGGCATCCACGGATTGTTCGGCGCGGGTGCTCCGGGCGGCGTCACGTCAGCGGTTCTCGCCGTTCGAAGCGGCCGCCGCCTCCAGGGCCCGCTTCATGCGGGCCAGGTAGCGCTCGTCGCCGCGCTGCCGGTCGATGACGGTCAGGAAGTCGCCGACGTCGAAGACCGGGTCGAAGGCCGGCTCACCGCACACCTGCGCACCCAGTCGCAGATAGCCGCGCATGAGCGGCGGCAGGAGCGGCTTGGCGGGCGGATCGATGTCGTCCAGGCGCAGCGGCTCGCCGTCGGCGCCGTCGACGATCACCTTGTGGTGCGGATACACCTGCCACGGCGCCTGGTGGCGGTCGCGCAGGATGTCGCGGATTCCGCGAAGATCGGCGCCGCGGCCGTGGGCGCCTTCCAGCGGCACCGACACGCAGCCCATCAGGTAGCGGTAGCCGCTGTCCTCCAGGTAGCCGAGGACCGACGTCCACAGCATGCCGGTGACTGCGCCGCTGCGGTGTTCCGGGTCCACCACGGCGCGGCCCATCTCGACGGTCTCGGCGCTGATCGGGTCGAGTTCGGTGAGGTCGAACTCGGTGTCGCAGTACCAGCCGCCGGCGGCGATGGCACGGGCCGGCGGAAGCACCCGGGCGCAGCCGACGACGCGGCCGGTCGGACGGTGCAGGACCAGCAGGTGTTCACAGAAGCTGTCGAAATCATCGGCGTCCAGGCCGGTCACGTCGTCGCCGATCGCGTCCGAGTAGCCGGGTTCGCTGCGGAAGACCTCGAAGCGGAGGCGTTGGGCGGCGTGGATGTCGTCGGGGTGCTCGGTGAGCACCACCTCGTAGTCGCCGCCGGCAAGAAGAACCTTGCGTGCGGCGTTGGCGGAGAGCGGGCTGAGGATCGGTTCTGCTGCGGTGCACTGAGCATGCGTGGCGGAGCCTGCGACGACGCGCGGACGAAGTGTCATGCCCGCAGTCAATCGCGCGGCGGCGACCCGTCGGCCACTTCGCGGTGAATGTCCGAGTCCGGGTCGGTGAACGTGTCGGAGCAGCGTTCACCGACAAGCCATCAATGGTCTCCTCGCCAGCAACGATCGAAAACTAGATCTGCCGCACCCGACGAACGAATCTCTCATAGGAGCCAGATGAACCTATCGGAGCCAGCTTCAGATCTCTCACATTCTCCGCGATCGCCACCGAGTCCGACTCCTTGTACTCATGTTGGCCGTTCGCCTGGCGGGTGATCCGCTTGAGTTCCTTCTTAGGATCGGTGATCTTCTCGACATCCCTTGGTTGCCTAGGGACAGATCCCTTCCATACAGATTTGAGATGCTCGACGGCGTCTGGGAACAGGAACCACCAAGACTCCGTCGCGACCACCGGTACGACCGGAATCCCGTCGATCGACCCGAGCAAACCCGCAAAGTCTGCAGCAATCCTGTCCTCGTTCTGCGGACCGGCGTCCATCCCATCCGAGTCTTGGTGGATCAGCACCGCCCGCACTGATGTGCCTGATCCACTGGCAGCAGCTACTGCTCTCTTAACCCTGTCCACCCACTTTTCGCGCGCCTTAGGCAATGCGGTTCTGGTGAGCGAGGGAGGATCTTTGACCGGACGTACCGTGACACCACCTACGGCATTGGGGAGGTGGAGCTGGACAAGCGCACGGATAGCTCGTGAATCATTTGGACTCTCCCCGAACACCAGTACCTCGACGCGCTTCGCCACCTTCTTCTGCTTGGAACGGCTACTCAACCGACACCTCCACCCAAGGGGACCCCACCCAACACTCCCGAAAACCAAAGTTCACCCGGCTCGTAGCCCGAGCTGTCAACAGCTGCGGCAATCTCGTCTGCTGACCTCGCGGGGATCATCGACTCACCGGTGCCGGCGTCTCGATCGCAGATGACGATTTCCGTCGGAACGAGCCGGTTGACGAGCGTCGGCGAGTGAGACGCTACGAGAAGCTGAGTGCGCTGACTCGCCTCTCGCATACGAGAGACCAGAACGTCGAGCGCATACGGATGAAGTCCATGGTCGACCTCCTCGACCACTGTAAGAGCCGGAGGTTTTGGGTCATGAAGCGCTGTCAACAGTGCAAGAAGCCGAACCGTGCCGAATGAAGCGTCGGCGAGATCGATTGACTGAACCAGCCCCCTCTCAACAAGCGATACGACGATTGTCTCCGCAGGCCCGCCGCCGTGCCGGAACTCGATCTTCTCTAGCCCGGGAAGACAATCGCGCAAGTCCCGCGTCAGGGCCGCAAAGGAGTCTGAGTCCGTTCTCGAGAGCTCGTACAAGGCCGACGAGAGATTTGAAGCGCTGTCGTCAATCGAGCCTCTTTGGATACGGACTGGCCGACGGGCCTCACTAACACTGGGATCCAGGTACCGAATATCGGAAAGGAAGTCCAGAAACTCACGCGGACCTTTACCTACGGCACTGTCATCGAGCTGCGCGAAGGTCCCAAGCATGGTGGTCGTCTTCGAGGCGAGACGGCGCTCGACGGGCTCCGCATTCACTTCTTCTTCAGTGATGCGCGCAATCGCCGAATTCGCTTCGAGCTTCATCCGGCGACCCTTGCCGGGAACCCGCTTGTAAGTGAAGGTCTCCTTGCGGGTCACATTCGCCGCTGACGTGCCCAGCGCGATCTCATAAACGTCTGGGGCACCCTCGGAGGCATGGGACGTCACCAGTCCCTGGAGTGTCAAAGACACTCGTCCTGGCTTGCCGTCTTGGCGACGAATTCGATCGAAACCACCCCGGGTATGGACAGCGTCCTCAATACCGAACCGCGCCACATCCCGCGCGAAGCGCAGCACCGACAGGAGATTGGTCTTGCCGGATCCATTCGGTCCAACCAGCACGGTCAACGGGCTGATTTCAACGTCAACTTTCTCAAGTGACTTGTAATTGCGGGCAGCAATCCGACTGATTCTGTGCGGCATAGCTACAGACTATCGCCAATCGGAATGACGCAGGGTCAGCCGGCACTAACCCGACGACGCCCCGCCACGGAAACCCGGGGCGGGGCGTCGTTCTCGACTGGAAGTCGATCGGTCAGCGCGTCACTTGCGCTTCTTGATCTCCTCGGTCAGCTGCGGGGCGACGTCGAACAGGTCGCCGACCACACCGAAGTCGGTGATCTCGAAGATCGGGGCCTCTTCGTCCTTGTTGACGGCCACGATGGTCTTCGAGGTCTGCATGCCGGCGCGGTGCTGGATGGCGCCGGAGATGCCCAGCGCGATGTACAGCTGCGGCGACACGGTCTTACCGGTCTGACCGACCTGGAACTGGCCCGGGTAGTAGCCCGAGTCGACGGCGGCACGCGAGGCGCCGACAGCGGCACCGAGCGAGTCGGCGAGATCCTCGACGACCGAGAACTTCTCGGCCGAACCCACACCGCGGCCACCCGAGACGACGATCGACGCCTCGGTCAGCTCCGGACGGTCGCCGCCGACGTTCGGCTCGACCTTGGTGATCTTGACGGCGTTCTCGGCGGCAGCCGGGACCTCGACGTCCACGCGCTCACCGGCACCGGCCTGCGGGGCGGCCTCGACGGCACCCGGACGGACCGAGATGACCGGGGTGTCGCCGCCGGCCTGCGAGTTGACGGTGAAAGCGCCACCACGGATCGACTGCACGGCCGCGCCGCCCTCGCCGACCTCGATGACGTCGTTCAGCAGGCCCGAGCCCAGACGCACGGCCAGACGGCCGGCGACTTCCTTGCCCTCGATGTTGGCGGGGACCAGCACGGCGGCGGCGCCGGTCTGCTCGGCCAGAGCCGACAGGACGTCGACCTTCGGGGTCACGAGGTAGTTCGCGGCGTCGTCGGACGCGGCGACGTAGATCTTCTCGGCGCCGGCGGCCTTGAGGTCGTCCAGCACGCCGTCGGCCTTGCCGGCGCCGGTGACGACGACGGCGGAGGGGGTGCCCAGGGTGCGGGCGGCGGTGATCAGTTCGTTGGTGACCTTCTTCAGCCCACCCTCGGCGTCCTGCTCAACGAGCACGAGTACTTCAGCCATGTTGTTTCTCCTGAATGTCTTTGCTTGTCGCGAGTGATGGGGTGGGTCAGATGATCTTCTGGCCGGCCAGGTACTCGGCGACCTTCACGCCGCCGTCGCCCTCGTCGACGATCTTCTCACCGGCTGCACGCGGCGGCTTCGGGGTCACAGCGGTGACCTTCGAGGCCGAGTTCGCGACGCCCACGACGCCGTCCTCGATGCCCAGATCGGCGATGGTGAGGACCTCGGGGGTCTTCTTCTTGGCGGCCATGATGCCCTTGAAGGACGGGAAGCGCGGCTCGTTGATCTTCTCGTTGACCGAGACGATCGCGGGCAGCGAGGCCTCCAGCGAGTAGATGCCCTCGTCGCCCTCACGCTCACCCTTGAGGGTGTCGCCGTCGACCTCGAGGCTGCGCAGCGAGGTCAGGTGCGGAAGCTCCAGGTACTCGGCGATCATGGCCGGCACGGCGCCGACGCGGCCGTCCGAGGCCTCGTTGCCGGCGATGACCAGCTCGACGCCCTCGATGGTGCCCAGCGCGGTGGCCAGCAGGTAGGCGGTCTGGATGGCGTCACTGCCGTGGATCGCATCGTCCTGGATGTGGATCGCCTTGTCGGCGCCCATCGACAGGGCCTTGCGGATGGCGTCGGTGGCCGGGGCCGGACCGGCCGACAGGATGGTCACCTCGCCGCCGTTCTTCTCGGTGATCTGGAGCGCCTCCTCGACGGCGCGCTCGTTGATCTCGTCGATGATGCCGTCGACGGCAGCCCGGTCCAGCGTGTAATCGCTGTCGGAGAGCTTCCAGTCGGACGTGTAATCCGGCACGTGCTTGATCAGAACAACAACGTTCGTCATGGGTCTTTGTCGACCTCCTGCATCGGGTTCGGCAACTTACCGGCCGGTAAGGCCATGGGTCACCGCTTACTCTAGCCGTTCCACCCCGGTGCGAGAACAGCACCCGAGACAGAGATCACCCCGGAGGCTTCCGGACCGCCCGGACCGCACTACGCTCGACCTCATGAGCCACACCGCGAGCGAGGGTGAGAAGCCCTCCGAACTCGACGTTCAGCTCGCCCTGACGGGTGAGCGGACGGTGCCGGGCATCCCCGCCGAGAACTACTGGTTCCGTCGCCACGAGGTCGCCTACCAGTTCATCGCACAGCGCTGCGACGACCTCCGCGTCCTGGAGGCCGGATCGGGCGAAGGCTACGGCGCCGCGATGATCGCCGATCAGGCGGCGAGCGTGGTCTGCGTCGACTACGACGAGCAGGCCGTCGAACACACCCGCGCCCGCTATCCGCAGGTGACGATCCACCAGGGCAATCTGATCGACCTGCCGCTGCCCGACGACAGCATCGACGAGGTGGTCAACTTCCAGGTGATCGAGCACCTGTGGGATCAGCCGGCGTTCGTCGCCGAGTGCCGGCGCGTGCTGGTGCCGGGTGGCGAGCTCGCGATGAGCACCCCTAACCGGATCACCTTCTCCCCCGGCCTGGACGTGCCGCTCAACCCGTTTCACACCCGTGAGCTGAGTGCCGCCGAACTGACCGAGCTGCTGACCGACGGCGGTTTCCAGGTGACGGCCATGCTCGGGGTGTTCCACGGTCCGCGCCTGGCCGCGCTGGACGCCAAGTGGGGCGGGTCGCTGATCGACGCCCAGATCCAGCGGGCGCTGGCCGGCGAGGAGTGGCCGACCGAACTGGTCGACGACGTCGCCGGCATCACCGCCGCCGACTTCGAGATCATCGACGCCCGCGACCGGGACATCGACGAGAGCCTGGATCTGCTGGCGCTGGCCACCTGCCGCCCCGAGGGTCCGTCGACAGGCGGCGCGTGAGCGCCGAGAAGGTTCCGGGCCGGTTCACGCTGGTCCTGCATTCGCATCTGCCGTGGCTGATCAACCACGGACGCTGGCCGGTGGGCGAGGAATGGCTGTACCAGTCGTGGGCGGACTGCTATCAGCCCGTGTTCGGTGTGCTGCGCCGTCTCGCCGACGACGGCTTCACGGATCAGCTCAGTCTGGGCATCACCCCGGTTCTGGCCGCTCAGCTCGACGACCCGACGGCGACCGCCGGCATGTACGAGTGGCTGGCCGACCGGCAGCTGCGCGCCGTGGAGGCCGCCCTGGACGACGATCCGGATCGCCGGGAGAGCGGGCATCGCGAATACCGGAATTCGGCGGCGGCGCTCGCCGACTTCGAGACCCACTGGCGCCACGGCGGCAGTCCGCAGATCCGCTCGCTGCTCGGCACCGGGGTCATCGAGTTGCTGGGCGGGCCGCTCGCCCACCCGTTTCAGCCACTGCTGGAGCCGCGGCTGCGCCGGCTGTCGCTGAGCGAGGGCCTGAACGACGCGACACTGCGCTGGGGCGCGCAGCCGACCGGGATCTGGGCGCCGGAGTGCGCCTACACGCCGGGTATGGAGGCCGAGTACGCCGACGCCGGTGTCCGGCACTTCATGGTCGACGGGCCGACACTGCACGGGGACACCGCGCTGGGCCGGCCGGTCGGCGGCACCGATGTGGTGGCCTTCGGCCGGGACCTGACGGTCAGCTACCGGGTGTGGTCGCCGAAGTCCGGCTATCCCGGTCACGCCTCCTACCGCGACTTCCACACCTACGACCATCAGACCGGCTTCAAGCCGTACCGGGTGACCGGCAAGACGGTGCCGAGCGAAGAGAAGAAGCCGTACGACCCCGATCGCGTGGATCCGGTGATCGACCGGCACGTCGACGACTTCGTCGCGTGCGTGCGGGAGCGGCTGATCGCCGAGTCCGACAGGATCGGCCGGCCGGCACTGGTGGTGGCGGCCTTCGACACCGAGCTGTACGGCCACTGGTGGCATGAGGGCCCGATCTGGCTGGAGCGGCTGCTGCGGCGGCTGCCCGAGGCGGGAATCGAGGTGGGCACGCTGGCGACCGCGCGACGCGACGGCTTCGTCGGCGAGCCGGTGGATCTGCCGGATTCGTCGTGGGGTTCGGGTAAGGACTGGCGCGTGTGGGAGGGTCCGCAGGTGCAGCACCTGGTGCAGTTGAACAGCGAGGTCACCGAGACCGCGCTGCATTCGCTCGACAAGCGGCTCGACGGTGCCGCGGCCAGGGATCTGACCGCCGATCAGATTCTGCGGGAGACCCTGATGACCGTGCAGTCCGACTGGCCGTTCATGGTCTCCAAAGACACTGCGGCCGGGTACGCGCAGGACCGCGCGTACAAGCATGCGCACGCGACCCGCGAGATCTGTGCCGCCTCCGACGCCGGTCGCGACGAGCAGGCCGCCCGCCTGGCAGCCGGCTGGCGCCGCGCCGACGACGTCTTCGGCCAGTTGGATGCCCGACGGCTGGAGGAACGGTCATGACCGGCCGGCCGGGCCCGCTCGTTGAGCCTGTCGAAGCGAGTCCCACCCGCGTTTTGATGGTGTCGTGGGAGTACCCGCCGGTCGTCGTGGGCGGTCTGGGCCGGCACGTGCACTATCTCGCCGAGGCACTGGCCGCGCAGGGCACCGACGTCACGGTCCTGACCCGGCGCCCGTCCGGCACCGACGCGTCGACGCATCCGACCACCGACACCGTGGTGAACGGGGTGCGGGTGGTGGCCGTCGCCGAGGATCCGCCCGAGTTCGACTTCGGTGTCGACATGATGGCCTGGACGCTCGCCATGGGGCACGGTTTCATCCGCGCCGGACTGGCGCATCTGCGTGACTGGGAACCGGATGTGGTGCACGCGCACGATTGGCTGGTCGCGCATCCGTCGGTCGCGCTCGCCGACTTCTTCTCGGTGCCGCTGGTCGCGACCCTGCACGCCACCGAGGCCGGACGTCACAGCGGCTGGGTGGCCGGGCATGTGAACCGGCAGGTGCATTCGGTGGAGTGGTGGCTGGCCAATACCGCCGACGCTCTGATCACCTGTTCGTCGTCGATGCGCGACGAGGTGACCGAGCTCTTCGCCCCGGCCGCACCGGTCGCGGTGATCCACAACGGCATCGATCTGACGGCGTGGAGTTTCGCGCCGCGACCGCCGTCGAACGGCCCGGCCGAGCTGTTGTTCGCGGGCCGCCTGGAGTACGAGAAGGGCGTGCAGGATCTCCTGGCCGCGCTCCCCCGGATCCGGCGCAGCCATCCGGGCACCACGCTGACGGTGGCCGGTGAGGGCACCCAGGAGGAGTGGCTGCGCGAACTGGCGCGCAAGCATCGGGTGACCGGGGCCGTCACGTTCGCGGGCCGCCAGGACCACGCCGGACTGGTGGATCTGATGCATCGGTGCGCGGCGATCGTGTTGCCCAGCCGGTACGAGCCGTTCGGGATCGTCGCCCTGGAGGCCGCGGCCACCGGTATCCCGCTCGTCACGTCGACGGCCGGCGGGCTGGGTGAGGCGGTGATCGACGGCGAGACCGGTCTGACCTTCGCCCCGGCCGACGTCGACGGTCTGGCAGCCGCGGTACGCGCCACCCTGGACGACCCGGAGGCGGCGGCACAGCGCGCGCGCCGCGCCCGTGCCGTGCTCACCGAGGAGTTCACCTGGCCGGTGATCGCGAAACGCACCGCCGACGTGTACGCGACGGCCCGGCGCCGTCCTCGCGGGCCGCTCGCGCGACCCGAGATCCCTCTGCGTCCGCTTCCGGACCGCGACCCGACCAAGTGACCCCGCCGGAGAACCGTATGCAGGACCCGCAGACACTCGCGCATCTGCGCCGGGCCCGGGACCTGATGGACCGCGCCTATGCCGAGCCGCTCGACGTGCCGACGCTCGCGGCGAAGGCGTACATGTCGCCGTCGCACTTCTCTCGGGAGTTCCGTGCCGCCTACGGTGAGACCCCGTACGCCTACCTCATGACCCGTCGCGTGGAGCGGTCGATGGCGCTCCTGCGCGAGGGATGGAGCGTGACGGATGCGTGCACCGCAGTCGGCGCCACCTCGCTCGGCTCCTTCAGCAGCAGTTTCCCCCGGATCACCGGTGAGACTCCCAGCGCCTACCGCAGCCGGCCACACGACGCGGTCGAGGCGATGCCGCCCTGCGTGGCGAAGATCCTCACCCGGCCGACACCCTTCGACTGACCCGGGGCTGATCGAGCAGGATTCGAGAAGCCTCGGCGGCGCGCGGTTCCTAGCATTACCTCCATGACTTCGATCTCCCTCACCTTCTGCCCCATCACCGTCGACGACGTGGACGCCGCGATCACGTTCTATCGGGACGCACTCGGCCTCACCGTCAGCAATGACGTCTCCTCGGACGGGCACCGCTGGGTCACGCTCGGCTCCAGCGACCCGAACGCCCCGGCCCTGGTCGTCTCCGACCCGGGTGCCGGCCGCTCCCCGGACGACGCCGCCGCACTGCACGCACTCGTGGCCAAAGGATCCGGTCCCGGACCGTACGTCTTCTTCACCGACGACCTGGACGCCCTGTTCGAGCAGGCCTCAGCCGCCGGTGCCGAGGTCCTGCAGGAACCCATGGATCAGCCGTGGGGAACCCGCGACTGCGCCTTCCGCGACCCGGCGGGCACCATGATCCGGGTCAACCAGGCCCGGCGGTAAGCCGGACCACCCCGCTCGTTGAGCCTGTCGAAGCCTCGTCCGAAACCTGCGTATAGGGAGCCACGAGGTGGATATGCCCTCGTGGCTCCCTATACGAAGACTTCAGACGAACGCTACGACGGTCGCGACTTCCCCTCGGCAGCCTTCTTCTTGCGTTCGATGTCGGCGAGCGCGCGTTCGAGTTCGGCGCGCTGCTCGGCGCCGCCCTCCCACGCATCCTTACGGTTCTTGACCACGCGGGCCGGCGACCCGACGGCGATGCCGTAGTCCTCGATGGTGCCGCGGGCGACCGCGTGCGCACCCAGCACACAGCCGCGGCCGATGATCGTGTTGCGAAGAATCGTCACCTTGGTGGCCACCCAGGTGTCCGGACCGATGCGCACCGGGCCCTTCACGATGCCCTGATCCTTGATCGGGATCTCGATGTGGTCGGTCACGTGGTCGAAGTCGCAGATGTAGCACCAGTCGGCGATCAGCGTGGACCCGCCGATCTCGATGTCGAGGTAGGCGTTGACCACGTTGTTGCAGCCGAACACGGTCTTGTCGCCGATCCGCAGACTGCCTTCGTGGCAGCGGATCGAGTTGCCGTCACCGATGTGCACCCAACGGCCGATCTCCATGCGCGCCAGCTCCGGCGTCGCATGGATCTCGACGTGCTTGCCGAGGAACACCATGCCGCGCAGCACGATGTGCGGGTTGGCCAGCCGGAACCGGGCCAGCCGGTAGTAGCGCACCAGATACCAGGGCGTCCACGCCTTGTTGCGCTTGATCCAGCGCACCGAGTCCAGGGTGAGGAACCGTGCCTGCTCGGGGTCGCGGCGGCGCAGACCCGCCCGCCAACGCGAGCGGTACGACGCGTTCCACATGGTCGTCATGAGCATGAACCCTAATCGAACCGGCGGCACGATAGAGTCTTGGCCGGACCACCTCCACCCACCGAAGGGCGAATCAGCATGCACCGTGCAGTCACCGGCCACACGCCGCAGCGGCGTCGTCGTGGGCTGCAGCTCTCGGTACTGCTGGCGACCGTGGCGGCCCTGGTGCTGTCGGCGTGCTCGGACGGGCACAGCGAGGTGCGCTCGTATGCGGCGGCCGGCTGGCCCATGTACGGCGGAAACGCGGCCGCCAGCAACTACACGCCGACCACCGTGCGGGATGGCGTGAAGCTGCAGTGGAGCCGCCCCACCGGCGGACCGATCACCGCACCGATCGCCCTCAACAACAACGGCGACGTGTCGATCACCGCGCAGACGCAGAACGGCTGCAACGTCTTCGTCTTCGACAACCGCGACGGCCGCAAGCAGATCTGCAAGCGGATGGCGCAGGGCGTGCAGTTCAACGCCGCACTGATGGACGAATACAACCAGCCGTTCATCGGCGAGCAGACGATGTTCCTGTCGTACAACGGTGGCGGCTCCATCCGCTGGCGCATGCCGGTGATCGGCGTGCCGCTGTCGGCCCGCTTCACCGGACCGGGCCGTGTGCTGGTGACCACCACGCAGGGCCAGCTGCTGCTGCTGAACGCGCAGACCAGTGACTTCGTCGCCCCCGAGGTGCGTCTGCGGCCGAACGCCGACCCGGCCCAGCCGCTGTTCGGCCTGGGTGACTGCATCACCGGCGGTCCGCAGTGCGCGGTGCCCGCACCGCCGGCCGTCGACGAGGCGGCCCAGCGGATCTACCTGAACTTCACTCCCGAGGGAGCCAAGCAGTCGCAGGTGCGCGCGATGAGCATCGGCGACCACGACGGCCAGCCGCAGATCACCAATGCCTGGACGGCGTCGGTCGGCGGAGGCGTGGTGGGTCCGCCGACCCTCTCGGCCGACGGCAAGACCGTGTACACGTTCGGCCGGGACGGCAAGCTGTACGCGTTGAACGCCGGCGACGGCACGCAGCGCTGGTCCTACGATCTGGGCGGTTTCGGCTTCGCGACCCTGGCGGTCTCACCGGACGGCACGCTCATTCCGACCGGCTCGATCGGTGCGCCGCTGACGATCCTGAAAGACGCCGGCACCAAGGCCGAGCAGGTCGTCAAGCGCGACGACGTGCAGACGGTCAGCCTGGCCGCCATCACCGGCGCCGACAGCGCCTGGACCGTGATGCGCACCGGCAACGACCAGCATCTGGAGCTGATCGAGGTGGGCACCAAGGACGGGGAGACCAAACGCACCCTGGAACTTCCGGGTGCCACGGGATTCGCGACCGGAGTGGCCGTCTCCGCCGCCGGCGCGGTCGCGGTGGCCACCAATCTCGGTGAAGTGTTCTACTTCAACTGATCACGCACGCACGCCGGGCTCGCACAGGTACGCGACCCCGGCACGGCCCACACGGGTCATCACCAGCGTGTAGGCCGTGTCGCCCTTGAGCTTGAGCCGCTTGCGGAGACGATCGGGGTCGACGTCGAGGCCGCGCACCAGGATCTCGAGACGACCGCAGTCACGCTTGTTCAGCGCCGACCGCAGGGCCTTCTCGTGCACCGGCAGTTCCTCCAGCACCCGGAAGCCGCGTTCCCCGGCCGGCACGGCGTCGCCGGTCAGATAGGCGATCTTCGGGTCGAGCTGGCGCAGTCCGTGCCGGTGCGCGTACTGGCGCACCAGACCGGCCCGCACCACGGCGCCGTCCGGGTCGACGATCCACTCGCCGATCCCGGGAGACGCCAGATCATCGGGGTCGTCGGAGGTCACCTCGAACAGACCGATCCTGCCGTCGGGTCCGGTCCGCAGCACGCTGGCGCGGTTCTCCGGGCCGCCGGACGTCTCCGTCCACAGACACAGCTCCCGCACTCCCCCGTCCAGCGAGACCACCTGGACCTGGCCGTTGAAACCGAATCGGGTGCGCAGGTTCCGGTAGTCCAGCCCCGGTGAGCACTTCACCACTAGCGGCCGTCCGGCGTAGACGGACAGGAGTTCCAGCAACGGCGGATCGAGGTCGTCGATGCCGAAGACACGTCCCGACGCGTTGCGGCGGCCGGGATCGGCGATCACCACGTCGGCGGTCGACGTCGGAGTGTGCGCATCGGCGCGCAGCAGCGTGGGGCGGACGCTTCCGGAGGCCGCGGTGACGTCGAGATTGTGCTGGGCCATCGCCAGCCGCACCGGATCGAGATCCGATCCGATCACCCCGCCGATCCCCGGGTCGGCGGCCAGCGCCGTCA
The DNA here is from genome assembly GCF_047600565.1 of Gordonia sp. (in: high G+C Gram-positive bacteria). Classification (GTDB taxonomy): domain Bacteria; phylum Actinomycetota; class Actinomycetes; order Mycobacteriales; family Mycobacteriaceae; genus Gordonia. The sequence goes on from NZ_JASGKN010000001.1 coordinate 1,503,649, forward strand.
GCTCCGATCCGATCGAGCACGTGACGTCGTGCACGAGGGCGCCGCGCCATCGGCCGGCGATGTCGGCGGCCCGCAAAGCCGCAACCGGGCCGGCGGTGGCCTGCTGCACCGACGCGTCGTCGGCGAGCAGAAGCCCGGCATGCGGCAGTTTGCCGGCCGCACGACGACGGGCCTTGGTCACCTCGACCAGCAGGGCGTCGTGCGGCGCGTACCGCGACTTCAGCTCCGTGAGGTCGGCGACCAGACTGTCCGGCGTCAACGCCATCGCCTCCGCGGCGACGAGCGCCTTCTCGCCGTAGCGGGAACGGAGGAACGCGACGTCGTCGACGGTGATCACAGCGGCGAGCGCACCGGCCGGATCACTTCTCCGGCTTGGTTCCGGTGATGAGGACGTTGTAGAAGAACTGCGACGGCACGAACCGCTTCAGGACGTTCTCGTCCAGCCACGTCATGCGCTTGTAGCCGCCGTAGGCGAATCCGGCCCAGCCCCAGCCCAGCTTCTCCTTCGGCACGGCCGCCTCGAACGTGCGGACCGGCCAGCCCAGCAGGGCGGCGGCCAGCTCTTCACTGGCGGTCTCGACGTCGACGGCGCCGGCCGCGGTGGCCAGCTTCTCCAGGTCGGCGGGCGAGAACGTATGAATGTCGACCACGGCCTCCAGCGCGGCGGCGCGCGACGACTCGTCCAGCTCCTCCTGCGGGCGGCGCCACTGCTTGAGCGGACCGAACTTGGTGAGGTTGGTGGTGGCCCACCAGGTGGCGCGGCTGACCCGGCGCGCGTAGTAGTCGCCGATCGTCGACGGCTCGCCGGCGAACACGAAGCGGCCGCCCGGCTTGAGTACGCGCAGCACCTCGCGGAGCGACTTCTCGACATCCGGGATGTGGTGCAGGACGGCGTGGCCGACCACCAGATCGAAGGTGTCGTCGTCGTACGGGATCTTCTCGGCGTCGGCGACACGGCCGTCCACGTCCAGGCCCAGGTTCTCGGCGTTGCGGAGCGCGACCTTCACCATTCCCGGCGACAGGTCGGTGACCGACCCCTTCTTCGCGACACCGGCCTGCATCAGATTGAGCAGGAAGAAGCCGGTGCCGCAGCCCAGCTCCATCGCCCGCTCGTAGGGCAGCTGCGCGTCGGGCACGATCTTGTCGAACCGCTCCTTGGCGAAGTCGACGATGCGCTGATCGAAGGAGATCGACCACTTCTCGTCGTAGGTCTCGGCCTCCCAGTCGTGGTAGAGCACCTGGGCGAGCTTGGTGTCGTTGTAGGCCGCCTCCACCTGTTCGGCGGTGGCGTGCGGATTCGGCGCCGGATCGACCACCGCGGACGCCGGCGTCGTCGCGGGAGCGGTCTTCTTGGTGGGAGCCTTCTTGGCCGGAGCCTTCTTCGCGGGAGCCTTCTTGGCGGCGGCCTTCTTCACCGGCGCCTTCTTGGGCAGCGGCTTGGAGGGCTCGGGCTTGCGGTCCTTGTCGATCGCACTCATCGTCGTCGTCCTACTTTCCGGTGAACTCGGCTTTGCCGGGCCCGTTCTCGATGAACGACTTCATGCCGATGGCACGGTCGTCGGTGGCGAACAGTGAGGCGAACAGGTGCGCCTCGATCTTCAGGCCGGTCTCCAGGTCGGTGTCGAGACCCTCGTCGATGGCGGCCTTGGCGGCGGCCAGCGCGACCGAGGCGGCGCCGGCGAACTTGCCCGCCCAGGCCAGTGCGGCGTTGTAGACCTCGTCGGGCGCGACGACCTCGTCCACCAGCCCGATCTGCAGCGCCTCGTCGGCGCCCACGAACCGGCCGGTGAACACGATGTCCTTGGCGCGGGCCGGACCCACCAGGCGGGCGAGCCGCTGCGTACCGCCACCGCCGGGGATGACGCCCAGCAGCACCTCGGGGGTGCCGAGCTTGGCGTTGTCGCCGGCGATGCGGCGGTCGGCGCCGAGCGCGACCTCGAGGCCGCCGCCGAGGGCGTAGCCGGTGATCGCGGCCACGGTCGGCTTCGGGATGGAGGCGATCGCACCGAGACCGCCCTGCAGACGCCGGGCCACCTTGGACATGTCGGCGAAGCTCATCGCCTCCATCTCCTTGATGTCGGCGCCGGCGGCGAACACCTTCGGGCCGCCGTAGACGACGACGGCCTTGATGTCGTCCCGGGTCGACGCCTCGTCGGCGGCCGCGGTCAGCTCTTCCTGAATCTGGCGATTCAGGGCGTTCATCGGTGGACGGTTGATCAGGATCGTCCCCACTCCGGGGTGGTCCTTGGACGTTTCGAGAGTCACGAACTCAGCCATACGGGCAGGCTACCGGGTCGGGTTACCGTCCGCGCTCGTCCCCCTCAGTCGCGGTGAGCTTCCAGGCGACCGTCACGCAGCGCGGCCAGGTACTCGTCGGCGTGGTCGAAACCGATCCCGAGGATTCCCGAGCCCGCGGCCAGGTCCGGTTCGATCTGGGTCACCGTGCGGGGTGCGGCGAGCGCCTCGTCGACGCTGGAGTGTCCGGCCAGGTCACGCAGCTGCGTCCAGGTCGGCGGCAGCAGGAAACGTCGGCCGGAATCCCAGTCGGCGAGCGCGTCGGCGGGGCGACGCCATTCGGTCGCCTCCGCTTCGCTCGTCGCACCGTCGGCGGTCTGGCCGTCGGGCACCGCGGCGAGGAAGAAGCGGGTGTCGTAGCGGCGCGGCTCGGGCTTGGGGGTGATCCAGTTCGCCATCGGCGCCAGCAGGTCGGCCCGCAGGGCCAGTCCGTTCGCGTCGAGGAACTCCGCGAACGACAGCTCGTGGGATTCCAGACGGCGACGGTCGTCGGCGTACTCGGACGGATCCGGTACGACGGCGTCGGCGGTGCCGGCGAGCAGGACTCCGCATTCCTCGAAGGTTTCGCGCACCGCGGCGGCCACCAGGGCCCGGGCGAGGTTCTCGTCGGTGGACAGGCGCTCGGCCCACCAGCCTGGTTCGGGGCCCACCCAGCTGACGTCGACGTCGCTGTCGCGGACGTCGACGCCGCCGCCCGGAAACACGGTCATGCCACCGGCGAACGCCATCTGTTTGACCCGGTGCTGCAGGAAGACCTCCAAACCGTCTTCGCCGTCCCGCAGGAGAACCACCGTCGACGCATCCTTGAGCGGTGCCGTCGTCTCGGGCATGGGTTCCTCCTGGCGGTCGTGGGCTAGGCCCGGCGGTGACCGCCGGCGCGGCGCGCACGTCGCGCGAAGTAGCGGTCGCCGTCCTGGGTCAACGTGATGTTCTGGCGGAAGGTGGCCGTCAGATTCTCTGACGTCAGTGTCTCCTCCAGGGGTCCGGCGGCGACGACTTTTCCTTCGGAAAGCAGCATCAGGTTCGTGAAGCCCGGCGGGATCTCCTCGACGTGGTGGGTGATGAGGACCAGTGCCGGGGAGTCGGGGTCGGCGGCGAGGGCACCGAGACGTTCGACGAGTTCCTCGCGCCCGCCCAGATCGAGACCGGCGGCCGGCTCATCCAGCAGCAGCAGCTCTGGATCGGTCATCAGTCCACGCGCGATCAGCACCCGCTTGCGCTCGCCTTCGGACAGGGTGCCGAACGCGCGATCGGCCAGGTGCTCGGCGCCCATCGATTCCAGGACGTCCGCGGCCCGGCGGCGGTCCTGGTCGTCGTAGGCCTCGCGCCAGCGGCCGAGAACGGAGTAGCCGGCCGAGATGACGAGGTCGCTGACCAGTTCGTCCGCCGGGATCCGGGCGGCGAGCGCCGAACTGACCATGCCGATCCGGGTGGTCAGTTCGCGCACGTCGGTGCGGCCGAGCTGTTCGGACACCACGAATGCGGTGCCCGACGTCGGATGTTCCATGGCGGCGGCCATCCGGAGCAGCGACGTCTTACCGGCCCCGTTCGGGCCGATGATCACCCAGCGTTCGTCGAGTTCCACCTGCCAGCTGACCGGGCCGACGAGCAGGTTGCCGCCGCGCTCGAGGCTCACATCGTGGAAGTCGACGAGGAGGTCGGGATCGGTCTGCGCAACAGTCACTCCCCCATGGTGCCGCATGATCTGCGGGTTCACCGACAGGCCCCGCCGGGTGTCCGGCGGCAGGGAATATCGCGCGCCGATCACGCCTTGAATCCTCATATGGAATCCCGTACCGACGCCGTCCCGTTCTCGCTTCTCGACCTGGCGCAGGTGGGTCCGGGAGAATCGGTCGGTGCGGCGCTGCGGCATTCCGAAGATCTCGCGAGATTCGCCGACACCACCGGCTACCGGCGGCTCTGGTACGCCGAACACCACAACATGCCGGTGATCGCGTCGGCGGCACCGGCCGTCCTGATCGCGCACATGGCGGCACGCACCGAGAAGATCCGTCTCGGTGCCGGCGGCGTCATGCTGCCGAACCACTCCCCGCTGGCGATCGCCGAACAGTTCGGCACCCTCGCCGAACTGCATCCGGGCCGGATCGACCTCGGTCTGGGTCGCGCGCCGGGCGGCGACCCGGCCACCTTCGCCGCCCTGCGCCGCACCCCGGCGACCGCGGACGCCTTCCCCACCGATGTGATGGAGCTGCAGGCGTACCTGCAGGGCCGCAGCACCGAGAACGGGGTGACGGCCACTCCCGGCGCCGGCACGAACGTGCCGCTGTACATCCTCGGTTCGTCACTGTTCGGGGCGCAGCTGGCGGCGGCCCTCGGACTGCCGTACGCGTTCGCGTCTCACTTCGCGCCGGCCGCTCTCGAGCGTGCCGTCGCCGCCTACCGCGAGCAGTTCACTCCGCGTCCCGGCGGCGCCGACGAGCCGTACGTGATCGCCGCGGCCGGCGCCATCGCCGACGACGACGCCGAACGCGCCGAACAGCAACTGCAGATCACCCGCCGCCAGCGCATCCGTCATCTGTTCGGGCGCGGCCGCAATCTGACCGAAGCCGAATGTGACGTTCTGCTGGAGGGGCCCGGGGGCCGTCAGGTGGACGAGATGCTGCGGTACGCAGCGGTCGGCACACCCGGGCAGGTGGCCGACAGGCTCACCGCGTTCGCGGCGCACGCCGACGCGGACGAGGTGATGATCGCGCCGATGGCCACCGACCGCGAGGTGTGGCTCGGCACGGTCCGCGCACTCGCCCCCGCCGCCGACCAGGCCATGGCGGAGACCTCCGATCACCGGCAGACGGCGGCGATCACCGTGCACGATCCCGGGGCCACCTCGGTGTAGCCCGCGTCGCGGACCGCGACGGCCGTCCCCGCCGCCTCCGCGGCCAGCAGGTCGTGCCAGCGCGCCGGATCGGCCTGGCGGATCACCAGCGGGCAGCCGGCGTCGTACCAGCCGGCGACCTCCTGCACGGTCAGCAGACCGGCACCGAGCATCGAGGCGTGCGAGACCTGAGCGGCGAGCTTTCCGACGGTCATCGGCAGATCCGGCGCCACCCACAGACACATGCCGCCCTCCGGCGGTTGCCTCTCCAGATCGCCCGGCACATCGGTGCCTTCGATCTGCAGTTTCGCGATACGCCGGTCGACCGCGCCCACCGGTGCCGGCACGAAGGCGCGCGCCTGCGCCCCGCCGACGTCCACGGTCACCCCGGGCACCTCCTGCGCAGTCTGCCAGGCCGCGCCGCGGGCCCGTCGCGCGATCTTCCTGATCCGGCCGTCGCACCAGACGTCGAACGCGGACGCCCATTCACCGCCGGTGTCGGCCCGCGGATCCAGGCACGCGAGCACCGTCGCCCGGGCCGCGGCGGTCAGCAACGACTGCCGGTCCGGGACCTGCGTCTTCTCGATCCGGAGCACCAAGGGCATGGCGAGGACGAGCGCCGGATCGTCCGGATCCGACGCCGCCGGACGGTACCCGGAGAGCCGGGACAGATTCTTCGACAGGGCCATCGCGCCTACCGTAACCTGCACGCTCACTGTGGATAAACTGTGACCGCAGCGATCGGCCGAGTCGATCGGCCGACCCGAGGAGATCATGAGTCGCGGAGGCCGACGTACCAGCAGGCGCGGGCCGACAGCCGTCGTCGTCCTCGTCGTTCTGCTCTCCCTGATCCTCAGCGCCTGCAGCACCGAGGTCGAGGGCACGCCCGTGCGGGTCGGCACCGCCGCCGACGACAAGCCGGTCCGCAAGAAGTCGAACGTCCCGATGGTCAAGCTGGCGCCCGGCCAGAAGCCGCCCCAGTTCATCCTGTTCTCGTTCGACGGCGTCGGCGTCTCCCCGAACTACGACCTGTTCCTCAACACGGCCAACGAGTCGAACGCCCGCTTCAGTGCCCTGATGACGGGCCTGTACTTCCTCACCGACAAGGCGAAGAAGAAGTATCAGGGCCCCGGCTACAAGCCCGGTGAGTCGTCGCTCGCGTTCGGCGGCAGCAAGCGCGAGGTGATTCAGGAGATCGAATACCTGAACCGCACCTGGTACGACGGCCACGAGATGGGCACCCACTACGTCGGCCACTTCTGCGCCGGCATGAGCCATCCCGGCAAGGACTGGTCCACGGCGGACTGGAACTGGGAGCTGGACCAGTTCTTCTCCTTGATGGCGAACTGGCGGCAGAACACCGGGATCAGGAACGGCCCGGATCTGGCGTTCGGGCCCGAGGTGGTCAAGGGCGGCCGCACGCCCTGCATGGAGGGTTCGCCGCAGAAGCTGTTCCCGGCGCTCCGCAAACACGACATGACCTGGGATTCGTCGTTCCCGGCCGCCACCCCCGGCATCTTCTGGCCGTCCAAGGTGCGCGGCATCTGGGAGTTCCCGGTGCCGTTCGTGTGGTCGCCGCCGCTGAAGGCCCGGCAGACGGCCCTAGACTTCAACTTCTGGTACACGTACAACGGCGCGAAGGACCGCCCGAAGGATGCGCCCAAGATGCGCCGGATCGTCCGGGAGAGCTACGAGTACATGTACGACCGCGCGTTCAACGGGAACCGGGCGCCGCTGGTGATCGCCAACCACTTCAACGACTGGAGCGGCAACGCCTTCAACCCGGCGACCGCTGACTTCATGCGGGAGACGTGCGTCAAACCGGACACCATCTGCGCCACCTATCAGGACGTGATCGCCTGGATGGAGCTGCAGGATCCGCAGGTCATCAAGGATCTGCAGGCGCTGCCGCCGGTCGCGGTCGACGCCAATCACTGAGCGCCGGCACTGAACTCAGCCCTCGAGCGGAACCCGTCGCAACGTTCCGTCCACCGCGTCGGCGGCCTCCACCTCGTCGCGGGTCACGCCGAGCATGTACAGCACCGCATCCAGGTACGGGTGGTCGAGCGTCGCGTCGGCCACCTCGCGCAGGGCCGGTTTGGCGTTGAACGCGATGCCCAGGCCGGCAGCCGACAGCATGTCGATGTCGTTGGCGCCGTCACCGACCGCCACGGTCTGCTCCATCGGCACCCCCATCGAGGCGGCGAACTCGGCGAGGCAGCGAGCCTTGCCGGCCCGGTCGACCACGTCGCCGATCACTTTGCCGGTGAGCTTGCCGTCGACGATCTCCAGAGTGTTCGCCTTGACGTAGTCGAGCTCCAGCTCGGCGGCGAGGGGTTCGATCACCTGCGTGAAGCCGCCGGAGACCACCCCGCAGTGATAGCCGAGGCGGTTGAGCGTCCGGATGGTGGTGCGAGCGCCCGGGGTCAGCTGAATGGACGAGGCGACCTGATCGATCACCGCGGCGTCCAGACCGGCCAGCGCGGCCACCCGCTGGTGCAGCGACTCGGCGAAGTCCAGTTCACCGCGCATGGCGGCCTCGGTCACCGCGGCGACCTCGGCCTCCCGGCCGGCCTCGGCGGCGAGCATCTCGATCACCTCGCCCTGAATGAGGGTCGAGTCGACGTCGAACACGATGACACGCTTGGCGCGCCGCGCCAGGCCGCCGCGCTCGACGGCCAGATCGATCGGGTATCCGGCGGCGACGGCGCCCAGCGCCTCCCGCAACCGGGTGTCCGCGTCGTCGCCGGCGCCGGCGGTCACCATCAGCTCCAGGCCGGTCAGCGGGTAGTCGGCGACGCCACGGATGGAGTCGATGTTGCCTCGCTGACCCGCCACGGCGGCCGACACCGCGGCGAAGGCCTCCGCCGACACGGGACTGCCGAGAACCACCACCGCGTGCGTCGACGGGGCATGCGCTCCGCGGCCGTCCTCCGACGTGATCGCCACGTTCATGTCCAGGTCGCACATGGCTGCCGTCACCGACGACTCGAGAGCATCGGCATCCCCGGTGCGCTCCACCAGGACGCCCAGGGTCAGGTGGTCGTGGATCACCACCTGTTCCACATCGAGCAGGTCGACGCCGGCCCCGGCCAGCACCCCCATCAGCGACGAGGTGACGCCGGGCTTGTCCGGACCGCTCACCGTGATGAGGACCCGCTCCCCGCGCGCCGCTGTGTCAGTCACCCTCGTGTCCCTTCAGACGTGTTCATCCCCGGACGCAGACCAGGTCCGCCCGATGATCTCGGACGAACCTGGTGTGCGTGTTCGCTTTCGCGGCGGCGGTCAGTGCTTGCCGGCGCTGCCCCAGCCCACGTGGGCCTCGGCGCGCATGCGCTCCACCATGTGCGGGTAGTGCAGCTCGAACGCCGGACGCTCCGAACGGATCCGCGGCAGTTCGGTGAAGTTGTGCCGCGGCGGCGGACAGCTGGTGGCCCACTCGAGCGAGTTGCAGAAGCCCCACGGATCGTCGACCGTGACGACCTCGCCGTAGCGGTAGCTCTTGAAGACGTTCCAGAGGAACGGGAACATCGACAGACCCAGCACGAACGCGCCCAGCGTGGACACCATGTTCAGCGCGGTGAAGCCGTCCTGCGGGAGGTAGTCGGCGTACCGGCGCGGCATGCCCTCGTTGCCCAGCCAGTGCTGCACCAGGAAGGTCAGGTGGAAGCCGATGAAGGTGAGCCAGAAGTGGATCTTGCCGAGACGCTCGTCGAGCATGCGGCCGGTCATCTTCGGGAACCAGAAGTAGATGCCCGCGTAGGTGGCGAACACGATGGTGCCGAAGAGCACGTAGTGGAAGTGCGCGACCACGAAGTAGGTGTCCGACACGTGGAAGTCGAGCGGCGGGCTGGCCAGCAGGACGCCGGTGAGGCCACCGAACAGGAAGGTCACGATGAAGCCGACCGAGAACAGCATCGGCGTCTCGAACGTGATTCTGCCCTTCCACATGGTGCCGATCCAGTTGAAGAACTTCACACCGGTCGGAACCGCGATGAGGAACGTCATGAAGGAGAAGAACGGCAGCAGGATCGCACCGGTCACGTACATGTGGTGCGCCCAGACGGCCACCGACAGGGCGGCGATCGCCAGGGTCGCGTAGACCAGGCCCGAGTAGCCGAACAGCGGCTTACGCGAGAAGACCGGGAAGACCTCGGAGACGATGCCGAAGAACGGCAGTGCGATGACGTACACCTCAGGGTGACCGAAGAACCAGAACAGGTGCTGCCAGAGGATGACGCCGCCGTTGGCGGGATCGTACAGGTGGGCGCCGAACTGGCGGTCGACCTCCAGGCCCAGCAGGGCGGCGGTCAGCAGCGGGAAGATCAGCAGGATGAGGACCGAGGTCACCAGGATGTTCCAGGTGAAGATCGGCATGCGGAACATCGTCATGCCGGGGGCGCGCAGGCAGACCACGGTGGTGATCATGTTGACGGCGCCGAGGATGGTGCCCAGACCGGCGACGCCCAGACCCATGATCCACAGGTCGGCGCCGACGCCCGGCGAGTGCACCGCGTCGGTCAGCGGGGTGTAGGCGGTCCAGCCGAAGTCGGCGGCGCCACCGGGGGTGAGGAATCCACCGAGGGCCACCAGGTTGCCGAAGAGGAAGAGCCAGAAGCCCATCGCGTTGAGGCGCGGGAAGGCGACGTCCGGGCTGCCGATCTGCAGCGGCAGAACGAAGTTCGCGAAGCCGATGACGATCGGGGTCGCGTACATGAGCAGCATGACCGTGCCGTGCATGGTGAACAGCTGGTTGAACTGCTCGTTCGAGAGAAACTGCAGACCCGGGTGGGCGAGCTCGGCGCGCATCAGGAGGGCCATCAGGCCGCCCACCAGGAAGAACGCGAACGACGCCACCATGTACATCTGGCCGATCAGCTTGTGATCGGTCGTGGTGATCATCTTGTAGAAGAACGACCCCTTGGGCTGGTAGCGCTCGGGGTACGGGCGCTCGGCAACCACTTGTGTCGTCGGCTGGTCTACCGCGGTCACAGATCCTCCTCATGGGCGCCGGACGGCACCTGGACTCTCATCCGAAGCAACACGACACGGCGGACACCGCATGCGTTGTCCTCTGATCGTAAACCAGAGAAGCCGCGCTGCACGAGTGGGTCCTACGTTCTGTCGTAAATCACCGATCGACACACCCCGGGGTATGAGATCGCCGCAGGTCGAACGCCTGGAAACCGGGACTCGCCGCCGCCCGAATCGGCCTTCGGGGTCTGCTAGCGTAGGCCCGTGCGCGATTACTCCCCGGCCCGATCGGCCCGGTTCACCCGTGGTGCCGCCGTCGTCGGCGTTTTCGGTGTCCTGGTGGCCGCGACGAGCGCCTGCACCGACGACGACGAGCAGCTCCGGACACCGGACGGCTCGGTGATCTCGACCGTCACCTCGCGCGTCGCCTCGGTGAACGTGGTGAACGCCGACCGCGACTACGCGGACACCTGTCTCGCCCCCACCGACACCGACGCCGGCCAGACCGCGGTCACCTCGGTGGTCGTCACCGATCCGGCGCTCCTCGACCCGATGTGCGCGCTGGGCGCCGGCACCGCGGTCAAGGCGGTCGCCGCCGATGCGGGCACGATCCCCGCCTATCTCGGTCCGCAGCTGACGGCGGTGCCCACGATCGGCAAGCAGCCCAGCACCGACGACGTCCGCAAGGCGCGCCCCCAGGTGGTGCTCGCCACGCCCGCCACCGCCGACGCGGTGAGTGCGTTGCGCGGCAGCGGCGCACTCGGCGATGCGAAGGTCGTCACCGTCGACACCGGCCCGGACTGGCGTAAGACGTTCACCGACGTGGCGGCGGGACTGCACCGCACCGAGTCGGCCCAGACCCGGCTCGGCGAGTTCGACACCGAGGCCAAGCGCGTCGGCACCGTGATGGATGCGGCCCACAGCCAGGTCTCGCTGATCCGGTTCACAGCGGACCAGACCCTGATGGCGGGCACCGGCGGGTTCGCCGCCGGCATCCTCAGCCGGATCGGTGTGCAGCGCCCCGCCGCGCAGCGCTCCGAGAACGACACCCCGCTGACCGACCAGAACTTCGATGACGCCGACGCCGACCTCATCTATGCGAGCCATGAGGGCGATGCCGGCCTGAAGCGGGCCGAGAGCACGTTCGACAGCACTCGGTGGAAGGACTTGGGTGCGGTCAGCTGGCAGCGCATCCTCTGGGTGGACGACGACGTCTGGTACCACTCGTCCGGCCTGGCCGCGGCGTGGCTGGTCCTCAACGACGTCAAGACCTCGCTCAACAGCAGCTCCTCCAGCGAGTAGGCCCTTGCGCGATCAGTCCGTCGGCACCCGCTGATAGACAGACGAGGTGACCGTGCCCGAGACCACCGCCCCGGCGTTGCGCCTGCGCGCCTGCTGGCGGCCGGGATTGGGCCTGGCGCTGTGGCCGGACGGGCCGCCTGTCGAGGCCGGTGACACGCGACGGCTCGCCGAGCTCACCGATCTCCCCGCGTCGGTCGCCGATCTGCTCGCTCACCGGCGCGCCCGGCACACCGTGGACCTCGCGGGGCCCGGTGGCGTCCGGGAACTGCGCCGTGTGGTGACGCTGGGTGTCCCGACCGCCGTGGAACTGCTCGACCGTTGCGAACATCTGACGGTCGGCGGTGACCTCGCGTTCTACCGCCGGCTGCTCGCCGGCGCCCGGGCGCTGCGCGATGCGGGTGCGGTGGCCCCCACCGCGCACTCCCCCGCCGGAGCCGACGACGAGACGGTCCTCCAGTGGACGGCCCTCCCGACTCCGGCGTGGCAGGGCTGGCTGACCGTGGTCGCCGCGTCGGCCCCGCCGTCGCTGGCCGAGAACGGCGGGCTGACGGCGGCGACCGACTTCGTCAACGAGATGATCGACGCCGAGTGCCGTCGGGTGCTGGCCCCCGAACGCGGACGTTCACGAGTCGCCCTGATCGACGGACTGACCTCACCGGCACCGACGGCACTGCCCGCCGACGTCGTGGCGCGGGCACGACCGGCCTGGAATCAGTGGCTCGACAGCGCCCGCCCCGAGGGGCCGCCACTGGTTCTTCGGCTTCACGAGCCCGCCGACGACCCCGAGGGCCCGGCGGTTCCGGTCGACGAGGTCCGCTGGCGGCTGCAGGCCTGCCGGCGCCTCGACGACGGCCACATCGACGAGGTGGTGCCGCATCGACTGAACCCCCACGACCTGGACGCGCTGACCACCGAGCTGGCGACGGTGGTGCAGGCCTTCCCCGAGCTCGGCCGCGCCGAGACCGACCCGCATTCCCTCGACTTCCTTCTGACCACGGCCCAGGCCGCCGACTTCCTCGCCACCGGCGCCCGATCGGTCACCGACGCCGGGGTGACCGTCCTGCTGCCCCGCACCATCGCCGAGGTGACGCCCGCGCTGGCGTTGCGCGGCGACCAGGTGCCCGGCGGCGGCGCCCGGCCCGGACTGGTCGGACTCGACGAGATCTCCGACTTCGAATGGCGGCTGGCCCTCGGCGAGACCGACGAGCCGCTCGGCCAGGACGATCTCGACGAACTCGCCCGCCAGCACGGCGACCTCGTCCGGCTGCGCGGCCGATGGGTACGCGCCGAGGGCTCGGCGCTCAGCCGGGCCGCATCGTTCCTCGTCGCCCGCCGGGCGCTCGCCGACGGCGGCGAGCAAGCGGAGATGGCCGAGCTGCTGTCGCTGCTCACCGACCCGGACGATCGGCTGCCCGTGCCGGTGGCCCGTGTCTCCGGACTGGGCTGGCTCGACGACATCGCCGAACACGGCGTCCTGCGGCCCGGCCCCGTCGAGGTGCCGGACGGCCTGCACGCCGAGTTGCGCCCGTACCAGCAGCGCGGCCTGGAGTGGCTGCACGCCCTGACCCGCATCGGCGCCGGCGGCGTCCTCGCCGACGACATGGGTCTGGGCAAGACCGTGCAGGTGATCGCCCTGATCGTCCACCGCCGCTCATTACCGCTCCGCGAGCCCGCCGACGGGGCCGCACCCGCCCTCGTCGTCTGCCCGATGTCGGTGATCGGCAACTGGCAACGCGAACTCGAACGGTTCGCGCCCGCACTGCGGGTGGTGGTGCATCACGGCGCGGATCGCGACACCGGCCGCATCGCCGACGCCGACGTCGTGCTCACCACGTTCGCCACTCTCACCCGGGATCGCGAAGTGATGGCCGAGCGGCCCTGGGATCTGCTGGTGGTCGACGAGGCCCAGCACGTCAAGAACGTGCGCACCGCCGCGGCGAAGGCGCTGCGCACCCTGGACGTGCGACGCCGGATCGCGCTCACCGGCACCCCGGTGGAGAACCGGCTCGAAGATCTGCGCGCGGTGATCGACCTGGTGAATCCGGGGCTGCTCGGGTCGGCGTCGTCGTTCCGGGCCCGCTTCGCCGAGCCGATCGAACGGGACCGCGACCCCGACGCGCTGCGCCGGCTGACCGCCCTCACGCGCCCGTTCATCCTGCGACGGGTCAAGACCGATCCGGCGATCGTCGCCGACCTGCCGGACAAGACCGAGCTGACCGTGCGCGCCAACCTCACCACCGAGCAGGCCGGGCTCTATCAGGCGATCCTGAACGAGCTGCATCAGGCACTGGAGGACAAGCACAATCCTCGCCAGCGCAAGCAGACCGTGCTCGCGGCGCTCACCCGCCTCAAACAGGTCTGCAACCACCCTGCGCACTATCTGGGCGACGACTCCCCGATGACGCGGCGCGGCCGGCATCGCTCCGGCAAGGTCGAGCTCCTCACCGACATCGTCACCACCCTGGTCGCCGAAGGCGATCGCGCACTGATCTTCACGCAGTTCGCGGCGTTCGCACAGCTCCTCAGCGAGTGGCTCGGCCCGGTCCTCGGCGCCGACGTACCGGTGCTGCACGGCGGTCTGACCCGGTCGGCCCGCGACGACCTCGTGGCCCGCTTCTCCGCAGACGACGGCCCGCCGGTGATGATCGCGACCCTCAAGGCGGGCGGCACCGGCCTGAACCTGGTGGCCGCCAACCACGTCATCCACGCGGACCGCTGGTGGAATCCGGCGGTCGAGGAGCAGGCCACCGACCGGGCCTACCGAATCGGGCAGACCCGGGAGGTGCAGGTCCGCAAGTTCGTCTGCGTCGGCACCCTGGAAGAACGGATCGACGAGCTGATCGCGGCGAAGAAGGAACTGTCGGCGATGACGGTCGGCACCGGCGAGAGCTGGCTGTCCGACCTCGACGACGGTGCCCTCTTCGACCTGCTGCGCTTGCGCGACGAGGCGGTGGGCGAATGAGTCCTCGCTCCGAGCGCAAGGCCGCGGTTCGCGCCTACGGCATCACGCCGTGGGGTCGCGCGTTCTGCGATGTGGTGGAGTCCGGCGCCGACCACCGCCACATCACCGGTGCGCGACGCTATTTCCGCGAGCACCACGTCGACGCCCTGGACATCGGACCGGACCGGATCACCTCGTCGGTGCGCGGCAGCCAGCTCGACCCGTTCGAGGTGGTGCTGACCACCCGGTCCGTCGACCCGGCCACAGTCGTGCACCTGCTTCAGGCATCCGGTGAGACGGCGGCCCTGCTGGCGCTGGCGCGCGGCGAACAGCCGCCGGCGCTGGGCGAGCTCATCGCGCCGACCGAGTCGGCCGACGTCACGTCGTCGTGCACCTGCCCGGATGAGGCGCCGCGCTGCATCCATGTGCTGGCGACCGCGTTCGAGGTGGCCGACCGGATCGATCGGCATCCGGTCACGCTGCTGCGCGTGATGGGCACCGACCTCCCCGACCTGCTCGCCCTCGCCCAGGATTCGGCGGAGCGTGGACTCCTTTCGACAGGCTCAAGGAGCGAGCCGAGTGGCTCAAGGAGCGGGCCGGCAGGCTCGACGAGCGGGGATCCGGCACCCGGTACTCCGCTCCATGAGCCCGGTACTCCGCTCCATGAGCCCGGTACTCCGCTCCTTGAGCCTGTCGAAAGGGACTTCTACGGCGACCGTTCGCCGGTGCTCGCGCCGCCGTCGTTTCCGGCGATGGATCCGATCGGCGAACTCGAGCTGACCGGTCTGCGGGCGGCCCTGCGGGCGTCGGGGGTGGGCGCGACGCAGGTGGCGGAGGCCCTCGACGATCTGGCCGAGCTGTACGCGGTGCTGCGCGATCCCCGCTGAACCGGATTGCTTGCAATCCGAAACCGTGTCATCGACAATAGTTACATTAGGTAATGATACGTCCACCATTGTCGCTCGCATCGCACTCAACGCATCGCACTCCCGCATCACACTCAGGAGCCTTCCGATCATGGCCACTCCCCTCGATACCAAGCCCACGCAGGACGAGATCCAATCGGCACGCGTCGGCGTCGCGAAACGCCTCCTGAAGGGGTCGTCGGCGCGCTCCTACGACCCGGTCGTCGACATCGACTGGGATGCGCCGTTCGAGGCGGGTAAGTACTTCCTCCCGCCGCGGGTGATGTCCCTCTACGGCACCGAGCTGTGGAACTCGATGACCGAGGAACAGCGCATCGAGATGTCCCGGCAGGAGATGGCCAACATCATGTCGGTCGGCGTCTGGTTCGAGAACCTGCTGAACCGTGCGCTCCTGCTGAAGCTGCTTCATGAAGATCCAGCCGCGCCGACCACCCACTACTCGCTCACCGAAATGGGTGACGAGTGCCGGCACATGACCATGTTCGGCAAGGCCATCGAGCACGTCGGCGCCCGCGCATACCCGCTGCGGCGCTGGGAGCGCGTCGCGATGCAGGCGCTGCCGTTGATCATGCGCGGCACGCTGCTCTGGGTGGTCACCCTGATCGGCGAGGAGCTCTTCGACGCGCTGCAACGCGAGATCAAAGACGATCCCGAACTCCAGCCGATGGTCGCGCGGATCTTCCAGATCCACGTCACCGAGGAGTCCCGCCATATCGGTTTCGCCCGGGACGGCGTGATGCGCCGCAAGCGGTCTCGGCGCCCCGGTGTTCAAGCGCCTGTTCACCAACCCTGAGATGTACCGCCGCGCCGGCTTCGACAACCCGAAGGACGTCGCCGCGATCGCCCGGTCCAACCCGAATTTCCACGATTCGCTCATTCTGTCGTTCGCGCCGCTCGCCGAATTCCTGCGCAAGGCCGGCGTGATGGGCACGGTCAGCGAAACCATGTGGCGACGCTGGGGGTTCCTGCCCGCATGACCACCATCGCGCTCATCGGAGACTCCACCCCACTTCACGAGGTCCGGCACAGGCTGGAGGCATCACCGCTGCCGTTCGAGGTGGTCGATACCCCGGAGACGGCCGACCTCGTCGTGACGGACGCACCGGCACCCATCCCCAACTACCTGGGGGTGGTGTCCACGACGGCACCGAACCGGTTCTTCGTCACGGCGCCGTCGGTCGGCTACGTCGTCGATGCCCTGACCGAAGCACACCTGGTCGGAGCGTACGGAGTGGTGGTGCGCCCGCCGATCCAGAACGAGCCGCCGAGAGATCGCACGGCGCGGCGGCCGTGGCGCCGACGCCGTGACCCGATCCACCGCTTCGATCCCGTGGACTACGAGTGGGCCACCGAGGAGACCGTCGACACCGAGGTCTTCGACGACGACGTGGAGGTGACCGTCGGCGACCAGACGTTCACGGCCCGGCTGCGGGCCCGCGGCTACATGGACACCAACGACGGACGATTCCATTGGGCCGGCCTGCTGCACGGCGACCAGGCGCGCCTTCTGAAAGAGGACGGCAAGAGCAAGTGCACCGTCTCCTACCAGGGCACAGCGCCCACCCCGGCGAAGCTGTCGGAGATCACTCAGTGGGGTGTGGTCCGGATGACCGGCGTCGGCTCGCCGCCGTGGGTGGCCGCCGAGGACGCCGCCCTCGCCGCCCGGTAGCTCAGGAGTTGCGGGCCGGGCGCAGCTCGCGCGGAAGAGCGAAGGTCAGCGTCTCCTCGGCCGTGGTGACCGTGTCGACGTCGGTGTAGCCGTACCCGGCCAGGAAGTCGAGGACGCCCTGGACCAGGATCTCGGGAACCGAGGCACCCGAGGTGACGCCGACGGTGTTCACTCCGTCGAGCCAGGCCGGATCGATCTCCTTGGCGTAGTCGACCAGGTGGCCGTCCTTCGCGCCGTTCTGGAGCGCGACCTCCACGAGCCGCACCGAGTTCGACGAGTTGGTGGAGCCGACCACGATCACCAGATCGCAGTCCGGCGCCATCGCCTTCACCGCGCCCTGCCGGTTCTGGGTGGCGTAGCAGATGTCGTCCGACGGCGGATCGTTCAGCAGCGGCAGCTTCTCGCGCAGCCGGGTGACCGTCTCCATCGTCTCGTCCACCGACAGGGTGGTCTGGCTCAGCCACACCACCTTCGACTCGTCGCGCACCCTCACGTTCTCGACGGCGTCCGGACCGTCGACCAGCTGGATGTGGCTGGGCGCCTCACCGGCGGTCCCCTCCACCTCCTCGTGCCCCTCGTGCCCGATGAGGACGATGTCGTAGTCGTCGCGGGCGAAGCGCTTGGCCTCCTGGTGCACTTTGGTCACCAGCGGGCAGGTCGCATCGATGGTCTTGAGGTTCCGTTCTTCGGCGGTCTTGTGGACCTCCGGGGAGACGCCGTGCGCGGAGAACACCACGATCGAGCCCTCCGGCACCTCGTCGGTCTCGTCGACGAAGATCGCGCCGCGCTCGGCGAGGGTATCGACCACATGCCGGTTGTGCACGATCTCCTTCCGCACGTAGACGGGGGCACCATGCTTGTCGAGGGCACGTTCGACGGTCTCCACGGCACGGTCGACGCCCGCGCAGTAACCGCGGGGCGAGGCGAGGAGTACGCGCTTCTGATCGGCCATAACACCCAGGGTACGTGTGTGGCAGAGTGAAAGCATGAAGCGTCCTCCCTACCCCGCCCGTGTAGCGGCCGGAATCGTGGTGACCGCCCTCGAAGAGACCCGGACTCTGCCGACGAAGGTGATCACCCTCCCGATGACCGCCGTCAGCAAGGTCTTGCAGAGCGGCATGCGACTGCAGCAGAACATCGCCGAGATGGCCATCAAGGGCGACGAAGCGCTCTCCGGATTCTTCGATGAGACGCACGAGCAGCCCGAGTGGGCGACGTTCGACGAGGACGACGTCCCAGCCGTCGCGACCGGTTCGGCCGTCGAGGCCCCGGCCGAACCCGTCGAGACGCCGCCGGCCGGTGCCGGCCGGTTCGCGCTGTACAGCCAGCCGCCGGCCGACCTGGCCGCCGGTGGCGACGACGCCGAGGACGACGCCACCGATGACCGGCCGAAGGCCGTCGTCGATCTGGGCTACGACGACCTGACGCTGGCCCAGCTCCGCGCCAAGCTGCGCGGCCTGCACACCGAACAGTTGGTGCAGTTGGTGAACTACGAGCGGGCGCACCGCAACCGGACGCCGTTCGTCACCATGATCGACAACCGGATCGCCAGCCTCGACAAGAAGTGATGGGCCCGGCGTGACCTCCCCTACTCCGCCCAGCACGGCGGAGAATCCGTGGCCGGTGCGGACGCTGAGCTTCAAGCTCGCCGACTGGATCCACCGGCTCGGCCAGGTGTGGGTGGAGGGTCAGCTGACCCAGATCAATGCACGCCCGGGCACCCGCACCGCCTTCCTGACCCTGCGGGACACCGCCGCCGAGATGTCGCTGTCGGTCACCTGTGATCCCGATCTGCTGCGTCGCAGCGAGGTGCCGCTCACCGAGGGCAGCCGCGTCGTGGTGTGCGGCCGGCCCGACTTCTACACCGGCCGGGGCACGCTGAGCCTGCGCGTCACCGACATCCGCCCGGTGGGTCTGGGCCAGTTGCTGGCCCGGATCCAGCGGGTCCGGGAGCTGCTGGCGGCCGAAGGCCTGTTCGACACCCGTCGTAAGCAGGCCCTGCCGTTCCTTCCGCACACCGTCGGCCTCATCTCGGGGCGCGGCAGCGCCGCCCAGCGCGACATCGTCGCCGTCGCCGGGCAGCGCTGGGAGTCGGTGCGGTTCCGGGTGGAGGACTCGGTGGTGCAGGGCCCGGCCGCGGTGCCGTCGATCATCGAACGGCTCGACGTGCTCGATGCCGACCCGCAGGTGGAGGTCATCATCATCGCGCGCGGCGGCGGCAGCGTCGAAGACCTGCTGCCGTTCTCCGACGAGACACTGCTGCGCGCCGTCGCCGCCTGCCGGACCCCCGTCGTCAGCGCCATCGGCCACGAGCCCGACAGTCCTCTCCTCGACCTGGTCGCCGACGTGCGGGCGGCCACCCCCACCGACGCCGCCAAACACGTGGTGCCCGACGTGACCGCCGAGATGGCCGGACTCGAGGCACTGCGGCAACGCAGCGCACGCGCCCTGCGGAACTGGGTGCACCGGGAGGAACGGCTCGTCGACGGTCTGCGGGCGCGGCCGGTACTGGCGCGGCCCACCACCATGATCGACGACCACGAACGCACCGTGGAGCGGCTGCGCGCGGACATCCGGCGGTCGGTGACCCACCGCCTGGACGTCGAGACGCACCGGCACGAGCAGTACGCGGCCCGTCTGGCGACGCTCGGCCCCGCCCAGACCCTGGCCCGCGGCTACGCTGTCGTCCAGCGCGTCGACACCGACCACCCGCATGCGGTGAGTTCGGTGGACGACCTTCCGCCCGGCGCCCGCGTCCGGATCCGGGTGGCCGACGGTTCGGCGAACGCCCACGTCGATCCGGCCGCCGACGAACAAGGAGAACCCTCGTGAGCGACAAGCCCACCCCGGTCGACGAACTCGGCTACGAGCAGGCCCGCGACGAACTCGCGCAGGTGGTCGCCCGCCTCGAGCAGGGCGGTCTCGGTCTGGACGAATCCCTGGAGCTGTGGGAACGCGGCGAGCAGCTCGCGCAGCGGGCCATGACGCATTTGCAGGGCGCGCGGGAACGGATCGAGAAGGCTCTCGACGACTCGGCGGACGTGTCGGAGAACCCGGCCGACTAGCCGGTCGGTGCGGGAACCGGGGTCGGCTGCGGCGTCGGTCCCATCGGATCCGGACGGTGCACCGGCAGCGGCTGCGCCGACTGCGCGGCCTTCGCGAGGGTCGTCATGTCCTGGTCGTTGCCCCGGCTCACGACGGCCAGACGAACGTCACCGAGGTCGGTGATCCACACCCGCTTGTGCGACTCCCCGTTCTGGTAGGCCACCCAGCGACGGCCGTCGATGTCCTTGGTGCCGTCACCGAGCGTGCCGTCGCCGCCCAGCGACGGTGCCAGCTCGTCCTCGCTCGCCCCCGTCTGTGTGAGCTGCACGTAGGCGCCGCCGCCGGTGATCCAGCCGACGTTGCTCGCCACCGCCGCGCCGATCTCCTTGGTGGAACCCGAGTTGGCCTTCCAGTCCGCGGGGACGGCCGGCAGCCGGATGGGGAACGGCATGGTGTCGGCGTCGGCGACCAGCGCGGTCTTCACGTCGAAGTCCGGGATCTTCTCCTCAGTGGCCTTGTGCCCGAAACCGAAGCTGCAACTGCCCGCGATGCCGGCGATGATGAGCGCGATCACCAGCAGCGGGATCAGCGACCACACCATGTCCTTGCTGTCCTGCAGGATCCGGGGTTTCGCGTCGGCCATGCCCGCCAGTATCGCAGTCCGGGCCGCGGCCGTGCGAATCGCGCCCTCATGACAGAATCGACGAAGAGCTCAGCGCGACAACCGGCCGCTGGAGCGCCAGACATGATGGCAAAGGAGCAGACGCACATGACGTCCAAGCAAGCCCCCGACCGCAATCTCGCGATGGAACTGGTGCGTGTCACCGAGGCCGCGGCCCTCGCCGCCGGCCGGTGGGTCGGACGCGGCGACAAGAACGGCGGCGACGGTGCCGCCGTCGACGCCATGCGTGAACTCCTCTCCACCGTCTCGATGCGCGGCGTCGTCGTGATCGGTGAGGGCGAGAAGGACGAGGCCCCGATGCTGTACAACGGCGAAGAGGTCGGCAACGGCGAGGGCCCTGAGGTGGACGTCGCCGTCGACCCGATCGACGGCACCACCCTGATGGCCGAGGGCCGCCCCAACTCGATCGCGGTGATCGCGGTCTCCGAACGCGGCACCATGTTCGATCCGTCGGCCGTGTTCTACATGAACAAGATCGCCGTCGGCCCGGCCGCCAAGGGCGCCATCGACATCGACAAGTCCGTCGAGTGGAACATCAACTCGGTGGCCGCCGCCAAGGGCATCGACGTCGCCGACCTCACCGTCGTCGTCCTCGACCGTCCCCGCCACGAGGAGCTGATCAAGGACATCCGCGCCGCCGGCGCCAAGATCCGCCTGATCTCCGACGGCGACGTCGCCGGCGCGGTCGCCGCCGCCGGCGAGCACAGCTCCGTCGACATGCTGATGGGTATCGGCGGCACCCCGGAGGGCATCATCTCCGCGGTCGCTATGAAGTGCATGGGCGGCGAGATCCAGGGCAAGCTGTGGCCCAAGGACGAGGCCGAACGCCAGAAGGCGATCGACGCCGGCCACGACCTGGACCGCAAGCTGGGCACCGACGATCTGGTGAGCGGCGAGAACTCGTTCTTCTGCGCCACCGGCGTCACCAACGGCGACATGCTGCGCGGGGTCACCTACCGTCCGAACGGCGCCACCACCCGTTCGCTGGTGATGCGTTCGAAGTCGGGCACCATCCGCAACGTCGAAGCCATTCACCAGACCACCAAGCTGCGCGAATACGCTCGCCTGGACATCTAGGTCCCCTCCGGTGATCTCGGCTGCGCGATGGCACTGAACTGGGAGCTGTTCGTCTGCGGGGTACGCGACCACGTCACGTACTCCCCCGACGAGACCGCGCTGCGGCGGCGGCTGCACGCCCGGACCCCGGAAGGGGATTCGTGACGGTGTCTGCGCTGCGGCACGTTCGTCCTGGGTGACGCGGCGGCGAGCGGACCCGCCGATCAGGCACCGGAGGTGCCGCGCGGCCGGGCGCTGCGCGACGAGATCATCATGCGGCTGCTGGCCGTCGAGCGCATCCTGCGCGCCCTGCTGTTCGTGGCCCTCGGCTCCGGTCTGATCGCCGTCCGCCACAGCACCGGCTCACTCAAGGAACGGTTCGACGCCGAACTGCCGCTGCTGGCGCCGTTCGCCGATCAGGTGGGAATGAACCTGTCCGACTCCCGGCTGGTCCAGGACGTCGATCGCGCTCTGGGACTGTCGGCGGCCTCCATCCTGCTGATGGGTCTGGCCCTGCTGGGCTACGCCCTGATCGAGTTCATCGAGGCCTACGGCCTGTGGTCGGGCCATCGCTGGGGTGAGTACTTCGCGGTGCTCGCGACCGGCATCTTCCTGCCGTTCGAGATCTACGAGCTCACCGAGAAGGTGTCGCTGCTCCGGGTGGGTGCCCTCGTCATCAACGTCGGCGCGGTGCTGTGGCTGCTGTGGCGCAAGCATTTGTTCGGGATCAACGGCGGCGCGGCCGCCTACCGGGCCGAGCACGAGTCCGACAGCCTGCTGACCGCGGAGCGGGCATCCGGCGAGCCCACAGCAACATCACAGCCTTAGGTATGGCTTTCCGAAGTCTGATTCGGTGAAAATGGACATCGACGTCGATCCCGACGAGCCGATACCCGAAGAAGGCCTCCCATGACCGTTCATCTCCGCAAGACCTTCGCGGTCGCCGCCGCCGCGACCAGCCTGTTCCTGTTCACCGCCTGCTCCAGCGACGACGGCGGCAACGGCACCACGACCACCGCCGCCGAGTCGCCGGCCGCCCAGACCTCGACCACCGATACCGCGGCCGCCGGCGCCTACAAGGCGGGCACCTACACCGCCGAGGACGGCTACATCACGCCCGGCGGCCGGTCCGAGGTGAAGGTCGAACTCACCATCGACGACAAGGGCACCATCAGCGCCGTCACCGTGACGCCGGAGGCCACCAACAGCAATTCCATCATCTTTCAGACGAAGTTCGCCGGCGGCATCGCCGACGAGATCGTCGGCAAGTCGATCGACGAACTGAACGTGACGAAGGTGTCCGGGTCGTCGCTGACCAGCAACGGCTTCAACAAGGCGGTCGAGACCATCAAGGGCGAGGCCAAGGCATGACCTCCACCGATGCCGCAGCGGACGCGTGGGCGTTCGACGGCATCGGCACGCGATGGCAGATCGACACGCAGCGACCGCTCACCGGCACCGAACGTGATCGGGTCACCGCGCTCGTCGACCGGTTCGACCGGGACTGGTCGCGATTCCGGGCGGACTCGGTGGTCGCCGGCATCCGGGCCGCGGCGGGACGCCACGAGCTGCCGGCCGACGCCGGCCCGCTCATGGAGCTGTACCGCACCCTGTACGAGATCAGCGACGGCGCGATGAGCCCGGCGGTCGGCGGAGGCCTGGAGGCACTCGGCTACGACGCCGCGTACTCGCTGCGGCCCGGCGACCCGGTGCCCGCACCGTCGTTCGCGGACGCCGTCTGGACACCGCCGTATCTGCACACGACCGAGCCCTTCGTGCTCGACGTCGGGGCCGCCGGCAAGGGGTATCTCGCCGATCAGGTGGCCGGTGTCGTCGCCGGTGAACTCGGGCCCGACGCCGAGTTCACCGTGGATGCGAGCGGCGATCTGGTCCGGCGCGGACCGGCGATCCGGGTCGCCCTGGAACACCCGCTGAATCCGGGCTCCGCGGTCGGCGTCGCCGAGATCGGCGATGCGGCGCTCTGCGGCTCCGCCGTCAACCGGCGGGCGTGGGGTGACGGTCTGCACCACGTCCTCGACGCCCGCACCGGCCTGCCCGTCGACGGCCCACTCGCCACCTGGGTGGTCGCCGGCGACGCCCTCACCGCCGACGCCCTGGCGACCGCCCTGTTCTTCACCCCGCCCGAGCGCCTCGCCGACGCCTTCACGTTCGACTACGTGATCATGCCGTCGGCCCGCGAACTGCGCTCGTCACCAGGATTCCCCGGAGAGGTGTTCGCATGACGTCGAACCGCCCGCCCACGCGCTCCGGACGCTCATCAAGCCTGTCGAAATGCGACCAGGTGCTCGACCGGGTCAGCATGTACCGCCTGGTGACCCTGCTGCTGTGCGTGCTGGCCGCGATCGCCTTCCTCTTCAGCGCGCTCGGCGTGCTGGACCGTTCGGTCTTCCCGCTCGGCGGGATGGCGCTCGCCCTGATCGTCCTGCTGTCGGCGTCGGTCGCCGCGAGCCGCCTGTTCGGTCTGCTGTTCCGGGTGCGCCCGCACACCGAGTCGGCGGTGATCACCGCCCTGCTGATGTGGTTCCTGTACTGGCCGACCACGAGTGCATCGATGCTCGTCTGGCTGGCCGGTGCCGCCGTCGCCGCCAACGCCTCGAAGTACCTGCTGGCCTGGCGCGGACGGCACGTGTTCAACCCGGCGGCGGTCGGTCCGGTGCTGGTGGTGATCATTCAGGAGCTGGCGCGGATCGATCCCGCCGATCGCCTGTACACCACCTGGTGGGTGGCCAGCGAGCCGCTGCTGCCGTTCGTGCTCGTGGCCGCACTGCTGGTGCTGCGCCGGACCCACCGGATCGCGCTGGGAGTGGTGTTCGTGGTGGTCGCCGCCGCCGCGCTGATCGGGAGTCTGATCGCCCAGGGCACCGGCGCCGGCGAGGCGATCCGGCAGACCGCGTACTCCTACCCGCTCGTGTTCCTGGCCGGATTCATGCTGTCCGAGCCGCTGACCCTGCCGCCGCGCCGATGGCAGCAACTGTCCGCCGCGGCGCTGGCCGGCATCGTCGTCGCACTCCCGGTGCTGTGGCCGGCGCTGACCGGTCACCCGTTCGGCTTCTGGGCCTTCACCTCGACCACCGAGCTCGCGCTGCTGGCCGCCAACCTGGTCGGTTTCGCCTGCGGGCAGCGCCGCGGGATCCGGCTGCAGCTGCGGGACAAGCAGGAGATCGCCGCATCGACGTGGGAGTTCACGTTCGAGCCGGTGCGCCCCGTGCGGTTCGCGCCCGGCCAGTACCTGGAACTGCATGTCCCGCACGCGGGCGCCGACCGGCGCGGCACCCGGCGCGTGTTCAGCATCTCCTCGCACCCCGACGACCCCGAGCTGACCATCGCGCTGCGCGTCCCGCAACAACCGTCCTCGTTCAAGCAGGCGTTGATGGAGCTGCATCCCGGCGACCAGGTGCGCGCCACCACCGTCTCCGGCGACTTCGTGCTGCCCGACGACGCCCCGCTCCTCCTGGTGGCCGGCGGTATCGGCATCACGCCGTTCGTCAGCGCCCTGAGCGCCCCGGCCGACGGACGGCGACCGGCGGACGCGGTCCTCGCCTACGGCGTCCCGGACGGCGACGACATCGCCTACCGCGACCGGCTCGTCGCCGCCGGCCTGCCCGTGGTGGTCGTGTCGCCCACCGCCCCGGCAGACCTGCCGGCCCACTGGTCGCATGTAGCGGGAACACAGATCGATGCCGACGCGCTCGCCGCCGCCGTGCCCGACCTCGACACCCGACGCGCCTACATCTCCGGTCCGCCCGCCATGGTGCACACGGTCCGCGCCGCGTTGCGCCCGCACGTGACCGGCACCCGCAGCGACTACTTCAGCGGCTACTGACGCCGGGATTTCCGTCGGCGTTCACCCCCGATTCGGGTTGCCGGCCGCGACAGTCGGGCGAATCGGACGTCTCGGTCCGACCGCCAGCGAAACCGCGCCCGGACCGATAGCGTCTGGCGTCATGAGCAGCCCCTCAGATCAGATCGCGGGCATGAACCGCCGCGACTTCCTGCGCCGCGTCGCCGCCGTCGGCGGCGCCACCGTCCTCACCTCGTGGGCGTCGCCCATCCTGGAGAAGGCGTACGCCTCCGCCGACGGCATCAGCGGCAGCCTGAACGACATCGAGCACATCGTCCTGTTCATGCAGGAGAACCGGTCGTTCGATCACTACTACGGCACCTATTCGGGGGTGCGCGGCTTCGCCGACGCCGGCGACAGTCTCAAGCAGTACGGCTGGGCGCCCGGCAAGGGGCCCACCCGCAGCGGCTACACCCTGCCCTTCCGCCTCGACACCACCCGCGACGCGTCGCTGGACGGCTCCTGCATCAACGATCCAGACCATTCGTGGAAGGGTCTGCACGAGGCGTGGAACGGTGGCCGCAACGACGGCTGGCTGCCGATGTCGGTCAAGTCCGTCGGCCCCGACAACGCGCCGGCACTGATGGGTTACTACGAGCGCGAGGACATCCCGGTCCATCGCATGCTCGCCGAGATGTTCACCCTGTGCGACAACTACCACTGCTCGGTGATCGGCCCCACCGACCCGAACCGGCTCTACTGGATGAGCGCCAGCATCGACCCGGACGGCCACCACGGCGGCCCGCTGCTGAGCACCCCGACGCTGATCCCGAAGAACAAGTACAGCTGGCGCACCATGCCGGAGAACCTGCGGGATGCGGGAGTCAGCTGGAAGATCTACAACAACAAGGACATGGGTCCGGTCTCGTCGGTGATCCTGGACGGCATGATGGGCTGCTTCAAACAGGCCCAGGACCCGAAGTCGGAACTGTACCGGCGCGGCATCGCCCCGTCGTACCCGAACGACTTCGCCGCCGACGTCCGCAACGGCACCCTGCCGAAGGTGTCGTGGGTGATCCCGCCGGCGATGGAGTGCGAACATCCGGCGTTGCCCGCCGCGCTCGGCGCGGTCGGCATCGTGCAGCTGATCGACACCCTCACCTCCAATCCCGACGTGTGGGCGAAGACCGCGCTCATCATCAGCTACGACGAGAACGGCGGCTTCTACGACCATGTGGTTCCGCCGACCGCGCCGCCCGGCACCCCCGGCGAATACGTGACGGTCAAGAACCTGAAGAAGGGCGCCCCCGACTCGGAGGGCATCCGGGGACCGATCGGGCTGGGCTACCGCGTGCCGGGTCTGGTCATCTCGCCGTATTCGCGGGGCGGCCTGGTGGCGTCGGAGACCTTCGACCACACCTCCCAGCTGCGGCTGATCGAGAAGCGCTTCGGCGTCGAGGTCCCCAACCTGACGGCGTGGCGCCGTTCGGTGACCGGCGACATGACGTCGGCGTTCGATTTCGCAAGCCCGCCGAACGCGGCCCGTCCGCGTCTCGGCGATCCGAATCCGGCGGCCCAGAACGCTCTGATCGAGTGCGGCCCCAACATCGGTCTCGGCACCGCCGGCAAGGGCATCCCCTACCCGGTTCCGCCGAACCGGATGCCCAAGCAGCAGCCGGGAACACGCCGCGCACCGTCCGGCATCGTCTAGTTAGGATGCACTAAGACGCAGGTCAGGGTGGGTGCGCAGTAGCATGGCATGCTGTGAGTGAGCCAGCTTCAGCCCCCGAATTCCTCTACTCCGACCTGCTGCCCGCGGATCACGACGACACCCCGTATCGCCTGATCACGAAGGACGGCGTCTCGACGATCGAGGTCGACGGCCGCACCTTCTTGAAGGTGGAGCCGCAGGCTCTGGAGAAGCTGACCGCCGAGGCGATCCACGACATCAGCCACTACCTGCGTCCGGCGCATCTGCAGCAGTTGCGCAAGATCATCGACGACCCGGAGGCGTCGGGCAACGACCGCTTCGTCGCACTCGACCTGCTGAAGAACGTCAACATCTCGGCGGGCGGAGTGCTGCCGATGTGCCAGGACACCGGCACCGCGATCGTCATGGGCAAGAAGTCCGAGGGCGTGCTGACCGGCGCCGACGACGCCGAATGGATTTCGCGCGGCGTCTACGACGCCTACACGAAGCTGAACCTGCGGTATTCGCAGCTGGCGCCGCTCACCATGTACGACGAGAAGAACACCGGCACCAACCTGCCGGCCCAGGTCGAGATCTATGCGACCGAAGAAGGCCCGAAGGGGCCGGAGTACAAGTTCCTGTTCATGGCCAAGGGCGGCGGCAGCGCCAACAAGTCGTTCCTGTTCCAGGAGACCAAGGCGATCCTGAACCCGAAGAAGATCCTCTCGTTCCTGGACGAGAAGATCCGTTCGCTGGGCACCGCGGCCTGCCCGCCGTACCACCTGGCGATCGTCATCGGCGGCACGTCCGCCGAGTTCGCGCTCAAGACCGCCAAGTACGCCTCGGCGCACTACCTGGACAATCTGCCGACCGAGGGTTCGATGTCGGCGCACGGTTTCCGTGACGTCGAACTCGAGGACGAGGTGTTCAAGCTGACCCAGTCGTTCGGGATCGGTGCGCAGTTCGGCGGCAAGTACTTCTGCCACGACGTCCGCGTCGTCCGCTTGCCGCGTCACGGGGCGTCGTGCCCGGTGGCGATCGCGGTGTCGTGTTCGGCGGACCGTCAGGCGCTCGGCAAGATCACCGCCGACGGCGTCTTCCTGGAGCAGCTGGAGACCGATCCGGCCCAGTACATGCCGGATGCCGGTATCGCCCACGACATCGAGGGCGGCCAAGTGGTGGAGATCGATCTCAACCGTCCGATGCCGGAGATCCTGGAGGAGCTCTCGAAGTATCCAGTCAAGACGCGTCTGTCGCTGACCGGGCCGCTGGTGGTGGCCCGCGACATCGCGCACGCCAAGATCAAGGAGCGGCTGGACGCCGGCGAGCCGATGCCGCAGTACCTGATCGATCACCCGGTCTATTACGCCGGTCCGGCCAAGACCCCCGAGGGCATGGCGTCGGGGTCGTTCGGTCCGACCACCGCCGGCCGCATGGACTCCTACGTCGACCAGTTCCAGGCCGCCGGCGGTTCGATGGTGATGCTCGCCAAGGGCAACCGGTCCAAGCAGGTCACGCAGGCGTGCGATACCTACGGCGGCTTCTACCTGGGCTCCATCGGCGGCCCGGCCGCTCGCCTGGCGCTGGACTGCATCAAGAGCCAGGAAGTGATCGAGTACCCGGAGCTCGGCATGGAGGCGGTGTGGAAGATCGAGGTCGAGAACTTCCCGGCGTTCATCGTCGTCGACGACAAGGGCAACGACTTCTTCACCGATCCGTCCGGTGAGGTCAGTATCCCGATCACCGGCGTCCGCATCCGCTCCAAGGAGCGCTGACCCCGGACGGTTCTCGCCGACTGTTGATTTCGTGTTCGCAGCGAACACGAAATCAACAGTCCATCGGGCACGCGCTAGAGTTAGGTATACCTAAATCTCAGCGCATTAAGGAGTCCGGGATGACCGAGTACCGCATCGAGCACGACACCATGGGCGAGGTGAAGGTGCCCGTCGACGCGTTGTGGCGCGCGCAGACCCAGCGCGCGGTGGAGAACTTCCCGATCTCGTTCCGTCCGCTCGAGCGCACCCAGATCCGCGCGATGGGACTGCTCAAGGCGGCGTGCGCGCAGGTCAACAAGGATCTCGGGCTGCTCGATCCGGCCAAGGCCGACGCGATCATCGCGGCGGCCACCGAGATCGCCGACGGCAAGCACGACGACCAGTTCCCGATCGACGTCTTCCAGACCGGTTCGGGTACCAGCTCGAACATGAACGCCAACGAGGTGATCGCGTCGATCTGCGCCGCCAACGGCGTCGACGTGCATCCGAACGATGACGTCAACATGTCGCAGTCGTCCAACGACACCTTCCCGACGGCGACGCACGTGGCCGCCACCGAAGCGGTGGTGACGCATTCTGATTCCGGCGTTGAAGCATCTCGAGGACGCGCTGAACGAGAAGGCTCAGCAGTGGCGTGAGGTGGTCAAGAGCGGCCGCACGCATTCTGATGGATGCCGTACCGGTGACCCTCGGGCAGGAGTTCAGCGGCTACGCACGCCAGGTGCAGGCCGGCATCGAGCGCCTGGAGTCGACGCTGCCCCGTCTCGGTGAGCTGCCGATCGGCGGCACCGCGGTCGGCACCGGTCTCAACGCCCCCGACTACTTCGGCACCAAGGTGACCGCCGAACTGGTGAAACTGACGCAGGTCGACGCCCTGAGTCTGGCGCAGAACAACTTCGAGGCGCAGGCCGCGCGTGACGGCCTCGTCGAACTGTCGGGTCAGCTCAAGACGATCGCGGTCTCGCTGACGAAGATCGCCAACGATGTCCGCTGGATGGGGTCGGGGCCGCTGACCGGTCTGGCCGAGATCGCCCTCCCCGACCTGCAGCCGGGCAGTTCGATCATGCCGGGCAAGGTCAACCCGGTGCTGCCGGAGGCGGTCACGCAGGTGGCGGCGCAGGTGATCGGGAACGACGCCGCCGTCACCTGGGGCGGCGGCAACGGCGCATTCGAACTGAACGTCTACATCCCGGTGATGGCGCGCAACGTCCTCGAGTCGGTCAACCTGCTCGCCAACGTGTCGAACCTGTTCGCCGATCGCTGCATCAGCGGCCTGGTGGCGCACGAGGACCGGCTGCGGACTCTCGCCGAGTCGAGCCCGTCGATCGTGACCCCGCTCAACAGTGCGATCGGGTACGAAGAGGCCGCCGCCGTCGCCAAGGAGGCCCTCAAGGAGGGCAAGACGATCCGGCAGACGGTGATCGATCGCGGCCTGATCGGCGACAAGCTCACCGAGGCCGAACTCGACAAGCGTCTGGACGTCCTCAAGATGGCGAACCTCGACCACAAGCGCTGACGCCCGGCCCGGGCGTACGGTCGGGTTCATGGCCGTTTCCGAGTTCCCCACCGACTGGTCGCGGGCGCTGGTGCTCGTGGCGCATCCCGACGACCCCGAATACGGCATGGCCGCGGCGGTCGCGAAATGGACCGCCGAAGGCAGACACGTCAGCTATGCGCTCGCCTGCCGCGGCGAGGCGGGGATCGAAGGCATGCCGCCGGCCGAGGCCGGCCCCCTGCGGGAGCGGGAGCAGCGGGCGTCGGCGGCGGTCGTCGGTGTCGATGACGTCGAGTTCTGGGATTTTCCGGATTCTCGGCTGCACGACACCGAGGAGTTGCGTGCCGCCATCAGCAATGTGATCGCCCGCAAGGATCCCGATGTCGTGCTGTCGTTGTACGGCGGCGACGAGTGGGCGCCCGGCATGCCGAATCAGCGGGACCACATCGAGTTCGCGGCGGCCGTCGAACAGGCGTGGGACGATCTGCCGTCACCGCCGCGATGGCTGTTCTGCAACGGTCCGGGAACCACGCACGCGGTGGACGTCGACGGCTTCGTGCAGCCGGCGATCGATTCACTGGCCGAGCACCGGGTGTATCTGGAGGTGTTGGACCCCGGCACCCCGGTGGTCGAGCAGGCGCGCGCCCAGGTCGAACGCACCACCGGCCCGATCGACGGTTTCCCGGCCGCGCACGCGACCGGCTTCCGGCTGCTGCGCGGCTGAGCGGACTGCAGAGACAGACGACGCCGGGCGTTCGACGGCTTCCCCGCCCACCGATCGCCCGGCGTCGTACATCTCGTGTGCCCGCTAGCGGGCGCCGTCCGTCACCGTGCCGGTGACGGCGAGGCGGACCCCGCGCCGCCGTCGAGCAGCTGCGGAATCAGATCCGTGAACTGCTGCAGCATGCCCGACAGCTGGTCGGCCGACATCGGCGACCCGTCGGGGTTGGTGGTCTGCGGAACGTCCTTGGCGTCGGCCGGGCTGTTCACGTTGACCCCGATGGTGACCTTCGGGTTCTTGGCCGGATCCATCCACTGGAGGATCTGCTTCATCTGCGGCTCGGGAATCGACACGCAGCCCCAGGTCGGCTCGCCGGTCGACACGTGCAGGAAGATCGCGGTGGCCTTGCCCCGGATGTTCTGCGGATTGTGTGCGATGTTGACGGCGTAGTCGTAGGCGGTGCCCGAGTTGTAGAGGTTCTCGCTGCCGCCGCCCGGATCGTTGGGCTGGTGGACCATCTTGTTGTAGTTCGGCGAGTTCTGGTTCGACACCCACCAGTCCTGGTTGTCGACCTTCTTGTAGGGCATCTTGGTGCCCGGGTTGTCGAGGCGACCGAACGCCTGGTCGAAGCCGAAGGTGCCTTCGGGGGTGCGGTGGACGTTGTCGGCGGGCTCACCGATGCCCTTGTCACCGACGAACGCCGGCAGTCCGACGAGTCCGGGCACGGCCTGCCAGTTGCCGTTGGCGTCCTTGTCGAACGCGCTCAGGGTGCCGGTGGTCGATTCCTTCGTGGGAACGCTGACCACGACCATCTGCTTGGTGTCGGCAACGGGATTGCCCAGGTTGGGGGCGCCGGGCACCGAGAAGTTCTGGAGGAGCTTGTCGAGCATGCCCTGCACGTCGAGGGTGCCGGTGCCCGGTGTGGTGGGCGCCGGGGCGGGTGCGGTCGGGTTGGCGCCCGCCGAGCCCACACCGACGGTGAGCGCGACGACGGCAGCCAGCAGGACAAGTCCCACCTGCCACATTCGCAACATTAGTAACTTCAGCACCACGCCATGATGGCAAATCGGGCAGCCGCGGCACAACCCCGGGAGACCATCGTCACCGGACTGAGACCTAGCGTCTCCCCGATACCCTGGATCCATGACCAATGCGCCCGTCCCCGCTCCCCGCTGGCTCACCGACACGAAACCCGGCCACAGCGAGTGGTACATCGAGCGATTCCGGACGATGGCCCGAAACGGCGACGACCTGGACGGCGAGGCCCGCTTCATCGACGCGATGGTGCCGCGCCGCGCCCGCATCCTCGACGCCGGCTGCGGTCCCGGCCGCGTCGGCGCCTACCTGTACGGGGTCGGTCATCAGGTGGTCGGCGTGGACGTCGACCCGAAGCTGATCGCCGCGGCCCGGCAGGACCATCCGGGACCGACCTGGCTGGTCGACGACCTCGCCGTGCTCGATCTCGCCGCCGCCGGCGAGGACGCGCCCTTCGACGCGATCGTGTGCGCCGGCAACGTGATGGTGTTCGTCGCACCCGGCACCGAGACCCGGGTCCTGACGAACCTCGCCGCCCTCCTCAAGGACGACGCTCCCCTGGTCGTCGGTTTCCACACCGATCGCGAACTGTCCCTCGACGACTTCGATGCAGGCGCCGCCGACGCCGGGCTGCACCTCGACCTCCGGCTGGCCGGCTGGGACATCCGGCCGTGGACCCCCGAATCGAACTGGGCGGTCTCGGTCCTGCGCAGGAACTGACGGCGGACGGTCCGCGTCAGATCTCGCCGGGCGCGAACTCCTCGAGCATGTCGGTGACCAGTGCCGCGATCTGGGAGCGCTCGCTGCGGGTCAGGGTGATGTGCGCGAACAGCGGGTGACCCTTCAGCTTCTCGATCACCGCGGCCACACCGTCGTGCCGGCCGACGCGCAGGTTGTCGCGCTGGGCGACGTCGTGGGTGAGAACCACCCGCGAACCCGAGCCGAGGCGGGACAACACCGTCAACAGCACGTTGCGCTCGAGCGACTGCGCCTCGTCGACGATGACGAACGAGTCGTGCAGGGACCGGCCGCGGATGTGCGTGAGCGGGAGCACCTCCAGCATGCCGCGGTCGAGCACCTCGTCGATGACCTCCTTGGAGACCAGCCCCTCCAGGGTGTCGAAGACGGCCTGAGCCCAGGGACCCATCTTGTCGTTCTCGTTGCCGGGAAGGTAGCCGAGGTTCTGGCCGCCCACCGCGTACAGCGGACGGAACACGACGACCTTGCGCTGGGTGCGGCGTTCGAGGACGGCTTCCAGGCCGGCGCACAGTGCCATCGCCGACTTGCCGGTGCCGGCCTTGCCGCCGAGGGACACGATCCCGACCGAGTCGTTGAGCAGCAGATCGAGGGCGACGCGCTGTTCGGCGGACCGTCCGCGCACACCGAAGGCTTCGCGGTCGCCGCGCACCAGCTGCACCTGCTTGGTCTCGGTCACCCGGCCCAGTGCGCTGGACGTGGAGCCGATGAGCCGCACACCGGTGTGGCAGGGCAGGTCGCGCGCCTCGTCGACGTCGATCAGGCCGTCGGCGAACAACGAGTCGATCGTCTCGTCGGAGACGTCCAGCTCGTCCATGCCGGTCCAGCCGGACACCACCACGTCCTGCGCGTGGTATTCGTCGGCGGCCAGACCGACGGCACCGGCCTTGACGCGCAGCGGCACGTCCTTGGTGACCAGGGTGACGTCTTTGCCTTCGGACCGCAGGTTGAGCGCGCAGGCGAGGATCCGGGAGTCGTTGGAGGCGTCCCGGAAACCGGCCGGCAGCACCGAGGGGTCGATGTGGTTGAGCTCCACCTGCAGCGTGCCGCCCTGATCGCCGATCGGCAGCGGCTCGTCGAGGCGGCCGTGCTTGATGCGGAGATCGTCGAGCAGGCGGAGGGCGGTTCGTGCGAACCAGCCCAACTCGCTGTGATGGCGTTTGCCCTCGAGTTCGCTGATCACGACCAGCGGAAGAACCACGTGGTGCTCCTCGAACCGGGTGACGGCCCGGGGGTCGGAGAGCAGAACGGAGGTGTCGAGGACGTAGGTGCGTGCGGTCACGGCTGGCTCCCAGGTGCCGTGCGGCTCCCGCACGGACCTCGTCGAGTCTGGCCGGCTGGTTCGCGTCTCGTTCAGCGGTTGCCGAACGGGGCGAGGACCGGGGCCGGCCCTCTCGTGACTACGTTCACGAATCGAACCTCCCGGGATGAACCGCTTCCCCACGGCCCATCGATGCTCAAGCTACGCCCGGTTCGCCGTGTGACCGGTACCACTGCGCGGCGTGTCGGTTAACTCTGTGTGTCAGGCGGTCGGCACATCGATCAACGCCGGCACCGGTGTGCGCGCCGGGTCGGCGCCCGAGGAGTCCGGCGGTGTTCCGCCGACGTGCAGGGAGAGCGTGGCCGGGTCCACGAGGGTGGAATCGGTGACGACTCGGCGGTCCCCCAGCGGCGCATCGAGTCTCTTCACAACGGTCACCGCTCTCTCCGAGGCGTCGCATTTCTCCGGGGTGTCGGTGACGGCGTTCGCCGAGGGACTCCACGGACGACGCGTCACCGAAACGGTCACCGAGCGGTCGTCCTCGGTGATGCTCACCGAGGACGTGCAGTCCGGCGGCATCGCGGTGTTCGCGTCGATCGGCCGGTCGCCGTCCATGACGACGAGTTCGAGGTCGTTGCCCGCTGCGGACCGGTAGCCGACGATCCTCCCGGGCCCCAGATCGGCGGGGCGGGACGCGGATTCGACGACCTTCTCCCCCTGCTTCGCCCGTTCGGCCGCCTCGGCCTCCGAGCGGTGGGCGTCCCGGGCGTGGCAGTAGAACACGATTCCCAGTCCGGTCAGCACGATCATCGACACGGCCGCGCCGACCCGCATCACTCGGTACGCGGCGTCGCTGGGTTCGACGGCGTCCGGGTTCTTGAACATCCAGGCGAACCGACGCCGCCACGCCCAGCGTGGGGCGATCAGCCAGCACAGCGCCACCGCGAAACCGGCAGCCAGGAGAATGGCGAGGAAGACGTTCATGTCGGGTTAGACGGTACCGCCCGGGCCGGTTGTTCCCTTCCGATCACCGTCACAGTGCGGGTGGGGCCGCGAGGAGTGGTACCGGCTTCCACGCCGGATCGATGGTGACCGGTGCGAGAGGCTCCCCATCGTCGGGTTCGGGAACGTCCTCGAATGTCTCCGCCGGCCCGGAGGCCGGGGCGAGTCCCACGGTCGACGGGGCGGTCAGCAAGTTCGCGGTGAGGACCGGGCGGTCGCCGAGCGGCTTCCGCAGGAACCGCGGGTAGCCGACGGGCAGCGGATCGGCGTGCTCGCACGGCCAGGTCAGGTTCGGATCGTGGTCCGAATCGACGCGGTCGCTGGTGCTCGACGCGAACCGCTCGACCTCGATCACCACCGCATTGCTGTACTCGTGCAGGGCGACCGAGGTGCTGCACACGGGTCCGGGGTAGTCGCTGATCTGCGGGGCCGTCCTGCTGTAGTCGAGTGCGACCGGCTGGATCTCGAGTGCCGACGGAGACGTGTAGCCGACCACGCTTCCCGGGCCGAGTTCGGCCCGCACCTCGTGTGCCGGCGCCGCCGGATGATCGTCG
This sequence comes from Gordonia sp. (in: high G+C Gram-positive bacteria), assembly GCF_047600565.1. Lineage (GTDB taxonomy): Bacteria > Actinomycetota > Actinomycetes > Mycobacteriales > Mycobacteriaceae > Gordonia. The sequence goes on from NZ_JASGKN010000001.1 coordinate 1,539,463, forward strand.
CCGCGGTCGCGGTCGTGCACGCGAGCCCACACCAGGAATCCGACAAGCGCGACGACGACCACCGCGGCGACGGCGCCGACCCGCAGCGCCCGCCGATCATCGATCGAAGACTCGTTCACGCCCTACTTCTCCTCATCCTGGGTGGCCGCGAGGAGCGGCACCAGCTTCCACGCCGGATCGATTCTGACAGGCTTGAGCTGCTCTTTGACGCCGGGTTCGGGAACCTCGTCGAGCGGCCGGGCGGGTCCGGTCGCGAGGGCCGTACCGGCTGCCCGGGGGTCGGCGAGGGGTGCCGCGGTAAGGATCGGGCGATCGCCGAGCGGTTCCTGCAGTGTCCAGTTCACCGTGTGCGGGGTCTTTCTCTGACCGTCACAGGCGCGGGCCAGATCCGGTTCCGGATCACCGGTCCAGTACAGGGCGTGCGCCGACTGCGTCACCTGCACGACGATCGCGTTCGTGTGTTCGTACACGGTGACGTCGACGTCGCACGACGGCTCCGGGTAGGCGAGACCGTCGTCGTCGAGGTAGACGACGTCGAGGGTCAGTGCGCTCGGATACCGGTAGCCGACCAGAGTGCCGGCACCCAGGTCGAGATCCTTCGACTTCATCTCCGCTTGCGTGTAGGACGCTGACGGCTTGTCGCGCGGCGCTTCGTCGTCGCGGGAGTCGTTGTAGGCCATGACGCCCATGCCGATCAGCAGGACCAGGCCGATCACTCCCCCGACGCGCGACAGCGCGTACGACGCCTCGCTCGGCTCGTTGGCGTCCGGATTCTTGTACTTCCAGGATTCGAGGGCACGCCACGACCCCTTCGGGTCGACGATCCCCCACAGCACGAGGGGAACGACCACGACGAGTACAAGAAAAAACCAGCCCATACCGATCAGACGGTATGGGCTGGGTGGAATGTTCCGTCAGATCAGGCCTGGCCCTTGGCGCGGGCGAGGATCCGCTGGCGGGCGGCCTCGGCCTCGGGGCTCAGCTCCTGCACGCTCTCCAGCTTGAGCTCGTCGGCCAGCTTGGCGGCGATGGAGGCGTCGGTGGACGCGTCCTCGAAGTCGGAGAACAGTTCACGCTGGGCGTCGTAGTCGGCGATGTCGGCGCCGATGTGCTCGATCTCCTCGAGCGCACGGTCGACGGCGAGCACGGTGGCCTCCTGATCGGCGACCATGCCGGCCATCAGGAACGCCTGGAAGGTCGAGGCCTGCACGGCGTCGTCGACGGCGATCTTGTCGAGGATCGAGACGAGAACCGGGTCGTCGGCGTATTCCTTCAACCGGTTGATGAAGATGACGCTCTGGTTCTCGTGGACGGCCAGCAGCGCGAGCGCATCCATCGGGCCGATGTGCTCGACGTCCTCGGTGTGCTGACGCCAGCCGGCGACGACGTGGATGCGGCGACGATTCTCGGCGTCCACCGGATCGATCGCGCGGGTGGTCACCAGATAGTCGCGCAGAACCACGCTGTGACGGTTGTCTTCGGCGGTCCAGACGCCGACCAGCTGACGCCAGTCGGAGAACGCCGGGAAGTACATGGCCAGCACACGGTGGTACGACGGCAGGTTGCCCTTGGTGAGGAGCAGTGCGAGCGTCGCGGCCGCGGCGGTCTCGTTGAGGTTCGCGTCCTCCGGCTTCCAGTCCTCGCCACCGAGGAAACGGAAGTTGCGGCCCTTGTCCCACGGCACCCACTCGTGCGGGAACCAGGACTCGGCAGCCTGAGCGTGCTCGTCGGAGATCTCCGGGAGCGACTTCTCGAGCGCGAGGACGAGTTCTTCGTTATCCAGTACAGCAGCCACGTAGTACAGCCTAACCGAGTCGAGGGGTGAACCAGGAATCGCCGCGGGGACTTTCGTCCCTCACTTGCCGCTCATCAGACCCCACTGCTCGAGGCCCTCGTACAGCGGGAAGTCGAGTGCGAGCTTGGCGACGCGGGCACGCAGACCGGCCACATCGGCCCCCTTGCCCTGCACCAGCGCGGTCGCGATGATGTCGGCGACCTCGGCGAACTCGGCGTCACCGAAGCCGCGGGTGGCCAGGGCCGGAGCGCCGATGCGCAGACCCGACGGGGTCATCGGCGGTCGCGGATCGAACGGCACCGCATTGCGGTTCACGGTGATGCCCACGTCGTGCAGGAGGTCCTCACCCTGCTGGCCGTCGAGCTCGGAGTTACGCATGTCGACCAGCACCAGGTGCACGTCGGTGCCACCGGTCAGCGGGGTGATGCCGGCGTCGGCGACGTCCTTGGCGGTGAGCCGCTCGGCCAGGGCCTGCGCACCGGCGATGGTGCGGCGCTGACGCTCGGCGAACTCTTCGGTGCCCGCGATCTTCAGGGCGGCGGCCTTGGCGGCGATGACGTGCATGAGCGGTCCGCCCTGCTGACCCGGGAAGACCGACGAGTTCAGCTTCTTGGCGTACTCCTGCTTGGCCAGGATCAGACCGGAGCGGGGACCGCCGAGCGTCTTGTGCACGGTGGTCGAGACGACGTCGGCGTACTCGACGGGGTTCGGGTGCAGACCCGCGGCCACGAGGCCGGCGAAGTGCGCCATGTCGACCCACAGCTTGGCGCCGACCTCGTCGGCGATCTCGCGGAAGGCCTTGAAGTCGAGGGTGCGCGGGTAAGCGGACCAACCGGCGACGATCACCTTCGGCTTGGAGTCGAGGGCGATCTTGCGCACCTCGTCCATGTCGATCAGGTGATCTTCCTTGCTGACGCCGTAGAAGACGTTCTCGTACAGCTTGCCCGAGAAGTTGAGGCGCATGCCGTGGGTCAGGTGGCCGCCGTGCGCCAGGTCGAGACCCATCAGCGTCTCGCCCGGCTCCATCAGAGTCATCAGGACGGCGGCGTTGGCCTGCGCACCCGAATGCGGCTGCACGTTCGCGAACTCGGCGCCGAACAGCTCCTTGGCGCGGTCGCGGGCGATGTCCTCGACCACGTCGACGTATTCGCAGCCGCCGTAGTAGCGGCGGCCCGGGTAGCCCTCGGCGTACTTGTTGGTCAGGACGCTGCCCTGCGCCTGGAGCACGGCGCGCGGCACGAAGTTCTCCGAGGCGATCATCTCGAGCGTGTCGCGCTGACGCGACAGCTCACCGTTCATGGCGGCGGCCAGATCGGGATCGAGATCGGCCAGGGACTGGGTGAACAGGCTCATGGCAGAGAGTCTAGAGGTCCCGATTCCGGGGCCTGCCGAAGGGCACTGCGCAGCGCCGCAGGCGTGAGCGGTTCGTCCAGCAGACGGCCGAACGTGTCCAGGCGGCTCTCCCCGCGGGCCTCCCACATGTCGAGCCAGGCGCCGAGCAGCTCGTAGCCTTCGACGTAGGTGGAGGTGTAGGCGCGCCACAGCGGCGAGGTGAGGAATCGCAGCATCTGCCGTGCACGATCGGGCGGGGCGAGCAGCCAGCGTTCCAGGAATCCCGCGACGTCGTCGGTGCTGCGGCCTTCGTCGTGGAGCATGAGCGCCGCGTCTTGACGCACGTGCAGGAGTCCGGCGGTGGCCGCCGAGATCGCGGCGGCCCGCTCCGCGTCGAACCGGAGCCCGAAATCGGCGTAGATCTCCGCCGCCCACCACGTCCAGCCGTCCCCCATCGCGGCGGCGAGGGCGTGGTCGGCCAGGCCTTCGGCCATCAGGCACTGCGGGGTGTTGACCAGAAAGATGGAGTGTTCGTCGTAGCCGGCCCCCACCAATCGCTGCTCTTTACGGCAGTGCTCGGTGTGGTGGCCCGGATAGGCCTCGTGGGCGACCAGTCCGGGCAGCACCGACATGTACTGCGGCAGATCGGTGTTGATGGCGACCTTGGAGCGGTAGTCGCCCAGGTAGTAGTTGAACCCGGACCACGGTTTGTCGCCGACGATCTCGAACTCGACGGTCTCGACGGCCGGCAGCGGGAACCGGGCCCGCACGACGTCGCGGAGCGCACCGGAGATCTCGTCGACCAGCGGCCGGATGAGGTCGGTGGGGATCTCGTCGCTGCGGCGATAGGCCTGATAGGCGTCGCGCAGGGCGGCACCGCGGAGGCCGGGGACGCCGAGCGCGTCGGCGAGGCGGGCGTGCGCGTCGGCGTAGACGTCCTCGTCGCCGCGACGGATATGCACATCGAAGTAGGCGGCCACCTCGTCGACGAAGCCGATCTGCTCCCCGGCGAAGGTGCGCGCCGAGCATTCGAGGGCGACCAGGTGGGAGCGGAGGAATTCAGCGCGGTCGGCCCCGCTGATTGAGCCGCCCTGCCCGCTGATTGAGCTTGTCGAAATCCGGCCGATCAACTCTCTGCACCGTCGGGCGAGGTCTTTCGGGTCCGGCGCCGGGGCGTTCTCCACCTCCGCCCGCAGTCCCGGATCGCCGGTGTAGGCGTCGACGAAGCCGGGTTCGAGGCGGTCGAACGCCAGACCGAGCCGCAGGTAGTCGTCGACGATGTCGCTGCTCATGCGAGCCACTCCTGCAGGGTCGTGGCGGTGACGACGTCGGCGTGTTCCGGGATGAGTCGCCCGTCGCGGAGTGCCAGTCCACCGAAGTCGACGGCGATCGGCCCGGGCCGGCCGGCTTGGCGGCGCAGGGCCCGGCCGACGTCGACGAGGTCCATCCGCTCGGGGCCTCGCACCTCGACCGCGCTCGCACCCCGGTGGAGGCGCCCGAGTGCGGTGTCGGCGATGACGGCGGCGCCGTCGGCGGCGGCGAGGGGCGCTGTCACCATGTGCGGCATGACGGCGAGCGGACCGACCGACATGCGGCCGACGAGGGTTTCGGCGAGCTCGAACCATTGCGTGGTGCGCACCATGGTCGCGCGGTCGCCGAGCAGGGTGCGGTACGTCGCCTCCTGGGCCGCCTTTCCCTGGTAGTACCCCATCGTGCGGTTGACGGCCGGATCGGTGGCCTGGCAGATGGACAGGCACACCAGCCGGGCGTCGGTGCCGGCGACGATCCGGCCGATGTTGCCGGCGGCGGTGCCGAAGAAGGCTTTCGCTTTGCGTCCCGACTGGGTGTTGGAGTTGAGGCAGTCGACCACCACGTCGGCACCGGAGAGGGCGGCGGCGAGGCCGTCTCCGGTGACGGCGTCCACGCCGGTGCTGCGCTGCGCCCGCACCACATCAGCGCCCTGGTGTTCGAGCAGTCCGCTGACCAACGACCCCATGGTGCCGCTGGCACCCATCACCGCGATCTTCATGCGTCCCACGGTAGTCAGAACGGTCGCGGCCCGCCGTCTGTGCGCGCCGAGTTCGGGAGGGGTACGACAGGGTTCTTCCAGGAGAGTCCCGTACGCTGCCTGCCATGGCTCGCCACTCCAGCGATCGCGACCCCGGTCTGTATCTCGAACTGGACCGGAGCCAGTGGCGTGACCTCCGTCAGTCCATGCCGATGGTGCTCGATCAGGACGAGTTGTCGCAGCTGGCCGGCCTCGGTGAGCAGATCGACCTCAGTGAGGTCGCCGACGTCTATCTGCCCCTCTCCCGTCTGATCCACCTGCAGGTGGAGGCGCGCCAGCGACTGTTCGCCGCGACGTCGACGTTCCTGGGCGAGCGGCAGCGCAACGAGCAGGTGCCGTTCGTGATCGGTATCGCGGGCAGTGTGGCGGTCGGCAAGTCGACCACGGCGCGCGTGCTGGCGAAGCTGCTCTCGCGGTGGGAGTCGCATCCGAAGGTCGATCTGGTGACCACCGACGGTTTCCTGTATCCGACCGCCGAGCTCGAGCGCCGCGGCCTCATGCATCGCAAGGGGTTTCCGGAGTCGTACGACCGGCGCGCCCTGCTGCGGTTCGTCACCGAGGTGAAGTCGGGCGCTCCCGAGGTGAAGGCCCCGGTCTACGACCACATCACCTACGACATCGTGCCGAACGAGTTCATCACCGTGCGCCAGCCCGACATCCTCATCCTCGAGGGGTTGAACGTGCTGCAGACCGGCCCCCGTTTGACGGTCTCGGACCTGTTCGACTTCTCGATCTACGTGGACGCCAAGACCAGCGATATCGAGAACTGGTACATCTCCAGGTTTCTTCGAATGCGGTCGACGTCGTTCTCCGACCCCCGATCACATTTCCACCACTACGCGGGACTGACCGACGGTCAGGCGCAGGCGGCGGCCAAGGACATCTGGATGTCGATCAACCTGCCGAACCTGGTGGAGAACATCCTGCCGACGCGCCCCCGCGCGAATCTGGTGCTGCGCAAGGACCACGATCATTCGATCAACAAGGTCCGCTTGCGCAAGCTCTGATCCGAGCAGGGGCGCAGGTGACTGAATCGCTCGGGTCAGTCGCCCTCTTCGACGGTCTCGATCAACACCGTAGCCTTGTCGAGCTTCCGGTACGGCTCCGAATCCTGACCGAAGTCAGGGTGACCCGACTGCAAGGCCCGCGGCGTCGACGCCAACCGCCTGGCCTACGGCACCGGTTCGGTCTGGCGCACCGCGGTCAGCACCGTCTACATCTCCGGCTGCACCTTGTCGATGACGATGGCCGCGATCCGATCCTGGGAACCCGACGGTGACAGGGGTGCCGTGTGGGGCGGTGTGGTCGGCGGCGTCGTCGGAGGACTCGCCGTCGGCACCTTCCTCTGGTGGAATGCACGCCGCAAGAACCGGCGCATCGACGACGCGCCCGACGAGGTCTGATCGCGGTGACGCCCGGCCCGGACCGCCCCTGGATTGCCGGGCCGGACCTGGTTCGTCAGGGCCGGCCGAGGTCCTGCTTGGCACTCGTGATGAGTTCCAACGCAGCCTTGAGACAGTCGTAGCATTACCCGTTCGGCCCCCAGAACGGGCTGGGATCCTGCTCCATCCGGTCCATGACCGCCAGCACCTCACGCTGGGCGTACCCCAAGTCCTTGTCGAGCCTTTTCGTCGTCTGCGGATCCAGCACCTTCATCTTGACTCCCCCTTCACCAGCGCCGCCCGAGTGGTCGCGCTCCGCGAAGGTATCGCCAAATCCGTTGTGCTACAACATTTCTCGCCGCCGGAGTGGAGATCAGGGCGGCGATAGAGTCCGCGCTAATCGGCAGCGATGTCCGCGACGATCGCTCCGGTGACCGCCACCAGGTCGCCGGGTGCCACTTCGATCTCCAGGCCGCGCTTCCCGGCACTGACGCAGATCGTGTCCCATTCCAGGGCGGAGGCGTCGACGACGGTCGGCAGCGCGGTCTTCTGCCCCACCGGTGAGACGCCGCCGAGCACGTAGCCGGAGCTGCGGGTGACCGCGGCGGCATCGGCCATCACGGCCTTGGACGCCCCGAGCGCCTTCGCGGCGGCCTTCAGCGACAGTTGCACCGGCACCGGCACCACGGCGACGGCGAGGCGGCCGCTGTCGAGCCGCACCACCAGGGTCTTGAAGATCTGCCCCGGTTGCGCCGCCGCCAGCTCGGCCATCTTCCCGACCGCCTCGGCCCCGAAATCGGTGGACGTCTTGTCATGCTCGTAGCGGTGGACGGTGTGCGCGATGCCGGCGGCCTCGAGCGCGACGACGGCCGGAGTCCCGCCCTTGCCGCCGGCCGGACCGGACGAGGTCCGCTTCGTGCTCACTTGCCGTAGTTGCGGCGGCGGGCACCGAAGTCGCGGAGCGCACGCAGGAAGTCGACGCGCCGGAACTCGGGCCAGTAGGCGTCGGTGAACCACATCTCCGAGTAGGCGCTCTGCCACAGCAGGAACCCGGACAGCCGCTGTTCACCGGAGGTGCGGATCACCAGGTCGGGATCGGGCTGCCCCTTGGTGTAGAGGTTCGCGTCGATGCCGTCGACGGTCACCGCATCGATCAGGTCCTGCGGGGTCGCACCGTCGGCGGCCTTCTCCTTCAACAGCGCCTGGACCGCGTCGACGATCTCCTGGCGACCGCCGTAGCCGACGGCGACGTTCACCGTCATGCCGGTGCGGTTCTCGGTGCGGGCGGCCGCATCGGCCAGACGCTGGGCGACCGCCGCGGGCAGAACGTCGAGGTTGCCGACGATGCGGACTCTCCAGTCGCCGGGGGCGTCGGCGATCTCGTCGACGATGTCCGGGACGATCTCCATCAACGCGTCGAGTTCATCGGAGGCGCGCGCGAGGTTCTCGGTGGAGAGCAGGTAGACGGTCATGGTGCCGATGCCCAGTTCCGAGCACCAACCGACCATGTCGGCGATGCGTTTGGCGCCGACCCGGTGACCGTGTGCGACGTCTTCGAAACCGGCCTCACGCGCCCATCGGCGGTTGCCGTCGCAGATGATCGCGACGTGCTGCGGGACGCGGTCGGGATCCGTGAGCTGAACGAGGCGACGCTCGTACACGCGGTAGACCGGCGCACGCACGCTGTCCGGGATCAGTTTCACAGCTGTGATCTTACGCCGCAGTAGGCAACATCCGTCGAAACCTACGCTACCGTAGGTTCATGACCGAGACGGAGACCAAGCCCCGGCTGCGCGGCGTGATCCACAAGTACTCCGCGTTCATCGCCGCAGCCCTGGGGATCGTGCTGATCGTCGGCACGGCCCGCAACAAAGACGCCCTGTCCGTCGCCGCCGTATGCATCTACGTCGTGGCGATCACCGCACTGTTCACGTCGAGCAGCCTCTACCACCGCATCCACTGGACCACCGTGCGTCAGCGCGTCCGGATGAAGCGGCTCGACCATTCGATGATCTTCATCTTCATCGCCGGCACGTACACGCCGTTCTGCGTGATGGGCCTGCCCTCCCCGACCCGCTGGTGGATCCTGGGCATCGTGTGGACCGGCGCGCTGGCCGGGGTCGTCCTCAAACTGTTGTGGCCCGGTTCGCCGCGCTGGCTCGGGACCACGCTGTACATCCTGCTGGGTTGGGTCATCATCTGGGTGGCACCCACCCTGGTCCGCAACACCGGTGTCGCGGTGCTGGTGCTGCTCGCTCTCGGCGGCGTCCTCTACAGCGTCGGCGGCGTCATCTACGCGATGAAGAAGCCCAACCCGTGGCCCGGCACCTTCGGCCACCACGAGGTGTTCCACGCCTGTACTGCCGTCGCCGCCCTCCTGCACTACATCGCCGTCTGGATTCTGGTCCTGGAGTAGCCGGGAACTTTCCGGCCCGCACGCCCGACTCCTTCTGTGACCCCAGCCCAGAGGAGACGACGACCCGTGAGCCCGACCATGCGTCTGCTGCGCCGCCTGCACTTCTACGCCGGCATCGTCGTCGGCCCGTTCCTGCTGGTGGCAGCGATCACCGGCGGCCTGTATGCGATCGCGCCGACCGCCGAGAAGATGATCTACCGCTCGGAGCTGCACACCGACTCGACCGGGACGCCACGGTCTCTGGCCGACCAGGTGGACGCGGCCCACGCCGTCCACCCGGATCTGCCGGTCGACTCGGTTCTGCCGGCGCCGAAGCCCGGCGACACCACCCGGGTGCTGTTCACCGATCCGTCGCTGCCCGAATCGACGATGCGGGCGGTCTTCGTCGATCCGGCCACACTGCGGATCACCGGTGATCTGCCGGTGTTCGGCAGCAGTTGGTCGCTGCCGATGCGTACCTGGCTCGACGGCCTCCACCGCAACCTGAACCTGGGGGTGCCCGGCCGCTTCTACAGCGAGTTCGCCGCGTCGTGGCTGTGGGTGATCGCCCTGGCCGGTGTCGCCCTCTGGATCTCGGCCTACCGGAAGAAGCGCCGCGCCCGCGGCGAGGCCCGGCTGCTGTCGGTGGACCGATCCACCGACGGACGGTCCCGGTCGATGAACTGGCATGCGGTCACCGGCATGTGGATCGTCGTGGCCCTGCTGTTCCTGTCCGCGACCGGCCTGACCTGGTCGCGATTCGCCGGCGCGCACGTCACCGATCTGCGCTCCGCCCTGGACTGGACACAACCGACCGTCGACGCCTCGCTCACCGATCAGCCCGCCCCGACCGGCGGTGAGCACGCGGGCCACGACATGGCCGGCATGCCGGGGATGAGTGACGACCCGGCACCGCAGGACACGGTCGCCGCACGCGTCGCCCGTGCTGAGCACGTCGACGGTGCGCTCGGGCTCGCCCGCTCCGTCGGCGTCGGGACCGGCTCCGCGGTACAGATCACCGTTCCGGCCGACGACCACACCGGCTACACGGTCAGCGAGGTCCGCGCTCCCTGGCAGTTCTCCCCCGACACCGCGGTGGTCGACCCCGCCGCCGGCCGGGTCGTGTCCGTCGATCATTTCCGGTCGTGGCCCCTCGCCGCGAAGCTCGCGAACTGGGGCATCGCCGTGCACATGGGTGTGCTGTTCGGGATCGCGAACCAGCTGGTTCTGCTGGTGGTGGCGCTGGCACTGGCCGCCATGATCGTGTTCGGCTACCGGATGTGGTGGCAGCGGCGGCCGCGAGGCTCCCGCCGGCCCGGCCGGGCACCGGCCCGCGGAGCACTCCGTGAGCTGCCGTGGCCGGCCGTCGCGGGAATCGCGGTGGTGGCCGTCGGTGTCGGATGGTTCATCCCGCTCCTCGGGTGGCCGCTGCTGGCGTTCCTGGTGTTCGACGTCCTGGTCGCCGGGTGGCAGCGCTTCCGTCCGGGTGGCGAACCCGCCGCCGCCTCGGCGGTGGACCCGGACAGCCCCGAGGACCCGGATCCGGCGGCCGAGCGGGAGCCGGTCGCCGTCTGAGGGGTCAGACCGCGCGCGTGCGCCCATCCGGTCGGTACGCCGACTGCAGGTCGTCGCGGGCCCGAGCGACCCGGGACCGGATGGTGCCGACCGGACAGTCGGCGACCGCGGCCGCTTCGGCGTAGCTGAGCCCGAGGATCTGGGTCAGCACCAGCGCTTCCCGGCGATCGTCGGGGAGCTCATCGAGGAGCATCCGCAGTTCGACGCCGCCTTCGTGACGCGCACCCGCAGCGGGCAGGGCGACGAGGGTCTCGTCGGTGGCCCACACCTCGCGCCGCGGACGTGACATCTCGTAGCGGACATGGTCGGCGACGGTGCGGCGGGCGATCGTCAGCAGCCACGTCGTGGCCGACGAACGACCCTCGAATCGCGCGAGCGACTGGTGGGCGCGCAGATAGGTCTCCTGCGTCAGATCGTCGGCGTGCCGTTCGTCGGACAGGAACCGGATGAAGCGCCATACGTCGGCCTGCGTGGCCTTGATGAAGGCGGTCAGCGCCCGCTCGTCGCCGGCGGCGGCCGCCAGCGCGAGTTCGGTGACCGTGTCACCGTCACGCCTGAAACGCTTCATCACCCGTCCTCGTTCACCGCGGCTCAGGCCGCGGAATCATGATGCACCAGCGTGGGCCGGGCACCCGAATCCGTCGCCGTCGCGCGACTCCGGTCCGGGGTGCGCCGCACCGGGCTCCGGACCGACGCGATCGCGAACAGCAGTCCCAGGAACACCGGCAGATGCGAGACGACGCGTTCAACGGTGACACCGGATTCGATGGCGTCGTGGATGACGTAGGCACCGAGGACGACGGCGAACACGGACAGGACCACCAGCAGCCCGGCGCGCGCCCGGCGCCAGAACGCGCCGGCCAGCATGCAGACGCCGAGTGCCAGACCCCAGGCCGTCGTCTCGTTCATCACGTGCTCGGACATCATCGCTCCGTGATCGTGACCGTGCCCCGCCATCCCGAAGTCGAATCCGGCCATCTGTGCGAGCGCGACCCCGATCTGTGCGACACCGCAGGCCGCCAGTCCACCGGCGACCACCCGATCCCGGACCCGCCCCGACGGCGTCGACCCCTGCCGGAGTGCACGGGTGACCGAACGAGACAGATCGGGGGTGGGCTCGGCGCCGATGGCCCGCAGCGCGGACGCCTGCCGGTCCGCGTGGATGTGCCACGCACAGCACGCCGGACACTGCTCGAGGTGGTCGTCGACCTCGGCGGGTACCACGCCCTCCGCCTCACCGTCGATCCGCGCCGACAACGCCTGCCGGGCGACATCACATCGCATGCCGGGCTCCTCCCTCGGGTCCGCGACCCGTCATCACCACAGTGGTCGGACGACGGGACGGAGAAGTTCCCGTCAGGATGCGGCGAGGGCCGCGAGCACCTCTTCGGTCGCGTCCCAACCCATGCACTTGTCGGTCACCGACTGGCCGTAGACGAGCTCCCGGTGTCGATTCAGCCCGTTCGCTTCGCTCCCGGCGCCGTACTCGATCGACTGTGCGCCCGGGACCAGGAAGCTCTCCAGCATGATGCCGCTGATCCGCGGGTCACGACGCTGCGCCAGCTCGTGAGCGACGCGAACCTGCTGCTCGTGATCCTTACCGGAGTTGGCGTGCGAGCAGTCGATCATCACCTTCGGCGACAGCCCGGCCTTCTCGATGCGCGCCAGTGCGGCGGCGACGGAGTCGTCGTCGTAGTTCGGCCCGGCGGTGCCGCCCCGCAGGATCACATGGCAGTCGCCGTTGCCGGTCGTCTCCACCAGAGCGCCGCGACCGAAGTCGTCGACGCCGAAGAACACGTGCCTGCCGGCCGCGGCGCGGACCCCGTCGACGGCCACCTGCACATTGCCGTCGGTGCCGTTCTTGAAACCGATCGGCATGGACAGGCCCGACGCCAGCTGACGGTGCACCTGCGACTCGGTGGTGCGGGCACCGATCGCACCCCAGGCCACCGCGTCGGCGATGTACTGCGGGCTGGTCGGCTCCAGGAACTCGGTGCCGACCGGCAGCCCCAGATCGATGATGTCGAGCAGCAAGGCCCGCGCCGTACGCAGTCCGCGTTCGACGTCGAACGACCCGTCCATGCCCGGATCGTTGATCAGGCCCTTCCAGCCGACCGTCGTGCGCGGCTTCTCGAAGTAGACGCGCATGACGATCTTGAGGGTGTCGGAGTATTCGGCGGCCAGCGGTGCGAGCCGTCGTGCGTAGTCGAGGGCGGCGACCGGGTCGTGCACCGAGCAGGGCCCGACCACGACGATCAACCGGTCGTCACGGCCGGCGAGGATGTCGGCGATCTCGTCGCGGTCCTTCTGGACGCGAACGGCCCGACGGGCGGTGAGCGGCAGTTCGCTGCGCAGGCTCTCCGGCGACGGGATCGGCGCGAACGACACGACCCGGCGGTCGGAGGTGGCGTCGTCGCGCGCGGGCGTGTTCGTGGTGTCTGCCACGGCGGTCATGGGAGGCCTTTCGGGTGTCTGGCGGTTCGTGGTTCGAGGCCGTCGATCCCGGAGACGCAGGTGCGGTGATGCCCGGAAACGACGAAAGCAGCGACCATGAGGTCACTGCTTCGGCTCCGGGTGTGTGCTGTGCGCAGCGGTCAGCGCTTCATCGCGGCCCCACCCGGAGCCTCGATAAAGCGCCAATAGGTGGCGCGCACGGTGTTGATCACGTCGTCGAGAGTATCAGAGGACGTGACACAATGAAACGGACCGCGATCCGTTTTCGAAAGAGGAACTCCGCATGCCCAAGCTCATGATCGTCGTCGGCAGTGTCCGGGAGGGCCGGATCGGCCCCGTCATCGCCGAATGGGTCCGCAAGACCGCCGAAGCCGACGGCCGCTTCGACATCGACGTCGCCGACCTGGCCGAGATCGATCTGCCGATGATGGACGAGCCGAACCACCCGCGGATGAAGCAGTACACGAAGCCGCACACCATCGCGTGGAGTGAGCGCGTGGAGGCTGCGGACGCGTTCGTTTTCGCGTTCCCCGAATACAACTACAGCTACTCCGGCGCCTTCAAGAACGCGCTGGACTACCTGGTGAGCGAATGGAACCGGAAGCCGGTCGCGCTGGTCAACTGGGGCGGCAACTCGGGCGGCACCCGCGCCCAGACCGCGATCCGTCCGGTACTCGCCGCCCTCGGGCTGGTCGCCACCAAGGGCAGTATCGAGATCAACTTCCCGCAGCAGCAGATCGCCGACGGTGTCTTCACGCCCAACGAGCAGCAGGCATCCGTGGTGCAGCTTCAGCTCGACGAGCTGATCACCCTCGACGAGGCCCTCCACCCGCTGCGCTGAACGCCGGCCTGACGTAGCCTGACTGGCATGTCTCCCGACATCGAACGACTACCCGGCAACCCGCCCTCCCCGTGGGAGGTCGCCTACTCGTTCAGTCGCGTCGTGCAGGCCGGACCCTTCGTGGAAATCGGGGGCACCACGTCGACAGACGCGGACGGCAACGTCATCGGCGACACCCCGTACGCGCAGGCGAAGGAGATCTTCCGGAAGGTTCTCGCCGAGCTTGCTCGCACAGGACTCGGACCGGAATCGGTGACACACACGCACTGCTACGTGACCGACATGTCCCGGTCCGACGAGGTCGGCCGCGCACACGGTGAAGCGTTCGGCGAGGTGCGCCCACTGTTCACGATGGTCGAAGTGTCCGGGCTCATCCACCCGAAGATGACCGTCGAGATCGAACTGCGCGCCTACCGCGGCTGACGCAGAACCTCTGCCAACTCATCAGGGTCGGTGATCGGCAGATCGCAGGTGCGGCCGCGGCAGATGTAGGCGGAGTCGGCCCCGCTCACCGGGCCGCGACCCTCCAGCAGCGGCAGCGCGTCCCGCTCCCCCGCCACGACGACGGCGCCGCCGGGCACGGCCCTGCGCGCGACCGCCTCGAGGGAGTCCTCGTTCTGCGGGTTGAGCCCCTCCCCGTGGTTGAGCCCCTCCCCGTGGTTGAGCCCCTCCCGCTGGTTGAGCCTGTCGAAACCCTCCACTCGGGCGACCGCCACCGCGATCGGACCCGCCAGCCGCGCCTGCGCGACCGACAACCAGTGCCCGGCGCTGCGCGGCGCCTTCTGCACGATCAGACTTCCCCGCGCCAGCGTGACGTCGGCGAGCTCCGCGTACTCCGCCCAACGGTCCTCGGGGGCCAGCGTCGACGCGAACAGCAGGGCTTCGGCCATCAGGGATGCGCCGCCGGGCGTCGCACCGTCGACCGGGTCGCGCGGACGGGTCAGGAGCCCGGCCGATGGCGGCGCGTCGAACCAGGAGCCGGGCGCCTCCGGGTCGGCGAACAGGCCGATCGCCCGGTCGAGCAGGGTGAGTGCGCGGTCGCGCCACACCGGTTCGCCGGTCACCTGGTGCACGGTGAGCAGGGCGGTCACGAAGGCGGCGTGGTCGTCGAGCGCGGCGAGCGGTTCACCCGCCCGGCCGTCGAGGGACACGCGCCGCAACTCGTCCCCGACCAGGTGCACCGACCACAATTCCTCGGCGGTCTCGACGGCGCGGGCCACCCATTGCGGACACCCCAGCCCGGCGCCGGCCTCGGCGAGCGCGGTGACGGTCAGGGCGTTCCAGACGAGCACCACCTTGTCGTCACGGTCGGGCTGAGGACGTCGAGCGCGGGCGTCACGGAGCCGCTCGCGCACCGAGGAGAATCGCGTCGGATCGTCGGGGTCGCGACACAATTGCAGCGTCGACGTGCCGTGCTCGAACGTGCCGTCGGCCGTCACCCCGAACAGTTCCGCCGCCCAGGCGCCGTCCTCGGGCCCCAGCACCTCGGCCAGTTGCTCCGGCGTCCACACGTAGGTGAGGCCCTCCACGCCGTCCGTGTCCGCGTCCAACGACGACGCATAACCCCGTCCGGTCCACAGCCGCCGGTCCAGAAAGTCGACGGTCTCGACGGTGGTCCTTTCGACAAGCTCAAGGAGCGTCTCTTCACTCCTTGAGCCGGTCTGTCCGCTCCTTGAGCCGGTCTGTCCGCTCCTTGAGCTTGTCGAAAGGAGCCTCCACAGGTGCGCGTAGGCCCGCAGAAGCAGGGCGTTGTCGTAGAGCATCTTCTCGAAGTGCGGGATCACCCAGCCGGCGTCCACGGTGTAGCGGGCGAAGCCGCCGTCGAGCTGGTCGTAGATGCCGCCACGCGCCATCGCCTCACACGTGCGCGCAGCGGCCCCGAGCGCGTCCTCGCTCGTGAAGCCTGTCGCCACGCTCGTTGAGCCCGTCACCACGCTCGTTGAGCTTGTCTTCACGCTCGTTGAGCTTGACGAAGCGAGTTCCGCCGCACGGATCAACGCCTCCAGCAGTGCGCTGGGCGGAAACTTGGGGGCCCCGCCGAAACCGGAGGCACGCGGATCCTCGTCGGCCAGGACATCGGCGACGGCGGCCGCCACGAGTGCGGGATCGACGGGCGGACCCGCCGGCACCGGTCCGGCGACCGCCCGCAGATGTTCGGCCACCTGGTCGCCGGTGGCGGTGACCTCGTCGCGCCGGTTCCGCCAGGCGTCGCCGATCGCGTCCAGAAGGTCGCCGAAGCCGGGTGACCCGCCGCGCGCGACCGGCGGGTAGTAGGTGCCGCAGTAGAAGGGCCGGGCGTCGGCGTCGAGGAAGCAGGTCATCGGCCAGCCGCCCTGCCCGGTCATCGCCGTGGTCGCCGCCATGTACACGGCGTCGATGTCGGGGCGTTCTTCCCGATCGACCTTGATGCACACGAAGCCGTCGTTCATCCGGGCGGCGAGGACCGGATTCTCGAACGTCTCGTGCGCCATGACATGACACCAGTGGCAGGCGGCGTAGCCGACCGACAGGAGGATCGGAACGTCCCGCTCCCCGGCCTCCGCGAACGCCTCGTCACACCATTCGAACCAGTGGACCGGGTTGTCCGCATGCTGGCGCAGGTAGGGGCTCGTGGCGGCGTCGAGACGGTTTCGCGTCATGGTCTGGTCGGGCACGAGGAGGGCGCGCGGTTACTTTCCGGCGGAGCCGCGATCCTCGGACTGCTCGGCCAGATCCGGCTCGTCCTCAGCGACGTCGCCGTCGGAGTCGTCGTCGCCGGTCAGGATGGTGCCTTCGTCGAACGCCTGATCCGGCTCCGGATTGTCGGTGTCGAAGCTCTCCGGCAGCTTGCGGAGCTGCTTGTTCATCGACCGGATGAGAAGGAAGACGGCCACCAGCAGCACGATGATGACGAGCAGCCCGATCGGCGAGGCCTTGCCGAACTCGGGACCCTGGGTGTCGTCGGCGAGGAAGGCCACGGCGCCGGCCAGGTTCACTGCATTCATGATTCCTCGATTCCGGCGAACAGATCCGTCTCCGGGATCTTCGTCTGGACACGCGTCTGCGCCAACTCGAACTCCTCGGTCGGCCACAGGCGCTGCTGCCATTCCATCGGAACGGCGAAGAAGAATCCATTCGGGTCGATCTGGGTGGCGTGGGCCCGCAGGGCCTCGTCGCGCTGCGGGAAGTAGTCCCCGCAGGTCACCTGCGTGGTGACGCGCCCCATGATGTCGCCCTGTTCGCGACGCCACTTGGACAGCCATTCGGCGAACGGATTCTCCTGACCGTTCTTCTCGAACTCTTCCGAGAAGCGCAGGATCCGGTCACGGATGAAGCCGTGCGTGTAGTACAGCTTCAGCGGCGTCCACGGTTCCCCGGCGTCGGGGAACCTGTCGGGGTCGCCGGCGGTCTCGAACGCCGCCACCGACACCTCATGGCATTTGATGTGGTCCGGGTGCGGATAGCCGCCGTTCTCGTCGTAGGTGATGATCACGTGCGGTTTGAAGTCGCGAACCACTTCGACGAGCTTCTCGGTGGCCTCGTCGAGCGGCACCAGCGCGAAGCAGCCGTCCGGCAGCGGCGGCAGCGGGTCGCCTTCGGGCAGACCGGAGTCGACGAAGCCGAGCCACGTCTGCTGCACGCCCAGCGCTTTCGCGGCGGCCGCCATCTCATCCTTGCGGATCTCGGCCATGTTCTCTTTGACGCCCGGACGGTCCATCGCCGGGTTGAGGATGTCACCGCGTTCGCCGCCGGTCAGGGTGACGACCATGACGTCGTGCCCTTCGGCGGCGTATTTGGCCAACGTCGCGGCGGCTTTGCTCGACTCGTCGTCGGGGTGCGCGTGCACCGCCATGAGTCGTAGGCGCCCCGTACCAGTGGTCAACGGTTCCTCACCTTCGCTCGGTTTCCCCTCCATGGTAGGTATTGACGCGTGAGCAGTTCGGACCGGGCCACGAACCCGACGCCCCCGCAGAGCGGACCTCGTGCGACGTATCCCACGGAGCAGTCGCCGCAGAGCCGCCGGCGTTGGTTCATCGCCGCATCGATCGGTGTGGTGATCGCCGGCCTCATCGTCGCGTTCCTGGGGTTCCGGTCGTTCGGCGATCCGGACATCTCCGGGTCCGCGACCGGCTACGACGTCATTTCTCCGGACACGATCGCCGTGCAGTACACGGTCAACCGCAAGGATCCCTCGCATGCCGTGGCATGCGTGGTGCGGGGCCGGGCGCAGGACGGTTCGGAGGTGGGCCGGCGTGAGGTGCTGATCCCGGCGAGCCGGGACGTCCAGGTGGGTGCGCGAACCGAGGTGCGCACGTCGCGGGAGGCCGTGATCGGCGAAGTGTTCGGCTGCACGGGTAACGTGCCTGCCTACCTGAAACCGATCGACTGAATCTCAGTCGACTGACCGACTGAGGAGGTCCACGCGATGAGCGAGGAGCCCACGCACTCTGGACAGCCGGGCGATGACAGCCCGGCGCCCCACCCCGAAACGACCATTGCGTCCCCTGTGGACCCGCGCGCGTCGAAGGCCGTCTTCGCGACCGTCTCCGCGCCCTACTATTCGATCCTGACCGCAGTCTTCGTCGGGATCATGCTGATCAGCAACATCACCGCCACCAAGGGCGTCGGCTTGTTCGGCGGCTGGCTGGTGACCGACGGCGCCTTCTTCCTGTTTCCGCTGAGCTATGTGATCGGCGACGTGATCAGCGAGGTGTACGGCTTCAAGGCGATGCGCCGCACCATTCTGACCGGCTTCGGCATCCTGATCCTGGCGTCGCTGGCGTTCACCGTCGCGATCGCGTTGCCCCCGCTCGACGGCTACGACAACCAGGAGGCGCTCAAGTCGGTGATCGGCGCCGTGCCGCAGCTGGTGGCGGCGAGCCTGGCCGGCTATCTGGCGGGCGAGTTCCTGAACTCGTATGTGCTGGTGAAGATGAAGGCGCGCACCGGCGAGAAGAAGCTGTGGGCGCGTCTGATCGGTTCGACGGTCGCCGGCGAGTTCGTCGACACCCTGGTGTTCTGTTCGATCGCCGCCACGGTGATCGGCGTGAACACGTGGGGCGGCTTCGTCTCGTATGTGGTGGTCGGATTCGTCTGGAAGACGCTGATCGAGATCGTCGTCATGCCGGTGACCTATGCCGTGGTGGCACGGTTGAAGAAGGCCGAACCGTCGTATGTGGAGGCGTTGGCCCGGCAGTAGCGGGCCGCGCGGTGCCGGGGACGCGACGATTGTCGTGTGCGCCGGAACACAACGACTGGTAACCTGGTGGCGCACGACCCCGCGAGGGGTCGTGCTGCTGCATTTGCAGCACTTGATGAAATACGCAGTCCAACGGCGGACAGCAAAGGAGATCCACAATGACCGATACGAACGTGACCTGGTTGACTCCCGAGTCGGCGCAGCGTCTCAAGTCGGAGCTGGATTCGCTCATCGCGAACCGCGAGGTCATTGCCGCGGAGATCAATGAGCGCCGCGAAGAGGGCGACCTCAAGGAGAACGGCGGCTACCACGCTGCACGCGAGGAGCAGGGCCAGCAGGAGGCGCGTATCCGCCAGCTGCAGGATCTGCTGAACAACGCGCACATCGGCGAGGCCCCCACCCAGTCGGGTGTGGCGCTGCCGGGTTCGGTCGTGACCGTGTACTTCGGCGACGACAAGAAGGACACCGAGACCTTCTTGATCGCGACCCGCGAGGAGAGCGTCGCCACCGATATCGAGGTCTACTCCCCCAGTTCGCCGATCGGTTCGGCGATCATCGACGCGAAGGTCGGCGAGACTCGCGCCTACAAGGCGCCGAACGGCAGCGAGATCACCGTGACCCTGGTGTCGGCGGAGCCGTACAAGCACTGACGTCGGAGACGTTCTGACCGAGACCGGGCCGCGTTCGACGCGGCCCGGTCTTCGTCATTTCGGGTCGTGCGGGTCGTCCTGCTCTGAGCCGAACAGGTCTTGGATCTCCTTCTCGACCATGGAGATCGCGAACCGTGTCTTCTGCTCGCTGCAGTGCGGCGACACCGGCGCGTCCGCGTCCGGCAGCAGATGGAACGGCGACACATTCAACGCGAACGCCAGCTGGTACAGCGTCGACAGCGTGGGATCGGTGACGGTTCCGTGGTTGCCGGCCGCGCGTTCGAGGTTCGATATCTCGTTGCGGTGCAATCCGCTGAGCTCGGACACCTGCTCCTGCGTGAGCTGACGGGCCCTCCGAATGGCGGCCAGCCGATGCCCGAAAGAACGCGCATAGGTCTCCCACTCGAGGGGACCCCGTTCTCTGGTCGGCACTCATCCAATCTGTCGCGCGCACACCATAATGTCCGCACACCAGGGTGTGCATTTGTCGGCGACGGCTCAGCGAGGCATCCGACCGATCGTCGCCCGAGTGAACTCGATGGCCCTCTGACAGATCTCATCGACCGGAGGATGCGACCGCCCCTGCGCAGAAGACACTGTCACGACGCCGGCGTTAGAAGACTGCACATATGTTGTGCACTCTTCCATTTCAGCGTTGGAGGTCAGCCCGACTGGTCGGCCATCTAGCTCCTCATCTGATGACCAGCGATCGCCCCGGTACTTTCGCTTGTAGTCGGCCAATCCGCTTGAATTGATAACGATCTGCGATACCGCCCAACTGTCTTGTGGATTCGCTGACAGCCATTCACACCCGCGCATCGACTGACCAGGGGTGCCGGCAGCATCTTTGACGGAAGCGGGCGCGATGCCGAGTTGAAGGAGTTCGCGGCTACTCAGAGCCACACACGGCTCATACGTCGTGCCGTCGCTTCTATCGTTGACCCGGTTCGACGGCGCACTGAATGGTAGTTCCGCTTCGCGCGAGCTCCAGGCACGCCTATCTGTTTCCTCACGCCCAGCACATGAATTCAACAACGCCGCCGTTAGGCCTATTACGACGAGAATGCTGGACACCCGCAGCTCAACCACTGTTGCCCTCATCCGCTTGCCGATACGCGACCGCGGCCGCCGAACAGCCTTCAGCCATTCCATATGCGGACTCAGCCGCCAACTTGGTCGAGCCGCGCCAGCTCTCCAAGCCACGGCACAGACACTCGAACAGCTCAACACCCTCAACGCAGTCGACTCCGAAGTAGTTTCCACGGAGAACCCGCGTTGCCGCCCTGACGAGCCCTTCGAGCTCACGCGCCGCGTCATCCGCGATCTGTGCGCGGTGTTCCCATTCTTCGGCGACCGAGACCACTCGTGGTGCCATGCGTCCTCCCTCGTCGGCTACGGGGCGTGGCGAGGACCGGCACCCCCGAACCGATCCTCACCACGTCTCCCCCCATACGGCGTTTCCGCCATCCCCCGAGTGGCAGATTCCGTCCGTATGCCTGTTTAGACGCATGCGGGGCCCGTTTGGTTCCATCGGAATCGACGGCGTGTCCCGGGGACTCCTTTCGACAAGCTCAAGGAGCGGTCGGACAGCTCACGAAGCGAGCGGAGAACTCACGGAACGGGCTCACGGAGCGGGAGCAGGCAGGCGGCTCCTTTCGACAGGCTCAAGGAGCGAGTAGGAGCGTGAAGAGGGGTCGGTCAGCCGAGTGCCTGCTCGACGTCGGCGATCAGGTCGTCGGCGTCTTCGATACCCACCGAGAGGCGGACCAGGTCGTCCGGGACCTCCAGAAGCGAACCCGCAGTGGAGGCGTGGGTCATGGCGCCCGGGTGCTCGATCAGCGACTCGATGCCGCCCAACGACTCGGCGAGCGTGAAGATCTCGGTCTTGGCGCAGAAGTCGAGTGCCGCCTGCTTGCCGCCGGCCAGGCGCACCGAGATCATGCCGCCGAAGCGACGCATCTGCTTCTCGGCCGCCGCATGGCCCGGATGCGACGCCAGCCCCGGATACAGCACCGAATCGATCTTGGGATGCTTCGACAGGACGTCGACCAGTTTCTCGGCGTTGTCGCAGTGCCGTTCCATGCGGACCGCGAGCGTCTTGATACCGCGCAAGGTCAGGAAGGCGTCGAACGGGCCCGGCACAGCGCCGGCGCCGTTCTGGAGGAAGGCGATGTCGGCGTCGAGCTGCTCGTCGTTCGTGACCAGGCCACCGCCCACCACATCCGAATGCCCGCCCAGATACTTGGTGGTCGAATGCAGCACGACGTCCGCACCCAGCGACAACGGCTGCTGCAGGTACGGGGTGGCGAAGGTGTTGTCGACGACCAGCTTCGCGCCGCCGGCGTGGGCCACCTCGGCGAGGGCGGCGATGTCGCCGACGTTGAGCAGCGGATTGGTGGGACTCTCGATCCACACCAGCTTCGTCTTGTCGGTCATCGCGGCACGCACCGCGTCGACGTCGACGACCGGCGCCACCGAATACGTGATGCCCCACTGGCTGAACACCTTGTCGATCAACCGGAACGTGCCGCCGTAGGCGTCGTTCGGGATCACCAGATGATCACCGGGGCGCAGCGCCGCCCGCAGCATGGCGTCGGTCGCGGCCATACCCGAGGAGAAGCCCCGCCCGTAGGCGCCGCCCTCGATCGACGCGAGGTTCGCCTCCAGAACCCGTCGCGTCGGATTGCCGGTGCGCGAGTATTCGAAGCCGTCGCGCATGCCGCCGACGCCGTCCTGCGCGAACGTCGAGCTCGCGTAGATCGGCACGTTCACCGCGCCGGTCCGGCCGTCCGGGTCCCAGCCCGCGTGGATGGCCTTGGTCGAGAATCCCTGGTCGGTCACTTGTCGTCCTCCTTGCGGGTCGCGATCGGATGGGTGCTGGCAAAGGCGAGCAGGTCGTGGCGGGTCAGGACGCCGATCGGTTTGCCGTCCTCGACCACCATCACCGCATCGGATTCGCTGAGCGCCTCCATCGCCTGCGACACCGGTTCCCCGGAGCCGATCAGCGGGAACGCCGTACCCATGTGCGACGACACCGGGTCGGCCAGCGTGGCACGACCCTCGAAGACCGCGCTCAGCAGTTCGCGTTCGGTCACCGCACCGGCGATCTCACCGGCCATGATGGGCGGCTCGGCGTCGACCACCGGCATCTGGGAGACGCCGTACTCGCGCAGGATCTCGATCGCGTCGCGCAGCGTCTCCTGCGGATGGGTGTGCACCAGGTTGGGCAGCTCGCCGCCCTTGCCACGCAGCACCTCCCCGACCGTCGATTCGGGCTGCTCGCCGTCGAGCGGGGTGCGCAGGAAGCCGTAGCTGCTCATCCAGTCGTCGTTGAAGATCTTGCCCAGGTAGCCGCGGCCGCCGTCCGGCAACAGCACCACCACCAGCGAGTCCGGGCCTTCCCGCTCGGCGACCTGCAGGGCCGCGACCACCGCCATGCCGCACGAGCCGCCCACCAGCAGGCCTTCCTCGCGGGACAGGCGACGGGTCATCTCGAACGAGTCGGCGTCGGAGACCGCGATGATCTCGTCCGGCACGGTCGGGTCGTAGGCGTCCGGCCAGAAGTCTTCGCCGACGCCCTCGACCAGGTACGGCCGCCCGGAACCACCCGAATACACCGAGCCTTCCGGGTCCACACCGATCACCTTCACCCGACCGTCGGACGCCTCCTTGAGGTAGCGCCCGGTGCCGGTGATGGTGCCTCCGGTGCCGACGCCGGCGACGAAGTGCGTGACCTTGCCGTCGGTGTCCTGCCAGATCTCCGGACCGGTGGTCTCGTAGTGGCTGAGCGGGCCATTCGGGTTCACGTACTGGTTGGGCTTCCAGGCGCCCGGAATCTCCTTGGCGAGGCGGTCGGAGACGTTGTAGTAGCTGTCCGGATGCTCGGGCGGCACCGCGGTCGGGCACACGACCACCTGCGCGCCATACGCGCGCAGCACGTTCCGCTTGTCCTCGGAGACCTTGTCCGGGCACACGAACACGCACTTGTAGCCGCGCTGCTGCGCGACGAGCGCCAGACCGACGCCGGTGTTGCCGGAGGTGGGCTCGACGATGGTGCCGCCGGGCTGCAGTTCGCCCGACTGTTCAGCGGCGTCGATCATCCGGGTGGCGATGCGGTCCTTGGAGCTGCCGCCCGGATTCAGGTATTCGAGCTTGGCGGCGACCACCCCGGAGCCGGGCCGGGTCACCTTGTTCAGCTTGACCAACGGGGTGTTTCCGACCAGGTCGACGACGTGATTGGCGATGCGCATGTCCTCTATCGTCCCATCCGGCCCGGCCGGATTCGAGTTCGGTCCGGACTGTGCGCAAAAAGCAGGTCGGAGGGTAGTAACGTCGGCCTCATGCCTGAAGCTGTGATCGTCGCCCATGCCCGCTCCCCGATCGGCCGCGCCGGTAAGGGATCCCTGAAAGACGTCCGCCCGGACGAGCTCGCCCGCCAGATGGTGGCGGCGGCGCTCGGCAAGGTGCCGCAGCTGAACGTCGAGGACATCGACGACATCCACCTGGGTATCGGCCAGCCCGGTGGTGCCGGCGGCTACAACATCGCGCGCGTCGTGGCCGTCGAACTCGGCCTGGACACCGTCCCCGGCGTCACCGTGAACCGCTACTGCTCGTCGTCGCTGCAGACCACCCGGATGGCGATGCACGCCATCCGCGCCGGTGAAGGCGACGTCTTCATCTCGGGCGGCGTGGAGTCGGTGTCGAGCTTCTCCACCTCCGGTGCCGCCGACGGCCTGCCGAACTCGACCAACCCGATGTTCGACGAGGCGCAGGAGCGCACCGCGAAGGCCGCGCAGGGCGGTGCCGGCCCGTGGCACGACCCGCGCGACGACGACAAGCTGCCCGACGTCTACATCGCGATGGGCCAGACCGCGGAGAACGTGGTCAGCTTCACCGGTATCTCGCGTGAGGACCAGGACCGTTGGGGCGTGCGTTCCCAGAATCTGGCCGAGAAGGCGATCAACGAGGGCTTCTTCGCCCGCGAGATCGATCCGGTGACCCTGCCCGACGGCACCGTGGTCTCCACCGATGACGGCCCGCGCGCCGGCACCACCTACGAGAAGGTGAGCCAGCTGCAGCCGGTGTTCCGCCCGGACGGCACCATCACCGCCGGCAACGCCTGCCCGCTGAACGACGGCGCCGCCGCCCTGGTGATCATGAGTGACACCAAGGCCAAGGAACTGGGTTTGACCCCGCTGGCCCGCATCGTGGCCACCGCGGCCACCGGCCTGTCGCCCGAGATCATGGGCCTGGGCCCGATCGAGGCCGTCAAGAAGGTCCTCAAGACCGCGAAGATGACCATCGACGACATGGATCTGTACGAGATCAACGAGGCCTTCGCCGTCCAGGTTCTCGGCAGCGCCGACGCCCTGAACATGGATCACGACCGCCTCAACGTGTCGGGCGGTGCGATCGCGCTGGGTCATCCGTTCGGCATGACCGGTGCCCGCATCACCACCACCCTGCTCAACAATCTGCAGACCTACGACAAGACGTTCGGTCTGGAGACCATGTGTGTGGGCGGCGGTCAGGGCATGGCGATGATCATCGAACGCCTCAGCTGATCGACTGTTGGTTTCGTGTCCGCCACGGACACGAAACCAACAGTTCTGACCGTCAGGAGATGCGGAATGGCCCCGACCGGAGTCGGGGCCATTCGCGTGTCTGGACGAACTAGTCGTTGTTGAGGATGCTGACCAGTCGCAGGATCTCGGTGTACAGCCACACGAGGGTGACGGTCAGGCCGAGGGCCACGCCCCAGGCGGCGCGCGACGGGGCGCCGGCCTTGACGAGCTGGTCGGCCGAGTCGAAGTCGACCAGGAAGCTCATGGCGGCCAGGCCGATGCAGACCAGCGAGAACACGATGCCGATCCAGCCGGCCTCACGCAGTCCGGTGTGGACGCCGAACAGGCTCAGGACCAGGTTGCCGAGCATGAGGACCAGGACACCGACCATGCCGGCGGTCAGCATGCGGGTGAAGCGCGGGGTGACGCGGATGGCGCCCACCTTGTAGACGACCAGCATGCCGACGAACACGCCGACGGTACCGAGGACGGCCTGGCCGATGATGCCGGCGATCGGAACGTCACCGCTGATGTAGGCGTTCGGCAGCACGAACGAGATGGCGCCGACGAACAGGCCCTCGAACACCGCGTAGGTGAGGACCACGGCCGGGTTGTCCTGCTTGCGGCCGAAGGTGGCGATCAGGACGGTGATGAGGCCGCCGATGGAGCCCACCAGCAGGATCGGCATGGCGAGACCGAACTGTGCGTCGGCGTCGCTGCGCGAGGCGATCGCGAAGAACGAGGCGATCGCGGCGACCAGGAGCACGCCGAGGGTCATGGCGGTCTTGGTGACGACGTCGTCGACGGTGATCGGCCGGTCGGTGGTGGTCGGCGCGTACTGCTGCGGATCGAGCTGCTGCTGGCCGGCCATCATGGCGCCCTGCTGCATGCCCTGCAGGCCGGCACCGAAACCGGCGTAGCCGGCGGGCTGGTTGTCGCGGACGACGCCGCGCATAACCGGGTTGCTGTTGTCGCGCACTAGTGCTCCTTCAAAGCTCAGATGGTGTGCGTGGAGTTCTACCGGTTCAACGACCGTCGGACTCCGCTTGTTCCGACTTTACCGATTCTTGACTAAAGCCGCGCAGCGTCGCTCTGAGCACGTCTTCGGCCACCTGCATCGGGTCACCCCACGGTAGTCCGGGCTTGGACGTGATCAGGGAGGCGACACCGTGCGCCGACGACCACAGCCGAAGTGTCATGGCGGCGACGTCGCCGCGCGGGAGCAGTCCGGAATCCATGGCGGCGGCGACGGTCTCCCCGAAGTGCTGAAACGCCGACGACATCAACACCAGGTCGGTACGGGTGGGCTGGTCCGCGGTGCGGACGAACGCCGACTGATACATCACCGGGTTGGCGAGGGCGAACCTCACATATGCCAGCCCCTGCGCGATCCCGCGTTCGACGATGTCGTCGTGGTGCACCGAGACGTCCATCATCACTTCGTCGAACTGCTCGAAGAAGTGTGCGCAGACGGCGTCGAGCAACTCGTCCTTGTCGGTGAAGTGCAGATAGATCGACGGCGGGGTGACACCGACTCGGGTGGCGACCGCCCGGATGGAGACACCGTCCGGACCGCCGTGCTCGAGGAGCAGGTCGGTGGCGGCGGCCAGGATCTCGTCGGCCAGCTGTTCGCCGGATCCGCGGGGGGATCGTTTGCGCTTAGCGCCCTGGGCTGAGCGGGCACACATCATTCACTCCTCGACCAGGCCGATCTTGTCGTGCAGGCGTCGCAGCGGGCCGGGTGCCCACCAGTTCCAGCGGCCGGCGAGCCGCATGAACGCCGGTACCAGCATCATGCGGATCAGCGACGCGTCCATGAGCACGGCGAGCGCGAGACCCACACCGAACATTCTCATGAACGACACCTCCGAGGCGGCGATGCCGGCGAACACGATCGCCATCAGGAGCGCGGCGGCGGTCACGACCTTGCCGGTGCGGGCCAGGCCGACGGCGACGGCGTGGTCGTTGTCGGCGCGGGTCCGTCCGGATTTGATCCATTCCTCCCGGATCCGGCCGAGGAGGAACACCTCGTAGTCCATGGACAGGCCGAACGCGATGCAGAACATGAGGACCGGCATGGTGGCGACGAGGCTGCCCATGGCGGTGGTGCCGAATCCGTCGAGGTGGCCTTCCTGGAAGATCCACACCATCGCGCCGAACGTCGCCGACAGCGACAGCAGGTTCATCACCAGCGCCTTCAGCGGCAGGACGACGCTGCCGGTGAACAGGAACAGCAGGATGTAGGTGGAGACGGCGATGATCAGCAGCACCCAGGGCAGGTACTTGTAGATCGCGTGGACGGTGTCGACGTTGGAGGCGGCGGCCCCGGTGAAGCTGACCGCGACGCCGGCGGGGCGCGGGACGGCGCGCAGGGCGGCGACCTGATCGCGACCGGAGTCCTCCATGGGTTCGACGTCGGTGGTGATGGTGAGCAGCGACGTGGTGCCTCGGGTGAGGCCGGCCGGTGGCGGCGCGACCTGCTTGCCGTGGGCGTAGACGCCGACCGGCGTGATGACGCCGGCGACGCGGTCGACCTTCGACAGTCCGCTGGCGTACTCGCCCATCGGCTGCGGGAGGGTGGCGCCTTCGACGACGGCGGTGATGGTGGACGACGAGGTCTCGGCGAACTCGTCGCGGATCTGGTCCTGCACCACGCGTGCGTTGGCGGAGGCAGGAAGGACCCGGTCGTCGGGGAAGCCGAGTTTGACGCCGGCGAACGGGATGCCGAGGAGGATGAGGACGGCGGTGACGGCGACGGCGACCGGGATCGCATGCCGCAGCACCCACGAGGCGCTGCGGTACCACCAGCCCTGTTCGAGCGGCTGGGGTTCGGGTTCGGGCCGTCCGCGCAGCTTGCGGATGGCGCGGCGCAGGTCGAGCGAGTCGATCCGGTCGCCGAGCAGCATGAGCAGGGCAGGCGTCAGCACGATCGCGGCGACGACGGCGACCACGACCACGCCGATACCGGCGTAGGCGAACGACCGCAGGAAGTACATCGGGAACACGGCGAGCGCGGCCAGGGAGAGGCCGACGGTGACGGCGGAGAACATGACGGTCCGGCCGGCCGTGTTGATGGTGCGGACGATCGATTCGGCCCGGTCGCCGCTCTTCTCCACTTCTTCGCGGTAGCGGGTGACGATCAACAGCGTGTAGTCGATGGCCAGGGCCAGACCCATCGCGGTGGTGAGGTTGAGCGCGTACATCGACACGTCGGCGAACATGGTGATGAAGCGCAGAAGTGCCAGGGTGCCGATGATGGTGACGATGCCGACGAGCACAGGCAGGCCGGCGGCGATGAGTCCGCCGAACACGACGACCAGCAGCAGGAAGCTGATGGGGATGGCGATGGATTCGGCGACGAGCAGGTCTTTGCTGGTCTGCGTGTTCACTTCGGAGAACACCAGTGCCTGGCCGCCGGCCTCGATCCGGATGCCTTGGCGTTCGCCGACCATCATGTCGGCGATGGTGTCCGCACGACCGGGCGCGAGGTCTTCACCGCCGTCGATGCCGGCGACGATGAGCGTGGAGGTCTTGTCCTTGCTCAGCAGTTCGGCCGACTGTTGCGGGGCGCTCCAGATGGTGGAGATCGGCTGCTGCACGTAGCCGAGGCCCTGTAGTTGCCCGACGATCTCTTTGCCGACGGCGGCGGCGGTCGGGTCGGTCGACATGTCGGTGCCGGGTTTGCCGTCGAGCTTGATGATGATGGGCAGTCCGCCCTGCTTGAACTGCTGGTCGATGACGGTGTTGGCGTGCGTCGATTCCGAGTTCGGGTCTTCGAAGCCGCCGGGCAGCATGCGGTCGCCGACGCCCATGCCGTAGAGGCCGGCGGCCACGAGCAGGACGACGGCCAGGCCGAGGACGATCTTCGGCGCCGCGATCACGCGCCGGGTGAGACGTTCGAGCATGGGGACTCCAGGTTCGCCGTGAGTTATCAGCGTTAAGTTATCACCGATAACTCACGATGGGAACCCCCTGCCCGGTCACGATGCGGTGTGCCGCTCCCAGGCCTGACGCAGCGCGTCGGTGAAGACCTCTGCCGGTTCGGCGCCGGCCACGACGAAGTGCCGGTCGAGCACGAAGTACGGCACCGCCGAGCACTTCAGCTCTTTGGCCAGCGCCTCATCGTCGCGGACCGCCTGCACATACCGGGTCTCGTCGGCCAGTACTTCGCGCACCTGCGCCTCGTCGAAACCCTCGTCGACCGCCACCTGGACCAGTCGTTCGTGGTCGCCGAACAGCGACTGCTCCTCACCGAAGTTGGCGTGGAACAGTGCGATCAGCATCTCCTCGCCGCGACCCTGCTCCTGCGCGAAGTGGACCAGCCGATGCATGTCGAAGGAGTCGCCGAAGTCGCGGCCCTGCGTGATGTATGGCAGTCCTTCGGCATGGGCGACGTCGGCCAGTTGCAGCTCGCCTTGCGCGGCCTGTTCCAGACTGAAGCCGTACTGCTGGGCCAGGTGCTCGACGACGTTCCCGGACGTGCCGCGCGGCTGCGTCGGATCCAGCTCGAACGAGCGGTGGATCACCTCGATGTCGTCGGCGTGGTCGAACGCCGCCAGCCCGGTGTTGAACCGGTTCAGCCCGAGATAGCAGAACGGGCAGTTGATGTCGGAGAAGATCTCGACCTTCATGTCACTCCATTCGTAAGCAGCGCGCCGACGCCGTGTCATCGTCGCATGACCTCGTGTTCATCCGACACCCGGAGAGTGAACGGTCATGATGGCCTCCCCTCGCCTGCTCGCCCGTCGCGTCGCCGCCGCCACGTTGATCGCCGTCGCGGTCTCTACGCTGTCGGCAACGCCCGCCTTCGCAGCGCCGACCGCCACCGGCGGGCTGTCCCAGGTCACCGAGGCACCGGTCGCCGGCGACGGCCTCCGCTTGGAGGGTGCGTCGAACTTCCGCGACGTCGGCGGCTACCGGACCGCCGACGGACGCACCGTGCGGACGGGCCTGGTCTACCGCTCCAACAAGCTGAGCGATCTGACCGACGAGGATCTGCGGAAGATCAGCGCGGCCGGGATCACGCGTGACGTCGACCTGCGCAACGCTCAGGAACGCGAGGAGGATCCCGACCGCCTCCCCGCCGGGGTCCGGTACCAGGTGGCCGATGTCGAGAGCCTCGAGCACGGCGTCTGGTTCCACACGTCGGTCCCCGACACCCTCGTGCGATCGCTGATGGACGCCCAGCGCAACAACTCGTCGAACATCGGGCAGAGCGTCGGCTATCCGTTCATGGTCGACTTCCACGGCGCCGACGTGGCCTTTCACGACCTGCTCGCCGCCATTGCTCGGGGCCACGGGGCGCTGGTCTTTCACTGCACGGCCGGCAAGGACCGCACCGGCTGGGGCACGGCCATCCTGCTGTCGATCCTCGGGGTTCCGCGGTCGACGATCGAGGCCGACTTCCTCAAGTCGAACGCCTACCTGGACCGCGAGAACGCCGTCGAGTCGTCCTGGCTGGACGCGGCGTTCGACGAGGTCCATCGACTGTACGGGGACATGGACACCTACGTCCGCCGCGGACTGAACCTGGACCCCGCGACGGTGTCCGCCCTGCGCGCACGCCTGCTCACCTGACGCCGAGCGCACCGGAGCTCGTGGCATTCTGAAGCGGCGCCCCCGTAGCCCAATTGGCAGAGGCAGCGGACTTAAAATCCGCCCAGTGTCGGTTCGACCCCGACCGGGGGCACTGCATAGCCGCGGGCAGCCGGGTTCACCTCCGCAGCGGCGTACAGTCGCCGGCATGGCAGAGGAATGGTCGGCAGCGGAACTCGCCGACTTCACTTCCGAAGACGAGCTCTTCATCGAGACTCGACGCGAGGACGGCTCGATGGTGCCGGCGGTCCCCATCTGGATGGTCGTCGTCGACGGGCACCTGTATGTGCGGACCTGGAAGGTGCGAAGCACCGGCTGGTACGGCCGCGCCGTCCGCTACGGCACAGCGACGCCGTCGACGGCGCCTACCGCAGTAGGTACCGCCGGTACAGCACCTCCGCCCTGGACCCGATCCTCACCGACGACGGAATCGCCACCACCCTGCGGCTCACACCGTCGCGCTGAGTGGGACCTGTCTTCTCAGGTTCGCCAGCGGCATGACAGGGCGGTCCGGGGGCAATGTTCCCTCCGGCCCCGCTCTGGTGACAGCGATGAACACCGGTCTCCCACTCATCGGCAGAGGCAGCGGACTTAAAATCCGCCCGGTGTCTGTTCAACCCCGACCGGGGGCGCCGCATCGTCGTGGCACGATGAATCCATGAGTCCCCGGCATGCGCTGCCCGACCCCGACGACGTCGCGCCCGCGACACCGGCGCAGGCGACGCCGCCACCGCCCCCGGCCGCCCCGGTCGCGGCGCCGGCACCCGCGACCGAGCCGGCGGCACGCAAGCCCCGGAAGACGCACGCGCACACCCACACGCACTCGCACCACGGCGGACCGGTCGAGAACCTCGCGCACTTCGCCAAACCGCTGGTGGTCGGGCTCCTCACCGTCATCGCGGTGGCGACGGCGGTCGGCGCGATCTTCCTGTGGCCCACCCACAGCGACCACCCGATCCCGGTGCAGTTCCGGTCGGCCGACGGCGGACCCATCAAGACCGTCCAGGCCTCGGTCATCGCCCAGTCCCGCGCCGACTGCGGCACCATGGGTGCCGGCTCGGTGTCCGAGCAGCAGCCGATGTTCGACGACGACTCCGACACCACGGGCGCCTGCATCGCGTCGGTCGCCGAACTCACCTCCGGCCCCGACAAGGGCAACTACACGGTCCTGTCGACCGCCACCAACCGCGCACAGAGCGGCACCGGCCCCGACCACTACGAGACACACGGCTCCCCCGACGATCCGATCGCCGGCCAGCCGACGTTCAAGGTCGGCGACAAACTCCGCCTGTCGATGAGCTCAGTGCCCGACGGCGGCACCCGGTACTCGTTCTTCGACTATCAGCGCGGCATCCCGCTCCTCTTCTGGGCGATCGCCTTCGTGGTCGCCGTCGTCGCCGTCGCCACCTGGCGCGGCCTGCGCGCCGTGATCGGTCTGGCGTTCGCGTTCGCGATCCTCGCCTTCTTCGCCCTGCCGTCCATCCTCGACGGCCACTCTCCGGTCGCTGTCGCCGTCGTGTCGGCGTCGGCCATCCTGTTCCCAGTCCTCTACCTGGCGCACGGCCTGTCGATGAGAACCAGTTCGGCGCTCCTGGGAACACTCGCATCGCTCGGGCTGGCGGTCGGCCTCAGCAAGGTCGCGGTCTCGACCCTGTCCCTCACCGGACTGTCCGGCGAATCCACCATGAGCCTGCAGCTCTATCAGGGCTCCATCTCCCTGTCCGGTCTCCTGCTGGCCGGCTTCGTCATCGGCACCCTCGGCGTCCTCAACGACGTCACCATCACCCAGGCGTCGGCCACCTTCGAACTGGCGTCGGTGCCCGGTGAATCCCGGATGGACGCCTTCCGCGGCGGCATGCGGGTGGGCCGCGATCACATCGCCAGCACCGTCTACACCCTGGTCTTCGCCTACGCGGGCGCCGCACTGCCGTTGCTGCTGCTCTTCTACGTCGCCGGCCAGCCGGTGACCGGCCTGATCACCGGTGAAGCCGTCGCCATCGAGCTGGCACGCACCTTCGTCGGCGGCATCGCGCTGGCACTGTCGGTTCCGCTCACCACCGCGATCGCTGCGGCGCTGGTCACGCCGATCGCGAAAGAGCCCGCGACCACCGCATAGGCGCGCCATCATTGGCCGCATGAAGCTGTATGCGGACACCCCCGTTCGACGGTCCCGTCAGATCGTCGGCGACCTGGCCGTCGTCGCCTGGATCGCCTTCGTCATCTGGCTGGGCACCAAGGTCTACGACGTCGCGATGAAACTCGCCGTCCCCGGCCAGAAGATCGACGAGGCCGCCACCTCGCTGGGCGACAAACTCCGCGATGCCGGCGGCACCGCTGACCGCGTGCCGGTGGTCGGCGACCAGTTCGCCAAACCGTTCGGTGGCGCCGGTGGCGCCGCCGACGCCATCGCCGACGCCGGACGCGCTCAGGTCGACGCGGTGCACACGTTCTCGTGGTGGATCGGCGTGGCCGTCGCGGTGGTGCCGATCCTGCTGGCCCTGGCCATCTACATTCCGCCGCGCTGGCGGTTCATCAAACGCGCCAGCACGCACGTCGCCCTGCGCGACACCCACGCCGGGGTCGACCTGCTCGCCCTCCGTGCCCTGTCCAGCCAACCGCTCAAGAGCCTCACCGCCATCTCCGACGATCCGGCCGGCGACTGGCGCCGCGGGCACCGGCAATCCGTGCAGGCGCTCGCCGCCCTCGAACTCCGCGACACCGGGCTGCGGCCCCGCGAAGTGATCGCCGACCCGGGGAGCGCCGCGGACGCTCCTTGAGCCGTCGAAGCGAACGCTCATTGCAGGCTGTCGAGGCCAACTCCTTTCGACAAGCTCAAGGAGCGGGAGGCCCACGCTCCCTGACGCCGACCCACGCTCCTTGAGCCTGTCGAAAGGAGACCCGCGGGCCCGTAAGATCGACGTCGTGTTCGCGAAGGTGTGCGGTCTGACCGCGGTAGAGACGGTCGACGTCGCCGTGTCCGCCGGCGCCGACGCCGTCGGCGTGGTGATGAACCGGACCAGCCCGCGCGCGATCGACGAGCCTCTCGCCGCCCGGATCGTCGACGCCGCCCGCGGCCAGGTCGACACCGTGCTGGTGGTCAACGACATGCCCGCCGCCGACGCCGCCCGCCTGGCGGCCCGCCTCGGCGTCGACGTCCTTCAACTCCACGGCACCTACACCGCCGACGACTTCGCCGACGCGCTCGCCGTCTTCCCGCGACTGTGGCGGGCCACGAGCCTCCGGCACGACCCGCCGCTGCAGGTCGGCGCCTACGGCGAACAGGCCCTCCTCCTGGATGCTCCCCGACCCGGTTCCGGTGAGCAGTGGGACTATCGCGCGCTCGCCGGCAAGGGGCTGGACGGCGACTGGATCCTGGCCGGCGGACTGCGCCCCGACAACGTCGCCGACGCCATCGCGCAGGCGCATCCGTGGGGTGTGGACGTCTCCAGCGGCGTCGAATCGGCCCCCGGAGTGAAGGATCACGGTGCGATCCGTGAATTCCTTTCCGTAGTCCGCGCCACGGAAGGCTGAACCGGCTTAGGCTTCGCGTATGTCGAAGCAGGATGCCCAAGCGATCGTCGATGCCCTGGGCGGCCCCGGGAACATCACCAACCTGACCCACTGTGCGACGCGGCTGAGATTCGAGCTCGCCGACGCCTCCGGTGTGGACAAGGACACCGTCGAGTCGATCCCGGTAGTCCTCGGCGGCGTGCCGCAGGGCGGCAACCGCTATCAGGTGGTGATCGGCGGCGGCGTCCAGGACGTCTACAACGACATCATGGCGCTGCCCGGCATGGGTGCCGGGGACACCCGCACCGCCGACGACATCAAGGCAGCCGCGCGGGCCCAAGGCCCGCGCGGCAATAACGCCTGGCTGGACTCGCTGTTCGAGTATCTGTCCGACTCGTTCCGGCCGATCCTCGGCGCCCTGCTCGGCGCCTCCCTGTTCATCACCTTCATGTCGCTGATGGCGACCCTCAAGGTGATCCCGGCCTGGAACGACCCGACCGCGCCGCCGCTGTCACCGACCTGGACGTTCGTCAACCTGTGCTGGCAGTGCGTGCTGGTGTTCCTGCCGTTGATGATCGCCTACAACGCGTCCAAGAAGGTCGGCGCCGACCCGTGGGTGGGCTTCGCGATCATGGCGGTCCTCATGCTGCCCGGCTTCACCGGAATGATGGACAAGGCCACCGACCACAAGGTCTTCGGCTTCGACGTCCACACCATCACCGCGTTCGGCCTGCCGCTGACCATCAACGACTACAGCTCGCAGGTCTTCCCGCCGCTGCTGATGGCCGCCGTACTGGGTGTGCTCTACAAGTACTTGAAGAAGATCATCCCGGAGAACGTCCACCTGGTGTTCGTGCCGTTCCTGGCCATGCTGATCATGATTCCGCTGACCGCGTTCCTGATCGGACCGATCGGCGTCTACGCGGGCGCCGGCCTCGGTGACCTGCTCAAGACCATCAACGACTTCAGTCCGTTCATCTTCGCCATCGTGATCCCGCTGGCCTACCCGTTCATGGTGCCGCTCGGACTGCACTGGCCGATCAACGCGATCATGCTGCTCAACATCCAGACCCTCGGCTACGACTTCATCCAGGGCCCGATGGGCGCCTGGAACTTCGCCTGCTTCGGTGCCACCGCCGGTGTGCTGCTGCTGTCGTGGCGGCAGCGGGACCGGCAGATGCGGCAGACGGCGACCGGCGCGCTCGCGGCCGGTCTGCTCGGCGGTATCTCCGAGCCGTCGCTCTACGGAATCCATCTGCGGTTCCGGCGGATCTATCCGCGCATGCTGATCGGCTGCTTCGTCGGCGGCCTGATCATCGGTATCGGCGGCGGCGTCAAGACCCACGCCTTCGTGTTCACCTCGCTGCTGACCATTCCGGCGTTCGACAACATGTTCCTGTACATGTTCGCGGTGCTCGCCGCCTTCTTCACCGCGATGATCCTGGTGGTCCTGTCCGGTTTCCGTACTCCCGAGGAGCAGGCCGCCTTCGAGGCCGAGCGGGACGCCACCGAGGCGGCCGAGGCCGCCGATCAGGCCGCGGCGACGGGGGCGACCGTCGCCCTCGAGGACTCGGTCGACCCCGACTACGTGTCCCACGGCGGCGGGGCGGCCGGCGGTGCCGCGACCGCTGTGGCGACCGCGGGCGCCGCGACCGCCCTCGCCGAACGCGACAGTGCCGGCGCCGCCGCGCCCGCCGATCACCAGACCCCGGTGCGCGGTCCGGCCACCGAGATCGGTTCACCGCTCGACGGCGTCGTCATGCC
The DNA here is from genome assembly GCF_047600565.1 of Gordonia sp. (in: high G+C Gram-positive bacteria). GTDB lineage: Bacteria > Actinomycetota > Actinomycetes > Mycobacteriales > Mycobacteriaceae > Gordonia. Next base: position 1,575,567 of record NZ_JASGKN010000001.1, read on the forward strand.
GCTCGAATCCACGCCCGACCCGGCCTTCGCCGGCGGCAAGATGGGCGGCGGTGTCGCCATCGACCCGACCGGGAACACCGTGTACGCCCCGGCGAACGCGACGGTCGTGGCGGCACAGCCGACCGGCCACGCCTTCGGACTGGTGCTCGACGGCGGGATCGAACTGCTCATCCACATCGGCATCGACACCGTCCAGATGGGCGGAGACGGGTTCGACGTGCACGTCGAGGCGGGCCAGAAGGTGAAGGCGGGCACCCCGCTCGTCACCTTCGACCGCGCCAAGATCGAGAAGGCCGGCTATTCGGTGGTGACCCCGGTGGTCGTGATGAACACCAAGAAGTTCCTGTCGGTGACCCCGGTCTTCCAAGGTCCGGCGCCGGCCGGCACCCCGATCATCGCCGTCGAGTCCAAGCCCTTCACACCGAAGGACTGATCCCTCCCGCTCGTTGAGCTTGTCGAAGCGAGCCCCTCGCGCTCGTTGAGCCTGTCGAAGCGAGCCCCTCACGCTCGTTGAGCTTGTCGAAGCGAGCCCCTCACGCTCGTTGAGCTTGTCGAAGCGAGCCTCCTTTCGACAAGCTCAAGGAGCGTGGCGACCTCCTTTCGACAAGCTCAAGGAGCGTGGCGACCTCCTTTCGACAGGCTCAAGGAGCGTGGTGAGGCTCCTTTCGACAAGTTCAAGGAGCGGGGGCAGCGCGGCGGGGTGCGTATGGGGAGCGTCACGCGCTGCCTGGTTGCCGAAAAAAGTGTTAGTCAGTAACACTTGTGAGCATGTCAGCCTTTCTGTTCCGTGTCGGCAAGTTCTCGTTCCGCCACAAGTGGTGGGTCCTCGGTGCGTGGGTGGCCGCCCTCGCGATCCTGATGTCCATGGCCGTGGCGTTCCAGCCGAAGTTCGCCAAGGACTTCGAGCTGCCCGGCACCGACGGCGGTATCGCCATGACCCAGATGCAGGAGAACTTCCCCGCCCTCACCGAGCAGCAGCTCAAGTCGAGCACCACCGTGGTGATCGAGGCCAAGGACGGCCTGGCCAACCACGGCCCGCAGATCGACTCCCTGGTCACCGATCTGACGAAGCTCCCGAAGGTCGAGAATCCCGAAGGCATCGCGAACCCGGTCGCCCTGGCCGCCGCGAACCCCGCCCTCGGCTCGCAGGTACTGTCCGCGAACGGTCAGATCGGCCTGATCCAGGTCGGCCAGAACATCGACCTCATGGACCTCAAACCCGCCGACAAGGACACCTTCGTCGAGACGGTCGCCAAGCATCGCGGTGACGGACTGAACATTCAGCTGACCAGCGGCGTCATGCAGGCCCAGGAGGCGGGTGGCAAGGCCGAGATGCTCGGCTTCGCGGTGGCCTTCATCGTGATGATCGTCGCCTTCGGCGCCCTGGTGGCCGCCTTCATCCCGCTGGTCACCGGCATGGTCGGCGTCGGCCTCACCATGCTGTTGCTGACCGTCAGCGCCAAGTTCATGACCGTCAACCAGACCGCGACCGGCATCGTTCTGATGCTCGGTATCGCCGTGTCCATCGACTACGCACTGTTCATCGTGTCCCGGTACCGCACCGAGACCCGGCGCGGCGGCGACCCCGCCGACGCCGCCGGACGAGCGGTCGGCACCGCCGGCACCGCCGTCGTCTTCGCCGGACTGACGGTGATCATCGCCGTCGCGGCCCTGATGGTCATCGGCATCCCGCTGATCACCCAGATGGGTATGGGTGCTGCGCTCGCCGTTCTCGTCGCCGTCTTCGCGGCGCTCACATTGATCCCCGCGCTGCTCGGCGCGACCGGTCGCTTCGCGTTCACACCGAAGATCCCGTGGATCAAGCACGCCGAGGAGTCCGACACCGCCGACACGCTCGGCGTGAAGTTCGGCCGCGCGATCGTCAAGAAGCCGCTCCCGTTCATCGTCGCCGGTCTCGCGATCCTGATCGCCGCCGCCATCCCGGTGAAGGGCATGGAGCTCGGCATGGACACCACCGCCGATGCGGAGGCGCCCGCCCAGCAGCTCATCGCGCAGGGCTTCGGTGAAGGCATCAACGGTCCGCTGTTCGCCGTCGTCAAGCAGGACGGGGGCGGCGACGTCGCCCCCGCCGCGCAGGCCGCGGTCGACAAGATCAAGGCCCTCCCCGACGTCTACAAGCCGGAGACCGTCGTCTGGATGGGCAACGGCAAGGACAAGGCGAACCCGAACGCCGGCGCCGACACCGCGCTCATCATGGTGACGCCGCAGAGTTCCCCGTCCTCGGAGCAGACCCACAAGCTGATGGAGTCGATCCGCGCCCTCTCGCCGGACGTCGCCGCCCAGCACGCCGAGATCCACGTCGGCGGCCAGACGGCCATCATGTCCGATCTGTCGGCCAAGCTCGACAAGGCGCTCATCCCGTACATCGCGGTGGTCGTGGGCCTGGCATTCCTCATCATGATCGTGGTGTTCCGGTCCATCTGGGTGCCGCTGATCGGCACACTCGGATTCGTCTTCTCGGTGGCCGCCACCTTCGGCATCACGACGCTGATCTTCACCGACGGCACCCTCGGCCTGATCGAGCACACCAAGCCGATCCTGTCGTTCCTGCCGATCTTCCTGGTCGGCCTCGTCTTCGGACTCGCGATGGACTACCAGGTGTTCCTGGTGACCCGTATGCGTGAGGAGTACCTGCACGGCATGAGCCCGAAGGACGCGATCGTGGCCGGCTACCGGCACGGTGCACGCGTGGTCACTTCGGCCGCACTCATCATGATCAGCGTCTTCGCGTCGTTCATGCTGTCGTCGGAGACCCTGAACCGGATGATGGGCTTCGCCCTGGCCGCGGCCGTCCTGTTCGACGCCTTCATCATCCGCATGATCGTGGTGCCGGCCGTCATCTCGCTGCTCGGTGACCGCGCCTGGCGCCTGCCGACGTGGCTGGACAAGATCGTGCCGAACGTCGACGTCGAGGGTTCCGCGGTCCGCAATCTGGGGCTGGAAGGCACCGCCGGCGAGGAGCACGACGTCCCCCGGGCGGTCCCGGCGACGTGAGTCTGCGCGAGCGCAACAAGGCGCGCACGCGGGCGGCGATCCGCGCGGCGGCACTCGACCTGATCTCCCGGCAGGGCTATCAGGCGACGACCGTCGCGCAGATCGCCGACGCGGCGCAGGTCTCGCACACCACGTTCTTCCGGTACTTCGAAACCAAGGAACAGGTGATTCTCGCCGACGACCTCGACGGCGAGTTCGAACGGACCCTCGGCGAGATCCCGCCCGGCCTGAATCGCTTCGACCTGCTGCGGCAGATGTTCTCGCGCCTCTTCGAGCTCGGATCGTCCGATCCGTGGGTGTCGAATCCGGACCGCGCGACACTGATCCGGAGCGAACCGACGCTGCTGATGGCGCAGCACGCCGAAATGGACCGCGTCATCACTCGCACCACCGAGTTCATCGCCGACTACACCGGGACCTCCGCCGACGATCTGCGCCTGCGGGTGTTCGTCGGTGCGATGGCCGGTGCAGTCGCCCACATCGTCGACAAGACGGTCGCCCCGGACGAGGCGACGCACAACGACGTCCTCACTGCGATCGACCTCCTCGAGCAGGGGCTGCCTCTGTAACGCTCGTCGAGCCTGTCGAAGCGAGTCCCTCACGCTCGTTGAGCCTGTCGAAGCGAGTCTCCTTTCGACAAGCTCAAGGAGCGGCGCGCAGGCTCCGCGTGTACGACTCGACGCCCGTCGGTACCGAGGACTGCTGACCCTCTCAATGCCCTGACCTGCGCATACAGGGTGCCAAGTGGCCGGAATGGGAACCGGTCGGCGTTGTTCACTTTGAGGGGTTACGATCCTCGCGTGCTGGAAGAGTTGAACAAGAAGGCGGCCAAGGTCGGTCTCCACGTTGCGGATGCGAAGAAGCCTAAGAAGTACTCCATCCGCAAGGTGAAGAACGGCAAGCTCGTCGCCAAGAACGTCGACGCCGACGAGGCGTTGAAGATCATCAAGAAGTACAAGTGATCCCCCGGGTCGACGGGTTGGTCAAGGCCGTCCTCAGTCCGCCCCGTTCCCTCTCCCGCTTCTCCCCCTTCCACCACCAGCATCCGATCCACGGCACCACCGTTCTGATCACCGGCGCCTCCCAGGGCATCGGCGAGACCACCGCGCACGCCTTCGCCGAGCACGGAGCGACCGTGATCCTCGTGGCCCGCGACGCCGACCGGCTCGACGCCGTCCGCGACGCCATCACCGCGGCGGGAGGACGGGCGGACGCCGTCGTCGCGGACCTCACCGACGACGCCGGGGTCGACGCCCTGGTCGCCACCGTCACCGAACGGTTCGGGACACCCGACATCCTGGTCAACAATGCCGGCCGGTCGATCCGCCGCTCGGTCGTCGACACCGTCGACCGCTTCCACGACTACGAGCGCACGATGGCGATCAACTACTTCGGCGCCGTCCGCCTCACCACGGCTCTTCTTCCGGCGATGATCGAGCGCGGCAGCGGCCAGATCATCAACGTCGTCACGTGGGGCGTGGTGGCGGGCTCCATGCCGAAGTTCGCTGCCTATCACGCCTCGAAGGCGGCGCTCGCCGCGTTTGGCCGCAGCCTGGACGATGAACTGTCGGGCACTGGTGTCACGGTCAGCAACATCGGATTCCCGCTGGTGCGCACCCCGATGATCGCCCCGACCACCGACTACGACGACGCCCCGGCGCTGGACCCCGACGATGCGGCGGCGTGGATCATCCGCGCCGCGCACACCCGGCAGCCGGAGATCTATCCGCGCTACGCCGAACTGCTGCGCGCCGTGTCGGCCGTCTCCCCTCGAGTCACGGGCCGGCTGATCCGCGCGATCGGTATCTGACCGTACGGCCGGGAGCGGACCGGGTACGTTCGACCCATGGCCGACTTCATCTCGCGCGAAGACCTCGATTTCCTGCTCTACGACTGGCTGAACGCCACCGAACTGCTGGAGCGCCCGAGGTTCGCCGAGCACTCCAAAGAGACCTTCGACGGCGTCCTGGATCTGTCCTACGACATGGCCGCCAAGCTGTACGCCCCGTTCAACAAGAAGGGCGACCAGATCGAGCCGAAGATCGGGGCCGACGGCAAGGTCGAACTGATTCCGGAGACGGCCGCCGCGGTGAACGCCTTCGGCGAGGCCGGGCTGGTCGCCGCTTCGTTCGACGAGGAACTCGGCGGCATGGCGCTGCCGCAGACGATCTCTCGCGCCACCATGTTCGAGTTCATGGCCGCCAACAACGGCTTCGCCTGCTACCCGATGCTGACCGTCGGCAATGCGAACCTGCTGGTCGAATACGGCAGCCCGGAACAGATCGAGACCTGGGTGAAGCCGATGCTCGAAGGCCGCTACACCGGCACCATGTGCCTGTCCGAGCCGCAGGCCGGCTCCTCCCTCGCCGACATCACCACCCGCGCCGTCCCGGCCGACGCCGGCAACGAGGTGACCGGCGCGAATCTGGTCGGCGACCGCACGTACCGGATCACCGGCACCAAGATGTGGATCTCCGGCGGCGACCACGAGATCGCCGACAACATCGTGCACCTGGTGCTGGCGAAGACCCCGGGCGGTGCTCCGGGCGTCAAGGGCATCTCGCTGTTCATCGTCCCGAAGGTGCTGCCGGACGGCACCCGCAACGATGTCGCCCTGGTGGGCCTGAACCACAAGATGGGCAATCGGGCCACCACCAACTGTCTGCTCAACCTCGGTGACGGCACCTTCGGGGTGGGCGACGGTTCCGGCGCGGTCGGCTATCTGGTCGGCGACGAACACCAGGGCCTGAAGTACATGTTCAACATGATGAACGAGGCACGCATCGGTGTCGGCTTCATGGCGACCGGTCAGGGTGTCCGCGGCTACCTGGATTCAGTGGAGTACGCAAAGGTCCGCACCCAGGGTCGTCCCGTCGACTCCAAGGATCCGTCGTCGAAGCCGATCGCCCTCATCGAACACCCGGACGTGCGACGCCTGCTGCTGGCTCAGAAGTCGTACGCGGAGGGCGCACTGGCGCTGTGCCTGTACGCCTCGAATCTGGTGGACCGGGAGAAGACGGCCACCGACGAGGCCGAGGCGACCCGCGTGCACACCCTCCTCGAGGTCTTGACGCCGATCGTCAAGAGCTGGCCCAGCCAGTGGTGCCTGGAGGGCGACAACATGGCCATCCAGGTGCACGGCGGCTACGGGTACACCAAGGAGTTCGACGTCGAGCAGTACTACCGCGACAATCGGCTCAACCCGATCCACGAGGGCGCCAAGGCCATTCACGGCCTCGACCTGCTGGGCCGCAAGGTGGTGATGAACGGCGGTCAGGGCTTCACCGTCCTGGCCGACGCCATCGGCGCGACCATCGCGAAGGCGCAGACCGCAGGTGGCGAGACGGCCGAGTTCGCCGCCGCGCTCGGCGCGAGCCTGGGTCGCCTCGGTGAGGTGACGATGGCGTTGTGGGCGCCCGGCGACCCGGCGCTCGCCCTCGCGAACGCGACCGTGTACCTGGAGGCGGCCGGTCATGTGGTGGTCGCCTGGCTGTGGCTGGAACAACTGCTGGCCGTCGGCGACCGCGACGGCGACTTCTTCGACGGCAAGCGCGCCGCGGCCCGCTACTTCTACCGGTACGAGCTGCCCAAGACGGGTCCGCAGCTGGATCTGCTGGCCGGTCTCGACCGCACCACTCTCGACGCCGACCCCGCCTGGTTCTGACCCGGCGCCGCACCTATGCCGCCAAGAAATGGCGCCGAGGGTGTCGCCGGGGGCAAATTGCCCCCGGACGGCCCCGGAGCGCCATTCTTTGGCGGTACGTCAGGCCTACAGGTGCGCGTCGAGCCAGGCGACGATGTCGTCGAGCACTTCGTCGCGCTCTGGCTCGTTCATGATCTCGTGGTAGAGCTCCGGATAGATCTTGACGGTCACGTCGTCGCCGCCGGCCTTCTCCCCGACCATCCGGCTGCCGTCCGGGTTGGCCAGGACGTCCTTGCCTCCGTGGAGAGCAAGGGTCGGGAGGGTCAGGCTCGGCAGCCGTTCGGGAAGCGACTGCATCTGACCGATGAGCGCGCCGCCCAGGCCGGCCGGAATCTTGCCGTGGAACACCAGCGGATCGTCCTCGTACGCCTTCACGACCGCCGGGTCTCGGCTCACCGCCGACGCGGACAGTGCCGTCGACGGCAGCCACGGCGCCAGCTTGCCGAGCACCGGGGCGGCCTTCACCATGATCGGCGGCAGGTCGTCACCGGGCACGACGGCCGGGCCGGACAGCACCAGGCCCCTCAGGTCGTCCTGATGGTCCAGCGCGTACGACAGGGCGATCGCGCCGCCCATGCTGTGCCCGAGCACGAACAGCGGAAGAGTCTCGAGAGTCGACCCGCTGCCGGTGTCGGCGAGTTCCACCGACTTGATGACGCGATCCAGATCGGCCGTGAAGTCGGAGAAGTCGGTGACGTTGCGCGGCGCGCCGTCCGACCGGCCGTGACCGGCGTGATCGGGGGCGATCACGATGTAGCCGGCGTCGGTCAGCCGCCGCGCGACGTACTCGTAGCGGCCGGCGTGCTCACCGAGACCGTGGACCAACGCCACGACGCCTACCGCACCCTCCTCGGGGCGGTAGACGTCGTAGACGATGGAACGGCCGCGGGAACCCTTGAGTGTGCGGGTCTCGCGGCTCGGCATCAGTGCGCCCGCTCCTCGGCCAGTTCGACGGCCTTGGCGAAGATGTTCGAGTCCTTACCCCAGAAGTAGGTGTAGATCAGGCCACCGAGCGCGCCGCCGATCAGCGGGAACACCCAGAACGCCCACAGCTGCCCGGGGGCACCGTCACCGTTGAAGAACGCGACCGCGGTCGAGCGGGCCGGGTTCACCGAGGTGTTGGAGATCGGGATCGAGATCAGGTGGATCAGGGTCAGCGCCAGACCGATGGCCAGCGGGCCCATACCCTTCGGTGCGCGCTCGTCGGTGGCACCGAGGATCACGATGATGAAGAACGCGGTCAGGATGATCTCGGCGACCAGCACGGCGCCCAGACCGTAGCCGCCGGGCGAGTGCGCGCCGTAGCCGTTGGCCGCCTCGTGGCCGGTGGCGTCGAAGTCCGTACGGTCCTTGGACAGGAAGTACAGCGCGGTGCCGGCGAGCAGACCGCCGACCACCTGCGAGACCCAGTAGCCGGGGAGTTCCTTCCAGGCGATGCGGCCGCCGACCGCGGCACCGAGGGTGACCGCCGGGTTGAAGTGTCCGCCGGAGATGTGACCGACGGCGTAGGCCATGGTGACGACGGTCAGACCGAACGCCAGCGCCACACCCAGGAAGCCGACACCCAGCTGGGTGGCGCCGAGCGGGCCGTCGACGCGGCTGCCCTTTCCGTTGACCATGAAGTTGGCGGCGAAGATGGCGGTGCCACAACCGCCGAAGACGAGCCAGAACGTGCCGAAGGCTTCAGCGAGCCACTTGGCTGGAGTCGAGTGTTCCACGGTGGGGATCCCTTATCTCGGAAGAACTGCCTGTGCATGGATTGCACCGAGAATGCTAGGGCGGATCCGCCTGGGCCCGAAGGGAAACGAGCGATGCCGGAAGGCAATCGTTATCAGCGCTTGGGCTTGTGCCCGTCGTCGTGTCCGCCGAATCCGAAGATGCCGGCCACGTTGCGGGCGCCGGCTTCGAGCGCCCCGAGCGGTTTGAGAGCGACCTCGCCGATACCGACGATGCCTTCGGCGCGACTGACGATCCGCTCGATGCGGGTCATGATGTCGTCCATGCGCCCCGAGAGGGCGTCGACGGTGTCGAGGGAGGCGTTGACGCGGCCCACCGTCTGGTCGAACGACCGCATCGAGGTGTTCAGTTCCTCGATGGTCTGGGTCAGGTTCGCCATGACCGGACCCATGTCGCCGAGGATGCCTTCGACCTGTTCGACGGTCTGGTCGGCGTTCATCGCCGCCTGCGCCAGTTTGCGGAGCTTGGCGCGGCCGGGACGATCGGGTGTCGGCGGATCGATGGTCATGGATCCGATTATGGTTGACCGGAGGCCACCGACAGCGCCAACTCGCAGAACATGGAGTCGGCCCAGCTGAACCAGTCGCGGGTGAACCGCCGGTCGTCGTTCACATCGAAGCTCTCGTGAACGGAGCCGGTGCCGGCGGTGGTCGCGGCGATCGTCTGCAGTGCGTGGAGTGCCTCGCCGGGGTCGTCGGCGGTCAGTCCGGCGACGGCCAGCGCGATCGGCCACACGTAGCCGGACGGGGTGTGCGGGCTGCCCGCACCCGAGGCGAGCCGCCCCGACACGTAGTACGGGTTGTCGGCCGACAGCACGAACTCGCGGGTCCGCCGATACATCGGATCGCTGGTGTCGATGCCGGCGACCAGGGGCGCCGACAGCAGACTGGGCATGTTGGCGTCGTCGGCGGCCAGCACGTTGCCCAGACCGTCGACCTCGTACGCCCAGATCTTTCCGTGTTCGGCGTGATCGATGACGCCGTGTTCGGCGATACCGGCCCGCAATGTGCCCGCCAGTTTCGCGGCGATCGCCGGCACGGCATCGCCGAGGGTGGGGGTCAGCTTCGCCAGAGCGCACAGTCGGTCCAGTGTGTGTGCGGCCATCAGGTTCGACGGCACCAGATAGCCGTACTCGCAGGGGTCGTCGGACGGCCGGAATCCGGACCAGGTCATGCCGGTGACGGCGACCGGGCTGCCGAGGCCTTTGCGCGGCAACATGTCATGCCAGTGCGGAGCGGCCTTCTGCACCAGTCCCAGCCCTTTGGGGGCAGGCCGCACGAACCGATAGATCGAGTTCTTCTCATGCTCGATCTCGAGGTCCAGCGTCCCGACGGCGGCACGGGCCGCGAGCCCGAACGTCTCGTCGTCGAGATGGTCGGTGCGGCCGGTGACCGACGTCAGCTGATCGGCCAGCTGGAAGGGGAAGCACAGGGAGTCGATCTCGTATTTGCGTTCCCAGATCCACGGGTCGTGGGGCCGTCCGTCGCCGAACGAGTCGCGCGGTTCATGACAGTTGCCGTTGGGTGCGGCGTTGAAGGCGTTGGCGTAGGCGTCGTGGGTCAAGAACGCCATCTGCCGACGCACCACACCGGCGATCATGTCGGCGAGCGCCGTCAGCGACGGCTCCTTGCCGAGGAGTGTCAGGTACGGCCGCATCTGGGTGGCCGAGTCGCGCAGCCACATCGCCGGGATGTCGCCGGTGATGACGAACACGGTGCCGTCCGGCAGCCGGTGCAGGGTGCGGTCGAGGGTGCGCCGCATGGCGGCCGAGAACAGGGCGCCGCACGGCTCGCCGGCGGCCGCGGTCACCCGCTCCGTCCACGACGACAACACGTCCGGCGGCAGCAGTTCGTCGGGATCGGGACGGTCTCCGGGCACTGCCGGGTCGATCACTGGCACGCGCCGATCATCGCACGTGTAGGACTAGACGTATGACCACTTCCCCGCTCGCCGACCGCGTCGACGCCCAGATGGACCGTGCCCACGACGATCTCGCCGCTCTGGTGGCGTTCGCGTCGGTGCATTCGGACCCGGCGCGATCCGGCGACAGCACCGGTAGCGCGCAGTGGGTGGCGACCGCGTTCACCGATCTCGGCTTCGAGTGCGAGGTGATCGTGACCTCCGACGGATCCCCCGCGATCGTCGGGCATCGGGCCGGTCCGCCCGGCGCCCGGACCGTGGCGTTGTACAGCCACCACGACGTGCAGCCGGCCGGCGATGAGGGCCTCTGGCAGTCGCCGCCGTTCACGCTGACCGAGCGCGACGGCCGCTGGTACGGGCGCGGCGCCGCCGACTGCAAGGGCAATCTGATCGCCCATCTCACGGCGCTGCGTGCGCTCGGCGACGAGGCGTCGTGCGCGATCCGGATCATCATCGAGGGTTCCGAGGAGGCCGGCGGTGAGGGCCTCGACGATCTGGTCCGGCAGCGGCCGGAACTGTTCGACGCCGACCTCATCGTGATCGCCGACACCGGCAACGTCGAGGTGGGCGTTCCGACGCTGACCACCAGTCTGCGCGGCGTGGTGAACGTGAAGGTGCAGGTCGAGGCACTGGAGACGGCGGTGCATTCCGGGCAGTTCGGTGGCGCGGCGCCCGACGCGATGGCCGCGCTGATCGCCGTGCTCGGCACCTTGCGCGACGCGGACGGCAACACCACCATCGACGGTCTGGCCGCCGACCAGGTGTGGACGGGGGCGCCGTATCCGCCGGACCGGTTCCGCGAGGATGCCGGCGTGGTCGACGGCGCCCGGATCCTGGGCTCGGGTACCCCCGCCGACATGACGTGGGCCCGGCCCGCGGTGACGGTGATCGGCGTGGACGCGCCGAGCACCACCGAGTGTGCGGCGGCCATCATCCCGCGGGCGGCGGCCATGCTGAACCTGCGGATCCCGCCGGGCGTCGACCCGCATGAGGCGTTCACGGCCCTCGAGGCACATCTGACGGCGCACGTGCCGTGGGGCTGCGCGCTGACGGTGACCTCCGAGGCCGCGGGCGCCCCGTTCGCGGCGAATACCGACGGGCCCGGCTATCGGATGCTGACGGACGCGATGTCCGAGGCGTACGACGGTGCCGACGTCGTGTTCTCCGGCCAGGGCGGGTCCATCCCCTTGTGCACGGTGCTGGCGCAGACCGTCCCGAACGCGGAGATCGCGCTGTTGGGCGTGGAAGAGCCGCAGTGCCGTATCCACGCGCCGAACGAGAGCGTCGACCCGGACGAGCTGCGCCGCACCGCGCTCACCGAAGCGCTGCTGCTCTCCCGTTACTGAGCGGCAGGCGGAGACTGGATCGCCGGAGCGTCCGCACCTGCGGACGGGTTCGTCTGATCGGCGGCCGGCGCCGCGGCACAGACACCGGTCGGGAACGAGTTCAGGTTGCGCAGCACCCATTGGCCGAGACGGGTGACCATCCTGGTGCCGTCGGTGAACGACCCGCTGCGCGGCAGCGCTGCCAGGGAGACGCCGATCTGCCCGCGGGGCGTGGTGATCACGGCGAGCTGCCGGATCACGTAGCCGCGGGCGGTCCCGTTGTCCGGGTTGCCGGTCGCGGGCCCCCAACCGCCCTTGACCGCGGAGGTGACGCCGGGCGTCTTCGGCTCGGCCACGCCCCACTGCTGCTGCTTCGACACGTGCCCCATGTAGCCGAGGACGTTCTGGCTACCGGTGAGGCACGGGAGATGGGCGGCGAACGTGGCCTGATCGGCCAGCGCCCACGACGAGTAGCCGGGGTAGCTGGGCGGCGCGTCGAGTTGGGACGCGACGCGGGTGTTGGCGTCGCCGCCGTCGCGCAGGATTCCGGTGACCGCGTCGACCGCGGACCGGTTGCTGCCGAGCATGCTCCACAGCTTCTCGGCGGCATCATTGTCGGAGTCTTCGATGGCTTTGATCTCGGCCGCGCTCGCCGCTTTCGCGCCGGGTGCTCCGGTCCGTTCGACGGCGATGGCCACCGGGACCTTCAGGGTGGACCACGCGCGAGCGGTGGTGAGGTCGCCGAACGAGGTGGACGCCGAACCGGCCACCGGGGTGAGTGCGACACCGACCTTGCCGGGCAGGCCCTTGGCCATCGACGCGGTCAATGCGGCGAAGCTCTTGGTCAGGTCCGGCGCGGGTGCACCGAGGCCGGGGATCCCGGGGATCGCCGGCAGCGGGATGGTCGGCAGTTGCGGCAGTGGGACGGCTGCCGGCGCACCGTGCGCTGTCCCGGCACCCCCGGCCAGCGCAGCCACCAGTAATCCGGTCACGATCGCCATGCGACGCTTAATCACTTTTGTCACTTCCCTCACTTCTGCAACACGGTGAGGCTATGCGGCTTCCCGTCATGCCGGCAATGCTCGGCGACGGTCCGAGACCGACGCGATACCGTCCTGTGATCAGATGACTTCGGCGGTTCGCGAAGGTTCTGACGTTATAGTCGTCCCATGTCACACCCCTACGGGGCCCAGCCCTACCCCCAGCCTCCGGCCCCTCAGCGCTCCGGCCCGTCGACCGCGGTGTGGATCGCGATCATCGTGGCCATCCTGGCGATCGCGGCCATCGTGATCACCCTCCTTCTGACACGCGGCGGGAGCGGCAATTCGAACTCCTCGGCCTCCGCAGTCACGCAGACCCAGGTGGTCCAGCCGCCCGCCGTCGTCACCCAGACCGAGGTTCAGCAGGCTCCGGCGCCGGCCGGCGACCTGCAGTCCGCGCTCCAGGCGGGTGGCTTCGTCTACGGCTGCCCGAACTCGAACGTCATGCGACAGAAGACCGCAACCACCTGCGCCTGGGCGGACGATGTCGCCGCCGAGATCGCCAGCCGTGGCGGAGCCTTCTCCAACGTCGGCATCTACAGCGAGGGTGCGGGCACCACGATCTACACCAGCTGCTGGGACGCCGGCCAGTTCTGGCAGTGCACCGGACGCAACTCGACCATCGCGGTCCTGCGGTGAGGCGCCGCACCACCGCGATGATCGGCTCGGTGGTCGCACTCGCCGGCGTCGCGGGCTGCGCCTCGGCGAAGAACGTCACACCGGTCACGGTCACCGTGTTCCAGACACCCCGCACCCCGTCGACGACGGCTGCGCCCACCCCCACCGCCGCGGGAACCTCGGGGTGCGAGAAGTCGCCGGTGCTGGCGATCGACCCCGGCCACAACCCGACCGAGATCGACGACTACGACACCCAAACCGGCGTCCTGATGCGCGACTACCCGAACGGCGCCGAAGGCCAGGACGTCATGGACGTCGCCACGGGAGTGAAGAACCGGCTCGAGAAGGCCGGCTACACGGTGGTCCTGCTCAAGAAGTCGGTGGACGAGAGCATCAACTATCGCGACCGCGTCGATCGAGCCGAACAGGCCCACGCCGACCTCGCCATCAGCCTGCACACCGACATCGACAACCACAAGGTGTTCGTTCAGCGCGTCGGTCTGTACCGCGAAGGCGCCGGCCAGGACGGCACGGAGAAGCGAGTCACCTACACCGCCGCCGCGACCGCCGCGAAAAGCCAGCGGATGGGCGAAGCCTTCGCCGCCGCCCGGTCCAAGGTGGAAGGCCAGCCGGTGGTCGTGACCGACAACAGCTTCGACGGACGGGCTCCACTGTGGGGCGGCAACATCCCGGTCATCGAACTGATCTCGACGAAGGTGCCGTGGGTCTACAACGAGTTCGGGACGGCGACAGCTGGCGGCTCCGAGCCGATCGGCGACGCCGGGATCGCCACCTACACCGACTCGGTGGTCGCCGGCGTCCGCGCGGCTCTGCCCAAGTGCCGCTGACCGCGACGCCTCAGTAGAGGTTCACGACGGCATTGTTGCCGCCGGTACAGGTGACCCCGCCGTACGCATTCGGCGAGCACGACATCGAGTACGAGTTGCCCGTGGCCGGACTGTAGGCCTGGATCGTGCGCGCCTCGCCCATCGGACCGGCCTGCAGGTAAGCCTGCTGCACGTTGACCGCGAACGGGCACGTCGTGACCCCGGTACCGCGGCCGACGCCGGGTGCGCACTCGACCGATCCGGGCGGCGGGCTCGCCAACGTACTGGTGACGGTGGTCGTCGGCGCCGCGTCCGAACCGCCCTTGCCGTTGAACAGGAAGTACCAGATACCCAGGCCGATCAGACCGGCGACGAGCAGGCCGATGAGCCCGGCCAGCGCCATCTGCAGCCCGCGGCCGCCGTTGTCGTCGGCTGCGGCGACGGGCGCCGGCGCGTACTGCGGGCCGGAGAACTGCTGCGGACCCGAGTACTGAGGACCCGAGTACTGCGGGCCGGAGTACTGCGGGGCTCCCGAGTAGGCCTGCGGACCGGAGACCTGACCGTACTGGGAGCCGGTCACCGGGTAGGCGGTGGTCGACGGGCCCGAGGCCGCGTATCCGGCGGCCGGGATCATGGCGGTCGGACCGGCCTGCACGAACGCGGTCGGGGCGTCCGATCCGGCGCCCTCGAGCGCGGCACGCGCCGCAGCCGCGAACTCGCCGGACGTCGCGTACCGGGCGGCGGGATCCTTCGCCAGTCCCCCCGCGACCACCGGGTCGAGGGACGCGGGCACCGCCGGGTTGACGGCACTGACCGGCGGGGCGTCGGCCATCACCGCCGACTTGATGACCGCGCTGACCGACTCCCCCGCATGCGGCGGGCGGCCGGTGAGAAGCTCGAAGTAGACGGCCGCCAGAGCGTAGGTGTCGGTCGCGGCGGTCACCGGGGCGTTGTCGAACTGCTCGGGCGCGATGTACGCCGTCGACCCGATCGCCATACCGGTCTTGGTCAGCTGCTCGTCGCCGGCTGCGAACGCGACACCGAAGTCCACCAGGTAGGCGAAGCCCTCCGGCGTCACCAGGATGTTCTCCGGCTTCACGTCCCGATGCACCAGGCCCGCGTTGTGCGCCGCGTCGAGCGCCGCCGCCACCTGCCCGATGAGGTCGGTGGCGTCGGCCGCCGGCAGCGGGCCGCGCGCGTTCAGGCTCTCGCGGAGGTTCTGGCCGTCCACCAGCCGCATGTCCAGGTAGAGGACGCCGTCGATCTCGCCGAAGTCGTGGATCGGGATGATGTGCGGTTCACCGAGCCGCGCCACCGCCTGGCATTCGCGGCGGAATCGTTCGGCGAAGGTGCCGTCGTCGGCGGTGCGCCCGCCGAGAAGCTTGAGGGCCACCTCGCGTTCGTGGGCACCGTCGTAGGCGCGGTAGACCTCGCCCATGCCGCCCCGGCCGAGGAGAGCGTCGATCCGGTACGGCCCGAACTCGGTTCCGACCCTGTCGTTGGAATCAGTCATGCCGGTCATTCTCTCCCGTGCCACTGCCCCATGCCGAGGACTACGAGAACAAGTTGTTTTTCAGTTCTTCGGATGATCGCCGACTCGGCGTCCGGCCGGCCGTCGCCGTCCACCAGTTCGGCGACCGCCGACGTCATGATCGTGACGAACAGTTCGGCGACCACCTCGAGGTCCTCGGTGTCCCAGCCGGCGAGAGCCGGTACGCGGGCCATGTCGATGGCGACCTCGCGCGAGAACAGGCGGAGCTCGGTGTCGATCGCGCGACGCACCTCGGCCACGCCGCCGTGCTGCTCGCGGACCAGGAAGCGGAACTTGGCCTCGTCGGCGCGCACCTGTTTGATCAGGCTCCTCAGGGAATCCCGGGCGGTCGGCACGAGGACGCCTTTGGGCAGGTCGCGGCGCGCCTCGCGCAGACCCCGACGCAGCACCCGCATCGAATCCTCGACGAGGGTGACGCCCAGGTCCTCCATGGATGCGAAGTGCCGGTAGAAGGCGGTCGGCACGATCCCTGCGCCGCGCGCGACCTCACGCAGCGAGATGGAGCCGAATGAACGGTCGTCCACCAACTCGATGGTGGTGTCGAGCAGTGCCTGCCGAGTCTGTTCCTTCTTCTCGGCGCGCGAGACGCCCGAACCGCTCTCACCCCGATCGCTCCGGGTACGACGGCGTGCGTCACCTCCGGAGTCCGACCGTGATGCCATGGATTCAGTCTAGGGCGTGACGACGGACACACAACAAGTCCTTGCGGCCTTCCGGAGAGATGTGTCATCGTTCTTTGTGTACATCCGTTCACTGAACTGAGCGGACAGCCCCGAAGGAGCCACCCATGGCAAGCCGACTCTCCGGACTCATCGAGCGCCTCGTCGAAGCGACCGCGACGCCGTACCCCGTCGACCGCTACCTGGAGTTCGTCGACCCGATGCTCACCTGGCGCGAAACCAAGGGCAAGGTCCTCGACGTCCAGCGCCGCACCGACCGCACCGTCACCCTCCGCCTGGAGCCGACGCGCCAGTGGAAGGAACACGAGGCCGGACAATATGTCGAGGTCAGCACGGTTATCGACGGTGTCCGACACCGCCGTTTCTTCTCCCCCGCGAATGCCGCGAACGCCACCGGGACCATCGAGCTGACGGTCACCGCACACGACGACGGCTTCGTCTCCAAGCACCTCCGGGACAACGTGAAGGTCGGTGACGTGCTCGGGCTGGGCACCCCCGCCGGCGACTTCACGCTCCCGGTCGAGCGCCCCGCCCACACCGTTCTGGTGAGCGGCGGCAGTGGGATTACACCTGTTATCTCAATGCTGCGTACACTGATCGCCGAAGGACACACCGACCCGATCACGTTCGTGCACTACGCCCGCAACGCCGACGACGTCGCCTACGCCAACGAGCTGACCACCGTCGCCCACGCCTACGACAACGTCGACGTGCAGCTGCACTACACCCGCCCCTCCGCCGGCGAGGAAGGCGGACATTTCCGCCCCGAACACCTCGACGTGCTCGCCACCTCGGCCGGAGCACAGGTGTTTCTGTGCGGCCCGGCCTCACTGATGGATGAGGTCCGCACGTTCATGGAGGCTCGCGGACTGTCCGACCGCCTGCACAGCGAGGCGTTCACCATCGACACCTCGCCGGTCATCGACCCGAACCAGCCGATCACCGGCACCGTCACCTACACGAAGTCCGAGACGGAGAACGAGAACGACGGCCGCACCATCCTGGAGCAGGCCGAGGCCGCGGGCCTGAATCCCGAATACGGCTGCCGCATGGGTATCTGCTTCTCGTGCACTGCGGTGCGCAAGTCCGGCTGCACCCGCAACATCCTGACCGGCGAACTCGACTCCGAAACCGACCAGCCCATCCAGATCTGCGTCAACGCGCCCGTCGGCGACGTCGACATGGACCTCTGACTCCCTCACCCCACCGCACGAAAGGCAGAACCATGGCCATCAACATCACCGACTACTTCCGCAACGACGGCAAGGACTCCGACCAGATCGACGTCCATCTGACCGCCGAACAGGTCGAGGCGATCGGCGCCGAGCTCGACGAGCTGCGCACCCGGATCATGGCCGACGTCGGCCAGAAGGACCGCGACTACATCTACGGGATCATCCGCGCGCAGCGGAAGCTCGAGTTCGCCGGCCGCGCCGCCATGTACGTCCCGTTCATCCCGCCGGTGTGGCTGGCGGGCGTCGCCTCCCTGGGCATCTCCAAGATCCTCGACAACATGGAGATCGGCCACAACGTGATGCACGGCCAGTACGACTGGATGCGCGAGGACACCTACAACTCGCGCGACTTCGACTGGGACACCGTGTGCCCGGGCGAGCAGTGGAAGCACAGCCACAACTACATGCACCACACGTTCACCAATGTGATCGACGAGGACCGTGACATCGGCTACGGCATCCTGCGCATGGCCCGCGACCAGAAGTGGAACCCGTACTACCTGGGCAACCTGGCGTACGCGACCGCACTGATGTTCCTGTTCGAGTGGGGCGTCATGCTCCACGACCTCGAGGTCGAGAAGATCGTGCAGGGCGAACGCAAGTGGAACGACATCAAGGGCCTGGTCAAGGGCCAGGTGCGCAAGGCCGGCAAGCAGGTCCTCAAGGACTACGTGATCTGGCCGGCCCTCACCGGACCGTTCTTCGCGACCACCCTGGTCGGCAATGCGGGCGCTAACCTGATCCGCAACATCTGGACGTACTCGATCATCTTCTGCGGTCACTTCCCCACCGGGGCGCAGACCTTCACCAAGGAGGAGACCGAGAACGAGACCAAGGGCGAGTGGTACCTGCGCCAGATGCTGGGCAGCGCCAACATCGAGGGCAGCGAGCTGTTCCACATCATGAGCGGCAACCTGAGCCATCAGATCGAACATCACCTGTTCCCGGACGTCCCGGCCAACCGCTACCCGGAGATGGCGAAGGAAGTTCGTGAGATCTGCGAGAAGTACGACCTGCCGTACAACACCGGCGGCCTGACCAAGCAGCTCGGTTCCACCTGGAAGAAGATCGCGAAGCTGTCGCTGCCGAACTCGTGGACCAAGGACGACAACAACGTCCACCTGCACATCGAGCGCGCGCACGACGCCGCGAAGGCCACCCGGACCACCAAGGTCGCCTGACCTCGGACGCACCCGCTCTGCCCCTACTGCCCTGTATGACGCCTGTCGTCGCCGTCCGCGCGATGATCGGCGTCATACGGGGCAGTACGGGTCAGCGGCCCACACTGTCCGATCTGCTGGGTACAGTCGCTGCAAGACGACACTGAGGAGTCATCGTGGGGAGTCACCGTGGTCGGCAAGGCTGAGCGCAACAAGGACCTGATCCAGGAGATCGTGGAGAACACGGCGCACCGGGTCGGATCGATCGCGTCGATCATCACCAGCGCCGTCGTCGACGTGTCCAAGGAGATCGGCGGCCTGATCAGCGACGGCTTCGAGATGCGCGAGGCGACCAAGGCCGCGGAGGCCGATGAGCGCCGCCAGGTGGAGGGCCGGCGCCACGAACTCGAAGACGTGAAACTCCATGAGGACGACGACGCCGACGGGGATCTCGATGCGGACGAGGACGACTCCGACGAGCAGTACTGACGCGATGACGGCACCGGCCGGCCCCCGGCCCGACGACGATCGTCTCCCCGACCAGTACGAGGTACTGCGGACCGTCTTCGGCTTCGACTCGTTCCGCGGCGACCAGGAGGCCGTGGTCCAGCATGTGATCGACGGCGGCGACGCCGTGGTCCTGATGCCGACCGGCGGCGGCAAGAGCCTCTGCTATCAGGTGCCGGCCCTCGTCCGGGAGGGTTGCGCGGTGGTCGTCTCCCCGCTGATCGCATTGATGGCCGATCAGGTGGGCGCCCTGCGTCAGGTGGGCGTCAACGCCGCCTACCTGAACTCGACGCAGGCTCCCGAGGATTGCGCCGAGGTGCAGCGCGCCTATCTGGCCGGCGAACTCGACCTGATCTACGTCGCACCCGAAGGCCTGAGCCGGCCGGCGATCCGCGATCTGCTGTCACGCGGGACCATCTCACTGCTCGCCATCGACGAGGCGCACTGCGTGTCCCAGTGGGGTCACGACTTCCGGCCCGACTATCTGGCACTCGGCGAGCTGGCAGAACTGTGGCCGGAAGTCCCGCGGATCGCCCTGACGGCGACGGCCACCCGACGCACCCACGACGAGATCACCCAGCGCCTGCACCTGCAGAACGCCCGCCACTTCGTCTCCAGCTTCGACCGACCCAACATCACCTACCGGATCGAACCGAAGGATCGGGTGCAGCAGCAGCTCCTCGAGTTCATCCGCACCGAGGGCTTCGACGGCACCGAAGCCCTGACCGGCATCGTGTACGCCCTGAGCCGCAACAGCGTGGAGAAGATCGCGGCGTTCCTGGCCGCGAACGGCGTCGACGCCATGCCGTACCACGCCGGGCTGGACGCCCGGACCCGCGCGGACACCCTGCATCGGTTCCTCCGCGAGGACGGCGTGGTGGTGGTCGCGACCATCGCCTTCGGCATGGGTATCGACAAGCCGGACGTCCGGTTCGTCGCGCACGTCGACCTCCCGAAGAGCGTCGAAGGCTACTACCAGGAGACCGGGCGCGCCGGACGTGACGGTCTGCCGTCGGTGGCGTGGATGGCGTACGGGCTGGCCGACGTCGTGCAGCAGCGGCGGCTGATCGAGCAGTCCGACGGCGATCAGGCGCACCGGATGGCGCAGGGCCGGTTGCTGGACGCCATGCTGGCGCTGTGCGAGACGCCCGAATGCCGGCGCGTCCAGCTGCTGCGGTATTTCGGTCAGGAGATCGAGCCCTGCGGCAACTGCGACACCTGCCTGAATCCGCCCGCCACATATGACGGCACCGTCGCGGCGCAGAAGGTCCTGTCGACCGTGTGGCGTCTGGCCAAGGAGTACCGCCAGTCGTACGGTGCCGGCCACATCGTCGACATCCTGACCGGCAAGGAGAATCAGCGGATCAGCCAGTTCGGGCACGACAAGCTGTCCACCTACGGGATCGGCGGTGAACTCGACGCGTCCGGCTGGCGCAGTGTGGTGCGGCAGCTGATCGCCCAGGGCATCCTGGCGCCGCACGGCGACTACGGCGTGCTCACGTTGACCGATGCCGCCGGCCCGGTGCTGCGCGGCGAGGTCCCGGTGACTCTGCGCGAGGACACGAAGGCGGTTCGTTCCCGGCCCGCACGCAAGCGCACCGCCACCGAACTCACCGGTGAGGACGCCGCCCTCTTCGAGACGCTGCGCCGCTGGCGGTCGGCGGTCGCGAAGGAGGCCGACGCCCCCGCCTACACGGTGTTCTCCAACAAGACGCTCGAGGCGATCGCTCAGGTGAGGCCGGGCAGCGTCGACGATCTGCTCACGGTCTCCGGCGTCGGCCAGGCGAAGGCCGACAAGTACGGCGAGGCCGTGATCGAGATCTGCACCGCCACCGCCTGATCGGTCGCCCGCCTCCTCACCGGCTTTCCGATCACGGTGAGCGCAACCATGGGTTGCTGCGTTGACGGCCGGTAGCCTGGCCGGCATGCCCGACCTGTTCACCCAGACCGACTCGTCCATCACGGTCGACACCGACCGGCCGGCGACGGGCTGGCGTAAGGCGCTGGAGTTCCCGAATCCGGTCAACGATTACGCCGCCCGCTCCACCGCAGCCTTGGTGATCGTGCTCGCTGTCGCGGCGACCGTGGTGAACCAGTGGTGGCTGTACGCGATCCTCACTCTCGGTTTCGCCCTGCGCGTCGCCGGTGGACCCAAGTACTCGCCGTTCGGCCGTCTTGCGGTGCATGTGATCGTGCCGAATGTGGTGAAGAAGGAGAAGCTGGTCCCCGGTCCGCCGAAGCGTTTCGCGCAGACCATCGGCCTGGTCTTCTCCGGCACCGCCCTCATCCTGTCGCTCACCCACCACGGTCTGGCGGCGCAGATCGTCACCGGCGCCCTCATCGTGGCGGCGTTCCTCGAAGCCGCCTTCGGCGTCTGCCTGGGCTGCATCGCCTTCGGCTATCTGCAGCGCGCCGGCGTCATCCCGGCGAGCGTCTGCGAGGAGTGCAACCGCTTCGGCGCCTGAACGGCCCCACCCGCCCGTCGAGCCTTCACACGCTCGGTTGACTTCACACGCTCGTTGAGCCTGTCGAAGCGAGCGTTCCTTTCGACGAGCTCAAGGAGCGGAGACTCAAGCCGGGCCGAAACGCTCGTTGAGCCTGTCGAAGCGAGCATTCCTTTCGACGAGCTCAAGGAGCGGAGACTCAAGCCGGGCCGAAACGCTCGTTGAGCCTGTCGAAGCGAGCATTCCTTTCGGCAAGCTCAAGGAGCGGAGACTCGGGTTCCTTGGCCGACACCTGGCGTCCACTCAGTGTTTCCTCAGTGCTCGTCGACCAGGCTGGTCCGATGAGCACTCAACGCATCCGGGTCGCGGTCGGCGCGAGCCTGCTCGTCCTCGCCGGCATCGGCGGGGTCGTGTTCGCCGCGCACCCGGGACCGATCGGCATCGACTCGTCGTGGCTGCACTTTGTCGCCGGGCACCGAAACGTTCACGTCACCGAGTTCGCGAAGCTGATCACCGATGTGTTCAGCCCTGTTCTCATGCTGCTGGCGGCGGTCGTCGTCGGCGCGGTGGTCGCGTTCCTGGACCGGACGTTGCTGCGCGGCGTGCAGATCGCCGGTGCGGCGGTGGCGGCGTTCGTGATCGCCGAGGTGCTCAAGGTCGCGGTCGACCGGCCCCGTCCTCCGGCCGCCGTCCAGCTGGCGCACCACGATTCGAGCGCGTCGTACACGTCCGGGCATGTCACCGGGACGACGGCACTGATCGTCGTCGTCCTTCTCGTGGTGGTTCCGTGGCTGCCACGCCTGTGGGCCGATGCGGCGTGGGTGTCGGGTGTGGTGGTGATCGCCGCGATCATGTGGTCGCGCACCTATCTCGGCATGCACTGGCTGACCGATACCGTCGGCGCCGTTCTGGTCGGGACCGGAAGCGCGCTGGTGGTCACGTCGGCGGTGGAGTCGGCTCCTGTCGACAGGTGGCTTCGGCGCTCGCTGAGCTCACCTGTCCGTACAGTGACGTAGCACCGGGCTAGGACCGCGCGAGCTGGACCACCGTCTGCCGGTCGGTCGTCAGGCCGCGGAGGGTGCCGAGTCCCGTGATCAGCGCGGCGATCACCACCCCCGCGAACATCACGTACATGAGCGCGAGCTGGGTGCGCACGGCATCCCACGGCGCGACGCCGGCCAGGATCATGCCGGTCATGGCCCCCGGCAGAAACACGATGCCCAGACCGGCGATCTGCTCCAGCTGCGGCGAGATGGCGGTACGCAGCGACTGACGGACCAGCCGGCGCGAGGCGCCCGGAACACTCATGCCGAGCGCGAGGCCGGCTTCGATCTCGTCGCGATGCTCGCTGGTCACCTCGGCCACCCGGGTGGCGGCGACCACGGCCGCCTTCATCGCACCGCCGATCACCATGCCGCTGACCGGCACCAGCGAGCGGCCGTCGAGTGCGAAGATCTGGAATCCGAACACGATCGCCAGGCTGATGACCGCGACCACCAGGTGCGCGAGCAGAGAGACCGTCAGCAGTCCCGGGACGTGCGGCACTCGCCGAACCACCGTGACCGAGGCGAATCCGATGATCAGCGCCACCCACAGCCAGGACCAGATCATCGGCGTCTTCGGATTCACGATCGGCACCAGGGCGGCGGCGACCACCGCCATCTGCACCAGAGACCGCCCGACGGCGACGACGATGGTGCGGCTCATCTGCAGCCGCTGCGCGGCCGCCAGCAGGGTCGCCGCCGCCAGGAAGATCAGGGAGATCCCGAGCCCGAGCCAGCCGACGGTGCTTCCGCTCACCGGGTCACCTCCTGTGCGGCCAGAAGGCGTCCCTGGTCCAGTTCGATCATGTGGTCGGCGATCCGGGCCATCTGTTCCCGGTCGTGAGTCACCCACACGATCGGGATCCCGTCGTCGGCCAGCGTGCGGGCCAGATCTTCCAGGACCCGCGTCGAATCGCCGTCCAGCGCGGACGTGCACTCGTCGGCCAGAACCACCTCGGGCGACGTGGCGAGGGCGCGGGCCAGACACAGACGCTGGGCTTCGCCGCCGGAGAAGTGATCGGCCTCCCGGTGCAGCAGCTCGTGGGACAGACCCACACGGTCCAGCAGCCCGGCCGCACCGACCTCGCCCAGCTCCGGGTCGGCGGCCCGCAGATTGTCGAAAGCCGTGCCCGGGAAGACCGTCGGCCGCTGAAACACCATCGCGACCCGTCGGCGATGGGCACGCGGATCGAGTCCGGCGAGATCTTCTCCCCGAAACATCACCCGACCCGAGTCCGGGGACTCCAGCAGATTGCCGCAGCGCAGCATCGTCGACTTGCCCGAACCGGACCGTCCCACCACCGCGGTCACCCCGGCATCGGGGACGTCGAGGGTCAACTCGTCCAGAATGGTCGTCGCATCACGGGCGAGCGACACCGCCTCGAACGCGAACAGGACGCCCATGGCCTAACCCTAACGCCCGCCGAGGCGGGTCGACGAGGGGCCACGTGCGCGCGGTCGGGGTTTCGACACGGCCCCTCGGCTAGCGCCTCGGGTCCGGCTCAACCAGCGGGAAGGTCAGGTCGAGCTCAACCAGCGGAATGAGTCAGGTCCGGCTCAACCAGCGACGTGGCAGGGTCCGGCTCAACCAGCGACGTGACGGTCACGGACCATCGGGCGCAGCGACGAGTCCCAGGGCGATGCCGTCCAGGATGTCGTGTTCGCTGACCACCATCTCGGTGAGGTGTGCGCGGGACGCGAACTCGCGGGCCAGCGCATTGGTGACCAGGGAACCACCGCCGATGACATCGGCGCGGCCCGGATGCATGGGCCCCAGCGCGAGACGCTCGGCGCGGGTGGCGGCGACCAACCGATCGCAGACCCGCTCGACGTCGTCGAGACCGTGCCGGGACAGGTGGATGGCCACCGAATCGTATTCGGGGAGACCGAGATCGAGGGCGGCGATGGTGGTGAGGGTGCCGGCGACGCCGACCCACGTGCGCACCGCGGAGACGTCGACGGCCGCGAACGCCGGCTCCAGACGTTCGTCGATGAACGACTCGGCGGCGGCGATTTCGTCGGCGGTGGGCGGGTCGGAGTGCAGGCAGTGCTCGGTGAGGCGCACGCAGCCGATGTTCGCCGAGTAGGCGGCCGCATCGGTGACGATCTCGGTGCTGCCGCCGCCCAGGTCGGTCACCACGAACGGGCCGTCCGCCGGATCCAGGTCGCCGACGGCGCCCCGGAACGACAGTGCCGCCTCCTCCTCACCGCTGATCACCTCGGCCACCGCGCCGGGCACCACCTGGCCGAGCAGGTCGGCGGTCATCGAGAAGAAGTCGTCGCGGTTGCTCGCGTCACGGGTGGCGGAGGTCGCGACCATGCGGACACGCTCCACACCGTGGGCCCTCATCTGCTGCACGTAGCCGGCGAGGGCGTCACGGGTGCGTTCGATGGCTTCCGGAGCGAACTGTCCGGTCGCATCGACGCCCTGCCCGAGGCGCACGACCACCATCTCGCGGACGACGTCGGTCAGCGTGGTTTCGTCGGCGTCGGCGATGAGAAGGCGAATGGAGTTGGTGCCACAGTCGACGGCGGCGACCCTCACTGCGCATCCGTTCCCGGCGAATCCTTCGGGGAGTCGTCGCCGACGCGCGTCCAGTCACGGGTGGCTTCGGGCCAGTCGGCCGGTACCGCGATACCGCGCAGCTTCTCCAGATCGGCCAGCAGCGCGACGGTCTCGTCACCGAGCGGATTGACGCCCGGCCCCTTCGCCAGCGAATGCGCGGCCAGGACGTGCAGACATTTCACCCGGTCGGGCATGCCGCCGCCGGTGAAGTCGGTGCCGAGATCCTCGATGGCGTTGCGTTCGGCGAGATAGCTCTCGTAGGCGGCCTGGTAGCCGTCGATCAGGCGCTGATCGAACAGCAGACGGCCGCTCATCTCCTTCATCACACCGGCCGACTCCAGTCGGCTGCACGCACTGGTCAGCCGCGGATCGGTCAGGTAATAGAGCGTCGGGAACGGGGTGCCGTCCGGCAGTCGGGGTGTGGTCTTCACGACGGCCGGCTGCCCGTCCGGGGTGGTGTAGCTGACCTCGATGACGCCGCGCGGTTCACGCCCGAGCTGCTTGGCGACGATCTGCAGCTCGGCGTCGGTGGCGCTCACTTGCCCACCGGCGGCGGGGTGGCCACCGCATCCCAGAGGTTCTCGTACCAGGGGTTCGCCGTGTACTCGCGGGCCTGGCGGTCGGCCTCCTGCTGCTTCTCCCTCGCGGGGTACGACATCACGACGGGCTTCTCTCCCGGGAAGTACATCTGCAGGCGTTCACGCGCCTGGTTCTCGATGAACGCCGGATCGTTCTGTTCGGTGATCTGGCGCTGGTACTGCTCCACCTCGGTGGCCAGCTCCCGGTTCGACTCGGTGAGCCGGTTGAACTCGGCCCGCTGCCCGAAGTAAGTGCGCACCGGGACGGCGAGGGTCAGCGCCAGGAAGACGATCATCGCGAGCAGGCCGAGAGCCCGCTTCGGATTGACCGACGACAGTCGTTCCCGCAGACCGTGCGAGGTGCGCGTGGCGGCGGGCGTCTCCTCGAACAGGTCGTCGCCCTCGGGGACGTCGACGTTCTCCTCGACGGGGATCTCCGCCGACGTGGTCGACGACGACCCGGGCGCCCGGGTCCGGGCGCGACGAACCGCCGGGCGGGCCGACCCGGGCGCATGGGAGCGCCCCGTCGACCGTGCCCGGCGGCTGCGCCCGGACTCGACTGCCATGAACTCAGCTTCTCACGGTCAGGCGGAGAAACGCGGGAACGCGAGGTCTCCGGCGTAGCGCGCGGCGTCGCCGAGACCTTCCTCGATGCGGAGGAGCTGGTTGTACTTGGCGACGCGCTCGGAACGGGCCGGGGCACCGGTCTTGATCTGGCCGCAACCGCAGGCGACGGCCAGGTCGGCGATGGTGGTGTCCTCGGTCTCGCCGGAGCGGTGGCTCATCATCGTCTTGTAGCCGCTGTTGTGGGCCAGCGTGACGGCGTCCAGGGTCTCGGTCAGGGTGCCGATCTGGTTCACCTTCACCAGCAGCGCATTGGCGATGCCCTTGGAGATGCCCTCCTCGAGGCGTTCCGGATTGGTGACGAACAGGTCGTCGCCGACCAGCTGCACCTTGTCGCCGATCGCCTCGGTCAGCGCGGCCCAGCCGTCCCAGTCGTCCTCGGCCAGACCGTCCTCGATGGACACGATCGGGAAGTCGGCGATCAGCTTCTCGTAGACCTTGACCATCTCGTCCGAGCCGAGCTTCTTGCCTTCGAGGGTGTACTTGCCGTTGTCGAAGAACTCGGTCGAGGCGGCGTCCAGGGCGATCGCGATGTCGCTGCCGAACTTGTAGCCGGCGTTCTGGACGGCCTCGGCGATCACCTCGATGGCGGCGTCGGTGCCCGGAAGATCGGGGGCGAAGCCGCCCTCGTCACCGAGGGCGGTGCTCATGCCCTTCTTGTGGAGCACGGACTTGAGCGAGTGGTACACCTCGGCACCCCAGCGCAGCGACTCCTTGAAGGTGGGAGCGCCGATCGGGGCGATCATGAACTCCTGGAAGTCGATGCCGTTGTCGGCGTGCTCGCCGCCGTTGATGATGTTCATCATCGGGACCGGCAGGATGTGGGCGTTCGGGCCGCCGACGTAACGGAACAGCGGCAGGCCGGCCGACTCGGCGGCGCCCTTGGCGACGGCCAGCGAGACGCCCAGCAGCGCGTTGGCGCCCAGACGCGACTTGTCGGGGGTGCCGTCGAGGTCGACGAGGGTCTGGTCGAGCACACGCTGATCGTCGGCGTCGATGCCGATCACCTCGGGAGCGATCTCACCGAGCACGGCCTCGACAGCCTTGGTGACACCCTTGCCGTTGTAGCGGTCACCGCCGTCACGCAGCTCGACGGCCTCGTGCTCACCGGTGGAGGCACCGGAGGGAACCGCCGCGCGGGAGAAGGTGCCGTCGTCGAGAACGACCTCGACCTCGACCGTCGGATTGCCGCGGGAGTCGAGGATCTCGCGTGCCCCGACCTGCTCGATAATTGCCACTTGTCAGCCCCATTCGCCGGGTTGTGTCGGCGCGCTCGGACCACAGCGCCGACGGGTACGGGCTCCAGCGTAATGGAGGCGCCGCCGGTGGTCAGTAGCGGACGTTGATCGAGTACGCGTTGGCGTGATCGCGGACCCGGATGACGTAGTCCATCGAGTTGTTGTAGGTCAGGATCGCCTTCTCCCAACCCTTCGGCGTGGTCATGTCGCCGCCGGCCGACGCGCACAGGTAGCGGGCGGCGGAGAGGGCGGCATCGTCGATGTTGTCGGGGTCGGCGACACCGTCGCCGTTGGCGTCGACGCCGTAGCGGGCCCAGGTCTCCGGAATGAACTGGAACGGCCCCATCGCACGGTCGTACTGCGTGTCGCCGTCGAGCTTGCCCTGGTCGGTGTCCTTGATCTCCCAGTTCCCGTTGGTGCCGTCCAGCGACATGCCGCGGATCGGCGGCGTCACGTCGCCGTTGGGCTGCACCTGCGCGCCGTGGTGGGTGCCGTGCTTGCTCTCCACTCCGCCGACGCCGGCGAGCGTGGTCCAGGTGATCCCGCATTCGGGATGCTGCTGCCGCTGGATCTCGGCGGCGTTGCCGTAGGCCTCCAGCGAGTACAGCGGAATCCCGGTGTCGTTCGCGATGGGCGTCGCCCAGCCGGCGAGGGCGTCGGCGGTGCGTCCCTTCGCCTGGATGTCGAGGTAGGGCTGCTGGATGCCGGCACCGGGCGGAATGCCCTCGGGGATGTTCGGCTTGTCGATCAGGCTGCAGGAGGACAGCGCGATCACCCCGGCACCGACGAGAGCGGGCACCGCAAGACGACGTCGTGTGACGGTCATCGTGATCCCTGCCTCTCGGTGTGGTGAAACTGCGGGATCGTGGTCACTGAGTGACCGTTTTCCCGTGTTCTGCGGGCGATCCCCTCGGCGAGGGTAGTCGTCGACACTGTCAACGTCGCAAACCCCGACACGGTTCCGGACACCCCGATCCGAGAAAGACACAGATTTTCCATTCGATGTCATTGACCTTTGCAGAGGACAGGAACAGACTGTGTCCATGGTCACAGTCTCACCCGCCCGTGCCGCCTCGATCACCGGTGCCCGCAACTGGGATGACATGCGCGAGCAGTATCCCGGCCACGTCGACGCGATGGCGGGCGGGCTCATGCGCGGCGACGCCCTCGCCGACGCCGTCGTCGCCGAATTCTTCTCCGGCGCCGGGCTCGGCTGGGCCGAGACGATCGGCGCCCTCGACACTCCTCACGACGTCGACGGCCTGCCGCCGGCGCTCACCAAGTTCCTCACCCGGGCCACCACGCCGCCGTCATGGTTCGACCCGGCACTCGCCCGCGCGGGTGCCGACGCGTGGTGGCGCTTCGGGTCACTGCAGTCGTCGACGCTCTACCAGTCGCTGATCTACGGCTACCAGGCACGCGGCTTCACCCGCCCCCTCGCCGAGACGGGACGGCTGACCGACGGCACCTGGGATCGGGTCTACGCGACCGCACGCTGGGTGGCACTGGCGACAGCGCCCGACCAGATGGACATCGGCGCCCCCGGCTGGGTGGAGACCGCCCGGATCCGGCTGGTCCACGCGATGGTTCGCCACCACCTGATCCAGCGCCAGGACTGGGACGTCAAAGCCTGGGGCGTCCCCATCAATCAGACCTACAGCCAGTTCACGATCACCGCCGGATTCCTCGCCATCCCACTGAAGGTCGGCAAGGACTTCGGGCTGCGCTACTCGCCCGCCGAACGTGAAGCGATCACCCATCTGTGGCGCTGGATCGGCTGGGTGATGGGCGTCGACGACAAACTGCTGCCCACCAGCTACGCCGACGCCGAAACGATCTACCGGATCGCCACCGACTTCCGGATGGAGCCGGACGAGAGCGGCAAGGCGCTCGTCAAAGCCCTCCTGCACGACGGCTACACCGCCGACCTCGGTCTGCCCGGACCGCTCAACTCGGCCGTGTATTCGCTCGCGCGGCCGTTCCTCAAACCGTTCTTCGCCACGCTGTCGTCGCGGTGGATGGAACCGGAGATGGCCGAGGCGTTGGGCCTGCGGCCGAGCCGGCTCAACAATCTCGTCGTCCTCGCCCGGCCGGTCGTCCGATCCCGCGAAGTACTGCGGTCGATGGGCCTGCTCGGATCCGATCACACGGTCGCCCGACGCGAACTGCGCATGGTGACCTCACGGCTCGGACTCGATCTGGCTCACCCCGAACTCGGCAAGCGCTATCGCAAAGCCGACAGCGGCGACCTCGAGACGGCGTCGTAGCCCGTGGCCCGATTCCGGCACGTCCGCGATCTGTCGTGCAGCCCGGCCGCCGCGTGGCGGCTGCTCACCGAGCCGGACCAGATGAACCGGTGGTCCACCGCCCCGATCACCCTGCAGAATGCGGGCGTCGGTGACCGGCCCGACGCTGTCGGTGCGCTGCGCCGCGTCCGCCTGCCCGGTGACCGTGCCACCCTCCGCGAAGTGGTGGAGGTGGCCGACGTCCCGCGACGGTTCGTCTACCGCGTCTACGACGGCGGGCCGCTACTCCTCGC
The DNA here is from genome assembly GCF_047600565.1 of Gordonia sp. (in: high G+C Gram-positive bacteria). Classification (GTDB taxonomy): domain Bacteria; phylum Actinomycetota; class Actinomycetes; order Mycobacteriales; family Mycobacteriaceae; genus Gordonia. The sequence continues at coordinate 1,605,918 of NZ_JASGKN010000001.1, forward strand.
CCACCGGGGCGTGCAGACCCTCGTCGAGACCCCGACGGGGTGCCGGCTGACGTGGACCGTCGACATGACGCTGGCCGCCGGACTGTCGGCCCCGTTCGCCCGGATCGTCGGCCGGCAGGTCGGCGAATCCCTCGACGCTCTGGAGGAGATCGCCGCCTCGCTCGGCGGGTCCGGCGAAGCGGGCTCCTTTCGACAGGCTCAAGGAGCGGACGTGGGGGCTCAAGGAGCGGACATGGGGGCTCAAGGATCGGATGTGAGGGACCAAGGAGCGGACCTGAGCACGCCTCCACGCTCCTTGAGCTTGTCGAAAGGAGACCTCGCCGCCCTCCACACCGCGGCCGAAGCATCCCTGGCGGAGCAGCGCCGGATCGGGGATGAGCTGGCCGCCGACGACGACCCCAAACAGTGGTTCGCGCGGGTGTACCAGTACGTCACCGAGGAGATGATCGCCGTCGCCGACGGTCGACGAAGTCGCGGGGCGCAGGACGACGCATTGGACCATCCGGACTGGGTGCTCGCGCTGATTCCGGTGTTCCACGACTACTTCACCCGGGCACTGCGGTCGTATCAGGCCGGCGAACCGTGCCGAGGCTCATGGCAGAAGGCGTGGTCGATCTGCGAGAGCGAGGATGCTCGGCATCCGGAGCGGCCGGTCATGCGTGGCCTGCTGGCCGGGGTGAGCGCCCACATCGACACCGACCTGCCGGATGCGCTGCTGGACGTCCAGCGTGCCCGCTACCCGGAACAGGATCTGCGCGAGTTCCTGCCCGACTATCTGCGTCTGGCACCGGTGTTTACCGCCGCGTCGGACCGGCTGCTCGCCGATCTTCCCCGCAGCCACAAACCGTGGTGGGTACCCGTCGCGGCACGTATCCATCCGTCGGTGCGCGACGATCTGCTGGGACGCAAAGGCTTCCACGTCGGCCGGCATCGCGTGCAGGCGTTCGAGCGGGCGGTGGCCGCCCAGCAGGTCACTTGAACAGCTGCTCGCCCACGTAGTGACCCTCGTCGGGCGCCGGCGGCACCACGAAGATCGCCGATCCGATGTGTCGCACGTATTCGTTCATCCGGTCGCTGGCGCCCAGCCGGTTCTGCAGAGTGATGAAGTGCTGCGGATCGTTCTGGTACGAGATGAACAGCAGTCCGGCGTCCAGGGTGCCCTCCGGGCTCAGCCCTTCGGTGTAGTTGAACGAGCGCCGGAGGATCTTGACGCCGTCGTTGTTCTCGTGGGCGGCGAGCGCGATGTGCGACTTGGGATCGATGACGGGCTTGCCCTCGGCACCGGTGGCGGTGAAGTCCGGGGTGTCCTTCTCGTGCTTGCCGGTCAGGGGTGCCCCCTCGCCCTTGTCGCGGCCGAAGATGTCCTGCTGATCGCCGACCCGGTCGGAATCCCAGGTCTCCAGCAGCATCCGGATCTTCCGGACCACCTGATAGGTGCCGCCCTTCATCCAGGGCTGATCGTCGTCGTCGACCCAGACGAACTTCTCGAAATCGTCGGGGGTGGTGATGTTGCGCGTGCCGTCCTTGAAGCCGAACAGGTTGCGCGGGGTCTCCTGGCCTCGGCCGGCCGAGGCGCGGCCGAAGCCGAGGACCGTCCAGTGGGGTGCGACCGTGTCACGGCCCATGCGGGCCAGGTTGCGGACGGCGTGATAGCAGACCTGAGGGTCGTTCGCGCAGGCCTGCAGGCTGATGTCGCCGCCGGTGAGCGCCGGATCGAGCAGGTCGCCGTTGAGTTTCGGCAGATCCGCGAACGTGGCCGGTTTGAAGCGTGCCAGACCGAACCGGTCACCGAAGATCGACGGGCCCAGCCCGATCGTCACCGTGAGACTGGCCGGGCTCAGACCGTAGGCTTCCCCGGTGTCGACGCCGGGCTGGACGGGCGAGTCGGGTTCGACCACGCCGATCGGTTTGCCGGCCTGCAGCATGGAGACGGCCGCCGACCATCGGGCGAGCAGGACCTGCAGGTCGCGGGTCGTCGCACCGGGGGCCAGCGAGAAGCTGGTGAACATGCTGTAGTGCTGCGGCGGCGTATCGACGCCGCCCTGATGGGTCTGCCCATAGTACGGGACGGCCTCGCTCAGGTCGATCGCATTGGAGTTCGATTCGAGGAAGTGGTCGGCCGTGGCACCCGCGGCCGCACCGACCAGGACGCCGCCGGCGCCGGTGAGCAGGGCGTTGCGGAGAAAACCGCGGCGCGACATTCCGGAGTCGCCGGATGCCGACGATTCCGCGGTGACCGTTTCCGAGGTGTGGGACGAGCCGTCCGGCTCCGGCGTGGAATCGCCGGAGCCGGACGGGGGCTGCTTGTCCGACATCAGTTGGCCTGAACGACCTTCTCCGCGAGGGTCGACAGCGAGTCGTGCAGCGGCGCGATCGCGGCCTGCAGCTTCGCCGAGTCCGACGCCTTCAGTTCCGGCGTGTACTCCTTGTAGCCGCCGAGCGCCGACGGGTCACGGTAGGAGTCGATGGTCGCCTGCGCGGCCTGGAACTGCTGGTCGATCTGGGTGACCAGGTTGGGGTCGATCTTCTCCAGGCCCGGACGCAGCGACACGAACGCCTGCTGCGCGCCTTCGAGGTTGCCGGCGAAGTCGACCAGGTCGAGGTGCGAGAACTGCTCCTCTTCACCGGTGATCTTGCCGTTCTGCACCTCTTCGAGAAGGTCGGAGGCGCCGTTGGCGAGGTCCTCCGGCTTGTAGTCGAGGCCCTTGACGACGTCGTTGAGCTTGCCGACGTTGGTCACCAGTTCGGTCGAGTAGTCCTTGGTGCCCTGATCGATGGCGTTCTTCTGCCACAGGTCGCGCTCGATGGCGTGGAAGCCCTTCCAGCCGACCTTGTCGTCGACCGGGGTCGACTCACGCATGTCGATGAGGTAGTCGAGGTTGCCGGCGTTGTCGTCGGCCTTGAAGCCGGGCAGCACGAAGCCCTCGACCTGGGCCTCCGCACGCTCGTAGAACGGGCGGGCCTTGGCGTAGGCATCCTTGGCGGCCTGGACGTCACCGGACTGGACGGCCGAGTTGAGGGTGCCGACGGCTTCGACCATGGAGGCGATCTGGGTGTCGACGTACTGGCCGTACTCCTTGGTGCCGTCGGCCAGGATGGTCTGCACCGAGCCGGTCGGGGCCGCGGCGGCCTGGCCGGTGACGGTGAACGGGATCTTCTCGTCCTTGGCGCCCGGGCAGTACACGGTGTAGTCGCCGCCGTCGAGGGTGACGGTGAACTGGACGGGGTCGAGTCCCGGTGCGAGGTTCTCCTTCTCGCCGAGGATGCGCTGGTCCTTCTGCACCTCGACCTCGGTGATGCCGGGGGCGCTCTTGTTGGCGACCTTGAAGGTCACCGGGCCGGCCGGCACGGACTTCTGGTCGATGGCGCACTCATCGGAGCCGCCGTTGTTCTGCATCGTGATGTTGACGGTGCTGACCTTGCCGTTCGACGAGTCGTCGGAGCTGGAGCAGCCGGCGAGGGCGGCGGCCGAGACGGCGGCGAGCGCCGGGACGGCGATCCACGCCTTAGGAAGTGACGATCGCATCGCGTTCTCCTTGTTCTTCATTGTTGTCGGGGTTCCTTTCGATCGGGGAGGGTGGAGCCGGTCGGCTCCGGTACGCCCGGTAGGCGAGGTAGAGGGCGCCGAGGAGCAGCAGGATCGGGATCCAGATCCGCCACAGGGCGCGTTCGGCGCGTGACTGGTCCACCGAGTTCACCTGGGCGGCGAGTCGGGCGACGTCGTCGTCGGAGACGGCCCAGTCGGTGTCCCGGCCGCCGGCACTGACCGTCTTGGTGCCGGTGAGGCCGCCCCCGGTCAGGGTCGCGACCCGGCTGGAAGTGGCGTGTGCGGACACGAGGGCGTCGCCGCTGGTCTGGGCTTCGTATTCGACGCGGCCGGACCATTGCACGGCGAACGGGCCGGGGGTGCGATCGGGCGCCAGGCCGACGGGCAGGCGGCCACCGTTGAGTTGCAGCAGTTGTTCGAGGGTGATGGTGCCGGCGTTCTGGTCGGCGGGCAGGGCGTCACGCTTCTGCCAGATGTCGACGTCGACGCCGGAGGCGGTGCCGCTTCCGGCGGAGTCGAGCGTGACGGTGTTCGTGCCGTCCTGGTCGCCGGTGGTGGTCAGGGTGCGCGTCGACCCGCTGCCGGTGACGGTGACCGTGACGGGGTGTCCGGCGGTGTCGGTGACGTGCACGGTGTTGCCGGGCAGCTGGTTGGCGCTGGCCGGAATGAACAGGGCCATGCACGCGGCGACCACGGTCAGTCCGGCGGCGAGTGAGGCGAACAGTTTCCGGCGGGCGGCCGCTTCCGTCGGCGTCCACTTCTGCGGCCACAGGAAGATGATCAGCACCGGTACGGCGTAGGCGAACCAGCCGACGACTTCGATGAGTCGCGGATCGGATTGCAGGCCGAACATGCCGGAGAGGAAGGCCCCTTGGATGGAGTTCTTCGGCATCCACGACGAGAAGTCGGCGACCTGCTGCTGCCCGATGTTCACCCATCCGGCTTCGTGCCCGGTGCGCAGCGCGCTCATCACGAGGCCGGCGGCGACGAAGATGAGGAAGACGCCGGTGATCTTGAAGAACCGGCCGAGGTTGATCTTCACGCCGCCGACGTAGATGGCGTAGCCGATACCGACCGAGATCGCGATACCGAGAACGGCGCCGGCGAGACCGTAGAAGCCGCTGGATCCGCTCGCCTGTATGGCGGCGAGCAGGAAGACGGACGTTTCGAAGCCTTCTTTGAGGACGGCCAGGAACGCCATGGTGACCATCGCGTAGCCGCCGGTCTTGAGGGCTTCTGCGGCTTCGGATTCCAGCTCCCCCTTCATTTTGAAGGAGTTGTTGTTCATCCAGACGATCATGCTGGTGACGAAGATGACGGCGACGACGCCGATGACCGTCTCGAGCATCTCCTGCTGGCGTTGCGGGAGCGCCGCCGACGCGAGGTCCAGGCCGACGCCGACGGCGATGCTGATCAGGATCGCCGCCCCGACACCGAGGAGCATCGGACGCAACGACTGGCCGTTCCGTTTGAGGTAGGCGCCGACGATGCTGACGATCAGGGTGGCTTCGAGGCCTTCGCGGAGTCCGATCAGGAGGGTCGCGAAAAATATGCCTTGCACGGTGTGTTCGACCCTCTCTCCCGGACCCCCAAAAGACCCATAGGGAGGCAAGGCTACCCTGTCCGTTTTGTTCCGGCGACACTTAAGAGTCGAAGGTCCCGGCTGTTCCCGACATTCCCGGCACCCGCGGTCCGTCGCCTGAGCCGAGTGACGCTTGTCCGTCGGTTGAGCCGAGTGACGCGCGAACGAAGTGAGCACGCCACTCGCGTCGAAACCACCCTTGTGGCGTCCCGCTCCCCTGGTCCGCCCGTTGTTACCGTGGTCTCCATGACGCCCCGCCTTGTTGCCGCCGCTGTTCTCGCTGGTGCTGCTGTCGTCTCGCTGTCAGCGTGTTCGTCGCACACCGACACGACGCCGACCGCGTCGACGATGCCGCAGACCGGTGCGGAAACCCCGATGTTCACCATCAACGGTCAGACGCCGAAGAACGTCGACCCGGCGAAGACGGAGTGCTCGATCACCGGCGGTGTCGGCTATGCGACGAACAGCGAGTTCTCTCTGCAGTTGCGGGGCGACACGCCGCAGACGATGAAGGCCACGCTGGCGTCGCTGCCGCCGACGGACGGTGTGATGTCGGCATCGTTGAACACCGACGCCGACATGGGTCGCGCGGATACACAGTTGGTGAAGCTCGACGACGCCGCCAAGACGGCGACGTTCAAGGTCGATGGCACCGCTGTCGCCACCGGCACCCAGGGCGACTCCCAGCTGCCGTTCACGACCGTCTTCACCTGCAAGCTCAGCGGCTAACGCGTCAGGATCAGTCCTCGGACTTGATCTGCACGACCATCCGCGGCATTTTCGCCTTCTGGTACTTGACTTCGATGGGCCGTTCGCCGGCGGCGATGGGATCTTTCGCGACCTTCTGCGCGGGCGGCGGGGGTGCCGGGAAGTCGTCGACCTCGGGGAATTCGGTGACCGCCTCCAGCTCACCGGTCGTTTCTGCGTTGCCGGCGAAGTCCGCGGCCCGCGCGGGGGCGTCGATCGCCGCGTAGTCGGCGAGATCGTCGTCGTCCTCGTCGGTGTGCGCGGCGGTGGCAGAGGTGACCGTCAGGGCGTCGTCGTCGTTGTCGATGACGGCTTCGGTGACCGTGAACTCGTTGGGGATCTCGACCTGAATCCCCAGGTAGTGCCGCCAGGTCTGCTCGTCGCGCGGCAGCACACCGTCCGCGGCGGCTTTGCGTTCGGCGTCGGCCACCTGCTCCATCAGAACGATCGCGCGGCGACGCTGCAGATCCTCGATGCTGTCGCGGGAACCCTTCTTGTAGGGCACGTCGATGTGGGTGAGGTTCGGGCTGATCACCGACTCCGGGAACTGCGCGGCGGCCAGGCGTTCGAGCAGCTTCTGGATCAGGGCGAGCGCCGGCTGCGACCGCACGATGCCGTCGAGCACACTGCCGCGGTTCCGTTCACGGGCCTTCGCCTGCTCCCATTCGCGGATCTGCCGCTCCAGGTCGGCGTGCTCACCGTTCAGGACGCCGGGCGTCCGATACGACACCTTGTCGACGAAGCTTTGCGCCACATCGTCGATGTCGAACGGGTCCACCCCCGAGTCCTGCGCGATGCGCGCGTGGAAGAGCACCTGCAGCAGCAGGTCGCCGAGCTCGGATCGCACATCCTCGGCACTGCCGGTGTCGAAGGCGTCGAGCAGTTCGTACACCTCTTCCAGCAGGTAGCGGCGCAGCGAATCGTGGGTCTGCTGCTTCTCCCACGGGCCGGTGCGACGCAGCCGGTCCATCAGATCGACGGCCTTCAGCAACTGGGTACCGGGCACCGGATTGCCGCGGACCAGCTGATCGCCGCCCTGCAGTCGTGCGCGCACCACCGGGTTGTCCAGATCGGCGGTCACCACCACCGCGTCATACGGCACCTGCGACCCGTCACCGACGAAGTCGTACGACCGTGCACCCCACAGCACATGAGTGTTGACGCCCTCGGTGACGTACACATGCCCGCCGAGCAGCGGTGCCGCCGCCACCGGAATCGTGTCGGGCTGAGTCGGATCCAACAGGACCACGGTCATTGCAAAACCTCCAGGTTCGCCTCAGGTTGAACCTTAGTCCCTGCGCGCACGAAGTCGACACGGACGGGTTTCGACACGGGACGCATGAGCTCAGGAACCACCGGTCGAAGCGAGCTCCTTTCGACAAGCTCAAGGAGCGTGGGGAACGCTCAAGGAGCGTGGGCAGCGGGCGGGAGAGGCTTCAGGGTGGTCAGGAGGGTCACCAGGTAGTCGATCAGCTCGTCGTCGCGCAGGCGGGGCGAGCCCATGCCGCCGGTTCGCGGGATCGGGACGGTCACCGTGTGCGTCGTCGCCCGATACGTGGCCGACGAGTACAGGCGCGCGAGACGCACCTGCTCGCTGTCGACCAGCAGCAGCGGCGAGATCCGCACCGACGTGCCGGCCATGCCGATCTCGGTGACGCCGCGTTCCCGACATCGCAGACGCAGGCGCGCGATCGCCGCGAGCCGCTGCGTCTGCACCGGCGGCGGTCCGTACCGGTCGGTCAGCTCGGTCAGCACCTCGTCGACGTCCGCATCCGAGGTCGCCGACGCCAGCTTGCGGTAGGCCTCCAGGCGCAGACGATCGGCTTCGACGTACTCCACCGGGATGTGGGCGTCGACGGGCAGATCGATCCGCACCTCGGTCGACTCCTCCTGCGCGACGGTCTGGCCGTCGGCGGCGGCACGGTAGGCCTCGACGGCCTCGCCGACCAGCCGCACATACAGGTCGAAGCCGACTCCGGCCACATGACCGGACTGCTGCGCGCCCAGCACGTTGCCGGCGCCACGCAGCTCCAGATCCTTGAGGGCGACGGCCATGCCCGCGCCCAGCTCGTTGTTCTGGGCGATGGTCGCGAGCCGGTCGTACGCGGTCTCGGTGAGCGGCTTGCCGTCGCTGTAGAACAGGTACGCGTAGCCGCGTTCACGACTGCGCCCCACCCGGCCGCGCAACTGGTGCAACTGCGAGAGACCCATGTTCTCGGCACGGTCGACGATCAGCGTGTTCGCGTTCGAGATGTCCAGGCCGGTCTCGATGATCGTGGTGCAGACCAGGACGTCGTACTCCCGGTTCCAGAAGCCCTCGACGGTCCGCTCGAGGGTCTCCTCGGGCATCTGACCGTGCGCGACGGCAACCTTCGCCTCCGGCACCATGGACGCGATCTCGCGAGCCGTCTTGTCGATCGACGACACCCTGTTATGCACGTAGAACACCTGGCCGTCGCGGAGCAGCTCACGCCGGATGGCGGCGGCCACCTGCTTGGCCGAATACGCGCCCACGTAGGTGAGCACCGGGTGGCGTTCCTCCGGCGGCGTCAGGATCGTGGACATCTCGCGGATCCCGGCCATCGACATCTCGAGGGTGCGCGGGATGGGCGTCGCCGACATGGTGAGCACGTCGACGTGTGTACGCAACGACTTGATGTGCTCCTTGTGTTCGACACCGAAACGCTGCTCCTCGTCGACGATGACGAGACCCAGGTCCTTCCAGATCACCCCGGTCTGCAAGAGGCGGTGCGTACCGATGACGATGTCGACGTCACCGGACGCCATGTCCGCGATGGTCTGTTTGGCCTCGGCCGGCGAGGTGAACCGCGACAGTCCCTTGATCTTCACCGGGAATCCGGCCATGCGCTCGGTGAAGGTCTGCAGATGCTGGCCGGCGAGGATCGTCGTCGGCACCAGGACCGCCACCTGTTTGCCGTCCTGCACGGCCTTGAACGCCGCACGCACCGCGATCTCGGTCTTGCCGTAGCCGACGTCGCCGACGATCACACGGTCCATCGGGACCGGCTTCTCCATGTCCGCCTTCACCTCACCGATCACCGTCATCTGGTCGACGGTCTCGGTGAAGTCGAAGGCGTCCTCCATCTCGCGCTGCCACGGGGTGTCCGGGCCGAACGCGTGACCGGGCGCCGCATGCCGGGCGGCATACAGCTGCACCAGCTCACCGGCGATCTCCCGCACCGCCTTGCGCGCCTTGCGTTTGGTGTTCGCCCAGTCCGAGCCGCCCAGCTTCGACAGTGCCGGCTGTTCGCCGCCCACGTACCGCGACAGCTGATCGAGTGAATCCATCGGCACGAACAGCCGGTCGCCGGGCTGACCCCGCTTGCCGGAGGCGTATTCGATCACCAGGTATTCGCGGCGCGCCCCCGAGACGGTGCGCTCCACCATCTCCACGAGCCTGCCGATGCCGTGCTGGTCGTGGACGACGAGGTCGCCGGCCGCCAAGGCGAGGGGATCCACCTGGTTGCGGCGCTTCGCCGGCAGTCGACGGCCGTCCTTGACCCCCACGACCCGCGCACCGGTGATGTCGGCCTCGGTGGCGATGACCAGAGACGAGTCTCCTTCCGACGAGCTCCCGGAGCGGTTCGGCAGCACCAGCCCGTGCCGCAGGGTGCCGTGATAGACGCCGACGGCGTCGGCCGGCGGTTCGTCGCCGTCGGCGAGCAGGCGTGCCGGCACCTCCGCCTCGCCGAGACGTTCGACGAAGCGCTGCGCGGTGCCCTTGCCGGCGGCGACGACCGCGGCGCGGCCACCGGTGGCGAGCTGCGCCCGCAGACTCGCCATCATCTCCTGCAGTGCACCGGCGTCGCCGTGCGGTTCCGGACCGGGTGCCACGTCGAGTTCGATCTCGGAGCCACTCCCCGACGACAGTGGGCTCATGGTCCACCAGGCACGGCCGGCGGCGATGGTCGCGTCCTGCACCTCGGCGACCGAACGGTAAGCGCTGGCCTGCAGGTCGACGGACTCGACCTTGACCGGGGCGTCGGCGCCGATGGCGGCGGCGTTCCACGACGCCTCCAGGAACTCCGCGCCGGTGCGCTCGAGGTCGGCGGCGCGCGTGCGCACCTTCTCCGGGTCGAGCACCAGCACGCGAGTGCCGGCGGGCATCACTTCGGTGAGCAACTGCATCTCGCCGTCGACGAGCGCCGGAATGAGTGCCTCCATACCCTCGACCGGAATGCCCTCGGCGAGCTTGGTCAGCATCTCCTGCAACGCCTCGTCGGACGTCGACGCCGCGAGCTCGGCGGCCCGTTCCCGCACCTGTCCGGTCAACACCAGCTCGCGGCACGGATGGATCTGCACGCCACCGTCCGTCCCGCCGCCGAGTTCGGCGATGGTGCGTTGGTCGGCGACCGAGAAGGCGCGGATGTCGGTGATCTCGTCACCCCAGAACTCGACGCGCACCGGATAGTCGGCAGTGGTCGGGAAGACGTCCAGGATGCCGCCGCGCACCGCGAATTCGCCGCGACGGCCGACCATGTCGACCCGCTCGTAGGCCATTTCGACCAGGTGCTCGAGCAGGTCGTCGAAAACGACCTCGGTGTTCTCGCGGAGGGTGACGGTGCGCAGTTCCCCGAGCCCCGGCGCCATCGGCTGAATCAGCGATCGCACGGTGGTCACGACCACCCGCAGCGGGCTCTCCCCCGGGGTCGCGAGGCGGTGTAGCACCGCGAGACGTGCACCGACGGTGTCGGCGCTCGGCGACAGCCGCTCGTGCGGCAGGGTCTCCCAGGACGGGAACTGGGCGACGGCGGTCGCCCCGTCGGGCAGCAGTTCGGACAGTTCTGCGGTCAGATCGTCGGCCTCCCGGCCGTTGGCCGCCACCACCAGAATCGGCGACGACGCGGCCTGTTCAAGCGCGGTCACCACGAAGGGCCGGGCCGCGTCCGGGGCGGTGAGGTCCAGGCGAGGATCGGCCACGCGCTCACGCAGGACGTCGAAGGCGGCGCCGCGGGTGGCGAGGGCGTTGAGCCCGGACAGAGATGGGGAGGTCACTTCCACCATTCTAGGAGGCCGGTGCCGAGCCCAGGAGGTCCGCTCCCAGCGGCTTGCTCTCGCTGGCGCCCGGCAGGATCGCCCACACCCCGGAGCCGATGGGCACGGTCCAGGTGTTGAGGTCGTCGTGCTCGGCGAGCCGCTGCTGCACCGGCACGAACTGGCGTACCGGATCGCGCTGGAACGCCGCGAACAGCAGGCCGCTGTTCGAGGTGTCGGGCTGCCCGCTGTCGTCGCCGCTCCCTCCGCTGCCTGGGCCGCTACCGCTCCCAGAGCCGCTCCCGCTCCCTGAGCCTGCCGAAGGGAGCGGCGGTTCGTCGTAGTTGTAGCCCAGTCGCAGAAACTGCTCCTCCGGCTTCTGGGCGTGTGCGCGGGCGATGTGCGAGCTGGCCGGGATCACCGGGATACCGCCCTCGGTGCGCGCGAAGTCGGGGGCGTCGTGCTCCCAGGTTCCGGTCAGGGGTGCACCGTTCGTCAGGTTGCGGCCGACGACGAGTTCGCGGTTCGGCCGGTCGAGGGCCTCCCACTCGTCCATGTGCATGGCGATCCGGCGGAGCACCAGGGATGTGCCTCCGGCCATCCACGGCTGTTCGCGGCCGTCGTCCCAGAGCAGGGTGTCGTAGTCGGTGCTCGCGGGTTGGACGGTGCCGTCGACCTGACCGAACAGGTTGCGCATGGTCTGGCCTGACGGATGACTGCCGCGTGCCGGCCGGAATCCCTGCTGCACCCAGGCCACCCGCAGCTTGGTCCGCACTTCCGCGGTCAGGATGCGGGTGGCGTGGGCAAGGGTCATCGGATCGTCGGACGCGACGAGCAGCATGACGTCGCTCTGCGCCCATTCGTCGCGGAGACGGTCGATCTGCGGGAACGCCGGCAGCGGGTGAAGCCAGGACGGACGCCGAGGGGCGAGGGCGGGCAGGTCGAAGAGGCGCGGACCGAGCCCGACGGTGATGGTGAGACGTGAGGGCGCGGTGGCCAGCTCCGGCTCGGTATCGGAGAGGGCACCGGTCCCCTGGGTGAGTTTCGCGCCGTCCTGCGTCCACAGATTCAGGGCGCCGGCGAGCCCGGGAAGGTCGTTGGGATCGATCAGGTCGAGGCCGATGAAGTTCGCGTGCGCCGCCGGGGCGGTGACGATGCCGGACTGGTGCGTTCCGTAGAAGGGTTCGGTTCGGGTGCCGTCGCGCCCATCGGTGGCGCGACGGTCGGCGGAGTGCTCGGCGGCCGTCCCCACGACGGCGGCGCCGAGTCCGAGGCCCGCGAGTCCTGCTGTTCCCGCAAGGAGGCCGCGGCGGGAGATGTCAGTGATGGCTGTGGTCCATGGTCATGGACATCGACGGCATGGTCGACGACGCGGCCGGGGCGTTGCCGTAGTCCTCCTGGTTGCCGGCGAAGTCGCGGGCCGACGCACTCACGGTCTGCATGGAACCGTCCGCGAACACGAGCTGGATGGTGACGAGGTCGCCGGCGGCGATCGGCCGACGCAGATCCATCAGCATGATGTGTGCGCCGCCGGGCGTCAGGTCGAGGGTCTTGCCGGCGCCGACGACGTAGCCGTCGGCCTTCTCCTTCATGGTGCTGACACCGTTCTCGGTCACCACTTCGTGCAGCTGGGTCGAGCCGGCGACGTCGCTGCTGGCGGACACGATCCGCACCTGCGTCTTGCCGTTGTTGCGCACCTTGGCGAAGGCGGAGGTCATGCCGTCGGGGGCGGCCTTGACCCACTGATCGCTGATCTTCACCTGGCTGCTCTGGGTACCGTCTGCGTCGTCACTGGAACTGCAGGCGGCAAGGCCGCCACCTGCGAGAACGACGAGCAGCGGCACGATCAGGGCGGTGATGAGCTTGCGGACGGTCATGCCCCCGAGGCTACTCCCGGGGTGTGCGGGTCACCGAATCAGGGAACGTTGCATCAGCACGCAGTCGAGCGTCTGACCGAACTTGTTTCCGACGCCGGGAAGCCGCCCGCTCTCGACGAATCCGAGCTTGGCGTGCAATGCCAGGGAGCTTTCCGCATCGGCCGAGATCATGCCGATCACTTCATGGACGTCGGTGGTGTCCGCGGCGTCGAGGAGAGCCTGCAGAAGCGCGGTCCCGTATCCGCGTCCGGCAGCGGTTTCGCGGAGGTAGATCGTGTCCTCGGCGGTGTGCGACCAGCCGGCTCGGCCCCGGAAGATGCCGAGGTAGGCGAAGCCTTGCACGCCGTCGGCGTCGTCGAGGACCAGGAACGGCCGGCCGGCCTCGGTCACCTCGGCGAGGGTCCGCGCCGCCCAGCCGTCGTCCAGCTCATAGCGCCAGGTGACCGTCGACGTGGTCACGTAGTGGTCGTAGATCTCGGTGACGGCGGCGAGGTCGGCGGGGGTCGCCGGCCGGATCACGCGTCGTCCTCGCCGGTCTCGCCCTCGCCGCTCTCAGCGGTAGCCGCATTGGTCACAGCGAAGTTCATCGCGGTACCCGACTTCGACGCCATGTGGCCCGGTTCGACGTCGCCCGGTTCGACGAGCTGCGGATCGGGTTCGAGTCGGGTGAGGCCGTTCCAGCACAGGTTCACCAGGTGCGCGGCGACCACTTCTTTCGGGGGCTCCCGGACGTCCAGCCACCATTGGGCGGTGACGGACACCATCCCGACGAGTGCTTGGGCGTACATCGGTGCCAGTGACGGATCGAAGCCGCGACGTTCGAAGTCGCCGGCGAGGATGTGTTCGACCTGGCTGATCGCGTCGTTCAGCAGACTGCCGTAGCGGTTGTGTTCTCCGGCGTCGGTGGCGCCGGTCGACTCTCCGCGCACCAGGATCCGGAATCCGTCGGTGCGCTCCTCCATGTAGGTGAGCAGTGCGAGCGCGACCTGCTGGATCCGGTACAGCGACCGATTCTGCGTCAGCGAGGCCGTCACCATCTCGAGGAGGGTCTCCATCTCGCGGTCGACGACCACGGCGTAGAGACCTTCCTTTCCGCCGAAGTGTTCGTAGACCACCGGTTTGGAGACGCCGGCCCGCTGCGCGATCTCCTCGATCGAGGTGCCTTCGAAGCCGCGCTCCGCGAACAGGCCGCGAGCGACCTCGATCAGTTGCAGCCGTCGCTGCGCACCGGTCATCCGTGCGCGTGGGGCGCGCACCGCTTCTTCACCCTCTCGGGGCCGGCTCACTGCCATGCATCCAGCCTAATGCAGCGTGACGACACCCATTCCCGGGGATGCAAAAGCGCCCCTGACCTGGACGGTCAGGGGCGCTTTTGTAAATTGTGTTCGGCGGTGTCCTACTCTCCCACACTGATTAGGGTGCAGTACCATCGGCGCTGAAGGGCTTAGCTTCCGGGTTCGGAATGGGGCCGGGCGTTTCCCCTTCGCTATGGCCGCCGTAACTTTATGAAACTGTCACAACACGTTGGTTGTGTTGTGTGTTGTTTCAGAGGTGCATAGTGGATGCGTGCATTGTTTGGTGTTTGGGTGTTGTTGGTAAGTCCTCGGCCGATTAGTACCAGTCACCTGAACACATTGCTGTGCTTACAGTTCTGGCCTATCAACCCCATGGTCTGTGGGGGGCCTTACCCACTCTTGGTGGTGAGAAACCTCATCTTGGAACAGGCTTCCCGCTTAGATGCTTTCAGCGGTTATCCCTTCCGAACGTAGCTAACCAGCGGTGCTCCTGGCGGAACAACTGGCACACCAGAGGTTCGTCCGTCCCGGTCCTCTCGTACTAGGGACAGGTTTCCTCAAGTTTCTAGACGCGCGCGGCGGATAGAGACCGAACTGTCTCACGACGTTCTAAACCCAGCTCGCGTGCCGCTTTAATGGGCGAACAGCCCAACCCTTGGGACCTACTCCAGCCCCAGGATGCGACGAGCCGACATCGAGGTGCCAAACCATCCCGTCGATATGGACTCTTGGGGAAGATCAGCCTGTTATCCCCGGGGTACCTTTTATCCGTTGAGCGACACCGCTTCCACTTGCCGGTGCCGGATCACTAGTCCCGACTTTCGTCCCTGCTCGACATGTACGTCTCACAGTCAAGCTCCCTTGTGCACTTACACTCAACACCTGATTGCCATCCAGGCTGAGGGAACCTTTGGGCGCCTCCGTTACATTTTGGGAGGCAACCGCCCCAGTTAAACTACCCACCAGGCACTGTCCCTGAACCCGATCAGGGTCCGAGGTTAGAAGCCCAATACGATCAGAGTGGTATTTCAACAATGACTCCACCGACACTGGCGTGCCGGCTTCATAGTCTCCCACCTATCCTACACAAACCGTACCGAACACCAATACCAAGCTATAGTGAAGGTCCCGGGGTCTTTTCGTCCTGCCGCGCGTAACGAGCATCTTTACTCGTACTGCAATTTCGCCGAGTCTGTGGTTGAGACAGCAGAGAAGTCGTTACGCCATTCGTGCAGGTCGGAACTTACCCGACAAGGAATTTCGCTACCTTAGGATGGTTATAGTTACCACCGCCGTTTACTGGGGCTTAAATTCTCAGCTTCACCACCGAAGTGGTTAACCGGTCCTCTTAACCTTCCAGCACCGGGCAGGCGTCAGTCCGTATACATCGTCTTACGACTTCGCACGGACCTGTGTTTTTAGTAAACAGTCGCTTCTCTCTGGTCTCTGCGACCACCCCCAGCTCACAGAGTAAATCTGGTCACCGGTTGTGGTCCCCCTTCTCCCGAAGTTACGGGGGCAATTTGCCGAGTTCCTTAACCACAGTTCTCTCGATCTCCTTAGTATTCTCTACCTGACCACCTGTGTCGGTTTGGGGTACGGGCCGTGCATCAACTCACTAGAGGCTTTTCTTGGCAGCATAGGATCACCGACTTCGCCACAACGGCTACGCGTCACCTCTCAGGCTTGTATGGAACACGGATTTACCTATGTTCCGCCCTACCGGCTTACACCAGGACAACCATCGCCTGGCACGGCTACCTTCCTGCGTCACCCCATCGCTTGACTACTACAGCCGAGGTCCCACGCAGCCACAACCAGGCACACCCGAAGGTGTAAAAGGTCGCTTTTGGGTGGTTAGTACAACTGATTCGCCATTGGGCGCGGATACACGGGTACGGGAATATCAACCCGTTGTCCATCGACTACGCCTGTCGGCCTCGCCTTAGGTCCCGACTCACCCTGGGCGGATTAACCTGGCCCAGGAACCCTTGGTCATTCGGAGGACAAGTTTCTCACTTGTCTTTCGCTACTCATGCCTGCATTCTCACTCCCACACCCTCCACAGCCGCTCACGCGACTGCTTCCATGGGTGCAGGACGCTCCCCTACCCACCCACACCACTACACACCCGCCCGTAGGCAGGCATGGATGTCAATGTGTGAGTGCCGCGGCTTCGGCGGTGTACTTGAGCCCCGCTACATTGTCGGCGCAGGACCACTTGACCAGTGAGCTATTACGCACTCTTTCAAGGGTGGCTGCTTCTAAGCCAACCTCCTGGTTGTCTAAGCAATCCCACATCCTTTTCCACTTAGTACACGCTTAGGGGCCTTAGCCGGCGATCTGGGCTGTTTCCCTCTCGACTACGAAGCTTATCCCCCGCAGTCTCACTGCTGCGCTCTCACTTACCGGCATTCGGAGTTTGGCTGACGTCAGTAACCTAGTAGGGCCCATCGGCCATCCAGTAGCTCTACCTCCGGTAAGAAACACACAACGCTGCACCTAAATGCATTTCGGGGAGAACCAGCTATCACGGAGTTTGATTGGCCTTTCACCCCTACCCACAGCTCATCCCCTCCATTTTCAACTGAAGTGGGTTCGGGCCTCCACCGCATCTTACTGCGGCTTCACCCTGGCCATGGGTAGATCACTCCGCTTCGGGTCTAGACCCAGCGACTAAAAACGCCCTATTCAGACTCGCTTTCGCTACGGCTACCCCACACGGGTTAACCTCGCCACTGAGCACTAACTCGCAGGCTCATTCTTCAAAAGGCACGCCATCACCCGCCACCACAAGGATGCACAGGCTCTGACGGATTGTAAGCGCTCGGTTTCAGGTACTATTTCACTCCCCTCCCGGGGTACTTTTCACCTTTCCCTCACGGTACTTGTCCGCTATCGGTCACCAGGAAGTATTTAGGCTTACCGGGTGGTCCCGGCAGATTCACAGCAGATTCCACGAGCCCGCTGCTACTCGGGGACACGTCCAACCAGACACAACATTTTCGGTTACCGGACTCTCACCGTCTACGGCAGACCATTCCAGGCCACTTCACCTAACATCATGTTTTCTTACTGGTCACTACCGCCGGCAGACAGTAATAAGACGACCCCACAACCCCACACACACAACCCCTGCCGGGTATCACATGCGCATGGTTTAGCCTCATCCGCTTTCGCTCGCCACTACTCACAGAATCACTATTGTTTTCTCTTCCTGAGGGTACTGAGATGTTTCACTTCCCCTCGTTCCCCCCGCACCGGCTATACATTCACCGGGCGGTAACACCACATCACTGGTGCTGGGTTTCCCCATTCGGACACCCTCGGATCACAGCTCGTTTGACAACTCCCCGAGGACTATCGCGGCCTACCACGTCCTTCATCGGCTCCTGGTACCAAGGCATCCACCGAACGCCCTTAAACACTTACAACAACACCCACAAACACACCCCCACCACCAACCGGTGACCGGGATCCGAATGTGGATACAACAAATCGTTATGTTTCGCAGAAACACTAATATTGCAGTACAAACATCAAAACAGCACCAACCCCACAAGGGATTGATACCAAGATGCTCGCATCCACTATGCACTTCTCAAACAACACACACCCACCACACCCTGCACCCCCAAACCAGGAGCGGAAAGCAGTGAGCGTTAAGAAAACCCACCACAACCGACACCGTCACCGGTGCCGGCTGCAGGCCTGTTTTCTCAGAACCCCGATAGTGTGTGACTTCGTTGAGGACCGTCACCGATCACTCATCCACCCACCCAGCCGCACACAGGCGACCGAGATCATTGATGGCTTCCTTGCATTTCACCCATGAACAAACACCCACCGCAGAACAATCGCCTACGTAATGGGAGTGTTGTTTGCTCCTTAGAAAGGAGGTGATCCAGCCGCACCTTCCGGTACGGCTACCTTGTTACGACTTCGTCCCAATCGCCGATCCCACCTTCGACGGCTCCCTCCACAAGGGTTAGGCCACCGGCTTCGGGTGTTACCGACTTTCATGACGTGACGGGCGGTGTGTACAAGGCCCGGGAACGTATTCACCGCAGCGTTGCTGATCTGCGATTACTAGCGACTCCGACTTCATGGGGTCGAGTTGCAGACCCCAATCCGAACTGAGACACGCTTTAAGGGATTCGCTCAACCTTGCGGTCTTGCAGCCCTCTGTACGCGCCATTGTAGCATGTGTGAAGCCCTGGACATAAGGGGCATGATGACTTGACGTCATCCCCACCTTCCTCCGAGTTGACCCCGGCAGTCTCCTGCAAGTCCCCGGCATAACCCGCTGGCAATACAGGACAAGGGTTGCGCTCGTTGCGGGACTTAACCCAACATCTCACGACACGAGCTGACGACAGCCATGCACCACCTGTACACCAACCACAAGGGAACAACTATCTCTAGCTGCGTCTGGTGTATGTCAAACCCAGGTAAGGTTCTTCGCGTTGCATTGAATTAATCCACATGCTCCGCCGCTTGTGCGGGCCCCCGTCAATTCCTTTGAGTTTTAGCCTTGCGGCCGTACTCCCCAGGCGGGGTACTTAATGCGTTAGCTACGGCACAGAACTCGTGAAATGAGCCCCACACCTAGTACCCACCGTTTACGGCGTGGACTACCAGGGTATCTAATCCTGTTCGCTCCCCACGCTTTCGCTCCTCAGCGTCAGTTACTACCCAGAGACCCGCCTTCGCCACCGGTGTTCCTCCTGATATCTGCGCATTTCACCGCTACACCAGGAATTCCAGTCTCCCCTGTAGTACTCAAGTCTGCCCGTATCGCCTGCACGCCTGCAGTTAAGCTGCAGAATTTCACAGACGACGTGACAAACCGCCTACGAGCTCTTTACGCCCAGTAATTCCGGACAACGCTCGCACCCTACGTATTACCGCGGCTGCTGGCACGTAGTTGGCCGGTGCTTCTTCTGCAGGTACCGTCACTTGCGCTTCGTCCCTGCCGAAAGAGGTTTACAACCCGAAGGCCGTCATCCCTCACGCGGCGTCGCTGCATCAGGCTTGCGCCCATTGTGCAATATTCCCCACTGCTGCCTCCCGTAGGAGTCTGGGCCGTGTCTCAGTCCCAGTGTGGCCGATCACCCTCTCAGGTCGGCTACCCGTCGTCGCCTTGGTAGGCCATTACCCCACCAACAAGCTGATAGGCCGCGGGCCCATCTCACACCGCAAAAGCTTTCCACCACAAACCATGCAGAATGTGGTCATATCCAGTATTAGACCCAGTTTCCCAGGCTTATCCCAGAGTGCAAGGCAGATCACCCACGTGTTACTCACCCGTTCGCCACTCGAGTACCCAGCAAGCTGGGCCTTTCCGTTCGACTTGCATGTGTTAAGCACGCCGCCAGCGTTCGTCCTGAGCCAGGATCAAACTCTCCAACAAAAATCAATCAGAGAAAAGACCTGACCAAAATAAACAATCCAAAAAAAGAAATTGACTGGCAAAAAATTCATCTTGTCAAAAAGACAGACTCCCTCAATACCAACCAATCGATCGGCACAAGAAAATCCATCACACACTATCGAGTTCTCAAAAAACACACACCCACCAACACCACCAGCAAAAACCGGCGTTCATCAATGAGCAGGGTTCGCCGCCCTTCTTCAGGGCAACTCCACCAGGCTAGCAGTTCCGGCTTCCGGTCCGCAACCCGCGAATCTGTGATCCGCATTACTGGGCTGTGGTGTCCGGGCCGCGCTGGCCTGACTTCGAATAAGTTACGCACACGTTGCCGCAAATACAAATCGGCTGGTCAGAGGCCTGTCGGCGGTGCGGTGGCTAGCCTGGTGCCATGACCTCGCTACTTCACAACCGCCCCACCGGTATCCGCTGGGCTGCGGTGATCGCCGGCGGTGCGCTGACAGCGGCCGTATTGGCCGGTTGCGGCAGTCAGGATTCGGCACCCGACCCCGATCCGTCGGTGAACGCCGACACCGCGCAGAACATCGTCGACCTGTTCGTGAGGGCCTACAACCAGAACGGCCTGGAGACGGCCGTCGAACAGACCTTCTGCACCGATTCGATGGATCAGCTGCGCGGTCAGGAGGCGCTGGGTGGCGGCACCTACGTCGCGGGTTCACTCGCCGAAGGTGCGCCGGCCGCCGTCGCCGGCACCACGGCGCACGGCACTCTCACGCTGTCGGGTGGTACGTCGTCGTTCACTGTCGCGCTGACCGACGACCCGAGTCAGGGCTGGTGCATCACCGGCACCACCCAGATCCCCGGCTCCGGCAGCAGTCCCACTGCGAGCACCGCCTCGACCTCCGAGGTACCGAGCACGACCTCCACTGCTCCGTCGACCGCCTCCCCCGCCGCGCCTCCAGCCACCGACTGAGCCCGACATCTGTCCCAGACTCCCCCGATAGGCATGCTCGGCGCGCATACGCCGTCGAGCATCGCTATACGGGGCAGTAAGGACGTAGAAGTGGAGTGGAAGTCGGCTATCGCGTCCCCGGTCGGGTGAAGTCGGCGCGTTTGCGGTCGATGACCGCGCGGTAGTCGCAGTCGGCGACGTGGTCGTTGACCATGCCCATCGCCTGCATCATCGCGAACATGGTGGTCGGGCCGACGAACTTCCAGCCTCGCTTCTTCAAGTCTTTCGAGAGGGCCACCGACTCGGGCGACGTGGTGAGCGTGGCCGGTTCCGGCTGCTGCGCGGGCTCATAGCTCCACAGGTAGCCGGCCAGTGAGCCCTCGTCGGCGATCAGCTCCTGTGCACGGCGCGCGTTGTTGACGGCGGCCTCGATCTTCCCCCGATGCCGCACGATCCCGGCATCGGCGAGCAGGCGCGCGACGTCGTCGTCGCCGAAGGCCGCCACCGACGGGATGTCGAACCCGGCGAACGCCGCCCGGAAGTTCTCCCGCTTGTTGAGGATGGTCAGCCAGCTCAGGCCGGACTGGAAGCCTTCGAGGCAGAGCTTCTCGAACAGCCGGGTGTCGTCGTCGACCGGAACGCCCCACTCGTCGTCGTGGTAGCGCACGTAGTCCGGTGTCGCCGCACACCACCCGCAGCGGGCCACCCCGTTGGACACGAACGCCTCGGCAGCCACGGCATGCCCCCTCTGCAGGACTCGATGTGCTCCGCCGCCAGGACTCGAACCTGAAATGCCTGAACCAAAATCAGGAGTGTTGCCGATTACACCACGGCGGATGGCGCGGTCGATTCTGCCACAGAACCGTCCGGCTAGATGTAGTGCTCAGGCAGGTTGTTTGAGAGGCGGCTGATCGGAGGGCGCTTCTCGGTGGCGGTGTGGGGCCTGTGGTGATTGTAGAAGTGCAGCCAGGCTGGCAGGGCGGCTCGGCGTGCTGACTCTGAGTTGTAGTGCCGCGAGTAGGCCCAACCGTCGGCCAGGGTGCGGTGGAATCGTTCGATTTTGCCGTTCGTCTGTGGACGGTATGGGCGGGTGCGTTGGGGTCTTATACCAAGCTGGTTGCAGGCCCGTTGCCAGTCCTTGGATCGGTATGCCGAGCCATTGTCGGAGAGGACTCGCTGCACGCGAACCCCTCGATCGGCAAACCAGGACACGGCCCGCTGCAGCACACCGATCGCGGTGACCGCCTTCTCGTCGTCGTGGATCTCGGCGTAGGCCACGCGGGAGTGGTCATCGATGACGGTGTGCACGTAGGCGTGCCGCATTAACGGCTGACGGCGCTTGTTGCGTTCAGTGGCTGTGACTGCTCGGTTGCGGCCGCCTTGGCTGCGGCCGACAGAGCGCCACCCGCCGCCATCTGGGATGTTGCCGAGTTTTTTGACGTCGACGTGGATCAACGAGCCGGGTGTGTCGTGTTCGTAGCGTCGGATCGGTTCACCGGTCTTCACCTCGACATGAGAGAGCCGGTTGAGGCGGCACCGCACCAGCACCGCGTGCACCGTGGAGGCCGGCAGGTTCAACCGGCCGGCGATCTGGACTGGACCCCAGCGTTTACGGATCCGTAGGTGCACGATCTTCTTCACCACCGGCAGCGGCGTCCGGTTCGGATGAGAGTGCGGCCGCGAGGACCGATCGGCCATGCCTTCGGGTCCGAGCTCGAGGTACCGGCGGGCCCATTTCTGCGCCGTCGGCCAGGACACTCGGAAGTAGTCGGCAGCTGCACCAACTGACCATCCGTCATCGATGACCTTGCGCGCGAGCTTCAGCCGTTGTCGTGGCGTCAGTGCCGCATTAGCGTGGGACACGAGAACCTCCTGTTTTGCAGAGCGAGTGGTAAGCAAGCTCCACTCTGCCGGGAGGTTCTCTTCAGATCAGGGCAGCCAGATCAAACAATGTCCCTGAGCACTACAGCTAGATGAGCGCCTTGTCGTGGCTACGGCGCCACCGAAAATCGACCATCGCCGCATTCGCTCCACCGCGACGCAGCCAGGCCGGCAGGAACCGGTTGGTGGTCGACACGAACCGGAACAGCGCTTCGAACGAGCGCCTCTGACGGTCGGTCCAGACCAGCCCCAACTGCTCCTGATAGATCGGCGGAAGGAAGCCGACGGTCAGGAAGCGCAGCATGTGCTTGAACGGCAGCCGAATGAACGGGTTGATCATCTTCAGGTCGACCAGGTCGTTCAAGTAGGCGTGCGTCCTGTCGTCGATGACAACTCTTTCGCACGCCGTGTTCCAGTAGACGTCGAAGTCCTTGCGCGTAGCCGGCCACATCTCGTCGGTCACCTGCAGGGTGGTGCCCAGGACCTTGCCGGTCTGATAGAAGAGCTCTGCGTCGTCCTCGCTCATCAGCCCGTGAAGCAACTGGTGCGTGTCCTCGAGACCCACATAGAGGCAGGCGGCCACCCACAACTGCAGCTCTCGATTGAAGGCGTTGTACTTCACGGGACTGTCGGCATCGGACTTCACGTGGCGGTGCGCCGAGTCGATCGCCTTGCGCAGCGCGATCCGCTCTTCTTCGGTGCCGAGGATCGCGACGCTCAGGTACTGCGTGGTCGTCCGCGCCCGTTTCCACGGATGCTTCATCAGCGAGCCGGATTCGACTTTGCTCTCCATCACCCCGTATGCGACTTCCGTCCAGCCCAGTTGCATGACGACATTGGCCGCCGCGCCCGCCAGCTGCCAGAACTCGACGGCCTCGGTGATCACCGCAGGCTTGTCAGCGCTCGTGGCACGCTTCTTCGTGGAGCCGATCCGGATCCGCGTCTGCGCGTTGGTCAGTCGCGGACGACGTTGCGCCAGGTCCGGCAGGTACGCCATCGGGTAGTCGAGCCCGATCGGTTCCGGTGCGTCGACCTCTTCCGGCATCAGGACCACCACCCGGCCGCGACGTTACAAACGCCTCCGATTTGTTTCATGTTCCGATGGTGGCAGAGGACCACCACGCGCGCAGCCGAACCGGACGAATCATCGCGAATCCAGTCCCAGGATCGGCAGCACGAACTCTCGTGCCAACTGCCGCAGCTTCGGCAGGTCGTCGAGGTCGATCAGATCACTGGGTGTGGTGATCAACGACGCACACAATCGCACCAGCATCTCGGCGGCCATGTCGATCGGCACGTGCGCCGGAATGTTCCCGGCCTGCTGCTCCTGAGCGAGCTGCATCGCGATGAACCGCCGGACCTCCCCCATCGTCCGGCCATCACCACCGCCGACCAGGCCCGGCACCATCGCCGGCTCGGTCTCCAGCAGACGCATGATCAGCGGATTGCGGCCGATCGTGCGCAATGACGTCACCAGCGTCGACACCACCCGGTCCTGGACGGTGCGCGCCCGGGCCGCCTCCTCGCGAAAAGCCTCGAGGTAGCGGCTGAACTCGCGGAGCATCACCGCGTCGACCAAGGCGTCCTTGCTGTCGAACTTGCGATAGATGGTGATCCGGGCGGTACCCGCCCGGCGCGCCACCTCTTCCATCGAGGTCCGGGCGATGCCGTTCTCACAGAACTGGCCGTACGCCGCATCGAGAAGCTTGGTCCGGGTCCGATCCGACCGCGAACCATCGCCACCCCGGCCGACCTGCAGAAGCGCGCGCTCCAACAGGTCGCCGGGTGTGAACGTAGAAGGGTCCGAAGCCATCGCCTCACGGTACGTCACCCGGGTGCCGAGGCGGACCGGATCGCTCCGGGCGCGCGACGGGCGTTCAGTTCATCGGCTTGCCGGCCACATACAGCACCTGGCCGGTCACGTAGCGGGCGGCTTCGGCGGCGAAGAACGACACCGCATTGGCGATGTCCTCCGGCTGGCCGGCGATCTTGACGGCGGTGTCGTCCGCGCACGCCTTGATGAAGTCGTCGAACGGAACACCGATGCGCTCGGCGGTCGCCTTGGTCATGTCGGTCTGGATGAATCCCGGCGCGATCGCATTGGCGGTGACGCCGAAGCGGCCCAGCTCGATCGCCAGAGTCTTGGTGAAGCCCTGCATGCCGGCCTTGGCGGCCGAATAGTTCGCCTGGCCGCGGTTGCCGAGCGCCGAGGTGCTCGACAGGTTCACGATCCGGCCCCAGCCGGCGTCCACCATGTGGCGCTGGCAGGTCTTGCTCATCAGGAAGGCGCCCCGCAGGTGCACGCCCATCACCGTGTCCCAGTCGTCGACGGACATCTTGAACAGCAGGTTGTCGCGCAGGACACCGGCGTTATTGACCAGCACGGTCGGAGCGCCCAGCTTGTCGGTCACCGTGTCGACGGCGTCGATCACCTGCGCCTCGTCGGAGACGTCCGCGCCGACGGCGATCGCGCTGCCGCCGGCCTTGGTGATGGCATCGACGGTGTCCTGGCAGGAATCCGCGTTGAGATCCAGCACGGCGACGGCCATGCCGTCGGAGGCCAGACGCTGAGCGGTGGCGGCGCCGATTCCGCGGGCCGCACCGGTGACAATGGCTACTTTCTGAGTGCTCATGGCACGAACCGTACCGGTTCTTCCGTCCCGCCGATTAGCGTCTGAGAGACCGAGCCCGACTACCGCCCACTCGACGACGCTGCGTAGGATTCGGTGGTCGTAGGCCGATCGACACGAAGGACTCGAATGACCGAGAACACCGGCGCGCATACCGCTGTGATCGTTCTGGCGGCCGGTGCCGGTACCCGGATGAAGTCCAAGACCCCCAAGATCCTGCACTCGATCGGCGGACGCACCCTCGTCTCGCACGCCCTCCACGGCGCGAACGACATCGCCCCCGACCATCTGATCGCCGTCGTCAGCCACGAACGCGAGAAGGTGAGCGCGGAGATCCGGCGCGTCGCCGACGAACTCGGCCGCGACATCGCGATCGCGATCCAGGACGAGCCGCTGGGCACCGGAGACGCCGCCCGCGCCGGCATGACGGCCCTCCCCGACGACTTCTCCGGCACCGTTCTGGTGACGGTCGCCGACGCCCCCCTCCTGGACGGCGCGACCCTCCAGTCGCTGGTCGCCGAGCACACCGCCGCCCCCGGCGCCGCCGTCACGCTCACCAGCTTCCTCGTGGACGACCCCACCGGATACGGCCGGATCGTGCGAGCCGGGGACGGTGAGGTGACCGCGATCGTCGAGCACAAGGATGCGTCCGACGAACAGCGCGCCATCGGCGAGGTCAACGCCGGCATCTATGCCTTCGACGCGGCCACCCTGCGGTCCGGTCTGGCCGGACTCTCGACCGACAACGCCCAGGGCGAGTACTACCTGACCGATCTGGTGGAGATCGCCCGGACCGACGGGAAACTGGTGCGCTCGCTGGTGGTCGACGACCCCGCCGTCGTCGCCGGCTGCAACGACCGTGCCCAGCTCGCCGAACTCGGCGCCGAACTGAACCGACGCGTCGTGCGCCGCCATCAGCTGGCCGGCGTCACCGTGGTCGACCCGGCCACCACCTGGATCGACGTGGACGTGCGGATCGGGCAGGACGTGCGCATCGAGCCTTCCACCCAGTTGCTCGGCACGACCACCGTCGGCGACGACGCCCTCATCGGACCGGACACCACCCTGCGCGACGTCACCGTCGGCGATCGGGCCTCGGTGATCCGCACCCACGGCAGCGACGCCGTCCTCGCCGCCGACACCACCGTCGGCCCGTACGCCTACCTGCGTCCCGGCACCGACCTGGGTGAGGCGGGCAAGATCGGCACGTTCGTGGAGACCAAGAACGCGCAGATCGGCCCCGGCAGCAAAGTTCCGCACCTCACCTATGTGGGCGACGCCGAGATCGGCGAACAGACCAACATCGGCGCCTCCAGCGTCTTCGTCAACTACGACGGCGTGAACAAGCACCGCACGCAGATCGGCGCCCACTGCCGGACCGGTTCGGACAACATGTTCGTCGCGCCGGTGACCGTCGGCGACGGCGCCTACACCGGTGCCGGTACCGTCGTGCGCGACGACGTCCCGCCCGGCGCCCTCGCGGTGTCGGCGGGCGCACAGCGCGTCATCGAAGACTGGGTTCTGAACAAGCGCCCCGACAGCCCCGCGGCCACCGCCGCGCGTAACGCCCGGAAGAACAACGAGGAGAGCGGCTCATGACCTGGACCGTCGACAACCAGAAGAACCTGATGCTGTTCGCGGGGCGTGCACACCCCGACCTGGCACAGGCCGTGTCCGACGAGCTGGGCATCCCGATCACGCCGCAGACGGCGCGTGACTTCGCCAACGGCGAGATCTTCGTGCGGTTCGAGGAGTCGGTGCGCGGCTCGGACGCCTTCGTCCTGCAGAGCTGCCCCTACCCCACCAACCACTGGGTGATGGAGACGCTGATCATGATCGACGCGCTCAAGCGCGGATCGGCCAAGCGCATCACCGCCATCCTGCCGTTCTACCCGTATGCGCGCCAGGACAAGAAGCACCGCGGCCGTGAGCCGATCTCGGCCCGCCTGATGGCCGACCTGTTCAAGACCGCCGGCGCTGACCGCATCGTCACCGTCGATCTGCACACCGACCAGATACAGGGCTTCTTCGACGGCCCCGTCGACCACATGCACGCGCAGGGCCAGCTGGCCGAGTACGTCCGCGAGCACTACGGCACCGACAACATCTGTGTGGTGTCCCCGGATGCCGGACGCGTGAAGGTCGGCGAGAAGTGGGCAGACGCCCTCGACGGCGCGCCGATGGCCTTCGTGCACAAGACCCGCGACCCCGATGTCGCCAACCAGGTGGTGTCGAACCGCGTGGTCGGCGAGGTCAAGGGCAAGACCTGTGTGTTGATCGACGACATGATCGATACCGGCGGCACCATCGCCGGTGCGGTGAAGGTCCTCAAGGAGGCCGGTGCCGGCGACGTCATCATCGCCACCACCCACGGCGTGTTCTCCGACCCGGCCACCGAGCGGCTGTCGACCTGCGGCGCCAAGGAGGTCATCGCGACCGATACGCTGCCGATCCCGGAGGAGAAGCGCTTCGACAACCTGACGGTGCTGTCGATCGCCCCGCTGCTGGCGCAGACGATCCGCGAGGTCTTCGAGAACGGCTCGGTCACCAGCCTGTTCGACGGCAACGCCTGATCAGTCCCCGGACGTCGTGACCTCCCACCCGTCGGGGGTGCGGACGTACAGCGCGCGACGGTGATTCCGGTCGTGCGTCGCCTGCAGGAATTCGACTCTGTCCGGACGGACGGCCCACACCTGCCAGTCGGGATCGTCGGTGCCCGCGTACGTGGGGCGCGCTCGCCAGTCGGCCAGCGACTCCTCGGCCGACAGTGGAGTCGCGGTCCCGACGAGTTCCAGCTGGCGAGCGAGTTCTCGCCAGTAGAAGAACACCGACGACGACGGGTTCGCGGCGAGCTGTCGTCCTTTCCTGGAACTCCGCCGACTCGCGACGTGCACGCCGCGATCGTCGACGTCTTTGACGGTCAGGCTGCGCGTCGCCGGACGACCGTGGTCGTCGACGGTGACGAACGCTGCGGCGTGCGGCGCACGCTCCCCGGATGCGATCGCGTCGGCCAGCCAATCCCTAACGAGGTCCAGCGGATCGACCGGCAGCGCCGCGAGATCGAAGACCGTCAGGTCGTCGGGAAACACCGGCAGTGCACGCAGCCGGTCGCGGAAGTCGCTCACCCGGTCACTGTATTCCGGCACGCTACGGTGGACGGATGGATGCCACCATCTATCACAACCCCCGCTGCACGACGTCCCGCAAGACGCTCGAGCGGCTGCGTGAGGCCGGTGTCGAACCGACCGTGGTGAAGTACCTCGATGAGGGCTGGACCCGCGAGCAGTTGCAGCAGCTGTTCGCCGATGCCGGGCTGTCGCCGGCCCAGGCGGCACGCCGCCGGGAGCCGCTCTACAAGGAGCTGAACCTCGCCGACGCCACGGACGACCAGATCCTCGACGCGATGGTCGCGCACCCGGTGCTGGTGGAGCGTCCCTTCGTCGTCACCGACAAGGGCGCCCGTCTCGCGCGGCCGATCGAGAGCGTCGACGAGATCCTCTGAGCAACCGAGGCGAGCAGTCGGGACTCCTTTCGACAAGCTCAAGGAGCGTTGGGCGACTCAGGGGACGTTCGGGGGCAGGGCGCTCACCGGATTCCGCAGCTGCGGCAGCGTCGACGGGAACGGGATCGCCACCAGTCCCCGGCCGAAGGCGCGCAGACACTTCCAGAAGTCGAAGTAGTCGCGCCACACCGTGATCCGGCCGTCGACGATCTCGTTGTGGCCGCACACCCAGAACAGGGTGCGGATCGGGCCGATGGTCAACTCGTCCCACCGCTCGGTCAGCACCACCGTCGTGCCCGACCCCGACGATGCACAGTCGGCGGCGATCGCCACGATCTCGGCGTCGAAACTCACCAGTGACCCGTTGAGCCCGTGCATGAGCTTTCCGAACCGCTTCTTGCCGCGCACCGTCGGCAGGCCGACGTTCGTGTAGACGATCCCGTCGTCGATGTCGGCGAGCGCATCGTCGACCCGATGCTGCGCGAGCGCGGCGAAAAAGTCTGTGACCAGGTCTTCCGGTTTCCGTGACGTCATCGACTCATGTTAGGCTCACTGCCGTTGTCACGGCGAGGGTGAACCCGCTGCAGGGATCACCGTGATCGGCGCGACCTGGAGGTTCTCTCTCGCACTCGGAGTGCGTGGTGATCGTCTCGGCACGCCGACTGTGTTTTCCACAGTTTGTGTTTCCCACAGTTGCCGCGAAACCACCCGAGTGGCCCGGAACAGCCGGGCCCCACGATCCGAGGAGAGCCACATGGCTACCGATACCCCGAAGCTGAACGTCGCCGTTCGCGACGACAAGGGCAAGGGCGCCGCCCGCCGCGCCCGCCGCGAAGGCCAGGTTCCGGCCGTTCTGTACGGCCACGGCGCCGACCCCCAGCACCTGCTGCTCCCGAACCGTGAGCTGGCCGCCATCCTGCGCAAGAACGGCATGAACGCCGTCATCGACCTGGACATCGACGGCAAGAGCCAGCTCGCGCTGACCAAGCAGGTCGACATCCATCCGCTGCGCAACTTCCTGCAGCACGTCGACCTCCTCATCGTCCGCCGCGGCGAGAAGGTGACCGTCGAGGTGTCGCTGGTCATCGAGGGCAACGCCGCACCGGGCACCCTGGTGGTCCAGGACGCCAGCGCCATCGAGATCGAGGCCGAGGCCCTGCACATCCCGGAGAACATCGTCGTCTCCATCGAGGGCGCCGAGGCCGGCACCATCATCCACGCCGGCGACATCACGCTGCCCGAGGGTGCCACCCTGGTCTCCGATGAGGGCCTGTCGCTGGTCGCCATCAACGAGGCCAAGCAGGCCGAGGAGCCGGCCGACGACGCCGCCGAGGGCGACGCCGAGGGCGGCGAGACCGAGGGCGACGCCGCTCCCGCCGAGGAAGCCTCGGAGTAATTCCGACGCTGATCGTCGGACTGGGGAATCCCGGTCCCGCTTACGAGAAGACCAGGCACAACATCGGCGCAATGGTCGCCGATGGCCTGGTCTTCTCGTACGGCGAGAAGTACACCGTGCACAAGAAGTCGGGCGCCGAGGTGGCGACCGTACGGCTGCCCGGACCGTCGGGAACTCCCGAACCGGTCCTGGTCGCGAAGGCACGGACCTACATGAACACCACCGGGCGGCAGATCGGCCCGCTGGTCAAGTACTACGACGTCGCTCCGCAGGATCTGATCGTCCTGCACGACGAGTTGGACATCGACTTCGGTCAGGTGCGGCTCAAGCAGGGCGGCGGCGAAGGCGGCCACAACGGCCTGCGGTCGATCTCGCAGGCCGTCGGCACCCGCGACTATCTGCGCGTGCGTCTGGGCATCGGTCGTCCTCCCGGCCGTCAGGATCCGGCGGACTTCGTGTTGAAGCCCTTCCCGTCGGCCGACAAGGACGAGGTGGAGTTGTTGATCCGCAACGGAATCGACGCCACCGAACTCCTCGTGAAGGACGGGCTGGTGGACGCCCAGAACATCGTCCACACCTGGTAGCCCTGTTTTTCGAGTAGTCGACTACTCGAATCGCCGGCCACGTGTCGGGTTTCGATGAACAATGAGCAGCACAGCTCATCATCGAAGGGGCTGATCATGGGTCGCATCTCTCTCCGCCCGACGGCACGGTGATCCGTGCGCGTCCACGGCGAATCCGGTCCCGGATACACACCACCGGCGGCCTCGCACACCGTCTTCGTCGGCCGCGAGGACGAGCGGTCGCGGATCCGGCGGCTCCTCACCCACCCTGATCGGCCGGTGCTGGTGCTGACCGGACCGGCCGGCATCGGCAAGACCCGGCTGGCCCGGGAGGTCGCCGAAGCCGACGCCGGACGGCTCGCCACCTACTGGACGCAGGCCGACCCGTCGACACGCGACGTGCCGTTCGGAATCTTCGAGAAGTGGGCCGACCCGGCGCGCAGCGATCCGCTGCAGCGGTTCTCCGAACTGCTGACCACTTTCACCGACCGCACCCAACCCACCCTGCTGGTGGTCGACGACGTCCATCTCGCCGACGACCTGTCGATGTTCCTCATCCACCAGCTGGCCGGCGGATCGGCCACGCGTCTGATGCTGACGCTCCGCAGCGGCGAGGAGCTCGGTCCGGCGGTGAGCGAGGTCCTCGCGCTCGGCAACGTCGAACGCATCGAGCTCGCACGGTTCACGCGCGCCGAGGTCGCCCAGTTCCTCGCCGCGGGCGGTCGTTCCCCCGACGAGCGGTCGGCGACCGAACTGTGGCGCCGCTCCGGCGGCAACCCGCTGTTCCTGACGACTCTGGTCGCCACCGGCGGTGATCCCCGGACCGTGTCCGACGATCTGCGGAGCACGGTCGAGTCGATGCTGAACCGCGACGCCGGACTCTGTCGCCTGATCGACGTCCTCGCCGAAGCCGAATCGCTGCCGCTGGCGGCGCTCACCCGACTGATCGGCACAGTGGCGATCGAGACCGCCGAGTCGC
Organism: Gordonia sp. (in: high G+C Gram-positive bacteria); assembly: GCF_047600565.1. GTDB lineage: Bacteria > Actinomycetota > Actinomycetes > Mycobacteriales > Mycobacteriaceae > Gordonia. The sequence goes on from NZ_JASGKN010000001.1 coordinate 1,637,256, forward strand.
GTGGTCTGATCACCGTGGTGCCGGGAGGCGGCTGGACCACTCGCCTCGCGCACCCGCTGTACGGCGAGGTCCATCGCGAATCACTGTCACCCGACGATCGCCTGCGGATCCGGACCGAGATCGTCGAGGCCGTCGGCGACGACCCGTTGATCCGGTCCGACTACGGTCACACCCTCCGGATGGCGGTCCTGGCGGCCGGTACCTCCACCGGCAACGAGGCACGGGCGACCGGTGTGCCCGCCGCGGCGAACCGGGACTCCGTTCTCGTCCACGGCGCGGAAGCGGCGCTGTCCGTCCTCGACATGCCGTTGGCCGCATCCCTGGCCGGCAAGGTCGACGAGGCCGGCGAACAGCACACCTATGCCCGGATCATCTACGGCTACGCGCTCGCCGCGTTCGGTGATCAGAAGACGTCCGAGGAGGTGCTCGACGGGTTGGCGGCACAGACCGGCGACCCCGAGACACTCGAGACCATCGCCCTCATGCGGACCGGAGGTTCGCTGTGGGTGGAGAACGACCCGGCACCGTTGCGGACATTGGGCGAGGATCCGGCGACGAGTGAGGAGACACGACGCAGCGTGGCGGGTTTCCTCACGGCGATCAGCGGTGACGCCGCGGCGTCGGTGGCCGCGATGCCCGACGATCCCCCGCGGCCGCCGTACCGGACGCCGATCGACCGGCACGGGGTCGCCGGACTGATCGCGGCGCTCGGGCGGGTGACCGCGACCAGTGCGCTGGGCGACCACCCGGGCCTGCTGACCTCGATCCAGGCGGCGTTCGAGCAACTGGAGGGGTCCGCGATGGCGGCCTCCCAGCAGACCCAGCTCGGTGCCGCGATGGTGCTGGCTCTCTCGTTGTCCGGCGACGTTCCCGCCACCCGCGACGCCGTGGGGCGTCTGGCTCCGCGTCTGGCCCCGTTCCCCGGCATCTCGCAGTTCTGTCTGTCCGGTCTCCGCAGCATCACGGAGATGGCCACGGGCGAGGTCCGGCGGGCCCTCGACCTGGCACGCGACGCCGTGGACGGCTTCGACGACGCCGGCGCGCCACCGTTCATCTGGTATCCCGCGTGCCTGGCGTACACCGAGGCGGCCGCGGCCGGCGGCGACGGACGGACTGCCCGCCGCCTGCTGTCCCGCCTCAGCAAGCACCCGAATCACGGCTTCGGCTACCTCGAACCCCGGGTGGAGGTGTGCCGGGCCTGGTGCGCGGCCGGCCGTCCCGAGGAGGCCGTCGCGCGTCTGCTGGCGGCCACCGATGCCGCGCAGGCGCGGCAACGGTACGGCGTCGCCGCCTACTGTCTGCAGACCGCGTTGCGGTTCGGTGCCGCGAACGCCGGCGAGCGCGCCGCGCGTCTGCTCGCGGCCGCACCGTCGATGCCGCGGATCGTCACCGTCGACCGCCACGCCCGTGCCCTCGAGGCCGGTGACCCGCACCTGCTGCTGGCGGTGTCGCAGGAATATCTCGACAACGGGGACAGCGCGTCGTTCGCCGACGCGTCCGCGCAGGCCGCCACCGGCCTGTTCCGGACCGGCGACGGCCAGACCGGATTCGATGCACTCGACCGCGCCCTCACCCAGGCCGCGGCGATCGGTCTGGACAGCCCGGCGATCCGGGCGGCCGATCGGGCCAGCGGCCTCAGCGAACGACAGCGCACCATCGTCGCGCTCGTCCGGCGCGGAGTGTCGAATCGGGGTATCGCCGAACGTCTCTCGGTGTCGGTCCGCACCGTCGAAGGCCACGTCTATCGGGCGTCCCAGGTGCTCGGCGCCCCGATCCGGCGGGGCCGCGAGCCCTTCCCCGCACAGCATCGGCGGGAATAGGATGCCTGGCATGGCGAAGGCCTGGCCCTGGGTCGGACGGCGTCGAGAACTCGCCTCAGCACGACGGGCTCTCGCACCCGGTCGTGCCCTGGTCGTGACCGGCCCGGAGGCGTCCGGCCGCACCCGGACCGCGCGAGAGCTGGCCGCCGACCATCCTGACCCGCGCTGGGTGTCCGCGTGCGGCGCCGGCCGCCCCCTCCCGTTCGGGGCGCTCGCCCGCTGGGTTCGGCCCGGCTCACCGCCGACACCGGACGCCGTGGCCGACGCCCTCCTGGACGGGGCCGGGATCCTCGTCGTCGACGACGCCGATCTTCTCGACGACGCCTCCGTCTCGGCCGTCGCGGAGGCGATGGCCACCGCACGGGTCCCGGTGCTCCTCACCGTCGGAGCGACCCGACCCGCCGCGCCGCTCGACGACCTTCTGAACGCACCCGACGTCACGACCATCACGCTGGGCGACCTCGACCGCACCGAGACCGGCGAACTGATCGCGGCGGCGGTCGGCGGCCCCGTCGATCCCGGCACGGTGGGGCGACTGTGGCTGGCCACCCGCGGCACTCCCGGCTATCTGCGGGCGATGATCTCGCAGGCCCTGAGCACCGGCGCCCTGGCCCGGCGGTTCGGGATCTGGACGCTCGACGACGAGCCGGAGATTCCCGGTGAACTCCGTGACCGGATCGGTGCCCGCCTGCGAGCCGCCGGTCCGGGTGCGACCGAGGTGGTCGACGCTCTGGTGGAGGCCGGCGACCTGTCGGTCGAGACCCTCGAAATGCTGACCGACGCCGACGCGGTGACGGCCGCGCTGGACGCCGCGCTGATCGTCGTCGACGATCCGGCCCCCGGTTCCGGCCCCGTCGCGGCGGTGGCTCACCCGATGATCACTGCGGCGCGCAGGACGTCGGCCGGGATCGCTCATCGACGGCGCCTGCGCGACACACTGGTCGCCGCGCTCCGCGACGTCGATCTGAGCCGGCGCACCCTGAGTGTGGAACTGGGGCTCGCCTCCCTCGCGGTCGAGGAACCCGGCTTCGCGGACCGGGACCACGTGCTGGTCCGCGGCGCCGACGCCGCGGTCCGCACTCTCGACTTCCCGCTCGCCGTCCGCTACTGCCGTGAGGTGGGGCCCGGCCCGTTCCGGACCGCGGCGCTGCTCACCGAGGGCTACATCTCCGCGCAGATCGGCCACGGTGACGACTCGGAGGCCGCCCTGCTCGCCGCGGCCCGCAGTGCCGATGAGCCGGTGATCGTGGAGGTCGCCACGATGCTGCGCGTCTACAACCAGGTGACCGGCCGGGGCGATCTGCGGCGAGCCCGGGAGATCGTCGACGAGTCGGCGGCGTCCGGCGCACTCTCCGCGAGTTCCGGCCGTGCAGCGCTCGGCTTCGTTCTGGCCGCGGACGGGGAGGCGACGCAGGCCTGCCGGGTCCTCGAGCCCCTGTCCACCGCCGGCGACCTCACCGAACTGGCGCGGATGTTCTTCACGATGGGCGCGGTGATCGCCGGCGGTGACACCGGCCGGACAGGCCTCGTCGACGACGCGATGGCCATCGGCGACCAGCAGGCCGACCGCTGGCGGATGGCCCCGCACCAGCGGGTCGCGCTCGGGTGCCTGGAGATCCAGGCCCGTCACCTGTGCGGCGACATCGGCGGGGCGGCCCGCGCACTCGACGAGATGGTTCGCCGGATCCCCGGGCTGCCCGGCCCCGGGACGCACTGGCTCACCGGCCTGGCCGGCCTGACGGCGCTCGCCGAGTGCCGGATGGCCGATGCCGTCGCCCACCTCCGCACCGCTCTCGACGGCCTGGACCGAGCAGGGCAACCCGAGTTCGTCCGCTACCCGTTCTGGCTGGCGTGCGCCGAGGCGGCCGCCCAGGGCGGCGACACCGGGACCGCCGATGCGATGCTCGCGCAGCTGGACCAGGCCCGTGGCGAGACCTACGAGTTCTTCCGTCCGAGAGTCGGCGTGATCCGCGCCTGGCGGGAGGCCGGCCTCGGACTCCTCGAATCGGCCGTCGCCCTCGCCGGTGATGCGGCCGGCCTCGCCCGAAGCCGCGGACAGCTGGCGCAGGAGGCGTACTGCCTGGAGACCGTCGTCCGGCTCGGCGACCCCGCCCCCGCCGACCGGCTGGCCGCACTGGCCGACGAGCTGCCGCAGTGTCCCCGGGCCGCGCTCCTGGCCGCCCACGCCCGGGCGCTCGGCGCCGGCGACCCGGAAGCCCTGACCACGGCCGCCGCGGCGTCACGCGCCGCGCGGCTGGTGGGAGCGGCCACCGACGCCGACGCGCAGGCCACTCTCCTGCTCCGTCAACGAGGACGCCAGGGCGCCGCCCTGTCCGCCCTCCAGCGGGCCTCGGCGACCACCACGACGCACGGCATCCGCACGGTGGCGGTTCAGGCCGCCAGCAGCGCCGACGGCTTGACGCCCCGCCAGCGCGAGATCGTGCGTCTGGTCGAAGCCGGACTCAGCAATCAGCAGATCGCCGACATCACCGGCCTGTCGGTCCGCACGGTCGAGGGACACCGCTACCGCGCCGCGCGCACCGCGTGCCGGGTCAGGACTTGAACGCCGACGCGATCAGGCCCGCCACGTGCCGGCGACCGGTGATCGTCGGATGGATCGGCGTCCCCTCGTCGCCGGGACCGAATCCGGTCAGCGACACGTACCGCCGGCCGTCCGGTGCGCACATGTCGTGACCCGGCTTCTGATCGATGTTGACGGCCGTGAAGCCGGCACGTCCGGCCGCATCCCGGATGGTGTCGTTCAATGCGGTCTGCGCACGGTTCGCGAACGCGACGTTCGCGCGACCGGTGAGCGCATCGATGAAGCAGCCGCGCGGATCCTTCGGCAGCACCCGCAGGTAGCCCACGACCACCACTTTCGCGTTCGGCGCCGCCGACCGGATGGCGGCGTAGGTGCCGTCGAGTCGCGTGCCGAGCCGCTCGATCTTGGCGAAGGTCTTCGCCTTCACCTGCGGCGTGCACTTCGATCCGATCAGGCAGTCGTCGACCAGGTCACCGAAGATCGCCTCGTCGTTGCCGCCGATGGACACCGACACGTACCGCGTGGCCGGACCGAGGCCGTGGACCTGCGGGCCCATCGAGGTGTTCTTCACGATGTCGTCGGTGTCGGCGCCGCTGCACGCCCAGTCCGCGAAGGTGGTGCCCGGCATCCGCCGGGCCACCAGGTGACCGACGTCGTCCGGCGCCTGCGAGCAACCGCGGGTGACGTTCACGTTGTCGACATTCGAACCGGCGGCCACGTACGAGTCACCGATCGAGACGTATCGTGCGCCGCGTTTCCCCAGATCCGGTGCCGCATGGGCGGTCGGGGCGGTCGCCGCTCCGACACCCACCACGGCGAGTGCGGCGACCGGAGCCGCCCAGCGGGCGAGCCTGCTCATGCCTTGAACGCGTTCGCGATCAGGGCCGCGGTGTACTTGCGGCCGGCGATCGTCGGATGGATCGGGATGCCCTCGTCCTTCGGGCCGACACCGGTGAACGACACGTAGCGCTTGCCGTCGGCGGCGCACATGTCGTGACCGGTGGGCTGCTGGGCGTTGACCACGGTGAAGCCCGCCTTGGCGGCCTCCTTACCGATGGTCTCGTTCAGCTTGGCCTGCGTCCGGTTGGCGACGTCGACGCCGTGCTGGCCCATCAGGACGTCGGCGAAGCAGCCGTTCGCGCTGCGCGGCATGATCTTCAGATACTCCAGCACCACGACCTTGGCGTTCGGTGCGGCCTTGCGGACGGCGGCGTACGCACCGTCGAGCTTGGGGCCGAGCCGGGCGAGTTTGGCGTTCGCCGCCTGTTCGGCCTGCGGGGTGCAGAACGCGCCGATGACGCAGTCCTGGATGAGACCGGAGAACAGCGATTCGTCGTTGCCGCCGATCGAGATGGAGACGTACTTCGTCTTGGCCGACAGACCATGGATCTGCGGACCCATCGGGGTGTTCTTGGTGAAGTCCTCGGTGTCGGCTCCACCGCAGGCCCAGTCCGCGAAGCTCACGCCCGGCATCTTCTTCGCGACGAGCCGGCCCACGTTGTCGGCGGCCTGCATACAACCGGACTGCGGGTTCCGGCCGTCGAAGAACGACCCGTTCGCGACGAACGAATCGCCCAGCGAGACGTATTCGGCCCCGCGCTTGCCGAGATCTCCCGTGGCATGCGCGACGGTCGTCGTCGCCACCGCACCGGCGAGAAGCAGGGCGGAGGCGGCCGCCCCCATGATGGTGTTGCGCTTCATGTTCACTCCCTTGTTTGATCCAGATCACATTCAGCTGGGAACACTCTAGCGGAGACCTGGATCACACCGGAACCCGATGACACAACGTGTTGTCAGATACGGTGGCGCGATGAGAACACGTGTCGGACGCGGCTGGATGACCCTGTTCACTCTGGCCTGGCTGATCATCTGGATGGTGCAGCTCACTCCGCTGCAACTGCTCCTTCCCCTGCAGCTCGACGACCAGGTCTCCTCCGACGGGGACCGCTGGGTGCACGGCGTGGTCGTGTCCGGACTGATCCTGGGAGTCGGAGGACTCGTGGGCGTCGTCGCCGGCCCGCTCGCCGGCGCCCTGTCGGACCGCACCGACAGCCGCCGCTTCCCGACCTGGCTCGGCGGCCGGCGACGCGTCTGGTCCCTGGCCGGCGTCTGGCTCACCACGATCTGCCTGGTGCTCACCGGCTTCGCCCACCGGCCGGTATTCGTCGGCGCCGCCTGGATCGGCGTCTCCGTCGGTGTGGCGATCGCCTCGGCCGCCTTCACCGCGCTCATCGCCGACCAACTGCCCGCCGATCAGCGTGGTGCCGCGTCGGCGGCCGTCGGCTCCTCGCAGGCCGCCGGCATCGTGGTCGGCGTCGGCCTCATCGTCACACTCGGGCTGAGCGTCCTGGTCGGCTACCTGGTCCTCGCGATCCTGATCGCCGTCGTCGGCACCGGAGCCGCCTGCCTGCTTCCCGACCCGAAGCGGCCCGGCGAGACTCACAAGGCCGCGAGCGAACGCGACGCCCTCCGGTCCCTGCGGGACCGCGACTTCAGCTGGATGCTGACCGGCCGCCTCGTCGCGAACATCGGCAACGCGCTCGGCACGTCGCTGTTCCTGTTCTTCCTGCTGTACGGACTGCACCAGGAGAAGTCGACCGCCGAGGACAACCTGCTGGTCCTGGTCGTCGTCTACACCGTGTTCGTCGTCATCTCGTCGATCGTCTCCGGCATCTACTCCGACCGCACCGGTCACCGGCGCGCGCTGACCGTCGCCGCCGCGATGGTGCAGGCACTGTCGGGCGTCGCGATCTGCGCGCACCAGACCTTCACCATGACGATCGTCGGCGCGGCGCTGATGGGCGTCGGCTACGGCGCGTTCTCCACCGTCGGCCTCGCCTTCGCCACCGATCTGCTGCCGCACGAGGAGGACCACGGCCGCGATCTCGGCGTCGTCAACGTCGCCGCCGCCCTCGGCCAGCTGATCGGCCCGATCCTGGGCGCCGGCCTCGTCGCCGCCGTCGGCGGATTCTCGCTGCTGTTCGCCATGGCGGCCGTTCTGTCCGTCGTCGGCGGACTCCTGACCCTGCGCGCGCGGGAACACACCGCGCCCACGCTTACGGCGCCGTAGGTCGCCGACTACTATTTCAACCGGCGCGATGCAATGGTGCGGTCGCGGATGGAGGACATGAATTCGTGGCGCAGCTGAAGACCACCCAGGGCAATCCGAACGTGTCGATGCTCGGCATCGGCGCCTACCGCCCGGCGCGCGTCGTCACCAACGACGAACTGTGCAAGGTGATGGACTCGAGTGACGAATGGATCTACGAGCGCACCGGCATCCGCAGCCGTCGTTTCGTGACCGGCGACGAGGACATGCGCTACATCGCCACCAAGGCCGCCGACCGCGCCATCGAGAACTCGGGCATCGACCGGGAGAAGATCGACCTGCTGGTGTTCGGCAGCAGCAGCTGGCCGTCGAACACCCCGCACGGCGCCCCGATCATCGCCTCCGACATCGGCCTCAACGGCATCGCCGCCTACGACGTCTCGGCCGGCTGCGGCGGCTTCGGCTACGCGCTCAGTGCCGCCGTCGACTCGATCCGTGCGGGCAGCGCGACCTACGCCGTGGTGATCGGCGCCGAGACCATGTCCGTCGGCATGGATCCGGAGGACCGCAGTACCGGCATGATCTTCGGCGACGGCGCCGGCGCCGTCGTGATCGGCCCCACCGAGGAGAACGGCATCTCGCCGATCGTCGCCGGTTCGGACGGCGAGAACTCCTCGGCCATCGCCCAGAACATCGACACCGTCTCGTACATGGCGCGGGCCGTCGAATACCAGCACAAGGACCCGGAGACCGATCCGGTCGGCCGCATGGTCATCTACATGGAGGGTCCGCGCGTGTTCCGCTGGGCCGCCGTCACCCTCCCCCGCGCCCTGACCACTCTGCTCACCGAGTCCGGTGCCGGCCCGGACGACATCGACGTCTTCATCCCGCACCAGGCGAACGCCCGGATCAACGATCTGATGAAGAAGAACCTCGGCTTCCCCGACGATCTTCCGATGGCCAACGACATCGAGACCATGGGCAATACGTCCGCGGCCTCCATCCCGCTCGCCATGGAGGAGATGCTGGCGACCGGCAAGGCCAAGGGGGGCGACACCGCCCTCATGCTGGCGTTCGGCGCCGGCCTCTCCTACGCGGGTGCTGTGTTCACACTGCCGCCGGCACCGAAGGTCTCCAGCTTCGACGGCCTCGACGAGCAGCCGGTCGGACCGCTGGCCAAGCATCTCGCCGGCATCGACGACTGACAGTCGAAAAAGACGGGATTGTGGTCACCGAGTGACCATGATCCCGTCTTTTCGCATCTCGTCAGGCGAAGTGGGCGGCGAGGCGTCGATGCCGGTGGCGGAAGAACGCGGCGAGAGCCCGGCGCAGAATCGGGGCCGACAGCACGAGGCCGGCGCGCGGGGCGAAGGTGATGACATCAGTGACGCGACTGCGCCCGTCGGCGACGGGTTCGACGGTCCGGTCATGCGTCCACCGACGCATGCTGATCATCGTCGACTCCTCACGGAATCGACGGCCTGGTTCGAGCTCCGCGATCGTCAGGTGATCGAAGTCGTACGGGAGGATCCCGAACAGTCTCAGCCATGCACGGCCGATCGGCCGGCCGACCTCCAGGCTGTCGATGGTGACTTCACCGGCGCCGTGCGGCACGGACATCGTCATCCACGGCCGCATCTCGTCGTTGATTCCGTCAGGTGTCACCACTCGGCCCCAGACACGGGAGGCAGGGGCCGGGATCTCACTCGACTGCCGAAACGACCAGGTCCGATCCATACGGAGAACGGTAACGTCGGCCGATGAGCGGGACAAGGGGCGTCACAGCACGCCGGACACGGCCTCGTCCAGCGCACGGCGCGACTCGGGGTTCACGACGGTCGCCACGACCTTCCCGCCGTCGAACAGCAGCAGGGTCGGCAGTGCGGTGATGCCGTAGGTGGTCACCAGCCCGTCCTCGTGATCGGTGTTGACGGTGCGCACGTCCAGCGCCGGATGGTCGGCGGCGAACCGTTCGAGCACCGCCGCGAACCGGCTGCAGCGTCCGCACCACGGCGCCCAGAACTCGACGAGCACAGGCCGCTCGCTGCGCAGCACCTCCCCGATCGACGAGTTGGTGAGCGGCCGCGGGGACATGACCGCCACGCTACGCGGCCCGGATCGCTCGCCGAGCGGTGAACCGGCCCGCACGCGACAATGGGATGCGATGAACACCGCGCCCGCCCTGCACCCGTACGACTACTGGCAGGACCGGCGTTCCTACCCTGGGCCTGGGCATGGCCGCGAACGTCGCCCGCCGCCTCGGCCACACCCGCAAGGTTCCGCTCGGCACGTCCCGAAAGTTCTGGTACTCCGACGACCTGTCCGAACCGATGTCCTCGATCACCAGCCCGGACGTGGAGAAGCGGCTGTACGTCGATCCCCGCATGCTGCCCCTTCTCGAAGGACGGCGCGTGGTCCTCGTCGACGACGTCGCGAGTTCGGGACGCACCGTCGGCGCCGTGCTGCGACTCCTGGAGCGCGCCGGGGTGCGGCCGGTGGCGCTGGCGTTCGCCATGCTGCAGGGACAGCAGTGGCACGACGAGGTCGGCGATCTGCCCGTCGTCGCCGCCCTGCGGACACCGCTCCTCCGCCGCGACGGCGACACCTGGGTGCCCGAGGCCTGACCTCCGGCTGATCGGCGCGCCGTCAGCGTGGACGCCGACGCAGGTGCCGGACGGTGCGGACCGCCAGCACCACCCAGCAGACGACGGCGACGGCCGAGAGCGCGGCCGGCACCCAGTGCTCCAGCAGAGCCGAGGCGGCGGTGGCACACGCGAAGGCGGCGAGATTGGCGACCACGTCGTAGACGGGCGCGATGAATCGCCGGTTCACCACATGCGCGGCGGCGATGAACAGACCGCAGGCGAAGGTGATCGACAGCAGAACGGAGATCACGACTGTGACCGCACTGCACGGGAGTCGTCGGACGAGGTCATGATCCGAGGATGCCCGAGCGCACGTTTTGCCTGGCAACCGGCCCGGCCGATAGCGTGGACGGGTGAGTTCTGAAGCGTCGCCGGCCGTCATCGCACGCGAGGTGAAGCGTCGCCGCACCTTCGCGATCATCTCCCATCCGGATGCCGGTAAATCGACGATGACCGAGGCCCTCGCGTTGCATGCCCGCATGATCAGCGAGGCCGGCGCCGTCCACGGCAAGGGCGGCCGCCGCTCCACCGTCTCGGACTGGATGGAGATGGAGAAGGCGCGCGGCATCTCGGTGAGTTCCACGGCCCTGCAGTTCAACTACATGCCGACCGGTCTGGACGGGGAACTGCCGCCCGCCGACGAACCGTACGTCGTCAATCTGGTCGACACTCCCGGTCACTCCGACTTCTCGGAGGACACCTATCGCGTGCTGACGGCCGTGGACGCGGCGGTCATGCTGATCGACGCGGCGAAGGGTCTGGAGCCGCAGACGCTGAAGCTGTTCCAGGTGTGCCGCCACCGCGGGATCCCGGTCATCACCGTCATCAACAAGTGGGACCGGCCGGGCCAGACCCCGCTCGAGCTGATCGACGAGATCACCGAACGCATCGGCCTGATCCCCACCCCGCTGTACGTGCCGGTCGGCATCGCCGGCGACTACCGCGGTCTCCTGGACCGCCGCACCGGCAAGTACATCAAGTTCGAGCGCACCGCCGGTGGCGCGAAGGTGGCCCCCGAGGAGATCTACGACGCCGACCGGGCCGCACAGCTCGAGGGCGATGCGTGGACGGCTGCCGTCGAGGAGAGCGAACTGCTCGGCGAGATGGGCCAGGACCACGACCAGGAGATGTTCCTGGCCGGCCAGACGTCGCCGATGATCTTCACCTCCGCGATGCTCAACTTCGGTGTCCGGCAGCTTTTGGAGACGCTGGTCGAGTTCGCACCGTGCCCGGAGGGACGCGAGGGCGTCGACGGAACCATGCGTGAGGTGACCGATCCGTTCAGCGCGGTCGTCTTCAAGGTGCAGGCCGGTATGGATTCCAGCCACCGCGACCGCCTGGCCTACATGCGAATCGTGTCCGGCGAGTTCGAACGCGGCATGGTGGTGACGCACGCCCAGACCGGCAAGCCGTTCGCCACCAAGTACGCGCAGGCGGTGTTCGGCCGGGACCGTTCCACCGTCGACACCGCCTACCCGGGCGACGTGGTGGGTCTGGTGAACGCGATGGCGCTGGCGCCCGGCGACACCCTGTACATCGATCCCAAGGTGCAGTTCCCGCCGATCCCGTCGTTCGCCCCGGAACACTTCTCGGCACTACGGGTCACCACCGCCGACAAGTACAAGCAGTTCCGCAAGGCGATCGATCAGCTGGATGCGGAGGGCGTGGTCCAGGTGCTGCGCAACGATCTGCGCGGCGATGCCTCCCCGGTGCTCGCGGCGGTCGGACCGATGCAGTTCGAGGTGGTGACGGCCCGGATGAAGACCGAGTTCAACGTCGACACTCTCATCGAGCCGCTCGGCTACACCCTGGCGCGCCGCACCGACGAGGCCAGCGCCGACGAACTCGGCCGGCAGCGCGGCGTGGAGGTGTTCACCCGCAGCGACGGTGCCATCCTGGCCCTGTTCAGCGATAAGTGGCGCCTGCAGTTCATCGAGAAGGAGTTCGCCTCCCTCACCCTCGAGCCGCTCGTGGCGGCGGCCGACTGACATGCACGTCTCTCGGACGGTGGCCGTCGTGGCCGTCGCGGGCGCGATGATCGTCGCCGGCGCTGCCTGCGCGTCGCACGACGATGCGCGCCCGCACCTTCCGCCGACGGCGACCGGGAAGGCGGCGAAGGTGCCCGCGAAGCCCGGCAAGGCGACCGTGAAACCGGTCAAGGACTGTGCCCGGCAGCCCGCGCCGGGCCGGGTGAACCGGTCCGGCTACGGCATGGACTACACGGTGGGCGCGGTGTACGTCGAGGTCGCACCCTTCGGCGGGGGCGACGCCACCTGCACGATGATGGGCAAGTCGGGGCCGGCCGATCCGCAGGTGCCCGGTGACACCCTGCTGCTGAGCTTCGCCGCGACCGGCGGCCGGGGCGCGCAGATCGAGTTCTCGTCGATCGCCTTCACCGGCGGGATACCCCCGGTGAACGGCACGGTCGTCACGCCCGGCCCGCTCACGCAGGCACTGGACGCGACGGTGGGAGTCTCACTGGACGGGAAGTACCTGTCGTCGTCTCAGTGCACGGTGTCGTTCGCCGAGGTGACCCGCCGGCGGACGGCCGGACGCTTCGAGTGCCCGTCCGCTCAGCCGTGGACCGCGAACCCCTTCGATCCGACCGACGACGTCGACTACGACGCTGCGGCGCAACCCTCCGGCCCGGCCGAGGCGTCACTGTCCGGCTGGTTCGAGCTGAAACACTGAGTTTCTCTTTCGGGTGGGGCTTACGACAACGCGATCCGGGAGACTAACGCCCCGTCGACGCCGTCGAGGGTGGGCGGGATGAACGACGGATTGCGGTCCTTGTCGACGAGCACCGCACGCACACCTTCGGCGAAGTCCGGGTACCGGGTGATCTGTTCGGCGGCATGCAGCTCGCGTTCCAGACACTGTTCGAGCGTCGACTGACCGCCGGCCTCCAGAAGGGCCGCAGTCACCGCGAGACTGGTGGGCGACGCCGCGTCGAGCAGCGCCAGAGTGTCTTCCGCCCAGGCGTCGCCGACGTCGCCGCGCAGGCCGCCGACGATGCTGGCGGCGGTGCAGCCGGGCTGGAAGTAGCCGGCGATCTTGGCCAGCGGCAGGTCGCTGGTGACCGGCTCGCGATGGTCGGCGAGCGCCTCGCCGAGCGGGGCGCCGGAGCGGATGGCACCGGCCACCGTCGCCAGCTGATCGGACGGCACGAAGTGTGTGGCCAGGCCGACGGCGACGGCGTCCGCGCCGCGCAGGCGTGCCCCGGTCAGTCCGAGCCACAGCCCGACGCCTTCGGGCAGCCGCGGAAGGAAGTAGGTGGCGCCCACGTCGGGGAAGAATCCGATCGCGGTCTCCGGCATGGCGATGAGCGCGTTCTCGGTGACCACCCGCAGTTCGCCGTGCACGCTGATGCCCAGGCCGCCACCCATCGCCGCCCCGTCGATCAACGCGATGTAGGGCTTCGGGTACTCGGCGATCAACTGATTGAGCCGGTACTCGCTGGAGAAGTATCGGGTCACCGCGGCGGTCTCGCCGGCCAGCACGTGGTCGCGGATGGCGCGGATGTCGCCGCCCGCGCAGAAGGCGCGCGGGTTCGCCGAGGTGACCAGCACGGTCTCGACGGCGTCGTCGTCGCCCCACTGCTGCAGGAGTTCGTACAGGTCGTCGATCATCGACTGGTCGAGGGCGTTGAGTGCCTTCGGCCGATCGAGGACGATCTCGCCGACGCCGTTGGTCACGGAGCTGTTGATGAACGACATGGCCTCACGCTAGCGCGTCGGCCGGCCGTCGCGGTCCGGGCCCGCCGCGAAACCGGTGCCCCACACGGAATCGGGGTGACGCGCACCGTGCGCGTCACCCCGATCTGCGTGAGGACCCTCAGGTCACTCGGCCTTGGCGGTGTTCTCCGCGATCTGGCGCGAGTTGTCGGCGATCTTGAAGATCGAGATGAACAGCTCGTACAGGATGCGGACGAAGACCACGTGCAGCAGCCACAGGAAGGGCACCACGACGAGGCCGAGCACCAGGCCGATCAGGATGTCGATGCCGCCGCCGTAGAAGCCGTTGATGATCAGTCCGATGGCGGCGAGGACCGCGCCGACGGTGATCAGGATCAGGCTCAGCGCGTACAGCAGCGGCAGCACCTTGAGACCGATCAGCTTGACGAACTTCAAGTCGAACAGGCCGGCGAGGAGACCCTCACCCTTCTGCTCCACCTGCTGGAACTGCGGGTGCTCGGTGAAGAAGCCGGGGTGCTGGCCGGCGACCGGCTGACCGGCGGCCTGCTGGGCGTCGATCGGTGCTCCCGCGACCGGCTGGCCGTACTGCGGCTGCGCGTACTGCGGCTGCTCGTACTGGGGCTGCTCGGGGATGGGCTGGCCGGCGGCCGGGTACTGCGGCTGGCCGTACTGGCCCGGCTGGCCGTACTGCGGCTGCTCCGGCTGCGGGGGAGTCGGATCGGTCATGGGTGCCTCCTCGGGCATCGGTTTGTCGAACGGAGACAAACTAGCACCGTGCCGTCGCGGCGCCTCCGGTAAAACGCAGCGGTTCACCGAAAGCGAAGCTCACTCCCAGGTTCGCCTGCCGGGTCAGCGGGCGTCGGTGAGTGTCTCCAGCAGTGCGGTCAGAGCACCGCGGGCATCGGAATCGAGGTGGTCGACGAGCGGGGCGAGTGCCTCGCGGATCTCGGTCACCCCGGTGTCGGCGAGGTTCCGGCCGGCGGGGGTGAGCCGGACGCGGACCGCACGCCGGTCCGCCGTGTCGGTGACCTTCTGCAGCAGACCGCGGGCCGCGGCCCGGTCCACGAGGCCGGTGATGCTCGATCGGTCGAGGCCGAGATGGTCGGCGAGTTCGGACATCGTCGGGGTGCGGTCACGCAGGATGCCGATCACCCGCAGCAGCGTCATCGAGAGGTCGTGACGTGCGGCGACGTCGGCGACGGAGTCGAGTACCTCGTACGAGGCGCGGACGAGGGCGTCCTGGAGTCGGTCGGTCACGGATCTCATCCTACTTGCAGTACTTTGTGACACCAAGTACCTTAGTTGGTGTCACCAACTATTGAGGAGTCCGCTCATGAAGGCCGCCGTCGTCACCGCATTCGGATCCGCCCCGCGCTACACCGACGCCCCCGACCCCGCCGCCCACGGCGACTACGAGGTGGTGGTCGACGTCCTCGCCGCCGCCCTGTCCCCGCGGGTCCGCTCGCAGGCGGCCGGATCGCACTACACGAGCACCGGCGACCTGCCGCTGATTCCCGGCATCGACGGCGTCGGACGGCTCCCGGACGGCGGGCTCGTCTACTTCCTGCTGCCCGACACCACCGACGGCGCCATGGCCGAACGGACCGTCATCGACCGGCGGCGATCGGTCCCGCTGCCCGACGATGCCGACCCGGCCGTCGTCGCCGCCGCGATGAATCCGGCGATGGCATCGTGGGTCGCCCTCACGCAGCGCACCGACTTCCAGGCCGGACAGAACGTGCTGATCCTCGGCGCCACCGGCAGCGCCGGCCGGGCCGCGGTCCAGGTGGCGAACCGGCTCGGCGCCGGCGACATCGTGGCGGTCGGCCGCGGCACCGACCGCATGGCCGACCTCACCGGGCACGGCGCCACCCGCCTGATCGAACTCGACGCCGACCCCGACACCGTCGCAGCACACCTGGCCGAGGCCGGTGCCGAGGTCGACGTGGTCCTCGACTTCCTGTGGGGCGAGCCCACCGCCCGGGCCCTGTACGCCGTCGTCCCGCACCGCACGCGCGACGAACAGCTACTCACCTGGATCCAGATCGGCTCGGTGGCCGGCCCGGAGTCGCCGATCCCGTCGGCCGCCCTGCGCGCGGTGAATCTGCGGATCATCGGCTCCGGACAGGGATCGGTGGAGCCGCGCGCCTATCGGGCCGAGATCGGTGCGCTCGCCGACGAGATCGATCGCGGAACCTTCGACGTCGCCGTCCGGCGCGTCCCCCTCCGGGACGTCGAGGCGGCCTGGTCGGACGACGGCACCACCGAACGGATCGTCTTCATTCCGTGACGCCCTATTCCGTGACGGTGGATCACTCCAGCGCCTCGGCCGCCTCCATCCACTCCAGTTCAGCAGCCTCCTTGTCGTCCAGCACCTGCTGAAGTTCGGTGTTGAGGCCGGCCAGCCGGTCCGGGTCGACGGCCGCCTCGACCATGGCCGCGTGCAGCTCGCTCTCCCGCTCGGTCAGCTTGGCCAGACGACGCTCGGCGCGGGCCAGTGCCTTGGTCGCCGCCTGATGTTCGGCGTTGGAGAGACCGCCCGAGGACGGTCCTGTCGACGAGCCCACCGAGCGTTCGGAGCTCGATGAGCGTTCCGAACTCGAGGAACGTGCGGAGCGCGGCGCGGGTGCCGAGTTCGACGGCTCGGATTGGCGTCGCTCCAGATACTGCTCGATGCCGCGCGGCAGATTGGTGAGCTTCTCGTCGCCGAACAGCGCCCACGTGCTGTCGCAGATCCGCTCGATCAGGTAGCGGTCGTGGCTGATCACCACCAGGGTGCCCGGCCACGAATCGAGGATGTCCTCGAGCTGCTGCAAGGTGTCGATGTCGAGATCGTTGGTCGGCTCGTCGAGCAGCAGAACGTTCGGCTCGGCCATCAGAACCCGGGTGAACTGCAGCCGGCGCCGCTCACCACCGGACAGATCACCGACCCGGGTGCGCTGCCGGGCCGGCGAGAAGCCGAGACGTTCGGCCAGCTGGCTCGCGGACAGTTCCTTGTCACCGAGAGTGACCGTGCCGGCCACCTCTTCGACCGCATCGAGAACCCGCTGGTCCTCATCGAGATCGTCGAGCTCCTGGCGCAGCCAGCCGAGTTCGACGGTCTTGCCGACGATGCGGCGGCCCGGCTCCACCGGGACCTCGCCGGCCAACGCGCGCAGCAGCGTGGTCTTGCCGGAGCCGTTGACCCCCACCAGACCGATCCGCTCCCCCGGCGCCAGGCGCCACGTGGTGTCGGTCAGCAGCACCTGCCCGGTCGGCGCCTCGATCTGCGCATCCTCGAGTTCGATCGCGACGCGTCCCAGCCGCCGCTTGGCGAAGGCCGAGAGTTCGACGGAGTCACGGGGCGGCGGCACGTCGGCGATCAGCTTCTCGGCCGCCTCCACGCGATACTTCGGCTTGGAGGTGCGGGCCGGCGGACCGCGCCGCAGCCACGCCAGTTCCTTGCGCGCCAGATTGCGGCGTCGTTCCTCGGCGGCGTCGGCCAGCCGGGCCCGTTCGGCCCGCGCGAACACCCAGTCGTTGTAGCCGCCCTCGTACTCGTCGACGCGGCCCGAATGAACCTCCCAGGTGCGCTGTGCGACGGTGTCCAGGAACCAGCGGTCGTGAGTCACCACCACCAATGCGCCGGGCCCTCCGGCGACCCGCCGGTTCACCAGGTGCTCGGCCAGCCAGTGCACGCCCTCGATGTCCAGATGGTTGGTCGGCTCGTCCAGGATCAGCAGATCGGCGTCGGTCACCAGCGCCGCCGCCAGCGCGACCCGGCGTCGCTGCCCACCGGACAGGGCACTCACGTCGCGGTCGAGCAGATCCTCCACGCCGATTCCGGCGAGGATCCCGCGGATCCGCGGATCACCCGCCCACTCGTGCTCGGCGATGTCGGTGCCCAGCACCACCTCACCGACCGTCGACCCTTCCGGCAGTTCGCCGCGCTGGGTGACGGTCACCATGGTCATGCCGCCCGCCCGGGACACCCGGCCGTCGTCCGGTGCGGCGATGCCGGCGAGGATCTCCAGCAGGGTGGTCTTGCCGCCGCCGTTCAGGCCGACGACACCGATGCGCTCGCCGGCATGCACACCGACGCTCACATCCTCCAGCAGCGGCTTGATGCCGAAGCTCTTGCTGATCTTCTCGGCCACCACCAGCGGCACCACGGTGCGCGTCATCGGGTGGATCCGTGGTTCGGCTGGACGAGGCGCGCTCCGGGGACCGGACCGTGGGCGGTGCGCACCGCCTTGGCGACCCCCGAACCGGAGAGTTCGGTCGCCACGTTGATCGCGGCGTCCTCGTCCTCGCACAGGAACACGCAGCTGGGTCCGGAACCGGACACGATGCCGGCCAGCGCCCCCGACTCGGTGCCCGCACGCAGAGTCCGGCGCAGCAACGGCTGCAGCGAGAGCGCCGCGGCCTGCAGATCGTTGTGGAGCAGCGGAGCGACCGCATGGACGTCGCCGCTCGCGAGAGCCTGCATCAACGCGTCGGGGCGGCCCGGCGCGGAGGCCTCCTCCCCGCGTTCGGCGCGCAGCCGATCGAGCTCGCGGTACACCTCGGGAGTGGACAGTCCGGTGCGGGCGGCACCGATGACCCACCAGAAGTCGCCGCGCTGCAGCACCGGCAGCAGCTTCTCGCCGCGGCCGGTGCCCAGCGCGGTGCCGCCGACCAGAGCGAACGGTACGTCGCTGCCGAGCCCGGCCGCCAGGTCCAGCAGTGTCTCGCGGTCCAGGTCGAGGCGCCACAGCCGGGCCGCCGCCAACAGGGCACCGGCCGCATCGGCCGAGCCTCCGGCCATGCCGCCGGCCACCGGGATGGCCTTGTCGATCTCGATGGCCACCGACGGATCGTCGATCCCGGCGTGCCGCGCCAGGGCGAGGACCGCCTGCGCCGCCAGGTTGCTGGCGTCGGCGGGCACCTCGCGGTAGTTGTCACCGCGGACGGTCACCGACAGCTCGTCGGCCGCACGCACGGTCACCTCGTCGTACAGCGACAGCGCACAGAACAGCGTGGACAGTTCGTGGTAGCCGTCGTCGCGCAGCGGCCCGACCCCCAGATGGAGGTTCACCTTGGCCGGCACGCGGGCGGTCGCCCCGCCCAGCGACGGCTGCGCCGGCCCGCTCATCGCGGCACCTGCCCGAGACGCACGAAGTCGTCGACGTCCAGACGCTCCCCGCGGATCCCCGGATCGATGCCGGCCGCCCGGAGCGCATCCTCGGCCTGCGCCGCACTGCCGGCCCACGATGCGAGCGCGGCACGCATCGTCTTGCGGCGCTGGGCGAACGCGGCGTCGATCGCCGAGAAGGTGGCGGCGCGGTGGATCGCGTCGGTGCCGAAGCGGTCGCGGCGTTCGATCCGCACCAAACCGGATTCGATCTTGGGTTCGGGCCAGAACACGTTCTTGCCGACCGCACCCGCGCGACTGACGTCGCCGAAGTAGCGCGCCTTGACGCTGGGCACACCGTAGGTGCGGCTGCCGGGTCCGGTGGCCAGCCGGTCGGCCACCTCCGCCTGCACCATCACCAGCGCGGTGCGCAACGTCGGGAACTGCGACATCAAGTGCAGCAGCACCGGCACCGAGACGTTGTACGGGAGATTGGCGACCAGCGCCGTCGGCGTCACCGGCAGATCATCGGGCATCACGGTCAGCGCGTCGGCCAGCACGACGTCGAAGTCGGCGGCCCGGGCGGGCGCGTACTCGGCGATGGTCTGCGGCAGACGCGCGGCCAGCTTCGGATCGATCTCCACGGCCACCACCCGGCCGGCCGTCTCCAGCAGCGCGAGCGTCAGGGAACCCAGACCGGGCCCGACCTCCAGCACCACGTCGTCGGGGCCGACACCGGAGGTGGCGACGATGCGCCGCACCGTGTTCGCGTCGTGCACGAAGTTCTGGCCCAGCGTCTTGGTGGGACGCACGTCGAGTTCGGCGGCCAGGCCGCGGATCTCTGCGGGCCCGAGCAGGCGCACGCCGGATGATTCGGTCACCCGAGCATTGTCGCTCAGAGGGTGGGACGGAGTCAGATCAGGTCTCAGCCGACGCCTGCGGCGCACACCGGCCAGGCACCCCAGCCCTGGGCGGCCTGGGCGCGCTTGCCGATCGCGATCTGCTCTTCGCGGGTCGCGAGGTCGGCGCGGGGGGCGAACTCCTGGCCGCCGTAGGCATCCCAGGTGCTCTGATCGAACTGGATGCCGCCGTAGTAGCCGTTGCCGGTGTTGATGGCCCAGTTGCCGCCCGACTCGCAGGCCGCGATCTGATCCCAGACGCCTTCCGGCTCGGCCGGGGCGCCCGGCTTGGTGCCGACGCGGACGGTGGCCGGCTTCGGCTGGACCAGCACCTGCTCGTCGAGCTTCTTCTTGGCGGTGACCTTGCCGTTGACGGTGGTGATCGAGTAGGTCACCTTCGCCTTGCCCGGGGTTCCGGGCTTCTCGACGACGGACTTGCCGGTCATCAGCTCGGCGTCCTCGATCTTGTTCTGCGGCGGAGCAACCTTCTCCTCGAGCGTCTTGTTCTCCGTGCGGATCCGGGTCACGTCGATCTTCATGTTCTCGGTGATCGGGGTGTCCGCGGCCGGCGTCACCTTGTCGGTGGGGGCCAGCGGATCGCCGGTGCGCGCGATCAGGTCGGCGACGTCGGTGCCGGCGAGCTCCTTGGTCTGGGTCTTGCCGCCGTCGGTCAGCGTGACCTTCTTCGGCAGGATCACCTGGACGTCGGCCCCGGACACCGGAACCGGTGCGTTCAGCGAGGTGGTGACGGCGGCGGCCGACAGCCCCTGCTCGTCGAGGATCTCACCGACGGTGCTCTTGGTGGTCTTGACCAGCTTCGGGTTGCCGTCGAGGTTGAGCTCGACCTCCTTGAGGCGGTTGACCGTCACGGTCTGACCGTCCTTGGGGGAGCTGTTCAGCGGGGCGCTGATCTCGTCGCCGGCGGCGGTGGTGACGCCCTTCTGGGCGAGTAGACCGGAGACGGTCATCGCCATGGTGGAGACGTTCTGCTGCTCTCCGTCGACCGCGAGGGTGACGTTCTTGTGCATGGCTGCGCCGGTGGCGCCGCCGGTGGCGACGGTCACCAGAAGCGCGCCGGTGGCGACACGTGCGGTCGTGGAGTTGGTGGCGTTGATGCGCTGAAAAACAGACAAAACGATCATCCTGCTTACTGTCAGCTCCACCCGGCCCGACCTGGTGGAGTCACAGTATGGTAACGAAAAGGTGTTGATTAGCGCAAAGGAAGCGAATACGCCCGGCGCGCATTGGCCCCCAGCGTCGCAGCCATCCGTTCGGGCGACACTCCCCGCACCTGCGCCAGCACGCGTGCCGTATACGGCACGCAATACGACTGATTCGGCTGGCCACGGTAGGGATGCGGGGTCAGGAAGGGCGCATCCGTCTCCACCAGGATCTGGTCGTCCGGGGTGAGCGCGGCACCCTCGCGGAGTTCGGTCGAGTTGGCGAACGTCACAGTGCCGGAGAAGCTCAGCAGGTAGCCGCGATCGACGCATTCACGGGCGATCGGCACCGGCCCGGAGAAGCAGTGCATGACCACCGTGTCGGGCGCACCCTCGGCCTTCAGCACGTCCAGCAGGTCCCGGTCGGCGTCACGGTTGTGGATCATCAGGGCCTTGCCCGTCCGTTTGGCGAGGTCGATGTGCCACGCGAACGCGTCGCGCTGAACAGCAGGGTCGGCGCAGTCCTCGGAGTGGACGGTCCAGTAGTAGTCCAGGCCGGTCTCCCCGATCGCCACCACCCGCGGGTCCGCCGCCATCTCGGTCAGTTCGGCCTTGGCCGCATCATCGAGGTCCCCGGCATGCGTCGGGTGCAGGGCCACGGCGGCGAAGGCCCGCCGATCCCAGTGCGCGGCCTGAACGGCCCACCGCGCATCCACCATGTCGTCGGCGACCGTCACCACCTGCTCCACCCCCACGCGCTCGGCGTGGTCGAGGATCTCAGCGACCGCCTCCGGGCTGCGGCCCCCGCAGGCCGCTAGATGAGTGTGCGCATCCACCAGGCCGGGCAGCGGCTCGGGATCGGGCGGCGACTCGCGACGCTTCCGCTTCCTGATCTCCTTGGCCGACAGTTCCTCGGCCTCGGCGTCCGACGACTCGCTCATACCTCCCGACCGTACTGCCCCGCCCGCCGGTCAGCGGCTCCTGTCCGTCCCGCGGTCACCGCCGGCCCTGCCGCCTGCACTACTGGGCCGTATACGTCGCGGTGTCGGGCCTGGCCCGGTAACGGACCGTATACGGCCCAGTAGTGCGGCAGCGGACGAGTGGCGCTGCCGCTCGGCGCGCATGGCGCAACGCGGACGGGTAGCGTTTTCTCCGTGCTCGGACTGCCAGAAGAAGTCAGCGTCGCCCTGTTCGATCTCGACGGCGTGCTGACCACCACCGCGACGCTCCACACCACCGCATGGGGCGAGACCTTCGACGCCTTCCTCGCCGAACGCGCGAAGCAGGACGCGGTCGCCGGCGAGGATCTGCGGCCGTTCACCGAACAGGACTACCTCGACCACGTCGACGGCCGGCCGCGCGACGACGGTGTTCGCGGATTCCTCGCCTCGCGCGGCATCACCGTCGACGACGCCACCGTCGACCGGCTCGCCCAGGACAAGAACGACCGGTTCACCGCCGCCCTGCAGCGCAACGGCGTGACGCCCTATCCGGACGCCGTCGACTACCTGACCGCCGCGCGCGACGCCGGACTGCGGATCGCCGTGGTCACCTCCAGCAAGAACGGCGCAGCGGTGCTGGCCGCCGCCGGCCTCGACGGCTTCCCCGAACAGCGGGTGGACGGCAACACGATCGTCGCCGAAGGACTGCGCGGCAAGCCCGCCCCGGACGGCTTTCTGCGAGGCGCCGAACTGATGGGCGTGCCGGCGGCCAACGCCGCGGTCTTCGAAGACGCCATCTCCGGAGTGCAGGCCGGCGCCGCCGGACACTTCGGCGCGGTGATCGGCATCGACCGCACCGGCGGCCGGCAGACCGAGGCGATGACGCAGGCCGGAGCCACCCGCGTCGTCGCCGACCTCAACGAACTTCTGGCAGAAGGGCAGTGACGGTGACCGAACCGCAGAGCGAACTGCAGCACACCACGCACGGCGACACCGCCAGCCACACCGACCCGGCGAACATCCCCGACTACGGGGTGCACCCGTCGCACGGCTTCGAAGTCAACCCGTGGGACCTGACCTGGCGCGGCATGGACGTCGACATGATCGGCCGCACCGAGTCGCTGTTCGCCCTGTCGAACGGCCACATCGGCCTGCGGGGCACCTTCGAGGAGGGGGAACCGGTCGACCAGCCGGGCACCTACCTCAACGGCTTCTACGAACTGCGCGACCTGCCGTACGCCGAGAGCGGATACGGCTATCCCGAATCGGGCCAGACCGTCGTGAACGTGACCGACGGCAAGATCATCCGGCTGCTCGTCGAAGACGAGCCGATGGACCTGCGCTACGGCCGCACCGTCGACCACGAACGGGTCCTGGACTTCCGGACCGGCACCCTGCGCCGCCAGACACTGTGGACGTCGCCGACCGGCCGCACCGTCCGGATCCGGTCCGAACGCCTGGTGTCGTTCACCAAGCGCACCGTCGTCGCCATCCGCTATGAAGTGGAGCCGATCGGCGAAGACATGAAGCTGGTGCTGCAGTCCGATCTGCTCGCCAACGAGCCCGTGCCCGCCCCCGGCAACGACCCCCGTCTGGCCGCCGCCCTCGACAATCCGCTCGTCCCGGCGCTCGCCGACAGCGAGGACTACTCGGCGGTGCTGGTGCACCACACCAAGCGGTCGGAGCTGACGGTGGCGGCGGCCATGTCGCACGAACTGGACGCCCCCGACAACGCCGACGTGTCCATCCGCGCCGACGGCGACCTGGCCCGCATGACGGTGGCCGCGAACGTCCCGCAGGGCACCACGCTGGTCCTCACCAAGTACCTGGCGTACGGCTGGTCGGCCCGGCGTTCCGTGCCGGCGCTGCGCTCGCAGGTGGAGGCGGCGCTGGCGATGGCCGGCGAGACCGGCTGGGAGTCGTTGCAGAAGGAGCAGGCCGCCTATCTGGAGGAGTTCTGGGCCGACGCCGACATCGAGATCGACGGCGATCCGGAACTGCAGCAGGCGGTGCGCTTCTCGCTGTTCCACGTGCTGCAGGCCGGTGCCCGCGGCCAGTCGCGGTCCATTCCGGCCAAGGGTCTCACCGGCCCCGGCTACGACGGCCACACCTTCTGGGACACCGAGAGCTTCGTCCTGCCCATGCTGACGTACACCATGCCCGGCGCCGTCGGCGAGGAGCTGCGCTGGCGGCACAGCACCCTGGACAAGGCGAAAGCCCGGGCCGCCGAACTCGGCCAGCACGGCGCCATGTTCCCGTGGCGCACCATCAACGGCGACGAATGCTCCGGTTACTGGCCGGCCGGCACCGCCGGCGTGCACGTGTCCGCGGACATCGCCAACGCCACCGCCCGCTATCTGCGGGCCACCAGCGACGAGGCCTTCGAGGTCGAGTGCGGTGTGGAGCTGCTGGTGGAGATCGCCCGGTTCTTCGCCGGCTTCGGCCACCACGACGGCAACGGCAAGTTCCGTATCGACGGCATCACCGGTCCCGACGAGTACACGGCGATCGTCAACAACAACGTGTTCACCAACCTCGCCGCACAGCAGGCGCTGCGCGACGCGGTGGCCGTCGTGCATCGGCAGCCGGCGGTGGCCCGCGAACTGGGTGTCACCGACGACGAGGCCGCGCATTGGGCGGCGTGCGCCGACGACATGACCGTGCCGTTCGACGAGGTGCTCGGCGTCCACCAGCAGTGTGAGGCGTTCACTCTGCTCGACAAGTGGGACTTCGAGGCGTCCCGCGGCCGGTATCCGCTGCTGCTGAACTACCCGTACTTCGACCTGTACCGCAAGCAGGTGGTCAAGCAGGCCGACCTGGTGTTCGCGATGTATCTGTTCGGTGAGCATTTCACGCCCGAACAGAAGATCAAGAACTTCGACTACTACTACCCGATCACCGTGCGCGACTCGTCGCTGTCGGCGTGCTGCGAGGCGGTGACCGCCGCCGAGGTCGGCTACCTGGATCTCTCCTACGACCTGATGAGCGAGTCGGTGTTCACCGACCTGCACGACCTGCACTCCAATGTGGGCGCCGGCCTGCACATCGCCGCACTGGCCGGAGCCTGGACGGACTGCGTCGCCGGGTTCGGCGGCATGCGCGACTTCGGCGGGGAGATCACGTTCGCGCCGCGGCTGCCGCAGGCGATCACCCGGATGTCGTTCCGCATGCTGGTGCGCGACTCCCGGATCAGCGTGACGGTGGAGCCCGACAAGGCGCACTACGCGTTGCTGGCCGGACCGCCGATCGAGCTGGCGCATCACGGTGAACGGTTCACGTTGAGCGACGATCCGCAGACGTTCTCGGTGCCCGGAATCGTCACGCACACCCCGCCCGCGGCGCCGGTCGGCTGCGAGCCGTACCGCCGCGAACGCTGACGCCGAGGCCCGCCGGTACCCTGATGGGCACTATGGGAGACCCCTTTTACATCACGACCGCGATCGCGTACCCGAACGGCGCCCCCCACATCGGGCACGCCTACGAGTACATCTCGGCGGACACCCTGGCCCGGTTCAAGCGGCTCGACGGGTTCGACGTCCGGTTCCTGACCGGTACCGACGAGCACGGCCAGAAGATGCAGCAGACGGCCGAGAAGGAAGGCATCGCGACCGCCGACCTCGCGCGCCGCAACTCGGACCGGTTCCAGGAGCTGCAGACCCGGCTGGGTTCGAGCTTCGATCGGTTCATCCGCACCACCGACGCCGACCATCACCGGGCCTCCCAGGAGATCTGGAACCGGATGGAGGCGGCCGGTGACATCTACCTGGACTCCTACAGCGGGTGGTACGACGTCCGGGACGAGACGTTCCTGACCGAGGACGAGACGGAGGTCGACGACTCCGGCCGGCGCGTCGCGAAGGACAACGGCCACGTCCTGACCTGGACCGAGGAGCAGACCTACTTCTTCAAGCTGTCGGCCTACCAGGACCGGCTGCTGGCCCTCTACGACGAGCATCCGGAGTTCATCGGCCCCGATGTGCGCCGCAACGAGGTGCGCAGTTTCGTCGCCGGCGGCCTGACCGATCTGTCGATCTCCCGCACCACCTTCGATTGGGGTGTGCCGGTGCCGGGCGCCGACGGCCACGTCATGTACGTGTGGGTCGACGCCCTCACCAACTACCTCACCGGTGCCGGTTTCCCGGATGATCCGGACACGTTCGCGAAGTTCTGGCCGGCGGATCTGCACATCATCGGCAAGGACATCATCCGGTTCCACTGCGTGTACTGGCCGGCGTTCCTGATGAGCGCCGGAATCGACGTCCCCAAGCGCGTCTTCGCTCACGGCTTCCTGTTCAACAAGGGCGAGAAGATGAGCAAGTCGACCGGCAACGTGATCGACCCGGATTCGCTGATCGACGACTTCGGTGTCGACCCGGTCCGCTACTTCTTTCTGCGTGAGGTGTCGTACGGGCAGGACGGGTCGTATTCGACCGAGGCGATCATCGCCCGGATCAACGCCGACCTCGCCAACGAGTACGGCAATCTGGCGCAGCGCACGCTCAGCATGATCGGTAAGTACTTCGAGTCGTCGGTGCCCGCCCCCGGCGAGTTCACCGCCGAGGATTCGGCTCTGCTGGCGACCGCCGACGGTCTTCTGGACACGGTGCGCGGGCACTTCGACTCCCAGGCCATCCACCTCGGTCTCGAGGCGCTGTGGTCGGCGCTGGCCGACACCAACCGGTACATCTCCGCGCAGGAGCCGTGGAAGACCGCGAAGACCGATCTGGACCGGACCGGCACCGTGCTGTACGTGTGCGCGGAGGCGGTGCGGATCGTGACGCTGCTGGCCCAGCCGGTGATGCCGTCGTCGACGGCGAAGATCCTCGACGCCCTGGCCGTCGACGCCGATGCCCGCACGTTCGCGGCCGTCGGCGACCGGCTGTCGGCCGGCACCGCACTCCCGAAGCCGACGCCGGTCTTCCCCCGCGTCGAGGCCTGACCGGGTCGCACCGTGACGCCGGCCGCGCTCGATGTCCTGGCCGCTCTCGCGGACCGGGCCGCCGACCTCGGTCTGCCCGGGCCCGCCGCCCTGGTCGGTGATTGGGCGGACGCCGACGCGGTGATCGCCCCGTCACTCGAGGTCGTGGACGGTCAGGGTCCGCCGGATCGGCCGGACCGGTTCTGGCTCGGCTATCTCGGTTTTCCGGTGCGCGCCGGAGCGGCCCCGCTGCCCGAGGTCGCCGGCGGTCTCACCGACGGTCTGCTGTTCCTGAGGGACGGCGTGTGGTCGTGGGAGAGCCCGATCGGCGCACCGTGCCCGGAGTGGGTCACGCCGTTGGTGGAGTCCACTCAGGAACCGGCCCGTGTCGATACCTCCCGATTCTGGACCGCGGAGTGGACCCCGCCCGATGAGGCGCCGCACCTGGCGGCTGTCGAATCCTGCCGGGAGGCGATCGCCGACGGCGAGGTCTATCAGGCCTGCATCTGCACCCGGTTCACCGGCCGGGTCGACGGCGATCCGCTCGCCTACTTCGCCGATCTGGCCGCCGCCACCAAACCCCGCAAGTCGGCGTTCCTGTCCGGCGACTGGGGCGCGGTCGCCAGCTTCTCCCCCGAATCGTTCCTGTCCCGGCGCGGCACCACGATCACGTCGTCGCCGATCAAGGGCACCGTTCCCCTGGATGTGGATCCGCTGGTCCTGGCCGAGTCGCGCAAGGACATCGCGGAGAACGTGATGATCGTCGACCTGGTCCGCAACGATCTGGGCCGGGTCGCCGACACCGGCACCGTCCGGGTGCCGGAACTGCTGACGGTCGTCGGGGCCCCCGGCGTCTGGCATTCGGTGTCCACGGTGTCCGCCGAGGTGGGCGATGTCGGCAACGACGCCCTCCTGGATGCCACCTTTCCGCCCGCGTCGGTGACCGGCACCCCGAAGATCCGGGCCGCCGAGCTGATCGCGCGGTGGGAGGAGTTCCCGCGCGGCGTCTACTGCGGTGCGATTGGGGTGGCCGGTCCGGGTCTGCTGGACCTGAACGTGGCGATCCGCACCGTGCAGATCGGCCCGGACGGGACCGCCACCCTGGGGGTCGGCGGCGGCATCACCTACGACTCGGTGCCGGCCGCCGAATGGCAGGAGTGCCTGGACAAGGCGTCGGCGATCATCGCGCACACGTCGTCGAACGACGCTCCGTGAGCCTGGCGCCCTACGCGCCGTGAGCCTCCCGAACGCTCCTTGAGCCTGTCGAAAGGAGAAACCTTCTCCGACGAGCGCACTGCAAAACGCGAATAGCCGTCGTCGCATACCGCTGCGGGCATAGATTCGAGAGGTACATCCATGTCGACAAGAATGAGGCGCTCGTGACCGCTCCCGCAGCAGACACCACGTACATCACCGGCCGAATCGTCCGGACCGACCTCGACGGGTCGGATCCGAACGCCTCGGCCGAGGCGATGATCGTCGAGAACGGCAAGATCACCGCGATCGGCTCGAAGGCCGACGTTCCGGCACCGTCCGGCGCCACGACCGTCGACATCTCCGACGGCTACGTGCTGCCCGGGTTGATCGAGCCGCACAGCCATCCGAGCGTCGCCGCCTTCCAGCTGTGTTACGCCGTGATCGACATCCGTCCGGTCACCCTGTTCACCGCCGACGACGTGTGGGCCGCCATCAAGAAGCAGGTGGCGGCCAAGAGCGACCCGAAGGCCGACAACCGCTGGGTTCTCGCCAACGGCTGGGATCCGCTACTGCAGAAGGGCCTGACGGAACCGCACATCGCCGATCTCGATCAAGCAAGCCCGGATGTGCCGCTGGTGATCCTGCACAACTCGGGCCACTCGGTGTACTTCAATTCGAAGGCCGCCGAGTACTGCAAGATCACCAAGGACACCCCGGATCCGGCGGGCTCCAAGTTCGGCCGTGACGCGAACGGCGACCTGACCGGTGTCGGCTACGAGTCCGGTGCCGTCCAGATGGTCGTCGAACCGTTCCTGCAGAGCCTGCAGAGCCAGATGCCGCAGCTGTTCATGGCGCACCTGCAGGGGCTGCAGAAGGCCGGTATCACCACGGTCGGTGATCTGGGCTGGACCGCCCAGTTCAATCCGCTGATCCAGGGCCTGCAGAAGATGAGCGGCGGTGCCCTCCCGGTGCGTCTGCGCGCCTACGAGCTGTCGGCGCCGGGCGCCAAGGCCACGCTGCCGGTCGAGAACGGTGACGCCTGGTTCCGGCAGGTCGGCATCAAGCTGATCTCGGACGGGTCGCCGTGGGTCGGCAACATCGGCACCTCGTTCCCGTATCTGACGAACGACGCGACGAAGGCGATCGGCCTGGAGCCGAACCACATCGGCAAGCCGAACTTCACCAAGGAGCAGATGGTGGCGATCTGCGAGCAGTACGTCGGCGACGGCTGGCAGATGGCCACGCATTCGCACGGCGACGTCGCGATCGATCTGACGCTGGACACCTACGAGGCGGTGATCAAGAAGCACAAGCTGACCGATCACCGTTTCCGCGTGGAGCACTGCGGTCTGATGACGCCGGAGCAGTTCCAGCGGGCACAGAGCCTCGGCGTCACCACGTCGCTGTTCGTCGACCACATCACCTACTGGGGTGAGGTGCTCGAGGATGACCTGTTCGGCAAGGAGCACGGCGGCGCATGGGCGGACGCCGGTGCCGCGCTCGCCGCCGGTATCGCCATCTCGTTCCACAACGACGGCACGGTGACTCCGTGCGAGCCGCTGCGCAACATCGCGGTCGCCGAGACCCGCATGACCCGTCTGGGCCGCACGATGTCGGGTGGCACCAAGGTGCCCCGGGACGCCGCGCTGCGTGGTCACACCAGCAATGCGGCGTGGCAGCTGAAGAGCGAGGACGAGATCGGCACCCTGAAGGTGGGCAACTTCGCCGACCTGACGGTGATCGATCAGGATCCGCGCACCGCGGCCGCCGAGGATCTGGCGACCGCGAAGGTGCTCGCCACCGCGCACGGCGGTGTCCTGACACCCGTCTCCTGACCCCCGGATCACCCCCTTCGCCCCTGCCCCTCCCCGCACTACTGGGCCGTATACGACCCGTTGACCCGCCTCACCCGGCAACGACCCGTATACGGCCCAGTAGGGATCGGCGCGCGCATGGGGCGGCGGCCTGTGGATCGGCGGAACCGTCCACACGGCCGCGCCGAGGCGGTGTCGTTCACGGACGGTGCCGGCCCACGCTGACCGCATGGAGTACCTCGACCTCGACCGTGGCGTCACCAGTTGGGCGCGGCTGCGGCACCGAGGAGTCACCCGCCCCGAACTCGAGCGCGCGCTCGCCGACGGATCCGTGCGCCGACTCCGGCGAGGGTGGTACGCCATCGACGGCGCCCATCCCGTCGTCGTCGAGGCGGTTCTCGGCGACGGGGTCTGCAGCTGCCTGTCGGCACTCCGGCTTCACGGGGTCTGGGTGCCCACCGATCGCCGGACGCACATCCGCGCGAGGAACTCGGCCCACAACCGGCACGGTGCCCGTTTCTGCCACCGGCACGGTCGTCCGCTCCCGGAGACGACGGCCGTCGACGACGTTCCGATCGCACTCGCGCATGCGGTCCGTTGTCTCGACGCGGAGGGGACCGTCGTCGTTCTCGACTCGATCCGGAACCTCGGGCTGATGACGTCGCGCGAGGTGGAGACCGCACTCGCCGAGACACCGCTCAGGGTGCGGCGGCTCCTCGACCGATGCGACCAGGCCGAGTCCGGTACCGAGTCGATGGTCCGGCTCCGCCTCCGCGCACGGCGGATCGGTGTGCGGCCGCAGATCACCATCCCCGGACTCGGTCGCGTCGACCTGCTGGTCGGCAGCCGGCTGATCATCGAAGTCGACAGCGAAGAGTTCCACCTGACACCCGAACAGTGGGAGAAGGACCACCAGCGAGACCGGCAGGCCGCACTCCTCGGCTACGAGAGGATCCGGCTCACCTACCGCGACGTCGTATTCGGGTGGGCTCGAGTCGAAGGACAGATTCTGGACCTGATCCGTCGGGAGAAGCACCGGTACCCCGCACTCGAGTCGCACTACCGGGCCGTATAGGGACTGTTGCTCGGTGACACCCGGCGACGACCCGTATACGGCCCAGTAATGCGGGGACGGGACTGCGGAGGGGTGGGGCGCGGTCAGGAACGGGATGCCACGACGGCCTGGTAGACGTCGCGCTTGGTGAAGCCGGTGCCCTGCGCGGCGGCCTCGCACGCGTCCTTGAGGCGCATCCCGCCGTCGGCGAGCTGCTGGGCACGGGTCACCACCTCGTCCAGATCGGCGGTGGAGTCGGTGTCGGCGGCCGCCGCGATCACCACGGTGATCTCGCCCTTCACTCCGTCGGCGGCCCAGGCCGCGAGCTCGCCGAGTCCGCCGCGCCGTACTTCCTCGTAGGTCTTGGTGAGCTCGCGGCACACCGCGGCACGACGCGCGTCGCCGAGCACCTCGGCCGCGTCGGCCAGGGTCTGTGCCAGCCGGTGCGGGGATTCGAAGAAGACGACGGTGCGCGGCTCGGTGCGCAGCGACGCCAGCCAGTCGCGGCGGGCGCCGGGTTTGCGGGGCGCGAACCCGTCGAAGCAGAACCGGTCGGCCGGCAGCGCGGACAGGGCGAGCGCGGTGGTGACGGCCGACGGGCCGGGCAGGCAGGTCACCCGCAGTCCCGCGTCGGCGCACGCGGCCACCAGCCGGTAGCCGGGGTCGCTCACCGACGGCATGCCGGCGTCGGTGATCAGCAGGACGGTCGCCCCGTCACCGATCGCCGCGAGCAGCCCGGGCGTGCGCTCGGCCTCGACGTGGTCGTAGTAGCTGACCAGCTTGCCGCCGATCGTCACGTCCAGCGACGAGGCGAGGGCGCGGGCCCGCCGGGTGTCCTCGGCGGCGACGATGTCGGCGGTGGCCAGGGCGTCGCGCAGACGCGGTGACGCGTCGCCGGGTTGGCCCATCGGGGTTCCGGCGAGCACCAGTGCGCCGTGGTCGTCGTTCATCCCCTTCACTGTATTCGGCTCGGTTCCCTCTACTATCGGCCTGGTGAGTCCCGCAGTCGCCCATCGCGCCACCGCGGCGCATCGGCTGCGCGCGGAGATGCTCGGTTCGGCCCCGGCCGCCGAGATCCCCACTCCCCTGTTCGGTGCGCCCGATCGCCTCCGCGGCACCGTCGTCGGGATCGTCATCACGGTCGCCGCGGTGATCACCCGGTTCTGGGATCTGAACCACCCCACCGACAAGGGCACCCCCGTCTTCGACGAGAAGCACTACGTGCCGCAGGCCTGGCAGGTGCTGACCGGCGGCAACTGGATCGAGGACAATCCGGCGTACGGCCTGGTGGTGCATCCGCCGGTCGGCAAGTGGATGCTGGCGGCCTCCGAGGCGATGTTCGGCTACACGCCGCTGGGCTGGCGATTCGTGCCGGCCCTGTGCGGCGTGGTGATCGTCCTCTCGATCTATCTGACCACCCGCCGCCTGTCGCGGTCGACGCTGATCGGCGCCCTCGCCGGACTGTTCGCCCTGTGCGACGGCGTACTGTTCGTCCAGTCCCGGATGGGCATGCTCGACATCATCCAGGTGGTGTTCGTGGTGCTGGCGTTCTCGTGCCTGATCGCCGACCGCGATCAGGTGCGGGCACGGATGCACCGCGCCTATCTGGAGGGCCGGATCACCGAGACGGTGTACGGACCGAGGCTGGGTTTCCGCTGGTACCGGTTCACCGCCGGGGTGATGCTCGGTCTGGCGTGCGGCACCAAGTGGTCGGGCATCTACTTCGTCGTCTTCTTCACCCTGATGTCTCTCGGCTTCGACGTCGCCGCCCGCCGGGCCTATCACGTGCCGAAGCCGTGGAAGGGTGTCGCCG
This sequence comes from Gordonia sp. (in: high G+C Gram-positive bacteria), assembly GCF_047600565.1. Lineage (GTDB taxonomy): Bacteria > Actinomycetota > Actinomycetes > Mycobacteriales > Mycobacteriaceae > Gordonia. The sequence goes on from NZ_JASGKN010000001.1 coordinate 1,669,895, forward strand.
TCCGGGACCTGGTGCCCGCGATCGCGTCGCTCTCGGTGCTGCCGATGGTGCTGTATCTGGCGTCGTTCGCGTTCTGGTTCCGGTCGGAGACCTCGGTGTACCGGTATGTGGTGGGCACCGAGATCGGCACCGGTGGACCGTTTTCGTGGGTGCCGGCCGCATTGCGGTCGTTCTGGTACTACCAGTCCGGGGTGCTCGAGTTCCATGCCGGTCTGACCAACGCTGCGGGCAATCATCATCCGTGGGAGTCGAAGCCGTGGACGTGGCCGATGGGGCTGCGGCCGATGCTGTACGCCATCGACTACGGCCCCGATCAGTGCGGCGGCAGCGACTGCGTGCGCGCGCAGATGCTGATCGGTACGCCCGCCCTGTGGTGGGTGGCGCTCCCCGTCCTGGTGTGGGCGGTGTGGCGCACCGTGTTCCGGCGCGACTGGCGGTATGCGGCCGTCCTGGTCGGCTACGGCGCAGCGCTGGCACCGTGGTTCGGCGACATCGACCGGCAGATGTACTTCTTCTATGCGACCGCGATGGCGCCGTTCCTGATGATGGGGATCGCCCTGGCGTGCGGCGACGTGCTCGCGTCGACGCCGGCGGGCGCGCGCAGCGAGAAGCGGATGTTCGCGGTGCTCGCCGTGTCGTTCTACGCGGCGCTGGTGGTGGTGAACTTCGCGTGGCTGTGGCCGATCCTGGTGGGCGCCCCGATCAGCGACCACCACTGGAACATGGAGATCTGGCTGCCCAGTTGGGGCTGAGGTCCGCGCCGTCGATCCGTCAGACGAGGACGGCGGGCAGCACGCCCATCGTCCACAGCAGGAAGACGACGAGCATCGCCCACAGGCCGCCCTGCCACACCTGCCAGCGCCCGCCGGCCCGGTACGTGCGGTAGGCCCGCAGACCCGCGCCGACGGTTCCGGCGACGATCACCAGCTCCGAGATGACCAGCAGGACGTCGCGCATCGCGCCGGTCCACAGGAGTGCCGCGGCGGCCACCACGGCGGCGACCGCGACGGTGATCACCACATGCCACGCCATCGCCCTCAGCTCCGGCCGCGGCACCGGCGGCTCGGTCTCCGGGGGCTGGGAAAAGGACATGACACCGACCCTACGCTGGGGGCATGGAACCCGTTCTCGAGCTATCCGGTGTCTGCTTCGTCCGTGACGGACGGACCATTCTGGACGACGTCGACCTGACCGTGAACGCCGGCGAGCACTGGGCGCTGATCGGCCCGAACGGCGCCGGCAAGAGCACCATCCTGTCGCTGGCCGGCGCCCAGCAGCATCCGACCCGCGGCACGGTCACGGTGCTCTCCGAACGCCTGGGCGCGGTGGAGATCCGGCGGCTCCGCGAGTCCATCGGTCACGTCAATCCCCGGCATCCGCTGCGGTCCCCGCTGCCCGTCCGCCAGGTGGTGCTGACCGGAGCCACCGGCACCAACGACCGGATGGACCGGTGGGAGCCCGACCCGGCGCTGGTGGCCCGCGCCGATGCACTGATCGCCATGCTCGGGCTCGACGACCTCGATCCAGCCGCGGCGTGGCCGACGATGTCGCAGGGTGAGCGCGGCCGCGCCCTGATCGCGCGTGCCCTGCTGCCCGATCCGCCGCTGCTTCTGCTGGACGAGCCGACCACCGGTCTGGATGTGGCGGCCCGGGAGAAGTTCCTGCGCACCGTCGACGATCTGCACGCCACGCATCCGTCGCTGGCGACCGTCCTGGTGACCCACCATCTCGAGGAGCTGCCCGAGTCCACGACCCATGGGGCGCTGGTCTCCCGCGGCCGCATCTCGGCCGCCGGACCGGCCGACGAGGTGCTCACCACAGACCTGGTGAGCGAGGCCTTCGAGTACCCGATCGAGATCACTCACACCGGTGGCCGATGGGCGGCGCGGGCGGCCGCCCCGGGGCCAGGGTAGAAAGTCCTCCCGTCCGTGCGCATGCCGACGCGATGCGATTGAATGGGAAGTGAGGCTTGATACGGACGTCGCACCGCCGCGCGCCCGGGCCGATCATTGAGGATGTGCATTTCACGATGAGCGTGATTCTTGTCGGTGTGGACGGATCGCCCGCAGCTCTGAACGCCGTGCGATGGGCCGCCGGTGCCGCCCAGCTCGAAGGCGCCGATCTCAAGATCGTCGCGGCCTACACCACCACGACCAGCGACTATGCTCCCGGGCTGGTCATCCCGCAGGACGTGATCGACGCGATCCGCGGCGAGGTCAGCAAGAACGTCCAGGATGCCGCCGCCGCGGCCCGCGAGGTGGCCCCGGACATCAAGATCGAGGGTTCGATCGCCGAGGGCGACGCGGCCCGAGTGATGATCGACTTCAGTGAGGACGCGAGCGCCGTCGTGCTCGGCAGCCGCGGTCTCGGCGGGGTCAAGGGACTGTTCCTGGGTTCGGTGTCCACCAGCACCGCCGCGCACGCCAAGAGCCGCGTGGTGATCGTGCCGCCGGACGCCAGCATCAACGAGGGCCCGATCGTGGTGGGCGTCGACGATTCGAAGGTGTCCGATCCGGCCGTCGCCGAGGCCTACCGTCAGGCCGATCTACGCAAGGCCGAGCTGATCGCCGTCCACACGTGGACTCCGCTGGACGCCGACGCCCTGCACGGTTTCGGTCTGTCCGCCGACGAGATCGACGAGATGAGCAATCAGGCCGTCGAGGCCGTGTCGCAGCGGATGGCGGGCTACGCCGCGGACTACCCGGATGTTCAGGTCAAGCGTGTCGTCATTCCGGAGGAGCCGGGCAAGGCCATCCTGGACGCCGCCGACGATTCCGCCGCGATGATCGTGATGGGCAGCCGCGGCCGCGGCGGCTTCACCGGCCTGCTCCTGGGTTCGCGCAGCCAGAAGGTGCTGCACAACGCCAAGGTGCCGGTCATGATCGTCCGTCAGTGACGCGCGTCCACTGAACGGAAGGCTCCCCCGCGGCCTGTGGGTGCTGTTGGCGGCCAACGCCGTCATCGCCCTCGGCTACGGACTCATCGCACCGGCGCTGCCACTGTTCGCCAACACCTTCGGGGTGACGTTCACGGCGGTGTCGGCCGTGGTCTCGGCGTTCGCCGTGATGCGTCTGCTGTTCGCCCCGGCGACGGGGCGGCTGGTGACGCTTCTCGGCGAGCGCCGGATCTATCTGACGGGCCTGGCGATCGTCGCCGTCAGCACACTGGCCTGCGCATTCGCGCACAGCTACTGGCAGTTGCTGGTGTTCCGCGGCGCCGGCGGCATCGGTTCGACCATGTTCAGCATTTCGGCGATGGCGCTGCTCATCCGGCTGGCGCCGCCGGATCTGCGCGGCCGGGCGTCCGGCTACTTCTCGGCGGGCTTCCTGATCGGCAGCCTGACCGGCCCGCTGGTGGGTGCGGCGCTGATCGGGTTCGGCCTGAAGCTGCCGTTCGTCGTCTACGCGGTCGCCCTGGTGATCGCGGCGGTCGGTGTGGCTCTCGCCCTGCCGACGGTGCCGGCGCCGGCGACCGAGACCGCACCGGCCGGCGATGAGCCGCCCACCGAGCACGCCGCGGCGCCGATCGCCGTCCCGGTCACCCAGGCGCTGCGGGACGGCTCGTATCGCGCGATCCTGGCCTCGAACTTCGCGCAAGGCTGGGCGTCGATGGGTGTGCGGGTGGCTCTGGTGCCGCTGTTCATCAAGGAGGGGCTGGGCGAGTCGGACCGGTGGGCCGGCCTGATCCTGGCGTTCTACGCCGCCGGCAACATCGTGGCGATCCTGGTCGCCGGCCGTCTGTCGGACCGGTTCGGCCGGCGACCGGTGATGCTGCCCGGTCTCGCGATCGCGACCGCGTCGACCCTGACGCTCGGGTTCTCCCCGAACCTCGCGGTGGCGGCAGCGCTGACCGTGGTCGCCGGCATCGGGTCAGGTCTGTTCGCGCCCACGCATCAGGCTGCACTCGGCGACGTCCTCGGCACCCGTCAGCGCGGCGGATCCGCGCTCGCCGCCTACGGGATGTCGTCGGATCTGGGTGCGGTGACCGGTCCGCTCGCCGCGGGCGCGGTGGCGACGGCGTGGGGTTTCGGGCCGGCGTTCGTGCTGACCGGCGCGGTGTGCGGTGTCGCCTTCGTCGCCTGGCTGTTCGCCCGCGACACCCTGCATCGGGTGCCGCTCGCCGCGGTCACACCGACAGGCTGATCTCCTCGGCGTCGAGCCGGGCGAGTTCCCGGGTGAGCGCCTCCGAACTGAACTGGCCGTGGTCGCGGAGTTCGAGCAGGGCACGACGCTGCCGGGTGATGACCGCCCGGCGCACGTCCCGCATTCTGGCGGGCGGCCAGCACCCGGCGGTCCAGCGCATCGGTGTCGTCGACGTCGGTGTTCGCCTCGAGGTCGCGGATCTGCTTGACCTTCTTGGGCGCCGGCTGATCCCCGATCGTGAGCGTCGGATCGGCCATCGCCTGCTGGGCGACCTTGATCATCTCGGCACGCAGACGGACACGCTCGGAGCGGACGTCCGCCGACTGGTCGGGCAATCGCATGGACCGTACGAAGGCGGTCATCGTGCCGCCCTGCACCACCAGCGAGAAGGCCGCGACGAAGAACGCGATGAGCACCAGCAGTGAGCGGTGCTCGATGTCGGCGGGCAGCGTCTGTGCGGCAGCGAGCGTCACGACGCCGCGCAGTCCGCCCCACACGACGACCAGGCCTTCCCGCACCCCCATCGACTCGGTCCGGTAGTACTCGATGTCCGCGAGGCGGCGGTTGATCCGCCGCCGGTAACGGCGGGCCGCGGTGTCGGGGGCGGCGTCGTCGAGGGACTCCTTCACCGCGGTGAGGGTGGGCGCCCAGGAGATCATCCGGCGCGATCGATGCTCGGTCCACCACACCAGGGGGATGATGAAGACGAGCCGCAGCAGCAGGATCACCGCGAGGGCGACGACCGCCGGCCACAGGGCGTGCGCCCACGAGTCCTGACTGTTGTCGACGTCGACGATGAGGGCTTTCAGCTCCAGGCCCATCAGCAGGAAGACGCCGCCCTCGAGCAGGACCTCCACCATCCGCCAGTTCTGGATGTCGGACTGGCGGTGAGCGGCGGTCAGCCGGCGCACCGAGTAGCGGCCGGCGACCAGGCCGGCGGCGACCGCGGCGACCAGACCGGAGGACTGGATGAGTTCGGCGGGCACGTACGCGACGTAGGGCGCCGTGAACGACACCGCGGTGGCGACCGCCGGATTGCTGATCCGGGAACGGACCCAGATGTGCACCCAGCCGACGGCGGCACCGACCACGGCGGCCGCGACCAGCGCCCAGACGAACGAGACGGCGACGCCGGCGAACGAGACCGCCGCCGCGGTCGCCGCGATCGCCGCGCGCAGCAGCACCAGCGAGCTGGCGTCGTTGAAGAGGCTTTCGCCGGACAGCACGGTGACGATGCGGTTGGGTGCCCCGATCCGGCGGATGGCGCCGGTGGCGACGGCGTCGGTGGGGCTCAGAATGGCGCCGAGCGCGACTCCGGTCGCATAGTTCACGCCGGGCAGTACCGCCTGGAACAACAGTCCGAGCAGAAGCGCGGACACGATCACCAGCACGATGGAGAGCGTGCCGATGGTCTGGAAGTCCCGTTTGAAGTCCATGGCCGGAACGGCGACCGCGGCACCGTAGAGGAGCGGGGGCAGCACGCCGACCAGGATGAGTTCGGGGTTCGCGCTGATCGGCGGCATGGCGGGCGCGAAGCTGACGGCCACACCGACCACCACGAGGATCAGCGGCGCAGCCACGCGCAGCCGTGGGGCGAAGGTGTTCGCGCCCGCGATGGCCAGCACACACACCACGATCACGACGACCAGCTCGAGTGCTTCCACCCCCACATTGTGACCGATTCGCCGGGTCGCGGCGGTGTCGGCCGGCGCAGTGACCCGAGTCACATGGGACAACTGCTTATGAGCCATCCATCTATGTACCAATGATGGTTGACACATTGCGTGGCGTGGAGCACAGTTGAGTCAGACCAGAAGGGATGAACGATGACGTCTACCCAGCCCCGTCCGATCGCCTACGAGCCCCCGGCCTCGAAGATCGGCACCGAAGCCACCTACAACCAGGTCCTCGAAGACCTGTCGGACGCATCGGTGCACCGGAACTTCGATCCGTACGTCGACATCCCGTGGGATGCGCCCGAGATGGCCGTCGTCCCCAACGACGAGCGATGGATCCTGTCCTACGACGTCGACCCCATCGGCAAGCATCCCTGGTATCAGGCGCAGCCGAAAGAGAAGCAGATCGCGATCGGCATGTGGCGTCAGGCCAACGTCGCCAAGGTCGGCCTGCAGTTCGAATCCATCCTGATCCGCGGCCTGCTGCTGTACGCGAGCAAGATGAAGAACGGCGACAAGCGCTTCCGCTACGTGACGCACGAATCCAAAGAAGAGTGCAACCACACCCTGATGTTCCAGGAGATGGTGAATCGGGTAGACCCGTCGGTGCCCGGCATGCGCCGCCTGCTGCGCCTGATCGATCCGATCATCCCACTGTTCGCCGCCATCTGGCCGTCGGTGTTCTTCTTCGGCGTCCTGGCCGGTGAGGAGCCCATCGACCACCTGCAGAAAGACTTCCTGCGGGCCGGCGAGAACATCCACCCCGTGATGTCGGCGGTCATGGAGCTGCACGTCGCTGAAGAGGCACGGCACATCTCGTTCGCCCACCACCACCTGCGCGAGACCATCCCGCACAAGAACCGCCCCACCAAGTGGGCGCTGTCCATCGCCATGCCGCTCGTGATGCGCATCCTGTGCGGCGCGATCGCCTCCCCGCCGCCGGCCTTCTTCAAGAAGTTCGACGTTCCCCACGAGGTCAAGAAGGACATCTTCTGGAACTCGCAGGACTCGCGGATCTTCCTGAGCGACGTCTTCGGCGACGTCCGCATGCTCGCCGAGCAGTGCGGCCTGATGAATCCGGTCTCCAAGCAGATGTGGAAGGCGCTGAAGATCGACGGCCGCGCCTCCCGCTACCGCAGCGAACCCCGCTACGACGCTCACTGATCGATCCTCGTCACAGCGGTACGGCGCTCGATCGCAGCGCCGTACCGCTGCTTCTTCGATAGGTAGGACAGCCCCATGCCTCACGTCGTGACTCAAGCCTGCTGCGGCGACGCCTCCTGCGTCTACGCCTGCCCGGTCAACTGCATCCATCCCACCCCGGACGAGCCCGATTTCGGCACCGCCGAAATGCTGTACATCGATCCACAGACCTGCGTGGACTGCGGCGCATGCGTCTCGGCGTGCCCGGTCGGCGCGATCGCGCCGGGTCACCGCCTGGAGGAGACGCAGCTGCGGTTCGCCTCGGTGAACGCGACCCATTTCGACGAGACCCAGAGCGACCGGACGGGGCCGGCCGGCGCCCGCTTCCCCGTCGACGTGTCGTGGCGCAAGCCGCTGGCCCCGGTCGACAAGCCGAAGGCCCTGCGCAACGCCCCCGACCCGCTGCGGGTCGCGATCGTCGGCACCGGGCCGGCCGCGATGTATGCCGCCGACGAACTGCTCAAGCATCGCCAGGCGCACGTCACCATGTATGAACGGCTGACCGAGCCGTTCGGTCTGGCACGGTTCGGTGTGGCCCCCGACCACCAGACCACGCGCCGCGTGATCAACCTGTTCAACCGGATCGCGGCGAATCCGCGCCTGCAGATCCTGCTCAATGCGGCGATCGGCGACGCCCCGGGCGAGATCAGCCTGGACGACCTCCGCGCCCGGCATCACGCGGTGCTGTGGGCCGGCGGCGCCCCCTCGGATCGTCGTCTCGACATCCCCGGCATCGACCTGCCCGGCGTGCAGAGCGCGACGTCGCTGGTCGGCTGGTACAACGGCCACCCGGACTTCGTCGACGCGGCACCGGACCTGTCCACCGAGCACGCCGTGGTGATCGGCAACGGCAACGTCGCCCTCGACGTCGCCCGCATCCTCACCTCGGACATCAGCCGGCTGGAGAACACCGACATCTCCCCCGACGCGCTCGCCGCGCTGCGGTCGTCGTCGATCCGGACGGTGTCCGTCGTCGCGCGACGCGGCCCCGAGGTGGCGGCGTTCACGCTGCCCGAGTTGATCGGTCTGGCCGACGGCGCCGCTCGCGTCTGGGTGGATCCGGCCGACCTCGACGGCATCGACGACGACCTGGTGCACGATCCGGAGGCGGCCGAGAAGATCGTGCTGCTGCGTGAACTGGCCGAGCGTCCCGTCCCCGACGAACCGTTCCTGCAGTTGCGGTTCCGGTTGACTCCCACGCAGGTGCTCGGCGACCAGGCGGCCACCGGTGTGCGTTTCACCCGGACCGGCGGCGACGAGACCGTCGACCTGGACGCCGGCCTGGTGCTGCCGGCGATCGGCTACTTCGGCACACCGGTGCCGGGTCTGCCGTTCGACGAGAAGAACGGCACCGTCGCCAACATCGCCGGCCGGGTCACGGACCGTCCCGGCGTCTACGTGACCGGCTGGATCAAGCGCGGCCCGACCGGGTTCATCGGCACCAACAAGACCGACTCGGCCGAGACGGTCGACAATCTGCTGGACGACGCCGAGGCGGGCCTGCTGCCCACCCCGAGCAGTTCCCCCATCGGGGTGTAGACACCCGGTTCCCGTCGACGCCCGGCCCTGTGGACTGCCACGGCCGGGCGTCGTCGTCTGTGGACGCCGGCGACGGTCGAGCCGCCCGATGCGCGTGAATGGAGGCACGCGAGCGAGGGGGCTTTCATGACGGACTTCGGGATCACGCCGGACCGGATCGCATCGATGGCGGCGGCATGGCGAACGGGCGGGGACGCGCTGCGCGGACTGTCGTTCCCGGCACCACCCCGCCCGGCGGACTGCGCGGCCGCGCGGGCGATGGCGCACTGTGTGGAGGAGGCGGCGGCCGCAGCCACCCGGCTGGGCACCGAGCTGACGGGTCTCGGCGACGGCGTCGAGCGGTTCAACACGGTCACCGTCGGCTCGGATGCCGCGGCGGCGGCCGGTCTGGTGGAGCGTCGGCGATGACGTCGATCGCGGCGATCCGCGGGTGGCCGCTCGACGAGTTCGCGGCGGCGGTGCAGGCAGTCGACCACGGCGGCGACGCGATCCTCGACACGACCGGCGCCGCGCAGATCGCACTGGGGTGCGACCCGGAGTGGACCGGCGCCACCCGGCGGGCAGTGATCAGGCGGATGGAGGTGTTCGCGGCGGCCGGGCGGCGGGCGGTGCGGACGCTGTCGGCGATCGGGGTGGCGGGGCGCCGCCTGGGTGCCGAGATGGAGTCGGCGCGGTCTGCGCTGCTGTCGGTGGTCGATTCCGCGGTGGCCGCCGGGTTCGTGGTCGCCGACGACGGCGTCGTGACGCATCGGGATCCGCGGCGCGCCCGGGACGCCGAATATCTGACGCAGCGGATCACCCCGTTGCTGTGTACCGCGGGCGTCGCCGACGAGGCGGCCGCCGCGATGCTGGATCTGCTGGCCGGCACCCTGGTCGGGTCGCCGTCGACGGTTCCGGATCCAGGCGGAGGGTGGACGGTTCCCGCGGAGGCCGTCGTCGCGTTGCGCACCCTCGATCCGGTGGCCCGGCGGCGGTACTGGGATTCGTTGACCGCCGCCGAGGTGCAGGCCCTGATCGACGCGGCGCCGGACGTCGTCGGAGGACTGGACGGGGTGTCGTTCGATGACCGGATCGCCGCGAACGCCGTATCGATGCGGCGGTCGCTCGACGCCGAGGTTCTCGCCGGGCGGGGTGACGGTGAGCGTGCCGTCGCGCTCCGCGCCCTGTCGGCGCCGGTCGAAGGTCCGGACGGACGGTTCGCACCGCGGCGGTTCCTGACGTTCGACGACGCGGGCGGCGGCCGCTACATCGAAGTGGTCGGCGAACTGGCCCCGGACACGCGGTCGGTGGGCGTCTACGTGCCGGGCACCGGCTCACGGCTGGCCACCATCGACGACGATCATCGGCGGGCGACCGCGCTCGCCGCGACGTCGGGGGCACCGGTGCTGTTGTACGTCGACGGTGACTTCCCGCAGCAGATCGGGCCGGCGTCACCGTTGACGAGCGGCCACGGCACGGTGTCGGGGACGGCGATGGACCCGCGTCCGGCGCGGGAGATCGGGGCCCGGCTCGCCGGCTTCGGCCGGGCCCTGGACGTCGAGATCGCGAGCCGCGCACCGGGGGCGTCGACGACGTTCATCGGCCACTCGTACGGGGGCTCGATCGTGGGCACGGCCGAGCAGTACGGTCTGCGCGCCGACAACATCGTGTTCGCCTCGTCGGCGGGCACCGGGGCGGCGGACGGCCCGTGGCGGGACCCCAACCCGGACGTGCACCGCTACTCCCTGACCCCGCCGGGTGATCCGATCCATTGGGCGCAGAAGTTCGGTGGTGCGGTGCACGGCGGCGACCCGGATTCCGCGCCGGGTGTGCAGCGCCTGGACACCGGCAGCTATTCGCCGGCGTTCGGCGGCGGCCTGGTGGAGGGTCTGGACGCTCACGGGGGTTATCTGGACGACCCCGAGTCGACCGCGTTCACGAACATCGCGGCCGTCCTGGCCGGGCGCCCACCGACCCCGTACGTCGAGCGTGCCCCCGACTTCCCGTGACGTGTTGGTTTCGACTCGACTCCTCGGCTAGCGCCTCGGTGTCGGCTCAACCGCCGAACAAGCAGCGCCCCCGTTGGTCGAGCCGGGACGGCCACGTCGACGGCCGAACCGAGACGACCCGTCGATAGTTGAGCCGGAACCACCCGTCGATGGTTGAACCGGAATGACCCGTTGATGGTTGAGCCGGGCCGACGGGCGAAGCCCGCCGACCCGTGTCGAAACCCCGGTCTCGAAACCCCCTGCACAGAAGCCCACACATCGGAAGGATCCACGAATGCCGGCTCACCTCTACATCCTGAAGTGCTGCGACGGCAGCTTCTATGTCGGGAGCACCCGGAACCTCGAGCAGCGGCTGTACCAGCACAGAACCGGTGTGGGTGCCGTGTATACGGCGAAGCGCCTCCCGGTGGAGTTGGTGTATTGCGCCGAGTTCGATTCGGTGGCGGATGCGTTCGCGATGGAGAAGCGGGTGCAGGGGTGGTCGAGGGCGAAGCGCACGGCGCTGATCGACGGTCGCGCCGATCTGCTGCCGCTGTTGTCGCGACGGGGCCGCAAAGCGTCGGAGCCGCTGCCGGGGGCTCCGGATGATTGATGGTTGGTTTCGACTCGACTCCTCGGCTAGCGCCTCGGTGTCGGCTCAACCGCCGAACAAGTAGCCCCGTCGATGGTCGAGCCGGAACGACCCGTCGATCGTTGAGCCGGGACGACCATGACCCGTTGATGGTTGAGCCGGGACGACGGGCGAAGCCCGCCGACCCGTGTCGAAACCCCCGCATCGACCCCCGGTCTCGAAACCCCGATCGAGACCCGGGGTCAGTCGGAGCCGAAGGTCTTCGTGTCGCCGGGGGCCCAGCCGGGGTCGCCGGTGGTCGCGAAGCGCACCCAGGAGGAGTGCATCTCGTCGGCCAGGGTCTGCGGGGGTTCGGTGCCGACGAGGGGTGCTGCGTCGGCGAGGTGGTCGAAGACGAACGGGATCTCGACGGCGTGGCCGGCCTTGATGCCGGCGATCGGCGACTCCCAGCCGAACTCGTACAGGTAGGTCGGGCTGTCGGGCCGGGCGTGGGCGATGGACTGTGTCGGCCCGGCGAACGCGAACTCGGTGAGTGCGGCGCACAGGACGTCGCCTGCGTTCTCGCCGGCGTCGAGACGTGCCTCGAAGGCCGACGTGTCCTGGCCGGATCGGGACATCACGAAGCGGGCGGCGTCGGGGGTGGCGAGTGCGGCGACACCGGTCGGCACCAGGAAGAACCGGAACTCGTCGGCGTTCCAGCCGCCGAGGAGCGGGATGCCGCGGCCGGCGCCGGCGGCGATGGATTTGACGGGCAGGTCGGGCAGGACGTCGCCGTCGATCACCGGGAACTGGCCCATGATGCCCAGTCCCTGATCGACGACGGTCTGGCCCCACACGGCCGGGTCGGGTTTGAGAGCGAGGTCGGCGGCCGCGGCGGTCTGGGCGCGCAGCAGCTCCTCCATGGAGAGTGCGCCGAGCGCGTCGACGGTCGGGTCGACTCCGGCCTGCGCCGCGATCTGCGCGGTCACCTTCTGGGCGTCGGCCGGGTCGGCGGCCGTCCCGCCGCCACCGGACTCCATGACCGCCTGCGCGAACAGGCCCTGCGCCTTCGGTGACGACAGCAGCGAGGCGACGCTCATGGCGCCGGCGGATTCTCCGAAGATCGTGACGCGGCCGGGATCGCCACCGAAGGCGGCGATGTTGTCCTGCACCCAGCGCAGGGCGGCGAGCTGGTCGAGGAGCCCCCGGGTTCTCGGGGGCGCCGGGCACCGAACCGAATCCGGGGGTGCCGAGGCGGTAGTTGATGCCGACGGTCACCACGCCGTCGCGGGCGAACGTGTCGCCCGCGTACATGGCGAGCCGGTTGGAGCCGCGGGCGAACGCGCCGCCGTGAATCCACACCATCACCGGGAGGCCTGAGCCGCCCGGATCGGGGGTCCACACGTTGACGTTGAGGTAGTCGTCGCCGAGGGCGATGACGTTGTCGAGGATCCCGGAGATCGGCTTCGGATAGCTGACCTGCGGGGCGGTGGGGCCGTAGGCGGTGGCGTCACGCACCCCGTCCCAGGGCGTGACGGCGGACGGGGCGGCGAAGGCCGCCGGGCCGAGTGGGGGCGCGGCGTACGGAATGCCGAGGAAGGCGGCGATGCCGTCGGTGACGCTGCCCTGAACGCGGCCTCCGGTGACCGCGACTGTCGGCTGGGCGAGGGATTCGGTGGTCATGGGACCGGACCCTACGCGTGTCGCGGATTCTGCGGGCCCGGGTGTTCATACTGGGTGGGATGCCTGAATCGTCCCGGATCCGAGGAGCCTGATGAGCCCGTACGACAATCGCGGCGGCTACCGTCGGCGCGGCTCCTCCAGCTATTCGAGCGGCTATTCGCACAGCGGGTATTCGAGCGGCTATCACCATCGGTACTCGCGGCATTGGTCGTTTCTGCGGCGGCACGGCCTGGTGGCCACCATCCTGCTGGTGGTCGCCCTGATGGGTGTCGGTCTGATTCTGTGGGCGGTGCTGGGCGACGACGACGGTGCGGGCGGCACTCCGGCCGCGACGACGCCGAGTGCGGCTCCGTCGACCACGAACCGGGCGCAGGCGCTCGCGCAGCTGGCGGCGTTGCCGGTGCGGAATCAGGATCCGTGGGAGACCTACGACCGCACCCAGTTCGGCGATCCGTGGAGCGACGACGTGGACGTCCAGTACGGCCACAACGGCTGCAATACGCGGGACGACATCCTGCACCGCGATCTGGTGAACGTGGTCATGCGGTCGGGTGGGTGCTTCGTCAGTTCGGGGATCCTGCACGACCAGTACACCGGCAACACGATGAATTTCGTTCGCGGGCCGAACACCTCGGATGAGGTGGAGATCGATCACATCGTGCCGCTCGGCGACGCGTGGCGGAAGGGTGCCCAGGAGCTGACTCCGCAGGAGCGGCTGAACTTCGCGAACGATCCCCGGAATCTGCAGGCGGTCGCACAGAGCGTCAATCAGGACAAGCAGTCGATGGATGCCTCGGAGTGGCTTCCCCCGAACCAGGCCTACCACTGCACGTACGTGGAGCGGCAGATCGAGGTGAAGACGGCGTACCGGCTGTGGCTGACGCAGTCCGAGAAGGACGCGATGGGACGGATTCTGGCCACGTGCTGACCCGCCGTCCGGCGTGGGGTGGCGGGATCGGCGCCGTAATGGCGGCGCTGGTGCTGGTGGTCGTGCTGGCGACGGGCCGGTCGTCATCCCAGGAGGAGGCGGCGCCGAGTCCACCGACGACCACGACAACGAGCACGACCACCGTCACCGCGACGGTCACGCCGACGCCCCAGTCGTCGACGCCCGGGCCACCGGTCTCGGGTTCGCCGGCCGTCGTGCTGGATGCTCTCGCGGTGAAGGGGCGGGCGCCGAAGACGGGTTACCGGCGGGACGCGTTCGGTAAGAGGTGGAACGACGACGTCGACGTCGAGTCCGGGCACAACGGCTGCGATACCCGCAACGACATCCTGCGTCGTGATCTGGTGGACGTGGTGACCCGGCCGGGCACTCGTGACTGTGTGGTGGCGTCCGGCACGCTGCACGACGTGTACACGGGCGTGACGGTCGCCTTCGTGCGCGGTCAGGGCACGTCGGAGCAGGTGCAGATCGATCATCTGGTGTCGCTGTCGGATGCGTGGCAGACCGGCGCCCAGCAGTTGTCCGCGCAGGATCGGGCACGGCTGGCGAACGATCCCCGCAATCTGCAGGCGGTGGCGGCCCGGGGCAATCAGTCGAAGGGCGACCACGACGCGGCCAGTTGGCTACCGCCGAACAAGGCGTACCGCTGCACGTTCGTGTCCCGGCAGATCGCGGTGAAGGCTGCGTACCGGCTGTGGGTGACGCAGGCGGAGAAGGGCGCGATGGCGAGGGTTCTCGCGTCGTGTCCCGCCGAGAAACCGTCGGTGCCGCCCCGGCTCGGCTGACCGTCAGGAGGCCGGGGTGGCACTCCTTATTGATAGTGATTATCATTAAAACATGACGACAGCCCCCGACACCCGTGTCCCGGTCACCGTTCTCTCCGGATTCCTCGGAGCGGGCAAGACCACCCTCCTCAATCAGATCCTCGCCAACCGCGGCGGTCTGCGCATTGCCGTGATCGTCAACGACATGAGCGAAGTGAACATCGACGCCCAGCTCGTCGACGGACCGCTCTCGGGCGACGCCCACCTCGACCGCACACAGGAGAAGCTGGTCGAGCTGACCAACGGCTGCATTCGTTGCACGCTGCGCGAGGACCTCATCGAGTCGGTGGCGCGCCTCGCCCGCGAGGGGCGGTTCGACCACATCGTCATCGAATCGACCGGCATCTCCGAGCCGATGCCGGTGGCCGCGACCTTCGACTGGGAGTTCGGCGACGGCTTCTCCCTGTCGTCGGTGGCACGACTGGACACGATGGTGACGGTCGTCGACGCGGCCACCTTCCTCACCGAACTGGCGTGTGGCGAGGCGCTGCGCGACCGCGACCTGGAGGCCGGCGAGGGCGACACCCGCCACATCTCGGATCTGCTGGTGGATCAGGTGGAGTTCGCCGACGTCATCCTGCTCACCAAGACCGACCTGGTGAACGAGCACGTCGCCGGTTCGACGGAGGCCACGCTCCGCAAGCTGAACCCGAGTGTCGAGATCCTGCGGGTGACCGATGGCCGAGTGGATCTGGACAAGGTGCTCGGGACCGGACTGTTCGATCTGAACGCGGCACGACGGGTGGCCGGCTGGGAGGAGGAGCTGGAGGGCGGGCACACACCGGAGACCGAGGAGTACGGCATCAGCAGCACCGTGTTCCGGTCCGATCGGCCGTTCCATCCGGAGCGCCTGCAGCATGCGCTCGACAATCTGCGCGGTCTGTTGCGCAGCAAGGGCTTCTGCTGGGTGGCGAGCCGCCCGGACATCGCGGCGGTCTGGTCGCAGGCCGGACCGAACCTGATGATCGAGCCGGCAGCGCACTGGTCATCCACCGATCTGGCGCCGGGCCAGGAGGTGGTCCTGATCGGCGTGAACCTCAAGAAGACCTCGCCGGCCGACCTGTTGAGTGCGGCCCTGCTGACCGACGCCGAACTCGCGGCGGGCGAGACGGCCTGGGTGGAGTACCCCGATCCGCTCCCCCGCTGGAACGTCTCGGCCGCCGGCCACGTGCACGCATGAGCGCCAAGAAGCAGCGGTCGCGCCGCAAGAAGCCGGTCCACTCCGCCGCCGCACGGGCACCGTCGCGGGACAAGGATCTGCTGACGGCGCATTCTCAGGTCGATCGAGCAGGCGATGCGCCGGTTCCGGAACGAACCCGATCCTCTCGGCTCGGAGACGTACGCGTCGCAGTTGATCGCCGAACTGATGAACGGCGACGACCCGGCGCAGGACGAGGCCGCCCTGATCCGTTTCATCGAATACGCCACCGAGCGCGGCGGAGACCCGATGCTGGCTCTCATCCGGGTGCTGGCCGACCTGGCTCCGATGCCTGCGGCCCGGATCGCCGCCGAATACGCCGCGAACCGTCTCGTCCGGGCCGGGTGTTCCGATCCGCGCTGGATCGACGATCTGGGGCATGCCCGCGTGGTGAAGACGCGCACCTTCGGCGACGTCTACGGCGATCAGACCGCGGTGCTGTGCACGTTCTCCGGTCCGGTCCGCACCCACGCGCTGATCGGTTTCGTCAATCTGACGCATCCGGGCGGCTTCCTGACCGACATCATCCTGACGACGGCGATCGACAAGGCCATCGTCTCGTTCGAGAAGCACGCCGCCGAGAGCGGCGGCCTGTCGCGGCTCGAGGAGATCCCGCCGGAGCAGGCGTCCGCGATCCTGCGCGCGGCCCTGGCCGAAAGCTATCGGGCCGTCGACGTGGCCGACGAGGTGCGGCAGCTGCGTGCCCTGTTGGGCGCGCGTTTGACGGTGTTGCCGTCACCGCGACCGGTGGCGGTCGACGACGCTCCCGATCGTCTCGTGAACGCGCTGACCGAGAACGCTTCGTCCCGGCACCGCGACGTGCTGGAGGCGTGGCGTACCTTCGGGAACTCCTACGACGCCGGCCGCGTCGACCGGCTGAGCCCGTCGAAGATGCTGGCGTTCGCCGAGATGTGGAACGGCGACGGCACCGACGTCGCCGAGGTCCTGCGGAACCTGCTGCAATCCCACCGCGACGAGACTCCCGACGGCCTGCCGCCGGCCGCCGAGGCCGAACTCGACGAGACCCTCGCCGAAGCCTTCCCCGGCGCCGTCCACGCGGCCGTCGACACCTCGTGGCTGGACGATCTGACGGCGTCGTAGAGCCCGGCCGAGACGGATTCTGGGGGCACGCGTCTGCTTGCTACACTGGTCGACGGTCACCGATGGTGACCTTGAGGGGCTATGGCGCAGTTGGTAGCGCGTCTCGTTCGCAATGAGAAGGTCAGGGGTTCGATTCCCCTTAGCTCCACCGAAGAAGCGGTAGGCCGGATTCACGGCCTGCCGCTTCTCGCTATCTCCGGGCCCGCCTTGACGCTCAGTCCGCGTCCAGTGCGTTCACGACGTGAGCGAACTTCGGCAGCAAGGTGCGGTTCCAGGAACGCTCGATGCCGTTGCGTGCGAATCGCTGGTAACGGTCGTCCATATCGAATCCGCTCATCGTCAAGAACAGCCGAGAGCCGCGACCGTGCGGTGCCAGCCGGTAGTCGACCATCCATCGCCTCGGCGGGTTTCCGCGGAGGTCGGTCCAGCTGTAGGCGAGATGCTCGGGCTCGTCGGCCTCGACCACCTGGCACGCCATCTCCGCATTCCGGCTTATCCGGCACCGCGACTTGAACGATGAAGGTCGTCCCGACCACGGGACGGAAGCCGATCGTCGGCGAGAGCCACTCGGCGATCAGGTCCGGCTCCGTCAACGCGCGCCACGCGACCTCGGAAGGCTTCTCGGCGAACACCGCGAGCTCGACCAGCGACGGATCCGGCTCCGAGTCTTCGAACACCTCTCAACGGTAGGCCCATCCGGCCGAGTACCGGCCGGACTCGCCGATCTGCGGCCCTCGTTCACGCTTGACACGGTTGATACCCCCAGGGGTATATTCATGGCCGAGTGCGCATGTTTTCCGGATATGCGCGATGATCGAAGGGATCGACATGTGCCGAGCCGTGACATGCAAGACATGCGGGAAGACCACCTGGGCCGGCTGCGGCCAGCACGTGGCGACGGTGAAGGCCGGCGTTCCCGCATCGCAGTGGTGCGCCGGCAAGCACTCGAAGGCTGAGATCGAGGCCGCGAAGGCCCGCCGTGGCGGAGTCTTCGCCCGCATGTTCAGTCGCTGACCGGAGAGGAGCACATCATGTGCGCACGAACCACCTGCCCGAAGTGCGGAAAACCCACCTGGGAAGGCTGCGGCCAGCACATCGAGGAGGCCCTCCAGGGCGTCCCCGAAGCCGACCGCTGCCACTGCCACTGACCCGCCGGAAGAACGGCTTCGCCCGGCATCCCTGACAGGTGCCTGCGAAGCCGTTTTGTCGTACCCCCGAGATACATTGTGGTCAATGGAAACGGCAGGTCACAGGGGGTGATCGGGATGACGACGACCATCGTCGACGTCGCCGGCACGGCCTTGCCCGACTCGCCGGTGGAGCTCGCTGAGCTCATGGATGCGGTAGCCGAGAAGATGGCCGCCACCTCCGGCCGGATGGCCTCGTGCACGGTGGAGGAGGTGGATCGGATCGTCGAAGCCACCGAGCGGGTGCGGCGCCGCCTGGATTATGTTTCGGCCGCACAGTTCACGGAGGTCTCCGACCGGGGTGTGGATCGCGTATCCGGGTACCTGAGCGCCAGAACCTATTTCGCGATGGGTCAGCGGCTGGGTCCGGGCGAAGCCAAGCGGCGCGAGTCGCACGCCTATCACCTGTCGACCATGTCCTCGGTGACCGGCGAGCGCCTCGACCCGAGACTGCCCGCCACCGCGACGGCTCTGGCCGCCGGGACGATCGGGCACGGCCACCTCACCGTGATCACCGAGACGATGCAACGCCTGCCCGGACGATTCGACGCCGACGTGCGGCAGCAGGTCGAGGCCGACCTCGTCGAGTTCGCCGCGACACTCCCGCCGAACACACTCGCGCAGGCGGCGAACCGGATCCTCGCCCACCTCGACCCCGACGGTTCACTGTCCGACGACAAAGACCGGGCACGACGCCGCAGCCTGACCCTCGGCGGGCAGGACCGCCAGCTGATGTCCCGGCTCGTCGGCGACCTCACACCCGCCCTGCGCGCCAGACTTCGAGCTGATGCTCGACCGGTGGGCCGCGCCGGGAATGAACGTGCCCGACGATCCGGACTCGCCGCGCGGTTCGATCCACGCATTGACCATCGATCCCGAGAAGTTGGCCGCAGCGCGAGAACGGGACCTCCGCGGTCCCGATCAACGCAATCACGACGCCCTCGCCGCATTCCTGGACGCAGGACTGGCCACCGCCACCACCACCGCAAGCCTGGCCGGGCACCTGGTCATCACCATCAGCGATGCCGAACTCGCCACCCATGCCGGGGTCGGACTCACCGGGACCGGCACCCTGGTCCCGATCAGCGACCTCATCGAGCTGGCCGCCGGCACCACCCCGCACCTGGAAGTGTTCCGGCACCACACGCACGAGATCCTCTACCTCGGACGCGGGAAGCGGCTGGCGAACAAGGCGCAGCGACTGGCGCTCTTCGGCCGCGACCGGGGCTGCACGCACCCGGCCTGCAATGCACCGTTCTCCCGCACGCAGGCCCACCACAACACCGACTGGGCCAAAGGCGGCCGCACCGACATCGACGAACTCGGCGCAGTGTGCGCACGCCACAATCGGGCCGTCGGCGACCAGAAGGGTCAATGGGAGACCGCGATCGAACGCCGAGGCCGCGACGCCGGACGCATGCTCTGGCGAGTCAACCGTCCAGGCAAGCCCTGGAAACTCAACCCGACCCACCATCTGGTGCCCCACGCCGACAACGACGCACACGCACCGCCGAACGACGACCCCGACACCTACTCGATCATCGAGAAGAAGCTCCACGCCCGCCTCGGCCACACCGCCTGAACATCCGGGCGCGAGCCTGCCCGAAAAACTCCCCCTTCCCCTCGCGAGCCGCTCGAGTTATAGTAAGCGTGCTTACTATTTAGGAGAAGAACCATGTGGACCACCGACTATCGCGCCAGCACGAACGCCTCCCCCGACGCCGTCTGGGCAGCCCTCGAAGCACTGCACTCCGGAACACGACTCGGCCCGGAGTCCGACGACTTCGTGCTGCACGGCCCCTTCGCCACCGGGACCACCCTCACCGTGACCCCGCAAGGCCAGGAGCCGATGACCTCGACCATCGTTGAACTGGATCCCGGCCACACGTATGCGGACCGCACCGAGTTCGGGGGCCTCACGCTGACGTTCCGGCATCGCCTGACCCCGCTCGAGGACGGCGGCA
This sequence comes from Gordonia sp. (in: high G+C Gram-positive bacteria), assembly GCF_047600565.1. Classification (GTDB taxonomy): domain Bacteria; phylum Actinomycetota; class Actinomycetes; order Mycobacteriales; family Mycobacteriaceae; genus Gordonia. The sequence goes on from NZ_JASGKN010000001.1 coordinate 1,689,896, forward strand.
CCACCGTGACACACGTCCTGGAGATCGACGGGCCCGACGCCGACACGATGGGTCCGGAACTCGGGCCGCAGATCAGCGACGACTTCCCCACGGCGATGGCCGAACTGTTCGCCGCGGCCGAGCGCGGTGTGACCGCCGGCCGACTCCGATCCATCTGTGCTGGAATGGCCGCATGACCACGGACCTGCGGACAGAGTTTCGCGATGCGGACGGCAGCCCGGGACTCGCGCTCTGGCGCGCGACCAACGCCTGGCAACGGTCGATCCGCGCGGCGCTCGCCCCGCACGGACTGACCCACGTGCAGTTCGTCCTCTTGGCCTCGCTGACCTGGATGGATCGATCCGAACCCGTCACCCAGCGGGAACTCGCCACCCATGCCGGGACCGACGTGATGATGACGTCGCAGGTCCTGCGCACCCTGGAGACCAAGGGCCTGATCACGCGCAGCCCGCACCCCAGTGACGGCCGCGCGATCGTCCTCGCCCCGACGCCCGCCGGTATCGCGCTCGCCAATCGCGCCAACACCGACGTCGAAGCCGCCGACCAGGTCTACTTCGGAACACTGCCGGCAGATGAACGCGACGCCCTGACTCGGGCCCTGCACAAGCTCTCGCGCGGCTAGAGCACCGCTCGACGGCTCGGCTACACCCGACCTCGGCTACACCCGACCTCGGCTACAGCTGCGCCAGCGACAGGGTGTTGCCGTCCGGGTCGGCGAACCAGGCGATCAGACCGCCGGACGGCGCATGCCACACACCGAGGTCGTCCTGGTCCATACCGGGATAGCGCGTCATCTCGACGCCGGCATCCGCCAGCTCCGCGATGGCGGCGGCGATGTCGTCGACCCGCCAACCCAGCACGGTGAACGGTGGAGGATCGAGACTCTCCACCTTCTGGATCCGCAGCATGGTGCCGTGTGCGTCGAAGACGATCGCGAAGTCGCTCTCCTCGATCAGACGCAGACCAAGGCGGCTGTAGAACTCACGCGACTCGGCGGGCTTGGTGGTGGCGACGAACGCCATGACCTCCGATGTGTCGAGCATCCCGGGCTCCTCTCCCCGCCCTCCACGGTAGGCCCGACGGCCCGCCCGCGGAACCCCCCGAAAAACAGACTCGCCCCGGCTGCCGGACGGCAGCGGGGCGAGTCTCCTCCGACTGAATTCCAGGTGTGATCAGGCGCCGACGCCGAGAGTGATCACGATGTGCAGCAGGTCGCCGCCGAAGATGGTGAGGTCGTTGAAGAACTGGGTGAGAGCGGGGAACTCCATGGGTATTCCTTTCGAAACGGATCACATCGGTTGATGTGCCATAAGCGTTACATGGAGACGGAATTCCTTCGCACCGAGAAAAGGGCGTCACTCGACGCCCATCATGTGGCGCAAGACACAAGACGTGGCCCTTGAACTGGGGAGATGACCAGGTCGGTTCACTTCCGGAAACCTTCGGTCAATCAAGTCATCGAGCGTGAAATCCCGGCGTCACGCGGTTTTCATTTTCTCCTCGGTGAACCTAACCGAAATGCCGGGAAAACAGTCTCAAGAAGAACTTGAGGTTTGATCGACGGCCGCCTGCCAGAGCACCGAGAAATGCGACACCGGACCGCTGCCCTCACCCACCTGGAGTCGGTCCGCACCCCGCAGTGCGGCCGTCAGCCACTCCTTGGCCTCCCCGACCGACGCCGCCCAGTCGCCGGTCCGCGCGACGATCGTGGCGACCGCCGATGACAACGAGCAGCCCGTGCCGTGCACATTGGTCGTGGACACCCGCGGCGCCGTGTAACCGACCACCTCCCCATCGGGAGCGACCAGAGCGTCCGGGACGTCGGCACCGTCGAGGTGGCCGCCCTTCACCAGCACCCGGGCACCGCACGACGCGGCGAGCCGCCGACCCTGCGCCACCGCCTCGTCCCACGTCGACGCCTCCGTCGCACCGAGGAGCACCGCCAGTTCCGGCAGATTGGGCGTGAGCAGATCAGCCGAGTCCGCGAACCGGCGGAGCGCCTCCTCCGCGTCGGGGGTGAGCAGCCGGTCACCGCTGGCCGCGATCATCACCGGATCGAGCACGACGATCGGCGGGCGAACCCGGTCGAGCCAGGCGGCGACGGTGTCGATCACCTCGCGGGAGAACAGCATGCCGATCTTCACCGCATCGATCTCGACGTCGTCGCTGACGGCGTCGAGTTGCTCGGTGAGGAACTCCACCGGCGGCTGATGGATGCTGCGGACCCCACACGTGTTCTGGGCGACGAGTGCGGTCACCACCGCCATCCCGTAGCCGCCGTTCGCGGCGATGCTCTTCAGATCGGCCTGGATCCCGGCACCGCCGGTCGGATCGGTGCCGGCGATGCTGAGCACACGGGGAACCGGCCGGACCGGTGCCACGGCGTTCATCCCCGCTCCGGCCACTGCGCGGCCAGCTCGGCGGCCGCCGCACGTGGATCCGGGGCGCCGCAGATGTACGACACCACCGCCACCCCGTCCAGGCCACCGGAACGCAGCGGCGCCACGTCGTTCGGACCGAGACCGCCGATCGCGACCGCGGGCAGCGGCACGGTACCGGCCAGCTGCGCCGCCCGGTCGACGCCGATCGGGTCCGCGGCGTCGGCCTTCGACGTGGTCGCATGCACCGGGCCGATGCCGACATAGTCGACCGAGCCGCGCGCCGCCGCCGCGAGATGGTCGACGGTGCCGGCCGACACCCCGATCACCGCCTCCGGACCGACGAGGGCGCGCACCGTCTCGACGGGCACGTCCCGCTGCCCGACATGGACACCGGTCACCCGTGCACCCCGCTCGCGGGCGGCGAGAAAGACGTCGACCCGATCGTTGACGATGATTCCGACCCGGTCGGGCAGACACGCGGACAGCGCCTCGACGAACTCGAGCACCTGCCGTGCCGGGGCATGCTTCTCCCGTACCTGCACCACCGTGACGCCGCCGTCGACGGCGGCGGCGGCCACCGCGTCGACGGGGTCGTTCCCGGCGGCGGCGATCTGCGCGGAATCGGTGACCAGATACAGCGACAGATCGAGGGTCACGATCGCTCCCCGGCGGCGCCGATCCGTCCTCGTCCGGCGACGGTCTCCGCGTCGAGTCCGTGCAGCGCGTCGAGGAACGCCACCGCGAACGAACCCGGCCCCCGGGCCTGCTCGGCGGCGATCTCCCCGGCCACGGTGTACGAGGTCACGGCCGCGACCGTCGTGGCGAGGCGGTCGGGTCCGAGTGACGCGAACGCCGCGACGACCGCACCCAACGCACAGCCGGCACCGGTCACCTTCGTGAAGAGCGGGTCGCCGTTGGCGACGCGGATGACGGCGTCGCCGTCGGTGATGAGATCGATCGCGCCGGACACCGCGACCACGGCACCCGACGAGCGGGCGAGGGCCACCGCGGCCTGCTGTGCGGCGTCGACGGTGTCGACCGCGTCGACGCCTCGTGCACCCTCCCCGAGGCCGCCGAGCGCCCGGATCTCCGATGCGTTGCCGCGGATCACGGCGGGACGCAGTTCCAGCAGCTGTGCGGCCAGTGCCGTGCGGATCGGAAGCGATCCGACGGCCACCGGATCGAGCACCCACGGGGTGCCGGCGTCGCGGGCGGCCGCAGCGGCCTCCAGCATGCCGTCGCGCTGTTCGGCGCCGGGCGTGCCGAGGTTGATCAGGACGCCCCCGGCGACCCCGGCGAACGGCCCGGCTTCCCCGGGCACATCACACATGGCCGGGCTGCCGCCGATCGCCAGCAGAACGTTGGCGACGAAGCCGGTGGTGACCTCGTTGGTGAGGCATTGGACGAGAGGAGTGCTCTCCCGCAGGCGGGTCAGCATCTGGCCGGATCCGGCCGGATCGATGGACGGAGCCGGATCGATGGACGGACTTGGGGTGCCGTCGGGAACAGAAGATGCAAAATGCGTGCGCGTCATGCGCGACATCCCTTCGCTAGTACGAACTAGATCAGGTTCGACGGGTGTGATCTCAGCCCTGACGAATCAGAGCACCCCGTGTCACGTGGTGCAGTCACGATAACGCGCCCCGGCGACGGCCCGACGGCGGGGCGGCTACCGTGGCCCCATGCCGATGACCAATGCGCAGATCGCCGAGGTCCTGGACCGGACCGTCGCGCTGACCGAGCCGATCCTGGACGTGCTGGCCACCGTCGACCCGTTCGGGCTGAAGAAGTGGACCCACGGGCCGCGGCACTTCCTGCACGTCCCGACCCGTCCCCGCGACATCGCCTCGACGGCGCTGAACGTCGCCGACTGGCCCGGCACCAAAGGCTGGAACGCGCTGAGCATGAACGGTCGCGCCGACTGGTGGATGCACCGGATCGGCGGACTGGGGGCGATCGCCGCCGCGTTCCCGTCGTTCTTCGGGGTGTGGCTGAACCGCTTCTCGATCGGCGACTTCGTGTCGGCCGCCAATCAGGCGCTGGTCGCGATCGCCGTCGGCCGCGAATACGGGATCACCGAGCGCAGCGACCAGATCGCCATGCTCGGTTCGGTGATCTTCGGCCGGACGATCGACGGGTCCGACGTCCCGCACACCGAGTCGACGCCGTTTCCGCAGAGCGGCCGCGAGCTGGCGAAGGCCGTGCTGGGCGGCATGTGGGACATCGGCCGGGGACTGCTGGATCTGCGCTCGGAGATCGGTGCCCGGCCGCAGGCCCCGAAGGCGCTGCGGCTGGTGTCGATGATCCCGGTGATCGGTGCACCCGCCGACTATGTCGGTGAGCGGATCGCGCTACGGCACGCGGTGACCGCGACCAAGGAATGGATCGTCGACCATCCGGCGGCGATCCGGCCGGTGACGGACTAGTCCTCGTCCTGGGCGTCGGCGGCGGCGTTGCGCTGAGCGGCGATCTCGAGGGCGCGCTTGGCGGTGGCCTCGTCCGGGTACGGACCCATCCGGTCGAAGGCGTCGGCGACCTTGCCCTTGGTGACTTCGCCGGTCGAGATCGTGTAGTACCACTCGTCGTCTGCGCTCATGGAAGTCAGCCTAGCCGGGCGCCTCAGACGGCGCGCCGGTACTCGGTGTCGCGGGCCGCGACGGCGGCCGCGAAGTCGTAGGCCGGCAGCGGTTCGAAGGCGGGATCCTCATCGTCCAGGTCGACGACGATCATGCCGCCGGGCCGGCGCAGCGGCTGACGCCGCGACGGGACGGTGAACTCGGACTCCATGCGCTGCGCCTGCCGGGCGTCGCTGCGGGCACGGGCGGCGCGCTGCGCACGGTGCTGCTGTTCGGACACCGCGATGCGGCGCAGGAAGAACAGGTACAGACCGAGCAGAGCGACGGCCGCACCGAGCGCGATGAAGCCGTAGGGCCGCCAGAACACACACGACACCGCGGTGAGCAGCACGAACAGCAGCAGCCCGGCGAGGTTGCGCTGCCGTTCGCGGTAGCGCACGCGGTCGCGCTCGGCGATCGCCGACGGCGTGTAGCCGCCGCGGCCGCGCAGTTCGCGCGGCGTGGGGGCGACGACGCTCCGTGAGCCGTCCCCGCTCCCTGAGCTGTTCCCGCTCCCTGAGCTGTTCCCGCTCCCTGAGCTTGTCGAAAGGAACTCGTCCTCATACGCGTCGTCGAGGTCATCGTCGAGGTCGTCGTCGGCTTCACGATCGGCGTCGAGTCCGTCGCCGTCGTCCTCGTCGGCGTCGACCTTCGCGATGACGTCGGTGGGCCGGTCGGCGAGCGCTGTGGCGGCCTGATCGCGGTCGGCGGCGTCGGGTCCGTCGATCGGCTCCATCACGTCGGTCACCTCGGCCGCCGACACGTCGTCACGCTCACGGGCCGACACCTCGTCGGTGTCGCCCTTCTCTGCGTCGCCCTTCTCTGCGTCGCCCTTCTCGACATCGACGTCCTCGGCATCGCCGGATCCGCCATCGAGGTCGTCGTCCTCGTCGGCCTCGTCGTCGTCCTCGTCGGCATCGTCGGCATCGTCGTGATCGTCCTCGGGACGGTCGATGACCGGCTTGCGCAGCCACGCCTTGACCGCCTCGAATCGGGTCGGCGGCGTGCCGGAGGCCTCGATGTCATCGTGATCGGCGTCGTCGTGATCGGTGTCGACGAGGTCGACGTGGTCCACGTCCTCGGACTCAACGACGGGTGCGGTGCGCTGCAGGGCGACGCGCTCACGTGCCGCGGCGGCCGTACCGGCCAGACTGCGGCGACGCACGGGGGCACGGGTGCCACCGCGATGCAGTACGCGGGTGTTCAACGCCGCATCGGTGGTCTTGCGGAGCTCGGGACGGCCCCGCAGCACCATCGGCAGCAGAATGAACAGCCACGCCACGATCAGGAAGATCCACAGCACAGACGAGTTCATGGCAACAACGTAGTGCGACAGGCGGATACGACGAGGCAGGCGCGCCGCGAGGCCGCCGGATTCTCAGCCGACGGTCAGGCGTACGACGCCCGGCCGGACCGGACGAGGGCGGCGACGGCGCTGCCCGGGATCTCTTCGACGGTCAGTCCGTACAGCAGGTGGTCGCGCCACCGGTTGTCGACGTCCATGTACCGCTGCAGAAGCCCTTCTTCGCGGAATCCGTTGTTGCCCAGCACCGACCGCGAACCCTGATTGTCGGGTTGCACGGTGGCCTCCAGCCGGTGCAGGCCGACCGGTCCGAAGCAGTGGTCGACGCCGAGGGCGACGGCTGCGGTCGCGACCCCCTTGCCGGTGTAGTCCTGGTCCACCCAGTAGCCGATCCATGCGCTGCGGACGGCGCCGCGCTGGATGTTGCCGACGGTCACCTGGCCGGCGTACACGCCGTCGACCTCGATGACGAGGGGGATCACGTTGCCGCGTTTGGCCTCCGATTTGAGCACCGAGCACAGCGGTGCCCAATGCGAGGGGCGGTGCCGTTCCTCCCAGGTGCCGATGCCGGTCGGCTCCCACGGCACCAGCAGGTCGCGGTTCCGGATGCGGAGCCGGCTCCAATCGCGGGAGTCACGCATCCGGATGGGCCGCAGGCTCAGGACCCCGGCGCCGGTGCGCAACGGTCCGAGCGTCGCCGGCCAGCCGGGATGCGTCGCGGGTGCCTGCGTGAGCCAGGTGAACATCTCAGACGCGCTGCGCCAGGAACATGACCTCGACGCGGTCCCCGGGCTCGAGTTCCTCGACGTCGGGGTCCACCACGATCAGGCAGTTCGCTTCGGCCAGTTCGGCGAGCAGATGCGAGGTGCCGGTCGGCGACTCCCCGATCACCTGGACCAGGTAGTCGCCGGAGCGCTCGTCGCGCATCAACTGGCCGCGCAGGAAACCTTTGCGTCCGTCGACGGACTGGATCGGGCCGACGGTGCGGGCCGTGACGGTGCGGCGCATGGGCTGGCGTTTGCCGAGCGCGATCCGGATGAGTGGCCGCACCATCACCTCGAAGGTGACCAGGGCGCTCACCGGATTGGACGGCAGCCAGAAGGTGGGGATCTGATCCTTGCCGAGTGTGCCGAAGCCCTGGACCGAGCCGGGGTGCATGGCGATGCGGGTGATCTCCAGATCACCGAGGTCACTCAGGGCGTCGGCGACGTCGCGGGACGCCTCTCCGCCGACCGCGCCGCACAGCACGACGATCTCCGAGCGCAGCAGTTGCGCCTCCACCACTTCCCGCAACCGGTTCTTGTCGCGGACGGTCACACCGACGCGGTGCACGTCCGCGCCCGCATCGCGGGCCGCCGCGGCCAGCGCGTAGCTGTTGACGTCGTACACCTGGCCGGGACCGGGGTCGCGGTCGATGTCGACCAGTTCGTCGCCGATGGCGATGACGGCGACCCGGGGACGCGGGTGGACGGCCACGCGGGACCGGCCGACGGCGGCGAGCAGACCCACCTGTGCCGGCCCGATCACCGCGCCCTCGCGGACCGCGATGTCACCGGGCTGCACGTCGTCGCCGACGCGGTGTACGTAGTCGCCGGACTCGACGCCGTGACCGATCATCACGCGCTGGTCGCCGCCGTCGGTCCACCGCAGCGGGACGACGGCGTCGGCGAGGGTCGGCATGGGGGCGCCGGTGTGCACGCGCACCGCCTGGCCGGGCTGCAGCCGGATGGGGGTCCGTGATCCGGCACGCACCTCGCCGACCACCGGCAGGTGCACCACCAGGTCGTCACTGCCCTCGGGCTGGGACACCTCGATGTCGCCGGTGTCGAGGGCGTCGAGATCCTCATCGGTGGCGGGTGCTTCGACTCCGGCGTGCACCACGTCGACCGCGCGCACCGCGTAGCCGTCGACGGCGGCCTGATCGAACGACGGCAGCGGCGCGTCGGTCACCACCTCTTCGGCGCACAGCAGTCCCTGGGACTCGGAGATGGCCACCTGTACCGGTCGCGGGGCCACCACCGATGCGGTCACGAGGCTCAGATGATCCTCGACGGAGCGCATGGTTACTCCTCACCTGCCGGACCAGCCGGCGTCGTCTACTGGCCCTCGAGGCTAGTGGGCGCGGGCTCAGTCCTCGGCGAGGCGCGCGGTGAGCCACTCGCGCAGCTCGGGACCGTAGTCGTCGCGGTCGAGCGCGAAATCGACGGCGGCCTTCAGGTAGCCGCCCGGGTTGCCGAGGTCGTGGCGGGTGCCCTGGTGGATGACGACGTGCACCGGCTCACCCTTCTCGATCAGCAGGGCGATCGCGTCGGTCAGCTGCAGTTCGCCGCCGGCGCCCGGGGTGATCTCGCGCAGCGCATCGAAGATCTTGCGGTCCAGGATGTAGCGGCCGGCGGCCGCCAGATTCGACGGGGCGTCGGCGACCGACGGCTTCTCCACCATGCCCTTGACCCGCTTCACGTCGGTCGGCGCTTCGCTCCCCGAACCCGTCGAGGGGGCCGCGTCCTCCACGTCGAAGACGCCGTACGAGCTGATGGTGTCGTCGTCGACCTCGATGGCGCACAGCACGCTGCCGCCGTAGCGGGCGCGGGTCTCGGCCATCTTGGTGAGCACGCCGCCGGGCAGCACCAGGTCGTCGGGCAGCAGGACGGCGATGGCGTCCTCGTCGGCACCGAGTTCGGCTTCCACACAGCCGACGGCGTGGCCGAGGCCGAGCGGCTCGTCCTGGATCACCGAGGCGACCTCGAGCAGCGACGGCGCGTTGCGCACCTTGGCCAGCATGCGGTCCTTGCCGCGCAGGCTGAGCGTGTTCTCCAGCACCAGGTCTTCGACGAAGTGGGCGACCACCCCGTCCTTGCCGGGTGAGGTGATGATCAGGAGCCGTTCGGCACCGGCCGACTTGGCTTCTTCGGCGACGAGCTCGATGCCGGGGGTGTCGACCACGGGCAGCAGTTCCTTGGGAACCGTCTTGGTGGCCGGCAGGAACCGGGTGCCCAGGCCGGCGGCCGGTACGACCGCGGTGTGCGGGATCTTGGCGAGCGACATGACCTCAGCCTAGTGCGGGGTTCTGGCAGGATCGGACGGGAGTCCTGCCCGGACGCTGTGAACCTGCTTCGAGGAGTCCCGTTGACCGACAAGGCCGATCTGCGCCGACGCATGCTGACGGCCCGCGAGGCGGTGAGCCCGTTCGAGGCGTCCCAGAGCATCGGGGATCTGGCCGAGTGGATGTACGCGCTGCCGGTGGAGCTGTCCGAGGGCGACACGGTGGCCGCCTACGTCGCGACCCGCCGCGAGCCGGGCGGCACCCCCCTGCTGGATGCGTTGGCCGATCAGGGGCTTCGGGTGCTGTTGCCGATCGTCCCGGAGGGCGATCCGCAGCGCCTGCAGTGGGGTGTCTACGAGGGGGAACGCGACTTGGACGAGGGCCGCTGGAATCTGTTGGAGCCGCAGGGACGGCGCCTGGATCCGGACACGCTGTCCGAGGCGAAGCTGATCCTGGTGCCGGCCGTCGCGGTGGACCGTCGCGGTGCACGCCTGGGGCGGGGTGCCGGCTACTACGACCGGACCCTGGCGAGCGTGTCGGCGCCGATCGTGGCCGTGGTGCACGACGCCGAGGTGATCGAGGAGGTGCCGGAGGATCCGACCGACGTCCGCGTCCAGTGGATCCTGACGCCGGGCACCGGATTCACTGCGGCCGCCGACCCGTCGGCCCCCTGAACCGCTTCAGTCCGAGCTGGAGCTGGAACCGCTGTCGCTCGACGACGAGGACGAGTCCGACTTGGTCTCCGCCTTGACGGAGTTCCCGCTGCGGGAGTCGGTGCGGTAGAAGCCGCTGCCCTTGAAGACAACACCGACGGAGTTGAACAGCTTGCGGAGCTTGCCGCCGCATTCGGGGCACACGGTGAGAGCGTCGTCGGAGAACGACTGCACGATGTCGAATGCGTTGTCGCATTCGGTGCATGCATAGCTGTAGGTGGGCACAGAAACCTCCGAAGTCTTCGTTGACGTCATTGTATATCCGTTCCTGGCACTCTCCCACTTCGAGTGCCAGGGGCAGGCGGCGGCTATTCGATGACGCGGGTGTCGCGGTCCCCGGCACCATCGAGGTTCATGTCCCGGGTCCGTGCCTTGTGTGCATCCCAGCGCAACAGAATCGCGCCCAGGACGGCGGAGACGAGCGATCCGGCGAGGATGCCGATCTTGCCGGCGATCATGTGGCCGTCGTCGTCGAACGACAGCTCGGCGATCAGCAGGGCGACGGTGAATCCGATGCCGCACAGCAGGCCGATGGGCAGCAGATCGCGGATGCCGATGGCGTCGGGCAGCCGCAGCGGCGTCAGCCGGGTGACCAGCCAGGTGGTGGACAGGACCCCGATCACCTTGCCGGCGACGAGGGCCGCGAACACGGCGGTGCCCACGGCGTGCACGATTCCGGACGTACCGACGACCGTGACGCCGGCGGACGCGAACGCGAACAGCGGCAGGGCGAAGCCCGACGACCACGGTGTGACGGCGTGACCCCAGGCGAGAGCCCGCGGCAGGGTCTCCCCGGCTCGGGCGAGTGCCGGGACGGTGAAGCCGAGCAGCACACCGGACACCGTGGCGTGGACTCCGGAGGCGTGGACGAACACCCAGGCGGCGAGCGCGAATGGCGCCATCAGCCACCACTGCGGCCGGCGCATCCGGGCGAGGACGCCGAAGACGGCGACGGCGGCCAGGCCGAGGACGAGCCACCGGACGTCGATGTGCGAGGTGTAGACGGTGGCGATCACGATGATGCCGAGCAGATCGTCGACCACGGCCAGGGTCATCAGGAAGACGCGCAGCGCGAGGGGGAGCCCGCGGCCGAAGACGGCAAGGACGGCGAGTGCGAAGGCGATGTCGGTCGCGGACGGGATGGCCCAGCCGCCGACCGCCCCGGATTCGGTGGGGGCGACGATCGCGAGATAGATGAGCGCGGGAACGATCATGCCGCCGACGGCGGCCGCGATCGGCACGCCGGCCCGCCGCGGATTGCGCAGGCTGCCGGCCACGAACTCGTGTTTGAGTTCCATGCCGACGACGAAGAAGAAGATCGCGAGGAGTCCGTCGGACGCCCAGTGGGCGACGGATAGGTGCAGGTGGAGCACATCCGGACCGACCTCGGTGACGAGGAACGACTGGTAGGTGCCCCGCCACGGGGAGTTCGCCCAGATCAGCGCGACGACGGCCGCGAACAGAAGCAGGCCGCCGCCGGTCACGTCACGGGCGATCCACCCGCGGAATCGGCTCGCTGCCATGTGCACAGTCTCCCATCCGCGGCACGGCCCTGTGGACACCGACCGGCCCGGCCACGCGGGATCGGCTTCGATCGGGGTCATGACTTCGGATCCGTTGAGTGCGCGCCTCGTCGACCGGGTGACGCAGCGGCTGCGTCCCGGACGACTGCGATCGGTGGCGGTCCGGCGGGCGCTGGCGGCGGCGTTCGTCGTCGCCGCCGTGCTGGTGCTGATCGCCGGACGAAGCGGCGCCCACACGACGCCCGTGCTGGTGGCGGCCCGCGATCTGCGTCCGGGCAGCGCGGTGGCGGCCGGCGACGTCGTACTTCGCCGCCTGCCGGCCGGGGCCGAGCTGGAGGGCATGCTCTCGCGGCCCGATGACGCGGTGGGCGCCCGCCTCTCGGGGGCGATCGCGGCGGGTGAGCCGATCACCCGCACCCGGCTGCTGTCCGGCCGCTCGCCGGCGGCACTGACCGGTCACGACGACGCCCGACTGGTGCCGGTGCGGCCCGCCGATGCGTCGATGACGAGTCTGCTGCGGGTGGGCGACACCGTCGACGTCCTCGACGATCGCGGTGAGGTGCTGGCCCGCTCCGCGGTGGTCGCGGTGACCGCCGATCCCCCGGCGCGCGGCGGGGCCGGTGAGCACCCGGTACTGCTGGCGATGCCGGCCGGCGACGCGGTGCGGGTGGCGTCGACCGGGCTGTCCGGCGCGGTCACGGTGATCCTGCACTGACCGCTAAAACCCTGCACCATCAGCCCCAGCACTTTACGATTCACCCATGCTGAAGGGTTTCAAGGAGTTCCTGCTCCGCGGCAACATCGTCGAGCTGGCCACTGCGGTCATCATCGGTACGGCGTTCACCGCGATCGTCACCGAGTTCACCAAATACATCATCAGTCCGCTGCTCGCGGCCATCCCGACGGGCGGCAGCGACTGCGGTCAGACCATGCCGGCCGGCGAGGACGGTGCCACGCAGCAGGCGACCGTCCAGGTGTGTGGCCTGCAGTATCAGATCCGCAAGGGTGATCCCTCCACCATCCTGAACTTCGGCGACGTGATCGCCGCCGGCATCAACTTCATCATCATCGCCGCGGTCGTCTATTTCCTGATCGTCGTCCCGTACAACAAGTTCGAGGAGCTGGCGAAGCTCAACAAGGACGAGGACGACGAGGACGAGAAGGACATCCTCAACGACATCCGCGACCTGCTGAAGGGCGACTCGGACGAGACCGCCAAGGCCGGCGACGCCGGCGTGAACCCGGTGCTGGCCGCGGCCACCGCGGGCCAGGTGGCAGCGGGTGCGGCGGCGTCCCCGCCACCGGTGACGCAGGCGTATTCGGCGCCCGAGGCCTATTCGGCTCCCCCGGCGGCACCCGCGGCACCGGCTGCGCCGACGCCTCCCGCCGCGCCGCAGGGCTACAGCTACCAGCCGGCCCCGACTCCTCCGCCGCAGGCACCGGCCGAGTACCCGGCGGCGCCCGCCGACTACCAGGCTCCGGCCGCCCCCGCCGACTACCGAATGCCGCCCGCCAACCCCGGCGACTACCTGCCGCCGGCACCGGGCGACTACCCGCCCGCGCCCGGCGACTACCCGCCCGGCGGCGAGCATCCGCGCCATTCGCGCTGACCGCAGACCACGGCGACCGCCGTCTCACCCGTGATCGGGTGGGGCGGCGGTCGTCGATTATTCAGGGTACCCTTACCAAGCAGGAGGGTCGTGCGCGAGCGGGCCCGCGACGAGGAGCACCGACGATGACGACGACCACCGCCACCGACGAACTGACCGGCCTCACTCTGGCGGCCGCCATGAAGCGCGGCTCGGCGGCCGAACACGAGGCGGCCGAACATTCGCCGTTCATGGAGGCGCTGTTCTCCGGTGAGGTCAACGAAGCCGGCTACGCCGACTACCTCCGCCGTCTGCGCGTCGTCTACGCCACGCTGGAGAGCCTCGGGCACGAGCTGACCGACGATCCGGTGGCCGGCCCGGTCCTGGACCGTTCCCTGGACCGCCTGGCCGCGATCGACGCCGACCTGGACGTGTGGGCACCCGGTCAGTCGCACGACGTCGTGTCCGAAGCGGCGTCCGCGTACGCCTCGGCGATCGCCGCCTCGGCGACGTGGGGCGGGCTCTACCTGGCCCACCACTACACGCGCTACCTCGGCGATCTGTCCGGCGGCCAGGCCGTCGGCCGCATCCTGGATCGCGCGTTCGAACTCGACGGCCGGGGCCTGAACTTCTACACGTTCACCGACATCAGCAAGCCGAAGCCGTACAAGGACGTCTACCGCGAGAAGCTCGACGCGGTCGGTGCGGAGCTGTCCGCGAACGACCGTCTCCGGGTGGTCGACGAGGTCCGCCACGCTTTCCGCCTGAACCAGAACCTGTTCGCGGAACTGAGCGAGAACCTCGACGCGTACCGCCGCTGACCGGACCGGTCAGTCGGTGTCGAGCACACCGGTCGAGGCGAACGTCTCCAGCCGGGCGAGATACGGGGTGATGTCGATCCCCTGGTCGGCGAGCCAGTCGTCCGAGTAGTACTTGTCCAGGTAGCGCTCGCCCGGATCGGCGAGCAGGGCCACGACGCTTCCCCGCCGTTTCGCGGCGGTCATCTGCGACATGATCCGGTAGGCGGCCCACAGGCCGGTGCCGGTGGAGGCGCCGACCTTGCGGCCGGTGAGCGTCTCGAGAATGCCGGATGGCGGCCACCGAGGCGGCGTCGGGGACGGTGATCATGCGGTCGATGCCGTCGCCGAGGAAGCTCGGCTCCACCCGCTGCCGCCCGATGCCTTCGATGCGCGAGGCGGCGTCGGTGTGCAGGTCGCCGTCGCGGTCCCGCCAGCCGGGGAAGAACGCCGAGTTCTCCGGGTCGGCGACGCAGAGCCCGGTGGTGCGGCCCGTGTAGGCGATGTACCGGGCCAGGGTGGCCGAGGTGCCGCCGGTGCCGGCGGTCGCAACGATCCACTCCGGTTCACTGAATCGTTCGAGGGACATCTGCTGGAAGATCGATTCGGCGATGTTGTTGTTGCCGCGCCAGTCGGTGGCGCGTTCGGCGTAGGTGAACTGATCCATGTAGTGGCCGCCGGTGTCGGCGGCCAGTTGCGCGGCGACGTCGTACACGGCGTCCGGCCGGTCCACGAGGTGACAGGTGCCGCCTTCGCGTTCGATCAGTTCGATCTTGTTGCGGCTGGTGGATCGCGCCATGACGGCGATGAACGGGACGCCGATCAGCCGGGCGAAGTAGGCCTCCGAGACGGCGGTCGATCCGCTGGACGCCTCGACGACGGGGTTGCCGCGCCGGATCCAGCCGTTGCAGAGGGCGTGCAGGAACAACGACCGCGCGAGGCGATGCTTGAGCGATCCGGTCGGGTGGGTCGACTCGTCCTTGAGATAGAGGTCGACGCCGCGGTCGGGCAGCGGCACCGAGATGAGATGGGTGTCGGCGGAACGGTTGCCCTCGGCCTTGATCTTGCCGACGGCCTCGGCCAGCCAGGCGCGATGCTCGGGGTCGTAGCGGTTGATGTCGGTGGGGTCGGCCGGTCGGGTACTCACCGATCCAGTATCGCCCGACCGCCCCCCATGTCGAAAGGAGAAGAGCCCCCGCTCGGAACGAATCCGAGCGGGGGCTCCCCCGACTGGCAGGCTGGGATCAGCCGATGCTGAAGGGGCGACCGTACAGGGTGATGTTGCCCTTGTAGTCGTCGGTCGACACCTGGACGTTCACCACGGCGCGAGCCTCGGCGAAGCCGGCGCAGCCGTCCACGCCGAAACGCTCCTGGCTGTACGCGACACCGCCCTGATGATCGGTGAAGGTGAAGCTGTTGACGGTGTTACCGCCGATGCTGGCCTTGATGACCGGCACGAACTTCGCATCACCGGGGGCGAGAGTGAATCCGGAACCTACTCCGGTGTCGGAAGCCAATGGAACATCGAGCGAGCCGCCCCCGACCGGCACAGTGATGACCGACTGATCATCAGAGCTGGTGGTGACACCTGCCGTTCCACTGCCTGAAGCACCGAAATTGAGCTGGCAACCGACGACGTAGCCGGGAGTGACTGCGCCACCCTCAACGTCGCCACCGGTCGTCACGCGAACCTTGCCGGAGACGAAGACCTCCCTGCTGGTGGGCACATTGGTCACCGCCTGCTGGACCGAGTACTTCTCGTCGAAGAGCTTGATTGCGACGCTGCCGCCGGGAATCGCCTTACTCTTACTGACGCTCTTGAGGCTCGCGGCCTCCGCGGCGCCGGCACCGGTGACCGCGGCCGCCGCCACGCCCGCCACCGCGACGGCGGTGACCAGGCGGGCGACGCGCTGCTGGTTCTTCTGCATGTCGATCAGCCCAGCGAGAAGGGCTTGCCGTACATGGAGATGTTGCCCTTGAACTCGTCGGTGGAGACCTTGACGGTCACCTTGGCCACAGCCTCGGCGTGACCGGCGCAGCCGTCGACGCCGAAGCGCTCCTGGCTGTAGGCCACACCGCCGGTGGCGTCACCGAAGTTGAAGCTGTCGACGCTGTTGCCGCCGACGTTGGCCTTGATCACCGGCACGTACGCGGCCTGGCCCGGCGACAGGCTGAAGCCACCGCCGACACCACCGCTCGGCGACGGGGTCGCCGGAGTGAACGTGCCCGAGGAAATCGCGCCGGTGATCGCATCGGTGTTGTCGATATCCACACCGGCACCGCCGTTCGCGCTGGCGCCGAAGTTCAGCTGGCAGCCGACGATGTAGCCGACACCGATGTTGCCGCCCTTGACGTCGCCCGAGGTGGTCACGCGGACCTTGCCCGAGACGAACACCTCACGCGAGGTCGGGACGTTGGTGACGGCCCGGGTGATCTTGTACGACTCGTCGAACAGGCGGATGGTGACGCTGCCCGCATCGAACGAGCGGGTCTTGGTCGCACCCGGCAGCTTGCCCGCCTCCGCGGCACCGGCGGTGATGCCGGCGATGCCGACCAGGGCGGCGCCGGCCACGGCGGCACCGGACAGGACGCGCTTCTTCACGTTGCTCATATCAGTCTCTTCTCCTCAGGTCGCGATCAGCCGAGGCTGAAGGGCTTGCCGTACAGGGTGGACTGGACGAAGCCGCTGGTGCCGGAGAGCTCGTCGCCCTCGGTGGAGAGGCCGTCGGCCGCCATCACCTGGGCCACCGAGCGGGCGGAGGCGTAGCCGCCGCACTGCTGGACGTCCAGACCGAAGGAGTCGACCATCAGGGTGGCGCTCTTGCCGTCCTTGATCGGCATGCTGTCGCCGGAGACGAACGCGACCTGACCCGGCTTCAGCGGGATGGTCAGCGAACCGCTGAGCGAGCTGTCGATGCCGATCGTGCCCGACAGACCGCCCTCGAGGCCGGTGATGTCGACCTGGCAACCGACCAGGTAGCCGACGGTCAGGGTGCCCGAGCCCTTGCTCAGGGTCGCCTTGTAGGTGCCCGAGACGATCGCGGCACGGCCGGCGCCGTTGTTGGCGACCGAATGCGCCACGCGAGCGCTCTCGCCCTTACGGGTGATCTTGACGACCTGGCCGTCGACGCCGGTGGCGGTCTTGGAACCGCTCGGAAGCTTGGCGGCGTCGGCGACGCCGGCACCGATCGTGCCCGCGGCGCCCAGAGCGACGACCGCTCCGGCGATCACCGCATTGCGCATGGTCTTGCGCATGTTCTTCTCCTCGCTGTGGTGGGGACGCGTGTCAGCGTCTCTCGCGATCAGAACGTTATCTGAAAAAGGCCTGAGTCTCTATCGCTCAGCCCAATCGATTCGTTACACCCCACTACCGAAGCGTGAACGCTTTGTGACGGGCAGATTACAGACGCAGAAGCGTCCGTGAATAGGTCCTGGCCAGCGGCTATCCGTGGTGTGGCGGCCTATTCGCCTCGTACCATTCGCGTGAACGGGAAGTGTGAGGTGTTTCACCCGGATCAGCCTGAGCCGAATCCACGCCCTCGCCGAACACCTCGGCCAGACGCTTGCGCCGGCGCCAGTCGGCGCCGGAGTCGGACTCACGATCGGAGGACATGGCGGATCAGAACTCGCCGATCTCGTCGATGATGAAGTGTGACAGCGGAATCAGAGTCGCCATGCCGTCGCGGACCGCGGCCCGCGAGTTCGCCAGGTTCACCACCAGCGTCTGACCGGACACCCCGGCCAGGCCGCGCGACAGGCCGCCGTCGGTGGCACCGGCCGACAGGCCCGACGACCGCAGCGCCTCCTCGATGCCGCGCAGACGACGATCCAGCAGCGGTTCGGTGGCCTCCGGGGCGACGTCGCGGGCGCGCACACCCACACCGCCCACCGACACCACCAGGTCGACGCCGCCGATCACCGCGGTGTTCAGCGCATTGCGGATCTCCACCTCGTCACCGGACACCGCGACCGTGGCGTCCACGTGGTAGCCGCCCTCCTCGAGGAGTTCGCCGACCAGCGGACCGATCCGGGTCAAGTCCTCGCCGTGGGCCGCTTGATCGTCGACCACCACGACGAGTGCACGGGACACCGCGTCGTCGTCGGTCTCCGCCGCACGGGCGGCCGCGTCGGCCGCCTCCACGTCCGCATCGTCGATGTCGTCGACGAAGGCGTCTTCCAGGTCGGTCCCGATTCCGGTCATGATCGCTTCTTCCTGTTCGTCAGGCCTGGCCGAGTTTGACGTCGACGGTCTGCTGCTTGCCGCCCGCCGTGTACACGATCTTCACCTGATCGCCCGGCGCGTGCGAGCGGATCGCCGCGACCAGTGCCTCCGACGACGAGATGGTCTGGTCGTCCACCTTGGTGATCAGCGCGCCCTGCGGGATGCCGGCCTGGTCGGCGGCGCCGCCCTTGACCACCGAGGCCACCAGGGCACCCGGCTGGGTCACGTCGTCGTTCGGCCGGACGTTGACGCCCAGGTTGGCGCGGGTCACCTTGCCGCCGTTCATCAGCTGATCGGCCACGCGGCGGGCCTGGTCGATCGGGATGGCGAAGCCGAGCCCGATCGAACCGCTCTGACTGCTCTGATCGCCGCCGAGCGTCGCGATCGCACTGTTGATACCGATCAACGCACCCGACGAGTTGACCAGCGCGCCACCCGAGTTGCCCGGGTTGATGGCGGCGTCCGTCTGGATCGCGTCGATCACCGACTCCACGCTGCCGTCGGCGCCGGCCGTCGACACCGGACGGTTGAGCGCGCTGATGATGCCGGTGGTGACGGTGCCCTCCAGACCCAGCGGCGAACCGATCGCGATCACGCTCTGGCCGACCGACAGATTCGACGAGGTGCCCATCGCGATCGGCTGCAGGCCGGTCTTGTCCGCCTTGATGACGGCGATGTCGTTGGTGGGGTCGGCGCCGATCACCTTGGCGCGCGCCCGAGAACCGTCGGAGAAGCTGACCAGCACCTGATCGGCCGGCTTGTCCCCTCCTGCCGCGACCACATGGTTGTTGGTGAGGATGGTGCCGTCCTCGGACAGCACCACACCCGAACCCGATCCGGACTCCTGGCCGGTGGACACCTCGATGGACACCACCGACGGCAGCACGCGCGCCGCCACGTCTTGCACCGAACCCGGCTCGGCGGGCGGCTGCGCGGTCGCGGTGGCACCCGGAACCGTCTGCACCTTCGAACTGCTGTTGCTCGTGGAGCTGCCGCTGTCCGACATCTGGTGGCCCACCACACCGCCGATACCGCCGGCCAGCAGACCGACCGCGGCCACACCGGCCACGGTCAGCGGAAGCTTGCTACTCGACTTCGGCGCCGCGGCCACCGGCTGGGCGGCAGCGGGGTCGTAGGCGGCCTGGGTGTCGTACGGGGGCTGCGGCGCGGTGTGGCCGTCCGGCACGCTCTGCCACGTCGGCTGCTGCAGCGTCGGATTGACGCCGTAGGCGGGCGGCGGCGTCACCGGCTGCTGGGCGCCGGGCGCGGCGGCACCGGGCTGCGGCTGGGTGGGATCGTTCGCGAACGGGCCGTTCTGGTCGGGCCCGGAGTTCTGCCGGTCGTCGGTCATGCGTTCAGCCTATGGGACTTTTCTGTGAGGTTGGTCAGCAAGTCCTGGGAATCTCACAGAACGGCGGGGAACCGCGGTTCAGCGCGGCACGACCATCGGTTTCGGCTCGGTGTGGATCGGCGATCCGGGCAGCGTCATCCGGATGAGCGCACCGCCGCCCGGCGCCTGCTCGGCGGTCACGGCGCCGCCGATCCGTTCCACCACCTGGCGCACGATCGCCAGCCCCAGACCGGATCCGGGCATCGAGCGCGTCGACGTCGCCCGGTAGAACCGTTCGAAGACCAATTCCCGGTCTTCCGGCGGAATTCCGGGACCGCAGTCGGCGACGGTCAGTTCCGCCAGTTCGGGGCGCGTCTGCCGCAGCGTCACCGTGACCTCGCGGCCCGGCGGAGACCATTTGGCGGCGTTGTCCAGCACGTTCAGCACGGCACGACCCAGCCCGGACGCTTCACCGAACACGAACCACGGCTGCGTCGTCACGGCGAAGTCGATGTCCGAGCGTCGGCGGCGGACCCGCACCAGCGCCTCCTCGATAGTCTCGTCCATGTCGACCTCCTCGAAGACCGCGTCCTGCGCGTCGTCGCGAGCCAGATCGACCAGATCGCCGACCAGCGTGGACAGCTCCTCCATCTGCGCCATCACATCCGACTTGAGCTCCACCATGTCTTCAGCCGGCACCTTCGGGGCACCCGGCTCCGACGACGCGATCAGCAACTCCAGATTGGTGCGCAGCGACGTCAACGGCGTCTTCAGTTCGTGACCGGCGTCAGCCACCAGGCGCGCCTGCTTGGCCCTCGACTCGGCGGTGGCCGCCAGCATCTCGTTGAACGCCTCGGTGAGCCGGGCGATCTCGTCCTTACCGGTCACCGGGATCGGCCGCAGATCCTGGGTACGGGCCACCCGTTCCGTCGCCGTCGTCAAACGGGTCACCGGGCGCAGACCGCCCCGCGCCACCAGCGTGCCGGCCAGCGCGGCGAACGCCACCCCGATGCCGCCGGCCAGGAACAGCACCGACGCCAGCCGTTTCAGGATCGCGTCCGTGTGCTCCATACTTTCGGCCAGCACCAGGGTGCTGCCGTCCGACAGCTTCCGGGCCAGCACCCGATGGTTGTCGACGGTGCGCAGACTCTGATTCATCTGGCCGTGCGCGTTCGTCGACGCCGCGATCTCCTTCTCCGGCTCGTCGAAGGGCACGTCACCGATGTGGTAGACGATTCCGTCCGGATCGATCAGCGCGATCGTGATGTTGGTGGAGAACACGGTGCCCGCCATCAGGGCCTCCGGATTCTTGGCCAGCTGACCGCTCTTGGCGAGCGCCGTCATACCGTCCGCGCGCGACGCCAGCTGCGAGTCGACGTCGTGGTACAGCGCCCGGTACACGAACACGAACGTCGCCCCGGCCATCAGCATCGCCGACAGCAGCACCACCGCCGCCGACAGCAGGGCGACGCGGGTGCGCAGGGACACCGACCGCGTCAGCGGATTAGGTTCCCGCATGGCGCGCGGCTCGTGGCGACCGGAGACCACGGCCCGCTACGGCGCGTTCTCGCGCAGCACGTAGCCGACGCCGCGCACGGTGTGGATCAGGCGCGGCTCGTCGTCGGCCTCGGTCTTGCGGCGCAGATAGCCGATGTACACCTCGAGGGCGTTGCCGGACGTCGGGAAGTCGTAGCCCCACACCTCTTCGAGGATCCGGCTGCGGGTGAGCACACGGCGCGGATTGGCCATCAGCATCTCCAGCAGCGCGAACTCGGTGCGCGTGAGACTGATCTGGCGTTCGCCGCGGGTCACCTCGCGGGTCACCGGATCGAGGGTGAGGTCCTCGAAGCTCATCGCCTCCGACTCCTCGTCGTCGCCGGAGGTGCGGCGCGACAACGCGCGCAGCCGGGCGAGGAGTTCCTCCATCGCGAACGGCTTGGGCAGGTAGTCGTCGGCGCCGGCGTCCAGGCCACTGACGCGTTCGGACACCGAGTCGCGGGCGGTGAGCACCAGGATCGGCAGGTCGTCGCCGGCCGAACGGAGCCGGCGGCACACCTCCAGGCCGTCGAGGCGCGGCATCATCACGTCGAGCACCATCAGGTCGGGCCGGTCGGCGATGACCTTCTCCAGTGCTTCCAGACCGTCGCTCGCCGTCTCCACGGTGTAGCCGTTGAACGTCAGTGATCGACGCAGCGACTCCCGGACCGCCCGGTCGTCGTCCACCACAAGAATGCGCATGCCTACAGTCTTATCCCCTCGGCTGAGAGCGCAGTAAGTAACGCGCCGAAAGCCGACGTACCGGACCCGTTCACCCGCGCCGCCCCTTCTTGTCCCTACTGCCCCGTATAGCGCTCGTCATCGCGTCATAGGCGAGCAGTGACGCTATACGGGGCAGTACGGACAACGGGAGCGCCGCAGGGGTTGCCTGTGGACACAGCAGACAGTTCACAGACGCGCCCGGCACACCTGTGAACGGCACGTTTCTCGGCCCACGCTGTGTTGATGAACCCACTCGAACAGGGCCGCGGCGTAGCGAGCTGGCACGTGCTGGCGCGCAGCGGGGTGACGCGCACGGATCTGCGCCACGCGCTCGGCGACGGCTACCTCCGCAGGCTCAGGCGCGGCTGGTACGCCACCGAGTCTGCCGACCGTACGGTCGTGTCCGCCGTTCTTCGCGATGGCGTCTGCAGCTGCGTGTCCGCGCTCGACCTGCACGGAGTGTGGGTACCCACCGATCACCGTATTCACGTCCGGGCCAGGGAGAGCGCCCACAAGCGATGGGGCCCGATCTTCTGCCACCGCCACGGCCGCCCGATACCCGAGACCACAGCGATAGACGACGTTCCGACGGCCCTGGCACACGCGGTCCGGTGTCTCGACGACGAAGGGATCGTCGTCGTGCTGGACTCGATCAGGAACCTGAGGTTGATGAGCGCCCCCGCGATCGAACGCACCGTCGCCGCCGGCCCCCGCTCACTGCAGCGTCTCCTCGATCGCTGCGCGCCGTCGCAAGCCGGCACCGAGACCATGGTGCGGCTTCGTCTCGCCGCACGCCGCGTACACACGCGAACCCAGGTGTGGATCGGCGGCGTGGGATTCGTGGACCTCCTGGTCGGCAATCGGCTGATCATCGAATGCGACAGAGGAGTACCACGCCAACCCGGAGCAGTTCGCCAAAGACCGCGCCCGGGACCGGAAAGCCGTGGAACTCGGCTACATCGTGATTCGCCTGACCTATCAGGACGTCGTCTACCGGTGGGCGAGCGTCGAACCCTCGATCCTGGCGGTGATCCAGCGAGGCGACCATCGCCGTCGCCTACCCCACTGACCGCCCCTCAACCCACCGACCTGCCGACCTGCCGACCTCTCCTTTGTCCCTACTGCCCCGTATAGCGCTCGTCATTGCGTTATAGCCGAGCAGTGACGCTATACGGGGCAGTAGGGACAGCAGACGGGTCAGTAGGGACAGCAGGACGGGTCAGCGGCGACGACGGGCCGCGGCGAGCATGTCGCCGACCTCGGTGAACTTGACGCGGGGGCGGCCCTGCCGGGCGCCGCGTTCGCGTTCGGCCCGGTCGATCCGGCGCATACCGCTGTAGCCCACGACCGTCCGCCGCTGCCGCAGAAGCTCGTCGAACGCTCCCGGTGCGGCGTCGGTGCGCTCGATCCGGCCGGCGACGACGTCGTCGAGGAACGCCTCCACCACCCCGATCGCGTGCTGCTTGTTGGCGCCGATACCGCCGGACGCGCCACGACCCGCCCACCCCAGCACGTAGGCGCCGGGAATCACGCCGTCGGCATCGATCAGGCGGCCGTCGACGTTGGGGAAGACACCGGCGGCCTCGTCGAACGGCAGTCCCGGGATCGGGGTAGCCCGGTGACCGATCGACCGGACCAGCAGATCGGCGGCGATCGTCTGCTCACGGTCACCGGTGCGCACGGTCACCGACTCGAGACGGCCGTCGCCGTCGGCCGCGACCGGAACACTGTGGAACGCGAACACGATGCGCCGGTTCTC
Organism: Gordonia sp. (in: high G+C Gram-positive bacteria); assembly: GCF_047600565.1. Taxonomy (GTDB): domain Bacteria; phylum Actinomycetota; class Actinomycetes; order Mycobacteriales; family Mycobacteriaceae; genus Gordonia. The sequence continues at coordinate 1,713,430 of NZ_JASGKN010000001.1, forward strand.
CGGGTCGGCCGGCCCCGACAGATCGGGGTACTCACCGTCGGAGTACACCTCGGTGGTGACGCCCGGGATCACGGACAGGGCCCGGTACTCGGCGTCGGTGTAGGCGGCGGCGTCCTGACCGCGCCGGCCCAGGATCACCACCTCGTGCACGTTCTGCCGGCGCAGCAGGTCGAGCGCACGGTCGGCGACGTCGGTGGCGGCCAGCTCCTCGGGCGGCGACACCAGGATGCGAGCGACGTCGAGCGCCACGTTGCCGGTGCCCACGACCACCGCACGGCCCGTGCCGGCGTCGCCGGGCTCGGCGAGGGGTCGTGGCGCCTGCGCACCGGGGACCGCGTTGTACCAGGCGACGAGGTCGCTCGCCGACGTCGAACCGGGCAGGTCCTCCCCTGCAATCCCCAGTCGCCGCGACTGCGCCGCACCGACCGCGTAGAAGACCGCGTCGAAGTGGCCGGCCAGCTCGGCCGGGGTGACGGCACCGGCACCGTCACCGACCTCCACGTTGGTGGCCATGGTGACATGCGGATCCCGGTACAGCAGGTCGAAGGTCTTCATCACGTCCTTGGTGGACGGATGATCGGGTGCCACACCCGCCCGGACCAGACCGCCGGGCGTCGGCAGCCGGTCGAGGACGGTCACGTGGGCGCAGGTCCGATGCAGCAGGGTGCGCAGAGCGTAGGCGCCGGACGGGCCGGTGCCCACGATCGCGACCCGCAACCCGTCGGGCAGCGCCGGCAGATCCGGGTACGACACCCCGGTCCAGCCCGACGACACCTCCGGATGGTCCCGGTAGTAGTCGGCGTTGACGTTCTCGTAGATCCGGTCGCGGGGCGCGAGCCGGTCGGCCGGGAAGATCGCGTTCACCGGGCAGGCGTCGGCGCAGGCGCCGCAGTCGATGCACGCGTCCGGATCGATGTGCAGGATCTCCGAGGTGCCGAACCCGCGCTCCTCGGGTGTCGGATGGATGCAGTTGACCGGGCAGACCGAGACGCACCCGGCGTCACTGCAGCACGACTGGGTGATGACGAACGACACCTGGGCTCCTCGAGGTCAGAGCATGTGGGCTTTGCGGTACCACCGCATGGCCGGCTTGGTGAGCAGCCCGACCTCGTCGAGGAACTCGATCAGATGGGTGCAGCTGCTGCGGATCATCGAATGGAAGTGCTCGTTGTGGGCGGCCTCGGTGAAGGCGCGGCGCTTGTCGAGTCCGGCGTCCTCGTAGGCCTGCGGACGGATCAGGTTCATCACGATCGTGTAGGCGCCCATCGCGATCAGCAGTGCGCTGGCTTGACGGCGGCGTTCGGAGACGGTGGGCATCACTTCGCGAACCTGTTCGCGGGCGTACTTCATGTGCCGCGCCTCTTCGAGGACGTGGATCTCGTTGACGGTGCGGATGAACGGCAGTACCCGTTCGTCGCGCATGCAGCCGCGCTGGAAGACGTCGAGCACCTCTTCGGCGACCAGGATGCCGGCGTAGGCGACCTCCTGCTTGGCCATGTGGCGGAAGTACTTGCCGATCTTGCCGACCACCTTCTCCGGCCGGTAGGTGGTGCCGACCATCTTCTCGGAGGCCTTCGCGAACATCAGCGAGTGCCGGCATTCGTCGGCGATCTCGACAAGCGCGAACTGGAATTCGGGCGAGTGGTAGTCGCCGAGGTACTGGTCGTGCAGCACCATGTCCTGCAGCACCATCTCGAACCAGATGCCGATGCACATGATGGATGCGAACTCGTGCCGGGTCAGCGTGATCCGCTGCTCCTCGGACATCTCGTTCCAGTAGTCGGTCCCGTACAGCGACGACCATTCCGGGCTGCACCCGTACTTCGTCGGATCCATCGGCAACGACCAGTCGATCTCGGTCATCGCATTGCGGGAGAGTTTGGCGGCCGATGCGAGCAGCCGCTCGGAGACCTCGTCGACGCCCTGGTCCTGCAGGCTGACGACGGTGTCGACGTTCTCGTGATCTGCCAACGCAGTCATGGAGTTCCTCCGGCGTGAGTTCCGTCAGCGACCGACTTCATGACATCAGTAACTGTTACAACGGTTAATGTCACAATAGCAGTACTTGCGGTCATGCGCGACGCTCTGACAGGCTGGCGGGCACACAGTGAACGACTGTGCTCGCAAACCTTCGGGAGGACCTCCATGAGTTCGATCTTCATCTCCGGCGGCGCAGCAGGCATCGGCCTGGCCACGGCCAAGCGATTCGCCTCCGAGGGCTGGACGGTCGGCATCTACGACGTCGACGCCAAGGCCCTGGCCGCCGTGAAGAAGGAGAACCCGGACTTCATCACCGGCCCCCTCGACGTCACCGACGCCGACCAGTGGGACGCGGCGCTGGCCGACTTCACCTCGCACACCGGCGGCACCATCGACGTCCTCGACAACAACGCCGGCATCCTGGTGGCGGGCGACCTGACCGACATCACGCCGGCACAGATCAAGGCGCAGATCGACATCGACGCACTCGGCGTCGCCCTCGGCGCGCGGGCCGCCCACCCCTACCTGAAGGCGACACCCGGCGCCCACCTGGTGAACATCGCCTCGGCCTCGGCCATCTACGGCCAGCCCGGCATCGCCGTCTACTCGGCCGCCAAGTTCTTCGTCGCCGGCCTCACCGAGGCACTCGAGCTGGAGTGGCAGGCCGACGACATCCGCGTGGTCTCCATCTGGCCGCTGTGGGCCAAGACCGCGCTCGCCGACGAGGACGCCAAGAGCACCCAGACGCTCGGCATCCGCCTCACCCCCGAGGACGTCGCCGAAAAGGTGTGGGAGTCGGTGCACCCGAACCAGGCCGACAAGCTGCGTCGCCGCGTCCGGTACTCGGTCGGTGCGCAGACCAAGTTCCTGTCGAACGCCTCCAAGTTCGTGCCGGACACCGTCAGCCGCACGATCAACAAGTTCATCGCGCAGTAGGCCCGTCGAAGCGCGAGCCGACCACGCTCGTTGAGCCTGTCGAAGCGAGTCCTCCTTTCGACAAGCTCAAGGAGCGTTGAGGCTCACGGAGCGTGGCGGCTCAAGGAGCGTTGGGGGCTCAAGGAGCGTGGGGGCTCAGCCGCCGTTGAACGCGGGGCGGTACCGGCGGCAGGGTTCGCCGCGGAGCGCCTGGCAGTCGGGCGCCGGACCGCCGGCCCGCTGACCGGGGACCACCGGCAGCACCAACGACGATCCGCCGGCCCCCAGGCCGATCGTGTCGACGACGCGGCCGCCGGTGTTCGGGGTCTGGAACCGCCACGACGTCTTGTCGCCGCCGGGGGCGGTGATGGCGATGCGGATACGCGAACCCTTCCGGAACACGTGCCCGAGTGATGCCAGCTGGATGCGCGCGGTCTGGGTACCGGACAGCGGCGTCGGATTCAGCCAGTCGCGGGTCGGGTCGAGTGCCGTGGCCGACGCGTTGGTGGCGCGCAGCGAGGCACGCAGGAAGCCGGTGGTCACCAGGATCTCGGTGCCGTCCGGCCGCACCTCGGACACGGTGGCCTGCAGGTCGGTGTCCGGTGCCGACGACGACAGTTGCAGATCCAGGCTGCCCGGGCCGGCCACCAGCACGTCGTGCGGCTGCGGGGCGGTGATGAAGCCGACGCCGGCCCTGCCGGGGATCGGCGCCCAGTCGTAGGTGGCCGACGCCGACCACGGCTCTGTGGACGCGCCCTCGACGTTCATGGTGCCCTGCGGGCGGGCCTTCGGATCGGGCCGGAACGCGACCGACGACGACGCCCCCGGCGTCCTCGTCAGCGTGCCTCCGGCACCGAGAGTCCACCGTTGACCGTCGCCGACACTCGCGGCCGGCCACGACGAGAATCCGCGCGACCACGGCGACGACAGGTTGCCGGAGATCGGCGTCCCCGAGCCGTTGTCGAAGAACACCTGGATCCGCGGGTCTCGTTTGAAGAGGGCCTTGGCCTGCGCGAGGTTCGTCGCCTCCGGGTGCCGCGCGGTGACCAGCGGCCGGCCCGGCGAGGAGGTGACGGCCGCGTACACCACCGGCATCAGTGCGGTCAGGGCGTCGTTCTGTTTCGGCACGGTGCCGTCGACGAACAGGCGCAGGAACTCGTACCAGGGGCCGAGGAACTGCGGCCCGATGGAGTCGAGGTGCGCGCCGTTCATCATGCGCACCCATACGTTCGGATTGTGGTCGAAGTGCTTGATGATCTCGGTCCACTGCGGGCCGGTCTGTTCGTCTTGCAGTGCGCCGACGAGGTAGACGGGCACCGTCACCCGGTCCGCCCAGTAGGACGGTGAGCGATGCGCCATCAGTGACGGCGTCCGCGTCGGGTTGTCTTCGATCAGCTGCTTGATGCGCTGGGTCTGCAGCCGCAGCTTCTGGTTGTTCTTGCAGTGCCGGTCGCCACGACGGACCAGTTCCCGCGCGTACGGCTGACCCCCGCCCGGAGCGGGTTCGGCGTCGTCCTGGCGTTCGGTGAGCCAGGAGTTGGCGAAGCCGTTGTTGAAGATGCCGCCCGGGAAGCCGGTTGAGTACAGGTCATCGGTCAGGCTCATCGGGGCGATCGCCGCCAGACTCGGCGGATGCGTGCCGGCCACCGCGATCTGCGAGATGCCGGAGAACGAGATGCCGACGAGCCCGACCTTGTGGTGCTTGGTCCACGACTGCGCGCCGACCGTCTCGACGATGTCGTAGCCGTCGTAGATCGTCGGCCAGTCGAACAGGTCGAAGGCACCGCCCGAGCAGCCCGAGCCGCGCATCTGGACGTTGACGGAGGCGAAACCGGCGGTCGGCGCCACCTGGTTGCCGAGCAGGGTGCCGGTGGCGGGCGCGAGGGGGTCGTTGATCTTGGCGAGGCCCTCGACGGCGCCGACCAGGAAGTCGCCGGGGGCGGCGTGCTGGTAGCCGGAGTATTCGATGACGGTCGGGAACGGGCCGTCGGCGAGGGTCTTGCCGTACGGAAGCCGGACGGTGACCGCGAGTTCGACGCCGTCGCGCATGCGGACGTAGTTGAGGCCGGCGTGCAGCTTCTGCGAGGTGTACAGGCTGCGCGCGGGGGCGGACTCGTCGCGCACCGCGAAGGCGTTGCCGGCCGCCCCGCCCACCACGAAGTGATAGCCGGCGCCGGGGGTCAGGTCGCGGACCAGGAAGGAACCGAGCCGGTCGACGGTGCCGCTGCCGACGGTGTCGCCGCCGGGACCGATCAGCCGGACCGCGGCGCCGGGCTGGGCGTCGACGAGGTAGGCCTGATAGACGCTGCCGTGCCCGCTGCCGGTCCGCGGTGCCGCGCCCGCCGGAGCGCTGCACACACCCAGCGTCACCAGGGCGATCGCAAGGATCGCGATCACCGGTATCAGTCGCCGAAAGACGTTGCGTGAAGTCATGAGTTCCCCGACCCTTGTTCTCCGCATCTGCGAACACCATATGGAAACACTGATGTCCAGATTTCTGGTGACGCTAACAAACGGTGAGGCGACGCGGGACCGATTCGCGCAGGACGAGCCGAACTCCGATCCGCTCGGCTCAGCTCACCACCGGTACCCGCCGACGACGAAAGCCGCGACCGACATCAGTCGGTCGCGGCTCTCGAAGACGTTCTAGAGAACTGCGCTCAGCGGCGGTCGAGGTCGACCAGGCCCAGCTTGGCGGCCTTGGCCAGCCGGCGCGGGATGCGCTGGCTCACGCCGTTAATCTTCTCTTCCTGCAGCGGGGCGTTGTCTGCCTTCCACTGCGAGCGGCGACTGCGGGTGTTGGCCCGCGACATCCGGCGCTTGGGTACTGCCATGGCTCCAGCCCTTCTCTCACGTGTGGTCTTCGGTGCTGCGTCGGCGCGTTCGGCGGTGAAAACACGACCGGGTGGGCGCACAGCACAACCCGAACAGATTAACCGGCCCGGACCCCGTCTGGCAAAACGACGATCACGCCGACTCCCGTTTCGACACCCCGGCAGCCCGCAACTACTGTTCCACGCGTGTCAGGCGTCGTCTCCGGGTTCACCGTGATCTTCCTCCTGGTGGGTGCCGGTTTCGTCCTCGGCCGCACCGGAGTGCTCGGCGAGCAGGCCGGCACGGTCCTGGCGCGGTTGGTGTTCTTCATCTGCACACCGGCGCTGATGATCCACGCCCTGGCCACCAACGACCTGTCCGTCGTCTTCTCCTCCACCCTGGCCATCGCGGCCGCCGCCGCCTTCTCGATCGGCATCGTCTACGCCCTCATCGCGCGGTTCGTGCTGGGCCGGGCGATCCCGGAGACGGTGATCGGCGCCTTGTCGTCGTCGTACGTGAACAGCGTCAACCTGGGTCTGCCGATCGCGATCTTCGTGCTCGACGATGCGTCGTTCATCGCGCCGCTGCTGCTCTTCCAGATCATGATCTACTCCCCCATCGCGCTCGCAATCCTGGACGTGACGGCACTGAACCGCACCGAACGCGGCTCGGTGTGGCGGACGGTGGCCGTGCCGTTGCGGAATCCGATCGTCATCGGCGGGCTCCTCGGCCTGGCGGTCTCGCTGTCCGGGTGGACCATGCCGAAGGCGCTGCTCTCGCCGCTGGACATGCTCGGTCAGGCGTCGGTACCGCTGGCGCTGCTGACATTCGGGTTGTCGTTGACCGGGACCGCGGTGTTCAAACGCGGGGAGAGCCCCCGCCGCGACGTCGTGCTGGCGTCGGCACTGAAGGGGTTCGCCATGCCGGCGGTCGCCTACGTGATCGCGCGGTGGGGATTCGGGCACACCGGGCACGCCCTGTTCGCGCAGGTGGTGATCGCGGCGTTGCCGACCGCCCAGAACGTGCTGGTGTACGCGACCCGCTATCGGCGGGGCGAGATCCTGGCCCGCGACACCGCGCTGGTCACCACAGTGCTGTCGATTCCGGTGATCGCGGCGATCGCGTGGCTCATCGGGCCGTAAGTCGGGGCGATCAGCGGGCGCGGCGGGGCCCGGTGTCGACGCCGCGGGCGACCCGCTCCACCGACACCGCACCGAACACCGCGACACCCTTGACGATCACCCGCGGGGCGTTCGGTCCGCCGGGCCCGGCCGCGTCGCCGGAGAAGGCGCCCAGCACCGGGGTGCCGTGCACCTCCACCGTCACATCGGTCGGCACCACGATGCGGACCTCACCGAAGATCGCCTTGCACCGCAGCGTCACGGTCGAGGCGGTGAACTCCACGTCACGCAGGTCGATGTCCACGCCGCCCAGTACCGCCGTGGCCGACAGCCGATCGCCGACCACCGAGCCGCCGCCCACCTCGTTGCTGCTCAAGACCGCCGTCGCCCGGCGCACCGGCGACGCCCCCGAACTGCTGACACGCGTCTCCCCCGCGTTCAGTTCGGCCAGCGCCCCGCCCATGCTGCCCAGCGGAAGATCGGCGCACAGCGCATCGAGCTCACCGAGCGTGGTGGCCGCGTTCGCCGACGCCGACCGCTGCGTGAACTCTTCGGGAGTGAGAGCACCCACCGTCATCGCCGCCGACAGCAGCGTGTTCGCCTCCTCGCGGTCAGCGGTGCCGGCACGCACCTGCGCGCGGCGAGGATCGTCGGGGGTTGCCGGGAAATAGGTAGCCACACCGGTCAGCGTACTGAGAATCCGCGGCCCCTGCGGGCCCGCAGATAGCCGCCGACGACCGCGGCGCCCAGGCCGTCGAGGTCCGGACTGACCACCCGCCCGGAGATCCGGCGGGCGATCCGGTCGATGAACCGCGCCAGACCGGGGTCGTCGCCGAGCCGGAAGAACGTGACCTGGGCACCCATCCGAGCGAGCTGATCGAGCTGCGCGACGGTCAGACCGATGGTGTCCGGGTGCGGCGGGTAGTAGAAGAAGGGCAGTCCGTCCGACTCCAGGTGCGCGGTCGGCTCACCGTCGGTGACGATCAGCAGCACCGGTTGCGCATTCGGATGGCGCCGGAAGAAGCGCTGCGCCAGCAACAGTCCGTGGTGCAGATTGGTGCCCTGCTCCATACGTGGCTCCAGGCCGGTCAGATCGGCGATCGACGTCTCCCGGGCCAGCCGGCCGAACTCGATGATCTGCAACTCGTCGGAACGGAAACGGGTGGAGATCAACTGGTTCAGGGCGAGGGCGGTGCGCTTCATCGGCGTCCAACGACCCTCCATCACCATCGAGAACGATGTGTCCACGAGCAGCGCCACCGCAGCCTGGTTCCGGGCCTGGGTCTCGGTCACCTCGACGTCGTCCAGGCCGATCCGCACCCCGGCGTCGGCCATGTCCCGCAGCGCGCTGCCGCCGTCCGGCGCCTCCGCGACCGTCCGCAGCACCGCATTGGTGAGGGTCTTGGTGACATCCCAGGGATCGGTGTCGCCGTACGCCCACTCCCGGGTGGCGCCGGTCGGCTCGCCGAGACGGCCCGCGTTCTCGGTGCGGCGGTCGCCACCCCGCGACGACAGCTGTTGGGCGACGTCCCGCAGGATCGACTGGCCGAGCTGCCGCATCGCCTTCGGGCTCAACTGCAGCCGGCCGCCCGGGGTGCGCTGGAAGAAGCCCTGCTCGCGCAGTGCCCGATCGAGTTCGGCGAGCGTGCGGGCATCGGCGGCGGCCTCGTCGCCGAGCTGCCGGGCGAGAGCGTCGATGTCGACGTCCTCGAGCTGTGCGCCGTTGTAGCTCTGCGACAGCTGCTCGGCCAGCTCCTCGAGTTCCCCGATGTCCCGGAGCGCGGCGGCACCCTCCCCCAGCCCCATCGACTGGTCGCCGCTGAACTGCTGCGCTCCGTCCCAGTCGAGATCGGGCCGGGCCGCGCGCAACGCCGAATCCATCTGCGACAGCTGGTCCATCAGCGCCGGCGAACCGAACGCCTGCTGCGACAACTGCGCCAGTTCCGCCTGCTGCTCGGGGGTGAGCGAGTTGAAGAACCGCTGCGCGGCCGCCGATCGCCGAGCGAGGGCGTCGATCAACTCGTCGGTGTTCTCCGGCTGTTCCGGGACGTGCTCACCGTGCTTGGCCATGAAGTCGTCGAACTGCTCGGTGGTGTCCTCGCCGCGGTTGTGGGCGTCGAGGAGGCCGTTCAGGTCCTCGAGCATCTCCGAGATCGCCTGCCGGTCCTCGTCGCTCGCGCCCTCGAGGGCCTGCTTCATGCCGGCGAACCGCTGATCGAGCGCCTCCCGGCCGAGCAGATCCGAGATCTCGCGGTACTTCTCGCGGGCGTCCGGGCTGCGCCAGTCGTAGTCGGACAGCTCACGGACGGCCTGCGCGGTGGACGCCGGCAGATTCTCGATCTGCATCTCGGCCAGCCGGGCGTCGTCGTCGAGATCGCGGGCCAGCTGGTTGCGTTCGGCCAGAACCGCCTCGTCGAGCAGACGGCGAACATCCTGGAACGTCCCGTCGAGATTGCGGCTCTCCAGCAGCTCCCGCCGCCGGCGGTTGGCGCGTTCGGCCAGCCGGTCGAGACCGGTCAGATCCCGGTCGCCGCGGCGCAGATACTCGCGGAGCGCACGCTCCGGTGAGACGCCGGACATCACGTCCTCACCGATCCGGTCCAGCGCCTCCCGCAGATCGACCGGCGGTTGCAGCGGATCCGGTCCGCCGGTGTACCGCTGGTAGCGGGAACGATGGAAACGGGCCACGGGTCAGTCCTCGTCGTCGGGCGGCAGCGAGTAGACGGTGCGGCCCTGCTCGTCGGGCTCCTTGCCGATACGCCGGGCCAGGAACAGGCCCTCCAGGGCGAGTTCGAGGGCTGCGGCGCGTTCGGCGTCGTCGCCGGCGTCGAGACGGTCCGCGATCTCGTCGGAGACCGCCGTGACGGCCGGATCGTCACCGAGAGCGTTCAGCACGTCGGCGGCCGGAACCCGATCACCGGTCAGCACCGAGTCGCCGGCGGTGAGCCGGTCGACCAGCGGACGCATGTCGACTCCGCCGAGGTGGGCGCGGACGGTGTCGGCCTCAGCCTTGCGCAGCAGGTATTCGAGGATCTCGATCTCCCGGCCCTCCTCGCCCGACTCGAACTCGATCTTGCCGCGCAGCACCTCGATCACCGGCTGCAGATCCACCGGGCGCGCCACGGCGAGATCCTCGCCGGTGAGGGTCGCGCGGTGCAGGGCCGCCGCGGCGACCGTCTCGGCCCCCGCGATGGAGAAGCGCGCCGAGACACCCGACCGCTGATCGATGGACGGATGGTCGCGCAGGTAGCGGGTGAAGCGCGCGAGGATCTCGGTGAGATAGCTCGGCACGGTGGCGACCAGGTCCGCCTCCTGCTCGATGACGGCCACCTCGTCGTCCAGTTCGAGCGGGTAATGGGTACGGATCTCGGCGCCGAAGCGGTCCTTGAGCGGTGTGATGATGCGCCCGCGGTTGGTGTAGTCCTCCGGGTTGGCACTCGCCATCACCAGCACGTCCAGAGGCAGACGCAGGTTGTAGCCGCGCACCTGGATGTCGCGTTCCTCCATCACGTTCAGCATCGACACCTGGATGCGTTCGGCCAGGTCGGGGAGCTCGTTGATCACGATGATCCCCCGATGGGCGCGCGGGATCAGACCGAAGTGAATGGTCTCCGGATCGCCCAGGCTGCGGCCTTCGGCCACCTTCATCGGGTCGATGTCGCCGACCAGGTCGGCGACCGAGGTGTCCGGGGTGGCCAGTTTCTCGCTGTACCGCTCGCTGCGGTGCCGCCACTCGATCGGCAGGTCGTCGCCGAGTTCCCCGGCCCGGCGGATCGACTCCGGCAGGATCGGCGCGTACGGGTGCTCATCGAGTTCGGATCCGGCGATCACCGGAGTCCACTCGTCCAGGAGGACCGGCAGGGTGCGGAGCAGCCGGGTCTTGCCCTGACCGCGCTCACCGAGAAGCACCACGTCGTGACCGGCCAGCAGGGCCCGCTCCAACTGCGGCACCACCGTGTCTTCGAAGCCGACGATCCCGCCCCAGGGGTCGTTCCCGGCCTTCAGGGCCTCGAGGAGGTTGTGCCGGATCTCGTCGCGGATGTCCCGCTGCACGTGCCCGGTCTTCCGGAGTTCACCGACGGTCGCGGGGGCCGGCGCGGACTGATTCTGCTTGTCGGAAGCCACGTCTCCACGCTACTCGCGCTTCCCGTGGTCCGAGAGGTGCGGATACGAGGTCACGAGGGAACATTCCCCTTGTGACCGTCCCTGTGCCGGTGTGGGACCATCGCCCCGGCGCGGCGCGGAACCGACGACCCCGCCCCTGCGTCCAAGACACGTGAAGAACCACGGATTCGTCGCCGGCCTCGGCACCGGACTGGGCGGCGGTCACCACGGCGTCTACGGATCGGCGGAACTCGAGGAGCTCGGCATCAGTCGGGCCGAGGTCCGCAGGCGGCTGCGCCACGGCGACCTCGCCGTGCTGCGGCGCGGCTGGTACGCGGCCCCGGGCCACGACCCGGTGGTCGCGGAAGCGATCACGAACGGCGGCGTTCTGTCGTGCGTCTCGGCGCTGAAGTACTACGGATTCTGGGTGCCGCCGGGCTATCACCGCTGCCATCGGCGGGGCCCGGGCGGTTGCCGCCCGTATTCGCGGATGCCGACGGGCCGGCACGCGGTCGACTCGATCGTCACGGCCCTCGAATGCGCGGCGCGGTGCATGCCCGATGACGATTGGATCGTCGTCTGCGATTCGGTGCAGAACACCATGACGGTGTCGGCGGAGGCGGTCCGCGCCGAGATGGGTCGGCTCCCGGGTCGCGTGCTGACCCTGTTCGCCAAGACCGACCGGGATTCGCAGTCCGGTACGGAGACCTATGTACGCCTCCGCCTCCGCGCACTGCACTACGCGGTAGTCGTGCAACCGAAGATCCCCGGCGTCGGCCACACCGATCTCCGTATCGGCCGCCTGATCATCGAGTGCGACTCGAAGGAGCATCACACCGGTCTCGCCGACTACCAGAACGACCGCCGGCGGGATCGCAAGGCGACCGTCGGCGGATACCTGACGTTCCGGCTCACCTACGCCGACGTCCTGTACGGCTGGGACGAGGTGCTCGCCGACATCCGGTCGATCACCGACGCCGACCGGCACCGTCGGCGCGTGGGACGAAAACCGTCCAGGTGAAGACACGAGGGAGCATTCCCCTCGTGAGCACGCGGGTGCAGATGTCAGACCACGCCCACGTCGCCGTCGACGTAGAGCCAACGGCCGTTCTCCTTCACGAAGCGGGAGTGTTCGCGCAGCTCGCCCCGCCCGTCGGGGCCCCGGAAGACGGCGGTGAACTCGACGGTGCCGGCCCGGTCGAAGGGGCCGCCGCCGGTGGTGGGGCCCACGGACGAATGCAGCCAGCGGGTGTCGTCGTCGAGGTGCAGGTCGGCGGGGCGGGTGCTCGGGTGCCAGGTGGCGGACGGATGCTCAACGTCGCCGAGCGCGAAGGCCGTGTAGCGGCTGCGCATCAGGGCCGCGGCGGTCGGTGCCGCGCCGCCCTCCCCCAGCCCGGTCAGATAGCGCCCGCAGCAGGCGCGGCACGGGTCGCCGCTGCCGCAGGGGCACGTCCGATCGAGGCGCTCGTCCATGCGCCGAACGCTACCCCTTGACGCCGGCCGCCCGAGGTGTCATGGTTAGTTAGTCAAGTAACTAACCAATGAAGGAGGCGATATGGACGAGGGACGGACACTGTTCCAGCAGATCGCCGATTCCGTCGCCGACTCGATCGTCGACGGCTCCCTCCCCGAAGAGACCCGCGCACCGTCGACCAACGAACTGGCCGCCTTCTACCGGATCAACCCCGCCACCGCCGCCAAGGGCATCAACCTCCTCGTCGACGAAGGAGTGCTCTACAAGCGCCGCGGCATCGGCATGTTCGTCGCCACCGGCGCCCGCGAGCTCCTGCTCGCCCAGCGCCGCAACGCCTTCGCCGACCGCTACGTCGGACCGCTGCTCACCGAGGCACGCCGCATCGGCCTGAGCCCCGACGACGTCGCCGACCTCATCCGCGACCGACCCGAGGAGTGAATCCATGAGTCATCCGACCGCACCCGCCGTCAGCGCCCGAGGCCTCACCAAGATCTACGGTGACACCACGGTGCTCGACCACATCGACTTCGACATCCCCAGCGACACCATCTGCGGCCTGTTCGGCCGCAACGGCGCCGGCAAGACCACCATCATGTCGATCCTCACCGCCCAGAACTTCGCCACCTCCGGCGAGGCCCGGATCTTCGGCGAGGACCCGTACGAGAACGCCGGCATCCTGTCCCGCATGTGCTTCGTGAGGGAGAGCCAGAAGTACCCCGACGACGCGAAACCCAAGCACGCGTTCGCCATCGCGAAACTGTTCTACCCGAACTGGGACGACGCTCTCGCGCAGCAGCTCATCGACGACTTCCGGCTGCCCATGACGACACGCATCAAGAAGCTCTCCCGCGGGCAACTGTCCGCGGTGGGCGTGATCATCGGCCTGGCCTCGCGCGCCGAGGTGACGTTCTTCGACGAGCCGTACCTCGGCCTGGACGCGGTGGCCCGGCAGATCTTCTACGACCGCCTGCTCGCCGACTACGCCGAACACCCGCGCACCGTCGTCATCTCCAGCCACCTGATCGACGAGATCGCCGATCTGATCGAGCAGGTCCTGGTGGTGGACGACACACACATCATCATCGACGAGTCCGTCGACGATCTGCGGGGCCGCGCCTTCACCGTCGTCGGCCCGGCCGCCGCGGTCGACGAGTTCACCGCGGGACGTGAGGAGCTCCACCGCGAGACCCTCGGCCCGGTCGCCTCGGTGACCGTGCTCGGCACCCTCACCGACGACGACCGGAAGGCACTGTCCGCCGCCGGCCTGACCACCGACTCGGTGTCCCTGCAGGAACTGATCGTGCGACTCACTCAGCACGCCGGGGGACGCGACCTGTCCGATTCGCTCACGAAGGGAGCACTGCGATGAACCGCACCGCCAACGTGGTCCGTATGCAACTGATCAACCGGAACACCTTCATCTGGGTCCCGCTGCTGATCCTGGCCGGCTCGTTCGCGCTGACGCTCGCCATCAACGGCGTGATCGACAGTTCGGTGACCGACGCCGCCCATCAGCCCAAGTACAGCGGCGGCGCCCAGGCGCCGCTCTACTATCTGGCGGTCGTCGGCGTGCAGGCGATGACGCTGACGTTCCCGTTCTCCCAGGCGCTCAGCGTCACCCGCCGCGAGTTCTATTCCGGCACACTCCTCACCGCGGCCGCGGCGTCGGCGGTGCTGACCCTGATCTATCTGATCGGCGGCGCCATCGAGGACGCGACCCACGGCTGGGGATTCGACAGCTACTTCTTCCACCTGCCGTGGATCTGGAGTCAGGGTCCGGTGGTGGCGGCGCTGCTGTACTTCACCGCGCCGTTCTTCTTCTTCGTGGTCGGCTTCCTGGCCGCGAACATCTTCAAGAGGTTCGGCCTGCTGTGGCTGGTGGTCGTCGGCTTGACGATCCTGGCCGCGATCGTGCTGGCCGCGTTCTTCATCGGCCGGGCCGACGCGTGGGCGTCGGTGGGCCACTGGTTCGCGACGCTCAAGCCGCTCACCGTCGCTGCGATCGGACTGGGCGCGAGCGCGGTGTTCGCCGGGATCAGCTACGGGATCCTGCGCCGCACCATCCCCTGACTCCTTTCGACAAGCTCAAGGAGCGTCACGCTCGTTGAGCTTGTCGAAACGAAGTGCCGTCGAACTCAGCGTCCATGGCCTGTCAACGTCGCCGCTCCGTCGGCGTCAGTGCGAGAAGTGGCGGGCCCCGGTCAGGTACATGGTGATGCCGGCGGCCTTGGCCGCATCGATCACCTCGTTGTCGCGGACGCTGCCGCCGGGCTGCACGACCGCACGCACACCGGCGTCGATCAGCACCTGGAGGCCGTCCGGGAACGGGAAGAACGCGTCGGAGGCGCCGACCGAACCCTTCGCACGGTCGCCGGCGCGCTGCACGGCCAGGTGCGCGGAGTCGACGCGATTCACCTGTCCCATGCCGACACCCACCGAGGCGCCGTCGGCGGCGAGCAGGATCGCGTTGGACTTGACCGCACGGCAGGCACGCCAGGCGAACACCAGGTCGGCGAGAGTCTTCTCGTCGGCGGCGTCGCCGGTGGCGAGGGTCCAGTTGGCCGGGTCGTCGCCGGGGGCGTCGATCACGTCGCGTTCCTGCAGCAGCAGGCCGCCGGACACCGGCCGCATCTCCAGGCCGCCCTGGTTCGGGGCGGCGGCGATCAGGATGCGCAGGTTCTTCTTGCGAGACAGGACGTCGACGGCGCCGTCGGCGTACGACGGCGCGATGATGACCTCGGTGAAGATCTCGGCGACCTGCTCGGCCATCTCGACACTCACCTCGCGGTTGGTGGCGATGACGCCGCCGTAGGCGCTCACCGGATCGCAGGCGTGCGCCTTGCGGTGCGCCTCCGCGATGTCGGCGCCCACGGCGATGCCGCACGGGTTGGCGTGCTTGATGATCGCGACGGCCGGCTCGGCGTGGTCGTAGGCGGCACGCCAGGCGGCGTCGCCGTCGGTGTAGTTGTTGAACGACATCTCTTTGCCGTGCAGCTGCTGCGCCTGCGCCAGACCGGGCGCGGCGTCGGGGCTCACGTACAGGGCGGCCGCCTGGTGCGGGTTCTCGCCGTATCGCAGCACCGTCGACCGCTCCCAGGTGGCGCCGGTCCACACCGGGAACTCCTCGGGTTCACCGTTCTCGTCGACGGCCGGCGCGACGACACCGCTCATCCAGGAGGCGACGGCGACGTCGTAGTCGGCGGTGTGGCGGAAGGCCTTGGCGGCCAGTGCCTGACGCTGCGCCAGGGTGAAGCCGCCGGCGGCGACCGCCTCGGACACCGCCGCGTAGTCGGACGGGTCGACGACCACGGCGACGGACGGGTGGTTCTTGGCGGCGGCGCGCACCATCGACGGACCGCCGATGTCGATCTGTTCGACGCAGTCGTCGGGCGACGCACCGGAGGCGACGGTCTGGGTGAACGGGTACAGGTTGACGCACACCAGCTCGAACGGCTCGATGTCGAGGTCCTCGAGTTGCGCGAGGTGGTCGTCCTTGCGGGTGTCGGCGAGGACGCCGGCGTGCACGCGCGGGTGCAGGGTCTTGACGCGGCCCTCGAGGCATTCGGGGAAGCCGGTCAGTTCACTCACCTCGGTGACCGGGACACCCGTGTCGGCGATGGTCTTGGCGGTCGAGCCGGTGGACACGATCTGGACGCCGGCGGCGTGCAGTGCGGCCGCCAGATCGGTGAGACCGGTCTTGTCGTAGACGCTGATCAGGGCGCGCTTCACGGGCCGGCGGCCGGAGTCAGACGCGGATGCGTTCACGGGATGTATGCCTTTCGTCCGTCGGAGATGACGCCACGGGCGACCACACGCTCCACCACGTCGGGGAGCAGATCGCGTTCGAGGTTCTTGATGCGCTCGTGCAGGCTCTCGACGGTGTCGTCGGGCTGCACCGGGACGGTGCCCTGCGCGATGATCGGTCCGGTGTCGACGCCACCGTCGACCAGGTGCACGGTGGCACCGGTGACCTTGACGCCGTAGTCGAGGGCGTCGGCGACGCCGTGCGCGCCCGGGAACGCCGGCAGGAGCGCCGGATGGGAGTTGACGACGCGGCCACCGAAGCGGGCCAGGAAGTCGGCGCCCAGCAGCCGCATGAAGCCGGCCGTGACGACCCAGTCGGGGTCGCAGGCGGCGACGGTGCCGGTCAGTGCCGTATCCCAGGCCGCCCGGTCGGGGTGGTCGGCGGGGGCGCACACATGCACGGGGACCCCGGCCTCGTCGGCGATCCCGCGGGCCGGGCATTCCCGGTCCAGGACCACGTCGGTGACGGTGAATCCGGAGTCGTCAGCGGCGGCGCGGCGCAGCAGGGCGCCCAGCAGGGATCCGGTCCCCGAAGCCATCACCACGATGGGTGTCCGCGCGCTGCTCACACCGCAAGATTAGTGCCCGGCGGGTTCGTCGCCCGGCTCGGGTCCGCTCACCGGCCGCCCGGGCTCCGGATCGTGTGCGAGGGCGTCGGCCACGGAGTCGTCGCCGGTGGCCGGTGCGTCCTCGTCGGCGACGGCGTCGAGGACCTCGGTGGGCGCCTCGGCGGCGTCGAGATCGTCGTCGTCGAGGATCTCCAGGCCGTCGAACATCTCCGATTCGAGCAGCGCGTCCAGGTCGAACGGTTCGTCGGCGCGCAGGGCCCGGGTGCTCGGCAGCAGGGCGTGCACGCCGGCGGTGACGGCGCCGACGACGGCGATCCAGGCGAACGCGTAGACGCCGGCGAGGGGCGCGCTGACGCCGACCCGTCCGAGTTCGCCCGCGCCACCGGAGGCCATGGTCGCGGCCAGCACGACGAGGGCCGCGCACACGGCGGCGGCGACGGCGACGGCACGCAGATGTTTGACGGGGTCCACGCTGCGGCAGTACCAGCCGATCAGCACGCCGACGGCGATCGGGAGCAGGAAGACGAAACCACCCGGCCAGCCGAGTGAGGTCTCCGGAATGATGCCCATGATCGGCAGCGGCGGCACGGTGCCCGGCACCGTGCTGATGGCGTCCACGACCGCCGAGCCGGCATCGGCGTCGGCGCCGACGGACACCCCGAGGGCCGCGATCACGACGTTCGGCAGGTACAGGATCGACAGCAGGGTGAGCCCCAGGTAACCGTCGAACGAGTGGCCTTCGGCGATAAGGCCGTGGACGCGACCCCACTTGACGACGAGGCCCAGCGTCACCAGAAGCGCGCCGCCGGCGACGAGTCCGGCCACCGCGATCAGTCCGCCGCGGCCGCCGACACGGTCGGCGACCGGGAACTCATAGGTGTCGAACAGGGGTTGCAGGCAGCGGCGACCGACCGCGATCGCCACCCCGATCCCCTGCACGAGCAGGGTGTGACCGAAAGCCGGCAGCGGCGGCGCCTGGCCGATGGTGGTGACCGAGGAGCCCTCGGCGACCACGGCGAGCGCGATCGCGGTGCACAGGAGCGGGCCGGCCAGGGCGGCACCGGCGATGGTGGCCACCTCCGGAAGCGTTTCGGCCTGGCGGGCGGCGCGCGCGGTGACCCACGCGACCCCGGCGATCACGGCGAGGGTCGGCACCAGCGGCAGAACGCCGACCGTGACACCGCCGACGGTCAGCGGCACCTGGTTGAGCACCAGCCAGCCGGCCGCCATCTGGGCGCCCAGGCCGCCGAAGGCTCCGCCGGCGAGCAGTTTGGTGAGGGTGACGACGACGGCGAGCACGGCGAAGCAGATCGCCGGCACCACGAGGGCGACCTTGAACAGGTCCCAGGTGGCGGCACGCGGAGCCTGACCCGGGGTGCGGCGGCTCAGCCTGCTCTCCCGCAACCGTGAGACGAGCACGCCGGCGGAACGTCCGGCGGAGCGCGGACCGGCGACGGGAGGCTTCGAAACGGTCATGACCCTTCGAGGTTCGCACGCGGGCCGCGGGCACGGTCGGTGCCGCGCCGTGGACCGACGAAAAACGCCGCCGACCCGAGGGTCGGCGGCGTTGGTTCGGGCGAGGACTACTTGTTCTCGTCGGCCTGCTCGTCGGCGGTGTGGGCACCGGTCGAGAAGGTGGTGGTGGCACCGTCGTCGGCACCGTGCGCACCCGGCATCGGGTTGAACGTGGTGGTCGACTCGGCGGACACGTCGGGGGCCTGCGCCTGACCGTACGAGCCGTACGAGGTCTGGCCGTAGCCCTGACCGTAGGCAGGGGCGGCCGGGGCCGACACCTGCGGGGCGGCCTGACCGTAGGCGTCGACGGCCTGCTGGCCGTACGCGCCCACCGCGGCCTGGCTGTCGGTGGTGGCACCGGCGGTCGCGACGGCCGGAGCCGTCTTGACGTTGCCGTTCTCGATCAGCAGCCAGAACAGCGCCAGCAGGGCCGCGATGATCGAGAACACCAGCAGCAGGATGCCCGGGGTGCCCAGGCCGCCGTCAGCGGTGGCGAACATGAAGATGGTGTTCAGTGCCGACACGATGGTCAGCGCGGTGATCGCGGCGGCGTAGTGCTTGTTGCGGCCGACGACGAACGACAGTGCGGCGGCGACACCGGCGACGGACAGCAGCGCCCACGGAGTGGCCAGCTGGGTGAAGAACAGTTCGGCCGAGTAGCCGTACTCGCCTCCGCTGCCCACCTTGAGGAAGCCGAGGAAGAACTCGATGATGCCCAGGAATGCGACGCCGCCCGCGAGGATGGTGGCGGTGTTGGCGGGGACGCCCTGCGACGGCGGCTTCGGTGCGGTGTACTGCTGGCCGTAGCCGGCCTGCGCGTACTGGCCCTGCGCGTACTGCTGGCCGTACTGGTCGGCCTGGCCGGCGTACTGCTGGCCGTACTGCGGCGCCTGGCCGGCGGCCTGACCGTACTGCTGGCCGTACTGCTGTCCCTGGCCGGACTGCGGATAGGTCATCGAGAATCTCCCTGGTCGAGGTGGTGAACGGAACCCACGTTACGCGAGGCGTGGTCGGGGCGCTGCCCCCTGCCCCGCGGTCTCAGTCGTCGCCCTCGGCGCGGTTGAGCACGGCCTGGGCCTGCCCGAACACCGGAGCGTCGACCATCGACCCCTCGAATTCGAACACTCCCCCGTCCCGCTTCTCGGACTCGTCGAGCAGTCGTTGCGCGCGATCGATCTCCTCATCGGTGGGGGTGTATCCGGCCCGGACGACCGGCACCTGCGACGGATGGATGCAGGCGGTGGCGGCGTAGCCGAGCGCGACGGCGTCGCGGACCTCGCGGGCCAGTCCGGCCTCGTCGGCGATGTCGGGGTAGACGGCGTCGATGGCCGTCTTGCCGAATGCGGCGGCGGCCAGGCGGACGCGGGCCCGCACGAAGCGCGGGACGTCGCGGTAGGCGCCGGGGCGGGTCTCGTCGGCGCCGAACCTGCTGGACCGGCCACCGAGTCCGTCGATCAGATCCTCCGATCCCCACAGCATGCCGACGCACATCTCGGCGGCGGCGATGTCCTCGCAGCGGACGGCACCCATCGGCGTCTCGACCTGGGCGATCACCGGCCGTCCGACGCTGAACACCTGGTCGGCGGTCTCCGTCTTGGCGAGCACCACGGTCTGGTAGCCGGCCTCGTCGAGGATCTCGAGGTCGGCACGATGGTCGACGGTGCCGACCGGATTGATGCGCACGAGAACCCGCTCGGGGTCGAGCGGGTGGTCGATCAGCGCTTGGCGGGCGGCCGGCTTGTCGTCGGGCGCCACCGCATCCTCGAGATCGAGGATCACCATGTCGGCGCGATCGAGCGCCTTCGCGTACCGCTCGGGCCGGTCGGCCGGACAGAACAGCAGTGCCGGTCCGGTCGGCACCCACGGGCCGATCACGGGCGCTCGGCCAGGCCGTCCATGACGACGGCCACGGCGATCAGGGCGAACTGCATGGCGCCGAAGATGAGTGCGACGATCGCGCCTGCACCGAGATCCACCACGGGCGGCAGCGCCAGGGCGGCGGCGATCAGGCCCAGCCAGCAGACGGTGACCAGGAACGCGATGTGCGGAAGGTAGCGGCGCCACTTGACGGCGACGAAGCCGAGTGCGGCGATCGCGGCGGCGCCGAGCCCGAGCAGAAAGTAGCCGGGTGTGAAGACGGTGGTCAGGAATGCCGGGACGCCCAGGTCGCCGGGGTTCTGGTTGGCCCAGTTGTCGAGGCGCTGCTCGATGGACGAGTCGACGGTCACCCACGAGACGAAACCCATGACGAAGGCGACCAGGCCGGGGATCGATGAGCCGACGGCCAGTTTGATCGGCAGCGGCAACGACGCCAGCAGGTTGGGCCGGGCCGGGGTGAGCCGGGGCGGCCCGTACGGTCCGGCGGTGGGCGGCATTGGGCCGGTCTGCTGCACGGACGGCGGCACCGGTCCCCACCGTCCGGGCTCGTGCGGCGGGCCGGGGCGCGCACCGGGAGGAGGCGGGAACTGCTGTCCGGGGTGATCGGTCATGACCGTATTCAACCACCGACCGGGCGGCGGGTGGCCCGGTCGTGATCAGGTCGTTGCGAGTGCCGGGACGGGTTCGTGGGTGTAGACGACCCGGGTGCGCAGGGCGATGTCCTGCAGCGATGCGCGGCGCGGCGACACCGCGACCCACAGCAGACCGATCGGCACGAACGTGCACAGCGCGGCACGCCCGAGGGCCCGGACGAACCCGGGGCGCCGGCCCGAGCCGAGCCCGACCACCCCGAGACCCATCACCACTTGACCGACGGTGCGCCCGAATGCGGCCCAGGCCGGCGCGAGGTAGCCGATGCACAGCACGACGAACATCGTCGACCCCCACAGCCACGCGTACGAGGGCAGCGAGAATCCGCCGACGTGGACGGCCAGTCGCACGAGAGCTAGTGCCAGGAAGATCGAACCCTGGATCACCACGACGACCAGCAGGTCGATGAGCGCGGCGATCACGCGGCTCACGATGCCGGCGGTGCGCACGTCGGTCACCGATCGTCCTCCGCGGGTTCTTTGCGGCCCAGGAGGCGGCCGACGAAACGGTCGACGCGGTCGTCGGCGCGTTCGCTGCCGCTGCGGACGTCGTCGATCATCTCGGTGGTGACGGTGGAGCTGGCCTCCCGGACGATGGCGGGCAGGTCGATGCCGTCGACCACGCGTTCTGCCGGGGTCACCAGATCGGTGCGGGCGATCAGCGGATCGAGGTCCACCCCGTCGAGCACCTTGTTGAGGTCGAGGCCGTCGACCGGCGGGTTGATGTCGAGGCGGGCGATCACCGGGTTCAGGTCCACCCGTTCGAGGACCGCGTTCAGATCGACATGGGCGAGCAGGGCGTTCAGGTCGATCTTCTGCAGGACCGGATTCAGGTCGACACGCGCCAGAAGAGCGTCCAGGTTCACCGTGGCCAGGATCCGGTTCAGGTCGATCGACTTGAGCAGGACGCCGGTCAGGTCGGTGTCGCCGACGGCGTCGAGCACCTCCTCGACCACGGCCCGGACACCGGCGCGCGGGACCGCGAGCGCCACATCGGTGGCCGCCTTGGCGGTCCCGGTCACCGAATGGACGACGCCGCCGACCACCGACTCGGCCACACCGCCCACGACGGGCACGTGCGAGAGCAGACCGCGCCTGTCGTCACCAGCCGATTTCACCACCCCAGTATGCCCGACACGACGGCCCCGCCGTGGCGTCACAGCCCCGGCGGCGCGCCACCGGGATGCACGACGCCCCGGTGCGACCGGCACCGGGGCGTCGTAGGCAGCGAGGGCGCTACTTGTCTCCCATGAGCTCGCGAGCCAGGCGCGCGGTCTCGCTCGGCGTCTTGCCGACCTTGACCCCGGCCGCCTCGAGGGCTTCCTTCTTGGCCTGCGCGGTTCCGGAGCTGCCGGACACGATGGCGCCGGCGTGGCCCATGGTCTTGCCCTCCGGGGCGGTGAAGCCGGCGACGTAGCCGACCACCGGCTTGGTGACGTTGGCCTTGATGTAGTCGGCGGCCCGCTCCTCGGCGTCGCCGCCGATCTCGCCGATCATCACGATCAGCTCGGTGTTCGGGTCCTTCTCGAACGCCTCGATGGCGTCGATGTGGGTGGTGCCGATGACCGGGTCGCCGCCGATGCCGATGGCCGTCGAGAAACCGAGGTCCCGCAGCTCGTACATCATCTGGTAGGTCAGGGTGCCGGACTTGGACACCAGGCCGATCGGGCCGGTGCCGGTGATGTTGTTCGGCGTGATGCCGACCAGGGCCTCGCCGGGCGTGATGATGCCCGGGCAGTTGGGGCCGATGATCCGCGTCTTGTTGCCCTTGTCGACGTTGTACGCCCAGGCGTAGGCGGTGTCCTGCACCGGGATGCCCTCGGTGATGACCACCAGCAGCGGGATCTCCGCGTCGATGGCCTCGATGATGGCGTCCTTGGAGAAGGCCGGCGGCACGAACGCGATGGAGGTGTCCGCGCCGGTCTTCTCCATGGCTTCGGCGACGCTCGCGAACACGGGGAGCTCGACGGTGTTGCCGTCGGCGTCCTCATGGGTCACCGTGGTGCCGGCCTTGCGCGCGTTGACGCCGCCGACGATGTTCGTCCCCGCCTTCAGCATCAGGGCGGTGTGCTTGGTGCCCTCGCCGCCGGTGATGCCCTGGACGATGACCTTGTTGTTCTTGTTCAGAAAGATCGACATGCCTTCGTCCTCTACTTGCTCGCCAGTTCGGCGGCCTTGTCGGCGCCTTCGTCCATGGTCTCGGCGAGCGTCACCAGCGGGTGGTTCGCCTCGGCGAGGATCGTGCGGCCCTCGTCGACCTTGTTGCCGTCCAGCCGGACGACGAGCGGCTTGGTGGCCGTGTCGCCGAGCTGGTTCAGGGCGCCGACGATGCCGTTGGCGACCGCGTCGCAGGCGGTGATGCCGCCGAAGACGTTCACGAAGACGCTCTTGACCTGCTCGTCGCCCAGGATGACGTCGAGACCGGCGGCCATCACCTCGGCCGAGGCGCCGCCGCCGATGTCCAGGAAGTTGGCCGGCTTCACGCCGCCGTGGTTCTCACCGGCGTACGCGACGACGTCCAGGGTGGACATGACCAGGCCCGCGCCGTTGCCGATGATGCCGACCTGGCCGTCGAGCTTGACGTAGTTGAGGTCGTTCTCCTTGGCCTTCAGCTCGAGCGGATCGGTGGCGGCCTTGTCCTCGAACTCGGCGTGATCCGGGTGGCGGAAGTCGGCGTTGTCGTCGAGCGTCACCTTGCCGTCGAGGGCGAGGATCTGATCGTCGGGGGTGCGGACGAGCGGGTTCACCTCGACCAGTGTGGCGTCTTCACCGACGAAGACCTCCCACAGCTTGGCGATGGTGACGGCGGCTGCGTCGAGCACCTCGGCGGGCAGGTGGCCCTTCTCGGCGATCTCGCGGGCGAACGCGACGTCGACACCCTTGACGGCGTCGACGGGGATGCGGGCGAGACGGTCGGGCTTGGTGGCCGCCACCTCCTCGATCTCCATGCCGCCTTCCACCGAGCACATGGCCAGGTAGGTGCGGTTGGCGCGATCGAGCAGGAAGGAGATGTAGTACTCCTCGGCGATGTCGCTGGCTTCGGCGACGAGGAGTTTGTTGACGACGTGGCCCTTGATGTCGAGGCCGAGAATGTTGTCAGCGTGCGTCTGCGCGTCATCGGGGGTGGCGGCGTACTTCACGCCACCGGCCTTGCCTCGGCCGCCGACCTTGACCTGCGCCTTGATCATCACGGGCTTGCCGATCTCCTCGGCGATAGCGCGTGCGTCGTCAGCGGTGTCGGTCACCCGTCCGGGTGTGGTCGGGACCCCGTGCTTGGCGAACAGTTCCTTCGCCTGATATTCGAAGAGATCCATTCAGCTCACCATCTGATGTGTTGGGTTGTGAAAGCCCGTCTCGTGGTGAAAACGGGCCGCATCGGACTCTAGACCCGTACGCACGACGGTGCCCACCGACCTCCCCCTTGTGCGATGGATCACTCCCCCGTCGGTACGGGCGTCGCCCCCGGTGAGAGCGATTTCGCACCTGAGAAGGGGCCGTGAACATCGACGGGAGGTAGACGGATGGGGTCGCCAGCCGCTACCTTTCATAGGGTTGGTAACGAGATGGTTACGACAGAACGAGCCCGAATCGAGGTGACTGCATTGACCGCACGCGCGCATTCCGCCGGCGCTCGCGGCACCGTGCTCACCGACGACGCCAAGATCGACAGCCTGATGACTCGCGACATCCCGTTGCCCCCGCGCGACCTGCGCCTCGGCCTCTCCTCCACCACGCTGGAGCCGTCCCGTACCCGGACGTCGACCGCCGACACCGTGACCACGCTGCCGCGCGTCGACAGCACCGCCGTGAAGATCGCCGCCTCGTCGGCCCGCCGGGGATCGGCCACCGCGGTGACCGACACCGTGCCGGTCACGAAGGCCGAACCGATGGTGATCGAGCCGACGGCCCCGGCGGCTCCCGCCCCGGCGACCGAGTCCGGCACCGTCAAGACCGGCCCCCGCAAGACCACCCGGACCAAGCACCGCGCCACCCCGCCGGCCGCGCTGAAGGCGCGGACCGCGCTGGTCGCGGTCGCTGCGGGTGCGGCCGCCGCCGCGGTCGCCGGCTCCGGCACGCAGCCGACCGAGCACGCCGCACCGAAGCCGGAAGCCGCCCCGGTGCCGCTGGCCTCGACCGCCGACGCCCAGGGAGGCGCGGTTCCGGCCGCCAGCACCTCGGACATGGACGGCTTCACCGCTCAGCTGGCCGAAGGCAAGCGGATCGCCGCGGCCAAGGCCGCCGCCGAGAACGCTGCACGCCGGCCCCTCTACGAGTCGCCCATTCCGATCGGCGCCTACACGTTCACCTCGGGTTTCGGCGAGCGCTGGGGCTCCTTCCACGGCGGCCTGGACTTCGCCGCCCCGCTGGGCACCCCGATTCACGCGGTCACCGACGGCGAGGTGGTCGAGGCGGGCCCGGCGTCCGGCTACGGCAACTGGATCCAGATCAAAGCCGCCGACGGCACCATCACCATGTACGGCCACATGGCCAGCTCGGGTGTTCTGGTGAGCAAGGGCCAGCATGTGACCGCCGGCGACGTGATCGCCCTGGTCGGTTCCGAAGGCTTCTCGACCGGACCGCACTGCCACTTCGAGGTGTGGAAGAACGGCGTCACCAAGATCGACCCGGCACCGTGGCTCGCCGCGCACGGCGTGCGCATGTCCGCCTACACCGGCTGACCACCGACGAACCGACGAAAAGACCGGCACCCTTCACGGGTGCCGGTCCTTTCTCGTCGGTCTCGGCGTCTCAGGAGTTCCACTCCGGATCGGCGAGTCCGCCCGGCGGGGGCGGAGCCTGGCCCGGGTAGCCGGCCGGCGGGTGACCCGGCTGCGGATATCCCGGCTGCGGATATCCCGTCGGCGGCCGGCCGGGAGCGTGCTGCCCGGGCGGAGGGAAGCCGGGGGCCTGCCCGTAGGCCGGATAGCCGGGCGCCTGCCCGGGTGCACCGTAGAACGGCGGCTGACCGGGGGCAGGCTGCGCCTGCGCGGGACCGAAGATGCCGCTCTTGAGACCGGACTCGGTGGCCCGGCTGACGATCACGCCCAGGCCGACGGCGATCGCCATCACCAGGATCGTGAACGCCACGTTCCGGCTGCCGTGCTCGATGCTGAACGACGGCGCGTACGCCGGGGACGGCGCGAACGGGGTGACGGCCAGCATCAACAGGCCGAGGACCGCGCCCCACGGCACCTTCACGATGGCCAGGATCAGGCCGGCGGCCATCATCGCGAACATGCCGCGCAGGCACCACGACGCCCAGGTCGCCATGTCTCCGTAATTCTTCGCACTCGCCACGACACCCCAGCCGCCGCCGACGGCCAGCAACGCCGCCACGCCGTAGACGGCCGCCACGATGCCGCGGCGGGTCTTGTCCTGTTCCATGCTGGCGGCGATCTTGGTCGCGGCGATGGCCGCGGCACCCACCAGCAGAACGGTCAGCACTCCGCCGCCCCAGGCCCCGACCTCGTGGATGCGGTGATCACCGGACGCGGCGAAGAATCCGATGCGCAGGACGGCGACGATCACGGTGACGGCCAGCCACACGATGCCCTGACGTCCGGCGGGTTCGACGAACGTCCACATGCCCGACGGCGGCTCCGGCAGGGTGCGGAACACCGATTTCACGGCCCGGTCGAGGCCGACGGCGGCCCAGGCCGCGGCACTGAGGAACAGGACGGTGAGCAGCGACTGCACGATGCTCCCGAAGATCACCTGGGTGTAGAAGGAACTCTTGGAACCGGCACTGCCGGCGCCGCCCAGGATGTGGCCGCCGATGATGGCGGCGGCCCAGGCCAGAAGTCCGCCGAGGATTCCGGCGACCAGCGACCACAGGCTGCCCCGTCGACCGGACGCCCAGGCGGCGACGATCGCGGCACCGATCAGAATGCTCGGGCCATAGGTGCTGGCGGTCGCATAGCCGTAGCCGCCCGACGACATCAGGACGAAGTCCAGGTTCTGCACCACGGCACCGGCCGCGACCACCCACAGCAACGCCGTCACGATGCCGCGTCCGTCGGGCCGGTCGATGTTCTTCACGACCACCACGATCGGCGGGATCACCGAGAGGACCCCGACGGCGCCTGCCACGTACGTGAGGACGTCGCTGGAGCCGTCCGCGACCCGGACCGCGAGCAGAACGTACGACACCGCCTGCAGGACCAGATAGGCGAGTCCGGCCACTGCGACGGCGACGATCGGGCCGAAGTCGGAGAGGGTGAACTTGGCTCCGGCCGGGCCCGGCTGCCCGTACGGCGCCGGTCCGGGAGCGCCGCCGTACGGCTGCACCTGTCCGTACGCCGGCTGACCGTAGGGCCGGCCCACGGGCGGCGCACCGTAGGGCTGCTGGCCGTACGGTGCGGCCGGCGCAGCGTGCGGACCCGACGGGTGAGGTCCGTGGGGACCGGGCGGGTACGGACCGTGGGGGCCGGACGGATACGGTCCGGGGCCGTAAGGGGTGCTCATGGCCGAAGGTTAACAATCCGCAGGGTCGCCGGCCGGCAGACAGCGCGAACCGGCGGGACGATTCCCCCGAACGACCGTCAGAGCTTCTCGCCGGGAAGCCCGCCGAGCGTCAGGAGCGTCACGCGACCGATGGTGCCGCCGAAGTCGAAGGTGATCTTCTCGGTGGGGCCGGCGCCTTCTTTGGCGACGGCCTTGCCCATCCCGTACTTGGGGTGGTTGATGCGGTCGCCGATCTCGTAGTTCACCGACTTGTTGCGCGACCGGGTCGGATCCGACGAGTACGACGATCGGCCGCGCAGGCCCAGGGTGTCGCCGGCCGACGAGAAGCCGAACGGGCGCGCCGTCGATCCCCCACCGAAGCCGCTGCCGAAGCCGCGGCGCTCCGGCCGACGCGGTTCGGTGCGCCGCCAGTCGATCAAGTGCTGCGGAATCTCCTGCAGGAAACGGGATTCCGGGTTCTGCACCGGCTGACCCCAGGAGGCCCGCATGAGCGCACGGGTCAGGTACAGGCGCCGGCGGGCACGCGTGATGCCGACGTAGGCGAGGCGGCGTTCCTCACTCAGTTCACCATCGTCGCCGAGGGCGCGCAGATGCGGGAACTGGCCGTCTTCCCAGCCGGTGACGAAGACGATCGGGAACTCCAGCCCCTTCGCGGTGTGAAGTGTCATCAGCGTGACGACGCCCTCGTCGGTGTCCGGGATCTGATCGGCATCGGCGACGAGGGACACCTTCTCCAGGAAGGCCGCCAGGGATCCGGGTTCGGGCTCCCCCGACGGTTCGTCCGGTCCGGGCTCGTCGGGTTCGTCGTCAGCCTGCGCGGCTTCGAGACTGAAGTCGCGGGCGACGGCGACGAGTTCGTTGAGGTTGTCCAGGCGGGCGCCGTCCTGCGGATCGTTGGACGCCTCGAGTTCGGCGCGGTAGCCGGTGCGGTCGACGATGGCCTCCACCAGATCGCCGATGTCGGCGCCCTCGGCGGTGGCGTCCACCATCTCGGCGTCGTCGTCGCCGAAGGCGAGGAGGAACTCGTTCCGCAGTCCCTCGATCAGTTCGACGAACCCGCCGATCTGGTTGACCGCACGCGTGTTGAGCAGCGACACCCGTCCGTCGGCGGCGTCGAGCAGCGCCTGGTAGAAGCTGACACCGAGATTCTCGGCGTGTACGGCGACGCACGCTTCGGCACGGTCACCGATGCCGCGGCGCGGGGTGTTGAGGATCCGGCGCAGGCTGACCGAATCGTCGGGGTTGGCGACCACCCGCAGGTACGCGACGATGTCGCGCACCTCCTTGCGCTCGTAGAACTTGGTGCCGCCGACCACCTTGTACGGGATGCCGTGCCGGACGAAGACCTCTTCGATGGGGCGGGATCCGGTGTTGGTGCGATAGAAGACGGCGATGTCGCCGTAGCTGGCCGTGGATGAGCCGCCGATCGAGTGATCGACCAGTTCCTCGATCTCCTTGCCGATGAACTGGGCCTCGTCGCGATCGGAGTCGGCGACGTAGCCGACGATGAGGTCGCCGTCGCCCGAGTCGGTCCACAGCTTCTTCTCGCGCCGGTTCGGGTTCCGCGAGATCACCGCGTTCGCCGCGGTCAGAATCGTCTGGGTGGAGCGGTAGTTCTGTTCCAGCAGGATGGTCGTCGCGTCCGGGTAGTCGCGTTCGAACTCGTCGATGTTGCGGATGGTGGCGCCGCGGAACGCGTAGATCGACTGATCGGAGTCGCCCACCACGCACAGCTCGGACGGCGCGACGGCACTCGATCCCCCGCGAGACTCCCCCACCAGTTCGCGGACCATCGAGTACTGGGCGTGGTTGGTGTCCTGGTACTCGTCGATCAGGACGTGCCGGAACCGGCGCCGGTAGTACTCGGCGACGTCGGGGTGACGGCGGAACAGCTCGACGGTCTCGCCGATCAGGTCGTCGAAGTCGAAGGCGTTGCCCTCCGCCAGCCGGCGCTGATACTCGGCGTACACGCGGGCGATGTCGTCGCCCGTCTGGCCCTGCTGGGTGGGGATCTCGGCGATGGTCGCCGCGACCTCTTCCGGACTCTTCAGTTCGTTCTTGAAGTTGGAGATGACCGTCGCCAGTCCGCGCGGACTGTAGCGCTTGGGGTCGAGTTCGAGGTCGCGCACGATCATGCCGATCAGGCGGCGCGAGTCGTCGGCGTCGTAGATGGAGAAGTTGGAGTTGCGGCCCTCCAGCAGGGCGGACTGGGCGCGCAGGATCCGGACGCACGTGGAGTGGAACGTCGACACCCACATGTAGGCGCCGCGCGGGCCGACGAGGTCGATCACGCGTTCCCGCATCTCGGCGGCGGCCTTGTTGGTGAAGGTGATCGCCAGGATCTCGCCGGGTCCGACGCCGCGCGCGGCCAGCAGGTAGGCGATACGGCGGGTCAGGACCGCGGTCTTACCCGAGCCCGCTCCCGCCACGATCAGCAGGGGCGAGCCCGTGTGCAGCACAGCCTCCCGCTGCTGCGGGTTCAGGCCGTCGAGGAGCAGGTCGGCAGGGTTCGTCATCAAGGTTCCAGGCTACCGGCCCCCTCCGACACGCCACGGTCCGGCTACGGCGCGTACGCCGCCACGATCGGCTCGCCGACCCGGCCCTCGCCGGTGTGCAGCGCGAGGCCCTCGGTGACCGGACGGATCCGCAGGACGCCGCCGGTGCCGGACAGCTGGAAGTACAGGGGGTGCAGGCCGCGGTGCACCGTGACCGTCCGTTCGGGTCCGCCGAGCGAGACGGCCACCTGACCCTCCTTCGTGGCGCAGTAGCTCAGGCCCACCGTCCACTCCCAGTCGATCACCGGTGCCGACAGTTTCAGTTCGGCCGGGCCGTCGACGGTCGGCCGGTCACAGGCGCCGTCGCTCGCCTCGACGGTGCGGGCGGGACTGACGCCGCCAGGCACCAATGCGCCCCTGTCGTCGAGGACGGAGAGCTTCTCGGTCTGGTCACCGAACGCCGACCGGCCGTGCAGCCGGCCGAAGATCCGGCTCACCTGGTTGTCCGGGTAGACCATCGGCGACAGCACCTCCAGCGGAACCGACTGGTCGAACATGACCGCATCGGGATGCTCACGCAGCGAATCACGGGCGGTGGCGATGTACGCGGGAGTGGGCGATTCACGCCACGAATCCAGGAACCGGGAGGCGCCGATCAACGACGACAGCACCAGGACGGCGACGCCGGCGGCCACCGCCCACCGCGGGGCGCGCGCGGCGGCGCGCGCCGGTCCGGCTTCGTGGGCGCCGCGTGGTCCGGCGGCGGCGACCAGGGCGAGCGCGATGGTGATGACGACCGCCGCATCCGGCAGATAGCGCATGGTCTGGCCCAGCTCGAGTGCCGTCTGGCCACTCGACCGGATCCACATGACGACAGCCTGCGCGCCGACGACGTAGACGGCGGCGGCCAGCCAGATCGGCGCGGTGCCGCGGCGCAGATAGACGGTCGCCCCGACCACACCGATGATCAGTGCCCAGCCGAGGAGCTGCATCCAGAGCGCCGGATCGCCGGTGGGCGGGGCGGGCAGCCAACGGCCCCAGTTCCACGGGCCGCCCACCGTCGACGGCACGACGGCGTCGGCGATCGACTTCCACACGAGTTTCGCGGTCTGACCCAGCGACCCGTGCAACGACGCATCGGACACGACGCCGACGACCGCCGCCCAGGCGACGAAGATGCCGCCCAGCCACCACCAGAGACCGCGGGTGCGGCCGCGGTCGGGCAGGCCCCGGGCCGCCAGCAACGCCGCGACGGCGGCGATCGGCAGGATGAACAGCGACTTCTCGAAGAAGAGCAGGCCGACGACGAAGGCGAGCACCGCTCCGGCGACCAGACGCCGGCGGGATGCGGGGCTGCGTTCGGGATCGCGGATCAGCAGGACCGTGTTGCCGACGACGATCGCGGTGGCCGCCTGCATGGGCAGGGAGTTGAGCCCGGCAGCCCACCATTCGTAGGCGGGCAGGGTCATCGGGGTGAACAGATAGAAGGCGAGGGCGGCGAGAGCGCCGATCTGCGCGTGCGGGGCGAGGATGCGGATCATCCGCCACACGGCCGCCGACGCGATCGCCTGCAGGACCACCAGCGTGACCGCCGGCAGCCACCACTGCGTGGGGGCGATCAGCGTGGACAGCCCGGCGAACAGATAGGCGGCCGGCATCACGTGGCCGTCGTGACTGTCGCCGAGATAGTCCCAGCTCAGGATCGGATGGTCACCGGCACGGCCGATCAGGATGAGGTCGTCCCAGTAGAAGCCGCCGCGCGAGGCGGCCCAGGCGCGCACCACGATCTGGGCGACGATCAGCACGGTGGCCGCGACGGCGACGCCGGAGAAGCGCCGTCCGGGCTGGGTACGAAGACCGGTCATGTCTTCAGTCTTACGCACTCGTGGCAAAATCGGGACCCGTGAGTGATGAGGAGATCGATCTGTCGGCGTACGGCCTGGACAGCGACGTCGACGGGCTGCCCGACGACATCGACACCCTGCGCAAGGAGATCGACCGGATGGACGCGATCATCCTGGCCGCCATCCAGCGACGGTCCGCGGTGTCGAAGAAGATCGGCGCGGCGCGGATGGCGTCCGGCGGGCCGCGTCTGGTGCACAGCCGCGAGGTGAAGGTCCTGGACCGCTTCTCGGCGCTGGGCTCGGAGGGACACACCCTCGCCATGCTGCTGCTGCGTCTGGGGCGCGGCCCTCTCGGGCGCTAGGCCTGACGACCGCGCTGAGCGCGGTACCAGTGAACGAGGGCGTCGGTCGACGAGTCGTTCAGGTCGTCCGGCGACTTCTCGTCGTCGAGCGGCCCGACCAGGGAGATCGCTTCCTTCTTGCCCAGTTCCACACCCCACTGATCGAACGGGTCGATGCCCCAGATCATGGCTTTGACGAACACGATGTGCTCGTACAGGGCGATCAGCTGACCGAGGGTGGACGGCGTCAGCTGCGGCGCCAGGATCGTGGTGGTGGGCCGGTTGCCGGGCATCACCTTGTGCGGCACCAGCTCGGGCGGGACGCCTTCGGCGGCCAGCTGCTCGGCGGACTTGCCGAAGGCCAGGACCTCGGTCTGCGCGAACAGGTTGCTCATCAGCAGGTCGTGCATGGTGCCGCCGGGAGCGGAGCGAGCGGGGCCCGTCTGGCCGGTGCCGCCGTCGGCGGCCTCGGCCGGGAGGTCGTCGGTCGGATTGGCGAAGCCGATGAAGTCCGCCGGAATCAGCCAGGTGCCCTGGTGCAGCAGCTGGAAGAAGGCGTGCTGCCCGTTGGTGCCCGGTTCGCCCCACACGACGGTGGCGGTGGGCGTCGTGACCGGCTGCCCGGCGGAGGTGACCGACTTGCCGTTGGACTCCATCACCAGCTGCTGCAGGTAGGCCGGGAAGCGGGCCATGTCGTTCGAGTACGGCAGGATCGCGTGCGACTGCGCGTCCCAGAAGTTCGAGTACCACAGGCCGATGAGGCCCAGCAGGACCGGCGCGTTGCTTTCCAGGGGGGCGGTCAGGAAGTGCTCGTCGACCGTGCGGAACCCGGCCAGGAAGTCGGTGAAGCCGTCGCGGCCGATCGCGATCATCAGCGACAGGCCGATCGCCGAATCCACCGAGTACCGGCCGCCCACCCAGTTCCAGAATCCGAACATGTGCTCGGTGTCGATACCGAACGTCGACACCTCGTCGGCATTGGTGCTGACCGCGACGAAGTGCTTGGCGACGGCGGAGTCGTCTTTCGCCGTCTCGAGCAGCCAGGCCCGGGCGGCTTTGGCGTTGGTGAGCGTCTCCAGGGTGGTGAAGGTCTTCGAGGAGACGATGAACAGCGTGGTCTCCGGGTCCAGCCCCGCCAGGGTGGCGACCAGATCACACGGGTCGACGTTGGACACGAAGTGGCCGGTGATCCGCGGATGCCGGTAGTGACGGAGCGCCTGGTAGGCCATCGCCGGGCCGAGGTCCGAGCCGCCGATCCCGATGTTGACCACGTCGGTGATCGCCTTGCCGGTGTAGCCGGTCCACTCCCCGTCGCGCACACGGTCGGAGAACTCGCCCATCCGGTCCAGGACGTCGTGGACGTCGGCCACCACGTTCTGGCCGTCGACGACCAGTTCGGCGTCGGCGGGGAGTCGCAGTGCGGTGTGCAGGGCGGGACGGTCCTCGGAGACGTTCAGATGCGCGCCGGCGAACATGGCGTCCCGCTTCGTCTCGACCCCGGCTGTGCGGGCCAGATCGATCAGCTTCGACAGGGTGTCGGGTGTGGCCAGGTTCTTCGAGTAGTCGATGTGCAGGTCGCCCGCATCGACCACCATGTGCGCGCCGCGATCGGCGTCGTCGCCGAAGAGGTCGG
Source organism: Gordonia sp. (in: high G+C Gram-positive bacteria) (assembly GCF_047600565.1). Lineage (GTDB taxonomy): Bacteria > Actinomycetota > Actinomycetes > Mycobacteriales > Mycobacteriaceae > Gordonia. The sequence goes on from NZ_JASGKN010000001.1 coordinate 1,747,032, forward strand.
TCAGGCTCCGGCCGGTCATCGCCTCCCGATGCTCAGCGAGTGCCTGCCACTGGTCGGTGGTCGTGATGTCCGCCTGCTCCATACCCACAACCCTATTCGGTGCCGATCTCGAACGCAGCGTCCGGCGGGCGATTCACACCAGACGCGCAGAGATCGCGTCGGGCAGATACTTGAGGGCGACGCCGATGGGCGCCCACGGCCAGGTCGGCACTTCGGCGCGCTTCTTCTCGGCTTCGATCGCCGCGACCATCGCCTTCACGCCGGCGTCGGTGTCGGTCATCATCGCCGTCTTCACGCCGCGGTTGATGTCGGTCTCGATGTAGCCGGGCAGCAGCACTGTCACCGCGATGGGGCTGCCGTCCAGTTCGGTCTGCAGGCTTTGTCCCAACGACGACAGTCCGGCCTTCGACGCCGAGTAGGCGGCCTGCGCCTTCGGCAGACCCCGGACCGCGCTCATCGAGCTGATCAGGACCAGATGGCCGGAGTTCTGGGCGCGGAAGATCTCCATCGCCGCCTCGATCTGGGCGAGGGCCCCGACGAGGTTGGTCCGCACGGTCTCCAGGTTGGCGTCCGCCTTCCCGGTACCGATCGGGGCACCCTTGCCGAGGCCGGCGTTCACGATCACGCGGTCGACGCCGCCGAGCCGGTCGGCGAGGGACGCGAACGCGGCGGGCACCGCGCCGGTGTCGGTGACGTCGAGTTGTGCGACGGCGACCTTCTCCGCCTGGCCGGTGAGCTCACCGGCGAGAGCGTCGAGTCGGTCGAGGCGGCGGGCCGCGAGTCCGAGGGAACGTCCCCGCGCCGCGAATTCGCGCGCCATGCCTTCGCCGAGTCCGGAGCTTGCGCCGGTGATGATGATCTTCTGCCGGGTGGGGTGCTTGGCCATGGCTCCGAACCTACCCGCCCTGCCGACCACTACCGGGCCGTATGCGGTCCGTCGACGCGCCTGACCCGGCGACGGACCGTATCGGGCCCGTCTGTGCGGGGCACGGTCACTTGAGCAGTCGCGACATCCGGCGGTCGGCGAGGATCTTGCCGCCGGTCTGACAGGTGGCGCAGTACTGGAACGACCGATTGGCGTACGAGACCTCACGGACCACGTCACCGCAGTCGGGGCACGGCAGTCCGGTTCGGGCGTGCACCTTCATGCCCGTGCGCTTCTCGGCTTTGAGTTCCCCGACGCCCAGCCCCTCCGACCGCTGCGTCGCATCGATCAGGGTCGCCCGCAGGGCGTCGTAGAGGCGGTCGACGGTCGCATCGTCGAGGGAGGAGGCCGTCGCGAACGGGGAGAGCCGCGCCGCGTGCAGGATCTCGTCGGAATAGGCGTTGCCGATCCCGCAGATCAGACGCTGATCGACCAGCACCGTCTTGAGCCGCCCGCTCGTCGAGGCCAGGACGGCGCCGAACTCCGCCCGCGACACCGCGAGGGCGTCGGGTCCGAGGGACGCCACCCGGTCGATGTCGCGTGGGTCGGCGACCACCCACGCGGCAAGACGCTTCTGCGTTCCGGCCTCGGTCACATCGAATCCCTCCCCGGGCAGACCGCAGTGCACCCGCAGCCCGATCAGGCTCTTGCCTCCCGGTTTGAGCGGGGCCGGCGAGAGCGCGTCGCTCCAGCGCACCCAGCCGGCCCGGGACAGGTGGATCACCAGACACAGTTCGTCCGGCGTCCCGGCCGGTCCCGAGGCGCCGTCCGCCGCCGGACCGCCCACGCGGACGACGAGGTATTTGCCGATGCGGTCGACCGAACTCACCGTCCGGCCGACCAGTGCGGTGTACGGCGGATCGGCCGTCTTGAGCACCGACAGGGAGGCCACGTCGATCCGGCGGATCGGCCAGGCGGCCGCACGCCCGTCCAGAAAGGCGGCGAGTGCGGCCACCTCGGGCAACTCGGGCATGACACCAGTATCGCGCGACGCACCGGTCGCCGCCTGTGCTCTAGTAGACGAATGGAGTCCGACGCCGCCCTGGCCGCCGCCCTCGCCGAGGGTGCGGGACGGCTGCTGCTCGGCGTCCGGTCCGGGAATCTGCTCCCCCGGCGCGAGCTGGGCGACCTCGGCGATGCGATGGCGCAGGCCTGGATCGCGCGCGTTCTGGCCCGGCACCGTCCCGGCGACGCGGTGCTGTCCGAGGAGGCCGAGGACGACGTCTCGAGGCTCGACGCGGACCGGGTGTGGATCATCGATCCGCTGGACGGCACCACCGAGTTCTCGATGGGCACCGACCACTGGGCCGTGCACGTCGCCCTGGCGGTCGACGGCACACCGGGCCCGTCGGCGGTGTCGCTGCCGGCGATGGACGAGGTGTTCCGGTCCGATGAGGTGCCCACGGCCGGCGGGGATCTGACCGGCCGGATCGCGGTGTCCCGGTACGGGCACACGTATCCGAGCGCGAAGGTGGCCGACCGGCTCGGGCTGCGGGCGGTCCACATCGGTTCGGCCGGCGCCAAAGCGATGGCGGTGGTGCGCGGTGACGTCGACGCCTACGTGCACGCCGGCGGCCAGTTCGAGTGGGACAACTGCGCGCCGGTGGGTGTCGCGCGGGCGGCCGGCCTGCACTGCTCGCGCCTGAACGGCAGTGAGATCGTCTACAACAACCCGGAGCCGTACATGCCGGACTTCGTCATCTGCCGCTCCGAGATCGCCGACGACGTTCTGGAGGCCATCGCGCGTCCCTGGTGACCGTCAGGCGTGGATCTTCTTCAGCCCGTGGACCTTCGACGACAGGTCGAGCACCAGCTGGCGGGGCGCGATGCGCCGGAGGAAGAACACGACCGGCGCTCGGTTGCCGCGCGCGTAGAACGGTTTCGGGTGGGCGGCGAGCGCCGCGCTCACGATCTGCTCGGCCATCGCGTCGGCCGAGATGCCCTTCTGCTCGTTGCGGGCGGTGGTGTCGGCGACGGTGGTGAACTCGTCGCGGTACGGCGAATCGTCGCCGATGTGAATGGTGCGGCGGTCGCCGATGCCGGTGGCGATGGTTCCGGGCTCCACCGAGATCACCCGGATGCCGTAGGGCGCCACCTCACGGCGCAGCGAGAACGCGTACGCCTTGAGGGCCGACTTGGTGGCCGCATAGGTGGACCGGAAGGCGATCGGAAAACTCGACAGCATGGAGCCGACCATCACCACGGTGCCGGTGCGGCGGTCCCGCATGCCGGGAAGCACCGCCCGGGTGAGGGCGACCGGGCCGAACACGTTGACCGCGAAGATCCGCTCGATCTCGTCCATCGGGGTGTCTTCGAGGGCACCGGCGTGACTCTCCCCCGCATTGTTGATCAGGATGTCGACGGCGCCCACCTTCTCGGCGCACTCCTGCGCCGTCGCATAGTCGGCGTTGTCGAGGCGGACGTAGGTGACACCCGGCACCGGGTCGGCCACGCCCTCCGGGTCGCGGGTGGTGCCGTACACGTGGTGGCCGGCGGCCGCGAACCGGCGCGCCACCTCCTTGCCGATACCGCTGGTGGCACCGGTGACCAGTACCGTGCGGGATTCCGTCGAAGTCATGGCCCCACGCTAGCGCCTCAAGACGGAAAAACCCCCGGTGCGGTGCACCGGGGGTTTCTCTCAGCGATTCGGATGAACCGTCAGTCGCAGGACTGATCAGGCATTGCCATCCGGGTGCTTGAAGCCTGCAGCCTTGGCGGCAGCCTCCGTGGCGAACCAGATCTCAGCGATCGTCGCCTTGTAGGAACGCGACTCGGGGGTGTGGTACAGACCCGAATCGGCGTTGCCCTTGATGTTGTAACCAGCCGGAGCCTCGTTCGGATCCGCCAGCGGCAGGTGGCCGCCGACCGGAACCGGAACGGTCTTGCCCTGGAAGGTGTAGGTGCCCACACCGTCACCGGCAGCCTTGCCGGCAGCGGCAGCGGCACCGGTCGCAGCGGCACCGGCAGCGCCGGTCGCAGCGGCACCGGCAGAACCGGCGGCACCCTTGGCAGCGGCACCGGCCGCACCAGCGGCACCGGCAGCGGCCGCACCGGCGGCCTTGCCCTTACCGGTCACCTTGGCGTCGACGTCCTTGATGCCACGCTTGGTGGCGTCGACGGCGTCGTCGGCAGCGCCCTTGACACCACGGCCGGCGGCCTTGGTGGCAGCGACACCGGCGGCAGCCGCACCAGCGGTAGCGGCACCGGCCTTCTTCAGGTCACCCTTCAGGTGGGCGTCGCCCGCCTTCACGTCACCGGTCAGGTTCGCACCGTGAACGTCCAGATCGCCCTTGCGGCCGCGGGTCAGCAGCCACCAGAGAGCCAGCAGAGCCAGCGGGATCAGGAGCAGCAGCCACCACCACGGGGAGATGTGGTGCTTGCCGAGGTTGACGTCGGGAGCCGACACGTTCGGAGCGTGAAGATCCGGAGCGGTGAAGCTCGGGAGGTTCAGGTTGATACGCGACAGATCCAGACCCGGCAGACCCGGCAGACCCAGGTTGGCCAGCTTCGGCAGGGTCAGACCGGCCAGCAGACCGCCGGCCAGCTTGCCCTGCAGGTCAGCGTTCGGCGAGGTCCACTCACCGGTGTTGACGTTGTAGCTCAGGGGGCCGTTGGCGAACTCCTGAGTGATGGTGTCGCCGTTGACCTGGATGTCACCGACCGGGGCGCCCAGGGCGTCGCCGGCCTTGTCGACGGCAGCGGCGAACGGGCCGCGGACCAGGTAGGCACCCTTCTCCGGGGTCCAGTAGATGCGCGGAGCGACATCGGCCGGGGTGTTGTCCTCACCGACGAGCTTGAGCTCGCGGCTGGTCGGCTTGAAGGGGCCGTCCTCCTCGGAGGTGACCGGAAGACCGAGCTTGTTGTCGGCGTCAGCGCCGCCCAGCTCGGTGTACTTGGCGTTGATGTCGCCGTAGACGACCTTCGCGCCGTTGGCCTCCGACCAGTAGATGGTGCCACCGGAGAAGTTCTCGCGGTAACCGCCGGCGTACTGCTCGACGTCCCCGGTCTTCTCGCCGAGGCCGGTGTCGTTGTAGCCGCGGTCGGCGTCGCCCGACTCGATCTTGCTTGCCAGGTCGTTGATGGCGTCCGTGGCATCACTCTGGGCATCCGCGTGAGCCGCGGGTGCCAGGAATGCCGCCGCGCCGAGCACGGATGCGAGGCCGAGGACTGCGCCCCGGGCCCGCCAGCGTCCCATTGTCTTCATACTTCCTCCGCTTCAGGGAAAATCAGCCTCACCGCTGCGGCGAAGCCCAGTTAAAAGTAGCCGATCACGAGACGAAACGTGTTGTAAGTCCCGGAAGTGAGGTATCCGGCAGTCGGGGCCGGAATGTGCGCCGGGACTGTCCGATTCGAACCGATCCGCCGCCAACAGCCCTGACCTGGTGTTATTCGGTTAACGACCTGGGCTTTCACGGGGAGTGAGACCCGACACAGGACCGACGTCGCGAGGTACGTGCACCTCGTTCGCCGTGCGCTTAATTCCTGCGCACGGTATGTCGGCGGCCGTTTTCGCCCGTCGTTTCGCCGATATCGATTCACCGAACGGCGGGAATCGGACGCACTGCCGCAGAGTGCTCCCGGCAGGATTCGAACCTGCGACACCCGCTTTAGGAGAGCGGTGCTCTATCCCCTGAGCTACGAGAGCGACGTCGGACCCGGCGGCAGACGGGTCTGCCGAGTCCGTTCGGCGGGCCGTTCAGGGTGTGCCCGCCGCGTGTGGTGAGTTTACGGCAGCCCCGCCTACCGCAGTGCGTCACGCCGTCCGGTCCGAGATCTGCAGATACGCCCTCACGAGGGAACAGTCCCCTCGTGAGCGCACCCGTGCAGATCTGCGACCATCAGACCGACGTGCGCGCCGGTATCAGCAGAAGGTGTTCTTGAACCGCACCAGCGAACGGTGGACGTCACCGTGCACCGCCTTGGCGGCGGCCTTGCCGGCCGGGCCGATCATCGGGAGGCCGCCGAGCTCGATCACGAAGGTGACCTCGGAGCCGTCGCCGTCCGGCTTGACGGTCAGATCGATCTTCGCCTTCACGCCGCCCTTGCCGCTGCCGGAGAACCGGACACGCTTGGGCGGGTCGTAGGTGTCGATGGTCCAGTCGAAACGGACGCGCGCACCCTTGACGGTCACCACCGAGGTGGCCTTGGTGCCCACACCGAGGTTCTCCGGGATGTCACCGCGCCAGCCGTCGTGCAGCACGAGCCAGTCGTCGAAGCGCGGGAGATCGGACGCCGCCGCGAAGGTATCCTCCGGGCTGAGGTCGACATGAATGGAATCACTGGTCTTCGCCATGGTGCACGAGCCTAATGGGTGACGAGCCCGCGGTGTGCGAGGCCGCCCGGGCACTGCTCGGCGCGGTGATCGTCGGGCACGACGGTGTCGCCGCCCGGATCACGGAGGTCGAGGCCTACGACGGGCCGAACGACCCGGCGTCGCACGCCTTCACCCGCACTCCCCGGTCCGAGATCATGTACGGCCCGGCGATGCGCCTGTACGTGTACCGGATGCACGGCCACCACTGCGCGAACGTGATCACCAGTCCCGAAGGGCAGGGCTCGGCGGTCCTGCTGCGGGCCGGTGAGATCGTCGACGGACTCGACGTCGCGCGGGCACGACGCGGCGACGTCCCCGATCACCGGTTGGGTCGCGGACCCGGGAACCTGGCGAAGGCGCTCGGCATCACGATCGCCGACCTGGGCACCGACGTGACGACGCCGCCGGGGGTCGTGGTGAGACCCCCGACGGCGTCGGGTTCACAAGTGATCGCCGCCGGTCCGCGCGTCGGCGTCCGGCTGGCCGCTGATCGGCCGTGGCGATTCTGGGTGGACGGCGACCCGACGGTGTCGGCGTATCGCCGGCACCCGGGTGCGTCCTAGGGGATTACTGCTGCTGGTCGTCGGCCGGAGCGGCGTCGGCGGCCGGAGCCTGATCGGCGGCCGGGGCGGCGGGCTGAGCCGGCTGCGCCGGGGCCTGCTGCTGGTTGCCGCCGACAGCGCTGTTCACGGCGCTCTCGGCCTGCTCGACCTGAGCGTGGAACTTGCCACCGGTGGCCTTGTCGACGGCGTCGCCCGCCTTCTTGACCAGATCGGAGTTCGACTTCAGTGCATCCTTGGCCTTGTTGACCACGTCATTGATATCCATGCTGAGATTCTATCCCTGTCCGGTCTCGGTGCGCTCGTCGATTCCCCCGACGTTCGCCAGACGTTCCTCCGGGCCGCGCCTTCTGCCGGAGACCGGAGCAAAACGGTATTTGACCAGTTCGACCAGTTCCACGAGTGCGATGCCGACCGCCGCACACACCAGCGCCACCAGCATCATGTGATGGTCGGAGGCGTCGAGTTTGACGACGCCCGGATCGTAGGAGAAGCCGAGCACCCGGAAGTGCACGGTGAAGATGAGCACGTAGGCGAGCGCCGAGACGGCCACCAGGATCACCTTCCACCAGTTGAGCGGTCGCGCCACGACCACCAGCACCCACCAGGCGACCGCGATCATCGCGGCCAGGGTGGCGGTGGCGGCCTGCGTCTGCGCGGCGCTGAACGCGGCCGCCGAACCGCCGACGGTGGCGACGACACCGCCCGACGGACGCACGATCAGGTAGCAGACGAACGTGACGAGGCCGATGATGATGCCGTTCGGCACCGCCTGGGTCAGCACCCGCCGCACGAAGCCGGGGCGTGCCCGCTCGCTGTTGGGCGCCAGCGACAGGATGAACGCCGGAACGCCGATGGTGAACCACGCCGAGATGGTGACGTGGATCGGCTGGAACGGGTAGCTGATAGGGGACGCGCCGGTCCAGTGCGCGATGAGGCCGGCGATACCGACGGCGAGGGCCAGCAGCACCGCGTACACGGTCTTGGTGAGGAACAGGTTCGAGACGCGCTCGATGTTGCCGATCACGCGGCGGCCCTCACCGACGACGTACGGCAGTGTCGCGAACTTGTTGTCGAGCAGCACGATCTGCGCCACCGAGCGGGCCGCCGACGAACCCGAGCCCATGGCGACGCCGATGTCGGCGTCCTTGAGGGCCAGGACGTCGTTGACGCCGTCGCCGGTCATCGCCACGTTGTGGTGGCGGTCCTGCAGTGCGGCGACCATCGCACGCTTCTGGTCGGGACGGACACGGCCGAAGGTGACGCCCTGCTCCACCTCGTCGGCCAGCGCACCCGGGTCGGCGGCGAGATCGCGGGCGTCGACGGCGGTGTCCGCCGAACCGAGACCCAGCGATTCGGCGACCGCACCGACCGATCGGGCGTTGTCGCCGGAGATCACCTTGACGGTCACGCCCTGCGACTCGAAGTAGTCGATGGTGTCTTTGGCGTCCGGCCGCACCCGCTGTTCCAGGACGATCAGGGCGACCGGGGTCAGCGTGCCCGGGACCGCCGTGTCGCCGGCGGGTTCGGTGTCGACCGGGACGTCGGTGGCGGCGACCAGCAGCACACGCAGTCCCGTCGCACCGATGTCCGAGGCGAGACGAGCGGTGTCCGAGGCCGGATCGAGCAGCACGTCGGGGGCGCCGACCAGCCAGTTGCCCTCCGCGGCGCCGTCGGCTCCGGCCAGGGAGACGCCGCTGAACTTGTTGGCCGAGGCGAACGGCAGCACGGCGGACGGGGTCCAGCCGGGCGCGTCCGGGTAGACCTCCAGCACCGCCTGCATGCTGGCGTTCGGGTACGGATCGGCGGCGGCGATGGCGGCGAGGGTGGTGGTGACCTGATCCTGCGTGTAGGCGTCGTCGACCACGCGCACCTCCGAGAGGCGCATGCCGTTCTCGGTGAGTGTGCCGGTCTTGTCGGTGCAGACGACGTCGACGCGGGCGAGCCCCTCGATCGCGGGCAGCTCGTTGACCAGGCACTGGCGCCGGCCGAGCCGGATCACGCCGACGGCGAAGGCGATCGACGTCATCAGCACCAGACCTTCGGGGACCATCGGCACGAGCGCGGCCACCATGCCGAGGAGGGCGTCGTTGACGTTCTGCCGGCTGATCCACAGCTGGTTGAAGATGGTGAGCACCCCGGCCGGAATCAGGATGACGGTGATGACACCGAGGATCTTGTTGATGCCGCTCCGCAGTTCGGAGGCCACCAGCGTGAACTTCGATGCTTCGGCCGCCAGCTGTGCGGCGTAGGCGTCGGCGCCCACCTTGGTGGCGCGGTAGCTGCCGGAACCGGCCACCACGAAACTCCCCGACATGATCGGGTCGCCGGTCGCCTTGTCGACGGCGTCGGCCTCACCGGTCAGCAGCGACTCGTCGACGTCCAGCGACGACGACTCCACGGTCTCTCCGTCGACGACGATCTGGTCGCCGGGCGCCAGCTCGATGAGGTCGTCGAGCACCACGTCGCCGGGGGCGACCTCCTGCGAGACGCCGTCGCGCCGCACCGTCGGCTTGGCCTGGCCGACGATCGACAGCCGGTCCAGGGTCTTCTTGGCGCGGATCTCCTGAATGATGCCGATACCGCTGTTCGCGATGATCAACAGACCGAAGAGGCCGTTGATGAACGAGCCGGTGTAGGCGACGATCAGGAACAGCGTGCCCAGGATCGCGTTGATCGGCGTGAAGATGTTGGACCGGATGATGTGGCCGACGCTGCGCCCCGACTTGTCGGGCTGCGTGTTCACCTGGCCGGCGGCGACCCGCTCCGCCACCTCCGCGGACGTGAGACCGGCCGGACGGCCGGTGGTCGTCGGGGTACTCATGCGCAGCGCTCCCACCAGGTCGGATCGTCGTAGGCGGTGCCGTTGCGTTTCTCGACGTCCACGGCGCCGCCGGGGCGGGGCACACAGACGTCCACGCCCGCGGTGCCGGCACCGGTCAGCAGACGCTGGATCGGCTCGGCCCACGGATGGACGGCGAGGTTGAAGGTACCCCAGTGAATGGGCAGCAACAGCGACTCGGTGGCCGCACCCGGATTGATCAGGTGGTGGATCGACAGGGCCTCTTCCGGATCGATGTGGATGTCCGGCCAGGAGTCCCCGTAGGCGCCCACCGCGATCAGGGTGAGGTCGAACGGGCCGAGCAGGTCGCCGACCTCCGCGTACCGCTCGGTGAAGCCGGTGTCGCCGGAGAAGAAGAACCGGTGCCGCGGGCCGACGACACCCCAGCTGACCCACTGGGTCAGGTTGCGTGCCAGGGTGCGGCCGGAGAAGTGCCGGGCCGCGGTCGCATGGAATCGCAGTTGCGTGCCGTCGACGTCGAGGGTGACGTGCTCGTACCAGTCGGCGGTGTGGATGCGGCTCGCATCCACACCCCAGGCGCGCAGGTGCGCGTCGACGCCGATCGGGCATACGAACCGCGCCTGCGGATGCAGTGCGGCGAGGGCGTCGACGGTGGCGGTGTCGAGATGGTCGTAGTGGTCGTGGCTGATCAGCACCACGTCGATGGGCGGCAGCGAGCCGACGGTCACCGGGCTCTCGTGCATGCGGCGCGGACCGATGGTCTGCGAGGGCGAGCAGCGCAGGCTGAACACCGGGTCGGTCAGGACCCGGACACCGTCGATCTCGACGAGGACGCTGGCGTGGCCCAGCCAGGTGGCGGCCAGCTCGGCGCCGGGCGCCTGCGAGCGGGTCTGCTCGTCGAACGCCGGGGTCAGGACCGGGATCGGACGGCTGGGCCGGCCCGGGCGACGCACCATCTGGGAGATGTCGCCCATCCCGGGTCCGCCGGGGAACGCCGGCTCCCGGTTGGCGAACACGCCGTCGACCGTGAAGCGCGACCGCGCGGTGGAGGCGGCGATCTCCTCACGGGTGGCGCCGAGTGCGCGTGCGGGTGCGACGCCCAGTCCGGCGAGGCCCGACAGGGCGTCCTCCAGGGCGGCGTCGGAGCGGGTGGCGGCGGCCGATGCGAGATGCGCGGCACTGCGGCGGGTCTTGTCGATCGTGGTACCGAGGGGCTCCACGACGCCGTCGACCAGAAGACTGCGGATCGAGGTCACACGACCTAGCGTATCGGTCATGCCCACCGGTTCGCCGCTCGATACGACAGTGCCCCCCTACCCCACCGACCCCGCCGAATACTGGGGTGGCATCGACGACGCGGTGCGCCGCGCCGGACTGGACTCCCCGGTCCTGGCACTGGACCTGGCCGCCCTCGAACACAACATCGCCGACCTGCGCCGGCGCGCGCACGGGGTGCCGATCCGGGTGGCGAGCAAGTCGGTGCGGATCCGTTCGATCATCGAAACGGTGCTGGCGCGCGACGGCTATGCCGGTGTCCTCGCCTACGACGTCGCCGAGGCCCGCTGGCTGGCCACCGAGTCCGGGATCGACGACGTTCTCCTCGGCTACCCGACCGTGCGGCGCACCGCGCTCGCCGACCTGCTCGGCGACGCCGTCGCGCTGCGGCGGGTGACCCTGCTCGTCGACGATCCGGCTCAGCTCGACGTGGTCGACGACGTCCGGGCCGGATTGCCGAAACGCCGCCGGGCCGCAGCACCGGTCCGGGTCGCGATCGACCTGGATGCGTCGCTGCGCGCGCTGGGCGGCCGGCTGCATCTGGGGGTGCGGCGCTCCCCGGTCCACGACCTCGACCAGATCGAGCGGCTCGCCCGGACCATCACCTCACGCGACGGCTTCTCTCTGGTCGGCGTGATGTCGTACGAGGCGCAGGTCGCCGGCGTCGGCAACGGGGTGCCCGGCAAGGCGCTGATGAACACCGCGATCCGCGCCGTGCAGACGGTCTCGATGACCGAGCTGCGGCATCGTCGCGCCAAGGCGATCGCCGCGGTCCGCCAGTACGCCGATCTGGAGTTCGTGAACGCCGGCGGCACCGGTTCGCTGGAGGAGACCGCCAAGGATGCGTCGGTCACCGACATCGCGGCCGGCAGCGGGCTGCTCGGCGGGCATTTGTTCGACAACTACCGGCACTTCCGGCCGGCCCCCGCGATCGCCTTCGGGCTGGACGTGGTGCGCCGGCCGGCGCCGGGATTCGTGACGTGTGCCGGCGGCGGGTGGATCGCGTCCGGTCCGCCCGGCGAGGACCGGCTCCCGAAGCCGGTGTGGCCGGAGGGTCTGCACTATGTGGACACCGAGGCGGCCGGCGAGGTGCAGACTCCGCTCCACGGCGAGAAAGTGACACACCTTCGTGTCGGAGACCGGGTATGGTTCCGCCATACGAAGTCGGGCGAGGGGTGCGAGCGCTCCGAACGCGTGGCTGTGATCGAGCGTGACAGCTCGGGCGTCGCCGCCGTCGTCGACGTCGTACCCACCTACCGCGGCGAAGGGCGATGTTTCCTATGAGCGAGCGTCTGGCATGACGACGACCACGTGGCGGAACTGGGGCCGCACCGCGCAGTGCACCCCCAGCCGGCTGATCGCACCGCAGAGCGTCGACGAACTCGCCGCCGCCGTGCAGGCCGCCGCCGAACGCAAGGAGACCGTCAAGCCGGCCGGTGCCGGCCACAGCTTCTCCGAGATCGCCGTGGCACCCGGCATCCAGGTCTCGATGACCGGACTGAGCGGCCTGCTCGACGTCGACGCCGCCCGCAGCCGCGTCACCCTCGGCGCCGGCACGCACCTGTACGAGATTCCCGGACTGCTCGAACCGCACGGCCTGGCCATGGCGAACCTCGGCGACGTCGACCGGCAGACCATCTCCGGCGCCACCTCGACCGGCACGCACGGCACCGGCCTCAAGTACGGCGGCATCAGCACCCAGATCCGCGGCCTCGAACTGGTCGACGGTCACGGCCGGGTGCGCACCCTCGGTGAGGACGGCCCGGATCTGAAGGCGGCGGCCCTCGGGCTGGGCGCCTTGGGTGTGATCACGTCGATCACCCTGCAGTGCGTGGACGCGTTCAGCATGCGGGCACACGAGGCGCCGGCGTCGGCCGACGAGGCGATCGGCACCTTTCTGGACCGGGTCCGCACCGAGGACCACTACGAGTTCTACTGGTTCCCGCACACCAACTGCACGCTCACCAAGACCAACACCCGCATGCCGGCGCACACCGAGGCGTCCGGACCGAGCAGACTGCGCCGGTACATCGACGACGAACTGCTCTCCAACGACCTCTTCGGGGTGCTGTGCGGTGTGAGCGCCCAGGTTCCGGCCGTGGTGCCCGGCATCAATCAGGTGGCCGGCCGCGTCCTGTCCGAGCGGACCTTCACCGACCGGTCCGACAAGGTGTTCATCTCGTCCCGCAAGGTCCGGTTCCGCGAGATGGAGTACGCCCTGCCGCTCGAGGCGGTGCCCGAAGCGCTGCGGGAGCTGCGCGCCATGATCGACCGCCGCCGCCACAAGGTGAGCTTCCCGGTGGAGGTCCGCGCCGCCGCCGCCGATGACCTGATGCTGTCGACGGCCAGCGGCCGCGAGGCCGGCTACATCGCCGTGCACCGGTACCACCGCGACGATCCGTCGGCGTCCACCACGTACTTCCGGGACGTGGAGGACATCATGATCGCGCACGAGGGCCGGCCGCACTGGGGAAAGATGCACACCCGCGACGCCGACTACCTGCGCGGCGTCTACCCGCGATTCGACGACTTCCTGACGGTCCGCGACGCCTACGACCCGGACCGCACCTTCGCGAACCCGTACCTGCGCCACGTCCTCGGCAAGTGAAGCAGTACCGCGATTGAGCGGGTCGGCGGTCGAGCCTGATCGGCGGTCGAGCCGGGTCGACGGTTGTGACCCGTACGGGCGCGGCCGCCAGTACGTCGGTTGAGCCGGGTCGGCGACGGAGCGCAGCGACGACGACGCCCCGTGTCGAAACCCACCCGGAAATCGAGCGGAGGTTTCGACACGACGCCTCGCCCCAGCGGGCTCGGTGTCGGCTCAACCAGCGGCGGGATTCGGGTGGCTCAGTGGCCGGTGAACTTCGGGGGGCGCTTCTCGGCGCGGGCGGCGCGGCCCTCTTCGATGTCCTTGCTGGTCCAGGCGGCCATCATGGCGGCCTGCCGGTCGGCGGGCGCCTCGTCGCGGGCGCCGTCGCCGTTGAGGACCAGCTTGTAGTGCTGGAGGGTGAGCGGCGCGAGGTCCGCGATCTGCGCCGCCCAGTGCTGGGCGTCGGCCAGATCGCCGAGCCGGTTCGCGAAACCGAGCGCGAGCGCCCGGTCGGCGGTGAGCGGCTCACAGGCCATCAGGATTCCGGCGGCCGTTCCGGCGCCGACCAGCGACACCAGGCGGCGGATCGTCCACTCGTCGATCGCGACGGCGATCTTGGCGGCCGGGATACCGGCCAGCGCACTGGGAACCATCACCCGCAGATCGCAGGCCATCGCCAACTGCAGACCACCGCCGAGAGCGGGGCCGTTGATCGCCGCGATCACCGGGACCGGAGTCTCCTCGATGTGGCGGATCAGCGCGATCAGCTTGTCCAGGAAGCCCTTCTCGTACACCGGGCCGGACAGGTCGGCGCCGGCGCTGAACACCTCACCGCGACCGGTCAGGACGATGGCGCGCGCACCCGCCTCGACGGCCTCGTCGAACGCCTTCTCCAGGCCTTCGACCATCTCGTGGTTGAGGGCGTTCCGCTTCTCCGGACGGGCCAGTTCGATGGTGACCACCGATCCGGCGGTGCTGCTCACGATCATGGGCGGAAGCCTACCGACCGTGCCATCGGCCGATGACAGGGAGGTCAGACTCCGAGCAGATCGATGACGAAGATGAGGGTCTTGCCGGACAGGCGGTGACCGGCACCGGCCGGACCGTACGCCAGTTCCGGCGGCACGATGAGCTGACGGCGGCCGCCGACCTTCATGCCGGGGATGCCCTCCTGCCAGCCGGGGATCAACGCGTCGAGCGGGAAGTTGGCGGACTGGCCGCGATCCCACGACGAATCGAACTCTTCACCGGTGTCGTATTCGACGCCCACGTAGTGGACGTCCACGATGCCGTGCGGCACCGCTTCGGCACCGTCGCCGACGATCAGATCGGTGATCTGCAGGGTGTCGGGAGCGGGGCCCTCCGGGAAGTCGACCTCGGGCTTGCCGGACATCAGCGCTTCTCCATCGCGACGTAGTCACGCTCGGTGGCGCCGACGTACAGCTGGCGCGGGCGGCCGATCTTGGTGGCCGGGTCGGCATGCATCTCACGCCAGTGCGCGATCCAGCCGGGGAGACGGCCGAGCGCGAACAGCACGGTGAACATGCGGGTCGGGAAGCCCATCGCCCGGTAGATGACGCCGGTGTAGAAGTCGACGTTCGGGTACAGCTTGCGCTCGATGAAGTAGTCGTCGTGCAGGGCGACCTCTTCCAGGCCCTTCGCGATGTCCAGGAGCTCGTCCTGCACACCCAGCGATTCGAGGATCTGGTCGGCGGTCTGCTTCACGATCGCCGCGCGGGGGTCGTAGTTCTTGTAGACGCGGTGACCGAAGCCCATCAGCTTCACACCGTCTTCCTTGTTCTTGACCTTGTTCATGAAGGCCGCGGTGTCGCCGCCGGACGCCTGAATGCCCTCGAGCATCTCCAGGACCGCCTGGTTGGCGCCGCCGTGCAGCGGACCCCACAGGGCGTTGATGCCCGCGGACACCGAGGTGAACAGGTTGGCCTGCGACGAGCCGACGAGGCGGACGGTCGACGTCGAGCAGTTCTGCTCGTGGTCGGCGTGCAGGATGAACAGCATGTCGAGGGCCTTGGCGACCTCGGGATCGACCTCGTAGGGCTCGGCCGGGAAGCCGAAGGTGAGGCGGAGGAAGTTCTCCACCAGGCCCAGCGAGTTGTCCGGGTACAGGAACGGCTGGCCGACCGACTTCTTGTAGGCGTACGCCGCGATGGTCGGCAGCTTGGCCAGCAGACGGATGGTGGAGAGCTCCACCTGCTCGGGATCCTTCGGGTCGAGCGAGTCCGGGTAGTAGGCCGACAGCGCATTGGTGGCGCTGGAGACGACGGGCATCGGGTGCGCGTTGCGCGGGAAGCCGTCGAAGAAGCGCTTGAGATCCTCGTGCAGCAGGGTGTGCCGGCGGATCTTGTCGGTGAAGTCGTCCAGCTGGGCGGCGGTGGGCAGCTCACCGTAGATGAGGAGGTAGCTGACCTCGATGAAGGTGGACTTCGAGGCGAGCTGGTCGATCGGGATGCCGCGGTACCGCAGGATGCCGGCGTCACCGTCGATGTAGGTGATCTCCGACTTGCAGGCGGCGGTGTTGACGAAGCCCGGATCGAAGGTCGTCAGGCCGGTCTTGGACAGGAACGGTCCGAGCTGAACGGAGTCGCTGCCGTCGGTCGCCTTCAGGATGTCCAGGTCGATGGACCCGCCGGGATGCTTGAAGGTGCCGGCTTCCTGCTTGTCGGCGTGTGCTTTCTCCGCGGACACAAATACTCCCTAACCTCGCGGGCTGACCAGTACGTCGGTGTAACGCTAGTCGTCTGGCGATGACGGCGCCCACCGAGGGTCCCCCAGCGGGCGTTAAGCGGCTCCTGGCCGCGCGTTCAGCTTACCCACAGCCCCGGACGGCCTGCTCGGTACCGTGGTGTCATGCGCTTCCTGCCCGCCGGCGACGACGCGGTGCTGCTGGATCTGACCGGAGCCGACGACGCCCCGGCGGTGGCCGCCGCCCTGGCCCGGTCGTTGTGGGCCGCAGCCGATTCGGGTGTGCTGACGATCGGCGACGTGGTGCCGGCCGGCGGCACCGTGCTGGTGCAGGCGCCGCCCGGCCGCGGACTGGACGTCGCCGCCGTGCGACGGCTGGCGGCCACCGTGCCGACGCCGGGGCCGGGCACCGACGGCCCGGCCGGCGAGGTGACGATCCCGGTGGTCTACGACGGCGCCGATCTCGCCGAGGTGGCCGCCCTCGCCGGGGTCACGGCCGACGAGGTCGTCGACGCCCACACGGGTGTCGAGTGGCGGGTGGAGTTCCTCGGCTTCGCCCCCGGCTTCGGCTATCTGGTGCCGGTGTCCGACGATCCGCGTGCGGCGGTCTTGCGCGGGCTCGGCCGGCGTGAGCAGTCCCGGCCGGCGGTGCCGGCCGGTGCGGTGGCGGTGGCCGCCGGATACAGCGCCGTGTACCCGCGCCGCAGCCCGGGCGGCTGGTATCTGCTGGGCCGCACCGAGACTCCGATGTGGGATGCGGACGCCGATCCGCCGGCACTGCTGTCGGCCGGGACCCGGGTGAGGTTCACATGCGTGCGCTGACGGTGCGCGGTAGCGGTCCGCTCGCCACCGTCCAGGATCTCGGGCGTCCCGGCTACGCGCACCTCGGCGTTCCGGCGTCCGGTGCCGCCGATCGCGGGTCGTTGCGCCTGGCGAACCGGCTCCTCGGCAACCCGGACGGTGCCGCCGGCATCGAAGTGTCCCTCGGCGGGTTCTCGATGCGGGCCGATGACGACCTGATCGTCGCCGTCACCGGACCGCCGGCGCGGGTGACCGTCGACGGCCGCGGGGTCGGATGCGGCGTAGTCGTGCCGGTGCCCGCCGACGGGATTCTGACGGTCGAGACCCCGCTACACGGCTGCCGGAACTATCTGGCGGTGCGCGGCGGCCTGGACGTCGAGCGGGTTCTCGGCTCGGCGTCGTCGGACACCCTGTCCGGTCTGGGGCCGGACGCTGTGCGGCCGGGCGACGTTCTGGCGGTCGGCGAGGCGACGGCCCCGCTGCCCGCGGTCGGCGCCGCCCCCACACTGCCCATGCCGATGGGTGCCGGGCCGGTGGTGCTCACCGCATCGGCGGGGCCGCGGGCGGACCGTCTGGAGAACGCCGGGTCGCTGTTCACCGGTTCCTGGACCGTCGATCCGGCGAGCAACCGGGTCGGGGTCCGCCTGAATCGGGCCGCCGGCGAGGAGCTCCGTGTCCGCGGGGCGGCCGAGGCCGCGTCGGAGGGGGTTCCGCTGGGCGCGGTTCAGATCCCACCGAGCGGTCAGCCCGTTCTCTTCCTGGCCGATCATCCGGTGACCGGCGGCTATCCGGTGATCGCGGTCCTGACCGCCGCCTCGGTGGATGCCGCGGCCCAGCTGACGGCGGGCGTCGACGTCCGCTTCCGCCGCCCCAATTGAAACAGATGTAGACTTCTGTGTCATGACGGAGCTGGCCGACCGCACCACCCCCACCGACGACGACCCGATCGGCGCGTCCGGCATGCTCGGTCCCGACTCGGTGACCTGGCGGTACTTCGGCGACTGGCGCGGCATGCTGATGGGCCTGTGGTCCGGCTCGATGCAGAACATGCACCCGAAGCTGGCGGCCGGCGTCTGGGACCACTCCGACTTCTTCGGCGAACGCTGGGAACGGCTCATGCGATCGCTGTACCCGATCAGCGGTGTCGTGTTCGACCGCACACCGGAGACCGGCAAGAAGGTCCGCGACTACCACCTGACCATCAAGGGCACGATGGACGACGGCGCGCGGTACCACGCCCTGGACCCGGACGTCTTCTACTGGGCGCACGCCACCTTCTGGTACGGCAACATCCGCTGCGCCGAAGCCTTCGGCCCGCCCATCTCCGAGGCCGACAAGCGGCGCCTGTTCGACGAGTCCCGGACCTGGTATTCGATGTACGGCGTCAGCATGCGGCCCGTCCCGGACACCTACGAGGAGTTCCTCGCCTACTGGGACCGCATGTGCCGGGAGGTGCTGCGCGACCACGACGCCGTCCGCACCGTGCTGGACATCACCCAGCTGCCGCCGCCTCCGTGGATGGCCGGCTGGATGCCGGGCCGGCTGTGGAAGCGCCAGATCGTCGTGGTCAATCGGCTGTTCCTGTGGATCACCACCGGCCTCTACGACGAGCCGGTGCGGGAGATGATGGGCCTGAGCTGGTCACGCTGGGATCAGGTGAGGTTTCGCGCGTTCGGCACCGCCGTCGACACCCTCATGGAGGCCGTCCCGCCGCGGTATCGCCGCCATCCCCGCGCCCGGGACGCCGACGACCGGGTCCGCGGCCGCGTGCCGTCGGATGCCCCGCTCCTGGAGACCCCGGCCCGCAACCTGCCGTCGGGACCGGAACGCGACAATCCGATCCACTACTGCCCCGTGCATGCGCAGCGTCGCGCGCAACTGCCCTGGCAGTCCAACGACGTGAACGACTAGGTCGGCACCGGTTCGTCGCGGCGGGACAGCCGGTACCGCCAGAACGCCGGCACCGCCAACGCCACCAGCACCGTGAACACCACGGTCAGCACACCGCCGCCCGCGAACGTGGCGGCCGTCCCGACCATGGCCGCGGAGGCACCGTGTGCCACGTCGGCGATGCGGGGCCCGCCCGCCACCACCACCAGGAACACGCCCTGCAGCCGGCCCCGCACCTCGTCGGTCGCCGCCGCCTGCAACATCGATTGCCGGAACGCCGACGACACCATGTCCGCGGCACCGCCGACGATCAGCGCACCCACCACGATCGGCAGGATCGGCAGCGGCGTGCCATGCGCGAAGAACAGCACCCCGCCGGCCACCGCGATGGACAGGCCCCACACCAGAATCGCGATGATCACCGCCCGGCCCTGCCGTTGCACCCGCGACACCCAGCCGGAGAAGACGCCGCCGAGGACCGCACCGATGGGCACCGCGATGAACAGCAGCGCGAAGGCCACACCACCGTCCGTGGGGCCGCCGAAACTCTCGTGCGCGATCTCCGGGAACAGGGCGCGTGGCATACCGAACACCATCGCGATCAGGTCGACCACGAACGAGACCAGAAGCACCGGATGTCCCCGCAGATAGACGAACCCGTCGATCACCGACCGCAGGCCCGGCGTCGAGGGCTTCGTACCGTCCGCACGTTCGGGTACCAGTGACGGCAGCTTGAGGACCGCCCACAGTGTGGCCAGCAGGGTGATCGAGTCGATCAGATACAGGAGCGGAAACCCGAGGACCGGAATGAGGGAGGCACCGACGAGCGGGCCGGCGATCGATCCGGCCTGCATGACGGTCATGTTCAGCGAGTTCGCCGCCGGCAGCAGCTCACTGGGCAGAATGCGGGGAAGAACCGCCGTCCGGGTCGGCTGGTTGACGGCGAAGAACGCCTGCTGCACCGCGAACAGGCCGAGGAGCAGCCACACGTTGTTCACGTGCAGGGCCGCCTGCACCCAGAAACCGACGGACGTGGCGATCAGGCCGAGGGTGGTGACGATCAGGATTCGCCGGCGGTCGAACACGTCGGCCAGCGACCCGCCCCACAACCCGAACACGATCAACGGCACCAGCCCGAACACACCGGTCAAACCGACGTAGGCGGAGCTGCCGGTGATCGCATAGATCTGGGCGGGAACCGCGACGACGGTGAGGGTCGCCCCGATGACGGTGACGATGTTCGCCGTCCACAGGCGACGGAAGTTCGGTTCAGACAGCGGCCGGGTGTCGGCGAAGATCTGCGGCATCAGGGCTGCAACCGCGTCACGGTCCAGCCGTCACCGTCGACGACGGCGATCGCGCGGTTGTGCAGACGATCGGCCCGGCCCTGCCAGAACTCGACGCTCACCGGTTGCAGCCGGTAGCCGCCCCAGTGCGGCGGCACCGGCACCGGAACGTCTCCGTCGGCGCCGCCGAACTCCGCGGCGACCAGTGCGGCCACGGCCTCGAGCGCCGCCCGGGATCCGATCGGCTGCGATTGGTTGCTGGCACGCGCCGACAACTGCGAGCCGCGCGGGCGGGCGTTCCAGTAGTCGGCGGTCTCCGCCGGATCCACCTTCACCACGCGACCGCGGAAGTGCACCTGCCGTTCGAGGGCGATCCACGGGAAGGTGACCGAGGCGACCGGGTTGGCGGCCAGCTGGCGCCCCTTGGCGGACTCGTAGCCGGTGAAGAAGACGATGCCGTCGGCGTCGGCGCCCTTGCACAGCACGGTGCGGGTCGCCGGGTGGCCGTATTCGTCGACGGTGCCGAGCACCATCGCATTGGGTTCGGGGATCTTCGCGTCGACCGCCTCGACGAGCCACCGCCTGAACAGGTCCAGCCACGGCGGATCACCGGTCAGCCAGGACGGATCCAGATGATCGGCGACGCCGTCGGCGCCGGCGGTACCGGGCCCGCCCGCCGTACTGGGCCCGCTCGCTGCGCTCCCGGCGCCCGCCGTACTGGGCCCGCTCGCTGCGCTCCCGGCGCCCGCCGTACTGGGCCCGCTCGCTGCGCTCCCGGCGCCCGCAGGGTCGGGGTTCCCGTAGCCCACGCGCATACCGCGCAGATCCAGTTCGTCGCTCACGGCGACGATGCTAGACCTCGGTCCGAGGGCACCGCGATCGGATATCCGCGGCTGTTCAGCTGATGTCGCGGCGCCCGAATCGCCACCGGGCGACCGCGGCCAGTGCCACGTCGACGGCCACCAGGACGACGATCGGCGCCCACTGCATCGGCCCGGACGGCACCTGCGGCACGTGCGTGAACGGGGAGATGTCGCGCACCAGGTGACTGAGGCCGAAGAGCTCGCCGAGCGGGCCGAGCAGGAACGCGAGCACCGCCATGGCCCAGCCGCCGCCGACGGTGAACCGGGGTGCCACCGCATAGATCGCGAGCGCGCCCAGGCCGATGACGAGCGCCGCCGGCACCTGGACGGCTGCCGCGGCCACCGCACCGCCCACCAGGGACGCGTCACCGGTCGAGGCCGCGGCCGCCCCACCGACCAGCAGGCCGCTCACCAGAAGCAGCACCACGCTTCCCGCGACGATCAACGCCGCCCGGTCGATGAGGTACCGCGACCGGGATGCCGGTGTCGCCAGCAGCGCCTCGGTGCGGCCCGCCTCCTCGTCGGCCCGCATGCGCGTGACGGTGGTGACCGCCCACGTCGCGACCGCGAATCCGAGGTAGACCGCTTCGGTGGCCAGAAAGACGTCGATCAGGGCGCCCGTTCCGCCTACCCGGCGGAGGTAGTCGAGCATCGCCGGGTTGTCGGAGGTCAGCGACGCCGCGGTCTGAGCGAGCGCGCCCAGCAGGACGGCGAACACGGCCAGGCCGAGCAGCCAGCCGATGAATCCGCCGCGATCGAGGCGCGCCATGAGCCCGCCGATGCCGGCGACCGGCGACGACGCCGGGCCGGGCCGCGGCGGCAGCAGCCCCGACCCGAGGTCACGCCGCGTGCTCACCCATGCCGCGAGTGCGGCACCGACGGCGAACACCGCGACGCACGCCACGATCGGCCACCAGTGGCGGGCGCCGTACGGGTCGGTCTGCTCGGCCCATCCGACCGGATTGGTCCACCGCAACCAGCCGATGCCGGCGGCATCGCCGGTGCCCCGCAGGACGTAGCCGCCGATCACGAGCGACACGGCGAGCAGGTTCGCCGCCCGGGCGGTCGAGGCGATCTGCGCGGTCATCGCCGCGAGGCCGGTCGCGGCCAGTGCGACCGCCGTGTACCGGGTCCCGTCCAGCGCGGCCTGCCCCGCCGACGCTCCGGCCGTGGTCGCGAGACCCGTCATCGCGGCCCCGACGATCACCGAGAATCCGGCGGCGACGGTCAGGGCCGCCGCCAGCGGCGCGAACCGCCCGGTGTGCGCCGCGCGGACCAGCTCCACCCGGCCGAGGTCTTCTTCCTTCCGGGTGAGCCGGGTG
Organism: Gordonia sp. (in: high G+C Gram-positive bacteria); assembly: GCF_047600565.1. Lineage (GTDB taxonomy): Bacteria > Actinomycetota > Actinomycetes > Mycobacteriales > Mycobacteriaceae > Gordonia. Next base: position 1,769,364 of record NZ_JASGKN010000001.1, read on the forward strand.
ACCAGCAGAACGGCGCACACGGCGGTGGCGGTGATCATGAACAAGGAGACACGCCAGCACGCGATGGCCGCCTGCGGCCGCAGGTGCTCGAGCGGTCCGAGGAGGAGTTCGAAGGCGGCGTTCTGCGCCGAGGCGGCGAGCGCGGCCCGCTCGGCGTCGGTGCCGTACAGCTGGTTGACCGACGACAACGCCGCCGCGCTCGTCACCACCAGGACCAGGACGGTGACCGGGACGATGATCCGTTCCCGACGCAGGTCGAGACGCGTCAGCAGCCGGGTCGACGCGAACGGTCCGGTGCGCGCGCTCACCCGTGCCGCGGCCGGGGCGGTCATCGCTCCGTCCCGGCGGGGGCGTCGTCGTAGGCGTGCAGGAACAGTTCTTCGAGGCTCGGCGGCTGGACGAGCAGAGAGTCGACGGTGAGGCCGCCGAGGACACCGGTCACCGCGTTCAGGCCGTCCGGGGTGACGGTGAACGACAGGTCGACCGAACCGTCGGCGCCCGGGGTGGCGGTGAAGTCATCGACGCCGTCGATTCCGGCCACGGCGTCGGCGCCCGCACCGGTCACCGTCGCCTGGACGCGTGATCGACGCAGGTGACGCAGATCGTCCAGCGTGCCGGACTGCACGGTCCGGCCGGCGCGGATGATGGTCAGCGAGTCGCAGAGTTCCTCGACTTCGCTGAGGATGTGACTGGACAGCAGCACCGAGGTGCCCCGGGCGGCGGCAGCGCGGGTGCAGTCGCCGAAGTGCCGCGCCATCAAAGGGTCCAGGCCGGACGTCGGCTCGTCGAAGACGAGCAGGTCGGTGGGCGCGGCGAAGGCCGCGATCAACGCCACCTTCTGCCGGTTGCCCTTCGAATAGGTGCTGCTGCGTTTGGTGGGGTCCAGCTCGAAGCGTTCGACGAGCTCGGCTTTCGCACTGGTCGCCGGATCGATGCCCCGCAGCCGCAGCAGCACGTCGATGCACTCGCCGCCGGTGAGCTGCGGCCACAGGTCCACGTCGCCGGGCACGTAGGCCAGCCGCGAGTGGATGGCGACCGCATCGGTGAACGGATCGGCGCCGAACACCGCCGCGCGGCCACCGTCGCGGCGGAACAGGCCCAGCAGGATCCGGATGGTCGTGGACTTGCCGGCACCGTTCGGTCCCAGGAATCCGGCGACCTCGCCGTCGGCGACGGTCAGGTCGAGCCCGTCGAGCGCCGTCACGCTCCCGAATCGTTTGATCAGGCCGGCCACCTCGATCACATCGGTCATGGGGTGTCTCCTCGTTCGGGGGTGTGGTTCGCCAGCAGGGGTTCGACGGCCGTCGGGTCGGCGATCAGGCCGTAGGCGGCGCATTCGACGCCGGGCACCGCGGTGCGGTCGATGTAGCCGCGCAGGATCGCGACCGGATCGGACCAGTCGGCGGGCGGGTGGACGACGGTGTCGATGAGCAGCGCTCCGATCGACACGTACGCCAGGTAGCGGGCGCGGGCCGCCGGGTCGACGGAGGGCCGCAGTTCGCCGGCCTCGACGCCGATCCGCAGGCTTTCCTCGGTCTGGGCGATGACGCGCGCCATGAAGGCGCGGGCGACGTCGCCGCCGTCGGCCACGGCACGCAGCAGGTAGACGATCTCCGTCTGACTCCGGCGGTCCCGGCGCAGGTCGTCGAGGTAGGCCTCGTAGTCGGTGCCGGGACTGATCAGTTCCTTCTTGCTCCCGATACCGGCCAGCACGGCGTCGTCGCATTCGGCGCGCAGCCCCGCTTTGGATCCGAAGTGGTGGATCACCAGTCCGGGGCTGACCCCGGCGGCGTCGGCGATGTCGCGGACGGTGGCGGCGAATCCGGTGCGGGCGAACAGCTCGATCGCCGCGTCGCGGACCCGCGCGCGGGTGGTCCTGTCGTCCGGCGAATCGCCACTCGTTGAACTCATGTTCAACTGATTGAACACTTGTTCAGCCACATCGTCAACGCCCGGGGCCGTACGAGGCCCACCCACGGACCACTGCGATGCAGGTCACTCCTTAGAATGTCCCCATGACCGATTCGCAGATCACGCTGCCCGCCGACCTCCTGCCCTCCGACGGCCGTTTCGGCTGCGGCCCGTCCAAGGTCCGCCCCGAACAGCTGCAGTTCCTCGTGGACACGGGCGCGTCGGTCTTCGGCACCAGCCACCGCCAGGCGCCGGTCAAGAACGTCGTCGGCGACATCCGCGCCGGACTGACCGACCTGTTCTCGCTGCCCGACGGCTACGAGGTGGTCCTCTCCAACGGCGGCACCACCGCCTTCTGGGATGCCGCCGCCTTCGGCCTGGTGCGCAAGCAGGCCCTGAACCTGACCTACGGCGAGTTCTCGTCGAAGTTCGCCACCGTCACCAAGAAGGCGCCGTGGCTGGACGACCCGAAGGTGATCTCGACCGATCCGGGCACCGCACCGGATCCGGCCGCCGTCTCCGCCGACGACGCCGCCGGCGTGGACGTGATCGGCTGGGCCCACAACGAGACCTCGACCGGTGTGGCCGTGCCGGTGCTGCGCCCGGAGAACGCCGGTGACGCCCTCGTCGCCATCGACGCCACCTCCGGCGCCGGCGGCCTGCCCGTCGACATCGCCGCCACCGACGTCTACTACTTCGCTCCGCAGAAGTGCTTCGCCTCGGACGGCGGCATCTGGGTCGCGATCATGAGCCCGGCCGCTCTCGAGCGCGTCGCCGAGATCGCCGCCACCGACCGCTACATCCCGGAGTTCCTGTCGCTGGCCACCGCGGTGGAGAACAGCCCGAAGAACCAGACCTACAACACCCCCGCGGTCGGTTCGCTCCTGCTGTTCAAGAATCAGATCGACTGGATGAACGCGAACGGCGGCCTGGACTGGTGCGTGGCGCGGACCAAGGACTCCAGTTCGCGCCTGTACGACTGGGCCGACAAGAGTGCCTTCGCGAGCCCGTTCGCCGATGAGGCGCACCGCAGTCAGGTGGTCGGCACCATCGACTTCAACGACGACGTGGACGCCGCCGCGGTCGCCAAGACGCTGCGCGCCAACGGCATCGTGGACACCGAGCCGTACCGCAAGCTGGGCCGCAACCAGCTCCGCATCGGCATGTTCCCGGCTATCGAGCCGGACGACGTGACCACCCTGACGAAGGCGATCGACTACATCGTCGAACGCCTCTGACGCCCCACGCGTCTCACGCGTTTCAGTACTGTGATCAGCGGGTTTGCCGCGTGTCCGACCTACGGACACGCGGCATTCCGTTAGGCTGGCTGTGACCGGCGAGGCAAGGGAGGACCGCATGCGTGAGCTCGAGGTGCTGCGCGTGGAGTCCGACGGCCAATACGTCGTCTGTATCGACCGCGAGTCCGGCGAACAGTTCCGCCTCCGCGCCGACGAAGACCTGCGCGCCGCCGCCCGCGGCAACAGCACCGAACTCGGCCAGGTGAACTCCCCCGGCGAATCCGCGCTGCGGCCGCGCGAGATCCAGGCACGGATCCGGGCCGGAGCCTCGGTGGCCGAACTGGCCCAGATCGCCGGCGTCAGCACCTCCAAGATCGAGCGCTACGCCCACCCGGTTCTGCTGGAGCGTTCACGTGCCGCCGAACTGGCCCGCTCGTCGCATCCGCTCGCCATGGACGGACCCAGCCTGGCCTCCCTCGGCGAATTGGTCGCCGAATGCCTGGTGCTGCGCGGCGGCGTGCCCGCCGACGCCCGCTGGGATTCGTGGAAGACCGAAGAGGGTCAGTGGATCGTCCAGGTGGCGTTCTACGAGGGCCGCACCGAGAACTTCGCGCACTGGCGGTTCCATCCGGGCAGCCACGGCGGCACCACCGAGCCGCTCGACGAGATGGCCGTGGAACTGACCGACCCGGAGCTGGCCCGCGCGGCCGCCAAGCGGGTCCGTCATCTCAACGGCGCCCGCCCGCTGTCGGCGGTGCCCGCCCCGGCACCCACCGCTCCCCCGACCGCCGCCCAGCCGCCGCGGCGTGAGGTCCTGCCCGACGGCCACGAGCAGGTGACCGTCGACGCCGATACCGTGACCGCCGCCCAGCAGCAGTCGCGGCACCCGGCCCCAGCCTCCACTCCTGCTCCTGCACCGACTCCGGCTCCCGCCCCGGTTCAGCCGCAGACCGTCGAGCCGGCCGCACAGATCGCACCGGCCGCCCCCGCCCCGACGCCGGAGGCTGCGCCGGTCCCGGCGCAGCCTGTCTCTCCGGCGCCCGCTGTCTCCCCGACGCGCGGTGACGACCGGAAGGCCGCAGCGAAGAAGGCATCGGCGCGGAAGGCCGCGGCCAAGAAGGCCGCCGCTGCGCAGCGCACGACGGCCGAACCGGTCAAGGCCGAGGAGACCACCGGTCCGCTCGATCGCGCGCCGCGCCGCAACTCCAAGCGCGCCAAGCCGGCCGTCCCGGCATGGGAGGACGTCCTCCTCGGCGTCCGCAGCCACCCGGACGAGTAGCCGCCCGTTCCCCCTGTCGGTTTCCGCTCAACCTGTCGCTGTAAATCGACGGTGGGAACCGAATTCGACAGGTGGAACGTCACCCGGGTCCGCGCGGCCACGGAATTCGTGACGGCAGGCGGGTGTGGTTTCGACACGGGACGTCGTCGTCGCTGCGCTCCGTCGACGACCCGGCTCAACCAGCGAGACAGAGCGACTTGAAGGTCAGGCTTCGGTGCGGTTCCGCTCGTAGAAGGCGATGGCGGCGGCCGTGGCGACGTTGAGCGAATCGGTGCCGCGGCTCATCGGGATCCGGGCGCGCACGTCGCAGCGGCGCATGGTGTGTTCGGCCAGTCCCGGCCCCTCGGCGCCGACCAGGAAGGCGACCTTCCCGGCGGACACCGCCTCCGACAGTGGCACCGACCCTTCACCCGGCGTCAGCGCGACCAGGGTGAAACCCTGCTCGGCGAGCAGATCGAGGTCGGCCGGCCAGGCGTCGTATCTGGCGAACGGCACCAGAAGGGCATGCCCCATCGAGACCCGGACGCTGCGGCGGTAGAGCGGATCGGCGCAGCCCTGCCCGAAGATCACCGCGTCCACGCCGAGGCCCGCCGCGTTGCGGAAGATGCTGCCGATGTTCTCGTGATCGTTGACGCCCTCCAGCACCGCGACGGTCCGCGCGCCGTCGAGCACAGACGCGACGCTCAGCGACTCGGGGCGCCGGGCCACACCCAGGACGCCGCGGTTCAGATGGAAGCCGACGACCTCGGCCATCACCTCGGCACTCGCCCGATAGAACGGGACACCCGCCAGGCGCGGCCCGCTCAGCGCGCCGGCCAGCTCCCGCAGACGTTTGTCGACACCCAGGAACGCGTGCGGGGCGAAGCGGGAGGCGATCATCCGCTGGGCGACGTTCACCCCTTCCGCGATCACCAGACCCTTGCCGGTCCGGCCACCGGGCAACGCGGGCAGATCGGGACGCCGGTCCACCGAGTTCAGGTCCCGGAAATCGTCGACACGAGGATCGGCGGGGTCGTCGATGTCGACGACGTCGACCGCCGGCCCCTCCGGCAGCGTCGGCGTCACGTCAGCTGAAGAGATGCTCGATGGGTCCCCGAGCGAAGTAGAGCACGAACAGCGCGGCCACCACCCACAGCAGCGGGTGCACCTGCTTGGCCTTGCCGCGGGCCGTCGCCAGGACCACCCACGAGATGAAGCCGACACCGATGCCGTTGGCGATCGAATAGGTGAACGGCATGACGACGATCGTCAGGAACGCCGGCAGCGCGTACTCGAAGCGCGTCCAGTCGATCTCCCGGACCTGCCCCATCATCAGGGCGCCCACCACGACCAGCGCCGGGGTGACGGCCTCCATCGGGACGATCTCGTACAGCGGGGTGAAGAACATGGCGATCAGGAACAGGCCCCCGGTCACGATGTTCGCCATGCCGGTGCGGGCGCCTTCGGCGACACCCGAGGCCGACTCGACGAAGACGGTGTTCGACGACGACGAGGCCGCACCGCCGGCCACCGCGCCGACACCTTCGACCATCAGCGCCTTGCCGATCCCGGGCAGGTTGCCCTTCGCGTCGACGAGGTCGCCCTCCTTGCCGATGCCGGTCATGGTGCCCATGGCGTCGAAGAAGTTGGCGAGCACCAGCGTGAACACCAGGGTGCTGGCGAGCACGATGCCGGCCTGCTGGAAGCCGCCGAGCAGATCGACCTTGCCGACCAGGCTGAGGTCGGGCAGGCCACCGAAGCTGTCCGGCATGCCGGGGACGTTCATCGCCCAGCCGCCCGGCTTCTTGGTGCTGCTGCCCAGGTGCAGGATGCTTTCGACGATCAGCGACACGATCGTCATGGTGACGATGCCGATGAGCAGGGCGCCGCGGACCTTGCGCACGGTGAGGACACCCATCAGAAGCACACCCACCGCGAAGATGAGGGTGGGGACGGTGCTGATGGAGCCGTCACTGCCGAGCTGCACCGGCGGGCCGCCCTGCGTGCGGGTGATGAAACCGGAGTCGACGAGGCCGATGAATGCGATGAACGCGCCGATACCGGCGGCGATGGCCGCCTTGAGCTCGGCCGGCACCGCGTTGAACACGGCGGTGCGGAAACCGGTGGCACCGAGGATCACGATGATCAGACCGTCGATCACCACCAGACCCATCGCGGCCGGCCACGTCATGTGCTGGACGACGGCCACCGCGAGGAGACTGTTGATGCCCAGACCGGTGGCGATCGCGAACGGGTAGTTGGCGATCAAGCCCATCAGGATGGTCATGACGCCCGCGACCAGCGCCGTCACGCCCGCCACCTGGACCATCGGCAGGACGTGCCCGGCGACGTCGGCGTTGGTCGGGTTGCCGGCGACACCGCCGATGATGATCGGGTTCAGCACCACGATGTAGGCCATGGTGAAGAACGTGACGAGGCCGCCGCGCACCTCACGGCCCATCGTCGATCCGCGTTCACCGATCTTGAAGAAACGGTCCACCCGTTCCCGCACGGCGGTCCCTGTACCCGTACCCGGCTCGTCACTCATGCGGGAAAAGCTACCGTAGTGGTCATGGATCAGCAGAGGGAAGTCCCGGACCTGCCGCCGGTTCTGCGCGCGCCGGAGCCGGTGATCGTGGTCGGCATGCTGGCGTGGCTGGTCGCGACCATCGTCGTCTGGGTCACCGGCTGGGGCCCCGACCGGGCGCTCACGGTCTGCTGGGTGGGCCTGGTGATCGGGGTGCTGGGCACGACGATCGTGCTGGTGCAGAAGGCCGCGGTGCGGCGCGGCAGCAAGACGGCCCAGCAGGGACTCGACTAGTTGTTCTTCCCCGTGAGGTTGGGAACGCGGTCGGCGGGGACTTGGCCTCCGATGCCGGTATGGGGTCGGTGATGATTGTAGTGATGAAGCCAGTCGACGTAGGTTGCTGCGCGGGCTTCCTCGCTTGAGTAGATGTGGGCGTAGGCCCATTCGGTGGCCAGTGTGCGGTTGAATCGTTCGACTTTGCCGTTAGTTTGCGGCCGGTACGGGCGCGTGTACCGGTGCGTGGTCTTCTCGCCGAGGGTTTTGTTGAACAGTGTCGAGCGGTAGCAGGAACCGTTGTCGGTCATCACCGCGGTCACGATGATCCCGTTGGCGGCGAAGAACGTCTTGGCCCGTAGCCAGAATCCGGCGGCGGTCTCTTTGCGTTCGTCGTCGAGGATCTCGCTGTAAGCCAGCCGGGAATGGTCATCGACCGCGTGGTGCAAGAACGCGTACCCGCGGCCCTTCCTACCGTTGTTGCGGTTGCCGATCGTGCGCCCGAGCATGCGATGACCACCACCATCAGGGATCCTGCCGAGTTTCTTGATGTCGACGTGCACGAGCTGACCGGGCTCATCGACCTCATACCGGTGTGGTGCAGGCTTGCGTACGGCCAACCCGGTCGCCTGGTCCAGGTGCGCCAGCAGCGGCATCTGGTAGCGGGCCAGGACCCGCCCGACGGTCGAACGGGCGATCTGCAGGTGATAGGCGATCCGGTGTGGACCCCAGCGGCGAGTGAACCGCAACCCGATGATCCGGCGTTCGAGCCTGCGGGAGATTCGTTGCGGACAGCGCCGCGGACGCGATGATCGATCAGTCAGTGGCAGGCCGGCCCGATACCGATCAGCCCATCGCTTAGCAGTCGATGGTGAGCACTGGAATCGTTCAGCAGCTCGCCGCAACGGCCAACCGTCCTCGACGATCAGAACAGCAAGACGACGACGCCCCTCGGGGGTCAAGGGTGCATTAGCGTGAGTCACGAAGGCCTCCGTGGTGTGGAACTGAGTTGTGGTAACCCAAATCCTGCCCGGAGGCCTTCGCCTACCTCACACGTTCACAACGTCCCGGGGAAGAACAACTAGTTAGACCTTCTCTTTCGCGGGGACCGTGTCCGGGCGGTGCCCGAACCGTGCGACGGCCCGCTGGTGGCCGAACAGGCACACCGCCGCCCAGATCAGGCCGAAGAACCAGCCGAACACCACGTCGGACATCCAGTGCACGCCCAGGTACACCCGGGACAGACCGATCAGCAGCATCAGCACCGGCGCGACCGCGAGGATCGCCCGGTGCGACCGCACCCAGGGATAGAGCTGGTAGGCGATGAAGGCGGTCAATCCGAGCACGATCACCGACAGCATCGCGTGCCCGGACGGGAACGAGAGGGTGTCGACGTCGATCAGCCGGTCGGGTTCGGGTGGCCGCTGCCGGCCGAAGACGTGTTTGAGGACGATCATCAGCACGTAGCCGCTGATGCCGCTGGAAGCGATCAGCACGGACAGGTCGATCCGCTCGCCCAGCCAGGCGAGCACGAAGACGCCGATCACGACCAGCGTGAGGGTGAGGGTGTCGCCGAGCACGGTGACCATCTGCCACAGCGAGGTCCACGGTTCCGCGCGGATCGACACCACCCACTCGGTGATGGCCTGGTCCCAGCCGAACGGTCTCATTCCTCGCCCCTCATCGCTTCAGGCCCCGCGCGATGACCAGCCGCTGAATCTGGTTGGTGCCCTCGAAGATCTGCATGATCTTCGCCTCCCGCATGAACCGTTCGACCCGGAAGTCGCGGGTGTATCCGTTGCCGCCGAACACCTGCACCGCGTCGGTGGTCACTTTCATCGCGGCGTCGGTGGCGACCAGTTTGGCGGTGGCCGCCGCCCGGGAGTAGTCGCGGCCGGCGTCGCGCCGCCGCGCCGCGTCCAGATATGTCGCGCGGGCCGAGTCGACGGCCGCCGACATGTCGGCGAGCAGGAAGCCGAGGCCCTGGTGATCGATGATGGTCTTGCCGAAGGCGGTGCGCTCGTTGGCGTACCCGACGGCGGCATCCAGGGCGGCCTGCGCCAGACCGGTCGCACAGGCGGCGATACCCAGCCGTCCCGAGTCGAGTGCCGAGAAGGCGATCTGCAGGCCCTGGCCTTCGGCACCCAGCCGCAGGCTCTCGTCGACGAGCGCGCCGTCATAGCTCGCCGAGGTGGTGGGGACCGCGGCCAGTCCCATCTTCTCCTCCGGCGCCCCGAACGTCAGCCCATCGGTGTCGCGAGGCACCAGAAAGCACGACACCCCCTTGGAGCCGTCGCCGGTGCGCGCGAACAGGTTGTAGACGTCGGCGATCCCGCCGTGGGTGATCCACGCCTTGGAGCCGGTGATCCGGTAGCCCCTCCGGTCCGCTCCTTGAGCCTGCCGATCCGCTCCTTGAGCCTGTCGAAAGGAGCTCTCATCGAGTGGAACGGCCCGGCAGGTGAGTGCGGCGGCGTCGGATCCGGCCTGCGCCTCGGAGAGGCTGTAGGCGCCGATCAGATCGCCGCGCAGCAGCCGCGGCAGCCAGTCCTGTTTCTGCTGATCGGTGCCGTAGGTGAACACCGGGAAGCAGGCCAGGCCGTGCACACTGACGGCGACGGCGACCGACGCCCAGCGCGCCGCCAGCTCCTCGAGGACCTGCAGGTAGACCTCGTACGGCTGGCCGCCCCCGTCGAACTCCTCCGGATACGGCAGCCCGAGCAGACCGGTGCGGCCGAGTTCGGCGAAGACGCCGTCCGGGTAGGTCTCGGTCTTCTCGTGCTCGTCGACGATGGGGGCGAGCAGCCGGTCGCCGACCTCGGCGGCGAGCTCAACGAGGTCGTAGGCCTCCTGGCTCGGCAGCAGTCGGTCGACGGTCATGCCGCTACCGTACCGCGCGGATGCGGGCCATCCACTACGGTCGCGACACCATTTCCGACAGGTGCCAGGTTCGGGCATCGTCTCGCCAGCGGGGCACCCGGTGACGTCCGATCTCGGCGCCGGTCCCGGTCGCGAACACGGCGACGGTGAGGGCGTCGTGCACGACGATCGGGCCGTCCGGGACTTCTCCGGTGGCCGCGATCTCCCGGGCGGCGACCGCCGAGTCGCGGTCGACGGCCTCCCCGTCGGAGACGACGCGCGCCGCATAGCGGCGGGAGGCGGTGGGGATGTCGAGCAGGTCGGCGAGGACCGCGGCGGATGCAGGGTCGGGCACCGGCCCGGCGAGGACGGTCCGGCTGGGCGGCAGCACCGGCACCCACCACGGGTGTTCGGCGACGACGGCGCCGGCCGAGACCGTCCCGTCGAGGGTCCGCACACCGTCCGGCGGGTCGAGGTCGTCGACCGCGAGTCGGCCGGTGCGGATCGCGGTGACCAGTCCGGCGTGCACGCGTGCCGCGACTCCGGGCGCGATGTCCCGGTCGGGGTCGGCGAGCGCGGCCAGCCGGGCGGCGGCATCGACGGCGTCGTCGGGTTCGGGGCCGGCCAGCAGCGCGGTGAGGCGGTCGGCGGCGGGATGGTCGAGGGGGTCGGTGACGCCGCGCAGGGTGTCGTCGTCGGGGGCGCGGAGTTCCCGCAACCGGCGGCCCCCGATCTCGGCGTACCGGCGCAGCCACCACACCGGATAGCCGTCCGGGTCGGAGAGCAGCGGCGCGGTGCGGTCGTCGGCGAGCAGCACGTCCAGGGCCTGCGGCCAGCGATCGGGGTCCACCAGGTCGAGGTCCCGGATCGCGACCAGGCGCTCCGGCGGCACGTCGAGGCCGTCCCACCAGTCCTCTTCGGCGTCCAGGTCGTGGTCGGGTGCGGTCGGCAGTTCGTCGGTGAGCACGGTGAAGCCCCAGCCGACCCCGAGACGGCGCAACGGGTCGGCGCCGTAGGCGGCCACCATCGCGTCGTCGACCACACCGAGGTCGGCGTCCGGGTCGGCGATCAGGGTGCGCAGCGGCGCGTCGGGCAGCACGAGTTCGTCGGCCGGCCAGTGCGTGCCGTCCCGGGCCGGCAGTTCGATCCGGCCCAGGGCCGCCGGCGCCCGGACCTTCTCGTCAGCGGCCAGCAGCAGAAGCACGGTGTCGGCGAGGTCCTCCCAGGCCTCGCCGCCCTCCGCGTCGGCGTTCTCGATCTCGCCGAGCAGCGCGGGATGTTCCAGGACCTGCGCGACGCTCAGATGTTCCAGCCCGAGGCGGTCGAGCAGCGGACGTGCGGCCCGCGAGTCGACGGTCGGAATCCAGTCGATCCGCGCGGTCGGGACCGCGCCGTCGACGGTGAACAGGCCGCGTGCGCCCCGCTGCAGACGTCCGTCCGCGCGCGGCACCGGGAGGGCTCCGAGTTCGGCGGCGGCGTCGGCGTCCGGGACGAGAGCGGCGAGGGCGTCGTAGAGCTCACCCCACCACTCCGGTGCTCGGTCGACGCCGGTGAGCAGGTCGGCGAGCTCGGCCAGACCGAGGTCCTTGGCGCCGAGCCGCAGGAGGGCACGGGCCGGCGGACCGTCGCTCAGATCGGGGTGGACGAGGGGTTCGACGACGTCGCCGAGCACGTCGGACAGACCGGGCGTGAGCCCGCGCAGCACCCAGGCACGGTCCGGGGCGAGCGCCTCCCCTCCCGCGGCCGGCACCCACTGCGCGTGCCGCAGCGCCTGATCGATCGCGGTGCGCAGCCGTGCGTCCTCGGGACCCGCGGCCAGAACCGGATCGGGGATCAGAAGGTGCTTCGCGTCGTCGCGGACCGACGCCACCAGTTCGGGATAGCCGGCCGCCGCATCGGCGATGTCGGTGTCCGGGTGAAGCGCCCGGCGATCCGGGGTGAGCGGCAGTCCGGCGATCAGCCGTGCCGGAAGGGACAGCGGCACACCGGTCGGCGTGGGGCTCCGCAGGACCTCGCCCTCCCCGATCGGGGTGGGACGGCCGTCGCCGTCGATCGGCACCAGCCAGCGGACCGGGCCGGACGGGGTGTCGTAGGTGCCCGAGGTGAGCCATCGACGCCGGGGACGGCCGTCGGCGAGGATCGTGACGACGTCGCCGTCGTCGTCGGTGCGAGTGAACACCTCGCCGGCCACGTCGATCTCGATGAGCGCCGGCAGCTCCAGCAGCAGGTCTTCGGCTTCGGCGCGGGCCTGCTCGGCGAGCGACGCCGCATGCTCGGGGCCGGGGGTGTGCAGCACGACCTCGGTGTCGTAGCCGTCGGCGGGCGGCTCCGCGGCGGGCCAGGCGAGACGTTGTGCCGGGGCCGGCCGGCCGTCGGGGGCGGCGATACCGGCCCGGTCCAGCGCGTCCGCGGTGCGGGCCGCGTCGAAGGTGATACCGCCCGAGCGGGACAGCACGTCCACGCGCGGCAGGTACGCCGTGGCACGGAAGCCGACACCGAACCGGCCGACGTTCCGGCTCCCGGACGCCGACCCGTTCTTGGGGGACACACGCAGCGCGGTCAGAGCGCGGACGCCGGCCGCGGTGAGCGGGGCGCCGGTGTTGGCGACCCGCAGCCGCGGGCCGTCGACGGTGACGCGGAGCCGGCCGACGCCCCCTTCCCCGGCGGCGGCGTCAGCGGCGTTCGCGGCGAGCTCGGTGATCAGACGATCGCGATAGCCGATCGCCGACAGGTCGGCCTCGGCGGCCGCGTCCTCGGCGAGCCGGGTCGGCGAGTCCCGCCAGGCGGCGAGGGTGGCATCCCGCAGAGATGCGGTGCCGAAGGGGTCGCTAGGAGTTCGCGGGTGCGGCGGCGTCATCGCGGATCAGGGACTCGCGCACAGACGTCTCGCGCTCGGGCGCCACCGCGATCTCCGTGGACGCGGTTTCGATCGCGACGATCTCGGTCGACACGGTCTCGATGATCGCGACCTCGGACGAGGTCGTCTCCACCACCGCGATCTCGGTCGACGGTGCGGCATCGGTCGACGGTGCCGCCTCGTCGGTGGCCGGGCGTGTACGCCGAACCTTGACCACCTCGACGGCACCGTCGTCGTAGGCGTCGTAGGCCGGGCTGCCCTGACCGCCGGCCGGAGCCGGCACGTCGGAGTGGGCGCCGCAGCCGTACTCGACGGAGATCACATGGCCGTCGGCCGAGTACTCGTTGGCGCAGACGCCGAAGGCGCCGTGCAGGGCGCCGGCGATCGGAAGATAGAAGCCGCAGGTGCCGCAGGTGTGGCGGGCCGAGCGGGCCATCGCCGACTCGGGTCCGTACTCGCCGTCGAACCAACGCTGGGCGGCATCGGCGCGGCCGTCCTCGGACAGCAGACGCGCGCGGCCCAGCCCGATCTCGGCGGACACCTGGCCCACCTGATCGCGGTCGATCGGATCGACGTCGCGAGTGTCGACCTGGCCGGGCACCAGGCGCGGATCATCTGGCGGCGACGCCAGCAGATCGCCGGCGCCCAGGTCTCCGGCGGCGATGCGCTCGGAGAACGGCACCCAGGCGGGGGCCAGCAGCGCGCCGTCACCCGGCAGCAGCACGACCTCCGAGACGGTCACCTCGTCCGGCGTCGCACCCGCCAGAACCACACACCACTGCCACCCGACGTAACCGGGAAGCCGCGCCGCGAAGTAGTGGGCGACCGCGTCCTCGCCTTCCGGCCGCGCGGCGAGATGCTCGCCGGGGTTCTCACCGTCGGCGACCAACGCGTCCCGCGCGACGTCGACCGCGCTGATCAGGTGGTCCGTAACGACTGCTGCACTCACCCCTCCAGTGTGCCTCAGGGCCACCCGGCCGATCCAGCCGCCCGCGAAACCGGGGGCGGGTCACCGGGTGCCGTCCCCGCACCCGTCGCCCCGATAGGGAACAATCGATGCCGTGGCAGCACGCACCCCTCGAGACGACCGCCGGGCGACCGGTGACGCCGCCGCCTCCCCGGGTGCGCCGTCCGAGTCCCGCACCCGGCGTCAGCGCGGGCGTCGTGCACCGCATCCCGGGCAGGGCGCCTACCCACCGGATCCCCCGAACCGGAATCGGCGGTCCGACGCGGCGAGCGGCGCCTATCTGCCGCCGCGCACACACAATCCGCATTTGCCGCCGCTGAACGGGGACACCGACTACCTCGGCGACGACGAGCACACTCGCACGCACACCCGCACCTTCTCGCCGAACTCGTCGGGCCCGGGTCTCGCCGACGCCGACACCCGGCCGGGCGGCTATGTGCCGCCCGAGAAGGTGACCGTCGTGCGGGTGGCCGGTCAGCGGGCCAAGTACTTCGCCGGCCGCGGCGTGAAGATGGTGCACCGTGCCGCCACCGCCGACGGCGCGGATCGCTCCGGCCTGACGGCGCTGACCCTGCCGGTGATCGCCAACGCGGCCGTCGACGCGGCCATGGCGGTCGCGCTGGCCAACACTCTGTTCTTCGCCGCCGCGACCGGCGAGTCGAAGGTGGGTGTCGGCCTCTATCTGGCGTTGACCATCGCCCCGTTCGCGGTGATCGCCCCGCTCATCGGCCCGCTCCTGGACCGCCTGCAGCACGGCCGCCGTGTCGCGATGGCGGCCACCTTCGGTCTGCGTCTGGTCCTCGGCCTGCTGATCATCCTCAACTCGACGTGGAATCCGGCGACCGGTCAGTTGCAGTACAAGGAGTGGGTGCTCTACCCGTGCGCGCTCGGGTTGATGGTGCTGTCCAAGTCGTTCGGCGTCCTCAAGTCGGCCGTCGCCCCGCGTGTCCTGCCGCCCAGTATCGATCTGGTGCGCGTGAACTCACGGCTGACCGTGTTCGGTCTGGTCGGCGGCACGATCGTCGCCGGCGGTATCGCCGCACTGTTCGAGATGGTGCTCGGCCGCTGGATGCCGTTCCACATCCCCGGTGCGATGGTGGCGCTGTGCCTGCTGTGCGTGGCCGGCGCCTACTACTGCATGAAGATCCCCAGCTGGGTGGAGGTGACCGAAGGCGAGGTGCCCACGACCATCACCTACCGGGGTGCGATCGACGACCGTCTGGACCAGCAGTCTCCGCGCAAGCGCGGCGCCCGGCAGATCTCGGCGAATCTGGCGGCGAGGATCCGGCAGCCGCTGGGACGGTCGGTGGTCACCGGCCTGTGGGGCAACGGCACCATCCGCATCCTGACCGGCTTCCTCACCATCTACGTCGCGTTCTACGCCAAAGGCCAGGAGGGGCACACCGGCTGGCAGCAGATCGCCATGCTGGGCGCGGTCGGCGCGGCCGCCGGCGTCGGCAATTTCCTCGGCAACGGTCTGGGCACCCGGCTCGAGCTGAAGACCCCGCCGACGATCGTCGTCGCGTGCACGGCCGGGGCGACGGTCGCCGCGATCCTCGCCGCGGTGCTGGGAAACCTGCTGTTCGTGGTGATCGCCGCCTTCGTCGGGTCGGCCACCAGTGCGGTCGGCAAAGTGTGCCTCGACTCGACCATCCAGGACGATCTGCCCGAGGCGTCGCGGGCGTCGGCGTTCGGCCGCTCCGAGACGGTGCTGCAGTTGTGCTGGGTGCTCGGCGCCGGCTTGGGCGTGCTGCTGCCGCCCACCCTATGGATCGGTTTCACGGTGATCTCGGCGTTGATGGTGATCGGTCTGGCGCAGACGGTGTTCACCTCGCGCGGTGCCACCCTGGTCCCCGGTATCGGCGGCCGCCGTCCGGACCACGCCGAGCCGACGGTACCGTTCGCCGCGACACCCCCGACCCGCAATCTCAAGGAGTGAGGCGAGTGAGCCTGCAGCCCCAGGACCGCAAGGCGTTGGCCGTGCTGGCCGCGACGGCGGTGGCCGTCGTCGCACTGATCGCCGGCCTGACCACGGTGCTGGTCAAGACCGTGCATCACGACGACCTGCCGCAGGTGTCGGTCGCCGCGGACGGCCACGGGCTGCGCGCCGATCCGGTGTTCTGGTGCGATCTGAAGCTCACCGAATGCAAGCCGTTCGATCCGCGGCCGCTGCCGGAGATCCCGATCACCCCGGTGGGCTTCCCGGTGGCGACCGGCAGCACGCTGACGCTGTCGGTGCCCGAGGAGGTGTCGGCCGGACCGTGGAGCCTGGTCGCCCAGTATTCGACGCCGAAGGGTCTACAGGCCGTCCAGTGGATCCATCACTCGGGCACCACGTTCACTCAGCTGCTGCCGTCCACCCCGGACCGGGTGCTGATGGGGGTCGAGATCACCCCGCTGTCCGCGGTGCTGGAGGACACGACCCCGGAGGGTTTCGAATCCGGCCAGGGTTCACTGCTGCCGCGCGCGATGTATTCGATCAAGACCGCCCCGGGCGGCTACACCGTGCCGAACGAGACCGAACTCCCCGGCATCCGCGGAGAGTCGAGCGAGTCCTAGCTGTCCAGTTCGCGCGTGACGGCGCGGACGACCTCGCTGATGCGCTGGCTGGTCTTGCGGTCCGGGTAGCGGCCGTTGCGCAGTCCCGGCTGCACGGAGCCTTCGAGCAGGGTGATGAGGTCGGAGATCATGCTGTGCAGTTCGTCCGGCGTGTGCCGCTTGCCGCTGCTGCGCTGCGCGTCGCGGACGTTGCGGGAGACGCTGGGGGCGGGCTCGAGGACGGTCAGCCGGAGCGCCTGCGGGCCGCGGCGGCCGGCGGCCATGTCGAACTCGACGCGCTGGCCGGCCTCGAGCTCCTCGACGTCGTCGGGGAGCGCGGAGGAACGGACGTAGACGTCCTCCCCCTCGTCCTGCGAGAGGAATCCGTACCCCTTCTCGGAGTCGTACCACTTCACTCGGCCGGTCGGCACCGCACTCACCTTCAACTGGTCGGAACCGCGCAAACGGCGCGGTCTGTCGTCTTGCGATCCTACGCACCCGGCTACCGTGAAAGGCATGCAGACCCAGAAGTCGTCGCCGCTGCTGGCGACCGCGGTGATCATGGTGATCGTCGGCGCGGTGGCCAGCGTGGCACTGCTCTTCCCCGCCGTCCGCGACACCAACACCACGGTCGTCACCGTTACGTACCTGTTGGCCCTGCTCGCTCCCCTCGGCTTTCTGCTCGGGTTGTTCTTCGCGTTGCGCACCGGGTGGCGCAATCGATGAGCGATTCCGGGCCGCTCGCCCCGGCCGGCGACGCCGGTGCGCTGAAGCAGGCCTACAGCTGCTTCCCGTCGGGGGTGGTCGCCGTGTGCCGTCGCGACGGCGACGGCCGGCCGATCGGGATGTCGGCCAGTGCGTTCACCACCGTGTCGCTCGATCCTCCGCTGGTGTCGGTCTGCGTGCGCGAGGAGTCGGCGACGTGGCCGCAGTTGCGTGATGCGCCCGCGCTGGGCGTGAGTGTGTTCGCGGCCGACCAGGCGGAGCTGTGCCGCCGGCTGGCCGGGCCGCCGGCCGGCCGGTTCGACGGCGTCGAGACGATCGACGAGGCCGACGGCGCACTGTTCCTCGCCGACGCGACCGCCCATCTGTTGTGCACCCGGTACGCCGAGTACCCGGCGGGTGATCATTCGGTGGTGCTGCTGCGTATCGAGGCGCTGCGATCGGATCCGGAGGCCGAGCCGCTGGTGTTCCATGCGAGTTCGTTCCGTGCGCTCGAGGCCCGTCGGGCTGCGGCGGGGCCGCAGGACGAGTGACCATCACCTCAATCGAACTGTGACCTTCGTCACATAACGAACGGATAACGAACCGGCCACGGGACGACTATCGGTGCCGTGAACTGCACAGATGCCCGAACAAGGCCGAAAGTCCCCGTCAAGGCACGAAAACCCATGTCGGCGATGAGGGTGAATCGGTCGCAACCATTCCGTAATGTTCTCCCCGATCGCGCCGTCGACGGCCGGTCGAACAACCGAACAGTCCCGACGGCCGCGCCCAACCTCGTTCCGCCGCCGGGTCAGCCAGAACAAGTACGTTCAGGAACGAGGACGGGGGACCCAATTTCCCGCCCCGGGAAGCCGGTGCGAGTCGCGAGAGCGACACGGACCTTGGGGTTAAGTCCCGACAGACGCGAGTCCTACGGGACCGAGCACCTCTCGCTCGAACCCGACAGCTGACTTCGTAGGCGCGTGGAGAGAGGAAAACAACTCATGGGACGTCACGCTAAGCAGACCTCCAGCAAGACCAACAAGACCAAGACCATCGCCAAGGTCGCGCTCACCGGTGCCGTCCTCGGTGGCGGTGCCGCGCTGATGGGCGCCGGCCACGCCGCTGCGGCCACCGACGCCGAGTGGGACCAGGTCGCCCAGTGCGAGTCGGGCGGCAACTGGCACATCAACACCGGTAACGGCTACTACGGCGGCCTGCAGTTCAGCGCCGGCACCTGGACCGGCAACGGTGGCGGCCAGTACGCCCCGACCGCCGATCAGGCCACCCGCGAGCAGCAGATCGTCGTCGCCGAGCGCGTTCTCGCCTCGCAGGGCAAGGGCGCATGGCCCGTCTGCGGCACCGGCCTGTCGGGTGCCACCCCGCGCACCGCTCCGGCGTCGCCGAAGCTGCCGAAGCTCGACAAGAAGCAGGACAAGACCGAGGGTCTGGGCGCCACCAAGGACGCCAAGAACACCGAAGAGGCCGTCCAGCAGGTCGACGGTGTCGTGAAGGATCAGAGCCCCGAGGTCAAGAACGCCTGGGCCGCCGCCAAGAAGCACGGCTTCAAGCTCGACAAGGATCAGCTGAAGATCTACAACGAGAACAAGGGCCTGGTCGACCAGTACACCCGCTGATCACCGCTCGATAGTTCTCGATCAGCTCGAGACGACGAAGAACCCCCGCACCGATGGTGCGGGGGTTCTTCGTTGTCTGCGGTGCCGCGCGGGCTGCGCGCGACGTCCGGCGCCGAGCCGGTTCAGCGGTTGACGACGGTCTTCGACTGGATGAACGGCAGATCGTCCGCCGGCACCGGCAGCACCGTCTCGTCGCCGAAGGGCGACAGTGCGCCGGCGAGATGCGAGGTGAACTCGGTGACCGCGTGATCGACATCCTCCGGAAGGACCGGCCAGCCGTTGTCGACGTATCCATTCTTCTTAGCCATGGGCTCATTGTGCCATGACGCGACCGCGCCGGAGAGCTTCCCCCGGCCTCGCCGGTAGAATCCGGCGGGTGGATCCGGACCGTGGAGTGAAAGGCCTGGCGCAGGCGCTGGCCGAGCGCACGGACGACGAGCTCGCCCGGTTGCTGCAGCGCCGGCCGGACCTGGCATCACCGCCGCCCCGCGGAACCGGCGTCCTCGCGCAGCGGGCGTGCAGCGCCGCCTCCATCTCACTGGCCGGCGAAGCCCTGGACCTTCCGGCGGTCGCGGTCGTCGAAGCGTTTCTGGAGGCCGCGTCCGGGGACGTGCACCACGACCTGATCGGTCCGGTGACCCGCGACGAGATCGTCGCCCTTCTCGGCAGGCGCCTCAAGCGGGCCGAGGTCGACGCCCGGCTGGCCGATCTCGCCGACGCCGCCCTCCTCTGGGATTCGGGCACCGGAAGCGCCCGCAAGCCCGCCTGGGTCGCGGGTATCCATCTGGCCTCCGCCCTCCCCTGGCGGGCTCACCATCTGCTGGGGCCCCTGTCCATGCTGTCGCCGGACGAGATCCGGGGCCGGCTCGACACCGTCGACGACCGTCAGCGCGAACTCCTCACCGCCCTCTCGTCGGGCCCGCCGCTGGGCCGGAGCCGGGATGCGGCACCCGGCGCCGATCCGTCGGCGCCCGTCCGAAGGCTCATCGACGACGGTCTGCTCGCCCGGGTCGACGAACAGACCGTCGAACTGCCGCCCATGGCCGCCCGCCTCCTGCGGGACGAGCCGCCGCTGATCACCGTTGAT
This sequence comes from Gordonia sp. (in: high G+C Gram-positive bacteria), assembly GCF_047600565.1. GTDB lineage: Bacteria > Actinomycetota > Actinomycetes > Mycobacteriales > Mycobacteriaceae > Gordonia. The sequence continues at coordinate 1,789,218 of NZ_JASGKN010000001.1, forward strand.
CTCGCCGAACCCGAGCCGGGCGGAGAACCGGGCCGCTTCGGCCCGGCGGACGTCGACGCCGCCGGCGCCGGCGAAGCCCTGGAGCTGCTGCGGCACGCCGCCGAACTGCTCGCCGCGCTGGGGCGGTCGCCGGCCGCCGTGCTGCGTTCCGGCGGACTCGGCATCCGGGAACTGCGACGCCTGGCCAAGGCGACCGGCCTGAGCGTCGGGCGGGTCGGACTGCTGGTCGAGATCCTCGCCGCGCAGCGCCTCATCGACAGCGGCTACCCCGAGCCGGAGCCGGCGAACTGGACCGGCGACGAGGTCTTCGCCCCGACTCCCGCCGCTGACGCCTGGCGGCACCTGTCCACCGAGCGTCGATGGCAGTCGGCGGCCGCGGCCTGGCTCGACCTGCCCCGACGGCCGTGGCAGATCGGCGACACCGACCGCGACGGCAACACCCTCGCCGCCTTGAGCAGCGAACTGTTCGACGCGGGCGCCCCGCTCAGCCGCCGCCAGGTGCTGGAGCCGCTGCGCACGACCCCGCCGGCCGCACCGGTGACCGTCGAACGTCTGGCCGCCGCCCTGGCCTGGCGCCATCCGCGCCAGCTCCGCCGGTGGACCACCCGCTTCGTCGGGGAGACCCTGCGGGAGGCCACCGAGCTGGGCCTGGTCGCCCACGAGGGGCTGACCTCCGTCGGACGTGCACTGCTGGAGCAGTCCGACGACGACGGCGCCGCCGTCCTGGCCGCTATGGACACCGCCTTGCCCACCCCCGTCGACCACTTTCTGGTGCAGGCCGATCTGACGTTGATGGTGCCCGGTCCGATGACCCCCGAGCTCGCCGAACAGGTCGAGATGATCGCCGATCTGGAGTCCGGCGGTGCGGCCTCGGTCTACCGGATCAGCGAGGACAGCCTGCGGCGCGGCCTGGACTCCGGGCGCAGCGGCGCGGAGATCATCGCGATGCTCGGCACGCACTCGCGCACTCAGGTGCCGCAGTCGCTCACCTACCTGGTCGAGGATGTGGCCCGACGGCACGGGCAGCTGCGCGTCGGCATGGCGTCGTCGTTCGTCCGCTGCGAGGACCCGGCCCAGCTGGCCGAGCTGCTGCGCAGCGACGCCGCCGCCGAGGTGTCTCTGCGGTCGCTGGCCCCGACGGTGGCCGTCTCCCCCGCGCAGGTGCGCGACGTGATCGATGCGCTCCGCACGGCCGGATTCAGCCCGGCCGGCGAGGACTCCGCCGGATCCCTGGTGGACTTGCGCAGCGGCGGCAGCCGGGTGGCCGGACGCGCGCCGTCCGGACGTCCCGCGCACCGCCGCGCCCGGATCAACGACGGCCAGGCCCGGGCGGTCGTGGACCGCATGCGGGCCGCCGATCGCGCCGACGAGCCGGCGGCCGGACAGATCCGCGTCACCGGTGGCGGGGAGAGCGCCTCCGCGCTCATCCAGCTGGCGTTGCGCACCGGACGCTCGGTCCGGCTCGGCTATGTCGATGCCGCCGGCACCGCCGGCAAGCACGTCGTGCGGCCGCGCGGCCTGGAGGCAGGACAGCTGCTCGGCGACGAGGAGGGCCGGGAGGCGCGCTTCTCACTGCACCGGATCACCAGCCTCGAGCTCCTGTAGCCGCCCCTCCCCCTGTCCCTACTCCCCCGTATAGCGTTCCTCAGCGCGCATACGACGACCTCTGACGTCATCGGGGGAGTCTGGGTCAGGAATAATGGGTCGGGTGACTGACGGACCCCTCATCGTCCAATCGGACAAGACCGTTCTGATGGAGATCGATCACCCGCAGGCGGCAGCCGCCCGCGCCGCGATCGCCCCCTTCGCCGAACTCGAGCGCGCGCCCGAACACGTCCACACCTACCGGATCACTCCCCTGGCGCTCTGGAACGCCCGCGCCGCCGGGCACGACGCCGAGCAGGTGGTCGATGCACTGGTGAAGTTCTCCCGTTTCCCGGTGCCTCAGCCGCTGCTCGTCGACATCGTCGACACCATGGGCCGCTTCGGGCGCCTGCAACTGGTCAAGAGCCCCGTTCACGGACTCACCCTGGTGTCGCTGGACCGCGCGGTCCTCGAAGAGGTGCTGCGCAACAAGAAGGTGGCGCCCATGCTGGGTGCCCGTATCGACGACGACACGGTGGTGGTGCATCCGTCTGAACGCGGCCGCCTCAAGCAGGTGCTGCTGAAGATCGGCTGGCCGGCCGAGGACCTCGCCGGCTACGTCGACGGTGAGGCGCATCCGATCGATCTGGAGCAGGACGACTGGCACCTGCGCGACTACCAGCAGATGGCGGCCGACTCGTTCTGGGCGGGCGGCTCGGGTGTGGTCGTGCTGCCGTGCGGCGCCGGCAAGACGATGGTCGGTGCGGCCGCGATGGCCAAGGCGCAGGCCACCACCCTGATCCTGGTGACCAACACGGTCGCCGGCCGGCAGTGGAAGCGCGAACTGATCGCCCGGACGTCGCTCACCGAGGACGAGATCGGCGAGTATTCGGGCGAACGCAAGGAGATCCGTCCGGTCACCATCGCGACCTATCAGGTGATGACCCGCAAGTCGAAGGGCGAGTACCGGAACCTCGACCTGTTCGATTCGCGCGACTGGGGCCTGATCATCTACGACGAGGTGCACCTGCTGCCGGCGCCGGTGTTCCGGATGACCGCCGATCTCCAGTCCCGCCGGCGTCTGGGGTTGACCGCGACGCTGGTCCGCGAGGACGGCCGTGAGGGCGATGTCTTCTCACTGATCGGACCGAAGCGCTACGACGCCCCGTGGAAGGACATCGAAGCGCAGGGCTGGATCGCGCCCGCCGAATGCGTCGAGGTCCGGGTGACGATGACCGACGAGGAGCGTCTGCAGTACGCGGTCGCCGAGAACGACGCGAAGTACAAGCTGTGCTCCACCGCGCGGTCCAAGCTGCGGGTGGTCAAGTCGATCCTGGACAAGCACAAGGGGCAGCAGACTCTCGTCATCGGCGCCTACATCGACCAGCTCGAGGAACTCGGCCGGGAGCTGAACGCCCCGGTCATCCAGGGTTCGACCCGCAACGCCGAACGGGAGAAGCTGTTCGAGGCGTTCCGCCAGGGTGAGATCGACACGCTCGTCGTGTCGAAGGTCGCGAACTTCTCCATCGACCTGCCGGAGGCGTCGGTGGCGGTACAGGTGTCCGGTACCTTCGGGTCGCGCCAGGAGGAGGCTCAGCGTCTCGGCCGACTGCTGCGGCCGAAGGCCGACGGCGGCCAGGCACACTTCTATTCGGTGGTCTCCCGCGACAGTCTGGACGCCGACTACGCCGCGCACCGCCAACGGTTCCTCGCCGAGCAGGGCTACGCCTACACGATCGTCGACGCCGACGACCTGCCACTGGTCTGACCGTGAAGAATCCCCCGCTGGTCGACCGGATGCGTCCGTTCTCGTCGACGATCTTCGCCGAGATGACGGCCCTGGCGGTGGCCACCGGCGCGGTGAATCTCGGCCAGGGGTTTCCGGATGCCGACGGTCCCACCGCCATGCTGGAGGCCGCCCGGCAGGCGATCGGCGACGGCCGCAATCAGTACCCGCCCGGTCCCGGCATCCCGGAACTGCGGACGGCGATCGCCTCCCACGAGAAGGACCAATACGGCCTCGACTACGACCCCGACACCCAGATCCTGGTGACGGCCGGCGCCACCGAGGCGATCGCGGGCGCGATCCTCGGGCTGGTGGAGCCGGGCCGCGAGGTCGTGATGATCGAGCCGTACTACGACTCGTATGCCGCGACCGTCGCCCTGGCCGGCGGCATCCGCCGCACCGCGCCGCTGGTGCCCGACGGCGACGGCTTCCGCCTCGACCGGGATGCTCTGGCCGCCGCGTTCGGCCCGGACACCGCGGCGGTGCTGCTGAACTCCCCGCACAATCCGACCGGCACGGTGCTGACCGACGACGACCTGGCCGAGGTCGCCCGCCTGGCGATCGAGTACGACGTCCCGGTGATCGCCGACGAGGTGTACGAACATCTGTTGTTCGACGGGCGCCGCCACACGCCGATCGCGACGCTGCCCAGCATGGCCGACCGCACCCTGCGGATCTCGAGTGCGGCGAAGACGTTCAACGTGACCGGCTGGAAGATCGGCTGGTGCAGCGGCCCCGCCGAGCTCGTGGCCGCGACCCGGGCGGCCAAACAGTTCCTCACCTATGCCGGCGGTGCACCGTTCCAGCCGGCCGTCGCCCTGGCTCTGAACACCGAGATGGAGTGGGTCCGGCGGTCGTGCACCGACCTGCAGTCCAAGCGTGACGCCCTCTCGCAGGCCCTCGCCGACGCGGGTTTCGGAGTCCACCGCAGTGAGGCGACCTATTTCGTTCTCGCCGACCCGCGACCCCTGGGCTTCACCGACGGTGCCGCCCTGTGCCGGGAGCTCCCGGGCCGGATCGGCGTGGCCGCCGTACCGGTCAGTGCCTTCGTCGACCCGCATCCGGCGGATCGACGGGACGCCGCGCCCTGGGACCACCTCGTCCGGTTCGCCTTCGCCAAGAACGACGACGTCATCGCCGACGCCGCCGAGCGTCTGCGCCGGCTGTAGAAACGGCGACGGTCACTCCCGACTTTTCGCACATCTGTTCGATACACTCGATCCATGGTGATCGGGATCCAGGAATCGCTCTTCGCCGACCCCACCGCCACCGAGACCGGGGTGCGATCGCTGACGTCCGGAATGAGCCGGACCGTGCTGCCCTACGGCGCCTGGGTGGATGTGCGTCCGGGCTGGCTGACGGGGGCGTCGTCGCTGTTCGACCGGCTCAGCGCGGTCGTGCCGTGGCGGACCGAACAGGTGACGATGTACGACTCGGTGGTCGACGTCCCGCGACTGATGCGCTACTACGACGCCGACGAGCGCCTTCCGGACCCGCTGCTCGAGGATCTGCGCGATGCGCTGTCGGTCCGCTACCGGGAGACCCTGCCGGAGGGTTTCCGCACGGCGGGCCTGTGTCTGTACCGCGACGGCGACGACAGCGTCGCCTGGCACGGCGACCGGATCGGCCGTGGCGAGCACTCCGACACCCTCGTCGCGATCGTGTCGCTCGGGGCGCCCCGGGTTCTCGCCTTGCGGCCGCGCGGCGGCGGGCAGTCGATCCGCTTCACCCTGGGGAGCGGCGACCTCCTGGTGATGGGCGGATCGTGTCAGCGCACCTGGGACCACGCGGTACCCAAGATGCGAGCCGCGGGACCCCGGATCTCCATCCAGTTCCGTCCGGCCGGCGTCCGCTGAATCAGTCGTCGGGGGCCGCGAGCGCGTCGTCGTCGAGTGTCGCATCGTCCGGGACCGCCTCGTCGACGTCCGGGATGCTCTTCGCGTCGGTCCACAGGCTCTTGAGACCCTGCTGCCGGGTCAGACGGCCCTGTTCGGCCATCTCCCGCGCGCGTCGCCCGGGCAGACGGACCAGTTCGGCGAGCACGCTGCCCAGGGTCGGCGGCTCGGAGCGGATGGGCAGGGTGGTCGGTGCGAAGATCCGGGTGGGCTCGGTGCGCCCGCGGAGGGTGCGCGTCTCGGCCGGCTGCCAGAACTCTCCCTCACCGCCTTCCCCGCTGTCGGCGGCGACCGCCGCGTCCACGGCATCGCTGCTCGCGTACACCCGGGACACGCCGTCCTTGGCCTGCTCGGACAGGCGGGCCGCCTCGTTCACCGGGTCGCCGATCACGGTGTACTCGTAACGGGTGGCCGAGCCGATGTTGCCGGCGAACACCTGCCCGTAGCCGACGCCCATGCCCCACTCGATGGGGATGTTCTCACTCAGGTCCTCGCCCAGTTCACGGGCTGCGGCCAGGGCCTGACCGGCGGGATCGTCGAGGGGTGTCGGTGCCCCGAAGACCACCAGCGCGGCGTCGCCCTCGAACTTGTTGATCAGGCCGCCGTACCGGGACACCACGTCGTCGACGATGGAGAAGAACGCGTTGAGGACCACCGCCGTCTCCTGCGGGTCCCGCTGCTCGGCGAACGCCGTCGATCCGGTGATGTCGACGAAGACGACGGCCACGTCGACGTTGGCGCCGAACATCTGGCCGTCGTGCTCCATCGCGAGCTGCGCCACCTCGTCGCCGACATGCCTGGAGAACACTTCGCGGATCCTCTCGCGCTCCGTCAGGCCGTCGAGCATGTCGTTGAGACCGACCTGCAGAACACCGATCTCGGAGGTGTCGTAGACGTCGACGCGGCGGTCGAGGTCGCCGTCGGTGGCGGCCTCGACGACCTCACGCATCTCGGTGAGCGGGTCGGCGATGGCACGTCCGACCAGCGACACGACCTGCAGTCCGGAGGCGAGGGTGAGGAACGCGAGGAACACCACGGCCCAGTCGACCCGGCCGTCGGCCGGCGGCAGCCAGTTCGCCCAGCGGCCGGCGTTGATCGCGAGCAGGCCCACCATCGGCACGGCGGCACCGACGGTCCAGACCACGAGCATCCGTTCGCGCACGCCGTGCAGGACGACCGGCTCGGGCTCGCCGTCCAGCGCCAGCACCGCGAGCGGCCGGGCCGCCGCCTCGGCGAACAGGTAGGACAGGCAGCCGGAGGTGACGGCGGCCAGCGCGGTCGCGCCGGCGGCGGCGATCACATAGTGGTTCCACACCCCGGAGATGAGGGCGTAGATGCCGAAGCCGCACACCCAGCCGGCGGTGTCGCAGAGCGCCTGCCGCCAGGGCAGGGCCGCCACGCGGCGCCGCTGGCCGGGCTGGGGCGGCGCTCCCGCGATGAACCAGCGGAAGTAGGACCGCATCACGATCTGCGACAAGACGATGCTGATCACCGATCCGACCAGGACACCGATCAGCAGGTCGACCAGGTGCAGTCGGCCGCGAGGCAGGTCCAGGGTCAGGCGGCCGCCGGTGAACGTCAACAGCACCAGGACGACGGTCTCCAGGGCGATGAGCACTTTCGCGAACACGCCCATCAGGGCGCCGATCACCGATCCGCGGCGGACGAGGCGACGGCGCTCGTCGTCGTCGAGGTCCGCCCACGCGAGTTCGGGCTGATCGGCGTGGAGTTCGCCGTGGGCGGCTTGAAGGGGCTTGAGTCGGTCGAGACGGTTCAGTGACCGGTGAAAGAACTCGCGGGGTGCGTTCTTCTCCACACAGTCACCTCCCACCGCTCGGCATGGACGCAAGCGTAGCCGAGCGGGGGAGGTGATGGGTGACGAAAGTCCAGGTCAGCCCTGGGCCTGACCGGCCTCGATCTCGAGGGTGATGGTGATCTTGTCGCCGACCACGGTGCCGCCGGTCTCCAGGGGCATCTCGATGTCGATGCCGAAGTCCTTGCGGTTGATGACGGTGGTGGCTTCGAACCCGGCGACCGGACCGTGGCCCATGCCGGGGTTGACGCCCTTGAACTCGAAAGTGAGGTCGACCGGCTTGGTGACGCCCTTCAGCGTGAAGTCGCCATGGACCACGAAGTCGTCGCCGTCGGCCTCGACGGAGGTCGACTTGTAGACGGCCTCAGGGTACTTCTCGGCGTCGAAGAAGTCGGCGGACTTGATGTGGCCGTCGCGCTGCTCGTTGCCGGTGTCGATGGACGTGACGTCGATGGTGGCCTCGACGGACGGGGTGCCGTCCTCGGCGACGGTGATCGCGCCGCTGAAGGTCTGGAAGGTGCCGCGCACCTTCGACACCATCAGGTGGCGCACGGAGAAGCCCACGGTGGAGTGGGCGGGGTCGATGGTCCAGGTGCCGGCGGGCAGGAGGCTGGCGGATGCGTTGACGTCGGTCATGACGGGCTCCTTGAGAGAGTGCGGTTCGGGTCGGTGCGGGTCGGGTCGCTCATCGAGTTCGCCGAACACCACACCGATCATAACCGGACTGCGGTCCGATTTATTTCCGGCCCGGGTCGATTCCTCTACTCGGTGTCCGGATTCTCTGCCGGAGCCTCCGTCGACGCCGCCTTCTTCGCCGGAGCCTTCTGTGCCGCGGCCTTCTTCGCCGGCGTCTTCTTCGCGGCGGTCTTCTTCGCGGCAGCCTTCTTGGCCGGGGCCTTCTCAGCCGCCGTCTTCCGGGCGGTCGTCGCGGACGCGGCGTCGTCGTCGGTCAGCCGGGCGATCGTCTTGTCCACGCCGCTCTCCGCCGTATCGCCGACCGCGTTGTTCTCGTACTCGACTTTCAGTGCCGGACCGTCGACGGACGCGTACTGCACCACCAGCGCCGAATCCTCGCTGCTCGCGAACACCACGCGGTCGTCGTCGATCGGTGCCGGGTCGAGCGCCACCGGTTCCGGCTCGCGAATGATCGGCGAGTGGTCGACCACGGCGTCTGGACCACTCACGGCGGCCTCGGTCGCCGCGGTGTTCTTCGCTGTGTCGTTCACGGTCCCCTCCTGCACGGTCTTCTTTCTGCGCCGACCCACGGCGGCACCGGCCGCCGCGCCGACGGCGAGACCACCGAGGGTGCCGGTGATCGTCCGCCAGTCCTTCCAGACCGGCTCCTGCGACGCCGGCACCTCGACGGTCGGTACCGCCGCATGCCGCTCCCCCGCGTCCTGGGCCATCTGCGGGAACTGGGTCGCCAGTTCCGCCGGAACGGTCGTCAGACCGGTGTTCGACCACACGATCTGCGTGCCGTTCGGGCCGGCGAAGTTCGCGACGTCGGCGTGGCCGGCGTCCACCGTGTCCGACACCGGGAACCCGAACGGACCGGTGACTCCGCCGGAGGCGCGCCAGGCGCGCAGGACTCCGCCGGTCAGCAGGACCGCCGCGGAATCGGGACGCCAGTAGATGGCCGCCCCGTCGGCCGCATCGAAGTCGGAGAACCGGCCCAGGTCCCCGGCCTGCTGCTCGTCGGAGGTCGGGAAGCCGATGGTGTCGACGCCACCGGTCTGCCGGAACTTCTGGGCGATGGCGCCGAAGAGGGCATGCGTCCCGGTGGACGGCGAGGTGTAGATCGACCCGCCCGCGTAGTCGCGATAGCCGCCGTCACCGGCGAGGACGACGGCACCGATCGGTGCCCCCAGTCCCTGCTGGTGCGTCGGGTCGGCGGCGTATTGGTCGATGGCCGCCGTCGTGTCCGACAGCTGGTCGGCGTGCGCGGAACCGGCGCCGAGCAGTCCGGTCAGACCGAACAGCAGCGCCAGCGCCGCGAGGGCCGCGGATCGAACCAGGCTTCGCGCTGGGCCGGGCATCAGTAGTTCTTCGGATGCCGGTACCCGGCGGCCTGGGCCGACTCCTCGGTGTCGAACCAGATCTCCGCCACGGTCGCGGCGTACGCCGGCGACTCGGGCGTGTGGTACAGGCCGGAATCGGCGTTGCCCTTGATCACGAAGCCGGCGGGCGCCTCGTTGACGTCGGCGAGCGGGAGCCGTGCACCGGCCGGAACCGGAACCTGCTTGCCCTTGAACTCGTAGGTCAGCTCGGTGCCGGCCGGCACCTCGTAGGTGGCGTTCATCGGCTCGACCGCGGAGTGACGACCGGCGATGTTGTCCTGCGGATGCTTGCCGGTTCCCCGCTCCACCCAGCGCGATGCACTGTCGTCGTGCGCGAGGATCTCGGCCTCGGGCGCGGTGACCGGTGCGGCCTGATGGGTGATCGTGCTGCGGGTCTCGGAGTCCTCGACCACGTGCTCGACCGGCTTCTCCACGACCTTGCGGACGAAGACCGGCTTCTCGATCACGACTTCCTGCTCGATCTGCTTCTCGACGACCTTCTCGACCTCGACGTAGACCGGGACCTCGACGACCTTCTCGACCTCGATGTAGACCGGCTTCTCCACGATGCGTTCGGCGACGGTCTTGATCTCCTTCTCGACGACGTTCTCGACGATGACGGGCTTCTCGACCTCCTTCTCGAACTCGCGGGTGACCGGCTTCTCGACGACCTTCTCGACGATCTCCGGGCGCTCGACGATCTTCTCGACCGTGTGCTGGACCGGCTTGTCGACGACCTTCTCGACCACGTTCGGCTTCTCGACCACGCGCTCGACGACCTTGTCGACGGGCTTCTCGATGACCTTCTCGATGACGTTCGGCTTCTCGACGACCCGCTCGACGACGTGGTCGAAGGGCTTGTCGATGACCTTCTCGATGATGTTGGGCTGCTCGACGATCCGCTCGACGGTCCGGTCGACGTCCTTCTCGATCAGCTTCTCGACGATGTTCGGCTTCTCGACGATCCGCTCGACGGTCTTGTCGACCGGCTGCTCGATGACCTTCTCGACGATGTTCGGCTTCTCGACCACGCGCTCGACGGTCTTGTCGACGTCCTTCTCGATCAGCTTCTCGATGACGTTCGGCTTCTCGACGATCCGCTCGACGGTCTTGTCGACCGGCTGCTCGATGACCTTCTCGACGATGTTCGGCTTCTCGACGATCCGCTCGACGGTCTTGTCGACCGGCTGCTCGATGACCTTCTCGACGATGTTCGGCTTCTCGACGACCCGCTCGACGACCTTGTCGACTTCCTTCTCGACCTGCTTGACGACCGGCTTCTCGCGGACGAGTTCGATGGTCTTCTCGACCTCTTTCTCGACCATCTTGTAGACGATCTTCTCGACCGGGACCTCGACGACCTTCTCGACGATCTTCTCGACCGGCTTCTGGACGATGATCTCGACGGGGACTTCGACTTCCTTCTCGACGACGTTGACGATCGGCTTCTCAACGATGCGGTCGACCGTCACCTCCTTGTCGACGACCTTGTCGCGGATGTCGACGACCAGCTTCTCGACGATGCGGTCGACCTGGACGGGCTTCTCGGTGATCTCGTCGACCAGGGTGACGACCAGCTTCTCGACCAGACGCGGCACGTCGACGGTCTTCTCGCTGATCTCGTCGACCACGTTGACGACGACCTTCTCGACCACGCGGGAGATGTCGATCGGCTTGTCGACGACGTCATCGACCAGGGTGACGATCGGCTTCTCGACCAGGCGCGGCACCTCGACCGGCTTCTCGGTCACGTTGTCGACGACGGTCACGATCGGCTTCTCGACCAGGCGCGGCACCTCGACCGGCTTCTCGGTCACGTTGTCGACGACGGTGACGACCGGCTTCTCCACCAGTCGCGGGATGTCGAGGGGACGGTCCTGAATGTCGTCGCGGATGTTGACGACGGGGCGCTCGACCAGGCGGGAGACCTCGACGGGCTTATCGGTGACGTCGTCGGTGATGGTGACGACGGGGCGCTCGACCAGGCGGGACACGGTGGTCGGCTTGTCGACGACGAGGTCGACGGTGTCCACGACGAGTCGCTCGACCTTCCGTTCGACGGTCACCGGCTTGTCGATGACCTTCTCGACGGGGTTCTCGACGAGTCGCTCGACCGTGAACTCACGGTCGACGACGTTGTCGACGACATTGGTGTTGCCGGTGGCCGGCGCCTTGGGGGCGGCCTTCTTCGCGGCTGGAGTGCGGGGGGCCGCCTTCTTCGGGGCCCCGTCCTGAGGGTTATTCGTCGCCACCGTGCCTCCTAAGACATGGTTACCTTCACACGGGCGCGGCTGATCGACCGCACTTCACCTAAAGAATGTAGTCGCCGAATGTTACTCACGTGACGTCGGATGAGAAAATGGCATCACTGCGACCACGGTGAACAGAATTCTCACAGGTGAAAATCGGGATGAGAAAAGGACCCCTGCGATGCAGGGGTCCTCTATGCGTTCTCGGTGATCCGCTGGTGGCCAGGGCCGGGATCGAACCGGCGACCTTCCGCTTTTCAGGCGGACGCTCGTACCAACTGAGCTACCTGGCCAGAAGGCTGCCGACTCGCTCGATGAGCTGATTGCCGAAAACCTGAAGCGACCCTGACGGGACTCGAACCCGCGACCTCCGCCGTGACAGGGCGGCGCGCTAACCAACTGCGCCACAGGGCCATATTCTGTTGTGCGTGACGGCTACGCCGTCGTGCGTACCCCCTACGGGATTCGAACCCGCGCTACCGCCTTGAAAGGGCGGCGTCCTAGGCCGCTAGACGAAGGGGGCCGGTGGTTCCTCGTTGGGAGCTTGCCTAGCTTATGGCACGGACTTCGAGATTCACAAATCGGCAGGTGAACACACGAAACCGCACCATCAGCAGTGCCCCCTCTCGGGCTCGAACCGAGGACCTGCGGATTAAAAGTCCGTAGCTCTACCAACTGAGCTAAAGGGGCCGGGCGCCCTCGGTGAGGAGGGCGGTGCGAAGTCTACCGTGTCGCGATCAGGCGATGATCAGGCCCGAGGGCGCCGATCGCGCCAGCACCGACCGGACGGCCGCGGTGAATCCCGGAATGAACTTGTCGGCGCCGAGCACGCAGACGGCGTGACCGCCGTCGACGGGGAACTCGGCGGCGTCCCGGATGCCGTCGGTGAGCAGTCCCTGCCGCTGCGGCGGGACCGTCTTGTCGCGGGTGGAGACCACCACGGAGGTGGGGACGTCGATCTCGCCGAGCCAGTCCCGGGAGTCGAATCGCGCCATGGCCTGACTGAATTCACCCAGCTTGGCCATCGGGGTGGACAGGAACTGGGTCATCGCCCAGGTCGCCGGGTGGCGGCGCCAGTCGTCGAGGCGCGCCTCGGACGGGGTGGGGGTCAACCGGTCCAGGCGGGCGGCGAGCCGCGCGATCCGCCGGTCCTTCTCGAGCTCCTCCGGGTCGATGCTGGAGAAGTACGGTCCCGTGGAACAGAGCACCAGGCCGCGGACCCGGTCGGCGTGCCGGCGCCACGCGAGCTGCGCGATTCCACCGCCCATGGAGAAGCCGGCGGCCACGAAGCCGTCGACGCCGAGCTGGTCGGCGACCGCGGCCACGTCGTCGGCGCAGGCGTCGAGGGTGAACTCCTCGTCGGAGCGGATGCCGCGGCCGTGCCAGCGGTGGTCGATGGTGATGACGCGGTGGTCGGAGGCCAGTTCCGGGATCACCGGATACCAGCAGAGCATGCCGGTGGTCGCCACCGAGTGCAGCAGGAAGACGGCGGGCGCCTCGCGGGGCCCGGAGTCGGTGATGTAGGTGGTGCCACGGCCGGGCAACTCCAGATAGCGGCCGGTGGGCAGGAACCGCACCGGGTGCGGCCGAACCACGTGGCCGATCGCCCGTGTGACGGATCCGAGTCGTTTCACCACGTGTACGAAGTTACTCGCGAAACCTTGGTTCGTCCTGTGAGACCGATGACGATCGGCCGCGTGTTCTCAGGCGTCGTCGCGGCGACGCAGACGCAGGGCGAGCGCCGCCGCTGCGATCGCGACGACGACCAGGGCCGGCGCGATGAACCACCACGGGTTCACCCCGGCCGAACCGGGCGCCTTCGTCTCCTCCGGGTCGGCGAGCGGCCCCGGCTGACCGGTGCCGGCGACGGTCAGTTCGAACACCCGCTGCCCCTGCACCGGGTGGCCGTCCTTGGAGGTGACCCGGTAGTTGATCTTGTATTCGCCGACCGGCCCGAGGCCGTTGACCGGCACCGACACCGTGTTGGCGGTGACGACGGCATCGCCCTGCTGCCAGAAGTGCCGGTCCGGCCCGACCACCTTGAGGATCGCGTATTCGGGCTGCAGGTCTTCGTTGAACTCGATCGACACCGTGCCCGGCGACCGGTCCAGCTTCGCCCCGTCCTCGGGACTGGAGCCGACCACCGCCGAATGCGCGGACGCCGGTCCCGCGGTCGACAGACCCAGGATCGCGACGAGGAGGGTGAGGACGGCGGCGGCGCCGTAGCGGAAGGACTTCATCTTTCTCATGCTGCCACGACCCATCACGGGTGCCCACCGGCCGTGCGCCCACTACCGTAGAGCCGTGTCGATTTACTCTCACGGCTTCGCCCGGATCGCCGCCGCCGTTCCGCTGGTCGCCCTCGCCGACCCCGCGCGCAACGCCGAGCGCACCATCGCCCTGATCGAGAAGGCGCACGCGGAGGGTGCCGCGGTCGCCGTCTTCCCCGAGCTGGGGTTGTGCGGCTACAGCGTCGACGACCTCGTCCAGCAGGATGCGCTGCTGGACGCGGTCATGGCCGCGATCGAGGAGATCGCCGCCGCCACCGAGGGCCGGCGACCGCTGGTCGCGGTGGGTGCCCCGCTGCGGGTCGACGACGCCCTGTTCAACTGTGCGGTCCTGATCCAGGACGGCGCGATCCTGGGTGTGGTCCCCAAGTCGTATCTGCCGAACTACCGCGAGTTCTACGAGCAGCGTTTCTTCGCGGCCGCCCGCGACGCGGTGGTCGACACCGTGATCCTCGGCGGACGGGAGGTGCCGTTCGGCACCGACCTGATCTTCGAGGCCGTCGACCTGCCGGGCCTGCGTATCCATGCCGAGATCTGCGAGGACGGCTGGGTGCCGATCCCGCCGAGCACGTGGGCATCGCTGGCCGGGGCGACGGTGCTGCTGAATCTGTCGGGCAGTCCGGTGACCGTCGGCAAGGAGGCCTACCGGGAGGCGCTGTCGTCGGCGCATTCGGCGCGCTGCGTGGCCGCCCACGTGTACGTCGCCTCCGGTTACGGCGAGTCGACCACCGATCTGGCCTGGGACGGCGACGCCCTGATCACCGAGAACGGCACACTGCTGACCCGCACCGAGCCGTTCTCCATGTCCGAGCAGACGGTGGTCGCCGACGTCGACCTCGACCGTCTCCGCCAGGAACGGGCCCGGATGATCAGCCTGCGCGACCAGGTCGGCGACTTCGCCGAGCGGGCCGGCGAGTTCCGCCGTGTCGGCTTCACCCTCGGCGACCTCGACGACGCCGACGACGCGCTGCGCCGCGTGGTGCCGCGTTTCCCGTTCGTGCCGGCCGGCGGCGCCGACCTCGACCGCCGGTGCCGCGAGGTGATGAACATCCAGGTGCAGGGTCTCGCGCAGCGTCTGCGCGCCACCGGCATCGAGAAGATCGTGATCGGGGTGTCCGGCGGCCTGGACTCGACGCTCGCGCTGCTCGTCGCCGTGGAGACGATGGACCGCCTCGGATTGCCGCGGACGAACATCAAGGCGTACACGATGCCCGGTTATGCGACCGGTTCGGCGTCACTGGCCCGCAGCCACGTCCTGATGGACACGCTCGGCGTCGACGGTCACGAACTCGACATCCGGCCGTCGTGCGCGCAGATGCTGGCCGATCTGGGACATCCGTTCGCGTCCGGCGAGCCCGTCTACGACGTCACCTTCGAGAACGTGCAGGCCGGCGAACGCACCTCGCATCTGTTCCGTATCGCCAACTATGTGGGCGGCATCGTCCTGGGCACCGGCGATCTGTCGGAGCTGGCACTCGGCTGGTGCACCTACGGCGTCGGCGATCAGATGTCGCACTACAACGTCAACGGTTCGGTCCCCAAGTCGCTGATCCAGCATCAGATCCGCTGGATGATCGGTACCGGCTCGTACGCGGACGAGACGACGGCAGCGCTGCAGGAGATCCTCGGCGACGTCATCTCGCCCGAGCTGGTGCCGGCCGGCGAAGACGGCGCGATCCAGAGCACCGAGGATGCGGTCGGCCCGTACGAACTGCACGACTTCTTCCTCTACTACCTGACCCGTTTCGGCTACCGGCCGTCGAAGATCGCGTATCTGGCGCAGCAGGCGTGGGCTGACGCGTCGACCGGCCTGTGGCCGCCGCTGATGACCGACGCCGAACGCCACGAGTACGACGCGGCGACCATCCGGCGCTGGCTCAAGGTGTTCCTCAAGCGGTTCATGTCGAGCCAGTTCAAGCGCACCGCGATGCCCAACGGGCCGAAGATCGGTTCGGGCGGTTCGCTGTCGCCCCGCGGCGATTGGCGTCAGCCGTCCGACGCGCCCGCGACGGCCTGGCTCGACGCGCTGGACTAGGAAGCGCCGGACTGGTCGTCGCCGGTCAGGAGGGCGAGCTGCTCGGTGAGCCGCGCGTCCAGGTCTCCGACGTCGGTGTCCAGGTCCGGGCAGGTCACGATGCCGACGTTCAGGTCGTCACCGGTCACGCACAGCGTCACCGCCAGACCGAGTCCGTGGAAGATCGGCACCAGCGGATGCACGGCGTCGACGCGTCCGCCCAGCAGGTAGGCGTCGCCGGCCGGGCCGTCCAGCCGTGAGATCAGCAGGTTGCACAGCGGCGGCCGCAGTCCCGACACCCGCCGGTCGGCGTGCAGCCGGCTCAGTGCACCGAGGGTGAATCCCGGGGTGACCTCGGCGAACGCTCGCAGCAGTTCGGGATCGACGTCGCCGCCGCCGCGGCGCGCCCGATCGGTGTACGACGCGGCCGCACGGAGGCGCTCGACCGGATCGTCGACGTCGGTGGGCAGCCGGGTGACCAGTTCGGACCGGCCGTCGCCGTTCGCCCCCGATGCCAGCGCCACCAGGGGCGCCGACGGCAGGGCGCCGCGCTCGGACAGGTGGCCGCGGAGGGCGCCGGCGATCACGGCCAGCACCACGTCGTCGACGGTCGCACCGTACCGGTCGGCGGCCCCGGTGCAGTCGCCGAACGGCAGCCGCCCGAGCGCGATCGACCGCTGAGCCGTGAGCGCTCCGTCGAACGGGGTGCGCGGCGCCGGGAACGGCGAGCCGCTCGCCCCGATCCGTTTGAGCCACTGCCACGGCACCGGCAGCGTCTTGCCCACCAGTCGCGCGGCGGCGAGCGGCCGTTGCACCAGTGCGTTGATCGCGCCGGACACGGTGATCTCGGCGAGCGGCGCCTCGCCGGCCGAGGCCTTCACATCCTTCGCCTGCAGGACCGGTGGCTGGGGTGTCGGGGTCAGCAGTTCGGCGAGCAGGTCGGTCACGGTGTCGCCGTCGAGCATCGCCTGGTGCACCCGCAGCATCAGTGCGACCCGGCCGTCGGCCAGCCCCTCGGCCACCCACAGGTCCCACAGCGGCCGGGACCGGTCCAGTGTCCGCCCCAGCAGAGCTTCACAGGTCTGGGCGGTCTCCACCGGCCCGCCCGGCGACGGTACGGCCAGTCGCCGGATGTGCCGGTCGACGTCGAAGTCGCGGTCCTCCACCCACACCGGCCGGTCGACATTGGTGACCGCGTCGGCCAGCCGCCGCCGGAACCGGGGCAGGGCCCGCATCCGGCGTGCCGCCTCCGCGCGCACACTGTCGAACGAGTAGCCGCCCGGGACCGTCGACGGATCGACGCGCACGATCACCGCCGCGTTCATCGCCTGCGTCGGCGACTCCAGATACAGAAATGAGGCGTCCAGGGCGCTCAGCCGCTCCATCGATCTCCTCCGTCAGGCGCGGGCGTCGCTGACGCCCGCCGAATGCTCCCGAGCAGTATCGCGCACCACGCGGTGCACGAATCCGAGTTTCCCGACCACCGGCGGCGGCAGCTCGAACGGGTAGAAGGCACCCTTGCCCATCGACGCGTTCACCCGGTTGAAGAACAGCGACATCCACTTCCAGTCGAACAGCAGCTTGGCGACCGGCACGTCGTCGTAGTTCTCGAGCGGCGTCACATCGTGCGGCTCGTTGAAACGCGCCCGGTCCGCGTGCAGAACCATGCCGGCCTCCCGGCAGGTGTCGATGGTGTCGGTGATGTGGAGATAGTGCGCGAAACACTCCGCGAAGTCCTCCCACGGATGCATGGTCGCGTACTCGGAGATGTACTGCGACTGCCAGCCCGGCGGAGCGCCCTCCTCGTAGTGCCGGGTGAGGGCCGCCTGATAGTCGGCGCGCTCGTCGCCGAACAAGGCCCGGCAGTCACCGAGATACCGCTCCTCCCCCGGCGGGGTCTCCACCAGGCGGTGCTCGTAGTAGTGCCCGGACTCGTGCCGGAAGTGGCCGAGCATGGTCCGGTACGGCTCACCCAGCTTCACCCGCTGCGCCACCCGGTAGTCGTCCATCGACTCGGCCAGATCGATGGTGATGATGCCGTCGGCGTGCCCGATCACCACCGGATCGTCGGAGGTCTCACTGGACAGCAGGTCGAACCCGAGGCCGCCGTCGTACATCCAGAACGGCTCGATCGGGAGGTTCAGGTCGAACAGCTGGAAGACCAGCCGGCGCAGGACCTGCGCCGTCGAGGCCAGCTCCTTCGCGTGGGGGTGTCCCGGCGCGGGAACCCGGCGGATCAGCGAGTCCGCCAGACACCGCCCCCGGCGATCGTCGGGCATGTCGACCGGTTCGGCGTCGACCTCCACCACCCAGTTGCATCCGGTCGCGGCGTGCTCGCTGCAGCGGGCGACGGCCGTCCCCCGGTCCAGGGCCGCCTCACCGTCCAGCGCGACCATCGCCTTACTCGCCAGATACATACCGACCGGGGTCGAGCAGTTGCCGCAGGTATCGGCATCGAAGGGCACGTACTCGTTGCAGACGGGGCAGGCGAATGCGCGCATGGCACCGATCGTGTCACAAGGCCGCGCCGGCGCCCGGACCCGCCGGAAACCTACGAGACCGTAACAACTCCGGGCCGTGCACCCGATGTTCCTGATGTGAGCGGCCGTGAAGCCGTGACGAGAAACCCGGCCGACAGACTTGGGACGAGTGCCCGGTTGCCGTAGCCTTGGATGCATAGCGCCTGCGAAACGATTCGTCGTGGGCCAGTACGCCCCCGATCAGAGGAGTGATCCGATGAAGAAGCTCTCGCAACTGGAGCTGCTGCAGGAGCTCTCGCCTGCCGCCGAGGAGGAAGTCAACCGACACCTCAAGGTGGCCCGCGACTGGAACCCTCACGACTACGTCCCGTGGGACGAGGGCAAGAACTACGCTCCGCTCGGCGGCGACGACTACAACGAAGAGCACGGTGAGCTCAGCGAGGTCGCGAAGGCCGCCATGATCACCAACCTGCTCACCGAGGACAACCTGCCCTCGTACCACCGCGTGATCGCCGAGAACTTCTCGATGGACTCCGCCTGGGGCCACTGGGTCGGTCGCTGGACCGCCGAGGAGGACCGCCACGGCATCGTCATGCGCGACTACCTGGTCGTGACCCGCGGCGTCGACCCGGTCGCCCTCGAAGAGGCGCGCATGATCCACATGACCAACGGCTACTCGCCCGAGCTGGCCGCCGGTCCGGACCGCATCGCCGAGATGCAGGAGCACGCCGAGGAACTCGGCCTGCTGCACTCGGTCGCCTACGTGACCTTCCAGGAGCTGGCCACCAAGGTGAGCCACCGCAACACCGGTCGCGCCTGCAACGACCCGATCGCCAACAAGATGCTGCAGCGCATCGCGGCGGACGAGAACCTGCACATGACCTTCTACCGCAACATCACCGGCGCGGCGATGGACCTCGCCCCGGATCAGACGCTGCGCGCGGTCACCGACATCGTCACCAACTTCCAGATGCCCGGCGCCGGCATGCCGAACTTCCGTCGCCACGGCGTCCTGATGGCCAAGCACGGCATCTACGACCTGCGTCAGCACAAGGACGAGGTCGTCATGCCGGTCCTCAAGAAGTGGGACGTCTTCGGTCGCGACGACTTCGGCCCGGAGGGCGAGAAGACCCGCGAGGAGCTGGCCGACTTCCTGGAGCAGCTCGAGAAGGACGTCGTCCGCTTCGAGGAGATGCGCGACCGGTCCCTCGCCCGCGAGGCCGCCAAGGCCGAGAAGGCCGCCAAGGCGTCCTGACGCGCGGAGCGCACGAACGTACGGAGATCTTGCTGAGCACCGAAACTCTGCGACAGCCGGCGCCCTCGGTCACCACCGAGGGCGCCGGTTCGTTGCTGCCCGGCGCCGGAAACGACCCGAAGTCTCCGAATACCCCCTGGTCAGGGACTGGTCAGCCGTTGCGGATCGGGTCGATCGAACTGCCCAGCCCGGTGGTCCTGGCGCCGATGGCCGGCGTCACCAATGTCGCGTTCCGCGTGCTGTGCCGGGAACTGGAGCTGGCCCGCACCGGCACCGTCTCCGGCCTGTACGTCTGCGAGATGGTGACCGCCCGCGCCCTCTACGAGCGCCACCCGGTCACCATGCACATGACCGCGTTCGATCCGTCGGAGACGCCGCGGTCCATGCAGCTGTACACGGTGGATCCCGAGTACACCTACCGGGCCGCGAAGATGATCGTCGACGAGGATCTCGCCGACCACATCGACATGAATTTCGGCTGCCCGGTCCCGAAGGTGACCCGGCGCGGCGGCGGCTCCGCCATCCCCTACAAGCGCCGGCTGTTCCGCAACATCGTCGCCGCAGCCGTCAAAGCCACCGAAGGCACCGACATCCCGGTGACCGTCAAGTTCCGTATCGGGCTCGACGCCGACCACCACACCCACCTCGACGCCGGCCGGATCGCCCAGGAAGAGGGTGCCGCCGCCGTCGCCCTGCACGCCCGGACCGCCTCGCAGCGCTACTCCGGCACCGCCGACTGGGATGAGATCGCACGGCTCAAAGAGCACGTCACGCAGATCCCGGTGCTGGGCAACGGCGACATCTTCGAACCCGACGACGCGATCGCGATGATGGAACGCACCGGCTGCGACGGCGTCGTGATCGGCCGCGGCTGCCTCGGTCGGCCGTGGCTGTTCGCCGAACTGTCGGCCCGCCTGCGCGGTCTGCCGGCGCCGGCGGCACCGAACCTCGGCGAGGTCGGCGACATCATGTACCGGCACGGCGAACTGCTCGCCGCCCACCACGGCGAGGACAAGGGCATGCGGGAGATCCGCAAGCACATCGCCTGGTATCTGCGCGGCTTCCCGGCCGGCTCGGACGTCCGATCCAAGCTGAGCCTGGTGACGACGCTCGCCGACCTGCGGGACCTGGTCGACGGCCTGCCCGCCGACGCGCCGTTCCCCGACGACGGTCACGGCCCGCGCGGCCGGCAGGGATCACCCTCGCAGGTGGTGTTGCCGGAGGGCTGGCTGGATGATCCGGAGGAGGACATCGTGCCGGAGGGCGCCGAGATCATGCATTCGGGAGGCTGAGACCTCCGCCACTTCCCTGCACCGCGGCACAGAACGTTCTCAGGTGCAACCACTACGATATCTCCAGCCCACGCAAAGGACGACCAGTGACTTCAGACGAGCCCGGCACGCCGCCGGATCGCCCCTCGGGGCCTGCGCGGCGTTCTCGGCGCGCCGGTCGAACGTCGCAGTCGTACGACTTCCGCGCCCGCTTCGGCGACCCGCAGCCCTCCCAGCGTGAGGGGCTGCGCGAACCGTCCGCCCGTGAGCAGCGCATCCCGGGTCGCGGCCGGCTGACCGTCCGCGAGCTGATGGCGCAGATGGGTGTGGAACAGGTACCCGGCCAGCAGCCTCCGGCGCCGCAGTATCCGCAGCCGGGTCTGCCCGGACAGCCGGTGCCGCCGCCCGCCGGACAGCCGCCGGTGCAGCAGCCGCAGGCCTACCAGCCTCCGGCGGCGCCGCAGGCCCCGCCGAGCTACCAACCTCCGGTCCCGCCGCAGGGTTACCAGCCACCCGCCGGGCAGCCGCAGCCGCCGGCCACGCCGGTGCCGCAGCCGCCGCGCCGTCCTCGCCGGCAGACCCCGCCGCCGCCGGCCCTGCCCCCGATCACCGGTCAGCAGCCGGCCGCACCCGAGCCGCCGCGTCCCCCCGTCGAGCAGCCGACGCACGAGTCGACGCAGCTGATTCCGCCGGTCACCGAGCAGCCGCCCGCCGTCGACCTGTCCGAGGCGCGCACCCACGAGCGGGTCACCCGCGAGACGCGGGGCTGGACCGACCAGGACGTCGCCGCCGAACCGGCGCCGGCCCCGACCCCCGACACCGGCGGCTACGAACTGCCCGCCGACGACGACAGCGCCGTCCGGCGCCGGCGCCGCCCGCTGGAGCCGACCCCCGACCTGACGGGGGCCCTCAAGACCGCGAACGCCAAGCGAAAGTCGCAGGCGACTCCGAAGCGCCGCACGCGCCGGCCGATGACCCGGGGCCGGATCTTCGCCGGTACCGGCCGGGTGCTGCTCAGCCTCGCGTGCGTCCTGACTCTGGTCGGCACCGGCTACGTGTGGAGCATCCAGCGCGGCTGGAACAACAGCTGGAACCTGACCAAGGCGCTCAACACCAACGACAAGAACATCCGCAACAAGGATGCCCAGTACGGCGACGAGAACTATCTCGTGGTCGGTACCGATTCGCGCGCCGGCAAGAACGGCGACCTCGGTGCCGGAGACTCGTCGCAGGTCGAGGGCATCCGTTCGGACACCGTCCTGCTGGTGCACGTGCCGGCCGACCGCAGCCGTGTGGTCGCCGTGTCGTGGCCGCGCGACCTGGCCGTCGACCGTCCCGAATGTGAGGAATGGGACTCCAAGACCGGCGGCTACGACGGCACCATGCTGCCCGGCGAGGATGGCGTGAAGCTGAACAGCGTGTACGCCGTCGGTGGACCGAAATGCCTGGTCAAGACGCTGACGCAGATCAGCGGCCTGGAGATCAACCACTTCATCGCCATGGACTTCGAGGGCTTCGAGAAGGTCGTCAACGTGATCGGCGGCGTGCAGGTGTGCTCGACGGTGCCGCTGTACGACTACGAGCTCGGCTACATCCTGCGCAAGAAGGGCACCTACAAGCTGAAGGGTCGCCGCGCCCTCAACTATGTGCGCGCCCGCAACATCTCGGCGGAGGGCAACGGCGACTACGGCCGCATCAAGCGCCAGCAGTTGTTCATGTCCTCGCTGTTGCGCGGCGCCTTGTCCGGTGACGTGTTGAAGAATCCGGCGAAGATGAACCGGATCGTCAACACGTTCATCAAGTACTCGACCGTCGACAACGTCGACACCGACTCGCTGATCCAGCTGGCCGACTCGATGCAGGGCATGGATGCGGGTGCGGTCACGTTCATCACCATCCCGACGGCCGGCACCACCACCGACGGCGAGAACAACGAGATCCCGCGCACCGACGACATCAACGCGATCTTCAACGCGATCATCGACGACAAGCCGCTGCCCGGCGAGAAGAAGCCGACCAGCAGCGACAAGAAGGACGACGGCGACAAGAAGGCCGACGGCGGCACCACGAGCGCGCCGAAGCAGCAGACCGCCTCGCAGGTCGACGCCACCGCCCAGTACCCGAGCAACACCACCGTCCGCGTGCTGAACGGCTCCGGTCAGACCGGTGTGGCCACCGATGTGATGAACAAGCTGATCTCCGAGGACTTCACCGTTCCGGGTGTCGCCGACGCCTCCACCAAGCGCGACGACACGGTGGTCCGGTACGGCCCCGGCGAGCAGGATTCGGCGGCCACCGTCGCGAAGATGATCCCGGGTGCGCGCATCCAGGAGGACAAGACGGTCAAGGTGGGTGTCGAGGTGATCCTGGGCAAGGACTTCACCGGCGTCGACGAGATGACCAGTCCCGCGTCGGCCGGCAGCACCCTCTCGGTGGGCCAGCTGCCGCCGGCGAACACCAACTCGGATCTGCCGAACGATCTCGCGGTCACCAACGCCGGCGACACCACCTGCTCCTGATCCCGGCCCGCACCGGCGGTCCGGCGACGGCGTCACGGATCGGTTGGTGAGAGTTCACATCGCGGTCACTCGCATGTCCGTTTCTCCTCGTCTGAGCGAACGTACGATTGTCGACATGCGTGACGCGTACCAGGAGCAGATGGCCGCCCTGAATGCCGTGCTCGGCGAGATGTGCGAGACGGTCGGGGCCGAGATGGAGCAGGCCACCACCGCCCTCCTCGAGGCCGACCTCGAGCTGGCCGAGCAGGTCATCACCGAGCACGATCGGCTGACCAAGCGGTCCGCTGAGGCCGAGGAGCAGGCGTTCGAGCTGCTGGCGCTGCAGGCTCCGGTCGCCGGCGATCTTCGATCCATCGTCTCCGGCTTCCAGCTGGTCAACGAGATCGACCGCATGGGTGCTCTGGCCTTGCACGTCGCGAAGATCGCGCGCCGCCGCCATCCGTTCAAGGTGCTGCCCGACGAGGTGGCCGGCTACTTCACCGAGATGGGCCGCCTGGCCGTCGAACTCGCCGCCGGCGCCCACCGGGTGCTGGAGAGCCAGGACTACCACGACGCCCTCGCCCTCATGGAGGACGACGACGCCATGGACGACCTGCACCGTCACCTGTTCACGGTCATGATGGACCGCGACTGGCAGCACGGTGTCGCCGCCGCCGTCGACGTCACGCTCCTGGGCCGCTACTACGAGCGCTTCGCCGATCACGCCGTGTCGATCGCGCGCCGCGTCGTCTTCCAGGCCACCGGCAAGACCCCCGAGCAGCTCACCGCCGCCAACGCCTGATCCTCCGATCTCCGCGAGTCCGGCGGCGAGGGGCAAGTGACGGCGCCGCCACAAAGTGGCGCTCACGGGCACGCCGAGGGCAATCTTCCCTCAGAGGTGGCCAGGCCGCCACTTTCTGGCAGTGCCTGCCCGCGCGCACCCTCAGTCCGGCCGCGCGGCCCGAATCAGGGTGCGCACCCAACGCGGAACGCAGAAGACCCCGACGGTGTTCCGTCGGGGTCTCCGCTCTCCGCAGATCGCGGGCGTCCGGCGATCAGCCGAAGCGGCCCGAGATGTAGTCTTCGGTCTCCTTGCGCTGCGGGTTCTGGAACAGCTCCTTGGTGGGGCCGGCCTCCACCAGCTGCCCGGGCATACCGGTCGCTTCGAGGTTGAAGAAGGCGGTCTGGTCGCTGACGCGGGCCGCCTGCTGCATGTTGTGGGTGACGATGACGATCGTGTACTTGCTCTTCAGCTCGTTGATCAGGTCCTCGATGGCCAGGGTCGAGATCGGGTCGAGTGCCGAACACGGCTCGTCCATCAGCAGAACCTGCGGCGAGACGGCGATGGCCCGCGCGATGCAGAGTCGCTGCTGCTGACCGCCCGACAGGTCGGCACCCGGCTTGTTGAGGCGATCCTTGACCTCGTCCCACAGGTTGGCGCCCCGCAGGCTGGTCTCGGCCACCTCGTCCAGGCGCGCCTTGTCGCGGACCCCGGCCAGCTTCAGACCGGCGACCACGTTGTCGCGGATCGTCATGGTCGGGAACGGGTTGGGCCGCTGGAAGACCATGCCGACGGTGGTGCGGACGCCGACCGGATCGACGTTCTTGCCGTACAGGTCCAGGTCGTCGAGCATGACCTTGCCGGTCGTGTACGCGCCCGGAGTGACCTCGTGCATGCGGTTGAGGGTGCGCAGGACGGTCGACTTGCCGCAGCCGGACGGGCCGATGAAGGCGGTCACCGACTGGGGCTCGATCGTCAGCGAGACGTCCTTCACGGCATGGAAGTCGCCGTAGTAGACGTTCAGGTCGTCGAGGGTGAGGCTCTTTGCCATGTTCAGTTTCTTTCCGACTTGGTCCCGGTGAACCGCGCCAGAATGCGCGCGGCCACATAGACGATCGCGACCAGGATCACGAGGGTGAGTGCGGCGCCCCAGACGGTGTCGTAGCCGGAGGGGCCGCTGTTGTATTCCTGCAACATCATGAGAGGCAGGGACTGCTGGTTGCCTTCGAACGGATTCCAGTTCATGGCACGGCTCGCGCCGACCAGGATCAGGACCGGCGCCGACTCGCCCATCACGCGGGCGATGGCCAGCATGACGCCGGTGATGATGCCGCCCATGGCGGTGGGCAGGACCACCCGCAGGATGGTCTTCCACTTCGGGACGCCCAGCGCGTAGGCGGCCTCCCGGAGCTCGAACGGCACGATCTTGAGCATCTCCTCGGTGGAGCGCACCACCAGCGGCACCATCAGGAGCACCAGCGCGAGCGCTACCGCGAAGCCTGAACGGGGCAGGTCGAGGGTGGTCCGCCAGACCGCGAAGATGAACAGCGCGGCCACGATCGACGGAACACCGGAGAGAACGTCGACCATGAAGGTGGTGATCTTCACCAGACGCGAGTTCTGGTCGGCGTACTCGACCAGGAAGATCGCCACCAGGATGCCGAGCGGGATCGAGATGACCGCGGCCAGCAGGGTCTGCAGCAGGGTGCCGAGGATCGCGTTCGCGGCACCGTTGTAGCGCTCCGACCGCGTCCACCAGTCGATGTCGGTGATCGGGCCGATGCCGCGGGACACCAGGGTCCACACCAGCCAGCCGAGCGGCAGCACGGCCAGCAGCACCGATCCGGTCACCAGCACGCGGGCCAGATTGTCGGTGAAGCGCCGTCGCGGCGACGCGGACGTCAGATGCTCGACTCCGCTGGGCACGTGGTCGGGCGAGACGCCGAGGTCGGTCGTCGTCATCTCAGGCCCCCTTTCGGGCGATCACACCGCGCGCCGCGGCGTTCACGATGAAGGTGAGGACGAACAGGACCAGGCCGGCCGAGATGTAGGCGCCGGTCTTGGCCGGGGAATCGAACTCGGAGGCGTTGTTGGCGATGACCGTCGCGAACGTCTGGCCGCTCTCCATCAGGTTGAAGTTGATCGGCCCGACGGTCGAGATGATCAGCAGCAGCGCCATCGTCTCGCCGAGCGCACGGCCCAGGCCGAGCATGGAGCCGCTGATGTAGCCGGAGAAGCCGAACGGCATGACGGCCGTCTTCACGACCTCCCACTTGGTGGCGCCGAGAGCCAGGGCGGCCTCGCGCTGCGAGGTCGGCGTCTTGGCGAACACTTCGCGGGTGACCGCGGTGATGACGGGAAGGATCATCACCGACAGGACGATGCCGGCGGTCAGCATGGTGCCGCCGGTCGACATGTTCGCGACGTTCTGCGGTTCGCGGAAGAACGGCAGGAAGCTCAAGTGATCGACCAGCCAGCGGTTGATGCCGACCAGTGCCGGACCGAGCACCAGGATGCCCCACAGGCCGTAGACGATCGACGGCACGGCGGCGAGCAGATCCACCACGTAGGTGATGGGCTTCGCGACCTTCTTCGGCGCGTACTCGGTGACGAAGATGGCGATGCCCAGGGCGACCGGCATGGCGATGAGCAGCGCGATCACCGAGACGAGCACGGTGGCGTAGAACTGCGAGGCGATACCGAACTTCATCTCCGATCCGGAGACGACCCACGGGCCCGTGTAGGTGAAGAAGTTGGCGGTGTTCTTGACCAGGGCCGGGATGGCGGTGATCAGCAGGAACACGGCGATGAGGCCGATGGCCGAGGACACCAGCAGACCCGAACCGGTGGTCAGGATCCGCATCACCTTGTCGCCGGTGCGCGACACGGTGGTCAAGGCGCCCTGCGGCTCGGACGGATCCTCCGGCGGACTGGTGGGCAGGACCGAGCTGACGGTCACGGTCTCTCCCTCGTTGAGGTCACCACCGACCCCGGCGACGGAGGCCGTCGCCGGGGTCAGAGTGAGGTCGGACGAACTCACAGCGCGTCGATCGAACCGCGCAGGTTGGTCTGGAACGCCTGCGGCAGCGGGACATAGCCGAGATCGGCCAGGCCGTCCTGACCCTTGTCGAGGATCAGGGTGAAGGCCTTCTTGATGCTGTCGGCGGTGGCCGCATCCTTGTAGCCGGCCGAGCAGACGATCTCGTAGGTGGTCAGGACCAGCGGGTAGGCGCCCGGCGCCGACAGCTTGTACAGGGCGTCGGTGTCGACGGCCAGGTCCTTGCTGCCCGGGGTCTTGAAGGTGGCGGCGTTGAGCGCGGCACCGGCGGTCTCGGCGGTCAGTGCGGTGGAGCCGGCACCGAAGTCGAGGTTGGCGACACCGAGCTTGTTCTCGGTGGCGAAGCCCCACTCGACGTAGGTGATGGCGCCGGCGGTCTTCTGGACCGTGTCACCGACACCGGTCGACTTGGAGGCGCCCGAACCACCGGCACCCGCCCACTCCTTGGAGTGCTCGTGCGGCCAGTCGGCCGGAGCGGCGACGTTCAGGAAGCGGGTGAAGTTGTCGGTGGTGCCGGAGCTGTCGGTGCGGTGCACCGGCACGACGGCCACGTCCGGAAGGTTGACGCCCGGGTTGAGGGCGGCGATCTTCGGGTCGTTCCACTTGGCGATCTTCGAGTCGAAGATCTGGCCGAGCACCGACGCGTTGAGCGTCAGCTTGTCCACACCGGGGAGGTTGTAGGCGATGGCGACCGGTCCGGCGACCATCGGCAGGTTCCAGGCGTCGTTGCCGCCGCAGCGAGTCTTGGCCTGGGCGACCTCGTCGTCCTTGAGGGCCGAGTCGGAGCCGGCGAAGTCGACGTCACCGCTCAGGAACTTCTTGACACCGTCGCCCGAACCGGAGCCGGTGTAGTCGAGCACCGGGCCGTCGTTGTCGGTGAGGACGTCGCCGAAGTGCTTCATGGCCTTCTGCTGAGCGGTCGAACCCTCGCCGGTGATGGACACCGAGTCGGAGCTGCTGCCTCCACAGGCGGTCAGGGCCAGGCCGGCGGCTGCGGCGAGAGCGGCGGCGCCGATGGCGCGGGAACGGGTGATGTGTGCAGACATGAGGGGTCGATGACCTTTCGATAGCGTTGTCGTCGCTTCGAAAGCTATCGACGCCCGGTGAGGGCGAACCGGCCACGAGGTGACCCGGAATCAAACATCGGCGACCGGGTCGGCGAACCCGGCCATCCGCTGTTCACCTGCCTGTCAGCGGCGGTACGCCGCGTCCACCGCGTAACGCTCGAATCCGAGACGCCGGTAGGTGGCCAGCGCTGCGTCGTTGTCGCCTTCGACGTACAGCTGCACCTCCGGCAGGCCGCGGGCGTCCAGGTAGGCCAGGCCGGCCGAGGTGAGGAGGCCGCCGAGCCCGCGTCCCTGTGCGGCCGGGTCGACGCCCACGATGTACACCTCGCCGATCGGGCCGGAGTGGTCGTCGGCGGGGTCGTGCACCTTGGTCCAATGGAAGCCCAGCAGCGTCGACGGGTCGTCGGCGGCGAAGGCCAGGAAGAGCCCGGCCGGATCGAACCAGTCGGCGGTGGTGCGCTCGTCGATCTGGGCACGGTCCCAGCCGCCCTGCTCGGGATGCCAGTCGAAGGCGGCGTTGTTGACCCGCAGGATCTCGGCGTCGTCGGCCGGACCCGCGTACGTCCGGATCACCACGTCGTCCCGCTGCGGCGCCGGCGGCAGCGGCGTTCCCCCGCCGGCGGTCAGGGAGCGGCGCAGTTGAAGCAGTTCCCGGACGCGGCTCAGACCGCGCGAGTGGGCCAGCGCGGCGGCCGCCGGCAGGTCGCCGTGCGCCCACACCTGGGGGCGGTCGTCGCCGCGACCCTGGCCTCCGGCCTCCAGCGCCGCATCCAGGAGAGCCCCGCCCTCACCGCGGCCGCGATGGTCGGGGTCGACGACGAGTTCGATGGCCGGAGCGCCGCCGGCGGGCGGAACGACGAGGTTCGCATAGCCGTGCTCGGTGAGCACATGCACCGTGCCCGGTTCCCGGATCGCGAGAACCGCCTGTTCGGAGAGGGGCGCCACCCCGTCGGCGGCGAGCGCACGACGAGTGACGTCGTCGACGCGGTCGGCGTCGGGCCCGTGCAGGGCCCCGCGGACGGTGCGGGCGGGGGCGGCTTGAGCGTTCACCGCCTCAGGCTAACGCCGACCGGTGACACACCGCCGCCGACCGACGAGCGGACAGAGGTCAGCCGGCCGTTTCGGCGAGGTCCTCGTCGTCGGCGACCTCCGCGCCGTCGTCGTCGGCCTCGTCCCGGGAGCGGGCCGGCCGGACCGCCTTGTAGCCGACGTTGCGGACGGTGCCGATCAGCGACTCGTGGTCCGATCCCAGTTTGGCGCGCAGACGTCGCACGTGGACGTCGACGGTGCGGGTGCCGCCGAAGAAGTCGTAGCCCCACACCTCGTGCAGCAGCTGGGCGCGCGTGAATACGCGGCCGGCGTTCTGCGCCAGATACTTGAGGAGCTCGAACTCCTTGTAGGTGAGGTCGATCGGGCGACCGCGCAGACGCGCCGTGTAGGTGGCCTCATCGATCACGAGGTCGCCCAGCGTCACCCGGTCGGGGTTGGCTTCGGCGTCGCCGGCACCGCGGGCGGCGAGCAGCCGCAGCCGGGCGTCGAGCTCGGCCGGTCCGGTCTCCGGGAGAAGGAAGTCGTCGATCCCCCAGTCGGCGTTCACCGCGACCAGGCCGCCTTCGGTGACGATCGCGCCCACGCGGACGTTGCCGCCCGCCTGGAGCAGACGGCACAGGCCGCGCGCACCGGCGAGATCGCGTCGGGCGTCGACGAGCGCCACTTCGGCGTCGCCGGCTTCGATGAGGGACGAGGTGTCCGCAGGGAGAAGGGTCACGCGGTGCGCCAGAAGCGACAACGACGGCAACACCGTCTCCGCGGAACTCTCAGCGGTCAACAGCAACAGGTCCACTTCACCACTCCAATCTAGGGTGGCCTTCGTTGTGGGCTGTCGATCGACGCTGGTCGCAGCACCTATAACTCTTTTGACAGAATAGCGGCAATGTCTCCTTCATCCCACATCTCCCTGGTCAGCCGGTTGCGTCGGCCACTCGCATGGCTGGTGATCGCGCTGGTCGTGGCCGTGGGAGTCGCGTTTCTGGGCGACACGTTCGCGGCGTCGCGGGCCGAGCATCGGCTGGCGCAGGCGCTGCAGACCTCGCCGACGCTCACCTACGAACCCGAGGTGACGATGAGCGGGACACCGTTCGCGACCCGTGCGCACACCGGCGACTTCCCCACCGTGCACGTCAGCGCCCGCGGCGCCTCCGTCGGCGGCTGCGCCGATCGCGGCGCCTGCCATGTGGACGTCGACGCCTACCTGCACGACGCGATCCTGGGCGACGTGTTCACGCTGGAACCGCAGACCCCGATCCGGTTCGGGGCGCTCAAGGCCGAGACCCGGATCGACTCGGTGAACCTGGGCCGCCTGATGAACATCGTCGACCTCTACATCAACACTCCGGCCCCGGAGGGCAAGGTGGGCGGCGGCGGACCCGGCGACGGGCTGCTCGAGCGGACGGATGGAATCATGCTGAGCGGAACCGTGCCGCTGCCGGGTTCGCCCGCCAAGGACGGGCAGTATCCGCCGTCGGCCAAGGAATATCGCTTCCCGAAGGTCAAGGTGAGCGTCTCGGCGAACGTCTCGGTGGCCGACGGACGGCTCCGGATCGAGGCCACGAAGCTGTACACCGGGCCCGAAGAACACTTCTCCGACGACGTGCCGGCGGAGTTTAACGCAGCGGTACTTAAACTCTTCTCAACCACCCTGCCGGTCGTTCCACTCGCCTGGAACACCGTTCCTACCAGGGCTTTCTCCCGCGGAAGCGACATGGTGCTGGCCGGCGACACCGGCGGGGGCACCCGGACGCCGATCACGTACTGATTTCGGCACCCGCGGTTCGTCTAACGTCGTGGCCACATCCTCCCCGGAATCCTTGGGGACGGGATCGACGATCTTGGAAAGGATCTGAACATGGCACGCGAAGACGTCCTGGTCAGCGCCGATTGGGCTGAGCAGAATCTGGAGACCCCGAAGGTGGTGTTCGTCGAGGTCGACGAGGACACCTCGGCCTACGACACCGGCCACATCCCCGGTGCGATCAAGCTCGACTGGAAGACCGATCTGCAGGATCCGGTCCGCCGCGACTTCGTGAACCAGGAGCAGTTCTCGAAGCTGCTCAGCGAGAAGGGCATCGCCAACGACGACACCGTCGTCCTGTACGGCGGCAACAACAACTGGTTCGCGGCCTACGCCTACTGGTACTTCAAGCTGTACGGCCACCAGGACGTGAAGCTGCTCGACGGCGGCCGCAAGAAGTGGGAGCTCGACGGTCGCCCGCTGAGCACCGACGCTGTGACCCGCGAGGCCACCACCTACACCGCGCAGGCCCCGAACAACGACATCCGCGCCTTCCGCGACGAGATCGAGCCGGCCATCGGCGTCAAGAACCTCGTCGACGTGCGCAGCCCGGACGAGTTCTCCGGCAAGATCCTGGCCCCGGCTCACCTCCCGCAGGAGCAGAGCCAGCGTCCGGGTCACGTCCCCGGCGCCATCAACGTGCCGTGGAGCAAGGCCGCCAACGAGGACGGCACCTTCAAGTCCGACGACGAGCTCGCCGAGCTGTACGCCGACGCCGGTCTGGACGGACAGAAGGAGACCATCGCCTACTGCCGTATCGGTGAGCGTTCGAGCCACACCTGGTTCGTGCTGCAGGAGCTCCTGGGCCACCAGAACGTGAAGAACTACGACGGCAGCTGGACCGAGTACGGTTCGCTGGTCGGCGTGCCGGTCGAGCTCGGAGAGGGCAAGTAAGAATCATGTGCGCAGCTCCCAAGCAGGGCCAGGCCCTGCCCGCAGGTGTCGACGTCGAGAAGGAGACCGTCCTGACCGGTCAGGTCCTCGACGGTTCGGGCAATCCGGTTCCGGGCGCCTTCGTGCGTCTGCTCGACGGTTCGGGCGAGTTCACCGCCGAGGTCGTCGCGTCGGCGACCGGCGACTTCCGGTTCTTCGCCGCACCGGGCACCTGGACCCTTCGTGCGCTGAGCTCCCAGGGCAACGGTCAGGTGACCGTGACCCCGGAGGGCCCCGGCGTCCACAACAACGACGTGACCGTCGCGAAGTAACACGGTCGCTTCACGCCGGACCCCGTCTGCCCTTCGAGGGCGGGCGGGGTTCGTGCATCGGGTGGGATTCGCCATATCGGGACCGGTCGGCTCGGAGCGCCGCGGGGCGCGCGGTACGATCAGTGCATGGTCATCTTCTTCGAGGTCCTGCTGGGACTCGCCTCGCTGCTGATCGTCTGGTTCGCGCTGTACGTTCTGTACCGTCTCGTCACCGACGAGTCCTGATCGACTGCCGTGAGCGACAGCCCGCAGAGCGCTCCTGAGAACGACGCCCCCACCGACGACTCCGCGGTCGACGGTGCGGAGGCCGCCGCCGTCTCCGACGACGCCCCCGCGCTGCGGTCGGGCAACGAGGCGATCGAGCAGGCCGCCGCGCGCGCCGAGGAGACCGGCGGCAAGAATCTCCCGGTGATCGGCGAGGTGCCGCTGCCGGACGACACCGCCAATCTGCGTCTGGGCCCGGAACTGAACCCGGCTCTGCTGGGGCTGCTGCCGCTGGTCGGCGTGTGGGAGGGCGACGGCGAGGGCCACGACCCGATCACCGGCGACGACTACCCGTTCGGCCAGCAGATCATCATCAGCCATGACGGCGGCCCGTACCTGATCTGGCAGTCCCGTTCCTGGAAGCTGGACGCCGATGGCGAGTGCACCGGCCCGGATCTGCGGGAGAACGGTTTCTGGCGGATCACCGACGACGACACCATCGAGCTGCTCGTGTCGCACGCCGAGGGGTCCATCGAGCTCTACTACGGCCGTCCGCTGAACCAGACGTCGTGGAACCTGACCACCGACGTCACCCTGAAGACCCAGTCGGGCGCCCACACCGGTGCCGCGAAGCGCCTGTACGGGCTCGTCCCGGACGGCGATCTCGCCTATGTCGAGGAACGCATCGACAACGACGGCGATCTGACGCCGCGCCTCTCGGCGAAGCTCAAGCGCGTCATCGGCTGAGCTGTCCCGGCGAGCGCCCCTCCCTGAGCCCCTTTCCTGTCCTGCTGTCCCTACTCCCCCGTATAGCGTCGCTCGTCGCTTCCACGACGATGAAGCGCGCTATACGGGGCAGTAGGGACAGACGACAGTGCATTTCAGGGTCGGTTGATTGTGTCGGCGTCGTAGGTCAGCGACGCACCCTCCCGGATCGGCAGTGCCTCCAGGCCGTCCGTCGAGCAGACCGCGTCGACCAGTTTCTGCGTCCCGCCGACGATGGTGGAGTCGAAGTCGATCTCGCTCACCACCGCCCACGCGTGATCGGCCGGCCAGATCAGAGTGGGCGCCTCCTGAAGAAGGCCGAGTGGATGATCGTTCCACGGCATGTGGTCCATCCAGTCGTCTGCACGGAACTCGCTCAGAGCACCGCGGAACACGATGTGCCCGCGACCGGGCAACTGGAGGCGCGGACCGTCGGTCACCTCCCGGCTGAGCGCACCCTCGCGATCGTCTCCACCCTGGACACCGCCTCGCCCCTCCCAGACGCCGACGAAGACGTCCTCGGCAGTCGTTGTGAACGACTCGAGGACTGCGGCGAGGGACGTCACCGGCGCGGCCGGAGGGTGACCGACGTGCGGGGCTTCGAAGGTTCTGTCGTCCGGCGCCTCCATCGGGCTCACGAAGTCGCCCGCGCGCCCAGACCACTTCACCAGGTCGCCCCACTGGGCTTCTGGATGCATGACCGTGCCGAACGCGTCGGCGGCCTGCGCCCACGTCGCCGGCTCGGTGGTCGTACGCGAGGCGATGTCCATCACCTCATCGCGACTCAACTCCGAATAGGGCGCCCGCCGCGGCTCGCCGTGGAGTGTCTGTGCCGTCGCGGGATGGAAGATGCGGGCGTACGCCTCGAAGCCGCGCGGCACCACACCGTGCATCGTCGTGAATGAGTGCTCGACTCGTTCGGCGATCCAGTCGCCGGCCGACACATCCGGCGTCCACTCCATGGCGCTCACTCTAGGATCAGCCCGCTCCGGAGGCATCCCCGTTTCGTCGTCGAGCAGCACTCACGTCGTATACGACGCTCATGCGCGCTATACGGGGCAGTACGGTCAGCGGGGTTCGGCGGGCGGTCGGCGGGGTTCGGCAGCCCCGCAGCAGTGCAGCGGTGCAGCAGGGTCAGGCGGGGGCGGCCAGGGTCAGTAGGGTGGCGCCGGCAGCGACGGCGACGTCGGCGTGCTGGTGGGTCACCAGCACCACGGTGCGGTCGGGACCGAACAGGCCGTCCCGGGCGCAGATGCCGCCGACCAGACCCGCGGCGTCGTCGGCGTCGAGGTGTTCGGCCGGCTCGTCGAGCAGAACGATCGGCGCCGGATGCAGGATCGCCCGGGCCAGCAGCAGACGCCGGCGCTGGCCGCCGGACAGGGCCTGCCCGCCCCCGGCCAGTTCGGTGTCGACACCGTCGGGCAGTCCGGCCACCCAGTCGGCCAGTCCCACCTGGTCCAGGACGGCGCCGATCTGCTCGTCGGTGGCATCGCCGCGGGCGACCAGCAGATTCTCCTTCACCGACGTGGAGAACAGGTGCGCCTCCTCCGCGAAGTAGCACGCACTGTCGCGCAACGGGACGCCCGTACCGTCGGCGTGGGTGGCATCGACGGTGCCGCCGAGCGGGTCGAGAAGCCCGGCGAGAGTCAACAGGAGCGTCGACTTACCGCAGCCCGACGGGCCCACGACCACGACGCGCTGCGCCGGCGCCACAGTCAGATCCAGCCCGGCCGACGGTCCCAGCGGACGGTCCCAGCCCCACTGCAGACCGGTCGCGGCCAGGGTCGCCGGGGACGAGTCGATCACCGGGTCGGCGGCCTCATCGATCTCCGACGGCGCACCGCCGCCGTTCTCGGCGGACGCCTCGTCGACGAGTCCCATCACGCGGCGCGCCGCCTGACGGCCCTTCTCCCACGCGATCCCGGCCTCGGTGAGCGGTCCGGTGGTCTCGAACGACGACAGCGGCAACAGCACGAGCACGCCGAACAGCATCGGCGTCCACCGGGTGTCCATCGACGACACGTCCTGCAGCGATCCGGGCAGGCCCGACGCCGAGATGCACGGCGATCAGCGCGGCGGCCACCACGCTCACACCGAGGGCGAGCGGGGTGGCGGCCTGCGCGGCCACCTGCCAGGCGACGCCGCGATCGGTGGCCTTGGCGACGCGCCGGTCGGCGGCCGAGAGCCGGTCGAGGACGGCGGTGCGACGGCCGGCGACCGCCAGTTCGGGTCCGTGCCAGAGCAGGGCGGTGGTCTCGGCGGCCACGTCCTCGCGGGCGCGGGCCCCGTCGTCGATCGTCCGGGACGATCCCCGCGCCGCCAGGGCGGGCGCCACGACACCGCTCACCAGGAGTGCGATCGCCAGAATCCCGGCGGCCAGCGGCGACACCGCGACCATGACGGCGACCGCGGCGAGGGAGGTGACGGCGGAGACGGCCATCGGGATGAGGCCGCGGATGAGGGCGTTGCCGATGGCGTCGACGTCGTCGGCGGTGCGCGCCAGCAACCGGCTCCGGCTCAGACCCACCGAATAGGCGGGCGGCCCGGAGGCGAGGACGCTGTAGATCTTTTCGCGGGCGACGGCCATCGCGTCGAGCGCGGTGTCGTGGGTGGCGAGCCGTTCGAGGTAGCGGAAGAGGGCCCGCGAGATGCCGAGGGCACGCACCGAGGTGATGGCGACCTGCAGGTACAGGATCGGCGGCATCTGCCAGGCGCGGGTGATCAGCCACGCGGACAGGGCGGCCAGACCGAGCGCGGAGAGGGCGCCGGCGGCGCCGAAGAACACCGACACGAACACCGGCCGGGTTCCGAGTCCGACGAAGCGGAGGGCGCGGATCAGCGGGTCGCGGCCCCCGGCGGCCGGTGCGGGCGTCGCGGTCGCGGCGGTCATCGGTCCCCTCCGGCAACGGTTTCGGGGGCAGAGGTTTCGGGAGCACCGAGCTGCACGACGACGTCGCCACCGGACACCGCGGTGTCGTGATGGGCCACCATCAGGACGGTGGTTCCCGCGGCGGCGCGGGCGGCCACCGCGGCCAGGACGGCGGTCTCGCTGGCCTCGTCGAGGTGCGCGGTCGGCTCGTCGAGGACGAGGAGTGCGGCGGGGTCGGCCAGGACACGGGACAGGGCGAGGCGCTGGCGCTGTCCGGCGGACAGGCCCACTCCCCCGGCACCGAGTTCGGTGTCCTCCCCGTCGGGAAGTTCGGCGAGGACGAGATCGAAGCCGGTGGCCCGGAAGGCGTCGTCGAGTCGTGTCCGCTCGGGCACGCCGAACAGGGACAGGTTGTCGGCGACCGTGCCCGGCACGATCACCGGGTGCTGCGGCAGCCAGGCGATCTGTGATCGGTAGCCGTCCATGTCGACGTCGGTCAGGGCCGTGCCGCCGACGGTCACCGATCCCTCGTCGGGCGGCAGCAGTCCGAGGATCACCGACACCACCGACGATTTGCCGCTGCCGTTGGGGCCGGTCAGGACGGTCACGGCGCCGGGTGCGATCGCCGCGGTGAGTCCGCGGGGGGCCCAGCCGTCGCGCCCGTCGATGCCGACGCCGTCGAGCGTGATGGTCGCACCGGCGACGTCGACGGCGATGTCCCCGCTGCTGCGGACGGGCGCCGTATCCGGGTCGTCGATGAAGCCGAGGACCTCGCGGGCGGCGGCCATGCCGTCTTCGGAGTTGTGGAACTGGGCACCCACCTGCCGCAGCGGAAGGTAGGCCTCCGGCGCCAGGATCAAGGCGAGGACACCCGCGTACAGGGTCATGTCACCGTGCACCAGCCGCACACCGATGTCGACGGCCACGAGCGCGACCGACAGCGTGGCGATGAGTTCGAGTGCGGTGCCGGACAGGAAGGCGACCCGCAGCGCCGACATGCTGGAGGTGCGGAGGTTCTGGCCCAGTCGCTGGACCTGGGCCGCCGGACCGTGCGCGCGGCCGAGGGCCCGTAGCGTGGGCAGTCCGGTCAGCAGGTCCATGAGACGGCTGGTGGAGGTCGCCATGGAGGCGAGCTTGCGTTCGGTCCGGTCCCGGGTCACCAGGCCGATCAGAATCATGAACACCGGGATCAGCGGCAGTGTGATCAGCACGATCAGTCCGGAAGGCCAATCGACCCAGGCGATCACCGCGATGACGACCGGTGTGATCAGCACCGTGGACACGAGGGCGGGCAGATAGCCGGCGAAGTAGTCGATGAGGCTGTCGAGACCACGCAGGGCGACGGTCAGGGCCCGTTCCCGCTCGCCGAGCAGGACCCGCGGCGACGTGCGGGCCGGGTCGGTGAGGGTGTCGACGGCCTGCGAGCGCAGCTCGGCGATGGTGCCGAGCGCGGCACGGTGCGCGTAGCGGCCCGACAGGTAGCTGAGGAGGACCCGGACGGCGAGCGCCGCACCCAGGATCCACAGATGCGTGGCCTGGGCGTGCAGCGACCGTGTCGACGGGTCGGTGATGATCTCGGAGAGCAGGCCCGCGAGGTTCGACGCGGCCACCAGCAGTGCCACGACGGTGGCCGCGGTGAAGACGGCGGTGACGGCGACGTACCAGCGCGCCGACGGCGAGTACTTCAGCAGACGCGGATCCAGCGGGGGCCGTCGGGCCCCCGCTGGATCGGTCGCGTCGTCGGAGACGGTGTCGGTCACCGCGGCGCGGTCGTCTCCGCCGCCTCGGTGCCGGCGCTCGGCGACAGGCCCGCCGCGACGTCCGGCACGTCCTCGATCGAGAGGCGCTTCCGGAACACCCAGTAACTCCATGCCTGGTATCCGATCACGATCGGCGTCATGACGACAGCCGCCCAGCTCATGATGACGAGCGTGTAGTGGCTCGACGACGAGTTGGTGGTCGTCAGGTTGAAGGCGTCGCTGATGCTCGACGGCATGACGTTCGGGAACAGCACGCAGAACAGCAGGGCGACGGTGCCGGCGATCGCGACGGCGTTGGCGATGAACGCGATCCACTCGCGCCGCAGCCAGGTGCCGGCGAGCATGGCGACCGCGGCCAGGACGGTCACCGCGAAGATCCCCCACGTCCAGTCCTTGCCGTAGGCCAGCTGGGTCCACAGAAGGAATCCGCCGGCGACGACGACCGTCGGGATCGCCAGCCGCGCCGCCAGGTTCTGGGCGTCGTCGTGCATGGAGCCCTTGGTCTTCAGGGCGATGAAGATCGCTCCGTGCGTCAGGAACACGAACAGGGTGGTCAGGCCGCCCAGCAGTGCGTACGGGTTCAGCAGGTTGAAGAATCCGCCGGTGTACACGTGGTTGGGGCCCTGCATCTCGATCGGTACGCCGCGCACGATGTTGGCGAAGGCGACACCCCACAGGATGGCCGGGATCCACGAGCCGATACCGATGCCGGCGTCACACCAGGCGCGCCACTTCGGGTCGTTGATCTTGGCGCGCCACTCGATCGCGCAGATGCGGATGATCAGGGCGACCAGGATGAGGAACAGCGGCAGGTAGAACCCCGAGAACAGGGTGGCGTACCAGCCGCCGAACGCCGCGAACATGGCGCCGCCGGCGGTGAGCAGCCACACCTCGTTGCCGTCCCACACCGGGCCGATCGTGTTGATGATCAGACGGCGACGCTTGTCACCGGCCAGCGGGTCGGTATCGCGTTCATGCGACCGTCCGAGGAACGGCATCAGCATGCCGACACCGAAGTCGAAGCCCTCGAGCACGAAGTACCCGGTGAACAGGACCGCGATCAGGATGAACCAGAAAGTCTCCAGAGTCATCGAAGTACTCCTTAGTACGCGAAGGAGAGCTTGTCGCTCTCTTCGGAGTCGTCGACGCCGTCGGCCTCGTCCGGATCACCCGGGGCGTCCGGGCCTTCCAGCACGTAGCGGCGTTCCAGCATGAACCAGACGACGCCGAGTGCGCCGTACAGGACGGTGAAACCGATCAGGGTGGCCAGCACCGAGCCGGCCGAGTTGGACAGCGAGACACCGTCCTGGACCAGCATGTGCACCTTGAGCGGGTCGGCCTGGTCGGGGTTCGCCCAGTTGGGGACGACGACCCACGGCTGACGGCCCATCTCGGTGAAGATCCAGCCCGAGGCGTTCGCGAGGAACGGGGTGGGCAGCAGCCACAGGCAGATGGTGCCGAAGCGCTTGGGCACCTCGATCCGCCCCTTCCGCAGGTACCAGAGACCGCCGAGCGCGACGATCACCGAACCCAGCGCCCAGAAGATCATGGCGCGGAAGCTCCAGTAGGTGACGAACAGGTTCGGGGCGAAGTTCTGGCCCTGCATCTGGACGCCGCCGTCGGCGAACGCCTTGGTGTACTCCTCCTGCAGCTGCCGCACGCCCTTGACCTCACTGTGGAAGTCGCTGTCGGCCATGAAGGACAGCATGTTCGGGATGGTGATGACGTGCTCGATGTGGTCGCAGTTGTTCTGGCGGCCGATGCTCAGCACCGAGAAGCCGGCACCGACTTCGGTGTCGCAGAGCGATTCGGCGGCGGCCATCTTCATCGGCTGCTGCTTGAACATCAGCTTGGCCTGCATGTCACCGGTGATGATCAGGCCGACGCCGGCGACGATCACGGTCCACAGCGCGAATTTGGCGACCGGGCGCCACAGCGCCTTGTTGTCGGCGAACAGCCCGTCGGCGTCGACGCCGGCCTGGCTCGGCGCGGTGGTGACCGGTGCGTCACCGGCCTGCAACTGCTTGGCCCGGTAGGTGTTGCGGGCCAGCCACCACAGGCAGACGACGGCCACGAAGGTGGCGGCGGTCAGCCAGGCACCGAGCACGACGTGCGGGAACGCCAGCATCGTCGTGTTGTTGGTGAGCACGGCCAGGAAGTCGTTCATCTGGGGGCGCGCCAGCTTGTCGTTCCATTCGATGCCCACCGGGTGCTGCATGAAGGAGTTGGCGGCGATGATGAAGTA
Organism: Gordonia sp. (in: high G+C Gram-positive bacteria); assembly: GCF_047600565.1. Classification (GTDB taxonomy): domain Bacteria; phylum Actinomycetota; class Actinomycetes; order Mycobacteriales; family Mycobacteriaceae; genus Gordonia. The sequence continues at coordinate 1,829,213 of NZ_JASGKN010000001.1, forward strand.
CGCCGAGGCGGTGACGCCGATGGCGACCAGCCAGATGGATGCCAGGTGGGCGGCCTTGGGGAGCTTCTTCCAGCCGAAGAACCAGAGACCCAGGAAGGTCGATTCCAGGAAGAAGGCGACGAGCGCCTCGAAGGCGAGGGGTGCGCCGAACACGTCGGCGACGAAGCGGCTGTACTGGCTCCAGTTCATGCCGAACTGGAACTCCTGCACGATGCCGGTCGCGACGCCGAGGGCGAAGTTGATCAGGAAGACCTTCCCGAAGAACTTGGTGGCGCGGAGCCAGGCCTCGTTGCCGGTGCGGAACCACACCGTCTGCATGATGGCGATCATCGGTGCCAGACCGATGGTCAACGGCACCAGGATGAAGTGGTACACGGTGGTGATGCCGAACTGCCACCGTGAGATGTCGACGAGGTTCACTCGTGTCTCCCGTTTCAGGTCTCCGCGGTGCCGGGGCTGCGGCACCGCGGCTTACTACCGTAGGTAGTACGCCGAGAACCACGTTACGGCGCTGCGACGGGATAGAGAACCCGTTCGGGACCAAAGGCCCGGGTGGGTGGCATCACAGCGGCGGACCGGGTGTTTCCGGTGGTGAGACGCCGTCAGCCGATCGCCTGATCGGCGAGCGCGGCCACGTCGATCCCCCCGCGGTCCAGGGGTGTCCCGTCGAGGGAGCGGACGGGGGCGGCGAGGGTCACCGAGGACAGCAACCAGACGGCATCGGCGGCGGTCAGGTCGGCGACGGTGACACGGTCGGCGCGCACGGCGAGTCCCGCGGCCGCGGCCTGATCGAAGACGGCGGCGACGGTGATGCCGGGCAGGATCCCCCCGTCGGCGGGCGGGGTGACCAGGGTGCGGCCGGTGACGACGACGACGTTCGAGCGGGTGCCCTCGAGGACGGCGCCGTCGGTGGACAGGAACAGCGCCTCGCCCGCCCCGCGTTCCCGGGCGTAGCGGGCGGCGGCGGCGTTGCGGGCGTAGCTCAGCGACTTCACTCCGGTCAGCTCCCACGCGGGGGCGTCGCCGCGGCGCCCGGTGGCGAGTGTGATCACGTCCAGACCGTCGCGCCGTGCGCCGGCCACCCCGGCACCGACCGGGCCGACCGTCACATAGGCGGTGGGGACGCCGGGGACGCTCTCCCGGCCGCGCGTGTAGACGATCCGCGCCATACCGTCGCCGTCGCCCCGCGACGACCATTCGCCGGCCGCGGTCAGCGCCGCCGCCCGCAGACCGTCGATGTCGGGCGCCGGGAGCCCGGCCGTCTGTGCACCGAGGGCGAGACGCTCGAGATGCCGCTCGAGCAGTCGCGGGCGACCGTCACGCACCAGCAGGGTCTCGAACAGCCCGTCGCCGTGCAGCACGCCGAGGTCGTCGGCGTGGAGCAGCGGCTGCTGCGGGTCGAGCACCTGCCCCCGAGCGGAGACCACCATCATCGTCACCGGTTCAGATTCCCACATCGCTCGTAGACTGGGGCACATGCCGGACACCGCTGCGACTCCGTCGCCGATCCTCCTCGCTCATCCCGACGCCGTTCCGACTCCGGAGGACGACCTGAGCCCGGGCGTCGCCTGGCACTACGGCGATCCGCTCGGCGAGCAGCGGGCGGCGGCCACCTCGGCCGCGATCGTCGACCGTTCCGATCGTGCGGTGATAGAGATCCCCGGCGACGACCGCCTCACCTGGCTGCACAGCTTCGTCAGTCAGGACGTCGCGAGCCTGGGCGACCGGATGTCCGCCGAGAGCCTGTCCCTGGACGGCAACGGGCGCGTGGAGGACCATTTCGTCCTCACCGATGTCGACGGCACCACCTGGCTGGACACGACTCACGACCGTGGCGCTCCCCTCCTGGAGTACCTGCAGCGAATGGTGTTCCGTGCCGACGTCGCGCCCGGCCCCCGACCGGACATGCATGTGCTGACTCTGATCGGCCCCGCGGTCCGGACCGGCGCGATCGCCGAGCTTCTGCACATTCCGGCCGATGCACCGGTCGGGAAGGCGGGCGATCTGCCCGAGATGCATCACGAGGAGGAGCCGCTCGGCTTCTGGCGGATCATGCCGCCGACCGGTGAGGACCGCAGCATTCCGGTGGTCGACGTGGTGGTTCCCGACTATCAGGTCCTGCAGTTCTGGAAGGAACTGACCGAGGCCGGCGCACGGCCGGCGGGCGCCTGGACGTCGGAGGCGATGCGGGTGGCGGCCATGCGGCCGCGTCTGCGCCTGGACACCGACGACCGCACCATCCCGCAGGAGGTCGATTGGATCGGCGGCGCGGACGAGCAGGGTGCGGTGCACCTGGACAAGGGCTGCTACCGCGGCCAGGAGACGGTGGCCCGGGTGCAGAATCTGGGCCGGCCGCCGCGACGGCTGGTGCTGCTGCATCTGGACGGTTCGGCGTCGTACCGGCCGGTGGTCGGCGATCCGGTGAGCCTCGACGGCCGGACGGTCGGACGGGTGGGCACCGTCGTCGACCATTTCGATCTCGGGCCGATCGCTCTGGCGCTGGTCAAGCGCTCGGTGCCGGTGGACGCGAACCTGCAGGTGGGCGGCCAGGACGATCCGTGCGCGGCACGCATCGATCCGGACCGCTACACCGATGACGACGCCGTGCCGCCGGGCCGCGCGGCCGTCGACCGTCTGCGAGGACGTTGACGCGCCCTCCAGGCCCCGAACCCGCAGGTCAAGACCCACAACGCGCCCAACTGCCCCGGCGGCGGCATTAATTTCGCATAAGCGGTAGACTGTTCGCAGGAACATAACTGACGAGTAGAACGGGGCCGCCACCAGAAATGGCCGCCCCGTCATTGTGCGAGGGGGTCCCCCATGGGCCGTGGCCGGGCAAAGGCGAAGCAGACGAAGGTCGCTCGTCAGCTGAAGTACTCCACCCATCAAACCGATCTCGAGCGGCTCCAGCAGGAGCTCGCCGGCGGTAACGGATCCTCGAGCCAGTCCGACCAGTGGACGGATGAGGATCCGTACGCGGAGGACGAGTGGAAGCGCGCCTGAGCGCTTCGTGATCTGCCCGCCCGAGGGGCGAACGATTTCTTGCTGGAACCCTGCGCTCACCGAGCGCGGGGTTCTTTGCGCCCCACGCTCGCTGAGCCCGCGCACGCTCGTTGAGCCCGTCGAAGCGAGCTCCTTTCGACAAGCTCAAGGAGCGTAGGCCCGCACTTGTCGAAGCGAGCTCCTTTCGACAGGCTCAAGGAGCGTAGGCAGCGTGGGGCCTGCTCAAGGGGCGTAGGGGGGGCTACAGTCCACTGTCATGGACGACACCCCGACCGGACGTCTCATCACGCTGCACGACGGCGTGGTCACCGCGACGATCGCGCCGGTCGGTGCGGCGCTGCGCGGTCTGACGGTCGACGGGGTCCGGGTGGTGCCCGACTATCCGCACGACGTCCCCGCGCCGGGCTGTGCCGGGACCGTGCTGGTGCCGTGGCCCAACCGCATCCGGGACGGCCGGTGGGACGACGGACGGCAGCAGCTGGCGATCACCGAACCCAAGTACGGCAACGCCAGCCATGGACTGTTGCGCTACACCGAGTACGCCGTGGCGTCGCGGTCCGATGCGAGCGTGACGCTCGCCGCCGACGTGTACCCGCAGCTCGGCTATCCGTTCTGGTTGCGCACCCGGGTGACGCATGCGGTGGAGGCGGCCGGCGTGACGGTCACCCACGAGGTGCAGAACGTGGGCAGTGCTTCCGCACCGGTGGGGATCGGGGTGCACCCGTATCTGACGATCGACGATCCGGAGAGTCCGGTGTCCGCTGACGACATCCTCGTGCGGGTGCCGGCCGCGGAGTACTACCTCACCGATGACCGCATGCTGCCGACCGGTGTCGCCCCGGTCGCCGGCACACACGCCGATGTCCGCGACTACCGCCCGTTGTCGCAGCTGACACTGGACACCGGGTACCGCGCGACTGCGGCGGCATCCGGATCACGGTTCGAATCGGTACTGAAGGCACCGAACGGCAGCACCGTCGGCCTCTGGCAGGACGCGTCCTTCGGCTATGTGCAGGTGTACACGAAACCGGACTTCCCGGGGATCGACGGACCGCTTGCGACCATCGCGATCGAACCGATGACCTGCGCGGCCGACGCCTTCAACAGCGGCGACGGCCTGCGCTTCCTGGAACCCGGGGACACGTTCACGGCCCGGTGGGGCATCACGTTCGCGAGATAGCCGCGCCCGGCCCCCGGTCGGGATCAGAAGCGGGCGTATTCGCCGACCAGGTCCACCGAGGCGGGACCGTTGCCGCGCTTGATGGTGCCCAGCACCCAGTTGTCGACGTGGCGCGCGGTCAGGATGGCCTGGGCGCGGTCGGTGTCCTCGGGCGCGACGACGGCGACCATGCCGACGCCCATGTTGAAGGTGCGCTCCATCTCGGCGCGGTCGACCCGGCCGCGCTGGGCGATCATCGAGAACACCGGGGCCGGCGTCCACGAGCCGCGCTCGAGCTCGGCTTCGACGCCGGACGGGAGGACCCGCGACAGGTTGTCGGCCAGTCCGCCGCCGGTGACGTGGGCGAAGGTGCGCACGTCGGTCTCAGCGGCCAGCGCCAGACAATCCTTGGCGTAGATGCGGGTCGGTTCGAGCAGCTCCTCGCCGAGGGTGCGATCGAACTCCTCGACGTGGCCGTCGAGCGGCATCTTGGCCTGCTCGAGCAGCACGTGGCGGGCCAGCGAGTAGCCGTTCGAGTGCAGACCGGTCGAGCCCATGGCGATCACCACGTCACCCGGCCGGACGCGGTCCGGTCCGAGGATGGCGTCGGCTTCGACCACACCCACACCGGTGGCGGAGATGTCGTAGTGGCCGTCCTCCATCAGGCCGGGATGCTCGGCGGTCTCGCCGCCCAGCAGCGCACAGCCCGCGTCGTGGCAGCCGTCGGCGATGCCCTTGACGATGTCGGCGACCATCTCCGGCACGACCTTGCCGATGGCGATGTAGTCCTGCAGGAACAGCGGTTCGGCACCGCAGACCACGAGGTCGTCGACGACCATGGCGACCAGGTCGCGGCCGACGGTGTCGTGCACGCCCATGGCCTGCGCGACGGCCAGCTTGGTGCCGACGCCGTCGCTGGAGGCGGCCAGCACCGGCTCCTTGTAGTCGCCTTTGAGTGCGAACAGGCCGGCGAAGCCGCCGAGGCCGCCCATCACCTCGGGACGGGTGGCGCGCTTGGCGTGCGGAGCGAACAGTTCGACGGCGCGTTCACCGGCGTCGATGTCCACTCCGGCGGCGGCGTAGGACGCGCCTGCTGCGGGGCCGTCGTTCATGGTCGTTGCACTCCTGAGTTTCGTCGTCGGCGGGCCGACGGGGACGCGTCCACGGTACTCGAACGCGCTGGGGCCTCCGGCCCCGGATGCGTGCGTCCGGCTACGGACGCATCACCGCGCTGACGTTGTCGTTGGTGGCGGTGAGCGGATCGATGATCTCGTCGGCGGACGAGTTCTTCATCATCGTCTCCAGGACCGCCTTGCCCATGGAGGTCTCCTCGGGCAGACCGATCGGATACTTGCCGTCGAAGCACGCGCAGCACAGCTGGTCGGCCGGCTGCTCGGTGGCCGCCACCATCTCGTCGACGGACAGGTAGCCGAGGGAGTCGGCGTCGATGGCTTTGCGGACGCCGTCGACCATGCTCTCCTCCGATTCCATGCCGTTGGCGATGAGTTCGGCCGGGGAGGCGAAGTCGATGCCGTAGAAGCAGGGCCAGCGGACGGGCGGCGACGCGATCCGCACGTGCACCTCGGCGGCGCCGGCCTCCCGGAGCATCCGGATCAGCGCCCGCTGCGTGTTGCCGCGGACGATGGAGTCGTCGACGACGATCAGCTTCTTGCCGCGGATCACTTCTTTGAGCGGGTTGAGCTTGAGCCGGATACCGAGCTGGCGGATGGTCTGGCTGGGCTGGATGAAGGTGCGGCCGACGTAGGCGTTCTTCATCAGGCCCTGGCCGTACGGGATGCCCGATTCCTGCGCGTAGCCGACGGCGGCCGGGGTGCCGGATTCGGGGACCGGGATCACCAGGTCGCCTTCGGCCGGGTATTCGCGGGCGAGGCGACGGCCGATGTCGACGCGGGTCGAATGCACCGAACGGCCGTTGATGACGCTGTCGGGGCGGGCCAGGTAGACGTATTCGAAGACGCAGCCCTTCGGGGTGGCCTCGGCGAAGCGCTGGCTGCGGACGCCGTTGGCGTCGATGGCGAGGAGTTCGCCGGGCTCGATGTCGCGGACGAACGAGGCGCCGACGATGTCGAAGGCGGCGGTCTCCGAGGCGACCACCCAGCCGCGATCGAGGCGTCCGAGGCTGAGGGGACGGATGCCGTGCGGATCGCGGGCGGCGTACAGGGTGTTCTCGTCCTGGAAGGTGAGGCAGAACGCGCCGCGCAGCGTGGGCAGCAGTTCGAGCGCGGCCTGTTCGAGGGTCTTGTCGGCGGCCTCGTAGGCGAGCAGGGCGCCGACGACGTCCGAGTCGCTGGTGGCTCCTTCGCTGGCGCCGTAGATGCCGAGTTCCCGGGCCCGCTGGGCCAGCTCGGCGGTGTTGACGAGGTTGCCGTTGTGGCCGAGGGCCACCCCGTTGCCGGCGGCGGTGTGCCGGAAGATCGGCTGGGAGTTCTCCCAGGTGGTGGAGCCGGTGGTCGAGTAGCGGCAGTGGCCGACGGCCACGTGACCGATCATGGAGGCGAGCGTCTGCTCGTCGAACACCTGGGAGACCAGTCCCAGATCTTTGAAGACCAGCACTTGGGCGCCGTCGCCGACGGAGATGCCGGCGGCCTCCTGGCCGCGGTGCTGCAGCGCGTAGAGGCCGTAGTAGGCGAGTTTGGCGACGTCTTCGCCGGGCGCCCAGACTCCGAACACACCGCACTCTTCGCGAGGCTCGTTCTCGGGTTCATCGAGGTTCAGCAGATTCGGCGAGTGGATGGACGGATCGGTCACCACGACGCTCCGATCTTTCTGGGCCGGACGGGCGTACTCCCAGAGTTTACGTGCTGGATGCGCTGGTTCCTAACGCTGCGCGCCGTTATGTGACGCGGACGATCGGCAGGAATGCCGCGATGTCTGCGGCACGGTGCCCGGAGACGCTGACCCGATGCTCGTCGACGGCGTCGGCGAGGTCGAGGAGGCCGGTCGCCAGCAGCAGCCATTCACGGGGTGCGCATTCGAAGACGTTGGGAGGGGTGCCGCGGGTGTGCCGGACGCCTTCCAGGCATTGGACGGCGACGAACGGTGGCACCCGGACCTCGACCGTGGCTCCGGGTGCGTCCTGCGCGAGGGTCCGGGCGGTGGTGCGGACGGCGGCGGCCACCTGGGCGCGCGGCGGGGCCGGCAGTGATTCGTCACGGAGCCAGTCGGCGACGGCCAGGACCGCTGCCCGCGTCTCGTGGGGGTCCACCTTCTTCGTCGCCACACCCGACAGCCTAGTGAGGTCCGGTCGTAGGCTGACCGTGTGAGCCTCACCGCCGACCTGCACACGCACACCGAATACTCCGACGGCACCGATTCGATCGCCGAGTGGTTCGCGGCTGCCCGGGCGGCGGGTCTGACGACGATCGCACTGACCGACCACGACACGGACGGCGGCTGGGACGAGGCGCGTGCGCTGGTGCCGGCCGGAATGCGGGTGATCCCCGGGACGGAGTTCTCCACCAAGCATCCCGGCCCGGACGGCGAGCTCGTCTCGGTGCATCTACTCGGCTACCTGTTCGATCGTGACGATCCCGCGGTGGTCGCCGAGTGGACGCGGATGCGCGACGAGCGGGCCGGACGCGGCGGCCGGATCGTCGAACTGCTGGTCGACGGCGGCTATCCGATCTCGCTGGAGCGGGTGCAGGAGATCGCGGGACCGAGCTCGATCGGCCGTCCGCACATCGCCCGGGCGTTGATGGAGGCCGGCGCGGTCGGCTCGGTCGGCGAGGCCTTCGACGATCTGCTGCACGACGGCAGCCCCTACTACGCCGCGCTCCGCTCGACGTCGCTGATCGAGGGCCTGGAGTTGATCACCGGAGCCGGCGGCGTGCCGGTGATCGCCCATCCGCGGGCCCGGGCCGCGGCCGCGGTCCTGACGCCGGAGGTGTTCGCCTCCCTGGTCCCCCACGGTCTTCGCGGCATTGAGGTGGACCATCCCGATCACGACGACGACGCCCGCGCCGAGCTGCGCGGCATCGCCGCCGACCTGGATCTTCTGACGACCGGTTCGAGCGACTATCACGGCGCCAACAAGACTCTGCGGATCGGCCAGGAACGCACGCCGGATGCGGTGGTGGAGCAGATCATCGCTCTCGGCCGCACCGAGCCGTTCGGAGGCTAGGCCTTCGTCGCGGCGGCGAACCACCGGGTGGTGGCCGGGGCGAGCGCCAGACCGAGGGTGACGATCGGGAACGCGAGGGTCAGGACGAACCCGATTCCCATGCCGCCGGCGAACGCCGGGCTGAGGTCGTCGCCGACGAGGTCGTCGACCATCTTCTTGATGAAGACGAACCGGACGATCCAGGCGACGAGGTGCAGCAGGCAGCCCGCCATCACGAGGTAGCGGCCGGCCTGCTTGCGCAGGAACACGAGGATGCCGCCGGCGCCGAGGAACACCAGGGTGACCAGACCCGCCACGACCTGGAGGGTGTCCAGATGCTGGTAGCCGGTCGGCACACCGGCCGGCTCCGAGCCGAGCGCGGTCGCGATCAGCACCAGCATGTGCACCACGCCCAGCAGGGCCAGAACACCGACGGCCTTGGCGGTGGCGCCGCTGACCTGCGGCGCCACCGGGGCGAGCGGGCCGACCGGCGGGAACTGGGGAGCCGGGGTGTACTGGACGGCACCGGCCATCGGCGCGTACCCGGCGGCGATCGGGTGCGGCTGCGGCGCGAACGCGGCGACCGGATGGGCCACGGTCGGGGCGTCGGGCGCCCACGGCTGGTCGTTGCGGGGAAAGTCGGTGGTCATGATGTCTCCTCGTACTCGCTGGGGTCGGGAGTAGGACGGGTACGGGGCACCGGAATGTTCCCGGCGTGACGTGATCCGTTGCGCCGCGGCGGGCCGGCTCTTTCCGGCACCATGGCTTCATGGGCGAGGACGTGCGCCGTCAGCAGTTCACCGGGGCCGATCGGGTCCGGTTCCGCTCGCAGGTCTCCCGCGGCAACGACGCGATCGCCCGGATGCTGGCCGACGGACTGTTCACCGATCACGGCCGTCCACCGGAACCGCTGCTCGGCATGGAGGTGGAGCTCAATCTGATCGACGGTGCGGCGAATCCGTCGATGGCCAACGCCGAGGTGCTCGACGCGATCGCCGATCCGGACTATCAGACCGAGCTCGGGCAGTTCAACATCGAGATCAACGTGGCGCCGCAGCCGTTCGTCGGCGGCGACACCGTCAGCCTGGAACAGGCACTGCGCACCTCACTCAACCGTGCAGAGGAGCGAGCCGCCACCACCGGCAACCATCTGGTGATGGTCGGCATGCTGCCGACCCTGCGCACCGAGCACTTCGCGCAGCACTGGATCTCGGCGAATCCGCGCTATGCGCTGATCGACGAACAGATCTTCGCGGCCCGCGGCGAGGACCTGGAACTCGACATCACCGGGGTCCCTCTTCACGACGGCGAACCCGCCGAACGGCTGCACACGACGTCGGACTCGATCCTTCCGGAGGCGGCCTGTACGTCGTTGCAACTGCATCTGCGGGTGGCCCCGGAAGATTTCGCCGCGCACTGGAATGCGGCGCAGGCCGTCGCCGGCGTGCAGGTGGCACTCGCCGGCAACTCGCCGTTCCTGGCCGAGAAGGCGCTCTGGCACGAGACCCGCATCCCGGTGTTCGAGCAGGCCACCGACACGCGACCACTCGAACTGAAGAATCAGGGCGTCCGGCCGCGCGTGTGGTTCGGGGAACGCTGGATCACCACGATCTTCGATCTGTTCGAGGAGAACATCCGCTACTTCCCCGCCCTGCTGCCGGTGTCCACCGACGTCGACCCCCTGGCCGAGCTCGACGCCGGCCGCATTCCGCAGCTCGACGAACTGCGGTTGCACAACGGCACCGTGTACCGGTGGAACCGACCGGTGTACGACGTCGTCGACGGCCGCGCACACCTGCGCGTCGAGAACCGGGTTCTGCCGGCGGGGCCGACGGTCGTCGAGGTCATGGCGAACGCCGCCTTCTACTACGGCGTGGTCCGCGGGCTCGTGGAGACCGACCGTCCGCTGTGGTCGCAGATGTCGTTCGACGCCGCCCGCGAGAACCTGGCCGTCGGAGCCCGCTACGGCATGGACGGCAACCTGTACTGGCCGGACGTCGGCTGGGTGCGGCCCGATGAGCTGGCGTTGCGGCGGCTGCTGCCCCTGGCCGATGCCGGTCTGCGGTCGTTCGGGGTCGGAGAGAAGGCCCGGTCCCGGTATCTGCAGATCCTGGAGGGGCGTTGCGTCACCCGGCAGACCGGCTCGGTGTGGCAGCGGCGGGCCGTCGTGGCGCGGGAAGCGGCCGGTGAGTCACGACGCCGTGCGCTGCACGGCATGCTGTCCGACTATGTGACGCTCATGCACCAAGGCGAGCCGGTCCACACCTGGCCGGTCTAGGTGCCGTAGCCGCCGGTGGTGTGCGAGACGGTGTCGACCGAATCGAGCCAGACGAAGAAGACGACGGCCGCGATGATGAACAGCACCAGTCCGATGCCCATCGAGATCCACGCCCACATCGCCCACTTGCGGGAGTCGTCGGCCGCCTTCTGGGCGGCGGCGGTCTGGCCCGTGTTCCACAGGTTGGTGACCGAGCTGCCCTTCGAGATGCCGAGGATGCCGAAGATCAGCGGAACGATGCCGACGATGGCGCCGTAACAGGTGACCGCCATGATCGCCGAGATGACGGTGGCGACGATCGCGGAGGTCTGGCCGGTCTGCGGCGGCGGACCCATCGGATTCGGAGCCGGGTACGCGACGCCGTACGGCTGCGCACCGTACGGGGCGGCCGCGTACGGCTGGCCGGGCATCGCGGCGGGGTACGACGGCACGGCCGGCGGGACCGGAGCGGCCGGCTGTGCGGGGGCCGAACCGTAGGTCGGCACACCCGGCGGAACCGGCGGCACCGAACCGTCGGCCTGCACCGGCGGGGTCGGCTGGCTGTACAGCTGCGGCGACGGATCCGGCGTGTACGGCGTGGTCGGCGGAACGGCCGTGGGATCGGGCGTCGCGGCATCCGGCGTCGAGGCGTCAGGCACCGCGGCATCCGGGGCCGGGTACGGCGACCATTCCTGGCCGTTACCGCCCTGATCGGGCGACTGGGGATCAGTCATGTCAAACCTTCAAGCTTTCGAATGGTGGAAACGGCAGATTTCTGATGACGGTCCAGACGAGTGTCACGACAAGGATCGTCATCGGTACGAAGCGATATGCCAACACGTTCCGGATCGGTCGCCCGCGCCAGAGCCCGATCGTGTACATCGTGAACGACACCGCCAGCAGGAGCAGTATGCCGACTGCGAAGGCGTTGTAGTGGAGCGCCGCACCGAGATCGCCGTCGAGGAGTGAATACACGGCGCGGGTTCCTCCACAGCCCGGGCAGTCGAGATGGAGGACCGAGTGAATCGGGCAGCTCGGGAGAATCCCGCCGGGCCTCACCGGGTCGGCGAACCACACGACGGCACCCACAGCGGCCGCGCCGGTCAGCACGGTCGCCGGCGCGATCACCGGATGCCGCCACGCCGCCGACACACCGGCGGCCACGCGGCTTCCGATCGTCGTCGCCGTGATCGTCATCGAGGATCAGTACGAGGTCGAGGTGCTGTTGAAGTCATAGTAGCCCACGTGCCAGTTGGCCGCGACCGCCACGATGATGAAGATGATCCACAGCACGACGGTCACGCCGAGGACGATCCAGGCGATCTTCGAGAACTTCTTGGCGTCGTCTGCAGCGGCCTGCGCACCGGGGGCGTTGCCCATCGACCAGAGACCACTCACGGAATTGGCCTTCACGATCGCGACCACACCCAGGATTCCGGCGATCACGCTGAAGCAGTTCGCGCAGGCGAGGAGAAAACCGAGAACGGTGACCACGATCGCCGACGCCATGCCCGGATCGGGAGCGCCGGCCCCCGTAGCCGGATACTGAGGTGCTGCGCCGTACTGGGGCGCGGCGCCGTACTGCGGTGCACCGTACTGGGGCGCGGCGCCGTACTGCGGTGCACCGTACGGGGGGACCTGGCCGTACTGGGGACCAGCACCAGGCTGCGCACCGTACGGAGGAACCTGCCCCGGCTGCGGAGCGCCGTAGGCCGGGGGCTGATCGCCGGGCACACCCGGGTTCTGCGACGGGTCAGGGGTTCCCGGAGTTCCGGGAGGGGGCGTGGTCATGTACGGCCATTTCCTCTCAAGGACGAGTAAGTACGCAAAGCGTAACCGACACCACACCGTCCGCCCACCGACAGGTGGAGCACACCCTACGAACGACCGACGCCCGTCACCGGGCCCGGACGCGGGTCAGCCGAACAGTGCCGGCAGCGTGCCCTCGTACACCTGGCGCAGTTCGTCGAGCTTGACCTCGAACTGGTCCTGCACGGCGAGCGCGTCGCTGCCCTGATCGACGACGCCGATCCGGGTCCACGGCATCTGGCGGGCGTCGAGCATGGCGCAGAAACGCGACTCCTCGGTGCGCGGCACCGCGACCAGCACGCGGCCGGCCGACTCGGAGAACAGCCACACGAACGGGTCCGCGTCCTCCGGAAGGAGGATCCGGCAGCCGGTCTCGCCGGCCAGCGCCGACTCGGCGACCGCCTGCAGCAGGCCGCCCTCGGACAGGTCGTGCGCGGCCGACACGAGACCGTCGCGCGATGCGGCCACCAGGATCTCGCCGAGCAGCTTCTCGTGGTCCAGATCGACTTCGGGCGGAACGCCGCCGAGATGGTCGTGCTCGACCTGCGCCCAGATGGAGCCGTCGAACTCGTCGCGGGTCTCACCCAACAGGATCAGGGTCTCCCCCGGCTCGGTGCCGAAGCCGGTCGGAATGCGGCGGTCGACGTCGTCGATCACGCCGAGCACACCCACCACCGGGGTCGGGAGGATCGCCGTCGCGCCGGTCTGGTTGTAGAAGCTGACGTTGCCGCCGGTGACCGGGATGCCGAGCTTCGCGCAACCGTCGGCCAGGCCGTGCACGGCCTGCTCGAACTGCCACATGACGGCCGGATCCTCGGGGGAACCGAAGTTGAGACAGTTGGTGACGGCCTTCGGGGTCGAACCCGAGGCGGCCACGTTGCGGTAGGCCTCGGCGAGCGCCAGCTGCGCACCGCGGTACGGGTCGAGGAACGTGTACCGGCCGGAGGCGTCGGTGGAGATCGCGATGCCGCGGCCGGTGGTCTCGTCGATGCGGATCATGCCGGAGTCGGCGTGCTCGGCCAGCACGGTGTTGCCGCGCACGTACCGGTCGTACTGCTCGGTGATGAACTTGCGGCTGCACAGGGCCGGGCTGGCGAGCAGTTCGAGGAACGTCTCCCGCAGTTCGTCGGCCCCGGACGGGCGCGCCAGGCCGGCCGTGGTCGAGGCGATGACGTCGTCCTGGGTGTCGGGCCGCTGGACGGGACGGTGGTAGACGGGGCCGTCGTGGGCGACGGTGCGGGGCGGCACGTCGACCACGCGATCGCCGTGCCAGTCGATCTGGAGGTGGTCGCCGTCGGTGACCTCGCCGATGACGGTGGCCAGCACGTCCCACTTGCGGCAGACCTCCATGAACGCGTCCACGTCCTCGGGCTTGACCACCGCGCACATGCGTTCCTGCGACTCGCTGGACAGCACCTCGGCCGGGGTCATGCCCTCGGCGCGCATCGGCACCTTGTCCAGGTCGATGTGCATGCCGCCGTCACCGGCTGCGGCCAGTTCGGAGGTCGCGCACGACAGTCCGGCGCCGCCGAGGTCCTGGATGCCGACGACGAGGTGTTCGCGGTACAGGTCGAGGCAGCACTCGATGAGCACCTTCTCGGTGAACGGATCGCCGACCTGCACGCTGGGCAGCTTCTTGCGGTTCGGTCCGGAGTTCTCACCGTCGTCGTCGAAGGTCTCCGATGCGAGGACGGAGACGCCGCCGATGCCGTCGAGGCCGGTGCGGGCGCCGAACAGGATGATCTTGTTGCCGGCGCCGGACGCGAACGCCAGGTGCAGGTCTTCGGTGCGCAGTACTCCCGCGCACAGGGCGTTGACGAGCGGGTTGCCCTGGTAGCTGGCGTCGAAGACGGTCTCGCCGCCGATGTTCGGCAGACCGAGCGAGTTGCCGTAGCCGCCCACGCCGCGCACCACGCCGTCGACGACGCGACGGGTGTCAGGAGCGTCGGCCGCACCGAACCGCAGCTGATCCATCACCGCGATCGGGCGGGCGCCCATCGCCATGATGTCGCGGACGATGCCGCCCACACCGGTCGCCGCACCCTGGTACGGCTCCACATAGCTCGGGTGGTTGTGGGATTCGACCTTGAAGGTGACGGCCCAGCCGTCGCCCACGTCCACGACACCCGCGTTCTCGCCGATGCCGGCCAGCATGCCGGCCTTCATCTCGTCGGTGGTGGTCTCACCGAAGTAGCGCAGGTGCACCTTGGACGACTTGTAGCTGCAGTGTTCGGACCACATCACCGAGTACATGGCCAGTTCGGCGTCGGTGGGACGGCGGCCCAGGATCTCGCGGATCCGCGCGTACTCGTCGTCCTTCAGTCCGAGCTCGGTGAAGGGCTGCGGCTGGTCGGGGGTCTCGACGGCGTGGGAAACGGTATCTACCTGGGCGCTCACACCGGACAGTCTATGTCAGCGCCGACGGCGCCTCGCGCCCGCCGTGGACCCGTTCCGTCCGCCGGGCCCGAGCGCGGAGAACGAGTAGTCGACTACCCGAACCGGCCCGCGGTCGCCACGCTTCGATCGAACCGTCAGGGTCGGTCAGAAAGACAGGAATCATCATGAAGCCACATCCCATCGATCGCCGTCGCGCGACGCTCATCGCCGTCGCTGCCGGCACGGGCCTCATCGTGTTCGGATTCGGTCAGGCCGACGCGTACGCCGACACCGTCTCGAACCCGACCGACGGCGTCGATCAGCTGATCTATCAGCCGCTCCACGACCTCGGTCAGCAGGTGTGGATGGAGAATCCCGCCGGGCAGACGCTCGCCGGATCGATCAACGGTGCGGCCGGAACCGTGCTGATCGGCAACGGGACCGACGGGACGGCGATCCACCCCGATGGCGGTCGCGGCGGACTCCTGTTCGGTGATGGCGGAAACGGCTACAGCGGCGCGGGCCGGGGCGGCGACGCAGCCCTCCTCGGCGACGGCGGGCGCGGCGGCGACGGTCAGGCCGGCACCGCAGGCGGGACCGGCGGTCGTGGCGGGATGCTTCTCGGTGACGGGGGTGCCGGTGGACGTGGAGGCGCCGGAACGGCCGGCGGGATAGGTGCCGCCGGAGGAACCGGCGGGTCTGCACCGGGCTGGTTCTTCGGTGTCGGCGGAGCCGGCGGCGCAGGCGGCGCCGGGGGTGCCGGAACGCGCGGCGACGACGGCATCGCCGGCGTCCGGCCTGGGCTCGGTGCCGCAGAGGGCGATGCCGGGAACGGAGCTCGCGGAGGCGACGGCGGCCCGGGCGGCGACGGCGGAGCCGGCACCGGTTTCCTCCTGTCCGCCGGAGGCGCCGGCGGGAACGCCGGGAACGGCGGCCGCGGCGGTGATGGCGGCAATGGTGCCGACGGGCAGATCGGCATGGGCGCCGGACTCGAGTCCGGCGCCGGCGGGACCGGTGGGGACGGGGGCGCCGGCGGAATACACGGCGGCGACGGCGGGCCAGGAGGCGGTCTGTTCGGCCTGCTGGGAGCAAACGGGGCGGCCGGCCGCTCAGGGGCGGTCGGCGGTGGCGGGAACGGCGGTCACGGTGGCAACGGCTCCGCCGGACTGGATGTGGGACCGGCCGGCACCGTCACGGTGACCGGAGGGATCGGCGGAGCAGGCGGCCGCGGAGACGCCACCGGGCACGGCGGTGGTGGCGGAGGAGGCGGCGGCAACGCCTATGCGGTCGGTGCACGGATCGACGGTAAGGCGGTCGGCGGTGCCGGCGGACGCGGCGGGGACGGCTCGGCGGCCGGGGCCGGAGGGATCGGCGGACACGGCGGTGATGCCGTCATCGGCGGATCCCCGTACGCCGGCGATTTCGCTCGTCTCTGGGCGCTGGGCGGCGATGGCGGGCACGGCGGTGTGAACCGCCACCCCGACGGCACGCCGTTCACGACCCCGACGACAGGCCATGGCGGCCGGGGCGGCGACGCCACTCTCGACTCGACGATCAGCCCGGACGCGCCGAGCGGTGCGACCGGAGTCCTGCAGGGAGGCGCCGGCGGCGATTCGACCGGAATCGGCAATGCCGGAGACGGCGGAGGGGCTTGGTTGTCGACGGGTGTGGAGATCGGCGCTCAGAACGATCCCGGCGGTAGCGCGGACGTCTACCAGACCGGCGGTCGCGGTGGCGACGCCGCAGACGCGGACGGCGGCAAGGGCGGCGATACGACCGCCATGGTCGCCGGCAACGGAAAGATCCAGAACTCCGCGCTGACAGGCGGCGCCGGCGGCTCCGGAATGGGTGGAGCGGGTGGTCGGGGCGGCGGCGCGATCTCGATAGCGCCGCCCGCCGCGTTCCTCGACGGAACGTCGGCGACCGGCGGACGCGGCGGCGACGGTGGACGGGGTGATTCCTCCGGAGCAGTGGGCGGTGCCGGCGGCAAGGGCGGAGCGGCCACGGTCCAAGGCCACTCCGGCACCTACACCACCGGCTCGGCGACCGGCGGGGACGGCGGACCAGGTGGGGACGGATCCGGCGCACCGGGCACTGCCGGTGCTCCAGCGACCCTCGGTTGAGAGTTGTCCACAACCCGCGTCGACGCGATGTGTTCACGCGGTCGATCGGTCTACCGTCGAAGTCATTCGGAGGTTCGGGGGGACCGTGAACGATCGTCGACGTTTCGCGCGCGACAACGTCCAGGCGGGTGTGATCGCACTGGGCGACGGCCAGACGGGCGAGGCCCGGGCGGCGTTCACCCGTGCCGCCGAAGCAGACCCGAGGATGGGCGATGCCCTGGCTGGGCCGGCTCGCGGCGGGCGACACCACCGGGGAGACGTTGTTCGGCCTGTATTCGGCGCGGGCGTCGATCGGCGCCGAACAGCGGCGACTCGGCCTGCCCGACCGGTGGCTGCGCGGCCGGGCGCCGACCGGGATGTTCGTCGACTATCCGGTGCACGACGCGACCGGCGCCGCCGTCGCCTACGCGGCGTCACTGCTGTCCGGCGACGATGCCGCCGGGGCGCACGCCGTCCTGGACGAGCTCTCCGGTGCGGCGCCGATCCTCGCGTTCTGCCGGGCCGCCGCCCACCTGAAGGATCACGACTGGAGCGCGGTGCTGGCCTCGTTGGCACGGATGGAGACCTGGGACGACGAATGCCTCGTCACCGCCGCCGAACTGATGGCCGGTACGGCCTGCGTCCAGTCGGGGTTGTTCGAGGAGGGTGTGCGCCGGCTGGAGAGAGCGCGCGGCGGCCCGTTGACGAACTGCCGCGCCCAGGCCGCGTTCACGATGGGACTGACCCGCCGGACGTGTGGCGACGAGCCGGCCGCCCGCGCCCTGCTGCAGGAGGCCGTCGCACTCGATCCCGGCCTGACCGAGGCGGCCACCGCGTTGGCCGATCCGGCCTACCGGCTTCTGCTGCCGTCTGACGGCGCGCCGGCGGCGGACCCGCCGTCCGGGTCCGCCGCGCTCGAGGAGATCGACGCGGAACTGTCCCGCCACGTCGGCCTGGACGCGGTCAAACAGCAGGTGGCCCGGCTGCGGGCGACCGCACAGTTGGCGGCGGTGCGCGAGCAGCGCGGCCTGCGGACCGGTGACCGGTCTCTGCATCTGGTGTTCACCGGTCCACCCGGCACCGGCAAGACCACCGTCGCCCGCCTGGTCGCGCGGCTCTATCACGCGCTGGGGCTGCTGGCGACGGACCGGATGGTCGAGGCCACCCGCCGCGACCTGGTCGGCGAACACCTCGGCAGCACGGCACCCAAGACCTCCGCACTCATCGACCGGGCACTCGACGGGGTGCTGTTCATCGACGAGGCGTACACCCTGATCCAGGAGGGCCTGTCCGGTGGCGACGCGTTCGGTCGGGAGGCTCTCGACACCCTGCTGGAGCGGATGGAGACCCACCGCGACCGGCTCGTGGTGATCCTGGCCGGCTACGACGACGAGATCGACCGGCTGCTCGCCGCCAATGAGGGTCTCGAGTCCCGGTTCGGGCGACGGATCCGGTTCGACTCGTACACGGCCGCCGAACTCTCCCTGATCGCCGAATCCATGGCCGCCGGCCGGGATGCGCGCCTGTCGGCGTCGGCGGCCGCCGCACTGCACGCGGATTTCACGAGATTGTGGTCACCGGATGACCGTTTTCCCGTGGGATCGCGCGCACCGGTCGACGTCGCCGGCAACGCCCGCTACGTCCGCAACCTGATCGAAGCCGCCGAAGAGGAACGCGAACACCGGCTGGCGTCGTCCGCCGACCTGACCGCCCTGTCCGAAGCCGACCTGATGACCATCACCGGCGACGACGTGCAGGCCGCCCTGGCCCGAAGAGAACAACCACGGAGAGAACACTGCTGAGGGAACATCGGTGACGGCGACGACCGTCAGACCTGCATGAACCAATACCCCTACGGCTACGCCCCCGCCCCGGCATTCGCCCTGGCTCCGGTGACGCCGTACGACGTCCCGCACCTGCGGAAGCTCGACACCGTCCTGTGCGCGGTACAGCTGGCGATCCAGGTGGTCCTGGGCACGGTGGTGTCCGCGATTCTGCCGTTCGGGTCAGCCGGTGCCGGGCACTCGTGCCGGCTCGATCATCCGGTGTGCGACGTCACCTGGAGTCACGTCGCCGTCGTCGTCCTGCCGGTGTCGGTGGTGGTTCTGGCGGCCGTCGCGATCATCGGCGGGCTCGACCGTCGCCGTCACCGGCAGCTCGCCCGGCCGGTCCTCACGTGGACCTGCGTGGCGCAGACCGTCTTGATCACCGTGTGCAGCACCCTGGCCCTGACCGGCGTGTACCCGGCGTGACCGGCCCGGCGCACGGGCCCGCCGACCTACAGGCCGAGGTTGCGCAGGATCGCCGCGGCGTTGTCGGCGGGCGATCCGTCCTCCGGCTTCACCACGATGTCCGCGTTCTCCGGACGCTCGTACGGCGAGTCGATACCGGTGAACTGACTGATCTCGCCGGCCCGCGCCTTCTTGTACAGCCCCTTGGGGTCGCGGGCCTCGCACTCGTCGATGGGGGTGTCGAGGAAGACCTCGTGGAAGGGCAGCCCGGCCGCCTCATGGATCTCCCGTGCACGACGCCGCTCTTCGGCGAACGGACTGATCAGCGACACCAGCACCACGGCGCCCGAGTCGGCGAACAGGGCGGCCACCTCGGCGGTGCGGCGGATGTTCTCGCGGCGGTCGTCGTCGCTGAAGCCGAGGTCGGAGTTCAGTCCGTGACGCAGGTTGTCGCCGTCGAGCAGATAGGCGGGGCGGCCTTCGGCGATCAGGCGACGCTCCAGCTCCACGGCCAGCGACGACTTGCCCGACCCGGAGAGGCCCGTCATCCAGATGGTGGCACCCGAATGCGATCGTTGATCGCGGCTCACCTTGGTGCCCTGCCAGACGACATCGGTGTCGTGGGCGACGGGTCCGGTGATCATGCCGGCGGCGACGGTCGCGTTGGTCTTCTCGTCGATCAGGATGAAGCTGCCGGTCTGCCGGTTGCGCCGGTAGGGGTCGAACAGCAGCGGCTGCTGGGCGTGCAGGTGCACGCGGCCGATCTCGTTGAGTTCGAGAGACGACGCCTCCTGATCACGGTGCAGCGTGTTGACGTCGAGGCGGTAGTTGAGGCCGGCGACGGTCACCTTCGACTGCCGGGTGCCGCAGTTGATCAGGTAGGCCGACCCCGGCTGCAACGTGGTCGAGTCGGAGAACCAGCAGACCATCGCGTCCAGGTCGCGGTCGACGTGCGGCCGGTTGTTGGGCCGCACGATCATGTCGCCGCGGACGATGTCGATCTCGTCGGAGAGTTCCATCGAGACGGCCATCGACGCGAACGCCTCGTCGAGTTCTTCGCCGCCCGGCCCCCACAGCTTGGTGATGGTGGTGCCGAAGCCTCCGGGCAGGACGACCACCTTGTCGCCGGCCGCGAACACGCCGCCGCCGACGGTGCCCGCGTAGGCGCGGTGGTCGAAGCCGTCGCTGCGCTGCGGCCGGATCACGTACTGCACACCGAAGCGGGCGTCGATCAGGTTGCGGTCGGAGGCGATGTAGACGTTTTCGAGGTGTCCGAGCAGGGGCCGGCCGTCGTACCACGGCATCTCCTCGGACCGGTCGACCACGTTGTCGCCGCGGAGCGCGGAGATGGGGATGAACGTCAGATCGGTGACGTTGAGTTTGGCCGCGAAGGCGACGAACTCGTCGCGGATCTCCTCGAAGCGTTCCTGCGAGTAGTCGACCAGGTCCATCTTGTTGACGCAGATCGTCAGATGCGGGATCCCCAGCAGTGACGACAGGAACGCGTGCCGGCGGGTCTGCTCCAGCACGCCTTTGCGGGCGTCGATGAGGATGATCGCCAGGTCTGCGGTGGAGGCGCCGGTGACCATGTTGCGCGTGTACTGCACGTGCCCGGGCGAGTCGGCGATGATGAACTTGCGGTCCGGGGTGGAGAAGTAGCGGTACGCGACATCGATGGTGATGCCCTGTTCGCGTTCCGAGCGCAGCCCGTCGGTGAGCAGTGACAGGTCGGCGAACTCGTCGCCGCGCCGTGCGCTGGTGGCCTCGATGGCCTCCATCTGGTCGGCGAAGATGGACTTCGAGTCGTAGAGCAGTCGTCCGATCAGCGTGGATTTGCCGTCGTCGACGCTGCCCGCGGTGGCGATCCGCAGAAGTTCTCCGGCCATCAGAAGTAGCCCTCCTTCTTGCGGTCTTCCATGCCGGATTCGCTGATCCGGTCGTCGGCGCGGGTGGCGCCGCGTTCGGTGACGCGGGTGGCCGACACCTCCTCGATCACCTTCTCCGGGGTGTCCGCGTCGCTTTCGACGCAGCCGGTGCAGGTGGCGTCGCCGACGGTGCGGAAACGGACGCGCTCGGTGTACGACGTCTCGCCCGGATAGGTCTCCAGGAAGCGGGTCTTGGCGAGCAGCATGCCGTCGCGCGGGACCACTTCCCGATCGTGGGCGTAGTAGATGGACGGCAGTTCGATGTTCTCGGCGGCGATGTAGCGCCAGATGTCGAGTTCGGTCCAGTTGCTCAGCGGGAAGACCCGGATGTGTTCACCCTTGTGGTGGCGGCCGTTGTACAGGTTCCACAGTTCGGGCCGCTGGTTGCGGGGATCCCAGGCACCGAACGAGTCCCGGAAGCTGAAGACGCGCTCTTTGGCGCGGGCCTTCTCCTCGTCGCGTCGCGCACCGCCGAAGACCGCGTCGAAGCCGTTCTCGGTGATGCCGCGCAGCAGTGCGGCGGTCTGCAGCCGGTTACGGGAGGCGCCGGGCCCGGTCTGTTCGACGACGCGGCCGGCATCGATGTCGTCTTGGACGCTGGAGACGAGCAGGGTCACGCCGGTCTGTTCGACGACGCGGTCGCGGTAGTCGATGACTTCGTCGAAGTTGTGGCCGGTGTCGACGTGCATGAGCGGGAACGGCATGGGTGCCGGCCAGAACGCCTTGCGGGCCAGGTGGAACATCACCACCGAGTCCTTGCCGGCGGAGAACAGCATGCCGGGGCGTTCGAAGGTGGCGGCCACCTCGCGGAAGATGTGCACGGACTCGGCTTCCAACGCCGCCAGGTCCGACAGCTCGTAGCCGTGTTCGTCCATGGTTTGTCAGGATAGTGCGCCGGAGATCGTCAGGCCGATGAGCACCAGGTTGAGTGCCACGATCACGACGGCGGCGGCGAGGGATCCCCAGCGCAGCGGCCACGAGTCGGCGAACTCGCCCATGCGTTTCGGGTCGGCGGTGAAGCGGCGCAGCGGGATGAGCGCGAACGGGATGCCCAGCGACAGCACGGCCTGCGACACGACGAGCGCCATCGTCGGTTCGACGCCGATGAGCAGGACGACCAGGGCGGGAATCATGGTGATCGCCCGCCGCACCAGCATCGGGATCCGGCGGCGCAGCAGTCCGGACATGATGGCGCCGCCGGCGTACGACCCGACGGAGGTCGAGGCGATGCCGGAGGCGAGCAGCCCGATGGCGAACAGTGCGGCGACGACGGGGCCGAGCGCGTCGGAGACGGCGGCGTGGGCGCCTTCGATCGAGTCGGTGCCGGCGCGGCCGTACAGGCTGGTGGCGGCCAGGACGAGGAGTGCGACGTTGACGGTGCCGGCGATGGCGAGCGCGATGATCACGTCGTAGCGGGTGGCGCGCAGCAGAGTGCGGATGCGGCCGGGGTCGTTGTCGATCCCGTGCCGGTCGATGACCAGCGACGAGTGCATGTAGACCGCGTGCGGCATAACGGTGGCGCCGAGCATCGAGGCGGCGAGCAGCACCGTTTCGCTGCCTTGCAGGCGCGGAATCATGCCGTTGAGCAGGCCGCCGACGTCGGGCGGGTTGACGACGAGACCGGTGAGGAAGCCGATCACGATGACGGCGAGCAGCCCGACGATGATGGTTTCGAACTGTCGCTGGCGCCGGCCGTCGGCGGTGGCGAGCAGGATCATGGAGACGACGCCGACGATGAGTCCGCCGAGCGGGAGCGGCAGTCCGAAGAGCAGTTTCAGGGCGATGGCGCCGCCGATGATCTCGGCGAGGTCGGTGGCGGCGGCGACGAGTTCGGCCTGTGCCCAGAAGGCCAGTCGGGTGCGCCGTCCGGGCAGCGCGCTGCCGAGGGTCTGCGGCAGGGTGCGGCCGGTGACGACGCCGAGTTTGGCGGATTGGTACTGGATCATCACGGCGACGATGTTGGCGGCGACGAGCACCCACACCAGCAGGTAGCCGTACTTGGCGCCGGCGGTGATGTTGGCGGCGACATTGCCGGGGTCGACGTAGGCGATGGCGGCGACGAAGGCGGGGCCGAGCAGCAGTGCGGTGCGTGGGGTGGCGCTGTGGTTCTGCGTCGTCTGCTCGGTCACGGGTTCAGGGTAGACGGTAGATAAGATTTCGGCCAACCGAACTTCTCCGCGTGGCGCCGATCCCTGGCAGGATGACGGCGATACATCGATCTCTTCGAGAGGACCCCTCATGGCTGACGCCTCCCTGCCCGCCGCTGTCTCCGACGACACCGCCCTGACCAACGATCTGGTGCAGGTGATCGACAACCAGGTGAAGTCGCAGTCGGGCCTGTCCGGCGCCGCGGTCAAGGCCGCCTACGCGACGGTCAACAAGGTGAAGCCGGGTGTGGTCGCGACCGCGACGTCGGCGATGCTGCCGGACTTCCTGACCGCGCTGTCGCCGCTGTGGGACAGCAAGCCGGCCGGTACCGGGTTCGGCGCATGGCTGACCCAGAACTCGGATCAGGCGAGCGAGGCACTGCTGGAGGTGACCGACAAGCAGGCGGATTCGGCGCCGGCCGGACTGTCGAAGGCCTACCACGGGCTGCGCGGCAAGGCGAAGGGCTACGTCACCGAGGCCCTCGGACCGGTGGGCGACGCCATCGAGAAGAACGCAGCCGCTTAGGCCGCACCCATCATGATCACCAGGATCGCGGCCAGCACTCCGCCGAGCACGGCCAGGAGAGCGATGACTCGCCAGACGTGCACCCGGACGGGATTCAGGTCGGTGATGGGTCGGGACGGAGCAACGTGATTCGCGGCCATGTCGGTTCACCTTCAATCGTGAGTGGGTTTCACTCGTGTGACTACTGTGACACATGTTGCGGGAGTTCGCTGTGATGAGCGCCTCGCGTGTCTGGAGTGTCCGAACCGTCTGGTTGATCCTGATGGCCTGCCTCGGGGTGAGCGTCGTGGTCGCCGCCATGGCCGCCCTGAACACCGCGCTCCCCGACATCGCCCAGGACGTCGGCGCCTCCAATGCGCAGATGACCTGGATCCTCGACGGCTACACCCTGGTCCTGGCCGCTCTCCTGCTGCCCGCCGGCGCGATCGGTGATCGCTTCGGACGACGCGGCGCCCTGATGACGGGGCTGCTGATCTTCGGCGCCGCGAACCTCGGCGCCGTGTTCGTGTCCACGTCGATGGAGCTGATCACCACCCGGCTGGTCGCCGGCGTCGGCGCGGCACTGATCATGCCGGCGACGCTGTCGC
Source organism: Gordonia sp. (in: high G+C Gram-positive bacteria) (assembly GCF_047600565.1). Classification (GTDB taxonomy): domain Bacteria; phylum Actinomycetota; class Actinomycetes; order Mycobacteriales; family Mycobacteriaceae; genus Gordonia. The sequence goes on from NZ_JASGKN010000001.1 coordinate 1,853,455, forward strand.
TGATCACCGCGGGCGTGCCGCGCGATCAGCGCGCCATCGGCATCAGCATCTGGGCGGCGGTGGCCGGCGTCGGCGCGATCGGCGGGTTCTTCGTCACCGGCCTGCTGATGGCCTTCTTCAGCTGGCATTCGGTGTTCATCACGTTCGCCGCGGCGTCCGCCGTCATGCTCCTGCTCGCCCTCACCATCGGATCGTCGAAGGACTCGAATCCCGGGAAGATCGACGTGCCCGGGTCGCTGGCCTCGGTGGCGGCGATCACCGGGATCGTTTTCGGCCTGCTGGAGGCGCCGTCCCGCGGTTGGGTCGACCCCGTCGTTATGGGCACCCTGATCGGCGGCGTGCTGTTGGGAGCGTTGTTCGTCTGGATCGAGTTGCGGAGTCCGTCCCCCTTGCTGGATGTGCGCCTGTTCGCCAATCGAGCGTTCGGCTCGGGCGCCCTGTCGGTGGGGCTCCAGTTCTTCGCGACGTTCGGCGTCTTCTACCTGTTGTTACTGCTGCTCCAGCTCGTCTACGGGTTCTCGCCGCTGAAGTCGGCGGTCTCACTGACCCCGCTCGTCGTCGGCGTCGGCGTCTTCGCGCTGCTGGGCAACTGGGTGGCCGTGCGCTTCCACTCGCTGCGCTTCGTTTTGGGCGGCGGCATGCTGATCCTCGGCGCCGGAGTCCTCGCGCTGGGCTTCTTCGACGTCCAGACGTACTGGAAGGTCGCGGTCATGCTCGGCGTGTGCGCGGTCGGCATCGGCCTGACCACCGCGCCGGCCACCACCGCGATCATGGCCAACACTCCCCAGGACAACCAGGGCATCGGCTCCGCGGTCAACGACACCGCCCGCGAGTTGGGGGCCGCCTTGGGCATCGCGCTGGCCGGCAGTCTGATGGCGGCGGGGTACGGCCACCGGATCGGGCCGGTCGCCGAGTCGGCGCGAACGCAGCTGGCCGCCGTCGACCCGGCCGCCGCCGATCGTGCCGCCACCGAGATCGGTCGGTCGATGGCCGGCGCGGTCGCCGTGGCCGACAAGCTTCCGCCGCAGGCGGGAGCGCTCGCCCGGTTCATCACCGAGGGGGCGCAGGCCGCGTTCGTGCCGCCCATGCAGCACGCCTGCATCGGCCTGGGCGTCGTCCTGCTGGTGGGTGCCGTCTTCTTGACGTGGCTGGCGCCGCGACAGGTGCTGACGCCCGAGAACCCGGCCGTCGTCGACGATGCGGAGCCGGCGGCATGACGTTCGAGGGGTTTCCGGAGTCGGCGTTCGACTTCTACGACGACCTCGAGGTCGACAACTCGAAGGTCTTCTGGGACGCCCACAAGGACGTCTACCGGGCTGCGGTCCGGGATCCGATGGTCGCGCTGACCGATCGCCTGGCCGACGAGTTCGGCGAGGCCAAGGTGTTCCGCCCCTATCGTGACGTGCGGTTCTCCAAGGACAAGACGCCCTACAAGACCCATCAGGGCGCCTTCGTCGGTGTCGCCCCGGCCACCGGCTACCACCTGGAGATCGCGGCACCGGGATTCCGTGTCGGCAGCGGCTTCTACGAGGCCGCCCCGGATCGGCTGGCCGCGATCCGGCAGGCCATCGACGACGACCGGTTCGGCCCCGAACTGGAGAAGATTCTGGCGACGCTGCGCCGGGCGGGCTGGGCGATCGGCGGCGACCGGGTCAAGACCGCTCCGCGCGGCTGGTCGCTCGACCATCCGAGGATCGACCTGCTGCGGCATCGGTCGCTGACGGTCATGAAGTCGTACGACTTCGAGGACGTGATCGGCAATCCGGCGCTCGCCGACCGGATCCGCACCGACTGGCGCCAGACCACTCCCCTCGTGGACTGGGTCGCGACGCACGGACGGGTCTGAGCCGGGTCGATGAGCGAGAATCCGGAGCTGGAGACGGTCGCCTCGCACGACGACGTCGCGCTGCTCGGGATCCCGGTGGAGATCGACGACATCGGCGAGACCCTGGGCGTGGAGCGCGAGTTCCTCACCGCGCTGGTGTGGGCACCGGCCCCGCTGACGGTCGGCGTGGTGCACGCGCTCGTCGGTGGCCGGGACCGGCGCGACGGTCCCGAGGTGATCGCCGTGTCGGCGCCGTTGTTCTACTCCCCGGACCACAGCGACCTGTTCCGGCGGGTGATCGCCTCCGTCGACGCCGACGATCCGCTGACGCCGGCCGCCCTCGGGGCGATCGCCGCCGACCCGGACACGTCGACGCGGTACCGGAACCTGCTGATGGAGATCGCCTCACCCAATGCCGACAGCCCGTGGCCCGTTCCGTCGGACACCGATCTGCCCGCGCTGGCGGCGGCCGTGGTCGATCAGTGGCATCGCCGCGGCTATCGCGCCCTGCTGGACCGGATGACGACTGTCCTGATCGAGGAACCGAGCCGCACGCTCGGCGGGCATTGGGATGCGCTCACCGTGCATCAGCGCGCCGCCGAAACTCGGCGGTCCGCAGTGGTCCAGGCACTCCTGTCCGATCTCAACGGTTGACACCGATCTTCACTCGATGGTTGAGCCGGGGCACCGGTCTTCACTCGATGGTTGAACCGGGACGCCGGCCTCCACTCGACAGTTGAGCCGGGACACAGGCTTTACTCGATGGTTGAGCCGGGACACCGACGGCGCGCAGCGACGACGGTGACCCGTGTCGAAACCCCGGTCGTCCCCGCTTCGCGCGGTCATCGCCCGGGCTCAACCGCCGTAGAGGTCAGCTGTTGAGGTCGCGCTCGATGGCCGGCCACGTCTTGTGCAGATCGTCCTGCCAGTACTCCCATGAATGGGTACCGGTCGGCCGCACCGTGACGGTGGTGTCGACGTGGTTGCGGGCCAGCGCTTCACGCATCTGCTCGGTGCAGCTGTTGACGCTCATCTCGATCGCGCCGCCCATCAGGATCTGATCGATCAGTACCGCCGGATCACCCTGTACGAGGCGCGCATTCGGGGTGTCGTAGGCGCCGGGGATGCCGGTGCCGGTGGTCAGATACACCTTGGTGCCGCGCAGCTTCGCCGCGTTCAGGTACGGGTCGTTGGCCTTCCAGCCCGGGCCGTTGAGCGGCCCCCACATGTTGGTGACGTCGCCGCGGCCGCGGTCCTCCACCACCGTGCGGATGTACGCCTGTCCGAGCGGGTCGCTGGTGCGGGCGCAGCCGCTGAAGGCGGCGACCGCCTTGTAGAGCTTGGGGGCGGCGATGCCGAGGTTCAGTACCGAGGTTCCGGCCATCGAGATACCGGCGATCGCGTTCTTGCCGGTGGTCTGCAGGTGCGCGTTCAGCAGCGGAGGCAGTTCCTGGGTGAGGAACGTCTGCCACTTGTTGCGCCCGAGCACCGGGTCGTCCTTCTGCCAGTCCGTGTAATACGAGAACGCGCCGCCGATCGGGGTCACCACGTTGACCTGCTTGTCGGCGAAGAACTTCACGTAATCGGTCTTCTGCTGCCAGGTCGCGTCGTCTTCGCCGCCGCCGGCACCGTTCAGCAGATACAGGACGGGCGCGGGTTTACTCGTGTCCTTGGGGCGCAGCACGGTGAGCGGGATGTCCCGGTTCATCGACGCCGAATGCACGACGATCCGCCGCTCCTGCGGGCCCGCCTCCAGGTCACTGACGATCTGCGAGACGCCCACGGCGGCCGGCGCCGGCGCCGACGGCGCGGCGGGAACGGACGTCGCGGGGTCGGCGGCGGCTACGGCGGGCACGGTCAGCAGCGACGCGGCGATCAACGCCGACGTCGACAACGCACTGATACGCGCCCGAGTAGACACAGCAGACTCCCGTCACATTGGCAACAGCAGTCTCAATAGTAACAGGATTGATTCCCTGCGGTACCCCTGTAAGTCTGCAAGAGTCGACCTATGCAGGTGGGGCCGCTCAGCGTGAAGTCCTTGGCGCGTCAGGAGCGCTCGAGCTTGCTCGACCTGGTCCAGGGTCTCTCCCCCGAGCAGTGGGCCGCACCCTCGCTCTGCGAGAACTGGACCGTCCGCGACGTCGTCGCCCACCATCTCAGCTACGACGAACTACCGGCGGCGACGATGGTCGCCCGCTTCACCCGTAACCTCTTCCGATTCGACAGGACCAACGAACAGGGACTCGGGGACCTCGCGGACGCCACCCCCGACCACCTCGTCGCCTTGTTGAGCCGACATCTGACGCCGTCCGGGCTGCCGCGAGCGTTCGGGAGCCGCATCGCCCTGCTCGACCGCATCGCCCTGCTCGACTGCATGGTGCATCACCAGGACATCCGCCGCCCACTGGGGCTGCCTCGGACGATCCCCGCCGAACGCCTGATCCCGGCGATCGATTTCGCCCTCCTCGCGCCGCCGATTCACGCCCACCACCGGATCACCGGCCTGCGCCTGGTCGCCGAGGACATGACGTGGGCATCCGGTCGGGGTCCCGAGGTGACCGGCCCGGGCGAGGCACTGCTCATGGCGGTCGCTGGACGCGGCGTGGCCGTCGACGACCTCTCGGGCCCCGGCGTCGACGTCCTCCGGTCGCGGCTGAACCGGTAGACAGCGCCGGCAGCTGAGACGACGAGACCGCGCCCTCCCTGAACGGGAGGGCGCGGTCTCGTGGCGTTCGGCCGAGCCGTTACGAGGCGGACTCGTCCTTGCTCTTACCCTTGGCGCTCTTCTCCTTGCCGGTGCCGGCGGCGGCAGCGATCAGCTCGTCGGCCGAATCGGCGGCCACCCGCGGACGCGGCGTGCCCTTGAACGTGAAGGTGGCGTCTTCGCCGTCGCCTTCGCCGTCCCAGCCGTCGACGTCCACCAGCACGATCTGGCCGGCGCCGATCTCGTCGAAGAGGATCTTCTCCGAGAGCGGATCCTCGATCTCACGCTGAATGGTGCGGCGCAGCGGCCGGGCACCCAGCACCGGATCGAAACCACGCTTGGCCAGCAGCTGCTTGGCCTTGTCGGTCAGCTCCAGATCGATGTCCTTGTTCGCCAGCTGCTTCTCCACACGGCCGATCATCAGATCGACCATCTGAATGATCTCGTCCTGCGTCAGCTGGTGGAACACGATGACGTCGTCGATACGGTTCAGGAACTCCGGGCGGAAGTGCTTCTTGAGCTCGTCGTTCACCTTGAGCTTCATGCGCTCGTAGTTCGAACCCTTACCGTCGTCCTTGCTGAACCCGAGACCCACGGCCTTGGAGATGTCCGACGTACCGAGGTTCGAGGTGAAGATCAGCACGGTGTTCTTGAAGTCGACCGTACGACCCTGACCGTCGGTGAGACGACCGTCCTCGAGCACCTGCAGCAGCGTGTTGTAGATCTCCGGGTGAGCCTTCTCGATCTCGTCGAACAGGACCACCGAGAACGGCTTCCGGCGCACCTTCTCGGTGAGCTGGCCGCCCTCGTCGTAGCCGACGTAGCCGGGAGGGGCACCGAAGAGCCGCGACGCGGTGAACCGGTCGTGGAACTCGCCCATGTCGATCTGGATGAGCGCGTCGTCGTCGCCGAACAGGAAGTTCGCCAGCGCCTTGGACAGCTCGGTCTTACCGACACCGGACGGGCCGGCGAAGATGAACGAACCGGACGGACGCTTCGGATCCTTCAGGCCCGCGCGCGTACGACGGATCGCCTTCGAGACCGCCTTGACGGCGTCCTCCTGGCCGATGATCCGCTTGTGCAGCTCGTCTTCCATGCGGAGCAGACGGGTGGTCTCCTCCTCGGTCAGCTTGAACACCGGGATGCCGGTCCAGTTGCCCAGAACCTCGGCGATCTCCTCGTCGGTCACCTCGGACACCACGTCCAGATCACCGGCACGCCACTGCTTCTCACGGTCGGCGCGCTCGGCGATGAGCTGCTTCTCCTTGTCGCGGAGACCCGCGGCCTTCTCGAAGTCCTGCTCGTCGATCGCCGACTCCTTGTCCTTGCGGGCCTCGGCGATACGGTCGTCGAACTCGCGCAGATCCGGCGGAGCCGTCATCCGGCGGATGCGCATGCGCGCGCCCGCCTCGTCGATCAGGTCGATCGCCTTGTCCGGCAGGAACCGGTCGTTGATGTACCGGTCAGCCAGGGTGGCGGCCGACGCCAGCGCCGAATCCGAGATCGACACCTTGTGGTGCTGCTCGTACCGGTCGCGCAGACCCTTGAGGATCTCGATGGTGTGCTCGACGGACGGCTCGCCCACCTGCACCGGCTGGAAGCGGCGCTCCAGGGCGGCGTCCTTCTCGATGTACTTGCGGTACTCGTCGAGCGTGGTGGCGCCGATGGTCTGCAGCTCGCCGCGGGCCAGCTTCGGCTTCAGGATGCTGGCGGCGTCGATCGCGCCCTCGGCGGCACCGGCACCGACCAGCTGGTGCAGCTCGTCGATGAACAGGATGATGTCGCCGCGGGTGTTGATCTCCTTGAGGACCTTCTTCAGGCGCTCCTCGAAGTCACCGCGGTACCGGCTGCCGGCCACCAGGGACCCGAGGTCCAGGGTGTACAGCTGCTTGTCCTTCAGGGTCTCCGGAACGTCGCCGTTGACGATCGCCTGGGCCAGGCCCTCGACGACCGCGGTCTTGCCGACACCCGGCTCACCGATGAGGACCGGGTTGTTCTTGGTGCGGCGGGACAGCACCTGCATGACCCGCTCGATCTCCTTCTCGCGCCCGATGACGGGGTCGAGTTTTCCTTCCGACGCGGCCGCGGTGAGGTTGCGGCCGAACTGGTCGAGGACCAGCGATGTCGACGGGGTGCCGGAGTCGGTCGAGCGTCCACCGGTGCCGGCGGCCTCGGGCTCCTTGCCCTGGTAGCCGGACAGCAGCTGGATGACCTGCTGGCGCACGCTGTTGAGGTCGGCGCCCAGCTTCACCAGGACCTGGGCGGCGACGCCCTCGCCCTCGCGGATCAGGCCGAGCAGGATGTGCTCGGTGCCGATGTAGTTGTGGCCGAGCTGCAGCGCCTCGCGCAGGCTCAGCTCCAGCACCTTCTTGGCGCGCGGGGTGAAGGGGATGTGGCCGGACGGGGCCTGCTGGCCCTGGCCGATGATCTCCTCGACCTGGCTGCGGACGGCCTCGAGCGAGATGCCCAGGGACTCCAGCGCCTTGGCCGCGACACCTTCGCCCTCGTGGATCAGGCCCAGGAGGATGTGCTCGGTGCCGATGTAGTTGTGGTTGAGCATCCGCGCTTCTTCTTGCGCTAGGACGACGACCCGGCGCGCGCGGTCGGTGAACCGTTCGAACATTGTTCTCCTCGTGTTGCTGGCCCCGGCAACCGATCACTGGGATCGAAGAGTGCCATTGCCTACCACTGTAGTGGTCTGCGGGGCACCGTGCGGCGGCTGCCGCGGCTACCGGGTTCTGCTGGATACAACTGTGCACGCTGGAGGGATGTTCCCCGGTGGTTGCGCCGTGAGCGAACGCGACCTGACAGACTGGTCGCCATGTCGTTGCACGATCTCCGCAGCCGGATCCCGTTCGGCATGGGCACCGTCGCCCTGATCGGCGCCGCCCTGCTCGCCCTGACCGGCGGGCTGGTCCTCTGGGGTTCGCCGAGCGAGCAGTACACGGCCGGCGACGGCGGGCTGCGGCACTATTCGTCCGAGCCGGCCACGGCCTGGACGGTGGAGGATTCGACGCTTCCCGGCTACGCCGGCACCGGTCAGATCACCGTCGAAGACCATCACGGCGACGACTGGCTCGTCTCCTACCCGAGCGGGTACGGACGCTCGTTCCTTCTCATCGACGCCGCGAACGGCACACAGCAGTGGTCCGAGCCGGTGCGGGCGGGTCTGGGCGACTGTGGACTCGACGACGACGGCCGCGCCGGCTGCGCGGTGAAGCTGGGCTCGGCGCCGGACGGCTTCTATCTGGCCGACGGCACCGGCGCGCTCACCCGGGTCGGCGATCTGCACGACACCGCTCACGTCTACGGCTTCGGGCACGACTTCCTGCGCGTCAACCAGGTCGGTTATCAGGTGGGCTTGTACGACGCGGCCGGCTCGGCGAAGTGGACGCGCACGTTCGCCGCGGCGGCGACGCCGCACGTGAACGACGGCATGCTGGTGATCGCGACGGCCGACGGGTCGTCGTCGATCGTCGATCCGGCGACCGGTGCCGACCAGCGCACCTGCACCCAGTGCCGGATGCAGGTCTATCCGCACGGCGTCCTGGAGGTGCATGAGGGTCTCGGCCAGGAGGCGGTGATCACCCATTCCCGCGACGGCGCCCGTGTCGGCCCGGCCACCCGGACCGCGAAGTCGCTCGCGCCCGTCCCGGGACCGTCGACCCTGCCCGTGCTCACCGGTGCCGGTGAAGGCCAGGTGATGATCGACGACGGCCACTACGAGATCGTCGATCCGGGCAGCGGCACCGCGCTGTGGCAGATCGGCGACCCGCAACTGTCGAAGGCCAACACCCGGCCGTGCGGCGAGACGGTCGCGTTCGCGCGCAAGGACCGGTCGCGCGTCTTCTTCGCGCTGGCCGACGGCACCCGCCTCGGCAGCATGCCGCCGCCGGACATCGAGGACCCGGACAGCAACCTCGATCTGCTGCAGTGCGTCGGCGCGTCCGGAGAGACGGCCGTGTTCGCCAACCGCGACGCGCTCACCGCCTACGACACCAAGGCCGGAAAGGTCGCGTGGACGCTGCCGATCAACGGCACCGCGCAGGCGATCGACGGCTACCTGGTGCTCACGCAGGGCACGTCACTGAGCGTCCTGCGGCCCCACTGACCGCGCCGCAGGAGGGTCAGCGGCGCGAGAGGAACGCGCTCAGCGCGGCCGCGTACATCGGGATGTCGGCGGCGGCCATCGTCTCCCGGCAGCTGTGCATGGCGAGCTGCGGCGCGCCGACGTCGACGGTCCGCAGGCCGGTGCGGGCGGCGGTGAGCGGTCCGATGGTGGAACCGCACGGCAGATCGGCGCGGTGGATGTACCGCTGCAACGGCACCCCGGCGTCCCGGCACGACAACGCGAACTCGGCTTCGCCGATGGCGTCCGAGGCGTAGCGCAGGTTCTGGTTCACCTTCAGCACCGGTCCTCCGCCCATCAGGATGGGGTGGGTCGGCTCGTGCCGTTCCGGACGGTTCGGGTGGGTGGCGTGCGCCATGTCGCCGGAGGCGTGGAAGCTGGCCGCCATCACCCGCTGGAAGTCTTCACGGTCGCCGCCGGCAGCGGTGACGAGGCGCTCGCAGACCGTCACCAGGAAGTCCGACGACGCCCCGCGCTCGGATCCGGAGCCGACCTCCTCGTGGTCGAACAGGGCGAGTACCGCGACGTGACCATCCGGCTTCGCGTCCAGCAGTGCGCGCAGACCCGAGTAGCAGGTGCCCTGGTTGTCCAGCCGGGTCGTGCTGACGAGGTCGCGGCCGGCACCGATCAGCCGGGACGGCTCGAGGCTGTGAGTCATCAGATCCCAGCCGAGCACCGAGGCCGGATCGAGTCCGGCGCGACCGGCCACCCAGTCCAGGAACGGCTCGGACTCCCCGATGCCGCGCACCCCGTTCAGGTGGCGCTGAGGATCGACCGTCACCGTCTTGCGGTCCTCGGCGAGATGGATCGCCAGCCGCGGCACCCGGAGCACCGGTTCGTCGATGTTCACCAGCGTGTGGGCGACGCGACCGCCGTCGTCGTAGGCCAGGCGCCCGGAGACACCGAGGTCGCGGTCGAGCCAGGAGTCCAGCCACGCGCCGCCGTACGGTTCCAGGGACACCACCTGCAGTCCGGCGACCACCAGATCGGGATTCTGCTTGACCCGCAGATTGGGGCTGTCGGTGTGACCGCCGACGATCCGCATCGGGGTGCGCGGGCCGTCGGCCGCCTCCCCGTTCCAGGCGATGATCGAACCGCCGCGGATCACGTAGTGCTTTCCTGCCGCGGCGCCGTTCCAGGCATCGGTCTCCTCGAGCCGCCGGTACCCGTGCTTCTCGAGTTCGGCGGCGACCGTCGCGCAGACGTGGAACGGCGACGGCGAGGCGTCGACGAACGTGCAGAGACCTTCGGCGGTGGCAGAGCTTCCGATCAACGCTGACGTCCTTTCGACGAGCTCAAGGAGCGGGAGTCACAGGCTCGGGGAGCGAGGTCACGCAGTGGCGAGCACCGAGTCGAGTACCGAATAGAACAGGCCCAGACCGTCGTCGCTCGGACCGGTCAGCGCCTCGACCGCATGCTCGGGATGAGGCATGAGTCCGACCACCCGGCCGTTCTCCGAGGAGACGCCCGCGATGTCGAGCTGACTGCCGTTCGGATTGTCACCGGCATAGGTGAACACGATGCGGCCCTCGCCCTTCAGCTCCTCGAGCTTGCGCTCCGAGGCGACGTAGCGGCCCTCACCGGACTTGAGGGGAATGAGGATCTCGGCGCCGGCCTCGAAGCGCGTGGTCCAGGCGGTGGTGTTGGACTCGACCTTCAGCCACTGGTCGCGGCAGACGAAGTGCAGGCCCTCGTTGCGGGTGAGCGCACCCGGCAGCAGGCCGGCCTCGCACAGGATCTGGAAGCCGTTGCAGATGCCCAGCACCGGCATGCCCTTGCCGGCGGCCTGCACCACTTCACCCATCACCGGGGCGAACTTGGCGATGGCTCCGCAGCGCAGGTAGTCGCCGTACGAGAACCCGCCGGGAACGATGACGGCGTCGACGCCCTTGAGGTCGGCGTCGCCGTGCCACAGCGAGACGGGCTCGCCGCCGGCCAGCCGGACCGCGCGGGCCGCATCGACGTCGTCGAGAGTGCCCGGGAAGGTGATCACACCGATCTTCGCGGTCATCGGATCACGCGTTCTCGTCGCCGGGGACGCGGGTGACCGCGAAGTTCTCGATGACCGTGTTGGTCAGCAGTTCCTCGGCGATCCGCTCGAGCGTCGCGTCGTCCACCGAGTCGTCGACCTCGAGCTCGAAACGCTTGCCCTGCCGGACGTCGGAGACGCCGCTGAAACCGAGGCGCCCGAGAGCACCGACGATGGCCTGCCCCTGCGGGTCCAGGATCTCGGCCTTGGGCATCACATCGACCACTACACGCGCCATCTGCGCACCGCTCCTCACACGTCCGGATGTCGGCTTTACTGTAGCGCGCCCTCGATCGCGGCGATCACCTCGGGCGCGTCCGGTTCGGTGCGCGGACGGAAGCGTGCGAGCACCTCCCCGTCCGGGCTCACCAGGAACTTCTCGAAGTTCCATTGGATGTCGCCGGCCTGCCCGTCCGCATCGGGGAACTCGGTGAGCGCCGCGTAGAGCGGATGACGGTCGTCGCCGTTCACGTCGGTCTTCTCCAGCAGGGGAAAGGTGACGCCGTAGGTGGTGGAGCAGAACTCGGCGATCTCCTCCGCACTGCCGGGCTCCTGCCCCATGAACTGATTGCACGGGACGCCGACCACGGTGAGTCCCTTCCCGCCGTAGTTCTTCGCCAGTTCCTCAAGGGTCGCGTACTGCGGGGTGAGTCCACATTTGGACGCGACGTTCACGATCAGCAGCGGACCGGGGTAGTCGCTCAGCGACGTGTCGGAGCCGTCGAGCGCTTTGACCGGAATATCCTTGATGCCTGTCACCTGGGGAGTCATGCTCTCCACTGTAGTGATCCGGGCGCCCGGGCACCGGTGAGCAAGGTCACCGATATTTGTGTTGCAGCAATAGTTGCGCGTCCGTAACTTATTTCAGGTGTCCCCGACCGTGAACGCACCCAGCGCAGAAGCGACCGCCGCCGTCATGGCGGAGTTCGCCGAGCGGATCGTGCACACCGAACGACAGAAGGCCGTCGACCACATGGCGGCCGCCGACATCACCGTGTCCCAGATCCGGATCCTGTTCACCCTCCTCCGGGAGGAAGGGATGGCCACCCACGATCTGGCCGCCGAGGTCGGGCTGTCGCTCGCCGCCGTTGTCCGGGCCGTCGACCGTCTGGTCGCGGCCGGACTGGTCGAACGCCGGGAGGATGCGTCCGACCGGCGCGTCAAGCGTCTCTCGCTCACCCCGGGCGGCATCGACATGATGAACGACCAGTTCCGCATGAAGACTGAGAGCGTGGTCGCCATGGCGGGCGCCGTACCGCCGAGCGTCCGCGAACGGCTCGTCTCAGCGATGACCGCCGCACTCGAATACCTCCCCTCGCTGCCCGACTGCCACGGCTGCCGGGTCACCAAGTAGAAGGAATCCCATGACTACCTCCCCACCCCCGGCCGCACCGGTCGCCCGGCCTCTGGACCGCGGCGTCTTCGTGGTCGCCGGCGTCGTCGTCCTCGGCGCCATCATGTCGATCCTGGACGTCACCGTCGTTTCGGTGGCCCAGCCGACGTTCATCCAGACGTTCCACACCACCACCGCCGGCGCCGCCTGGTCGATGACCGGCTACACGCTGGCGCTGGCCGCGGTGATCCCGTTGTCCAGCTGGACGGTCGCGCGCTTCGGCACCAAACGCGTCTACATGACGTCGCTGGTGCTGTTCGTGCTGGGCTCCATCCTGTGCGCCACCGCCGGCAGCATGACCGAGCTGATCATCTACCGGATGATCCAGGGTCTCGGCGGCGGTCTGCTCATGCCCGTCGGCATGATGATCATGACCCGGGCCGCCGGCCCGGATCGCGTCGGTTCAGTGATGGCCGTCCTCGGTATCCCGATGCTGCTCGGCCCCATCGCCGGCCCCATCCTCGGCGGCTGGCTGATCGAAATCGCCAGCTGGCACTGGGTCTTCCTGATCAACATCCCGATCGGCATCATCGCCCTGATCTACGCCTTCTTCGCTCTGAAGGACGATGCGGAGCCGTCGCCCGCCCGCATCGACTTCCTCGGCCTGCTGCTGCTGTCGCCGGGCCTGGCGCTGTTCCTGTACGGCGTCTCGTCGAGTGCCGAGCATCGCACCTTCGCCACTCCGGCGGTGTACGTCCCGATGATCATCGGCGGCGCACTGATCCTGGGCTTCATCTACCACGCACTGCGTTCGAAGAACCCGCTGCTGGATCTGCGACTGTTCAAGAATCCGACCCTGAGGATCGCCGTCATCTCGATGGTGTTCTTCATGATCGCGTTCTTCGGCGCCTCGCTGCTGTACCCGCAGTACTTCATCTCGGTGCGCGGCGAATCCACGCTGGTGGCCGGCCTGTTGCTGGCACCGCAGGGTCTGGGCGCCATGCTGACCATGCCGATCGCCGGCAGGATGACCGACAAGATGGGTCCCGGCAAGTTCGTGCTGTCGGGCCTGGTGCTGATCCTCATCGGCTTCGTCGTGTTCACCCAGTTGAGCACCACCACCCCCTACTGGGTGCTGTGTCTGGCGCTGTTCGTTCAGGGCCTGGGCATGGGTATGACGATGATGCCGATCATGTCGTCGGCGCTGGCCACCCTGCGCCCCAAGCAGGTGCCGGACGGCTCGACGCTGGTGAACGTGATCCAGCAGACCGCGTCGTCGATCGGTACCGCCGTCATCACGGTGATCTTCACCGGCATGCTGACCGTGACCACGCGTGACCTTCTGCAGTCCGCGTCCGCCGCCCCGGATACGTCCGCACCGGTCGATCCGGAGAAGGCCGCCGCCATGCAGCAGGCGTTCGAGACCGCCAGGGTCAACATGGCCGAGTCGTACGGGCACACCTTCTGGGTGGCCGTCGGCCTGATCGCCGTCACCTTCATTCCGGCGTTCTTCCTGCCGCGCACGAAGATCGCCGCAGCCGAGAACGAGGAGTCGGTGGATCTGCCGCCGGCGATGATGCACTGACGCTTCGCCGACATCGCAGAGAACCCTGGGGCTCGTGCCCTAGGGTTCTCTGCTGTGCACAGCGATGTTCCGGTCACCGACCACGGCGGCACCGATAACGGTGTCGGCACCATCCTTCTGCTGCACGGCCTGATGGGACGGGGCCGCACCTGGTCCCGGCAGATCCCCTGGCTGCGCGACTACGGCCGCGTCGTGACCGTCGACGCGGCGTTCCATCGCGGCGCCGACACGGTCGGCCGGCCGTCGCCCGACGAGTTGGCGACCGGACGGTTCGTGGCCGATGTCGCCGAGACGATCACCGCCCTGGATCGCGGGCCGGTGGTGCTGATCGGCCATTCGATGGGCGGCCTTCACGCCTGGTGCACGGCCGCCGAATACCCGGAGCTGGTGTCGGCACTGGTCGTGGAGGACATGGCCCCCGACTTCCGGGGCCAGACCACCGGGCCGTGGCAGCCGTGGTTCGCGACTTGGCCGGACCGGTTCGCCGACCGGGCCGAGGCGGAGGCGATGTTCGGCCCGGTGGCCGGCCGCTACTTCTACGAAGCGTTCGACGACGGCCGGCTGCACGGGTCGATCGCCGTGTGGGGTGCGATCGCCGAGGAGTGGGGCACCCGCGACTTCTGGCCGCAGTGGGAGTCGGTGGCGGTGCCGTCGCTGCTGATCGAGGCGGAGCACACGGTGACGCCGGCCGGGCAGATGGCGGACATGGCCGACCGCAACCCGCACGCGCGGTACCTCCGCGTCCCGGGCGCCGGTCACCTGGTGCACGACGACGCCCCGGACACCTACCGCGGTGCCGTCGAGGCGTTCCTCGCCGCTAGACCCGGTGGTTGAGGAGGCCCCGCTAAACCCGGTGGCTGAGGAGACGCCCGCCAGACCCGGTGATTGACGAGACCCCGCCAAACCCGGTAGTTGAGGAGACCCGCTAGACCCGGTGGTTGAGGAGGCCCGACGAAGGAGGGCCGTCTCGAAACCCCGGTCAGTAAGGTCGGGACTCATGGATGTCCGCAGATCGGTGAATCCCGTCGTGTCGGCCGGTTCGACGGCGCTCGCCCGGCTGAATGCACGCCATCCGTGGAGTCACAACGATGCGTTCATCCCGTGGATTCTGCGGAATCTGCCGGCGGAGAGGCGCACCGCGGTCGACGTCGGATGCGGTCGCGGGGGACTGCTGACCGAACTCGCGCGGGAGTTCGGCGCGGTCACCGGCACGGATGCGGATGCCGCGATGCGCGAGGCCGCGACTCGGTGCACGGCAGGCCTGCCGAACGTCACGATCAGCGCGGCGAACCTCGCCGACTTCGACGGCCCGTTCGATCTGATCACCATGACGGCCGTCCTTCATCATCTGGACACCCCGGACACTCTCGTTCAGGTGAAGCGCCTCCTCGCGCCCGGTGGACGATTCCTGGTGGTGGGGCTGGCCCGCCGGGAGAGTCTCACCGACCATCTGTGGGACTACGCGTCGATGGTCACCAACCCGATCATCGGGTTCATCCGGCATCCGCGACGGGTCCGTGCCGCGGCTCCCACTCCCCCGCCGTTCCCGGTGAAGGATCCCGATCTGACGTTCGCCGAACTGAGGGCTCTGTTCGATGAGTATCTGCCCGGGTCACGGCTCCGGTGGCGCCTCGGTTTCCGCTACACGGCCGAATGGACCAGACCCGCCTGAGTGTCGGAGGCGTGGTGCACGATGTCGGCATGACGTCCTGGGCGGATTTTCATTCCCGATTTCCCGAGCTGGCCGATACCGTCCGGCGGACGTTCGCAGTGGGCAAGCACGCCACGATGGCCACCGTCAGGCGGGACGGTGGTCCACGGATCAGCGGAACGGAAGTCGATTTCGCCGACGACGGGCGGTTGTATCTCGGAATGATGCCCGGCGCGCGGCGCGCGGACGATCTGCGGCGGGACCCACGCGTCGCAGTTCACTGCCCGACCCAGGATCCGCCACCGGACGACCCGGCCGGCTGGCTCGGTGACGGCAAGATCGCTGCCCGCGCCGTCGAGGTGGAGCCGGATCGTTTTCAGTTGGACATCATGCAGGTGGTGTTGACTCGGGTGGCCCCCGGCGCCGAGGAACTGGAGATCACAGTCTGGACCCCGGAGCGTGGTGTGACCGTCACACGCCGCCGTTGATCTTTCACTCCGGCAGGCGGCAGGCGGGGGTTCCGCCCGGCATCCGGTGCCGGTTCCGGGCGACGAGACGATAGGCGGGACGCGCCGCCGAACGGATACCCGGCAACGCCAGCACCCGGCCTGCCACGCGCCAGCCTCCGGTGTCGGCGTGCCGCAGCAGGGCGGCCGCCGCGTCGGCGCCGGAGGTCACATCGTCGCCGTCGAACACCCAGATCGACTGCTCGGCGTCGGCCGTCGACAAGCCCAGGGCCGCAAGGTCGGCACGCTGATACGGGACGGTCGTCACGGGGACGCGCCGGGCGATCCATCGCTCGCACGACGAACAGAAGGCACAGTCCCCGTCGTAGACCAGCAGCAGTCGATCACTCATGGTGTCGAGAGTAGGCCGCATGGGTACTGTCGCGGGTATGGCTGTTGTGAAGATCAATGCGATCCAGGTCCCCGAAGGTCAAGGCGCCGAACTCGAGAAGCGGTTCGCCGCCCGCGCGGGCACCGTCGAAAACCAGCCGGGATTCCTCGGCTTCCAGTTGTTGCGCCCCGTCAAAGGCGACGACCGGTATTTCGTGGTGACGCAATGGGAGGACCAGGCCAGCTTCGACGCGTGGGCAGGCGGGGCCGCCCGCGCAGCTCACGCCGGTAACGGTGACAAGAAGCCCGTCGCGACCGGCGCTGACCTCCTCGAATTCGACGTCGTCCTGGACGTCACCCCGGCCCGCTGAACGCTTAAGTCGTGATTCCGTGTCACCAGGTGACACGGAATCACGGGCTAACCGCCGGACGGCGCCGAACTCGGGGCCGCGGAACTGGGGACCGGCGACGACGGGCCGGGCACGGGCGTCGCGGTGGCGCGGTCGCCGTTCGGGTCGATGGCATCCTGCAGCGTCTGATCGGTGAGCATCTCGATCTGCGAGATCTTCCAGGTACCGCCGTCACGCTCCATGGTGAACGTCATCCGGCTCGGATTAACCTCCACATCCTGCTGCGCCGCGCTGCTCGCCGACTGATTGACGAACAGCAGCACGCGCGCCGTGTTGCGAGTGTTCTCCTCGACCGCGGAGCCTTGATCGGTGATCGTGGAGACCACCTTCTGCGCCTTCGCCTGCTCGACGATGCGCTCACCGACCACGCGCTCCTCGTAGTCCTTCTTCGCCTGCCCGGTGAGCACGCCCATCATGTACTTGGTGTTGCCCTCGATGGTGTCCGGCGTCCACTCGTACATCCGCTTCGCATAGTCGCGAGCCGCCGCCAGCGCACTGTTCCGTGCGCTCTCCACCGACTGCGCCGACCAATACCGCACGCCGAGCACGACCGTCGCCAGCAGGATCGCGGCCAGCAGGACCGGGACTCCTTTCGACAGGCTCAAGGAGCGTAAGGGCGAGCGCACGGAGCGTGACGATGAGCTCGCGGAGCGTGACGACGCGTTCGAGGAGCGTGACGGCTTCACTGCACGAACTCCAGGTTGGTCAGCTTCAAGGCGCCGTTGATCCTCGTCATGTCGACCTTCCACCGGTACGTGAGCAGCACCGGATCGGTGTCGCTGGCCGACTTGTCGACCCAGCCGACCACCATCAGCACGGTGCCCTCGTCGTCGCCGGCCTCACTGACCGCCTCCGCGAGCACCTTCGTCTCCGTCTTCGCGTCACCCTTGCGCACCAGGTCGGCGACCTGCTTCATGTTGTCGCGGAACATCTGCTGCGCCCGGCCGCTCGTCTCCTTCATCGCGAAGTCGTACATCGAGTCGGCGTTGTCCGGATTCAGCGTCATCAGTTTCACGATCGTCGTCTTGGCGAACGACGAGTACTCGGCACGCAGGTCCCGTTCGTGATGCAGGCGTGCGGTCGCGATCACGAAGAACGTGGACGCGGCGATCGCCAGCACCGCGACCACGGCAGCGGCGGTGAACCAGAGGCCGCGCGTGGAGACCGAGACGCCCGAGCGCTTCGGGACGGAGCTCGACTCCTCCTCGCGGTCTCCTTTCGACAGGCTCAAGGAGCGGGAGGACCGCGTCGAGGTGCGGGAGGAGGACGGCGTCGAGGTGCGGGAGGAGGACGGCGTGGAGGAGCCGGCGGACGAAGCCGCGGAGCGGGAGGACCGGGGGGACTTCTTCGCGCGGCGGACGGGACTGGTCTTCTTCACGACCGGGCCGCCGGCCGCCGGCGCCGCGGCGTCCTCGGTGGTGTCGTCGGCGTCGCTCACGACGGCTTCACCGTGCTCGTGATCAGGTCGGTCCATTCGGTCTTCCGGTTCTGCTTCCCGAGACCGGCGTTGTAGGTCTTGCCGTCCGGTCCGATGAAGTCTCCTGACTCCGGATCGTACGTGGTCGCATAGAGGGCGGGATCGGCGTCGTAGGCCTCCGGGGTCCCGGGCACCACGTAGCCGGCGGGCTGGCGCGGGAGGTCGGTGCCGGGCAGCCCGTTCGGGAAGGCGACGTTGTCGCGCGGCGACGCCTTGTAGCCGGTCTTGCATTCGGCCGGTGTCGGCGCACGACGGCCCGGGTATTCGACGCACGGGAAGTTGCGGGCGCCGCGGACCGCCTCCTGGGCGTCCTGCGGCAGGCGGCACAGCATGCCCGACGGCAGGTTCTGCGGGTCCTGCTGATCCGGGAACCGCCACTTGTCGGTGGGCAGGAAGCCGACGGTGCAGGTCGGTGGATCCTGGAAGCCGAGGGTGAAGTTCACGGCCGGTCCGTACCGGTTGGAGCCGTTGTTGATGGACGTGATGAGGGTGGACAGGACGCGCGGATAGAGCACGATCGTCTGCCGCAGGTTGGGCAGGTAGACGGCCATCGTGTGCGCGTCGGTGCGCAGATTCGACACGGCCAGCGGGAACGAGTCGTTCATGTCGGAGAACAGTTTCTGCGCGGCCGCCGCGGTACCCGGCCCCTTGTCGAGGATGCCGACGATGTCGGGCTGCTGGGCACGCAACCGGTCGGTGAAGACCGAGACGTCGTGCGTCCACGAGCGGATCTGGTCGGCGGTGCGGTTCTGTGTCTCGAGGATCGGACCGGTCTGATCGATCAGCGAGATCACGTGGTCGAGGTTCTTGTCGGCCTCGCCGACCAGCAGGGTCATCGAGTCGAGCAGCCGCTGCAGTTGCGGCGCGGTGCCGTCGAACGCCTGGAACGACTCGTCCATCACCTCGCGGAGCCGGGTGTCGTTGACGGCGCTGAGCAGACTGTCGGCCTGGTCGAGCATGGACGAGATCTCCACCGGCATCTCGGTGACGTTCACCGTCGATCCGCCCCGCAGGCGGCCCGAGCCGCCGCCCGCCGGCGGGGTGAACTCGACGTACTGCTCGCCGACCGCGGACACGCTGCGCACCGTCGCCGACGAGCCGGCCGGAATGTGGGTGCCGGAAGAGATGGTGAGCGTCGCGGCGACCCCGCCGGGGGTGAGCTTCATACCGGTCACCTTGCCGACGTCGACGCCGCGCAGGCTGACGTTGGCGTTCTTGTACAGGCCACCGGAGGCCGGCATGTCGAGGGTGACCTTGTAGCTGCCGATCCCGAACATCTGCGGGATGCGGATGTAGAAGACGGCCATCGCGGTCACCGAGATGACGGTGACGATCGCGAACACGATCAGCTGGGCGCGGACGAACGAGGTGATCTTCATCGGCCGCCTCGCTTCGTGCTCGGGGCCGGCTTGTCGCCGTTGGGGTCGAACGGGGCGAGCAGCGGGTCGACCGACTTGCGCGCGTTGCCGCCGGACGAGCCGAGCAGGCCTTCGGGGCCGGTGAGTGCCAGCGACGTCATCATCGACCGGCTCAACCGGTCGGGGGTGAGGTTCAGGACGAGATCGGAGTTGACGTAGTCGCCCTTGACCACGGTGTGGATGGTGTCCTCGATGAACGGGAAGGTCAGCAGGATGCGCAGCGAGTTGGTCAGGGCCGGCCCCGTGCTGGCGAGCTGCCCGAGGAGTTCCCGGAGGTTCGGGACGATCGCCTTGATGTCGTCGCCGTTCTTCTTCATCACCTGATTGGCGGTGTCCGACAGCTTGCCGACCGAGTCGAGCGCGGACACCAGGTTCTGGCGTTCGTTCACCATCAGCTGCAGGATCTGCGGTCCGGAGGTGAGTGCCTTCTGTACGACCGGCGTCTGGTCGTTGATCTCCGCGGTCAGCCGGTCGAGTCCGTCGGTGGCGGCGATGATGTCGTCGGTCTGCTTGTCCAGATCGGTCATCAGCGTGTTCAGGCGCGGAATCAGGTCGTCGAGGACGTCGGCGCGGCCGCCGACAACGCCGTCCAGTTCGTGCACGATGTCGCCGACCTGGGACAGGCCGCCGCCGTTGAGCACCACCGACAGCGAACTCAGCACCTGCTCGGTGGTCGGGTAGCGGCAGGGGTCGACGTGCTGCGCTTCGTTGAGGTCCGGCTGGGCGGGCCCCGACGGGGCGGCGATGTTCTGCTGGTCGGGGCAGTTGGGCAGTGCGAGCGCACCGCCGTCGCCGATATAGCGGCCGTTCGTCTTGTCCGGCGGCACGATCTCCAGGTGCGACGACCCGAGGACGCTGGTCATGCCGATCATGGCGTGCGATCCTTCAGGCACTTTGGTGCCCGGATCGAGTTGCACGGTGACGAGGGCGTTCCAGTCGTCGACTTTGATGTCGGCGACACTGCCGACGGTGGTGTCGGCGATCATCACCGGGGCGTTCCGCACCAGTCCGGCGGCCGAAGGGATGCGGGCGGTGAGCCGGAACGAACCCTTGCCGGTGCCCTGGGCGCCGATGCCGGACAGGTCGGCGGCGACGTCGACGCCGCAGCCCGTCAGGGCCGGCACCAGAGTCAGGACCATCGCGAGCAGTGCGGCCACGCCGCGGCGTCCAGCCATCAGTGTCCACCCCCGAACGGCAGCAGCATCTTGGTCAGCGGATCCTCGGCGATCGGCTTGGTGCTGGCGACGTCACGGTCCTTCACGCCCGCCTGGGCGCGGTCGCGGACGTCGTCGTTCTGGTAGGTGATCATGTCCTGCGTGGCGGTCCGGCCGATCACCGGATTGGACATGAACGGCGGGAAGTTGACGGCCAGATCTTTGATGATCGGTGCCATCAGGTCGACGCACTTCTCCACCTCGTGGTCGGTGTCCATCGGACGATCGGTCGAGGCCAGCGAACCGCACAGCAGGGTGATCAGATTGTTGCCCATGCCGAGACCGAAGACGCCGTCCAGTGACGCGGTCAGCGGGTTGTAGATGTTGTAGAAGTTGGCGAGCTGATTGGGCGCCGAGTGCAGCAGACCGCGCAGCCCCTCGTCCTTCTTCTTCAGGGTGCCGGTGAACTGGGCGAGCCGCGACATGGTGCCGGAGACGGCGGCGTCGTTCTTGTTCAGGAAGCCCTGCAGGTCGCCGACCGCCTCGTCGAGGTTGGTCATCGCATCGCCGAGTTCGGTGTCGCTGCCGGCCAGCACATCGCTGACCGACGCCATGCGGCCGTTGAATTCGACCAGTTGCTCGTGGTTCTGGGACAGCAGGCCGGTGAGCTTCTGCAGGCTGCGGACGGTGGCGAACAGGTCGTCCCGGTTGTCGGAGATGGTGCCCATCACGTCGGACATCTCGGAGATCGACCGGGCGATCGCGGCGCCGTTTCCGTCGAGATTGTCGGCGGCCGTGTCGATCAGGTCGGCGGCGCCGCCCTGCGTGCCGCTCTTCGGACCGAGGGCATCGCTGAGCTGGGTGAGCTGCTTCTTGACGTCGTCCCAGTCGACGGGCACCGCGGTGCGTTCCATCGGGATGTCGGCGCCGTCGGCCATCTCGGGGCCGGTGCTGTAGACGGGGGTCAGCTGCACGAAGCGCCCGGACACCAGGGACTGCGCGACGATCACGGCGCGGGCATCGGCGGGGATCGGGGTGCTCTTGTCGACGTGCATGACGACCTTCACGTCCCCGTCCCGCGGAGTGATCTCGTCGACCTTGCCGACGTTCACCCCGATCACCTTCACCGGCGACCCCTTGTAGAGGCCGGTGGTCTGCGGGAAGTAGGCGGTGAGGGTGCGGTGCGTGGCCCGCTGCAACGCCAGGTTCACCACGGCGGCCACCGACACCGCCACCAGCAGCGCGGCGATCAGGGCGATCGCGCGCTTGGGGAAACTGGCGGCCCGGAAACGGTGCATCGGCGAGGCCATCAGCCTTCACCTCCCGGCACGCGGGTGGCCGGCCCGGTCGACGTCTTCGGGGTGGACGTCTGCGGGGTCGGCGGGCTGTGGCTGGGCGTCGGGCGCGCCACGTCGGGGGCGTCGGCGTTCGGCGCCTGCGACCAGGCGTTGGGGGCGAGCGGGAAGCCGCCGTAGTCGAGGAAGTAGCGGGCCGCCTCCGGATACTTCTGCTGCAGGATCCGCAGGAAGGTGCCCATGTAGTCGCCCCAGGTGGGCAGGCCGACGAGCGACGAGAAGTACGGACCGTTGCTGACGGCCTCGCCGAGGATGTTGGCGTAGGGACCGAGGTTGTCGATGGCGTCGGAGAAGTTCTTCTCGTTGTCGTTGAGGATGTCGAGGACGCGGTTGAACTTGTCGAGCACCGGGGTCAGCTGGGCGTCGTTGTCGTCGACGAAACCGGACAGTTCGGCGCTCACATCACGGGTCCCGGTGATCAGCTGTGCGATCGCCGCGCGGCGGGTCTGGAGTTCCCCCATGAGCGCGTTGGCGTCGACCAGCATCTGCTGGATCTGTTTGCTGCGGCCACCGATGATGTCGGTGACGCCGCGCGCCCGGTCGAGGAGGTCGTTCAGGGCGTTGTCGCGGTCGGCGATGGTCTTGGACAGGTCGCCGATGCCGTCGACGGCCGCCTTCACGTTCGGCGGGGTCTTCGAGAACGCGTCGGAGAGCGTGTCGAGCGCGTCGTCGAGCTGACCGGTGTCGGTCTTGGCGAGCGTCGAGACCGAATCGTCGAGCATGTCGGTCAGCGAGTACGGCGAAGTGGTCTGGTCGACCGGGATCACGCCGCCGAGGGCGAGCCGGCCGTCGCCGATCGGGGTCAGCGACAGGTTGCGCCGGCCCAGGACGGTCTCCGTCTTGATCGCCGCCCGCGTCCGGTCCCCCATCTCGATGGTGTCGTTGATCCGGAACCGCACCTTGGCTTTGAGACCGTCGCGGGTCTTGTCGAGCGAGATCTTCTCCACCTTGCCGACGTTGACGCCGGCCACGCTGACGTCGTTGCCGACGGCGAGGCCGCCCGCGTCGTCGAAGTAGACGTCGTAGCGGCTGACCTGGGAGACGATCGGCAG
Source organism: Gordonia sp. (in: high G+C Gram-positive bacteria) (assembly GCF_047600565.1). Taxonomy (GTDB): domain Bacteria; phylum Actinomycetota; class Actinomycetes; order Mycobacteriales; family Mycobacteriaceae; genus Gordonia. The sequence goes on from NZ_JASGKN010000001.1 coordinate 1,876,416, forward strand.
CCGGTCGATCTGCAGCGCGGACAGCACGAGGGCGACGGTCAGGACGGTGCCGATGATGCCCATGGAGACGCGGGAGCGGTTCATGGCGAGCACCTCCCGCCGGCTTTCGTCTTGTCGCCCATCGCGTCGATGGCGGTGAAGTAGTACTGCGAGTCGCCGGGGCCGGGCAGGATCAGCCGGATCCGGCAGAAGTAGATCTGCAGCCAGGCGCCGTAGCTGCCCAGGTTGGACAGGGTCTTGAAGTCGCCGGGCAGGTTGCCGAGCAGCGTGCGCAGGAAGTCCTCGGACTGCAGGGCCTGATCGGAGGTCTGGCCGAGGGAGGTGAGCGACTGTTTGATGTCCGGACGGGTGGTGCCGAGCAGGTCGGCCAGCCGGGTGGTGGCGCTGGAGGTCTGCCCGATCGACTCGCCGATGATCGACCGGTCGTCCGAGAGCCCGGACACCAGCTGCTGCAGGAGGTCCACGCTGTGGTCCAGCCCGGCGTGATCGTTCTGCAGGGTGCCGAGGGTGGTGTTGAGGTTGTCGATCACCGATCCGATGAGGGCGTCGCGGTCGGCGAGCTGACCGGTGAACGAGGCGGTGTGCTGCAGCAGCGTGTTGAGTGCGCCCGACTGCCCCTGGAACACCGCGATGAGCGCGGCGGACAGGTCGTTGACCTCGTTCGCCTTCAGCGTGCGGAACAGGGGTTTGAATCCGCCCAGCAGGTGGTCCAGGTCGAGGGCGGGTTCGGTCGCGGACTCGGGGATCTGCGCGCCGGGCGGCAGATAGTCGTGGATCGGTCCGTCACCGGGTTCCAGGGCGAGGTAGCGGTCGCCGGTCAGGTTCTCGTACCGGATCAGGGCGTGGACGGTCTTGGGGAGGCGGAAGGTGTCGTCGACGCTGAAGTCGACCTTCGCCTTGTTGTCGCGGGTGAGGCCGATGTGGTGGACGGTGCCGACGTTGACGCCGGCGATCTGGACGCGGCTGCCGTTCTTCATCTGGGAGGCGCTGCTGAAGATCGCCGAGTACCTGTCCGTGGCACCCGGCTGGTAGCGGCTGAAGACCAGGAACAGTCCGGTCATCACCACCAGCATCACCACCACGAAGGTGGCGAGCTTGATGATGGTGGCGCGGTAGGCGCGTTCACGTTTGGCGACGGCGTTCTCGATCGCCTGTTCTCGGGTGTCAGCCACGGGCCGGCCCTCCGAACAGCAGATTGAACAGCTTGAACGGCTGCACCTTCGGCTCGGTGCGCGGCTGGTACGGCTGTTCCGCGTTGTCGATGACGTGGAACTTGACCGGCGTCTTGGCGTCGATGTCGGAGAGACCGCCCTCGCAGGTGGGCGGACCGTCGCCGCGGACGGCGGGCAGATCCTGCGGGTAGCGGTACGGGTCCTGGCCGGGGATCAGGCCGGCGTCCAGGAGGAGCATGCCGTTGCGTCCGCCGAGGAGCGGGCGGGCGACATCGGTGGCGTCGGAGGCGGCGGTGATGAAGCACCGCAGGCCGGGTGCCTGCCGTCCGAGCAGCGACGTCACCGGGTGCAGGTCGGTCAGGGTGGACATCAGATCGTCCTTGGACCGGCCGAGCACGCCGCCGGCGGTGTTGCCCATGCCGGTGACGTTGATGAGCAGGGCGTCCAGTCCGGGACTGTGGGCGACCAGGGTGTCGCCGACGGTGGTGGCGCCGTCGAGGATCCGGGTGAGGTCGGGCATGGCGTCGGCGTAGACGTCGGTGGCGCCGGCCGCCTGTTCGAGCAGGTCGTTGAGCTGGGGCAGATGCTTGTTGGTGACTCCGAGGATTCCGGTGAGCTGCTCGAGCGCCTGTCCGATCGCCTCGCCCCGCCCGGAGAGTGCACCGTCGACCGCACCGAGGATGGTGGACGTCTTGTCCGGCTCGGTCTGCGCGAGGACGTTCACGAGCTGCTGGTAGACGGTGTTGAGTTCGACCACCACGTGGTCGGCGGTGATGGTGGCGCCGGGGCGCAGCGTGCCTTGCGCGCCGTCGGACGGGACGACGAGGTTGACGGCCTTGGCGCCGAACACGGTGTTCGATTTGATGTCGGCGCGAACGTTGGCGGGAATCAGCGGCAGGTCGTCGGTGTCGATGTGCAGGGTCAGTCTCGCGTGGTCGCCGTTCTGCTCGATGCTGGCGACCTTGCCGACCTGTACGCCCCGCAGCTTCACCTTCGCGTCGGGGTTCATCACCAGGCCGGCGCGCGGGGCGTCGAGGGTGACGGTGCGGGTGTTGTCGAACCAGCCGAGGAACCGTCCGCCGGCGACGCCGACGATCAGCACGAGTCCGCCGACCATGATGACGGCGGCGAGCTTGCGGACCCAGTCCGGTCGAGTTTGACGCATCCCTCAGCCCGCCAGGTTGAAGTTGCCGTCCGCACCGTAGATGGCGAGGGAGGTGATCAGGGTGACGACGACGACCACGACCAGTGAGGCGCGCACGGCGTTGCCGACGGCCACACCGACGCCGACCGGTCCGCCCGAGGTGGTGAAGCCGTAATAGGTGTGGATCAGCATGACGGCGATCGCCATGACGATGGCCTGCACGAACGACCACAGGATGTCGGTCGGGATGAGGAACGTCGAGAAGTAGTGGTCGTACACGCCGGAGGACTGGCCGTACAGCACGACGGTCGCGAACCGGCTGGCCAGGAAGGAGGCGAGTGCGGCCAGCGAGTACAGGGGAATGATGGCGACCATGCCCGCCACGATGCGGGTGCTCACCAGATAGGGCACCGATTTGATGGCCATCACTTCGAGGGCGTCGATCTCTTCGCTGACGCGCATGGCCCCGAGCTGGGCGGTGGCACCGGCGCCGATGGTGGCGGCGAGAGCGATGCCGGCGATCACCGGAACGGCGATGCGCACGTTGATGAAGGCGGAGAAGAAGCCGGTGAGTGCTTCGACGCCGATGTCCGACAGGGAGCTGTAGCCCTGGACGGCGATGGTGCCGCCGGTGAACAGGGTCATGAAGCCGACCACCATGACGGTGCCGCCGATCATCGCGAGCGCGCCGGTGCCCATGGAGATCTCGGCGATCAGCCGCAGCGTCTCCTTCTTGTACCCGGCGAGGGCGCGCGGGATGTTGGCGATCGAGTCCCAGTAGAAGAGCGCCTGATCGCCGACGCGGTTCCAGTCCTCGCTCGCGTCGTGCAGGGCGACGCGTCCGGGGTTGGGCTCGGTTTCGTGGTGGCGGCTCATGTCATCCCGCCGTCAGTTTCACACCGACCGCCGTCACGACGACGTTGACCACGAACAGGGCCATGAACGAGTAGACGACGGTCTCGTTGACGGCGTCGCCGACGCCTTTCGCGCCGCCGCGGACGTGCAGTCCGCGGTAGCAGGCGACGAGTCCGGCGAACAGTCCGAACAGGCCGGCTTTGACCATCGAGATGATGAGTTCCGGTGTGCCGGTGAGGAGGGTCAGATTCGCGATGAACGCACCCGGGTTCACGTCCTGCAGGTACACCGAGAAGACGAAGCCGCCGGCGATGCCGATAGTGCACACCAGGCTGTTGAGGAGCAGGGCGACGCCGGTCGAGGCGAGGACACGCGGCACGACGAGGCGGTGGATCGGGTTGATGCCGAGCACCCGCATGGCGTCGATCTCTTCACGGATGGTGCGGGCGCCCAGGTCCGCGCAGATGGCGGTGGCGCCGGCTCCGGCCACGATCAGGACGGTGACGATGGGGCCGATCTGGGTGATGGTGCCGAGGGCGGCGCCGGCTCCCGACAGGTTCTGGACGCCGATCTCACGCAGGAGGATGTTGAGCGTGAAGCTCACCAGAACGGTGAACGGGATGGCGACCAGCAGGGTAGGAACCAGCGAGACGCGGGCGATCGCCCACGACTGTTCGATGGTTTCGCGCCCCTGAAAAGGCCGGCGGAAAAGCTCCCTCGCCGACTCGGCGGCGAGAGCGACGAAGTCCCCCACTCCCCCCATCGGCGCGGCGAGCCGGTCCAGCACATCCCCTCCTGAGTCTGTGCAGGGAAAACTACCACCACGTGCACTGATGGATGAACCGGCAGGTCGGCGCGGCGGATTACGTCCCGTTTGCCCGGCCATTGAGATGGGTTCGGCTATTCGTCCCAGTCGCGTGGATCCGGGCCGCCGGATCGGCCGACGTCAGCCGCTGAACGGCAGCAGCGCCATCTCCCGGGCGTTGCGGACCGCGGTGGCCAGCTGTCGCTGTTGCTGGGGGTTCAGGCCGGTGACCGAGCGGGACCGGATGCGGCCGCGGTCGGACAGGAACCTGCGCAGCGTCGCGGTGTCCTTGTAGTCGAAGACGAAGTCCGCGGGGACCGGGTTCGGCTTCTTGCGGGCGGGGCCGTCGCGCTTGGTCTTGCGGCCCGAGCCGCCCTTCTTGGTGCCGGTTGCCATCACCAGCTCGCTTTCTGGATGCCGGGGAGTTCGCCCTTGTGGGCCATCTCCCGGAAACGGACACGGGACAGGCCCGCTTTGCGGAGGTAGCCGCGGGGGCGGCCGTCAACGGAGTCGCGGTTGCGCAGCCGTGTGGGGCTGGCGTCGCGCGGCTGACGGTTCAGTTCGGACTGGGCCGCCTGCCGGTCGGCCGGCGAGGTCGCCGGGTTGCGGATGATCTCTTTCAGCTCGGCACGGCGCTCGGCGTAGCGGGCGACGATCACCTCGCGCTGCGCCTGCTTGGCGATCTTGGATTTCTTGGCCATGGGGTTCTCCTCAGCGGTCTTCGCGGAATTCGACGTGCCGTTTGACGACGGGGTCGTACTTCTTGAGGACCAGGCGGTCGGGGTCGTTGCGGCGGTTCTTGCGCGTCACGTACGTGTAGCCGGTGCCGGCGGTCGACCTCATCTTGACGATCGGACGGATGTCGGTGCTCTTACCCATCAGAACTTCTCTCCTCGTGCGGCCAGGCGCGCCATGACGGCGTCGATGCCGTCGCGGTCGATGGTCTTGATCCCGTCGGTGCTGACCCGCAGGGTGACCTTGCGGCCGAGGCTGGGCACCCAGTAGGTGCGCTTCTGGATGTTCGGGCGCCACTGGCGGCTGGTCCGGCGGTGCGAATGCGAGACCTGCTTCCCGAAGCCCGGCACCTTCCCGGTGACCTGGCATCGTGCCGACATATTCCTGACTCCTTATTGGTACTGATTCGCATTAAGACGTTGAGGGACGCTACAGTACGAATCCAGATTTCGAAAATCGTTCTCGTTAGCGAGACGACCACCTGAAGGAGACCCGGTGCACCCTGCCGCCCCGCGCACCCCCGTCACCCTGGCGACCGGACTGGACCGCGACGCCTCCGCACGCATCGCGAACGCTCTTGCCATCGCCGGCACCGCCCTCGTCTCGCACGACCTCCGGACCGTCTCGCTCGGCTACGTGGTGCGTCAGTTGCGGATCGTCACCGACGACGACGACCGATTCCTCATCGAGGGCGTGCAGCTGGAGCACGGCTGCGCCACCTGCACCCTTCGCCACGATCTGCTGCCGCTGCTGCGGCGCCTGCACCGCGACGAGCGGGTGCACCGGATCGTCGTCCTGCTCGATCCGATCCTCGAGCCCGAAGAGGTGGTCGATGAGATCATCGGCACCCTCGTCGAGGGCGAGGGTCTGCCGACCGCACCGGCCGGAGACGACGTCCACGTCATCACCACCCTGTGCGCCGTCAGCCAGGAACGCTGGCTCGACGACGCGACCGGCGACGTCACCCTGACCGAAGCCGAACTCACCGACATGGAGGACGAACGCACGGTCGCCCAGGTGGCGGTGGCGCAGGCCCGCTTCGCCGACGCCCTGATCGTGGAGGGTCCGCCGGTGCCGGAGGACCCGTACGGTGCCGCACGTCTGTTCGCGGTGCTCGAGCGGCTGGCGCCCACGGCGTCGATCCGTTCGATCGGCCATGGACACGAGCCGACCATCGCCGAGATGGGCGAGGTCTTGACGAGCCTTCCGGCGGCGTCCCGGCGCGGACGCCTGTCGACGGTCTTCGATCCGCTGCTGGACGGCTGCCCGCCGCTCGAGGCCGACTGCGGCGTCGAACTGGTCACCTACGAGGCCGACCGCCCGTTCCATCCGGAACGCCTGCACGACGCGTTGGACGTCCTGCTCGACGGCGTGGTCAGCGCGCGCGGCCGGATGTGGCTCACGTCGAGTTCCGACGACATCCTGTGGCTCGAGTCGGCGGGCGGCGCCCTCGGGATCAGCCGTGTGGCCACCTGGCTCGCCGCCCGGTCCGAGGAGGATCTGCTCGACGTCGCCCCGGCGGTGCGCGCCATGGCCGCCCTGCGGTGGAACGAGCAGAACGGTGATCGGCACTCGTCGATCGTGGCCGTCACCCACCGCGCCGATCCGGACGAGATCCGGCGCACGCTCGACGCCGCACTCGTCACCGACGAGGAACTCGCTCGCGGACCGCACTTTCTGGCGACGCTGCCGTCACCGTTCGGCGACGTCCACCACGAGCCCTGCGAGGACAACCCCGCCGAACCGACCACCTACGAGATCAGTACCAACGAGGAGAACAACCGATGAAGCCCGGCATCCACCCCGACTACCACCCCGTCGTCTTTCAGGACGCGAACACCGGTTCGCAGTTCCTGACCCGATCGACGGCGACGTCCGATCGCACCGTCGACTGGGAGGACGGCAACAGCTACCCCCTGATCGTCGTCGACGTGACCAACGAGTCGCATCCGTTCTGGACCGGCAACCAGCGCGTGATGGACACCGCCGGACGCGTCGAGAAGTTCAACAAGCGTTACGGCGTACGGCAGAAGTAGTCTGCTCGACCTCGTTAGCCCGTTTTTCGCGTTGCGAGCACTCGCCTTCCCGCCCGCGTTACCCAGTGTTAACGGGCTCTGACCAGGCATTTCTAAGTTACTCGCGGGTCCACTCACCGGTAACAGGCGCGTCCGTGATTTCGGCCCTAACATCGCCTTCATGACTGATGTTGACCAGGCCACCGAACGCCGAGAAATCACCGATGCACTGCTGACCGCGCTCGAGAAGCGCCACGAGGTCCTCGACGCGATCGTCGAGGCCGACGACCGCGAAGCGGCCGTCGCGACCATCTCCCAGCTGTTGGGAAAGTCACCGCTCGGCGCCGACGCCGTACTCAACATGTCGTTCTTCCAGCTGACCAAGGACGAGCGCCGCAAGAACCAGGCCGAGCTGGACGATCTGAACCAGGCGATCAGCTTCACCTCCGCCGAGCGCCCGGCCGCGGCCAGCGACACCCTGGATCTGCGGCCGTTCTCCGCGGACGACGACGCCGACCTGCTCGCCGAGCGCACCGCAGAACTCCAGGTGTCGGCGGACGGCTCGGGCAGCCCCGCCGGATCACTCGATGACGAGATGGCCGCCGGCGCCGACCGGGTGGATGCCGAGGACGCCGCCTGGCTGGTGGCCCTCGAAGGCTCCGACAAGGTGGGCCTGGTGTTCGGCGAACTGCGCGACGGCGAAGTGAACGTCCGGGTCTGGATCCGGCCGATGGATCGCAAGCGCGGCTACGGCACGGCGGCGCTGCGTCGCAGCCGTTCCGAGTTCGCGCGACTGTTCCCGGGCGTGCCGCTCACCATCCACGCTCCCAGCGCCTGACGGCCGGAGCAGGTCGTGCGATGACCTAGTCTCTAGACCATCGACACCGATCTGGACCTGCGCCGTTTCCCCGACGTCGAGGGGCCCGGCCTTCAGGCCTCCGACGCGGCCGATCGGCTGCTGCTCGACGAGACCGCCCCGCTGCGCGCATCGACCGCGCCGGGGCGGCTCGTCGTGGTCGACGACTCGTACGGGGCTCTCACGCTCGGCGCGGTGTCGCAGGGGGCCGGCGAGGTCCGGGTCCACCAGGACCTGATCACCGGTGAGCGCGCACTCGCCGCCAACGCCCGCCGACTCTCGGACACCTTGTCCGACGGCGGCTTCACGTCGCTGCCGCTCGCCCCGGAGACGTTCGACGGAGCCACCGCGGTCCTGCTCCGCCTCCCCCGATCGCTGGATCGGCTCGCCGAGGTGTCCGCGATGATCGCCGCCCACGCCGATCCGACGGTGACGGTCGCCGCGGGCGGGCGGATCAAGCACATGTCGACGTCGATGAACGACGTCCTGCTCACCGTCTTCGACCGCGTCGATGTCAGCCGGGCCCGCCAGAAGTCACGAATGCTGACGGCCACCGGGCCTCGCCGCGACGCCGCCCTCGATGCGGCTGCCCGGTGGCCACGGACCGAGACGCACCGCTCGCCGACCGTGCCGGACGGCGGCCTGGTCGTGGCCGCGCACGGCGGGGTGTTCGCCGGGACGGGCATCGACATCGGCACACGGTTCCTGCTGGAGCAGGTCGGCGCGATGCCCGAGGTCTCCTCGGCGCTCGACCTGGCCTGCGGCACCGGGATCGTCGCCGCGGTCCTCGCCCTCACCCGGCCCGGCCTGACCGTGACCGCCACCGACCGTTCGGCGGCCGCCGCTGCGTCGGCCGCCGCGACCGCACGTCTCAGCGGTGTGGACCGACGCGTCGATGTGGTGCGCGCCGACGGCACCGAGACCCTCGCGGCAAGCTCACAGCCGCTCATCCTGCTGAATCCGCCGTTCCACAGCGATGCCGCCGTGAGCACCGGCATCGCCGGCCACCTGTTCGCCGATGCCGCCCGCGCGCTGGCGCCGGGCGGCGAGCTGTGGTGCGTGTGGAACTCGCACCTGCGCTATCGGCCGGCATTGGAGCGGATCGTCGGTCCGACCCGGCAGGTGGCCCGGAACGCCAAGTTCACGATCACCGCGTCGACCCGTCTCTAGACGCGGCGACGCCCCGGCGACCGTGGTCGCCGGGGCGTCTCTGCGAGGGCTGCAGCTCTACTTGCGGCTCTTCCGGGACGCGCGTCCCTGAATGACGTTCCACATCTTCATCTGCACGTCGGTGAGGCGGGTATCGCTCTTGGTGAAGGGCGCCGACATCAGTTCGGAGAACTTGATCGGCATGGTCGAGACGGTCACCGCGCGGGCATGACTGAAGGTCTCGAAACCGAACTCGCCGTGGTAGTTGCCCATGCCGGACCGACCGACACCGCCGAACGGCAGCCCGGCGGACAGCAGGTGGAGGGCGAAGTCGTTGCCGCTGATCGAGCCGCTGCGGGTGTGGTCCGCGACGTAGGCGAGCCGCTCGTTGTCGTCGCCGACCCAGTACAGGGTGAGCGGGTGACCTGCGGAGTTGATCTTGTCGATCGCCTCCTTCTGGTCGCGGTACGGGTAGACGGTGAGGACCGGCCCGAAGACCTCGTCCTCTTCGATCTTCATGCCCGCCTTGACGCCGGTCAGCAAGGTCGGAGGGATCTTGCGGGCAGTGGCGTCCGGCAGCTGCTCGCCGGCCGGGATCACCTGATGCTTGGTGGCCCCGAGGTCGACGGCATCGTCGATCAGTCCGACGATCCGCTCGTAGTTCTTGTCGTTGATGGTCGACGTGTACTGGGTGTTCTTCAGGATCGTCGGGAAGTTATCGGCCCAGCGGGCGATCACCTTGTCGGTGAACTCGCCGACCTTGCTCTCCGGCACGAACACATAGTCGGGGCACAGGCACACCTGGCCACCGTTGACCATGCGAGCGTCGGCGAGGAACGTGGCGGCGGCGCTGATGTCGGCGTCGACGTCCACGATGGCCGGGTTCTTGCCGCCCAGCTCGAGGGTGACCGGAACGAGATTCTTGGCGGCCTCGGCCGCGACCGACGCGCCCACCTCCGGCGATCCGGTGAAGAACATGTGGTCGACGGGCAGCTTCGCGAAGTCGGCGCCGCCGCCGTGCTTGCTGGTGACCACGGCGAATTCCTCGATGGAGAAGTAGTCCGGGGCCACGCGGGCCAGGACGTCGGTGGTCTTGGCGGTGATCGACGACGGACGCATCAGGACGCGGTTGCCGGCGGCGAACGCCGAACCGGCGGGGACGATCGTCAGCTGCAGCGGGAAGTTCCAGGGACCCATGATGCCGACGACACCGAGGGGGTCGTGACGAAGACGCTGCTTGAAGCCGAGCAGTCCCTGCACCTTGGAGACGTTCGTCTCCTTCATCCATTCCGCCGCGTGACGACGCTGATGGGTGAGGTCGATCATGCAGCCGGCGACGTCGGCGGCGATGGAGAGTTCTCGCGGGCGGGTGCCGAAGTCGGCGTCCAGTGCGGCGGTGATCTCATCGGCGTTGTCGAGCAGCATCTGGCCGAGGCGGTTGATCCGGTCGATCCGGGTCTTGGCGTCCGGAATGCCGTCGCGCAGGAAGGCGGCCTTCTGGATCTCGAGCAGTTCGCTCAGGGTGTGCGATTCGGACGACACCTTGTCGCCCGCCCGCACGGATACGTCTGCCGGCTTGGTCATGGATGACCCTCCACTGTTCAACGGATGATGATCGAGACAAGTTTCGTAGTTTGTCTCTTACACTGGATCCTACCCCAGTGGAGACCTGCGTCACAGGGGAAGAATCCGACGGCAGAGGAGTCGCAGCGTGACCGACTGGGTGCAGCCGATCCCCGATCTGATCGACCCGCTCGGCCTCACCGGACGGCTGGCCGGGCAGTGGATGTTCCTGCCCGCCGTCGGGGCCGCCTTCATCATGCAGGGCATGCACCCGGTGATCGGCGATGTCACCGACCGGTATTCGGTGGCCGACCGCGATCCCGCCGGCCGGGCGATCCGGTCGTTCGACGCCACCCAGCAATGGAGTTACGGCGGCAAAGCCGCCATCGAGCAGGGCTACTGGCTGCGTCGCATGCACCGGCCGTTGCAGATGACGGCCGAGACGGGCGATCAGGCCGGCAAGCACATCAGTGCCCTCGATCCGTCCGCCTACGGCTGGGTGATCGCCACCGCCTACGCCACGACGGTCCGGGTGGCCCCACTGTTCCTGGGGCGCGCGCTGACCGACGCCGAACTCGACGAGATCTTCGCGGACAACGTCCGCCTGGCCCGCATCACGCAGGTCCCCGAGCGCGGCTATCCCACGTCGCGCGCCGAGTTCGACGACTACTACCGACACATGGTCGACGAGGTGCTGATCGCCCATCCGGCGCTCGTCGAGAACCTGGACCGCCTCGCGGCCCCCACCGCCGCGGTGTCGAAGGCCGATCTCGGGGGCCTGCCGTCGTGGATTCCGCGCGGGCCGGCACTGGCCGCCATCCGGCGTCTCGACCGGCCGTTGAGCCGGTTCACGCATGCGCTGACGTTCGGCGCCATGGACGAGCGGGTTCGCGGAATCCTCGGCGTGGAGTGGACCGACGGCGACGAGCGCTATCTGGAGCGCCTGTTCAGGCTGTACCGATTCGCGCTGCGGGTGTTGCCGGAGCGCGTCACCTATTCACCGCTCGCCTATCACGCCCGTGCCCATGAGCGGGTGATCCGCGCGATGCGCCGACGCGAGCTCCGGGATTTCACCGCCCACGACAAGGGGGAGCCGTCCGCGGTCCGACGAGCGGCCCGCCGGTCGGCCCGCTGATCAGCCGTCGAGGCGGGGCTTCACCAGCGGGAACAGCACCGTCTCGCGGATGCCGAGGCCGGTGAGCGCCATCAGCAGCCGATCGATGCCCATGCCGGTGCCGGCGGTCGGAGGCATCGCGTACTCCATGGCGGCGAGGAACTCTTCGTCGAGCACCATGGCCTCGTCGTCACCGGCGGCGGCCAGGCGCGCCTGGTCGACGAACCGCTCACGCTGGATCACCGGATCGACGAGCTCGGAGTAGCCGGTGGCCAGCTCGAAACCGCGAACGTACAGGTCCCACTTCTCCACGACGCCCGGAACGCTGCGGTGCGCACGCACCAGCGGTGAGGTCTCGACCGGGAAATCGCGGACGAACACCGGCTGGTCCAGCTTCTCCCCGACCATGTGCTCCCACAGTTCCTCGACCAGCTTGCCGTGGCCGTAGCCCTTGTCCTTGGGGACTTCCAGCCCCACCTCGTCGGCGATGGCCAGCAGCTCGTCGACCGACGTCTCGACGGGCACGATCTCCCGGCCGAGGGCCTGCGACAACGACGGATACATCTCGAGGGTGGTCCACTCTCCCGACAGGTCGTAGGTGGAGCCGTCGGGCATGGTCGGGGTGAGGGTGCCGAGCGCCCCCATCGCCACCGACTGCACCAGTTCGCGGATCATGACCGCGGCGTCGTTGTAGTCGCCGTAGGCCTCGTAGGTCTCGAGCATGGCGAACTCGGGCGAGTGCGTGGAGTCGGCGCCCTCGTTACGGAAGTTGCGGTTGACCTCGAACACCTTGTCGATGCCGCCGACCACGCAGCGCTTGAGGAACAGCTCCGGCGCGATACGCAGGTACAGATCCATGTCGAAGGCGTTCGAGTGGGTGACGAAGGGGCGTGCCGCGGCGCCGCCGTGCAGCGTCTGCAGCATCGGGGTCTCGACCTCGAGGAAGCCGCGGTCGGTGAGGAACGTGCGGAGCTCGGCCATCACCGCGACACGGGTGCGGGCGATCTCGCGGGCCTCCGGCCGGACGATGAGGTCGACGTAGCGCTGACGGACCCGCGACTCCTCGTTCATCTCCTTGTGGGCGACGGGCAGCGGGCGCAGCGCCTTGGACGCCATCTCCCACGAGTCGGCCATCACCGAGAGTTCCCCGGTGCGCGAGCAGATCACCTGACCGTGCACGAACACGATGTCGCCGAGGTCGACGTCGGCCTTCCACCGGCCGAGGGCCTCTTCACCGACGCCGTTGAAGCTGACCATGGCCTGCAGCTGGGTGCCGTCACCCTCCTGAAGGGTGGCGAAGCAGAGCTTGCCCTTGTTGCGCAGGAAAATGACGCGGCCGGCCACACCGACCACGTCCCCGGTCTCGTCGCCGGCTTCCAGATGGCCGTACTTCTCGCGCAGTTCCTTGAGCGAGGTGGTGCGCTCGACGCCGACCGGGTACGCCTCGCGTCCCTCGGACAGGATGCGTTCCCGCTTCTCCCGCCGGATGCGCAGCTGTTCGGGGGTCTGGTCGTCGGTCTGTGCGGCCTGGTCACTCACGGTCAACAAGATTACGGCACCCCGACCACGGGTTCACCGCCCGTCCCACGCTCCGTGAGGCCGCGTCCCGCTCCTTGAGCTTGTCGAAACAAGCTCGGCTCCCCCACGCTCCTTGAGGCCGCATCCCGCTCCTTGAGCTTGTCGAAAGGAGCTCAGCTTCCCCACGCTCCTTGAGCTTGTCGAAAGGAGCTCAGCTTCCCCACGCTCCTTGAGCTTGTCGAAAGGAGCTCGCTTCGACAGGCTCAACGAGCGTGAGGCGACGGGCTCAACGGAACGAGCGGGAGGCAGGATCAGGCGAACAGGTCTGGGGAGACCCCGGTGACGGTGCCGCCGACCCCGGCGGCACGGAGCGCACGGTGCCCACCGATGACGAATCGGGCGCCGTGCACACCACGGGCCTGCAGATGCCAGGCCAGTTGCTCGGCGTCGTGACCGTCTTCGCTGATGAGCAGCCACTGGGCGTCGGGGATCGCCGACCGCAGGGCGGCCGGTTGACCCGGGGTGAGGGCGTCGAGGGCCTCGTTGAGGCCGACGGCGAGCGCACCGAGCAGCGCTCCGCCGCGGCGGCGGTCGGCCGGGTCCCGCAGGTCGACCAGGCGGGCGCCGGCATCGACGGCGCGGCGGTAGTCGGCGGTCGGCACCGACAGCGGTGCGGGAGCGGAAGTGATGGTGACGGGTGCGTCGATGGCGAGGGTCATCGGAAGTCCTCTAGCAGTGATCGGCAGGGAGCGGGGGTCGTCGAAGGGGCCGGCCGCGGGGGCGGCTCAGGCCGGACAACACTCCTGACAGCTCTTGATCACGACGACGATTCTGCCAGAGACTCCGGCGGACTCCGACAATTCCGCGCACGGGTGGGTTTAATCCGGTCTACCGTCGGCCGCATGAAACGCCATGCTCTCGCCGCGGCCCTGTCCACCGCGGCCGTCGTGGCCGGCGCCGCGCCGGCCGCACCCGCACAGGCCGCCCCGTTCGGCACCACACCGGTCTCCCCGTCGAAGACCGCCTGCGGCAAGGCGGGCTTCACCGACACCGTGCGGTGCGGGGCCGCCCTCACCGAGACGTTCCTGCGGTCACGCAAGGCGCAGGGGGTGGTGCGGGAGACGGTGATCGCTCCCCCGGCGCCGTCGGGCCTCGCCTGGCCGTCCGGGCCGGGTGTCGGTTCGCCGTTCTGCGGCTACGCCGATCTGCCGCCGATCCTGGCTCTGGGTGCACACCACTGCGACCGGACGACGTTCATCCTTCCCCGCACCGATAAGGAACGTCTGTTCACCGACGACGTGGCGGCCACCGCCGTGCTGATCCACGAGTCGGGGCACGGCATGCAGGAGGCCCGCGGGGTCGACGTGGTGATTCCGTCACTCACCGGCGACAGCGGCCGGCAGAAGCCGATGGAGTTGTCGTCGGACTGCTGGTCCGGCGTCGGAATCAGGTACTTGATCGGCACCGGCGATCTCCCGGCTGCGGCGCACGGTGAGGCGAGCGCCCTCTTCGCCGACATCGGCAGCCCCGCGGACACGCTGCACGGCACGGGTCCGGAGCGGAAGGCCGCTTTCGAGAAGGGCTACGCCGACGGGCCGGCCGCCTGCAACGTGATCGCCGGGGTCCGCGCGTTCCGCTGAATCAGCGCTTGCCGGCTTTGACGCGCTCGTAGACGCGACGCAGACCGTCGAGGGTGAGCTCGGGCCGGTGTTCGGTGATGGTCTCGCATTCGTCGAGCATCAGCGGGGCGAGGTAGCCGGTGGCCACGACGACGGCGTCGTCGAACTCGGGAACCTCTTCGCGGATCCTGTCGACGAGTCCGTCCACCTGGTCGGCGAAACCGAACAGGATCCCGGACTGCAGAGCCTCCAGGGTGTTCTTGCCGACGACGCTGCGCGGCGCGCGCAGTTCGACCTTGCGGACGGTCACGGTGTGTTCGGACAGGGCTTCGACGCCCAGGTGCACGCCGGGGGCGATGGCGCCGCCCAGGAATTCGCCTTTCGCGGAGATCGCGTCGACGACGGTGGCGGTGCCGAAGGCCACGACGATCACCGGTTTGCCGGGGAACTGGCCGCCGGCGGCGACCGCGTTGGCGACCCGGTCGGTGCCGACTTCCTTGGGGTTGTCGACGAGGAGCGGGACGCCGGTCCGCACACCCGGCTCGAGCAGCACGTGGGGGCTCGTGTCCGACCGGCCCGTTCGGTCGCCGTCGCCGTCGCCGAAGTAGCGCGGCAGCATGACACGCAGTTCACGCAGCAGGGACGGCACGGTGGAACTCGCCGCGACGGCGGTGACGGTGTCGAGGTCGTCGCCGAGCAGACCGCGGATGGTGAGCGCGAGTTCGTCCGCCGTCAGATTGGGCTGGGTGTGGATACGCCAGTCGCGGACCAGCTTCGCGTGATCGCCGGAACCCGCGAACACCCCGAGATGGATGTTCGTGTTGCCGACGTCGATCGTCAGCAGCATGTGTACCAGCGGGGCCGGGCGTGACGGTCGGCCAGCGCCAGGAGCTCTTCGGCGGTCATCTCGTCGGGGTCGTAGTCGGGCAGCGGCTCATGGTGATGGCCGGACGCGTGCGTGTGACCGGTCTCCGGCTTGCGCGGATCCTTCAGGCCGGAGTCGGCGGGGACGTCGGCGGGATCGTCGGTGAGACTGACCTGCTTGTTGTTCTCGTCGACGAAGACGACCTTCGGGGAGTAGGTCTTGAGCTCCTCGGCGTCGAGCATCGAGTAGCCGATGATGATGACGAGGTCGCCGGGCTTGACGAGGTGGGCGGCGGCACCGTTGATGCTGAGGATGCCCGAGCCGCGCTCGCCGGCGATCGTGTAGGTCTCCAGGCGGTTGCCGTTGTCGATGTCGACGATCGCGACCTGCTCGCCTTCGAGGAGGCCGGCGGCGTCGAGCAGATCCTGGTCGACGGTCACCGAGCCGACGTAGTGCAGGTCGGCCTGCGTCACCGTGGCGCGGTGGATCTTGGACGTCATCATGGTGCGGAACATGGTGTTTCCCTCTCTTCAGTCCCGGCCCTGTGCGGGGTCCGGGCTGTCGTTGAATAGAACGTCGGCGAGCTGATCGACATTCCCCGCGTCCGGGTCGTGGTCGGCCAGATCCTCCGGTTCGCCGATCACGACCCCGACGTTGTCGAGGAGTCGCGTGGAGCCGAGTTTGGCGGCGACCAGCAACCGCCCGTCGCCCTGTTCGGGGGCGTCGCCGAGATTGCGGTCGCGCAGTTCGAGGTAGTCGACGGCGATGTCGGGCTGGGTGTCGAGCACGGCGCGCGCCGCGGCGAGGATGGCGTCCTTGCCGCCGGGACCGGCATGGCCGCCGGCGAGCAGTGCGGCCGACAACGTGGTCGCCAGTTCTCGTTCCTGCGGGCTCAGGTACACGTTGCGTGAGCTCATGGCCAGGCCGTCGGCTTCCCGCACGATCGGCACGCCGTAGATCTCGACGTCCATGTCGAAGTCCTGCACCATCTGGTTGATCAGGACCAGCTGCTGATAGTCCTTCTCGCCGAAGTAGGCGGCGTGCGGCGCGGCGATGTTGAGCAGCTTGTTGACGACGGTCAGCATGCCGGAGAAATGCGTGGGCCGGGAGGCGGCTTCGAGGCCGACACCGGCGGGACCGGGCTGCACGGTGGTGCGCGGCCCGTGCGGATACATGGCGCTGACGGTTGGGGCGAAGACCAGTTCGACGCCCAGCTCGCGGAGCTTGGCGCAGTCCTCGTCGAAGGTGCGCGGGTAGGCGTCGAGGTCTTCGCCGGCCGCGAACTGCAGCGGGTTGACGAAGATCGACACGATCACCACGGTGTTGCCGGTCTGTTTGGCGGTGCGGACCAGTTGGAGGTGGCCGTCGTGCAGGGCGCCCATGGTCGGGACCAGCGCGACGCGTTTCCCGGTGGCGCGCAGCGCCTTGCTGACCCGGTTCAGCGCGGCCGGGTCACGGTGGACGGTCAGCTGCCCGGGGGTGTACGGCCGGGCGTCGGTCACGTCGGTCACGTCGGTCATGCGGTCACCTCACAGAGGTCGAGCATCGCCTGCGATGCGTGGGACTGGACGGCGGCTCGGCCGGCGAGGGTGCGGTAGGCGCCGGCGATGCCCGGGTCGGGCAGACCCTGCAGCGCCTCGAGGTGGCGGGCGACGGCGGCGACGTCGTCACGGGCCACCGGGCCGGTCAGGGCGGCCGGCCCCATGGCGAGAACATTGTCGAGGGAGGCGCGCACCAGCGGGCCGAGGATCTCCTGGGCGAGCCCGGGGGTGACGCGGTCGTCGGCGATGGCCGCGTCCAGGGCGGTGACCGCATCGCTGATGAGGGCGATCAGATTGTTGGCGCCGTGCGCGAGGGCGGCGTGGTACAGGGTGCGGTCGCCTTCGGCGATGAGGACGGGGGTGCCGCCCATCTCTTCGACGAGCGAGGTGGCGACGGCCTCGCCGATCCCGTCGGCGGCGGTGATGCCGAAGCACGACGACGACAACCGTTCGGTGTCCTCGCCGGTGCCGACGAAGGTCATGGCGGGATGGAGTGCGAGCACCATGGCCCCGGTCTCGGCGATCGGTGCGAGCACGCCGACACCCTGGGAGCCGGCGGTGTGGGCGACCATCTGGCCGGGCCTCACCGAGCGGGCGACGGTCTCGGCGACGGCGGCCAGTTCGGTGTCGGGGACGGCCAGCACGATCAGGTCGCTCGCGGAGACGACCTGGGGCACGGTGGCGATCCGGGCGCTCGGGAGACGGCGCTGTGCGCGGTCGCGGGAGGCGTCGGACACGGCGTGCACGGCGACCACCTGATGACCGGCGCGGGTGAGTGCTTCACCCAGCGCGGTGCCCACCCGCCCGGCGGACACGATGCCGACTTTCAGGCGCGGGGGTGTGATCGGCGCGTTCACCGGAGCCTCCATTTTCCGTTCCAGTCCCGAGTTCGATCGGGTACCGGACGTACCTGGAAAGAATAGTTCGCCGGTTCACCGGCCCGCTACGCCGTGTGACCGGCATCACCGGTTCGGCGCCGCTTCTAGTCGACCGGCGGGTGGATGTCGGTGCGGGTGTTCGCGTCCTGACGCAGACGCCGGATCAGGTCGGCGGCGGAGGTGCCGTGCGCGTGCTGGCCCTCGTCGTCGTCGGCTGCGGCGCCGGGGCGTTGCGGCATAGGCGGCACGTCCGGGATCGGCGGCACCGGCGGCTGGTAGCTGTTGGCGTCGTAGGCCTGCGCGGCGAATCCACCGGTCGGCGCGTCGGACTGCGGGTACTGCGCCGACGGGTAGGCGGTCTGCTCGTACTGCGGCTGCTCGTAGACCGGCTGCTCATAGGACGGCTGCGGCGGCTGGTACTGGGGCTGCTCGTAGTGAGGCTGGTACGGCTGCTCGTCGTGGCGTTCGGCGGGCTGCTCGTATTCGACCTCGGCGTATTCGGTGTCGTCCTCGGTGACCGGGATGATGTCGGTCATCTCGACCGGCGTGGGACGGTCCGGTTCCGGCGCGGCCTCCGGTGCCGGGGCATGCCGGCCGGGATCGGCCGGCGGGGCGGTGCTGGCGAAGTCGAGGTCGGCGGCCACCCGGTCGTCGGTGGCGGCGGTGTAACCGGATCCGGCGTAGTTCGCACCGCTCAGGCCGGAGCCGAGTTCACGGCGGCGCTCGGGCTGCAGCGCCAGCGGAACCTCCGGCAGCGGGTTGCCGAGCATCTGCTCCAGACTGGCCCGCAGCGCCAGGACCTGCGCCTTGAGGGCTTCGAACTCTTCGTTCTGTTCCTCGCGTACCTCGGCGCGGATGGCGTTCTCCACCTGCGACTCGTACTGGCGGCGGGCGGCGATCTCACGTTCGAGCTGCAGTTCGTAGACCAGCCGCAGATCCTTGCTGCGGGTCTCGGCGAGCTCGGCCTGGCGCCGGTAGCGGGCCACCAGGATCGCGCCGATGACCGCCGCCCACAGGGCGGCGATGACGGCGAGGGTGGCGGTGATCGAGAAGTTCTTGCCGACCACCATCAGCACGCTGGCGATCAGCGCCAGCAGGATGAAGACACCCAGCATGATCTGCGGGGTCGACGCAGGACGGCGCGGCGACGTCGCCGGCGGCGCGGCCTGGGCGGTCGGGGCGGCCGGATCCTGCGCAGCGCTGCGGCGCGCGGTACGGCGGCTCGCCCGGCCACTCGTGTCGGTGCTGGTCATGGGTGACAACTTACCTGCTCTCTACCTGAACTTGAGGATTCACCCCAGAATCAGGCGTATCAGGATTCCCACTCAGACCGGATCGGCGGCGGCCGGGGAGGCGTCGGATTGGTCGGGATCGGGATCGTCGGGCGCCCGGCAACAGTACTCGAGCCAGAGCGCCGCAGCGGCCAGCAGCAGTCCGCCGACGGCACCGACGATCGCTCCGGGGAGGTCCGCGGTCGCCGCCTCCAGGTAACGCCGGCTGAGCAGGAAGACGAGCATGCCCAGCCAGCCGCCGAGGGCGATCGCCCCGAGGATGGACGACGCTTTCGCCAGCGCGAGCGACCGGGCCACGTTGATCGGATGCAGTTGTCCGGGACCCGGACCGACCTTGCCGTCGGACACCTTGGACCGGACCAGGAACGCGATCACCACTTCGAGTGCGGCCAGCACGTAGAACGTCAGGCCGGCCGGCCATGGCAGCGACGGGAACGACCCGTAGTTGTAGCGGATGAGGATCCAGCCGCCCAGGCCCGCGACGACGGCGATCGCGATCAGATCGCGCACCGTGGTCGGGCCCAGCCGCTTCTCACCGTTCGGCTTCTGCGGCAACGGATTCGGTGCGTAGCTCACAGCGGATCACCCCGGTGGACGCCGGCGGTCTCCGATGCGGGCAGTGCGGCGACGAGTTCGGCCACCGGCCGCACCCCGTCGGCGGTCCACAGCCGTGCATCCGGATCGATCTGCAGCCACGGCACCAGGACGAAGGCGCGCTGCGCGGCCCGCGGATGCGGGAGTGTCAGGTCGGGGTCGCCGGAGACCACGGGCTCGCCGTCGACGTCG
Organism: Gordonia sp. (in: high G+C Gram-positive bacteria); assembly: GCF_047600565.1. GTDB lineage: Bacteria > Actinomycetota > Actinomycetes > Mycobacteriales > Mycobacteriaceae > Gordonia. Next base: position 1,896,323 of record NZ_JASGKN010000001.1, read on the forward strand.
ACGGTGACGACGTCGACGTCCAGGGTGCGCGGGCCCCAGCGGACCTCCCGCACCCGGTCGGCGGCCGTCTCGCGCTCCCGGCAGAACTCGAGCCACTGCTCCGGGGTGCGGTCGGCCTCGGCGATGATCGTGACGTTCGCGAAGTCGTCCTGGTCCACACCGCCCCAAGGTGCGGTGGTGTACACGTCCGACACCGCGACGGCCTGGCCGTCGAGCGCCTCGACGACGCTGCGCAGGTGGCCGCGGCTGTCCCCGATGTTGGAGCCCGCGGACAGCACGGCGCGGGTGACGGTCACCGGGTCGGCCCGCCCTTCTTGGATCGCCGCGTCACCACGGCGACGTCGTCGAAGGTGAGCGGGATCGGGGCGCCCGGCTTGTGGACGGTCACCTCGCAGGCGGAGATCCGAGGGTCGGTCATGATGTCGTCGGCGATCTCGGCGCCGACCGTCTCGATGAGATCGCGGGACGGTCCGGCGACGATGTCGTGGGCACGCTGCGCCAGGGCGCCGTAGTCGACGGTGTCGGCGAGGTCGTCGCTGACGGCCGCCGGACGCAGGTCCAGCCACAGCACGATGTCGATGAGGAAGTCCTGGCCGTCGGCCTTCTCGTGGTCGAACACCCCGTGGTTGCCGCGGACCTTCAGGCCGCGCAGTTCGATCCGGTCAGCCATGCTGTGCTCCTCGTGCTCCGCCGGCGGTCCAGGCCGCCGCCACGGCGACCGCGTCGCGGCTGGCGGCGACGTCGTGCACGCGTACCCCCCAGGCACCCTGGGCGGCGGCGAGTGCCGAGATCGCCGCGGTCGCGACGTCCCGCTGATCGGCGGGGCGATCGCCGTCGCCGTCGGCCAGCAGCGAACCGAGGAACCGCTTGCGCGACGCGCCGACGAGGATCGGGAAGCCGAGGCCCACCAGGGTGGGGAGCGCGTGCAGCAGCGCCCAGTTGTGGTCGGAGGTCTTGGCGAAGCCCAGGCCCGGGTCCAGGATGATCCGGTCCGGGTCGACGCCCGCGGCGACGGCCGCATCCACCTGGCCGAGCAGTTCGCCGGACACTTCGGCGACCACGTCGCGGTAGCCGCCGGCGTCGTCGACGCGATGGGTGAAGTGCCGGTCGCCGTCGGCATCGGCGGCGGGCCGCCAATGCATGAGGATCCACGGGAGACCGGCATCGGCGACCACACGGGCCATGTCGGGGTCGGCGCGCCCGCCGGAGACGTCGTTGACGTAGCGGGCACCGGCGTCGATGGCGGCGGCGGCCACCGAAGCACGCATGGTGTCGACGGAGACCTCGATCCCGTCGCCGGACAGCGCCTCGATCACCGGAACCACCCGGCCGGCTTCCACCGCGGGATCCACGCGGTGCGCCCCCGGACGGGTGGATTCACCGCCCACGTCGACGATGTCGGCACCGGCGGCCGCCATCGCCCGGCCGTGGTCGGCGGCGGATGAGGCCTCCAGGTAGCGACCGCCGTCGGAGAAGGAGTCCGCGGTGACGTTGAGGACACCCATCACCAGGGTGCGCCCGGCGTCCCCGGTCATCAGCGGGCGATCAGGTCGAGTGCCTCGCCGCGCGAGACGGCACTGGTCTGGAAGATGCCGCGGACCGCCGACGTGGTGGTGCTGGCGCCCGGCTTGCGGATGCCGCGCATCGCCATGCACAGGTGCTCGGCCTCGATCACGACGATCACGCCGCGCGGCTGCAGGCGCCGCATCAGGGCGTCGGCGATCTGGCTGGTGAGACGCTCCTGCACCTGGGGGCGTCGGGCGTACAGGTCCACCACGCGCGCCACCTTCGACAGGCCGGTCACCTGACCGGTGTCCCCGGGGATGTAGCCGACGTGGGCCACCCCGTGGAACGACACCAGATGGTGTTCGCAGGTCGAGTACATCGGGATGTCCTTGACCAGCACCAGTTCCCGGTGGTCCTCGTTGAAGACGGTGGCCAGAACGTCGTCCGGGTCGGTGTACAGGCCGCCGAACATCTCCCGGTACGCGCGGGCGACGCGTTCGGGGGTGCGGCGCAGACCTTCGCGATCGGGGTCCTCGCCCACCGCGATCAGCAGCTCGCGGACGGCGGCCTCGGCCCGCGCCTGATCGAACTCACGACCGTCGGCGGTGACGAGCTTCTCGTCGGACGTCTCCTGCGACATGCGCTGCGTTCCCCTCAGTTCTTCTTGTCGTCGGGCTGAGCCGGTCCGCCCGGAGCGGTGCCGCCGGACGGCGGCCAGCCGGGCGCCTGCCAGTCGCGCGGGGCGCCGTAGTCGGGCCAGGTCTGCGACGCACCGGCGGGTGCGGGGGCCGGGCCGGGAACGGGTTCACCGGTGGCCGGGTCGATGTGTTCGACCGGAACACCGGGCTGGCCCTGCGCGAACGGATCGGCCGGCGGTGCCGGATCGACGGGGGTGCCGTCGTTGACCTCGGCCGCGGCGGCCTTCTCGGCGGCGGTCTCCCTGGACTCGACGGGATCGACGAGCGAACCGGTCGCGCCGCCGGTCAGACCGGCTTCCTCGGCGATCTCGGCGGGCGTCTTGATCGGCGGCAGATCGCTGGGGGTGCGCTCACCGAAGTCGTCGAACTCGGTCATCCGCGGACGCTTGTCGACGTCGCCGAGGATCTCCTCGAGATCCTTGCGGACGAGGGTCTCCTTCTCCAGGAGTGCACCGGCGAGAGCGTCGAGCTTGTCGCGGTGCTGGTCCAGGATCCGCCAGGCCTCGGTGTGGCTGGCGTCGATCAGGCGGCGGACCTCTTCATCGATCTCGGCCATCACACCGGCCGAGTAGTCCGAGCCGCCCGAGCCCATGCCGCGGCCCAGGAACGGGTCGCCCTGTTCCGAGCCGTAGCGGACGGCGCCGAGCTTGCCGCTCATGCCGTACTCGGTGACCATCGCGCGGGCGATCTTGGTGGCCTGATCGATGTCCGAGCTGGCGCCGGTGGTGGGCTCGTGGAAGACGAGTTCCTCGGCGGCGCGGCCACCCATCGCCATCACCAGACGGGCGATCATCTCCGAGCGGGTCATGATGTCCTTGTCCTGCTCGGGGACGGCCAGCGCGTGACCACCGGTGCGCCCGCGGGCCAGGATGGTGACCTTGTAGATCGGGTCGAGATCGGGCGACGCCCACGCGGCCAGGGTGTGACCGGACTCGTGGTAGGCGACCACCTTCTTCTCGTGCTCGCTGATGATGCGGCTCTTGCGGCGGGGACCGCCGATCACACGATCGACGGCCTCTTCGAGGGCCTCGTCGGTGATGACGGTCTTGTTCTCGCGGGCGGTGAGCAGCGCGGCCTCGTTGATGACGTTGGCCAGGTCGGCACCGGACATGCCCGGGGTGCGCTTGGCCAGACCGTCCAGATCGACGTCGGGCGCGAGGGGCTTGCCCTTGGCGTGCACGGCCAGGATGGCGCGGCGGCCCGCGATGTCCGGGTTGCCGACCGGGATCTGCCGGTCGAAACGGCCCGGACGCAGCAGGGCGGGGTCGAGGATGTCGGGACGGTTGGTGGCCGCCATGACGATGACGCCGGAACGCTCACCGAAGCCGTCCATCTCGACGAGCAGCTGGTTCAGCGTCTGCTCACGCTCGTCGTGACCGCCGCCGAGGCCGGCGCCGCGCTGGCGGCCGACCGCGTCGATCTCGTCGACGAAGATGATGCAGGGCGAGCTCTCCTTGGCCTGTTCGAACAGGTCGCGGACGCGGGAGGCGCCGACACCGACGAACATCTCGACGAAGTCCGAGCCGGAGATGGTGAAGAACGGCACGCCGGCCTCGCCGGCCACGGCGCGCGCCAGCAGCGTCTTACCGGTGCCGGGCGGGCCGTACAGCAGCACGCCCTTGGGGATCTTGGCGCCCAGCGCCTGGTAGCGGGCCGGGTTCTGCAGGAAGTCGCGGATCTCGTCGAGCTCCTCGACGGCCTCGTCGGCGCCGGCGACGTCGGCGAACGTGGTCTTGGGCATGTCTTTGGACAGCTGCTTCGCCTTGGACTTGCCGAAGCCCATCACGCCGCCCTTGCCGCCGCCCTGCATGCGGTTCATGACGAAGAAGAACAGGCCGAACAGCAGGATCATCGGCAACACGAACACGATGAGGGACTGCAGCAGGCCGGAGTCCTTGGTGATGTTCGTCTGGTAGGGCGCGCCGGTCTGGGCGGCCGCGTCGAACACCTTCGACGACACCCCGGTCGGGTACTGCGCGGTGATCTTGGTGGTCTTGGCGCCGTCGACGGTCACCGGGTCCTTCGTCTCGATCCGCAGCCGCTGTTCACGGTCGTCGATCTGGATGGACTTGGCGTTCTTGTCGTTCAGCTGCGTCATGGCGACCGACGTGTCGACGGGCGTGTACTCCCGGTCGTCGGCGCGCAAGGCGGAGAAGCCCCAGAGGGCGAACAGAACCACGGCGATGATGGCCAGGTTCCGGAACAGCTTCTTTCGGTTCACAGGCATCGAGGCTACCCGCCTGCGTGTGAGTGCCCCACGGTGTTCCCTCTCGGCGAACCGTGCGCCGGGGTCAGGAGCTGTAGACCTCGGGCTTCAGGGTGCCGATGTAGGGAAGATCGCGGTACCGCTCGGCGTAGTCGAGGCCGTAGCCGACGACGAATTCGTTGGCGATGTCGAAGCCCACGTCGGCGACCTCGACCGGCAGTTTCACCGCTTCCGGCTTGCGCAGGAGGGTGACCACCTCCAGCGATCGCGGGTTGCGGGTGGCGAGGTTCTTCATCAGCCACGACAGGGTGAGACCCGAGTCGATGATGTCCTCGACGATCAGCACGTCGCGGTCGGCGATGTCGCGGTCCAGGTCCTTGAGGATGCGGACCACCCCGGACGACGAGGAGGACGAGCCGTAGCTGCTGACCGCCATGAACTCCATCTGGTTCGGGATCGGCAGGGCGCGGGCGAAGTCCGACATGAACATGACGGCACCCTTGAGGACGCCGATCAGCAGCAGGTCGTCGGGCGAGTCCTTGTAGCGGTCCGCGGCGGCCTGAGCCATCTCGGCGGTCCGCTTGCGGATCTGCTCCTCGGAGACGAGTACGGATGCGATGTCTTCGGAATACCCCTGCGCCACGCGCCTAGCTTGTCATATGCGCGGCGGTCGCTACCAGCCAGGCAAGCCTTCGACCGCCGGTGCGACGGCGGTCACCTCGCGCGCCGCGGCGCCTCGTCGAGGATCAGCCGTCCGTCCCGTCGCACCACCACGAGGCGGGAGCGTTCGTCGCCGCCCACGGCCACCGGCCCCTGTCCCCGCCAGTCGGTGACGAGGGCGTCGAGTTGCGCGAGCGTGCGGGCGCCGGTCTCGTCCGCGACACCGAGGACCCAGTGCCGCAGCGCCCGGGTGCGCAGCGCGGCGGGTGCCGCCCCCAGGATCTCGGCATCGAGGCCGACTACGGCCGAGCCGTCGCGGTACGCGGCCTGATCGAGCAGCACCCGGGCGAGGTCGTCGAGGGCATCGGAGTCGGCGCGGAGCCGATCCGCGGTGCGGGCGAGGGCCTCGGCGACCCCGGGCCCGAGCACGTCCTCGAGCACCGGCATCGCCTCCCGGCGAACACGGACGCGCGTGAACCGGCGGTCGTCGTTGTGGGGGTCGTGCCAGGGCTGCAGACCGAGTTCGTCGCAGACGGCGACGGTGTCCGAACGCCGGACGGTGAGGAACGGCCGCCCCCACGGCTCGTTCCAGGCGGCCATCCCCGACAGGGATCGGCCGCCCGAGCCCCGGCCGAGCCCGAGCAGGACGGTTTCGGCCTGATCGTCGAGGGTGTGCGCCAGCAGGACCGGACGGCCGTCGCGGGCCGCGTCGAGGGCGGCGTAGCGGGCCGTGCGGGCGGCCGCCTCCGGACCTCCCTCGGTGCCGACCCGGACGGTCAGGACGCGGGCGCGGGCGCCGAGGGTCCGGGCCGTCTCCGCAGCCGTGGCGGCCACGCCGGCCGAACCGTCCTGCAGTCCGTGATCGACGATCAGGGCTTCGACGTCCAGTCCGGCGCGGACGGCGGCGAACGTCAGCGCCAGCGAATCGGGGCCGCCCGACAGGGCGACGCAGACACCGTTCGGCAGGCGCGCGGAGCGCGCACCGCCCGAGCGTGACGAGACGAACGACGACACCGCGCCGATCAGCGTCTTCTGGGCCGGCGAACCGGTCAGAGCACCCGCTGGATCCATGCGTCCGGCTCCGCGATCTCGGCCGTCGTCGGCATGGTGTGCGGACCGGTCCAGATCGTGTTGAAGGCGTCCATGCCGACCTGGCCGACGACCGCGTCGACGAAGGCCTTGCCGCGGACGTACTGCGCCATCTTGGCGTCCATGCCGATCAGTGCCCGGATGAGGCGCTGGATCGGGTTCTGCGGCCGGTTGCGGCGCTGCTCGAACGAGGCACGGATGGATTCGACGGTCGGGACGTACGCGGGGCCGACGGCGTCCATGACGTGATCGGCGTGCCCCTCCAGAAGCGTCCCGAGGGCGAGCATGCGATCGAAGGCATCGGCCTGCTCCGGGGTCTGCACCAACTGCATGAGACCGAGGATGCCGTTCTCGCGCGGCTTGCCGCTGCGCAGCGTCTCGGTGATCCGGGACAGCATCTCGGTCATCGGCTCACCCTCGCCGCCGGTCAGCAGTTCGACGTTGTCCTGCATGTAGCCCGACAGCCACGGGTTGGCCGAGAACTGCACCCGATGCGTCACCTCGTGCAGGCACACCCACAGGCGGAAGTCGGACGGTACGGCGCGGATCTGGCGCTCCACGCCGATGATGTTCGGCGCCACCAGCATCAGCACACCGGGTTCGCCGGTCTGCGGGTCCGGGGAGAACGGGTCGTACTGGCCGAGGATGGCGCCGGACAGGAAGGCGAGCAGCCCGGCGGCCTGGGTGCCGGCCAGCTTGCCGGCGATGCCGGTGCCGCCCTTCTCGCCGGAACCCTCGTCGCCGGCCCGGCCGTCGAGCATGGCGGGCATCGACGCGGCCGCCGCCTCGATCCAGCCGGACCGATCCAGCACCCGGGCCGCCGGCACGGGCAGGCCGTCGGCCAGCCGGGTGACGTCGCGGACCGGGCCCTCCGCACGGACCGCGGCATCGGCCAGTTCGGTGCGGGCCTGCTCCATCGTGTACCGGGTGACCTTCGGGCCCGGACGGGCCAGACGCCGCCCCAGCGACGAGGCCAACGCCCAGTCGATGTTGGCGGTCGGCCGGTCCTTCTCGTCGTCAGCCACGGCAGCCGCATTCCCGCAACGCGCCGGCCAGCGCGTCGATCGCCGGCCGTGCGTCGGCCGGCGAGGTGCCACCGGACATGAGCGCGAACGACAGCACACGGCCGTCGACGTCCTGCACGATGCCGGTCAGCGAGCTGACACCGGTGAGCGTTCCGGTCTTGGCGCGGACCCAGCCGGCGCCCGGGTTGTCCTTGTCGAAACGGTCGGCCAGGGTCCCGGTGCCGCCGGCCACCGGGAAGGTGTCGAGCATGGGCGTCAGTTCCGGATGCTTGCCGTCGACGGACGCCGACACCAGCTGATCGAGCAGGGTCGCCGGCACCTTGTCGGTGTCCGACAGTCCCGACGAGTCGTTGAGGATCACCCCGGAGGTGTTGAAACCCTTCTGCGACAGGACCTTCACGACGGCGTCGGCGCCGCCCTCGATGGAGGCCGGGCCGCCCATCGACGTCGACAGTTCGATGCCGAGCGATTCGGCGAGCACGTTGTCGCTGTACCGCATCATGTCGCCGACGCGGGTCTCGAGCATCGCCGACCGGACCGACGCGAGGGTCTTGGCGCCGGCCGGCACCTTCGCCTCCTCGACCGGGCTGTGGACGTCGAGGGCGTCGGCCAGGGCGCGGCCGGCATCCTCGGCGGGCGTCGGGGTGCGCGGCGAGAACTCGTCGAGCGGATCCTTGGCGCGGGCGCCGTCGATGGTCAGCGACTGGATGGGAGCGATGTCGCCGCCCTCGATGTCGTCGGACGACCACGCCTTCGCCATATCGGGACCGTCGACCTGGCTGGGTGCGATCTTCACGGAGCTGACCTGGACGCCGGCCTTCTTGAGCTGGTCGGCGAGATCGGCGATCCGCGGGGCGTCGGTGTAGAAGGTCGGGGTGCCCTTCGGCTGCCCGGACAGGGTGGGATCGCCGCCGCCGACCAGGATCACCTCGCCCGGATCGTCACCGGCCACCACCTTGGTGGTGAGGCGGGCGTCGTGGGGCATCTGTTCCAGGACCGCCGACGCGGTCAGGATCTTGGCGTTGGACGCCGGGGTGCGCGGAGTGTCCGGATCCTGGGTCCACAGGGTCTTCCCGCTGACCGGATCGGAGACGACGCCGGTCAGCTTGCCGAGCGCCGGATCCTTCAAGCCCTCCGCCAGCTGCGCGGCGATGCCGTCGTCGGTGGGCACCGGCGCGGTGTTCGACACCGGCTTGAACTTCGGAGCCACCGTGACCGCCGCCGGCTGCGGCGGCGTGCCGTCCGGCACCTTCGCCGGCCGGGTGCTCCACCAGAACCAGCCCCCGGTCGCCAGTCCGGCCACCAGGAGCACACTCAACGCCACGAGCAGCACGCGTCGCGTGCGCTTCTTCGTGGGCGTGGGTGCGCCCGGTTGATTCGTCACCGCCACTTCGGTTTCCTCCGGATTCACTCGGCCAGTGCTCCCACAGTATCGTTGTGGGTCGATACTCACCCGAACCGGCGCGTGCCGGCCAGAAACAGGAGAGAGCATGGAGTTCGAGGTCACCGTCGAGATCCCCAAGGGCGGTCGCAACAAGTACGAGGTCGATCACGAGACCGGGAAGGTGTACCTGGACCGTTACCTCTACACCTCGATGGGCTACCCGGCCGACTACGGCTACATCGACCACACCCTCGGTGAGGACGGCGATCCGCAGGACGCGATGGTCCTGCTGACCGAGTCGGTCTTCCCGGGCGTGATCGTCAAGGCCCGCATCATCGGCATGTACACGATGACCGACGAGGCCGGCGGCGACGACAAGCTGCTCGCCGTGCCGGCCGGCGACCCCCGCTGGGACAAGGTCCAGGACGTCACCGACGTCGACAAGTTCGAGCTGGACGCGATCGCGCACTTCTTCGAGCACTACAAGGATCTGGAGCCCGGCAAGGAGGTCCAGCCCGGCGGTTGGGTCGGCAAGGCCGAGGCCGAGAAGGTGGCCCAGGCCGCCGTCGAGCGCTACAAGGCGTAAGAGCCCGCAGACAGGCGAACGCCCCGACTCCGCAGGGAGTCGGGGCGTTCGCGCATCCGGGCTACTTCTCGTCGTCGGGGTCGGGACCGCCCACCGCGACGCCCTCGACGGCCGGAGCCGTGGTGCGCAGCGGCACCTCGGCCCACGTGACGGTGCCGATGATCGCGAGCAGCGAGACGATCGAGACCGCCAGGAACACGTGATCCATGGACTGCGAGAAGCCGTCCTTGATCGGCCGCGACAGATCGTCGGGCATCCGCTCCAGGATGGAGGTGTCCGACATGACGCCCGACACGGCCGGCCCCGGCGGCTGACCGGTCTGCGCGCTGGTGACCAGCGCCTGGCCGAACGCCTTGACCTGCGGGTCGGTGCTCTGCGCCGCCTGGCCGACGGCCGCCTGGAACGCCGGTTGGGTGGACGCCGACTTCATGTGGCTGGAGATGTTCGGCCCCATCAGCGAGAACAGCATGGAGAAGAACACCGCCACACCCAGGGTGCCGCCGATCTGGCGGAAGAAGGTGGCCGTACCCGTCGACATGCCCATGTCCTTGAGGGGCAGCACGTTCTGCATGGCCAGCATGAGCGGCTGCATGAGGTTACCGAGACCGATGCCGAGCAGGGCGGCCAGCAGCAGCACCACCCACAGCGGGGTGTCGGTGCCGATGTAGTGCAGCGCGAACGCGGTGGCCGTCAGGATGACCGAACCGACGATCGGGAACACCTTGTAGTGACCGGTGCGGGAGATCATCTGACCGGACACGATCGAGGCCGTCATCATGCCGAGCACCATCGGGAGCATCAGGATGCCGGCCATCATCGGGCTCGACCCGCGGATCACCTGGAAGTACTGCGGCAGCATCGAGATGCCGCCGAACATGACGGCACCGACGATCACCGAAACGATGATGCCCTGCGTGAACACACGGTTCTTGAAGATGCGGAGCGGGATGATCGCCTCGTCGCCCATCATGCGTTCGATCAGGATGAAGGCGATCAGACCGACCACGCCGATGGCGTAACAGATCCACGCCTTGCTCGACAGCCAGCCCCATTCGCGGCCCTGTTCGGCGACGATCAGCAGGGGTGCGACGGTGACTGCGACGGCCAGGGCGCCCCAGTAGTCGGTGCGGTGACCGGTCAGCTTCTGCTGGTCGTAGTTGAGGACCATCCACACCAGGCCGAGGGCGAGCAGGCCGATCGGGACGTTCACCAGGAACACCCAGCGCCAGCCGGCGATGCCCAGGATCGAGTTGGCGCCGGCGAAGAAGCCGCCGAGCACCGGGCCCAGGACGCTGGAGGTGCCGAACACCGCCAGGAAGTAGCCCTGGTACTTGGCGCGTTCACGCGGCGGCACGATGTCGCCGATGGTGGTCAGCGCCAGCGTGAACAGACCGCCGGCACCCAGACCCTGGAATGCGCGGTAGCCGGCCAGCTCGTACATCGACGTCGCCGAGGCGCACAGTGCCGAACCGACGATGAAGATGGTGATGGCCGCCAGGAAGAACGGCTTGCGGCCGTAGATGTCCGACAGCTTGCCGTACAGCGGCGTGACGATCGTCGACGTCACCAGGTAGGCGGTGGTCACCCACGCCTGCATGTCGTAGCCGTGCAGGTCGTCGGCGATGGTGCGGATGGCCGTGGACACGATCGTCTGATCGAGTGCGGCCAGGAACATGCCGGCCATCAGGCCCGCGAGGATCGTCAGGATCTGGCGGTGGGTGAGGTCGGGGAAGCCGCGTTCGGCGGCGGCTGGGGTGTCGGTCATCGTTCACCTTCTGCGATGGCGGTCGGGAGTTGGGATTCGGCGGCTGTGACGAATCGTTTGAGGAGCGAGACGAAGGTCTCGAGGTCGTCGGTGGTCCAGTCGGACAGCATGTCCGACGCGACGCGGCGACGGACGGCGACGAGGTCGGCGAGTTTGGTGTAGCCGGCCTCGGTGACGACGAGGCGGGTGGCCCGCCCGTCGTCGGGGTCGGCTTCCCGCCGGACCAGTCCCTCGTCGACGAGGTGGGACACCTGGCGGCTGACGGTGGACGGGTCGGAGAACACCGCCTCGGCGAGTTCGCTCAGCCGCATCGGGCGATGTTTGAGAGCGATGAGGGTCCGGAAGGTCGCCGGGTCGGCGGTGTCGCGGTTGTAGTGCCCGGCCTTGGTCAGGGCGCGTTCCCGCACGCGGAGGTACTTGCCGAGTGCCACGAACAGCTCGTCGAGCAGATGAGCGTCTTGGACCGGCATCGTCCCTCCTTCCGAGGATTTGCTTGCTACATGCAACTAGTTGCACCGAACAAGTATGCCTCCGAGTGCGCGAGGGACGCAAACAGCGGCCCCGAAGCGGGGCCGCTGCGCGAAGGAGGGGAACGGTCAGGCGAGTTCTGCGAGGGCCGCGAGCAGCCGGTCGATGTCCCCCGACGAGGTGCCCAGACCGAAGCTGACCCGGACCGCGCCATCAGGATGGCCGAGACGGCGCAGCAGCGGATGCGCACAGAACTTGCCGTCCCGCACGCCGATGCCGTGCCGGTCGTTGAGGTACTCGGCGACCGCACGCGGCGAGTGACCGTCCACGGTGAACCCGGCGATGCCGACCCGATCGGCGACGTCGTCGAAGATGTGCAGCCGGTGCACGTGCGGCAGGGCGTCGAGTCCGGCATCGAGGCGAGTCAGCAGATGATGTTCGTGGTAGCCGATGCGCTCGTAGCCGTGGTCCTTGATGGCTTCGGCGGCCGCAGCGATGGCCAGCGCACCGAGCACGTTGGGCGTCCCGGCCTCATGCCGGGCGGGCCCGGTGTGCCAGGACGTACCGCCGGCCAGGTCGACGTCGGCGGTCGCTCCCCCGCCGGCGAGGTACGGCGTCGTCGCATCCAGCCAGTCCGGGCGGCCGACCAGAACACCGGCGCCGAACGGCGCGTACACCTTGTGGCCCGAGAACACCAGGTAGTCGATGCCGTACGACGCGATCGACACCGGACGGTGAGCCACCAACTGGGCGCCGTCGACCAGGATCCGGGCGCCGTGCCGGTGGGCGACCGCCGACAGTGTGCGCAGCGGCAGCACCTCGCCGGTGACGTTGGACGCCGCGGTGATCGCGAGCAGAGCCGCCGGCTTGCGCAGCAGTTCGGTCTCCACCGCGTCGAGCGTCTCAGCGAGCGTCGCCCGGGACTCGACGATCCGCGCCCGCCCGGTCCGCTCCCACGGCAGCAGGTTGGCGTGGTGCTCGATGTCCAGCACCACCACGTCCTCCCGGTCGCTACCTGCGTCCACCCCGCTCCTTGAGCCTGTCGAAGGGAGCACGTGCGCGGCCAGGTTGGTGGCGTCGGTGGTGTTGCGGGTGAAGACGACGGCGTCGTCGGCCCGTCCGCCGACGAACCTCCGGATGGTGGCGCGGGCGTTCTCGTAGCGTGCGGTCGTCAGCCGGGACAGGTGTCCGGCGCCGCGGTGGACGCTCGAGTACTCGCCGAGAGCCCGGGCCAGTTCGGCGGCCACATCGGTGAGCGCGGGCGCGCTGGCCGCGTAGTCGAGGTTGGCGTAGGTGACCGTCTCCCCACCGAGAGTGGCGACGGTCTGGTCGGCACCGACGACGGCGGCCAGGGGTCCGACGGCGGGGCAGGTCTCATCGAGGGCGGTCATGGCAGGGCTCCTTGTGTTTCACGCTTGCCGTCGGCCGGTCGGCCGGCGGCCGGGTCGTCACCCGGAGCACCCCACCGTGATGAGGGTTGCCGACCAGCGAGCCGGGGCTTGACGCTGGTACTCGTGACCCGCGTCCCACGCTGCCCGATCCGGTGGACCGCGGCGAGGGTTGTGCGCACGGCGGTTCTTACTCGTGAACAAGGTCATATGAGGCTTACCTAATCCGCTGCTAGCCTGGGGCTCGTGGCGACCACCTTCATCCTCGCGCGGAACGGCTCCGCGCAGATCGGCACCGGTTCCGCGGCCGGATTCACGTCCGTCGACGCGGCCCGCCAGGCCCTGTCCGACGGCTCGGTGCCGGCGGTGACGGGCGCTTTGGGCTTCGACACGAGTGGGCTCGCCGCACTGACCGCTCCCGCCGAATGGGCGCCCGCGGCGACCGCGCCGCCGGCCCGCGCTCCCCGTCCGGCCACCGCGCAGACGATCGCCGAGACCACCCCGGAGGAGCACCGCGACCGCGTCGAGCGCGCCCTGAAGGTGATCGACGAGGGCACCGTCGACAAGGTGGTGCTGGCCCGCACAGCCGAACTGCTTCTCGACGGCGCCGTCGACCCGGCCGATCTGGTGTCGTCGTTCCTGCACGTCGGACGGGAGGCGACGGCGTTCGGGGTGTCTTTGACGCCGGCCGGCCGGGACGGGCACTGGCTGATCGGTGCGAGCCCCGAACTGCTGATCCGAAAGCAGGGGAACGTCGTGACCGCGCACCCGTACGCCGGGTCGGCGCCGCGCCTGGCCGATCCGGACGCCGATGCGGCGACGAGCCGCCGGCTGATGGAGTCGCCGAAGGATCGCAGCGAGCACGCCTTCGTGGTGAACTACCTGCGCACCCGATTGGCCCCGTTGTGTACCGAACTCGACGCCCCGGCCGAGCCGTCGCTCGAATCGACCGGCGAGCTGTGGCATTTGGCGACCCCGATCCGCGGCATCCTGGCCGACGACTCCGTGACCGCGCTCGACCTGGCGGCGCTGCTCTCCCCCACCCCTGCCGTCTGCGGCACCCCGACCGCCGCGGCCGCCGACCTCATCAGCGAGCTGGAGGGGCCGCGCGACTTCTATGCCGGCACGGTCGGCTGGTGCGATGCGAACGGCGACGGCGAGTGGCTGGTGTCCATCCGATGCCCTGGAACTGGCCGCCGACCACCGCACGGTCACCACGTGGGCCGGCGGCGGCATCGTCGCCGGATCGGATCCGGACGCCGAGGTGGCCGAGACGGCCACCAAGTTCCGCACCGCCCGCCGCGCACTGGGTCTGGACTGACCCTCACCCCGACTGCGTCGCCCTGCCGCCTGCCGCCTGCTGTCAAAAAATGGCGCCCAGCCGCCGTCCGGGGGCAGATAGCCCCCGGCACGCCCCTCCTCGCCATTTCTGTGCGGGCGGCCTATCGCCGGAGGGTCAGCCGAGCGCCTGATCCAGGTCGCGGATCAGGTCGTCGGTGCCTTCGAGACCGACGGACAGGCGGACCATCGAGTCGGTGAGGCCGATGGCCGCACGGCCCTCCGGACCCATCGCGCGGTGCGTGGTGGTGGCCGGATGGGTGATGAGGCTCTTGGAGTCGCCGAGGTTGTTGGAGATGTCGATCACCTGCAGGCCGTTGAGCACCTCGAAGGCACGTTCCTTGCCGCTCTTGCCGGGCTGGTCGCCCAGTTCGAAGGTGATGACGGTGCCGCCGCCGGACATCTGCGCACGCGCCAGGTCGTACTGGGGGTGCGACGGCAGGAACGGATAGATGGCGGTGGCGACACGCGGATCGGCGTCCAGGAACTCGGCGATCTTCAGCGCACTCTCCACGGACTGTCCGAGGCGCAGTTTCAGCGTCTCCAGGCCTTTGAGCATCACCCAGGCGTTGAACGGGCTGAGCGCCGGACCGGTGTGGCGCATCAGTTCGCGCACCGGCCCGCCGATGTACTCCTCGGTGCCCATCACGGCGCCGCCCATCACCCGGCCCTGGCCGTCGATGTGCTTGGTGCCCGAGTACACGATCACGTCGGCGCCCAGGTCCAGGCCGCGCTGCAGCAGCGGTGTCGCGAACACGTTGTCGAGCACCACCTGCGCGCCGGCGGCGTGGGCCATCGCCGACACCTTCTGGACGTCGACGAGGGTCTGCATCGGGTTCGACGGCGTCTCGAAGAAGACTGCGGTGGTCGGCTTCGACAGCGCCTCCTCCCACTGCTGGAGGTCCTCGCCGTCGACGAAGACGGTCTCCACACCCCACGCCGGCAGGATCTCGTTGCAGATCACGAAGCACGAACCGAACAGGCTGCGGGAGGCGACCAGCCGGTCACCGTTCTTGAGGAGTGCGCCCAGGGCGACGAACACGGCGGCCATGCCGCTGGCGGTCGGGAACGCCGCCTCGGTGCCTTCCAGCTGGCGGAGACGTTCGGAGAACATCTCGACGGTCGGGTTGCCGTAGCGGGTGTAGACGAAGCGGTTGTCTTCGCCGGTGAAGGCCCGTTCGGCGGCTTCGGCGGTGTCGTAGACGTAGCCGCTGTTCAGGTACAGCGCCTCGGAGGTCTCGAAGAACCCGGACCGCATCAGCCCGCCACGCACCGCGATCGTCTCCGGAGACACCCAGTCGGGCAGCTCGGTGCGCTGTGCCTTCAGCTGATCGGTCATTTCTTCGGTACTTCTTTCTTCTAGGACTGTCGCCAGGGCAGGTTCTCGGCGCGCCAGCCGGTGCCGCCGCGATGGCCGTCGGCGTCCAGACCGCCTTCGAATCCGTCGAGGACGTTGTAGGCCTCGGCGACGCCGGCGGCGGTGGCCGCTTCGGCGGCGCCGATGGAGCGCTGGCCGGAGCGGCAGATGAAGTAGACGCGGGAATCGTCGTCGACGCCGGCGGCCCGCAGTTCGTCGACGAACCGCGGGTTGAGGGCGCCGTTCGGGAAGTCGATCCACTCGATGAACACGGTCTGTTTGCCGAGCGAGGACACGTCGGGCACGCCGACGTAGTTCCATTCGGCGCGGGTCCGGCAGTCGACGAGGACGGCCTTGGGGTCGTCGCTGAGCGTCTCCCAGGCCTGCTTGGGGGTCACGTCGCCGGCGTAGCTCACTTGCAGACCTTCCACTCGTCGCCCTGCTTGCGCACGGTCAGGTCGGTGGTGGTCTCTTTGGACGCGTCGTCGCGATGTTCGTGCACGGTCACGTGTGCGACGTCGCCCTGGATGTCGACGTCCATCTTCGGCACGACGAGTGCGCCCTGCGAGTTGCGGGCGGCGCGGTTGTCGTCGTCGAACTGCTTCTCGGTCGGGAAGTCGGGGGCCTGCAGGTCCTTCTCGCAGGTGCTGGCGCGGTACTGGCTGTAGTCCAGCGAGTTGCGGGCCGTGTATTGGTCGTTGACGGCGTGCTGCACCAGCGTCGAGTCGTTGAGGCGGTCGGCGGGCGGCCAGAAGATCGCCACCAGGGAGATCACCAGGACCAGGATCGCGACGAAGCCGAACGCGAGGAAGAAGGGCATGGCGTCACGCCACGTCTTCGGTTCCGGATCGTTGTCGATGCGGCCGTCGGGTTCGATCAGGTCTTCGACACGCTCGTCGGGCGTCTTGTCGTCGGTCATGGGGTCCAATGTATCGGGGCTGTCGGGACGTCCTGGTGGCCGTCCACCCTGACAGTGGTGACAGATCGCGGCGGCAGCGTCAAGAATTTTGCTCACGATCGCCGGGGTGAGGGAACCCTCAGTTCAGGATTTGTCGGCCCGGCTCAGCAGCGCATACCGTGGACGCATCCCTGTGTCGTCAATTCAGGAAGCGACTGAGAACTTATGAGTGACACCAGCCGCCCGCTGCGCGTGGCCATCGTCGGTGCCGGTCCTGCCGGTATCTATTGCGCCGATGCGCTGATGAAGTCCGATGAGCTCGCCGAGCGCGGCGTCAGCATCGACTTGTACGAGCGTCTGCCGGCGCCGTTCGGTCTGATCCGGTACGGCGTGGCACCGGACCATCCTCGGATCAAGGGCATCATCACGGCCCTGCACAAGGTGCTCGACAAGCCGCAGGTGCGCCTGCTCGGCAACATCGACTACGGCACCGACATCACGTTGGACGATCTGAAGAAGCACTACGACGCCGCAGTGTTCTCAACCGGAGCCACCGATGACCGGAACCTGGAGCTGCCGGGCATCGATCTGGACCGCAGCTACGGCGCCGCCGAGTTCGTCGCCTGGTACGACGGCCACCCGGATTTCCCGCGTGAGTGGCCGCTGGATCAGGAGAAGGTGGCGGTGCTGGGTGTCGGCAACGTCGCCCTGGATGTGGCGCGCGTGCTGGCGAAGACCGGCGACGAGCTGCTGCCGACGGAGATCCCGGACAACGTCTACGAGGGTCTGAAGAAGAACAAGGCCGTCGAGGTGCACGTGTTCGGCCGTCGCGGTCCGGCGCAGGCCAAGTTCACGCCGCTGGAGCTCAAGGAGCTCGACCACTCCCCGAACATCGAGGTGGTGGTGAATCCGGAGGACATCGAGTACGACGAGGGTTCGGCTGTCGCGCGGCGGACGTCGAAGATCACCGATCAGGTGGCGACGATCATCGAGAACTACGCGATCCACGAGCCGAAGCAGGGTGCGATCCACAAGCTGTTCCTGCACTTCTTCGAGAACCCGGTGGAGATTCTGGGTGAGAACGGCGAGGTGGTCGGTCTGCGTACCGAGCGCACCGAGCTGGACGGCACCGGCAACGTGAAGGGCACCGGTAAGACCACCGATTGGGAGGTGGGCGCCGTGTACCGCGCGGTCGGCTACCTGTCGGACAATCTGCCGGACATCCCGTTCGACAGTCAGGCCGGTGTCATCCCGAACGAGGCCGGACGGATCTTCGATGACGGCAAGCATCTGACCGGTCTGTACACGACCGGCTGGGTGAAGCGCGGCCCGGTCGGCCTGATCGGCCACACCAAGGGCGACGCCAACGAGACCGTCGAATGCATCATGGAGGACATGGCCGGTTCGGCACTGAACGTGCCGGACAGCCCGTCGGAGGAGTCGGTGATCGAGCTCCTCGAGTCCCGCAACATCCCGTTCACCACGTGGGACGGCTGGTACCGCCTGGACGAGTACGAGCGTGGCCTGGGCGCGAAGGAGGGCCGCGAGCGCAAGAAGGTCGTGTCCCGCGAGGAGATGCTGGCCGCGTCGGAGCCCGACAAGGCCTGACCCGACACGAGAAACGGTCCGTCACCCATCGGGTGGCGGACCGTCCTCGTAAGAGGGTCGATCAGGAGGGTGTTCCGGTGCCGCTCTTGTCGGCGTCCGGCGGGGTCACGTCGCTGCCCTGGCCCTGTTCGTTCTGCTGGTTGACGTTGAACCAGATGCCGTAGTTGTTCATCGGGTTCTCCACCTCTTGGCCGATGGTGTAGCCCGAGATGGACGACGGCCAGCAGCCCTTCACCGTGGTGTTGACGAGGTAGTAGTACTGGTTCGCCTTCAGCAGTCCGGCGGGCTGGCTGCCGACCTTGACCAGCCGGCTCGCACCGGCGACTTCGGTGATGGAGACGTTGTGCATGTCGCTGCCGCCGATGTTGCGGACCGACAGTTTGCGGATCATCCGCCAGCCGGGCAGGTTGTCCCAGTTGGGGCCCCAGCCCTTCCAATAGCAGGTCACTTCGCCGAACAGGGCGAGGTCACCGGGAGTGGCAGCGTGGGCGGGCGCCGTTTGAAGCGCTCCCCCACCACCGATCAGCGCGGCCGCACTCGCGGCGACCGCCATGCGCTTGAATCTCATGGCCGTTCCTTTCGATCGCTCTCTCGGACCCCCTGACGATTCCCAGTGTGTGCCTGCTCACAGGGGTTGTACAGCGATGAGCATCGATTCGTGACCTGACCGAGAGATGCGTCAGGGGCGGCGAACCCCTCGGATCGCCGCCCCTGACGGACGTTCAGTCGTTCAGAACGAGATCATTTGTTCGGGTTGAGGTACTTCTTGGTGTCGACGTTCTGCCAGTAACCGGCGTTGTTGAACGGGTTCTCGACCTGCTGGCCGATGGTGTAGCCGGAGATGGAGGCCGGCCAGCAGCCTTTCCAGGTCTGGCTGACGGCAATGTAGGTCTTGTGGCCCGGCAGGACACCCGGCTTCTGGCCCTTGACGGCGGTCCACTTGTTGGCACCACCGATTTCGGAGACGGTCACACCGGTCATGGTGCCGTCACCGAGGTTGGTGACACCGAGGAAGCGGTGCATCTGCCACACCGGGCCGGAGTTCCAGTTCGGGCCCCAGGGCTTGAAGGTGCAGGTGACGCCACCGATGATCTGCAGATCACCCGGGGTGCCCGCATGGGCGGGAGCAGCGGCGGCGATGGCGCCAGCGCCGACGACGCTCGCAGCGGCGACGGTGACCGCGGCACGTGTCAGGGTCTTCTTCATAGTCAAACCTTTCGTTTCTTCCAGCGATCCCGACCCGGGAAGTCGCCTGTTGTAGGCGCGAGGGTTCCCCCCTCATTGCCTTTGGGACAACCCACAGTGTGCGCGTCCTCGGTTAGGTATATCGTCCAAATCACAGAGAGCGTTACGCAACCGCTCAGGTTTGCGTAACGCTCTCGTGTGGAGAGGGCTCAGTCGATCAGCCCTGCGCCGGCGGGACCATACCCCAGTCGAAGTCGGCGTTGGGCGCGCTGAACACGTTGTCGATCTGATCGCCGATGGCGTAGCCGACGATCGCGTACGGAGCGTCGCAGCCGCCGCTGGTCTCCGAGACGACCACGGACTGGCCCGGATCGAGCGTTCCTGCCGCGATGTCGTCGGTCGAGCCGACCAGAACACTCCCGACCTTCTCCGGCTTGTTCTTCTCCAGCTGCGGAACGGTGATCTCCGGTCCGGCCACCGTGCCCACGCGAACACCGGTGATCTTGGTGCCTCCGACGTTCTGGACGGCGACCGCGCGATAGGCCTGCTTGTCCTTGCAGACCACCGAAGCGCTCACCTTCAGGTCACCCGGCGTATCGGCGTGCGCGGGAGCCGCGGCGAGAACGGTGCCGGCACCGACGACGCCGGCGGATGCGGCGATCAGCAGCGAACGAGAGACGGTCTTGTTCATGGGTTCCTCCCCCAAAGAAGATGGGCTGTGACCCGGGAACCCTCGAGCCACAGCCCATCCTGACACCCGCCGATGGCGGTCACAACCGTTCGATCAGCGGAACTGATGCGGCAGCACCGTGACGACGCGCGGCGCGATACCCGACTCGGTGGCCAGGTTCGGGCGGTTGAGAAGGTCGTCGCCCTGCTTGGCGGTGGCGTACGCGACGATGGCGTACGGCTCCGGGTTGCGGCAGCCGGCCGCGTTCTGCGAGATGACGAAGTTGTCACCGGCGCCCAGGACACCGGTCTTCTTGATGCCGCTGCGCGACGAGACGGTCACACCGTTGGTGCGGTACGACGCGTCGGCCTTGACGGCGCGCGGAGTGATCTCGGCGCCACCGATCTGACCGGCGCGGACACCGGTGAGGGTGCGGCCGCCGGTGTTGACGACCGAGACCAGGCGACGCGTGGTCTGGGTGGTCTTGCCGGTCTTGGCGTCCTTGGTCTTCTGGCACACGACGGTGGTACTGACCCACAGGTCGCCGGCGTTGGTGGCGTGCGCCGGAGCGGCGGCCAGCAGAGTGCCGGCACCGACGGCGCCGGCAGTGGCCGCGACGACCAGCGAGCGCGTGATCTTCTTGTTCATTCGGTTCCTCCTGAAACAGATGGACTGCACCCCCGACGAGGCACTCGTTCCATGTTTCCACCGAGCGATGTCACGAAACAAGCAAGCTGAGCCTCACCATCATCATTGGTCACACCTGTGTCGCTCATTTCGGATGTGCTTACTCGGCCGAGCAGGCACATCCGAAACCAGTGGGCGAGCACTCGAAACGAGGAGGCGACACCCGCCTGTGGACAACCCGGACACACCGTGTGCACGGCCGCCGGCCACCCACGGTCATCAACGATGTACTGCATTGATGAGCCAACCCATCACCGACTACCCACTCGATCGACACGGACTGATCCGGCGCGACGCCGTCCTGCGTGTCGGTATCTCCGACGACCAGCTCGCAGCCGCCGTCCGCGCCGGCGACCTGGTCCGTCTGACCCGTGGCGTCTTCATGGCGGCCCAGCCACCGGCCGTCGCCCGCACCAGCGAAGGCCGCGCCGAGCGCTACCGGCTGACCTGCATCGCGGGTGCCACGTCTTCCCGCGCCGGCGACGCACCGCTCAGCCACCAGTCCGCGGCAGCGGTGCACGGCCTGCCGCTGTTGAAACCGTCGTATGCCGCCGTGCACGTCATCAAGCACGGGAGGGGCGGCAGCTCCCTCAAATCCGGCCGATACCGGCACTGCGGTCACCTGACCGATCGCGACATCGTCGAGATCGATGGCGTCCGTGTGACGAGCCTGCTGCGCACTGCGATCGACGTGGCTTGCGCCGGAGGTTTCGCGCAGGCACTCACCGCCGTCGACGGCGCGCTGCGCAGAGGGGTCACGCACAGCGAACTCGACGATGCGATCCGTGGACAGATGACCGGGGTGCGGATCGCACGGCGGGCCGTCGAACACGGTGACGGTCTCTCCGCGTCGGTCGGCGAATCGTGGAGCCGAGCCCAGATGATCGAGGCCGGCCTTCCCTCCGCGGTGTTGCAGCGCGAGTACTTCCTCGAAGGGCACCAGCAGTCACCGGACTTCGATTGGGATGGCCGTCTGGTCGGCGAATTCGACGGTCACATCAAGTACAAGGGCGTGCTCCGGCCCGGAGAATCGCCCCACGAGGCGGTGATCCGGGAGAAGGAGCGCGAGGACCGGTTCCGTCGTGCGGGCATCCAGGTGGTCCGCTGGACGTGGCGGGTCCTGGAGAATGGCGGCCTGATCCCGCTGCTTCACGGATGGATGACTCACGCCGGCGTCCGGACGTCCTGACGCCTGCCGGTTGCGAGTCGCTGCCTGCCGACTTCGTGTCCGCTCGCCCAGCCGAGGAGGCGGACACGAAGTGAGCGGCGAAGCGTCAGCGCGGGGGCGGCGGCGCCTGCGGGCGCGGACCGGCAGGACCCCCTGCGCCCGGAGGGGGCGGCGGACCCGCGGGACCCGGCCGCGGCGGCATAGGCGGCCGCGGCCCACGACCCACCGGACCCGGCGGCGGGCCCTGCGGAGGCATCGGCGGACGCACCGGACCGGGATGGAACGGGCCACGCGGACCACGACCCCCCGGCGGCACGGGCCGGGCCGGCGACACCGCATGCTTGTCGGTCTTCGGGGCGTCGAGCTCCGGCAGAGACACCTCCGGCACCTCGTCGTCGGCACCCAACGGCACCACGCGGGCCGCGGCCTGAGTGGCGTGACGCCGCGCGGTGTCGATATCCCGGGCGGTGGCCGTCGCGACCCCCATGCGGCGCTTGGCGAAACTCTCCGGCTTACCGAACAGACGCAGGTCGACGGCGGGATCGGCGAGAGCAGCGGCGACCCCCGCGAACCGGATCGCCTCCTCGTCGTGCTGCCCGTAGATCACCGCAGACGCACCGGGCGAAAGCAGGTCGACGGTCACCGGCAGTCCGAGGACGGCGCGGGCGTGCAGCTCGAACTCGCTGAGCCGCTGCGTGGCCATGGTGACCAGACCGGTGTCGTGCGGACGCGGACTGACCTCCGAGAAGAACACCTCGTCACCCTTGACGAACAGCTCCACACCGAAGATTCCACGGCCGCTCACGTCGACCGGGGTCTCGGCCTCGTCGGCGAGTTCGCCGTCTCCTTTCGACGAGCTCAAGGAGCGTTCGGAGCCGTCGGAGCGTTCTGAACCGTCGGAGCGTTCGGAACCGTCGGCGGGTTCGGAGTCGTCGGAAGGTTCGGTGCCGCCGGAAGGTTCGGTGCCGTCGGAAGGTTCGGCGTCGCGGCCCATCGCGGTGGCGATGCGCGCAGCGATCGACTTGGCGGCACCGTACGCGGCCTCGCTCATCGGCTGCGGCTGCCAGCTCTCCACGTAATCGCCGCTCTCCTGGCGGTGCCCGATCGGTTCACAGAAGTAGGTGGCGAGTTCACCGGTCGACGGATCGACGGCCCGCACGGTCAGCAGGGTGATCTCGTAGTCGAAGTCGATGAACTTCTCCACGATCACCCGTTCGGAGCTGACGCGGCCGCCGGTCATCGCGGTCTCCCAGGCCGCCGCCACATCGTCCTCGCCGCGCAGCACCGACTGGCCCTTGCCCGACGACGACATGATCGGCTTCACCACGCACGGATAGCCGACACGGAAGGCCGCCGACCGCAGTTCCTCCTCCGATTCAGCGAACAGGTATGCCGACGTCGGCAGTCCGAGCTCCTCGTCGGCGAGGCGACGGATCCGTTCCCGGTTCAACGTGGCCGAGACGGCTTTGGCGCTCGGGATCACTTCGGCGATCCCCTCGGCCTCCACCTCTTCGAGCGCGTCGGTCGCGATGGCCTCGATCTCGGGCAGCACGAACCGCGGCTTGTGCTTGTCGATGACGGCGCGGACCTGGGCGGGATCGGTCATGTCGATCACCTCGGCGGCGTGCGCCACCTGATGGGCCGGAGCGTTCGCGTAACGGTCGACGGCGATCACCTCGACGCCGAGACGCTGGAAGGCGATCGTGACCTCTTTGCCGAGTTCACCGGACCCGAGCAGCATCACCTTGACCGAGGTCGGAGACAGCGGGGTGCCGAGAACGTCGACGGGGCCGGAGACGGGATCTGTCGTCATTCCGCGCAGTCTACTGATCGACGGGCTGCAGCGATCCGTCGTCGAGCTTCTCCGCGGTCCCGTCCGGCCGGGCGTGCGGAATGATCCGCGCCGCGTACAGCGTGGTCTCCTCGTCGCGGCCGCGCAGCACCTGCGCGGTCATCTTCTTCCACCGGGTGGCCTCCGACGAGGCGGCCGCCTTCACGGCCCGCTCGGACGCCCACGGCCGCCGCGGATCGGCCTTGGCGAGCTCGGAGATGCGGGCGCTCTCGTTCACCGGATCGCCGATCACCGTGTACTCGAACCGCTCCTCGGCGCCGACGTTGCCGGCCACCACCGGGCCGTAGCTGACGCCGATCCCGGCCTTGAGTTCGGGCACCTCGAGGGTGAGCCGGTTGGCGATCTCGCGGGCGGCGGCCAGGGCGGCGCCCGCCGGATCGTCGATGGTGATGGGGGCGCCGAAGATGGACAGCACCGCGTCGCCCTCGAACTTGTTGACCAGGCCGTGGTTGTGGTCGGTGGCCTCGACGATCACCTGGAAGAACCGGTTCAGCAGTTCCACCACCTCGGTCGGGGTGCGTTTGGTGGCGATCTCGGTGGAGCCGATGACGTCGACGAAGACGACCGCGACCGTCTTCTCCGCACCGCCCAGCCGGGCGTCGCCGCTGATGGCGGCCGCGGCCACGTCCTGGCCGACGTGCCGGCCGAAGAGGTCCCGGAGACGTTCCTGCTCGCGCAGGCTCGACACCATGTTGTTGAAGCCGAACTGCAGTTCCCCGAGTTCGGAGGCGTCGTAGACCACCAGGTCGACGTCCGGTCCGACGTCGCCCTCACGCACCTTGGCCATACCGGTGCGGACACTGCGCACCGGTCCGGTGATGCCCCAGGCGAACAGGATCACCGACAGCAGCCCCACCGCGGCGGCCACCCCGGTCAGCACCGTCACCGACACGAACATGCTCAGCCGGGAGGTCTCGGAGTTGAAGTAGGCGAAGATGACGACCAGGAAGATCCCGAGCAGCGGGATCCCGGTGCCCACCACCCACGACATGATGGCCCGCGAACGCATCGAGCTGCCGCGCCAGCCGAAGCCGGCCTGCAGGATGCGCGCCGCCACCGGCCGCAGCAGGATGTCGGTGAGCAGACTGGAGATGGCGACCACCACCAGCCCGGACATCTCGGTCACCAGGATGACTTTGAGGATCAGGTTCGGGTCGTGCAGCCCGTACAGGAGCGAGAGGAGAGCGGCACCACCCGTCCACAGCGCGAACTGCAGGATCAGCAGGCGCCGCAGCGCCCGCCGGGTGCGTTTGACGTCGGCGGCGGTGGGCACCTGATCGTTGATGGACCAGCGCAGTGCACGGACCACGATCATCGTGCCGAGCGCGACGCCGACGACCAGCGCGACCAGCGCGTACACCGGGATGGCGATGAAGTTGACCGCCCACAGGTCACGGCGCAGGAACGAGGGTTCCGGAATGCCGACCGCACCGAGGGCGACCGCGATGACGATGCCGATCGTGTTGGCCAGCACCAGAGCTCCGGTCAGCAGGATCTGGACCCGGACGCGAAGCTTGGTGCCGCTCTCGTCCGCCGATCCCAGAAGGATCGACCCGTAGTCCCTGCTGATCCGGGGCGACACGGCCCAGATCACACGATCTCGCGTCGCACGATCGTCTGATCGCGGCCCGGGCCGACACCGATGCACGACATGTACGCGCCGGACAGTTCCTCCAGCCGCAGGATGTAGTCCTGCGCCTTGGTCGGCAGCTCCTCGAAGGTGCGGGCGCCGGAGATGTCTTCGTCCCAGCCCGGCATGGTCTCGTACACCGGCTGCGCGTGATGGAAGTCGGTCTGCGTCATCGGCATCTCGTTGAATCGGGTGCCGTCGACGTCGTAGGCGACGCAGATCGGCACTTCGTCGAGTCCCGACAGCACATCCAGCTTGGTCAGGAAGTAGTCGGTGATGCCGTTGACGCGGGTCGCGTACCGCGCGATCACGGCGTCGAACCAGCCGCAACGACGGGCGCGGCCGGTGGTGACACCCACCTCGCCGCCGGTGGTCGCGAGGTATTCACCCCACTTGTCGTGCAACTCGGTCGGGAACGGCCCCGAACCGACACGGGTCGTGTACGCCTTCAGGATGCCCAGCACCGTGGTGATCTTGGTGGGGCCGATGCCCGAGCCGACCGAGGCGCCGCCGGCCGTCGGATTCGACGACGTCACATACGGGTAGGTGCCGTGGTCGACGTCCAGCAGCGTGCCCTGCGAGCCTTCCAGGAGGACGGTCTCGCCCTGTTCGAGCGCCCGGTTGAGCATCAGCCGGGTGTCGCCGATGCGGTGCTTGAAGCCTTCCGCCAGCTCCAGGGTGTCGTCGACCACCTGCTGCGGATCCAGGCCGTTGCGGTTGTAGATCTTGGTGAGGATCTGGTTCTTGATCTCGAGTGCCGCCTCCACCTTCTCGGTGAGGATCTTCTCGTCGAGGACGTCCTGGGCGCGCACGCCGACGCGGGCGATCTTGTCCTGGTAGCAGGGACCGATGCCGCGGCCGGTGGTGCCGATCTTGCTGTTGCCCAGAAAACGCTCGGTCACCTTGTCGATGGCCACGTGGTACGGCATCAGCAGGTGCGCGTCCGCGGAGATGTACAGCTTGGAGGTGTCGACGTCGCGGTCCTCGAGACCCTTCAGCTCGCTGAGCAGAACACTCGGATCGACGACGACACCGTTCGCGATCACGTTGTTGACGCCGGGGGTGAGGATGCCGGACGGGATCAGATGGAGCGCGAAGCTCTCACCGTTCGGCAGGACCACCGTGTGGCCGGCGTTGTTGCCGCCCTGATACCGGACGACCCATTGCAGCTTCTCTCCCAGGAGATCGGTCGCCTTACCCTTGCCCTCGTCTCCCCATTGGGCGCCGATAAGCACAATCGCAGCCATGTCAGGTGCTCCTCCTATTCGGCACAACCCTACTGGGTGGCAGCCGGATATACCCTAATCCGGTGCCATTCTCCGTGATCGTCCCACCGCCCGCAGGCGCGGAAGCGGCCGCGTTGTCGCGCGCGGTGACGGCCGCCGTCGCCGACCCGTCGACGACGCGTCTGATCGTCGCGCCCGGCTCCGCCCCCGACGCGGACCCGGACGTCTTCCTGTCGAAGGTGGTGGGCGTGCTGATGCGGCACGAACGCCTGGACGTCGAGATCGGGTACGCGGCACCGGGACCGACGCGGGCGACCCGGGTCTACGGTCTGCCGCACGGCGATGCGGCACGCACCCTCGCCGAGCACGGCGAGGCGCAGACGCTGCCGTTGATCCGCGACGACGCCGCCGAGGTCTTGGTCGGCCGTGCGCGGCATCTCGGTTCCGGTGGCGCCAAGCTGCACGGCGAGACCTACGTCGACTCCGAGCGCCTGTTCGACGGTGAGGTGCGTGGCGTCGAGATCGAACCGCTCCCCCACGAACCGGGCGTCCGTGCCCGACTGGAGAAGGGCGCCCTCCGCGCCCTGAGCCCGTCCCGATCCTTGAGCTTGTCCCGATCCTGGAGCTCGTCGAAAGGATGGCTCGAAGGGGCGCGCTGCGCAGACCGGCGGCACCAACCTGGTCGTCGAACGCGAAGGCGTCCTTTCTGCCCGGGTGGTCAAACGCTCCACCTTCTACCGTCATCACCTCGACTGGAAGCTGGTGCGCCCGTGACCGCCACGACCCCCGCCGTGCAAGCCCTCAAATCGGTCCGGCCCGGACCGGTGTTCCTCGGCCTGGTGGCCGCGGCCGCCGTCGGCGTGGTCCTGCTGGTGCGGACCGGGGACGACCGGAGTTCGGCGGCCGCGATCGGCGGCGCCGTCCTGCTGGTCCTGTCGGGCTGGGTGGTGTCGCTGTCGCTGCACGAGTTCGCGCACGCCTTCACCGCCTTCCGGTACGGCGACCGCGGTGTCGAGACCAGCGGCTACCTCACCTTGAACCCGCTCAAATACACCCATCCGGGACTGTCGATCGGGCTGCCGCTGCTGATCATCCTGATGGGCGGCATCGGTTTTCCCGGCGGCGCGGTCTACCTGCACACGGCCGGCTTCACCAAGGCGCAGCGCACCAAGGTCTCGCTCGCCGGACCGGCCACCAATCTGGTGCTGGGCGCGATCCTGCTGATCGTCGTGCACCTGATCGAGAAGCCGGACACGGAAGCATTCAACCAGTCGAACCTGGTGGTGACCCTGGCCATGCTCGGGTTCCTGCAGATCACCGCGGCGGTGCTGAACATCATCCCGATGCCCGGCTTCGACGGCTACGGCGCGATCGAGCCGTACCTGTCTCCGGAGACCCGCCGCAGTGCCGCGAAGATCGCCCCGTACGGGTTCCTGATCGTGTTCGCGGTCATCTGGATCCCCGCGGTCAACGACGTCTTCTTCCGGCTCCTCTACGACATCGCCGGCCTGTTCGGCGTCGGCGCCGACGTCATCTGGCAGGGCTGGAACCTGTTCCTGTTCTGGCGCTGAGCGCCGCTGCCCACCCCTTCCCGCGCCCCTTCGTCGCACTACTGCCCCGTATAGCGTTCGTCGCTGCGAAATACGCGACGAGCAGCGCTATACGGGGCAGTAGGGACAAAAGGGTGCGCCGTCGGGCGCACCGGAGGCGGGAGGCTAGCGGTTCTGCGGCTGGGTGACGGTGTAGGTCAGACGTGCCTGACCGTCGACGGTCGCACCGACGACGCTCACCTCGTGCGCGTCGTTGGCCAGGGTCGCCATGCGCACCTCCGACTTGGCGTTGCCGTCGGAGTTGACCTCGGTGTAGCCCGCGTCGGTCAGCTTGGTGACCGCGTCGTCGAAGCTGGTGGCGGTGGCATCGGCCACCTGCACGCCGCTGCCGCCGTCGGACCCGGTCCACGGAATGAACTGGGTGCCGACGACGGGGATGTCGCTCGGGAAGTCGGACGGCAGGCTCGAGGAGGCCTCGCCCTTGGAAACGTTGGGAAGATC
Source organism: Gordonia sp. (in: high G+C Gram-positive bacteria) (assembly GCF_047600565.1). GTDB lineage: Bacteria > Actinomycetota > Actinomycetes > Mycobacteriales > Mycobacteriaceae > Gordonia. Next base: position 1,924,768 of record NZ_JASGKN010000001.1, read on the forward strand.
GCTCATGGTTCCATCCTCGCGCACACCGGCTACCAGGTCAGCGGTTCGCAGCATTTTCCGTCGCCGGCGGGATCCACCTGGACCGTCGCGTGCGCGAGTCCGTGCTCGGTGAGGATCTGCCGGGTGTCGGCGAGGACGCGCGCGTACTCGTCGGGCTCGTCGGTGGCCACGTGCACGGTGGCGACGTCCATGCCGGTGGTCAGGCTCCAGACGTGCAGGTCGTGGACGTCGGTGACGCCGGGGACCGATTCGAGGTCGCCACGCAGCTCGGTGAGGTCGACGTGGTCGGGGGCCTGCTGGTTGAGGATCTTGAGGGCGTCGAGGGCCAGCCGGATCGCACGCGGAACCACCCAGAGGGCGATGGCGACGGCGACGATGATGTCGGCGTACGGCCAGCCGGTGGTCATCATGACGACGCCGGCGATCAGGACGCCGACACTGCCGAGAGCGTCGGCCAGGACCTCCATGTAGGCACCGCGCACCGCGATCGACCCCTGGGCGTCGGAGCGCAGCAGCAGCATGACGACCAGGTTGACCAGCAGGCCGATCAGCGCGACCACGATCATCGTGCCGCCCGAGCCGTCGGGGGCGCCGTCCCGGAGTCGTTCGACGGCCTCGTAGAGGATGAAGACGCCGACGACGATGAGCAGGACGGCGTTGACGACGGCGGTGAACACTTCGGCGCGGTACCAGCCGAAGCTGCGGCCGTCGGTGACGCGGCCGTGCCGGGCGAGCAGCAGTGCCGACAGGCCCATGGCGAGCGCGACGACGTCGGTCAGCATGTGTCCGGCGTCGGCGATCAGTGCGAGCGAGTCGATCGCGAAGCCGGTGACCAGCTCGACCACGAAGTAGGCGCCGATGAGTCCCACGGCGACCGCCATCGGCCAGATACGGCGCTGCGCACCGGCGGCCAGGTCGGCGGCGGTGGGGCCGTGCGAGTGGCCGTCGTGCGAGTGACCGTCGTGGCCGTGTGATTCGCCCATGGAAAGAATCTATGCGCGACTGCGCATAGATGACAAGAGGGTGAGGGTCACCTCACAGGCTGTTTACATCGCCAGAGGCTCGTCGCCGGGCACCGACCAGACCTCGGCGGCGTCGATCACCGACAGCCCGAGAACCCCGCACACGGCGACGACCGTGCCGAAGCTCGGCGTCGAGATCCGTCCGACCTCGATCTTCCGCAGCGTCTCCGGTGAGATTCCGGCCGCGGAGGCCACCGACTCCAGGTCGCGGCCGGCCCTGGCGTGCCGGATGAGGGCACCGAGACGGCAACCGGCGGCGATCTGTTCCGGGGTGAGCGGCACGCGAACCATGCGTCGATTGTAGCGGTATTTCTGTACCGGAATTTCCTGTTACTGTTTCGGTATTAGAATACCGAGCCGGTTATGTGAGGACCATCGATGATCGAACTGAAGACACCCGCCGAGATCGAGAAGATGGCCGTCACCGGCCGCTTCGTCGCCTCGGTGCTGCGCGAGATGACCGAGCGCGCCGAGCCGGGCGTCAACCTCCTCGACCTCGAACAGCGGGCGCGCGACATGGTCGCCGAGCGCGGCGCCCAGTCCTGCTACTGGGACTACGCTCCGTCGTTCGGCGAGGGACCGTTCCGCAACGTCATCTGCCTCTCGGTCAACGACGCCGTCCTGCACGGCAAACCGTTCGACTACACGCTCGCCGACGGCGACGTCCTCACCTGTGACTTCGCCGTCCTCATCGACGGCTGGGCGGCCGACGCCGCCGTCACCGTGCAGGTGGGCGATCAGACTCCGGACGTGACCGCACTGATCGACTCCACCCGCCGCGCCCTGGCCGCCGCTATCGCGCAAGCAAAGCCCGGCAACCGGCTCGGCGACGTGTCCGCCGCGATCGGGGCCGTCGCACGCCAGGACGGCTACCCGGTGAACACCGATTTCGGCGGCCACGGCATCGGGCGAGAGATGCACGGCGACCCGCACATCCCCAACCGCGGACGGCCCGGAAAGGGGTTGCCGTTGCGTGCCGGCCTGACCTTGGCGATCGAACCGTGGTGGGGCATGGGCACCGACCGGCTGGTGACCGACCCGGACGGCTGGACGCTCCGGCTGGCCGACGGCAAGCCCGGCGCGCACTCCGAACACACCGTCGCGATCACCGACGACGGACCGCGGATCCTGACCGTCGAAGACTGACCGTTCCCCCGCCGCCCTACTCCCCCGTATAGCGATGCTCGCGCGCGTATGCGCGACGACGACGCCTATCCGGGGAGCCTGGGACAGCGGCGAGCGGCGACTCAGTCCAGACGCAGCTGGGCGATCGCGGACTCGCGCTTGAGGCCCGCCACCATCAGCATGTCGACCAGGATCGATCGGAGCTCGACGAGCAGGGCCAGTTCGGAGATGTCGCCGCCGTCGGCGATGGCCTCCCGGGCCGCGGCCACCGCGGGACGGGCCGACCGCACGATCGAGCGCAGCACCCGGGCCGCGTCGGCGCCGTCCGGATAGCCTCCGGGCGGGGCCAGCATCATCTCGCGCAGCACGTCGAAGCCCTCCGGCAGCGACTCGATCAGGCTGATCACCGCCGGCTCCACCTGCACGCCGCGCTGAGTCAGACCCCGGGCGCGGCGGGAACACACGCGGAAGTTGCGCATGGCGTTGTCGATCGGATCGCCTGCGTCGGCGATCCGCTTCAACCGGGGCCGCTGCCCCCAATACAGCGGCGACATCGCCGCCACGTCGCGGCCGGCGCGCATGTCGTTGTGCATGGCGTCGATGTGCGCCTGCGTGGCCCGGGCATCCTTGAGCACGTCGCCGACGCCTTCGACGTCCTGCGACCGCAACGACGCCGCCAGTTCACGGGACAGGTCGCGCAGCGTGGTCAGGACACCCGCGGCGTCACGCCGCGCGCGCAGAGTCGGATTCACCGGCATCAGCGCGGCGATCAGCAGGCCCAGACCCCCACCGATCACGGCGTCGAAGGCCCGCTCGTAGGTGGCCGATCCGCCCGGCGGAATGAGGGTGGCGACCAGGATCGCCGAGGACGCCGCCTGATTGACCGCCAGCACGGCACCGTCGGCGAACACGGCGACGGCCATCGCGATCGCCACCACCACACTGATCTGCCACGCGCCCGAACCGATCAGCGAGACGACGACGTCGCCGATGATGATGCCGATGATGACGCCGCCGACCAGCTCGATCGCGCGGCGCCACCGCTTGTTGAGGGCCACGCCGAGCGAGATGACCGCGGCGATCGGGGCGAAGAACGGGCGGTTGTGGTGCAGCACGTCGTGCGCCACGAACCAGGCCAGGCCCGCCGCGATCGCGCACTGCAGGATCGGCAGCGCCGACAAGCCGAGCCGGCGGATCCGCTTCTGGACCGCGGCCGGAAACCGGTTGATCAGCGACGAGCGACGGGCCCGGAGACGCTCGGCCGCCAGGCGGCGCTGGTCGGGGTCGATCGGCATGGGGTTGCGATCAGTCCAGACCGAGTTCGGCGACGGCGCGCGGATCGCTGTCGTTCAGCAGATCCAGGCAACGCACGTATTCGTCCTCTTCGCCGATGAGCTGCGCGGCGCGGGCCAGTGCACCGACGCAGCGCAGGAAACCCCGGTTCGGTTCGTGGCTCCACGGCACCGGGCCGTAGCCCTTCCAGCCGTGGCGGCGCAGCTGATCGAGGCCGCGGTGGTAGCCGGTGCGGGCGTAGGCGTAGCCGGCGACCGCGCGCGACAGATCGGGGTCGGGTGCGGCGACTCCGTCGAGCGCCGCCTCGGCCAGATACGCCCACGCGATGGAGGCGGAAGGATGTTCGGAGGCGACGGCCGCCGGATCCGCTCCGTCGCGGAGATCGGCCTCCGCCTCGTCGTCTCCGGTCAGCAGGGTCGGCTGCGGGCCGAGCAGATCACCGAAAGAAGTCATCCTGTCATTCAATCACTCCGGTTGGCCGTCCCGGCTTCACCCTGGTCAGCGGAATTCGATACTCTGACGGGCGCGCCTGATGACGGGCGCCACAACCACCTCACGTCAGGATCTATCCCACGATGTCGACTTCGGACAACGACACCCCCGCCAACGAGAAGGCCGGCGCCGTCAAGAAGGTCGTCGACGCTTTCCGCGACCGTCGGGACGGCAACGTTCCCGTCGAGGAGACTCCGGGCGATTCCGGCGACGAGACCTCGGTGATCAAGCTGGACCCGGGCCAGACGCCCGGCGGCGGCGACTCCGAGACGCCCACCAAAGCATTCAAGATTCCCACCACTTCCGAGAAGACGGAGAACGCAGTGACCGACGCCGATGGCGACATCAACGAAGAAACCGTGGTCGAGCTGGACGGTGACGGCAAGGCCGAGGCCGCCGCTCCCCGCCCGGACGTCGACGCCCCCGACGCCGACTCGCTGAAGCGCGCGGACATCAGCGAGCAGGACGTGCCTCTGGACGACGACGCCGCGACCGGCAAGGGCACGGCCGCCAAGGCCGCAGCCGCCGGTGCCGCCGGAGCCGCTGCCGCCGGAGCCGCCGCGAAGGCCGCCGCCGATGACGCCGACGACGCGAAGCCGGCCAAGAAGGCCCCCGCGAAGAAGGCCGCCGCCAAGAAGACAGCGGCTAAGAAGACGGCCGCGAAGAAGACCGCGGCCAAGAAGACCACGGCGAAGAAGACCACCGCCAAGAAGACCACCGCCGCGAAGAAGACCGCGTCGAAGACCGCCGCCGCCAAGGCGAAGGCCGCCGAGGCCAAGGACAAGGTCGAAGAGAAGGCCGAGTCCCTCAAGGACAAGGTGGAGGCCAAGGCCACCGAGCTGAAGGACGACGTCGAGAAGAAGATCGACGACGCCAAGGGCAAGGACGCCAAGGGCGACGCGAAGGCTGATGCGAAGGCCGCCGCCGACGAGCAGGCCAAGCTGGCCGCCGAGACCGAGGCCTCGGTCAAGAGCGCCCCGCTCGAGGTCAAGGGTGCCGGCACCGATGTCGTCGACGAGGCCGAGGATGCCGCGGCCGACGTCAAGGACGACACCGAGACCGCGGTCGAGGGCGACGCGAAGACCGAGAAGCTCGAGGTCCCGACCACCAAGATTCCGAAGGCCAAGTCTGCTGCCGCCGCCGCCGTGGGCGCGGCCGCCGCGGCCGGCGCCAAGGCCAAGTCCGGTGCCGACAAGGTGGAGGACGCCACCAAGTCCGGCGCCGACAAGGTCAAGGACAAGGTCGAGGCCGAAGCCGACAAGCTGCGCGGCAAGGACAAGGCCGCACCGCAGACCGTCGGCGGTGCCGAGGTCGCACCGAAGAAGAAGCGCGGATGGCGCAAGTGGCTGTGGATCGTGCTGGCCGTGCTGGCCGTCGTGGTGATCGCCGGCCTGCTGTGGTGGCTGCTGACCGCCAACTCGGCGCAGGGCAAGGCCGCCAGCGCTGCCAAGGACTACCAGAACGCGATGGAGAAGGGCGATCTCGCCGCGCTCCGCGACATCACCTGCGGTGACAAGAACAAGGAGTACCAGAGCGTCTCCGACGCGGACTTCAGCAAGGCCTACGAGTCGCAGAAGGCCCGCGGCCAGCTGCTCTCGTTCGCGGACATCAAGGCCGTGAACGTCAACGGCGACACCGCGCAGGTGGGCGTCGAGGTGAAGGATTCCGGCGACGCGTCCAAGTCGACGGTCGCGCAGCTGACCCTGCACAAGGTCGACGGCAAGTGGAAGGTGTGCGACAAGCCCTGACGGGCCGCCGCTCCCCGAGCAAGAGAGAAGCCCGGCAACCGATTCACTCGGTTGCCGGGCTTCTTCGCTCGCTGAGCCTGTCGAAGCGAGCGGACTCCTTTCGACAAGCTCAAGGAGCGTGGGGACAGCTCAAGGCGCGTAGGAGCCGGAGCGGCGGGCTCAGGAAGCGCTGATGGACTTGCCGGCCGACTTGAGGTCGTTGCAGGCCTCGACGACGCGCGCAGACATGCCGGCCTCCGCCTTCTTCAGGTAGCTGCGCGGGTCGTAGACCTTCTTGTCGCCCACCTCGCCGTCGATCTTCAGGACACCGTCGTAGTTGGTGAACATGTGGCCGACGACCGGGCGGGTGAACGCGTACTGGGTGTCGGTGTCGACGTTCATCTTCACGACGCCGTAGCTCAGCGACTCCTCGATCTCACTCTTCTCCGAGCCGGAGCCGCCGTGGAACACGAAGTCGAACGGCTTGGCGCCGTCACCGAGGCCGGCGAGCTTGGCGGCGGCCTGCTGGCCGTCGTTCAGCACCGACGGCTTCAGCTTCACGTTGCCCGGCTTGTAGACGCCGTGCACGTTGCCGAAGGTGGCGGCCAGCAGGTACTGGCCGTTCTCGCCGGTGCCGAGGGCCTTCACGGTCTTCTCGAAGTCTTCGACGGAGGTGTACAGCTTGTCGTTGATCTCGGCCTCGACGCCGTCCTCTTCGCCGCCCACGACACCGATCTCCACTTCGAGGATGATCTTCGCCTTGTGGGCGAGGGCGAGGAGTTCCTTGGCGATCTCCAGGTTCTCGTCGATCGGGATGGCCGAGCCGTCCCACATGTGCGACTGGAACAGCGGGTTCTGACCGTTGTCGACACGCTCCTGCGAGATGGCCAGCAGCGGACGGACGTAGGTGTCGAGCTTGTCCTTCGGGCAGTGGTCGGTGTGCAGGGCGATGGTGACGTCGTACTTGTCGGCGATGACGTGCGCGAACTCGGCGAGTGCGACCGCGCCGGTCACCATGTCCTTGACGCCGAGACCGGAGGCGAACTCGGCGCCGCCGGTCGAGAACTGGATGATGCCGTCGCTGCCGGCGTCGGCGAAGCCCTTGATGGCGGCGTTGACGGTCTCCGACGAGGTGCAGTTGATGGCCGGGAAGGCGTAGCCGCCCTCCTTGGCCTTCGTGAACATCTCGGCGTACTGCTCGGGAGTGGCGATGGGCATCTGGTTGTCCTCCAACCGATCTTCGATGAACGCGCGGTTCGCACGGGTCTCACAGGGTCATGAACAGTATGGCAAGTGGGCGACCCGCTCATCCGATTCGGGCACCCTCAGCCGGTTCTCAGCGGCTCGCCGGTAGCCTTTCGGCTGTGAACTACTTGGCCATGGCCCACACCGACGTCGTCGCCCTGCCCGGAATCCTCGATCCGTTCAACGTGATCGGCTGGTTCGGTCCGTGGGCGTTCTGGGGACTTCTGCTGGTGGTCCTCATCGAGTCCGGCGTCCTGTTCCCGGTGCTGCCGGGCGACTCGCTGCTGTTCGTGGCGGGTCTGCTCGCCGCCAACACGGCCACCGAGCATGCGCAGCAGGTGGCGGACGCGCACTTCAATCTGTGGGCGCTGCTGATCGGGGTGCCGATCGCCGCGATCATCGGCGGTCAGATCGGCTACTGGATCGGTCGCTTCATCGGCGTCGAGATGTTCAGACCGGATGCCCGCTTCCTGAAGCAGCGTTACCTCGACGAGGCGCACGAGTTCTTCGAGAAGCACGGCCCGATCACCATCTTCCTGGCCCGCTTCGTGCCGATCGTGCGCACCCTGGCGCCGATCGTCGCCGGCTCGGCCCGCATGAAGTTCTCGGTCTTCACCATCTACAACGTGGTGGGCGCGATCGTGTGGGGCGCGGGCATCACGCTGCTCGGCTACTGGCTGGGCCAGTTCGAGATCGTGCAGAAGCTGATCGAGCCGATCTTCATCCTGATCGTCTTAGTGTCGGTGCTGCCGATGGTGTTCGAGGCGATCCGTCGCCGCCGCAACAAGGGCGCCGAGGCCCCTGCCGGCACCGAGTGATCCGTCACTGACAGCTGATCCACAGCCGGCACCGGGGATATCTTGATCCGCCGGGGCCAGGCTGAGGTCATGACGAACACCGAGACCCGTACCCCGCAAGCTCAGCTGGTCGTGCTCGACGACGATCAGGCCGTTCTCGACTACGCCCACGCGCTCGCGGACGCCGATCAGCCGATCGGTGTCGTCAGCTCCGGCTATCGCCTAGTGATCCCGTTCCTGATCGGCAACGCCGGACACACCGTCGCACTGGTCGCCGACCCCGACGATCCGGCCCAGCTGGCCGCCGCGATCGCGCGCGTCGAGGAGCGTCTGGGCCGGGTGAGCGCCGTGATCCGCACGGCCGCCGACATCCCCACCTCCGGGCTCGTTCCCGCGGCCTGACCCCTGTCGCGTCTGCGACGCATCCAGCACGCCGGAACCGTGTCGGAGGATTCCGAACCGTCCTCGATTGACACAGATCTGAGGTAGCGTTTCATCGTTGTGATCCGCTTCACTGAGATCGGGGATTCCTGGCGACGTCGTCCGTCGTACCGTTCCGTTCGTCCACCCGCCGTCGTGCACGGCATTTCGTCGCACTCTGCCTGGCCGCGGCCGCGCTCACCGCGGTGCCCGCGGCGATGACCGCCGGCCCCGCCGCGGCAGCACCGCGCCTGCCGATCGCCAAGGCCGACTGCGGTCCCGGATCGTCACCGGAGACCGGTATGCAGGGCGACGTCCCGGCCCGCGACCGGGACTCCGGCCGCAGCACCCGCGGCTACAACTGCAATGTGAAGCGTCTCGGCCAGTATCAAGGCCACGGCGGCGGCATCACGTCCACCAGCTACGACCACTGCGGCTACATGGGCAGCATGTTCCCCGGCTCGATGGTCGGCCCCGACACCGGTGTCGCCGTCGTCGACGCCTCCGATCCGACGCATCTGCGCAAGACCGCCACCCTGCACGACCCAGCGCTCTCCGGCGGCACCTGGGAGTCGTTGAAGGCCAACCGGAACAGCAAGCTTCTGGTCGGCATGGCGGTACCGCTGCTGACCGGCGCCGGACTGATGGGCGTCTACGACGTCAGCGACTGCGCGCACCCGAAACTGCTGAACAATCCGTCGAACCTGTTGCCGATCACCGCGCATGAGGGCGGCTTCTCCCCCGACGGCAAGACCTACTGGGCGATGGGCACCGCGCCCGGCGTGATCAGCGCCGTCTCCCTGGACGACCCCGCCCACCCGCGCGTGCTGACCAACAATCTGACCGCGCTGGAAGACCACGGCATCGGGGTGAGCGCCGACGGAAACACCCTGTATCTGTCGCACAACTTCGGCGGCATCAGCGTCTGGGACGTCAGCTCCATCCAGAAGCGTCTGCCGAACCCGCACATGCGGAAGCTGTCCGAGATCAACTGGACCAGCGGAGCGTTCACCCAGCACAGCATTCCGGTCAGCTACGGCAAGAACCACTACCTGTTCACCGCCCTCGAGGGCGGCTCCGGCGGCGTCAAGGTGGTGGACGTCAACAACCCGTACAAGCCGAAGGTGATCAACGAGCTCAAGCTGGAGATCAACCTGCCCCAGAACGAGGACGCCAAACTGGCGTCGAGCATGGGCGGAAGCCTGTTCGCGTACGAGTCGCACTACTGTGCCGCCGACCGGCCGGACAATCCGACGGCCCTGGCCTGCGGATGGATCTCGTCGGGTATCCGCGTCTTCGACGTCCGGGACCCGATGCACGTCAAGGAGATCGCGTACTACAATCCGCCGGCGCAGACCAACAAGCATCTCGACCTCTGGAACTCGCCGCACACGCTGGCGTCGTTCACCGGCATCCCGTTCCTGTCGGCGCCCGGCATCGTGCAGTCCCTCGCTCAGGGCGACTTCGATCCGGCACAGGCGATCAGTCAGCGGTCGGGCCGCATGTTCGCCGATCTGTCGTCGGACTGGTGCTTCGCACCGCCGGAATGGCGTGGCGACAAGCTGTACGTCGGCTGCTCGGACAACGGCTACCAGGTGCTGCAGCTGACGAACGACGTGTACACGCCGCCCGCCGACCAGCAGTCCCACGTCGGCTCGTGAGTCGGCGTTTCACCGGCCGGCAGCTCGTCACCGCGGCGGCAGCCCTCACCGTCCTGGTGTTCGCGGTGATCGGCGGCATGATGCTGCGCCCGGCTCTGATCAGCGACTCGGGATCGTCGAAGCCTGCGCTGAATCCGGTGGAGATCGGGTTCAGCCAGGACATGCTGGCCCACCATCAGCAGGCCATCGAAATGGGCCGGATGATCGATCGTCCCGGCATCGACGACCGCATCCGGACTCTCGGACGGCAGATCGTGCAGGAGCAGCAGTACGAGACCGGCCTGATGTCGGGGTGGCTGCAGCTGGACGGCCAACCGTTGTCCGACGATGCCCCGATGGAGTGGATGACGAAGTTCGCCGGCACCGGACAGACCCATCACGGCGACGGCGGCGACCACGCCATGCCGGGCATGTCGACGCCCGACGAGGTGGCGGCGCTCGGTTCACTGCCGGCGCAGGAGGCCGAAAACAACTTCCTCATCCAGATGCAGCGGCACCACTACGGGGGCGTCGCGATGTGTCAGGACTTCCTCGCCCAGGTGCCCGACGGCGTGGTCGCTCAGGCCGCGTCGAGCATGATGAGCACGCAGACCAAGGAGACCGGGCTGATCGGCGTCATGCTCGCTGAGCGCGGCATCCAGCAGCGCTAGGCTCGGCCCATGAATCACGCGGTGCCGTTCATCACCTTTCAGCCGTCGCGCGGACAGTCCGCCGCCGACGCGATGCGGTGTCGCTCATGGTCGACTGTGAATCAGTCGAGGAACTGCAGCGCATCTTTGCCGCGCTCGGCGACGGCGGCACCGTCTTCATGCCGCTCGACGACTACGGATTCGGCCCGTTCGGCTGGGTGGGCGATCGGTTCGTCCTGACCTGGCAACTCGGCGTCCCGGCAACCTGACGGCTTCCGGGGCCGCCGGTCACCAGGCGTCGTGCAGGTCGGCGTGCCGGCTGATCCAGGCGTGCATGACGATGCCGGCGGCCACCCCGGCGTTCATGCTGCGGGTCGATCCGAACTGGGCGATGGAGACCGTCATGTCGGCGTCGGCCGCCGCCTCCGCGGTCACGCCCGGCCCCTCCTGCCCGAACAGCAGCACGCAGTCGCGAGGCAGTTCGGTCTCCTCCAGCCGGACCGCACCCGGCGTGTTGTCGACGGCCACCACCGTCAGCCCCTGCCCGGCCGCCCACTCGTGCAGTGCGGCGACGGTGTCGTGGTGGCGGATGTGCTGGTAGCGGTCGGTCACCATGGCGCCGCGCCGGTTCCAGCGGCGACGCCCCACGATGTGCACCTCGGCGGCCAGGAACGCGTTGGCGGTGCGCACCACGGTGCCGATGTTGGCGTCGTGCGCCCAGTTCTCGATCGCGACGTGGAAACGGTGGCGACGGGTGTCGAGGTCGGCGACGATCGCCTCCCGTGACCAGTACCGGTAGGCGTCGACCACGTTGCGGCGGTCGCCGTCGGTGAGGAGTTCCGGGTCGTAGCGGGGGTCGTCGGGCAGCGGGGCGCCGTGCTCCTGCAGCCACGGACCCACACCCACACGGTCCTGGTCGGCACGCTCCCCCACACCGCTCTGCCACTCGGTGGGGCCGGCCGCCTCGTCGTCAGTCACAAATGGTGTGGCTCTACGCCAGGCCGAGATCGGCCAGGCCCAGCAGCGACCGGTACGGCACACCCAGGTCACCGATCACCTTGTCGGCGCCGGTCGCCCGGTCCACGACGGTCGCGACGCCCACCACGTCGGCGCCGATCTCCCGCGCGGCCTGCACGGCCGCGGACGGGGAGCCACCGGTGGTGGAGGTGTCTTCCACGATCAGGACGCGGCGGCCCTCGATGTCCGGGCCCTCGATGCGTCGCTGCATGCCGTGTTCCTTGGCGGCCTTGCGCACCACGAAGGCGTCGATGGGACGTCCGTCGGCATGCATGATGGCGGTGGCGACCGGGTCGGCGCCCAGCGTCAGTCCGCCGACCGCGTCGAAGTCCCAATCGGCCGTCAGCTGACGCATCAGCGAACCGATCAGCGGCGAGGCCTCATGGTGCAGTGTGGCTCGGCGCAGGTCGACGTAGTAGTCGGCCTCCTTGCCGGACGACAACGTCACCCGGCCGTGCACCACCGAGAGTTCGGTGACCAGGCGGGCGAGGGTGGCGAGATCGTCGGCGTCGACGGCGGGCGTGTTCATCGCTCACTCCTGTTTCAGCGGCCGCGCGGATCCAGCGGCGGCAGGTCCGGCGGATCGAGCGGTCCTCGGGGCGCCGGGTTGCGGAACGGTGCCGGACGCGGCGGCTGCGGTGCGGGCGGCGCCGGCGGATAGGTCTGGTCGTAGCCGCCTTCGACGTAGCCGTCCTCCTCGGCGTAGTCGACGTCCTCGTACTCCTCGGCGTACTCGTCCTCGGCGAACGGGGCGGCGTCGCGACGCGGGGTGGCGTCCAGGCGCGAACCCTGCTGCGGCACGTAGGCGGTCTCGGCCTCGTACGGCTCGGGGTCGGCGAACTGCGGTGCCGGTGCCGGCTGGCCCGGGACACCGTACTGGGGTGCGGCGGGGGCCTCGCCGGTCAGGCGCTGGCGGCGGGCCTCGTCGTGCAGCGAGTCGGTCTTCTTGTCGGCCAGCTCCGGGCGGTGCGGACCGTGCGGGTCGCGCGGGTCCGGTGCACCCTGCGGATCGACGGTCGGCGGCAGCACACGCAGCAGGTCCGCGAAGCGGCGGACCACGTCCAGCGCGACATCCAGTTCCTGGCCGTCGGTGGTGGGCGGCATCGCGCCGAGGGCCCAGTTGCCCTCATTCCACAGCACCTCGATGTACGACGGTGCGCTGGTCGCGAGCGCCACCATGCGGCGGTCGCAGACACGACGCGCGGCGTCGAGGTTGCTGGCGAACATCACGCGCGGGCCCATGGCTCCGAGCAGTTCGACATCGTCCTCGGCCGGAGCCAGCACGTCTTCGTGACGCAGGTCGACAGTCACCGACGATGCGGCCGGGCGGCGGACGGCGACGATGGTCGCCGTCTCCTCCAGGTCGAAGACGACGGCCTCCGCACCCTCGTAGACGCCGTAGGCGACATCACGGGCCTCGACGTGGTCGGGCACGTCCATGGCGGCACGATGGAACGCAGACCGCAGCTTGCGGTCCGAGTCACGGAACTTGAATCCGTGCGTCTGTCCCCAGACGGCGCGCTGGTGATGCACCTGCTCGGACCGGTTACGGTCGAGCCAGAGCAGCACGCCGGCACCGAGCAGTGCGAGGGCGGCGAGCACGAAGTACACGACGGTAGTCATCGGGCCTAGCCTACTATCGAACGCCCGCGCCACCGAGGACCCCACCGCAGAACGAGGAGCCACGATCGTGAATCGACCGTCCGCAGACGCCGCCGGCGCCCTCGCCGGCGCCGTGGATGCGTCGTTGATCGACCGGCTGACGTGCGCCCTCATCGAGGCACCAAGCGTGAACCCGGGCGGCACCGAGCAGGCCGCCGTCGACGTTCTGGCCGGGGCGTGCCGTGAACTCGGATTCTCGGTGGACCTGCACGAGGCGGCGCCGGGCCGCCCGAATCTGACCGCCACCATCGGCGACGGCGCCGGCCCGGGCCTGCTGCTTCTGGGCCATTCGGACGTGGTGCCGCCGGGGCCCGGATGGACGGCCGACCCCTTCGTGGTGCGCCGTGACGGCGACCTGATCATCGGGCGCGGCGCCGCCGATATGAAGGGCGGGGTGGCCGCGGCGGTCGCCGCGCTGGCGGTCCTGTCGCACGCGAACGAACACGGCATCGCTCTGTCCGGCCCGGTGACGCTCGCCGTCACCGTCGACGAGGAGGAATCCAACACCGGTGCCCGCGCCCTGGTGGATGCGTGGTCGTCGCGCCCGGCCGGCGGACCGTCGTACCGGGGCTGCATCGTGGCGGAGCCGACGAATCTGCAGGTGGTGCGCGGCTGTCGTGGAGCCTCGCAGTGGGACATCACGATCACCGGCCGGGCCGCCCATTCAGGCCGGCCGGCGGACGGCGTGAACGCGATCGGCGTGGCCGCCGAGCTGATCGCGCTGCTCGAGAAAGACCAGACGAGGCTGGCGACGATCGGCGATCCGCTGCTCGGTCACGGCACCTGGAACGTCGGAACGATCGAGGGCGGCGAGGCGATCAACATCGTGGCGCCCGGCTGCCGCCTGGGCGTGGACCGACGGCTCATGCCCGGCGAGTCGGTGGGCGCGGTGGCCGATGAGCTGCGGTCGACGATCGACGGGTCCGGGATCTGCGGCGACGGGGCGTCGATCGAGCTGGCCCCGAAGATGGAGCTGCCCGGTTTCGTGACGGCCGCCGATCACCCGCTGGTGGCGGCCACCGTGGCGGCCCTCGGCGACGAGGGTGTGTCCGCGTCGGTCGGCGGCTGGACCGCCGCGTGCGACGGCGGGTACATCAGCCGCGATCTGGGGGTGCCGACAGTGGTGATGGGTCCCGGAGATCTGAGCGGTCAGGCCCACCGGCCGGACGAGTCCGTGAGCCTGGCCGAGCTCACGACGGCTGCCCGCGCCTATGTGCGCGCCGCGGTGGCACTGCTGTCCGCACCCTGACCTGTGGCGACGGGCAGCCTTCCCTAAGAGACGAAAGTCCCTTTGTGTCTCTCATTTCGCGACATTCGTGTGATCCGGGTCATATTCTTTCCTCACCACCGATCCGCGGAGGATCGAGAACCGCAAGGAGTCCCCTCAATGTCCACAGCTCTCACCTCGGCCCGCCCGCGGCCGAAGAAGTACGCCGTCGGCGCCACCGCCCTCGTCGCCTCCGCCGCTGTCGCCGGCGCCGTCGCGATCGGCCCCACCGAAACCCAGCTCGCAGCCACCCCGGCCTTGGCGAAATCGACGAGTGAACTACTCGGCGTCGCACTCGACCCCGAAGGCATCGTCGACCTGGTGCCGGGAGGCTCCACTCTTCTCTGGCCTCTCATCAAAAATGAGGTCGGCACCACGAACGCGATCGCCGTGCTTCCGGGTGTCGCTGCGGCCTTCGCCGACAAGGGCCAGAGCGCGACAGCGTTCTCATTGCTCGGCGTCGCAGTCGCCACCACCGACATGAAGATCGCCGGCGTCATCAATATTCCATCCGGTCAGGTCGCCTGCCTGGGCGCACTGACCTTCGCGAACTCGTCCACCGAAGGCGCCTGCCTCAACGTCCTGGGCCTGTTCGACGCCGGCTACAACAAGGACCGCAGCGAGGTCTCGGTTGCGCTCACGAACCCGCTGGCTCTTCTGACCGATGGCATCAGCGCCTCGAAGATCGCCAACACGATCATCGACGGAGGGTCGCTGTCCCAGTTGCTGACCTCGGACTTCGCGCGCCTGACGCTCGGTGGTCCGGAGCTGATCAAGCTGACGTCGTCGTACGCGTTCCAGCAGATCGCCAAAGACCCCGGAAAGCTCGACGGCGGTGTAGCGATCGGCTGGCTGGGCGGCAAGATCGTCCTGTTCCCCGTCGTCAAGGACGGGCCGCTCAACGGGAGCGTCAACTACCTCGGCCTGCCGAGCGTCGACTTCAGCGGCTTCCCGAAGCTGGACAGCATCGGCAGCATCATCCCGTCGATCCATTTCGGCGAGTTCACGACCCCGATCCCGGGCGTCAAGGTCGGTGAGTGGGGAACCGACAGCATCCTCGGCAGCGTGAACGCGTCGCAGAATGTGAACGCCCGAGTGGCCGCACCTCAGTCGGCGATCACGGCGAACGTCGACTCCGGTTCGGGTGCTTCGGCGGCCCGATCGGCGGCACCGATCGAAGCGGCCGGCCCCGCACCTGCGGCCACCCAGGAAGCACCGGCGGCGCCGGCTCCGACGCTCCAGAGCACCTCGGTGCCGACCGCGCCTGCAGCACCCGCAGCGTCTGCACCTGCAGCGCCTGCACCGCAGGGCGCTCCTGCACCGGCTCCGGAGCCCGTAGCAGCGGCTCCTGAGGCCCCGGCGGCACCCGCCGCCGGCACGGACACGGCTACCACCAGCGCCGACAGTGCGGGTTCGGTGACGTCCACGGTGACGGAGTAGCTCCTTTCGACAAGCTCAAGGAGCGTGCGCTGGGAGTGTTGGATTCGTGTTCGTGGCGAACACGAATCCAACACTTCCGGCGGCGACCGTCTAGTAGAACTCGGGCCAGTTCTGTTCCAGGCCGCTGATGATGAAGTCGACTTTCTTGTCGGCCATGGTCCGCCCGGTCCACGAGTCCGCGGGACTGTAGAAGACGTCAGCGTCGCCGACGGCGTCCTTGACCGCGTCGAGGCCGTTCCTGCCGTCCTCGCGCACCGATCGCATCGACTCGACACCCAGATGTGAGGCGACCACCGTGTCGCCGACGAAGTCGAGGGCGAACATCGCCTGCCCCGCCGTGCGCCCCTGCGTGCACAGGTTGTCGGAGTAGGCGTCGAAGACGTGCTCGATGCGGGTCGGCGCGATCGGATTCGAGTACAGGACGCGTGCCAGCCCGGGAAACTCCTCGCACACCTGCCAGCACTGGTCGCCCCACAGTTTCAGGGTGTCCCGCCAGTGCATACCGGGTTCGGGTAGCGCGATGGTCGAGCCGGCCCGGTCGAGGCAGGCGAGCACCAGATCGTCCCGGGACGGGAAGAGCCGGTAGATCGCGGTCGTCACTACACCGAGGCGGTCGGCGACCGCCGACAGTTTGAACCGGTCGATGCCCTCGGCGACCGCGGCCGCGACCACGTCGTCGGCCGTGAACGCGGGCTTGCGGCCCACCTTGCGGCCGCCTGCCACCGCGGATCCCGACGGCACCGATTCATTCACCGGTTCAGATTAGTCCCGGCGCCCTCACGCATCGGTCAGCTCCCACCCCTGGGCGCTGTGCAGGCGATCCCAGAACCGCGCATAGGTGCCGCCCTGGGCGAGCAGCTCCTCGTGCGTGCCCTGGGCCTGGACGCCGCCGTCGTCATCGAGCGCGATGATCTGGTCGGCCGCCGCGATGGTGTCGAGCCGGTGGGCGATGATCAGCACCGTCGCCTGCTTCCGCAGCTGTTCGACGGCGGCCACGATGTTCGCCTCGTTCTCGACGTCGAGGGCCGACGTCGCCTCGTCGAGCAGGACGATCGGCGACTGCTTGAGCAGGGCGCGGGCGATCGCGACGCGCTGACGCTCGCCGCCGGACAGCGCCTTGCCGCCTTCCCCGACCCTCGACTCCCAGCCGTCGGGCAGACGGTCGGCGATCTCGGTGACACCGGCCAGATCGGCGGCGGCACGGATCTCCTCCGGCGTGGCGCCCTCACGGCCGACGGCGACGTTCGCCTCGAGGGTGTCGTCGAACAGGTAGACGTCCTGGAACACCATGGACAGTTGCCCCATCAGCTGTTCGGTGGTCTGTTCGGTCACCGGCACGCCGCCCACCTTCACGGTGCCCGAGTCGACGTCGTAGAAGCGGCTGACGAGGCGGGCGATGGTGGTCTTACCCGACCCGGACGGCCCGACGAGCGCGACCATCGTGCCGGCCGGCACCGAGAGCGACACGTCGTCGAGGACCGGTGCAGTGTCGGCGTCGTAGGCGAAGGTGACGTGCTCCAGGTCGACGGTTCCCGGCGCGGTCAGCGTCGCCGGCTGCGACGGTTCGGGGAGCGGCTGCGCGGTCAGCACCTCGTCGATGGCGTCGAGCAGCGGCCGGCGCGACTCCAGACTCATCGCGGTCTCGGTGATGGTGGAGAGCGTGGAGGTGAAGCGCAGGGCGAGGCCGATGAACGCGAGAGCCGGAATCGGCTGCAGCGATCCGGACACCGCCAGCGATCCGGTCAGCGAGATCAGTACGACGATCACACCCTGTGTGACCACGCCCGAAAGCACCATGCCGCCGGTCTCGATCCACATCGCCTTGTTGCGGGCGGCGCGCGTGTTCTCCAGGGCGTCGTCGAGCGGCGCGAAATGCTCGCTCTGGCCGCACGACCGCAGCGCACCCTGGCACTGCGCGTATTCGACGATCCGGTTGGCGAGCTCCACCTCTTCCGGTTCGTGGACGGCGGCGCCGCGACGCATCAGGTAGGTCGAGGCGAGTGTGATGAGCACGAACACCGGCGCGGCGATCGTCAGCACGAGACCGAGCAGCGGATTCCAGAACCACGCGGCGATCACGATGACCACCGCCGACGTCATCCGGGAGATGAGCGGGCCGATCATGTGCGCGAAGATCTCACCGGCCTGCATGAGCTCCGTCGACACCATTCGCGAGAGCCGCCCGGCGAGCGGGCGCGCGAACCAGCCGAGCGGCTGCTTGGACACCTGGTCGCCGACGAGCCGATGGATCGAATGGAGGAAGTCCAGGGCGATGTCGTAGGTGAGCCGTTCCTGCAGGTAGATCAGAACGAAGCCGATGACGGCGAGGACGGCCAGCACGATCAGCCAGCCGCCGGTGTGCAGGCCCCAGTAGGCGTCGCCGGATGCCAGGGAACTGATCGCGGGCAGCAACGCGGCCAGCGCCAGGCCTTCGACGAGGCCGCTGGCGGCGGATGCGCCGAGCGCCGGCCCCAGGTCTTCCGGCTTGGAGATCATGCGCCGCAGGCACGGGATGATGTCGATCAGGGGGAGGTTCATCGGTCGCCTCCAAGCGTCGCGGTGGTCGATTCCCAGAGGTTCGCGTAGGCGGGCTGGGACATCAGCTGGTCGTGGGTGCCGGCGGCGACCACCCGGCCGCCGTCGACGAGGGCGATCTGGTCGACGCCCTTGATCACTTCCGGCCGGTGCGCGATCAGCAGCACCGTCTTGCCGCGGGAGAGATCACTCAGGGCTTGCTGGATCTGGTGCTGCGACTCGGGGTCGGTGAGCGCGGTCGCCTCGTCGAGGATCAGCACCGGTGCATCGACCAGGACGGCGCGGGCGATCGCGATGCGCTGCGCCTGACCGCCGGACAGTCCCGTGTCGGCGCCGTAGACGGTGTCGAAGCCGTTCGGGAGGGCCTCGATCTCGTCGAGCACCCGGGCCGCACGGGCGGCTTCGCGAACGTCGTCGTCGGTGGCGTCGGGCCGGCCCAGCGTGATGTTGTCGCGGATCGAGATGGACGGCAGCTGCGGGTCCTGCAACACGAACCCGACATGCGAGTAGAGGTTCTCGACGTCGCCGACCGGAACCCCGCCCAGCCGGATCTGCCCGGATCGCGGATCGTCGAATCGGGCCAGCAGCGTCGCGATCGTCGACTTGCCCGACCCGGACGGCCCGACCAGGGCGGTGACCGTGCCCTCCTTCAGGGTGAACGACACGTCGTCGAGGGCGAGTTCGGCGGCGTCGCCCTCCCCGTAGGAGTAGCTGACGTGGTCGAAGTCCACGTCGTGGCCCCGGGGCCGGGCGTCGACGGCCTCGGCGGCCGGCGCCGGGGCGGTCAGGACCGGGGTGTCGAGCAGCTCGATGATCCGGCGGGCGGACGCCCCGGCCATCTGCTGCGACCACAGCGAGCTCATCAGCACCTCGATGCCGTACGGCAGGAGCAGCGCGATGAGGGAGGTCGCCAGGACGTCGGCCGCGGTCACGTCGCCGCGGTGCACCAGCCAGGTGCCGCCGCCCAGGTTGATCAGCAGGATCAGCGGCACCGACAGCAGCGACATCCCGATCGAGCTCGACTTCAGGAGCGGCTTGACCCAGGCGTAGTAGAAGTCCTGGAAGTCGTTGGCGGACTCCTGGTAGGCGTTGTGCGCCCGGCCGACGCGGCCGAACGCCTTCACGACGGTGATGCCGGTGACGAACTCGACCATGCGCGCCGAGACGACGCCCAGCTTCTGGTCCATCTGCACCGTCTTCTCCCCCATGCCGCGCATGGCGAGCCCGGTCGAGAGCAAATAGAACGGGATGGTCGCGATGGTGAGGAGGCCGAGGCGCCAGTCGACGATGAAGGCGTAGACCATCAGGGCCAGCGGCATGACGACCGCCTGGGTACCGTCGACCGGCTGGTGCGCGATCAGGTGGTGGATGGTGCCGATGTCGTCCTGCAGGGCCTTGCGGACACGGCCCGAGTTGGTGGACGTGAACCAGTTGAGCGGGACTGTGGAGAAGCGCTGAACCATGTCCTGCCGGATGAGGTGGCCGAGTTCGATGTCGGCGAAGTGCGTGATGCTCAATGCCAGGAAGTAGACGAACAGGCGTGCGGTGAACGCCGCGATCAGGATGGTGATCCAGCGATGCACTGCGTCGCCGTCGGCGGCGGTGCGGTCGTGTGCCGCGGTGATCAGGACGTCGCCGACCTTGACCAGCGCGATGTACGGGACCACCGCGAGGATGCCGGAGATCACCGCCAGGAGGCGGCCGATCATCAGTCGTCCGGAGACCGGGCGCATCAGGTCCTTGAGGGCCTTGGCGTCCGCCTTCTGCTGTGCCCGTGGATCGGTGGCGGGCTCGGACGGTGCGGCCGTCGTCGGCGCGTGTTCCGTCGTCGTCATGACGCTCCTTTTGTAAGGCTTGCCATACTTAAATCTGAATGGGATTCAGATTAAAGGTACGGCGTCGCCGCCACAAGTGCCGATCAGCGCATGGATTCAGACGACGTCGCGGACCCGGATCCCCACGGTCCCCTTGGCGCCGCGGCGCAGACGGCTGCCCAGCACCGTCACCCGGCCGGTCACGCCGTACTTGCGCGCGATCAGCCGCGCCGCGTCCGCACCGTCGGTGACCTGCCCGATGCCGGCGACCACCGGGCCTCTCGTCGAGGTCCCCCGCATGTCGCAGGCCTGCACCAGCACCCGGTTGTCGCGGCGCAGTCGCTTGACCTTCCACGAGTCCGCGACCGTCCACATCACCAGGTCCGCACCGTCGCGCACCGCCCACAGCGGCGAAGCGACCGGCGTCCCGTCCTTGCGGTACGTGGTCAGCATGACGTACTTGGCGTCGGCGATCTGGGCGACGGTCGGGTGACTCATGGTCTCCACGGTAGCGGCGACTGGGAAGGATCCTTCCTAGGAACGAACTCGTCCTGCCGCGCGCGAGAGAGCACTGGAAATCTGGACTCATCCGGAAAGGAGAGGCGCCGCCCCGGCGCCCACCCGGACCTCAGATCGAAGGAGTCAGCGTGACCACCGCGACGACCACCATCAAGCACATCACCTTCCGCAATCCCGACATGTACTGGGACATCGCCGCCGACCTGTACCTGCCCGCGGACTTCGACGAGTCCGTGCAGTACCCGGCCGTCATCTGTGCCCACCCGATCGGCAGCTGCAAGGAGCAGACGTCGGGGAACGTGTTCGCGTCCCGTCTCGCCGAGGAGGGCTTCGTGGCGATCGCCTTCGACGCCAGCTTCCAGGGCGCCTCGGGAGGCGAGCCCCGCCTGATCGAGGATCCGACGCAGCGGGTCGAGGACTTCCGCCGGGTGACCGACTACCTGGTGACCCTGCCGTACGTCGACGACGCCCGGATCGGCGCTCTCGGCGTGTGCGGTGGCGGCGGCTACGTGCTGGCCGCCGGGCAGAGCGAGAAGCGGATCAAGGCGATCGTCGGCGTCACCCCGGTGAACTACGGCCGCATGATGCGCGACAACGCCGCCGCCCAGGGCGGTGCGATCGAGCTGCTCACGCAGGTGGCGGCCCAGCGCACCGCCGAGGTGACCGGCGCCGACCATGCGATCAGCGAGTTCCTGCCGGCCACCGAGGACCAGGCCAAGCAGATCGGCGACATCGACATCGTCGAGGCGTTCGACTACTACTGCACCGCCCGCGGCGAGAACGAGCACGGTCAGGCCCACTTCGACGTCGCCCACGGTTCGGCGGCCCTGGTGTTCGACGCGTTCGCGTTCGCCGAGTTCTTCGATCAGCCGGTGCGCGTGTTCGTCGGCGACAAGAAGGGCGCTTTCGGCGCCTACGACGACGCCCACGCCTTCATCGAGAAGGCCGCGTCGACCGACAAGAAGATCACCGTCCTCGACGACACCTCGCACTACGACCTGTACGACCAGCCGAACGGTGCCGGGCGTGCCCTCGAGGAGATCGTCCCGTTCTTCCAGAACACCCTCTAAGCCCACGGCCCTACGCCCCGCGCCACCACGCTCCTTGAGCCCCCACGCTCCTTGAGCTTGTCGAAAGGACGACTCGCTTCGACAGGCTCAACGAGCGGGAGGAAACGCGAAAGTCCCCGCTCCCGAAGGAGCGGGGACTTTCGTCGTCCACGATCTACTTGGCGCCGACTTTGAGGCCGTCGCCGTTCTTGTCGACGTCCACCTTGACGGTGTCGCCGTCTTTGACGTCGCCGGCCAGCAGCGCCTTGGCGAGCTGATCGCCGATGGCCTGCTGCACCAGGCGGCGCAGCGGTCGCGCGCCGTACAGCGGATCGAAGCCACGTTCGGCCAGCCATTCCTTGGCCTTCGGCGTCACGTCGAGAGTCAGGCGACGCTGTTCGAGGCGCGAAGCCAGGTAGTTCAGCTGGATGTCGACGATGGCCACCAACTGTTCCGGCGTCAGCGCGTCGAAGATGACGACGTCGTCGAGGCGGTTGATGAACTCCGGCTTGAAGTGCTTGCGCACAGCCTCCATCACCTGTTCCTTGTCGCCGCCGGCGCCCAGGTTGGACGTCAACAGCAGGATGGTGTTCTTGAAGTCCACCGTGCGGCCCTGACCGTCGGTGAGGCGACCCTCGTCGAGCACCTGCAGGAGCACGTCGAACACGTCCGGGTGAGCCTTCTCGACCTCGTCGAACAGCACCACCGAGTACGGGCGGCGACGCACCGCCTCGGTCAGCTGACCGCCGGCCTCGTAGCCGACGTAGCCGGGAGGGGCGCCGACGAGTCGTGCGACGCTGTGCTTCTCGCCGTACTCGCTCATGTCGATCCGGATGATCGCGCGATCGTCGTCGAACATGAACTCGGCGAGCGCCTTGGCCAGCTCGGTCTTACCGGTACCGGTCGGACCCAGCAGCAGGAACGAGCCCAGCGGACGGTTGGGGTCGGCGACGCCGGCCCGCGATCGACGCACCGCGTCGGACACGGCGGTCACGGCCTGCTTCTGGCCGATGACGCGCTTGCCGATCTCGTCCTCCATGCGGAGAAGCTTCTCGGTCTCGCCTTCGAGCATCTTGCCGGCAGGCACGCCGGTCCATGCGGAGACGACCTGCGCGACCTCGTCGGGGCCGACCTCCTCCTGGACCATCGGGTCCTCGTCGGGGTCGGTGCCGCTCTTGTCGATGGCCGCCTCGAGCTCCTTCTCCAGCTCGGGGATCTTGCCGTACCGCAGTTCGGCGGCACGGCCCAGATCGCCGTCGCGCTCGGCGCGATCGGCTTCACCCTTCAGCTGTTCCAGCTGTTCCTTGACGTCACGGATGGCATCGACGGCGGTCTTCTCGGACTGCCAGCGCGCGGTCAGCTCGTTGAGCTTCTCCTGCTGGTCGGCCAGTTCGGCCCGCAGCTTCTCCAGGCGGTCCTTGGAGGCGGCGTCGGTCTCCTTCTCGAGCGCGAGTTCCTCCACCTCCAGGCGCCGGACGATGCGTTCCACCTCGTCGATCTCCTCCGGGCGGGAGTCGATCTCCATGCGCAGGCGCGACGCGGCCTCGTCGACGAGGTCGATGGCCTTGTCCGGCAGGAACCGGTTGGTGATGTAGCGGTCCGACAGGGTGGCCGCGGAGACCAGTGCCGAGTCGGTGATGCGCACACCGTGGTGCACCTCGTAGCGCTCCTTGAGGCCACGCAGGATGCCGATGGTGTCTTCGACGGACGGCTCACCGACGTACACCTGCTGGAAGCGTCGCTCCAGGGCGGCGTCCTTCTCGATGTACTGACGGTATTCCTCGAGCGTGGTGGCACCGACCAGGCGGAGCTCACCGCGGGCGAGCAGCGGCTTGATCATGTTGCCGGCGTCCATCGCCGAGTCGCCGGTCGCACCGGCGCCGACGATGGTGTGCAGCTCGTCGATGAAGGTGATGATCTGGCCGTCGGAGGCCTTGATCTCGTCGAGGACGGCCTTCAGCCGCTCCTCGAACTCACCGCGGTACTTGGCGCCGGCCACCATCGAACCCAGATCGAGGGAGATGACGGTCTTGTCGCGCAGCGACTCGGGGACGTCGCCGGCGACGATGCGCTGGGCGAGTCCTTCGACGATGGCCGTCTTGCCGACGCCGGGCTCACCGATGAGAACCGGATTGTTCTTGGTGCGGCGCGACAGCACCTGCACGACGCGGCGGATCTCGGCGTCACGACCGATCACCGGATCCAGGTCGCCTTCGCGGGCGCGCTTGGTGAGGTCGGTGGAGTACTTCTCCAGCGACTGGTAGGTCTCCTCCGGGTTCTCGGAGGTGACGCGGGCGGTACCGCGCACCGCTTGGAAGGCTTCGCGCAGCGCTTCGGGGGTGGCGCCTTCGCTCTGCAGGAGCTTGGCGGTATCCGAGTCGCCGGTGGCGAGCCCCACCATGAGGTGTTCGGTGGAGACGTATTCGTCGCCGAGTTCGGTGGCGAGGTTCTGCGCCGTGGTGATCGCGGCGATGGACTCGCGGCTCAGCTGGGGCTGGGCGCTCGAGCTGGA
This sequence comes from Gordonia sp. (in: high G+C Gram-positive bacteria), assembly GCF_047600565.1. GTDB lineage: Bacteria > Actinomycetota > Actinomycetes > Mycobacteriales > Mycobacteriaceae > Gordonia. The sequence goes on from NZ_JASGKN010000001.1 coordinate 1,948,994, forward strand.
GACGACGGGGGCTTTGGCGACGAGCGCCTTGGCCTCGGTCTTGATGTGATTGGGGTCGACGCCGACGGCTTTGAGCAGCGGCGCCGAGATGCCGTCCTTCTGATCCAGGAGGGCGACGAGGATGTGCGCCGGCCGCACGTCCGGATTTCCGGCCGCGGCGGCGTCTTGGACGGCGGCCTGAAGTGCGGCCTGCGTCTTGGTGGTGGGAGTGAAGCTGTCCACTTACACGTACCTCTCTGTCGTTGCGACCCTGACCCTTCCACCCGCTCGCGGAACGCGCGCCCGATTGAGCGGGCCCGCGCTTCGAGCTTGGCCCCGCTCCTTGCGGCTTCCTGCCCGCTCCTTGAGCTTGCCGAAAGGTCAGAGTTAAGTCTATGTGACTCAATCTGAGTTCGTCACAGAGTCCAACGTCCCCAAACTTGAGTCCATTCCGCTTAAGTCCGGCATTGTGCAGTGATCCGCGCCACATCGTCAGCGATAATGTTGACACTGCATACTTCGGATTCTAGCTTTGTGTTAACACCGCTTACATCAAGCCCGAGGAGTACCGGCCCCTCCCGCCGAAAGGACCTCCATGAGCACCGTGCCCGCCACCATGTCCGCGATCGTCGTGGACGACGAGAAGAACCTCGTCCTCTTCCCCGTGCCGACGCCGACGCCCGCCGACGACGAGGTCCTGATCCGGGTGGCCGCCGCCGGCGTCAACCGCGCCGACCTGCTGCAGCGGCGCGGCCTCTACCCGCCGCCACCCGGAATCAGCGACATCATGGGTCTTGAGGTGTCGGGCACGATCGTCGACGTCGGGGCCTCCTTTCGACAAGCTCAAGGAGCGGAGGGACGCGCTCAAGGAGCGGGAGGGCAGGCCCCAGGAGCGGAGACCGAAGCACCCGCATCGCCACGCTCCGCGACCCCGTCGGAAGGCTCGCCACGCTCCTTGAGCCCTTCGACTTCGTGTCGTCGCAAGCTCCGCCACGAGCTCAGGAACCACCCGTCGAAAGGAGACGAGGTCTGCGCTCTGATCGCCGGCGGCGGCTACGCCGAGTACGTCGTCGTGCCGGCGACCCAGGTGATGCCGGTGCCCGACGGCATCTCGCTGATCGACGCGGCAGCGCTGCCCGAGGTCGCGAGCACCGTCTGGTCGACGATCGTCATGGACGCAGGTCTGCGGGCCGGCGAAACACTGCTGGTGCACGGCGGGGGCAGCGGGATCGGCACGCACGCGATCCAGGTCGCCAAAGCACTCGGCGCCCGGGTCGCCGTCACCGTCGGATCGGGGGAGAAGGGCGATCGGTGCCGGGAACTCGGTGCCGACGTGGTGGTGAACTACAAGGAGCAGGACTTCGCCGCCGAACTCGCCGGCCAGGCCGACGTGATCCTGGACATCATGGGCGGCAGCTACCTGGCACGGAACATCGAGACCCTCGCCGTCGGGGGCCGTCTGGTGATCATCGGCATGCAGGGCGGCACGACCGGCGAGGCGAACATCGGTGCGCTGATCGGCAAACGCGCCCGCGTGATCGGCCTCAACGTCCGCAACCGTCCGGTCACCGGACCGGGATCCAAAACCGAGATCGTGGCCGCCGTGACCGCCGACGAGTGGCCGCTGGTCGCCCGCGGGGCCATCGCCCCGATCGTCGCGGACCGGCTGCCCCTCGCCGATGCGGCCCGTGCCCACGAACTGCTGGAGTCCTCGGCGGTGGTCGGCAAGATCCTTCTGCTGCCTCCGGCATCGTGACCGGCCTACCCTCGAACACCTGACCCGACCATCGGAGAGCCGCCATGAACACTTCCGCCCCGAACAAGACCATCGTGATCACCGGTGCCAGTGACGGGATCGGCGCTGTCGCCGCCCGGGCCCTCGCCGGCGCCGACGTGAACCTGGTGATCACCGGCCGGTCCGCCGACAAGCTCGACGCGGTCGCGCAGGCGACCGGCGCGACCGCGTTCACCGCCGATTTCGCGAAACTCGACGACGTCCGCGACCTGGCCGAGCAGATCGCCCGCCACGTCGACGGGATCGACGTACTGCTGAACAACGCCGGCGGGACCTTCGAGCCGAACAAGCTCCGCACCGTCGACGGTCACGAGCCGAACTTTCAGATCGGCCACCTGTCGCCGTTCCTGCTGACCAATCTGCTGCACCCGCCGCTCGCCGCCGATGACGGCGCGCTGGTGGTGAACACGTCGAGCATCGCGAACCTGGTCGGTCACGTGGATCTCGACGATCTGGACTGGACGCGCCGCCGCGCCTTCCAGACCCGTTGCTACGGCACCGCCAAACTGGAGAACATCCTGTTCACCCGCGGGATCGCGAAGCGCTGGGCCGACGACGGGATCGTGTCGGCCGCCGTCCACCCGGGCCCGGTCGGTTCCAGTTTCGGGCGCGACTCGTTCTTCGTGGGCCTCGCCTACCGGACACCGCTGCGCCGGTTCGCCACCATCACGCCGGAGAAGGGCGCCGAGCCGCTGATCTCTCTCGCACAGCGGGGCGCCGACCCGGCCGTCAACGGCGTCTACTTCGAGCGGCACAAGCCGAACGGCCGCGAATCCCGGCAGGCGCACGACCCCGCGCTGATCGACGGCCTGTGGACCCGGTCGGCGCAGCTGGTCGGTCTGTGATGACGGCCGAAAGCACCCGCTACCACCACGGCGACCTGCCCAGCGCACTGGTCCGGTCGGCGATGGAACTGCTCGACGAGGACCCGGCATCGGATCTGTCGCTGCGCGCCGTCGCCCGCAAGGCCGGGGTCTCGGCGGCCGCCCCCTACCGGCATTTCGACGACCGGAACGCCCTGGCGTCGGCCGTCGCCGCCGTCGGCTACGCCGAACTCGCCCAGACGCTGCTGGCCGTCCACGCCGAGCCGTCGACGGCCGACGATCTCGCCGACCTCGCCGTCGCCTACGTGCGCTTCGCGCTGGCCCGCCCGGGACTGTTCCGGGTGATGTTCGCCGAAGGCTGCGACGCCGGAAACCCCGACCGCGTGGCCGCCGTCGACGGGATCCGCGGATACCTCGGGTCCCTCGCACAGCGGACCGCACCGGACGCGGACCCGGACGCGGCCGCGCTGGCCGCCTGGTCGCTGGTGCACGGACTGGCGTTCCTGCATCTCGACGGCAAACTCGACACGTCCTCCCCCGAGGAGGTGGACCGCCGCGTCCGCGGCGCCGTCACCGCCCTGCTGCACCCATCACCCGCACACACCCCGATCGGAGGAGAACAGCGATGACCCGCATCCTGACCGTCGTCACCAACGTCGCCCACTACGACGATCCGTCCCACCCGACCGGCCTCTGGCTGTCGGAGCTGACCCACGCCTGGCACGTGTTCGACGAGGCCGGCTTCTCGCAGACGCTGGTCAGTCCGGCCGGTGGCGCGGTGCCGCTCGAACCGCGGTCCCTGAAGTTCCCCAACTACGACAAGACCGCCAAGGCGTGGCACGCCGACCCGGCGAAGATGGAACTCCTGCAATCGACCGTCGCACCCGACGCCGTCGACTCCGCCGACTACGACGCGATCTTCTTCACCGGCGGCCACGCCGTGATGTACGACTTCCCCGACTCGAGCGGCCTGCAACGGATCAGCCGGGAGATCTTCGAGCGCGGCGGCGTCGTCAGTTCGGTCTGCCACGGCTACTGCGGTCTGTTGAACACGACGCTGTCCGACGGCTCATATCTGATCGCCGACCGCGACATGACCGGATTCTCGTGGCGTGAAGAAGCGCTGGCCGGCGTCGATAAGGACGTCCCCTACAACGCCGAACAGGTCACGAAGGACCGCGGCGCGAAATACAAGAAAGCGCTCGTCCCGTTCGTGCCGTACGTGGTGGTCGACGGCAACCTGGTGACCGGCCAGAACCCGGCGTCGGCCCGCAAGACCGCCCAGAAGGTCGTCGAACTGCTCTGAGAACTGGACGCCGCTGACAGGTGTGGAAGTTCAGATGTGCTCGCGGCCGGGACGGGCGTAGAACAGCCAGGTGAGGCCCAGGATCGGCAGCAGCAGCGGCAGGTACCCGTAGCCGGACCCGAAATGCGACCAGACGGTCTTGTCCGGGAACAGGTCGGTGGCCACATAGCTGAGGATGCCGACGACGATCACGCCGACCAGCTCGAACGAACACGACGCGATGGCGGCGGTGCGGGCCCGGTCACCCATGACCAGGCAGACGGTCGCGACGATGTACACGACGGCCGCGAGCGCCGACAGGCTGTAGGCGAGCGGCGCCTTGGAGGCGTGCGCGATCAGCTGTTCGAGGGAACGCCCGGTGGCCGCCAGCGCGAACAGCGCGTACAGCGCGGCCAGGGTCCGGCCCGGACCGGTGTTGATACCGGTCCGCTTCGGCGCGGAGTCGCGTTCGGGCGAACGATCGGTCTTCTTGTCAGGCAACGCCGGCCTCCCAGATGTTGTGCACGCGCAGGAGCATCACCGGCACCGCCAGGCAGGCGATGACGATGGCGGCCACACCCCACCGGGAGCGGTCGAAGATCGCCCAGCCGGTGCCGGCCGGCACCAGGACCAGCACCCCGAGCAGGTAGGCCATGAAGCCGCCGGACGCGATGTGCCGGCCCGAGGTCAGCAGCGCCGCGATCTCGGCGACGGCCACCGCGATCAGCGCGACCTCGAGCGCGGCCAGACCCCACAGGGCCGGCCAGCTCAGGAACTCGTCACGCACCACGTACAGCAGCGTGACGGCGGCCATCACCCCGGCGAACACCGAGACGACGATCAACAGGACTCCCACACCGGCATTGTTTCACTGCCCGCGACGCACCCCGGCGCGCGGGCCTGACGATGTCGGATTCCGCTGCACGGCAAGCGGTCTGGGCGCACACTCGTTACCGTCAGGGAACACACCCGCGCAGACCTACGAAAAAGGCCACCCATGTCGCAGCAGTCCACCCCGAAATCGACCGCCGAAGGCTTGAGCATCGAAGACCAGGCGAAACTCACCAGTGGCGACGCCTACTGGAACACCAAAGCCCTCGGCGGGGCCCGATCGATCCTGCTGAGCGACGGCCCCAACGGCCTCCGCAAGCAGGAAGGTGCCGCCGACGCGTTCGGCATCGCCCAGTCCGACCCCGCCACCTGCTTCCCGCCGGCCGTCGGACTCGCCCAGACCTGGAACCCGGACCTGGCCGCCAAGGTGTCCGGCGCCTACGGCGAGGAGGCCCGCGCCGCGCAGGTGGACGTCGTCCTCGGCCCCGGCATCAACATCAAGCGGTCCCTGCTCGGCGGCCGCAACTTCGAGTTCTTCTCCGAAGATCCGCTGCTGACCGCGGAACTGGCGACCTCGTGGGTCAACAGCGTGCAGAGCAAGAACGTCGGCGCCTCGCTCAAGCACTTCGCCGCCAACAACCAGGAGACCGACCGGATGCGGATCTCGTCGGACGTCGACGAACGCACCCTCCACGAGATCTACCTCCGCGCCTTCCGGCATGTGGTGAAGCAGGCACAGCCGTGGACCGTCATGTGCTCCTACAACCGCATCAACGGCGTCCACACGTTCGCCGACCGCGGTCTGCTCACCGACATCCTCCGCACCGACTGGGGCTACCAGGGACTGGTCGTCAGCGACTGGGGCGCCATCGCCGACCGGGTGGCCGCCGTCGCCGCCGGCACCGACCTCACGATGCCGTTCCCGGGCGAGGCGGACGACAAGCTGCTCGCCGAGGCCGCCAAGAACGGCGACCTCGATCCGAAGGCGCTGGCCGAATCCGCGCAGCGGGTGCTCGACCTCGCCGCCAAGGCCGGTGAACCGGACAAGAGCGCGACGTTCGACGTCGACGCGCACCACGCCATCGCCCGTGAGACCGCCGCCGAGGCGCTCGTCCTGCTCCGCAACGACGCTCCCGCGAAGGGCGCCGCACCGCTGCTCCCGCTGGATCCGGCCGACGACCTGCTGGTGATCGGCGAGCTCGCCAAGACCCCGCGCTATCAGGGCGGCGGTTCCTCGCATGTCTTCCCCACCAAGGTGGACGTCCCCCTCGACGCCATCACCGCGCGCGCCGACGGAAAGGTGTCCTTCGAGGACGGCTACTCGACGGACGCTTCCGCCGGCGATGCCGGCCGGCAAGAAGGCCGCCGACGCGGCCGTGGCGGCAGCGAAGAAGGCCGGCACCGTCCTGCTGGTGCTCGGCCTGGGCGACAGCCAGGAGTCGGAAGGCTTCGACCGCACGAACATCGACCTGCCCGCCGACCAGGTGGACCTCGCCAAGCGCGTCCTGGACGCCAACCCGAACACCGTCGTGATGGTCTGCCACGGCGGCGTCGTCGACCTGACCGTCATCGACGCCCCCGCACTCCTCGACGCCGCCCTCCTCGGCCAGGCGGTCGGCACCGCCATGGCCGACGTCCTGTTCGGCGACGTCGACGTGTCCGGCCGTCTCGCCGAGACGGTGCCGCTGCGGCTGCAGGACTCCCCCGCCTACACGAACTTCCCCGGCGAACACAGCCACGTCACCTACGGCGAGGGCCTGTTCGTCGGCTACCGCTGGTACGACGCCCGCGACATCGAGGTGGCCTTCCCGTTCGGGCACGGCCTCTCCTACACCACCTTCGACTACTCGGACCTGACCCTGTCGGAGAACAAGGACGGCATCGAGGTGAAGCTCAACGTCACCAACACCGGCGGCCGGGACGGCATCGATGTGGTGCAGGCCTACGTGTCGGTCGACGGTTCCGCAGTCACCCGCCCGGTGCGGGAGCTGAAGGGTTTCACGAAGGTGGCGGTCGCCAAGGGCGCCACCGTGCCGGTCACCCTGACGATCTCCCGCGACGACCTGGCCTACTGGGACATCCGGTTGCACCAGTACGTGGTGGAAGGCGGCACCTACACGGTGGCGGTCGGCGCCTCCAGCCGTGACCTTCGCCTGACCGGCACCGTCGACGTCACCGCCGACGAGACCCGGCGCCTGCCCCTCACCCTGGACTCCTCGGTCACCGAGGTGATGGCCGATCCGGCCGGCGCGAAGGCGTTCAAGCCGCTCATCGATCAGCTGACCGCCAAGATGGGCGGCGGAGGCGGCGACGCCGGCAAGTCGATCGGCGCCGACCTGACCGCCATGGTGGGTCCGACGCCGGTCGGCCGCGCCGCGAAGCTGTCCGACGGCGCGATCTCCACCGAGCAGATCCAGCAGTTGCTCGATCAGGCCAACGCCGGCTGACCGCCCGCGCCGGTCGAGCCGACGCCGAGCCCGCCAGGGCGAGACGTCGAGTCGAAACCCCCATCACAACGCCGCGGTGGTTTCGACACGGGACGCCGTCGTCGCTGCGCTCCGTCGCCGACCCGGCTCAACCGCCGAAGAAGCGCGCAACCACCGCAGAAGAGTCAGACGAACCAGCCGAGCCCACGACAACAAGGCCTTCACCTCGCCGGTTGAGCCGACACCGAGCCCGCCAGGGCGAGACGTCGAGTCGAAACCCCCCGTCACGACGCCCGGGTGGTTTCGACACGGGACGCCGTCGTCGCTGCGCTCCGTCGCCGACCCGGCTCAACCGCCGAAGAAGCGCGCAACCACCGCAGAAGAGTCAGGCGAACGAGCCGAGCCCACGACAACAAGGCCTTCACCTCGCCGGTTGAGCCGACACCGAGCCCGCCAGGGCGAGGCGTCGAGTCGAAACCATCGGGAAGCAGGCCGTCCGGCCCGGCTCAACCATCGGGAAGCTCGCCACCGCCGTGGAAGGGTCAGGCGAACCAGCCGGCGACGGTCTCACTGAGCGGGGTGGTCGGGCGGCCGATCAGCCGCGACAGTTCACCCGGGTTCGGGTCCTCGAGTTCTCCGGCGGCGATGGCCTGATCGGTGCCGACCAGAAAGTCGATCAGCGGGGCCGGCAGGCCCGCGCCGGTGAGCGCCGTCCGCAGTTCGTCGGCGGACACGTCCTTCGCCTGCACCGGTGTGCCGGACGCCGTCGTGATCGCCGCAGCCAGATCGTCGAGGCTCCAGGACCGATCGCCGGCCAGCTCGTAGGTGGCGGCCGTCGGGTCACCGGTCAGCACCGCCGCCGCGGCGTCGGCGTAGTCCCGGCGGGCGGCCGACGAGATGCGGCCGCCGCCGGTGGCCCCGAGAAGCACACCGCTCTCGGCGGCCTGCCGGGCCGCATCCTCGTAGTTCTCGGTGTACCAGCCGTTGCGCAGCAGAGCGACGGGGAACGGGGCGTCAGCCAGCAGCTTCTCGGTCTCCACGTGTTCGGGGGCCACCGCGATCAGCGGCGCGTCGTCGGCGTGCAGAAAACTCGTGTAGGCGAGGAAGCCGACGCCGGCCTGCGTGGCGGCGTCGATCACGGCCTGATGCTGGGCCACGCGCTGACCGAACTCGGTGCCCGAGATCAGGAGCAGCCGGTCGACGCCGTCGAGGGCGGCGGCCAGGCCGTCGGGCTGCGCGTAGTCGAACGCCCGAACCTGGATGCCTTTGGCCGCCAGATCGCTCGCCTTCTGCGGATCGCGGGCGAGGGCCACGATGTTCCCCGCCTCCTCCCGGGTCAGCAGTGCGTCGGCGACGAGCTGCCCGAGATGTCCGGTGGCTCCGGTGAAGGCGATGGTCATGGGGTTCCCTTTCGACTCCGGTCCGCTCGGTGCGGACGCGATGGGCGGAACAACGCGCGAGGACGCCCGGCTATTCCGCCGGCGAACTAGCCTCGAGTCCATGCGCTACGGAATCTGCATTCTTCCGGACATGCCGTGGGCGGCGGCGAAGCCGCTGTGGCAGCAGGCCGAGCAGATGGGCTTCGATCACGCCTGGACCTACGACCATCTCGTGTGGGGCGGCCTGCCGGACTCTCGCTGGTTCTCCTGTCTGCCGATCCTCACCTCGGCGGCTGCGGCGACCACCACGCTGAAGGTCGGCAGTTTCGTCATCTCACCGAACTTCCGGCACCCGGTGGCGTTGTCGAGGGAGTTGCAGACCCTCGTCGACATGTCCGACGGCCGGCTGATCGTGGGTCTCGGTGTGGGCGGCACACCCGACGACGGAATCCTGGGGCAGCCGCCGCTGAGCGTGGGCGAACGGGTGGCTCGATATCAGGAGTTCGTGACCCTGCTCGCGCGGACACTCACCGAGGATCATGTGACGTTCGACGGCGACTACTTCTCGGCACGCGACATGCGTCTGGTCGGTGGTCCGGTCCGTCCTCGCCTTCCGCTCGTCTGCGCCGGCGACGGTCCGCGGCAGATCAGGTTCGCCGCACGTCACGGCGACGGATGGCTGACGCAGGGCGCGTTCGACGCCGACACGCTCGACGCCTGGTTCGATCACGCGCAATGGGCGCGGGACCTGATGACCCGGACGGCGCGCGACGCCGTGCCGGACTCGTACCTGAACCTCGACAGCGCACCGGTGAAGGCGTTGAGCAGCATCGACGCCTTCGATGAGCTGACCGGTAGAGCCGCCGAACTCGGGTACACCGACGTCATCACGCATTGGCCCCGCAGCACCGAGCCCCACAAGGGTGACGTGAAGATCCTGGAGGCGCTGGCGTCGCGCGGCCTGTCGCCGGGCCACCACTGACCGTCGTTCCCGGTACGGTCGATGGCATGGCTGAGATCGTGATCATCGGTGGCCACGGCAAGGTGGCCCTCCTTCTTCGAGCAGATCCTGTCCGATCGCGGCGACACCGTCCGCGCGATCATCCGGGACGCCGACCACGCGTTCGACGTCGCGGAGGCCGGCGCCCAGCCGGTGCTGCTGGACATCGAATCCGTCGGCGTCCCCGAGCTGGCGGCCGTGTTCGGCGGCGCCGACGCGATCGTGTTCAGCGCGGGTGCCGGCGGCGGGAATCCAGCACGCACCGATGCCGTCGACCGGGTGGCCGCGATCAACGCGATCCACGGCGCCGAGCAGGCCGGGGTGAAGCGTTTCGTGATGGTGTCGTACCTGGGCGCCGGCCCCGATCACGGTGTCGCGCCGACCGACCCGTTCTACGCCTACGCCGAGGCGAAGGCGGCGGCCGACGCCGAACTGCGCGCCAGCGGTCTGGACTGGACGATCCTGATGCCGGGCCGGCTGACCGACGATGAGGCGTCCGGCAAGATCGATCGCACCGCGGTGCGCGCCCCGGACAACCCGGGCACGTCGCGCGGCAACGTGGCCAAGGTGGCCGCGCACGTGCTGACCAAGCCGAAGACCGTCGGCAAGGACATTCCGTTCACCGACGGCGACGTCGCCATCGGCCGCACCATCCGATGACCGCCGACACCCGCGGCCCCGGGGATACGGCCGGGAAGTTCCATGACGCCGCCCGCCGGATCGTCGCCTACGGGGTGGGGACACGGCTGACCGGCAACCACGACGAGGTGACGGTGGACGGCGGTTCGCTCGTCGTCGCCGCGGAGGATCCCGCGCGCTCGGTGACACTGCATGACGGGGACGAGGCCGGGTTCCCGTGGCGGACCGACGCGACGGCGGCGGCCGCGATCTCCGACTACGTCGAGGAGTACATCGACGAGACCGGCGTGGTCTTGTCGGTGCGACGCGACCGCTTCGACGATCTGGTGGCCGACCCCTACGACGAGTGGACGCTCGAGTTCCTGGCGCATTGTTTTCCGGCAGCCGACCTCACCGAGATCCACCGGTTCCTCGCCGAGGCCCGCACCGTCACCGGCTGACGGTCCGTCAGGTCAGCGCCGTAACGCCTTCGCGGCGTCGAACGCCTCCTCGCGCTGTCCGAGGTGCCAGGCGTGCCAGCGTTCCCAGCGGCGGACCGACTCCGTCTGCCACCGGCGGTCGATCGCCGGGGAGATCCGGCGCACGATCTCGACGGCGACGATGAGTGGGGCCCGCGCGATCAGGAACAGTGTTCCGGGGATCCCGCTCGGCAGCCGGTACCGGCGCCTGTTCCAAGGCAGCATGAACAGGCGCGTGTAGCCGGCCTGCAGGTGCAGATGGAACCGGGCGCGCAGGCGGTCGAGCCCGCGCACGTCGGGACCGGGAGCGAAGGACGGCACGAAGCCTTCGACGAGTTCGGGTCCGAGCGGCCCGGAGTCGTATCTGCGGGTGGCGTCGAAGTAGTAGAGCAGGCGCATGCCGTCGGCGACGGTCTCCGGGTACATCTCGTCCACCCGGCAGCCGACGAGGTGCCCGAGGTAGCGGTTGAAGTGCAGGACGGCACGCATCTCGGCGGGCGAGGTGAGGAAGCCGAGCGAGAACAGGCCCAGCGCCGGCGCGACGCTGCCGCCGAGAAGGGTCAGCATCATCTCGCTCTGACTGATCGGCAGGCCGTGCGCCTGCGCGTCCCATTCCGGATGTTCGGCGACGCGGGCCCGCACCGACACGTGCATCACCCGTACCTTCAACGACACCTCCCGAGCCTTCGAGCCCGGGGTGAGGACGGCGTGCGGTCGGCACACCTCCATCCACCAGCGGGTGGTCTCCAGGTAGCGGTGCAGTGCGCTCTTGCCGGCGTAGCCGCCGGACAGCGACAACGGCACCGCCAGCGATCCCTCGGTGTAGGTGTCCATGGTGCCGGCGTTCCCGACGGCGCCGAGGCTGTAGCCCCAGCGGCGCCAGACGGCGGCGCCCTTCTCGATCAGCTCCGGGTCCACCCAGTCGGGGATGGTCTCGAACTCGGCGAACAGGGCCCGCATGGATTCCGGGGCGTCGGGCACGTTGTCGATGCCGACGCGCAGCGCCTCGTCGAGCAGTTCGCGGGCTCGGTCGGCACCCATCCGGCCGTGATAGGTCTCGGCGACGAAGCGTTCGGCGACCGGATCCCCAGCCGTGTGTCCACGAGCGAACGCGGCCGCGACCTCCTCGGAGGGCATCAGGTCGACGCCGGTGCGGCGCTTCACCCGGTCCCGAAGGCGGCGGTGCCGGGGATCGACGGTCAGTTCCATCCCTCTACTGTCGCTCAGCCGACCTCGATCGCACCCGAGTTCCCACTGAACTCGGTGAGCTGTCCGGATCCCGACTTGGCGTCGCCGTAGTAGCGGATCCGGTAGCGCCCCGACGCGTCCCGCGGAATCCGCCAGGTAACGGTGACTTTGGATGCGGAGGCACTGCCGCCGGGGCGCTCCCACGTCAGTTCGGTGGATTCGTGGTCGTCGTCGTAGGCGACCTGCCATCCGCCGGAGGTCTGCTGTTCGACGGCGTAGTAGCCCTTGGTGGCGGCGCCGCGGCGGATCCGGTTGGTCGGGTAGGCGCCGCAGAAGCCGACGGACACCGTGGATCCGGGTGCGGCCTCGGCCGGCACCGCGGTGACGACCTGGCCGAATCGTTTGCCCGGCATTGGGGTGTCGGCCGGCTGGGTGCCGAGGAGGTCCGGTTGCAGATCGGCGCGGTCTGCCGGGCGGGCGCCGAGCGGCCGGCGGCGGCCTCGCGCCATCGCGCGCGCCATCGCATCGAACTCCTGCATGTAGGCGCACAGCTGCCAGCGGCCGAACAGGGTCTCGCCGCCCTCGTACTGCTGGGAGGTGTACTCCTCGGGGGTGGTCGTGTACTGGCTGTAGCCGTTCGAGTAGCCCTGCAGCAGCACGTTCTCCAGGGGCACCTTCAGGGCGTCGGCGACGGTCCGGCGGATGCGCAGCCCGGCGACGATCGTCGCCTCGGACGGCATGGCGGCCAGCACGAGGTCGCCGATGCGGATCAACTGGATGGGGAGCGTCTGCTCGATCCACGAGCGGGGCGGCAGCATGCCGAGCGGGAACAGCTCGGCCTTGGGTGCCTGCGCGTAGACCATCCACGGATCCGGGGTAGGGACGGCGGTGGCGCCGAGGGCGACGGTCAGTTCGTTGCGCATGCCCTCGTGCAGGATGGCGAGCTGGCTGCGGGTGTTGTCCTCCATCGACGTGGCCGCGGCGGCCATGCCCATCATGGCCGGGGTGGTCCGGGCCGCCTTGCCGTTGGGTGTGTAGTGGCCGTCGATGTGCAGGTCCGCGAGGTTCAGGTACCGGGTGGCGCAGTCGATGCCGCCGGACAGTGTGCTCGCCGCGGACAGCGCCGCCTGACCGGCGCGGTCCTGCCGCTGCCCGATCATGATCCGGTTGGTGCGGTTGTTCGCGGTCGGTCCGCCCGGGTGCATCTTCCGCAGCCACAGATTGGGCGTCATGTCGCCGGCGTTGGTCTGCGCGTGCGCCACCACCACGCCGGGTTCGCGCTGCTCGGCGAGGTACGCGGCATAGCCCTTGTTGTCGGGTCCGATGAGGAAGTTGGCGTCGGTGAGCGACGTGCCATGGGTCGCGAACCAGACGATCTCGCCGATCGTCGCACCGCCCTGCCGCAGGCGCAGCGCGGTCACCTGCGGGTCGATGTGTTCGGGGAAGTGCGCACGGTCGTGCGCGGGGTTCATCTGGAATGCCGGCAGCGAACGGTTGGCGCTCGCGTTGTGCAGTTCGGAGTGTCCGAGTTCGACGGTGCCGGGTGCGAGGCTGTCGTGGGCCTGCGTGACCGCATCGAGGAGGCCGGCGAGTTCGGCTTCGAAGGAGTTGTGGCGGTGTCCTTTGGCGGCGAGTGTGTACGCGTAGTCCCAGGAGGTGCCGCCGCACGAGTTGTGGTTGTGGGTGGCGTTGAGGTTGACGTTGTGTTCGTTGTACGTGCCGCCGTAGCGCTTGCCGAGTTCTTCGAGCAGCCGATTGTGGTGCGAGGTGAACACGCAGGCGATGTCGGCGGTGATGAACAGGACGCGTGTTCCGGTGGCGGCGTCGGCGATGATGAAGGCGCGCGCCCACGTGCGTTGCAGCAGCCCCTCGGCCACCTGGTCCATGTCGGAGTAGCCCATCATTCCTTGGCCGGCGATGGCTCCGGTCATGTCGCCCTTGCCGGCGCCGACGAGGTAGCCCGCGCTTCCTCCCGGGGACGCGGTCGCCGGCGAGGCCGCGGTGGCGGCGACGGACATCGCCCCGGCTCCGGCGGCGGTGACGGCGGCGGCCTGGAGCAGTGTGCGGCGTGAGATCTGCGTCATCGAGCGACGACCTCCTGGATGTGACCCTCGACCTTGTCAGACGACAGTCAACACGGTCCCGGTGTCTCACGTGTTAAGTCCGCGATTCCCATCTGTTCCGAGTCCGCGCTACTCTGCTTTATTGCCAATCGTTTTCAGTAAAGGAGAATCGTGAAGGTTCGCAACTCTCTCAAGTCGCTCAAGAAGCAGCCGGGCTCCCAGGTGGTCCGCCGGCGTGGGCGGACATTCGTGATCAACAAGAAGAACCCGCGCTTCAAGGGCCGCCAGGGCTGAATCCACCCCGGGGGTTGACAAGGTCTATCGCACTCAATACATTCGTACATGCGCATGTATGCATGATTAGTCGAAGGAGACCCCATGAGCAACGATCATCTCGAGCACACCCCCCATACCCACCAGCACGGCGACGACTGCGGCCACGAAGCCATCACGCACAACGACCACGTCGACTACGTGCACGACGGCCACCTGCACCGTGAGCACAACGGCCACTACGACGAGTGCGAGCCCACCGGCCACACCGTTCACGCCGACCACACCCACGAGCACGGCGACGACTGCGGCCACGAGGCCGTCACCCACGGCGATCACGTCGACTACATGCACGACGGTCACCGCCACGCCGCCCACGGCGACCACTACGACGAGCACTGACCTCACCGCGCCCGATCGGGGCGCTCACCCGACACCCGCCGAGGAACCTCCTCCGGCGGGTGTCGTGCATCCGGGGCCGGGTCAACCGGTCTCGACCGGCCGGTCCGGATCGCTGGACCACTGCGAATACGAGCCGGGGAACAGTGCCGCCTCGTACCCGGCGATCGCCAGCGCCGCGATCTGATGTGACGCCGTGACCCCGGAACCGCAGTAGGCGATCACCTCGCCGTCGCCGGCCCCGAGAGCGGCGAACCGTTCCCGCAGCTGCGCGGCCGGCCGGAACCGGCCGTCGTCGGTCAGGCTGTCGGTGGTGGGTGCACTGACGGCGCCGGGAATGTGGCCGGGCCGCGGATCCACCGGTTCGGTCTCGCCCCGGTAGCGCTCACCGGTCCGGGCATCGAGGAGCAGTGCCCCGCTCGTCGAACCTGCGCCGCTCGACGCCTGCGCCACCTCGTCGATCGTCACCGTCGGCATGCCGCCACCGGACAGCACCACGTTCCCGACCCGCGGGGTCGCGTCACCGGACGAGATACGCAGGCCGGCCGCCGACCAGGCCGACAGTCCGCCGTCCAGGATGCGGACGTCGTCGAGACCGGCCCACCGCAACAGCCACCATGCGCGGGCCGCGGCGAGCGAGTTCCAGTCGTCGTAGACCACCACCGGAGCACCGACGTCGACGCCCCAGCCTCGGGCCGCGTCCTGCAGGTCCTCCAGGGCCGGCAGCGGATGACGGCCCTGCGGCGCACCGGGCGGCCCCGCGAGCTCGGCATCCAGGTCGACGAACACCGCCCCCGGCAGATGCCCGTCACGGTAGTGGTCGTGTCCGGCGTCGTCACCGAGCTGCCAGCGCACGTCGAGCACCACCGGAGGCCGGTCAGACAACATCGCGTCCACCAGCTCGTCGACGGTGATCAGCACCTGCTCGCGTTCCATGCCACCGAGGATAGGTCACCGTGATTGCGCCCATCGTGATCGCAATAGAAAGTCTCTCTACCTGCAGTGATTTCCTTTTCGCTCAGGGTGACCGCAACCCCCGTTGACGGCCCCGGCCGCCGAGGACAGTCTTGGCGAGCCCCGCCGAAACCGGCGGCCTACGACATCTCAGGAGGATGAGCGCAGTGAGGAACAGCGCAGTGCAGCGACGAATCGGTCGGATCGGAATCTCTCTGGCGGCAGCCACCGCCGTGATGGTCGCCGGCGCCGCGTGCTCGTCCACCGACGACGCCGGCGGCTCGACGAAGCTCGACCAGAACACCACCCTGATCGTCGGCGACCAGGTGAAGGGCACCCAGTCGCTGCTCGAGGCCGCCGGTGAACTGAAGGACGTGCCCTACAAGATCGAGTGGGCGTCGTTCGAGGCCGGACCCCCGCTGCTCGAGGCCGAGGCCGCCGGCAAGGTCGACATCGGCGGCACCGGTGCCCCGCCGGCGGTGTTCGCCCAGGCGGCGAACTCGCCCATCAAGATCGTCGGCGTCGAGACCTACCCGAAGGTGAACGACTACCTGCTGGTGGCCCCCGACTCGCCGATCAAGACGGTCGCCGATCTCAAGGGCAAGAAGGTCGCGTTCACCAAGGGCTCCAGTTCCAACGGCCTGGTGCTGGCCCTGCTCAAGCAGGCCGGCCTGAAGCCGTCCGACATCCAGGAGACCTACCTGAATCCGACCGAGGGCCTGTCGGCGTTCCAGTCCGGTCAGGTCGACGCGCTCGCCGTCTGGAGTCCGTATGCGGTGCTCGCCAAGCAGAAGGGCGCCCGCGTGGTCGGCGACGGCACCGGCCTGGTCACCCAGCAGGTGTACTTCCTGGCGTCGGACAAGGCGCTCGGCGACACGGCCAAGAGCGCCGCGCTCAAGGACTTCGTCGGACGCCTGGGTCGCGCCCAGAAGTGGGCGAAGGGCCACGAGGACGACTGGGTGCCGGTGTACAGCAAGCTGACCACCCTCCCCGAGCCGGTCGCCCGCGAGACCTTCGAGGGCACCGCCGGTGAACTCACCCTCATCGACGACAAGAGCATCGGTCAGCAGCAGGGTCTGATCGATCTGTTCGCCGACGCCGGGGTCATCCCGACCAAGCCGGTCGCCAAGGACTTCTTCGACGACCGCTTCAACAGCGAGATCAGCGGATCATGACCAGCGTTCTCGACCGTCCCTCCCCCGTCGGCGACACCTCCGCGTCGCCGGCGGGGCGGGGCGAACCCGCCGCCGTCCCCGCCGCCGTCAAGCGGCACCGCCTCTCCCTGCCGACCGGCCGCTACAGCGGACTCCTGCGACTGCTGTCGCCGTTCGCGCTGCTGATCATCTGGCAGATCCTGTCGAGCACCGGCGTCATCCCGAAGGACAAGCTGTCACCGCCGTCGCAGGTCATCTCCGCGGCACGCGAGACCTGGCAGGACGGCAGCCTGAAGGCCGCCCTGCCGATCTCGCTGGAACGGGTGGCCTACGGCCTGGTGCTCGGCATCGCCGTGGCCCTCGTGCTCGGACTGCTGGTCGGCTTCTTCAAGGTCGCCGACCTGGCGATCGACCCGCCGCTGCAGATGCTGCGCACCGTGCCGTTCCTCGGACTGATCCCCCTGTTCGTCGTCTGGTTCGGTATCGGCGAGCAGCCGAAGATCTTCCTGATCGCGCTCGGCGTCATGTTCCCGCTCTATCTGAACCTGGTGTCCGGAATCCAAGGCGTGGACCCGAAGCTGATCGAGGCCGGCCGATCCCTCGGCCTGGGCCGTCTGGGGCTCGCCCGCACCGTGGTCCTGCCCGGCGCTCTGCCGAGCGCGTTCACCGGCTTCCGGCTGTCACTGTCGATCGCCTGGCTGTCCCTGATCGTCGCCGAGCAGATCAACGCCGACGCCGGTCTCGGCTACCTGGTGATGAACGCCCGCACCTACATGCGCAACGACATCATCGTGCTCGGCCTGGTGATCTACGCGTTCCTCGGACTCGCGTCCGACACCGTCGTGCGCGGCCTGGAGTCGTACCTGCTGCGGTGGAGGGTGGCCCGATGACCGGCATCGTTCACGCCCAAGGCGTCTCCCGCTCGTTCGGCGACGTGGAGGTGCTCCACGACATCGATCTGGACATCGACCGCGGCGAGATCGTCGCCCTCGTCGGACGCTCCGGCTCCGGCAAGTCGACGCTCCTGCGGATCGTCGCCGGACTCGACGACGGCTATCAGGGCACGCTCTCGGTCGACGGATCCCGTGCCGTCGCCTTCCAGGAGCCGCGGCTGCTGCCGTGGCGCAAGGTCCGCGCCAACGTGTCGCTGAACCTGTCCCGGCCGGGTGCGTCCCGCAAGGACGTCGACGCTCTGGCGGTGCAGGCGCTCGGCGAGGTGGGTCTCGAACACCGCGTCGACGCGTGGCCGCTGACGTTGTCCGGCGGTGAGGCGCAGCGAGCCTCCCTGGCACGCGCACTGGTGCGCGAACCGGATCTGCTGCTGCTCGACGAACCGTTCGGCGCCCTCGATGCGCTGACCCGACTCGAGGCGCATGCGCTTCTCACCCGGCTGTGGACCGAGCACGGCTTCGCCGCCCTGCTCGTCACCCACGACGTGGAGGAGGCGGTGGTCCTCGCCGATCGCGTGCTCGTCCTCGAAGACGGTCGCATCGCCCACGACCTGACCGTCGACGTTCCCCGTCCCCGGGAACGGGACGACAGCCGGCTCGTCGCCCTCCGCGAACAGGTGCTCGGCTATCTCGGCGTGGGCACCCCCGCAACGACGTCCGCTCACCCGGGTTCGTCGAAAGGACTCTCATGACCACCCAGAACGCTCCGCACTTCCACTGGTTCCTGCCGACCGCCGGCGACAGCCGCGACGTCACCAGTAACGCCAACGTGGAGGGTGCGGCTGTCGGCAATCGCACCGCGGACCTGAAGTATCTGACTCTGCTCGCCAAGACCGCCGACACCCTCGGCTACGAGGCGGTGCTCACGCCCACCGGCACCACCTGCCTGGACGCGTGGATCGCGGCGTCGGCCCTCATCCCGGAGACCGAGCGCCTCAAGTTCCTGGTGGCGTTCCGTCCCGGCCTGATCACCCCGACGCTGGCCGCCCAGCAGGCGGCGGCGTTCCAGGAGCTGTCCGGCGGACGTCTCGCCTTGAACATCGTGACCGGCGGCGACGCCACCGAGCAGGCCCGCTTCGGCGACTACCTGTCCAAGGACGAACGCTATCGGCGGACCGCCGAGTTCGTGGAGATCGTCAAAGGCGCCTGGACGGGTGTGCCGCAGGACTACAAGGGCGAGTTCTACGACGTGACCGGCGCGGTGGTCGCCACCCCGCCGAACCCGGTGCCGGAGGTCTTCTTCGGCGGCGCCAGCGAGGCCGCCCGCGAAGCCGCGGCCCGCACCGTCGACACCTATCTGACGTGGACCGAGCCGCCGTCGGCGGTCGCCGAGATCGTCGAGGACGTGAAGGCCCGTGCCGCGAAGTACGGGAGGGAGCTGACCTTCGGCATCCGCGCGCACGTCATCACCCGCGACACTCACGAGGAGGCGTGGGCGGTGGCGCACAAGCTGCTGGACCGGATGGATCCGAACGTGGTCGAGTTCGTGCGGGGCTTCATGAACAAGGCCGAGTCGGAGGGGCAGCGCCGCCAGGCCGCACTGTCTGCCGACGCCGACAATCTCGAGGTGTATCCGGGTCTGTGGGCCGGCTACGGCCGCGTCCGGCCGGGGGCGGGCACCGCGATCGTCGGCAGCCATGCCGAGGTGGCCGACCTCATCCAGCAGTACCGGGACATCGGCATCGATCACTTCGTCCTGTCCGGCAATCCCCACATCGAGGAGGCGTACTGGTTCGCCGAAGGCGTCAAGCCCCTCTTCGATCGGCCCGCGGCGCCGGAGACCTCGGGGCTGAAGGTCTCCGCCAGCTGAGACGCGGCTGCCGGTCCGCCCCTACTCCCCCGTATAGCGTCGCTCATCGCCTCCACGACGATGAAGCGCGCTATACGGGGGAGTAGGGCGTTGGGGCGTCGTCGTCAGGACGCCGATTCGAGGTGCCGGACCGGGCAGCCGTTCACGCCGGGCTTCGGGAACGTGCCGACGCAGTCGACCGCGATGGCACCCGGACGGTACGTCTTCATCCGCCGCGATCCTTCGAAGGTCGTCGGCCGTCGCCGCGGCGGCAGCAGCCGCACGAACGCAGCGCGCGCCCGCATCGCCGCCACCGACAACCGACGCACGATCGCGGGAGGGTCGTCGTAGCCGAATGCGGCGAGCAACGGCGGATCCATCAATGCGCGGGAGAACAGCCGAACCGCAGGCCGCGCCGGTCTCGGATAGAACGTCGTCAGCAGATCCAGCGTCAGGTCGGCCACCCGGCGGCACTCCTGATCGAAGCCGGCGCGGTCCGGGAAGTGCTCGGCCTCGTACGAGTCCATCAACGCGGCGAAACCCTCGTAGGTGTCGGGCACGTCCTTGATGTTCATGTGCCGGGCCAGCTCCCGGTAGTAGGCGACCGACGCCGTCACCTCCTTGTCGGTGAGGCGACGCCAGCCGTAGTCGTCGATCCACCGCTTGGGCACCACCACGAAGGTCGCGAGCACGTACCGCATGTCGTCGTTCGAGATGTCGTAGGCGTGATGCATCTGATTGATGCGCCGGATCGCGATCCGCGAGTCCGGGTCGGAGAAGCCGTCGAGCAGCGGCTTCTCCAGCAGCAGCGCGGTGTCGTCGTATCGCTTCTGGGTGTCGTCGAAGCCGCGGGTCGCCGACAGCAGCCGCCCGATGCTGGGCACCGCGTAGGTGCGGAACAGGGCGAAGCTGAGCGACTGGTTGAAGTCCCACGGAAAGTCCAGGTACGCGACGTTGCGATAGATCTGCTCGAAGTCCGTGCGCGGGTCGAGCGAGGCGTTCCGGTCTCGGCGAAGCATGGCGCCGAGCGTACGCTGACGGCATGACCGATGTGAGCCAGAACACGTCAGCGGGCGCCTCCCGCGACACGGTGAAGCCCTCCCCGCACGTCACCCACGAGGTCCTCAATCAGGCCCCGCCGCGCGTCGACGTCAACGAGTACACCTCCAACATCCCGCTGACCGAGGCGGTCGCCGCCTTCGAGGGCGGTTGGGCCACCGACGAGCTGACCGAGATCGGCGCCTATGTGGGCACCGCCGAGTATCAGCACGACGCCCAGCTGGCGAACACCATCACCCCGGTTCTGCATGCACTCGACCGGTGGGGCAACCGGATCGACGAGGTCGAGTACCACCCGAGCTATCACCGGATCATCGCCGAGTCGGTGAAACACGGTTCGCACACCCGGTGCTGGTCCGATCCGCAGCCCGGGTCACACGTGGTGCGGGCCGCCGCCTTCAGCCTGTTCGGGCAGATCGAGCCGGGGCACGCCTGCCCGGTGTCGATGACGCACGCGGTGATCCCGTCCCTCGAACTGCAGCCCGACCTGGCCGCCGAGTGGGTGCCGCGTGCCCTGAGCCGCGAGTACTCGCCGGACCTGTCCGCCGGGCCGAATCAGCCCGCCAAGTCGTCGGCGCTCTTCGGGATGTCGATGACCGAGAAGCAGGGCGGCTCGGACGTCCGCGCCAACACGACGATCGCCGTACCGGCCGGGCGCGGCGGCCCGGGCGCCGAATACCTGCTGACCGGACACAAGTGGTTCTGCTCGGCGCCGATGTCCGACGCCTTCCTGGTGCTCGCTCAGGCGCAGGGCGCGGCGAACGGGTCCGGCGAGGGTCTCTCCTGTTTCCTGCTGCCGCGCGTCCTGCCGGACGGCACCCGCAACGTGTTCCGTATCCAGCGGCTCAAGAACAAGCTCGGAAACAAGTCGAACGCGTCCAGCGAGATCGAGCTCGACGGCACCGTCGCATGGATGGTCGGCGAGCCGGGGCGCGGCGTGCGCACCATCATCGAGATGGTGTCCCAGACCCGTCTCGACTGTGTCCTGGGCAGCGCGTCCGGTATGCGCCAGGCCGTCGCGGAGGCATTGTGGCACGCGCGTCATCGCGCCGCGTTCGGCGCCACCTTGATCGATCAGCCGGCCATGACGTCGGTGCTCGCCGATCTGGCCCTCGAGTCGGAGGCGGCCACCATGACCGCCATGCGGCTGGCCCGTGCGCACGACGAGGACGCCGACGACAGCGAGAAGGCGTTCCGTCGGCTCGGCACCGCCGTCGCCAAGTACTGGATCTGCAAACGGGGACCCCACCACGCCTACGAGGCGCTCGAATGCCTCGGCGGCAACGGGTACACCGAGGACTTCCCGCTGGCCATGCGCTACCGGGAACAGCCGGTGATGGCCGTGTGGGAGGGTTCGGGCAACGTCATCGCCCTCGACGTGCTGCGCGCCATGAGCCGCGAACCCGAGTCGATCGCCGCATTCGACGCCGAGGTGAACCGCGCCCGCGGAGCACACCCGCTGCTGGACCGGCACCTCGACGGGTTGCACCGCACCCTCGGTGAGCTCGCCGGCCTCTCCCCCGATCAGGCGCAGGCCCGCGCACGACGCGTCACCGAATCTATGGCGCTGGCCTTGGAGGCGTCGACGCTGGTCCGCTACTCGCCGACCGCCGTGTCGGAGGCGTTCATCGCGGCACGTCTCGGTGACGACCGCGGAGCCGAATACGGCACCCTGCCGGACGGCCTGGACCTGACCGCGATCCTCGACCGGCACTGATCCGGGCGCACGGCCGCCGTCAGTAGTCGTGCACCGGGTCGTGCTGGATCTGCTCGGGCGGGACGCCGGCGGCCAGGAGCCGCCGGGTGGACGCGTCGATCATGCCGGGCGGGCCGGCGATCAGAACCTGGTGCCCACGCCAGTCACCGGAGGCGGCGGCCACGTCGCCGACCGGGCCGGCCAGAATCTGCACACCCCACTGACGCGGGTCGGGGGCGCCGTCCACCCACCACGGATCGGCGGTCTCGTCCACCACACCGGTCACCGTCAGCCACGGATTGGTGGCGGCCAGCCGGCTCAGCGCGCCGAGGTCGTACAGCTCGCCGGGAAAGCGCGCGCCGTAGTAGAGGTGGGTGGGGGGACTGTCGGCGCGGTGCGCCATCTCCAGCAGGAGCGCGCGCAGCGGTGCGAGCCCGCTGCCTCCCGCCAGCATCAGGACCGGGCGTTCGGGTTCCACATGCAGTGTTCCGTGCGCCTGCGCGAACGACCACACGTCACCCACCTGGGTGTCCTTGACGATGAACGGGCTCACTTCGCCGCCGGTGATCGCGCGGACGTGGAACTCCATCTCGCCGGCCGCGTTGGGCGGCAACGCCGGCGACAGGTCGCGCCACACGTTCGGGCACTGCGGGATCATCGTCTCCACGTACTGGCCGGGCTGATAGTCCGGCAGTCCGTCGAGTGCTTTGAGGCGGATGACGGCGCGGTCGCGGTTGATGGCGAACTTCTGCACCACCTGCGCCTGCCAGGTCGGCGGGCCTTCGACGCTCTGCGCCGCACCGCGCATGACGCCGGTGGTCAGCAGCATGGCCTGTCCGACGGTGTCGGCGGCCTCCGCCGTCCACTCGGGCCCCATTACGGCGGCCGATTCGGTGATCAGGATCTGGCACAGCTGGTCGTAGGTGGCGTCGGTGTAGCCGTACTTGCGGTTGTCACGCCCGTACTGGGCGAGCAGTTCGATGAGGTCGGTGTGGCCGTCCTCGCCGGGCAGGACCTCCAGGACGTGGTCGAGCAGGTCGAGGAATCCGGCGCGCATCAGCGTCATGTCGACCGGGAAGTGGTCGCGGAGTCCGGGCGAGGCCGCGAACAGTCGCGCGAAGACGTTCCTCGCGTACAGGTCCGAGTTGGCGTCGATCCGGTCGCGAAGACGGTGCAGCACGGGTTGCCGGCTCGTGGTCACCCGATTCTCCTTCTGTCGTCGACGCGCTCACAGCGCTGTCCCAGCGTAGTCCTCTCCGGCGACGCGGACGGCCGGTGCGTGACGATGCGTCGATGCCTGTGACAGGCTGAGGTGGTGCCGACACTCGAGGGTCTCATCGACGGGATCGTCGACGCGCACGTGAATCTGTACGACGCGCACGGCGATTCGTGGGCGGTCCGCAAGGCGGGCCGGCTGTCCGCACCGGTGCTGCGCCGCATGCCGGGGCCGGCGGTCCGTCTCGCCTCGAGGTACACCATCGATCCGAGCCTGTACGGCGTGGTCGGTCGCGATGTGATCGAGAAGCGGTACGAGCTGCGCGACTACGTCCACGATCTGGCCGGGCTCGACGAGGTGGCCGGGGTGCCGGTGGTCTCGGTGCTTCCGGTGGACTCGCAGTGGCGGCATCGCAGTGCGAGCGAGGATGTGGCCGCCGAACAGTTCCGCGAGTACGCGTATCTGGCGTCGTTGCCGTACGGCGGGATCTACCCGGAGCTGGGTGGTCTGGTGGTGGCCGGCGACACGCGTGTCCCTGGTCTCGGCGTGCAGCGGATCCTGGAGGCGGAGACGGCCGGCCGTCTCCGCGGGGTCCGGGTGCGGGTGGGGCGTCACCCCGATCCGCTGGTGCACGATTTCACCGTCGACGCGGCGGGATTGCAGTCGTCGAATCTGAATGAGGCCGTCGAGCAGTTGATCGAGCGGGATCTGCTTCTGGAGGTGCTCTGCTATTCGCATCAGCTCGGCGACGTGCATGCGCTCGCGGGCCGGTTCCCGGAGTTGACGATCGTGTTGACCCGCCTGGGGTTCCCGGCGGGTGCGTTCGGTCCGGTCGGTTCGTCGACCGGGTCGACGGCGGCGGCCCGCGCCGACATCCTGGGACTGTGGCGTGAACGCATGGCGATGCTGGCGACCCGGCCGAACGTGGTGGTGAAGGCGGATGCGGTCGCCAACAACGCGCTCGGTTACGGGGAGGAACGCAGCGGCAACATCGGTGGCCGCGCGATCCTGGCCGACATGATCGGCCCGCTGCTGCTGTATGTGGGCGATCGTTTCGGACCGGACCGGATCATGTTCGGTTCGAACTCTCCGCTGGACCGCCACAACGTCACGGTCGCCACCATGGTCGGCGCCTTGATCGATGTGCTGTCCGAGCGCGGCGATCACTGGCTCAAGAGTTTCTTCGCCGACAACGCCCGCCGCGTCTACCGAACGGCTCCTTAACGCTCCCCGGTCTCCCTAACGCTCCGTGAGCCGCCAACGCTCCTTGAGCCTGTCGAAAGGAGACCCCCACCTCGCTTCGACAAGCTCAACGAGCGGAAACAACACGCTCAACGAATGGACCCACGCTCCTTGAGCTTGTCGAAAGGAAGCTCGACGAGCGGAGGACTTCTGTGGACAACCACAGGAGTCCGGGACAGGCCCTGTGCACGACTCCGGCCGGGCACATGCTCCTCGGGCCAGGCTCGGTACATGCCGTGCATGTACATCCTCGAATGCTCCGACGGAAGCTACTACGTGGGCAGTACGTGGGATCTCTCCACACGTCTCGATCAGCACATGAGCGGCACAGGGAGCGCGTACACGTCCGGTCGGCTCCCCGTGGCACTCGTGTATTCGGTGGAGTCGGACTCGATCCGTGAAGTGTGGGAGTGGGAACGCCGGGTTCATGGGTGGAGTCGGGCGAAGCGCCGCGCCCTGATCGACGGAAGGTTCGATCTGCTTCCCGGGTTGTCCGCCAACCGCCAGGCGACTGACGACGGACCGTGAGTTCCTTTCGACAGGCTCAAGGAGCGGCAACAAGCTCAAGGAGCGGCAACAAGTCTTCACGCTCCTTGAGCTAGTCTCTTCACGCTCCTTGAGCTTGTCGAAAGGAGACCCCCGCAGCTCGCTTCGACAGGCTCGCCGAGCGGCGGCGAGCGGTCTCGTTCAGTCGCGGCGGCGCTGGCGGGGACGCCAGAGCACGACCGCGTTGGTCGGCTCCACCGGAACCAGGTCGCCGCGGCGGGCGCCGCCCGACAGACGCCGGGACAGCTCCTCCACCTGGCGGGTCAGTTCGTCCACCTGGTCGGACAGTTCGATGATCCGTTTGATCCCGGCCAGGTTCACACCCTCGTCCTGGGACAGCCGCTGAATCTCCCGCAGCCGCTGCACGTCCCGCTCGGAGTAGCGGCGTCCACCGCCGCTGGTGCGCTGCGGCGTCACCAGACCGAGCCGGTCGTAGGTGCGCAGGGTCTGCGCGTGCATGCCGGAGAGTTCGGCCGCCACCGAGATCATGAAGGTGGCGGACTCAGAACCCGTGTTCTTGCGTTCGGTCGCCATCGGACATCACCGTCCCCATCCGGCCCGCGGATCGAATCCGCCGGCCTTCTCGGCTTCGGCATAAGCCTTCATCGCGTCGACGGCCTTGTCGTCGAGCTTCGGCGGCACCGCCACCTTCACCGTCACCAGCAGGTCGCCGGCACCGCCCGAACGCTTCGGCACACCGCGGCCCTTCAGTCGCAGTGTCCGGCCGTCGGCCGTGTTCGGCGGGATCTTGACACCCACCGTGCCGTCGAGGGTCGGCACCGACACCGTCGCACCCAGCACCAGTTCGGAGATGCTGGCCGGCAGCTGGACCTTCAGGTCGTTGCCGCTGCGCGTGAACACCTTGTCGGGACGGACGTGCACGGTCACGTACAGGTCGCCTGACGGCGCTCCGCGGCGACCGGCCTCGCCCTGTCCGGCGAGCCGGATCCGCTGGCCGTCCTCCACACCCTGCGGGACGCGGACGTTGATGGTCCGCGGCCGCACCTGGATGCCGGAGCCCTGGCAGTCGGTGCACGGGTCCTCGATCTTGGTGCCGGTCCCCTGGCAGTCGTGGCAG
The DNA here is from genome assembly GCF_047600565.1 of Gordonia sp. (in: high G+C Gram-positive bacteria). Taxonomy (GTDB): domain Bacteria; phylum Actinomycetota; class Actinomycetes; order Mycobacteriales; family Mycobacteriaceae; genus Gordonia. The sequence goes on from NZ_JASGKN010000001.1 coordinate 1,975,217, forward strand.
GGCTCGGAGAACCCGAAGTGGCCCTGGTTCCGGGACACGAATCCCGAGCCGTTGCACGACGTGCAGGTGCGCGGGCTGGTGCCGGGCTTGGCGCCGCTGCCGTGACAGTTCTGGCACGGCGACGGGCTGGTCACCCGCAGCTGCACCGTGGTGCCCTTGACGGCGTCCCGGAAGTTGAGGGTCGTCTCGGTCTCGAGGTCGTTGCCGCGCCGCGGACGGCTCGTGTACTGGGGCTGCTGCCGTCCCCGGCCACCGCCGCCACCACCGAAGAGGTCGCCGAACAGGTCGCCGATGTCGAAGCCGCCACCGCCACCGCCACCGGTGCTGAAGCCGCCGCCGCCACCGAAGCCGCCCATCGGGTCGCCGCCGCGGAACCGGCCGCTGGCCATCATGGCGCGCGCCTCGTCGTACTCCTTGCGCTTGGTCGCATCCGAGAGCACGCTGTTCGCCTCGGAGACCCGCTTGAAGCGTTCCTCGGCGGCAGTGTCGCCGGGGTTGCGGTCCGGGTGCAGCTGCGCCGCGAGCTTGCGGTAGGCCTTCTTGATGTCGTGTTCCGACGCGTCCGAAGCGACGCCCAGGTCGGCATAGAAGTCTCGGTCGAGCCACTCACGCTGAATCGCCACTAGACGTCACCTCCTTGTCGTTTCTGTGGAAAGTCTTGTGTCGTGCGGGGTGCGGGGCGGACCCGAAGGTCCGCCCCGCCCGCGTCATTCGTCGGTTCCCGCCGGGGCGGGATCGGTGACCGTCACCATCGCGGTGCGGATCACCTTGTCACCGAGCCGGTAGCCGGACCGGTAGACCTGGCCCAGGACCGGCTCGGCGCCGGTGCCGTCGTTCTGGATGGCCTCGTGGAGTTCCGGATCGAAGGCGTCGCCGGGCTCGGCGAACTTCACCAGCTGCTCGCCGGCGAGAACGTCGCCCAGTTTGTCGGCGAACGTCTTGAGCGGTCCGTCCTCCAGGTCGCCGTGCTCGCGGGCACGGTCGAGGTCGTCCAGGATCGGCAGGAGCTTGGTCACCAGGATCTGACGGCCGAGGGCCGCCGCCTGCTGATGCTCCTCCGCGCTGCGGCGCTTGAAGTTCGCGAACTGCGCGCGTTCCCGCTGCAGGGCCTCGGTCAGCTCGGTCACCTGCGGGTCACCGCCGGCCGCCGGGGCGTCACCCTCGGCCGGGGCACCGCCCTCGCCGCCGGCCGAGCCGGAAGCCTCGTCGGCTTCCGGCTCGACCACCTCGGCGTCGAGGATCTCGTCCGCGGTGCCGGGATCACCGGCGACCGTCGGATCGAAGGGTTCGGAGCTACCGGGCCCGCTCGCTCCGCTCCGGGCACCCGTCACTTGTCATCACCCTTGGCCTCGTCGGCGGGATCGTCCACGACCTCGGCGTCGACGACGTCGTCGTCGGCACCGGACGCGTCACCCGCGGCGGAGTCGGCGTCGGCCGAAGCGTTGGCGTAGATCGCCTGGCCCATGGCCTGCGACTTCTCCGACAGCTTCTCGATGGCGGCGCGGATGGCGGCCGTGTCGGTGCCCTTCAGCGCCTCGTTGGCCTCCTCGACCGCACTCTTGACACCGTCGGCGACGTCGGACGGAACCTTGTCCTCGTTCTCCTTCAGCACCTTCTCGGTCTGGTGGACCAGCGACTCCGCCTGGTTACGGGTCTCGGCCTCCTCGCGACGCTTGCGGTCCTCTTCGGCGTGAGCCTCGGCGTCCTTCACCATGCGGTCGATCTCCTCCTTGGAGAGGCCCGAGCCGTCCTGGATCCGGATGCTGTTCTCCTTGCCGGTGCCCTTGTCCTTCGCGGTGACGTGCACGATGCCGTTGGCGTCGATGTCGAAGGTCACCTCGATCTGCGGGACACCCTGCGGTGCCGGAGCGATGCCGCCCAGCTCGAAGCTGCCGAGCAGCTTGTTGTGCGACGCGATCTCACGCTCACCCTGGTACACCTGGATCTGCACGGACGGCTGGTTGTCTTCGGCCGTCGTGTAGGTCTCCGACCGCTTGGTCGGGATGGTGGTGTTGCGCTCGATCAGCTTGTGCATGACGCCGCCCTTGGTCTCGATACCGAGGCTCAGCGGGGTGACGTCGAGCAGCAGCACGTCCTTGACCTCGCCGCGCAGGACGCCGGCCTGCAGGGCCGCGCCGACGGCGACGACCTCGTCCGGGTTGACGCCCTTGTTCGGCTCCTGGCCGCCGGTGAGCTCCTTGACGAGCTCGGTGACGGCCGGCATGCGGGTCGAACCGCCGACCAGAACGACGTGATCGATGTCGCCGACGGAGATGCCGGCGTCCTTGATGACGCTCTGGAACGGGGCCCGGGTGCGCTCGAGGAGATCGCTGGTGATCTTCTCGAACTCGCTGCGGGTCAGGGTCTCATCGAGGAACAGCGGGTTCTTGTCCGCGTCCACGGTGATGTACGGCAGGTTGATGTTGGTGCTCTGCGAGGCGGAGAGTTCGATCTTCGCCTTCTCCGCGGCCTCGCGGAGTCGCTGCATGGCCATCTTGTCCTTGGTCAGGTCGATGCCCGAGCTGGCCTTGAACTTGTCGACGAGCCATTCGACGATCCGCTCATCCCAGTCGTCGCCGCCCAGGTTGTTGTCGCCCGAGGTGGCGCGGACCTCGACGACGCCGTCGCCGATCTCCAGCAGCGAGACGTCGAAGGTGCCGCCACCGAGGTCGAACACCAGGATGGTCTGTTCCTTCTCGCCCTTGTCCAGGCCGTAGGCCAGGGCCGCGGCGGTCGGCTCGTTGACGATGCGCAGGACGTTGAGGCCGGCGATCTGGCCGGCTTCCTTGGTGGCCTGACGCTGTGCGTCGTTGAAGTAGGCCGGCACGGTGATGACCGCGTCGGTGACGTCTTCACCCAGGTAGGCCTCGGCGTCGCGCTTCAGCTTCATCAGCGTGCGGGCGCTGATCTCCTGCGGGGTGTACTTCTTGTCGTCGATCTCGGTGTTCCAGTCCTCGCCCATGTGGCGCTTGACGGACCGGATGGTGCGATCGACGTTGGTGACCGCCTGGTTCTTGGCGGGCTGGCCCACCAGGACCTCGCCGTTGCGCGCGAACGCGACGACGGACGGGGTGGTGCGAGCGCCTTCGGCGTTCGCGATGACAGTGGGCTCGCCGCCCTCGAGGGCGGACACCACGGAGTTGGTGGTTCCGAGGTCGATTCCGACTGCACGGGACATATGTGTTCCTCCTAGTTTCCGGCTGCGAGGTGCAACCGATGGTCGTACGAAGTTCGTGGTCTGCTGTGCGGTTCTCACTGAAACCTCAGCGCCTCCGACTCAACTTCTAGTCTCCGGATTTCATTCCGTCAACCTCTCTTGAGTCTTCCTCGCTCAGGTTTCTCGATGGGTTCAACTCGCGAGAACGCCCCGATGTTCCCGAACTTGAGCCGATCAGACTGAATATTGCTGTGACGGTAGTCACTTCCACGCACAGGTGGGCCCGCTGCCGTGTGTTACCGGGTGTGACACGCCAGCCGCCGCTATACGGCCCAGTAGTGCGCGGGGGGCGGCGACTTCGGACGGGCCTCGGCGGTCGGCCACGCAAGATCTCTGCGCACTACTAGCCTTTTCGGCATGAGCGCTATCGAATACCGGGTGGTCGGCGGCGTCGCGCACGTCCTGCTGAACCGCCCCGACAAGCACAACGCCCTGACGCTCGACATGATCGACGACCTGGCGGACGCCGCCGACCGGGCCGCGAAGGACCGCTCCCTGCGTGCGGTCATCCTGTCCGGCGAAGGACCGTCGTTCTGTTCCGGCCTGGACTTCGCGTCCGCCGGACAGGAACGCACCCGCATCATGAAGAACCTGGTGCCCAAGCGGCGCACCGCGGCCAACGCCTTCCAGGCCGCCGGCTGGGCGTGGCGCAGTGTGCCGGTTCCGGTGATCGCCACCGTCAAGGGTCACTGCTACGGCGGCGGTCTGCAGATCGCGCTGGGCGCCGACTTCCGTTTCGCCGCGACCGACGCGGACTTCTCGATCCTGGAATCCAAGTGGGGCCTGATCCCGGACATGTCGCTGTCGGCGAGTATCGCGCAGCTCACCCGGATCGACGTCGCCAAGCGGCTGACGATGACCGGGGAGATCTTCACCGCCGATAAGGCCCTCGATTGGGGCCTGGTCACCGGGATCTCGGCGAACCCCGATCTGGCCGCCGAGGAACTGATCGAGAAGATCCGGGAACGCTCCCCCGATGCGGTCGCCGCGTCGAAGAGTCTGTTCGAGCAGACCTGGTACAACGGCTCACGCCTGTCGTTCCCGGTGGAGCAGGCACTCCAGGTGCGGCTGCTCCGTGGACGCAACTCGGCGATCGCCCGCAAGGCCGGGCTCGCGAAGGAGCCGCCGCAGTTCACGCAGCGGCAGTTCTGAACGCATGCGCCTTGCGACGGACTCAAGGAGCGGACGGGTCGACGAGACCGACCCTGTCGGCCCGCTCTGGCGGGCGGCGCAGATCTTCCGGCTGCTCACCTTCCTCTATGCCCTGGGCTTTCAGATCGCCGTCAACGACGACCTGACGCACCCGGCCGTCGGCTGGTCGCTGTTCGCGGTCCTGACCGTCGCGAACATCACGTGGGCGGTCGGCTATCTGGAGGGCTTCGGCCGGCGCTGGTGGTTCGTCGCTCTGGAAGTGGTCGTGTTCGCGGGAATGATGCTGTCGACGCGATGGGTGGCGAGCGATGCGTGGATTCAGGCGAACCAGTCGTGGCCGACCACGCTGTGGGCATCGAACAGCGTCCTGTCGGCGGCGTTGCTCGGCGGGGCGGTGGCCGGTGGCGCGGTCGGTGCCCTGATCGGTCTGACGAGCTGGACGGTCAAGGAACGGCTGATCCTCAACTTCGGCCAGAACGCGACGCTCCTGCTGTTGATCGTGGCCGGGATCGCGGTCGGTCTCGGCGCCTCCCGCGCCCGCTTCACGCAGGCCCGCCTGCGTGCGGCCATCGCCGCGGCCGCCCAGGCCGGTGAACGGGAGCGGCTGGCCCGCGAGGTGCACGACGGGGTCTTGCAGACCCTGGCGCTGATCTCCCGGCGCGGCCGCGAGATCGGTGGCCCGACGACCGAGCTCGCCGACTTGGCGGCCGGTCAGGAACGACGCCTGCGCGCTCTGATCGCGGACGGGCCGGTCGCGGCCGTCGACGGCGACGACACGGATCTGGCGGCCGCCCTGCGCGGTCTGGCCGGCGACCGCGTCTCGGTCAGTGCGCCCGCCGATCCGGTGACCGTGCCGACCCCTGTCGGCACCGAGATCCTGGCGGCGGTCGCCAACATCCTGGACAACACGGCCCGGCATGCCGGCGACGGTGCCCGCAGCTTCGTGCTGCTGGAGGACCTCGACGACGAAGTGGTGCTCAGCGTCCGCGACGACGGCGCCGGCATCCCCTCGGGCCGCCTGCCCGAGGCGGCGGCCGAGGGCCGTCTGGGCATCGCGCGGTCGATCATCGGGCGGATCGAATCGCTCGGCGGCACCGCGAAGCTGGAGTCCGCGCCCGGTGCGGGCACAGAATGGGAACTGACCGTGCCGCTCTCCGCTCCCGCCCCGTGACCTGGTTCGCCCCTTGAGCTTGTCGAAAGGACCCCGAATGATCCGAGTGATGGTCGTCGACGACCACCCGATGTGGCGCGACGGTGTGGCCCGCGACCTGACCGACGAGGGGTTCGACGTGGTCGCGACCGCCGACGCCGTCAAGAAGGCCACCGACATGGCGAAGGCGTACCGCCCGGACGTGGTGCTGATGGACATGAATCTGCCGGACGGCACCGGCGCCCAGGCGACGGCGGGCGTGCTGACGGTGTCGCCGGAGTCGAAGGTGCTGGTCCTGTCGGCATCCGATGAACGCGACGACGTCCTCGAGGCGGTCAAGGCCGGTGCCACCGGCTATCTGGTGAAGAGCGCGCGGCGGGAGGAGCTGGTGGCGGCGGTGAACGACACCGCCGCCGGCAAGACCGTCTTCACGCCGGGGCTGGCGGGGCTCGTGCTGGGCGAGTACCGGCGGATCTCCCGCGACCCCGAGCCCGACACCCCGCAGCTGACGGAACGTGAGACGGAGGTGCTGCGCCATGTCGCGAAGGGGTTGCCGTCCAAGCAGATCGCGGAGCGCCTGCACATCAGTCCGCGCACCGTCGAGAACCATGTCGGCAACTCGCTGCGGAAGCTGCAGCTGGCCAACCGGGTCGAGCTGGCCCGCTACGCGATGGAGAACGGCCTCTCCTAGCGCCTCGCCCGACGGCCGGACGCCGACCTGGGTAGTGGCCCGAGTGATGACCTAGGTAGTTCTGCGCATCCGCGCACGCTCCGATCCCGATGGGATGGAGACATGAACGAAAACACCGCTCCGGTCGCCGTCGCTCTCGCGCGCATCGACGACGCCCTCGAGCAGATCTCGACCGATGTCACCGCGCGCCTGGCGCAGGTCCGGACCGATGTGTCCGGCCTGCGCGCCGAGCTCACTGCTGAGCCGGCCACCTCTTCCCCGGTCCCGAACGCCGCGCCGGCACCCGCTGCGGCCGGTCCCGTCCGGCCGCCGGCACCGCAGCCGATTCCGCCGGCCCCGCAGCCGATGGTGCACTACGCGACGCAGGCGCCGCCGATGGCGCCGTACCGTGCGCCGTACAGCCCACCGACTCCGGCGTCTCCGCAGGATCGCGCGAAGACGATCGGCCGTGTCCTGGCGGCCGCCGGCGTGGCGGTCACGCTGACCGGCGTGGCTCTGCTTCTGGTGCTGGCCGCCCAAGCCGGCCTGCTCAGCCCGGGGATCCGCGTCACCGGCGGCGGCCTGCTGGCGGCGATCCTGTTCGGTGTCGGCGTCCGCGTCGGTACCCGGCCGGAGCGTCGTACCGGTGCCGCGGCGTTGGTGGCGACCGGTGTGGCCGCCGCCCTGTTCGACGTTCTGGCGGCCACCACCGTCTACCACTGGCTGCCGGTGATCGGCGCACTGATCCTGACGGCGTTGATCGCCGCCGGGGGCCTGGCCGTGGCACGACTGTGGAACAACCAGTCGCTCGGTGTGGCCGTGGGTGTGGCTTTGATCGTGTTCGCACCGATCCTCACGTCGGGCTTCGACATGACGCTGATCGTCTTCCTTCTCGTGTACGCCGCCGCCACCCTCGTGGTGCAGTACGGCCGGGACTGGCCGGCGATGTATGCCATCAACACGGCTGCCACCGCGATGGTGCTGTTGCCGCCGGTCATCGGCGCCGGTTTCGGCGGCGACGTCGACGCCACCCGCTTCGCGATCGCCGTGGCGGCGGCCGTCCTGCTGGCCCCGTTGTCGGCGGTCCTGCTGCTGCGCAGCAGCACCGGCGCGAACCGGATGGTGGTCGCGATCTTCTCGGTGGCGCCTCTGTTCCCGCTGATCGTGTCGCAGACGGTCCTCGGATCGACGACCGCCGCGATCGGGCTCGGACTGGCAGCCGCCGGTTTCGCCGTGCTGGCGGTCGGCGGGCGTGCCGTCACCTGGCTGACGGCCGGCGAGCGCACCGTCTGGTTCGCCGCCGCCGCGGTCACCGCGGTCGCGGCGATCACGATCGGCGGTCACGGCACGGGCGTCACCATGCTGGGTCTGTTGGGTCTGGCGCTGGTTCTGGCCGTCGCCGTCCGTTTCGCCGGTGACCTGACCGACGCGACCCGGATCGCCGCCACCGTCACCACGGCCGCCGGCATGCTGGCTCTGGCGGCTCCGGCCACCGAGCAGCTGTTCCGCGCCGCCGCGCTCAGCGAGGGCATGCGGGTCACCGTGTTCTTCGCCGCGCTGCTGGCGATCGGTGCGCTCGTCGCACTGGCCTGGACGTGGATCGAGAGGGACGAGTCGGCGCGCACGCCGGTCGTCGTGATCGCCGGGCTGGCGTCGCTGGCGTTGTTCAACGTCGCCTGTGTGGCGTTCGGTGCGATGGTCACCGGCGGCGGCGACGCCGGCTTCCGCGGCGGTCACATGTTCGCGACGATCGGTTTCGTGATCGCCGGCGCCACCGCGCTGCTGTGGGCGCGACGTCTCCGCGGTTCTGCGCGCGCCGTCGCCTTGACCGCCGGACTCGTGGTGATCGGCGTGGCCGTCGCCAAGCTGTTCCTGTTCGACCTGGCCGCCCTGGACGGCGTGTTCCGGGTGGTCGCGTTCATCGTGGCCGGTCTGGTGCTGCTGGGTTTGGGCGTCGCCTACGCGCAGTCGCTGCCCGACGACACCGACCCGGCTGACCGCACTGTGCCGTACGCCGGGCACGCTCCCCGATAGAGCGCCGCCGAGGCCGAGGGCCGGTCCTCCTCCTGGGAGGGCCGGCCTTCGGCGTGTGACGGTTCGCATCGTCGGGTTCGTCTCATTAGCCTGATGTCCCGTGCCCGCCCCTACCCGTCAGGACGAGTCGCAGCAGCCGCTGCCGACTCCGAACGAGGATGCGGCGACAGGCAACACCTCGGGTTACCGGCTCGACCTCGACGGCCTGCGCGGCATCGCGATCTTCCTGGTGGCCGTCTTCCATGTCTGGTTCGGCCGGGTCTCCGGCGGCGTCGACGTCTTTCTGACCCTGTCGGGCTATTTCTTCGTCGCTTCGCTTCTCAAGCATGTGATCCGGAGCGTGCCGCCCGAGGTGTCGTGGCGGCAGGCGATCAACCCGTGGCCGCGGTTGTCCCGGCTGCTGCGGCGCCTGATTCCGGCGCTGTTCCTGGTGCTGGCGTTCGTCACCGCGATGATCTGGCTGATCATGCCGACCACCCGCTGGCAGAACCTCGGGCAGGAACTGATCGCCTCGGCCCTGTACTACCAGAACTATCACCTGGGTCTGGGCTTCCAGGAGTACGGCGCCGCCGACTCCGGCATCAGCCCGATGCAGCACCTGTGGTCGATGTCGATGCAGGGCCAGTTCTTCGTCGTCACCCTGCTGGCGGCGCTGACGTTGGGCGCCCTGATCAAACTCGGCGCACGCCGGCGGCCGCAGCTGGCCGACCCCGCGGTGATCACCCGGATCGTCGGGGTGTCGCTGCTGGCCGTCACCCTGGCGTCGATCGCGTGGGCGAACTACCGGCACGGCGTCAACCAGCCGCTCAACTACTACGACACCATCGCCCGCGTCTGGGAACCGCTGCTCGGCGGCCTGGCAGCCGTCTGGATGCCGCGCCTGGCGCTGCCCGATCGGGTGCGGACCGTGCTCACCGCACTGGGTGTCGTGCTGATCGCGACGTCGGGTATCTGGATCGACGGCGTCGCGTCGTATCCGGCGTTCCCGGCGTTCGTGCCGGTGGGCGCGACCATCCTGATCATGTGGGTGGGGTCGGCGGCCACCGCGCCGCGGAACGCCGTCGGCGCCGGCCTCAGTGCGGGCGGACGCGTGCTGGCCCATCCGGCGATCGTGTGGCTCGGTTCCATCGCCTACTCGCTGTACCTGTGGCACTGGCCGCTGCTGATCTTCTACCTGGCATGGCGTTTCAAAGACGGCGCCAACGTCGTGGAGGGCGCCGTCATTCTGGCGCTGTCGGTGCTTCTCGCGTGGGCCTCGACACGGTGGATCGAGGCTCCGCTGCGGGCCGGCCGCGGCGACGGCTTCTCCCGCCGGTACCACCGCATCCTCACCGCGATCCTGGTGATGCTGACCGTCTTCACCACCGCCAGCGCCATCGGCTGGCAGGTGCGCGCCGGACGGATGAACGTCGACACCACGAACCTCGATCCGAAGCTGTACCCGGGTGCGCGCGCGTTCCTGGAGGACGCCCCGGTGCCGAACATCGACCCGGTGCCCTCGCCCGAACAGGCGCGCAAGGACTGGCCGATCAACCACCGCGGCTTCTTCAGCAACTTCGGCGACCCGGCGATCCGGGTCGGCGTGTTCGGCGATGTGAACGCCGCCCGGACCATCGCGGTGGCCGGCGGCTCGCACTCCGAGCACTGGATGACCGCCCTGGACATGATCGGCAAGCAGCGCGGCTTCAAGGTGACCACCTACATGAAGGCCGGCTGCGCGATGAGTTCCGAGGCGCAGGTCAAGTATCAGGGCCGGCTGGTGACCGAATGCCAGGACTGGGTGCAGCGGGTGATGGACCGGATCGCGGCCGACCGTCCCGACTACGTGTTCACCACGGCCACCCGCCCCAAGGACACCGACGGTGACGGCGACGTGGTGCCGAAGGGCTATCTGGACGTCTTCGATCGCTGGCGGAGCGAGGGCCAGAAGGTGATCGCGGTGCGCGACACCCCGTGGGCCACCGACGCCCCGCTCGACCCGCCGGACTGTGTGGCCTCGGGCCGCAAGCCGACGGTGTGCGGTGTGGAGCGCGATCACGCGTTGTCGCCGGTCGACCCGACCGACGCCCTGGTCCCCGAGTACCCGAACATGACGTTCTTGGACTACTCCGACGGCATGTGCACCGCCGACTACTGCCCGGCGGTGGTGGGCAACATCCTGGTGTGGCACGACCGGCACCATCTGACCACCGCGTTCGTCCGCAGCCTGGCACCGTTCATGGACCGCGATCTGGCTCATACGACCTCCTGGTGGTGACCGGGCCCCTGAACACGTCAAATCACCGAACCAGCAGGTCAGGAGCTCGCACACAGGGACCTGACAGGAATGCCTGTTAGCCTGGTCGCCTGAAACGCCGGAATCTCCAGGCGTTCGACCGCACGTTATGACGATCACTGCAGAAGACACGCGACGCGCTGTGCCGGCACCCTCGGGGTCCGGGACGGCCACCACCGCATCGCCGCAGACGACGCCGAAGGCCAAGCGTCCGTACCTGTATCAGGTCGACATCATCCGGTCGACGACGTTCGCGCTCGTCATCTTCATCCACTGCCTGACGCAGACCACCGACGAGTTCAACAACATCGGCGTGAACGCGACGTCGCTGCTGTTCCATGCGACCCGATACATCTTCTTCGCACTCACCGGCTACGTGCTGACCTACCAGTACCTGGACCGCGACGACTTCAGTGCACCGCAGTTCTGGCGCCGCCGGATGAAGCTGGTGATCATTCCGTACATCGTCTGGTCGGCGATCTACTGGATGGTGCTCGGCATGTGGTCGTACGGACGGTTCCGGGAGATCCCGTCGAGCCTGGACGAACTGGCCGAACGCATCGGTTGGGGCACCGCGGCCTTCCATCTGTACTTCCTGCTGGTGATGCTGCAGGTGTACCTGCTGTTCCCGCTGCTGCGCCTGGTGGTGCTCAAGACCCGCGGACATCATCTGAAGCTGCTCGGCGCGAGTCTGGTGCTACAGGTCGGCATCTACTGGGTGATCTCGTACTGGACGCCGCCGTCGTCGTGGCAGGGGCTGTGGTGGCACTACTACGCCACCTTCGTGCCGTATCAGTTCTTCATCGTGCTCGGCGCGGTCGCGGCGGCCAACCGGGAGCAGGTGGACGACTGGATCCGCGGCAAGGGCCGGACCGTCGCCGCACTGTTCGCGGCGACGGCCGCCTTCGCGGTGGGCATGTACCTGTACGGGGCGATGGTGCACGGCAACGTGTTCAGCAACGCGAGCGCCTTCACGCTGTCGCTGCTGCCGTGGCTGATCACCGCGGTGGTCGCCATCTACGCGATGGGACGTCACTGGGCGGAGCATGTGCGCCCGTATTCGCCGAGGTTCGCCAAGGCTGCCGCCTACGCGTCCAACCGGTCGTTCCCGGTGTTCCTGGTGCACGTCATGGTTCTGACGTTCCTGCTGCGGCCGAAGACCGACGGCGATCCGACGCTGTTGCACTATCTGCCTCAGCCGCTCGGCACGTCGATGGTCTACGTGCTGACGGTCGCCGGATCGCTGGCGCTGGTCGAGTTCCTGCGCCGCATGCCCGGTTCGGTCTACTGGACGGGCCGGCCGCGCCTGCCCTGGCGCTGGCAGATCTGACGCCGCTCCCTCGTCAGAGGAAGGCGTTCAGCACCGCGCGCGGCCGGGACAGCAGGCCTTCGCGCAGGTGGTTCCGGAGCAGTGAGAGCGTCGAGCAGCCGTCGCAGGGCGCGACGACGCCCAGGGTCTCGATCCCCCGGGCCTCGCACAGTCCGACGGCCCGTCCGACGTGGAAGTCCTGGGTGACGATCAGCGCGGCGGTGATCCCGAACTCGTTGCGGGCGCGGCGGCAGGTGGCCGCGGTGTTCAGTCCGATCGGGTCGTCGACGATGATGTCGCCCGGTATCCCCCGCTGCGTGAGGTAGGCGCGCATGGTCTGGACTTCGTTGCCGGCGTCGTCGGCGTCGTTGCCCGAGTCGACGATCCGGTCGAGGCGCCCGGCGCGGTAGAGGTCGACGGCCACGTCGAGGCGGTTGCGCAGGTACACCCCGGCCTGGCCGCCTTCGGATTTGGCGCCCAGAACGATCAGCGTGCGCGGCGCTCCCGCGGGGACGGCATCGGCGGCGACGACCTTGCCGCGCGAGACGAGGCCGGCCCACACCGACGACCCGCTGACCACCAGACCGAGGGCCGAGAGCGCCAGCACCACCAGGAGGCGGAGAGGTCGTCGCGTCAGGGGTCGTCGCGTCGTCACGCGACCACGGTATCCCGGGCGGCTCAAGGCTCGAGGAAGCGCGTAAGGTACCAGCCCTCAATGTGACACGGAGCACTTTCAGAATACGTCCACTGTCCCCCGAACGGGTGACATGTAACGAAAGAAGCCCACAGAATCTCGTTGATCTCGACCAGCCGCCGCCGCACTCGTCTCCGCCGGCGCCGCAGCCGCCGTCTTCGCCGGAGGCGTCACCGCCCCCGCGAACGCCGCCGAAACCACTCCGCCGCTCATGAACACCGACCCGTGGTGCACCCCCGGCGGGCAGGCGACCGCCGACGACAATCCGGACGTCAAAGCCGACTGCAGCGACGCACAGCCGGCCGTGATCGCGCAGGCGCTCGACAAGGTGCTCGCCGCGCTCGGCGTGGACCCCGGCCTCAAGCTCACCGACCTCAACGGCGCCGGCGTCCTCGACTGGACCGACAACGGCGTCGCCACCATCAAGGGCAGCGGGCTCGGCTCGGCCATCTCGCTCGGCGGCGAGGCCACGGCGAACGCCCACGACTACCTCAGCGCCGCGCTCGCCTACGGCTTCGGCTCGCCGAGCTCGGCGAAGGCGGACGCCTCCTTCGGCTCCATCGCCAGCGCCGTCACCCTCGGCGGTGCCGTCGACGCCACCTCGCTGCCGCTCGGGTTCGCGTTCTCCACCAACGCCGACGACCCGGACGCCGGGACCTCGGCGTCCACCACCGCGTTCGGAGGCTTCGCGAAGGCCACCAACGTCGGCGACTCCATGGCCTTCTTCTTCCCCGACACCGGCGCCAAGACGGTGCGCTCCGCCCTGTACGCCGACGCGAAGATCACGTCGACCGACAGCGACACCGGCGCGACGAAGAACGTCAGCTCGTGCACCAGCGTCGCGTTCATCTTCCAGCAGTCGCAGGAGGGCGACGGCCCGGTGGTCTACGCCATCAAGAACCCGCTCGATCTCGGCCTGGACAGCATCCTGACCAAGGACGACGCCGACGGCTTCGGCACGCTCGCCGGCGCCTTCGGGGCGCCCGACGCGATCAGCAAGATCCTGAAGGTCAAGCTGATCCCCGAGTTCGAGAGCGACATCGTGCGGATCAGCTTCCAGAACGGCACCCCGAAGATCGAGACCGACATTCCGGAGTGGCTGGGCGGCCCGTTCGGTGGCCAGAAGTCGAACGACGGTGCCGCCACCCAGGCGTCCGCGTTCACCTCGGCGATGGGTCTGCGGATGGTCGGTTCGTCGCCGGCCGCCGCCGAGGTGACGTCGTCGGTGCTGCCGGCGCCGGCCACGTCCGCCACGTCGGATTCGCCGAGTTCCGCACTCACGTCGAACGGTCCGGTCTCGGCGCCGGCCACGTCTGCGCCGGCACCGGCGATCGATTCGTCGCCGGCCGTTCCGGCGCCGTCGGCTCCGGCTCCGGCTCCTGTCGAGAGCGCCCCGGCGGTCACGCCCGCCCCGGCACCCGTCGAGCCCGCTCCGGCCGTCGAGGCTCCCGCCCCGGCGGTGTCGGCCCCGTCTGCTCCGGTCATCGAGGCGCCGTCCGCTCCGGCGCCCGCGGCGACATCTGATGCTCCGGCGGTGTCGCTGAGCACCGAGTAGTCGGTACCGATGCGATCGTCCCGCTCCCCATCCGGGGAGCGGGACGATCGTCTTTCGATGGACTACTCGGCGGCGGAGCTGCCGACGCCCGCCGACGTCAGGTCGGGCTGGGCCGCGGCAGAACCGGCTGAGGCCTGTCCTGCGGTGTCGTCAGCACCCGCACCCGCACCGGCGACATCCCCTCCACCGGTAGCCGCGGTGGTCGGGAGAGTCTCCGTGCCACCCCCGGTCGATCCACCACTGTCGGTGCCGGTCGGAGCGATCGGATTCTCCGAGGTGAGGGTGTCAGAGGCCGGCGGACCGGAGGTTCCACTGGAACCGCCCTGCTTGACCTCGATCTGCGGAAGACCCTCACTCTTCTGGTCGGGAACGACCGTCGGCTTCAGCGCGACCGGGGTGTCCAGCACCTGCGAGGTCGGCTCCGCACTCCGCGCCAGCGTCGTGGTGGCACTCGTGGGCGTGCCGTTCAGCAATCCACCGAGCCCACTGGTCAGGCCGCCCGTCAGGTCATCGACGCCGCCGGACAGGTCACTGAGGATTCCGCTGCCGCCGAACAGGCTGTTGCTCCCACTGGAGTTCGTGCTGCCGAACAGGCCGCCCAGCCACTCCGGAATGTCGGTCCCGATCTTCGGGGTGCCGTTCTCGAAGCTGATCCGCACGATGTCGCTCTTGAACTCCGGAACGAACTTGCCCGCGAGAAGATCGATCACCTGTGTCGGCAGCACGTCACCGCCGAGGAGGTCACCGAGCTGCGACAAGAGGTCCGCAATGTTGTCGCCATACGGCGAGACCAATCCGACGTCCAGAGGGTTCTTGATCGCGTAGATCACCGGGTCGCTGCCCTGCTGCGACTGCTGGAAGATGAACAGAACACTGGTGCACGACTTGACGTTCTTTGCGTCTCCGTCCTTGACGCTCGCCTCTCCGTATACGGCGGTACAGACGGCATTCACCGATTCATCAACGGAGGCGCTCGCGCTACTGATGCCCATGAGCGCCGTCGACGAGGTCGAGTAGGGGTGGAGGACGCTCATCGAGTTCGAGATCGCGAGACCCATCGGCAGCGCTTTCGCTGTCGCCTGGTTCTTCTTGTTGCCGAAGATCGGATTGTTGACGGCGGTGGCGATCGACCCACCGAAGAGGGAGTCCGCCTTGGCCACGCCGCCGGTACTGGCGACTGCGATCGCACCCGCCATGAAGTAGTCCGACTTTGCCGACGCATCGCCGCCGAGAACTACCAGCGCCGTGTTGTAGCCAGTGCCCTTGATCGTCGCCGTGCCGTCGATGAACGGATCGAGTCCGGAGGGGAAGCCGATGCCCGGTGTTGCGAATGCCGTATTCATCGTCGCCAAGCCGACCGGCAGGTTCACTCCGAACAGGTTGAGAACCGCGTCGCCTGCCGTGGCGATGACCGACTTCTGTGCATCACGGCAGTCTGCTGTCGCTTCGACGTCCGCAAGGCCGACATCCAGCTTGTCGTGTTCATAGCCACCCGGAGCGCAGTGCTCCATGAACGGGATCGACACCTCCGCATTCGCGGGCGGAGCACTCAGGGTTCCGGCGAGTACGGCGCCGGCCGCACCAGCGGCGACGGCTGCGGCCACCTTCTGGCGGCGGCGGTTCTTTCGGGAGGTTGACGTGGCCATCGGCGCGTCCTTCTGTAGTCCGGTTCCCCACCCGGAAAAGAGACTAACGCCGCATGTGAGACGGATCACAACGAATGACTCGTTTCGGATGCAAATATTTTCGAAAGCGCAGGCGAACGGCGGGAAGCGGCCCGCCGGCGACCACCGGGTCCGGACGACTGTGGGCTGTGCCACAATCTCGGCAGGGGGTCGCACGGTGGCGGCCGGGTCCTCGAGGAGGGGCGATGGAGTACATGCCGGTGACCGAGTCGATGTTTCTCATGGTGGAGACGCGCGACCAACCGATGCACGTCGGAGGCCTCCAACTCTTCATCCCGCGCGACGGACAGACCGCCGACGACCTGGCCCAAGAGTTCTATCAGCGCCTCGTCGCCGCCAAAGACAGCGTCACCGAAACGTTCCTGAAGCATCCGGCGAGCCCGGCGAACCTCGTCGGCTACGCCGCCTGGCAGCACGACGACGACTTCGACTTCCACTACCACGTGCGGCGGATCGTCCTGCCACGTCCGGGCGAGGTCAAAGACCTGCTCCGTTACGTCTCGCTGAATCACGGCGCCCTGCTCGACCGGTCACGTCCCATGTGGGAGGTCCACGTGATCGAGGGTCTGAGCGACGGCCGGCTCGCGGTGTACACCAAGATCCATCACTCGGTGGTCGACGGCGTCAGCGCACTCGGCCTGCTGCAGCGCATGCTGTCGACGGACCCCGACGACCGGTCGGGCACAGCGTTCTGGGATCCGGCACTCAAGCGCCGGCGCCGCCGGACCGAGGAGCCCAGGAAGGGACTGCTGTCGAAGGTGACCGACACCCTCGGCGGTGTCGCCAAGACCGCCGAGGAGGTGATCGGCATGGCCCCGGCCGCCGCGAAGGTCGCCGTCAACGGGCTGACCAAACGCGACTTCGTGGCCCCCATGCAGCAGGCACCGCGGACCGCACTGAACGTGTCGATCGGTTCCGCACGACGCTTCGCCGCGCAGGACTGGCCGACCGACCGTCTGCGCGCCGCCGCCAAGCGTCACGGCGTGACCGTGAACGACGTGATCGTCGCCATGTCGTCCGGCGCGCTCCGCAAATACCTGCAGTTGCTCGACGCCCTGCCCGACGATTCGCTGACCGCGATGGTGCCGGTGTCCCTGCACACCGAAAGCGACACCTCGAACAATGCGGTCACGGCAGTGATCGTCCGGCTCGCCACCGACGTCGCCGCCCCGCAGGATCGGCTCAAAGAGATCCAGGCATCGACCACCGAGGCCAAGACCGTGGTCCGCGGGCTGACGCCGCTGCAGCAGCTGGCGCTCGGCGCCGCGAACATCTGGCCGCTGGCGCTCGCCACCATTCCAGGCTTCGTGCGGCTCACACCGCACGCGTTCAACGTCATCATTTCCAGCGTCCCGGGCGGCGATCGCCCGCTGTACTGGAACGGGGCCCGCCTCGACGGCTGCTATCCGGCGTCGATCGCGATGGACGGCCAGGCGATGAACATCACCATCACCTCGGTGGGGGGCAAGACCAGTTTCGGGATCATCGGGGCCCGCGCCCAGCTGCCGCATCTGCAGCGCATGCTCGACTACCTCGAAGAGTCGCTGACCGAGCTGGAGAAGATCGCTCCGCTCGCCGAGTCGGCCTGAGTGTCACATCGTCGCCGGACCGATGACGACGGCCACATCTGAGGCCGCACGCTGGTCACACTAGTTACCCGCGAGTAACATAGGTCGGACGACAGCCCGCGACAGCCGTGGCCAGGGAAGTTAGGCAATCCTTGGCAGCGGAGGACATGGGTGAACAACTACGGTACGTAGGAAAGTCATCGACCCCGGTATACGACGAACGCGCCGCATGCCGGAGTCGTGGTAACGACCCGAAGAAAGGCCGGTACTTCCCGTGAACACCACGACGGTTGTCATCGGAATCATCGCCGTACTCATCAGCCTTGTCTGCTGGGCATCGTTCCTCGGTGGCGTCTTCGACATGGTCCGGGCCATCGCCCAAGGTCAGAAGGTCGAGTCGAGCCGCTTCGCGCACCCCGAGAAGCGCTTCGTCACCATGATGAAGGAGTTCGTCGGCCACACCCGCATGGTCAAATTCCGCACCGTCGGATGGGCCCACTGGCTGGTGATGTTCGGCTTCCTGATCGGCGCCATCTTCTGGTTCGAGGCCTACGGTCAGATCTTCGATCCCGAGTTCCACTGGCCCATCATCGGCGCCTGGAACATCTACATCTTCGCCGACGAGGTCCTCGGCCTCGGCACCGTCATCGGCATCACGACGATGATCATCATCCGGCAGCTGAACCACCCGCGTCTGCCCAAGCGCCTCTCGCGCTTCTCCGGTTCGCGATTCGGCGCCGCCTACTTCGTCGAACTCGTCGTCCTCATCGAGGGCCTCGGCATGATCTTCGTGAAGACCTTCAAGATCGCGGCAGGCCTCGAGAACCCGCCCGTCTGGACGTCGTTCTTCACCCACTACTTCGCCGAACTGTTCTCCGGCTGCTCCGAATACTGGGTCACCGCCGCCGCCGTCGTGAAGCTGATGTCCGGCATGATCTGGCTGTTCGTGGTCGGCCGCAACATCGACTGGGGTGTGGCCTGGCACCGCTTCGCCGCGTTCCCCAACATCTTCTTCAAGCGCGAGTCCGACGGCACCGTCGCTCTCGGCGCCCTCAAGCCGATGGAGTCCAACGGCAAGGTCCTCGACATGGAGACCGCCGACCCCGACAACGACGCCTTCGGCGCCGGCAAGATCGAGGACTTCAGCTGGAAGGGCTGGCTGGACTTCACCACCTGCACCGAGTGCGGCCGTTGCCAGAGCCAGTGCCCCGCCTGGAACACCGGTAAGCCGCTGTCGCCGAAGCTGATGATCATGTCGCTGCGCGACCACGCGCAGGCCAAGGCCCCGTACCTGATCGCCGGCGGCCGCAAAGACATGGGCGGCGACGAGGTGGGTCTCGTCGACAAGGACGGCAACGTTCTGGACGACAAGCTCGCCGCGATCTCCGATGCCGCCAAGGCCGAAGCCGAGCGTCCGCTGGTCGGCGAGTCGACCGGCGACTCCGGCGCCGTCATCGACGCCGAAGCACTCTGGAGCTGCACCACCTGCGGCGCCTGCGTCGAGCAGTGCCCGGTGGACATCGAGCACGTCGACCACTTCGTCGACATGCGCCGCTACCAGGTGCTGATCGAGTCGGACTTCCCGACCGAGCTAGCCGGCATGTTCAAGAACCTCGAGAACAAGGGCAACCCGTGGGGTCAGCCCTCGCAGCAGCGTTCCGCATGGATCAGTGAACTGGACTTCCACATCCCCGTCTACGGCCAGGACGTCGAGTCCTTCGAGGGCTACGAATACCTGTTCTGGGTCGGCTGTGCCGGCGCCTTCGAGGACCGCGCCAAGAAGACCACCAAGGCCGTGGCCGAGCTGCTCGACATCGCCGCCGTCGACTTCCTGGTCCTGGGCGAGGGCGAGACCTGTACCGGCGACTCGGCTCGTCGTGCCGGCAACGAGTTCCTGTTCCAGATGCTGGCTCAGCAGAACATCGAGCAGTTCGACGAACTGTTCGCGACCGCGCCCAACCAGCGCAAGAAGATCGTCGTCACCTGTGCCCACTGCTTCAACGCCCTCGGCAACGAGTACCCGCAGATGGGCGGCGAATACGAGGTGGTCCACCACACGCAGCTGCTGAACCGCCTGGTCCGGGAGAAGCGTCTGGTGCCGGTGGCCCCGGTCGGCGGCCAGTCGGTCACCTACCACGATCCCTGCTACCTGGGCCGCCACAACAAGGTCTACGACGCCCCGCGTGAGCTGATGGAGTCGTCGGGTTCGACGCTCACCGAGATGCCTCGCCACGGCGAGCGTTCCATGTGCTGCGGCGCCGGCGGTGCCCGCATGTGGATGGAGGAGCAGATCGGTAAGCGCATCAACGTCGACCGCGTCGACGAAGCGCTGAACGTCCTGTCCGGCACTCCGGAGCCCACCGACGGCCCGACCAAGAAGATCGCCACCGGCTGCCCGTTCTGCCGCGTCATGCTCACCGACGGCGTGACCGCGCAGACCGCCGGTACCGAGCAGGAAGACAAGATCGAGGTCGTCGACGTCGCTCAGATGCTTCTCGAGGGCGTCAAGCGCGGCCAGCCGGGCGGCACCAAGCGTGTCGGCGGCGTGACCCATCCGATCCAGTCCGAGCTCGCCCCCGCACCCGAACCCGAACCGGTCGCCGCTGCCGCCGCTCCGGCCGCAGCCGCTGCCACCGCCGCCGCGACCACCGTCGCGCCGAAGGCTCCCGCCGCGGGCGGACTGGGTGCACCGAAGGGTGGACTCAAGAAGCCGGGCGGACTCAAGCCGGGCGGTGCGCCGGCATCCTCGCCGGCCGCCGAAACCGCTCCGGCGGCTCCGGCCTCCGGTGGTCTGGCCATGAAGGGCGGACTCAAGAAGCCCGGCGGCCTCAAGAAGCCGGGCGGCGCCCCCACCCCGGGCACCAGTGCTCCGGCGGCACCCGCCGAATCGGCGGCGCCGGCCGAGGCCGTCGAAGCCACCGAGGCCGCACCGACCGCGGCGACCGAGGCGAAGTCCGCAGGCTTCGGCATGAAGGGCGGACTCAAGAAGCCCGGTGGCGGGCTGAAGAAGCCCGGCGCTCCGGCGGCCGCCGCGCCCGCCGCTGCCGAGGCCGCACCCGCCGAGCCTGCCGCACCGATGGCCGCCACTGAGCCGACTGAGGCGAAGTCCGCAGGCTTCGGTATGAAGGGCGGACTCAAGAAGCCCGGTGGCGGGTTGAAGAAGCCGGGAGCCGCCGCACCGGCCGCTCCGGCTGCACCTGCCGCCGAGGCGGCACCGGCCACCGAATCCGTCGTCGAAGAGCTCGAGGCCGTCGACCCCGGTATCGAAGGCATGGTCGAGGCTCCGGCCACCACCGAGGCCCGGGAGGCGAAGTCTGCAGGCTTCGGTATGAAGGGCGGACTCAAGAAGCCGGGCGGCGGGCTGAAGAAGCCCGGTGCCGCCGCGCCTTCGACGCCGGCCGAGCCCGTCGAGGCACCCGCCTCGATCGAGGAGACCCCGTCCGAGGACACCGCTCCTCCCGCGGATGCCGAGGAGAGCGCCGACAGCGTGCTCGAGGCGGTCGCCGAGGCCGGCGCGGTACAGGCCGACGCTCCCGCCGGGCCCTCCGCCGGCGCTGCCGCCACCGAGGCGACCGAAGGCAAGGCGAAGGGCTTCGGCATGAAGCCCGGCAAGATGAAGCCGGGCGGCAAGTAGCCCCGAAACGTCACGGCCCCGGACTCGACACGAGTCCGGGGCCGTCGTCGTTCGACTACCATTTGCCGTATGAGCGCAGACAAGAAGAACGCCGAGAACCTCGAAGCCGTCGACCCGGGTATCGAGGCGATGGTCGACGGCGGCGTCTCGCCCGCCACCCACCTCGACGCCGACACCTCGGTGGAGAACGAGCCGTCGCAGGACACCACCGAAGACGGCCCGGACGCCCTCGGGACCGTCGCGGAGGCCGGTGCCGTCGAGACCGACGGCGGGCTCATCGACTGAGACCGCTTCGGCGGGTGACCCGATGACTGCCGTCCGTCTGACCGATCCTCGGGTGGTCGTCCTGTTCGCGGCACTCGCCGGGTCCACGGTGCTGACCGTGATCCTCGGGATCACCGACCCGGCCGCACCCCTCTCGTATCCGAGCCGGTTCCTCATCTGGAATCTGTTCCTCGCCTGGATCCCACTCGTCTTCGCAGTCGGTTTCGCCGAAGTGAAGGGACGGTTCTGGCTCATCCCGCTCGGGCTGGGCTGGCTCGCATTCCTGCCGAACGCGCCGTACCTGGTGACCGACCTCGTTCATCTGCGCGACGGCTACGACCTGTGGCGCCACGTGTTGCAGTACGGATTCGCCGCCTGGACCGGGATCATGCTCGGAGTGGTCTCAATGCGTCTGGTGCATCGCCGGATGACCATCGAATTCGGCCGCTGGGCCGGCTGGGCCACCATCGCGGCGTCCATCGCCCTCTGCGCGGTCGGCGTGGTGATCGGCCGTTTCCAGCGCTGGAACTCCTGGGATCTCCTCCATCGTCCCGACGCGGTGGTGACCGAGACCCTGAACTGGGTCAGCGACCCCTTCTCGCACGTGCAGTCCACCGGCGTCGCCCTGGCGGTCGCGGTCTTCCTGGCCTTCGCCTACCTCACGGTCTGGGCCTACGAGTCCCTCTCAGACTGAGGCCGGACCTTCCCTCGGAAGCGTGTACTCGACGATCAGCGGGGCGTGGTCGGAGAGGCGGGCGTCCGGGGAAGGTTCCTTGTCGACGGTCACCGACACCGCCCGGCGGGCCAGCGCCGGGGTGGCGAGCTGATGGTCGACGCGCCAGCCGACGTCCTTGCTGAACGAGTCCCCCGCCCAACTCCACCAGGTGAGCGGGCCCGGCCGATCGCCGTGCAGGGCGCGCACCACGTCCACCAGGCGCCGCGGACCGGTGATCGAGCCGAACCAGTCACGCTCCTCCGGCAGAAAGCCCTCCATCTTGCGGGCCGGCCGCCAGTTGGTGACGTCGTGTTCGAGATGCGCGATGTTGAGGTCACCGAGGAGCAGGAACTCGCGGCCCGCGCGCAGCGCCGCCTTCCGGTTCCGGTCGAGTTCCCGGGCGAAAGCGTCGAGGAACCGCATCTTGCGCGCGAACTTGGCCCCGCCGTCCGGCTTCTCGCGCATCGATCCGGGACGCTGCAGATGGTCGGGAAGCCCGCCCTTCGGCAGATACAGGCAGGCGACCGTGACCGGCCGGTCGGCCAGATCCACCTCGATGTACCGTCCCTCGTGCGCGAACCGCCCCAGGCCGCGCGCGACCGGCGGATGGGTCGCCCAGGACCGCACGGCCGTCGGCGCCGTCCGGGCCAGTAGCGCCACCCCGTTGCGGCCGGGGATCGTGCCGGTGTCGATCGCCGCGGTGTATCCCTCGAAGCCGCCGACGTCGCCGATCCCGCATCGCAGTTCCTGAAGACCGACGACGTCCGGCGAGCGACGCGCCAGCCACTCGTCGAACCCACGGCGCCGCGATGCGCGGATCCCGTTGACGTTGAACGACGCCACCGTGAACGCGCTGTCAGGCATGTCACCACTGTGCCGCACCCCATACCCGCTAATCGATTTGCCCCCGGCTGGAAGAATGGATCCCGTGAGCCGACCGCATGTATCGCATCTGAATCAGAATCTGCGACCCCTGGACCAGTCCGACAAGCTGAAGAACGTCTGCTACGAGATCCGGGGGCCGGTGCACGAGCATGCCGCGCGCATGGAGGCCGAGGGTCATCGCATCCTCAAGCTCAACATCGGCAATCCGGCCATCTTCGGTTTCGAGGCGCCGGACGTCATCATGCGCGACATGATCCATGCCCTCCCCTACTCGCAGGGCTACTCCGAGTCGGCCGGCATCCTTCCGGCGCGGCGCGCGATCGTCACCCGCTACGAGATGATCGAGGACTTCCCGTACTTCGACGTCGACGACGTCTTGCTGGGCAACGGTGTCTCCGAGCTCATCACCATGACCATGCAGGCTCTCCTCAACGTCGGCGACGAGGTGCTGCTCCCCGCCCCCGATTACCCGCTGTGGACGGCGATGACCGCCCTGTCCGGCGGCACCCCGGTGCACTACCGGTGCGACGAGGCCAACGACTGGAATCCGGATATCGAGGACATCGAGTCCAAGATCACCGACCGCACCAAGGCGATCGTCGTGATCAACCCGAACAATCCGACGGGCGCCGTCTACTCGCGTGAGGTGCTGCAGCAGCTCGTCGAGCTGGCGCGCAAGCATTCGCTGCTGATCCTGGCCGACGAGATCTACGACCGGATCATCTACGACGACGCGCGGCATACGAGCATCGCGGAGTTGGCGCCGGACATGCTGGTGCTCACCTTCAACGGTCTGTCGAAGGCGTACCGGGTGTGCGGTTACCGTGCCGGCTGGGTGGTCATCACCGGCCCGCAGGATCATGCGGCCGGCTTCATCGAGGGCCTCAACACGCTGGCGTCGACGCGACTGTGTGCGAACGTGCCCGGCCAGCACGCCATCCAGGTGGCGCTCGGCGGCTACCAGAGCATCGATGCGCTGGTCGCGCCCGGCGGCCGTCTGTACGACCAGCGGACGACCGCCTGGGAGAAGCTGAACGAGATCCCGGGTGTCAGCTGCGTGAAGCCGATGGGCGCCCTGTACGCGTTCCCGAAGCTCGATCCCGAGGTTCACGAGATCCACAACGACGAGCAGTTCGTGCAGGATCTGTTGCTGCAGGAGAAGATCCTGGTGACGCAGGGTTCGGGCTTCAACATGCCCGACACCCATCACTTCCGGATCGTCACCCTGCCATGGGCTGCGGATCTGGCCGATGCGATCGAGCGGATCGGCAACTTCCTCTCGTCGTACCGGCAGTGACCGGCTGATCCCGGCGCGGCCGGGGCGCCGGCCGAACCCTCCGAAATCGTGCCAACAGGCATTGGTATATGCCAATGCTCGATGGTACGGTCGGTCGGGTAGTCAGCCGAGGAGATCCTGTGCCGCAGCCGAACCAGCCCCAGTGGAACCGCTCGACGGTCACCAACGGTGACATCGAGCTGGCCGTCTTCGAACTGGGCGGGTCCGAGAAGAAGAAGCCGACCGTCGTCCTGGTGCACGGCTGGCCCGACACCCACCACCTCTGGGACCTCGTCGCCCCCACCCTGGGCGAGAGCTTCCGCGTCATCTCCTACGACACCCGCGGCTACGGCGAAAGCAGCCGGCCCGACGCCGTCGAGGCCTACCGCCTGGAGAACCTCGCGGCCGACCTGTTCGCGGTGATCGACGCGGTCGGCGGCGGCAAGCCCGTCCACGTCGTCGCGCACGACTGGGGCTCGGTGCAGACCTGGGAGGCCGTCACCACCCCCGGGGCCGACGAACGCATCGCGTCGTTCACCTCGGTGTCCGGCCCCAACCTCGACTACCTCGGTGAATGGGCCCGCAAGAACGTGGCCCACCCGACGCCCGGCAATCTGGGCCGCGCCCTCTCGCAGGCCGCGTCGTCGGCGTACACCGCCTTCTTCCAGCTGCCGGTGCTGCCGAAGGCGTTCTTCAACACCTTCGGTTCCGAGCGCAACTGGACCGAGTTCCTGCACGCCATCGAGGGCACCCCGCGGGAGAACGTGTCGTTCTCGCCGACCCTGCGCGAAGACATGGTGTCGGGCCTGCGCTTCTACAGCGCCAACATCCGCGAGAAGCTGGCCCACCCCGATCCGCACCCGACCACCGTGCCCACGCTCGAGATCGTCAACGAGACCGACATCGCACTGCGTCCGGCCATCTACGCCGACGACCACACCCACACCGATCGGCTGTGGCGCAAGAACACGCGCACCGGCCACTGGCTGCCGTACACGCACCCCGACTACCTGGCCGAGTCGGCGCGCGAGTTCATCACGATGATCGAGAAGGGCACCTCGAGCGCCCCCAACACCATCGACCGCGCCCGCGTGCTCGACGCCCCCGGCAAGCTGGGCGGCAAGCTCGCCGTCATCACCGGCGCCGGCTCGGGCATCGGCCGCGAGACCGCCTACGCACTGGCCGACCTGGGCTGCGAAGTGGTCCTCGCCGACATCAATCGCGCGGCCGCCGAAGAGACCGCCGTCGAATGCAAGGCCAAAGGTGTACTGACGGACGTCTACGAACTCGACGTCTCGGACGTCAAGGCGGTCACCCGGTTCGCCGCCGACGTCCGCGCCGCGCACGGCGTCCCGGACATCGTCGTCAACAACGCCGGCATCGCGGTCGCCGGTTCGGCGCTCGCCGCCTCCGACGAACAGATCGACCGGTTGTTCGGCATCAACCTGCGCGGCGTCATCACCGGCAGCCGCGTCTTCGGCCAGCAGATGGTGGAGCGCGGCGTCGGCGGCCAAATCGTCAACGTCTCGTCGGCGGCGGCCTTCACCCCGTCGCGCGACCTCGGTCTCTACTCGTCGAGCAAGGCCGGCGTCCTGATGTTCTCCGAGTCGCTGCGCGCCGAACTGGCCGAGCACAAGATCGGCGTCACCGCCATCTGCCCGGGCATCGTGCACACCAACATCACGTCCAGCACCGAACTGGCCGGCGTGAGCGACGAAGAGGGTCAGCGCAAGAAGCTGGACTCGTTCTACGCCAAGCGCAACTTCACGCCGGACCGGGTGGCCCAGGACATCGTCACGTCGATCCTGCGGAACAAGGCGGTGGTGCCAGTGACCCCGGAAGCCAAGTTCGGCTACCGCGCCTACCGGTTCTTCCCGTGGGGCTCGCGGATCGCCGCGCGACAGAAGCTGACCAAGTAGGAGGCCGGCCGGAATCATGAGCAAGACTCCCGTCCACTCGACCCCGGACACCGACCCGGGCAAGGTCGAGCTGCACGCTCGCAACGTGTCCTTCGACCTGGCCGACGTGCCCCTGCACTGGATTCCGGACCATCCGGTCGCGTCGAACATGGTGACCGTCCTGAACCTGCTGCTGCCGGAGGGCGAGCGCTGGTTCGTGCAGGCCTTCAACGAGGCGCTGCCGATGGTGAAGGACGACGAGCTGGCCGCCGACATGCGCGGCTTCGTCGGCCAGGAGGCCATGCACGCCGAGGCTCACGACAAAGCCGTCGAAGAGTGGCTGGAGAAGCGTGGCATCGACACCAAGCCGTACCACGATCAGATGGAGTGGATCTTCCGGAAGGTGCTGGCCCCGAAGGAGGACGGCACCCCCGAGGAACGCCAGAAGCACCTGGTCGAGCGCCTCTGGCTGATCGCCGCCATCGAGCACTACACCGCGATTCTGGGCGACTTCGTCCTGAACTGCCGGTGGGCGGAGAACGGCGCCGACCCCAACATGGCGGATCTGTTCACCTGGCACGGCGCCGAAGAGGTGGAGCACCGTTCGGTGGCCCACGACGCGGCCGCCGACTTCGAGGACGGCTACCTGCGTCGCGGCCGGGCGATGTCGTTGGCCTTCCCGGTGCTGGCACTGCTGGTGGTCCGCGGCTTCCGCTTCATCATGAAGCAGGACACCTCCGTCCACTACGGTCTGGCCGGCAAGTGGTTCCAGTACTTCCGCGGGGCGCACGCCGGCGTACTGCCGACCATCCGCAGCGTCATCCTGCCGACGTTCACCTATTTCAAGCCGGGCTTCAAGCCGTCCGACATCGGTGACACCGCGCAGGCCGTGGCCTACCTGGCGACGTCGCCGGGTGCCCGCCGCGCGGCGTGATCCGGAGCCGGAATGAACCACATCCTGCATCCGCACACCACGACGCTCACGTCCGAGCCACCGCACCTGTACGGCCGGTGGAAGCGCGATCCGCTGATGCGTTCGCTCTCGGGCCTGCGCAGCACCTGGTTCCCGTTCTGGAGTCGCTTCGACCGGATCGTCGAGCATCCGGACGATCCCCATGTGCTGAACCTGGAGATCGTCGGCCGCGAGCAGGTGGCCCAGGACCAGAACGTGATCGCGCTGACGTTCGCCGCGCAGGACCGTTCGGTCCTTCCCGAATGGCATCCGGGCGCCCACCTCGACCTGTTCCTGCCGTCGGGCCGGATGCCGGTCGTATTCGCTGTGCGGCGATCCGGGTGACCGTCGCAGCTATCGGGTGGCGGTCCGCCGCATCCCGGACGGCGGCGGCGGTTCGATCGAGGTGCACGACGCTCTGAAGGTCAGCGATGTGGTCCCGATCAAGGGCCCGCGCAACGCCTTCCCGCTCGCCCTGCCCGGCTACGGATCCCCGGCACGACAGCTGCGGTTCATCGCCGCGGGCATCGGCATCACACCGATCCTGCCGATGCTGGCGATGGCCGACCGTTACGGCCTGAACTGGTCGATGCTGTATTCGGGTCGCAGCGCCGAGTCGATCCCGTTCATCGACGAGCTGGCGCGCTACGGCGACAAGGTGACGGTGCGCACCGACGACGAGCACGGTCTGCCGACGATGGAGGAACTGGTCGGCGAGTACGACGTCGACGAGAACGGCGACGCCGCCCTGTCGATCTACTGTTGCGGACCGGTGCCCATGCTGGAGCGGCTGCGCGCGCATTCTGGTCGATCGCGACGACATCGAGCTGCACTTCGAGCGGTTCTCGCCGCCTCCGGTGATCGACGGCAAGGAGTTCGAGATCACCCTCAACTCGACCGGCGAAACCCTCACCGTGCCGGCGGACGTGACCGCGCTCGACGCGATCCTGGAGGCCCGGCCGACGGTGCCGTACTCGTGCAAACAGGGCTTCTGCGGCACCTGCAAACTGCATACGACGTCCGGCGTCATCGATCATCGCGACCAGCTGCTGACCGAGCCGGAGCAGGCGGAGGGCTTCTTTCTGCCGTGCGTCTCGCGCTGCGATTCGGGAGGGCTGGCCGTCGACGCCTGAGTCCGGCGTATCGGACTCACCGGGGTAAACCTGCGCCGAACGTCCGGCGGCCTCTGTCAGAATGGGCCGTATGACGGAGTACCGGATCGACGACCTCGCACGCGCTGCCGGTACGACGACCCGGAACGTCCGCGGCTATCAGGACCGTGGGCTGATTCCCAAGCCTGTGCGGCGCGGCCGGATCGCCATCTACAACGATCAGCATTTCGAGCGCCTGAAGGTGATCAACGATCTGCTGGGTCGCGGGTTCACGATGGCGCACATCAGCGAGTTCCTCGACGGCATCGAGCGTGGTGACGGTCTCGCCGAGGTGTTGGGACTCCAGGAGCTGGTGCGGTCTCCGCTCGAGGAGACGCCGACCGAGACGATCTCGAGGCAGACCTTCTACGACCGTCTCGGCACCGACGACCCCGACGTGATCCGGCGGATCCTGACGCTGGGCCTGGTCGAACCGGTGGGCGACGCCGATCCCCCGGCCGAGTACTTGATCAAGGACACCGAGACCGTCGGCGCGCTCTACGACCTGATGGAGATCGGTGTTCCGGCGTCGGTCCTGATCGATCTGCAGGAGAAGCTGGACGCCGAACTGCTGGTGGCCGCACGCACGCTGGTGACCGGTGGTCGTCGCATGATCACCGAGGGCCGCTTCGACGGCTGGATCCCGGAGAGCGACGAGGAGTCGGACTGGGCGGCCGAGTTCATCCGCCGCCTGCGCGCCACCGGCCGCGTGACCGCGCACAACTCGTTCAACCGCATCCTGGTCGACGAGATGAACCGCCAGCTCGACGACTACCTGGCCGTCGCCCGCAAGCGCCGCCACGACTCCGTCGCCGACTGACCGTCGACGCACTGCCGCTGGTTGATGTCAAATAGCGGTCCCGAGTAGCGGCACAGACACGAATCGGTCCACAGGGGCCGACGCCGGGGCCACCGACGGCGACCGGCGGGTGGTGGTGTCGATGGATGACCGCTTCTGTTCCTTCCCGAGTGCACGACCTCCTCGACTTCCAGGACGGAGTGATCACGCGCCGGCAAGCGCTCGCAAGCGGGATGGACGCGGTGGCGATACGACGGAAGCTCCATCGGCGCGAATGGGCACCGGTGTTCAGAGGCGTGTACGTCGCACACACAGGACCCTTGACCTGGAATCAACGAGCCTGGGCCGCTGTGCTCGATGCCTCTCCGGCCGCGCTGAGCCACTCGTCGGCCCTGTCGGTCGCGGGGTCGCCGGTGCATATCGCGATCGATCGGAAGCGCACGGTCGCGACCCGGCCGGGAGTGATCGTGCACCGCGTCTCTCACTTGAACGAGCGGACCCTATGGACGACGCGGCCTCCCCGAATCCGCACTGACGAGGCGCTGGTCGACCTGGCCGCGGAGGCGACGTCGGACACGGCGGCCGTCGCCGTCCTGGCCGACGCGGTCGGCGCGCGGCGGACCACCGCGGATCGTCTACTGCGCGCTGTCGAAGGCCGGGAGCGCCTGCGCCGCCGCCGTTTTCTGGTGGGTGTGCTGTCCGACGTTCGTCAGGGAACGTGCTCGGTACTGGAGCAGCGATACCTCCGCGGGGTGGAACGCCCGCACGGCCTGCCGCGTGGATGCAGGCAGGAGCCGACGGCGTCCGGGCGACCGGGTTTCCGCGACGTCGACTATGACGAGTACCGGGTGGTGGTCGAGCTCGACGGATGGCGCTGGCACGCCGACGCGCGTGCACGGGACCGTGACCTGGAGAGGGATCTCGACGCGGCCGCAGACTCCGGTCGCCATACCGTGCGCCTCGGTTGGGGCCAGGTCTGTGAACGGCCCTGCGCGACGGCCCGGAAGCTGGGCCGCGTGTTGCAGGCTCGCGGCTGGGCAGGAACCCTCACCGGGTGCCCGCGATGTACGCCCTGACGCCTGTGCCGCTGGTTGATGTCGATATATGGCTTCAACCAGCGGCACAGGGCTCAGTTGCGATGTGTACATATGTACATGTACGTTTGTACACATGACGGATTCCATTGATCGGCGGCAGCTCATCGTCGAGACGGCGGCGGCGCTGCTGTCCGCCGGGGACGGCGAACGACTGACGCATCGCCGCGTCGCGGAGCGCGCACAGATCCCGCTCGGATCCACCACGTACTACTTCACCTCGCTCGACGATCTGCGAACCGCCGCCCTCGGACACCTCGCCGCCGGCGTCGACGAGAGCCTCGCGGCCACCGCGGCGCTCATCGAAGACAGCGACCGCTCCCCCGAGGCGATCGCCCGGCTGTTCCACGACTACCTCGGCGAGACCGAGCACGTCCGCGCCGACACCGCGCTCTACGTCGCCGGCCTCCAGAACGCCGACCTGGCACCACTGAGCCGCCGCTGGTTCAGCGGGCTGGTCGACGTC
This sequence comes from Gordonia sp. (in: high G+C Gram-positive bacteria), assembly GCF_047600565.1. Classification (GTDB taxonomy): domain Bacteria; phylum Actinomycetota; class Actinomycetes; order Mycobacteriales; family Mycobacteriaceae; genus Gordonia. The sequence continues at coordinate 2,005,660 of NZ_JASGKN010000001.1, forward strand.
CTCGCCGACACCCTCACCGACCGTCGCACCGCCACCTCCATGGCCGTGTTCCTCGACGGCGCCATCCTCAACACCGTCCTGTGGGGAAAGCCCCTGGATCTGGACGTCCTGACCGCCATGGCCCGGTCCCTGCTGGGCCCGACCGAAGCGAACGACCGATGACCACCTTCACCCCCGCCATCAATCCCGACGGCACCCTCGAGACCGAACTTCCCCCCTGGCGGCGCTGGGCCGGCCTGGCCGTCCTGTCGTTCGCGCTGCTGACCGTCGTCATGGACCTGACGGTCCTGAACGTGGCACTGCCGAAGATCGACGCCGACCTCCACCCCAGCTCCACTCAGCGACTCTGGATCGTCGACGCCTACTCGCTGGTGCTGGCCGGCCTGCTCATCTCGATGAGCGGCCTCGCCGACCGCTGGGGACGTCGCCGGCTGCTGATGACCGGGTTCGCGGTGTTCGCGCTCGCATCGGTGCTGGTGCTGTGGGCCGATTCGGCCGGCGAGGTGATCGCGTTGCGCGCCCTGCTGGGCCTCGGCGGCGCCATGATCATGCCGACCACCCTGTCCATGCTGCGCGTCATCTTCTCCGACCCGCGCGAACGCACCCTCGCCCTGAGTACCTGGGCGGCGGTATCGGCGGTCGGCGCCGCACTCGGCCCGATCATCGGCGGACTGCTGCTGGACCACTTCTCGTGGCATGCCGCCTTCCTGATCAACGTGCCGCCGATGGTGATCGCCCTGGCCGCCGCCTGGTTCCTCCTGCCCGAATCCCGGGTCGCCGAAAACGGCCGCTGGGATGCGCTCGGCACCGTGCTGTCGATCGCCGGCATCGCGTCGCTGGTCTGGTCGATCAAAGAGTTCGGCAAGCACTTCGTGGCCGACGGCCTGGCCGACATGCCCGCGTGGATCGCGTTGGCCGCCGCCGTCGTGCTGCTGACCGTCTTCGTCCGCCGGTGCCTGCGCCGCCCCGATCCGCTGCTCGACGTCCGCCTGTTCCTGCGCCCACAGCTGACCGCCGGCGTGCTGGCCGCGCTGTTCTCGATGGTCGCCATGGGCGGCGGACTGTTCCTGCTCGCGCAGTGGCTGCAGCTGGTCGAGGGCCACAGCCCGCTGCAGGCCGGCATCCGGCTGCTGCCGTTCGCCGGAGGCGCCGTCATCACCTCGCTGCTGGCACGCCCGGCGGTCGACCGGTTCGGCGCCCGCGCCGTCATGGCGTTCGGCCTGGGGGTCCCGGCTCTCGGATTCCTGCTGCTGTTCTTCGCCGGCCAGCCGCTGTCGTACTGGTGGGTGCTGACGTCCATGCTGTTGCAGGGCGCCGGATCGGGTTCCCTCGCCATCGCCTCGGCGATGATCATGAGCGGGAGCCCGCAAGACAAGGCCGGCAACGCCGCCGCCATCGAAGAGACCGCCTACGACATCGGCAACGTCTTCGGTGTCGCCGTGCTGGGCACCGTCGCCGCCGTCGTCTACAGCTCCAAGCTCGGAGCCGGTGCTCCCGCCGGCGCGGACGAGTCGTTGGCCGAAGCCCTCGAGATCGCAGTGAAGACCCACGACCCTGCTCTGGCGCAGAGCGCCGCGACGTCGTTCACCGACTCACTGCAGACCGTCGGGCTCGTCGGCGCGATCCTGCTGGGCCTGGCCGCCGTCGCCGTCTACTTCCTGACGCCGAAGAACCTCGACCTCGACGTCCAGCACTAGGCGCCGGATCAGCGGCGGTAGAGGTTGCTGAACTCCACCACCGAGCCGGGCTTGCCGGTCTTGACCGCGTGCACGTCGAGGGCGACCTGTGACGGGGTGATGTCCAGGACCATGAAGCCGCGATCGGCGAAGTTCTCGTAGCGGGCGCGGAACCGCTTCTTCGATTCGCCGTTCACCGACTTGGCGGCCGCGCCCGAGATGATCTGGCGGGTGCCCTTCAGCGCCGGGGCCGAATCGAACACCTGCTGGCTGTGGTCGTGCCCGGAGAGCAGGAAGTTGGCCTTGCCGGCCACGTGCCGCTCGACGAACTTCTTGAGCTCGACGCCGTTGAGCGGCGCGGGCAGACCGTCGTAGTCGCCGGCGGCGCCGTGCGGGCCGTTGTTCAGGTACGGGTGGTGGGTGCACACGAACGTCCACGGGGCCTTCGACGCGGCGAGGGAACGCTCGAGCCACCTGGCCTGCTGCGTCATGTAGCGCCCGCCCGGCTCCCACTCCGGCGACAGGAACGGCGGCACGTAGGCGGCGAGCGGATTCAGGTCGAGGACGAAGAAGTCGGCGACCCCGGTGGACACCGAGTAGTAGCGCTTCGGCATGTACCAGCGCTTCGAGCGACGGTGGTAGGCCACTTCGGCGTCGCCGCGGAGCAGCCAGCCGCCGTCACCGGGAAACACCGACGAGTTGTCGTGGTTGCCGAGGGTCATCAGCCAGGGGAAGTCGAGGCCCGCGTTGGGCTTCTCGAACTTGGTGCGGAACTGATCGTCGTCCGGTCCGTCGGGGCCGGACTCGTAGATGTTGTCGCCGAGCGAGACGGCGAGGTCGAACGGCGCCCGGGCGTGGATCTTGCGGGCGGCGGCGGTGACCGCGTACTGCGGCTGCTTGCCGGTGCCGGCGTCGCCGTTGAGGAACACCCGGAGCCGGTCGCGGCCGACGGGCAACGGGTAGTGACCCTTCGCGGGTGCGGCGTCAGCACCGCCCGCGGCGACGGCCGCCCCGGTCAGCGCGGCGGCCCCGGCGACGGCGGCGCTGCCGGCCAGGAAGGTACGCCGGTTCGGGGCGATCGGGTGGGCTTCGGGCGTCGTGGCATGCTGCTGCGAGGCATGCGGGGGCGCGGCCGCATCATTCATGCACGGGATGTTGTCAGATGAAGGTGAACGGCGACCGACGCCGGGGTGATCTGCCGGATATGGGCCGGTTTCCCGTGGTCGACGACCCGTCGGGACCGACGATCGTTTTCATCAGCACCGGTTCGTCGCCTACCTTGACAGGGTGTCGACGTCCACCGCCCCGCGCTCGCGCGCTCCCCTGATGCGCGGCGGGACGGTGATCTTCCTGCTGATCCTGACCCTCGGCGTCCTCATCGCGATCCCGTTCAACACGCGACTGAACAACGCGGCGTCGTTCGCGACCGGGGCGACCGTGTTCGCCGGAGTCTTCATCCAGGCCGTGCCGTTCCTCGTGCTGGGAACCGTGGTGAGCGGTGCGATCAACGCATGGGTGACCCCGGCGATGATCGCACGGATCCTGCCGAAGAATCCGGTGGCCTCCGTCGGCGTCGGCAGCGTGGCCGGAGCCCTGCTCCCGGGCTGCGAATGCGCCTCCGTCCCGGTCTCGGCGCGCCTGATGGATCGCGGAGTCCCGCAGGCGGCCGCACTGGCGTTCCTGCTGTCGGCCCCCGCGATCAATCCGGTGGTGCTGGTGTCCACCGCCGTCGCCTTCCCGGGCGAGGCGAAGATGGTGGCGGCCCGATTCGTCGCATCGCTGCTGACCGCGATGGTGATGGGCGGCCTGTGGGCGCGCTTCGGTGATCCGTCGGTGCTCATCCGCCGGCACGTCGCCGACGACAAGGCGCGCGGCTGGGGCGGCTTCGTCGACTCCATGCGCCACGACTTCCTGCAGTCGGCGGCCTACCTGTCGATGGGCGGCGTGTTCGTGGCGATCCTCAACGTCGCGGTACCCGGCAAGGTCCTCGATTCCCTCGGCGGCAACATCGTCGTCGGCATCGCGCTGATGGCGGTGCTGGCGGTGATCCTGGCGGTCTGCTCGGAGGCCGACGCGTTCATCGCGGCCGGCATGGCGTCGCTGCCGCTGATCCCCCGGCTCGTGTTCATGGTGGTGGGCCCGGTGGTCGACCTGAAACTGATCGCGATGCAGGCCGGCGAGTTCGGCCACCGGTTCGCCGCACGGTTCTCGGCCACCACGTTCGTCGTCGCCGTCGTCGTCGCGACCGGCGTCGGCGCACTGATCCTCGGGTGGCGTTGATGAACCGGGAGACGCAGAACCTGATCCTGCTGTGCATCGGTCTGACGGTGGGCAAGGTGACGCTCGACGGCAGCTACGAACGCTACGTACGCCCGGTGATGTTTCCGTGGCTGCTGATCTCGGCGATCGTGCTGGTCCTGCTGGCGCTGGTGTCGATCGTGCGGGACATGCGTCCCGGCGCGCACGTGGCCGACGACGACGGTCACCATCACGGCGGCGGGCGGTCGTTGTGGATGCTGGCCGTCCCGATCCTCGTGGTGTTCTTCCTGGTGCCGCCGGCATTGAAGCCGGCGACCGACCGACAGTCCAACGCATCGGCCACCCAGAGCCTCAAACTCGACCCCCTGCCGCCGGGGCCGAACCCGAAGCTGTCGGTGTTCGACGTGGTGCAGCGGGCCTACCAGTCCGACGGCGGCGGCCTGCACGACACCCCGATCACGTTGAAGGGCACCGTCCAGCACTTCGAGAACCACACCTATCTCGGCCAGATCGTCATCATCTGCTGTGCCGCCGATGCACGGACGTTCCGCGTGGAGGTCGTCGGTCCCGGCGCCCAGCAGATGGCCGCCGCGCCGGCGGACAGCTGGTGGGAGCTCGTCGGAGTGGTCGTGGACGGCACCGCGACCCAGGAGCGGCATTTCGTGCCCGAGGTGACGGTCACCGAAGCCCATCCGACGGCGGCGCCGGAGAACCCGTACAACTATTGATCCGAACGGTCTCGATTCAGAACCGACTGTTACAGAAGTGACTGATGTGACTTAGGCTGAACGGTCATGAGCAGAGCAACCGTCCGGCGCACCCGGCTCGCCGTCGCCGCGGCCCTGGCCGCCGCGTGCCTGGCGCCGGCGGTCGCCTCCGCCCGACCGGAGCCACCGAACCTGCGGCCGCTGCCCAGCCAGGTGATCGACGGCGTCGACGACGTGGTGCCGCCCGCGACCATCCCCCACCTGACGACCATCCCCCAGCGCGCCCAGGGCCCCGGCTACGACCACGCCACCCTGGAACTGCGGAACGCCGTCCTCCCCGACCCCATCGGCGATCCGATGTTCGACTCCTGGCCCGCCGGCCTCGGGACGCGGGCACCCGGTGACGTGCTGGCCACCCGGGACGTCACCGCCGCCACCGGCTTCCTGGTGACCGTTCCGATCGCCGGCGCCCACATGCTCAAGTTCCGGTCCACCGACACCCAGGGCGTACCGATCTTCGGGACCGCGACCGTCATCGAGCCGAAGTCCCCGTGGACCCGCGGCGGACCCCGCCCGATCCTGGTGAACAACGTCCCCATCAACGGCCTGGGCACCGAATGCACCGCCGGCTACACCCTCACCCACGGCTACTCGAACAAGACCAATCAGACCGACTTGTTCCCGCCGACCACGCAGCTCGCGCTCTCGCACGGCTACGCGGTGATCGTTCCGGACCACGAAGGACCGCGGGAGGCGTACGCCGAACCGACTCTCGCCGGTCACATCGTGCTCGACGCGATCCGCGCGGCCGCGAAATACGATCCGGCGAAGTACGCGAAGAGCCGGGTCGCGGTCACCGGGTATTCGGGCGGTGCGATCGCCACCAACGGCACCGCGAAGGTCCTCGACACCTACGCCCCCGACCTGGCTCCGCGAATGGTGGGCGCCGCCCTCGGCGGCGTACCCGCCGACTTCCGGATGCTGGCCGCGGCGATGAACGCGAACATCGCGACCGGCGTCATGCTGGCCGCGACCCTCGGCGTCGCCCGCGAGCATCCCGAGGTGCTGAATCTGACCAACCATCTCGGTGAACGGCTGGCGACGTCGTCGTTCAAGAACTCCTGCGGTTCGGATTACGGCATCGCAGCACCGTTGCAGCTGCCGGCGCAATTGCTGTCGAAGGACAAGGATCCGTTCGGCTCGCCCACCGCCGAGAAGATCTACGCGATCACGCAGATGAACGATGTGAAGGCGGGTATGCCGCTGTACATCTATCACGGCACCCAGGAGATCTGGATTCCCGCGCAAGGTGCCCGCGACCTGTACGCGCAGCAGTGCCGGCTCGGGGCGAACGCCAGCTACCACGAGGTTCCCGGCGAGCACCTGTCCGCCGCCGTCATCGGCTACCCGGATGCGATGAACTGGCTCGACGCGCGTCTGAGCGGCATCCCTGCGGCGAGCGGATGCCCCCGCTAGCCTCGGGGGCATGACACAGGCTCCCCCGCAGGACACCACGCCCGACGCTCTCACCACCGCCGACGTCGACGGTCTCGGTGCGATCGGGCAGTGGATGATCGCCCCGGACGGGCAGATCGCCCGGTGGCTGGGGTACCTGCACGACGGCCTGCCCTTCCGCGAGCCGATCAACGTGATCTTCGTCGACACCGGCGCGAAGGACGGCGACGACGCCCAGGCCCGCCTCGACGACGCCATGCACCAGGCGGGGTTCCCGGGCCGGACCGGACACAGCTCGGGGTACGGCGGTGTGATCGGCGGGACCGTCTACGGGCAACTGCCGGAGGCGAAGGACCACGCCTACTCGACGCACGTGTTCATGGAGAACAACGACCACGGCCGCCTCTTCGGCCCCGCGAAGACCGACGCCGGCTGGGTGTTCATCGGCGCGCTGAGCCGCGAGAACGTCGACTACGAGCACGTGCCGCCGCAGCACAGGTACAGCTCGTTCGACCGGGCCCGCGACGAGCTGGTGACCGCACTGGACAAGAAGACGATCTTCAAGCGCACCGGCACCGCGCCGCTGAACAACGCGGCCGGCGACGGCGACGGCTACTTCACCGGCGACCACGACGGCCTGGCCGTCATCGTCACCGCGAGCTGACGGCCGCGCGTCAGCGGATGGAGCAGCCGCCGGGGGCGCGGCCGGCGAAGCGGTCGGCCAGGAACGCCGATGCATCCGCGGCGAACGGCACGGCTGCACCGGTGTGCGAGACGCCCCGGTAGGTGTCCATGCGGGTCGGCACACCACGGCGGCAGTAGCTGCTCGCCAGCGATACCGCGTCCTGGTGGTTCATGATGCCGTCGCCCTTGCCGTCGGACAGGCCCTGCCCGATGAACATCGGGATCCGCGGGGTGCCCTGCGTGCCGGCGACGTTGTCGGCCAGCGCTTCACGGGCACCGGGCACGTCCAGGATCGATCGGCCGCCGGCCAGCATCTGCCGGTCGGTGAGGCCCGGGTAGGCGGAGGCGAAGGAGTTGATGCAGCCGCCCTGCACCTCCTTGATGATCCGCTTGCCCTTCGGCGAGTAGTAGGCGTCCAGGTTCAGGCCGTACGCCTTGTCGTAGACGCTCATCAGTGCCGGGATCACGCCGGCCCACTCCTTGCTGCCGTTCACGTACGGCAGGTCGGTGGCCGGATTGACGAACACGCCGCCGGCCGCTGCACCCACCAGGTGAAGTTCCGGTGCGTACTTGGCAGCCAGATCGGCGCCGAACATGGTGGGGACCGAACCGCCCGAGTAGCCGAACATGCCGACCTTGGTCGACGACGGCGCCTTCAGCGCGTGCTGGGCGGCGCGGATGCCGTCGAGTGCGGCGTACCCGGATTCGCGGCCCAGCGTCCAGCGCATCTTCTGTCCCTCGTAGTCGGGGACCACCACCGTGTAGCCGGCGGCGGTGAAGCCGCCCGCCGCCGCCAGGTCGGGCACCGACGAGTCGGGGCCGCCGCGCAGCGTGTACGACGGATCGCACTGGGATCCGAGTGCGTCGTAGAAGGCGTGGTACGAGATCATCGGCCGTCCCGGCGCCGGATTCGACGGCGTCAGGATGGTGGTGACGGTGGCGGCCGGCGCGCCGAACTGGTCACTGGTCCGGTACAGCACCTGCGTTGCACGGGCCGGCAGCCGGTTGTCCTGGTAGCCGATCGACACGGTGCGGGTCCGCAGCACGTCGCCCGCCTTGGCGGCCGCCAGATCGGCGGGCGCCCGATAGAACGGGTCGGCGCTCGGCAACAGCGGTGCGGCCTGCGCGGCACCCGGCGCTGCGAGCAGGCCGGTCACCAGCGCGGCCAACGCCGCGAGAACGAGCAATGAACGGTGGGCTGTCGTGATCACCAGAAGAAAGCTACGCCGCACCGGCGAGAAACGCTCACCCGCACCGGCCGTTCACCTCGCGCGGAGGCCTAAGCTGATCGCGTGACGAACGATCCCGGGCAGGACGACGCGAACACGTCGACGCTGCCGGTGTTCGGGGCGAGGGAGAAACGCGCCCTGGCGGTGATGACGGTCATCGCGATCTTGTTCTGCGGCTATTTTCTGCGCAGCTATCTGGTGCTGATCGGTTTGGCCGCGGTTCTCGCCTACCTGTTCATGCCGCTGTACCGCCGGTTCTGCAAGCACATGAACTCGGGGCTGGCGTCCACCGCCACCCTGCTCTCGGCGATCGCGATCGTCGTGGTTCCGCTCGCCGGAATCCTCACGATGGCCGGCATCCAGATCAAGGAGATGATCGACGGCGTCAGCCATTGGCTGGGGCACACCGACGTCACCAAGCTCGGTTACCGCGTGCTCGACTCGACCAACCGGCTCCTCGACAAGATCCCGTTCGTTCACGCCCATCTGACCGTCGAGAGCGTGCAGGAGCAGGTGTCGAAGCTGGCGGTGGGTGCCGGCAACTTCGCGCTCGGGATCGCCAAGGGTTCGGTCGGCGGTATCGCGAACGGCGTGACCATCGCGATCATCTTCCTGTACGTCTTCATCGCCCTGCTCGGCAACGGCGCGCGGGTGGCCCAGATCTTCAAGGATCTGAATCCGTTGAGCCCCGAGGTGTCGGACATCTATCTGTCGAAGATCGGCGCGATGGTGACGGCGACGGTCCGCGGCCAGTTCATCATCGCGTTCGTGCAAGGCACGCTGGGAGCGATCTCGATCTGGCTGGGCGGCATCCATCAGGGCTTCTTCATGTTCCTGATCTTCTTGACGGCCCTGTCGATCATCCCGCTCGGCAGTGGCATCGTCACCATTCCGCTGGGGATCGGGATGGCGTTGACCGGCAACATCGTCGGCGGCGTGTTCGTGGCGCTGTGGCACATCATCGTGATCACCAACGTCGACAACGTCCTGCGCCCGATGCTGGTACCCACCAAGGCCCATCTGAATCCGGCGCTGATGATGCTGGCGGTGTTCGCCGGCATGAAGATGTTCGGTTTCGCCGGCATCGTGTTCGGCCCGGTCGTGATGATCATCGTCGTGACCACCATCGACCTGTACCGCTCGGTCAACAAGGGTGTCTGGATCGCCGAATACAACGACGACGACTCCGATGCGGACCCGCCGAAGAAGCCGAAGTGGTGGCACCGGATCGGTGCGCTGTTCACGTCGAAGAAGGCCGTGGAGGCGGCGGACGACGTCCCAGCCGACGAGGCGTCCGAATCGTCCTGAGGTGGACAGGATCGCGCCCCCGCAGCGACCGGCCAAGCGAACACCCCGAACGACACCGGCTCGGGGAAGAGACCCCCTTCGTCCACCAGCCAACGCCAAGAACATCAACCCCTGCAACCCAGATGTAGATGCGTGCGGTTGAACGTCGTAGCCATGCGGGCCTCGATACCCGCCGACAGATGAACGGCGTGCCGGTGGAACCGACACCACACACTGTGCGTCCAAATGCACATGGACTACGTGCAGCTCACGATTCCGTTCGAAGGGGCGTTGCGGTCCGACGAGATGTCCGACCGCGGCGGTAAGTTTCAAGACGTGACCATGACCGCGGCGCCCACCGCCAACTACGGGGAAGTGTTCACCCGCCGCTGGATTGTGGAAGCCATTCTCGACCTCGTCGGCTACACCGCCGACAAACCCCTGTATGAACAGCGTCTGGTCGAGCCGTCCATCGGCTCCGGCGCCTTTCTGATACCGGCGGTCGAACGGCTCATCGCAAGTGCACATCGCGACGGCGTTCCGTTGCACCGCCTGGCCGGTGCCATCCGTGGATTCGACATCCAACCCGAGCACGTCGAAGGCTGCCGTACGCAGGTGGCTGCAGTACTCGAACGCGAAGGCTGCAGCGAGGCCAGTCACCTGGCCAACACCTGGATAAGCCGGGCGGACTTCCTGCACGGCCCTCGAGAGCAGAATGCCGACTACGTGGTCGGCAATCCTCCGTACATCAGAACCGAGAATCTCGATGCCGAGTCGGATGCCGACTATCGCAAGCGCTGGCCCACGATGCGGGGTCGTGCCGACATCTATGTCGGTTTCTACGAACGCGGCCTCTCCCTGCTGAAACCCCGCGGGCGACTCGGCTTCATTTGCGCGGACCGATGGATGCGTAACCAGTACGGCAAAGCACTCCGGGAGTTCGTCACCGACGGGTTCGCCGTCGAGCACGTGTGGACCATGCACGACGTCGACGCCTTTGAAACCGAAGTCTCGGCCTATCCAGCCATCACCGTTCTGTCCCACAACGTGCAAGGGAAAGTCGTGGTCGCCGATGCCGGAGCCGATTTCGCGGAAGCGTCGGCGAGGGAACTCGTGACGTGGTCGCTGCGGCAGGACTATTCGAGTGCTAAAGGGGTCGGCTTCTCAGCACATCGCCTGCAATCGTGGTTCGACGGGCGCGACTACTGGCCGACCGGCGACCCGGCCCGCCTGCGACTCGTCGACTTTCTGGCAAAGAACTTCCGTCCGCTGTCCGATCCGGCGACGGGAACTCGGGTGTCCATCGGGGTGGCCAGTGGTGCCGACTCGGACTACGTCGTCACAGACCGCTCGATCGTCGAATCCGACCGCTTACTGCCCATGAGCATGGTGCGTGATCTGCAGAGCGGAAAGTTTCGCTGGAGCGGTCACTACCTCGTCAACCCATGGGGCCCTGATGGGCGTCTGGTAGCCCTGGACGACTACCCGGCGTTGTCGCGCTACCTCTCGAATCGACCGGCAATCCGACGCCGCTATGTGGCCCGCAAGAACCCGAATACCTGGTACCGCACCATCGACCGAGTCGATCCGACCTTAGTCGACCGGCCGAAGCTGCTGCTCCAGGACATGAGAACCACCATCAACCCGGTGCTGGAACCGGGTGGCTACTATCCGCACCACAACCTTTATTACATCGTGTCGGACGAGTGGGACCTCGAGGTGCTGGGCGGATTACTCCTATCCGAGATCGCGCAGGCCTACATCGAAGCGTTCTGCGTAAAGATGCGGGGCGGAACTCTGCGTTTCCAGGCTCAGTATCTCAAGCGGGTACCGGTACCGAATATGAGCGATTTCTGCCCTGAGGTCGAGGCCGCGCTGCGAGACGCGTTCCGCGCCCGCGACGTGGAGGGTGCGACGATCGCTGCGTGCCGCGCATACGGAATCAGTGCGGCAGGACTCACCCCGACGTTCGATCTCAAGGATAGTGCCTGATGTCCGATACTTCCGTTCGGGCGCAGGCCTGGGCACTGTTCGACCAGATCGTCTCCGACGCCGCACCCGACCAGGTTCACAGCAACCCGTGGCGTGCTTCGGGCGACGGCGAACCGACGTATACGCCGGACTTCGCAACTCTCGCGAAACTCCTCGGAGTGCCGCTCCACCTTCACGCCAAGTCACAGTCCGGCGTTCCCGCCCTCGCCCTCGACGTCTGGGTGTCCTACGAGCTTCGGCGCGCAGGCTTCGATCCGGACGCCGTCTGGCCACGGCCTGCGGTACCTCGCGTACTGCCCGGCCCTGTATCGGCCTTGGTGGAGAGCCTGCCAGTGAAACTCCGAGCTCAGGTGCAGGACCGGATCGAGGGGAAGGCGTCGATCGCCGGGGTCACCGCGTCGAGTGCGAACTACCTCGGTAAGAACTACTTCAAGCAGGTCGACGTGTCGATGTCGAGCTGGGACACCGGGCCTGAACTGCTAATCAGCACGAAGCGCATGGATTCCAGCTTCGGTAAGAATGCGGCGAATCGCGTCGAGGAGTCCTACGGCGACGCCAAAAACCTGCGCCTCCGGCACCCCATGGCAGCCTTGGGTTTCCTCTATGGGCTGCGGTCCACAGCTTTCGAGGAGGCGGCGCCGATCGCCGACTGGCTGGTCGATCTACTCCTGAAGCTCGGGCAGGAGGACGACGCGTACCACGCGTGTGCACTCCTGGTTCTCGAGTACAGCGACGACGTGGCCGTCGAGAACGGCGACGACGACCCCGGCGATGGCGAGGATCCACTGGTCGATGCCGGCCTGATCGAATCGACCCATGGCGACGAGTTGGGAATCGGTGCCGTCGAGGAATCTGCGCTCCAGGCACAGATCGCCCACCTGCCGACTGTGAAGGTGCGTCAGGATCTGGTCGCAGCCGGCCTGCAACCGGCGCGATTCATGGAGACGATGGTCCGTCGGATTCTTGCTGCGACACCGGTGAATCGCCATACCGCGGCCCGCGCCAGATTGGCTGAACCCGGCAGTTGAACCGGAGGATTCTGTGGAGCCGATGACGGGAATCGAACCCGCACTCTCAGCTTGGGAAGCTGATGTTCTACCACTAAACTACATCGGCGCTGCGGGTCGTTGACCTCGCGAAACACAGCCTAGCAAACGGGTGCGCCGGCATGAGACGCCGCAGCCGGTGTCGGCGATCGCCGCCCTCTGTGCCGTGACTTGATGCCCATATACGGCCCCAAGTCACGGCACAGCGGATTCGGGCTCCCCGACGTTGGACTGTTCGGACGACCTGCGGCGCGACGGCGCGGGAGAACACGACCCTCCCGGCATAATGCTCACCATGACGAGCGGAACCGGGCATCGGCGGAATCGCTGGGCCCCGCGATCACTCGCCCGGGCCCGGTCACTCGCGGACGGATGGCGGATCTGGCTGGACCGGCACGAGAAGCCGATCACGGCGGCCGCGATCGTCGCGGGATTCCTCACCGTCGTCACCACGCTCTGGCTGGCGCTGCTCGCCCTCGACCCCGATCTGCGCGACCACCAGCCGTCCTGGCTCAGGTGGTTCGGTGAACCGGGCACCCTGTGGGCGGCGCTCGTCCTCGCCGGACTGTTCCTGCTGACCCTGTTCCTGCGGTGGCTCCCGCACCAGCGGTGGCCGTCGGCGTCGACCACCCTGGCCCTCGCCTCGATGACCGTCGGGGCCGCCGTCCTCGGCTTCACCTCGTATCTGCGCTGCCATTCCGGTCCGGCCGGCAACGGCGCACTCCGCGCCGTCTACGAGACACTCCTGCTGTTCGTCGGCGGCCTCGACGACGGCATCGGCGCGCGATGCGTGGACCGGTACCCGGTCGCCCTCGACGTCGCCCGCATCGTCGGCGTACTGGTGCTGCTGCTCGCCGCGGTCGCCGCCGGCATCAAACTGTTCCGGTCGCAGATCGACCGGGCGTCGGTGCGCTTCGGCGGCCCGCTCACCATCGTGGTCGGGGTCGACGACGACGTGGTGGCCCTGGTCCGCGACATCGCGCAGAGCAAGATCCCCGGCACACAGCTGCTGGTGATCACCTCCAACGCCGACCGGGACTGCGTCCGCGCCACCCGGGAGGCCAAGGCCCGCATCATCGAACTCAACCTCGACGAGGCGGCGAACCTGGCCCGCCTGCGGGTGTGGCATCGCGCCCGCCGCGTCTACCTGCTGTCGGCCGACCCGCAATCGAACTTCACCCGGTTCAACGAGATCGACGAGGCCGTCGGCAACCGCGGCCGCGGTCTCGGACGGGCACACATCCGCGTCCCGCTGACCGTGCGCGTCGACGACCCCTGGCACGCCGAATCGTGGCGCCGCCAGCTGATGAGCGGCAAACGTCGCCGGTGGGCCCCCGAAGCCGTCGGACGGTACGAGGCCACCGCCACCCGCCTCGCCTACCAGCTGATGAGCCGACCGGTCACCCCCAAACGCGTGTACGTCGAGGCGTCGGCGCCCCTCACCTACTCGCTGCTGCTCGAGTTCTCGCAGATCGCCCGCGAACGCCGCCTCACCGAGCAGGTGTACGACGGGATCGTCGCCGACCGCGGCGGCGCCGACGGTCTGCGGCGCCCCGACCTGCCCGCCATCCCGGAGGTCACCGTCCTCGGCCCGGCCGCCGCCGGACTGCAACGCGACTACGAGGCGCAGCAGGAACGCACCGGTGCCGGCGACAGCGACCTGGTGGTCAACTGGTCCCCCGACTCGGCGGGCATCGAACGCCTCGACGGCATCCTGCTGGCCGACTCGCTCGCCCCGGAAGCCGATCCACGCCACGACGATCCGGTCCGCGAGGACCAGACGGCCGTCATCCTCGAACGCGACACCCCCGAAGGCCTCACCGACGGCACCCGCCTGGCGGCGCGCTTCCCGCGACTGCCGCTGTACGTCGGCGGCGACACCGTCGGATCGCTCAGCAGCGGCCCGGTGGTCGGCGAGCTCATCAACTTCCCGATCGCGCTCGACGCCGACAAGGGCGTGCCGCAGGACGTGTGGGAGCGCGCCGCGATCCTCAAACACCGCTTGTACTGCATCGACCAGGACCCCGCCAAGCCGAGCGCCGCCGCCTGGGACGACCTCGACGAGTTCTACAAGGGCTCCAACCGGCGCGAGATCCTCAACGTCCTGTGGACCGTCGAGGAGTACGCCGACTGCACGTGGGCGTCGCTCGAGGATCCGCCGCTCGGCGTGCCCGATCTCGGCGAAGTCGCCGAATCGGAGACCGTTCAGGGCTGCAAGGACAAGGCGGCGCTGCTCGGCATCGAGGGCGACGACTTCGACGACGTCATCCACTACGAGCACCAGGACTGGGTGGACTACCACTACCGCGAGGGCTGGCGGCACGGCGACGCCGGCGGCAGCGGCGTGGAACGCAAGAAGCGCGAGTTCGCGACGCGGACCAGCGCCGACCTCATCGACTGGGACGAGTACACGCAGAACCCCGACAACCTCGCCTACCCGGCCCGCAGTCTCCTGCGGGCACTCCAGGTGCTCGCGGTCCTCGGTTTCCGGCCGATGCCGCAGTGGCACGACTATCCGCGTCAGCCCACCCTCGTGACGGCCACCCAGCTCACCGAGCCGTTCACCTGGCGTGACGACCATCGCGACGAGAAGGTCGGCCGGCCGGGCGACTGGCTGATCCTGGAGGGCGACACCACCCGCACCGTGGTCGACGAGTTCTTCCACCAGCACTACGAACCGGTCGACGGGCAGCCCGACACCTACCGGCGGATCGGCTCCGGACAGGGCCGTCGCGCGGTGCCCGGAGAGCACGTTCACTCCCTCGAGGGCGATGGACGCACCCCTGACGTCGCCGAGCAGGGCGACCACGTCTTCCGGTCGGCGCGCGGCGACAAGTGGCGGGTCGGCGAGTCCGCATTCGGCGACCTGTACGTGGATGTGCGCCAGCGCAGCCCGTGGCACGACGCCGCGTCGCCGGCTCCCCGGAACGGCTGAAGCCGGGCTGCGGGTCGTGAACCGTGCACCGAGTTGCCTAGACTGACCTCGTGCTTCTCTCCGATCGCGACATCCGCGCCGAAATCGACGGCGGACGACTGGGCCTCGACCCGTACGACCCGAAGCTCGTGCAGCCGTCGAGCGTCGACGTGCGCCTGGACGGCCTGTTCCGGGTCTTCAACAACACGAAGTACACGCACATCGATCCGGCGCAGCGTCAGGACGAGCTGACCACCCTGGTGGAGCCGGCCGAGGGCGAACCGTTCGTGCTGCATCCCGGAGAGTTCGTGCTCGGTTCCACCCTGGAGGTGTGCACCCTGCCCGACGACCTCGCCGGCCGTCTGGAGGGCAAGTCGTCACTGGGCCGCCTGGGTCTGCTCACGCATTCGACCGCCGGGTTCATCGACCCGGGCTTCTCCGGCCACATCACGCTGGAACTGTCGAACGTCGCGAACCTGCCGATCACGCTGTGGCCGGGAATGAAGATCGGTCAGCTGTGCCTGTTCCGGCTGTCGTCGCCGGCGGAGAACCCGTACGGCTCGGCGGGCATGGGCTCCAAGTATCAGGGCCAGCGGGGCCCGACGCCGTCGAAGGCGTACCTCAACTTCGAGAATCC
Source organism: Gordonia sp. (in: high G+C Gram-positive bacteria) (assembly GCF_047600565.1). Lineage (GTDB taxonomy): Bacteria > Actinomycetota > Actinomycetes > Mycobacteriales > Mycobacteriaceae > Gordonia. Next base: position 2,021,546 of record NZ_JASGKN010000001.1, read on the forward strand.
CTGATCGGACGCCGACCATGACCGTTCCCGGACATCCCGCATGGCTGGACGCCTTCGACGTCCCGGCCGACGCCGCCGGCGCGGTCCTCGCCCTCGACTTCGGCGACTCGGGTCTGTGGGCGGCCCGTCTCGACCCGGCGATGAACGTCGAGGCCACCACGGCCGAACCGCGGATCACCCCGTATGTGATCGACGTCCGCACCGCGACCTACCTCCGTGACACCGGCGCCGTCCCCGAGGCGAGCGATCCGGCGGTCTTCGCCGAACTGGTCGACATCGTCCGCCGGGCCCGCGAGTCCCTCATCGAACGCGACAGCGTCCTGTTGATGGGCACCCAGCAGCTGCGTCTGACGACGGTGAGTCTCGACGCCGTCATGGCGGCCACCGTCCCCGAGGTCAATCGCGTCCACGGCATGGTGGTCGAGCTCGCCGGCAGCGAACCGGTCGCGGCCGTGCTCCTGAGCCCGGGCGCCGACCAGTGGCCGGGCCTGTGGGAGTCGATGACCGAACGCGGCTACACCATGCTGCTGCCGGGCGACCCGTTCCCGGTCACCTTCGCCGGCGACGACGAACCGACCCACACCCTGCTGGATCGGGTCGAGGCCTCCACCGGGTCGCTGGCCTGGGAGGTGAGCGACGCCGAGGGCACCGAAGCCGGCGACGACGCGGCCCCGTCCGGCTCCCGATCCCGCCGCGGACGGGTCCTGGCCGGTGTGGCGGCACTCGGACTCGTGGTGGCCGGTGGTGCCGGCGTGGCGCTGGCCGTGCAGGGCGGCGACGAACATCAGCGGCCGACCGCCCAGACCGCTACCCCGTCGACGTCGGCCAACGCGCACGAGGAGGAGCAGCGTCCGCCCGCGACCGCGGCCCCCGAGGACATCAGTGCCGCGCGCGCCAGCATGTCGCGCTACGTGCCGCCGGCGCCGAAGTCCACCGCCCGACCGACGCAGACCGAAGCGCCCACCGGGCCGAAGCCGGCGCCGCGCCCCCGCCCGAATCCGCGACGGACCATCCCGAACCCGATTCCGGGACTGCCGCCGATCGTCATCGGCTAGCGCGCCCGGCTCACGACGCCGGCCGCGACACCGGGGTGAGGCGGGCCGTGCCGGACACCGTCTTCCACGACTTGCCGTAGAAGGTGCCCGACCGCGGATCGGCACGGTTCACCACGTAGAACCAGTCCATCTGGGTGGCCGACGGCGTGACCGTCAGCACCGAGTAGCCGTGATGGTCGGTGTCCACCCATCGGGCCTGCGGATTGCTGGCCGGGATCACCACCGACGCCGGGGCGTCGAGAGTGTTCTCCGGCACCGGCACCATGTCGTCGAGGTTGTTCGAGGTGATGGAGGTGCACACCAGTTCGGTGGCGACACTGCCGCTACCCGGATAGGTGCCGACGTTGCGCGGCACTTCGCACGCCCACGACATGTGGATGTCGCCGGTGATGAAGACCGTGTTCCTCTTGCCGCTCTTGTCGATGGCGGTCAGCAGCTTCTGCCGGTCGGCCTGGTAGCCGTCCCACGAGTCGGTGTTGAAGGGGACGCCGTGTGCCGGCACCCCGAGCAGGTCGGTGAGCGCCCGGGTGCGGGCCGGGTCGAGCGGCGGGATGACGACCGGGGTGATCATCACCGAGTTGCCGATGATCTGCCAGCGGGTGGTCGAGGTCTCGATGCTGTTGGTGACCCAGTTCATCTGGCGGGCGCCGGTGATGGTGGCGGTCGACGACTCCGACTCGGTCGACGTCATCGAGGGCTGCTCGGTGCGGTAGGTGCGCAGGTCCAGCATGTTGAGCTCGAGCAGGGTGCCGTAGCGGAATCGGCGGTACAGGTGGCGGCCGTTCTCGTCGACCTGCGGACGCACCGGCATCCACTCGTAGTAGGCCTGATCGGCGTGCGCCTTGCGCGGCGCCCACGGCCCCTGCGTGCGCGGATCGTGGTTCTCGGCGCCGCCGGACCACGAGTTGTCGGCGGACTCGTGGTCGTCCCAGGTGCAGATGAACGGGTGGGTGCGGTGCGCGGCCTGCAGGTCGGCGTCGGTCTTGTACTGGGCGTGCCGGATCCGGTAGTCGGCGAGCGAAACGATGTCGTGGCGCGGGTCGTGGGTGCGCACGCTGCCGTCGTGGCCGCCGTATTCGCCGGCGCCGTACTCGTAGATGTAGTCGCCCAGGTGCACCACGGCGTCGAGGTTCTTGCGTTCGGCCAGCTTGCGGTAGGAAACGAAGTAGCCGGCTTCCCAGTTGGAGCAGCTGACCACACCGAAGCGGATCTTGGACGGGTCGGTGTCTGCCGGCGGGGCGGTCTTGGTGCGGCCGACCGGGGACGTCGCACCGCACGCGCGGAACCGGTACCAGTACTGGGTGGCCGGGGCCAGACCGCTGACGTCCACCTTGACGGTGTGGTCGCGGGAGGCGTCGGTGCCGGCGCTTCCGGAGGCGACGATCGAGGAGAAGTCGGCGCTGCGCGACATCTCCCAGTCGACCGTGACGGCCGGGCCGCGTCCGGAGCCGGGTTTCGCGTCGGCGGTCGGGGTGACGCGGGTCCACAGGATGATCGCGTCGGGCAGCGGGTCGCCGGAGGCGACGCCGTGTGCGAAGACGGTGCGGGCGGGTGCGGTGCCGTCGGCCGTCGCGCGGCCGGCGGCGGCCAGGGAGGCGCCGAGTACTCCGGCACCGGCGATCCCCGCGGCGCCGACGGCGAACGTGCGGCGCGAGATCGCGGAGGGGCTGTCGATATTCACACACGGCACCGTGTCAGATTCGGGTGACTCGATGCGGACCAGGCCGTTGACCCCGGGTTTCCGGAGGTTCACGCGCCGGTGAATTCGCCCGCACCTCTCACAAGCGACACCCGCGTACACAAGCGGCCCCGACCATGCCATCAGCCGATGGTAGGTTTCTCCGCATGTCTGCACAGCTGACGCCCGCCTACGTGCTGGGCGGCAACCGCATCCCGTTCGCCCGCTCGAACGGCAAATACCTCGACGAGACCAACCAGAGCATGCTCACCGCCGCCCTGAACGGCCTCGTCGCCCGCTACGGCCTGTCCGGCGAACACCTCGGCGAAGTGGCCGGAGGTGCGGTGGTGAAACTGGCCCGCGACCACAGCCTGACGCGCGAAACCCTGCTCGACACCACCATCGCCCGCACCACCCCGACCGTCGACCTGCAACAGCAGTGCGCCACCGGCGGCCAGACGGTGGTGCACATCGCCAACAAGATCAGCTGCGGCCAGATCGAATCCGGGGTCGCGTGCGGCGCCGACACCACCTCCGACCCTCCCATCGGTTTCGGGCCGCGCCTGCGCGGACAACTGGTGCGCATCAACGCGGCGAGATCGACCGCCGACCGTCTCAAAGAGGCCGCGCGCCTGCCGCTCTCCCTCGATCTCGACATCCCCAGCCCGTCCGAGCGCCGCACCGATCTGGTGCCCGGCGCCGCACAGGCCGTCACCGGCCAGGCCTGGGGCGTCACCCGGGCCGATCAGGACGAGATCGCGCTCGCCTCGCACACCAACCTCGCCAAGGCCTACGACGACGGCTTCCTCGTCGATCTGGTGACACCGTTCGCCGGTCTCACCGAAGACGACAATCTGCGACGCGGCCTCACCATGGAGAAGCTGTCGACGCTGCGCCCCTGCTTCGGCGGACCGGACGGCACCATGACCGCCGCCAATTCGACCACCCTCACCGACGGAGCGTCCTCGGTACTGCTCGGCACCGCGGACTGGGCCGCCGATCACGGCCTGACACCGCTCGCCCGGATCGTCGACGCCCAGAGCTGGGCCGTCGACTACGTGGACGGCGACCCGAAGACCCAGGGTGTGCTGATGGCGCCCGTCTACGCGGTCAGTGAGCTGCTGCGGCGCAACGATCTGACGCTGCAGGACTTCGACTTCTACGAGATCCACGAGGCGTTCGCCTCCCAGGTGCTCTCCACGTTCGCCGCCTGGAACGACCCCGACTTCTGCCGTACCCGGCTCGGGCGCGACGAACCGATGGGCGAGATCGACCGCAGCCGGCTCAACGTCACCGGCGGCTCCCTGGCGACCGGTCACCCGTTCGGCGCCACCGGCGGCCGCATCACCGCGACGCTGGCGAAGCTGCTGCAGGCGAAGGGCTCCGGGCGCGGGCTGATCTCCATCTGCGCCGGCAGCGGCATGTCGGTCACGATGATCCTGGAAGCCGCCTGACCCGAGCTATTTCACCTCGCGGGTCATCACCCGATAGATCCCGATCAGCATCGGGATACCGATCCAGACGACCGCGCACACCAACAGCTTGGCCCACGACCCGGCACCGCCGACATCGGCCAGCCGCGACAGCACCGTCCGCGGATACAGCCAGTCGCCGAGACCGTCGAGATGACCCTGCCCGGCGAGCAGCAGCAGCGGCACCACCGTTTCGGGCAGCACGAAATAGGCGGCGATCGCGCCGGCCGTGTTGAGGAACAGCAGACCGAAACCGACGGCCATCAGGACGTCGAAGGCGTCGGCGACGAACACCGCCCCCACGATCCGGCCGGTATCGCCGAAGTCGCCGCCGCGGACCGCGGTCAGCAGCGCCGCCAGCACCACGACGACCACGGTCACGGCCATCGCGAACGCGACCACGGCCACCAGCTTCGCGGCCACCACCCGCTCCCGGCGAGGTTCCAGCGTGAACGTCGTGACGACCGCACGCTGCCCCCACTCCCCGGTCACCAGCAGGATCGCCAGGATTCCGACGAACGCGCGGGAGATGGTGGCGAGGACGTCGACGAGCGTCTCGAACGCCGGCGTCGCCGACCCGGCGACCATCACCAACGAGACCGCCGCCCAGCCGAGCAGCATCACACCGAGCAGCCACAACGGGGCCCGGGTGTCGAACAGTTTGCGGATCTCGACGGCCAGGGTTCGGCCGAACGACACCCCGGCCCGCGTCGGATCGATCCCGACCCGGCCGATTCCCGGCGCACTCATCGCTGCGCTCCACCGATCATCGCTGCGCTCCTGCCGTGAGTTGGAGGTACATCTGTTCCAGACGGCCGCTGCCCGCCGTGCGCAGTTCACTCAGTGCGACACGGGCGTCGAGTGCCACCCGCCCCACCACGTCGGCCGGCGCCTGCACGTAGAGGCCGCCTTCCGTCGACGCCCGCACGCCGACACCGGCCGCGGTCAGCGCCTGCGCCAACGCGGCGTCGTCGGACGAGCGCACCTGCGTGCCCGGCTCACCGATCAGCGAATCCTTGGGCCCCTGCGCCACCACCGCGCCGTTGCCGATCACGACGATGTCGTCGGCGATCAGCTCGATCTCGTGAAGCAGATGTGAGGACAGCAGGACCGTGCCGCCGCCGTCCGCGAATCCGCGCAGCAGCTGGCGCATCCAGTGGATGCCGGCCGGGTCGAGACCGTTGACCGGCTCGTCCAGGATCAGTACGCGCGGATCCCCCAGCAACGCGTTGGCGATGCCCAGGCGCTGCCGCATGCCGAGCGAATAGTTGCCGATCCGGCGTCTGGCCTCATCAGGTGTCAGGCCGACCATGGACAGCACCTGGTCGACGCGCGCCGCCGGCAGCCCCATCGTGGTGGCGCTGAGCCGGAGGGTTTCGCGGGCGGTGCGGCCGTCGTGGAACGCCGAGGCGTCCAGCAGCGAACCCACCTGCGACGCGGGGTTCGGGATGTCGCGGTACAGGTGACCGCCGATCGTCGCCGAACCCGAGGTGGCCGGGGTCAGTCCGGTCAGGACCCGCAGCGTGGTGGACTTGCCGGCGCCGTTAGGGCCGAGAAAACCGACCACACGTCCCGGCGCGCACGTGAACGACACGTCGTTGACCGCCGTGAAGCCGCCGTAGGTCTTGGTCAGATGGTCGACGACGATCATCGGCGCCGGCAGCGAGGGAGCGGGTCCGGTCATCACCCTCGCGATTCTGTCAGACCTCAGATCTGATGGCCGTCCCATTCATGATCGTGCATGAAGCCCTCGGCCAGACCGACGTGGTACCTGCGGCAGTTGGCGAGGATGTTCGCGTACGCCGCCGGCAGCATGAGCGCCGGCTTCGGATCGTCGCGTTCGTAGATGACGTCGTCGGCAGCCCGCATCTCCCGGAGGAAACCGCGGAACGTGTTACCGGGCAACGCATCCTTCTTCCACCCGTACAGCGCCATCCCGACACCGATCATCCGGGTGCGCCCGGCCGGCGGTTCGATCAGTTCGGTGTTCGTGCCCAGAAATGCGCGAGCCACACCGTCGGACGGTTCGAACATCATGATTCCGCTGGTCGCGCGCGGATTGCATTCGATGGTGAACAGGCCGCGGTCGGCGTTCTCGATGAAGTCGAAGCCGACGTGCCCGGTGAATCCGGTCTTGCCGATCACGTTCCGGACCCACTCGATGATCCCCGGATGTTCCACCTGCTCGAAGGTGAGGCACGACGAGCCGCCGATCGCGTACTGCACCGGATAGGTGGCGTGCGCGTAGACTTCGCCGTCCCGGCACACCGAATAGGTGCAGTACCGGTCGCCGTCCAGCCACTCCTGTGCGATCCACGGATTGCTGGGATCGAAGGTCAACTGGTTGAGATGGTCGCCCGGGTAGGCCTTGTACACCTTCTGGGACCCGCGCGAATACGACTGCTTGACCGCGAACGGACCGTCGAAGTCAAGCTTCGCGATGTCCTCCGGGCAGCTGATCGACGCGTACTTGAGGGTGGGCACCCCCAGGCTGGTCAGCAGGTCCGAGTACTTCAGCTTGTTGTGCAGCGAATCCTCGAGCTCGAACGGCGAGAGGAACAGGTCGCACGTCGGCGGGAACAGTCCCGCCATCATCGACAGGATGTCGGTCTCTTCGTGAATCGGGATCACCATGTCGATCGCCTCGGATTCGACGATGGCGGCCACATCCCGGCAGTAGTCCTGCGGCTGATACTTCGGCGGCGCCACCCGGTGGAAACCGGAGACGGCGATCGAATAGCGGCTGATCGCGATCGGCACGCTGTCGCACACCTGCACGGTGTGCCCGGCCGCGGCCATCAGACGCGCGAGATTCAGCGTCAGGAACGACCGGCCGAAGGTCACCAGGATGCGCTTGCGTTCGACGTTCACCACATGACCAGGCTAGCGGGGAGCTGTCCGGCCCCCTGATAGCGTTCTGACGTGTTCGCTTTCGGGATCGTCGCCGCGATGATGGCTGCCGTCGCGTACGGCATGTCCACCGTGTTGCGCGCACTCGGAGCGCGTCGTGTCGCGGTCGCCGAACGCGTCGAGGCCGACGGCGACACCGGAATCCAGACGCCGCCGTCCGACGAATCGGGCGCACCGTCGGTGCAGTCGACCGTCGCCACCCTCACCGATCCCGCCTTCATCCTCGGCACCGTGATGGTGCTGATCGGCTTCGCCGGCGGCGCGATCGCCGCCCGCTTCCTGCCGTTGTTCCTGGCGCAGTCGATCGTGTCGGCCAATCTGGTGGTCACCGCACTGGTCGGCACCCTGATCCTCAACATCAACCTGCACACCCGCGACTGGGTCGCCATCTGGCTGGTCGTGCTGTCGCTGTGCATGCTCGGCATCTCGTCGGCGCCGCACGCCGACGACGAAGCGTCGGCGACCATCCACTGGGGACTGCTGGTCGCCGCCGGCATCATCGGCGCGGTCGGCTTGGTCGGCGTCTACCGGTTCGGCACCTGGGCACCCATCGTCGGCGGCTTCGCCGGCGGACTGCAGTTCGGTGTCATTGCGATCGCCGTCCGCATCCTCGACGGGGTCGACCCGTTCGATCTCGCGAAGCTGCTCACCGATCCGGCCGCCTGGGCCATCGCGGTGGCCGGCGCCAGCGGCTTCTACATCCAGACGGTCGCCCTGCAGGTGGGTGCGGTCAACGGGGTGACCGCCGTGCTGGTGGTCGGCGAGACCGCGGCCCCCAGCCTGATCGGTGTCCTGTTCCTCGGCGACCACGCGCACCCCGGACTGGGCTGGCTGGCCATCAGTGGCTTCGTCGGCGCGGTGATCGGCGCGGTGCTGGTCGCCTGGTACGGCAGCGGCGACCCCGACCACTTCGGTGAGGCACCCGCGGAACTCGGGGGCTGGCGCCGCGGCCGCGTCGAAGAGTAGAGTCTGACCATCATGACGTGGAAGCTTCTCGTAACCCGCCGCAGCGGGGTCTGATCACGACCGACCCCCCGCTGCGGGTTCGTCGTACCTTCCTTCTTCACGACTTCACGTCGGTCACCAGATCTTCGACCGGAATGAAGCCACGAGATGCCCACCGTTATCCCCCGTTCCTCACACTCGATTCGTGAGGACCAGCCCATGAAGTCCCCCTGTTCGTCGACCGCGATCGCCCTCGAGGGGCTGAACGTGGAACCCGACACCGCCGACACCGTGTTGTGTCGCGCCCGGCTGCTCGTCGACCGCCGCGCCCTGGACCTGGAGGCCACTGCGCCCGGACCGATCGGCGCGATGAGCGAAATGCTGTACGGCCTGGGTGCCGGCGTCGAAATCGTCTCGCTGTACCACCAGCCGGACGGCGCCGACGTCGCCGCCTACGTGCAGTGCGAGCGGAACGGCCGGCGCTGCTGGTCGTACGGCCGTGCCCGCACCGGGGCCGAGGCCACCGTCCGGGCCCTGATCGCCGGCGCCAACGAACTCACCGGCCGCCTCGCCGCCTGACTCCCCCGGGCTCCCCACGCACGTTGAGCCCTGAGTCACTCACGCTCGTTGAGCCCTTCGACTTCGTGTCGTCGCAAGCTCCGCCACGAGCTCAGGAACCACCTGTCGAAGCGAGCCTCCTTTCGACAAGCTCAAGGAGCGTACGGCGAAGCGCAAGGAGCGTACGGAAGCTCAAGGAGCGTATGCCGGCGTCAGCGCAGCCGTTTGCGGAGTTCCGGCCACGACCGGCCGAACCCGGGATGCAGCGGCAGACCGTCCACATCGTCTTCGCGCACCCAGCGCAGTTCGGTGGACTCGCCGTTGGCGGTGGTCGTGAGCTCGCCGTCGGCGCGGGCGATGACCGTCGTATAGGTCCAGCCGCTGACCGCCTGATGGGTCACTTCGGTGTCGACGACGGAGATCGCGTCGGCCTCGATGCCGGTCTCCTCGTGGGCTTCACGGACGGCGGCGTCGATCGCCGACTCGTGTGAGTCGCGGGCGCCGCCGGGCAGGCCCCAGGTGCCGCCCTGATGGGACCAGACGGCCCGATGCTGAAGGAGGACGGCGTGTGCGCCGTCGGCGAGACGGGTGCTCAGCAGGAGGCCGGCCGCACCGTGCAGTCCCCAGTACCGGGCGCCGTCGGGGTCGAAGACCCAGCCGTCGCCGTCTCCGTGCACCGTGACCTCCCAGCGAATCGTCGTACCCAGCCTACCGGGTGGTGCACACGCATCCCGGGTTCTGCCGACTAGGGTTGGAAGGCGGAGAGGGAGGCCGATCCGTGAGCCCGCAGTCGTCGACGGTACGTACCGCGCTGACGCATGCCGGTCGCAGCGTTCTCCCCGAATCCACCCAGTCCAATCCGCGTCTGCGGCAGGTGATCGCCGACCGCCGCGAGATCGCCGCGATGACCCGGGAACGGGTCAGTTCACCGATCAGCACGATGCGGTTCTATCTGCTCACCTCGCCGGGAAAGCTCCTGGTCATCCTGCTCGGGCTGATGTTGGCGTGCCTGCTGACCGGCTTCTATTCGGCGTCGGCCCTCAACACGCGCAGCGCCACGCTGGAGAGCCTGATCGACCGCACCGAGCCACAGGCCGAGTCGGCGGAGGTTCTCTACAGTTCCCTGTCGGTGGCCGATGCGGCCGCGAACTCGGCGTTCATCTCCGGCGGCCGCGAGTCGACCGGGTTGCGGGACCGCTACGCCGACGCCATCGCGAGCGCCGGTACCGCACTGGTCGCTTCGGCCGACGGCGCCGGACGCGACACCGCCCGGCACGACGACCAGCCGTCGGTGCACGACGACCTGGAGACCCTGTCCACCCGGATCCCCACCTACACCGGGGTCATCGAGACGGCGCGCACCAACAATCGGCTCGGCTATCCGGTCGGGTCGGCGTATCTGGTGCAGGCGTCGTCCCTGATGCAGGACACGATGCTGCCGGCGGCTCAGCGCCTGTACGACCAGCGATCGGCCGCCATCTCCGAACCGCAGCGCACGCTCACAGTGCCGCCGTGGGGTGTGTACGTGGCCTTGTTCATGACGATCCTGATGCTGTTGCTGTGCAGCCGCTATCTGGCCCGGCGCACGCGGCGGCACTTCAACTCCGGCTACGTGGCCGCAGCGGCGGCGCTCGTCATCGGCATGTTGTGGCTGCTGGTGACCGGACTGACCTCGGTGGCCGCCGCCAACACGGCGAAGAACAACGGCGCCGAACCCCTGCACGAGCTGACGACCATGCGGATCCTCACCCAGCAGGCCCGTTCGGTGGAGACACTGACCCTGATCCGGCGCGGCGATCCCGGCCAGCGCGACCGCACCTTCGGGCAGTCGGTCGACCAGATCCGTTCGATGACCGGCACCCTCTTGGACGAGCATCCGCACGATCCCGGAATCCGCGACCCACTCGACGACGTGAGCCGTTCCCTCGACGGCTGGGAGCGCGCCCATCAGGCGGTCACCACCAAGCTGGCGTCCGGCGATTTCGAGGGCGCCCGCGATCTGACGATCGGTAGCGGCGGTGACAGCACCGCCACCGGCTACCAGCAGGTGAACGATGCGCTGCTGCGGGCCATCAACGACACCCGCGACACCTTCCGGGAGAACATCAACACCGCCCAGCAGCTGCTCGGCTACACCGGTACCGGAATCGGCACGTTGTGCTTCGTGGCCGCGATCGCGGTGCTGGCGGGCATGATCCCGCGGCTCAGGGAGTACCGATGAGGCGGCCGCTGCGCCGGGCCGCCGGCGTCCTCGTGACGGTCGTGACCGCCGGGACGGTGCTGGCCGGCTGCGCCGCCGACACTCTCGGCCAGACCGATCCGCCGACCACCACCGCCGTGCTGCCGACTCCGCCGGGTGCGTCGTTCGGGGCGCAGCCGCCGGAGGGCGTGGAGGCGTCGTCGTGCGATGCGACGTCCAGCCTGCGGCCGTCGAGCACCTTTGCGCCCGGGCAGATGCCGAGCGGGTCGACGATGGAACGGATCTTCCAGCGCGGTCGCCTGGTGGTGGGCACCGACATCGGCAGCAATCCGCTCAGTTTCCGCGATCCGATCTCCGGCGACATCGAGGGCTTCGACCTCGACATCGCCACCTGGCTGGCCGACGCCATCTTCGGTGAACCCAAGATCGAGTACCGGATCCTGACCACCGACGAACGTCTGTCGGCGTTGCAGAACGGCGAAGTGGACGTCGTGGTGAAGTCGATGAGCATCACGTGTGACCGGCGCAAGGCCGTCGAATTCTCCGAGCCGTATCTGACGGCCGGACAGCGGATCCTCGCCTACCGCAACTCGGGGATCAACGACGTCGCGGATTTGAAGGGCAAGAACGTGTGCGCCACGCAGCGGTCGACGGCGCTGGCCCGCATTCAGACGGAGGTGCCGGCGGCCCGGCCGGTGAGCGCCAGCAGTTGGGCGGACTGCCAGGTGATGATGCAGCAGGGTCAGGTGGATGCGATCGTCGGTGACGAGCCGATCCTGGTCGGTCTGGCCGAGCAGGATCCGTGGGTACAGATGGTCGGTGATTCGATCGGAACCGAGTACTACGGCGTCGGCATCCCGTTGCAGCAGGACGACATGGTGCGGTTCGTGAACGCGGTGCTCGAGCAGCGGCGCGGCGACGGCAGCTGGCAGCAGTCACAACAGCATTGGCTTCCCGATCTGGCCGGTTCCCCTCCCCCGACGAGCTACCGGGACTGACGCGCATGACGAAGAAGACCCCGAAACCCGCCGGCGACGCACCGGTCGCGAAGAAGCGGCCCAAGAAGAAGCCGGCGACGGCGGTGGACGCGACGCCGCCCACCGACTCCCCCGCCGACGGCGAGGTGGAAGCGGGCACGCAGGCGGTGGTCGTGGGCGAGCTGTTCGACGACGACCCGGGAACGCAGGCGGTGGTGGTCGGCGAGCTGTTCGACGACGAGGCCGGCACGCAGGCGACGCCGGCCGGGGACCTGTTCACCGATGACGTGGCCGAGGCCGGTACCGAGGCCACGGTGCTGCGCGACCTGTTCGACGACCAGATCACGCGGCGCCGGCCGAAACGCCCGCAGTCGGTGATCCACGACCGCCGGCTGGGCGCCGAGCTGGTGACCCTGCCGCGGGTGCACGACATCGATCCGGAAGACGCGATCCTGCACAAGCCGGTGATTCCGGAGGCCAAACGCAACTGCTGGAACTGCGGTGTGCCGGTCGGCCGCAGCAAGAATCCGGGGAAGGGGCCGTTGACGGGCACCTGCCCGGAGTGCGGTGCCCGGTATTCGTTCGTTCCGGGTCTCAAGCGCGGCACCATCGTCGCCGACCAGTACGAGATCGCGGGCGCGATCGCGCACGGCGGCATGGGGTGGATCTATCTGGCCGTCGACCACAACGTGTCGGACCGTCCGGTGGTGTTGAAGGGCCTGCTGAATTCATCGGATTCGAAGGCGCGGGCGGTGGCGATCGCCGAGCGCCAGTTCCTGGCGTCGGTGAACGATCCGGGCATCGTCAAGATCTACAACTTCGTCGAGTACACCGACGCGCTGGACCGCCAGCTCGGCTACATCGTGATGGAGTACGTCGGCGGTCACACGCTCAAGCAGCTGACGACGGGCGCGTCCGGGCAGAAGATCAATCTGCCGATCGAGCAGGCGATGGCCTACATCCTGGAGGTCTTGTCGGCCGTCGAGCATCTGCATTCGCTCGGGCTGGCCTACAACGATGTGAAGCCCGACAACATCATGATCACTTCGGATGAGGTGAAGCTGATCGATCTGGGTGCGGTGTCGGCGTTCGGCGCGTCCGGGCAGTTGTACGGGACGCCGGGGTTCCAGGCGCCGGAGATCGTGGAGACCGGTCCGCAGGTGGCGACCGACATCTACAGCATCGGCCGGACGCTGGCCGTACTGACGCTGGACATGCCGATGCGTTCGGGCGTGTACCTGGACGGGTTGCCGAATCCGGACACCAACGACGTCTTCATCGAGAATCCGTCGTACTACTACCTGCTGCATCGGGCGACGGCCGCCGATCCGGATGAGCGGTTCGTCTCCACCGAGGAGATGACCACGCAGGTGCTGGCGGTGCTGCGTGAGGCGGTCGCCCTGCACACCGGTGTGCCGCGGCCGGCGATGTCGAAGGTGTTCACTCCGCAGCGGTCGACGTTCGGAACGGATCTGATCCTGGCGCCGGTGGACGGCTTCTTCGATGCCGCCGATGCCGCGCAGCCCGATCCGGCGCAGATCGCGCGGGCCTTGCCGGTGCCGCTGGTCGATCCGGACGATCCGGCGGCGGGCCTGTTGTCGTCGGCGGCGTTGTCGTCGCCGAGGCAGGTGCTCGACAGCATCAAGGCGGCCCGCACCGAGGGCTATCCGGGTGTGCTCGACGAGCCGGACGATGCGGTGGGCGCCGATCCTCTGCATCCGTCGATCGAGATCGATCTGGCGGAGGCCCGCGCACATCTGGAGTTGGGGAATCTGGCGACGGCGTCGCGACTACTGGACGAGGCGACCGAGCATCACGGCGATTCGTGGCGGGTGCAGTGGTATCAGGGGTTGGCGCTGCTGATGGACCATCAGGCGCAGGACGCCTATGAGCGCTTCCATTCGGTACTCGAGGCGATGCCCGGCGAGGTGGCACCGAAGTTGGCGGTCGCCGGTACCGCCGAACTGCTGGGTTACTGGCTGTCGCTGCAGGACGACGACCCGGGCGACGGCACCGACGCGAACGAGCGGTTCGCGGAGGTGGAGCAGTGGTACGACATCGCGCGCCAGCACTATCACGATCTGTGGCTGACCGATCATGCGATCGTGACGGCGGCGTTCGGCCTGGCCCGGATGCTGATCGCCGACGACCGGCATCTGGAGGCGATCGAGCCGCTGGACGAGGTGCCGACCACCAGCCGTCACTACGGTGCCGCGCAGGCCAGCGCGATCCTGTGTCTGGTGCAGGGCCGCCCGGTCACCGACATCACGCGGGACGAGTTGTTCGAGGCGGCCGAGCGGCTCGGTCAGCTGCCCGATGACGACTGGCGCACGGGCCGGTTGAAGTTGATCGTGCTGGGCACCACGCTCGGCTGGATCGAGGCGCATCCGGAGGAGCTGGAGCACGATCCGGACAGTGCCCCCGAGACGTTCATGGGCTATCCGTTCACCGAGCAGGGCCTGCGTGCCGGCACCGAACAGTCCCTTCGTGAGCTGGCTCGCCGCACCCGCGACAACCGCGCTCACCGCTTCCTGTTGATCGACCTGGCGAATCTGGTCCGCCCGGCCACCTTGTTCTAGCCACATCTCTCATACGCCGCTGGCTGTGGTCACTATTCGACCTCAACTCACGGCACACCGCCGCGAACCGGGGCCCGGTCAGGGACCTGCCCGGGCTCGGCCGATCGCGCGGCCCGGTCCCCAACGACCGAGCAGGACGGGCACGGTCACCTCGACGAGCACGTCCTGGCCGTCGGTGCGGCAGGACGTCACCTCTGCCGAGGTCCCCTGCTCGGCGGCCAGGTCGCGCGCTGCGGCGCACGGCTCCGCGTCGCCGCGGACGTGGACCGCGGCAGCGGCGAGAGCGCTGAGATCCGCGGCGCTCTGCGCCCGGTGGCGGGCCAGGACGGCGCCGCCCAGGTAGAGCATGCCGACCAGCAGTGCGGTCAGCGCCGCGATGACGCCGGCTGCGGCGAGTGTCGCGAATCCGTCGTCATCCTTCGTCAGCTGTCGACGGTTCGACGGCGGCCACACTTCGTGCCGACACCGTGACGATCGGCAGCAACGGAACCCGCGCACTGACCTCCACGACCACTCTCTTGCCGGTGGTGCGCACCGAGATGTGTGCGCCGGACGGCGCGGTCCGGGTGCCGGCTGCGATCGCGTCCCGATCACCGAGCGCGGCCAGGCGCGCGGTCTCACGGGCCGCATCGGTGCAGCCCAGGTGTGCCGCGACCCCGCCGACCGCGCCGAGTCCGAGGACCAGGAACGCGGCGATCCCCGCCAGCGCATACGCGGCTTCGACCGTGACCATCCCGGTCTCGTCCGCCGCAAGCCGTCGCCACCACGACACCCTCAGCCCACAGAGGTGTCGAGCGCTTTGGAGATGATCCCGGTGAGCGCGCTCAGCACGTTGTCACCGGTGACCACCGTGTAGAGCAACGCACCGAAAGCGGCTGCGGCAATGGTGCCGATCGCATACTCCGCGGTACTCATTCCGGAGTCGTCGACGGCCAGCCGCCCGATCTCCGCATTGATCCGGGCGAGGCCGCGCCCCAGACGTGTGTCCCCCATGATGTCCCCCTGAGTCGTGAGCCCGTCCGGTCGACGAACTCGCTTCGACCCTTAGACGCACCCGGGGACGGTGCGGTTCCCGCGACACGCGCGGGAACGATTCAGGCGCCGCAGATCCCGCTTCGCGATGAGGCCGAATCGCAGTAGGTGACGGTGCCGATGGTCAGCACTTGGCCGCCGCCCTGAGCACTGAGGCTCCCCGGCAGGGTCTGGCCGGCCGAATACATCGGGGCGCCGTCGCCGGACACTGTGGTCTTCGACTGCAGCGTCACCGCGATCCCCGACCCGGATCCGGTCCACGTGACCGCCCAGACGGTGCCGTTCATCGCCCCGCTGAACAGACTCAGTTCGCCGCTGCCGTCGGCGTTCAAGTCGATGCTGCGGGTGTGGCCGACCCACTGGCCGACATAGGCGGACGGCAACGAGTCCGCCTGCTGAGTCTGGGTGACCGTGGTGACGGTGGTGGTCGGAGCGGCCTGACCGGGCGTGACCCATTCGGTGACGGTGGCAGGCGCCTGCTTCGGCTCACTGCCGCATCCGGCGATCAGGACGGCGACCGGAACGAGTAGAGCGGACGCGATGAGTCGGCGCATGGGGTTCACCCTGCTCGCCGCCGGCCGAGCGGTCAAGAGGCCGTATGGACTCACAGTGCGAGTACGAGCCGCAGAGCGGCGTCGACCGCCCGGAGTTCATCGAAGCCCAGACGCCCGACCCGCTCGCCGAGCCGCCGCGGGTCGACCGCCGCCGTCTGCTCGACCAGGACCCGCGTCGAGGATCCCGCCACGTCGACGGCCGGGCGGAACGTCGCCGCCCGCGCGGACGTCGACGTAGGCGCGACCATCCAGGTCGACAGCGCGTCGAAGTCGTCGGACTGCACGACGACGGCGTAGCGCCTGCCCTGCTGCTCGTGACCGGTCACTCCGCGCGGCGCCCGCAGTCGGTAGACGTCACCACGCACGCAACGACTCCATGTCGCGCAGCACCTGAGCCGCTTCGGCGCGATCATCCGGATCGGCCGCCAGCGTCCCCGCTTCGGCGCGCAGCCGGGCCTTCTGATGCCGGGCCGCGGCCTCGATCAGGGCGCTTCGCACGGCGGCCGAGACGGGGGTGCCGTCGGCGGTGAGTTCCTCGAGCGCACGGCGCGCGTCGTCGTCGGGACGGAAGGTGATGGTCGCAGCCATGAATCCATTGTCACACAATGTGTAAGACATCAGATTCCACCGAGCATCCCGGACGCCAGTCCGACGACGACCGGCGCGATACCGAGACACACGAACGCGGGGAGGAAGCAGAGCCCGAGCGGTCCGCTGATGGTGACGCCCGCGCGTTCGGCGCGGGCGAGCGCTTCGGCCTGGGCGTGCTCGCGCGTGGTGTCGGCGAGAGCCGTCACCCCGTCGGCCAACGACGATCCCGATCGCGAGGCCCGGCGCGCCAGCGACGCCAGTTCGGCGAAGCAGTCGCCGGCGGCCTCGTCGACCGTCCAGGCGGTGACCGGGTCGGCGCCGAGGGCCAGGAGTTCGGCGGCCCGGCCGAGAGGGCCGGCCAGGATCGGCGGGCAGTGCGCCGCAGTCACCGCCGCCGCATCCGACACCGGCTGTCCCGCCCGCAGACACACCGAGAACAGGTCGTAGCCGGCGGCGATCGCGAACGGATCGTCGGACGGTTTCGCTCGGCCCAGCCATCGCGGCGACCGATCCGGGGCCGGCACGCCGATCACGCGGTACAGATTCCGGTGCGGGGCAGGCCAGACGACGAGAGCGGCGGCGAGCAGCACCAGTGCCGCGGTCATCGCAGCACCCGGGCGGTGATCGCATCGGCCCACAGCACCCCGGCACCGGCCAGCCCCACCCCGACGACGAGCAGAATCGATCCGAGGGAACCGCCCAGCAGGACCCGCAGCGGGTGAGCACCCATCAGCTCGCCGAGGCCGATCGCGATCAACGGCAGTCCGGCGAGGACCGCGGCTGTGGCACGCGGACCGGCGAGGCCCGCTTCGGTGCGATCGGTGAAGTCGCGGCGCTGCGAGAGGTCGCGAGCCACCGCCTCGAGCAGCGCGGCGAGCGGCAGGCCGTGCCGCGCGGAGACCGCCCACGACTCGGCCACACGCCGCACTCCTGCGTCACCACTCGGCGGCTCCACCTCCGGTGGGTCGCTGTCGGCGTCCGGGACGCCGCCGAGTTCGACGCGCGCCGCGATCCGGTCGAGTTCGGCGGCCAGGCGCCGATCCACCGGATCACTCGGCGACGTCTCCGCGGCCGCCGACCGGCAGGCGCCGACCATCGGTGCCCCGACGGAGAGTTCGGCCGCCATCACCGTCAGCGCCCGCCGCAGCGCCTCGTCGTGCCGTCGGCGTGCGGTCGCCGCGGAGCGTCGACGACGACGCAGTCCGATCACTCCGCCGGCGATGACCGCGGCGATCATCGCCCCGCTCCCCGCCAGGATCCCGACCACCGGTACGGCCGCGACAGCGAGCAGGAGTCCCGGCGCATGCCGGGGCGTCCGCACGGCGCCGGTGATCCGGTCGAGCCGTGCACCGGCGGTGTCCGTCGGCCAGACCACGACCGCCAGCGCAGCCAGCAGAAGCACGACGGCGGTCATCGGTTCCGGCTCCAGACGGTCCGGACGACCACCTCGCCCCGATCGGTGCGCTCGACCGCCCCGATCTCGTCGAGACCACGACTCCCGTCGGGGCGACGGCCGACGCCCAGTACCGTCTGCAGCGCCGCAGCCAACTGGCTGTGCAGGGCCTCTCGCCCCATGCCACCGAGTGCGGCGAGGGCCTCCATCCGCGCGGGCACCTCGGTGACGGCGTTGGCGTGCAAGGTTCCCGCACATCCGGCATGCCCGGTGTTCAATGCGGTCAGCAGATCGATCACCTCGGGTCCGCGGACCTCGCCGATCACGATTCGGTCCGGCCGCATACGGAGGGCCTGACGCACCAGGGAACGCACCGACACCTCGCCGATCCCCTCGACGTTCGGTGCCCGTGCCACCAGTCGGACGACGTGCGGATGGGTCGGGTCGAGTTCGGGCGCGTCCTCGACGCACAGGATCCGCTCGGCCGGGTCGGCCTGGCCGAGGAGCGCGTTGAGCAGAGTGGTCTTGCCGGCTCCGGTACCGCCCACCACCAGGAACGCCTGCCGGTCGGCGACGACGCGGGCCACCGAATCGGCGACGTCCGCGGGTATGGCGCCGCATCCGATCAGGGCGGCGAAGTCCTGGTCGGCGCTGCGCAGCACCCGGAGCGAGATGCAGGTGCCGTCCGCGGCCAGCGGCGGAATCATCGCGTGCAGCCGCACCGCGTAACCGTGGCGACCCACCCCCGAGAGACGGCCGTCCACCCAGGGCTGCGCGTCGTCGAGCCGGCGGCCGGCACCGAGCGCGAGCCGGACGGCCAGCCGGCGGACGGCGGCCTCGTCCTCGAAGGCGATCCCGGCCGGCTCCAGGCCGGCGCCCCGCTCCACCCACACACGGTCGGGGCCGGTGACCAGGATGTCGGTGACCCCGGGCTCGGCGAGCAGTCCTTCGAGGAGTCCTGCGCCGACCAGTTCGGTCTGCAGATACCGGAGGGCCCCGAGGAGGTCGGTGTCCGAGAGCAGGCCCCCGGATTCGCTGCGCACGGCGTCGGCGATGGTCTCCGCGTCCGGGTCGGCCGACCGTGCGGCGAGGCGGTCACGAACACGATCCAGCAGGGCGGCCCGGTCGTCGAACGACGTCATCGCCGGCCACCGCGCGCGGTGAGAGCGTCGAGCAGGACGCCCGCCGCCGACGCCTGGGGTGACCGCGGCCGGGCACGGAGTCCGCCGTCTTCACACTGTCCGGGCAGGCCCGGCGCGTGGCGCAGGGTGGCGAGCAGCGGCAGCCCCACCGCCGTGGCGATCTGGGCCGCCCGCAGACCGCCGGGCGCCGGGCCGCGTACGACGATCCCGGCCTCCTCTCGCCGTCCGAGACGCGCGACGAGCTTGCGGGTGGCGGCGACACCCGGCACGGTCGCCGTGGTCACGACCGCGATCAGATCCGCCGAGTCGAGCACGCCACCGGCGGCGGGGTCCCCGGCGCGGCCGACGTCGGCGACCACGGTGTCGCCGTTGAGCCGGGCCGCGTCCAGGACCGCGAGCACGGTCTCCGGGGCCAGCGGCGCGCCGTCGTCGCGGGCGCGGGTCAGCACCCGCAGCCGATCACCGGCCGTCGGCAGCGCCGCCGAGAGCGCCGGACCCGACAGACTGCCGGTCTGTCCGGTGATGTCGGCCCACCGCAGTCCGGGTGCATCCTCGGCGCCGAGCAGCAGATCGAGGCCGGCGCCCGCCGGTTCGACGTCCAGCAGCAGCACCGGGGAACCACGTCGGGAGCCTGCCAGTGCGAGCGAGGCGGCGAGGGTGCTGACACCCGCGCCGCCGTGCCCGCCGACCACGGCCAGCACACCGGCGGCGTTGCGTCGCGGACGGCGCAGCGCCGACAGGGCGGCGACGAACGCGTCCTCGTCGTCGGGCACCACATAGCCGCCCTGCGCGCCGACGACCAGACCGGCACGCCACACGTCGGGGTCGCCGTCGCGCCCGGACACGATGATCACCCCGGGACGGTTCGGCGGCCCGCGTCGCGCGAGACGGTCGAGTGCCGGGCCGTCGACCACCACGGCGCCGGCAGTGGTCGGGGTCGCCGCGCACGATCGTGTAGCCGGCGGCCGCCCCGCACCGCGCGACGTCGTCGTACAGCACGGGATCGGTCAGGACGAGAAGAGCATCGGACATGCAGGCAGCGTCGGCGCCGGCGACGTAGCGCGCCACCACCCGTCCACAGGAGCGCGCCGAACCGGGCCCGCACCTGTGGACGGTCAGCGATGCCGGACGACGGACAGGACTGTTGGTTGCGTGCTCGCTACGAACACAAAGCCAACAGTTCTCCGGTCAGCGGTGTTGACGACCCGCAGCCCGTTCGCGGGTATGGATCCGCATGCCCTCCCGGTCGAAGGTGCTCAGCACCGCGGCCTCGCCCGGCCCGGCGGCGCACATGGCGTGCGGGAGACGGGTGTCGAACTCGGCGGCCTCCCCGGGTTCGAGCACCAGATCCTGGTCGTCGAGCAGCAGCCGGAGGCGCCCGGAGAGGACGTACAGCCACTCGTAGCCGGCGTGTGTGCGCGGCTCGGGCGGCTCGGCGGCCGGCGGATACGTGATCCGGTAGGTCGCGACCGGCGCGTCCTCGAGCGTCAGCGGCGTCATCAGCAGGCCGCCGCGCCGGACCGGGGGCCGGCGGACGCGCGGATCGGTGGGTGCGGGCCGGACCAGGTCGTCGAGGCCGACACCCAGCTGCCGACTCAACGGCAGCAGGAGTTCGAGGGTGGCGTGCCGCTTGCCCGATTCCAGCCGGGACAGGGTGCTGGCGGACATCCCGGCCCGGCCGGAGAGTTCGTCGAGGGTCCAGCCGCGCTGCCGGCGCAGGTCGCGCAGGCGGGCTCCGACGCGCGTGAGGTCTTCGTGAACCATCCTCGACTCCTTGCTGTTTCAGCAAATCATGTTGCCACTACCGCGCTGTGCCGGTCCACTGGAACCCATGAACGACAACGACATCACCGACACCGTCTGGGACACGATCATCATCGGCGGCGGCGCCGCCGGCCTGAGTGCCGCCCTCATGCTGGGGCGGTCACGCCGCTCGGTCCTCGTGCTCGATGCCGGCAGCCCGCGCAACCGCTTCGCCGATCACATGCACGGCGTCCTCGGCAACGAGGGCACCCCGCCGGGCGAGCTCCTGCGCCGGGGCCGCGACGATCGCCGCCTGCCCCTACTGCCACGGATGGGCGGTGCGTGATCAGCGCATCGGCGTGCTCACCACCTCGCCGATGTCGATGCATCAGGCCGAACTGCTCCGGCAGTGGAGCGATCGGGTCACCGTCTTCACCGCGGGCCTGGGCCCGATGGAGGAGGCGGCGCGGCGGCGACTCGAGTCCCGGGGCGTCGTGCTCGTCGACGAGCCGGTGACCGCGGTCCTCGGCGACGCGCCCGCGATCACCGCGGTCCGGACGGCCGACGGCGCCGAGCACGCGATCGACGCCGTCTTCACCGGACCGGATGCCGTTCCGCACGACGGCCCGGTGGCCTCCCTCGGACTGGATCGCTCGGACACGCCGTTCGGCAGTGTGCTGACGGTCGGTCCGGACGGGCGCACCTCGCACGAGCGGATCTGGGCGGTCGGCAACGTCGTGCTGCCGCCGGCGAACGTGCCGATGTCGATCGGCGCCGGGGCGATGACCGGCGGGGCGGTGAACGCGGCACTGGTCGGCTGGGACTTCGACGCCGCCGGCCGATAGGGGCCGCAGATGCGAGATGACCCCGGCCAGGGGGGAGGAGGCCGGGGTCATCGGCTTTTCAGCCCCGGGGGGTTGGGCTGAATCGCACCGGCTTACGCCGGTTGTGTCCGAAGTTACGCCCCGATCGAGTTCCTTGCAACCCCAACTAAAACGATGGTGTGTCAGTCTTTCGATTCCCGGCGTGGCGCGTCCCGGCGAGTCGTAATCTGCGACTCGTGGCACCCACACCGTCCCCCCGAGTGGCCGCCTTCTTCGACCTCGACAAGACCGTCATCGCGAGGTCGAGCACCTTGGCGTTCACCAGGCATTTCTACGACGGCGGACTGCTCACCAAACGCGCCGTCCTGCGCTCGGCGATCGCCCAGCTCCAGTTCCTGCTCACCTCCGCGCACGCCGACCAGGTGGAGAAGCTCCGCAAGCACGTCACCGACATGTGCACCGGTTGGGACGCCGCCACCGTGCACAGCATCGTCACCGAAACCCTGGACACCGTGGTGCGGCCGGTCATCTTCACCGAGGCCGCCGAGCTCATCGCCCGGCACAAGGCCGCCGGGCACGACGTGGTGCTGGTCTCCGCGTCCGGCATCGACATGGTCGAGCCGATCGGCGAGCTGCTCGGCGCGGACCTCGTACGCGCCAGCGTCATGCAGGTGGTGGACGGCAAGTACTCCGGCGAGATCGAGTTCTACTGCTACGGCGAGGAGAAGGCCAACGCCATGCGCGAGCTGGCCGCCGAGCACGGCTACGACCTCGCGCAGTGCTACGCCTACTCCGACTCGGCCACCGACCTGCCGATGCTCGAAGCAGCCGGACACCCGGCCGTGGTGAACCCGGACAAGACGCTGCGGGCGCACGCCGAACAGGCCGGGTGGGAGATCCTGGACTTCCCCAATCCGGCGCCCTACGTCGACTGGTCGAGCCCGGCCACCCGCGGCTGGACCGCGGCCGCAGCCGCCACCGTCGGGGCCCTCGCAGCCACCGCCGTGGCACTCGGAATCTCCCACCGCCGGCACACCCGGCACCTCGCCGCAGCTTGATCCGGTCCAGTCTCGCCGGGACCCTTGAATGTGATGTGGGTCACTGGTAGAAACGGAGTCACGGAATCCCGAAAGGCAAAGTCCGACCCGGAAGAGAAGGATCGGACCCCCGGACGGGAGGCCCAGCACGAACGGCAGGCACCCACGCGGTGCGCGCCGCATTGGCAGAAGTGTTGTGCGCCTGCGACATCACGACCGTCCGGGAGACCGGGGGTCGAGGTCAATCGCCGAGGCGAGACCACAACCCACCTTGCACGCCTGGTAACCGGCGTTCGTGCTCGCGGGCGACAGCTCCGCTGATCCGGGAGGATCGGCCGAGAGGTCGCCCGCAATACTGTCCGGGCCACGTCGGCCCTCGACGCGACGCACCCCGACTCGGGGCACGCGGCCTCAACCCGAGGCCGCGCCGCCGGAATCAGGGTGCGCGTAGCGCCGATCAGGCGCGTGCCGCGTCGGCGATGGATGCCGCCTCGGTCGCACCGGCTTCGAGTGCCCGGCAGCAGAACACGATCCAGTCGCCGAGCGCTTCGGGGTCGCCCGTCGCGAAGTTCAGCGACTTCTCCTGGTAGTCGGCCAGGTGACGCAACCAGGTGACCTCGGGGACGCCGAGCAGGTGCGGATCCAGGCCCGACGACGCGCAGACGAGACGCGAGACGGCGCGCGCCACCACCCCGTTGCCCTGATCGAAGGGCCGGAGGGCGAGCAGTTCGCCGTGGACGACGGCCGCGACGACCGGCGCGGGAACGTTCGGGTGTTCGGTGGTGATGAGCTGCACCAGCAGATCCAGTCGCGGCCCGATGTGCGGATCGGAGCCCGGTCGGCCCAACCGCTCCGGATCGTCGACGAGGTCGGCGGCGGCCAGGGTGTGCAGGTGAGCCAGCGACTGTGCGGGAGCGCGGCGGAAGACGGCGACCTCTTTGTCGAGCGAATCCGGGTCGAGCGCCTGGGCGACCCGGATCGCACCGGCCATCACCGGGTCGTCGAAGTCGTGTTCGCGGTTCAGCTCCGTGGTGGCGCCTTCCATGGCCGCCGAACTGCGGCCGCCCCGCCACGACGACTCCCGTGAGGTCTTGTCCCATCCCCGCAGGTTCACCGGATGGCGGTGGACGGCGCCGAGGGCGTCGCGCGCCGATTCGGCGGCGTCGCGCACACCCGGCAGATCGACCAGGGGTTCGAGGGGATCGCGACTCACCGTTCCAGCCTAGGGCACAGCGAGAACCCTCCTTCCGGCGCTGCGACGCCGGTCGCCGGTGCCACCGATCGCGTTCGACCGACCGCTCGTCGCACGGTTCGCGCAGGCAGGCCCATCTCCCCTCACGCTGCGCCGCGAACGTGACTACGCTCACAGTCATGAGTCGCGCACGACGCGACGCCGCCACTGTCCGCACCACCGGAAGGTCTTCGTCATGACTTCGACCGCACATCAGGTCTATCCCCCTTCGCCCGAGTTCGCCGCCCAGGCCAACGCGACGGCCGACATATACGACCGCGCCGAGGCGGACCCGGACGAGTTCTGGGCGCAGCAGGGCCGGCGGCTCGACTGGGAGACCCCGTTCGACCAGGTCCTGGACTGGTCGGAGGCGCCGTTCGCCAAGTGGTTCGTCGGCGGCAGACTGAACGTGGCCGTCAACTGCGTGGACCGGCACGTCGATGCCGGCAAAGGCGACCGGGTCGCTATCCATTGGGTCGGCGAGCCGGGCGACTCCCGCGACCTGACCTACAGCCAGCTCAAGGACGAGGTGTCCAAGGCGGCCAACTATTTCGACTCGATCGGTCTGCAGGCCGGTGATCGCGTCGCCATCTACATGCCGATGGTTCCCGAGGCGATCATCGCGATGCTCGCGTGCGCTCGACTGGGCCTGACCCATTCGGTGGTCTTCGCAGGCTTCTCGGCGGCCGCGCTCCGCAGCCGCGTCGACGATGCCGAGGCCAAAGCCGTCATCACCACCGACGGCCAGTTCCGGCGCGGTCTGCCGGCCGACCTCAAGACCCAGGTGGACGAGGCGCTCGGCTCCGGCGACGACGCCGCGAAGTCGGTGGAGAAGGTGATCGTGGTGCGTCGCACCAATCACGACCCGAATCTGCCGTGGGTGGACGGTCGCGACGTCTGGTGGGAGGACACGGTCGGTGAGGCGTCGCCGCACCACGAGCCGCAGGCCTTCGATGCCGAGCACCCTCTCTTCCTGCTGTACACCTCGGGCACCACCGGGAAGCCGAAGGGCATCGTGCACACGTCGGGCGGCTATCTGACCCACGCGTCGTACACGTTCCACAACGTCTTCGACCACAAGGAGGGTCGTGACGTCTTCTGGTGCACCGCCGACATCGGCTGGGTGACCGGCCACTCCTACATCGTCTACGGGCCGCTCTCCAACGGCGCCACCGAGGTGATCTACGAGGGCACCCCGAACTCGCCGGACGAGCACCGTCACTTCGACATCATCGAGAAGCACGGCGTGACGATCTACTACACGGCGCCCACACTGATCCGCACGTTCATGAAGTGGGGCCGCGAGATTCCGGACGCTCACGACCTCACGTCCTTGCGTCTGCTCGGCAGTGTCGGCGAGCCGATCAATCCTGAGGCGTGGCGCTGGTACCACGATGTGATCGGCGGCGGCCGCTGCCCGATCGTCGACACCTGGTGGCAGACGGAGACCGGCGGCATCATGATCAGTCCGCTGCCCGGTGTCACCGCCTGCAAGCCGGGGTCGGCCATGAAGCCGCTGCCGGGGATCAGCGCCAACATCGTCGACGATCACGGCAAGCCGGTGAGCACCGGCGAACAGGGCTATCTGGTGCTGGACCGTCCGTGGCCGGGCATGCTGCGCGGCATCTGGGGCGACGACCAGCGGTTCAAGGACACCTACTGGTCGCGGTTCGCCGAGGAGGGCTGGTATTTCGCCGGCGACGGCGCCCGCTACGACGACGATCACGCACTCTGGGTACTGGGCCGTGTCGATGACGTGATGAACGTGTCCGGGCACCGCATCTCGACCGCCGAGGTGGAGTCCGCACTGGTCGCGCACCCGTCGGTCGCCGAGGCCGCGGTGATCGGTGCCGCCGACGAGACGACGGGCCAGGGCATCGTCGCATTCGTCATTCTGCTGGAGGGCGCCGAGAACACCGGGGATGCCCTGGTCGGCGAACTACGTGATCAGGTGGCCTCCGACATCTCGCCGATCGCGAAGCCCCGGGAGATCAATGTGGTGCCGGAGCTGCCGAAGACGCGGTCGGGCAAGATCATGCGCCGCCTGTTGAAGGACGTCGCCGAGGGTCGCGAACTGGGCGACACGTCGACGCTGGTCGATCCGTCGGTGTTCGAGGAGATCCGCGCCAAACGCGCCTGAGACCCGCGAATCGGGTTCGTGCCGGCGAGCAGGATTTGCAGCCGATGCGCGCCCGCCGCTCCTGGGCGAGGCCGGACCATGGCACCATTAGAGGCCTGTAGCCGAGGCGAAGAGGGAGACCCGTGAGCGGAGATCAGGACACCTGGCCCAAGGAGCCGAGCGACGCCCCCCGCGTCCCCGCGATCCCGATGTCGGATGCGCGGCTGGGCAAGGACGGGCAGCCGACGTTCGGCGCGCTGGTCAAGGATGCGACGGCCAGCGCCTCGACGCTGGTGCGTTCGGAGATCCAGCTCGCCAAGACCGAGCTGATCGGCGAGGCGAAGAAGGCGGGTACCGGCACCGGCCTGATCGCGGTGGCCGGCGTGCTGCTGCTGTACGCAAGCCTGTTCTTCTTCGTGTTCCTGGGCTTCCTGCTGGCCATCTGGCTGCCCGAGTGGGCGGCGTTCGGCATCGTCTTCCTGATCCTGCTGGTGGTGGCGCTGATCGGCGCCTTCGTCGGCTACAAGCTGTTCCGGAAGCTGCACAAGCCGGAGAAGACCCTCGAGTCGGTCGGCGAGTTGTCGTCGGTGATTCCGGGTCGCGGCAAGTCGCACGGTGTCGCCCATCCGCAGATCCCGACGGCACGCGATCCGCAGAGCTAGCTCCGGCCTTCCCGGCCCGCTGGCTCCCGGCACCGATGGCAACCCTTTCGGGCACCCCCGATGCCACTCAGGTCCGTTTCGACGGTCCGTGGCATCACTTCGACGTCCGCGCCAACGGTCTGCGATTCCATGCGGTGGAGCCGCTTCCGCACACCGTCGCGGATCGGCCGCTGGTCCTGCTGCTGCACGGTTTCGGTGAGTTCTGGTACACCTGGCGCCATCAGCTGGCCGTCCTGAACGACGCCGGCTATCGCGCGGTCGCCATCGATCTGCGCGGGTACGGCGACTCGGACAAGCCGCCCCGCGGCTATGACGGGTGGACTCTGGCCGGCGACACCCACGCCCTGATCCGGGCGCTCGGGCATTCACAGGCTTCGCTGGTGGGTCATGCCGACGGCGGGCTGGTCTGCTGGGCGACGGCCACCCTGCATCCGCGGTCGGTGACCGAGATCGCCGTGCTGGCGTCTCCCCATCCGCGGTCGTTGCGCCGCGGCGTGCTGCGCAATCCGCAGGAGCGGGAGGCGTTCCTCGGGCCGTTCCTGCACAACCAGTTGCCGCGGATCGGCGAGAAGCGTCTGACCCGCAACGACGGCGAGTTCATCGAGGAGTATTTCCGGGAGCGCGCGGGCGAGCCGTGGAAGCAGACCGACGACTTCGCCGACGCCGTCTCCCGGAACCGTCTGGCGATCGAGATCCCGGGCGTCGCACATTGCAGCCTGGAGTACCGGCGCTGGGCGTTCCGCTCCCAGTTCCGCGGCGACGGCCGGCGCTTCATGGAGTTGATGAACAAGCGGCTGCACATCCCGGTGCTGGCGCTGCGCGGCCGTGAGGACGAGTACATCCTCGATTCGGTGATGCAGGCCAGCGGCCGTTGGGCGTCGGACTTCGACTACCGGATCATCGGCAAGGCCGGGCACTTCGTCCACGAAGAGAATCCCGCCGACGTCAACGACGCCCTGCTGGCCCTGCTCACTTCGTGAGGCAGGCGCCGGTGGCGACGGTGTCGTCACCCGAGCGGCCGGCCGCGGTCTTCAGATCCTGATCCACCTGCCCGGCGGTGAGCACGAAACCGGTGTCTTCGGCAGGATCCTCGGCGGCACCGAACACGACGCCCAGCACCGAACCGTCCGGAGTGATCATCGGGCCGCCGGAGTTGCCGGAGCGGATGGAACCGCGCACCGTGTACACGTCGCGCTCGATGTCCTTGGGGTCCTGCCGGATGTCCGGTCCCACCAGATTCACGGCGTTGCGCACCCGCACCGGGGTGACCGTGAACGGCCCGTCCTCCGGATAGCCGAGCACGATCGCGTCGTCACCGGTCTTCGCCGCGTCCGAGGCGAACGTCAGCGGCCGGGCCCGCAGGCCCGGAACGTCGAGGACCGCGACATCGTTGCGTTCGTCGAACAGCACGACGGTGGCCGGCAGATCGGCACCCGATTCGGTGTGCACCGACACTTCGTCGGTGCCGGCGACGACATGCGCGTTGGTGACCACGCGCTGACGTCCGACGACGAATCCCGAACCCTCCAGCGCCTGACTGCACTGGTGCGCCAGACCGGCGATCTTCACCACGCTGGGGCGCACCTTCTGTACGGCGGCCGACCCGGTGAGCGTCTGATCCGGCGGATCGACACTGGCGACCTTGGTGGTGCCGAACGGCCCGATCACCTCTTTGAGACCGGAACTGTCGAGCAGACCGGTGAACTCGTCGGGCAGGCGCCGCATCCAGTTGGGCGCCACCTTGTCGACACCGCCGATCACGGCCGACCCGTCCACCGCCGAGGCGAGCGCGGCCGCCGACGAACTGCGGATCGGGATCGCGATCAGCCAGGCCGCCATCAGCAGGGCGATGCACTGCAGGACCGCCCCGATCACGCTGTCGATGCGCCGGGCACGCACGGAATGGATGACGCTGCGTGCGGCCCGCCCGATCACCACACCGGACACCTCACCGATGATCACGACCGCCACCAGCAGCAGCAACGCACACAGCAGGCGCAGTTTCGGGTCGTCGATGCCGCCGACCACACGCGGCACCACCAGGACACCCGCCACCACACCGATGATCACCCCGAGCAGCGCCATCGCCGAGGCCGCAGCGCCCTGCCGGTAGCCGCTGAACGCGGCGAGCACGGCCAGTACCACCACGAGCAGATCGACCCACATCGATCCGGTCACGACTGCGTCTCCTCGTCGTCGGGCGGCTGATACGCCGGGTTCGCGAATCCGGAGATCTGGCGACCGCCGGTCTGTTCGATCATCGCCTCCAGCGGCCGGACGTCGTCCTCGTTCCACGGAAGGTCCCACCCGGAGATCTTGCTGATCGCCGCGATCAGTCCCCCGGTGAAACCCCACACCAGCATGCCGTCGTACAGGAACGCCGGGCCCTTGTAGGCGGTGGCGCCCATGATCGAGCGGCTCACCTGGAAACGGTTCTCGGGCGCGAGGAGTTCCCGCACGTTCACCCGGGCCACCCGCGCCGTTTCGGCCTCGTCGACGACGCCGACCTCGCCCGGTCGCATCCAATGCCCGATCACCGGGGTCACCTCGAAGCCGGACGGCACCGGAAAGGTCGGCAGATTCGCCAGGATCCGGACACTGTCCGGCAGCAGTCCGGTCTCCTCGCGCGCCTCCCGGAGAGCGGTGCCGACCGGGTAGTCGTCGCCGGGGTCACGGCTGCCGCCGGGGAACGCGATCTGGCCGCTGTGGGTGCGCATGGTGGCGGCCCGCTCGGTGAGCAGGATGTCGGCGTCGGCGGGGAGTCCGCCGGGATGGTCGGCGGCGGCATCGAACGACCCCCCGAACAGCACCAGGACAGCGGCGGCGCGATGGGCGCGGAACGCGGCGGCCCACCGGGCACGGTCCCCGCCCCGGCTGAGAACCGCCTCGTTGACGGCCAGCGGGTCGTCGGCGACCGTCCGCAACCAGTGCGGAATCTGGTCCTCGCCGACCAGCGGCCCGATCGGTACCTCGGGCCGCTTCACGAGCCGCTCCCGACCGTCACACCGAGGTTGTGCGTCACCGCCGCCGCCAGCTCGTCGTAGGAGTCGAAGACCTGCGGCAAGACCGCGGCGACGGTGCCGTCGGCGCGCAGGAAGACCGTCGACGGGTAGACGCGGGGCGCCTTCACCGCCTGCGCGACGGTGCCGTCGACGTCGGCGACGGTCGGCAGGTGGACGCCGACCTCCTTGAGGAACTGCAGGATCGCGTACGGCCGGTTCGCGCCGTCGGCGGCATGCACGGCCAGCACGTTCAACGCCCCGCCGGCCCGGTCGGACAGCTCCTGGAAATGCGGCAGTTCGCGGCGGCACGGCAGACACCAGACCGCCCACAGGTTGATCACCGCGGGACGGCCGGCGAGGGCGGCGCCCACGTCGACGGTCGACCCGTTCGACAGGCACGACCCCGTCACCCCGGCCAGCACGTCACCGGCCGGGGCCGGCGTCGTCGACGTCGGGCAGGGGGCGAGCGCGGCGTCGGTGCGGGCCTGATCGAGCATCTGCGCGGACACCTGCTCGCCGCTGGTGCCGCCGGTCGGGGTGTTCCAGCCGTCGCTGTCGGAGGAGCCCGTACCGCGCGGCCACATCGCGATGATGATCGCGATCATCACCACCAGGAAGGCGACCATCGCTTTGGCGCCGGGCGTGCGCCACACCTGCCGGATCCTGTTCATGACGCCACCCCCGCGAGCGCGAGCAGATGGTCGGTCTCCGGCCCCTTCACCAGGGCGGCGGCCTCGGCCTTGTCGGTGGGACCTTCACCGTACGACGGGCAGTCGCGGGCCAGCAGGCACACACCGCACGCCGGTTTGCGGGCTTGGCAGACGCGGCGGCCGTGGAAGATGATCCGGTGCGACAGGTCCGTCCACTCCTTGCGCGGAAACAGTTCGGCGACGGCGCGCTCGACCTTCACCGGATCGGTCTCCTGCGTCCAGTCCCACCGGCGGACGAGGCGGCCGAAGTGCGTGTCGACGGTGAGGCCCGGAACCCCGAACGCGTTGCCGAGAACCACGTTCGCGGTCTTGCGGCCGAAGCCCGGCAGCGTCACGAGATCCTTGAGCCGGTTCGGCACCTGACCGTCGTAGCGCTCCACCAGCGCCTGACCGAGTCCAATGATCGAGTTCGCCTTGTTGCGGTAGAAGCCGGTCGGGCGGATCAGCTCCTCCAGTTCGGTGCGGTCCGCCGACGCGTAGTCCCAGGCGTTGCGGTAGCGGGCGAACAGGGCGGGCGTCACCTGGTTGACACGGACGTCCGTGCACTGCGCCGACAGAATGGTGGCCACCGACAGTTCGAGCGGATCACTGAAGTCGAGTTCGCAGTAGACGTGCGGGAAGGCCTCCTGCAGCGTCCGATTCATGCGGCGCGCGCGTCGCACCAGCGCGAGGTGCGTCTCCGGCTTCCTACTGCTCACAACGTTCCAGGCTACCCAGCCGACCGGAGCCGACCCGCCCGAAGGGCCCGGCACCGCCAGGTCACAACTTCATGACGGCCGCCGTCTGGGTTTCCGGTGCCGCCGGTGCGAGTGCTTTCATGGGACGCATGCAAGGTCTGGCCGTCGTCGTGTTCCCGTTTCTGCTGATGGGTTTCGCGCTCGCCATGGAGCGTGTCCAGAACAGCCTGGATCGCCTCTCGGTCGGCCGGTCGCAGGTCGAGGAGTTCCTGGAGACCGCCGACGACACCGACGTCGAGAATCTCGCCAAGGACGGCCTTCCGAGCGCGCTCGACGAGCTGCGCACCCGCCGCCAGGCATCCTGAATCGGCCTCTCTAGGCGCGTCCGCCCGTCGGATCCCTCTGCACGCTCTACACTTTCCGCTGTAGCGTGTGTCACTGATGAGAAAAAGGTCACGTGATGTGGCCGAACTGTGAGAGAGGTTCCGTAGGTGGACGAGGTACTGGCACGGGCAGGCATCTTCCAGGGGGTCGAGCCTGCTGCCGTCGCGGCGCTGGCCGATGAACTCACCGAGGTGGAGTTCCCCCGCGGCCACGTCATCTTCCACGAGGGCGAGCCCGGCGACCGTCTGTACATCATCCTGTCGGGCAAGGTGAAGCTCGGCCGCCGTTCGCCGGACGGTCGCGAGAACCTGCTGACCATCATGGGACCGTCGGACATGTTCGGTGAGCTCTCGATCTTCGATCCGGGCCCCCGGACGTCGTCGGCGACCACCGTCACCGAGGTGAAGGTCGCCACGATGGACCGCGAGGCCCTCAAGAAGTGGATCAAGGATCGTCCGGAGATCGCCGAGCAGCTGCTCCGCGTCCTGGCCCGCCGCCTCCGCCGCACCAACAACAACCTGGCGGATCTCATCTTCACCGACGTTCCCGGCCGTGTCGCCAAGCAGCTTCTGCAGCTAGCGCAGCGCTTCGGCACCCAGGAGGGCGGCGCGCTGCGCGTCACGCACGACCTGACGCAGGAGGAGATCGCCCAGCTGGTCGGCGCCTCCCGCGAGACCGTCAACAAGGCGCTCGCCGACTTCGCTCAGCGCGGCTGGCTGCGCCTGGAGGGCAAGAGCGTGCTGATCTCGGACTCCGAGCGTCTGGCACGACGCGCCCGCTGACCCCGCACTGACGATGAAAGGCCCGCTTCGGCGGGCTTTCGTCGTATTCAGAGCCCGCGGAGATACTCCAGCTGGGCCTTGACGCTCATCCTCGCCGCCGGCCACAGCTTCTTGTCGACGTCGGCGTACGCCTTGCGGACCACCGCCATCGGCTTGGCCTGGCCGGCCGTCTTGCCCATGTCGTCGAGCACCCCGCGGATCTGGTCGAGCCGCTCCTCACGGTGCTGCCGGTAGAACTGCGCGACCGGACCGAGTTCGGGGTGATCGGGTCCGTGACCGGGCAGCAGGACGGCGTCGGAGGCGTCGGCGATCAGCCTGTCCAGCGAGGCGAGATAGTCGGAGAGGCCGCCGTCCTTCGGATCCAGGACGGTGGTGCCCGCGCCGAGGATGGTGTCGCCGGTGAGGATCGCGCGCTCACCGTCGTGCTCGACCAGGAAGCTCATCGAATCCCCGGTGTGGCCGGGCGTGTGCCAGGCGGTGATGGTCAGGCCCGCCGCCTCGATCACCTCGCCGTCGGCGAGGGGCTCCGCGCCGCGGCAGTACTTGTCGAGGTAGGCGCGCACCGGAGCACCGGTCTGTGCGACGGCGGTCTTGATGGCGCCGGTGTGGTCGTGATGGCGATGGGTGATCAGCGTCAGTTCCACGTCGCCGGCCGCCTCGACGACGGTCGCGACATGCGCCTTCGACTTGGGCGGCCCCGGATCGACGACCACCGCGGTCCCGCTGCCGGGGGCGCGCAGGATCCAGGTGTTGGTGCCGTCGAGCTCCATCGCACCCGGGTTGTCGCGCAGCACCACCGAGGCGAACCCGGTGACCGGGCGAACCTCTCCGTAGGCGGGATGCGCGGGCATGTCAGCCGACCTGGACGACCAGTTCCACCTCGACGGGAGCTCCCAAAGGCAGTTCCATGACGCCGACCGCCGAGCGGACGTGGACACCGGCGTCGCCGAAGATCTCGCCCAGAACGTCGGAGGCACCGTTCAGCACCCCCGGCTGGGCGGTGAATCCGGGCGCCGAGGCGACGAAGCCCACGACCCTCACCACGCGCACCACCTTGTCGATGCCGACCAGGGAGTTCACGGCGGCCAGCGCGTTGAGCGCGCACTGCCGGGCGGCGGCGTTCGCCTGCTCGGGCGTCACCACGCCTTCGGCGCCCTCGGACACCTTGCCGGTGACCTCGAGCCTGCCGTCGACCATCGGCAGCTGACCGGAGGTGTAGACGAAGTCGCCGACCTGCACGGCCGGGACGTAACTCCCGACCGGTGCGACGACGTCGGGCAGTGCGATGCCGAGCTCGGCGAGCCGGGCGGTCCAGGTACCTGCCATCACTACGCCTTCGGTCGCTTCAGGTAGGCGACGTGCTGCTCACCGGTCGGTCCGGGCAGAACGCTGACGAGTTCCCACCCGTCGGCACCCCAGGTGTCCAGAATCTCCTTGGTGGCGTGCGTCAGCAGCGGCACGGTCACGTACTCCCACCGCTGCAGTGTGTCATCACTCATGAGGTCAACCTTATCGGTTGACGACCACCCCGAACAGGGTGGTCGATATGGTGAACGGGTGACCAACGACGCCGGCCCCGCCTCCGGGGACACCACCGCCGCGACCGGCCCGGATTCGTGGCCCGCCATCGCCCGCGGCGCCCGCCTGCACTTCGTGTCCGGCAAGGGCGGCACCGGTAAGACGACCGTGGCCGCAGCCCTGGCGATCGCCCTCGCGAGCGGCGGCAAGAAGGTGCTGCTGGTGGAGTGCGAAGGCCGGCAGGGTCTGGCACGGCTGCTCGATCAGCCTCCGCTGCCGCCGACCGACCAGTTGGTGGTGAACGCCCCCAACGACGGCGAGGTGTGGGCGCTGTCCATCGACATCGAGTACGCGCTCCTGGAATACCTCGACATGTTCTACAACCTCGGTTTCGCGTCCAAGGCGATCCGTAAGGTCGGCGCCATCGACTTCGTCACCACCGTGGCGCCCGGCCTCCGGGACGTGGTGATCACCGGCAAGATCAAGGAACGCGTCATCGCGGCCGACAAGGCCGGACGGCAGCTGTACGACTACATCGTCGTCGACTCCCCGCCCACCGGCCGGATCGGCAACTTCCTGGACGTCACCTCGGCGATGAGCGATCTGGCCAAGACCGGCCCCATCCGCAATCAGAGCGAAGGCGTGGTCAAGCTTCTGCATTCGGACCAGACCGTCATCCACCTGTGCACGCTCCTGGAGGCCATGCCCATCCAGGAGACCGCCGAAGCCGTCGACGAGCTGGTCGGCAAGGACCTGAACATCGGTGCGATCTTCGTCAACCGGGAACGCCCCGACTATCTGCCGGCCGCCGATCTCGACGAGGTCGCCGAGGGCCACATCGACTCGGCGCGGGTCGCCGCCGAGCTGGCCGAGGCCGGTCTGGACGCGGCCGGCGACGACCTCGACGGTCTGATGACCGAGACCGTCGACTACGCGGTCGGCGTGCAGGCGCAGCAGGTGGCGGCCGCGCAACTCGACGACATCGACGCCGCCAAGATCGCGCTTCCCGACGTCGACGACACCATCGACCTGGGTGCCCTGTTCACGCTCGCCCGGGCACTCGAGGAGGCCGGCGTCTGATGACCGACTTGACGATGGGCGCGATCCTCGCCGATCCGGAGACCCACGTGGTGATCTGCTGCGGCTCCGGCGGCGTGGGCAAGACCACCACGGCTGCGGCGATGGCGTTGCGCGCCGCCGAGAACGGCCGCACCGTCGCGGTGCTCACCATCGATCCGGCGCGACGTCTCGCCCAGTCGCTCGGCATGAGTGAACTGACCAACGAGCCGCAGCCGGTGCCCATCGAGGGTTCCGGGTCGCTGGACGCGATGATGCTGGACATGCGACGGACCTTCGACGAGATGGTCATCGAGCATTCGACGCCGGACCGCGCCGAGACGATCCTGAACAACTCCTTCTATCAGACGGTGGCGTCGTCGTTCTCCGGCACGCAGGAGTACATGGCGATGGAGAAGCTGGGCCGCCTGCTGGAGGAGAACCGGTGGGATCTGATCGTCGTCGACACTCCACCCTCCCGGAACGCCCTGGACTTTCTGGACGCCCCGCAGCGGCTCGGTTCGTTCCTGTCCGGCCGCCTGATGCGGATGCTGATCGGCGGCGGCCGCGGCGTCGGCCGGGTGGTGACCGGGGCGATGAGCATCGCCATGCGCGGGATCGCGACCATCATCGGCGGCGACGTTCTGCGGGATGTGGCGACGTTCGTGCAGTCGCTGGACTCGATGTTCGGCGGGTTCCAGGAGCGCGCGGCCCGGACCTACGAGCTCCTCAAGCGGCCCGGCACCCGATTCGTGGTGGTGGCGGCACCGGAGACCGACGCGCTGCGTGAGGCGTCGTTCTTCGTCAGCCGGCTGGCGCAGGATTCGATGCCGCTGTGCGGGCTGATCGTGAACCGCACCCATCCGAACCTGACGTCGTTGTCGACGCCGGCGGTCGAGGCGGCGACGGAGAAGACCATCGATCCGTTGACGCTCGGCGTGCTGCGCCAGCATGTGGACCGCGCCAAGACGGCGGACCGCGAAGCGCATCTCGCTCTTCGAGCTTCTCGTCGGCGCATCCGAGCGTGCCGACCGTGGGAGTTCCGGCACTGCCGTTCGAGGTGGCCGACGCGGCGGCGCTGCGCACCGTCGCCGATCAGATCACGCAGCTGGGTTGAGTTCGGCGTCCCGCTGCTCGTAGTACCGGGTGGAGTCGGGGCGGTAGAGCAGGATCAGCACGGCGATCGCCAAGACGATCGACACGACCCCGGAGATCAGTCCGGCGGTACCGCCGGACGCGAATAGGCCGGTGGCCGAGAAGATGACGCCGATCGCGCCCAGGGCGGTGGCGGCGGTGCGCGCCCAGCGGCGGCCACGGCCGTTGTACACGGCCATCACCAGCCAGAGCGCCGCAGCGGCCACGCTCAGCGCCGACACCAGGATGCGGCCGTTGCCGACGATGGTGTCGACCTGCCGGGAGAACTCGTCGGCGCTCATGTGCGCGCCCTTGCGGTACTGCTCCTGCAGGGCAGGATCGGTCTTGAGGTGGCCGAGCGTGTAGATCGACACCACCATGCTCACCAGCTGCAGTACCGCACCCAGATACATGAGGCGTACCGCGAGCCGGATGGAGGCCGGTGCGGCGGGCGACGCCGTGGCGTCGCCGTCGGGGCTCAGTGCTCGTCCGCGAGGGACGACGGCACCGCGGCCATCCGCTGCCGGCGGCGCTGCGCGTCGAAGAACGCCGCCCACGAGGTCACCTCGGGGTGCTGGCGCAGCAGTGCGCGACGCTGGCGTTCGGTCATCCCTCCCCAGACACCGAACTCGACGCGGTTGTCGAGTGCATCCGCTCCGCACTCGAGCTGTACCGGGCAGTGGCGGCAGATCGTCGCAGCTTTACGCTGCGCTGCTCCGCGGACGAACAGGTCGTCCGGGTTTCCCCCGCGGCACCGCGCCTGTGCGACCCACGCGAGGCGGGCTTCCGGATCTCCAGAGGACAGTGGGGCCAAAGTCATTGCGGTAGTCCGCCTTTCGCAAATCCATCGACACTCCCCGCCGTCCGAGGAGCGCATAAGATCTCGTTCACGTTCCGACTCACACTTCGGTCGAACTGTTAGTCAGATCACGTTTCATCAATCTATGGGCGCGCCGGGCAGTTATGCAAGTCACGATTCGGAAAATGCGGCCGAACAGGCGCCCGGGACGGTGGATCGAGCGCGCCGCGAGGGCGCCGCCTCCACGGTGTCGGACGAATCACACGTATCCTGGCCAGGTGCGGAACACCTCTCGACTCCCGGGGCTGGCCCTTGCCATCGCGATGGCAGGCGTGCTGGTCGCCGGTCTCATGTTTCCGTTCGCCAGCGGCGCCGCGATGCTGTCGAACCGCGCTGCGGCCACTATGGAGAACACGTCCTCGGAGCTGCTGAACGGCACCGTCCCGCAGGTCACCACGGTTCTGGACGGCAACGGCGCACCCATCGCCCAGCTCTTCGATCAGTACCGTCTGATCGTCGGCTACAACGACATCTCGCAGGACATGATCCGCGCGATCATCTCGATCGAGGACCGCCGCTTCCTGGAGCACGACGGCGTCGACTGGCGCGGCACCATCCGTGCGGCGCTCACCAACCAGGCGGCCGGTTCGACGCAGCAGGGTGCGTCGACGCTCGATCAGCAGTACATCAAGAACTATCAGCTCCTGGTGCTGGCCCGGACCGAGGCCGAGCGCGAGGCCGCCGTGGAGACCACCCCGGCCCGTAAGCTCCGCGAGGTCCGCATGGCGCTGACCTTGGAGAAGTCGCTCACCGAGCAGGCGATGCGCGAGAAGGGTCTCGATGAGGCCGCCGCCAAGCGGGACGCGAAGAAGCAGATCGTCACGCGCTATCTGAACCTGGTGCCGTTCGGCAACAACGCCTACGGCGTCGAGGCGGCCGCCCAGACCTATTTCGGCGAGTCGGCGAAGGATCTGAAGGTGGAGCAGGCCGCCATGCTGGCCGGCATGGTGCAGTCCAGTTCCGCCTTGAACCCGTACAC
The DNA here is from genome assembly GCF_047600565.1 of Gordonia sp. (in: high G+C Gram-positive bacteria). Taxonomy (GTDB): domain Bacteria; phylum Actinomycetota; class Actinomycetes; order Mycobacteriales; family Mycobacteriaceae; genus Gordonia. The sequence goes on from NZ_JASGKN010000001.1 coordinate 2,059,349, forward strand.
CGATCCGGAGGCGACCCTCGCGCGCCGCAACGTCGTGCTCGACACGATGATCTCCAACTTCCCGAAGCGCAAGCAGGAACTGGAGGACGCGAAGAAGAAGCCGCTCGGTGTGCTGCCGGAACCGAAAACCCCGGTGCAGGGCTGCATCTCGGCCGGCAACAACGGCTTCTTCTGCGACTACGTGCTGCAGTATCTGGCGGAGAACGGCCTGTCGCGGTCGACGGTGGTCCGCGGCGGCTACACGATCAAGACCACGCTGAATCCGGAGGTGCAGGCCAACGCACTGCGCTCCGCGCAGACGCAGACCGATCCGAGGACCGACGGCATCGCCAACGTGATGAGCATCGTCCGGCCGGGCACCGACTCGCACGACGTGCTCGCGATGGTCTCCAGCCGTGACTACGGCCTGGACGGCAACGCCCAGCAGACGGTGCAGCCGCAGCCGTTCTCCCTGGTCGGCGACGGCGCCGGTTCGGTGTTCAAGATCTTCACGGTGGCCGCGGCGATGGAGAACGGCCTCGGCACCAGCGCCAACGTCAGCGTGCCGGCGAACATCGCGGTGAAGGGCATGGGTGACAGCAACGGGGAGAACGGCTGTCCCGCCGGCTCGTACTGCGTCAAGAACGCCGGCGTCTATCCGCAGACGCTGTCGTTGACGCAGGCGCTCGCCCAGTCGCCGAACACCCCGTTCGTCCAGATGCTGCAGCAGGTCGGGGTCAAGCCGGCCGTCGACATGGCCGTCCGTCTGGGTCTGCGGTCGTACACGGCTCCGGGATCGTCCGGTGTGGGTGACGCGAGCCTGGCCGACTACATCAAGAAGGGCAACTTCGGCTCGTTCACTCTGGGGCCGTTCCCGGTGAACGCGGTCGAACTGTCGAACGTGGCCGCGACCCTCGGTTCGGGTGGCGTCTGGTGCCCGCCGACACCGGTGGTGTCGATCCAGCAGACCAAGCGTGACCAGTACAGCAACGTGATCGTGGACAAGGACGGCAAGCCCGCCCAGTCGGCGGTCCCGTTCAATCCGCCGGCCTGCGAACAGGTCGTCGAACGCGGTCTGGCCAATACGCTCGCCAACGCCCTCAGCGACGACGACCAGGGTGCCGGTACGTCGGCGGCGGCCGCCTCGTCGACCGGCTGGAATCTTCCGGTGTCCGCCAAGACGGGTACCACCGAGGCGCACCGCAGCGCGGCGTTCCTGGGCTTCACCAATCAGCTGGCGGCCGCGTCGTACATCTACAACGACGGTTCCACCCCGGCCGGTATCTGCACCGGTCCGGTCCGGCAGTGCGGCGACGGCAACATCTACGGCGGTTTCGAACCGGCCCGCACCTGGTATCGCGCCATGCTGCCGATCGCCGAGAAGTTCGGTCCGGTCCGCATGCCGGCGGTCGATCCGCAGTACGTGCGCGGCAGTAGCCGCGGCCGGATCCCCGAGGTGAAGGGTCTGCCGTCCAGCCAGGCGGAGGAACGGCTCAAGGATGCCGGCTTCAAGGTGACGAAGGTCGACGTCGACAGCAGCCGCCCGGAGGGCACCGTGGTGTTCACCGCGCCGTCGGACAGCGCCATGCCGGGCAGCACCATCTCGATCTACGTGAGCAACGGCAAGGCGAAGGCCGGGAGCACCGGCGGCACCACCACCAAGACGGTGACGGTGCCCGGTGTGGGCCCGGTGGTCATCGAGATCCCCAACTGAGGCCCGGTCCCGCTTTCTTCGAGGGTCCCGTCGACCCCGCGTATCCTGGAACGCATGGATTTCGCCCCGGCTCCCCGTGCTCGCGCCTCTGCCGATCTGCTGACGTCGACGCCTGCCCGCGTCGCGGCCGGCGCGGTGGGCGCCGCGGCCGCCGGCCTGGTCTATTCGACGGTGATCGAGCGCAACGCCTTCACTCTGCGCCATGCCACGCTGCCGGTTCTGGAGCCGGGGTCGTCGTCGCTGCGGGTGCTGCACATCTCGGACATCCACATGATGCCCAATCAGCATCTGAAGCAGGCCTGGATCAGCGAGCTGGCGTCGCTGGAACCCGACTTGGTGATCAATACCGGGGACAATCTGGCCAGTCCGGCCGCGGTGCCGGCGGTGGTGCAGGCGCTCGACGGTCTGCTGGCCCGGCCCGGCATGTTCGTGTTCGGTTCCAACGACTACTTCGGGCCGAAGCCTAAGAATCCGTTCAAGTACTTCAAGAAGGACCACAAGCGGTCGCACGGCGAGCCGCTGCCCTGGCAGGATCTGCGGGCGGCGTTCACCGAACGCGGCTGGCTGGACGCCACGCACCAGGTTCGTGAGCTGGAGGTGGCCGGTGTGCGCATCGCGGCCGCCGGCGTCGACGATCCGCACATCGGGCGCGACCGTTACGAGACCATCGAGGGCCGCCCGAACCCGCTCGCGCAGCTGCGCCTCGGGTTGACTCATTCACCGGAGCCGCGCGTGCTGGACCGGTTCGCCGCCGACGGCTACGACCTGGTGCTGGCCGGGCATACGCACGGCGGCCAGCTGTGCCTTCCCGGCTACGGCGCACTGGTCACGAACTGCCATCTGGACCGCTCACGGGTGAAGGGTGTGTCGAACTGGGGCTCGACCATGATGCTGCACGTCAGCGCCGGTCTGGGCACGTCACCGTATGCGCCCGCGCGCTTCGCCTGCCGCCCGGAGGCGACGCTGCTGACCCTCACGGCCAGTAAGAACGGCGGCGACGACTCGAGCGTCGGAGAGACCCTCCCCCAGCTCGAGTCCACGATGTCCTGACCCGTCTTACGCTCGGCGAACTCGGGGTATACGGGCGCGTTGCGCCATCCACCTGTACCCTCTCTATCGATAACGACAGCCATTATCGATAGGAGTCGACCGGCTATGAAACTTCATCTGCAATCCAGCCACCTCACGCGCACGCTGGTGGCCACCGCGGCCGCACTCGCCGTCACCGCCGGTGCCGCCGCCTGCTCCAGCGACACGTCGAACTCCGCGAACGACGGCAAGATCGTGGCGGTCGCCGCCGAGAACGAGTACGGCGACGTGCTGTCCCAGGTGGGCGGCGATCACGTGGACGTGCACTCGATCATGAGCAACCCCGACACCGACCCGCACGAGTTCGAGGCGAACACCGACGTCGCCAAGCAGGTCAGCCAGGCCAAGCTGCTGGTGCAGAACGGTGTCGGCTACGACGACTTCATGGAGAAGATCGAACAGGCCAACCCGTCGTCGGACCGCCAGGTGATCAACGTGCAGAAGCTGCGCGGTCTGCCCGACGACACCCCCAACCCGCACCTCTGGTACGACCCGGAGACCATGCCGGCCGTCGCCGATGAGATGGCGAAGATCCTCGGCGACATCCAGCCGGAGAACAAGGCCGAGTTCACCGCCAACGCCGACAAGTTCAAGGTCGCCCTCCAGCCGTGGAAGGACGCTCTCGCCCAGTTCAAGCAGCAGCACCCGGACACGCCGGTCGCCGTCACCGAGCCTGTCGCCGACTACCTGCTGAAGGCCGCCGGCGCCAACATCCGCACCCCGGAGACCCTGGAAGCCGCGGTCATGAACGACACCGACCCGTCGGCCACCGACGTCGAGTTCCAGAACAAGCTGGTCGAAGACAAGCAGGTCAAGGTTCTGCTGTACAACCAGCAGGTGACCGATGACAGCACCACCGATCTGCTGAAGAAGGCCAAGGCCGCCGGCGTCCCGGTGGTCGGCGTGTACGAGACCATGCCGGAAGGCTTCACCTACCAGGACTGGATGCTCGCCGAGACCAAGGCCCTGTCGGACGCCACCGCCAACGGCACGTCCACGGAGCAGCTCAGCAAATGACCGGCGTCCCCGTCCTCGAGGTTGCGAACCTGTCAGTGTCGTTCGGCCCCAAACGGGTGCTCGACGACGTGTCGTTCACCCTCGGGGCGGGGATGTTCACCGGCCTGATCGGACCCAACGGGTCCGGTAAGACCACCCTGTTCCGCGCGATCCTCGGGATCAACGAGAACTTCACCGGCGACGTCCTCATCGACGGACGACCGGCGAAGGCGGGCCACGATGCGCTCGGCTACGTGCCGCAGCACATCGACCTGGACGTCGACCTGCCGTTGACCGCCCTGGACGTGGCGGCGCTCGGCCTGGACGGCGTCCGCTTCGGTACCGGGCTCCGTCGGCCCGACAAGCGCGCCCAGGCCATGGACGCGCTGCGACTGGTCGGTGCCGACGGCTACGCCGATCAACGCGTCGGCACCCTGTCCGGCGGTCAGCAGCAGCGGCTGATGATCGGGCACGCTCTGGCTCGCAGGCCTCGCCTGCTGCTGCTCGACGAGCCGTTCGCGAACCTCGACATGGCGAACACCGCGGAGATCGCGCGCCTGCTGCGCACCCTCGCCGACACCCAGAACATCACCATCCTGCTGTCGGTTCACGAAGTGAACTCCCTGCTCGGGGTGCTCGATCATGTGGTGTACCTGGCCAACGGGAACGTCGCCGAAGGCACCGTCGACCAGGTGGTCCGCACGGATGTGCTGACGAAGCTGTACGGCCGGCCCGTCGAGGTCGTCGACGTCGACGGACGCAAGTTCGTGGTGACCCCCGACGAACTCGACGTCACCCCGGCGGCGTCGACGTGACGGAACCGCTCCTGGCCGCGCCGATCACCGACGGCCCGGCCGATCCGACGTGGTCGTCGCTGATTCACAGCAATGTCGCGTGGACCGCCGTCATCATCGGTGGCATGGCGGCCCTGACGACCGCCGTGGTCGGCATCTTCATTCTGTTGCGCGGCCAGACGTTCACCGGGCACAGCGTCGGCGACCTGTCGTCGACGGGCGCCTCCGGTGCCTACGTCGCCGGGATTCCTCCCCTGTGGGGCTTTCTGGGCATGTCGGTGCTCGGTGCCGCATTGATGAATGCGCTCGGTCTGCGCAACCCTCGGGACCGGGACGTCTCCACCGGCATCGTGGTCGGAGCCGGTATGGGTCTGTCGGCCCTGTTCCTGTACTGGGCGACGCAGAAGCCGTCGACGAGCGGTGCTGCGGCGGCCGTCCTGTTCGGTTCCCTCTTCACCGTGCAACGCACCCTGATACCGATCATGATCGCGATGACGGTGCTCACGTTGCTGATCATCGCGGCCACCTATCGCCCGCTGCTGCAGACCGCGCTGGGCCGCGAGCTGGCGAAGGCTCATGGCCGCCCGGTACTGCGGATCGACATCCTCTTCGTCCTGGCCACCGCGATGTCGGTCGCGATGGCGTCGATGAGTGTGGGGGCACTGCTGGTCACCGCTTTGCTGATCGGGCCTGCCGCGACCGGCCTACGGTACGCACGCACCCCCGGCGGCGCTACCGCGATCGCCTGTGCCGTCGGCCTCGGCTCGGTGATCGGCGGCGTGGTGATCGCCTATTTCAGCACCCTGTGGACCCCTGGCCATCGCGGGGCCCCGGTCAGCTTCTTCATCGTTGCATTGGTCTTCGTGTGCTATCTGCTGGCCGGCACCGTCAAACCCCGTTGGGAGCGCGGCACGGCCGCGCCGACGACAGAGACGACCGAATCGGCGGGGGTCTGATGTTCGAATCGTTCATGATCAACACCTGGATCGGCGGCACCATCATCGCGATCGTCGGTGGTGCGGTCGGTTTTCTGGTCGTGGCACGCCGGTCGGCGTTCCTTGCCCACTCGCTACCCAACTCGGCGTTCTCCGGGGCGGCGGGCGCCTCCCTGGTCGGTTTGAGTCCGATGGCCGGCATGGCGATCTTCTCGGTGTTCGGTGCCGGCCTGGTCACTTGGCTGCAGCGCCGCGCCGCGTCGCGCGACGTGGCGACCGCGTTCACCTTCGTCATCCTGCTGGCGTTGGGAATGCTGTTCACCAGCATGTCCACCGAATACGCCGGCCACTTCACGTCGCTGCTGTTCGGTCAGGTCTTGGGCGTGAGCCGCGACGACCTGATCACGATGGCGGTGCTGGCCGTGGTCGGCTTGGCCGCCGCGGCCGCCCTGTACCGCCCCATTCTGATCGACGCGATCTCCAGTGAGCTCGCCAAGTCTCGGCGGGTCCACGGCGTGCGGCTCGATCTCGCGTTCGCACTGCTGATCGGTGTGGTCACGACGATCGCGGTGCCGATCGTGGGGGCACTGCTGATCTTCAACCTGCTGGTGGCGCCGGGAGCGACCGCACGGTATCTCACCGACCGGCCGTGGGTCAGCGTGATCATCTCGGTCGTGCTCGCCCTCGCCATGACGTGGTCGTCGATCGCTCTCGGCTATGCGACCGGCTGGCCGATCGGATTCTTCGTCGGCGTACTGGGGGCGGTCTTCTACGGTCTGGGCCGCTGGTACGGCCGGCGCCTGGGCCGCTGACGGACCGGGCTGGGGCCGCTAGTCTGGCCCGATGACCGCGTCGCTCGTCGCCTTCCTGCTCGCCGCGAGCCTCATCGTCGTCCTGCCCGGCCCCGACACTCTGGTGGTGCTGCGCGGCCTGGTCCGCGGCGGTCGCCGCGAAGGCGTCCTGACGTCATTGGGCGTGATGACCGGCCTGCTCGTGTGGGTGCCGGCCGCCGTCTACTGCGCGGTGCTGGTGGCGGCGGCCGGCACCGTCGGCGCCTGGATGCGGACCCCGCGGATCCGCCGCCGGCTCGACGGGACAGCGGGAGTCTTCCTGATCGGCTTCGGTGTGCGGATCGCCACCGAGGGCTGAGGGACCAGGCGGAGAAACGAGGAGGCCCTGACCGTTTCCGGTCAGGGCCTCTTCTACTGTCTCAACACAGTTCCTGCGGTGTTCGGCGAGATCCTCGCCTTCACCTGTCGGGGTAGCGGGATTCGAACCCACGACCTCTTCGTCCCGAACGAAGCGCGCTACCAAGCTGCGCCATACCCCGTGTTAGAGCCTCAACGAGATTACAACATCAGTGAGGCCGGACTGAAATCGGCTGAGGGCCGCTCTGCCCGGCGGCCGGACCGGCCTCGGGCCGCCCGGCGCCGATCCCCGCGGCTACTGGTAGGAGATGAAGTACGGGGTGGGCTTGACCTGCATGGTCTTGCGCGGCGAGAACATCGGGGTGTCCTCCTTGTAGAAGTTCTTCCAGCCCATCCAGATGTTCGGCGGCAGTCCGGCGACCATCCGGTTCCAGGTGCCCATCTTCACCTCGGGAATCCCGTGACCGTCGGCGTGGATCACGTACGACAGTTCCGGGTGGTTGGTCTTCAGCTTGGTGCGGTCACCGAGCATGTCGGCGTCGAAGTAGTGCCACAGGAACGCCTTCTGCGGCAGGTTGTTGCGGCGGACCAGCCCGGCCAGCCAGTCGCCGACCTCGTTGACCTCTTCCGGGGCCACCGAGCCGATCTGCTCGAGGTGCACCTGATCGGGCTTCAGACGCCACTCCGGGTCGAGGGCGAGTCCGACGTTCGGGCGTTCCAGCAGCTTCTGGTAGGCCTTGGCCTGGCTCAGGAAGTCCTGGCGGCCGGGCTGCAGGTCGATGGTCACGTAGATCCCGGCCTTCTCGGCGGCGTCGATCCACGGCTCGAAGGTCTTCTCGTCGAGCATGTTCGTGTAGTTGTTGTCCGGGCCCGGCTCCGACGAGGCCACGGTCACGATGATCTCGAAGCCCGGAACCACCGGCACCGGCGACAGCTTGTTGTACTGCGCGGCCTGCGCCTTCGCCTTCCGGATGGTGGCGGGCAGGCTCTGGCGGCCGAGTGGTCCGAGAGCGTCGGCGCCCGGCGAACCGTACAGGGCGACCACGCGGCGTCCCGGGAACAGGATCTGTCCGCCGCCGGGCAGTTCGGTCACGGTGCGGGCCTTCTCGACGCGGCCGGCGAAGACGTCGTCGTCGCCGAACTCCTCGCCGACGGCGCGGATGGCCGGATTGTCGCTGCGTTTGACGGCGGCCACCGACTCGCCGTTGACCCGGGGGTCGGGCACCGGGACGGCGACGGTGTCGGCGCCGCCGACACGGGCGTTCGCGACCGCTGTCGGATTCTTGTCGCTGACCAGGAACACCGGCTTTCCGGCGATGGGTGCGACCGCGGCACCCAGCTTGTGCGGATCGGACGACTGCGGTGCCGTGATGCCGGCGACCTCGCCGCCCACGTTCACCACGTTCTTGACGCCCAGGCGCTTGAGTTCCGTGTTCACCGCACCGGAGGACTCCGGGTCGACGGCGAACACCGGCACGTGATGGCTGTCGGCGAGTTCGACGGCCTCGTTCTGCGCGTCGGCGTCCGCATCGGCGGACACGACGATCGCCGAATCGGACTTCTTGAGCAGGGTCTGGCTGGTCGCGACGTCCTCGGGCACCCCGGGCGCCGAGATGACGCTCATGCTGCCGGCGGGCAACCCGGTGGCCGGGTCGGACTCGACCTCGGTTCTGGCGGCATCCGCCGCGGTGGCGAGCCCGCACACCGCGATGACAGCGATCGCGACCGGCGCCAGCCACGGGGCGTGCCGGCGGACCGCAGAGGTGGGTGCGGCACCGGACGGCGGCGTGGGGGCGGAGGCCGTCGGAGGCGGGGTGGGTCGAGCGGGGGGTGCCGGCGGCGTGGGGGCGGCCGGTGCGGGCGTGGCCGCCGCGATCTTCGCCGTCGCCGGGACCTGCGGTTCGACCGGAGCGGCTTGGTGCACGACGAGCTTGGTCGTCGCCGGATCGGCCGGGGTCGTCTTCACGGTGACCGCGTCGGGGTCGGCCTTCACCGTGACCGGCACCTCGGTGCTCGGTGCGCGGGTCTCCGACCCGTCCGGCGTGGCGGTCGGCTCGTCAGCGGCCGGCTCGGCGGGAGTCGCTGCAGGGGTGGCGTCGGTCTTGGGGACGTTGCGTCCGGGGATCGGCTTGGCCGCCGCCGCGCGCCTGATCGCCTCGGCGAGATCCGGGCTCGGACCGTCCGGCGTACCGGGCTGTTCAGGCTTGCTCATCGTCACTCGTTCCGTACGACTCGGCGAAGGACACCCGCGGAGTGGTGGCCGCTGCGACCACCGCGAGTGCCAGATACACAGCCGCTGCCACGGCGAACCCGATGAGCAGCAGAAGCGCGACGATCCACAGGATCAGCGCGAGGGCGCCGCTGCGGCCGTCGAGGAGCAGGGCGGGGACAGCAGCCAGGACGGCGGCCAGGAGCGCCCAGACCGCGCTGCGCAGCCGCGGACCGACCGTCGATGCATAGAACAGACGCTCGTACAGCGAGACCTCGTACTCGTCGACCGCCGCGAGGCGCACCGGGTCGTCACCGGCCAGGTCCCGGAGATTCCGGGCGAGTTCGGTGCCACGGTTCAGGGCGACGGTCTCCCGCTGGCGCAGGGTCGCATAGGCGACCGCAGCGACGACGGCGGCCAGTAGGCCGCCGCCGGCGAGAATTCCCCAGTTGTCCACGGGGTATCACGCTACCGTCCGATCACGGCGGAATCGTGGAAGCCCCGCGAAGTCGTCAGACGGTGGCGGTGACCGTCTTGGCGATGTTGCCTTTGACGGCCTTCGAGTACGGGCAGAAGGCGTCGGCCTGGTCGGCGAGCTGCTGAGCCTGTTCCTGGTCCAGGCCGGGGGTGTCGACGTCGATCGCGACGGTCAGCCCGAAGCCGTCGTCCGCGTCGTCCTTGCCGATTCCGACGGTCACCCGGACCCGGGTGTCGTCAGGCAGGGCGACGCCGGCGTTCTTGGCGACCAGGTGCAGTGCACCGTTGTAGCAGGCCGCATAGCCGGCGGAGAACAGTTCCTCCGGGTTCGATCCGTCGCCGCTGCCGCCCATCTCCACCGGGGGTCGCAGTTCCAGGTCGATGCGCCCCGATTCGGACACCACTTCGCCGTCACGGCCTCCGCCGGACGATTCGGACCACACCTTGTACACGGGCGTCACAGTCACGATTGCCACCACTCTCTCGTCGCGGGCCCCGGGTCGAGGCCGGTGCCGTCCACGCTACCCGCGGAACACGCGGAGGGGCTGGACTCGCATCGACGGGGGCAGCCAGGCGCCGACGGAACTGCGGAACACCATCAGCACGGAGACGCCCAGCGCCGCGAACGACGTCCACGCCAGAATCCGCATGGCCGACGGCACACCCGGGTAGTTGAACAGCAGGTCGGCGACCACCGGGGTGAACAGCATGATCACCAGGACCAGCGCCGAGTAGATGCTGCGCAGGTTCCGGCTGTGGTGTTTGGCGATCCCGACCAGCAGCGGATAGCTGAGCGCCAGGGTCACGATCCAGCCGGTCAGCAGCATGATCGGCCAGAAGTGCGCCATCGACGACGCGGTGGCGCCCGGATTGATCTGTTTGACGTCACCCATGTCCGGTTCGAGCCGCTCGGTGAGGCGCTCGAAGATCGAGCCGAGCGTCGCGAACGAGTACACGATGCAGATCGCCGCGGTCACCACGGCGACGATCCACGCCCCGAGGGCGTCGCGGGTCAGGGCGCGCGGCGGCGGGCCGGGATCGACCGGCCGCTGCGGGTAGCGCTCGGTGATCTCACGGTCCTTGGAGGTCCGCGCGATCTCGGCGAGATCCTCGGCGTCGAGTTCCGCCTGGGTCGGGATACGGTCCGGATCGTCCGGATCGTTCCCGGGGGCCGGGTTCGTCATGCTTCGATCCTGGCACATCCGCCGGGACGGGCGGCCATGTCAGACGAGCAGTTCGGCGATCTGAATGGTGTTCAGCGCGGCACCCTTGCGGAGGTTGTCGCCGGACACGAACAGCGCCAGACCACGACCCTCCGGGGCACCCGGATCCTGACGGATGCGGCCCACCAGGCTGACGTCGCCGCCGGCCGCGTCGAGCGGAGTCGGCACGTCGACCACCTTCACACCGGCGGCGTCGGCGAGGATCGCCCGCGCCTCCTCGGGGGTGATCGCCTCGTCGAACTCGACGTTGATCGACAGCGAGTGACCGGTGAACACCGGGACGCGCACACAGGTGCCGCTGACCAGCAGGTCGGGCAGGCCCAGGATCTTGCGGGACTCGTTGCGCAGCTTCTGGTCCTCGTCGGTCTCCTCCGAGCCGTCGTCGACGATGGACCCGGCCAGCGGGATGACGTCGAAGGCGATCGGCTTGACGTAGACGTCCGGCGCACCCAGATCGACGGCGCTGCCGTCGTAGACCAGCTGCCCGAGGTCGCCGGTGACGCCCTTCTCCACCTGGCCCTTGAGTTCCCGGACACCGGCCAGACCGGACCCGGAGACCGCCTGGTAGCTCGACACGATCAGGCGTCGCAGGCCTTTGGCGTCGTGCAGCGGCTTGAGGACCGGCATGGCGGCCATCGTGGTGCAGTTCGGGTTGGCGATGATGCCCTTGGGCGGGTTCTTCGCCAGGTCGCCGTTCACCTCGGCGACGATCAGCGGAACGTCGTCGTCCTTGCGCCAGGCCGACGAGTTGTCGATGACGGTGACGCCGGCGGCCGCGAACCGCGGCGCCTGCTCCTTCGACATGGTGCCGCCGGCCGAGAACAGCGCGATGTCCAGGCCCGACGGATCGGCGGTGGCCGCATCCTCGACGACCACCTCGCCACCCTTCCACGGCAGCGTCTTACCCGCCGACCGCGACGATGCGAAGAACCGCACCTCGTCGGCCGGGAAGTTCCGCTCCTCGAGCAGGGTGCGCATGACGCCGCCGACCTGGCCGGTGGCTCCCACCACTCCGATCTTCATGACGGTCAGCGCCCCGTTCCGGCGTAGACGACGGCTTCCTCGTCGCCGCCCAGCTCGAAGGCGTCGTGCAGGGCACGGACCGCGTCGTCGAGCTGGTCTTCCTTGCACAGCACCGAGATGCGGATCTCCGACGTGGAGATCAGCTCGATGTTGACGCCCGCCTTGCTCAGCGCCTCACAGAAGGTGGCGGTGACGCCCGGATGGCTCTTCATGCCGGCGCCGACCAGCGACACCTTGCCGACGTTCTCGTCGAGGGTGATCTCGGAGAAACCGATCTCGCCCTTGAGGGCGGTCAGCTTCTCGACGGCGATCGGACCCATCTCCTTCGGGAGGGTGAAGGTGATGTCGGTCTTGCCGGTGTCTTCGGTCGAGATGTTCTGCAGCACCATGTCGATGTTGATCTCGGCGTCGGCGATCGCACGGAACACCTTGGCGGCGTAGCCCGGCTTGTCGTCGATGCCGAAGATCGTCACCTGGGCTTCGGAGCGGTCGTGCGCCACACCGGTGAGAATCGCTTCTTCCACGGGGATGTCCTCCATCGATCCGGACACCAGCGTGCCGGGCTTGGTCGAGTACGACGAGCGCACATGAACGGGAACGTTGTAGCGGCGCGCGTATTCCACGCACCGGAGCATCAGGACCTTGGCGCCGCAGGCCGCCATCTCCAGCATCTCCTCGAAGGAGACGTTGTCGAGGCGTCGGGCGTTCGGCACGATACGCGGGTCGGCGGTGTAGATGCCGTCGACGTCGGTGTAGATCTCGCAGACGTCGGCCTTCAGCGCCGCCGCCAGGGCGACGGCCGTCGTGTCCGAGCCGCCACGACCGAGCGTGGTGACGTCCTTGGTGTCCTGGGCGACGCCCTGGAAACCGGCGACCAGCACGATCTTGCCGTCGTTCAACGCATCCTGGACGCGGCCCGGGGTGACGTCGATGATCTTGGCCTTGCCGTGGCTGGAGGTGGTGATCACACCGGCCTGCGATCCGGTAAACGACTGGGCGCTCTCGCCGAGGCCCTCGATCGCCATCGCCAGCAGCGCGTTGGAGATGCGCTCACCGGAGGTGAGGAGCATGTCCATCTCGCGCTGCGGCGGATTCGGATTGACCTGCTCGGCCAGATCCAGCAACTCGTCGGTGGTGTCGCCCATCGCCGACGCGACGACGACCACGTCGTTGCCCTGCCGTTTGGTCTCGACGATGCGCTCGGCGACGCGGCGGATGCGCTCGGCATCCGACACGGACGAGCCACCGTACTTCTGGACCACCAGTGCCACGTCAGGGCCTTCCTGTACTCGAGATTCCGGTCTTGGGACCGGTTGACACTCTACCGGGCGGGCTCAGCCGTACGATCGTCCGGTGACCAGCACGCGATCGCAGGCCGCCGGGTCGAATCGGCCCGTCCACCGGCGCCGCGCGCCGGAGGCGTTCCGGAAGCCGTCGTGGCGGGCCGCCGCCCTGGTCTACCTGGCGGTCCGCGGGGTGGGTCTGGCGGTGCTGACCGTCTTCGCGCTGACCCGCCCACCCGGATCGGAGACGCTGCGCGGGGTGCTGGCGAAGTGGGACGGCGAGTGGATGCTGGCGCTGGCCGAGCACGGCTACCGCGGGGTGCCGTCGTCGTTGACCGACGCGCACGGCGTGCACACCGCCGAGACCGGCTACGCCTTCTTTCCCGGCTACCCGGCGGTCGTCGGCCTGGTCGCCCGGATCCCGGGCGTCTCGTACTTCGGTGCGGCGTGGACGCTGAACCTCGTGTTCGGGGTGATCGCCGCGGTCGGCATCGCGCGGCTCGGTGCCCTGTGCGTGGCCCGCGGCCGGCCGGCCGGCGATCCCGTCCACGCCGGCCTGATCCTGGTGATGCTGTTCGCCGCCGCACCGATGGCGGTGGTGCTGAACATGGCCTACACCGAGGCCCTGTTCTGCATGCTCGCGGCGTGGGCGCTGCTGTTCGTGCTCGAGCACCGCTGGATCGAGGCCGGACTGTGCGCGTTGGCCGTCGGGCTGGTGCGGCCGACCGGCATCGCAGTGATCGTGGTCGTCATGCTGGCGGCACTGCTCGCCCACCGGGACGGACCGCGCGCCGCGGCGGCATTCGTACTCGCCCCGCTCGGCTATCTCGGCTTCCTCGGCTACGTCGCGGTCCAGACCGGCTCGCTCACCGGATGGTTCCGCATCCAGACCGCGGGATGGGACACCCGCTTCGACTTCGGTGCGGCGAGCCTGAACTTTCTGCACGACGCCTTCACCGCGCCGACGACCCTGGCCGACGTCGTCACCGGTCTGGTGATGGTGCTGACCGTCGGCCTCCTCGTGTGGTCGGTGTTCGACCGGCTGCCGTGGCCCGTGCTGCTGTACGGAGCGCTGGTGGTCGCTTCGATCCTGCTGTCGTCGGGCCTGATGATGAGCCGGGCCCGCCTGCTGCTGCCGGCGTTCGTACTGCTGATCCCGGTGGCCGCACTCCTGTCGCGGGCGCGGCCGATCGTCGCCGGCACCGTGCTGGTCCCGATGATCGCGGCCAGCGCCGTCTTCGGCGGCTACATGCTCACCGTCTTCCAGTACGCGATCTAGCCTCCGAGACCGGACAGACCGCGGCCCCGGTCGACGTGGAAGTCGTAGGCCGATTCGGCGTGCAGGACGTCGTCGAGTCCGTCGGCCTCGTGCTGCGGGTCGGCCCGCAGACCGATCGTCTTGTCCAGGACGAAAGCGATCACCGCGGTCACCGCCATCGCATAGACGCCGACGGCGAGCACGGCCACCGCCTGCCGCCAGAGCTGGTCGAGCCCGCCGCCGTAGAGCAGACCCTTCACTCCCGTCGGGGTGTCGCCGCTCGCCACCAGACCGATCATGAGGGTGCCGACGATGCCGGACACGAGATGCACGCCGACGACGTCGAGCGAGTCGTCGTACTTCCATCGGTACTTGAGTTCGATCGCGTACGAGCTGGCCGCGCCGGCGACCGCACCGACCGCCAGAGCGCCCAGCGGGGTGACCGAGCCGCACGCCGGGGTGATGGCCACCAGACCGGCGACCACACCCGAGGCGGCACCGAACGAGGTGGGCTTGCCGTGACGCAGCTGTTCGACGAGCAGCCAGGCGACCATCGCGGCCGCCCCCGAGCCGAGGGTGTTGGCGGTGATCAGGGCCGCCGACTCGTTGGCGGCGAGCGCCGAACCGGCATTGAACCCGAACCATCCGAACCACAGCAGTCCGGCGCCGAGCATGACGAACGGCAGGTTGTGGGGGCGCATCGGATCGCGCGGCCAGCCGAGACGGCGGCCGAGGATGAGTGCCATCACGAGCGCCGACGCACCCGAGTTGACCTCGACGGCGGTGCCGCCGGCGAAGTCGAGGGCGTGAAGTCGATCGACGATCCAGCCGCCGCTGGACGCGCCGGTCAGCGATTTGGCGGCGAACACCCAGTGGGCGACCGGAATGTAGACGAGGGTGATCCAGGCGCCGGCGAACAGCAGCCAGGCGACGAACTTCATGCGGTCGGCGACGGCACCGGCGATCAGCGCGACGGTCACCATCGCGAAGCCGGCCTGGAACGCCACGAACAGGATCGCCGGCACGTGCTGGACGAGCGGCGAGGATCCGTCGGGCGAACCGGCATCACCGAAACCGCCGAACAGATGCCGCAGGCCCGGGTAGGCACCCGGATCGCCGATCAGCCCGCCTTTGTCCGGCCCGAACGCCGCCGAGTAGCCGAACACCACCCAGATGATCCAGACCACGGGAATCGCGGCCAGACACATCATCATCATGTTCAGGACGGTCTTGCTGCGGACCATGCCCCCGTAGAAGAGAGCCAGGCCCGGCGTCATCAGCAGCACCAGGGCGAAGGCGACGAGCAGCCATGCCGTGTCGGCACCGTCGGCGTGCCCGAGGATCGGATTCATGTCGGGGAGACTATCTGGCACGCGCACCGCCCCGACCACGGAATCGCCCGGGAGTCCGTTACGCACGATTCCGGACGCGCCACCGGGGCGCACCCCCGTTACCCTGGGGAACCATGCAGAACTCCACGGAGGGTCCCGCGGCGTCCGGTGCCGCCGGCACCGTCTCGGCCGGCACCCCGCTGAACCCGCTCATCGCCGGACGCTGGAGCGCGCGCGGCTACGACGCGACCGCGACGGTGTCCGACGACGACCTGACCTCGATCCTGGAGGCCGGCCGGTGGGCGCCCACGTGGGGCCGCCTGGAACCGGTCCGCTACATCGTGGGCCGCCGCGGCGACGACACGTTCACCGCGATCACCGAGACCTTCAACCGCGGCAATGCGAGCTGGGCGCCGGCCGCGGCCGCTCTGATCCTGGTGTGCACGTCCGACGATCCCGAGGACGAGGACAAGCACGAGTACGGCGCGGTCGACGTCGGATGGGCGCTCGCGCAGATGACCATTCAGGCCGAGCAGGTCGGCTTCAACGGTCACCCGATGGCCGGCTTCAGCAAGAACAAGGCCGTCGAGCTGTTCGGCATTCCGGACGGCCACCGGCCGCTGGTGATCCTGGCGGTGGGTCGTCTGGCCGACGACCCGTCGACCCTGGCACCCGAGGTGCGTGAGCGCGATGCATGGCCGCGCGAGCGTCTGCCGCTCACCGAGATCGCCTACAGCGGCCGATGGGGACAGTCGTACGGCTCCTGAGCCACCGACCACCACTAGCCAACTTAGCCTCACCTAAGTTAGGGTGGTGGAGCGTACGGAGAACCGCTCAACGACGCGCGGAGTTCCGAATCACCAGCCGGCGAAACCGGCATACGAAGTCAGGCCCCTGGAGAACCTCTGGGGGCCTGACTGCATCACTCGGACTCGCTTCGACGAGTTCGACGAGTTCGACGAGCGTACGAGGGTCCCAGGTCCCTGGCGGCGTCACGACAGGCTGTCGTACACTCAAGACATGCAGCGTGCGCTTCTTCTCGGGTGCCGCGGCGGGGTCTGATTCGACCGGCCCTCCGTCGCGGGCCTTTTTCGCGCGCCGGTCACTCCCCTTTCTTTCTCTCTTAGGAGTTCGACCAGTCATGGCAGCAGACGCCTTCACCTCCGGCCCCAGCCGGATCGTCACCCCGTCCGGCCCTCGCCCCGAAGGCCAGCCCGCATGGAACACCCAGCGGAATTCGGCGATGCCCGTTCACCGTTACCGCAGCTTCGCCGATGAGGTGGAGAAGATCGATCTGCCCGACCGCACCTGGCCGGACGCCGTGATCGACCGCGCCCCCGGCTGGTGCGCCGTGGACCTGCGCGACGGCAACCAGGCGCTCATCGATCCGATGAGCCCGGCCCGCAAGCGCCGCATGTTCGATCTGCTGGTCCGCATGGGCTACAAGGAGATCGAGGTCGGCTTCCCGTCCGCCTCGCAGACCGACTTCGACTTCATCCGCGAGATCATCGACGACGGCGCCATCCCCGACGACGTCACCATCCAGGTGCTGACCCAGTGCCGCCCGGAGCTGATCGAACGCACCTATGAGGCGTGCGACGGCGCCCCGAACGTGATCGTGCACTTCTACAACTCGACGTCGGTGCTGCAGCGCCGCGTGGTGTTCCGCGCCGACAAGCCGAAGATCACCGCGATCGCGACCGACGCCGCGAAGCTGTGCCTGGAGACCGAGAAGAAGTACCCGGACACCAACTGGCGGTACGAGTACTCGCCCGAGTCGTACACCGGTACCGAACTGAGTTATGCGAAGGAGGTGTGCGACGCGGTCTCCGAGATCATCGCGCCCACCCCGGACAAGCCGCTGATCATCAACCTGCCGGCGACGGTCGAGATGACCACGCCGAACGTGTACGCCGACTCGATCGAGTGGATGAGCCGCAACCTGGCGCGCCGCGACTCGATCATCCTGAGCCTGCACCCGCACAACGACCGCGGCGAGGGCGTCGCGGCGGCCGAGCTGGGCTACATGGCCGGCGCCGACCGCATCGAGGGCTGCCTGTTCGGCAACGGCGAACGCACCGGCAACGTGTGCCTGGTGACCCTGGGCATGAACCTGTTCTCGCGCGGCGTCGACCCGCAGATCAACTTCGCCGACATCGACGAGATCCGTCGCACCGTGGAGTACTGCAACCAGCTGAACGTCCCCGAGCGTCACCCCTACGGCGGCGACCTGGTCTACACCGCGTTCTCCGGCAGCCACCAGGACGCCATCAACAAGGGCCTGGACCAGATGAAGTTCGACGCCGACGCCCAGGACAAGGACGTCGACGACATCCTGTGGCAGGTTCCGTACCTGCCGATCGACCCGAAGGACGTCGGCCGCAACTACGAGGCCGTCATCCGCGTCAACAGCCAGTCCGGTAAGGGCGGCGTCGCGTACATCATGAAGGCCGATCACGGCATGGATCTGCCGCGTCGCCTGCAGATGGAGTTCAGCCGCGAGATCCAGAAGATCACCGACGGCGAGGGCGGCGAGGTGAATCCGAAGGAGATGTGGGACGTCTTCGCTCAGGAGTACCTGGAGCCGATCACCCCGCTCGAGCGCGTCAAGCAGAAGGTGGATGCCTCGGAGGTCGACGGCGGCGACGACCACATCACCGCCACGGTGAAGGTCGACGGCGTGGAGAAGGAGATCCAGGGCAGCGGCAACGGTCCGCTGGCCGCGTTCGTGGACGCGTTGAGCACCATCGGCTACGACGTCCGGATCCTGGACTACAGCGAGCACGCCATGACGGCCGGCGGCGACGCCAGCGCCGCCAGCTACGTCGAGGCCCAGGTCAACGGCGAGACGGTGTGGGGTGTGGGCATCGCCTCGTCCATCACGACCGCGAGTCTGCGGGCCGTGGTGTCGGCGGTGAACCGTGCCGCCCGGTTGAGCGGCGGACCGGTGGTCGAGGCGGCCGCCGAGGACGCACGCACCTACGCGCCGTAGATCGTTCGATTCCAGTCGGAGAAGGCACAGCTCACCGCTGTGCCTTCTCCGTCAGGTCGGGCCGTCGGGGTGGTCCCGGCCGAAGAGCCGGGCATGATCGACGATCTCGTCGACCGACTCGTTGACGGTGTCGACCGCGCTGAGCACCGTGGCCTCGGCGGCCGCGATCTCTTTGCGCGCCATGAACCGCGAGTAGCCGTCGTGCACGGCGGCGGCGATCACGTGCAGAGTCAGGGCGACGACGGTCGCCACCACAACGGCGATCAACTGGATACGGCCGACCACGATGTAGTCGCCGCCGTCCACCGCCGCCAGCAGCACGAGATACCCGACGACGAACGTCACGTAGAGGATCTGGTGGCCGGTCATCATCATCAGCGTGGACAGGAAGAACACCACGACGAACAGCACCATCAGCACCGGTACCGGGAACAGGGTGGCGAGCACCCAGGCGGCGCCGACACCGGCGAAGGCGCCGAGCGCGCGTCTCAGCGCGGTGCGGGCGACCCGGTCCGGGTCGAACGTGTAGATGACGCAGAAGACGACGAGGGGCGGCACCAGCTTGGTCCAGCCGAACGCCTCCCACACTCCGGCGATGATGAGACACCCCGCGGCCAGGCCCAGACCGTAGAAGATCCGGTCGTTGAGGGGGGCGAGGCGGACACGTCGGTGGTCCACGCCGAACACGACGATCGCCACGGTCAGGCTGATGACGACGCCGAGCAGGGCGCCGACGACCGGTCGCCACAGGTCCAGGTGATGGCCGAGATCGTCGGGCCGCACGAAGGCGGTGAACGAGACCAGGGCGGCCGGACCGCGGTTGACCCCCGAGATTCCGGTCTCGGTGGCGAAGAACCCCTGGATGAGCGCGGTGATGACGACGGCAACCAAGAGGAGGGGGACGTTGTCGTCGCCGATCAGCAGTCCGGTCAGAGCGACCAGAACCGCCCACAGGCCGGAGATCACCACTTGCCGGAAGCCGAGGTTGGTGACCGCCGGCATCAGGAACAGCACGGCGATCAGCGCCGCGTTGGCGGCCACCCCGCCGAGGACGAGGAAGATGCCGCCGATGATCAGGACGCCCACCACGAAGGCGGCCGCCATCGTGAGGAAGATCCTCTTCCGGTCCCGGGTGCCGGTGCCCGGTGCGGGCGCGGCACGTCGGTGACGCTGGGTGTTCACACCGACCAGGCTAGCGGCTCAGGCCGTCGGCGATCGCCGCGCCGATGCGCGCGGTGTACTCGCGGGCGTCCGGCGACAGCAATCCCATGTTGATGAATCCGTGGATCATCGATCCGGCGCGTTCGAGGGTGACCAGGACCCCCGCGGCCCGCAGCTTCTCAGCGTAGGCGATGCCTTCGTCGCGCAGCGGATCGAAACCGGCGACGATCACGTAGGCGGGCGGCAGTCCCGACAGATCGTCGGCGAGCAGCGGCGAGGCGCGCACGTCGGTCCTGGTGGACTCGACGGGCAGATAGTCGTCGCTGAACGAGTCCATGTCCTTCTTGGTCAGGAAATATCCGGACGCGAATTCGCGGCGCGAACCGGTCTCGGCGCCCGACATGTCGGTGACCGGATAGATCAGCGCCTGCAGTCGGGGAACCACCGCCTCGCCCCGGGTCTGCTGTGCGATGACGGCGGCGAGGTTGCCGCCGGCCGAGTCGCCGGAGACGACGATGCGGTTCGGGTCGATCCCCCACTCGGGGGCGGCGGCGACGGCGAACCGCCACGCGGCCAGACAGTCGTCGACGGCGGCCGGGAACGGATCCTCCGGGGCCATCCGGTACTCGATGGACAGGATGTCGGCGCCGGAGGCGACCGCCAGGGCGCGGACCGCCGAATCGTGGCTGGCGCGGCTGCCGACCACGAAGCCGCCGCCGTGGATGAACAGGACGAGACCGGTCGGCTGTCCTTCCCGCGCGCGGTACCGGGTGGCGCCGAGCGGTCCGGCCGGACCGTCGTAGGTGAGATCCTCTTCGACGGCGAACGGCCCGAAGTCCTGTTCCATCGACGCCGAGTTGACGTCGAGGGCCCGGCGCGCGCGGGCCGGGCTGCCGCCCGTCATCGAGAGCCATGGGAGCCGGCCGGCGGCCTGCCCGACCACGGCCATCTCCGGGGCCAGACGATCCCCGGCCGCGTTGACCTCACTGAATCGGCCGAGCGCGCCGAGCACCGAGGCCGGCAGCCGTCCCGCGACCCGGAAGGCGCGGCTCTGCAGCTTGGCGAGCGGGGGCAGGTTCACGGACGTCGCACGACTCACAGTCGCCGACGCTAGCACCGGCTCCGCGTCGTTCGTCGGCTGTGGGAGACTTTCACCCATGTCCCTGCCTCTTCGCACCCGCACCGCCCTGGCGGCTGCGGCCTCGGCGCGCTGGGCGTCGCGGACCGCCGGCCGCGGCAAGGGCTCGATGATCGGCGGCCTGGTCGCCGAGAAGATCGACCCGAACATCATGTCGCGACTGGCCGCCGGCAAGCGCAGTGTTCTGGTGACCGGCACCAACGGCAAGTCGACCACCACCCGGATGACGGCGGCTGCACTGTCCGGCCTCGGGGAGGTCTGCACCCAGGAGGACGGCGCCAACATGGACGCCGGCATCATCGCCGCGCTGTCCCTGAATCAGGACGCCCCGATCGCCGCCCTCGAGGTGGACGAGCTGCACGTCCCGAACGTCGCCGACGCCACCGACCCGCAGGTGATCGTCCTGCTGAATCTGACGCGCGATCAGCTGGACCGGGTCGGCGAGATCAACCACATCGAGCGCCGGCTGCGCGAGGGCATCGCCCGACACCCCGACACGGTGATCGTCGCCAACTGCGATGACGTCCTGGTCACGTCGGCGGCGTTCGACGCTCCGAACGTCGTGTGGGTGGCGGCCGGTGCCGGCTGGGTGGGCGACTCGGTGAGCTGCCCGCGCACCGGTGAACCGATCATCCGCAAGGACCACGACTGGTATTCGACCGGTGACGCGAAGTTCCGTCGCCCGCAGCCGCAGTGGTGGTTCGACGACGAGAAGATCTACGGCCCGGACGGCTTCTCCGCACCGCTGAATCCGGCGGTCCCGGGCCGCGCGAATCGGGGCAACGCGACCCATGCGGTCGCCGCCGCCGTCGCGATGGGCGCCGATCCGGCGGCCGCGACCGCCGCCGTCGGCACGGTCGGGGAGGTCGCCGGCCGGTACGGCTCGTACCAGCTCGACGGACACACCATCCGCACCCTGCTGGCGAAGAATCCCGCCGGCTGGCAGGAGGCGCTGTCGATGATCGACCAGGACGCCGACAGCCTGGTGATCGCCGTCAACGGCCAGGTCCCCGACGGCGAGGACCTGTCGTGGCTGTGGGATGTGCGTTTCGAGGCGTTCGAGACGATGAAGGTGATCGCCTCCGGCGAGCGCGCCGCCGACCTGGGTGTGCGTCTGCTGTACGCCGGGGCCGAGCACACCACCGTGCCCGACCCGATGACCGCGATCGCCCAGTGCCCGCCCGGCCGGGTCGAGGTGCTGGCCAACTACACCGCGTTCCGCGACCTCGGCACCGCCCTGGAACGTGCCGGCGCCACGCCGTCTTCCGCCCCGCGCCAAGAACCGCCCGCCACGCTCCTTGAGCCTGTCGAAAGGAGCAACGATGACTGAATCGACTCTTCGGATCGGCCTGGTCCTGCCCGACGTGATGGGCACCTACGGCGACGGCGGCAATGCGCTGATCCTGCGTCAGCGGGCACGGATGCGCGGCCTGGATGCCGAGATCGTCCCGATCACCCTGGACGACGACGTCCCCGATTCACTGGACGTCTACACGCTCGGCGGGGCCGAGGACTTCGCGCAGCGTCTGGCGACGCGGCATCTCACCGAGCATCCGGGCATGCAGCGCGCGGCCGGAAAGGGCCGGCCGGTGCTAGCGATCTGTGCGGCCATCCAGGTGCTCGGCCACTGGTACGAGACGGCGGCCGGCGAGAAGGTCGACGGTATCGGGATGTTCGATCTGACCACCGCGCCCGGCCCGGCGCGGTCGATCGGCGAACTGGTGACCGACCCGCTGCTGGAGGGTCTGACCGAACCGTTGTCCGGCTTCGAGAACCATCGCGGCATCACGACGCTCGGCGCCGATGCGGCACCGCTCGGCAAGGTCCGTCACGGCGTCGGCAACGGTACCGCCGACAAGGTCGAAGGCGTGGTGCAGGGCAGCGTGATCGGCACCTACATGCACGGTCCGCTGCTGGCCCGCAATCCCGAGATGGCCGACTACCTGCTGGCGAAGGCGACGGGCACCACGCTCGCTCCCCTGGACCTGCCCGAGGTCGATCAGCTCCGCAAGGAACGTCTGGCCGCCGCCCGCTGACTCCGGGCTCCGGACTCCGCGGATCAGGTCACTCCAGCGCCACCGGCTCGCACCGGTCGCGGGTCCCGTCGATCGGGAACCAGCCGTCCTCCCACCGCTGCCACGCGGCCAGGAGGTCGCGCTGGTCTTCGCCGTCACGCGCGACCGACCGTTCCAGCCGCTCCGGCGCGCTCGGGCCGCCGATCCAGAACGCGCGATCGAGACGGTCCGCCATGCGGCGCCGCGCCGAGGTGACGCCCTCGACGATCAGCAGGGGCGCCCAGCGCACCGTCGTCGGCGGGCCCGGCTCCGCGGTGGCACCGCTCCAGATTCGGGGACGATAGGTGATGTCGTGGCTGCGGCCGAACGGCGCGAGGACGTCACGCTCGAACTCGGGCCACCACGCCGCCGGCCGATCCCAGGTGGCGTAGTCGTCGGTGCGGATCAAGACGAAGCGCCGCCCCAACGCCATCAGATCGGCGGTCAGAGCGTCGGCGAAAGAACTCTTACCGGCACCGGACGGACCGTCGATCGCGACGATCCCCGACCGCAGCTCCGCTGCGATCTCGGCCGAATCACGCGAGGGCACGACGTCCGGAGAAGGCGCGGCCCAAGGTCAGCTCGTCGGCGAACTCCAGGTCGCTGCCCATCGGCAGACCGGATGCCAGACGGGTCATCGACAGCCCCGGGAAGTCTTTGAGCATGCGCAGCAGATAGGTGGCCGTCGCCTCGCCCTCGGTGGTCGGGTCGGTGGCGATGATGACCTCGGTGACGTCCTTGCCGTCCGGCTGATTGCCCAGCCGCAACAGCAGTTCCCGGATACGAAGCTGATCGGGGCCGATCCCGGACAACGGATCCAGCGCACCGCCGAGCACGTGGTACCGGCCGTCGAACGCCTTGGTCCGTTCGATCGCGTAGATGTCCTTGGGTTCCTCGACCACACAGATCTTGGTGGGGTCACGACGGGCGTCGGCGCAGATCCGGCACAGCCGGTCGGCCGACACGTTGCCGCATTCGACGCAGAATTGGACGTTGTCGCGGACCTCGCCGAGCGCGGCGATCAGCCGGTCGATCTCGGTGTTGTCGCCGGCGAGCAGGGAGAACGCGATGCGCTGGGCACCCTTGGGTCCCAGCCCCGGCTGCTTGGCCAGCTGGTCGATCAGGATCTGGATCGGACCCTCGTACATCGCGTCGCGCCTCTGCCTCGGTTCGAGCGGTCAGCCCAGGCCGGGCAGGCCGCCGCCGAGACCGCCGGACAGCGGGCCCAGCTTCTCCTCGGCGAGCTTGTCGCGGTTGGCGGCCAGATCGGACAGGGCGCCGAGGATCAGATCCTGCAGGGTCTCGACGTCGTCGGCGTCGACCACGTCGGGCTTGATGGCGATCGCGGTGACGTCACCGGTGCCGTTGCCGGTCACGGTCACCAGACCGTTGCCGGCGGTGCCGGTCACCTCGGCGGCAGCGATCTCCTGCTGCGCGGCCACCAGCTTGGTCTGCATCTCCTGCGCCTGCGCGAGCAGGCCGGCCATCGGGTTGTCTCCGTCGCCGAACATCGCGGCGGGATCGAATGCGTCAGTCACGACATCCAGGGTACGGGCGCATCACGACAACAGTCGCTCGACATGCGCGGCGAGTTCGTCGACGGTCTGGCCGTCGCGTGGAACCACCTCGAACGAGATCACGTCGTCGGCGAAGAGCGCGGTCGCCCGCCGGTTGAGGGCGAACTCGAATCGCTCGCCCTCCGAGCCCGTCGGCGGGACACGGCGCCACTGCACCACTCCCCCGTACACCGGTGCGCTCATGCCGGTGGTCACGCAGTGCTCGTCGTCGTGGGGTCCGCCGGGCAGATCACGCTGGATCTGGAAGCACGCACCCGACTCGGGATCGATGAACACCAGCGCCTCGCACCCCAGATCGGGGTGCCGCTCGTAGGAGCCTTCGATCGCCATGGCGTCGAAGCTACCCGCCCTCCCCGCACTACTGGGCCGTATGGGGTCCGGTAACCCGCCACACCCGACAACGGCACGTATCGGGCCCGTCTGTGCCAGAGAAGTCAGACGGGCCGGTCCGATTCGAACCTCCGCCGGGCACCGGTGAACGGGTCGGTGAACTCGAGGGCCGACGCGACCAGCCGCAGCGGCGTCGAATAGTCACCGCGGTCCGACGCCGAAGCCAGGTGGTCGTCGACCTCCGGATACAGGGGATCGCCGACGATCGGTGCGCCCAGCGAGGACAGGTGCAACCGCAGCTGATGAGTGCGGCCGGTGTGCGGAACCAGCAGGTATTCGGCGGTGCCGTCATCACGCATCCCGGTCAGTGTGATGTCGCTGATCGCGTTGACCGGACCGTCGACGATCCGCGCCCGCAGATCCCCGGACGTCTTCTCGATGCGGTTCTCGATACGGATGGGGCTCCTTTCGACAGGCTCAAGGAGCGGAGCCGCTGCCCGGTACTCCTTGCGGACTTCCCGATCGGCGAACAGACGCTGGTAGGCGGAACGATCGGCGCGGCGACGGGTGAACAGCAGCACGCCGGCGGTCAAGCGGTCCAGCCGGTGCGCGGGCGCCACGTCGTCATCGCCGAGTTCACGCCGCAACCGCACCAGCGCCGTCTGGGTGACGTGCCGGCCGCGCGGCATGGTCGCCAGGAAGTGCGGTTTGTCCACGACGACGATCCGCTCGTCGCGGTACAGGATCGGCAGATCGAACGGGACCTCCACCTCGTCGGGCAGGTCCCGGTACAGGTACACCGAGCGGGGCCGGACGACCGGCGCGTCGAGGTCGACCGGATGTCCGGATTCGTCGACGACGGCGCCCGCCGCGCACTGCGCGGCCAGGTCGGCGTCGGTGACACCGGTCAGGGTCGGCGCCGCGAGCAGCGCCTCACCGACCGTCGTCGGCGACGACCACCGTGCGGGGTCGAGCACCACGCGCGTCGCATCCACGCCGTCGCGCGCCGGCAACGGCTTGACGCGGCGGCGGCCCCGCCGGCTCAGGGCTCGAGGCGGTTCTTGAGGTTGCCGAGCAGGGCACCCTGGATGCGGGAGAGGCCCTTGGGGGCGAAGGTCTTCTCGAAGAAGCCGCCCACGCCGCCGGCACCCTGCCAGGACGTGGTGACGTCGACCTTCGAGCCGGTGCCGGACGCGGTCACCCGGTAGACGGTGACCATCGACGAGTTGCGGTCGGTCTCGGTGATGCTGTCGCCGGCGGCGGTCACATCGGCGAGGACGTCGCGCGAGCGCTTCTCGGTGGCCTGCAGGATCCAGTGCACGACGGTGCCGGCTCCCTGACCGCCTTCCTCGACGCGGTAGTCGCGGTAGTTGTCCGGCAGGATCGCCGGTCGGACCTCGCGGTAGTCGCCGAGCGCGGCGAGCACCGTCTCCGCCGGAGCGGCGATGTCGATGGACGAGTTTGCGGTCACCTGAGCCACGGTTAACTCCTTCTTCACAGGCAGCGCGAACCAGCCTACCGGCGCCGCGCTACGGTGGGAACGTGCCTTCTGATCACTTGGAGTACGGCAGCGCGGAGTTCGACCGGGGAGTCGAGCGCCTGCTCGCCAGCTACCGGGCGATCCCCGCCGGAGCGGGTGTCCGGCTTGCGAAGAAGACGTCGAATCTCTTCCGCAAACGCGCCGAGAATCCGAATCCGGGCCTGGACGTGTCCGGGCTGAACAGGGTCATCTCCGTGGATCCGCGCGCCCGGACCGCGCAGGTCGCGGGCATGTGCACGTATGAGGATCTGGTGGATGCCACCTTGCAGTACGGCCTTGTCCCGTACGTGGTGCCTCAGCTCAAGACCATCACCCTGGGCGGCGCGGTCACCGGGCTCGGCATCGAGAGCACGTCGTTCCGGAGCGGGCTGCCGCATGAGTCGGTGCGCGAGATGGAGATTCTGACCGGCGACGGCGAGCTGGTGGTGGCCCGCCCCGACAACGAGCACAAGGACCTGCATTTCGGGTTCCCCAACTCGTACGGGACGCTCGGTTACTCGGTGCGGCTGGAGATCGATCTGGAGGCGGTGAAGCCGTTCGTCGAACTGCGGCACGTCCGCTTCACCGATGTGCGCGCCCTGCAGGACGAGCTGGTGCGGATCGTCGACCGGCGCGTCTATCAGGGCGAGCCGGTGGACTATCTGGACGGCGTGATCTTCAGCGCCGACGAGTGCTACCTGGTGCTGGGCCGCCAGACCGACGAGCCCGGCCCGGTCAGCGACTACACCGGAAACGACATCTACTACCGCTCCATCCAGCACGACGACGTCGACCATCCGAAGCGGGACCGCCTCACGATCCGCGACTATCTGTGGCGCTGGGACACCGACTGGTTCTGGTGCTCGCGGGCGTTCGGCGCACAGAACCCGAAGATCCGCCGGTTCTGGCCGAAGAAGTACCTGCGCTCGAGTTTCTACTGGAAGCTGATCGGCTACGACCAGCGCTATGACATCGGTGATCGTCTCAACGCTCGGAAAGGCCAGCCGCCGGGTGAACGGGTGGTGCAGGACATCGAGGTGCCGGTGGAGCGGACCGCCGATTTCGCCGAGTGGTTCCTGGCCGAGATCCCGATCGAGCCGATCTGGCTGTGCCCGCTGCGGCTCCTCGATCCGGCCCCCGGCGGCCGTAAGAAGCAGCCGTGGTCGCTGTATCCGTTGCTCAAGGGCCACACCTACGTGAACTTCGGCTTCTGGTCGGCGGTGCCGGTGACCCCCGGAAAACCCGGCTACACCAATCGCCGCATCGAGATCGAGGTCAGCGAGCTCGGCGGTCACAAGTCGCTGTACTCCGAATCGTTCTACCCGGAGGAGGAGTTCGACGAGCTGTACGGCTCGAAGACCTACCGGGCGTTGAAGAAGAAGTACGACCCGCAGGGCCGATTCACAACCCTCTACGAGAAGGCGGTCAAACGCGCATGACTGATTCGCGCATGAACCTGGCGCAGATCTTCGAATCCCTGCTCGGCCGGGACCTGAACGTGCGCTTCACCGCGTACGACGGATCCGACGCGGGTCCCAAGGACGCCGAGTACGGACTGAATCTGAAGACGCCGCGCGGCACCACCTATCTGGTGACCGCGCCCGGCGACCTGGGTCTGGCGCGCGCGTACATCTCCGGCGACCTGGAGCTGATCGGCGGACATCCGGGCGACCCGTACGGCGCATTGCAGGCGCTGGCCGGCGACCTCTCGTTCAGCAAGCCGAGCCCACTCACCATGGCCAGCGTCGCCAAGCAGATCGGGTTGGAGCACTTCAAGCCGATCGCTCCCCCGCCGCAGGAAGCATTGCCGCGGTGGCGCCGCGTCGCCGAGGGTCTGCGGCACAGCAAGCACCGCGACGCCGAGGACATCCAGTACCACTACGACGTCTCGAACCGGTTCTACGAGATGGTGCTCGGTCCGTCGATGACCTACACCTGCGCCGTCTACCCCGACCGCGACGCCTCGTTGGAGGCCGCGCAGGAGAACAAGTACCGGCTGATCTTCGAGAAGCTGGCGCTCAAACCCGGCGACCGGCTGCTGGACATCGGCTGCGGCTGGGGCGGCATGGTCCGGTACGCCGCCCGCCAGGGGGTGCACGCGCTGGGCGTGACGCTGTCCAAGGAGCAGGCCGAGTGGGCGCAGCAGGCGATCGTCGACCAGGGGCTGACCGAGTTCGGGGAGGTCCGGCACAGCGACTACCGCGACGTGACCGAGTCCGGCTTCGACGCGGTCAGCTCGATCGGCCTCACCGAGCACATCGGCGTGCACAACTATCCGTCGTACTTCGGGTTCATGCGCGACAAGCTGAAGGTGGGCGGCTACCTGCTCAACCACTGCATCACGCGCCCGAACAACAACACGCGCAGCAAGGCCGGCCCGTTCATCGACCGGTATGTGTTTCCGGACGGCGAACTCACCGGATCGGGCACCATCGTGTCGAAGATCCAGGACCTGGGCGGTCTCGAAGTCCTGCACGAGGAGAACTTCCGCGAGCACTACGCGATGACACTGCGCGACTGGAACGCCAACCTGGTGGCGAACTGGGACGAGTGCGTCGCCGAGGTCGGTGAGGGCACCGCCCGCCAGTGGGGCCTGTACATGGCGGGCTGCCGGATCGGTTTCGAACGCGACATCGTGCAGCTGCACCACGTGCTCGCCGTGAAGCAGGACGCCGAGAAGAGCCCGAACACCCCGCTCCGCCCCTGGTGGACTCCGTAGCGGTGACCGTGCCGGTCCGATACCGGCTCCGGGCAGTCGCGAACGTCCTGAACCCGGCGACCCCGGCCGGACTGCTGATCGCTGTCGCCGGTCGCACCCGGATCAGTCGCGGACCCGGGGCCGGTCTCGCCGACGGCGGCTACGCGGAACAGCCGCTCCGATCGCGTCGCCGCACGGCGTGAACCACACGTCAGAGACACGATTGCGCCCCGAAATGCAACGTTGCGTTCCGGGCCGCGGATGTCCATAGTCGATCGGGTCGTCGGCGACGAGAGGTGAACGACTCATGGACCAGCAGGGCTCGGCGGAGCGGCAGATCGGGCTCGAACAGGAGACCGTCGACGAGATGTACCGGCGCCTCGACGACGAGGTGCGAGCCAAGGTCGCCGAACGCGAGCGCGTGGAGTCCGCACCCGTCGACGAGACCGGCGACCGGTACGCGAAGGGCGTCGAACTGTCCCGGTTGTCCGACCGGATCCGCCGGCTGCGCGGCGCCGAGAACGGATTGTGCTTCGGCCGCATCGACGGCGACGACGGCGCCCTGCACATCGGACGCATTGGTCTGCGCGACGACGCCGACGAGCTGCTCCTGATCGACTGGCGCGCCGAGGCCGCGCGCCCCTTCTACGCGGCCACCCCGATCGCCCCGATGGGTGTACGACGCCGCCGGCACCTGCGGCTCGACGGGCGCAGCGTCACCGGGGTCACCGACGAGATCCTGGACGGCACCGCACCCACCGACGACGACCTCGTCGGCGACGGTCCACTCGTCGCCGCGCTCAGCGTCGCACGCACCGGCCGCATGCACGAGGCGGCCGCCACCCTGCAGACCGAGCAGGACCAGATCGTGCGATCCGCCCATCGCGGGGTGATGGTCGTCGACGGTGGACCGGGCACCGGCAAGACCATCGTGGCCCTGCACCGCGCCGCCTACGTGCTGTACGCGTTCGAGGCGATCGCCGACCGCGGCGTGCTCGTGTACGGCCCCAACCAGCGGTTCCTCGACTACATCTCGGGGGTGCTGCCGTCCCTCGGCGAGAACGACGTCGCCCTCGCCACCGCCGGCAGCCTCACCGGCATCGATGTCACGGTCGACGACCCCGAGGACGTCGCCCGCCGCAAGGGCCGCGCCGACATGGCCGCCGGGCTCGCCGACTGGGTGGACCGGCGCAGACCGCACGGACGACCGTTGACGATCGAGACAGTCGACGACACCGTCACCCTGCCCCCGGCGGCCGTCGACGCCGCCCGCCGCCACGCGCTGCAGGGCGACGTCGGACACAACCGGGCCCGCGAACTGTTCCTCGAATACGTGGTGGACGACGTGGTGACCGAACTCGAGGAGAGCTCCGCCGCAGACCAGGCCGCCTTCGAGGACGAGGTCGGCATCGACTTCGACCGGATCGCCGGTATCTCGCCGGGCGATCACGCCGACGGTCTCGACATCGACTGGGACGCGGTCCGCGAACAGCTCCTGGACGATCCGATCGTCGACCGCGCGGTCTCCCGGGTGTGGCCGCCCCTGCGGGCCGACGACGTGGTGCGGCGTTTCGTCGTCGAACACGACGACCTCCCTGACGCCGGCGACGGCTGGACGGTCGCCGACCTCGCCCTGCTCGATGAGGCGCGGGCCCTGGTCGACGGCCCGCCGGACATCACCTACGGGCACATCGTCGTGGACGAGGCGCAGCAGCTGTCGGAGATGGCGTGGCGGATGCTGATGCGGCGCTGCCCCAACCGGTCCATGACGATCGTCGGCGACCTCGCACAGGCCGGACCGACCACCACCGTCGAGTCGTGGGCGGCGGCATTGGGCCCGTTCGTCGGCGACCGTTTCGAGCATCACCGGCTCACCGTCAACTACCGGACCACCGCCGAGATCCTCGACTCCACCGCGCCGCTGCTGGCCGTCATCGCCCCCGATCAGACGGTCGCACAGTCCATCCGGCACGGCGACGAGCCGCGCACGGTGACCGCTGGTGAGCAGGATCTGGTGGCGGCGGTGTCGTCGGTGCTCGACGAGACCGCCCGCGCCCATCCGGGCGAACTGATCGGGGTGGTCGCCGCCGCCGGCCGGCTCGCAAGCATCGAACCGTTCCTCACCGGCGCCGAATTCGTGGCGGCACCCGACGCCCGGGGGCTGGAGTTCGACACCGTGGTGATCGTCGATCCGGACGGCATCGCCGCCACCGGCAACGCCGGTCTGCGAGACCTGTACGTCGCGCAGACGCGTGCCACCAAACGCCTCGTCAGCGTCGCCGTCGGCTAGGAGTCGTCGACGGGGCGGGCGCCCAGCTCACTCTTGAGCAGTTCGAGTGCCACCTGGTCGGGGTCGAGCCGCGCATCGGGTGCGCCTTCGTGGGCGCCGGCGATCATCTCGTCGCGTTCGGCGTCGGTGAGTTCCTCATCGGGAACCGGTTCCGGAGGGAGCCGGGAGGCGTCCGGATCGGCCGGCCAGGGCTCCTCGGGCTCCGGAGGAGCCTCCGGCGGCGGCGGTCCGTCGTCAGCCGGACCCGCGGGTGCACGGCCGGCCGGCTCGGGTCGGCTCGGACGCTGGAAGGTCTGGCGCTTCGGCGCAGGACGGCCGTTCTGCGGCGCCGCCGCCGACGGCGTTGCCCCGGCCTGCCCCGGAACCACCCGGACCTGCCACTGCGGGCCGAAGACCTCGGCGGCGGCGGCGTTGAGGATGCCGCTGCCGCGCGCATCGGTCAGCCGGCCCACGAGCGCCTGATGCGGATGGGCCAGCACGACCACCGTGCCGTCGACCGACTGCACGGCCGCCGACGACAGCATGGCCTCGAGGACCTTGCCCGAACCCGTCGGTTCGCCGCGCACGGCGGTACGGAAGTCGGCGAGTTTCGCGGTGACCTCGTCGACGGTCATTCCGGCGGCCTGTTCCTGAGCGGGCTCCTGAACCGGCTCAGGCTGCGGAGCGGTCTCCGGTTCCGGTTCCACCACGGCTGCGGGCTGCGGCGCCGTCGGCTCGGGCTCCGGCGCTGGCTCCGGCGCAGCGGGCGCGGGCGCGGCCTCCACCGGGGCGGCCTCCGTCACCGGTTCAGCGGCAGGCTCGGATTCCTGCGCAGGCTCGGGAACCGCAGTCGGTTCCGGCTCTGGCTGGGCTTCGACACGGGCCGGTTCCTGAGCCTGTCGAAGGGCGTCGCCCTGCTCAACCACCGAGGCGGCCGGCTCCGGTTCCGGCGTCGTCGCGCGCTGGGACGGGCGTACGAACTTGGTGTCGACGGGCGCGGCCGGAGCAGCCGCAACGGGAGCAGCGGGGGTACCGGCACCGGCGCCGACGGCACCCGGACGGTTCTCCAGAGTCTCGATGCGCTGCAGCAGTGCGGCCTCGTCGTCGGAGGCGGCCGGCAGCAGCAGACGGGCGCACATCACCTCGAGCAGCAGACGCGGCGACGTGGTGCCGCGCATCTCGCCGAGCGCGCCGTGCGCGATCTCCGCATACCGGGTGAGAGTGGCGGGGCCGAGGTACTCGACCACCGACCGCATGCGGGTCACCTGATCTTCGGGCGCCTCCACCAGGCCGCGTTCGGCGGCATCCGGGACGGCCTGCAGCAGCAGCAGATCGCGGAAACGGTCGAGAAGGTCCATCGCGAAGCGGCGCGGATCGTGACCGGCATCCACCACGCGTTCGACGACGTCGAACAGCGCCGGGCCGTCGCCGGCGGCGAGCGCATCGATCGCGGCATCGATCAACGCGACATCGGTGACGCCCAGCAGTGACAGCGCACGCTCATAGGTGACACCGTCGTCGCCGGCGCCGGCGAGCAGCTGATCGAGGATCGACAGCGAGTCGCGGGGCGAGCCGCCGCCGGCGCGGATCACCAGCGGATACACCTCGGGAGCCACCGTCACACCTTCACGGGCGCAGATGTTCTCCAACAGCGATCGCATGACGGGCGGCGCCAGCAGCCGGAACGGGTAGTGGTGCGTCCGCGACCGGATGGTGGTCAACACCTTCTCCGGTTCGGTGGTCGCGAAGATGAAGATGAGATGCTCCGGCGGCTCCTCCACGATCTTCAACAGCGCGTTGAAGCCCGCCGAGGACACCATGTGCGCCTCATCGATGATGAACACCCGGTACCGCGATTCGGCCGGTGCGTAGAAGGCGCGGTCGCGCAGTTCCCGGGTGTCGTCGACACCGCCGTGGCTGGCCGCATCCAGTTCCACCACGTCCAGGTTGCCCGGGCCGCCCGGCGCCAGCGCGATGCACGACGCGCAGACACCGCACGGCGTGGACGTCGGCCCCTGTTCGCAGTTGAGTGACCGGGCCAGGATGCGGGCCGACGACGTCTTGCCGCAGCCGCGCGGTCCGGAGAACAGATAGGCGTGGTTGATGCGCCCCGAATCGAGGGCGCGGCTCAACGGCTCGGTGACGTGCTCCTGGCCGACGACTTCGGCGAAGGTCGCCGGGCGGTAGGTGCGATAGAGAGCCACGGGACAGAGCCTACCGGCGGGTGCCGACGGCGTCTGCGGCCGGAGCAGATCTGCGGTCCGAGCGCGCGTACACGATCAGCACGACGATCGACACGATCACCAGGATCCAGGTGTACGCCTGCAGGGTGAACCAGCGGTACCAGCCGTCGTTGTGGAAGAAGATGCCGGTCAGCCAGGCGTCGCCGACACTCTGGTTGACGTACCAGATGGGGTGCCCGATGAAGGCGCGCCAGGCCAGAGAGCCGAGGAATCCGGCGACCGTGCCGGCCGCGATCAGGTCCCGTCCGAGCGGCCACGGCAGGGCGAACAGGAGGTGCACCGCCACCACCAGCAGCGGCACCAGCCACACCCAGTGGTGACCCCAGGCGACCGGCGACACCGCGCACGACGTCATGCCGATCAGCGACAGCGCGAGCAGTTCCTGGCCCAGACGGTGGGCGGCGACGGCGGCCGCCAGACCGAGCAGTCCGACCAGTCCCGCGCAGATCACCCACAGCAGGGTGCTCGGATGGTCGGTGTGCATCATGTTGGCGATGAAGCCGCGGATCGACTGGTTGCCGACGGTCTGCGGCGACGCCACACGGTTGGAGTCGAAGAGCGTTTCGGTCCAGTAGTTCTTGGAGGCGCTCGGCATGATCGCGAAACCGATCGCGATGGTCGCGGCGAACGCGCCCACCAGGGTGATCGCCGCCCGCCACTGCCGGGTGAGCGCGAGATAGACCGCGAACAGCAGCGGCGTCAGTTTGATCCCGGCGGCCAGACCGGTGCCGGCGCCGCGCAGGAACGACTTCTCGCCGCGCAACAGGTCCGCCAGGATCAGCAGCATCAGGAAGACGTTGATCTGCCCGAACCAGATGGTGGTCCGCACCGGTTCCAGAAGCGTCGAGATGATCGTCAGGCTCGCCGAGACTCCCACCAGCCGCCAGGTGATGGTGTGTCCCAGGCTCCTGAAGCCGAGCAGGATCACCCCGAACAGCGCCGCGAAGATCAGCACCGTCCACAGCACGTGCGCGATACCGGTCGGCAGGAGGGCGAACGGGATGAAGAAGACGATGGAGATCGGCGCGTAGGTGAAGTCCATCTGGCCGAGACACTTGGTCCGATACAGGTCGCCGCCGTCGAGCACCGTCTGCGCGCCGCAGCGGTAGACGTCCAGGTCGAACTGGTAGTCGAACAGTCCCCAGAACGGTTGGGAGAACGGCACGATCGTGTTCTGCGCCCACACCGCGAGAGCGGCGAGGACCGCGAACACCACCAGGACCGGCGTCGACCGTTCCAGCTTCATAGCCCTGTTGCGTGACGCCTTCAGGCGTCGAGCAGTACCTCGGTCGCGGCGAGCAGCGCACAGGTGGCGACACCGTCCATGGCGGTCTTCAGCTCGTCGATCGACGGGAAGGTCGGGGCGAGCCGGATGTTCCGGTCGTCGGGGTCCTTCCGGTACGGGAACGTGGCGCCGGCGGCGGTCAACGCGATGCCGGCATCCTTGGCGAGGGCGACGGTGCGCGCGGCGGCGCCGTCGAGCACGTCGAGGCTGATGAAGTAGCCGCCGTCCGGTTGCGTCCACGACGCGATCTTGGCCTCAGAGAGACGGTCCTCGAGGATGTCGAGGACCGCCGTGAACTTGGGGGCGATCAGTGCGCGGTGGCGCTCCATCAGGGTGCGCACGCCGTCGGCGTCCTTGAGGAACTTGAGGTGGCGGAGCTGGTTGATCTTGTCCGGGCCGATGGTCGCCACCGACAGGTTCGAGGTGTACCAGTCCAGGTTGGCGTCCGACGACGCGAAGAACGAGACGCCCGCACCGGCGAAGGTGATCTTGCTGGTGGACGCGAACACGTAGACGCGGTTCGGGTTGCCGGCCTGCGCCGCCAGATCCAGGATCGGCAGCGGGTCCGGGGTGTCGCCGAAGACGGTGTGCACCGCGTAGGCGTTGTCCCAATAGATGCGGAAGTCGTCGGCAGCAGGCATCGCGACGAGGCGTCGTGCGACGTCCTCGGTGATGGTGGCGCCGGTCGGGTTGGCGAAGGTGGGAACCACCCACATGCCCTTGATGCTCGGATCCTCGGCGACGAGCTTCGCGCACACGTCGACGTCCGGCCCGTCCGGGTTCATCGGGACGGTGACCATCTCGATGCCGTACCGCTCGGAGATGCCGAAGTGACGGTCGTACCCGGGTGCCGGGCACAGGAACTTGATGGGCTCGGCGCCCCACGGCTTCGCCGAGTCGACGTTGCCGTGCAGGATCGAGAACACGGTGATGTCGTGCATGATCCGCAGGCTCGCGTTGCCTTCGGCGAGGATGTTGTCCGTCGGGACGGCGAGGAGTTCGGCGAAGATCTCGCGCAGGTCCCGCAGGCCTTTCACGCCGCCGTAGTTGCGGCAGTCGGTGCCGTCCGGGGCGCGGTAGTCGTCGCCCGGCAGCGACAGCATCGGCAGCGACAGATCGAGCTGCTCGGGGGCCGGCTTGCCGCGGGTGAGATCGAGATTCAGACCGGCCGCCTGGAGCGCCTCGTAGCGCTTCTTCAGATCCGCCTGGGTGTCACGAAGTTGCTCGGCACTCATCGAGTGAAAGTTCAACGTGGGGTCCCCTGCGCGGTGTCAAAGTATGAGGACCCCGCGCACCCGAGAGAGCCCGTTGACCCTTGCTGCCTTCCGGCCCTGGGGGAGTTCACAGGATGCACGCCGCGCGGGATCCAGGGTCAAGTCTAGTCATGGAGTCCCCGACCGGCGCAAAATGCCCCCGGACATCGGGTCCCCCCGTCGTCTTCCGCTCCACCTGTCGACCTAGAACGACAGCACGAACCGAAACCGACAGCACGAACGAGGGGAACGAAAAGACCTCCACCCTCACGAGCGAGGGCGGAGGTCTTTCACCGGCGGAGGATAGGGGAACCGTCGCTGCCGCTCCTCCCGAATCCGCTGCGCCCCAGATACGGCTGTGGGCACCCCCATCGTTCCTCAGGGGGCGCCCACAGCCGTGGCGGAGGATAGGGGATTCGAACCCCTGAGGGCTATTAACCCAACCCGCGTTCCAGGCGAGCGCCATAGGCCACTAGGCGAATCCTCCAGGCACGACGATGGTAACGGTTGGCACCGGACTCCCCCAAAACCCGGCCCGCCCGTACCCTCACATCAGAGATCCTGAACGGTCTCCCGGACGAGCCCGCCGTACCCGGAGCGCGACAAGACGGTGGAGGAGGGTTCCACCATGTCGTGGATCGTGCTGATCGTGTCGGGACTGCTGGAGGCGGTGTGGGCGACGGCGCTGGGTCGTTCCGACGGACTGTCGCGGCTGGTGCCGTCGATCGTGTTCGGTGTCGCCATCATCGCCAGCATGGCCGGCCTCGCCTACGCTCTGCGCGACATCCCGACCGGAACCGCCTACGCCGTGTGGGTGGGGGTCGGCGCCGCGGTGACCGTCGTCTACGCGATGGCGACCGGTGACGAAACGGCGACGATCGCCAAGGTGCTGTGCATCCTGGCGATCGTCGGCGGGGTGGTCGGTCTCAAGCTCGCGGGCTGAGACCCGGTCAAGCGGGAGCCGCCTCCGGCGGCGCGTCCTCCGGCTCCGGATCGGTGTCCGGGTCGGCGGGCGGCGGCACCTCGTCGTCGCCGGGACGCCACGCGAACGCCGTCTTCAGGAACGCCATCAGCGGGATCGACAGCAGACCGCCGACGATGCCCGCCAGCGAGATGCCGGCGGCGATCGCCAGAATCACCGCGGCCGGATGCAGCTTCACCGACTTGCCGAGCAGGAACGGCTGCAGCACGTGACCTTCGAGCATCATCACGAACACCAGCAGTGCCAGCACGATCAGCGCCTTCACGAAACCTTCGGTGGCGAGGGCGACGAGCACCGCGACGGTGCCCGATGCGAACGAACCGACCACCGGAATGAAGGAGCCCAGGAAGATCAGGACGGTCAGCGGCACCGCCAGCGGAATGCCGAGCAGCACCAGTCCGACACCGATCACCAAGGCGTCGACCAGCGCGACGGCCACTGTGGCCCGCACGTACGACTTGAGGGTGACGAAGCCCGCGCGGCCGGCGCTGCGCACATGGTCGCGGCTGCCCGCCGGCACCACCCTGGTGACGAAGTTCCAGATGTCCCGGCCGTCGAGCAGGAAGAAGATCAGCATGAACGCGGTCAGCGCGCCACCCACCAGCAGCTTCTCGACGTAGCCGGCGGCGGAGATGCCGTTCTGCGCGATCTTGCCCTGGTTCTCCCGCGCCCACTGCACGGCCTTGTCGCCGGCCTGCCGGATCTGCTGTTCGTCCACGTGCAGGGAACTCTTGCGCAGGAAGTCGACGCTGCTGTGCACCGTGCTGATGAAGTCCTTGGTGAGCTCGGGGGCACCGGCCACGAACTGGTTGATCACGAACCAGACGACCAGGCCGACGACGACCACGGCGCCCAGGACCAGCCCGACCACCGCCAGCACGCGCGGAACGCCGCGGTTGTGCAGCCAGTCGACCGCCGGATACATCAACGCGGTGAACAGCAACGCCAGCGCGACGGGAACGAAGATGTCCTCGAACTCGCGGAACAACCGTCCGACGACGTAGATGCCGACACCGATCACCAGCAGGCGCCACACCCAGGCGGCGGTGGCCCGGACTCCGGGCGACACCTTGGCGTCGTCTTCTTCTCTGATCGTCCAAACCTTGGTCTGACGATCCGCATCATTCGTGCTCACCCGGCGACTTTAGCCTGGGGAAAGGCCCCGAAAGGGGACGAATCGCGCGAGAAACCCCTAGAAGCGCAAGTTCACCGGCGATGCGGCGCCGATCGAGACGGCCTGCAGCAGTTCCGGGGTGATCCCGGGACGGAACACGGCCGGGCAGCCGGTGACGTTCTCGCCGCGCGCGATCCTGGCCCGCATCCGCGGCGTGAGGGTCAGGTCGGCGATGTCGATGCGACGCAGCGCGTCGTCGCCGTTCATGTTGGTGCTCGACGTCTTCAGCGACAGCACGGCGTGGTCGCCGCGAACCCGGATGATCGGGTCGGCCAGGGCGATCTCGGCGAGATGAAACTTCGTGTACGCGATGATCGTGCCGCGGTAGCGGAGTTCGCCGCTGCCGCCCTTGACGGTGTTGGAGACCAGTTCGAACGACAGGTCGCCGTTCTTCGCGACCGACGATCCGTTGCGGCCGATCACCGAGCCCTGCGTGGTTCCGGTGAACGTCGGAGCGAAGCTGGGCGAGTAGGCCCAGACGAGGTTCTCGACCGCCGGCTTCGGGGTGTTGGGGCCGGGCGCGGTCGAGTAGTCCAGCGGAACGTACTTCTCCTGGGAGGCGTTCACCGCGTCGGCCGCGCCGTAGGTGTAGATCCCCCACCGCGCGTGGGCGGGCACGTTCTTCGGGGTGGTGAGGGTGACCCGCGCGGTGAAGCGGCCGTCGGCGCGCAGCGGCACCGCCTGCTGACGGATGGTGCGGCGCATGTCGAACGGGGCGTCGGGAACCCGGTTCAGCGCACTGTTCGAGATGGCCCATCGGGTCTGGCCGCGATCGAGGGCGCGGGACGATTCGGGCGCCTTCTGGGACGGTCGCCAGACGGGTGCGAAGCCGCCGAAGGCGATGAACGTGCCGTGCGGGACGCCGGGCGGCACCGGCACCGGGAGACCGGACGTGTTGGCGTTCGGGTCGTAGCCGGTGCCCTTCACCACGACGACGTCGCCGGGATGCAGCGGCGTCTGGCCGGCCGGGGTGACCCCGTCGGCCAGGTACACCGCCAGCGACGGCTTCCACGACGGTGCGGCGGCGGCCCGACCGCCCGGCAGCACTCCGCCGGCGACGACGGTGCACACGGCGACCAGCAGGACGAACAGCGAACGCGCGGACTTCATTAGCCGAGCCTAACTCAGGCGTTTCGGGCACCGGCAGGGTCGTCGGTCCCCATTGTCAGCCGATCCGGTTGCCCTCGTCGTCCCAGTGCTCGGCGACCTTCTTGCTGGGTGGCACCCGCGGCGGTTCGCCGGGCATCTTCGGATAGCTCGGCGGGTACGGCAGATCGCCGAGACCGTCGGCGTCGTCGCGGTGAACCATCTCGAGCAGAGGTTCGATCCCGACCCGGTGAGCGTCGATGTCCGACCATGGGTCGCCGCGCTCTTCGAGAAGGCCGGGCACCGTCGCCATCGTGAAGTCGGCGGGGTCGGCGGCGGCGAGTTCAGACCACGTGAGCGGGGTCGACACCTGGGCGCGCGGCGTCTGCCGCACCGAATACGGCGACGCCATGCTGCGGTCGCGGGCGTTCTGGTTGAAGTCGATGAAGACCCGGTCGCCGCGCTCCTCCTTCCACCACGAGGAGGTGACGGCCGCCGGATCGCGGCGCTCCAGTTCACGGGCCAGAGCGATCACCGCGCGACGGGTCGCGATGAAATCCCAGCCCGGTTCGATCGGCACGTAGACGTGGATGCCGCGCTTGCCGGACGTCTTCGGATAGCCGGGCAACCCCAGCTCGTCGAGCAGCGGCCGCAGCACGTCGAGCGCCACCCGCCGCGCATCCGCGTAGACGGCGCTGCCGGACGGGTCGAGGTCCAGACGCAGTTGATCGGGGTGGTCGTTGTCGGGGTCGACGGTCGGCCAGGTGTGCAAGGTGACGGTGCCGAGGTTGGCGGCCCACACCGCGTCGGCCGGGATCCGTGGACAGAACGCCTCGCCGGTGCGCGTGGACGGGAAGACGACCCGCGTGGAACCGACGTGGTCGGGGTGATGTCTGGTCAGGTGCTTCTGATAGATCTGGTCGCCGTCGACCCCGTCCGGGTATCGCTCGAGATAGGTGGGCCGGCCGGCGACGGCGGTCATGAGGGCGCCCTCGGTCGCGGCGGTCCGGTAGTACTCGACCAGGTCGCGTTTGCGGCCGCCGTCCTCCCCGAGTTCCGGGAAGTAGATCTTGTCCGGATTCGACAGCTTCACCTCGACGCCGTCGACGTCGAGCATCTCCGGGGGCGGCTTCGGCATCCTCAGCGCTCCTCGAGGACGTCGTCGAGGTCGTAGGTCATCGGGACCTCCAGCTGGTCGTAGGTGCAACTCGCCGGATCGCGATCCGGGCGCCAGCGCAGGAACTTGACGGTGTGCCGGAAACGCCCGCTCTCCATCTGGTCGTAGGCCACCTCGACCACCAGGTCCTGCCGGATCGGGATCCACTCCCCCGATCCTGAGGCACGCCAGCGGTTCACCTCGCCCGGCGCGGTGTGGTCGGGGTCCAGACGCATCGGTTCGAACCGTTCCTGGAGTTCGATCCGGGTGGCGTCGGAGAACGCGCTCGACCCGCCGACCATCCTGATCTGGCCGTCGTGGCCGT
Organism: Gordonia sp. (in: high G+C Gram-positive bacteria); assembly: GCF_047600565.1. Lineage (GTDB taxonomy): Bacteria > Actinomycetota > Actinomycetes > Mycobacteriales > Mycobacteriaceae > Gordonia. Next base: position 2,100,050 of record NZ_JASGKN010000001.1, read on the forward strand.
ACAGCCCCAGCAGCATGGAACCGAGCCCCGAACCGCTCTTGTGCACCCGGTAGCCGAGGACCACGCAGTCGGCGGTGCGCTTGTGCTTGATCTTGAGCATCTCGCGTTTGCCCGGCAGGTACGGTCCGTCGATCCGTTTGGCGACGACCCCGTCGAGTCCGGCGCCCTCGAACGCGGTGAACCATTCGCGGGCGAGCGTGCTGTCGCGGGTCACCCTGCTCACCCGCAGCGTGTCGGTGCCGGCACCGATCGCCTCCAGCAGCACGGTGCGCCGTTGCTCGAACGGGTCGTCGCGCAGATCCGTGGCACCGAGCGCGAGCGCGTCGAAGCCGATGAAGACGGCCGGGGTCTCCGCCGACAGCTTCTCGATGCGGGAGGCCGCCGGATGGATGCGCTGCGAGAGCGCGTCCCAGTCGAGCCGCGCCTGACGCGGAACCCCGACCTCGCCGTCGAGCACCACCCGCTGCGGCAGGTCGGCGCGGGCGGCGGCCACCAGTTCCGGGAAATACCGGGCCAGGTCTTTGCCGCCGCGCGACGAGATCGCCACGTCGTCGCCGTCCCGGAAGATCAGCGCACGAAAGCCGTCCCACTTCGGCTCGTACGACCACTCGTCCCCTGCCGCCGGCTGATCGGGCACGGCCGCGACCGCCTTGGCCAGCATCGGGGCCACGGGCGGATTCACGGGCAGGTCCATTCCTCAACGCTACTGCGCAACAGTAGGTTCGACGGCATGAATGCCGGCCGATTCGCACCGTCCCCGTCCGGGGATCTGCACATCGGCAACCTGCGCACCGCCGTGCTCGCCTGGCTGTTCGCCCGCTCCACCGGCCGCGACTTCCTGATCCGGATGGAGGACCTCGACGGCCGTACCCGCCCGGGTTCGGCGGAGCGTCAGCTGGCCGACCTGGCCGCGATCGGACTGGACTGGGAGCAGCCGGTGGTGGTGCAGTCCGGCCGCCGCGACGTCTACCGCACGGTGGTCGACTCCCTGGTCGCCGACGGCGCCACCTTCGAATGCTTCTGCACGCGCCGGGAGATCCAGGAGGCGCCGACCGCACCGCATGCGCCGCCGGGCGCCTATCCGGGGACCTGCCGCGAGCTGACGACGAGGCAACGTGAGGAGCGCCGGGAGCAGCGGCCCGCGGCGATCCGGTTGCGCGCCGAGACCTCGGAGTTCACCGTGCACGACGTCCTGCACGGCGACTACACCGGAGACGTCGACGACGTCGTACTGGTTCGCGGCGACGGCACACCCGCCTACAACCTGGCGGTGGTGGTGGACGATCACGCCGCCGGCATCGATCAGGTGGTGCGCGGCGACGATCTGCTGTCGTCGGCGCCCCGGCAGGCCTATCTGGCGACCCGGCTCGGATACACGCCTCCCCTGTATGCGCACGTGCCGATGGTGCTGAACGCCGACGGCGTGCGACTGTCGAAGCGTGACGGTGCGGTCACCCTCGAGGACCTGCAGGGCGTGGGCGCCGGCCCGGATGCGGTGGTCGGCATGATCGCGGAGTCGTTGCGGATGTCCGGTACGACGGCCGCCGACCTGCTGCCGCGATTCGATCCGGCCGCCCTCCCCCGCGAGCCGTGGATCTTCACCCCACCCCCGGCGGGCGACGCGCACAGACCGTGAGTTCGATGTCGTCCGACGACATCGAACTCACACTCTGTGGGTCCTACTGTGTGTTCTTCGCGGTGCCCGCGTAGTAGCGGCCCAGGAATTCGTCGCGGTACTCGATGTAGTCGCCGTCTTCGATGGCGCGCCGGGCACGATCGACCAGGGTGATGGTGAACGACAGGTTATGCAGGGTCGCGAGCGTCGCCGCGAGCCCCTCCTTGGCGCGGAACAGGTGGTGCAGGTAGGCGCGCGTGTACTGGGTGGAGTAGTTGTCCAGCTCTTCGTCGAGCGGCCGGAAGTCGTTGCGGTACTTGGCGTTGGTGATGTTGTACCGGCCGTCGAACGAATAGATGGCGCCGTTGCGGGCGACGCGGGTCGGTGAGACGCAGTCGAAGGTGTCGGCGCCGTTCTCGATGGCGGTGAAGATGTCGTCGGGCTCGCTGATGCCGAGCAGATGCCGGGGAGCGTCGTCGGGCAGTTCATCGGTCACCCAGCCGACGATGGTGCCCAGGTTCGACTTCTCCAGCGCACCACCGATGCCGTAGCCGCCGAAACCCTTGCCGCCGTTCTCACGATCGATCCGGCTCAGCTCGACGAGGTCGCGGGTCGCCTTGCGGCGCAGATCCTCGTACTGCGCACCCTGCACCACTCCCCACAGCGCCTGCTGCGGCCGATGCGAGCGTTCGACGGACAGCCGGTTGTGTTCGGCCAGGCAGCGGATGGCCCACTGCCGGGTGCGTTCGAGGGACTCCTCCTGATACCCGCGGGTGTTCATCAGGGTGGTCAGTTCGTCGAACGCGAAGATGATGTCGGCGCCCAGCTGATGCTGGATTCCCATCGACACCTCCGGGGTGAACCGGTGCGCCGAGCCGTCGATGTGCGATTTGAAGGTGACGCCGTCGTCGTCGACGTTGGCGAGCCGCTCCTTGCCTTCGGCGATCGCCGTGTCGTCCTGACGGTGGTCGGCCTCCATCGCGATGACCTTCTTGAAGCCGACGCCCAGACTCATCACCTGGAAGCCGCCGCTGTCGGTGTAGGTGGGGCCGGGCCAGTTCATGAATGCACCGAGGCCGCCGGCCTGGTCGACGATGTCCGGTCCGGGCTGCAGATACAGGTGGTAGGCGTTGGCCAGCACGGCCTGCGCACCCAGCGCGGCGACCGACTCGGGCAGCACCGTCTTGACGGTGGCTTTGGTGCCGACCGGGATGAACGCGGGAGTCTGGATGTCTCCGTGCGGGGTGCTGATGGTGCCGGTCCGGCCCGCGGTTCCGTCGAGGGTGGCGCGCCGAACGAACTGACTGGTGGTCACCCGGACGATTCTCCCATAGCGTGGAAACCATGATTTCGACCCGAACCACCAAGTTGGCCGCCACGGCGGCCTTCGCAGCCCTCCTCGGCCTGACCACCGCCGCGTGCGGCAGCGAGCAGGAAGCCCCCGCCGACAAGAGCGCCGCCCCGGCCGGCAGCAGCGCTCCGGTCATCGCCGTTCCGCCCCAGTCCGCGACCGGCAGCGTCTCCGAGGATCCGAAGGTCGCCGACGAGAAGTCGTGCGGCAGCACCAGCGGCCCGGACGGTGCACTGCAGATCCGGGTGGTGTCCGGCGACGTCGACTGCGATGCCGCCAAGGAGGCCGCCAAGGAGTACGTGGCGGCGCCGGACGGCTTCTTCACCAGTCAGGAGAAGGACGTCTCCGGCTGGCTGTGTGCCCCGTCCGCCGAGGTGGAGGGCGAGCTGACGCGCTGCACCAAGGACGACAAGATCTTCTCGCTGGGTCGCTGACCCGGCGCTAGTCGAGGGCGTCGGCGACGCGTTCGAGGGCGGCCACACGGCTGCCCTTGACCAGTACCGCGTCGCCCGCACCGAGGGTGCCGCCGGCCAGCCCGGTGAGGGCGTCGACGGCACCGTCGACGTCGTCGACGTGTGTCACGTCGTCGCCGTAGGCGGGTTCGTCGACGGCGATCACCGCGATCCCGAGATCGGCGGCCTGCCGGGCGATGTCGCGGTGGGCGGCCGGGCCGTCGTCGCCGAGTTCGGCCATGGTGCCGAGCACCGCGAACCGGCGCGTGGCGTCGATGGTGGCGAGTGACTGCAGGGCGGCGGCCATCGAGGTGGGGTTGGCGTTGTAGGCGTCGTTGATGACGGTGACGCCGCCGCCGGTGGTCGACATCTCCATCCGCAGCCCTGACAGCCGGGCGCCGGCGAGGCCGGCCGCGATCGCGTCGACCGGCACGCCGAGTCCGCCGCCGGCCGCGGCGGCGGCCAGGGCGTTGGGCACCTGGTGCTCGCCGCGGGCACCGAGTGCGACCGGCGCGCTTCCCCACGGGGTGATCAGGTCGAAGCGGGCGCGCAGCTGGTCGTCGAGGACGATGTTCTCGGCGCGCACGTCGGCGGGCTGCTCGACACCGTAGGTGATGACCTTCGCGCGGGTGCGTGACGCCATCGCCGCCACCACCGGATGGTCGGCGTTGAGGACGGCGATACCGTCCGCGGGCAACGACTCGACGAGTTCCCCCTTGGCCTGGGCGATGTCCTCGAGGGAGCCGAACATCTCCAGGTGCACGCCTTCGACGCGGGTCAGGACGCCCACCGTCGGGGAGGCGATGTCGCAGAGCAGCGCGATGTGGCCGACGCCGCGGGCACCCATCTCGAGGACGACCGCCTCGGTGTCGTCGGGGGCGCCCAGCATGGTCAGCGGCAGGCCCAGCTCGTTGTTGAACGACTTCTCGCTGGCCGCCGTCGTGTAGGTGGTCTCGAGGACGCCGGCGAGCAGGTCTTTGGTGGAGGTCTTGCCGACCGAGCCGGTCACGCCGACTACGCGGTCGCCGAAGTGCCGGCGGGCCTCACGCCCGAGGTCGGCGAGGGCGATCGCCGTGTCGGCGACCTGGACGGCGGTGGCGTCGATCGCCGGGTCGGGCGCGCGATCGGTCAGATAGGCGGGTGCTCCGGCGGCGACGGCGGCGGCGATGAAGTCGTGTCCGTCGCGGGCGGCGACGATGGGGACGAACAGCTGTCCGGGCCGGATCGAACGGGAGTCGATCGCGGCCGAATCGACCTGGACGTCGGGACCGTGAAGCGTGCCGCCGGTGGCGGAGGCGATCTGGCTGGCGGAGAGGTGCACGTGCAGAACGGTACCCGGCGGCGACTCGACGTGGCATCGCGTGGGCGGCCACGTATCGTGCTACCCATGACTTCGCTTCCGGGCCGACTGCGGCTGGTGGTCCTCTACGGCGGCGCTTCCGCCGAACACGACGTCTCCCGGGTGACCGCGGCACACGTGCTGGCGGCCGCCGACCGGGATCGGTACACGCTGGTGCCGATCGGCATCGGTAAGGACGGCGTCTGGCACCACAACGAGTTCGCGGCCGGCGCACTGGATGCGGGCGACGAGCTTCCGGACCGCCTGGACATCGAGGGCCCGGTGGTCGATCCGGTCGCGACCGTCAGCGGCGCCCCCGAGGACCGGACCGTGGTGCTTCCGCTGCTGCACGGACCGCACGGCGAAGACGGCACCGTGCAAGGCATGCTCGAACTGTTCAGCGTGCCGTACGTCGGCTGCGGTGTGCTGTCGTCATCGGTCTGCATGGACAAGGCGATGGCCAAGGAGGTCGCCGCACGCGCCGGTATCCCGCAGTGCGCGTGGATCACCATGCGTGACGGCGTCGACGATCCGGCCGAGATCGGCGAGAAGGCGATCGCCGAGCTGGGTCTGCCGGTGTTCGTGAAGCCCGCGAACATGGGCTCGTCGGTGGGTGTGTCCCGCGCGGCGGACGCCGACGCATTGCAGCGGGCGATCGCATCGGCACTGCAGTACGACGACGTCGTGGTGATCGAGGAGGCCGTCACCGGCCGCGAGATCGAGGTCGGCGTGCTCGGCAACACCCACCCGGAGACGACGCTCCCCGGCGAGATCAAACCGGGCAGCGACTTCTACGACTACAAGGACAAGTACCTGACCGGTGCCGCCGAACTCATGATTCCGGCGCCGCTGTCGGACGAGGCGGTCGCGCAGGCGCGGGAACTCGCCGCCGACGTCTTCACCGCCCTGCGCTGCAGCGGTCTGGCCCGCGTCGACTTCTTCTACGAGGAGTCCGGCCCGGCCCGCGGCTGGCTGCTCAACGAGGTCAACACGATCCCCGGCTTCACGCCGGCGTCGATGTACCCGAAGATGTGGGAGGCCACCGGCCTCGCCTACCCGGCCCTCATCGACCGCCTGGTCGACCTGGCGCTCGAACGCCACGATCGCCGCGCCGCCTTCTCCACCGACCACTGACCGGCACAGAAAAGTCCCCCACCTGCGTAAACAGGTAGGGGACTTCGGCGGTGGCGGAGGGATTTGAACCCCCGGTGCGGGGTTACCGCACACAGCATTTCGAGTGCTGCACCTTCGGCCGCTCGGACACGCCACCGCGAAAAACTGTACCCGAGCGGCTCACCGAGATGAAATCCGCTGTTCACGGCAGGTGATGCAGCGATCCCGCCGACCTGACGGTCGACGGGATCGCGAAAGACTACGGCTGGAGCCGGATCACTTCTTGTCGGTGATCTTGGACTTCAGCTCGTCGAGCTTCGAGTGGGCGCCGTCCAGGGCGTCCTTCACGTGCTCGTTGTCCTTGAGCTCGTCGAGCTTGCCCTTGGCGCCGTCGATGACGCTCTTGACGTGCTCGTTGTCGGTGATTCCCGAGACCTGCTTCTTGGCCGACTCGAGGATGTCGTTGATCTTGTCGCTAGCGTCGCTCATTGCGTACCCCTTCGTTCGTGGCGCCTTGTGCGCCGCCGGACTCCAATCTAAACGTCAGTTGCCGGTTTCGCGGCGATCAGTGAAGAACTCGGTCATCAATGTGACGCATTCCTCTTCCAGAACACCGCCCCTGACCTGCGGTTTGAAGAGATTTCGCTGATCGCGTAACAGGTCCCAGCGAGATCCCACCGCCCCGGTTTTTTCCTCCCAGGCACCGAAGACCACCGATCCGACCCGGGCCAAGCCGATCGCGCCGGCACACATGGCACACGGTTCGACGGTCACCGCGATCGTGCAGTCCTCCAGCCGCCAGCCGTCGCCGTGGCGTTTCGCGGCTTGACGCAGGGCGAGGATCTCGGCGTGCGCGGTGGGGTCGCCGTCGGCCTCGCGACGGTTGGCGGCAGCGGCCAGCAGCTCACCGTCCGGGCCGAAGACGGCGGCGCCGATCGGGACGTCACCGGCGGGCGCCCGCCGGGCGGCGTCCAGCGCCACCCGCATGTAGTCGTGCGCCTGCCGTTCGCCGGTCATGCCGGGAAGGCCTCAGTGACCGATCCGGTCGAGGACTTCGGCGAGCTCGTCCGCGAAACCCAGCCGGGCCGCGATCATGCCGAGCTGTTCGTCCGCGTACAGGTCGCTGTCGCCGACGATGATGCTCATGACCGCGTCGGGCAGACCGAGATCGGCGAGCAGACCGAGATCGCCTTCCTCCCACGGGTCGACATCGTCGAGTTCCTCCGGCTCCAGGTCGGGGATGTCGACGTTCAACCGGTCGAGGACGTCGGCGGCGACGTCGTAGTCGATGGCCGCCGTCGCATCGGACAGCAGCACACGGGCGCCGGTCGGTGCCGGACGCACCACGATGAAGAACTCGTCGTCGACGTCGAGAAGTCCGAAGACGGCACCGGCGGCACGCAGTTCACGCAGCTGCAGCTCCGCATCTTCGAGACTGTCGAGAGCGCTCCGCTTGAGCGGGGAGACCTTCCAGCCGGCGTCCTCGCGAACCACCGCGACCGCATAGCCTTCGACATCTGAGCCGGTGTCTGCGTCTGCGGTGACCATGCCCGCCAGCCTATGCGCTTTTCGGCACGCCCCCAAGTCTGTTCGCGCCGGATGTGCCACGCTGATTCACGTGTCCTCCACCCCGCCCGCTCCCGTCTGCATCCTCGGTCTCGGACTGATCGGCGGTTCGCTGCTGCGCGTGCTCGCCGACGCCGGCCGGCCCGCATACGGCTACAACCGGTCGGCCGCCACCGTCGACGCGGCGACGGCCGCCGGATACGACGCGAGCACCGACCTGCAGGCCACCCTCGAGCGGGCGGCCGCCGACGACGCCGTCATCGTGCTGGCCACCCCGGTCCCGGCACTGAACGCCATGCTGCCGGCGATCGCCGCTCATGCGCCCGACTGTCTGGTGACCGACGTGGTGAGCGTCAAAGAGACGGTGACCCGGCTCGTGGAACAGCATCATCCGCGCGCCCGGTACGTCGGCGGGCATCCGATGGCCGGCACCGCGCACTCCGGCTGGGAGGCCACCGACCCGGCCCTGTTCGACGGCGCCATGTGGATGGTGGCCACCCACGACGACACCGATCCGGCCGACTGGCTGACCGTCGCCGGCATCGCCCGCGCGGCAGGCGCCTACGTGGTGCCGGCCGCCGACGACGCCCACGATCGGGCCGTCGCCGCGATCTCCCACAATCCGCATTCGACGGCGGCCGTCACCGCGTCGGTGGGCGCCGGCGAAAGCGATCTGGCGCTGCGTCTCGCGGCGGGCAGCTTCCGGGACGGCACCCGGGTCGCCGGAACCGCACCGGACCTGCAGCGCGCCATGCTCGAAGGCAACGCGGTGGCACTGCTGAACACGCTGAGCGAGACCATCGACCGCCTGACCGCGGCGCGGGACGCCCTGCGCGACACCGGCTCCGTCGAGGTGGTGGTCGGCGACGGGCATCGGGCCCGGGAGAAGTACGAGGCGATCGCGAACGCCGCACCGCAACCGATCGAGGGAGTGGTGGTCGGCGACGCCGGCTGGGCGGGCGAACTCCGGCGGCAGGCGCATCAGGGGCGCGTCTGGATCGGCTGACCGGTCTCACATCTGTACATACGGCTCCACGAGGGAAGATTCCCCTCGTGACCTCACCGGTGAAGTGTTGGGACCAGCGTCAGATGCGGCTCGCGACACCCGGGTAGTCGAGGACCAGTCCGTCGGCGTCGACGGTGACCGACGAGGTCCGCAGCGGCGACACGATGTCGACGGTGCCGTCACCGAACGTGTAGGTGGTGTCGACCTGGCCGACCTCACCGCCGGGCAGGCTGAGGTGGACCACCGGGATCTCGACGCTCGGCTTGCCGGCGGGCAGACCGAACCGGCGGATCGGCACGGTCTTGAGGAACGGCGAGAGCTCGATGTCGATGGTCTCGGCGCCGCCGAAGTCGCTGTGCACCGCGGTGTCCGGGGTCTGCACCATCCAGCGGCCGTCCATGTCGCGGCTGATGTCCAGCTGCGTCTCGCCGCCGGCCCGCAGCATGCGGGTGGAGAGGCGGCGCGTGATGCCGTCGTCGGTGGTGACCAGCTCGTACGACACCGAGAAGGCCTCGTGGTCGTCGGTGGCGGCGCTGATGATGCGCCCGTAGGCCCGCACGCGGGCGCCGCTGATGTTGATGCGCACCTGCTCGAGCCGGTCGGCGTCCGCGCCGCGCCAGGTCAGCATCGTCTTGATGTCCGTGGTCACCGGTCCAGGTTAAACCCTGTCAGCTTTCACACGTGAGGTAGCGCCGGCCGCCGGCGGACGGGTCGGCTTCCACGGAGCGTTTCACCACCACGCGGCCACCCACCTGGATGCTGCACGACGCCCCCACCCCCGGTTGCACGAACGCCGCCACCTGCAGTGCACCGCCGGCCGAGACGAACGACTTGGTCCATTCGCCGCCGCTGCTCGTGTCGGTGTCGACACCGTTCTCGTCGACGTAGCCGATGACGACGGGGCCGGTGGAGGTGACCGTGTAGACGATCTTCTGGCCGTCGGCCTGGGCGTCGTCCGGCCCGGTGCCGTCGGGTGCGGGAACCCCGGTGCGCGGTGAACGCGGGGTGGTCGACGGCTGTTCGGTGGTCAGTTTGGGCACCTGCGACAGGTACGGGTCGTCGAGGTTCTGGGAGGTGGGTGGTTCGCCGCGCACCGCGACGTCGTCGTCGGAGTCGTGCGCGAGCAGCTTCAGGGCGCCGGCGACCACCAGGACGAGCAGCAGGACGGCGGCGAGACCGGCCATGGTCCGCCGCACCGGGTCCCGTTTCGGCGGTTCCGGGGGCGGCGGGGCGGGTTCGGGTTCGGGCTGCGGGAGCGCAGCCTTCGGGTCGCTCGGCTGATAGCCGTACCGGGGATTGCCGGCGTCGTCGAAGCCCAGCGGCGGGTAGGTCTGTCCGGCGGCGACCGGCTGCCGGTACGGCGGCGCGGATCGCTGAGTCGGGGGCCGGGTCATGCCCCCACGATACGGCGGCGGGGCGGTTCTCATCCTGCGGTCGGGGTGACGGTGACCTGCCGGGTCAGAAGATCCAGGCCGAAGGCCGACCGGTCGGTGTCACGCCGCGTTCGACGAACCATTCGCGTCCGACGACCAGATTGAACAGCAGGGTCGGCAGGAGGCGCAGCGCCCCGGGAACCTGCGACGCATGCCGGAGGGCCGCGCGCTTCTTCGCCTCGCCGACCGACCGGACGTCGATCCGATGGGTGATGGTCGTCTGCGGACTGTAGGCGGTGGGCACCACGTCGGGGCCGTAGAAGAACGGCAGGTGCAGCAGGCTGGTCACGCGCAGGCCCTTCATCAGCAGTTCCCGCGGCATCGTCGCGTACAGGACACGCGGGGTGCCGGCGAGTTCGGCGGCGCGCTCGCCGACCGGGTGCACCTGCACGTGGTCGCGGTGGCCGTAGCCGCCGTTGGCCTCGTAGCTCAGCAGGACATCCGCGTTCTCCTCGCGCAACACCGCGGCCAGTTTTCCGGCGGCCTCGTCGACGTCGGCGCGGGCGAACCGGACTCGTCCGGGCGGATCCGGATGGAACTCGGGGCCGAAGCCGCTGTCGGCGTAGTCGAGGGTCACCACCCGATCGACCCCCAGTTCGGCGGCGCTGGCCCGCAGCTCCGCGATCCGGTCCACCGACTCGCCGTCGTGCACCTTGCCGTCGGTGGCGACCACGACCACCACCCGGTGACCGTCCCGGGCCAGACGCGCCAGAGTGCCGCCGGTGAGGATGACCTCGTCATCGGGGTGGGCGTGAAATGCGACGACGGTGGGCATGCCGCCACGATAGACGTCCGCCGTTCACCCGGCCGAGACCGCGGATCATTGCTACGGTGCCCCCGTGTGGCAGACACTCGGCTCGCTTCTTCCGATCGCTGCAGCGATAGCGATCAGTCCCTCGATGATCATCGCCGTCATCCTCTTGATGCTCGGCTCGGGCGGGCGGGTGAAGGCCGGGTTCTTCGTCCTCGGGTGCCTGCTCGGCACCATGGTCGTGACCGGCGTGTTCATGTTCATCTCCGCCGGGGCGGTGCCGAAGACCGATGACGGCGGGCCGCATGTCGTGTCCGGGATCATCAAGATCGTGCTCGGCGCGGCCCTGCTGTGGCTGGCGGTGCACACCTGGCGGAACCGGCCGCGGTCCGAAGCCGACTTCACGACCCCCGGCTGGGTCGCGAAGATCGAGGGAGCCTCGCTCGCTCAGGCGTTCATCGTGCCGTTCCTTCTCCAGTTCCTGCCGAGCAAGTCGACCCCGCTGGTGATGACGGCCGGCGTACACATCGGCGACCTGGTGCAGCAGACCTCCGTCGCGGAGGGGCATCATCGGCAGCGGGATCTCGGCGTTCTGATCCCCGTTCCCGGGCCGTGCAGACGAAGAGACCCGCACCGATCGGTGCGGGTCTCTTCTGCGTGCGCCCGTAGGGATTCGAACCCCAAACCTTCTGATCCGTAGTCAGATGCTCTATCCGTTGAGCTACGGGCGCGTACCGGATCGATTCTACAGAACCGTTGATCCGAAACCTATTCGGTTGTCCGGGCCGGTGGCCCGGTCGGCGGAGGCGAGAGGATTTGAACCTCCGGTCCCTCGTTAAAGGGACAATTCATTAGCAGTGAATCCCATTCGGCCGCTCTGGCACGCCTCCCGGCTGCACGTCCTTGCGGACTAGCCGAGGACAAAGATTACACAGCCGCGCGACGGGGAGGCAAATCTCCGCGGGCCCGATCTCGGCGCCGGCGATCAGGGCCTACATTCGACGCATGACCCTGCGTATCCGCCCCGATCTGGACTCCCTGCCGGCCTACGTACCGGGCAAGACGTTCCCCGGTGCACTCAAGCTCGCCAGCAACGAGGTGACCGATCCCCCGCTGCCCGCCGTGCTCGACGCCATCACCGCTGCGGGCGCCGGCGTCAACCGCTACCCGGACAACGGGATGGTCGAGTTGACCGAGGAGCTGGCCAAGACGGTGGGCGTGACGCCCGAGGAGGTCCAGGTCGGCTGCGGGTCGGTGATCCTGTGCCAGAACCTGATCGCCGTCACCTGCGAGCCCGGCGACGAGGTGCTGTTCGGCTGGCGCTCGTTCGAGACCTATCCGCTCGCCACCCGCGTGGTCGGCGCGACGCCCGTGCAGGTGCCGCTGACCGGCGACGCCGTCTTCGATCTGCCCGCGATGACCGCGGCCATCACCGACCGGACGCGACTGATCTTCGTCTGCAATCCGAACAATCCGACGGGCACCGTCGTGGAGGCCGCCGCCCTGCGCGCCTTCCTGGAGTCGGTGCCGCCGGACGTCGTCGTCGCCCTCGATGAGGCGTACTTCGAATACATGCGTCTGGACGAGGCCCACGCCTACGACGCGATCGAACTGCGCAAGGAGTTCGCGAACCTGGTGGTGCTGCGCACCTTCTCGAAGGCCTACGGTCTGGCCGGTCTGCGCGTCGGGTACGCGATCGCCGACCCTCAGGTGATCACTGCGCTCGGCAAAGTGCACGTGCCGTTCTCGGTCAGCAGTGTGGCGCAGGCGGCGGCCGTCGCATCCCTGCACGCGCAGGACCAGCTGCTGGCCCGCACCGACGCGGTGGTCGCCGAACGCGTGCGGGTGACGGCGGCCCTGCGTGCGGCGGGCTACACGGTCCCCGACTCACAGGCCAACTTCGTCTGGCTGGAACTCGGCGACGACGCCCTGCCCTTCGCCCAGGCGGCGACCGAGGCGGGCATCATCGTGCGCCCGTTCGCCGGCGACGGGGTACGTGTGACGGTCACGAACCCGTCCGAGGACGACGTGTTCCTGGCGTTCGCGGGTTCGTTTCGACAAGCTCAACGAGCGTAGGAAGACTCCCGAGCGTAGGAAAGCTCAACGAGCGCAAAAAACTCGGCGAGCGTCGAAGCCCGAAGGCCGGTCAGTACAGGACCGGGGCGAGGACGTTCCAGGCGTTCGGAAGGTCGTTCTTCCAGTACGTCCACGAATGGGTGCCGATGAGACGGAAGCCCGGCGTGTAGCGGACACCGGCGGTGCTCATCTCGGCGGCGAACTCCAGCGAGCAGCGGTAGGCGCCGGCCTCCAGCGCCGAGCCGGCCGCGATCTGGGCGTCCTCCGGACCGTCCTTCGGGTCACGCTTGACGGTCAGGTCCTGCGGGCCGACCGCACCCGAACCGGCCGACAGGTAGATGGCCTTGCCCTTGAGGGTGTCCAGGCGCAGTGACGGATCGTGATCGCGCCAGCGCTTGGTTCCGGGGTTGCCCCACATGTTGGAGGCGTCGCCGCCGGACTTGGCGACGGTGGTGCGCACGTAGGCCTCGTTGGCCGGGCCGGACACCGGCGGGCAGCCGCTCAGCGAGGCGACACCCTGGTACAGGTCCGGGTGGCGGGTGGCGAGGGTGAACGCGGACTGGCCGCCCATCGACAGGCCCATCACCGCGCTGCGGCCGTTGGTGCCGAACTCCTTGGCGATGATCGGCGGCAGCTCCTCGGTCAGGAAGGTCTCCCACTGCGGCTTGCCGAGCTTGGGATCCTTGCGGATCCAGTTGGTGTAGAAACTGCCGGCACCGCCCGCCGGAAGCACCACGTTCACATCGCGTCCGGCGAAGAAGCCGGCCGCGCCGCCCTTGGTGATCCAGTCGCTGACGTCCTTGCCGGCGTCGGCGCCGTCGAGCATGTAGAGGGTGCCGCGGGCGCCGGGCTCTCCGCTCGGCGACAGGACGGTCACCGGAACGGTCTCCTTCATCGCGGCGCTGCGCACCTTGAGGTCGACGCGGTTCACTCCACGCTTGACCTTCTTCACCACGGCCGTGGAGTGCGGCGCGGCGTCGGCGATCGCCGGAGCGACCGCCGTCACGGCGAGCGTGACGGCCAGTGCGCAGGACGAGGCGATCCGGACGGGTCGGGTGATCATGCGTGCGAAGTTACAGGTGAGACATTTCTATTCGGTAAAGACAGCCTGAGAGCCCTCTGAGCACACGGCGACAGAACGCCCACGACCTGCGGATACACTGCCGACATGTCGGATGCGCAAAACTCTTTCGCCTTCGTGGCCCAGGTGCCGGTGCGCTGGTCGGACGCCGATGCGTTCGGCCACGTCAACCATGCGCGGATGGTCACCCTCATGGAAGAGGCCCGTATTCAGTGGCTGCTGTCGGCCGGCGAGGAGTACGCCCCGCTGATCAAGAGCGCCATGATCGTGCACGTCGAGATCCGCTACCAGGCGCAGCTGCGCCACCAGGACAGTCCGCTGTCGGTGGCCATGTGGATCGTCTCGCATCGCAGCGTCGACTTCACGATCGGCTACGAGATCCGGGCCGCCGACGCGCCCCTCGACTCGAAACCGGCCTGCAAGGCGAGCACCCAGATGGCGGTCGTCGACATCGAGGCGCATTCGCTGCGCCGCCTGACCGACACGGAGAACGAATACCTGCGGCAGTGGGGCCGGGCACCCCGGAGTCAGCGCCCGTCGGGCTCGTAGCGCTCGGGAAGCTCGGGCATCGCCATCGGCGGGGTGATGCGGGCGATGTCGCCCTGCAGCACGTCCCGGTAGATCCGCAACTGTTCCTCGCCGGCCTTCACCTGCTCGGACAGACGGCGAGTCTGATCCACCGACATCTCCCGATCGCCGGAGCGGGCCACCAGTTGATCGATCCGAGCGTCCAGGGTGCTGGCGCGGTCGTATTCCTCGAGCACCCGCAGTTCCACCGCCGCCGACTCGACGGTGCGGGCGATCTCGGCGAGCGCCGCCACCCGATCGAGGAGTTCGGTCCACACCGGACGGAGGGCGGCCTCACGCCGGTTCAGGTGATCGGCGAAGGCCTGATCGAAGCCGCCGTTGGCCCGGGCGCGATCCAGTTCGAGCCGCAGTGAACGCAGGGCGACGATGTCGGCGGCGATCTCGGCGAGCTCGGCGTGCAGGTTCACCTGCGTGCGCTGCACCTCGAAGAAGTCGGACCGCCACGCCGGATTCCCGACGATGCGGTCGTAGAAGTGTCCGGCGACGAACTGGATGGTCTCGTAGCCGTCGGCGAACGACGCCCCACCCCGCGTGGTCAGCGTCGACGACAGCGGCGCCCCGAGGGCCTCGTTGATCCACTCCTCGACGTTGCTCGCCGCGTTCCGGCCCGCGAACTGACCGACCAGGCTCGCCACCCGGTCGGCGGCCGCCGAGCCGGCGCGGCGGACGGTTCCGCCCGCCGGCAGATTCGCAGCGGGGGTACCGAGCAGCCCGGCGAACAGGCGCTCGCGTTCGTCGATCTCCAGGTACAGGTTCTCCCGGCGTTCCCGCCGGATCGCCCGCGTGCTGCTCGCGAACACACCCTTGCCGATGACGACGATGCGTCGCGCATCCTCACGGCGGCGGACCATGCCGGACAGCCGGGTGCGAAGCACGGTGGCGACCATGTTCGGCACGCCCGAGCCGAGCTGCTTCTCGACGTGCGCGATGTCGTGCTGCAGGCGCCGCAGGTCGGTGTACGACGACCCCGTCAGCCGCGGCACCGGCAGTCCGGTGGACATGCGGCGCACCAGGATCGACCGGGGTCCCGGCTGCAGGTAGCCGCCGGCGATCAGCAGGGCCGCGTCGTCGGACAGCGGCGGCGGATCGCCCGGAAGACGCGACTGCTGCGCCCACGCACGCAGGTCCGCGGTGCTCACCCCACCGGTGCCGTTGTCAGCCATGAGCCGAGTCTACCGGCGCTGCGACCGTCCGCCGAGGACGTTCTCCCAGGGCGTAGGGCTCCCAGGGCGTAGGGGCTGCGGTTCAGCCCGGCAGGTTCTCCCACCGGCCGGCCACCAGCAGTGCGGCCGCCAGCATCCGGGATTCGCGCGGACGCGTCGGATCGAGCCCCGTCATCTCGTGGATGCGGCGCAACCGGTAGGTGTAGCTGTTCGGATGCACGTGGAGTTCGGCCGCCGCACTCTTGCGATCGCCGCCGTGTTCCAGATGCGCGTAGAGGGCCTCGAGGAGATGCGGCTGATCGAACAGCGGCTCCACCAGCTCCGCGAGACGGTCACGGGCCGGGGACGGCCGGGTGACCTGGTATTCGAGCATCAGATCGTCGATGCGGTACACGCCCGGCCCCCGATTGAGCCGATGCGCCAGCCGGCCGAGTTCCGCCGCCTCCTGCGCGGCCCGCGGGATCTCACCGGGACCGATCCCGTCGAGCAGGGCGACGTACACGCCGACCCCCAGCTTCTCGGTGGTCTCCTTGGCGAGGACGTCCCAGCGGGGATCGCCGATCTGCGCTTCGAGGGCCGGCTCGGAGATGAGCGCGATGCCTTCATGACCGTTGAACATGGCCGGCGTGATGTCGGCGGTCAGTTCGTCGAGCCCGGCCTGCAGCACCCGGCGACGGCGGCGCAGCAACAGTCCGGGCGGTGCCTCGTTCGGATCGACGTCGAGTTTCAGCGACGCGACCAGGTACCGGTCGCTGACCGAGGTGTTGGCGCGTGCGGCCAGGGCCGCCGCCGGCCGGCCGTTGACCAGTGCGTCGCAGAGTTCGCGACGGGCCTCCCGCTCGGCCTCGAACGCGGAGTCCTCCATGCCCATGTAGGTGTCGACCACCACCAGGTCGATCGCGGTCAGCACACGCAGCAGCCGCCGGCCCAGCGTCACCAGCTGATCGGTTTCGTCGGGACGGGCTTCTTCGGCCGCCGCATCCAGCAGGACCTGCGCAGACAGATGGATGCCGGTCACCAGCCGGCTCGGCGGGAGGCGCTCCTCGACATGCTGAAGGGCCACGGGGCGGACCACCTCACTGACGGCCGCGTAGTCTGGCTCCTCGTCGGAGGCGATCGCGCCGAGCACCGCGTAGCCGGCGGTCACGACCACCGGGAGCACATCCTGGTCGTAGTGGTCGTCGGGCATCCCCATCGGCACGACGCTGGCGAGTCCTTCGCCCATCAAGCGGCCGGCGAGATCGGGCCACGACTCGAGGAGCCGGCCGGCCAACGATTCCGGGTCGGCATTTGTCTCCTGCGACGAATCCTCGGCCAATTCTTCTCTCCTCAGTGCAGTGACCATGCGCATTGTCCCTGCATAACGTGGTATCCGGCCCCGGGGGTCCAGCCATCGAAGTATCAGCAAACCTACGCCCGGTACGCAAACCGGGCAGAGAAGTCGGGGGAGAACCACCTTGCGAATCGCACACAAGCTGAGCACTGCGCTCATGACAGCCGCCGTCGCGGTGACCGCCGCGGCCGGCACCATGGTCGTGGACTCGGCCGCCAGCGCCGCGCCCGCTCCGTCGGAGCAGGAGGTGCTCGCGAAGTACGGTCGCACCACCGTGTCCGGCAAACGTCTGCCGATCCAGTACACGCAGGGCGTCGGTCCGATCCCGTCGGGCTTCATCGGCGGCTGGCTGTACGGCCAGGCGTACCCGAACGCCGCTCCGCAGGGTGCGAACGACTTCAACTGCAAGCCGAAGGAAGGCCAGAATCCGGTCGTCCTGGTGCACGGCACCGCGGAGAACGCCTTCAACAACTGGGCGTACATGTCCCCGGCTCTCAAGAAGGCCGGCTACTGCGTGTTCGCACCCAACTACGGCCGCACCGACCTGCTCGATCAGGGCGGCATGATGACCGTGATGCCGGGCATCAACGGTGTCGCCACCATCAAGCAGTCGTCCGACCAGCTGCGCCGCTACATCGACGTCGTCCTCAAGCGCACCGGCGCCAAGAAGGTCGACATCGTCGCCCACTCGCAGGGCGGGCTGGTGGCCCGTCACTACATCAAGTACAACGGCGGCGCGAACCTGCGTGACACGTCGAAGAACAAGGTGCAGCGCCTGGTCATGCTGGGTACGCCGAACCACGGCACCACCCTGCTGGGTATCGCGGCGATCGGTCGCGGCATGGCCGACATCGGCCTGGACCTCATGCCGCTGTACGCGTGGATGTACGGCGCCGGCCCGATCGATCAGTCCGTCGGCTCGCCGCAGGTCAAGCGCCTCAACCACGGCCGTATGACCTACCCGGGCATCGAGTACACGTCCATCGAGACCAAGTACGACGAGATCGTCACCCCGTACACCAGCGCCTTCATCAAGGGCGGCGGCGTGAAGAACATCCTGCTGCAGAACGGCTGCGAGCAGGACACCTCCGACCACCTGTCGATGGTGTACTCGAACCGCGTGCTCTCGCTCACCAAGCGGGCGCTGGCCAAGGGCGATCCGACCGCCAAGCCGGTCAAGATCCAGTGCTCGGCCAACCCGTGGGTGTTCAGCTTCTGAGCCGACCCGCACCACACCTCCGGCGCCCGCCGCGACCGTTCCGGTCCGGCGGGTGCCGGCATCTCTATTGAGGCAGCGGGTTTCCCCAGCGGCCGGCCAGCAACAGTCCGGCCGCCAGCATCCGGGAATCACGCGGACTGTTCGGGTCGAGCCCGGTCAGTTCGTGGACGCGGCGCAATCGATACAGGTAGCTGTTCGGATGCAGGTGCAGGCCGTCGGCCGCGGCTTTGCGGCTGCCGCCGTTCTGCAGGTGCGCGATCACGGCCTCGAGCAGATGCTCCTGGTCGTAGAGCGGCTCGACGAGTTCGATGAGCCGGTCGCGGGCCGGGCTGGGACGCGTCACCTGGTATTCGAGGAGCAGATCGTCGATCCGGTAGGCGCCCGGCGTGCGTTTGAGGCCCATCGCGAGGCGGGCGAGTTCACCGGCGATGCCCACCGATTCGGGAACCGCGGCCGGAACCACCCCGGACATCACCGCCACGTAGGCGTCCGCTTCGAGTCGTTCCGTCAAGTCCGTGGCCAGCGCATCCCAGCGCGGATCGGAGGCCAGCTGCACCTGCCCGGAGTCGGCGAGTAGGGCGACGCCTTCGATGCCGTCGAACATCGCCGGAACGATGTCGGAGGTGAGTTCTTCCAGGGCCGACCGGAACAGGCGCTGACGGCGGCCGCCCATCAAGGCCGACGACGCTTCCGGCGAATCGTCGTCGAGCCGCACCGACACGACCAGATAGCGGTCAGCGACGGTCGTTCCGGCGCGGACCGACGCGTAGCCGGGTTCCTTTCCGGCCGCGATCGTCGCCAGCACGGCTTGACCTGCGACGACGACGGCCGGCAGGACATTGTCGTCGTAGTGGTCCTCCGGCAGATCCGAGGGCACCGCATCGCCGAGTCCGCGCGCGACGAGGTCACCCGCGATGTCCGGCCAGCGCTCGAGAAGACGGGCGGCCAGCGGCCGTCCTTCTCCGGACCCGTTCGTGAGGATCGACGAATCGACGGCCATCCCTTTCTCACTTTCTCGCAGTGACTCGGTTCCCTCCGGCCGCTTACCGTGAGCCATGTCCGACTCCGTGAGCTGCCGAAACAGCCCGGGCGATACGCCCACGGTCTCGGACCACCGAAGGCGGTGAACCATCCGTCATTGAAGTACCCCGCCGTGCGCGGCGGGGACCGAAGACGGAGATTGCTTTGCGATTGAACATTACTTGCCGGGCGGCGGCGGTCGCCGCCGCCGCGACCGCACTGGTCGCGGTCGGCGCCACCTCACCGGCTCCGGCCGACGCCGCTCCCCTGCCCCCGGTACCGAACTCGCACGGTCACGGCCCGCTGTCGTCGGGCTTCTGGTCCGGCTACGCCTTCTCGCAGTGCATGCCAACATCGCACCGCAGGGCGCCAACGACTTCCACTGCAAGCCGAAGGCCGGCCAGAACCCGGTCGTCCTGGTGCACGGCACCTACGAGAACGCCTACAACAGCTGGGCGAACTTCGCCCCGGCGCTGAAGAAGGCCGGCTACTGCGTGTTCACGCCGGACTACGGCAAGGCGACGGTGCTGAACCAGGGCGGCGTGATGACGGTTCTGCCCGCCATCGAGGGTGTCGCCCCGATCCGGGAATCCGGCAAGCAGATCGCCGGCTACATCGACCGGGTGCGTAAGGCCACCGGTTCGGCGAAGGTCGACGTCATCTCGCATTCGCAGGGCGGCCTGGTGATGCGCGAGTTCCTCAAGTACTTCGGCGGCGCGAACCTGAAGGATCCGTCGAAGAACAAGGTGCAGCGGCTGATCATGATCAGCACCCCGAATCACGGCACCACCCTCGACGGCATCGCCTCGATGAATCGCGCCGTGGCCGACGCCGGCCTGGACGCGACCCCGATGTTCGCGTGGACGCTGGGTGCCGGCCCGATGGACCAGGCGGTCGGATCGCCGGCCATCAAGGCACTCAACAAGGGCCGGGTCACCTACCCGGGCATCGAGTACACCGCGGTGTCCACCAAGTACGACGAGGTGGTGACCCCGCACGAGACCGCCTACCTGCATGCGCGGGGCGTGAACAACCTCCTGCTGCAGCAGGGCTGCGAGCAGGACACCTCCGATCACCTGACGATCACCTACTCGGCGCGGATGCTGTCGATCGCCGAGCGTGCCCTCGATTCGGGCAAGCCGGCCGCGCAGCGCACCAAGGTGCTGTGCCGATCGAATCCGTGGCTGTTCGTCTGGTGACCCGACGGTCCGTTTCGGCCCCAGTGAGCTAGCCCCGACGCCCGCCGCGACCCTTGGTCCGGCGGGTGTTCGGCGTCGTGCCGCCCGCGGCGGCACGCCGGGCCTGCTTGGCGAGCGCCTTCTCGCGGGCGGAGCGCTTCGGGGCGGGCTGATCGCCGCGCGAGGAGGTCGCCTTGCGGCCGCGGACGATGCCGATGAACTCCTCGACGAGGTCCGAGGTGGGTTCCGGCCAGAGCAGTGCGACGGCGGACGCCGGGCCGTCGATGATCGGGCGGTACACCAGATCGCGCCGATGGTGCAGCCGCGCGAGGGACTGCGGCACCACCAGGACGCCAATGCCGGCGGCCACGAGTTCGCCGGCATCGGCGGTGGTCTCCGGACGATGCTCGACCGGTGCGCCGGGACACTCCGGCCAGGTCAGGACGTCGTCGAGGGGCTGCAGGACGGGTTCGCCGGCGAGGTCGGCGACGGTCACCTCGTCGGCCGCGGTGAACAGATGGTCTTTCGGGACCACGACCACCGGGGTCTCCTCGTACAGCCGGATCGCCGACAGATGCGGATCGCCGCCGACGTCCGGCCGGGCCAGGGCCGCGGACGCGTCCCCGGCGGTCACGAGGGCGGCGGCGCCGTCGGCCGGGCACTCGATCAACCGCAGCGGGATGCCGGGCCGGCGTTCGTGCCAGATCCGTACCCATTTGGCCGGCATCACGCCGGGCACGTAGGCCAGCGTGAACTCGGTGCCGGGATCGCTGTTCACCGACTCAGCGTAACCATCCGCCTCTCCCGCCACACCAGCCCTCGGAGCAGGTCAGAGGTCGATTCGTTGCACGTGAAACCAATGAGGCGTAACGGACAGGGCCTCGAACACGACGAATCGATGCATCCCGCCGCCGATCAGGCCGCGGGAGACACGTGCGGAAAAGCGCCTGTCGAGCCCGATATGAGGTGTACTAAAAGCTATGTCCCGTAGTTTGACGGCGATCGCCGCCACGTCCCTGATGCTGCTCCTGCCCACCGGAACCGGCATCGCACTCGCCGCACCGGGAGATCCGGAACCTACGACCAGCGCCCAGCCCGCCGATCCGGCGAATCCCGACGACAGTCCGGCCCAGGACGGCGCGCTCCGCGTCGGCATGGATCTGCTGGGTTCGTCCAACACGATCATGATGCCGGGTCAGGGCTACGACTTCGTGCTCAACATCGCGGTCCCCGATGGCACCACGCCGGCCACCGTCACCGGCCGCGTGACCGTCCCGGCCTACGTCACCGGCGGCACCATCGACGTCCGCCAGGGTGACCGTGTCCTGTCCCGCACGGCGGTCCCGACGGCGCCGAACGCACCCATCAGCCTGCCGCTCACCGGCATCAAGGTCGACGAGACCACCCGCTCGGCCAGCGTCACGCTGCACAGCTACCTGCGCACCGACGGCTTCTGCGACTGGGAGCCGGACGACTCGTTCCGCATCACCGACGCCGGCGTCACGTTCTCCGGCACCCCGGCGACCCCCACGACGGTCGCCGACTTCCTGCCCCCGGTCACCACCGGCGTCACCCTCTACGTGCCGCAGGACGTCCGCAAGGACGAAGGCGCCGCCGCCGTCGGTCTCGCCACCGCGATCGTCGCGCACTACACCGGCGCCCCGATCCGGGTGCAGACCAAGTCGCTGCCGCGCTCGGCCATGCGGCCGCCGGCCACCGCGGATCCGCTGGACCGGCAGATCGTCGTCTCCGAAGACGAGCAGGGCGGCCTCGCCCTCGCCGACGACGGCCGGTACCTGACCGTGGGCGGCAAGGATCTCGGCCAGGAGGCCGCGTTCCTCACCTCGGATCTGTCCCAGCTGGCGATGGGGTCGGCGGCGCTCCCCGGCCCGTCCGTCCCGTCGCCGCAGCTGCCACGCGAGGTGCAGACCCTCGCCGACATCGGTGTCGGCGACCAGCACGTCACCGCCCTGGGCTGGCCGTCGCTGGCCGTCGGTATCGACCAGGCCCGCCTCGGCCGACCCGTCCAGAACGTCCGGGTCCAGATCCAGGGCACCTACACGCCGCCGCCCACCGCCACCGGCGGCCAGGTGGTGGTGCGCTCCGGCGACCGGGTGATCGACACCTGGGCCGCGGACGCATCGGGCGCCTTCAACCGCTGGGTGACCGTCCCGAACGACGTCCTGCACCGCTACACCGAGCTCCGGGTGACCGTGGAACGCGGCGACACCCGCGGCGGCTGCGGCGATGAGACCCGCGCGAGCCTGTCGCTGTCGTCGGCCGGTCAGATCCAGGTGGATCCGGCCAGTCCCCCCGTCCCGGCCGGCCTCGAATCGGTCCCCCAATCACTGATGCCCCGCACCCAGCTCGCATGGACCAAGGGCGACGTCGCCGACGTCACCCGCGCGGTCACCGTCATGACCGGTATGCAGCGGCTGTCGGCGGTGCCGCTCGGAGTCGACGTGGTCGACATGAATGCGCTCAACGCGTCGCAGCCGGAGGTCCTGATCTCCGGCGACGGCACCGGACTGCCGAACCTGACGCTGCCGGTGCGCGGTGACGGCGACGGCCGCATCGAGGTCACCGGGCTCGACGGTCAGCCGGCCGTCACCAACATCCCGCACGTGCCGTTCGGGTCGCTGCAGGCCTACTGGGACGGCAAGCGCTCGGTGCTGGCCGCCACGTCGACCGATGCGCCGAATCTGCTCGACGACGCCCTGGACTGGCTGAACGCCGACCCGACCCGGTGGTCGTCGCTGTCCGGCACCGCCCTGCTGCAGGCCGCCGATCACGCACCGGTGTTCTACGGACGGTCGACGGCCGCCGCTCCCGCGGCCTCCGGCATGAGCACGCTCGCGAAGGCCGGCATCGGTGTGGCCGTGGTCGTCGCCGCGCTCGCCGCCGTCGCCGGCCTGCTGCTCTGGCGGCGTCGACGCCCGGCACCGGCCGTCACGGCGGCCGCGGACACCGATGCCGACGGCACCGGGGACGCGGACCAGAACTGACGGCCGCCCGATGACCGTCAGCGCCCCCGGGGAGGACCTCGGCCCCGCCGATCCGGACGTGATCGACGACGAGGTCGAGGCTCCCCGGCATCCGCCGCGGGTGGCGAACACGTCGTGGCGCATCGCTCTCCGGTGGACGGTGCTGGTGGCGCTGACGGTGTTCGCCTACTGGGGCACACTGCGGGCGGTGGCCTTCGAGATGTCGGAGCGGACCCTTCTGGTCTACCTGCCGGTGGCACTGGTCCTCTGCCTGATCGCCGCGCTCGGCGTCACGCTCCGGCACGATCAGGAGCCGCCGATCTACGACCGCGACACCGATTTCATCGTCGGGATCGTGGTGCTCGTGCTGGCGTTGCTCCTCGAAGGTCTGCTCAACCGGCGCTACATGCCCGCCTATCTGGTGACCCACGTCGACGTGTTGTCGATGGTGGTGTTCGTGTTCGGCGGCTGCGTGCTGCTGTTCGGGCTGCGCCCGACGATGCGATACCGCTGGGTGTGGGTGCTGAGTCTGTCGATGTTCCCGCTGCCGTTCCGCATCGCCGTCCTGTCTCTGGGCGGCAGCCGGATCGCGGCGGGCGCGGTGATGCTGCTTCTGTGCGTCGCGGCGACCGTCGTCGCGGTCGGCTACAGCCGCCGGGCCGCCCTGTGGGGCGCCGTCGCGTCGGCGATCCTCGGGTCGGTCCTGCTGGTGTTCATCGCGATCATCGATCCTCACGGCCGGGTCGGCGACTACATGTGGTGGCCGTCGGTCGGGTGCGCGTTCATCATCGCCGCCTTCGTGTACGTCCAGCGGCGGATCCCGCACCGCACACTCCGCATGTTCCCGGGCCGCGAGCTGCGGCCGCTCACCGCACCGCAGGTGCCGCGCGCGATGATCCTGCTCGCGGTCGCCGCGGCGATCCTGCACTTCGTCAGTGTCCCGAAGGTGACCGTCGACGACGGCCCGACGATCGCCGGGCTGCGGACCGCGCCGCCGCTGATCGTTCCCGCCGACTGGCATCAGATCCGCTCCACGCCGCCCGGCCCGGTCACCGTCTACGGCTGGGACGCCACCCGCGACCGTCAGGTGCTCGAACAGAACCAGGGCGATCCGCGCTTCGATGTGCACGCCCGTCCGCGCCGGGTGGCCGTCGACGTCATCGACACCGCGCTGCCGATGACCCTGGACGTCTACCTGCCCACCTTCACCTATCAGATCGACGACACCCGGTTGTCGCCGCCGGTCGACGTCGCCCTGCCGCACGGGGTGTCGGGGGTGCTGCAGACCATCGTCGACGACAAGCGGCTCCTCACCTACAACCGGATGATGTGGCGGTGGAACGACGGAACGCGCACCCAGCAGGTCACATTGTTCTCCGTCGACAACCACGAGGCGAGCGCCGGCTTCCCGCAGTTCCGCCGCAAACGCGACACGTGGCATGCGATCAGCGGCATGCTGACGCTGGTGCTGCGCGGCAACGCGGTCACCGAGGACCTGAATCCGCGGTTCAAGGACCGGGATCTCCTCACCGAACTCGCCGGCGACCTGATCGAGACGCAGATCGCGTCGACGGGCGGCGGTCATGGCTGAGGGCACCCGTTCCATCGACGATCTGATGGCCGACGACGACTACTGTCAGGCCGCGCTCGTCGACGCGGTCGACGGTCTGCGCACCCGCTTCCCGGATGCGTCGGCGTCGGTCGCGTTCACCCGTTCGCAGAAGATCACCGCCGGCGTGATCGCGGCCGTGGTGATCGGGTGTGCGATCGCCTGGCCGATGCCGACGGCGACGGTCCTGGTCTGCACCATGACCGTGATCTATGTGCTCGCGCTGATCGACCGGTTGCTGATCTTCCAGCGCGGCCTGATGGGCGGCGCCATTCACATCCCTGACGAGCAGGCCCGTGCGATCGCCGACGACGACCTGCCGAACTACACGGTGCTGGTGCCCGCCTACAACGAGCCCGAGGTGGTCGGCGATCTGATCGCGAACATGCGGGCGCTGGAGTACCCGCCGGAGAAGGTGCAGGTGCTGCTGCTCCTGGAGGCCGACGACGACGTGACCATCGAGGCGGCGCGCGGACTCGACGACGACGGCATGGTGACCGTGGTGAAGGTGCCGCCCGCCGATCCCCGCACCAAACCGAAGGCCTGCAATTACGGCCTGCATTTCGCGACCGGCGACATCATCACCATCTTCGACGCCGAGGACGAGCCGGACCCCCTGCAGTTGCGCCGGGTGGCGGCCGCCTTCGCCGATGCCGACGACGACGTCGTCTGCGTGCAGGGCAAGCTGAGCTTCCACAATGCGAAGGACAACACGCTCACCGAGTGGTTCACCGCCGACTACGGCATCTGGTTCGGTTTCCTGCTGCCGGGCATCATGGCGAGCCGTTCACCGATCCCGCTGGGCGGCACGTCCAACCATTTCCGCAAGTCACTGCTCGACGAGATCGGCGCCTGGGATCCGCACAACGTGACCGAGGACGCCGACCTGGGGGTCCGGATCGCCGCACGCGGTTACCGCACCGCCGTCATCGATTCGGTGACCTTGGAGGAGGCGAACGTCGACGGCATCAACTGGGTGCGCCAGCGGTCGCGTTGGTACAAGGGCTACATGCAGACGTGGCTGGTCCACATGCGGCATCCGGTGCAGTTGTGGAAGGCCATCGGTCCGGTGCAGATGTACCGGTTCACGCTGCTGCTCGCCGGCACCCCGGCGATCGCCTGCATCAACATGCTGTTCTGGCTGATCCTGATCACCTGGATCACCGGCGCACCGCCGGCGATCGCGAAGCTGTTCCCGGTGCCGTTCTACTACCTGGCGCTGGCATCGCTGGTGTTCGGCAACACCGCCGCGATCTACATGAACATCATCGCGATCCGCGAAGACGACCGCAGTGAACTGTTCTGGTCGTCGCTGCTGGTTCCCGCCTACTGGGTGATGATGTCGATCGCCGCGATCAAGGGCATGTTCCAGTTGATCACCAGCCCGTCGTACTGGGAGAAGACGGTGCACGGTCTGGCGGACTCGTCGAACAAGAACAGCGACCCCGACCCGGGCCACGAGGACGGCACCTCATGACCGCGACCGTCGCCTCCCCGGTCCACGTGCCCGACGCCCACCCGGCGCCGGCCCGGCCGTCCCGGCGCCTCACGCTCACCGTCTTCGCCGTCTGTTGGGTGATCTATCTGGCCGTCGGCATCTATCTGGCCGTCGACCAGCAGTACTTCTTCGGCGACGCCCTGTCGCGTGTCCAGGCGGCGCAGAGCGTCCTCTACAGCCGGGATCCGCATCTGTCGGCGATCGGCTTCATCTTCACCCCGCTGACCGCGGTCGTGCAGTTACCGCTGATCGCCCTGTCGCCGTGGTTCCCGGCGCTGACCGCGGACGCCCTCTCCAGCGTGATCATGTCGTCGGCGTTCATGGCGGGCGCGGTGGCCGTCCTGACCGGGGTCGCCCGCGATCGCGGGGTACCGCCCGCTCTGACGCTGGTCGTGGTGGGCGCGTTCGCCGTCAACCCGATGATCGTGCTGTACGGCGCGAACGGCATGAGCGAGGCGCCGGCGGTCTTCTTCATCGTGTGGGCGGCGCGCTGCCTGATCCGCTGGGTGGACACCGACGACGTCCACGAGCTGGTGTCGGCCGGCATCGCGCTGGCTCTGGGCTTCCTCACGCGCTACGACCTGGGTGCCGCCGCCGGTCTGGCCGCGTTCTTCGTCGCCGTCGTCAGCTACCGGCGTCCACAGCGCACCGACAAGAAGCGGCAGCGTGCCCTGATCGACGCCGCACTGGTGCTGGCGCCGGCCGGCATCGCGTTCGTCGCCTGGGCGCTGACCAGCTGGATCATCAACGGTGAGCTGCTCGCCCAGTTCACCTCCGAATACGGCAACGCCGCCATCATCGCGCAGTCCGGCGGCACCGGCTCCACCACGACCGGCCAGGCGCTCGGATTCTCGGTCACCGAGATGCTGATCATGGCGCCGCTCCTGCCGGTGCTGCTGGCCGCCGTCTTCGTGGTTCGGGCACGACGACGGCGTCTGTACCCGCTGGTCGCGGTCCTGGTGGTGTGCGTGGCGGTGCTCGGCTTCCAGACGTTCACCTATCTGCGCGGGTCCACGTTCGGCTTCCTGCGCTTCTATCTGACGGTCGTGCCGCTCGCTGCGGTCGTCGCCCTCCTCGCGGTCCCCGCGACCCGGCTGGTGCCGTGGCGGCGTCTCGGCCGCGAGGCGACGTTGCCGACGATCGCCGACCTGCGGCGGTTCGTCTACGCCGGCCTGGCGGTGCTCGCCGCCGTCGCGATGGTGCTGGCGGTACCGGTCACCGTCGCCGGGATGGGTTCGCCCAAACACGCACCGCAGGAGTTCGCCCTCCGCACCGTCGTCGATCCGGATCCGAGGTCGGTGGACAAGGAGTATCTGGACGGACGGAAGGTGGCCCGCACCTTCTCCACCGAGCGCTCGCTGGCCGACTATCTGGATTCGCTGAACCTGCCGGACGGCTCGGTGCTCACCGACACCGTCTACGGGTTCGCCGTGGTGGTGCGGTCCCGGCATCCGAAGCAGTTCGTGATCCCCTCCGATCAGGACTTTCCGGAGATCCTGAACGACCCGGTCCACTTCGGCGTCAAGTACATGCTGTCGGTGCCCGACACGGGGCGCGGCAAGTCCGATGCACTGAATCTGCGCTATCCGACCCTGTACGAGACGGGCGCCGACATCGCGGTGCTGCGGATGGAAGCGCGCAATCAGGGACAGGACCAGCCGGACTGGCGTATCTATGAAGTCGTCGGGGATCCCGGCGATCCGGGCGGCGGGTAATCTCACCGCCGATGAGAGCCGGGGAACGCGACTGGGTGCTGAGCGAACTCGCTCTGCTCCTCCTGTTGCTGATCGGAGGCAGTTTCGTGGTCTGGCACAACTCGCACGACCCGGGTCCGGGCGATCTTCCGTCCCATCGGGTGACCGCGACGGCGAAGGGCCTGCAGCTCGACGGCAAGGCCTGGTGGCCGACCGGTTTCAACGCCTACCAGCTGGGCACCGACTGGTCGCTGAACGTGGGCTGCGGCGCTCAAGTGGACCTGGATCAGTACTTCGACGCCCTGCCGCCGCGCTCCCTCACCCGGTTCTCCCTGTTCGCGCCGTTCACCCAGCGCAAGGACAACGGCAAGGCCGACTTCTCCCGCATCGACGACGTCTTCGCCGCCGCCACCCGCCACGACCAGCTGGTGCTGCCGGTGCTGGCCGCCGGCGACGGATCCTGCGACGGCGAGAAGTTCCGGGACCACGACTTCTACACCGGCGGCTGGAAGACCGCGAAGGAGTCGGTGCACGGGACCTACGCCGATTGGGTGCGCACCGCCGTCGACCGCTGGAAGGACGAGCCGATGCTGGTCGGCTGGACGGCGATGGGCGAAGCCGAGCCCGGCGTCTGCGGCACCGGCGACTGCAAGGACTACCGCAACCGCACCTGTCCGGCCGACGCCACCGCCGTACTGCGGACCTTCTTCGATGAGACCGGTGCGCTGATCCGCTCCATCGACTCCACGCATCTGCTGTTCGCGGGGCTCACCGGCGGCGGTCAGTGCGGCACCGCCGGCGATCAGTACGCCACGGTCGGCGCCTCGGACGGCATCGACGTGCTGGAGTACCACGACTACACGCTCACCGACCCGGTCCCGGACACCGAGTCGATCCCGGCGCGCATCGAGCAGGCCACGAAGCTCGGGAAGCCTCTCTTCGTCGCCGAGCTCGGCTACGAGGGCGGGTCGTGCCGTCCCCTCGACGAACGGGCGTCGGCCCTGCGCGCGCGCATCGAGGAGTTGCGCGGCCACGGGGTGGCCGGCGTGCTCGCGTGGTCGTACGTGCCGGATCCCCGTCCGTCCGAGTGCACGCTGGACATCGGTCCCGGCGACCCGCTGTGGCCCAGCCTGGTCTGACCCGGCCTGCTCTGATTCAGCGCTTCATCGACACTTCGAGGCCGCCCTGCCCGGGCACGGTCACCGATTGGAACGGCCCGTTCGGGTCGCGGACGAAGTCCGTGTACTCGCGGTAGTGCGATGCCCCGCTGACCACGTTGTCGCATACCACCAGCGCACCGCGCCGCAGCTTCGGGGCCAGGAGTTTCAGTGCGGGTGCCGCCATCGGGATCCAGATGTCGACCAGCACGAAGTCGATCGGCGCGTCGATGTCGACGAGGGTGTCGCGCAGGTCGCGCTCGAGGATGTCGGCGTAGTCGCCGAGGCCGGCGTCCTCCAGGTTCTGCCGTGCCGCCGCGACCTTGCCGGGCTCGTGTTCGGTGCCGATCACGACTCCAGGTAGCAGAGCGCGGCCTTCTCCGGGTCGAGGACGACGTACTTGTCGGCCAGCCACTGTTTGCCGTGCTCGGTCATCGTCGGATCCCAGGTGCCGCGTGCCGCAGCATCGGGAGGATCGGGGGCAGGGACTGCCGGCGACTGGCCTTCTGCAGTCGTTCGGCCACGCCGCGAGCGCGGGGATCGAGCGGTGACGGAGCGAGCTTGCCCATGTCGGGTTCCTTCCTAGACCGGTTCGGTGGACACGTCGGCGTCGGCGAGTCGTCGGGTGAAGGCGTCGGCGAAGCGTGCGCCGTACCCGTCGAGCCGGTCACCGTCGACGACGACGCCGAAGCTCGTCCGGGTGCCCAGGACCAGGACGGTGACCGAGAACGAGTAGCCGACCAGCGGCGACAGTGCGATGAGGTCGTCGATCGATGTACCGAGGACGGTGCGGACACGCGTGAAGCCGGGGTTGATCCCGATGTGGACGTCCGGCGACATCCTCCGCATCGATGCGTTCGACAGCACCCGGAAGATCGGCCAGGGTGCGCGTGGGGCGTCGTCGGCGGCGGCGAGGTACAGCTCGGGCCGGTCCCGCTCGATCCGTTCGAGCTGGGTCCGGATCGCCGGCAGCTGTTCGTCGATCGCACTCCGGTTCCCGGCCAGGTTCAGCAGTGAGACCGCGACCGCGTTGCCGGTGTGGCGGAATTCCTTGTCGAGCGTGACCGGCAGGGTGACCCGCAGGTTCTGCGCCGCCGTACCGGTCGGCGGCGCAGCGCTGAGCGCGGCGCCGGTCGCCGCGAGCAGGTACTCGTGCACGGAGGCGTCCCGGGCGCGCGCGGCCCGCCGCAGGTCGCGGGTCGGCACGCTCAGCCAGGTGGTCTGACGGTGCCCGGCGTCGCCGAGCCGCGGCCAGTCGCGGCCGGCGGCGCCTTCCTCCCAGGACGCTCCGAAGGCCGCCTTCGCCGTTGCGAGGTCGGTCGCGTCGATGCCGCTCACGTGGAAGCGGGGGCTGGTGGCGAATCGGTCGAACTCGGCGAGCTCGGCGTCGTCACCGTCGGCGAGCAGGGCCGAGAACGCCGCGCCGGCGATGCCGTCTGACAGGCTGTGGTGCACGCGGAGCAACAGGTGCTGCGCATCGCCGGGATGCCGCGGCGTGAAGACGGTGAGCTGCCAGAACGGCCGGCCGCGCTCGAGATGCTCGCCCATCAGGGCGCCGATCGCCGTGTGGAGGCCGGCGTCGTCGTCGTAGGTGTGCTCGACGACCTGCACGTCCGGATCGATCGCGTCGACGGTCTGCACCCGGGGCCGGCGCCAGCGCCCGCCGGTGATCCCGGTGCGGAAGATCTCGTACCGGTGGGCGCGCTCGGCGACCCGGCGGCGCACCGCGTCGAGGTCGAGGGGCCCGGCGGCGGGATCGAGTCGCAGCAGCATCGCCCAGTGCATGGGCCGGGCCGGGGTCTCCAGATGCAGGTACGTGTGGTCCTGCGGTCCGAGGTCGATCATCTAGACGCCCGCGTCGGCCGGTGCCAGTCGGGAACGGACGAGGGTCTCCAGGTCGTCGACGGTCGAGGTCTCGAGCATCTCGCGTTCGGTGAGTTTGACGCCCAGGCGTTCCTCGATGGCGACGACGCCGATCGCGAAGCCGACCGAATCGAGTCCGAGGTCCTCGACGAGACGTGATTCACCACTCACGTCGTCGGGGGAGAGATCGAGGTCCCCGACGAGGATCTCCTTGAGGACGTTCTCGACATGGTCCGACACGATTGGCCTCCTGAGCTCGTGAAATGTCGCCGTTCGCACTTCGCGTGGATCGCGGGGCGTGGCGAGAGTCACTGGCGAACCTAGTGGACTGCCGGCGAGTAGGCAAGGTATACCTATCCTCACTTTCATGAGGTTAGCCTCGCCTGTTCCGCGAGTCAGCCGTTTCGCGATATCTCCCTGGAGGAATCCCCCGATGCGCACTCTCGTCCAGTCGTGGCTCACCGCTCCGGCACCCACGGAGACGGGACTGCACAGCGGGGACGACCCCGCCGATCTCCGCTACCGGAACTGGGATCAGGTGCGCACGGATGCCCGCCGCACGGCCGCCGGGCTGGCCGCAGCCGGCGTCGGCCACGGCGATGCCGTCGCCGTCCTGGCCGGCGACCCGGGCGACGTCGCCGACCTCGTCCAGGCGATCTGGATGCGCGGGGCGTCGTTCACGATGCTCCATCAGCCCACGCCGCGCACCGATCTGGAGGTCTGGCTCACCGAGACCCGCGAGGTGATCGCCATGCTGGGCGCGACGGCCGTGGTGCTGGGCGAGCCGTTCACCGCCGCCCTCGACGGCCACGACCTCGGCGCCCCCGCCCTGCCGCTGCCGTCCCTGGCCGGACATCCCGACGCCGACGCGATCCCCGTCGACGCCGACGACCTCGCCATCCTGCAACTCACTTCCGGCAGCACCGGCACCCCCAAGGCCGTCGCCATCACCTTCGGCAACGTCGAACAGAACCATCGGGCGATGGAGGCCGCGATCGCCCCGACCGGACACGACGTGGCCGTCAGCTGGCTGCCGCTCTATCACGACATGGGCATGGTGGGCATGCTGCTGATGCCGATGATCGCCGGAGTGGAGGCCGTCATCACCACCCCGCTCGCATTCCTCCGCAAGCCGCAGGCGTGGGCCGAACTGATCACGCGCTTCGGCGGCACCTGCACCGCGGCGCCCGACTTCGCCTACGCCGTCCTCGCCAAGCGGCTGCGCCGCGCCCCGGACGGCGCCTTCGACCTGTCGAGCCTGCGGATCGCGATCAACGGCGCCGAACCGATCGACGAGCGTTCGATGAACCTCTTCCTCGACGAGGGCGCACGCTTCGGGCTGCGTCCGGAGGCGATGCTGCCGAGCTACGGCATGGCCGAGACCACCCTCGCAGTGTCCTTCGACTCCCCGCAGCGCCGGTTCGCTCTCGACCGGATCGAGGCGGACGCCGCCGAGTCGGCGAGCACCGTGGTCCGCTCCGACGACCCCGCGGCCCGCACCCATGTCCGGCTCGGCCGGCCGGTCGACGGCCTCGAGGTGAAGGTCTTCGACGGGGACCGCCGACCACTGCCCGCCGATCGGATCGGCGCACTGCTGCTGCGGGGCGGCTCGGTCACCGCGCGCTACCTGACACCGGGCGGCTTCGTCGACGCGGTCGACGAGGACGGCTGGCTGGACACCGGCGACCTCGGATACCTCACCGCCGACGGTGAGATCGTCGTGGCCGGCCGCAGTAAAGACGTCATCATCGTGTCCGGACGCAATCTGTCGCCCACGGTCATCGAACGCGCCGCCGGCACCGTCGACGGCGTCCGCACCGGCAATGTCGCGGCGGTGCCGCACCGGCGGACCGGCGGCCGGGAAGGCATCGCCGTCATCGCCGAGACCACCGGCGACGACGAGCATGCGGCGCGCATCCACGACGACATCGTCCGCGCCGTCTTCGACGCGGTCGGCGTCCCGGTCTCCGCCGTCAGCCTGATCGGCAAGGGCGAACTTCCCAAGACCCCGTCGGGCAAGATCCGCCGCGGCATCGCCGCGGGCCTGGTGGCCGGAGCAGCGTCGTGACCGGCGATCTGCTCACCGGTTTCGTTCCGTATCGCGACGACGCCGCGCACCGCTACGACGCGGCCGGGGTCTTCGCCGGCCGGCCGCTGTGGCGGATCGTGACCGATCACGCGAGCACCACCCCGGACCGTCCCGCCGTCAGCGACGGCGACCGCACGCTGACCTACGCCGAGCTGACCGACGCCCTGCATCGCCGGGCGTCGGGCTTCGCCGCCGCCGGCCTGGAGCCCGGTTCCCGCGTGGTGCTGCAGCAGCACAACTCGGTGGAGTTCGCGGTGACGCTGCTCGGTCTTCTGCGTGCCGGCCTGGTGCCGGTGATGACCCTGCCGGCACACCGCATCTCCGAGATCGCCCACCTCGCCGCCGGCTCCGCTGCCGTCGCCTACGTGACCGAGGACGGTGCCCGCGGCTACGACTACCGGGACCTGGCCGCCAAGCTGACCGCTCGCGTCCCGTCCGTCGGACACGTCTTCGTCGCCGGCGACCCCGGTCCGTTCGCTGCCCTGCCGGACGCCGACCCGGACGGGGCGGACCTGCCCGCCGCCGCCGATCCGGCCACGCCGGCGCTGCTGCTGATCTCCGGCGGCACCACCGGTCTGCCGAAGCTCATCGCCCGCACCCATGACGACTACGAACTCAATGCCCGGCTCTCGGCACAGGTCGCCGGGCTCGGTGCCGACGGCGTCTACCTCGCCGCGCTCCCCGCCGCCCACAACTTCCCGTTGTGCTGCCCGGGCATCCTGGGCACCTGGACGGCCGGCGGCCACGCGGTGCTGACCGACGATCCGAGTCCGGATGCGGCGTTCGACGTGATCGAGCGGCGCGGGGTGACCGTGACCGCGCTCGTGCCCGCCCTCGCTCAGGTGTGGTGCGCCGCCACCGAGTGGGAGCCGGCGGATCTCTCGTCGCTCCGGCTGCTGCTGGTGGGCGGCGCCAAACTGGCGCAGTCCGATGCCGAGGCCCTCGACGCCGCTCTCGGGCCGGTCACCCAGCAGGTGTTCGGCATGGCCGAGGGGCTGATCTGCTTCACGCGCCGCGACGATCCACGAGACCTGGTGCACCGGGTGCAGGGCCGCCCGATGTGCGACCTCGACGAGGTGCGTGTGGTCGATGAGCACGGCGACGACGTCCCCGACGGCACCGAAGGGGAACTGCTGGTGCGCGGCCCGTACACGATCCGCGGCTACTACCGCGGCGACGAACGGGCGGCCGCCTCATTCACGCCGGACGGCTTCTACCGCTCCGGCGACAAGGTCCGGCGGCTGCCGTCCGGCCACCTCGCCGTGACCGGACGCATCAAGGACACGATCGTGCGCGCCGGCGAGAACGTGGCCGCCGACGACGTCGAAGAGAACCTGATCGCACATCCGTCGGTGCGCCAGGCGGCCGTGATCGGCGTCCCCGACGAGGGGCTCGGCGAACGGATCTCCGCGCTCGTCGTCACCTCGCACGAGCATCCGCCGGGACGGACGCTTCGAGCTCGTCGAGCTCCGCGAGTTCCTGACCGATCGCGGTCTGGCCGCCTTCAAACTGCCCGATGAACTCCACGTCGTGCCGTCGATCCCGGTGACCGCCATCGGCAAGGTCGACAAGGCCGCGCTCAGCGCGAGCCTGCCGGCCCGTTCCTGAATCCGTCCACTCCCACCCCAGCGAGGTCCCACCGATGTCATCAGCAGGTCCGGAAGTCACGACGCAGCTCGACGTGCGCGACGAGGTCGCCGCCCTGCTCGGTGTCGAGGCCGGGACTCTGGGCGCCGACGACGACCTGGTGATGCACGGGCTCGATTCGCTGCGCCTCATGCGGCTCGCCGGGCAGTGGCGCAAACGGGGTTTCGACGTCGACTTCAAACGGCTGACCGCACGCCCCACCCTCGCCGCATGGACCGCGCTCCTCGGCGACGCCGCCATCGCACCCGACGCCGTCCGGCCGTCCACCGGTGACACCGCGGGCGACGAGGCCGGCGACGACTTCCCGCTGGCGCCCATGCAGCACGCCTACTGGGTGGGGCGCTCCGGCAGCCACGCACTCGGCGGCGTCGCCGCGCACCTGTACGTCGAGTTCGACACCGACCACCCGATCGACGCTCCACGATTCACCGAGGCGGTCGACGCGCTGGCGCGGAGGCACCCGATGCTGCGTGCCCGGATGAACGCCGATGGCACCCAGCGGATCGTCGACGTCCACCCGGATGCGTGCGCGGTCCACGACCTGCGGTCGGCGACCCCCGAGGAGGCGGCCGCCGAACTGGAGCGGCGCCGCGAACACGGCACGCACCGTCGTCTTCCGGTCGAGGACGGCGGCACGTTCCGCGCCGAGCTGACCCTGCTGCCGTCGGGCGGATCACGGATCCACCTCGACGTCGACATGCTGGCCGCCGACGCGATGAGCTACCGGGTCCTGGTCGACGATCTGGCCCACCTGTACCTCTGCGACGATCTCCCTGCGCTGCACAGCACCTACCGCGACCTCAGCGCCGTGCGCGCCGCCCAGCCGGTGAACGACGCGGACGCGGCATGGTGGCGGGACCGGATCGCGGACCTGCCCGGACCCCCGGAACTGCCGACGGTCGACGGCGGTGAACCCGGCGGCGCCCGCACCGTCCGGCTGCACCACCGGATCGATGCCGCCGACTGGCGCCGGCTGTCCGATCACGCCCGGAACCACGGGGTCACGCCCGCCGCCGCGGTGGCCGCCGCCTTCGCCGAGGCGATCGGCACCCACACCGTCTCACCGCGCTTCCTGCTCACGGTGCCGATGTTCGACCGTCACTCCGCGGACCCGGACGGCGAGCATCCCGACCTGGAGAAGGTGGTCGGCGACTTCACGTCGTCGATCCTGATCGGCGTCGATCTGAGCGAGCCGGCCACCCTCGCCCAGCGGGCGGCGGCGATCCGCACCGAGCTGCACGAGGCCGCATCGCATGGCACGTTCAGCGGCTTGGACGTGCTGCGCGAACTGAGCCGGCATCACGGCGAGCCGCTGGTCTCACCGGTCGTGTTCACCAGCGCCCTCGGATTGGGCGAGCTGTTCTCCCCGGCCGTGAACGACCAGTTCGGCTCCCCGTCGTGGATCGTCTCGCAGGGCCCGCAGGTGCTGCTCGACGCGCAGGTGACCGAGGTGGCCGGTGGGCTGCTGCTCAACTGGGACGTCCGGGTCTCCGCGCTCCGCGACGGCGCCGCCGACGCGATGTTCGCCTACTACCTGGCCGCACTCGGCCGGTTGATCGACGGCCGATGGGACGAGCCGGCCCCCGATCCGGTCGACGAGCGGGTCCGGGCCGAGCGACGTGCCGCCGAACGCCCGCTGCCGGCCGACGGGCCGTTCGACGGTTCCCTCCACGGCGGCTTCCTGGCCGCCGCACCGCAGCGCGCCGACCGGCCCGCGGTGATCTCCGACGAGCGGGTGTGGACGCACGCCGAGCTCGCCGACGAGGCACGGCGGATCGCCGGTGCGCTCGCCGAGGCCGGCGTCACCCGCGGCGACACCGTGGTCCTCGATCTGCCGAAGAGCGGCGCCCAGATCGCCGCCGCGATCGGTGTCCTGGGCGCCGGCGCCGCCTACGTCCCGATCTCCCCCGCCCAGCCGCCGGCCCGCCGGGAACGCATCGTGTCGGTCGCGGCACCCGCCGCCGTTCTCACCGACCGGACCGCCGTGTGGACCGGCACCCCCGCGGCCATTCTCGACCTGGACACCGCCCGCACCCACGCCCCCGCCGAACCGGTCGCCGTCACCGGTGACGACCTCGCCTACGTGCTGTTCACCTCCGGATCCACGGGTGCGCCCAAGGGCGTCGAACTGCCGCACCGCGCGCCCGTCGCCACCCTGATCGATCTCGTCGATCGACTCCGCCTGACCGACGCCGACCGCAGTCTTCTCGTGTCGTCGCTGGAGTTCGATCTCTCCGTCTTCGACGTCTTCGCTCTGCTCGCCGTCGGCGGAGCCGTCGTGGTGCCCGGCGACGACGCCGCGACCAGGACCGACGACTGGGTGCGCCTCCTCGCCGACCATCGGGTGAGCGTGCTGAACTGCGTTCCGTCGATTCTCGGCATGATCCTGGATCTGGCGCCGCTGCCGCCGTCGTTGCGCGAGATCATCATGGGCGGCGACAAGGTGGACGTCACGCTGCTGCACCGGGTGGCCGCCCAGTCGCCGCACTGTCGGGCCGCCGGTCTCGGCGGCACCACCGAGACCGCCATCCACTCCACCTACTGCGCGGCCGACGATCTGCCGGAGGACGCGACGTTCGTGCCCTACGGCACGCCGCTGGCCAGTGTCCGCTGCCGCGTGGTGGACGACCTCGGCCGCGACCGGCCCGACTTCGTCCCCGGCGAACTCTGGATCGGCGGCCCCGGCGTCGCCGCCGGGTATCGCGGCGACCCCGGACGCACCGCCGACCGGTTCGTCGACCACGACGGCGTGCGCTGGTACCGGACCGGTGATGTGCTGCGCTACCTGCCGGGAGGGTTCCTCGACTACCTGGGCCGCGCCGACCACATGGTGAAGGTGCGCGGCTACCGGATCGAACTCGGCGAGGTGGAGGCCGCCCTGCTGGGCCTGCCGGCGGTGGGTGCCGCCGTCGCCTGGTCCGATGGGCGTGACCTGCGGGCCGCGGTCGCCCCGGCCGCCGGCACGCGTTCCGGCGACGTCGACGCCGCGCAGCTGCGCTCCGCGCTGACCGATCTGCTGCCGCCGCACATGATCCCGCGCACGGTGACCGTGCTCGACCGGCTCCCGCTGACCGCGAACGGCAAGTTCGACAGGAAGCGACTGGCCGCGTCGGCCGAGGCACCGGCCGCCGGCGGGACCGCGCCGCGCACCCCGATCGAGGAGGTCCTCGTCGATCTTCTCGGTCAGCTGGTGCCGGCGACGGAGATCGGTGTCGACGACGACTTCCTGGACCTGGGTGTGGACTCGGTGCTGGCGACCCGCTTCATCGCGCAGGCCCGCGAATGGCTCGCCGCTCCCGGCGTGAGCGTGGCTGACGTCTTCGCCCGGCGCACGGTCGCCGACCTCGCCGGCCGGATCAGCGAGGCGGGCGGCCCGGCCGCCGGCGCCGCGGCCCACGAATATCTGGCGGTGATGTCGATGTCCGACGACGAGGTGGCGGCCGAGCTGGCGAACACCCCGCTGCGCGACCGGCTGTCCGCCGAGCCGATGGACGCCGAGCGCCACACCGCCCTGGTGCGTTCGTGGCTGCACCATCCCAAGTCCGCGTTCTGGGAGATGACCGAGGCCACCGACGGCGAGGTCGCCGGCATGATCCGGGACGCCGACACCGGTGCACCGCACGGATTGCGGCTGGGCCGGGTGGACGGCGACCCGCGGTTCCTGTTCGAGCTGTACGACCCGGCCGCCGGCGAACTCGCCGACCCGGCGAGCGGCTATGTTCCGGCGCCCGGCGACATCGGCATGCATCTGCTGGTGGCGCCGACCGACGACCCCATCGGCGGCTTCACCGCCGAGGTGATGCTGTTCATCATGCGCACCGCCTTCTTCGAGGCCGGTGCTCAGCGCGTGGTCGTCGAGCCCGATGTCCGCAACACGGCGGTGCATCGACTGAATGCGGCGGTCGGCTTCGTGGTCGCCGGTGATCATCCGGTCGGCGCCAAGACCGCTCGCCTGAGCTACTGCACGCGGGAGGACTTCCTGCGCGTCACCGACGGCGGCACCCGGGTGGATCCGGGGGTGACGGTCGCATGACGCGCGACGTCGACGACGGGTACCGCACCCGGCTGGCGGTCAAGATCCTCGCCGAGCTCTGCCACGAGCAGGTGATCACCCCGCGGCGGCTGCCCGACGGGCGCTACGCCGTCACCTCCGACGACGGCCGGACGGACTATCTCTTCGACGCCGAGGTCCTGGCCCTCGACTCGTGGTGCATCGACGAGGCGAGTCTGCGCCGCAGCATCGACGGGGCCGGTGCGCCGCTCGATCCGGTCGGTCTGGTGACCGATCTGGCGTCGACCCTCGGGCTGTCCGGCGACGATCTCGCCGGCTATCTGGAGGAGCTGATCAACACCCTGACGCTGGGTGCGCAGCGCCCCGCCGAGCGCCGCGTCGACGTGCGGCGGCTGGCCGGCGGCACCGGCGACCGGGTGGCCGACTTCCAGCGGGTGGAGGCGGCGATGACCGAGGGCCATCCGTGCTTCATCGCGAACGCCGGCCGCGTCGGTTTCAGCGCCGACGATCTGCCCCGGTACGCCCCCGAGTTCGGGCCGGAGTTCCGGCTCGTCTGGCTCGCGATCCGGGCCGGCGACGTGGAGTTCGCCGCGATGGACGGCGTCGACTACCCGGCTCTCCTGGAGTCCGAACTGGGCGCCGCGCGTCTCGCCGTGTTCGCCGATGTGCTCGCCTCACGCGGCCTCGATCCGGCGGACTACCGGTACCTGCCCGCCCATCCCTGGCAGTGGCGGAACCGGGCTGCGCGACTGCTGGCCACCGAGCTCGCCGACGGCCGCATTGTGGAGCTGGGAACATCGGACGACGCCTACCGTCCGCAGCAGTCCATCCGGACGCTGTTCGACGTCACCGACCCGGAGCGCTGCTACACCAAAGTGTCGCTGTCCATCACCAACATGGGCTTCACCCGCGGCATGTCCGCGGACTACATGAGCACCACCCCGCGGATCAACGAGTGGGTGCGCGGCCGGATCGGCGATGACGCCTACCTGCGGTCGATCGGTTTCGAGGTGCTCTACGAGATCGCCGCCGCCGGCTACCGCAATCCCGCATTCGAGGCCGCCACGCGACCCGGTTCGGAGTACCGCAAGCTGCTCGCCGCGCTGTGGCGGCAGTCGCCGATCCCCCGGCTGCGCGACGGCGAGGACCTGATGACGATGGCGGCGCTGCTCCACGTCGATCACACCGGGACGCCCCTCATCGGGGCACTCATCGAGCGGTCCGGGCTGACCGCCCGCGCCTGGCTGCGCCGCTACCTGGACGCGTACCTGCACCCGATCGTCTACCTGCTCTACGCCTACGAGCTCAAGTTCTCCCCGCACGGCGAGAACCTCATCCTCATCCATCGCGACGGCATCCCGCAGCGGACGATCCTCAAGGACATCGGCGAGGAGGTGTTCGTCCTCGGCGACGACGATCTGCCCGACGAGTGCGCCCGTGCCCGGACCGTGGAGGCCGACGAGACCCGGAACCTCGGCGTCCTGTCGGACGTCTTCGACGACTTCTTCCGGCCGCTGGCCGCGCTGCTGCACGGTCACGGCCTGATCGCCGACGACGACTTCTGGTGGGAGGTCGCGGCGAGCATCAACGCGCTGCGCGATGCGCACCCTGACCTGGCCGGCCGTTTCGAGCGGTGGAACCTGTTCGCCCCCGCCTTCGGCGCCATCCACCTGAACCGGCTGCAGATCGGCAATCGCCGCCGCATGACCGACCACGAGATCCCGTACGCCGACATGGTCGCCGATGGGCACACCCTGACCAATCCGATCGCGGTGCACGACCGGGTGCGCCGCACCGACCTGACGGCGGCGATGTCATGACCACCCCCACGGACGAGAACGTGGAGATCCTCCGCGACGACCACGGCATCCCGCACATCTGGGCCGGCACGCCCGCCGGCGTCTGTTACGGCCAGGGCCGCGCGTGTGCGCTCGACCGGGCCTGGCAGATCGAGTTCCTGCGTCTGCGGGCCGAGGGCCGCACCGCCGAAGCGTTCGGGTCGACGGCCGTCGACTGGGACCGTTTCGCTCGCCGTTCCGGCATGGACCGGGCGGCCCGCTCGGCCTACGAGCGGTCGTCGGCGCGCACCCGCGGACTGCTCGACGCCTACGCCGCCGGCGTGAACAGCACCCTGGACGAGGCGACCGCGCCGGAGCTGGTGGAGCTGCGGCATCGGCCGGCGCCGTGGCAGCCGTGGACGCCGATCGCCGTCTTCCTGATGCACCACATCCTGTTCGGGCGGTTCACCACCAAGCTGTGGCGTCTGCACGCGCTGCGCGCCGTCGGGCGCGACGGTCTGACCCTGGTCGATCTGGAGGGCGACGACCCCGAGAACCGGGGCGGCGTCCCGCCGCTCCCCGACGATGCGTTCCTCGCCGAACTCCTCGCCGACCCCGGTCTGGGTACCGCCCACCACGGCACCGGCACCGCTCCCGGCGACGTCGCGCACGGCGACGCGCCGTCCGGCAGCAATGCCTGGGCGGTGGCCGGCGGCCACAGCGCCACCGGAGGGGCCCTGATCGCCGGCGATCCGCACCGCTTCCTGGAGCTGCCCGGCATCTACCTGCAATGCCAGCTCGCCTGCCCGGAGTTCGACGTGGTCGGCTTCGCGTTCGCCGGTGTCCCCGGCGTCCCGCACTTCGCGCACGCCGGCGAGGTCGCGTGGGCGATCACCAACGCGATGGGCGACTACCAGGACCTGTACCGCGAACGCCTGACCCGCGCCGACGGCGCCGTCCTGGCACTCACCCCGGACGGGGAGGTGCCGGCCGCATCGTGGACCGAACGGATCGCGGTGGCCGGTGCGCCCGACGAGGCGGTCGAGGTGGTGGTGACCGGCAACGGCCCGGTGATCCTGGGCGGACCGGACGAGCCGTACGCGCTGAGTCTGCGCACGCCGCTGCTCTCCGAATCCGAGGGTTTCGGGTTCGACGCCGTCCTCGATCTCCTCTTCGCTCACTCCATCGCCGACGTCGAGCAGGCACTCTCGGACTGGTCCGAGCCGGTGAACCGGATCGTGATCGCCGACGGCACCGGGCGCGTGCACCGCCATGTGGCCGGCGCGATGCCGCGGCGCGCACCGGAGAACTACTGGCTTCCGGTGCCGGGGTGGGATGCCCGCTACGCGTGGACCGGGAACCACGGCGCTTCCGTCGCCGACGCCGCTTTCGACCCGGCCGTCGACGGCCACACGGTGATCGCGAATCAGCGCATCGCGGACTGCCCGCCGTTGCAGCCGGTGACCACCGAGACCGTCGCCCCGGCGCGCGCCGACCGCATCGACGCCCTGTTGACGGCCGACGAGGCGATCGACGGCCAGGCGTGCGCCGCAATCCACCGCGACGTGCAGCTCGCCGACGCCGCCGGACTCTGCGACCTCGTCGCCCGGGTGAACGGACTGTCCGATCAGGCGCGGCAGCTCCGGGACCGCATCACCGCATGGGACGGCGCGATGGCCGTCGACAGCACCGGCGCCTACCTGTTCGCGAGCCTGCGGAGCCGGCTGGTGGCCGCCCTGGCCGCCCACCCGGTGTTCGCGCCCCTGGCGGCGCCACACGGGTTCACCGCGATCCTCGACCCGTGGTTCGTGCCCCATCCCCGGATCGCGGCCGCGCTGCCGACCGTCCTGCACCGCGCCGGCGACCTGGGGATCGACCTGGACGCCCTCACCGCGTCGGCGCTGGAGGCGGTCGCCGCAGCCGTCGACCCCGACGACGTCCCCACCTGGGGTTCCCTGCACCGGTTCGCGCCGATTCACGGTTTCGACCTGATGGGCGCCTCGCCCGTCCATCCCGACCTGTCCGCAGCGGTCCGTCCCGAGCGAGCACCACTCGGCGGCGACGCCGAATGCGTCTTCGCGAACGCCGCCGCCGTCGGCTTCGACGACCAGTGCCGGGTGGGCTCGGCCGCCCGCTACATCTGGGATCTCGACGACCGCGACGCCGGGCATTGGATCGTGCCGATGGGCGCACACGGCGATCCGTCGTCGCCGCACTTCCAGGACCAACTGGGCCTCTGGGCGGCCGGCGATCTGCTGCCGATCGTCAGCGACTGGGCGGCCCTGCGCGCCGGCGCCGTGACCGGAGCACTCCGATGACCGACACCCTCGACGCCCGCCGCGAACTGCTGCGCCGCCGCCTCGCCCGGCAGGCCGGCAGCGCACCGACCACCGCGCCGGCGCCCTCCGCCGACGACGGGCTCGGTGTCGCCGAACGCCGCATGTGGCGGATCCACGCCCTCGATCCCGGCTCGGTGTCGCACAACATCACCCTGGTGCTGGACTGCGACGGCGTGCCGGCCTCCCGGCTGGTGGCCGGTGTCGAGGCCGTCGTAGCGAACGCCGAGGCGCTCGGGTCGACCATCGCGGTCGACGAGCAGGGCACGCCGCGCCGGATCCCCACGACCGTCGCCGGCCGCTGGATCGAACCCGGACGGCGCTGGTCACTGGGTTCCGGTCCCGACGGCGACGACCCGGACGCGGTGGCCGCCGCCCTGGCGCGCACGCCGTTCGATCTGACCCGTGAAGCACCGATCCGGGCGCGCGTGATCGGTGACACGGCGGTGCTGAGCTTCCATCACCTGGCGGTCGACGACACGTCGTGGCCGCTGCTGCTCGGCTCGGTGCTGGCCGGACGCTGGACCGGTGCCGTAGCGGCCGGGGCGGCCGAGGGTCCCGCAGCCGGGTCGTTGGCGGCCGCCGTCGATCATGCGCGCGCCACCTGGGCGGCCGACGATATGCGGTTCCCGCTGTCCGGCGAACGACCCGCGACGACCCCGGAGGACAGCTGGCTGGCCCCGCTCGACGAGGCACCGGGCACGCACCTGCGCCGCGCCCTCGATACCGCCGACCTCGCCGCGTTCACCGCCGTCGCCCCGGAGGCCGGCGGCACCGGCAACGCGGCGTTGATCGTGCTGATCGCGCTGACCGTGACCGCCGCGACCGGCGCCGCCGATCACGTGCTGCTGGTGCCCGCCGACAATCGTCGTGCCGACCAGACCCCGGACCGGGTGGGCTACTGCGGCAACATCGTGCCGATCCGGTTCTCCTTCGATCCGGCCTGCACCGTCGGCGACGCACTGCGCACCGGCTGCGCCGCCGTCTACCGGGCGCTCGCGCATTCGGCCGTCGACTTCGGTCCCGTCCTCACCGAGTTGCGGACCGCCGGCGGGCGCTTCCCGGTGGTCGAGGTGCTCGCCTCCGTACGCAACGCCCCAATGCGCGGGGTGCCGGTTCCCGCCGGCGGCGCGGTCGCCTACCGCTCGGTGTGCAGCGGCATCGCGCCCTATCCGCTCTCGCTGGCGATCGAGATCGGCGACCGGGACGACGCACACCTCGAGGTGGACGTGCAGCCGGTCCCCGGTCCGGCGTTCGCCGCACGCGCCGCCGACACCCTCTGCGACCTACTCCGGGCCGTCCCCGGCTCCGCAGACCTGCCCCTCCACCGGCTGCTGGCCGGCATTCCCCGCTCCCACCCCGACGACGATGAGGCACACGCGTGAAGCAATCGCATTCGCCGGAGAGCCGGTTCTCGGCGCCCGGCCCCGGATGGACGAACGTCGGCCGGCAGCTGATCGAGGCCGCCGCCTCCGTCACCGACCGCGGCCGGCTCGCGCCGCTGCCGGCGGGCGCCCCCGACGAGGTCCTCGCACGGGTGCGCGGCGAACTGGGTGCCGCCCGTCTGCCCGCCGACGGGATCGGTGCCGACGCGGCGCTCGCCACCATGGCGCAGATCGTGCACGACTACGGCCTGAACCTCACCCATGAACTGTGCGCCGCGCACCTGCAGCCGCCCGCCTTGACGGTCGCGGTCGCCGCCGATGCCCTCGCCAGCGCCACCAACGCCTCCCTGGACACCTACG
The DNA here is from genome assembly GCF_047600565.1 of Gordonia sp. (in: high G+C Gram-positive bacteria). Taxonomy (GTDB): domain Bacteria; phylum Actinomycetota; class Actinomycetes; order Mycobacteriales; family Mycobacteriaceae; genus Gordonia. Next base: position 2,144,746 of record NZ_JASGKN010000001.1, read on the forward strand.
ACTCCGGCCCGGCCACCCTCGCCATCGAGACGTGGGCCGTGGACGCCCTGGCCGGGCTCGCCGGACTGCCGCCGACCGCCGGCGGCGTCTTCGGCCCGGGCGGGTCGTATTCGAATCTGCTCGCCCTGCTCATCGCCCGCGACCAGGCGGGCGCCGCCCGTGGCGCGGACATCCGCCGGGACGGCGTCGGCGCCCTGGGCGATCCGGTCGTGCTGTGCAGCGCGGTCGCCCACTTCTCGCTGCAGCGCGCCTGTGCGGCGCTCGGTCTCGGCGAGTCGGCGGTGGTGACCGTGGACTGCGACGAGCAGCACCGCATGCTGCCGTCCGCCCTGGAGACCGCCCTCGCCCGGCTCGACGAGACCGGACGGACCCCGATCGCGGTGGTCGCGACCGCCGGCACCACCGACTTCGGCACCGTCGACCCGCTCCCCGTGATCGCCGCGATCGCGCGGGCCCACGACCTGTGGCTGCACGTCGACGCCGCCTACGGTTTCGGCGCGCTCTTCTCCGACCGGTTCGCCGGGCTTCTCGACGGGATCGGCGCGGCCGATTCGATCACGCTGGACCTGCACAAGGTGGGCTGGCAGCCGGCGGCCGCCAGCCTGCTGCTGCTGGCCGACCTCGACGGCTTCGCATCCCTGGACCGGTCGGTCGCCTACCTGAATCCGGAGGACGACCTGGAGGCCGGTTTCGGTGGGCAGCTGGGTCTGACCCTGCAGACCACGCGCCGCCCGGACGTCCTGAAGGTCGCCACCACGCTGCTCGCCTACGGCCGCCGCGGCCTGGGCGACATGCTCGACGACTGCCACGATCTGGCCCGCGCCGCCGAGCGCCGGATCGATGCCGAACCCGAGCTGCAGCTGGTGTCGCCGGCCACGCTCACCACCGTCGTCTTCCGCTACCTGTGCGACGACCCGGACAGCGACCGCGTCAACGCCGAGGTGCGCCGCCGCCTGATCAGCTCGGGCACCGCGCTGATCGGCAGGACGCAGGTGCGGATCCCCGACGGACCGGACGCCCGCACCTGCCTGAAGCTGACCCTCCTCAACCCGGAGACCACCACCGCCGACCTGGACCGGCTGTTCGACGAGGTCCTGCGGGTCGCGCTCGAAGTCGAGTCCGAGGGCCTGAACCCGATCACCGCCGCCAATGCAGGAGCCACGCATGACTGACCCCACACCCCACGACCCGGCCCGCCGGCCGGTGGACGTCCTCGCCGTCGGTTGCGGACCGTTCAACCTCGGCCTGGCCGCCCTCGCCTCCACCGTCGACGACCTCGATGTGCTGGTGGTCGACTCCGGTGACCGCTTCGCCTGGCATCCGGGATTGATGTTCGACGACGCCAAGCTGCAGGTCAGTTTCCTGTCGGATCTGGTGTCGCTGGTCGACCCCACCCATCCGCTGTCGTTTCTGGCGTACCTGGCCGACGTGGACCGCCTGTACCCGTTCCTGGTGCGCGAGGACTTCTTCCCGACCCGGCGGGAATACGAGGCCTACCTGCTGTGGGTGATCGATCAACTGTCCGGTCTCCGCTTCGGCACCACCGTCGACGCGGTGCACTGGGACTCCGCGGCCGGTCACTTCGTGGTCGAGCTGACCGGGGCCGACGGCCCGGAGACCGTGCACGCCGCACACGTGGTGGCCGGGATCGGCACCGAGCCGTTCATTCCGGATGCGGTGGCCGCCGACTCGCCCGCCCTGATCCACAGCGCCGACTACCTGTTCCACCGCGACGAGGCGCACGCCGCCGAGTCGGTGACGGTGATCGGTTCGGGACAGTCGGGCGCGGAGATCGTCGCCGATCTCCTCGAGGCGAACCTCGACGGCGGGCCGGCGGTGCGGTGGTGGACGCGCACCCCGTGGTTCGCACCGCTGGACTTCACCAAGCTCTCCCTGGAGATGACGACGCCGGCCTACATGGAGTACTTCCATTCCCTGCCGGAGGACACCCGGGAGGAGGTCCGGCGCGGCCACTGGCAGTTCCACAAGGGCATCTCCACCGACACGCTGGCCCGCGTCCACGACCTGCTGTACCGCCGTGAACTGCTCGGCAAGACGGCGCCGGTGCAGCTCCGCAACGGTGTCGAGATCGAGGGCATCGAACCGGACGGCGACACCGGGCTCCGGGTCCGCGGACGGCACGCCGACACGGGTACACCGCTGGAGCACCGCACCGGCATGGTGATCGCCGCGACCGGGTACACCGAGCGCCGGCCCACCTTCCTGGATCCGATCGACGGGCTGCTGCGACGCGACTCGCGGGGACGGCTGGAGATCGAAGCGAACCACTCGGTCGCCGCCGACGGTGCGCTCGCCGACCGCGTGTTCGTCGCGAACGCCGAACATCACGCCTACGGCGTCTCGTCGCCGAATCTCGACATCGGCGCGGTCCGCAACGCCAAGATCCTCAACACCGTGCTGGGCCGCGAGGAGTTCCGGCTGCAGCGGCAGACCGCGTTCACCAGCTTCGCCCCCGGCGACGACGTCGCCGTCGACTGACCACTCCGGAAACCGGAAGGACCATCACATGACCGCGACCACGACCCTGGTGCGCGAACCGGAGATCTGCGCCACCTGGGCGCGCGCCGGACTCGCCGACACCCACCTCGTGTACGAGGGGGCCGACGCGTGGGTGTTCGCCGGCGGCGTCCGGCACCAGATCGTGCTGACCGCCGGGGACCTCCGGCGACGGGGCGTCCGGCCGGCGCAGGCTGTGGAGGAGGCGCTCGCCGGACTCGACCTGGACGAGTGGCGGGTCTACGGCTGGGTGGCCTTCGACTTCTGCGCGCCGTTCCTCGGAGCCGATCGCCACCTCGACGACGACGCGGTCCTCGCGCACCTGTTCGTGCCCGAGTTCGAGGTGTTCCTCGACGCCGACGGCAACCTCCGTTTCGAGGGCGTCGACGACGAGCTGCGCGACCGCATGCTCGACCTCGCACAGTCGCCGATCCGCGTCGACGACGAGACCCGCCGCCCACTGCCGGTGACCGACGACCCCACCGGCTACCGGGGCCGTGTCGCGACCGCGATCGACGAGATCCGCGGCGGCCGCTACGAGAAGGTCATCATGTCCCGCGAGGTGGCGGTGCCGTTCGACGTCGACGTGCCCGCGACCTATCTGGCCGGCCGGCTGGCCAACACCCCGGCGCGGTCGTTCCTGTTCGATCTCGGCGGTCTGCAGGCCGCCGGCTTCTCGCCCGAGCTGGTCGGCGCGGTCGCCGCCGACGGCCTGATCACCACCGAGCCGTTGGCCGGCACACGCGCGTTCGGCATCTCCGCGGACGCCGACGCCGCCCTCAAACAGGAGTTGGAGAACGACGCGAAGGAGATCGTCGAACACGCCATCTCTGTACGCACCTCGTGCGCGGAGGTGGCCGCCGTCGCGGTGCCCGGCACCACCGCGGTCAGCGAGTTCATGTCGGTGCGGCCCCGCGGCAGCGTCCAGCATTCCGCATCCACCGTGGTCGGCCGGCTTGCCGAGCCGCACTCGGCGTGGGACGCCCTGGAGGTCCTGTTCCCGTCGGTCACCGCATCGGGCATCCCCAAGGCGCCGGCCGTCGACGCCGTCTACCGCCTCGAGGCGTCGCGCCGCGGCGTCTACTCGGGGGCGGTGGTGACGGCGTCGTCGGCCGGTGATCTCGAGGCGGCCCTGGTGCTGCGCTCGGTGTACCGCGACGGTGACCGCAGCTGGCTGCGCGCCGGTGCCGGCGTCGTCGCCCAGAGCGATCCGGAACGCGAGTTCACCGAGACCTGCGAGAAGCTGGGCAGTGTGGCGCCGTATCTCGTGGAGGCGGCCCGATGACCGCGACCGTGACGCAGCCGTTGAGCCTGGACGACTACCGGGCGCTGCTCGACGACGTCTTCGACGACGAGGTGGCCGCCATAGTGATCGACGCCGAACGCACCGAACTGTTCCCCCGCCCGTTGCTGACCCGGCTCGGCGCCGCCGGAGTGTTCCGGGCCAAGTGGGCCGGCGCCACCCGGCCGGACGTCGCGAAGCTGTTCGAACTCGGCTACCGGCTGGGCCGGACGGCGTCGACCGGGATCGGGGTGGGTGTGAGCCTGCACGACTCCGGTATCGCGACCCTGCGCCGCTTCGGGAAGACCGACTATCTGACCGCGCTCGCCGACCGCGCCATCGACGGCGACGAGGTGCTGTGCATCGGCGCCTCCGAGGAGTCCGGCGGTTCCGATCTGCAGATCGTGGGCACGGTCATCACCCCGGAGTCCTCGGGTGGCGCCGACGGCTACCGGGTGCGTGGACGCAAGAAGTTCTGCTCGCTCTCCCCGATCGCCGGCCACATGATCGCCGTCGCCCGCAGCGAGGAGGACGGCAGCACCGAAGGCAACAACGTGGTGATCGCGGTGCCCATGGATGCACCCGGCGTGGTGGTCGGCGACCGGTACCGCAAGCTGTCGGCCGGACCGCTCGACACCGCGCCGGTCGAGCTGGACGCCTGGGTGCCGGCCGAGGCCCTGATCGCGCGGCCGGCCACGGGCCTGGCCGTGATCAGCTGGGGTCTGGCCCACGAACGTCTCTCGGTGGCCGCGCAGGTCGCCTCGGCGTGCGACTACATCTTGGGCATCACACTGGCCCGGATGATGGACCGCGAACAGTTCGGCAAACGCCTCTTCGACCATCAGGCGCTGCGGCTGCGGGTGGCCGATCTGCAGGCCCGCGTCGACACGCTGCGCTTCGCGCTCGACGGCATCGCGGCGGCCGGCCCGATGAACCTGCGGACCGCCGCCGCCATCAAGGTGACCGCGGTGCGCCTGGCCGAGGAGGTGGCCGGCGAATGCCTGCACATCTTCGGCGGTTCCGGCTACCTCACCGACGAGACCCCGCTCGGCCGCTGGTGGAAGGACATCAAGCTGGGCCGGATCGGCGGCGGCTCCGACGAGGTGCTGTGGGAGCTGGTCGCCGCCGCCATGCGCCCGGACACCGCCGGGTATCAGGACCTCTCCCGGCACCTGATCTGACGGTCGGTGATCGTTACATCGTGCGATGGATCGAGTCATCGCCCGACACTGCTGAGAAACATCTGAGAAACGACGCGTTCCTAGCGTTGGCCCACAGCCGTCGGCGATCCCTGCGTGACGGCCCGGACCAGAGGAACCGTCATGACACATGCGGAGATCCAAGACGTGATCCCGGAGGGCGCGAAACACGCCGCCGGTGAGAGCGTCATCAAACCCGACTACGACCCGTCGCTGACCAACGAAGACCTCGCGCCGCTCAAAGAACAGAAGTGGACCTGGTACAACATCTTCGCGTTCTGGATGTCCGACATCCACAGCGTCGGCGGCTACGTCTTCGCCGGCAGCCTCTTCGCTCTCGGCATCGCCGCCTGGCAGGTGCTCATCGTGCTGGTGCTCGGCATCATCGCGGTGAACTTCCTCGCGAACCTGGTCGCGAAGCCGTCGCAGCAGGCCGGTGTCCCCTACCCGGTCACCACGCGCATCTGCTTCGGCGTGAAGGGCGCCAACATCCCGGCCATCATCCGCGGCATGATCGCGGTGGTCTGGTACGGCATCCAGACCTATCTGGCGTCGACCGCGTTCGGTCTGCTGGCCATCAAGTTCTGGCCGTCCCTCGCAGAGTACGGCGACTCCGGCACTCATTCGTTCCTCGGCCTCTCGCCGCTGGGCTGGGCCGGCTTCGCCATCATGTGGGTGCTGCAGGCCGCAGTCTTCTGGAACGGCATGGACACCATCCGACGCTTCATCGACTTCTGCGGCCCGGCCGTCTACGTCGTGATGGTGGCGCTGGCCGTGTACCTGATCGTGAAGGCCGGCTGGAGCAACGTGCACTTCGACCTGTCGGAAGGCCCCGCCCTGAGCGGCTGGTCGTCGATCACCATGATGATCTCCGCGTTCGCGCTCGTGGTGTCGTACTTCTCCGGACCGATGCTGAACTTCGGTGACTTCTCGCGCTACGGCAAGACCTTCAAAGAGGTCAAGAAGGGCAACTTCTGGGGCCTGCCGGTCAACTTCCTGTTCTTCTCGATCCTGGTGGTGTGCACCGTCTCGGCGGGCGCCACGGTGATCGGCAAGGGCGACGACGGCAAGATCATCACCGACCCGGTCCACATCGTCGACAAGATCGACAACACGACCGCCGCCGTCCTCGGCGTGCTGACCTTCGCGGTCGCCACCATCGGCATCAACATCGTCGCGAACTTCGTCTCGCCCGCCTTCGACTTCTCGAACGTGGCGCCGACCAAGATCTCGTGGCGCGTGGGCGGCATGATCGCCGCGGTCGGCTCGGTGCTGATCACCCCGTGGAACCTGTTCAACAACGCCACCGCCATCCACTACACGATGGACACGCTCGGCGCGGTCATCGGTCCGTTGTTCGGCATCCTGATCGCCGACTTCTACCTGGTGCGCAAGCAGAAGATCGTCGTCGACGACCTGTTCACCACCAAGCCGGAGGGCCGTTACGCCTACCGCAACGGCTGGAATCCGGTGGCCGTGGCCGCCGTGATCCTCGCGTCGATCCCGCCGATCGCCGTCGTCATCTGGGGCACCGCCTACGCGGCCAGCTTCACCTGGTTCATCGGCGCGGCGTGCGGCTTCGTCTTCTACTACCTTGGGATGAAGTACACGCCCAAGGAGAGGCTGTACAGCGACTACACCGCTGATGGCAGCCATCACGCCGACGAGATCGTCGAGGCGATCGAAGAGAAGGTGGCAGCGACCGCATGATGACACTGGTGGTGATCAACGGGAACACCACCGCCGCGATGACCGCGGTGATCGAGTATTCCGCCCGCACCGTGGTGCGGCCGGATGCGGAGATCATCGCGGTCACGCCGCGTACGGGGCCCGTATCCATCGAGAGCCACTACGACGAGGCGCTCGCCGTGCCCGGGATCCTGGAGGCGGTGGCCGACCATCCCGGCGCCGACGGATATCTGATCGCCTGCTTCGGCGACCCGGGCATCGATGCGGCGCGTGAGATCGCGGATGCGCCGGTGCTGGGGATCGCCGAGGCCGGCATGGCGCTGGCGGCGACGCTGGGGCGCGGCTTCTCGGTGGTGACGACCCTGGGACGCAGCATCGGCCGCACCCGCGATCTGGTGGGGCACTACGGCTTCTCCCGGCAGTGCCTGGGCATCCACGCGTGCGAGATCGCGGTGCTCGATCTGGAGACCAACCCGGACACCGCGACGATCCTCGCCGACGCCTGCCGGGCGGCCCTGGCCGCCGACGGGTCCGACGCGATCGTGCTCGGCTGCGCCGGGATGGCCGATCTCGCCCGATCGCTGACCGCCGAGCTCGGGGTGCCGGTCGTCGACGGGGTGGCCGCCGGGGTGGGCATGCTGTCGGCGACGGCGGCGATGGGCCTGCACACAGGCACCGCCTCCGGCGAGTTCGCCGCACCGCTCCCGAAGCAGATCATCGGCGACCTGTCCGACTTCACGCTTTCCTGACGCTCTAGTCCTGCACCGCCTTCACGATGCTGACGCACCGGGTGATCCAGTCCCGTTCGGACGCGTCGAGGGGGCGGTGCATGCGTCGGGCGTCCTCCACCGACCAGTGGGCGTTGACGACCATCCGCACCGTCACCCAGTCGCGGGCACGGTCGGCGTCGAGGCCCGCGACGTCGACGACGGTGTGCAGGCGGCGCCGGATGGACTCGCGGAGGTAGCCGTCCATCTCGTCCCACCGGTTCCACAGCAGGGGCGCCGGCTCGTAGTGGGGATCGCCGGACATCGGTTGCGGGTCGATCACGAGCCACGGCGCGCGGTCGGCGGAGAGCACGTTCTCGTAGTGGAGGTCGCCGTGCACGACCTTCCCGTCGCAGTCCGGGTCGGCGGCGAAATCACGGCCCAGGCTCAGCGCCTGGTCGACCATGCGGCGCGGCACCGGCATGGCGGCGGCGTCGGCGGCCATATCGTCGAGCCATCCGGTGAGGACGTCACTGAGTCGACGGAGGCGGGGCGGCGCCGGGACGTGCAGCCGTGGATAGAAGCCGGCGACGATCTCGCAGGCCTGCACATCCTCTTCGCCGTTCAGGTTCTCCGAGCCGAGCCGTTCGAGCAGCATGGCGCGTCGCGCCGGAGCGGCGCGGTACATGCGGACGGCACCGTCGCCGTCCCACAGCTGCAGGGCCAGGGGTTCCTGCGCGGTGTCGTCGGCACCGTCGAACCCGATCTTCAGAACCGCAGCGCCGCCGTCGGCGAGGGCGGTGGTCGGCGCGTTCGAAACCACCACCGGGACGACGATCGAGGCGAACCCGTGCATGGGCGGCCCGGTCACGGTCAGCTCCCATTCGCGCAGCAGCGTCTCGACGAGGCGCGGCAGACGGTCGAGCCAGTCCGCCCAGTCCGGGCCGAGGCGGCGCTGCGCCTGCAGGCCGTCGGGGATCGCGATCGTCACGTCAGGCCGGCGTCCCGTAGCCGACGATGCCGCGCACGGTGGAGCGGTCGAAGGAGTTGACGCTGATCGAGGTGGGCGGCTCGTTGCCGCCGACGGTGGTCACGTGATCGCCGTCGACCTCCACGACGATGCCGGTGTGCTGTTTGAACCGGTTCGGCGGCGCGTACAGGACGACGTCGCCGGGGCGTGGACGGTAGTCGGGGCCGTGGAATCGGCCCGTCGACTGGTAGTACTCGGTGAGGGTGGCGACGCCGGGGATCCGCCACGACCCGGAGTTCGGGTTCGTCAACGGCACCCCGGCTTCGCGCATGACGCTGCTGACGAAGTCTGCGCACCACGGCTCGGTGACGCCTTCGGCGTAGTGCTCGCCGGGTTGCGGATGGTCGTACTCCCGATGCACGACGTTCACGATGCGCGTGCGCACCGAGCCGAGGGCGGCGTGGTCGACGTCCGGAAACGGTGTCCCGGCGGCGTGGTCGGTGGCCGCACAGCCCGCCGAGGCCGCCACGACGACGGCGCCGAGCAGGGCGCCGACCACCCGACTGCGTGACCGTTTCATGTCAGCGACGGTACGCCTGAGCGGCGCAGCCTCTTGCCCACCGGCGATCACAGGCGCACTGTGGAGGGTGGAACCGTTCTCGGCGAGAGGAACCACGACTTGCGGCGGCGGCAGGCGCCGTCGCCCTCTGCGGTGCGGTGGCCGCATCCGCGATCCTGGGTGCCGCCCCGGCGGCGGCCGCACCCTCGGCGAGCGCCACCTCCACCTACCTGTGGGTGGCCGATCCGTTCCCGTTCGGCGTGGAGACGGTGCACGCGACGGTGACGAAGCCGGGCGTCGTGCATTTCACCGTCGGCCGCATGTGCGCCGGCCTGAACCCGTCCGCGTGCGTCGACTACTCGATGCCGATGAGCGTGGCGTGGGTCAACTTCGCCACCGGCGCGACCGGGACGCTGACCGTGGACCGGAACGGGGCGACGGTGAAGACCGGCCGCGGCACCATCGGCCTCGGCGCGATGTTCGGCACGCCGGCCATCCCGGGGGCCACGACCATCAACGCCTGACCTGCCGGGATCCCCGGATCGGCGGCGCCGAATCGTGTTAGCGTCTCGTTCGTTCGAACGAGCGCCGCTGAACGGAGCAGAAATGAAGGACAACGCCCGCCAGCAGATCATCGCAGCGACTCTGAAGCTGATCGGATCCAACGGGATCGGCGGCGTCAGCAACCGGGCGGTGGCCCAGGCCGCCGAGGTCTCCCCCGGCACCCTCACCTACCACTTCCCCGACCAGGAGAACCTCCTGTCGGAGGCGTTGAACAGCTTCGTCGACGACGAGGTGGCCCGGCTGACCGCGATGAAGAAGCGACTCGACGCCGGCGGCGCCGATCCGAGGACCACCCTCGAAGAGACTCGGGTCGAGGTCGAGGACCGGGTCGATCCGACAGAACATCTCGCGCAGTTCGAGCTCTACCTGCACGCCGCGCGTGTCGATGACTTGAAGGGTGCCGCCGACCGCTGCTACCGCGCCTACGACCATTCCGCAGAATCGCTCCTGACCACGATGGGAGTGACTGATCCGGCCCGGTACGCACCGTTGATCACGTCGTTCGTGGACGGCCTGGAACTGCGCCGGCTCGCGCTCGGCGAAGCCACCGTCGACCTGGGCGAGGCGCTCACCGTGCTCCTCGCCGGCATCGGCGGCCTCGACGCCGCCGACCGGAAGTAGCCGCGATCGCGGCTCCGGCTGCCAGACTGGACCCGTGCCTCAACGACGTCCCGCAGACCACCATCACCTGACCGTCGAACCCCTCCGTCGCGGAGGTGGACCCGAGCATTCCTGGAACGCCAAGACCGGTGTCGGTCTGACGTCCGTGGATCCGTGGGGTCACGCCGTGACCGCGCCGGCCGGCAGTCACTGGCATGCAACGATCACCGGCACCGGACTCGAAGGCCGCACCGTCGGCGCCGGCGACGCGCTGCGTGTCGCGACGTTCGGCGTGTTCGACGCCGACGAGAAGGATGTGCGGGATGCGTACGCGTCGACGGCGGTCAGCGTCGACGTCCTGTTCACCGACGGCACCCGGCTCTCCGAGAGCGGCGCCGCCGACCAGTACGGCATCCCGCTCGACGCCGCCGCCCAGTACGCGGCGAAGACGGCGTGGCCGGACCAGTGGGCCTCACGCACCGTGCCGTTGGCCGCGGTGAAGGGCAAGACGATTCAGCAGGTCGAGCTCACCGGCTGGCTGCCCCCACGCATCGACTCCTCGCCAGGTGGCGAGCGCACCAGCCGTGGCTTCGTCGACCGGATCGAGATCGTGCCGGCCGATGTGCGGAGCGACGACGCCGAACCGATCGATCACGTGAAGACCACGCGCGGCACGTTCTCGTCGGGGGCGTTCTCCCGCGGCAACTGCGCACCGCTGGTGTCGCGTCCGCACGGCTTCGTGTTCGGGCTGCCGATGACCGACGCCGGCAACCGGTGCTGGCCGTACTCGTATCAGCAGGGTTCGGTGGTCGACGGCACCCGTGTGCGGCCGTATCTGCAGGCGTTCGGGACGTCGCACATCCCGTCGCCGTGGATGGGTGACCGCGGCGTCTTCCAGGTGTTCCCGCACCCCGATCCAGCACCGCATCCGCACCGCGAGCACCGGGCGCTCCCCTTCTCCCACGATACCGAGATCGACCGCCCGCACGTCTACGAGGCGACGCTCGGCGACATGGACCCGATCCACGCCGAACTATCGGCCGCCGACCATTCGCTCTGGCTGCGCGCCACCTATTCCGGCGCCACCGGGTCGCTGATCTTCGACCAGATCGACGACGACGGCCGGCTCGACCTTCCCGAACCGACGGCCGGTGAACGGTACGTCGCCACCGGCTACGTCGACGGCCCGGGCAGCGGCATCAAGATCCCGCGCACCTACGTCTACGTGGAGGTCGACGGCGCCGTGACCGCTGTGCAGCGGTACCCGGGCCATCACCGCGAACACGTGGTCGGCGTGCTCACGCTCGACCCGGCGGCCACCGGCGGGACGGTGACCGTCGCGGTGGGCGTCTCCCACATCAGCCTGGAACAGGCCCGGCGCAACCTCGCCGAGGACCGCACCGGCGACTTCGCGTCGTCGGGGGCGTTCGCCGACGTCGTCGACCGCGGGCGCGGCCAGTGGTCCGGCATGCTCGGGCGCCTCACGGTGGAGGGCGCGACCCCCGAGCAGCTCACCACCCTCTACTCGTGTCTGCACCGCGTCCACCTGTACCCGAATCACGCCTCGGAGGACGACCGGTTCGCGTCGGTCTTCGATGTGGGGATCGAGGGTCCGGACACGCCGGAGAAGACGGGACGGCGCGTGGTGGACGGGAATCTGACGGTCACCGACGGGTTCTGGGACTCCTACCGGGCCAGTTGGCCGCTGCGCACCCTGATCGCACCGGAACTGACCGGCCGGCTGCTCGAAGGCTTCGTCGAGCATTACCGCGACGGCGGCTGGGTGAGCCGATGGTCGGCGCCCGGTCCGTGCGACATCATGACCGGCACGTCCAGCGACGCGGTCTTCGCCGACGCCGCGGTCGGCGGCCTGTGGGACGGCGACGAGCACCTGCTCCTCGACGCGTACGACTCGTGTCTGCGGAATGCGACCACCCCGTCCGACGACAAGCGGGTCGGCCGCAAGGACCAGGACCAGTCGCTGTTCACCGGTTTCGCGTCGACGGCCGTCCCGGAGGGGATGTCGTGGACGGTGGATGCGGCGATCAACGACGCCGCCATCGCGGAGTTCTCCCGTTACCTGGCTCAGCACCTGCCCCGGCACGAGCGGGCGGGCGAGTTCGCGGCCAACGCCGACTGGTTCGCGGCGCGCGCCGCCCGGTACGCGGTGGTCTTCGATCCCGAGACCGGCTTCTTCCGCGGGCGCCGGCCGGACGGGGCGTGGCGGCCGGGCGCGTTCGATCCCCGGAACTGGGGCGGCGACTACACCGAGACCAACGCCTACGGAACCCGGTTCACCGTGCCGCACGACGGCCAGGGACTGGCGGAACTGTACGGCGGCCGCGACGTGCTGGAGGCCCGGCTCGACGAGTTCATGGGCATCCAGGAGACGGCGCGCTACGAGTTCAAGGGCGGCTACGCCAACGTGATCCACGAGATGACGGAGGCGCGCGACGCCCGCATGGGCATGCTGGCCCTGTCGAACCAGCCCGCGCACCACATCCCGTTCATGTACGCCTACGCGTCACGGCCCGGCAGCACGGCGCACGCCAAAACACAGGCGATCGTCCGGGAGGCGACCGCCCGGCTGTTCGCCGGCGCCGACCTCGGTCAGGGATATCCGGGCGACGAGGACAACGGCGAGATGTCCGCCTGGTATCTCCTGGCCGTGTCCGGCCTGTATCCGCTGTCGGTGGGCAGTGGGCGGTTCGTGCTGTGCGCGCCGACGTTCCCGCGCCTGACCTGGAGGCTGGAGAACGGCGCGACGATCGACGTGGTCGCGCCGAAGGCGTCACCGGAGAACGTGTACATCCAGTCGGTCAGCATCGACGGGAAGCCGTGGAACGAGATCACCGTCGACCGCGAACGCCTGTGGAAGGGTGCCGTGATCCACATCGATCTGGGTCCGGAGCCGTCGGAGTGGGCTGCCGGATCGGTGCCGCCGTCGTTCACGCCGGTCGGCGCGAAGCCGGCGCCCCCGGTCGACCTGACCTCGCCGAACGGCGCCCGCAAGCAGGCGCTGGGGGTGCGCGGCGCGGGTCACGCGTTCGACGACTCGTCGTCGAGCCGGCCGGCGGTCGTGAAGGCGGGCGGCGAACTCGGCTGGGATTTCGGCACCCCCACCGCGGTCGACCACTACACGGTGACGGTCGCCGAACCGGGCCACCGCTCCTGGCGGTTGCAGGCGCGCGGCGCCGACGGCACCTGGTCGACGATCGACGACCGGTCGGCCGACTTCCGTTGGGACCATCAGACCCGGATCTTCGCGATCGACGGCGTCTCCGCCGACGCCTACCGGCTGGTGTTCACCACGGCCGCCGCCGTCGACCAACTGGAGTTCCTGCACCTCGGTCGCTGAGCGATTCATCACCGTCCTTGAGGCGGGGCCGACGAGATCCTCGCCGACCCGGTTCCCTCAATACCCTCCAAAGTTCCAGCCGAAACGTTGGAGTAATCCCCTCCCCGGCCGGGCTGGAAATTGTCGTAGGCCTGCGTAAACTAGAAGGTAGTCGAACACCTGTTCTAGTTCGAGAGGGGTGAACATGAGTCGACGCAAGCAGTCGTCCAGTCCGAAACGCTGGCGTGATGCCGACCTCACACCCCTGGGTTTAGGACCGGTACCGGACGGGCTGTCCGATCACGATGCTGAGGTGGCGGCGATCAATCAGCTCGTGGCGACGTGTGAGGGTGAGTCGTATCTGATGTGGCGACGCCTGAACACGGTCGCCGACCTCCTCGAACGACGCGCCCCTGTCGATCCAGCAACCGGTGAGGACTCAGTCGAGTTCACCCGTTTGTGTGACCCGCGTACGAGGCTGGCTGCCAGTATCGCCACCACCCTGGCGGTCAGCACGTACCTGGCCGAGAAACTGGTGACCGAAGGTGAAGCGCTGCGTCATCGCCTCCCACACACCGGGGTGTTGTTGCGGGACGGGATTCTCAGTCCGCGCGCATTCTCCGCGGTGGTGTTCGAAACCACCGCGGTCATCGACCCAGCCGTGATGGTGCAGATCGATCACCGGATCGCCGACGAACTCACTACCTCCGGTGTGCGCACCGTGACCGCCGTGGCCGACCTCGCCCGCCGGATCGTCGCCGCCGTCGACGCCGAAGCAGCCCGCGCCGAACGGGAAGCAGCCAAGAAGGCGGCTGGGGTGGTGAGTTATCCGATCCGCGGAGGCATGGCGGTTCTGGAAATCACCGATACCGCAGAACGTGTTGCGGTCATGGACGCCGCGATCACCGCCGCATCTCAGAAGACCGGGGAGACTGACACCCGCAGTAGTGGGCGCCGCCGCGCTGACGCGGCCTTCGACTTGTTGACCGGGGACGGCACTGGTCCCGGTTCCCGGATTGTCGTGAACGTCATCACCGACGGATCCACGCTTGAGGGCGGGGATACGCCCGGGCACCTCGACGGGCACGGAACCATCTCCGCCGACCACGTCCGCGACATCGCGTCGACGCCCGGCACCGTCGTGCGGCCCCTCGACCTGACGCGGCTCGCTGATCACACTGCTCAGGCGGCAGATCCGTACCGGCCGACCGCCCTGCTGGACACGGTGGTGCGTGGCTTGTTCGGAACCTGCACCTGGCCGGGTTGTTCACGCCCCGCCTCACGGTGCCAGCTCGATCACGTCACCGAATACAACCACCAGAACCCTGATGCGGGTGGTGCGACGTGTTGGTGCAACCTCAACCCCAAATGCGTCTTCCACCACCAGATCAAAACCTTCGCCGACGGATTCCTCGACGATCAGGTCATCGACGCCCACGGCCAGATCTGGACCGAAATCACCACCCCAGAAGGATTCACCACTCGAACCCGGGCACCCAACACCTGGCTGTTGCCCGGTCTCGGGCTGATTCCGTGTAGGCATGGACCGCCGGGACTCCTTTCGCAACGCACCCGAACCCGCACGGAGGCCAAACACGCCTACCGAATGCAGCTGCGTGCCCAGAACCGGCGAGCTCGCTTCGACAGGCTCAACGAGCGGACGAATCAGCTCAACGAGCGAATCGATGAGCAGGCGACGATCCCGGCTTTCGCCGACGACGGTCCACCGCCCTTCTGATCGACCGCTTCTGATCGACGATCAGGCCACGCTGCCAGTCGACGGTCTGTTCAGTCCAGCGTGCGCTCGGGGCCGATCGAGGCCGGGTCGAGAGACTTCTCTGCCGGGGTCGACAGCGTGAGCACGGCCTCGACGACCTCGTCGGACTCCTCCATCCGCGCTTCGATGGCGCGGAGGGTCGGTGCGAGGTCGTGCTCGGCGAGGTCACCGACGATGTCGACGGCGGCCACGATGTAGAACTGCTCGGGACCCACGAACTCGACATGCAGGTAGGTGACGCGGTCGATGTCGGGGTTGGCCAGCATCCGTTCGAGGATCTCTCGGCGAACCTCCGGCATGGGGACCTGCCCGACCAAGAAGTCGAGGTTCCGGCGGATCAGCAGAACCGCGACCACGGCGAGCAGGACACCGACGAGGATCGAGCCGACCGCATCCCACCGGGCGTCACCGGTCACCTGGTGCAGCGCCATGCCGGCGGCGGCGATGACCAGACCGATGAGCGCGGCGGCATCCTCGGCGAACACGGCGCGCAACGTGGCGTCGGAGGTCCGGCTCACGAACCGCAGCGGATGCATCGACAGGCGGGCGCTGGCCTGCCGGGCCTGCCGCACCGACTGCAGGAACGACGTTCCCTCCAGAAGCGCGGAGATCGCCAGAACGACGTAGCCGATCAGATAGTCGGAGTCCTCGCCGGTCTCCGAGAGCGCATGGATACCGCGCATGATCGAGACGACCGCGCCGACGGTGAACAGACCGAAGGCGGCGATCATCGACCACACATACGTTTCCCGGCCGTAGCCGAACGGATGTTTGTCGTCGCGTCCCCGCGCGCCGCGCTTCTCGGCGATCAGCAGAAAGACCTCGTTGCCGGCATCGGCCCACGAATGCGAGGCCTCCGCCATCATCGACGCCGATCCGGTGAGGACGGCGGCGACCGTCTTCGCGAGGGCCACGAGCACGTTCATGGCGAACGCGAGGATCACGGTGAGCATGGACAGACTCTAGGACGTCGAACCCGAATAGTGCTCAACCAGAGGAAGGAAGACGTCGTCGACGACGGCCCGCAGATAGTCCTCATCGGGGTCCAGCGTCATCAGCGTGCGCTGCCGCCACAGGTCCAGCGGCAGGGACCGCACCGCCGCGGGAAGCGTGCCCAGATCGATCTCGCCGCGCGCGGCGGCCCGCTCCAGCACGGTGCTGTACGAGTCGGGACGCGACCCGATGAGCTGCTCGCGCACCGTCTCCATCGTCATCCCGTTCTCGAAGAACGACCCGAGTTCGGCGGCCACCAGGGCGACGACGGCGGAACGCTGGGCGTGGAATCCGGAGAGCAGCGCGATGAGGTCACCACGCAACGAACCGGTGTCGGGGACGGCGACGTGATCCTTGTCCATGCGGAACCTGATGGCCGCGATCAGCAGCTCCTCCCGCGTCGACCATCGGCGGTAGATCACCGGACGGCTGGTGTGCGCGCGGCGGGCGACCGCGTCGATCGTGAAAGCGGCGACACCTCGTTCATCGAGTTCGTCCCAGGCCGCCTCGAGAAGCGCCTGCTCGAGTTCCTCGCCGCGGCGCCGAGTCGACGGCACCTTCTTTAGATCCACTTGTGGATCTTAACATTCAGGACTAGCGTCAGGATGAGTACACATGTGTATCTAATCGAGGAGCACCCGCCATGACCGATGCCGCACCGTCCGACGGCCTCACTCCGGAAGACAGGAAGGTCGCCTCGGTCTTCATCATCGGAATCCTCGCGGTCGTCTTCGACACCACGATCATGAGCGTCGCCCTGCACTCACTGGCCGGCGACCTCCATACGACGGTGTCGACGATCCAGTGGGTCACCACCGGCTACGTACTGGCGCTGGCCGCCACGGTTCCCCTCACCGGCTGGCTGCAGCAGCGGATCGGCGGCAAGCGTGCCTGGATCCTCGCCCTCTCGCTGTTCCTGCTCGGTTCGATCCTGTGCAGCCTCGCGTGGAACGCCCCGAGCCTCATCGCCTTCCGCGTGATCCAGGGCATCGGCGGCGGCATCATGATGCCGATCATGCAGACCCTGCTGATGCAGCGTGCCGGCGGACGGAATCTCGGCCGGCTCGCGGCCACCGTCGGTCTGCCCGCGATGCTGGGCCCCATCCTGGGACCGGTGGTCGGCGGCGCCATCCTCAACTGGCTCGACTGGCCGTGGCTGTTCTGGGTCAATGTGCCGTTCTGCCTCGTCTCCCTCATCCTCACCCTGCGGTGGATCCCGACGGACGAGCCGGCACCAACCCGGCCGCGGCTGGACGTGGTCGGCGCCCTGCTCCTGCTGCCCGCACTCGTCGCACTCCTGATCGGTCTCTCGAATTCGGCGGGGCACCACGGCGGCCCGCGATGCCTGGCTGCCGATTCTCGCCGGCGCCGCACTGCTCACCTCGTTCGTCGTCTACGCACTCCGGGTCGGCGACCGCGCGCTCGTCGACATCCGGCTGCTGGGCAAACGGTCGGTGGCCTCGTCGTCCGCCCTGCTGTTCCTGTCCGGCATCGCGGTCTACGGGATCATGCTGCTGTTGCCCCTCTACCTCCAGCAGCTGCGCGGGATGAGCGCTCTCGGTGCCGGCATGTTCCTGATCCCACAGGGCCTCGGCACTCTCGGCAGCCGCACACTGGCCGGAAAGCTGTCGGACACCATCGGGTCCCGGGCGGTGGCACTCGCCGGATTCGGCATCGTCGGACTCGCGACCATCCCGTTCGCCCTCAGCACCGACGGAACCAACACCTGGTTCCTGATGGCCGTACTCCTGGTCCGGGGCTTCGGCCTCGGCGCGATCGTCATGCCGCTGATGGTCGCGTCGTACCAGGGCCTGCAGCCGGCGGACATCCCGCACTCGAGCATCATCACGCGGACCGCCCAGCAGCTCGGCGGATCGTTCGGTACCGCTCTGCTCGCCGTCATCCTGCAGACCGCGCTCGTCGCGCGCGCCGCCGACGGGCGAGCCGGTGCCGCAGCCGCCTTCGACGTCGCGTTCTGGTGGTCGATCGGCTTCGCCGGCCTCGCGGTCGTGCTCGCCTTCACGCTTCCGGGCCGCCCGAGCCGCGCGACGGCGTCAGACTGATTCCGCCGCCTGCCCGGCGACGGCACGGTCGACCCGCAGGAGACGGGCGAACCCCTGCACCAGCGGTCCGACGCCCAGCGCATACAGGACCGTGCCGATGCCGAGGGTGCCGCCGAGCAGAAAACCGATCGCGACGACGGCCACCTCCAGGCAGGTGCGGACCACCCGCACCGACCAGCCGGTCCGGGCGACCAGACCGGTCATCAGTCCGTCGCGGGGGCCGGGTCCGAGCCGGGCGCCGATGTAGAGCGCGGTCGCGAAGGCGTTGACGACGATGCCGCCGAGCATCATCGGGATCGCGACCGTCAGCCGCGGATGGTCGGGCAGGTGCGGTGCCACCGCGTCGAACGCCAGCCCGATCACGACGACGTTGGCCACCGTCCCGAAGCCCGGCATCTGGCGCAGCGGCAACCACAACAGGAGCACGACCGCACCGACGATGATCGACACCACGCCCACCGACAACCCGGTGTGGTCGGCGATGCCCTGATGCAGAACGTCCCACGGGATGTTGCCGAGTCCGGCGCGCAGAATCATCGCCATCGACGCGCCGTACAGCGTCAGGCCGACGAACAGCATCGCCAGGCGCCCCAGGAGCGATCGCACGGTGGTCATGACCGACAGCCTGCCTCACCCGGCGGCCGTCGAGCGAACGAATTCTCCGATCACCGAATCACCACCACTTTGTGTATCTGCACAAAGGTCGAGGCTCCCGGATAGTTCAGTCCAACCAACGATGCCAGCCGCCGACGGCAGTGTGCGGCGGCCCCCTACGGACCACACCTCAATCGGTGTCAGACGAGGTGAAGATCACCTTTCCCCGGCTTCCCACCACGGCGTTCCAGGGTCTAACCTCGGCCCCGCACCTACGGTTACGTAACCGTAGAAGTGGAGAACCTTTCAGGTTCAAGTTTGTGACTTCTCACAATCTCGGGGCCGAATCCGGTCCCTTCGTGCTCGATCATCGAAAGGAAATGCCGGTGTACCACTCCCGCTTCGAGTCGCTGGGCGCATATCTGCCCACGCGGTCGGTCACGACGAAGGAGCTCATCTCGAGCTTGGCCCACGAGCCGAGCTTCGACTTCGAAGCGATCACCGGTGTCGCCGAGCGCCGCGTCCGCTCCACCGACCCCGACGACTACGAGGACTCCTACGCCCTCGCCCTCAAAGCCGCCCGCGACTGCCTGTCCCGCTCGCAGTACTCCGCCGACCAGCTCGACGCCGTCGTCTCCGTCTCGATCACCCGCTTCGGCGAGGACGGCGAGCACATCTACTACGAGCCCTCGTTCGCGTCGATGATCGCCAAAGAGCTCGGCGCCGACAACGCGCTGCACTTCGACCTCTCCAACGCCTGCGCCGGCATGCTCACCGGCACCTACCTGATGGACGCCATGATCCGCTCCGGCGCGATCACCAACGCGCTCGTGGTGAGCGGCGAATCGATCACCCCGATCTCCGACACCGCCGTCCGCGAGCTCTCCGGCGGCTACGACCCCCAGTTCGCCTCGCTGTCGGTGGGCGACTCCGGAGCCGCCGTGGTGCTCGACCGGTCGGAGAGCGAAGACGACCGCATCCACTACGTCGACCTGTTCACCGCCGCCGAGCACGCGGACGCCTGCCTCGGCATGCCGAGCGACCAGACCGCCGGTGTCGCGCTCTACACGGACAACCGGCGCATGCACAACGAAGCCCGCTTCAAACTGTGGACCGACGGCCAGGCCGATCACCTCGCCGCGCAGGGCAAGACCTTCGCCGACGAGGAATTCGACTACATCATCCATCACCAGTTCGGTGCGTCCGCGGTGGCGTTCATGAACCAGCTCGGTGAACGCGAGTTCGGCGTTCCCATGCCCGAGCCGCTGAACGTGATCGAGAAGTACGGCAACACCTCGAGCACCTCGCACTTCGTGGTCCTCGCCGATCATCTGCGCGCCGGCAACGTCAAGCACGGCGCCAAAGTCCTGATGGTCCCGGCCGCGTCCGGGATCGTCACCGGTTACCTCTCCGCCAGCATCTCGAACCTGGAGGCCTGACATGGGCGTCATCATCACCGCGGCCGGCTACAGCGACCGCACCGTCACCCCGAGCACCCCGGTGAGCGTCCGCTCGGACGCCTTCGCCACCGGCACCGGAGCCGTCGAGCATCTCGCTCGCGCCGGCCGCACCGCCATCGACGCCGCGGGCGTCCCCGACCACGAGGTCAGTGCGCTCATCAACACCGGCGTCTACCGCGACTCCAACATGGTCGAGCCGGCGATCGGCGCCCTCGTCCAGCAGGGCATCGGTCTGGGCCTGGAGTACGAGCGCACCGACCCGAAGGTGTTCTCGTTCGACCTCATGAACGGCGCCTGCGGCATGCTCAACGCCGTCCAGGTGGCCGACAGCCTGCTGGCCACCACCCGGCATCGTCGTGTGCTGGTGGTCGGCGGCGACACCCACCCGTCCACCACTCGACCGGACGCCGACGACGACTTCCCGTACGACACCGCCGGCAGCGCCCTGCTGCTCGAGCAGGTCGACGGCGACGCCGGCTTCGGCCGGCTGCACACCCGTCTCGGCGCCGGCGACCCCCTCGTGGAAGGCTTCGTCGACGGCACCTCGATGGGCACCGAGGGCCGGCAGCTCATGACGGTTCGCCGGACGGCCGGCTTCGACACCGTCCTGCTGGATCTGGCCGAGTCCACCGCGGTCGGGGCACTCGACGAAGCGTTCGGCGCCGGGCACTCCGATGAGGCACGCGAGGGCGTGGTGCTGATCAGTTCACGACCCACCGCCGGCTTCGCCGCCGACCTCGCCGCCCGGCTGCGTCTGCCGCTGGCCGCCCCCGAACTGACCGGCGACACGCATACTGCGGCGCTGGCCCAGGGCTACCGGACGGCGCTGACCGCCGGCGCCCTCGACTCGGCGAAGGCGATCCTGTTCGTCGCCGCCGGTGGCGGACCGAGCGCCGGAGCCGTGCTGTACCGCCTGCCCGAGAACCTCCGATGACCGGCACCGTTCCGCTGGTCGCCGACTGGCTCGACCGTCTCGACGAGCACGTCGTCGGGCAGCCGACCGCTCCGGCCATGACCTACGCGACGATCGACGACGGGGCACTGCCCACCTACGACGACGTCACGTTCGCCGAACTCGGCGCCTGGTCCGACGCCCTGGCGGCCTCATTCGCCGCGGACGGAATCACCGCCGGAACCCGGGTGATCGTTCTCGTGGATCCGGGCCCCGAGCTGTATGCGATCCTCCTCGGCCTGTTCAAGGCCGGCGCCGTACCGGTCGTCATCGATCCGGGCATGGGCCTGCGCCCGATGCTGCGCTGCCTGGAGGCGGCCCGCGCGGAGGCGTTCATCGGTGTGCCGAAGGCGCAGGCGGTGCGGGTGCTGTTCCGCCGGTCGTTCCGCGAGGTGCGCGCCACCGTGACCGTCGGCCGCCGCTGGTTCTGGGGCGGCCGGACACTCGACGAGGCCGGCCGCCGCCCGGTCGGTCCGGTTCCCGAGCCGCCGTCCGGCGACCCGGACCGGCTGCTGCTGGTCGCCTTCACCACCGGGTCGACCGGACCGGCCAAGGCGGTCCAGCTGACCGAAGGCAATCTGGCGGCGATGCTCGCCGCCACGCGTGCGCTGACCCAGGCCGGGCCCGGCGAGACCGCGCTGGTGACGCTGCCCATGTTCGGACTCCTCTACCTGCTGATGGGGACCCGGATCGTGCTGCCGCCGCTGATCCCCAGCAAGGTGGGCGCCACCGATCCGCTGCACGTGGTGAACGCGATCAACCGGTTCGACGTCTCGACCCTGTTCGCCTCGCCGGCCGTCCTCGGACCGCTGGTCGATCACGCCCGCACCCACCACCCGCAGCTGCCGTCGGTCCGGCGCGTGTTCTCCGGCGGTGCACCGGTCACCACCGAGATCGTCGCCGGGCTGCGTGGCGTCCTGCCCGACAAGGCGGAGGTGTTCGCCGGGTACGGCGCCACCGAGGCGATCCCGATGGCCTCGATCGGGTCCCGGGAACTGCTCACCCGTCTCACCGGGCGCGCCCGCTCCGGTGAGGGTGTCTGCCTCGGCTTCCCGGTCGACGGCCTCGACGTCCGGATCGCCCCGATCGTCGACGGTCCGATCCGCGATTGGGAATCGCTGCCCGACGAGGGTGACGGTGTCGGCGAGATCGTCGTCGCCGGACCTCAGGTCAGCACCGCCTACTTCTGGCCGGCCGCCGCCAACCTCGACGGCAAGATCCCCGACGGCGACCGCACCTGGCATCGCACCGGCGATCTGGGCCGCATCGACGACGACGGGCGGCTCTGGTTCGTCGGCCGCAAGTCGCAGCGGGTGGTGACCCCCACCGGGACGCTGCATTCGGTCGCGATCGAGCAGATCTTCACCGGCATGGACGGTCTGGCCCGCACCGCGCTGGCCGGCGTCGGCGAGCCGGGCGCCCAGATCCCGGTCCTGTGCCTCGAACTGCAGCCCGGCGCGAACGAGCGGGAGGTGCTCGCCGCGGTGCGGCAGCGTGCCCGCTCCAATCCGATGACCGCCGACATCACCGAGTTCATGGTGCACCCCGGATTCCCGGTCGACATCCGGCACAACGCGAAGATCCGGCGCGAGGAGCTGTCGGAGTGGGCGGGCGAGCACCTGTCCCGGCGATCGGCCGCGTTCGTGGGCGGAGGAAGCCGATGACCCCGTCCCGCCGGCTCGCTCTGCGCGCCGTTCCGGTCACCGGCTGGGCGCTCCTGTTCTGGGCGTTCTACCGCTGGTACACCTGGCGTCCGGTCACCAGCCCCGCGCTGCGCCGCCTCGTGGCCGCCGACGCGTTCGCCAGCATCGTGCTGCACACCGCGCAGATCCCGGCCGCCTGGAAGAGCCCGGCCGGCCGGGAACGCTCCCGCGCCTCGACCGCCCTGCTGACCCTGATCTTCGGGGCCACCTGGTGGAAGACCGAACCCGCCGTGATGGAGAACCGATCATGAGAGTCCTCGTCACCGGCGCTTCCGGTTTCCTCGGCGGACGGCTGGCCCGTCGCCTTCTCGACGACGGCCTGCAGGTGTCGGTGCTCGCCCGGCCCACGAGCGATCTGTCCGACATCGGCGACACCGCCGGCATGGACGTGCGGTTCGGCGACCTGACCGATCCGGCCTCCCTGGTGGAGGCGGTGGAGGGGGTCGACGCGGTGATCCACAGTGCCGCCCGCGTCGACGAACGCGGCACCCGCGAACAGTTCGATGTGGAGAACCGGCAGGCCACCGAGGTCCTGCTGGCCGCCTCCCGTATCGCCGGCGCGTCCCGCTTCGTGTTCGTCTCCAGCCCGAGCGCACTGATGGACTACGACGACGGCGACCAGTTCTTCGTCGACGAATCCCAGCCCTATCCGAACCGGTATCTGAACCTCTACTCGGAGACGAAGGCCGCCGCCGAACGCGCCGTCCTGGACGCCTCCGACGACGGCTTCGTCACCTGCGCATTGCGCCCGCGCGCCATCTGGGGTGCCGGCGATCGCAGCGGACCCATCGTCCGGCTGCTCAGCCGGGCGCAGGAGGGCAAGCTGCCGAACCTGTCGGGCGGCAAGACGGTCGTCGCCTCGCTCTGCCACGTCGACAACATCGTCGACGCGGCGGTGAAGGCGCTCGCGGCACCGGGGATCGGCGGGCGCGCCTACTACGTCGCCGACGACGAGGTGACCGACGTGTGGGGATACATGGAGGAGGTCGCCGAGCTGTTCGGCTTCACCCTCACCCAGCGGACGGTGGATCCGGTGAAGATCGCCCGGATCGTGAAGGTGCTGGACCGCGTGTGGACGGTGCCGGCACTCGCCGGCCGGGTGCCGCCGCCGCTGTCGATGTACGTGCTCGCGTTGATGACGCGTTCGCTGACGTTCGACACGACGGCCGCGCGCCGCGACCTCGGCTATCGGCCGGTCGTCGACCGGGACGAGGGCATGCGCCGCTTCGTCGAATGGGTCCACGCCTCCGGCGGACTGGCCGAGCTGACCCGCGGTCTCCACTGAACCCCTGCTGACAGGAGCGCCTGATGACTACGCACCCCTCCGAGTCCTTCCATCGGCCGATCTCGGCGACCGAGCACCTCTATCTGGCGGGACGCTCGATCGCGCCGCCGTTCGCCATGCAGTTGGCGGTGATCGGCGACGACCGGGTGGACGTCGAGGCCCTTCGCGACGCGGTGGCGGTGGCGGCCGAGGCGTGCCCGGGCATCCGGCTGGTCCGCAGCGGCGACTCGTGGGTCGACTCCGGTTTCGCGCCGCCGGTGCGGCTGCTGGGCCGCGGTGTCGATCCGGACACCCTGGTCGACGACGAGGTGCTGGAGTCGCCGTTCGGCGGGGGTGCGCACACCGTCGAGGTGGTGGTCGCCGATGACGGCGAGCGGTCGACGATCCTGTTCCGCGCGTTCCACGGTGTGGTGGACGGCAAGGGTCTGACCATGTGGGTGTCGGACGTCTTCCGCGCGCTCCGCGGCGAGGAGCCGGCGGGTGCACCGGACACCGACGCCGACGCCGACCTGGTGCGCCGGATCGGCACCGGCGCCCGCGCGACCACCCTGTTGCCGACCCGGCGCGGTCCGGTCGGCGCGACGGGCCCGACCGGCGGTGGTCCGGAGTTCGTGTGGCGCCGCCGCAGCGTGCGCGGACGTCCGCAGGCATCGGTGGCGCGCGTCTGCGCACGGCTCGCCGAGCAGATCGACGGCACCGCCCGCTTCATGGTGCCGGTCGATCTCCGCCGCCACGATCCGGAGCTGCGTTCCACCGCGAACCTGTCGCTGCCGCTGTTCGTCGACGTCACCGGCGGCACGCCGTGGCGGCGGGTGCAGGCGCAGATCCTGTCGAAGATGGTGGCCGGACGAGAACTGGCTGAGATGGACAACGGCGGCCTCACCCGGTTCCCGGAGGCGGTGACCCGGGGACTGCTGACGACCGCCGACCGGGTCGGTCGGCGAACCGACCGCAACCTGGTGTCGGCGATCGTCTCGCACGCCGGCCGGATCGATCCGGAGGAGGTGAGCGCGCCCGGGTTCACTGCGCGCCGCGTGCTGATGTTCCCGGTGCACACCGGTCTGGTGCCGCTGACGGTCGCCCTGTTCGATTCGGGCGAGTACACCGAGATCGTCGTGTCCTCGCGCGGCGGCCGGCAGGTGACCGCCCGCGTCGACGCGATGCTCGGCCGCCTCGATGCCGCCCTCTCCGAAGGCTCCCCCGCCGCCGGCTCGGTCGACGCGATGCCGGTACCGGCGCTGCCGGTCGTCGAACGTCCCGCCGACTTCGAGTCGATCGACGAGGCGTTCTCGGCGATGGCGGCACGTCACCCGGAGGCCGTCGCCGTGGACGGACCGGAGGGGTCGTACTCGTATTCGGCGCTCGACGCCTGGGTCGAATCACTGGCGGCGGCATTGTCGGATCGGGGGGTGACCGCCGGTTCGGCGGTCAGCGTCCTGGACCGGCGGACGCCGGCGTCGGTGGCCGCGCAGATGGCGATTCTGCGGCTCGGCGCCACCATCGTCCCCCTCGACCCCAAGCACCCCGACGCCCGGCTGACCGCGATCCTGGACGATTCGGGCACGCAGCTGCTGCTCGTCGGCCGCGGGGTGACGGCACCGGCCGGCACCACCGTGGCGTCCGTACCGATCGACGACCTGCCGGACGCCGTGACACCGGCGTCGACGGCCCGGACCGTGCCGGGTGACCGGGCGGCGTTCATCACCTACACCTCGGGATCCACCGGACGGCCGAAGGGCGTCCCGGTGCCGCATCGGGGGGTCGTGAACTACGTCGCCGCGGCCACCGAGTGGTACCGCCTCGGACCCGAGACCCGCTTCGCGCACCACCACACCCCCGGTGCCGACATGGCCTATGCCGCGGTCTTCAGTCCGCTCATGACCGGCGGCACCGTGGTCCTGATCCCCGACGACGTCTCGCACCTGATGCTGCAGGGCATGCTGGCCGACGCCAACACCTACCTCTTCCCGCCGAGTCTGATGGAGACGGCGCTGCGCCTGGACCTGGACCCGGTTCCGGCGCGCACCGTGATCCTCGGCGGCGAACGGCTGTCGTACGGGCTGGCCCGACGGGTCCGCGACTTCTTCGGCCCGGACACCTGGATCGTCAACAGCTACGGCCCCACCGAGGCGAGCATCGTGTGCACCTCGTCGATGGTGGGCCGCGACCCCGCCGGGCACGACGATGCCGCGGGCGTCCCGATCGGCGCCCCGTCACCCAACACCCCCGTGTTCGTGCTCGACGACCGGCAGCGCCCGGTACCCGAGGGCGAGGCCGGCGAGCTGTGCTTCGGCGGGCCGCAGGTGGCGCTCGGCTATCTCGGCCGGCCGGACCTGACCGCGGAACGCTTCGTCACCCTGCCGGGCGGCGAACTGGTGTACCGGACCGGCGACCTGGGCACGGTGCGCGACGGCGAACTGGTCTTCGTCGGCCGCGCCGACGAGCAGGTGAAGGTGCGCGGCAACCGGGTGGAGCCCGACGAGGTCCGCACGGTGATCGAGGAGCACGACGGCGTGGCCCGCGCGGCGGTCGCCGGACGTCCCACGCGGACCGGTGGCCGGGCTCTGGTCGGCTACCTGGTACCGGCCGAGGGCGCCGAACTGACGGTCGACGACGTCCGCGCACACCTGGCGGCCCGCGTGCCGTCGTACATGGTGCCCACCACGATCCATCTGATCGACGAGGTGCCGCTGTCGGCCAACGGGAAGCTGGACGTGCAGCGGCTGCCGGGCGTCGACGACGAGGCTCCTATCGTTGCCGCACCGGCCGACGCCGCCCCCGCGCCGAACGACACGGCCGAGGCGGTCCGCGCCGTCTGGGCCGACGTGTTGAAGGTGCCGGCGGGCTCGATCGGTCCGGACACCGACTTCTTCGCCCTCGGCGGCGACTCGCTCGATTCGCTGGAGATGCTGTCGCGGGTCGCCAAGTCGATCGTCGGTGCGGCTGGCGAGAGCCGCTTCGTCGCCCAGCTGGAGGGGCTGGCCGCCGATCTCACCCTGAGCCGGGTGTGCGACGCGGTGACCACGACAGCGCGGGGAGCACTCCGATGATCTTCATCGGCAGCGAGGCGCTGCTCATCCGCGCGCTGCGCAGCGCGATCGGTTCCGAACTGACCGTCGACCTGGTGTGCGTGCCCGACGGTGCCGCGCTGCCGACGCTCGAAGCGCTCGGCGTCCCCGCGATGGTGACGCAGAATCCGAACGCGGATGCCGATGAGATCCTCGCCGAATGCACCGACGGCATCGGCTGGTCCATCAACAACCGCTGGATCCTGCGGCGGCCGCTGCTGGACTC
The DNA here is from genome assembly GCF_047600565.1 of Gordonia sp. (in: high G+C Gram-positive bacteria). Lineage (GTDB taxonomy): Bacteria > Actinomycetota > Actinomycetes > Mycobacteriales > Mycobacteriaceae > Gordonia. The sequence goes on from NZ_JASGKN010000001.1 coordinate 2,172,291, forward strand.
CCCGGTCCGCTTCTACAACATCCACAACGGCCCGCTGCCGGCCTACCGGGGCCTGCCGGAATCGGCGATCATCGACGCCATCCTGGACGGGGCACCCCGCTACGGAGCGACACTGCACGAGGTGGACGCCGGTATCGACACCGGACGGGTGATCGACGTCGAAGAGTTCCCGATCGGTGACGCCGACGGCTTCGCCGAGGTGATGATGTCCGGTCTGCGCGCCTGCCACACCCTGTTCGAACGCAACGCGGTCCGCATCGCCGCCGGCATGGCCGAACCGTCGCCGGCCGCCCACACGGCGCGACGGCGGAACGAACGCGACGGCACTCCGTCCGGCTATCACGGTCACTACGACGCGGCCTCGCTGGCGGCGCGCAGCGACGAACCCGGTTTCGGCCGGGCCACCGCTTTCGGCGTCTTCGCCCCGCACTATCCGGAGCTGGCCGGCGCCCTCACCTGACCGTCGCCGGTCAGTGGTGGAACGACGGCGACCGCTTCTCGTGCGGCATGGGACCGTCCAGGCCTTGCAGGAAGTCGACCTCGTGCGTGATGTCGGCGACCAGCCGGACGGCCAGATCGTGGCTGGTGCCGTTGCGGACCACGATGCGTTGCAGGGTCATGTCCGAGAGGTCGTCGGCCATCGGATAGGCGGGCACCTGCCAGCCCTTCATCCGGAGCCGGTCCTCGAGGTCGTAGAGGGTCCAGTTCCCGCCGTGGCCGTCCTTGAGGCGCCAGGCGAACACCGGGATGGTGTCGCCGGTGGTGACGAGCTCGAACGGCCCCATCGCGGCGATGCTCGACGACAGGTATTGGGCGACGTTCAACGAGTTCTGCTGCACCTCGGTGTAGCCCTCCCGGCCCATCCGCAGGAACTGGTAGTACTGCAACAGCACCTGGGCTCCGGGCCGTGAGAAGTTGAGTGCGAGGGTCGGCATGTCGCCGCCGAGGTAGGCGCAGTGGAACACCATGCTGTCCGGCAGGGCGGCCGCGTCCCGCCACACGACCCAGCCGACGCCGGGATACACCAGCCCGAACTTGTGGCCCGAGGTGTTGATGGAGGCGACGCGCGCCACCCGGAAGTCCCACGCCAGCTCGGGCTGACAGAACGGCGCGACGAATCCGCCCGACGCGCCGTCGACGTGGATCTTCACGTCCAGCCCGGTCTTCTTCTCGATCTCGTCGAGCGCCGCCGCGATCTCTTCGACCGGCTCGTAGGCGCCGGTGAAGGTCTGGCCCATGATGGCGACGACGCCGATGGTGTTCTCGTCCACGTACTCCGCCAGGTCGTGACCGTCCATCCACAGGTGGTCCCGGTCGACCGGCACCCAGCGCGGCTCCACCTCGAAGTAGTTGGCGAACTTCTCCCAGCAGACCTGCACGGCCGTCGACATGACGATGTTGGGTGCGTCGGTGGACCGGCCGGCCGCCCGGCGCCGCTCCTGCCACCGCCGTTTGAGTGCGAGCCCGCCGAGCATGCACGCCTCGGACGATCCGATGGTCGAGGTGCCGACGGCATCGCCGACGTCCGGCACGTGCCAGAGGTCGGCGAGAATCCGCCAGCACCGCTCTTCGATCGCCGCCGTGGCCGGGTACTCGTCCTTGTCGATCATGTTCTTGTCGAACGTCTCGGAGTACAGCTGCCTCGCCTCGGCGTCCATGTAGGTGGTGACGAACGTGGCGAGGTTGAGTCGCGCGTTCCCGTCGAGCATCGCGGTGTCGTGCACCAGCTGGTAGGCGGTGTCCGGGGACAGCATGGTGTCGGCCAGCCGATGCCGGGGCAGGCTGGTGGCTTCGCCTTCGCGGGCGAACACGGGCAGGGAGATGCACTCGTCGTCGATCATGTGTCGACACTACGCAGAAGTCGCACCCCCATCATGTCCGATATGTGACCCCAGTCACGTTTCGGCGGTAAGATCGGTCTGCCGAAACCAGGAGGTCAGCCATGCGGACAGCCATCACTCGCGGTATCGCCGTCGGAGTCGTCGCCGCCTCCGCCGCGGTCGGTGCGGCGGCCATCGCACCGGAGGCGTCCGCCAAGGTCGCCGGCGGGACGTACCGCTCGTCCCTGGTGCTGGGCGGCTACCACACCACGCCGCGCTACGCCGTGGTCCACGGCGACGTCTACTTCGAGCTCGGGCCGTTCGGCGGCGAGCAGTCGAAGATCGTGCCGACCAAGGCCGGCGGCTACTACGACACCAGTTGGGGTCGCCGCTACGTCCTCAACCGGCAGCGGAACGGTTCCTACCGCGGGCCCGTCTACCTGGCCGGCATCGTCATCGGCGAGGTCGTGCTGACGCCGAGCCGATAGGAGAGATCGGCCACAGACCCCTTCACCGGGGCGCTGCGGCCTTGCTACGAAGGAGGGGTGATGCACCGAACCTTCCAGCGCACCCTGACCACCGGCACGATCGTCGCGGCGGCGGCCGCCGCCGGCGTGATCGTCGCGGCACCGTCCGCGTCGGCGGAAGTGGCCGACGGCTTCTACACCTCGAACGCCGGATTCCTGGGATTGCCGTACCGCAGCGACGTCGGAGTGAACGACGGAACCCTCACCCTGTTCGGCCCGTTCGGCGCCCACCACTACCCGATCACCGACACCGCCTCCGGCGGCCACATCACGTCGTTCGGTACGCGCTACACACTCAACCGGAACTCGTCCGGCGGCTACGACGGCCCGGTGACCGTCGGCCCGTTCACGATCGGCCGTTCCACGCTGACGCCGTCCTGATATCTAGTCTTTCGGAATCGCCGCGGTGGTGCCGACGACGGACCCGCCATCGACGATGAACTCGACGCCGGTCGAATAGGTGGCTTCGAGAAGGACGTGCCGCACGGTGGCCGCAACTTCTTCGGGTTGCCCGAACCGTGCGATCGGGTAGTGCGCGGCCAATGATTCGTCGATTCCGTCGACCATGGGGGTGCGGATGGGGCCCGGGTGCACCGAGTTGACGCGGATTCCGGCGGGCCCGAGGTCGAGGGCGGCACTCTTGGTGAGACCGCGGACCGCCCACTTGCTGGTGGTGTAGGCGCAGAGACCGGCGTTGCCGTTCAGTCCGGCGGTCGAGGAGATGTTGACGATGGCTGCGCCGGGCACACCGCGCAGGTGGGGGGTCGCGGCTTTGATGCCGTTCCAGGTACCGAACAGGTTCACGTCCATCACCTTCCGGAACTCGGCGTCCGTGACGGTGTCGACGGAACCGTAGGAGAGGATTCCGGCATCGTTGACGAGGTACCCGACGGCGCCGAAGATGTCGGAAGCGTCTTTCAGCACGGCGGTCCAGGCGGCCGGATCGGTCACATCGAGGCGCCGGTAGGCGGCGAGGTCTCCGAGGCGGTCGGCCAGCTGCTGTCCGTCCTCGTCGAGGACGTCGGCGATGACGGTGGGCACCCCCGCTTCGACGAGTGCTTCGACGATGGCCGCACCGATCCCGCGTGCCCCACCACTGACTACTGCTGCTGCGTTCATGCCCCCAGCGTCGACCCCGGGCACGGGGTTGAATAGAGCACAAGGTCCCAGGGCACCGAATGTTCCACCCGATGTCGTCCGCCGATCACTCCGAAGACGTGCCTGACTGTGCGAGCATGACCGCATGAGCAACACGATCAAGATCACCGACGTCAAAGCCGGTGACACCATCGATTACCCGGTCACCGACGACGGCTTCACCGAGAACAGGACCGGCACCGTCAGCCAGGTGGTCGACGACGTCGACGGCGACGGCCGCCCGGTGGTCCGGGTGTTCTTCGGAGACGCCGACTTCTCCACCGACTTCCCGGCCGGGGACACCGTCGTCCGTCACTGATCGGAGTCGCCGAAACCCCAGGCAGACGGCGGTGGGCGGCTCTACTGTGGATTCATGACCACACCCAGCAGCGCCAAGCGCAAGAAGATCACCGTCATCAACGCCGACGACAACGAGTCGATCCGCGCCCGGATCGAGTTCACCATCAAGCCGCTGATGTTCGCCGACGCCCCGGAGATCGAGGTCGTCACCCTGCCCGGCGGCCCCAAGCTGATGGAGACGCAGGAGAACATCGACAGCGTCGCCGCACCGTTGACCAAGTACATCGGCACCAAGCCGGACACCGACGTGTTCATCGTCGCCTGCTACGCGGACCCCGGGCTCGCCGAGGCGCGCAAGGCGGCGACCGGCCGCAAGGTGTTCGGCATCAACCAGTCCGGCATGAACACGGCACTGGCGCTCGGCGACAAGGTCGGCGTGATCTCCATTTCCGATGCCGCCGTGAAGCGTCACCTCAAGTACTACGAGTCGCTGGGCATCATGAACCGCATCGCCGGTGAGCGCGCCATGAACATCGATCTCGGTGACGCCGCGAACTCGATGGATCCGACCGTCGCCCTCGACCCGAAGGTGGTGGCCGACCGCATGGTCGAGGTCGCCAAGGAGCTGATCTCCGACGGTGCCGACGTGATCGTGCTCGGCGAGGGCGGCATGTCGCCGGCGCGCGACCTGCTCCAGGCCGCGATCGGCATCCCGGTGGTCGATCCGACGGCCGCCGCCGTCGGCATGGCGATCGTCGCGGCCACCGAGTTCCCGCTGCCGCCGCAACCGGCGAAGTAGCCGACGAACCTACCGATCAGGGGCGGTCTCCGGATTCCGGAGACCGCCCCTGTTCTGTGCGGAAGCGGAGGGATTTGAACCCCCGGTGGTGTTACCCACGCTCGCTTTCAAGGCGAGTGCTTTAGGCCGCTCAGCCACGCTTCCCTGGATCACGAGGCTAGCGCAGCGCCCATGACATTTCCCACACGGCCGGTGACCTGACGGCCCGATGGGCGCACACTGTGACCACTCGATGGAGAGGGGTCGACGATGACTGCACCGAAGATCGTGATCGTGGGCGGCGGCTACGCCGGATGCATGGCGGCCAACCGGCTGCGGCGGAAGGTTCCGTCCTCGGAGATCACCGTGGTGAACGCCCGTCCCGACTTCGTCGAGCGGGTACGGCTGCACCAGCAGATCGCCGGTACCGGCGACCCGAACACTCCCATCACCGACATGCTGGCCGACGGCGTCGCCCTGAAGGTCGCGACCGTCGACCGGATCGCCGACGGCGAGCTGGTCCTCGATGACGGCTCGACCCTCGGCTTCGACCACCTCGTGTACGCCGCGCTGTCCGCTGGCGCCCGGGTGACGGTGGTCGGCGGCGGACTGACCGGGATCGAGACGGCGACGGAGGTCGCCGAGACTCGGCCCGATCTGGAGGTCACTCTCGTGAGTTCCGGACCGATCGGCGCCTCGCTGCACCCGACCGCCCGTGCTCGGGTGCACGCGGAGCTGGCCCGACTCGGGGTGACGATCGTCGACGGCGACTACGACGGTCCGGGCGACGCCGACCTCGTTCTGTGGGGTATCGCGTCGACGGTGTCCGACCTGGCCGCGCGGAGCGGTCTGGCCGTGGACGGCGACGGCCGCCTGTGCGTCGACCGGTTTCTGGTGAGCGTGTCCGATCCACGGATCTTCGGCGCCGGGGATGCGGCAGCGGTGCCCCGCCAGCGTCTCAGCTGCCGGACCGCGCTTCCGCAGGGTGCGCACGCCGCCGACAATCTCGCGCGCTCCCTGGCCGGCACGCCGTTGAAGCCGTTCTCGATGAGCTACACCGGTCAGAACGTATCGATCGGCCGACGCAGCGCCGTCATCCAGATCAGCAAGCGCGACGACACGCCTCGCCGCCTCTGGATCGGGGGCCGCAAGGCCGCCGCCGTGAAGGACCAGGTGTGCCGGTTCGGGCAAGGAGGCCGCCCGGAGGGGTGTCTTCGCCAAGGTGCCCGGACCCGGCGGCCGTCCGGAAGAACAGAAATAGAGAGCACTGCTCTTACGTTCCCGCCTGGCGATCGTGACGATGGTCGTCGTCCTCGGCGCCGGCATCCTCACGGGCTACGCGGTACTCGGTCACGTGCCGGCCACCCTCTGGGCGGTCGTGGTGGTGGTCAACACGGTGCTGGCCCACATCGGCCGTTCGCGCACCGATAGGCCTCAGTCCTCGGCGAGTTCCTGTTCGGCCCGCAACCGGAAACGCTCGAACGAGGCGCAGAGGGACGACCACTCCGAGGGCGACATCTGGTCCATCATGAGTTCGCGGACCGCACCGTCACGGGCCTGCTGGATCGGGGTCAGCTCGGCACGACCCTCCGCGGTCAGACGCACCCACTTCTGCCGGCCGTCCTCGGGCTGCTCGTCGCAGACCTGCAGATATCCCTGGTCGATCAGCTTGTTCACCTGGCGCGAGACCGTGCTCATCCCGATCTGGGTGAGCTCGGCGACGTCGGAGATCCGCATGCTGCCGGTGCAGCCGATCATGTCCAGGACACGCCACTCGGCGGGGGCGAGATCGGTGACCTTCGCGACACGGCGGGTGACCGCGGCCCACAGCACTTCGCCCGATCGGATCAGCGCCTGCCACTGATGCCAATAGCAGTCCACCGACGGGGTGTCGCCGGGCTGGGGACTCGCCATGCGGGGGAACACCGCCTCTCGATTCGCCGGAATGGTCGCTCCGCGATTCTATCGCCGGCTCAACCGAACGAGGCGACCACCCGGACCAGCTGATCCACCTCGTACGGCAGCGCGTACGGACCGAGTCCCACGGTCACCGCACCCCCGGCCTCGGAGGCCCCGGTCCGCGCCAGCGCCCGGCTCGGCAGATCGCACAGCGCGCTGATCCCGTTGTCGGCCAGACGTCGCACCACCTTCTCCGCGGGCACCCCGTCGACGACGAAGCTGACCGCCGGCACCCGGTGCGCCTCCGGCCCGATCACCTGGACCCGGCCCAGCTGCGTCAACGAGTTCACGAGGTAGTAGGTCAGACGCTGCAGATACTCGAATGCGCCGTCCATCGACGACGCCAGCCGCTGCCGCCGCTTGCCGGTGGCCGTCTGATCCAGGCCGGCCAGATGCTCGATCGAGGCGACGAGACCGGCCAGCAGATGTCCGGACACCGCTTCGGCCTCCAGCCGCGCCGGACCCGCCGACCGCGGATCCATCGACACCCGGCTCAACGACTCGATCCGGGACGGGTCGGCGAACGCCATCGCCGCGATCCGCGGACCACCCCAGCGCGCCGGACTCACCAGCGCCACGTCCGCACCCAACTCGGCCATCGACACCCGCACATACGGGGCGGCCGACGTCGCATCGACCACCAGCAGCGCATTCTCGGCGCGCGCATGGTTGGCGATCTGAGCCACATCGGTCACCGCGCCGGTGGTCGACGACGCCAGCGTCACCGCGATCACCTTCGTCTTGACGCCGACGAGCTCCGCATACTGCCGGGTCGGCAGCGTCCCGTCGACGTCGGCCTCCGCCCAGCGGACCGTGCCGCCGAACCTTCGCGCGGCCCGCAGCCACGGCACGATGTCGTCCTCGTCGTCCTGCCGCGACACCAGCACCTCACCCGCCCAGGTGGATGCGGGCAGCGCGTCGGTCAGTGCGGTCACCAGGGAACTGCGGTTCGGGCCGAACACCACACCGGCCGGATCGGCGTCCAGAAGATCGGCCACCGCGCGCCGCGCGTTGCGTTGCGTGTCGGCGACCGCCGCCGCCTGCGGATACAGCCCGGCCGGGTCGACCGGCAGCGCATGCACGCCGGCATTCATCGCCGAGGCGACCGAATCGGGGATCTGCAGACCGGCCTGCGCGTCGAAATGAATCCATCCGTCGCCCAGCGTGGGGAACAACCCCCGCACGGAGGCGACGTCGAACGGCATGGATTCACGATAGTCACTGATCCGGGCACAATGGACGTCATGCACCCAGAGAACCCCGCGACCGGGCCGCAGACGCCGGCCGAACCGGGTGTCGTCGACGCCCCGTCCGACGCCGCCGGCACCGACCTCGGTGACGAGTCGATCCCCCCGATGCCGATCGGCCTGGTGGAGCAGCCGGCGAAGGTGATGCGGATCGGCACCATGATCAAGCAACTCCTCGACGAGGTGCGCAGCGCGCCGCTCGACGACGCCAGCCGTCAGCGGCTCGCCGAAATCCACCGCACCTCCATCAAGGAACTGTCCGACGGTCTGGCGCCGGAACTGCGCGACGAACTCAACCGGCTCGCCCTTCCGTTCTCCGACGACACGGTGCCCTCCGATGCGGAACTGCGGATCGCGCAGGCGCAGCTCGTCGGCTGGCTCGAAGGCCTCTTCCACGGCATCCAGACCGCACTGTTCGCCCAGCAGATGGCGGCCCGCGCCCAGCTCGAACAGATGCGCCAGGGTGTTCTCCCGACCGGCCTGGGCGACACCGCCGGCCCGGACTCGGTCAACACCGGCCAGTACCTGTAGCCGCCGCCTGTATCCTCAAACGCTGTGTCAGTCGAAGTGAGCGAGAGGGCGGTTCCGCCGCCACCGGCGACGTCGGATTCGCGCACCTTCAAACGCGGCATCCGGGACCTCGTCGACGGTCTCAAGGAACGTGAACTCTGGCTGCATCTGGGCTGGACCGACATCAAGCAGCGCTACAAGCGTTCGGTTCTCGGTCCGCTGTGGATCACCATCGCCACCGGCGTCACCGCCGTCGCCATGGGCATCCTGTACGGCGAACTGTTCCACCAGGACGTGAAGGTCTTTCTGCCGTACGTGACGCTCGGCTTCATCTTCTGGGGCTTCATCGAGACCTCGATCCTCGACGGCTCGGTCGTCTACTCCACCAACGAAGGCCTGATCAAACAGCTGCCCGCGCCGATCAGCATCCACGCCTACCGGGTGGTGTGGCGGAGCCTGATCATCTTCGCGCACAACGTGGTGATCTACGCGATCCTGATGGCGGTGTTCCCGCAACCCATCGGCTGGACGGCACTGCTGGTGTTCCCGGCGATGGCGCTGTACATCCTCAACGCCATCTGGGTGACCCTCGTGTTCGGCATCCTGTCGACCCGCTTCCGCGACATCGGACAGCTGCTGACCACCGCGGTGCGCCTGGTGTTCTTCATGACCCCGATCATCTGGTCGGCGCACACGCTGGGCGCCACCGGCAACACGCAGGCGTCCTCACGGCTCAAATACGTCGAACTGAATCCGATGTTCCACTACCTGGAGATCGCGCGCGGTCCGCTGCTCGGCCAGCACGTCGAGTTCTACCACTGGCTGGTCGTCATCGGCTGCACCGTGATCGGCTGGGCCGCCGCCCTGGTCGTCATGCGCAACTACCGCGCCCGCGTGGCCTACTGGGTCTAGGACGGAAGAGAATCCGATGGCCAAAACCGATGTCCGCGTCGACGCCTGGGACGCCTGTGTCGACTTCCCGATCTTCGACGCCAAGACCCGCTCGTTCAAGAAGACCGTCGTCGGCGCGGCCGGCGGCGTGATCGGCAACCCCGGCGGCAACAAGACCGTCGTCGTCGAGGCGCTGCGCGACATCAACCTGCACCTCGAACACGGCGATCGGATCGGTCTCGTCGGCCACAACGGCGCCGGCAAGTCGACGCTGCTGCGCGTGCTGTCCGGCATCTACGAGCCCACCCGCGGCGCCTGCAAGATCCAGGGCCGCGTCGCCCCGGTCTTCGACCTCGGCGTCGGCATGGACCCGGAGATCTCCGGCTACGAGAACATCCTCATCCGCGGCATGTTCCTGGGCATGAGCCGCAAGGAGATGCTGGCCAAGACCGATGAGATCGCCGAGTTCTCCGAGCTCGGCGACTACCTCGAAATGCCGTTGCGCACCTACTCGACCGGTATGCGCGTGCGTCTCGCACTGGGTGTGGTCACCAGCATCGACCCGGAGATCCTGATCCTGGACGAAGGCATCGGCGCCGTCGACGCCGAGTTCATGAAGAAGGCCCGCGTCCGGCTCGAGGCCCTCGTCAAGCGCTCCGGAATCCTGGTGTTCGCCAGCCACTCCAACGAGTTCCTGGCCCAGCTGTGCGACCGCGCCATCTGGATGGAGAAGGGCCAGATGCACATGCAGGGCGGCATCGAAGAGGTGGTGCGCGCCTACCAGGGCGACGAGGCCGGCGACCAGGTCCGCAAGGTCCTGGAAGAGAACGGCGACGCGTGAGCACACCGAACCCGATGGTCGTCGGCGTGGTCGTCACGCATCTGCGCCGCGACCTGCTCGAAGAAGTCGCTGGCCGTGCTCAGCTCACAGAGCCGCCCACTGGATCACCTGATCGTCGTGGACAACGCCGCCCAGCCCGAGGTCGGCGAGCTGGTCACCTCGCAGCCGATCCCGACGACCTACCTTCCGTCGAAGCACAACCTCGGCGGCGCCGGCGGATTCGCGCTCGGCATGCTGCACGCGCTCGCACTCGGCGCGGACTGGGTGTGGTGCGCCGACGACGACGGCCGTCCCGAAGGCCCGGACGTGTTGGCGACGCTGCTGGACTGCGCGGCCCGGCATTCGCTGGGCGAGGTGTCACCGGTGGTGGTGAACATCGACGACCCCGACGCGCTGGCGTTTCCGTTGCGTCGCGGACTCGTGTGGCGGCGCAAGCGAAGTGAACTGTTTGCCGACGGGGAAAGCACGTCCGACGATCTGCTGCCCGGCATCGCGTCGCTGATGAACGGCGCCCTGTTCTCCGCCGACACCCTCGACAAGGTGGGTGTCCCGGATCTGCGGCTGTTTGTGCGCGGCGACGAGGTGGAGATGCATCGCCGGCTCGCGCGCTCGGGCGTCGCCTTCGGCACCTGCCTGACGACCGCGTATCTGCATCCGGACGGCAGCGACGAGTTCCGCCCGATCCTCGGCGGTCGCATGCACACCCAGTACCCGGACAACGAGGCCAAACGGTTCTTCACCTACCGCAATCGCGGCTATCTGATGAGCCAGCCCGGCATGCGGAGACTTCTCCCCCAGGAGTACGCCCGCTTCGCCTGGTACTTCCTGGTGCAGCAGCGCGATCCGGCCGGGTTCCGGGAGTGGATGCGTCTGCGGCGGCTGGGCCGCACCGAGCACTTCGGCCCCTACCCTCCGGCTACCTGATCTTGAAGATCACCGCGCGCTGCACCACGAAGTTGATGACGGTGGCGACGCCCTGGGCGATGCCGAACGCGATCACGGTGCAAGCCAGTTTCCCGAGCTTGGACGGGTCGTCGGGCAGCATGTTCATGCCCACGTGCATGAGCCACGCGTAGAGGCCGACGTTCACGAAGAACGTCACCCCGTAGAGCAGGACGACGGCGATGAAGCGTGCCTTGCTCGGTTCGGCCCGGAACGTCCAGCGCCGGTTGATGAGGTAGGCGACGGTGGTGCCCAGAATGAATCCGAACGCCTTGGACCACGCGAACGGCCAGCCGACGACGTCCTGCAGGAACATGGTGAGTCCCAGATCGAGGACCGCCGATCCGGCGCCGGTCGCGATGAACCGGATCATCTGCGTCTTGAAGTCGACGCTGGTCGACGCCTCTTCGTCATCGAAGGGCAACTCCACCGGCATCGGAGCGTGACGGGTCGCGAAGTCCTCGTGACGCGGGTGCTTCGGGATCGGGAACTCGCCGTTCGGCTCTGGGTCAGGCACCCAGCCAGACTAACCCGGCGCATTCGGCCGATCGCCCCTAACCTGAGGCCATGAGGATCAGGTTCGCGTCCCTCCGGTCCGTTCCCCCGTCCCTACTCGGCCTGACCGCCGCCGCCGCGGCCACCGTCGCCTATCCGTTCCTTCCCACCAGCCCGTCGACACCCACCCCGGGCGGAAACCCGCACTGGTCGGGGCTCGACGCCTGCCGGTACTCCGGTCCGATCGGTGAGCCGGGCACGCTCATCGCCGCCGTGCCGCTGGACGAGTCGCTGACCCTGTCCGCCGCCGGCGAGGCCCACCGGATCCTGTACGCCACCCGCGACGCCCACGGCGCCCCCGCCGTCAGCACCGGCGCGATCTTCCTGCCGCCCGGACCGCCGCCGCGCAACGGATACCCGATGATCGCGTGGGCGCACGGCACCGTCGGTCTCGGCGACGACTCCACTCCGTCGGCGCATCCCCGCACACCCCGCGACGCGGCCTACCTCGATCACTGGCTGCGGCAGGGCTACGCGGTGGTGGCCACCGACTACGTCGGGCTCGGCACCCCCGGCCTGATGAGCTACCTGAACGGGGAGGCCGCCGCCCGGGCCGTCGTCGACTCGATGATCGCGGCCCGGCACACCGGCCTGCCGCTGGATGCGAAGTGGGCAGCGGTCGGCCAGTCGCAGGGTGCGGCGGCCGCCTTGAACACGGCCCGTCGCGCGACGGCGCTGTCGGCCGGCAGCGGCCTGGACTACCGGGGCGTCGTGGCGACCGGCGCGCCCGCCAACATCGAGCAGGTGGTCCGGCTCAGCGGACCGCTGTTCCCGCCGGTGGTGCTCTCACCGTCGCTGACCGTCTACCTCGCCTACATCGTCGCCGGCTTCACCGAGGCGCGCCCCGACCTGCACGTCGCCGACCTCCTGACCGACCGCGGCCGCGAAGTGATCTCGCTGTCGGCGACGATGTGCTTCGATCCGCTGTCGGAGGTGCTGCGCGGCGAACGGGTGTCCGGCTGGTTCCTGCGGCCGCTCAGCGCCAATCCGCTGATCTCGGCGGCACTCGTCGACTACATGCGCACCCCGTACTCCGGTTACGACCGGCCCGTCTTCCTCGGTCAGGGCCTGCTCGACAAGGACGTGCCGGTGTTCTCGGCCGGATCGCTGTATGTGCAGATGGTGGCGGCCGGCCAGCCGGTCGAGTTCCACCTGTACCCGGAGAAGGCCCACAACGGCACGGTGCTGGCGTCGACGGCCGATTCCACCCCGTTTCTGGAACGGATCATGCAGGACTGACAACGCGGGTAGTCGGATCGGCCTACCCTATCGGCCATGAACCTGAGTCGCCTCGCATCCTTCGCGGCCGCCGGCGCCCTCGCCCTGACCGTGGCCGCACCGGCCACCGCAGCACCGCTCCCGGCGACCGGCACCCCGGTCTGGTCGGGTTTGGACGCCCGCGACTACTCCGGACCGATCGGCGCACCCGGCACCCTGATCGCCAAGACCGCGCTCGACCGCTCGGTGTCGCTGCCGGCCGCCGGCCAGGCCTACCGGATCCTGTACGCCAGCAAGGATGTGCACGGCAAGCGCGCCGTCAGCACCGGCGCGATCTTCCTTCCCCGCAAAGCGGCGCCCGCCAAGGGCTACCCGATGATCGCGTGGGCGCACGGCACCACCGGTCTGGGCGACGACTGCGCGCCGTCCGCGCAGCCCCGATCCGACCGCGACGTCAAGTATCTGGACCACTGGCTCGACCAGGGCTACGCGGTCGTCTCCACCGACTACGCCGGGCTCGGCACCCCCGGTCTGATGAGCTATCTGAGCGGTCAGGTGGAGGCCCGCTCGGTCGTCGACTCGGTGATCGCCGCCCGGCGATCGGGTCTGCCGTTGCAGAACAAGTGGGCGATCGTCGGACAGTCGCAGGGCGCCGGTGCCGCGTTGAACGCCGCGCGCCGCGCCACCGCCCTGTCGAAGGGCAGCGGCCTGGACTACCGCGGCGTCGTCGCCACCGGCACCCCCGCGAACATCGAGCATCTCGTCTGGCAGGCAGGACCGTCGTTCCCGCCGATCGTGCTGCCCGCACAGCTGAACGCGTACGCCGCCTACATTCTGGCCGGTTTCACCGACGCCCGCGCCGACCTGCACCCGGAGCGGATCCTCACCGCGCGCGGCAAGAAGGTCATCGCGATGGCGCGCACCCTCTGCTACCCGGAGATGTCGTCCGCGGTCACCGGCGAGCACATCAACGCCTGGTTCAGCCGGCCCATCGAGTCGATCCCCGGCGTGCAGGCGGCTCTCGTCGACTACATGGCCACCCCGTACTCCGGCTACGACCGCCCGATCTTCATGGGTCAGGGCCTGCTCGACACCGATGTCCCGGCCGTCTCCGCCGGCTCGCTGTACGCCCAGATGCTGGCCGCCGGCCAGCCCGTCGAATTCCACGTCTATCCGGCGCAGGACCACTCGGGCACCGTCCTCGCCTCGATGAAGGACTCCACCCCGTTCGTGAAGCGCATCATGCGCTGAGTCAGTCGGTCAGGCTCGAGCGCGGCGGCGAGTCGAGGTCGGTGGGCGACGGGCCCGGCGGGTGACGGTGATGGCGGGCCTCGTCCGGCTTCACCACCAGCACCGGCTTGTCGCACTCGATCAACAGGAACTGCGAGGTGCTGCCGAGCAGCAGCTTGCCCACCTGACTGCGGCGACGCATGCCGATGATCAGCAGTTCCGCGTCCGGCCGGTCCATCGCGGTCAGCAGCTCCTCCGCCGGGGTGGCGCCGATCGGCTGATCGAGGCGGTACTTCACCCCCGACGCGTCCAGCCGGCGGGTGACGGCGGCGATCTCGTCGGCGTCGACCATCCGCTGACCGCGCGCCTCCGACACCGCGCTGATCACCAGTAGTTCGGTGTTCCGCAGACGCGCATGCTCGATGCCCTGCTCCAGGCAGGCACGGCCGAAGGCGCCCGCGGTGTAGCCGACGACGATCATCGCGCCTCCTTCACCTCCAACACCCCTGCCTGAGGAGAACACTAATAGCTTTTCCACAGGTTGACGCGAGTAGTCTCTATGGGCGATGACGAACTCAGAAGTACTCCCTATCGAGACCCGCAAGCTCATGGGCTGGGGTCGCACCATGCCCATCGAGGGGCACGTGCTGACGACGCCGTATCCCGAGGTGATCGCCGAGGCGGTCGCCCGCGTGGCCGACGACGCCGCCGACAAGCCGGACTACCTCAAGCGCGGCGTGATCGCGCGCGGCCTGGGCCGCTCCTACGGTGAGAACGCGCAGAACGCCGGTGGCCTCACCATCGACATGACGCAGCTCAACCGGATCCATTCGATCGACGACGCGACCGCTGTCGTCGACGTGGACGCCGGCGTCGACCTCGACACCCTGATGCGCGTCGCCCTGCCGCACGGCCTGTGGGTTCCGGTGCTGCCCGGCACCCGCCAGGTGACCGTGGGCGGTGCCATCGGCTGCGACATCCACGGCAAGAACCACCACAGCTCCGGCAGCTTCGGCAACCACGTCACCGAGATCTCGCTGCTGACCGCGTCCGGCAAGATCCTCACCCTCACCCCGGAGGGTTCCAAGGACGACAAGGACGCCTCCATCTTCTGGGCCACCGTCGGCGGTATCGGTCTGACCGGCATCATCCTGCGCGCCAAGATCAAGATGACGCGCACCGAGACCGCCTACTTCATCGCCGACGGCACCGTCACCAAGACGCTCGACGAGACCATCGCGCTGCACATGGACGGCTCGGAGGAGAACTACACCTACAGTTCGGGCTGGTTCGACGCCATCAGCAAGCCGCCGAAGCTGGGGCGCGGCACCTTCTCGCGCGGCAACCTCGCCACCCTCGATCAGCTGCCCGCCAAGCTGGCGAAGGATCCCCTGAAGTTCGACGCCCCGACGCTGGTCAACTTCCCGGACATCTTCCCGAACGGACTGGCCAACAGGTTCGACTTCTCCCTGGTGGGTGAGGCGTACTACCGGATGGGCGGCAACTACACGGGCAAGATCCAGAACCTGACGCAGTTCTATCACCCGCTCGATCTGTTCGGGAACTGGAACCGCGCCTACGGTTCGAAGGGCTTCCTGCAGTACCAGTTCATCGTTCCGCCGGAGGCCGTCGAAGAGTTCAAGGCGATCATCTACGACATCCAGGCGTCCGGGCACGTCTCGTTCCTGAACGTCTTCAAGCTGTTCGGAGAAGGCAACAAGGCGCCGCTGAGCTTCCCCATGCCGGGCTGGAACATCTGCGTCGACTTCCCGATCAAGAAGGGCCTGCACGAGTTCGTGTCCGAACTCGACCGCCGCGTCCTCGCGATCGGCGGCCGTCTCTACACGGCGAAGGATTCGCGCACCACCGCCGAGACCTTCCACGCCATGTACCCGCGGATCGACGAGTGGCTGGCCGTGCGCCGGCGCATCGATCCCGACCAGGTCTTCATGTCCGACATGGGCCGACGCCTCGGCCTGGTCTGACCCACCCCCCACGACGAACCGAAAGAGATCCGTCATGTTCAACGCCGTCGGCGTCCCGCAGTCCATCCTCGTGCTGGGCGGCAGCTCCGAGATCGGGCTGGCCATCACCACCGAGTTCCTGTCGCGCGGCCCGATGCGGGTCGTGCTGGCGATGGTGCCCGGCGACCCGAACGCCGCCGACGCCGTCGCACTGTGTGAGGACGCCGGCGCCACCAGCGTCGAGACGGTCGACTTCGACGCCCGCGCCACCGACACCCACCAGGCGGTCATCGATCAGGCGTTCGCGAACGGCGACATCGACGTCGCCATCGTGGCCTTCGGCATCCAGGGCGACGACGAGCAGGCCTGGCAGGACCAGAAGCTCGCGGTCCTCGAGGCCGAGATCAACTACACGGCCGCCGTCTCGGTGGGTGTGCTGCTCGGCGAGAAGATGCGTCAGCAGGGCCACGGCCAGATCATCGCGATGAGTTCGGTCGCCGGTGAGCGCGTCCGCCGCTCCAACTTCGTGTACGGCTCCACCAAGGCCGGCCTCGACGGCTTCTACACCGGTCTCGGCGACGCGCTGCGCCCCGAAGGCATCCACGTGCTGGTCGTCCGTCCGGGCCAGGTCCGCACCCGTCTGTCGGCGCACGTCGACGAGGCGCCGCTGACGGTCAACAAGGAGGATGTCGCGCGTCAGGTGGTGGCGGCCGTCGACAAGGGCAAGGACATCATCTGGGTGCCGGGACCGTTCCGGTTCATCATGATGGCGCTGCGGCACGTCCCGCGCCCGGTCTTCCGCAAGCTCCCCCTCTGACGCCGTGCGCGGTCGCCTCTTCGACGCCGTCGACCTGATCGGTGCCCTCCTCCTGGGCACCGTGGTCGGATACGCCGGTCTGCGTGTGATCGACGCCGTGCAGTGGCCGGCGTACAACACCTCGAACGTCACCCGGTCGTTGACGACGCTCGGCCAGGCCGTCGCGATCATCATCGCGGCGGTCGCCGTGATCGTGGCGCGGTACCGGCCCTCGTCGCGGCTGACACCGTCGTGGCTGGGAGCGCTGGCGTCGTCGGCACTCGTCACCGTCTCGCTCGGGATGCCGCTCGGCGCCACCAAGCTGTATCTCCACGGCCTGTCCGGCGATCAGCAGTTCCGCACCGAATACCTGACCCGCCTCACCTCCAGCCCGCACCTGGCGGACATGACCTACCAGGGTCTGCCGCCCTACTATCCGGCCACCTGGTTCTGGCTGGGTGGGCGGTACGCGAGTCTGGTCGGGCAGCCCGGCTGGGAGGCCTTCAAGCCGTGGTCGATCATCTCGATCGCCGCGGCCGCCGCCCTGGGCACCGCGCTCTGGATCCGGATGACCGGCCCGATCCGCGGTGTCACCGCCGGACTGGCGGTCACCGCCGTCACCCTGAAGTACGCGGCACCGGAGCCGTATTCGGCGGTGCTGATCCTGATCGCCGTCCCGATGTTCGTCGTCATGGCCTACGCGTTGCGCGGTCGCGGCCGGCTGGCCGACGGCCCGGCGCCGCTCTCGTCCACGTCATGGTTCGCGGTGATCGCCGCCGGCCTGTTCCTCGGCTTCTCGGCGACCGTCTACACCCTGTACACGGCCCTGTTCGCCGGGGTGGCGGTCCTGATCGCGCTCGCCTACCTGGTGCAGGCGTGGGCCGCGCATCGCAACAAGGCGGTCGACGAGGCCGTTCTCCGTTCGTCGCGGCGCGCCGACGCCCTCGGTGTCGCGGTCCGGCTGCTGGTGATGGGGGTGGTCGCACTGGCGGTCGCCGCCCTGTTCTGGACCCGCTACCTCCTCGCCACCCGTCGTCACCCGGTGAGCACGGCCGGTGCCGCCGAGCACTACCTGCCGGAGAACGGTTCGATCCTGCCGATGCCGTTCTGGCATTTGTCGCTGGTCGGCCTGCTGACCCTGATCGGCCTCGTGTGGGTGCTGGTGCGCATGCGCCGGCGCACCATCGCCTTCGCGTTCGCCGTCGCCCTCGTCGGCATCGTCGGCATGACCCTCGCCTCGCTGGCCCGCACCGCGATCGGCAGCACCCTGCTGTCGTTCCGCCTGGAACCGGTCACCGCCGGGGTGCTGGCGGCGGCCGGAGCGTTCGGCTGCGTGGAGCTCGCGAAGGTGGCCGTCGACCGGTTCGGCGACGTCCGCACGGCCGTCGGCGTGGTGGCCGCGGTGTCAGCACTGGCCGTCGCGCAGCAGCTGCCCAGCACGCTGTCCGATGAGATCACCATGGCCTACACCGACACCGACGGCGCGGGCGTCCGCGCCGACCATCGTCCGCCGGGCGCCGAATCGTATTACCCGCAACTGCACAAGCTGATCGCCGAGCAGACCAAGCGTCCGGACACCGGCAACGTCGTGCTGACCGCCGACTACAGCTTCCTGTCGGTGTACCCGTACTGGGGTTTCCAGGGACTGACGTCGCATTACGCCAATCCGCTCGCCCAGTTCGAGGCGCGCGCCAAGGCCATCGACCAGTGGTCGCAGGCCACCGATCCGGCGCAGTTGAAGAAGGAGATGGCCGATGCCCCGTGGCGTGAACCGGACGTCTTCGTCTTCCGCTACGCCGCCGACGGCTACACGCTGCGGCTGGCGCAGGACGTGTACCCGAACGATCCGAACATCAAGCGCTACACGGTGACCTTCGATCCGAAGGTCTTCGCCGATCCGGCGTTCACGGTGACCCCTGTCGGCCCGTTCGTGCTCGTCGTCCACAATCGGTGACATGCGTATCGACACCCTGTCGTCGGGCGGCGACACCAAGACGCACCTGGTGCACACGAGCGCCGTCAACTGGGTGATCCTGCAGTCCCCGGACGGCGTCACCCTGATCGACGGCGGCTATCCCGGCCAGTCCGGGGCGCTGATCGAGTCGCTGCATCGGGTCGGCAGTTCACCGAAGGAGATCCGGGCCGCGTTGCTGACGCACGCGCACATCGATCATCTCGGCGGTATCGCGAAGCTGCGGGCCGGCCACGACTTCCCGGTCTACGCCGGCAAGGACGAGGTGCCGCACGCACACCGCGACTATCTGGAGCAGGCCGATGCCGCGGCGATCGCACCGATCGCGTGGCAGCCGCGCGTGCTGCGCTGGCTGGCCGAGATCGTGCCGCTCGGCGCGTTGAGCCGCACCGGTATTCCGGACACGAAGGCGCTGCCGTCGAAGGCGAAACTGGCCGCCCTTCCGGGCGCACCGGTGGCGATTCCGGTGCACGGTCACACCCGCGGTCACACCGCGTACCTGGTGGCCGGCGGCGAAGCGGTCGTCACCGGCGACGCACTGATCACCGGGCACATGATCACCGGCCATCACGGACCGCAGTGCCTGGGCCCGATCTTCACGCACGACACCGATGAGAACGCCCGGAACCTCGACAAGCTGTCGGCCACCGGCGCCACGATCGTGCTGCCGGGCCACGGCCCCCTCTGGGAGGGCCCCATCGCCGATGCGGTGGCACAGGCCCGCACAAATCTCCGAAACTGACAGCAACCCGGCAGGTGACCGGGGGTTGACCCCCAAGTACGGGTGCGAGTGTCGACGACATGAACACCCGTCACGGCTTCGCGCGAACCGCCGCCGCCCTGGCCACCGTCGCCGGTACGACGGCCATCGTCTCCGCACCCACCTACGCCGACCCGGTGCCCGTCGCATGACATGCGACGCCGGCGTCCGCCGCACAGCATGCGACCAGCGCCGCGATCGCGATCGCCCGCGGAACCACACTCCTGCACAGCAACCGTTTCGGTGACTACGGCTGCGAAGACTTCGTGGACGCCGCCTACGGGCGCACCACCAGTACCGGGATCCCGCACGCCTACGCCTTCTATGAGGACCTGGCGAGCCGCGGCCTCGGCCACAGCAGTCTGCCGGCGCCGGCGGGGGCGCTCGTCTTCTCCGAAGGAGAGGACGGCTATCACGTCGACATCTCCCGCGGCGACGGAACCTACCTCAGTGGCGGCGTCCAGCGATTCGCACCCGGCTGGGGCGACGGCACCGACAACCAGCTGCTGCCGTCGGCGAACCTCGGCGACTGGCAGCTGATCGGCTGGGCCTACGCCCCGTGGCCGGCGGTGCCGCTACCCGACGACTGACGAGGCGGTACCGAATCTCCGTAGACGAAGCCACGAGGGGAATCTTCCCTCGTGGCTTCGTCTGTGTCGGTGAGAGACCAGCGACGCGAGGTCAGCTGGGCGAACCGGCGGGGCGCCGGGAGCGGCCGGAGCCGCCGCGGCGCTGACCGCCGGCGCTGCGCTGTCCGCCGCCGTTCTCGGAACGACCGGCGTTACCGCGGGCCTGTCCACGGCCGCCCTGGCCACGACCGCTGCCTCCGCGGCCGCCCTGGGCACCGCCGTTGCCACGACCCCCCTGGCCGCCGCGACGGCGTCCGCCGCCCTGCTGCTGGGGGGCCGGAGCCGGGGCCGGCTCACGGTAGGGGGCGCGCTCGCCGACGAGGTCGTCGACGGCCGGCGACACGGCGGTCACCTGCTGCGGGGTGACCTTGATGGCCGCCTTCTGCAGCATCTTGCGCAGGTCACCGCGCTGCTCGGGCAGGCACACGGTGACGACGTCGCCGTTGCTGCCGGCACGCGCGGTACGGCCCGAACGGTGCAGGAACGCCTTGTGCTCGGCCGGCGGATCGACGTGGACCACCAGCTCGACGCCGTCGACGTGCACGCCGCGGGCGGCCACGTCGGTGGCGACCAGGACCTTCGCGCCGTCGTCGGCGGCGAACGACGCCAGGTTCCGGTCGCGCTGGTTCTGCGACAGGTTGCCGTGCAGGTCGACGGCCGGGATACCGGCGGCGGTCAGCTTCTTGGCGAGCTTCTTGGCCTGGTGCTTGGTGCGCATGAACAGGATGCGGCGGCCCTGGCCGGAGGCGAGGGTCTGCACGAGATCGTTCTTGTCACCGGCGGACCGGACCTCGAAGACGTGGTGGGTCATCTTCTCGACGGGGCTGGTGGCCTCCTCGAGCGAATGGGTGACCGGCTTGTCCAGGAAGCGCTTGACCAGCTTGTCGACGCCGTTGTCCAGGGTGGCGGAGAACAGCATGCGCTGGCCGTCGTTGGGGGTGGCGTTGAGGATGCGGGTGACGCCGGGCAGGAAGCCGAGGTCGGCCATGTGATCGGCCTCGTCGAGCACGGTGATGTCGACGTCGTCGAGGGAGACGATGCGCTGCTTCATCAGGTCTTCGAGGCGGCCCGGGCAGGCGACGACGATGTCGACGCCCTTGCGCAGGGCACGTTCCTGACCGGCCTGCTTGACGCCGCCGAAGACGGTGGTGACGGTCAGGCCCATGGCGGCGGCCATCGGCTCGAGGACGTTGGCGATCTGGGTGGCGAGCTCGCGGGTCGGCGCGAGCACCAGTCCGGTCGGCAGACCGGGACGGGTGGAGCCCTCGAGCTCGGCGAGCCGGGTCACCAGCGGGATCGAGAAGGCCAGGGTCTTGCCCGAGCCGGTCTTGCCCCGGCCCAGGACGTCGCGTCTGGCCAGAGAATCGGGAAGGGTGCGCTCCTGGATGGGGAACGGGGCCGCCTTACCGTCGGCGGCGAGCGCGGCGACGATGGGGGCGGGCACGCCGAGATCGGCGAAAGTGGTGGTCATGAATCAGCCTTTGCGGCAGGGATCCACAGACCGCCGCGACGTGCAGGTGCACGGGGTACGACCGGGCTGAGGATCGAGTGGCGAACACGCAGGTGTGCGTATCCGTTCGCCGTATGAATGATCGACAGCCTCGAAGGCCGGAGAGCGCTTCTACGACGCAGGCGCCTGCTGCATGAGCAGCGCCGATACGACCACCGTACGCGCCATGGACGCCGAACAGGGCATCAGGAGACGAGCGTCACCAGACGCCGCACCGCGTATTCGTAGCCGCTGATGCCGAATCCGGCGATCACACCGGCCGCGATCGGCGACACGTAGGAGTGGTGACGGAAGGGTTCGCGGGCCGCCACATTGCTGATGTGGACCTCGATGATCGGCACCTCCGGGATCACCAGTGCGTCGGCGACCGCCACCGAGGTGTGCGTCCATGCGGCCGGGTTGATGACGATGCCGCTGATCTTCCCGACACTGTCGTGCACGGCCTCGATCAGTTCGCCCTCGTGGTTGGTCTGCACGGCACGCACCCCGAAGCCGAGATCGGCGGCGGTGCGTTCGACGAGATCGACGATGTCATCGAGGCGGTCGGAGCCGTACACCTCCGGCTGACGGGTCCCGAGCATGTTCAGGTTCGGCCCGTTGAGAAGCAGGATGGGCAGGTGCTCGGAATCGCTCGCCATAACTGCTGAGCATAGCGGTCCCCGGGGCCGAACCGGCCCCGCTACGATTGCCCCTGTGCCATTGAAATCGGTTCGGGGGGCGCAGGTCGTCGCCATCGTCACGGGCGTGTTGGGCCTGTTCCTGGCGTTGATCGTTCCACTGCTTCCGGTGAAGCAGACCACGGCCGACGTCAGCTGGCCGCAGAACGGGACCGTCGGCTCGGTGAGCGCGCCGCTGATCTCGTACGCGCCGATCGAGCTCGACGCCCAGATCCCGTGCGCGGCGGCCGCCGACCTGCCGGCCGGTGCCACCGTCCTGTTCGCGACGACGTCGCCGTCGGCGCCGAAGGCTCCGGACCGCGGTCTGTTCGTCCGCGTGACCGGGCCGGCCGCCACCGATCCGTCGCAGCGCCAGCCCGACGTGTCGGGGCAGCGTTCGGTGGAGATCGTCAACCGGAACATCCCGATCGTCTCGGCACCGCTCGACGAGGTCACGTCGCCGGCCTGCCGGACCATCACCGTGCGCGCCGACGCCGAGCAGGTGACCGCCTCGTTCGACGGTCTCACCGGCGACGACGGCAAGAAGCTCACCGGCTCGACCCTCGACAACGCCGACATGGATCTGGGTGACCAGCGTCCGCAGGTGACCGGTGTCTTCACCCAGCTGACCGGACCGGAGTCGGCCCTGCCGGGTCTGCACGCGCATGTGGAGATCGACTCCCGGTACTCGACGTCGCCGACGGTCATCAAGTGGATCGCGATCGTGGTGGGCGTCCTGTGCACGCTGCTGTCGCTGGTCGCGCTGAACCGGCTCGACGCCACCGACGGCCGCGGCCATCGCCGGATCTTCCCAGCCAAGTGGTGGAAGCTGAATCCGCGCGACTACACGGTGATCGGCCTGCTGCTGGTCTGGCACATCATCGGGCCGAACACGTCCGACGACGGCTACCTGATGACCATGTCGCGGGTGGCGCAGCACAGCGACTACACCGCCAACTACTTCCGCTGGTTCGGGGCGCCCGAATCGCCGTTCGGCTGGTACTACCAGGTGTTCGGCTGGCTGAGCCACGTCTCGGTGGCGAGTCCGTGGATACGTCTGCCCGCCCTGTTCTGCGGTATCGCGAGCTGGCTGATCGTCAGCCACGAGGTGCTGCCACGCCTGGGCCGCGCCACGTCGGGACGTTTGACGCGGCCCGCCGAGTTCCTGTCCGGCACCGCTCCGGCCTGGACTGCGGCCGCCGTGTTCCTGCTGTGCTGGATCCCGTTCAACAACGGTCTGCGACCTGAACCGATCATCGCGCTCGGCGCCCTCCTCACGTGGTGTTCGGTGGAACGCGCCATCGCCACCGGGCGTCTGCTGCCCGCGGCCATCGCCTGCGTCTTCGGTGCGTTCAGCATCGCGGCGGGTCCGACGGGCCTGCTCGCGGTCGCCGCGCTGGTCGCCGGTGCCCGGCCCATGCTGCTGGCCCTCATCAAGCGCGCCAAGGAGGTGGCCCGCCAGACCGGTCGCTCGATCGGGCTGGCCTACCTGTCGCTGATCGCGCCGATCCTGGCCGCCGGCACCTTCGTGCTGTTCGTCGTCTTCAGCGAGCTGACACTGACCGCGTTCACCCAGAGCTCGGCGATGAAGTCGGCCGTCGGCCCGTCCATGCACTGGTACAACGAGATCGATCGGTACTCGTCGCTGTTCGCGTTCTCCGCGGACGGCGACATCGCCCGGCGCTTCGCGGTGCTGGCCATGTTCCTGTCGCTGATCGTGTCCGGCGCGGTGCTGCTGCGCAAGGGCCGGATCCCGGGCACCGCGCTCGGCCCCACGGCCCGCATCGTCGGCATCACCGGCGCTTCGCTGCTGTTCCTCATGTTCACGCCCACCAAGTGGACGCATCACTTCGGTGTGTTCGCCGGCCTGTCCGCGGGACTGGCCGCCATCGCCACCGTCGCGGCGAGCGCGGACGCCACGCATTCGCGCCGCAACCGCACCCTGTTCGGCGCCCTGGTCCTGTTCATCACGGCTCTCGCGTTCGCTGCGCCGAACTCCTACTACTACGCCTCCGCGTGGGGCATGCCGTGGGCGTACGAGCAGGTGAAGATCGGTCCGCTGATGGTCGGCAGCGTGCTGCTGGCCCTCACACTGATCCTGCTGGCGCTGGCCCTCTGGTTCCATTTCCGGGAGCCGTTCACCGGCACCGATCCGGCACTCGACGACCCCGAGCACGACGAACGGCGAGGCAGCCGGCTGCGCGGGATCGGCACCCGCCTGTCCCGCGCCCCGATGGCGACCGCCGCCTGGATCGTGGCCGTCTTCATCTTCGGCACGGCCGCATTCACGGGTATCGCGCAGTCCAGCTCGTATTCGGTGCCGCGCACCAACCTCGAGGCCCTCGCCGGCAAGCCGTGCAGCATGGCCGACAAGGTGTGGGTGGAGAAGGGTGACCCCACCGACTATCTGCTCAAGCCGGTCGACGGTTCGATCGCCGATCCCTTGTCCGGGCCGGCGACGCAGCCGGAGGGTTCTGACCGCGGCCCCACCACCGGGTTCACCCCGGACGGCGTCGACGACGACATGTCGTGGCGCGCCCCCGCCGGCACGCTCGGCGTGCTGGCCGGCGATGCCTTCACCGACCCCGATCTGCTGATCGCCAACAGCGGCGGCACCAGCGGCGGCACCAGCGCCACCGCCGGCGTCAACGGCAGCCACGCCGAGCTGCCGTTCGGCCTGGATCCGGCCCGCACCCCGGTGCTCGGCAGCTATTCGGCCGACCATCAGAGCCCGGCCGGCCTCACGTCGGCCTGGTACCGGCTGCCGGAGAACTGGCGCGCCCAGCCGCTGATCACCTTCTCGGCGGCCGGCAAGTTCGCCTCGGCCGAACTCCGTCTGGAGTATTCGGAGAGCCCGATCGGGGCCGGCGCGAAGGATGCCGACCTCAAGCCCGCCGGCTTCGAGCAGATGATCGATCCGGGACCCAACCCGTCGTGGCGCAACGTCCGCATCGACACCGCGGCCCTGCCGGCGAACGCCACCGCGGTGCGGATCGTCGCCGACGACCAGAACCTCGCCGAGGAGCACTTCATCGTCGTGACGCCGCCGCGCGTGCCGACCATGACCACGCTGGAGGAGACGGTCGGCAACTCCGATCCGACCCACATCGACTGGACGTCGGGTCTCGTGGTGCCGTGCCAGCGGCCGTTCGACTTCCACGCCGGCGTCGCCGAGACGCCGAAGTGGCGGATCCGTCCCGGCGCCGATCTGGCCGCCGCAGTCAGCACCTGGCAGAGCGCTCCGGGCGGCGGACCGCTCGGCTGGCTGGACGTCTCACAGCGCGCCGACACCGTCGCGACCTACCTGCAGGGCGACATCGGCCGCGACTGGGGAGCCCTCGAGCGGTACACGCCGTACGACCCGGCGACCCCGGCGCACATCGACCACGGCACCGTCACCCGCAGCGGGCTGTGGTCTCCGGCCCCGATCCGGCACTGAAACGGATCGGCACCGGTGTGCCGACCACTTGGCCCGTCCTCAGCAAGTTGGACTAACCTGAATCATCGTGCCTGTGCCGACGACTGCCACCGACGATCCCGAGCTGAACAACGGCCCGGAGTCGGCTGACCGCTCGGCACCGGTGTCGGCGTCCACCGCCCGCCTGCTGGCACTGCTCGGCGGCCTCGTCGCGATCGTCGCGGCCCTCGTGACGCCACTGCTTCCGGTGCACCAGACCACGGCGACCATCACCTGGCCGCAGGGCCAGGAGCTGGGTGCCGACGATCCGTCGATCACCGCACCGCTGATCGCCCGCACCCCCGAGAAGCTCGACATCACCCTGCCGTGCCGGCCGCTCGCCGAGCTCGCCGACAAGGACCAGGTGATCCTGGCGACGGTGCCGAACGGGTCGCCCAAGCAGACCACGAACGCCCTGGTCGTCAGTTCCCGCAACGGGCGGGTGACCGTGTCGTTCCGTACCTCGGTCGCGGCATCCGCCACCAGCGACGACCTCACCTCCGGACGGTGCCAGGAGTTGCACATCTTCTCTTCGGCGGCCGGTCCGGGCGCACGCTTCGTCGGTCTCGGTGACGCCACGGTGCTCGATCCGGTGAAGCGGCCCCAGATCGACGGCATCTTCACCTCGTTGTCCACCGATCAGCTGAAGGCGGCGTTCGGCGGCGACCTCCGGGCGTCGATCACCGTCGACAACCGGTACGAGACCAGCGCCACGCTCCTGAAGATCCTGGTGATGATCCTTGCGGTGGCCGCCACCGTGGTCGCCCTGTTCGGTCTGTACTGCCTGGACCGGTGCCGCGGCTACCGCGGTCCCCCGCAGCTGCGGATCGCCGACCGCCTGCGCGCCTTCCGTCCCCGCGTCTCCGATCTGGTCGTCACCGCGATCCTGATCGTCTGGCTGTTCCTGGGCGCCGGTGGCCCCGACGACGGCTACATCCTCAACATGGGCCGGGTCGCCCGCGACGCCGGCTATCTGCCGAACTACTACCGCTACTACGGCATCGCCGAGGCCCCCTTCGACTGGTACTACAGCTTCCTGTCGTCCTGGTCGTCGATCTCCACCTCGCTGGTGTGGCTGCATCTGCCGTCGCTGATCGCCGGCCTGGTGTCGTGGTTCCTGCTCTCCCGCGTGGTGCTGCCGCGCCTCGGGGACGCCCTGGTCGCCAACCGCTGGGCGGTCGGCGCGGCCGCCGCGGTGTTCCTGGCGTTCTGGATGCCGTTCTGTTCGGGCCTGCGGACCGAAGGCATCATCGTTCTCGGCTCGCTGCTCACCTGGTGGGCGGCGGAGAAGGCGGTCACCAGCAGGCAGCTGCTGCCGGCCGCCCTCGCCGCACTGGCCGGCGCCATGACCCTGACCCTCGCCCCGCAGGGCGTGATCGGTGTGGCCATCCTGATCGTGTGCGGCCGCCCGCTGGTCCGGATCCTGGGCGAGCGCCGGCGCGACGACGGTCTGCTGCCGCTGCTGGCGCCCATCGTGGCCGCCGGCCTGGTGGTCCTGGTCCTGGTGTTCCGCGACCAGACCCTCGCCACCGTCGCCGAGGCGGTCAAGATCCGCTACTCGGTGGGTCCGGCCATCCCCTGGTACCAGGAGTTCATGCGGTACTACTTCCTGGTCGACGGTGTGCCGGACGGTTCCATCGCCCGCCGCATCCCGGTGTTCCTGATGTTCGCGGCAGCCATCGTCACCGCGGCGGTGCTGCTGCGCCGCGGCACGATCGACGGCGTCTCGTCGGGCCCTGCCTGGCGTCTCGTCGGCGCCTTCGGCGTCAGCCTGATCCTGCTGTTCGCCGAGCCGGAGAAGTGGACCATCCAGTTCGGTGTCTTCGCCGGATTCGGTGCCGCCCTGGCCGCCCTGGCGACGCTCGCCGTCGCACAGAGTGCGGCCCGCTCCACCCGCAACCTGACGGTGTTCGTCACCGCGCTGCTGTTCGCCCTCGCCATGGCGACCGCCGGCTACAACGCCTGGCCGTACCTGTACCGCTTCGACATCCCCTGGTTCGACCGGGCGCCGTCGCTGGCCGGAGTCCAGGTGGCCAGCGTGCTGCTGTTCCTGGCGATGGTGTTCGCGGCGCTCGCCCTGTGGCAGACGCTGCGCCTGGACTACGTCGAGAACAAGGGCATGAGCCACCACGCGGCCGGGGCCGAGGACACCGCGGACCGCCGTCGGCGTGCCCTCTCGCACGCCCCGATCGCGGTGATCGCGGTGCTGATGGTCGTGGCCACCCTGGGCTTCTTCACCAAGGCCGCGGTGGGCCGCGCCCCGGCCGCGAGCGCCGCCTCCCTGAACGCGAAGTCGCTGACCGGGTCGTGCTTACTGGCCGACCAGGTGCTCGCCGAGCCCGACCCGAACGCCGGCCTGCTGACCCCCGCCGACGGCCGCTCGCAGTCCGA
Organism: Gordonia sp. (in: high G+C Gram-positive bacteria); assembly: GCF_047600565.1. Lineage (GTDB taxonomy): Bacteria > Actinomycetota > Actinomycetes > Mycobacteriales > Mycobacteriaceae > Gordonia. The sequence continues at coordinate 2,200,381 of NZ_JASGKN010000001.1, forward strand.
GGCGCTCGCCGGGACCGGCGGCGTCGGATTCAGCCCGGACGGCGTGCCGGGATCGCTGGTCGGCGCGAAGGTGACGTCCCGACCCGGCCAGATGCATGTGGGCGCCAAGTCGTGGACCAACTTCTCGACCGACGGCATCGCCGGCGCGGGTACCGGTGGCGGCACCGGCCCGGTCACCGTGAACGGTTCGCACGCCGCCCTCCCGTACGGCCTGAAGCCGTCCACCACCCCGGTGCTGGGCAGCTTCGCCTTCCCGGGCAACGCGCACCTGCAGACCGACTGGTACCGCCTTCCGGACCGGGCGACCTCGCCGCTGCTGGTGGTCTCCACCGCCGGCGCCGTCGAATCCCGCGACGCACAGGGCGCCGAGGTCATCGGACAGAAGATCGTCGCCCAGTTCGGCCGTCAGGGCGCGAACGGCTTCGAGAAGATCGGCGGCGACGTCACCCCGATCGACCCGGGCCCGCTGGTCGCCAACGGCCCGTGGCGCAACCTGCGCTTCCCGATGTCCGCGGCCCCGCAGGGCGCCACCGCCATGCGGCTGGTGCTCGACGACACCAACCTCGGTGCCGCCCAGTTCCTGGCGATCACGCCGCCGCGCGCCCCCAGGCTGGTGACCCTGCAGGAGCTGGTGGGCTCGTCCGATCCGACGCTGATCGACTTCCCGGTCGCCGCGTTCTTCCCCTGCCAGCGGCCGATGAGCATCCGCAACGGGGTCGCGGAACTGCCGCGGTGGCGGATCCTGCCCGACTACACGACGCTGAACCTCCAGGCCAAGAACTGGCAGGCGTCCAGCAGCGGCGGTCTGCTGTCGTTCTACGAGTCCGGCACCAAGGCCGTCACCGTGCCCACCTATCTGCGGGACGACTGGCATCAGGACTGGGGTTCGCTGGAGAAGCTGACGCCGATCGCCGCCGACGCGGGGCCCGCCCGCGTCGCGACCGGTGAGGCCACCGAGTGGGGCTGGTCGCGCACCGGCACGATCCGTCTGGAGAACAAGTGACTGATCGTAATTTCCTGACCCGCGACGGTTACCGGGTCACCAAGATCATCGCGGTCGTCGCCGGCCTGCTGGGTGCCCTGCTGGCCGTCGCGACGCCGCTGCTGCCGGTGCAGCAGCGCTCCGCGGCACTCGACTGGCCGCAGAACGGTGCCGTCTCGAACGTGACCGCGCCGATGGTGGCGTTCGTGCCCACCGCGTTGACCGTGTCGGTGCCGTGTTCGGCCGCCGACGCGCTTCCGGCGACGGGCGGCAACGTGCTGTCGACGCTCCCGGTCAACGGCAAGCAGGCCGCGGCCCGCGGCATGTTCGTGCAGGCGACGGCCACCGACCTGACCGTCACAGTCCGCAACGTGGTGCTGCTGAGCGTGCCCCGTCAGGCGGCGCAGTCGAATCCGGACTGCGCGATCACGGTGACCGGCGGCAAGACCGGACTGCAGGCGACCGTCGCCGGTATGGACGGCGACGGCACCCGCTACTCGACCGACGACACCGACATGCGTCCGCAGATCGTCGGCGTCTTCTCCGATCTGCCCGCCACCGCCCCGGTCGCCGGCCTCACGTTCCACGCCGACATCGACACGCGATTCGTGAACTCCCCGACACCGCTCAAGCGCGCCGCCATCTGGATCGGCATCCTGATGACGCTGGCGTCGCTGGTGGCGCTCGCCATCCTGGACAGCCGGGACGGACTCGGGCACAAGCGGTTCCTGCCGCGCGGCTGGTTCACCATCCGCGCCCCGGACGTGGTGGTCTTCGGTGTGCTGGCCGCCTGGTGGCTGATCGGCGGCAACACCTCCGACGACGGCTACAACATCACCGTCGCCCGCATCACCGGCGGCGCCGGATACGCCGACAACTACTTCCGCTACTTCGGGGTCCCGCAGGATCCGTTCGGCTGGCCGTACCAGGTGCTGTCGGCGATGACCGGTGTCAGCACCGCCACCCCGTGGCTGCGTCTGCCGGCGTTCCTGCTGGGCCTTCTCGGCTGGTGGCTGCTGTCCCGCGAGGTCATCCCCCGCCTGGGTCCGGCCGTCAAGAACAGCAAGGCCGCCGTCTGGTCGGGCGCCCTGGCGTTCCTGGCCATCTGGCTGCCCTACAACAACGGCATCCGCTTCGAGCCAGTCGAGGCGATCGGCGCCCTGCTCACCTGGTGTGCGGTCGAGCGCGCCATCGCCACCCGCAGGCTGCTGCCGTACGCGGTGGCGACCATCTGCGCCGCGTTCACGTTCGCGGTGGCCCCCGGCGGCCTGATGGCGGTGGCGGCGCTGCTGGCCGGCCTGCGACCGGTGGTCCGCGGCATCGTGTCGCGCCGCTCGCGCGACGGCCTGCTGCCGATGCTGGCCCCGATCGCCGCCGCCGGCACCTCGGTGCTGTTCATGATCTTCTACGACCAGCCGCTGCGGCCGCTGGTCGAAGGCAGCCTGGTGTCCAGCGCCGTCGGCCCCACCCAGGAGTGGTGGCAGGAGCCGATGCGCTACTACTTCCTGATGATGAACACCGGCGACGGGACGTTCTCGCGCCGCTTCGGCATCCTCATCATGCTGATGTGTCTGGTGGTCGCGATCTTCCGGCTGCTGTCCAAGCGGCATCCGGCGGGTGTGGCCCGGGCCCCGATCTGGCGCCTGATCGCGGTCATGCTCGGCACGATGTTCTTCATCGCCTTCACCCCCACCAAGTGGACGCACCACTTCGGCATCTACGCCGGTATCGGTGCCGCCGTGGTGGCGGCGACCGCCGCGATGATGTCGCCGGCCCTGATGCGCTCGCGCAGCAACCGCGCGTTCTTCGCCGCACTCGTGCTGCTGATGTTCGCGGCGGCGGCCTCGGGCACCAACATGTGGTGGTACGTGGGCAGCTACGGCGTGCCGTGGTGGGACGCCCCGATCGCGATCCACGGCATCCAGCTGGCCTGGGTGGCCCTGGCCGCGTCGGTGCTCACCGCCGCCTACGGTCTGTGGTGCTTCCTGCGCACCGGCTCGAACGACGGCGACTCGAACGACGGCGATCCGGCCACCGGGTACACCCGGACCGGTCTGGCGCGCTTCACGTTCTCCCCGCTGCCGGTCCTCTCGGGTCTGGTCGTCGCGTTCATGCTGTTCTCGTTCGTGTTCGGCGCCTACAAGCAGCGGGACAGCTGGTCGTGGGCCAAGTCGAACCTGCGCGCCCTCAGCGGCAACACGTGTGCGCTGGCCAACGACGTCCTGGTCGAGACCGACCCGGCTAAGTCCATGCTGTCCCCGGCCGCGGTCGACGGTAAACCCGCCCCGGCACCGATGGACGCGATCGCCGAGCAGAACGACGGATTCGTCCGCGACGGCGTCCCGTCGGACGTCCTGCTGGACCCGGTGGAGCGCAAGACCAGCAACGAGACCGATGAGGACACCGTCCAGACCTCCCTGCCGACCGGCGATCAGGAGGACACCTCGGACGAGGACGGCGAGACGACGACCGTCGCCACCAACAGTGTCCGGCTGCCGTACGGCCTGAACCCGGCCACCACCCCGATGCTGGGAAGCTACGGCGTGACCGGCAACTCGTCGGTCACCACCGGCTGGTACGACCTGGGCTTCCAGGCCGGGCAGGCCCCGGCCAATGCGCCGCTGCTGACGGTGGCCGCGGCCGGTTCCATCGCGGTGCGGGACCGCAACCTGCTGGTGACCGACGGTCGCAAGCTGGTGGCCGAGTTCGCTCGCCGGGACGGCGACACCATCGTGCCGGTGGGCACGATGATCGGCATCGACCCGATGGACTCGGCACCGGGTGAGTGGCGTTCGCTGCGCTTCCCGCTCGACGAGGCCCCGCCCCGTGCCTCCCTGGTGCGTCTGGTGGCCGTCGACGACGCCGCCGCGTCCCAGGAGTGGGTGGCGTTCACCCCGCCGCGCGTGCCGCACCTGAAGACGCTGGAGGACGTGGTCGGCAAGACCGACCCGGTGTTCATCGACTGGCTGCCCGGCCTGGTGTTCCCGTGTCAGCGTCCGATGGCCGTCCACAACGGCGTGCTGGAGCTGCCGGACTGGCGGATCACCCCGGACGCCGAGGCGACCCGCGTGAACAGCCAGACGTGGCAGGACGGCGTGAACGGCGGCCCGCTGGGCATCACCGACGCCCTGCTGTCGAGCACCCTGGTGCCGTCGTATCTGCGGAACAACTGGAACCGCGACTGGGGCTCGCTGGAGCGGTACACGCCGTTGGTGCCGTCGGCGAAGCCGGCCGAACTCGAGCTGGGCACCCGCACGGTGAACGGTCTGACGTCGCTGGCGCCGATGCGCTCGGCCGGCTACTGACCCGGACCCGCTGACACGCCCAGCCCACCGCCGTGGGCTGGGCGCGGGAAGCCTAGATCGGCATCAGGTAATGCTTGCGCGGTGCGCGCACCATTTCCTTGTCGCGGAGCTGGGCGAGCGCCTTGCGGATGGCCAGGCGCGTCTCGGACGGCTCGATGACGGCGTCGATGTAGCCCTTCTCGGCCGCCAGGTACGGATTCGCCATCATCACGTTGTAGAAGTCGATGAAGTCGCGGCGCACCTTGTCGGCGTCGTGGGCCGACAGACCCTCGGTCTGACGACGGGTCAGCAGGACCGACGCCGACTCGGCGCCCATCACGGCGATCTTGGCGGTCGGCCACGCGAAGTTGAGATCCGCACCCAGCTGCTTGCAGCCCATCACCGCATACGCGCCGCCGTACGCCTTGCGCAGGACGACGGTGATCTTCGGGACGTCGGCCTCCACGTACGCGTACAGGAACTTGCCTGAACGGCGGATGGTGCCCTTCTGCTCCTCGACGAGGCCCGGCAGGATGCCGGGGGTGTCGACCAGGAAGATCAGCGGGATGTTGTAGGCATTGCACAACCGCACGAAGCGGGTGGCCTTCTCGGAGGCGTCGGTGTCGATGGTGCCCGCCATGACCGCCGGCTGGTTGGCGACCACGCCCACGCTGTGACCGTCGACGCGGGTGAAGCCGGTCAGGATGTTCGGGGCGAACAGTTCGCCGATCTCGTGGAAGTCGCCGTCGTCGAACAGATGCATGATCAGGTCACGCATGTCGTAGCCGGCGTTGTCGCTGTCCGGCATGAACTCGTTGAGAGCGAGATCGGCCTCGGTGGTCTCCGGTTCGACGCCCGGATTGATCACCGGCGGCTTCTCGCACCAGCTCGACGGCATGTACTGCAGGTATTCGCGCACCCAGTCGAAGGCCGCCTGCTCGTCCGGTGCGACGTGGTGGATGTTGCCCCAGCGTGCCTGATTGTGGGCGCTGCCCAGGTCTTCGGCGGAGATGTCCTCACCGTTGACGGCCTTCAGGATGTCGGGGCCGGTGACGAACATGTAGCTCTTGTCCTCGACGCCGACCAGGATGTCGGTGTTCGCGGGGGTGTAGACCGCACCGCCGGCACATTTGCCGAGGATGATCGACACCTGCGGTGAGAGACCGGACAGCAGGTCGTTGCGGCGGCCCATCTCGGCGTACCAGGCCAGCGAGGTGACCGCGTCCTGGATGCGGGCACCGGCCGAATCGTTGATGCCGACCATCGGACAGCCGAGCTTGCCGGCCCACTCCATCAGGTTCGACACCTTGCGGCCGAACATCTCGCCGACGCTGCCGCCCATGACGGTCTGGTCGTGGCTGAACGCGGCGACCGGACGGCCGTGCACCAGTCCGTGACCGGTGACCACGCCGTCGCCGTAGCCGGTGTCGCCGGCGCCGGGCGCCCGGACGAGCGCGCCGACCTCGACGAAGGTTCCCGGATCGAAGAGCATCTCCAGCCGCTCACGGGGCGAGCGAATGCCCTTCTTCGCGCGCTTCTCGATGGCCTTCTCGCCGCCGGGCTCTTTGGCGAGCTCCAGCTTCGCGTGCAGATCGTCGAGCTTCTCCGCGGTGGTACGCGCCATGACCGGCTATCCCTTCAGCTGTTCGATCCGGCGACCGAGATCCTCGGCGACCTTCGCGACATACGGCTCATCGACGATCGCCAGGTGATCGCCGCCGATGTGCAGGATCTCCAGGTCGTCGACGACCTCGCCCCACCGGCCGTCCTCGTCGATCTCGGCCCACTGCGGCTCCAGCTCGATCGCGCCGTCATGCATCTTGTCGGCGCGGTACAGGACCACCTTGCCGTCGTACGGCGTCGGATCGATGTTCGTGAGCGCGCGGTTGTCGAGGAACGACGTCCGCTGGTGCTCGATGATGCCGCCCGGGATCTTGGTGCCCGACATCTGGATCATCTCCATGATGATCGCGAACTGTTCGTCGTCGTCGGCCTCGACCAGACGGTCCATCGGGATCTCGACGTCCGGGTCGAGGTCGTAGGTCTTGACCGCGAAGTCCTTCCAGCGTTCCAGGCGGGCCCGCTTGGTCTCCGGCGTCTCGACCACGTCCTCCTTGGGACGCACGACGTCGATGAGGCCGACGAAGGCGATCTCGTCGCCCTGCTCCTTGAGCACCTGCGCGGCGCCGTAGGCGAGCGCACCGCCCAGCGACCAGCCGATCAGCACGTACGGGCCGTGCGGCTGGATCTCCTTGAGCTTCGGCAGGTACTGGCGGACACGTTCCTCGATGGTGCCTTCGACGCGGTCGAAGCCGATCACCGGGATGTCCTCCGGGAGCCGCTTGATCAGCGCCTCGTACGCCGACGTGTTGCCGCCCGCCGGGTGGAACACCAGGGCCGGAATCGGGTCGCCGGCGGTCGTGTCGAACACGTGCTGACGCTTGCCGTCCTTGCTCGGCACCCGCAGGTAGCGGACGAAGCCGTCCATGTCGGCGGCCGCTTCCATGTGCTGGCGGACGTACTCGCTCATCTCCTCGATGGTCTCCGAGGCGAGGATGTCCTCCACGTCGATGTCGCCGCCGGTCCGGTCGTTGAGCCGTTCGGCCAGTTTCTGCGCGGTCTCCTCGTCGAGCACCGGCAGCTTGTTGAACACGCCACCGGCCGACTTCTTGGTCACCACGGCGTAGGCACCGAACGTCAGACGCTCGGCCGCATCGCGCGGCGGCACGTCCGCACCGGCTGCCGCGGTGACCTGAGCCTGATCGGTGAGATCGGTCTTGGCGGCGGCCTTCTTCGCGGTGGCCTTCTTGGCCGGAGCCTTCTTCTCTGCGGCCTTCTTGGCCGGAGCCTTCTTGGCGGGTTTGGTTTCGACACGGGCTCCTGCGTCGCCCGGCTCAACCGCCGGGGTAACGGGCTCCGTGTCGGCTTGGGCTCCTTGCGCAGCCTTCTTGGCGTTGGCCTCATCGATCAGCGCGCTCAGGGCGGCGGTGTCGAGCTCCTGGCCGTCCTCGGCGCCCTTCGCCAGCAGGTCCACCTGGTCGCGGTTCTCCACCGCGAAGGTGACGAACTTGGTGACGTCGCCCAGATTCGCCTGACGCATGGCCTGCAGCTGAAGCTGCGGGATGTCGAACTCGTACTCGACGCGGTTCTTGATGCGGACCGCCATCAGCGAATCCAGACCGAGCTCGATGAGCGGGATCTCCCGCGGCAGGTCGTCGGGGTCGTAGCCCATCGACTCACCGACGATGGTGGCCAGACGGTCCTCGACGCTCTCACCCGAGTCGGGGGTCCACTTGCCGCCGATGGTCTCGACGATCTCGTCCTCTTCGACCATCTTCTCGTCGACGAAGCCGGAGGACTTGGCGGCCTCCGCCGCGTCGGACAGCGCCGGCTCGGCGGCGGTGACCGCACCGGCGGGCCGGTCCAGGGCGGTGCCGGTGACGGCGGCCTCGTAGACCAGGGCGTGGCCGTGGTCCGCGTCGGCGTACACCGAGACGGTTCCGCCGCCCGGATGCCGGGCGAAGGTGGTGGTCACGGTGCCGTCGGCGGGGAACGTCCCGATCGCGTCGGCGGCGGCCACGGCGGGATCGGCGACGACCTGCTTCGCCGCGGCCAGCACCAGTTCCCGCGGATCGGTGACCGCGGACGCGGCCACCTCCCAGGCGTGACGACCGTCGGGCAGGCCGACATGCGAACCCGGGATCGAGGTGGCTCCGCTCGAGCTGCTGACCGAGGCCTCCAGCCAGTACGGCTTCCGGTCGAAGCGGGTGCGCGGAATGTCCGCGTACGGCAGATCCTGGCCGGTCCCGAACAGGGAGCCGACGTCCAGCGGATGCCCGTGGACCCACAGCTTCATCATCGCGTTGACGAGGCCGTAGCTCTCGTCCTCCTTGCGCTTGAGGGTCTCGATGAAGTCGGCGTCCTGGATGCCGGCGCCGAACGCGGTCGACGCCACAGAGAGCAGGACGGCCGGGTTCGGCGACAGTTCGACGAAGGTCCGGTGACCGTTCTCCAGCGACTTGGCGATGGCCTGGGCGAACCAGACGCTGTGCCGCAGCCCCTTGGTGAAGTACTCGATGGTGTGCACAGGTTCGCAGCCCGGGCGGTAGAAGACCTCGCGGTCCACCGAACTGTAGAACCCGACCTTCGGGCTCTCCGGCACGATGCCGGTGAGCTCGTAGGCCAGCTCGCCGAGCAACGGGTCCATCTGCGACGTGTGGCTGGCGCCCTTCGTCTGCAGTTTGCGGCCCAGCTTCCCCTCGGCCTCTGCGTGCGCGACGATCGCATCCACCTGTGCCTCGGGGCCGCCGATCACGGTATGGGTGGGTGCGGCGTAGACACAGATCTCCAGATCCGGGTACTGCTCGAGGACGCCGTTGATGTCGTCAGCACTGTATTCGACGATCGCCATCAGCCGGACGGCGTCGCCGGTCAGCATCGATTCGCCCTCGCCCATCAGACGCGAACGCTGACAGATCACTCGGGTCGCATCTTCGAGGGACAGACCGCCGCTGATGTGGGCTGCCGAGGCCTCGCCCATCGAGTGCGGTACCAGGACTCCCGGTTCGGCACCGAAGTGCCGCATCGTGTCGGCCAGCGCGACCTGGATGGTGTAGATACCGACCTGCGCGGTCTCGATGGCGTAGGTCTGCGCATCGTCGAGGAAGATCTCGACGATCGAGTACCCGAGCTCGTTCTGAACGAGAGCGTCCACTCGATCGGCATACTTCGCGAACACCGGATTCTCGAGGTACAGCTGCTTGGCCATCTTGCGATGCTGCGAGCCGAATCCGCTCAGCAGCCAGGCGGCGGAGGACGCGTCCGGGGAGTCCGCGGTGTAGACGATCGGCGAGACCTTGCCCTCGGCGACCGCGCGGACACCCTTGATCGCGTCCTCGTGGGTGCGGGCCATCACGACGCTGCGGGTGCGGCCGTGGTTGCGGCGGGACAGGGCCCGGCCGATCTGCACCAGCGGCGTGTTGCGGCCCTCGTCGGTCTCCAGCCAGTCGGCGAGATCGGCGGCGGCCTTCTTGCGGCGCGACGGCAGGAATCCGGAGATCACCAGCGGCACGACGGCGCCGTCGACGGCGCACGGGGCGAAGCCGTCGGCCGGATCGGTCTCGGTCTGCTCGGCGACGGGCTCGTCGTTCTTGTTCTGCGACTCGAGCAGGAACCGCTCGGCCTCGGTGAGGTATTCGTCGTCCTCGTCGGGGCTGTCGGCACCGGCCGGTTCCTGAGCCGGCCGAAGGGCGTCGCCCGCATCGTCGACCGGGGCCACCGGGGCGAGATCGGTCGGCAGCAGCTCGCGCACCACGACGTGGGCGTTGGTGCCGCCGAAACCGAAACCGGACAGTCCGGCGATCGCGTGACCGGAGTAGCGCGGCCAGTCGGTGTTCTCGGTGGTGACCTTCAGGTTGGTGGCGTCGAACTGGATGTACGGGTTGGGGCCGACGTAGTTGAGCGACGCGGGGATCTTGTCGTTGGTCAGCGACAGGACCACCTTGGCGAGTGCACCCGCGCCGGCGGCGGCCTCCATGTGTCCGTAGTTGGTCTTGGCCGAGCCGAGCAGCGCCGGGGCGTCCGGTGTACGGCCCCGACCGACCACCCGGCCCAGTGCGTCGGCCTCGATCGGGTCGCCGAGCACCGTGCCGGTTCCGTGCGCCTCGATGTAGTCGACGGTGCGCGGATCGATGGCGGCGTCGGTGTAGGCGTCGCGCAGGACGTCGACCTGGGCCTCCGGGTTCGGCGCGAAGATGCCGTTCGACCGGCCGTCCGAGTTGACGGCCGAGCCCGCGACCACGGCCAGGATCTGGTCGCCGTCCTCGCGGGCGTCGGCGAGACGCTTGAGGACGAACACGCCGCCGCCCTCGGCACGGATCATGCCGTCCGCATCCGAGGAGAACGCCTTGATCCGGCCGTTCTTCGCCTGGGCGCCGATCGAGTCGAAGCCGAGGGTGACAGCAGGGGTGACGATCATGTTGACGCCGCCGGCGACGGCGACGTTCGACTCACCGCTGCGCAGGCTGCGCACCGCCTGATGCACGGCCACCAGCGACGACGAGCAGGCGGTGTCGATGGCGACCGACGGGCCGCGGAAGTCGTAGAAGTAGGAGACGCGGTTCGCGACGATCGACGACGCGGTACCGGTCAGCGCGTAGGCCGCCGTCTCCTGGGCGCCTTCACCGAGACCGAGGGTCGCGAGCATCTGGTAGTCGTTGGTCGAGGTGCCCATGAAGACGCCGACCGCCTCGCCGCGCAGGTCGCTGGCGGGGATGTGCGCGTTCTCCAGCGCCTCCCAGGTCAGCTCCATGGCCAGGCGCTGCTGCGGGTCGACCATCTCGACCTCGCGGGGGCTCATCTGGAAGAAGTCGGCGTCGAAGCCCTTGACGTCGTCGAGGTAGCCGCCGTGCACGTTCGCTTCGGCGATGATCTCGGCCAGCCGCGGATCCGACTTGAACTCGGTCCACCGGTCCTCGGGCAGATCGGTGATGCCGTCGACGCCGTCGATGAGCGCCTGCCAGGTGGACTCGGGGGTCTCGCCGGCCTTCGGGAACCGGGTCGCCAGACCGACGATCGCGATGTCGTCGGCGGCGGAGCGCTCGCGCTCCCAGAAGCGGTCGGCCTCCACATCCAGGCCCTCGTCCGGATCGCCTTCGATGATGCGCTTGGACAGCGAGGCGATCGTCGGATGCTGGAACACGACGGTGGCCGACAGGATGACGCCGGTCTTGTCCTCGATGTCGGCGCCCAGGGCCACCGCGTCACGCGAGGACAGGCCGAACTCCTCGAGCGGGCGGTCGGTGGAGATCTGCTCGGCGGGCTGGCCGGTGGTGGTGGCCACCCAGTCGATCAGCCAGTCCTGCAGCTCGTCGACGGTCATGCCGCCGGCCGTTTCGCCGGCGGTGTTCCGGTCGTCGGTCGTGGGCTCGGTGTTCTCGGTGTCAGACATCGTCTCTCAGCCTACTTATCGGCGGTGGTCAGTCCTTGGCGTCAGGGAACGCGGTCTGCTGGTAGCCGCCGCGCAGGGTGCCGTCGATGTAGGCGGCCTTGGTCGCCCGGCGGGCGATCTTGCCGCTCGACGTGCGCGGGATGGAACCGGCCGGAACCAGCAGCAGATCGCGCACCATCACGCCGTGACGGCCGGCGACGGCCGCGCGCACGGTGTCGGCGATCTCGCTCGGGTCGACCTTGCGGCCCGGGCCGCGCTCGGCGACGATCACCAGCTGCTCGGAAGCATCCTGAGGGTCCGGCTTCAGACCGGACGTCCCGTTCTCGAAGACCTCGGCGGGCAGCTGGTTGGCCGGCACCGCGAAGGCGGCGACGTAGCCCGGACGCAGCGCGGTGCTCGACTCCTGGGCGCTGGCCTCCAGATCCTGCGGGTAGTGGTTGCGGCCGTCGACGATCACCAGATCCTTGACGCGGCCGGTGATGTACAGCTCGCCGTCGTGGAAGACGCCGTAGTCGCCGGTCGCCATCCAGTCGCCGTCCTCGGGGGCGCCTTCGGCGTGGCTGTCGGGCTGACGCGACTTGAGCTTGTTGTGGAACGTGGCCTCGGTCTCATCGTCCTTGTTCCAGTAGCCCTTGCCGATGTTGAGGCCGTGCAGCCAGATCTCGCCGACACGGCCGTCCGGCTGCTCGGTGCCGGCATCGGCGTCGACGATCACGGCCCACTCGCTGAGTGCGACCTGACCGCAGGACACCTGGGTGACGGCGTTCTCCGCGTCCTCGGCGACCTCGACGAATTCGCCGGCGTTCAGCTTCTCGCGATCCACGTAGGTGATCTTGGCGGCGTTGTCACGCTGGGTGGCCGACACGAACAGGGTGGCCTCGGCCATGCCGTAGCAGGGTTTGATGGCCTTCGGCGACAGACCGTACGGCTCGAAGGCCTCGTTGAACTTGCGCATCGAGCTGACCGTGACCGGCTCGGAGCCGTTGATCAGGCCGATGACGTTCGACAGGTCCAGCGATTCGCCGGCCGCGGGCAGACCGCGGGCGGCGGCGTGCTCGTAGGCGAAGTTCGGGGCGGCGGCGAAGGTCGGCGCCGGATCGTCCTCGGCGGCCAGTTCCTTGATCCAGCGACCCGGGCGGCGCACGAAGGCGGCCGGGCTCATGATGGTGATGTAGGAGCCGCCGAGCGCGGGCAGGATCACCGTCAGCAGGCCCATGTCGTGGAACATCGGCAGCCAGGTGACGCCGCGCGCGTTGCGGTCGATCTCGATGCAGTCGTAGATCTGCAGGACGTTGGCGGCGACCGCCTCGTAGGTGATCTCGACGCCGGCCGGCACGCGGGTGGAGCCGGAGGTGTACTGCAGGTAGGCGACGGTGTCGCGGTTGTGGTCCTTGCCGGCCACCGGCGCGACCCAGGTGTCGCCGACCGAGTCGGGCACGGCGTCGACGGCGATCACGCGGGGACGATCCTTGGCGGGACGGTCCTTGAAGAAGTCGCGAACGGCCTCCGCCGACTTGGTGGAGGTCAGGATGGCGGTCGGCTCGCAGTCGGCGAGGACGGCCACCAGGCGATCGGTGTGGCCGGGCTCGTCCGGGCTGAACAGGGGCACCGCGATGTTCGACGCGTACATGGACGCGAAGAAGCCGATCACGTATTCGAGGGACTGCGGCGCCAGGATGGCGACCCGGTCGCCGGGCTTGGTCACCTGCTGCAGGCGGGCGGCGACGGCGCGGAGCCGCTTGCCGAACTGCGCCCAGGTCAGATCGATGTTCTCGCCGTCGCGCTCACGGCTGTAGTCCTTGAACCGGTAGGCCAGCGTGTCGGCCTTCTCGCGGACGTTGTGTTCGACGTAGTCAACGAGCGTCGCGTCCTCGGTGAAGTGCAGTTGGCCGTTCTCGTCGAGGAACTGATCGAACTCGGTCTTCAGCATTCCAAACTCCTGTGCCGCGCTGGGCGCGGGCTGTACTCATTCCCTGTCGGCTCCGGTGTCCCAGCCCCCTGTACGGGACACCTCGCCCTGTCGTCGCTCGCCGCGGACACTGCGCCGGCGGCGAGCTTCCGCAAAACCCGTCTGATTCTACTCCCCCCGTAACAACGGGATGACGGGTGCGAAGGCATCCATCTGTGTCGGGAAGACGCCCACGTAACTCATGGTCGTCTGCCGTCGCACGTGACGGATCTGGTCGGCGATCTCTTCGAAGGTCCCGAACGCCAGATAGGGGGACGAGAGGATGTCGTCGACGGTGAGGTCGACGTCTCTCGCGATGTTCGGCGGGTACCCCGAATCGAGGGCTTTGAGCGCCATCTCGGCGGTCGCCTCACGATCGTCGGTGATGACGATCGTGGCGATCGTCCAGTTCAGCTCGATCTCGTCGAACCGGTCGCCGGCGGCCTGCCGGATGCGGTCGACGCGTTCGAGGGTCTTGGTCATCGTCATGTCGGACAGGCGCAGCTTGCCGTCGGGCGTGGAGCCGGTCGCGACGGAGATGATGTCGGCGTGTTTGGCGGCCAGCGCCAGCATGCGGGGCCCGCCGCCGCCCACGGCGATCGGCGGGCGCGGTCCCTGGCGGGGACGGGGCGAGCCTTCGAGTCCGCGGATCCGGTAGAACTCGCCGTCGAAGTCGACGGTCTCGCCGCGCAGCAGGCCGTCGAGGATGGTCAGCATCTCGTCGAGCCGGCGGATCCGTTCACCGGGGGTGCCGAACTCGAGGCCGGCCTTGTCGAACTCGTCCTTCATCCAGCCGGCGCCGATCCCCAGTTCCAGACGGCCCTTGGAGAGCACGTCGATGGTGGTGGCCTCCTTGGCCAGGATCGCCGGGTGACGGAAGCCGTTGGCCAGGACGGAGGTGGCCAGCCGGATCGAACTCGTGGCCTGACTGAGGGCGCCGAGCGCGGCGAGCGGGCCGACCTGATTGCCCAGATGGTCGGGGACGGCGAAGGTGTCGTAGCCGTACTCTTCGGCGGTCTGCGCGAGCTGCACGAACTTGCGGGCACCGCCCTCGTCCTTGTTGCCCTCGCCGGCGGCACCGAAACGGAACTTCCGGAGGCCGGCGTCGTTGTGGGTCGCCGTGGCGGTCACGCCCGTCCTCCTGTCCGTGTCGGTGCTGCTCCGGGCCGACGACTCGGAGAAAGGTCACGAAAAGGTTAACGCAGCGGCCGGGTCAGACTCGAATCGCCGTCACAGGTGCTTGGGGTGCGGAGAGTTCGTCACCAGTTGCTTCGACCAGCCCAGCATCCACATGGTGGCGGTGGCGCCGTTGTCGTCCCAGTACTTGGGTGTGGCGTACATCGCGTGGATGGGGTTCTGGGCGGCGTTCGCGAACTCGCCGATGGCGCCGAGCGGGTTGGTGAACTGCGGTGAATCGCAGATCAGATCGCCCTTGGCGCAGATCGAGTAGACGCGGTCCTCGAGGGTGCCGAAGCCGCCCGGGCGGGCACCGGTCATGGTGATGCCGGGAACGATCGAGCCGAAGGGGCCCAGCACCACTTCCGCACCCTTGCCCTTGGGGCTGGGGCCGACGTCGTGCTGTTCCCCGGACTGGCGGCGTCCGTCGGCGATCAGGCCGACACCGATCACCAGGTCCTGGTCCTGCGCGGGGATCGGTCCGTCGCCGGCGCCGATGCCGGCCGCCAGATCGCCCACGATCACCGCACCCTGCGAGAAGCCCATCAGCACGTACCGCGTGAGCGGGCAGTGGTTGTAGGTGTTCTGCAGCTTCCCGTAGGCGCGGGCGTACCCCTGCTTACGGGAGTCGTTGTAGGTGGCCTCGTGGTCGTTGAGGTTCGTCGGATTCTGGAACTGGGCCTTGTACGGCACCGTGTGCACCTGGGCACGCGAGGACGGGAAGTCCTGCTGCAGGTGCGAGGTGACACGCAGCAGCAGGGCGTGCTTGTTGGCGTGCGGGTTGTACGGGTCGTCGGTGGCGCTGGACTCCCAGGTGCCGGGCACCGACAGCACCAGCACGTCCGGGCAGTCGGCGGGCTGCGCCGTCGGCCTGGTGGGTGTCGAGGAGGGCGGCGGGCCGTGCGGGGTGGGCGGTGCCGGCTGCAGCAGCCAGATCACCAGGATCACCACGAGGACGATCGCGATGATCGCCAGCAGGATCACACCGAGGGCGAGCCTCCGGGTACGTCTCGACACCGACTCAGCAGAGGTTCTTGTTGGCGTCGTTGATCAGTTTGTCGGTCTTGCCGTTGACGACGTTCTCGTTGTTGTTGCCCGGACCGAGCGCGGCGGTCACCCACACCTTGATGGTGGCGGGATCGGTGCCCTTCTTCTGCTCTTCGCAGACGTAGTTGCCCCACGTGAGAGCGACCTGCCCGTTGTCGTCGCCCATGAACGACACCTTGTCGCGCTTGAGCGCGGCGAGGTACGCCTTCTCCTTGGGATTCAGGTTCGCGGCCTGCTGCCCCTGGGCATCGGGGCCGTTGGCAGGCGGCTTGGGTGCGGCGGACGACGGCTTGCCGGCCGGCTTGTCGGCGGCCTTCGACGACGACGCGGAGCCGGGCGCCTTGCTGGCCGACGACGATGCGGACGCCGACGACGGCACCGAGCTCTTGTCCGAGACCGGGCTCGGCATCGACGTGGTCGTCACCTCGGGCACCAGCGGTGCGCTGGCGGTCGACGAGTCACCGCACGCGGTGAGTCCGGCGGCGGAGATGGCGAGGGCGGCGCACACGAGTGCGCCACGGGTGATCGTGCCTGTCATGGGTTCGAGGCTACCTCGCGATCGGCTCGATTCGGACTCCCAGAAGGGTTTCACCTGCGAAAACACGGCAGATCCTTACTCGATTATCAGAGAACCCGGCGGCTTCAGCGCTCGACGCGGGCGCCACCGTTCGGCGTCCAGCTGATCTTGCCGTGTTCGAAAGTGTTGAACTTGGCCTTGCCGTCCTTGCTCGTCTGCTCGTTGCTGGTCGGCAGACCCAGGCTCGCGAAGGCGGGCACATAGGCGCCGCCGATCGCGCCGCCCACCGTCTTCGGGCCCTTCGGGCCGGTGAAGATCCGGCCGTTGCGGAAGTCCTGCGCGAAGCCGCCGGGCACCGGGTACTGCGGTGTGAGGCAGCCGCCGAGACCCTTGACCTGAGGTGCCTTCTTGAAGGCGTCGCCGGTCTTGCAGGCCACCCGGTCGCCGGAGAGGCCGAGCGCGGTGGCCGCCTGCGGCCAGGACTGCTGCATCTCGAACTCCCAGTACGGCCACGTGTGGGTGCCGGAGGGGCGGTACACGACCTGCGCCGGGATGCCGTCCTTGCTGAGTTTGGTGGCGAACTGCTGGCTGGTGGTGCGGGCCAGCAGTTCCAGGCCGACGCCCGAGTAGTTGGTGGCCAGCAGCGGGATGTCGCTGGGCTTGTCGTTCGGTCCGACCACGCCGTTGCCGGACGAGATGTACAGGCTGGTGCCACGCAGCTTGTCGGCCAGCAGGTAGGGGTCGTGTTCCTTCCAGGCCGGGTCGCTCGGCGGGCCGAACATCCGCTCCGAGTCGTAGCCGCCGCCGTCGCGCTGCGCGAACTGGATGGCCTGCGGCATGCCGTAGGAGCTGAGCTGGAGGAAGCCCGAGTACGACGCGGCGAACTTGAAGAATCCGGGATTGCGGGCCGCCAGCATCATGGCGGCCGAGCCGCCCATGGACAGGCCCTGGACGCCGCGCACGTCGGTGGAGCGCCAGTCGCCCTGCAGAACGGTGGGCAGTTCCTTGATGAGGAACGTCTCCCACTGGTAGTTCTTGCCGCGGTCGGGCTGCTTCCAGTCGGTGTAGAAGCTCGATTCGCCGCCGATGGGCATGACGACGTTGACGTTCTTGTCGCGGTAGAAGTCTTCGATCTTGGTGTTGATGATCCAGCCGCTCTGATCGTCCTGCGCGCGCAGACCGTCGAGCGTGTACAGCTGCGGGAACCGGGCCGAGGGGCTGGCGAACCAGTCACGCGCCAGGAGCAGCTGGACCTGGATGTCGGTGTTCATGGCCGGCGAGTGCACCCAGAGGGCGACGCGGTTGCTCGAGTACCAGAAGGTCTTGGTCACGTGGACGCCGGCGACCGGGGCGGCAGATGCCGCGGGAGCGGGGGCCGCGGGCTTGGCCGGGGCGGCGGGCTTCGGGGTCGCGGGGGCGGCCGGTTTGGGTGCCGCGGGGGCCGGTGCCGGATCGGCGACGGCGGGGGCGGCGAGCGGCAGGAGGAGCGTGGTGCCCACCGCCATGGCGGCAGCGCCGCGCTGCGAGGTCCTGGTCCACACCTTCACGTCCGTACTCCTTCACGTGATTTCCCCAACCGATAGAACGGAGGGTCACGCGGGCCCGTACGGGCAGGCGGATGCGAGACGCTCCACGTGTGTTCTTACACGTGGAGCGTCTCGATGTCCGTGCGCCACGCTGTGACGCATGTGAATTGTGTGACTAATGTTTCTCAGTCACCGCTTCGTCGATCAGTTGAAGAGACCGCGTCGCTTGGCGTTGAAGAGCATGTCTCGCCAGTAGCCCCACGCGTGGGTGCCGTTGGCGTCATACGTCATCACCGGCAGGCCCTGCACCTGAGCGCTGACCTCGAAGGCCTTGGCCTGGGTCCAGGCGAGCATCTCCAGCGGGGTGCCCTTGAAGAGGTCGTCGCCGACGTTCTGCGGGTAGTTGTACTTGCCGAAGAAGCCGTTGCCGGAGCCGACGAACACCTTCAGACCGTGCATGCGGTTGATCAGCATGGCCGGGTCGTTCTGAGTCCAGCGCGGGCTCCACGGCGGGCCCCACATCGCGTCGACGTTCCACGGGCCGGGTGCGACGTCCAGCATGGCGACACGCAGCGCGGTGCGCATGCCCGGAGCGCTCAGGTAGTTGTAACCCGAGAACGACGCGGCGGCGTAGTACAGGTCGCGACGCTGCGCGGCGTGCGTGAGCGCGGCGTTACCGCCGGCCGAGACACCCGCGAGCGCGTACTTGCCGTTCTTGGAGCCGAAGCCGGCGCGACGGAGCATCGGGACGACGCCCTTGTCGATCACGCAGCCCCAGCGGTAGCGAGCGCGCTGACCGTTGAAGTTCGAGGGGGCGTCCCAGTCGGTGTAGAAGCTGGCGGGACCGCCGACGGGCATGACCACGTTGACGCCCTGGTTGACCAGACGCCAGGCGTTGGTCTGCTGGAACCAGCCGCTGGTGCCGTACTCGGCGCGCAGGCCGTCGAGCAGGATGACGGTGCGCTTGTTGCCCGGGCGCATCCAGGTCTGAACCTTGACTCGGCCCTTCGGGTTGCCCTTGCCGAGAGCATTGCCGGTCGGCATGCCGCACGAGGTGACGTACCGGTCCTTGGCGATGACGCCGGCGGCGCTCGCGTCACCGGATCCGATGCTGCTGCCGATCAGGCCGACGGTCGCGGCCGCTGCGACGATGGCTGCGGTCGCCTTACGGCCACCCATGCTCTTCGCTACGCGCATTACTGCTCTCTTCCTCATTCTTTGGGGCGTTCACAGCCTGTTCTCATATGAAACAGCCTGTAAGCGTCTCGTACGTGTCTTACGCCACTAGGCGCGACACACGTCACATCCGTAACGGACTGACGAGAAGCCTATTCGACGGCACACGGCAAGACCAGAAATGTGACCTAGGTCACAGTGTCGGTCCTGGCAATCCGCCGGAATCCGGTTCTCGTCCACTCCGACGGGATCGGTTTCCGTAAGTACCATCGCTCGGTCGCGTAAGGACGTTACCTTTTCGAGACCAATCCGTCCAACCGAACGCCGACATCAGCGCGGCGCCTTCGGGTCGGGCGGCGGGGTGAGCCCGCACCGCAGGATCTCGTACTCGGGCTGCCGGGCGATCCGGTAGCCGTTGAACCCGTAGCTCTGACGCAGGTTGTGCCGGAACCGCGCGAACGACCACGTGTCCTCGTACGACGCGAAACGCGCCTGCGTCTGGGGGCACGTGAGCGCCACGTTGGCGTCCCGCACCTCCTTCGGTTCGATCCAGCCGGGCAGGCCCGGGCCGGCCCCGACACCACCGGACTCGGCCACCACCCACTCGGCCGGCAGATTCTTGTCGTGCCCGATGCGGCCGTCCGTCAGACGTTCGGTGTGTGCGGCGAGCGGATAGGCCAGACCCATCTGATCGACCACCCGCACGTTCAGCGGCGCATTCATCCCGGTCATGCCCAGGTTCAGGAAGTAGACGGTCGTCTTGCCCTGCTGATCGGGCCGCAAGCCGTCCTTTCGGAGCTGCGCCACGTACCAGTTGTCGTAGTCGAACGATCCGAACATCACGCCACCGGTGTTCTTGAGCTCGTCGATGGTCTCCATCATCGCCCGCATGCGCGGGTACTCGAGGTAGTCCTTCGCCGTGATCGGGTTCTCGTTGGCCATGTTGGCCACGTAGAAGCGCCGTTCGTCGACGATGCCGTCCCGGGTGATGTCCATCGGGGCCTCCGACAGCACCCTGCCGTGGATGGCCGTCCCCCACCACACGGTGCCGGCGGCGGCCAGGATCGTGAACGCGGCGCCGGCCAGCTGGATGCGGCCCACCCGGTTGCGGCCGTCGGCCGGGATGGTCGCGGGGACCACCATCACCGGCAGCAGCAGGATGAACAGCGGAGCCAGCAGCACACGCCCGTGCATGAAGTCGCCGCCCTGCCGCAGCCAGTACAGGCCGAGGATCAGTCCGGCGGCCAGGATGGTCGCCACCACCGTCGACGGACGCTGCAGTGCGCCGGAGAAGGCAGTCCACCGGCCCTTCTTCCGCAGTGCGACCGCGCCGGCACGCTCGAGGATGTCGCCGCGCTCGGCCACCTCATGCCGTCCGTGACCGGTGCGGCCCGCCCAGACGATCAGACCGACGAGCACGGCCAGGATCACCGGCAGAAGCAGTGTGTAGGGCCCGAACAGGTTGCCCAGATAGATGAAGCCCTGGTGCCACTTGGATCCGCTGGCATCCTTGGCGATCGCCGGATTCGGCACCAGGATCGCGTAGTAGCCCATCCGGAAGATCTGGTAGCCGACCGGCAGCGCCGCCGCCACGACCACGATCGCGATGCGCATGAGCCAGGCCGTCCCGATGCGGCCCGTCCGTGCCCCCGGAGCCCCGAACGGGGCGAGGAACAGCACCAGCAGCACCAGGCCGCCGAGAATCGTGATCTCCGGGCGGATCAGCGGTGCCAGGCCGGCGACGAACGCCAGGAAGAGGAGCTGCGCCTTGGCGCGCCCGTCCGTGCGCGACGGATCACGCTGCGCCCAGGCGATGAACAGACACCACAGGGCGGCGATCCAGAAGATCACCAGACCGTTCTCCAGGCCGCTCGTCGCGAAGTCGCGGGCCGGCGGAATCGAGATGTAGACGATCGAGCCGAGCGGGATCAGCAGCGTCAGACCGGTCGCCCAGCGGGCCCGGTAGAGCCGGGCGGTGCCGTACATGGCGAGCGGAATGGCCGCCACCGAGAGGACGAGCGCCACCCAGAGGGCGACGTACTCGAGCTGAGCCTGGGTGACCCAGCCCCAGAAGGCCAGCAGGTAGGTCCAGGCCGTCGAGGTGTTGGCCTCCACGCGCTCGCCGGCGTTGAAGACGGGGCCGTTGCCGGCGAACAGGTTCTTGATGGTGCGCAGCACGATCAGACCGTCGTCCGCGATCCAGCGGCGCTGCCAGGCACCGATCGCGAAGAACACCGTCACCCCGACGGTGCCGATCAGCCAGCTGACCAGAGCCGCGGTCGGATACTTCTTCGGCGGCGCGGGAGCTTCGAAACGTTCGGTCTCCGGCACACTCCGGGCACGCCGCGGCCGCCGCTCGCGACTCGGCGAGGCGGCGGGACGGGCGGACCGGTCAGACATAGACGGCGAGACCCACCAGGACGACCCAGGCGACGGCCAGGACCTGCAGCACGCGGTCGCCGAGGGCGATCTCTTCGGGCTCGCCGGCCTCTCCGCCGTCGACGTCCACCGCGTAGCGGAGGATCGCGACGGTGAACGGCACCATCGACAGGGCGTACCAGACGTTCTGGCTGTGCACGCCGTCGAACGCCCACAGGCCGTAACAGATGACGACGGCGGTGGCCGAGAGCGTCCACACGAAACGCAGATAGGTGGTCGTGTAGTACTGCAGCGACTTGCGGATCTTGGCGCCGGTGCGCTCCGCGTACTGCAGTTCCGCATAGCGCTTGCCGGCCGCCATGAACAGCGAGCCGAACGCCATCACCAGCAGGAACCATTTGGACAGCTCGACCTCGGCGGCCACACCGCCGGCGATCGCCCGCAGCAGGAAGCCCGAGGACACGATGCAGATGTCGACGACGGCCTGATGCTTGAGCCCGAAGCAGTAGCCCAGCTGAATGGCCAGATAGACGCCGATGACGGTGGCGGTCTGCCAGTTCGCCAGCCAGGCGATGCCGACCGCGCCCGCACCGAGCACTACGGCCAGGACGTAGGCCAGATTGACCGGCACCACGCCCGCCGCGATCGGGCGGTACTGCTTGGTGGGGTGCTGGCGGTCGGCCTCGACGTCGAGGGCGTCGTTGATCAGGTAGATCGACGACGCGGCCAGACAGAAGGCGATGAAGGCCAGACCGACGTTGGCCATCTTGTGGCCGTCGGTCAGCACCTGCGTACCGGCCGCCAGCGGGGCCGCCAGGACGAGGACGTTCTTCACCCACTGGCGCGGGCGCAGCGCCTTGATCAGGCCGGTGGCCAGATTCTTCGGCGGGCCCTTGACGTCGGCCTCGATCGGCTCCTCGCTCATCGGTGCGTTCCTTACTTAGAGAACTTGTCTGTGTAGATCTTGTCCGCGGCGATCACCGCGCCGGCGCTCAACGCGCCGATCAGTGCGCCCGCGGCCACATCGGAAGGGTAATGGACGCCCAGCACCAGCCGGGACGCCAGCATGGGCGGAACCAGCGCGGCGGGCAGAACGGCGGGCGGCAGTCCGGCCGCACGACCGAGCAGGATCGCGGCGGCCGTCGTGGACGTGGCATGGCTCGACGGGAAGCTCAGTTTGCTGGGGGTGCCGACGCCGACGGCGATGTCCGGATGGTTCGGGCGCTTGCGGCGCACGATCCGCTTGATGACGACCGACGCGGCGTGCGCACCGAAGGCACCGACCCCGGCCTCGATGAACTTGCGTTTGCGGTCGGCGTCGCCGGAGCGGGCGGCCAGGACGGCGCCGGCCGCGGCCAGCCCCATCCAGCCGAGCGAATGCTCACCGAAATGCGAGAGCCCGCGGGCCGCCGCCAGCACACCCGGCTTGTCGGCGATCGCACGCTGGACGGCGACCAGCGCGGCGGCCTCCCCCGTCGCGGGGTCAGTCGATTCCGAAGACACCGGTCCAGCTCTCCTTACTGGCGAGTTCGTCGTGCGCGGCCCGGTACTGGGCGCGCATCTCGTCGAACCGCTCACGCAGTTCCTTCTGAAGCTTGGCTGATTCCCTGCCCAGCGCGAGCATCTTCTCGCGATCTCGCTGGCGGTAGACCACGCCGCGGCCGTCCGCGGTGGTCACCGTGACACCGTCGACCAGACCCAGCGAGTACCAGCGGGCCTCGATCGGCGGGTAGTTGGCCTGCGGCACCTCGTAATGGCGGGGATCGGCCGGGCGGGCGTTGTTCACGACCGCCTTGACCAGTCGCTTGACCTTGGCGACCGGGTTCTTCGGCTCGTTGACGCCGAGCGCGGTGGCCTCCCCCGTGGTCTGCGGCAGCGTGGTCGACGACGGCAGTACGACGGCGTCCGGGTAGCCCTTGCGGATCTCGGCGACCTTGCCGAGTGCGGTCGGCAGGATCTCGCGGATGTGGTGCGGCCCGCCCAGGAAGTCGCGGATCGCCTCGTTCTGGATGGCGACGGTCGAGTACTCCAGGCACAGCAGGTGCTTGGCGGTGGCCTTCGCCATCGACGTCAGGATGCCGTTGATCGGCCCGTCGGTGTACAGCGACGCGACCACCAGGCGGTTACGGAGGTGGAAGTACGCCTGCCAGTCGATGGCGTCGTCCTTGTCGCTCCAGGCCATGTGCCAGATCGCGATGCCGGGAACGGTGGCCGTCGGATAGCCGGCGCGCGCCGCACGCAACGCGTACTCCCAGTCGTCCCACTTGATGAACAGCGGCATCGGGAGACCGATCTCCTCGGCGGCCACGCGCGGGATCATGCACATCCACCAGCCGTTGCCCTCGACGTCGATCCGCCGGTGCAGGTTCTTGGAGTTCTCGCGGTCGCTGAGCGGGTACCGCGCGAAGTTGTGGTCGTACTCGACGAACGGCGCCGCGGTCCACATGAACTTGTGCCGGTCGATCACCTCGCCCATGCAGTGCAGATGGCTGCGGTCCTGCAGGTTGAGCATCTCGGCCGCCGACGAGCATCGGCTTCTTGGCGAAACGGGACATCGCGAGCGCCCGCAGGATCGAGTCCGGCTCGATCATGATGTCGTCGTCCATGTACAGGACGTACGGGCTGTCGGTCAGGCGCAGCGCCTCGAGCATGATGCGCGAGTAGCCGCCGGATCCGCCCAGATTGCCCTGGTCGAACATGTGCAGGCGATCGCCGAGCGCGGCGGCGGCCTCGGTGTAGCCGGGTTCGTCGACCACCTTGCGGGTTCCCTGATCTGGCATGATCACCGCGTCGATCACCGCGTCGACCATCGGATCCGAGGTCAGGGCGGCCAGAGCGTTGACGGCGTCGGTCGGCCGGTTGAACGTCGGGAT
Source organism: Gordonia sp. (in: high G+C Gram-positive bacteria) (assembly GCF_047600565.1). Lineage (GTDB taxonomy): Bacteria > Actinomycetota > Actinomycetes > Mycobacteriales > Mycobacteriaceae > Gordonia. The sequence goes on from NZ_JASGKN010000001.1 coordinate 2,224,238, forward strand.
GCCGACGGTGACGCGCTGATCCGGGGTGCCGTCGGCGACCGGGACCGAGGCGTACCAGCCGGCCGCATGGATCTCGGTCTCGGTGTCGGTGGTGACGTCGAACCAGATCCAGCCGCCGTCCTCGAACGGGCCGAGGTCGGTCTCGTACTCGAAGACGCCGCGTTTCGTCTTCGGGTCGACCTTCACCAGGTCGCCGCCGATCGCGATGCGCGACCCGTCGATCTTCGAGCGGTACAGGTCGACGCGGGCGGTGCCGGTCACCTCGACGCGCAGGACCACCGACTCCAGGATCGTCCACCGGCGCCAGTACGACGCGGGGAAGGCGTTGAAGTAGGTGGCGAAGCTGACCTCGGACTCGCCGGACAGCCGCACGCTGGTGCGGTCCGGCGCGTGGGCGCGCTTCTCGTTGCGGGGCGCCTCCTCCAGGTAGAGGGAACGCACGTCCATCGGCTCGCCCGGGCGCGGGAAGATCACCCGCTGCAGCAGGGACACGGCCTTCGAATCTTTGCCGCTAGTCAAGAGGAGTTCCGTTCTCCAGGTGCGGGGCCAGGGTGTTGTCGAACATGGTCAGCGCGCTGGCGATGGCCATGTGCATGTCGAGGTACTGGTAGGTGCCGAGACGCCCGCCGAACAGCACCTTGTTGTTCGCGGTCTCGTTCTTGGCCAGGTCGCGGTAGGCGGCCAGGCGTTCCCGGTCCTCGGGGGTGTTGATCGGGTAGTAGGGCTCGTCGTCGTCGTCCGCGAACCGGCTGAACTCCCGCATGATGACGGTCTTGTCGTCCGGGTAGGAGTCGCGCTCGGGGTGGAAGTGCCGGAACTCGTGGATCCGGGTGTACGGCACGTCCGCGTCGTTGTAGTTCATCACCGGGGTGCCCTGGAAGTCTCCGGTGGGCAGCACCTCGGTCTCGAAGTCCAGGGTGCGCCATCCGAGGCGTCCGGCCGAGTAGTCGAAGTAGCGGTCGACCGGTCCGGTGTAGACGATCGGCGCGTCCGGGCTGGCGGCGCGCACGTCGTCGCGCACGTCGAACCAGTCGGTGCCCAGTCGCACCTCGATCTTGTCGTCGGCCGCCATGTTCTCCAGCCACGCGGTGTAGCCGTCGACGGGCAGTCCCTCGTAGGTGTCGTTGAAGTAGCGGTTGTCGAAGGTGTAGCGGACCGGGAGGCGGGTGATGTTGCCGGCAGGCAGGTTCTTGGGGTCGGTCTGCCACTGCTTGGCGGTGTAGTCCTTGATGAACGCCTCGTAGAGGGGACGGCCGATCAGGCTGATGGCCTTCTCTTCGAAGTTGGCGGCTTCCTTGCCGTCGAGCTCGCCCGCCTGTTCGGCGATCAGCTTCCGCGCTTCCTCCGGCGAGTAGTACTTGCCGAAGAACTGGCACACCAGGCCGAGTCCCATCGGGAGCGGGTAGGCCTGGCCGTCGTGGAGGCCGAAGACACGGTGCTGGTAGCCGGTGAAGTCGGTGAACCGGTTGACGTACTCCCACACCCGCTCGTTGGAGGTGTGGAACAGGTGGGCGCCGTACTTGTGGATCTCGATGCCGGTCTCCGGCTCGGGCTCGGAGTAGGCGTTGCCGCCGATGTGCTCACGACGCTCGACGACGAGCACCCGCTTGCCGAGCTGGGTGGCCGCTCGTTCGGCCACGGTCAGGCCGAAGAAACCCGACCCGACCACGATCAGGTCGTACACACCACTCTTATCCGTCACGACCATTGAGGGTATCGGACCCTCCCTGAGGATTTCCCACCGCAACACCGCCGACGCGCGCGACCCGCCGGGGGCCCGCGGTGCTTGAAGAGACCGCCTAGTGGTCACTACAGTCACATAAGTCCCATTAATCACACGGGCCACAGACTGCAGCTGGGGTCCCGCGCGAATGAGGTAAGCCAGTGCCGAACACCCGACCGAGCCGAGCAAAGAAGCGGACCGCGACTCTCGCCGCCCTCGGGCTGGCGCCCGCCCTGATCGCAGGCGGACTGGTGGCCGAAGGCACCGGGCTCCTCGACAAGGCCGGGATCTCCCTGACCTCCGAGACCCCGATCACCCTCATCGGCCACGGCCACGGCCACGGCCGCGGGCTCGGCCAGTGGGGCGCCTACGGATACGCCAAGCAGGGCTGGTCGTCCGACCGGATCCTCAAGCACTACTACGGCAACACCACCGCGGGGAAGGTCGACAACCCCGAGGTCACCGTCTCGCTCAGCGAGAAGCGCGGCTCGTCGGTGAGCGTCCTCGCTCCCGGCGGCGCCAAGGTGGGCACCGAGACCGTCGCGCCCGGCCAGGCGGTGAGCCTGAACGGCACCACCGCGTCCATCACCACCGGCTGCGGCGGCAAGCAGGTCAAGACGGTGCCGAACGTGACGTTCGTCGACCCGGTGACCGCCGGCCCCGGCCGTCCCACCGGCGAACTGCTGTCCATGTGCAACGGCGGCGACAAGTACCGCGGCTCCATCGGCCTCGGCGACGGCGGCGTCGTCAACAAGCTCAGCGTCAACGACTACGTGCGCGGCGTCATCCCGAAGGAGTCGCTGCCGGCATGGGCCGATGCGGGCGGCTTCGAGGCACTCAAGGCGCAGGCCGTCGCGGCACGCTCCTACGTGCTCGCCGGGCTCGCGAACGGCCGCAAGATCGACAACACCCAGAACTCGCAGATGTACCACGGCGCCTCCGGTGAGGATCCCCGCACCAACCGGGCCGCCGACGCGACCGACAACCAGGTGCTGCTGCTGAACGGCAAGCCGGCGCTCACCGAGTTCTCGGCCTCGACCGGCGGCTACACCGCCGGCGGGCTGTTCCCGGCGGTCGAGGACGCGGGCGACGCGATCGCGCCGACCCACGACTGGACGGCGACCGTCAGCCCCAGCCAGGTGGCCAAGGCCTTCGGCGTCAACGGACTCAAGAGCCTCGACGTGATCGAGGCCAACGGTCTGGGCGCCGAGAACGGCCGCGCCCTGAAGGTGCAGGCGACCGGCAAGGACGGCACCACCAAGGTGCTGACCGGAGACCAGACTCGCGTCGCGCTTCAGCTGAAGTCGGACTGGTTCGCCGTGCAGGGCCAGAAGACGCCCCCGAAGATCGTCAAGCCGCAGGTCGGAGCCAGCGACGGCCTCGGCACCGGCAGCGGAGGGGACCTGCTCGATCTGGGTCCACTGACCAGTCTGCTCAGCGGCGACGGCATGCCCGACCTGTCGACCCTGGGCATCTCGGATCTGTCGAACATCAGCGACCTGACCGGGCTCCTCAACCAGCTGACCCCGCAGCTGCAGCAGCTGATCGAGCAGGGCACCGGAGCCATCGGCGCCAAGCAGACGTCGTGGGAGCGCAGTGACAACTCCAACGGTTCCACCGGCACGGTCAGCCGCGAACGCAGCGACAACGCCAACGGCTCGACCGGCACCGTCAGCCGCGAACGCAGCGACAACAGCCAGGGTTCCACCGGCACCGTCGCCAAGCCGGAGCTGGTGACCGACGGCAAGGGCGTGCAGGGTCTGGTGCAGGTGCTCCAGAACGGCCTCATCTACTGGAGCCCGGAGACCGGCGCCCACCTGCTCGGCGGCAACGCCCTCTCCGACTTCCTGAACAAGGGCGGACTCGCGGCCCTCGGCTTCCCGAAGGCCGACGCCCCGAACTGAGATCCGGGCTTTCTCAGAACCAGCGTTCGAGGACCTGCGCCAACCCGTCGTCACGATTCGACGCGGTGACCTCGTCGGCGGCGGCGAGAGCGGCCGGGTCGCCGTGACCCATGGCGACGCCGTGCCCGGCCCAGCGCAGCATCTCGATGTCGTTGGGCATGTCGCCGAACGCGATCACCGACGCGGCGTCGACGTCGGTGTTCGCCGCCAGCCAGGCGAGACCGGAGGCCTTGCTCACCTGCGGGAGTGAGAACTCGATCAGGCCGGTGTCGATGGAGAAGGTCATCTCGGCCAGACCGTCCAGGTGGGGGGCGAGCCGCTCGACCATCTCGTGCGACGACATCCCCGGTACGCGGGCGAGCAGCTTGACCGCGGGCGAGGCGGCGATGTGCGCGTCGGACACTTCGAGATGGTCCGGGTTGAGCCAGGCGTGCTCGTATCCGGCGGTGGCCACGAACGGCGCGGTGGCGGCGTCGGCGGGATCGGTGTCCTTGATCGCGCCGGCGCGCTCGGCCGCCAGGCCGGCACCGGGAAGCACCTCGGTGACGACCCCGGCGATCGTCGCCAGAGCCTCCGGGTGCAGGGCGTCGGCGTGCAGGATCGCGTCGGCGGCCACGTCGTAGACGAGGGCGCCGTTCGCGCAGACCGCGAACCGGACGGCCGCCGGCGATTCGGCCAGCTGATCGGAGATCTGCGGGATCCAGCGGGGTGGGCGGCCCGTCGCCAGAACCAGCTCCACGCTGGCGGCGCGAGCCCGTTCGAGCGCCGTCCGGGTGCGCGGCGTGATCGTGTCGTCGCCGTCGATGAGGGTGCCGTCGACGTCCGACGCGATCAGAGTCGGCGGACCCCACTCCCGGGTCACCGGTCGCGGTCCTGATTCGCCTCCGCCGCGCGGCGTTCCTCCCGCAGGCGCGCCTTCTCGGCGGCCTCCGCGTTCTCGATCACCAGCGCCTCGTCCGGGGTGGGCGCCGAACCGCCCAGGCGGGCGGGCAGCCAGTCGGCGCCCGGGGGCGCCTCCGGATAGCCGTCCTGCACGCGGTGCAGCATCTGGTCCATCGTGGTGTGCAGTTCGACGGTGGCCGCGTCCGCGTCGACGTCGGCGGGATAGTGAACGGCCGGGCCGTACATCACGTCGACCGGGATTCCCGAGCGGCCCATCCGCCGCCGGGTGCCCTTCGACATCTGCCGTTGCGCGCCCCACACGATGCAGGGCACCACCGGCACTCCGGCCTCGGCGGCCATCCGGACGGCGCCGTTCTTGAAGTCCTTCAACTCGAAACTGCGGCTGATGGTGGTCTCCGGGTAGACGACCACCACCTCGCCGGAGCTCAGCGAATCGACTGCGGCCCGGTAGGCGTCCGCGCCGGCGGAGCGGTCGACGGGCACCGCCTTGCAGTGGTGCACCAGGAACCGCATGATCCCGATGTCCATCACTTCGGACTTGATCATGAACCGGCCGCGGCGGCCCTCCTTCTGGAGACCGAGCGCGGCGGGGATGAAGTCGGTGTAGGCCGTGTGGTTGACCGCCAGCACCGCGCCGCCGGTCCGCGGAATGTTCTCCAAACCGAAGAACCTCAGCTTCAGGCCCTGGCCGCGGACCAGTCCGTTCGCGATCAGTTCGAGCGTCCGGAAGACGGGCTCCATGTCAGGACTTCCCGCCGTCGCCCGGGTCACCGGCCTCGCGGGCGCGCCGCTTGGCCATCCGGGCCTCCTGGTCGGCGGCGTCGAGGGCGTTCGCCTCCTCCAGGGTGGGTGCGCCGCCGCCGAGACGGGCGGGCACCCAGAAGGCGCCGGCCGGGTACGGGCCGTTGATCTGCTCGTACTGGTCCTGCAGTTCGCGGAGCTTGGTGCTCATCGAGTCGTGCAGCCGGGCGGTGATGTCTTCGGCGCTGCCGTCCGGGGCGATCGGCTCGCCGACGCCGATGACGATCGGGAAGTTGTGCCGGCCGAGGGCTTTCGGATGGCCCTTGGTCCAGATGCGCTGGGCTCCCCAGATGACGGTCGGGAGGATGGGCGCTCCGGAGTCGAGTGCCATCCGCGCCGCGCCGGTCTTGAACTGCTTGATCTCGAAGCTGCGGCTGATGGTGGCCTCGGGGTACACGCCGACCAGTTCGCCCTTCTTCAGGTAGTCGACGGCCTGCTGATAGCTGGCGGCGCCGTCGGTGCGGTCCACCGGGATGTGTTTCAGGCTGCGCATGACGGGTCCGCCGACCTTGTTGTCGAAGACCTCCTTCTTCGCCATGAAGCGGACCTTGCGCTTGCCCTGCAGATAGGCCGGGATGCCGGCGAGGGTGAAGTCGAGGTAGCCGGTGTGGTTGATCGCGACCACGCCCGGCCCGGTCTTCGGCATGTTCTCGACGCCGGAGATCTTGAACTTGAGGCCCTGTGCCGCCCACAGCGTGCGCGCCATGCCGATCACCGTGTCGTAAACGGGTTCCATGCCCTGAGCTTAACCGCGAACTGTCAGGATGGACGTCGTGAGCACGTCCGATCCCGAGGTGACCCGCACGGTCGTGACGTACGACGACGGCCCGGATGCGGATCCGGAGCAGGATTTCGGGGCGCTCTACCTCCCTCCGGGGCCGCTGGAGCCCGGGTCGGTGCCGCTGGTGGTGCTGGTCCACGGCGGCGCGTGGAAGCTTCCGGGTTCGGCCGGCGCCGTGGTGCATGTGGCCCGGGATCTGGCCGCCCGCGGCACCGCCGTCTACAACATCGAGTACCGGCGTATCGGGGCCGGCGGCGGCTGGCCGGAGACGTTCGACGATGTCGCGCGGGCCGTCGACTTCACTCCCCGGCTGTTGGCCGAGCATCCGGAGCTGGCCGGCGCAGTGACCGTCGCCGGCCATTCGTCGGGCGCCCAGCTCGCGACGTGGGCGGGCACCCGCGGCTCTCCCGCGTTCCGTCCGGATCGGGTGGTCTCCCTGGCCGGTCCGCTGGACATGGCGACGGCGGTGGCCGACGGCGACGAGGCGATCGTCGAGGCGCTGGGCGGTACGCCCGCGCAGGTGCCCGACCGGTACGCGCGGGTCGATCCGATCCGGAACCTCGCGCCCGGGGTTCCGGTGCTGGCCGTGCACGGCACGGACGACCGGATCGTGCTGCCGCACTGCTCGGAGAACTACGTGTCGGCCCTGAACGACGCCGGCGGCGACGGGCGCCAGGTGCTGCTGGACGGTGCGCACCACACGTCGTTCCTGGAGCCCGACGACCCGCACTATCCGCGGATCCTGGATCTGATCGCCGGTCGCTGAAACCTGCGTGAATCGCCCGAATCGGTACCCTCGACGGCGATGCTGTCCCGTTTGAGCGACGCGGTCCGACGTCTCGGCCGCCGCTACCACCACGTGCGCCACCACCACCGGTACGGCTGGCTGCTGCGATACCTGACGATCACCGCCGGAATCCTGGTCACCGTCGTCGGCGTCATCGCGATCCCCTACCCGGGCCCCGGCTGGGCGATCGTCTTCCTGGGGCTGCTGATCCTGTCGCAGGAGTTCGAGTGGGCGGCGCGTCTCCGGCACGCGATCATGGACCGGCTGAATCGCTTCTACGCGCGCTACATCGACGGCAACCGGCTGGCGCAGGCCGCGTTGGGGATCGGCACCGTCGCGATCGTGTTGCTGACGTTGTGGCTGTCCGGTGCGCTGGGGCTGGCCGCCGGGTGGGTGGGCCTGCACTCTCCGGGGTGGCGTTCACCGTTCGTGCGCTGACCGGCCTCCGATAGGCTGAAGGGGCACAGCCCTGCGAAGAAAGGCATCAGCCCAGTGCAGATCACCAGCATCGGCCACGCCGGCTTCCACATCGAGACCGCCGCCGGATCGATCCTCTGCGACCCGTGGGTCAATCCCGCCTACTTCGCGTCGTGGATCCCGTTCCCGGACAACACCGAGCTGGACTGGAAGAAGCTGGGCGACTGCGACTACCTGTACGTCTCGCACCTGCATCGGGATCACTACGACGAGAAGAACCTGATCGAGAACGTCAACAAGGACGCCACGGTTCTGCTGCCCGACTACCCGGTGCCCGATCTCAAGCGCGACCTCGAGCGCCTCGGCTTCACCAAGTTCGTCGAGACGGAGGATTCGACGAAGCATCACGTGTCGGGGCCGAAGGGCGATCTGGACGTCATGATCATCGCGCTGCGGGCACCGGCGGACGGCCCGATCGGCGACTCCGGCCTGATCGTCGACGACGGCGAGACCGTCGTGTTCAACATGAACGACGCCCGGCCGATCGATCTGGACGTCGTGAAGGACGAGTTCGGTCACGTCGACGTGCATCTGCTGCAGTACTCGGGCGCCATCTGGTACCCGATGGTCTACGACATCCCGAAGAAGTCGAAGGCCAACTTCGCCAAGCAGAAGCGTCAGCGCGGCATGGATCGTTGCCGCAGCTACATCGAGCAGGTCGGCGCCACCTGGGTGGTTCCGTCGGCCGGCCCGCCCATGTTCCTGGACGACGACCTCTACGCGTTGAACGACTTCAACACCGGTTCCGAGTCCGATCAGGCGTCGATCTTCCCGGATCAGGCCGAGTTCCTGGAGCAGATGAAGACGCACGGCACCGATGACGGCGTCAAGCATCGCGGTCTGATGATGGTGTCGGGGTCGTCGGCCACGTTCGCCGGCTCGGAGATGCAGTCGATCGAGCATCCGTATCCGCCGGAGCAGGTGTTCGGCGAGAACAAGAAGCCGTACCTGGACCGGATGAAGGAGAAGTTCGCGCCGATCATCGCCGCGGACAAGGCCACCTGGGCGCCGGCCGAGGGCGATCCTCTGCTGCCGCAGCTCAAGGAGCTGTTCGAGCCGATCATGGCGCAGTCGGATCTGATCTGCGACGGCATCGGTTACCCGGTGGGTCTGGTGGTCGGTGACGAGACCTTCGTGCTCGACTTCCCGAAGCGGGAGGTGCGGATGCGCCAGGACGGCGACGGCAAGTACCGCTACGGCTTCCGTATCGATCCGGTGCTGGTCCGTACGGTGCTGCGCGACAACGAGCCGGACTGGGTGAACACGATCTTCCTGTCGACCCGGTTCACCACCTGGCGTATCGGCGGCTACAACGAGTACCTGTACACGTTCTTCAAGTGTCTGACCGACGAGCGCATCGCGTACGCCGACGGCTGGTTCGCCGAAGCCCACGACGACGATCAGACGGTGGAGCTGGACGGCTGGACCATTCAGCGTCGCTGCCCGCACCTGAAGGCCGACCTCGGCAAGTTCGGTGTGATCGACGGCGACAAGCTGACCTGCAACCTGCACGGCTGGGAGTGGGACCTGAAGTCGGGTCGCTGCCTGACGTCGAAGGGCCACGAGATCAGCGCGGAGAAGTCCGGCAGCTGACGGTCAGGGGCGCCCCGAGTTCAGGGACGCCACAGCGTGGTGACCCCGGCCTTCTCGGTGATCTGCAGGTCGATGATGCTCGCCAGGAGGTCGTGGTCGATCGGCTGATCCCAGCCGATCCGGATGAGCTGTTTGGTGGTGGTGTAGCCGGCGGCATGGATGCGTTCGCGCATCCGGTCCAGGACGGCGGTCTCGGGTCCGACGGCGATGTTCTTGGCGAACACCGAGAAGCCGATGATGTAGGTGCCGTGGTCGAGGAACATCGGCTGGTTCCATTTCATCACCGGTTCCAGTTGCTGCCAGGTGGCGCCGACCCAGTCGAGGATTCCGGCGAGTTTCGCGCGGTGTTCGGGGTCCGGGATGTCGTCGAGGAATTCGTCGACGGTCGTGAACTTGGGCATGCCCATCATCTTGCACCCGATGGCATCTCAGCGTGGCCGCAAGTCCGTTTCGTCGAGATCGCTGGGCGTCTCCACCACCAGTTCGGCGAACCTCGGCTTCGTCGAGACCCTGAAGGTGCTGACCGGCCAGGTGAGCGGGACCCCGGCCGACCGGGTCGCCGACGCCCTGCCGGCAGTGGTGCTCGCCGTCCTGGGCGGCATCTCGCTGGCCCTCTCCGGCGCGATCTTCCAGACCGTCACCCGCAACCCTCTCGGCAGCCCGGACATCATCGGCTTCACCACCGGCGCCTACACCGGTGCGCTGATCGCCATGCTGGTGTTCGGTCTCGGTTCCACCGGAACCACGGTCGGCGCGCTCATCGGCTGTCTGCTGACCGGCTTCGCGTTGTGGTGGCTCGGCATGCGCGGCGGCACCGGCAACTACCGATTCATCATCGTCGGTATCGGCATCTCGGCCATGCTGGTCGCGTTCAACGGCTACCTGGTGTCCACGGCCAGCACCCAGAACGCCGGCGCGGCCGCAGCCTGGGGCATGGGCAGTCTGAGCAACCTCACCATGAGCGACACCATCCCGGTGTTCGTGGTCCTGGCCGTCCTCATCCCGGCGCTGATCACGGTCGCGCCCCGCATGCGCATGTTCGAGCTCGGCCCGGACTCGGCGCAGAGCAAGGGCGTGAACACCGGCAGCACCGAGATCCTCCTGCTGATCCTGGGCGTCGGTTTCGCCGCCGCGACCACCGCCATCGCCGGCCCGATCGCCTTCGTGGCCCTGGTAGCCCCGCAGCTGGCGGCGCGACTGACGCCGAGCGCCGGCATCCCGCTGGTCACCTCCGCCGCCGTCGGCGCCACCCTGCTGGTGTCCAGCGACGCGATCGCCCGGACCATCCTGGCCCCGACCACCCAGCTGCCGGTCGGTGTCGTCACCAACTCGCTCGGCGGCATCTATCTCCTGTTCCTGCTGATCTCCCAGGCACGAAAGGCACGCTTGTGACCGCCACCGCCCCCACCACGACGGCCCGTCTCACCGGTACGGGCCTGCGCGTCGGCTACGGCGACCGCACCATCATCGACGACCTCGACGTCGCGATCCCGGACGGTTCGTTCACGGTGATCGTCGGCCCCAACGCGTGCGGCAAGTCCACGCTGCTGCGCGCCCTCTCCCGGCTGCTGACCCCGCAGGCCGGACAGGTGGAGCTCGACGGCCGGCCGGTCAAGGACTTCGGCGGCAAGGAGTTCGCCCGCGAGGTGGGTCTGCTGCCGCAGCAGTCGATCGCACCGGAAGGCATCACGATCATCGATCTGGTCTCGCGCGGCCGGTTCCCGTACCAGAAGATGTTCCAGCAGTGGACCGACGCCGACCAGGAGGCCGTCGACCGGGCGCTCGCCGTGACCCGGCTGACCGAGCTGTCGACGCGCCCCGTGGAGGCCTTGTCCGGCGGTCAGCGCCAACGCGTCTGGATCGCGATGGCGCTCGCCCAGGAGACGCCCATCCTGCTGCTCGACGAGCCGACCACCTACCTGGATCTGGCCCACCAGCTCGAGGTGCTCAACCTGTGCTCGCAGCTCAACGCCGAGGGCACCACCCTGGTCGCGGTTCTGCACGACCTCAACCAGGCGGCCCGGTTCGCCACCCATCTGATCGCCATGCGCAGCGGCGAGATCATCGCGACCGGCGCACCGAAGGACATCCTCGACGCCGATCTGGTGGAGAAGGTGTTCGGCGTGCGTTCCCAGGTGATCGACGATCCGGAGACCGGCACCCCGCTGGTGGTGCCGCTCGCCATCGATCCCGTCGACCTGTCCGCACTGCCGGGCGACACCGCAAACCTCAAGGAAAGGAATCGGTCATGACGATCAAACGCATCGGGGCGGTCTTCGCCGTGGTCGCCGCGCTCATCGTGGCGCTCACCGCGTGTGTGAAGTCCGACAACAGCAAGTCCGGCGTCTTCAACGACCCGAAGGGGTCCGCCCTGGACCTGCCCGCCAATCCGAAGGTGGTGGCGCTCGGCTGGTCCGACGGCGCGATCGCCCTCGAGTTCGGCGTCAAGCCGGCCGCCATCTACGACTGGCTGGGCTTCGGCGACGCCACCAAGGGTGTGGGCGAATGGGATGCAGACAAGTTCGGTGCCGACTCCCCGACCCTGATCTCCGCGCAGAGCCAGGGTGCCTTCAACTACCAGCAGATCCAGGAGCTGAAGCCGGACGTCATCCTGAACGTCCGCGCCAAGAACGACTCGGCCGTCACCGACCAGCTGTCGAAGATCGCGCCGGTCGTCACCGCCCCCGACGGCAGCGGTGACTTCGCGGTCAACTGGAAGACCCAGACCGAGGTCATCGGCGCCGCACTCGGCAAGAGCGACCAGGCCAAGTCTCTGATCGACGCCACCCAGGCCACCAGCGACCGCCTCAAGAGCGAGAATCCGGCCTTCGCCGGCAAGACCTTCACCTACGGCGTGAAGTTCGGTGAGGCCTACGGCGCCTACCTGGCCGGTGACGCCCGCTTCGACATCGTCTCCGGACTGGGCTTCACCCAGAATCCGCCGGTGGAGAAGCTGCAGAGCTCGGGCTTCTTCGCGAGCGTTCCGGTGGAGCGGGTCGGCGACCTGGACTCCCAGGTGGCCCTGTTCTCGACGATCGGCCTGCCGTTCGCCGATCTGCAGAACGACGCCCGGATCAACGCCCTGAACGTGGTGAAGGACGGCCGCGCCGTCGAGATCGACGGCAACGACCCGTCGGTGCAGGCGATGTCGGCGGGTACCCCCGTCTCGCTGGACTACGCGCTGGACAAGGTGGTGCCGCAGCTGGCTGCGGCCGCCGCCCGTCAGCCCGTCGCCGCGAACTGACCGTACGAGAGACGCCGCGCCGCTCACCGGGAGGTGAGCGGCGCGGCGTTCGTCGTGTGCGGTGTTACTTCTTGCCGAGGTGGGTCAGCTTGTTCGCCTCGGTCATCACGGTGGCGACCTGAGCGACCTTGCCGGCGTCCTTGAGCGTCTTGTGGACGGTGTTGTGCACCTTCCACACGTGCTCGGCGGTGGACGCCGTCTGCTTCACGTTGATCGCGTTCTGCGTCTCTTCCTCGGTGAGGCCGGACTGCTTGGCGATCTGGGGGATGGTGAGGCCGCTCTGCTTGATGTGCGCGGCCAGTTCCTTGCGTGCGATGGCGGCTTCTGCCGGAGAAAGTTGTGTAGCCATGAGGAAAGCGTACGTTCGCGCAGGTCCCGCTGCCGGGCTGTTTCGGTAAATCTCCTGTTTCAGCTTCCGGTCACGAATCCGAGATGGTCGTGCAGCAGGGCGTAGCCGAGGAAGGCGACGACGTCGATCACGGCGTGCGCGATCACCAGCGGCCATACCCGGCCGGTCGCCTGATACCACCGCCCGAACACCACTCCCATGACGAGGTTGCCGAGGCCGCCGCCGAAGCCCTGGTAGAGGTGATAGCCGCCGCGCAGGACGGCGGAGGCGGCCAGGGAGGAGTTCTTGCCGACTCCCAGCTGCTTGAGCCGGACCAGGAAGTAGGCGACCACCACGATCTCCTCGGCGACGGCGTTCCCGATCGCCATCAGCACCAGCGTGACGTATTGCCACCACGGGCCGTCGTTCTGGCTGGCGACCAGGTCGGCGTTGAGGCCGAGCGCCTTGGCGGCGGCGAGCAGGCCGAGTCCGGGCAGGCCGATGAGGGCGGCCAGCGCGAGGCCGGGAGGCACGTCACGACGCTGCGGCCGGCCCAGACCGAGCGTGCCGAGCTTCAGACCGCTGCGCCACAGCAGGTACACGGCGAGTGCACCGATGGCGAGGAGCCGGGACGCCGACATCAGCTGCCGGATCAGATCGATCCAGCCGACGTCGGCCTGCTTCGGGTTGATCGCGACGGTCGTCGAACCGATACCGCCGGCCGACAACTGGGCGTCGATCAGCGAGAGCAGCGCCGAGAGTGCGGAGAAGCCGAAGGTGAGGACGCCGACGATGACGAGTTCGATCACCAGCGCGCGCCGGGCGGCCGGATCGGTCTCCACGGCGACATCCGGCTCCGGCGCCGTCCGCAGCCTCTCGGTGACGTTCACCCCAGTCAGGGTAGCCAGCGGGGCAGGATCAGTCGCGGAGCAGTTCGTTCGCGACGAAGGCGACGCCGCGGAAGTAGGGACGCGGTGAGGAGAAGCCGGCCGCCGACGACAGTTGGACCAGCTCGTTCTCGCTGAGCGGATGGAAGTCCGCCGACAGCCGCTGACGCATGGCCGCCAGCCCGTCCGGGTCCACTCCGCGGGCCGCGGCGTATTCGGCGATCACGTCCAGATCGTCGTCGTCGCAGGCCATCAGGTCGCACAGGAGCAGGGGCGCACCGCTCCGCAGGCGGGACGCGACGTCGCCGAGGAAGGCGCGCTTAGCCGGATCGCCGGCGACGAAGTGCATGACGAGCAGACTGACCGCGGCATCGAAGTCGCCCTCACCGCTCCCCAGATCGGCGGCGCGTCCCTCGTGGAAGGCCACATTGGTGAGACCGGCGGCCTGGGCGCGCCGCCGGGCGACCGCCAGCATGGCCGGCGACGGATCGACGCCCACCAGGTCCCATCCGGGGTTGGCTTGAGCGAGGGCGAGCGTCTCGGTTCCGGTGCCGGCCCCGACGACGAGCACCCGCGCCCGTTCGGGCAGACGCGCGGCGAGGACGGCCGCACTGATCTCGTGGAGTTCGGCGTAGCCGGGCACCAGGTTCACGATCCGGGCGTCGTAGCCGAGCGCGTTCTGGGCGTCGAACCGCCGGGCGCCGTCGAGTGTCGCGTTACTCATGGGAGGCGGTGTCCATCGAGCCCTGGACCAGCTCGTGCAGTGCTGCCGTCAGATCGGACACCCGGGTGCACGGCCGGCCGAACGGCAGCCGCACGTCCGAGTCGGTGGTCGGCGTCTCCACCCGGAAGGTGATGCCGAAGCGATCCAGGCCGAGCGGACGGACGCGGCCCTGCCGCAGATGCTTGGGGAAGCTGCTGGCGAGCCGGTAGACGAGGTCCTGGTGGTCGGCTTCCAGGTGCGAGATCCACTGGCTCTCGTACTCCCAGAACGGGTCGGGTTCGGCACCCGAGAGCGTGTCCGCGTCGACTGCGGCGGCGCCGGTCGACGTCGCGATCACCGCGTTGTCGAGTTCCAGGCGCAGCAGGCAGTGACCGTGGCCCACGTCCAGGAGCCGGGCGTCGGGGTGATCGCCGGCGATCTCGATGGCGAGCTCGCGCTCCAGCTGCGCGGGCACCGAGTGCACGCGGCCGGACAGCCAGATCAGGGACCGCACCCGCTCCCGCAGGCTGATCGGCGCGCAGTCCGCCAGCTCCAGCATGGCCGGCACCCCTTCGAAGGTGTGCTCGGCGAGCTCGCGGACCGGGGTGTCGTCGGAGACGACCATGAAGGCCTCGGACTCGAAGAGGTGCACCATCGCGACCGCGGCCGGGCTGCAGCCGTCCACGGACAGTGTTCCTTCGTGTGCGCGCCGGCAGGCGGTCTGGATCCGCTCGGCGTCGCACGGCACCGGAACGGTGAAGCTGTCGATTCCCGTCATGCGGGGGTCCTCCTCGGGGTCGTCACCTCGGCGCGGTCTCTCCATCGAACTTAGGTACGCCTTAGTTATGGTCACCTAAGTTACGGCGAGGTAGGGGCGTCGTCAACCGTTCTCGCACAATCAGGGACCGACTACCCTGATCGACGTGACCGCCTTCGCATACTTCGGGCCCGCCGGCACCTTCACCGAGATGGCCCTGAACCGACTGCTGGAGCGCGGCGTCGTCCCGACCGGCGGCGAAGTCACCACCGTCGCCGCCGACTCCCCCGCCGCCGCCGCCGCTCTCGTCCGCGACGGGCGCGCCGACTACGCCTGCGTCCCGATCGAGAGCTCCCTGGAGGGCTCCGTGCCGGCGACCATGGACGCCCTCACCCCCGACCACGCCGAACAGCCGCTGCAGGCCTACGCCGAGGTCGCCCTCGACATCGCGTTCACCATCGCGGCCCGCGAGAGTCTGCGCGACGACGACGTCCACACGATCGCGGCCTACCCGGTGGCCTCCGCGCAGGTGCGTGACAGCGTCGCGGCACGGTTCCCGCACGCACGCTTCGTGCCCGCTTCGTCGAACGCCGGCGCCGCGCGGGACGTCGCCGACGGCCACGCCGATGCCGCCGTGACGACGCCGATCGCCGCCGGACTCCACCACCTGACCCCGTTGTGCGAGGGCGTCGTCGACAGCGAAGCCGTCACCCGATTCCTGCTGATCGGCCGTGCCGGCGCACCGACGCCGCGCACCGGCACCGACCGCACGTCGGTGATCCTCGACCTCGCCAACGTGCCCGGCAGCCTGGTCAACGCCCTGAGCGCCTTCGCCGACCGCGACGTCGACCTCACCCGCATCGAGTCCCGCCCCCGCGGCGCGGGCCAGTACCGCTTCTTCCTCGACGCCGCCGGACACCTCGACGACCCTCACGTCAGCGAGGTGCTGGATGCCCTGGAAGGCAGCGTGGACCGCGTCGTCTATCTGGGCTCGTGGCCGGTCGACGAACGGTGGCTGCAGCTGCTGCGGCAGGACGGGGACTGACGTGGCCCGGCTGTATCTGGTCCGCCACGGCGAGACCACCGCCAACGTCATGCAGCAGCTCGACACCGCGCTCCCCGGCGCGAACCTCACCGACTTCGGTGCCCGGCAGGGTGTGCGCTTCGGGTTGGAGAACCCGCTGACCGGACCGGCCGTGCTGGTGAACTCGGTGGCCGGACGCGCACAGCAGACCGCCGGCCTCATCGCGTCGGTCTGGGAGACCGATCCGCAGACGGTCGAAGGCATCCACGAGGTCCAGGTCGGCGACCTGGAAGGGCGCAGCGACCGCGACGCGCACCTGCAGTTCAGGGACGTCGTCCACCGCTGGCACCACGGTGAGCTCGACGCGCGCGTACCGGGCGGCGAATCCCTCGAGATGATCCGGGCCCGCTACATCCCGGTGCTGCACGACCTGGCGCTGACTCACCTGACCGGCGACGAGCAGCGCGACGTGTACGTGGTCTCGCACGGGGCGGCGATCCGGCTGGCCGCCGCTCACCTGGCGAACGTCGACCCCGAGTTCGCGATGAAGAGCCACCTCCGGAACACCGACTCGGTGGAGCTGGAGTTCGACGGCAACGGCTGGACCCTGCACCGGTGGGGCCGGCTCACCGACTTCACCCCCGGCGTCGACGACGAACCGATGGGCTGACCGGCGGCGGGCGCGTCAGCCCCACCCGTTGGCGTGCAGCCAGGCGTCGTCGATCCCGAAGTGATGACCGACCTCGTGAAGCACGGTCACCGCGACCTCGTGCCGCACCTCGTCGGCGGTCCGGCACATGGCCAGGATCGGCTCACGATAGATCTCGATGGTGTCCGGCAGGAACCCCGCGTACTCGGTGGTGCGCTGGGTGAGGGCGACCCCGGTGTACAACCCGAGGATGTGCGGGTCGTCGGGGTTGGCCGGCTGCACCAGAAAGACCACGTTCGACATGGCCTCCATCAGTTCTTCCGGCAGCAGATCGAGGGCTTCCCCGACGAGGTTCTCGAAGTCCTCGTCGGACATGCGGACGGCCACGATGATTCCGGTGCGGTCAGCCGGCCGGCGCCGGCACTTCCTGCGGGTTCGGCACGTAGCCCTCGGGCTCGGGCACCGGGGTCGGCAGAGCGCGCCCCGGGGGGCCCTCGGCGGGCGGCACCGGCAGCTTGCCGTTGATCAGCAGCTGCTGGCGGGCGTCGCCGACCAGACGGGCGAAACCACCGCGGTCGGGCAACGCGACGTAGCAGACGACCCGACGGCTTCCGGTCATCCAGCTCACCTCGGAGATCACCGACCACTGCACGTTGAGGGTGGTCTTCTTGAACTTGTCCGGGCCCTTGAAGAACTGGTTGGTCTGCGTGGGGCAGATCGTCTTGAGGTAGACGTTCTGATCGTCCACCGACGGCCACGGCTTGCCGGAGCCCCGATTGCCGAACCGCTGCGACAGGTCGATCACGCCGGTGGTCTGGAAGGCGTGCGGTTCGGCGCAGTTGACCGGCTCGGTGGTCGGCTTGCGGGTCTGCGGATCGATGCCGATGCAGGTGCCGACCGGCCACGCGAACGACTGGTCGGTGTCGGCGGCGCGGCCGGTGAACTCGTCCTGCACGCCCTTGGTGCCCGGCTGCTCGATGCCGCAGCGCAGCACGCGGGCGCCGCGCTCCCACTGGGCCTGCGACGGGAACATCATGCCGACCGCGAACCGGCCCTGCGGGTCCAGCCCGCCGCCGAGGTACCGGTTGACGACCGACTCGCACTGCTCGTCACGGATCTCGGCGAAACGGTCGGGTCCGGGCCACTGCGCGTTCTTGGCGAACTCGGTGCCCGGGAAGTCGGAGGTGTCCAGCGCGCCGGCCACCTCGAACCGGTGCTTCTCGGTGCACGGCACCTTGGTCGGCTGCCCGGCGCCGTCGGCCGACCACTCCAGGCAGTCGCCCGGTTGCGACCGGGTGAAGTCGTTGGCCTCGTAGTTGCCTTCGCCGATCGCCGAACCGCCCAGCCCGTCCGCGTCGTCGAAGCCGCCGCGGAACCAGAGGACGCCGCCGGCGGCCAGTCCGCCGAGCAGCACGGCGACCAGCACGGCGACCATGCGGGTCCCCCTGCTGATGGTGCGCGCGGCGTCGTCGGCCGGCTCCAGGATGTCTTCACTGTCCGAACTCATCGCCGTCCATCATGCCTGGTCGAATCGCGCGTTGTTACCCGAGTAGGGTTGTGAGTCGTGATTGACCTGAAGTTCCTACGGGAGAATCCCGACGCCGTCCGCGATTCGCAGCGCGCCCGCGGGGAGGATCCGGCGCTGGTCGACCGGCTTCTGGAGGCCGATGCGGCCCGTCGCGCATCGATCGCGGACGCCGACACCCTGCGCGCCGAACAGAAGGCGCTCGGCAAGCGCGTCGGCCAGGCGTCCGGCGACGAGAAGACGGCGCTTCTGGATCAGGCCAAGCAGCTCGCCGACAAGGTGAAGGCGGCCGTCGCCGCCCAGAACGAGGCCGGCGCGGCGTTCGACAGCGCGTACCGGTCGATCTCGAACATCATCGCCGAGCAGACTCCGCCGGGCGGCGAGGACGACTTCGTGGTGCTCGAGACCGTCGGCACCCCGCCGGAGCTCACCGATCCGAAGGATCACCTGGAACTGGGCGAGACGCTCGGTCTGATCGATATGGGCCGCGGCGCCAAGGTGTCCGGCTCACGCTTCTACTTCTTGACCGGTCAGGGCGCGATGCTCCAGCTCGGTCTGCTGAACATGGCCGCCGCCAAGGCGACCGCCGCCGGGTTCACCATGATGATTCCCCCGGTGATGGTGAATCCGGAGATCATGGACGGCACCGGTTTCCTCGGTGCGCACGCCGACGAGGTGTACCGGATCAAGGCCGATGACGAGAAGGACCAGAAATATCTGGTCGGCACGTCGGAGGTGCCGCTGGCCGGCTACCACTCCGACGAGATCCTGGATCTGTCCGACGGTCCGAAGCGGTACGCCGGCTGGTCGACCTGCTTCCGCAGCGAGGCCGGCTCGTACGGCAAGGACACCCGCGGCATCATCCGGGTCCACCAGTTCGACAAGGTCGAGGGCTTCGTCTACTGCAAGCCGGAGGACGCCGAAGCCGAGCATCAGCGTCTGCTCGACTTCGAGAAGTCGATGCTGGCGGCGATCGATGTGCCGTACCGCGTCATCGACGTGGCCGCCGGCGACCTGGGCAGCTCGGCGTCGCGCAAGTTCGACTGCGAAGCCTGGGTGCCGACACAGAACACCTACCGCGAGCTGACGTCGACATCGAACTGCACCACGTTCCAGGCGCGCCGCCTGCAGACGCGCTACCGCGACGACAACGGCAAGCCGCAGACCGCCGCGACCCTCAACGGCACCCTGGCGACCACCCGCTGGATCGTCGCGATCCTGGAGAACCATCAGCAGCCCGACGGTTCGGTGACGATCCCGGAGGAGCTGGCGCGCTTCACCGGCTTCGACGTCCTCACGCCGCCCGCCTGATCCTCGGCCCGCGGTTTCATCGGGCAAATCTCAGGATGCCGCCGGTAATCTTGCGCTGATGAACCGTCAGCCCCCCGAGCCGCCGCAGCGGCGGACGCCCGCCGACCCGGGCCGTCCCGCGGCGCCCGGAGGCCGACCCCCGGTGCCGCCCCCGGCCGACGCGACCCGGCAGGTGCCGCCGGCGAATCCGCCGCAGCCACCGCCCCGCGCCTGGTCGCAGGACCCCATTCCCCGCGGCGTTCCCTATCAGCCGCGCCCGCCGGCCGCGCCCGGCGGTTACGCGCCGCGTCAGGAACCCCAGCCGATCCCGCCGGAGGAGATCCGGCGGTCCCGTCAGGCGCCGCCGCGTCCGGCCGCCGCACCGTCTCGACGGCCGTCATCCCCGCCGCCCTCGCCCCAGAAGCCGCCATCTCAGCGGCCTTCCTCCCAGCGGCCCTCGTCTCAGCGGCCGCCGGCACCCCGACCCCGCCCGGAACAGGGCGCCCGCCCACGACCCTCCCAGCCGCGTCCGGCCGAGCCGCTCGCACCGCAGCGGCGTCCGCGGCGGGGCCGGTCCCGGCCGGCGGCTGCCCCGGTGAAGCGCTCGCGTCGCTCCCGCCGGCTCCCCCGGCTGCCGCGGCGTCCGCTCCGCAAGCTGCTGATCCTGGTCCTGGTGATGCTTCTGCTGCCGATCGGTCTGCTGTTCTACTACGACACCAAGCTGCACCGGGTGGACGCCCTCGCGAACTATTCCGGCCGGCCGAGCGACACCCCCGGAGCCAACTGGCTGATCGTCGGCACCGACTCGCGGGAGGGGCTCACCCAGGAACAGAAGGACGAGCTGGCCACCGGTGACGCCGAAGGCGAACGCACCGACACGATCATGCTGGCCCACATCCCGCTGACCGGGAAGCCGATGCTGATCAGCATCCCGCGCGATCTGTACGTGCCGATCCCCGGCATGGGCAGCCACAAGATCAACGCCGCCTTCAACGACGGCGGACCGCAACTGCTGGTCCAGACGGTCGAAGGCCTGACGGGTCTGCGGATCGACCACTACGCGCAGATCGGTTTCGGCGGCTTCGACAAGGTGGTGGACAGTGTCGGCGGCGTCAAGATGTGCATCGACCAGCCGCTCCGCGACCCGAAGGCCGGCCTGAATCTGAAGGCGGGCTGCCAGAAGCTGAACGGCAAGCAGGCCCTGGGCCTGGTGCGTACCCGCGCCTTCCCCAACGCCGACCTCGAGCGCGTGGTGAATCAGCGCAAGTTCTTCTCGGCGTTGATGAAGCGCGGCATGAGCCCGGCGGTGTTCCTCAACCCGTTCCGGCTGTTCCCGTTCATGAGCGGCGTGGCGTCGTCGGTGACGGTCGCGAAGGGCGACCACCTGTGGAACCTGGCCTGGCTCGGTTTCCGGTTGCGCGGCAACTTCATCACCACCACCACGCCGACCGCCGGCGCCGAATACACCGACGACGGCGACTCCCTGGCGGTCGGCGACAACACGAACGAGTTCTTCGCCTATCTCCGCAAGGGCAAGACCCCTCCCGACGAGCTGCTCAGCAACGGGTGAGGTCCCCTATCCTGGGCGCATGACCTCTTCGCTCACCAAGTTCCAGGAACTTCTGCTCGACCAGATCAGCAACGAGTTCTCCGCCTCGCAGCAGTACATCGCGGTCGCGGTCTACTACGACGGCCACGATCTGCCCCAGATCGCGCAGCACTTCTATGCGCAGGCGGTCGAGGAGCGGAACCACGCGATGATGATCGTCCAGTACTTCCTGGACCGCGATATCGAGGTGAAGATCCCGGGCGTGGCCGCCCCGAAGACGGATTTCACCGACTACCGGGAGCCGATCGAGCTGGCGCTGGACCAGGAGAAGGCGGTCACCGATCAGATCGTGAAGCTGGCGAGCACGGCCCGCGACTCCGGCGATTACCTGGGCGAGCAGTTCATGCAGTGGTTCCTCAAGGAGCAGGTCGAGGAGGTCGCCACCATGACGACGCTGCAGACGATCGCCGAGCGCGCCAACGGCAACCTGTTCGATCTGGAGAGCTTCGTTCAGCGCGAGCTGAACACCGGCGGCGGCGCCGCCGATCCGTCCGAGCCCGCGGCGGCCGGCGGAAACCTCTGACGCTCTACGGGCCGTCCGGCGCCGGCGTCCAGTAGGCGGCGCTGTCCGGGATCTCGGGCACGGTACGAAAGCCCAGCGTGGTGAGCAGGGCGGCCCCGTCGGGGCTGGGTTCGGCGACGATCGTCCGCGCGCTCGCACTCGCCCACGCGGCGACCGTCGCGACGAGGGCGCGTCCGATGCCGCGGCGACGGGCGTCCGCCACGACCGCGACGTCGACGATCTCGGCGAGGGCGCGATGCCGCCACCCGGTGGTCATGCCGACGGGGCGGTCATCGCGGTAGGCGACCCACCGCGGCCACGGCAGCGCCTCCGCGACGGCCCGGCGGCGGGCGCGTTCGTCCCCGTCGTCGAACCAGCCGCATGCCCCGGCGACGTCCAGCCAATCGTCGAGACCCCGCGCTGACGACACCCGCCGGATGTCGATCTCGGCATCCGCTGCCGGCACATCCAGCGGAAGCGTCCGGCCGGCGCCGAAAGCGGAGTCCTCGGGCTGCCATCCGCCGGTGCGGGCCACCTCCGGAAAGCGGTGATCGGAATCGGCGAGATGGCAGGTGGCCGGTGCCTCGCCGAACCAGACGCCCAGTTCGGCGAGCAGCCCGGGATCGGGGAGCCGTCCCC
Source organism: Gordonia sp. (in: high G+C Gram-positive bacteria) (assembly GCF_047600565.1). Lineage (GTDB taxonomy): Bacteria > Actinomycetota > Actinomycetes > Mycobacteriales > Mycobacteriaceae > Gordonia. The sequence continues at coordinate 2,246,364 of NZ_JASGKN010000001.1, forward strand.
GGTCGACGAGAACACCGTTGAGGTCGTTGCTGTCGCATCCGCTCCGGACGGCGGTCCACCCGTCACCCGAACGGACCGGAACGTCCGGGAGCGCACCGATCTCGGCGAGCCGGCGGCATGCGGCCTCCCCGACGGCGCGCGCGATCGCGACGTCCCCGGCGGTCACACGCGCAGGGTCACCTGGCGGCCGATGATTCCCTTGCGGGCGCTGCGCTCGGCGGCGGTCAGCTCCGAGGTGTCGGCCAGCGCTTGCGTGACGGCGGCGTCGAACGCGTCGAGGCCCTCCTGCCACTCCTGCGAGTGCTTCTCCGGGTCGAGGTCGAACACCGGGACGAGGAGGCCGTGCGTGCGGAACGAGCCGGCGAACCGGGAGCCCTCACCCAGGGTGAGGCTGCCGGCGGCGTTCACCTTGGCGAGCGCGTCCATCAGTGCGTTCTCGTCCTCGGGCCGCACCCAGCGAAGGTGGGCCTTGGCGCCGGCATGCACCCACCACGGGGCGCCGGTGCAGCTCTTGGGCTTCATCCGCGACGTCGGCATGATCGTCGCGTTGGCCTGTTCGAGCATGGCCTTGGCCTGCGGCGGAATGCTGTCGGCATCGTCGCCGAACCACCACTCGAAGTCCTCGTAGACCATGATCTTGAGCGGTGCGGACGGGTCGACGATCTCCTCGATCTTCGTCACGTCCGACGGTGCCTCGAACTTCGCATCCGGTTCGGCCGATGCCGCCCAGGTGAGGGCGGCGGCGAGGGAACCGGTCAGGTCGGCGGGCTCGGGGTCGGTCTGCAGACCGACGAGCCCCTGGGTCACCTTGCCGTCGGCGTCGCCGGCGTTGCCGCCCTTCTCACCCCAGATGGCGCCGAGTCGCTGGCGCACGATGCCGGGAACGGCGCCCGGGAGGATCGTCACCCAGTCGGCCTCGTTCGGGGCGTCGAATCCGGACGCGAAACTCACCTGTGCCGAGGCCGACGCGACGAAGGCGCGCAGGGCCACCAGATCGCACTCGGCGGCCGGCAGGGTCTGGAACGGGCGGGCGGGCGCCGCCACGGTGGCCGCCTGTCGTTCCTTGCGTGCCGCCACGCGCTCGGCTCGGTTGCTGCCCGGTCGCGGACCGCTGCCGCGCTTGCTCTTTGCCATGGCTCTACTCTGTCATCCTTTCGGCCGGCCCGAGGAGCGGGGCGTCAATCCACGGTGACGAGCCAGTCCCGGGTGCGGCCCGGGTGATTCGTCGCGATCCAGCGCACGCCGAGGTCGGCACACAACTGCACGTCTTCCCGGTTGTCGACGGTCCAGCAGTAGGTGACCCGGCCGGCGGCCGCGGCCTTGTCGACCAGGTCGGGGTGCTCGCGCAGGATCCGCACCGACGGACCGACCCCGGTCGCTCCGACCGCGGTGGCCGGACCGGATCCGATCGCCAGGATGGTGTCGCCGAGCAGGATGGTCGGGAGCATGGGTGCGCTCCGGCGGATGCGCCACACCCCGGAGGGCGAGAACGAGATCACCACGGCGCGACTGTGGTCGGCCGACGGCGGCGCCGCCACATGGAATCTCTGCAGGGTCTCGAGCACCCGCTGCTCCACCTGTGCGCCGTAGCGGACCGGATGTTTGGTCTCGATGAACAGGCGGATCGGGCGACGCCAGTCGAGGGTCAGCTCCATCAGCTGGTCAAGGGTGAGCACCTGTGCGGGGGTGCCGCTGTGCCAGGACCCGAAGTCGTGCTCCTGCAGCTCGGCGAGGGTCATCTCGCTGACGGCGCCGGTACCGTCCGACACGCGTTCGATGGTGCGGTCGTGGATGCAGACCAGTTCGCCGTCGGCGGTGAGCCGGACATCGCACTCGAGGCCGTCGGCGCCCTGCTCGAGGGCCTGCTCGTAGGCCAGCAGGGTGTGTTCGGCGTTCTCACCCGAGGCTCCGCGATGTGCGACGACGGCGGGCTTGCCGGACCGCGAGACGTCCGATCGTCCGGCGGTCATGCGGTCACCACCAGGCGGCGCTCCGGGGGCGCCGGCGCGGTGACACCGGCGACGACCGTGCCGGCGAGCAGCGGCCGCACCCAGTAGACGAAGACCGCCGACGCGACGAACGACACGGTGACCCAGGCGAGGGCGTCGGCGCCCACCTGGATCGAGCCGCCGGACCAGGCCACGATCCGGTAGATCACCGCGATCAGGCCGATCAGGTTGAGCAGTCCCCAGCCGATGCCGACACGCTTGATCCGACGCAGTGCGAGCTCGGCCTCGTTGCCTCCGACGGCGTGGGCGGCCTCCGCGAGCAGGAACGGCGCTCCGGCGGCGCTGACGAACGGCACCGCCGCGAGGGCCGCCACCGTCCACCGGGGCCGCGGGTCGAGCCGGTCGACCTGGGCGTACGAGTCACGGCGCACCGCGACCATCCACGTCGCGAACAGGGAGACGGTGACCAGCGCGACGGCCGCGACGACGGTGCCGAGCACCAGGACCGCGATCGTGGACAGCAGGTCGAGCCAGGCGGGGATGGGGGTTCCGCGGTTGACCACCAGGAGCAGGTACCGCAGGGCGTGCGCGACGGCCGCGGCCACCACCAGCGGACCCAGGCGGCGCAGCCACAGCTGGAGGGCGGCGTCCCGGGTGTCGGCGGGTGCCACCGGCGGAACGGCCTGGTCGATCAGCCCCCAGTCCGGGATCGCCGGGTAGGACGGTGTCCGCGCCGGAGCCGGGGCCTTCGCGGGTGTGCGCGGGAGCAACGTCGATGCCGGGCGATGTGCCACCCAGCGCAGATCGGGACGCACGTAGCGGGAGGCGGCGGGACGCGGCGCGGGCGCCGGTGCCGGTGCCGGTGCGCGAGTGGGGGCGGGTGTGGGCGCCGGCTGCCGGGTCTGGGCGTCGACGACGGTCAGCGGGCCGCCGCACCGTGGGCAGACCGTGCGCTGACCGGTGTGCGTCGCCTTGATACGGCAGCGCGGACAGACGTCGAGGTTCACTCGGGTCCCGTTCTGACCGGCTTGCCGGCGGCCTGCCAGGCGACCATGCCGCCGGAGACCACCGCGCCGTCGATGCCGCGCAGGGAGAGGTACTGCATCAGCCGGAACGAGCGGCCGCTGGTCCGGCAGATGACGAGCAGGTCGTTGTTCAGGTCGAGCTCGTCGATGCGCGAGGGGACGTCGTCGAGGGGGATGTGGAGCGCGCCGGCGACATGCGCCTCCTCCCACTCGTAGTCCTCGCGGACGTCGAGCAGGGTCTGGTCGGTCACCCCGGTGAAGTCGTCCGGAAGGTCGACGACGTCGACCTGTTCGATCTCCATGCTCACGTCTTCCATCGTCGCATATTTCGCCCTCTCCCGGCGGGGGCGTTCGGGCGTCGCGGGCCGGGCCGGAAGCACTAGCACACAGCTGTCCGCGTGCCCGAACGAAGGACGACTCCGGACTCGTTCAGAATTGTCCACAGCCCCGGTGGAAGGGGTGTGTCCCCAGGATTCACAGGCATCCCCAGTTCCTGTGGACAACCCTGTGGATTTGTGGATTAATCCGAGGTCGCGGGCCTGATCTGTGCGGCGCAGATCACATTTTCGGGCCCTGGAGACGTCCCGGTGGCCGTCTCGTTACCTTTCGGTTCCCGAGCGGACACCCTCGACCCGACACCCGATGCCTGTGGACAACGTGTGGACAACACGCGCAGCGACACTCTGAAGTTCAGCTTGCGAGTTGCGCCGGGAACGCTTCCGGATGCAACTTTTTCAGCGGTCCGCGCCGGCCACGAAATCCCGCAGCCGGCAGGCCTCCGCCTCGACGTCGTGGCGCTCGCTCTCGGACAGGTCCCGGAGCGCGTGCAGCGACACCTCGCCGTCGTCCAGCCGCCACGTCGCCGACAGCCATCCGCCGACGAGCACGAACCCCGGCGACCTCCCGTTCGCGGTGACCGTCCGCGCATACAGCGCGGTGTCGGCGAGACGGTCGCGGTCGCCGTTGGCGACGAGCACGTTGTCGTAGGGCGCGACGAATCGGACCGGGGCGGCCACGGCGCCGTCGGCGATCGACAGGCCCTCCAGATCGAACAGCTCGCGATCCCCCGGGCCCGCCAGTTTGGTCAGTTCCCAGTCCGCCTCCATCCGGTCCAGGAGCGCACCCATGCCGCTCAGCCCGCTCCACGTGGTGAGCGCGCCCCGCGTGGCCGGCCCGAAGCCGCGCAGGTACATGCGGATCAGGTCCTTGCGCGCCTCCTCGTCGTCGAGTTCGACGTCCCCGGCACCGATCCACTGATCCAGCAGCAGGTACGACGGCGAGCCCGAGCGGCGCCACAGACCGCGCGGAGGAACCTGGACCAGCGGCAGTGCGGCGCGGGCCACCGCGGCCAGAGCCTCCGGCGGCACGTCCGGCCAGCGTTCGGCGAGCCCGGAACGGATGGCCGAACCCGGTACGGCGTCGGATTCATCGAGTTCGTCGCCGCTGTCGGCGGGCAGGATCTTCGAGCACCGCCGCGACCACGTCGTCGACGGCGACGTCACCGAGGTTGGCGCGGTGGGCCCGGCTGTCCGCATCGAGCGCCGGTTGCACGGTGCGCCGGATCCAGCGGGCATCGAGGCCGTCCATCGCGAAGACGGTGCCGCGCTGCAGCGCCATCCGCACCACTTCGCGGTTCTCGATGAGGCTGTCCAGCTCGTCCGGGTCGAAGTCCGCGATCCGCGACCACAGACCGAAGAAGGGCGCCTGCGGATCCTGCGACTGCAGTCCCACGCAGCGGTCGATCACTTCGACGGCGTCCTCGTCCGCCTGCTCGAGCAGATGCTGGCGTTCGAGCAGGGTGCGGTTCCACTGCTCGACGGTGAGCGCGTCGCCCATTCTCAGGCCTTCGGGAAGCTCAGGCCGGTCGCCGCATGGCAGCGGTAGCCGTTGGGGTTCGCGTCCAGATACTGCTGGTGGTAGGGCTCGGCGTAGTAGAAGTTCCCGTCGCCGGCGTCGGCCAGGAGTGAGATCTCGGTGGTGACGGGTCCGTACCCGGCCTCGGCGAGCACCGGCGCGAATCGTCGCGCCGCCGCCTCGGCCGCGTCGTTGTCGGCGTCGTCGAAGGTGAAGATCGCCGACCGGTACTGCGTGCCGATGTCGTTGCCCTGGCGCATCTCCTGCGTCGGATCGTGGGCGGTGAAGAAGACGGCGAGAAGGTCGTCGAAGGTCAGCGTGCGCGGGTCGTAGACGACGAGCGACGATTCGGTGTGCCCGGTGCGCGCCGTGCACACCTCCTCGTAGGTGGGGTTCGGGGTGTAGCCGCCTGCATACCCGGCGGCGGTGGTGTAGACGCCCGGCACCTGCCACAGGATCTCCTCGATGCCCCAGAAGCAGCCGCCGGCGAGGATCACGGCACGCAGGTCGTCACCCCAGTCGCCGATCCCTCCGGGAGGAAAGGCGCCCGCCGGATCCGGCCGTCCACGCAACGGGTGATGCAGGACGCGGTGCTCCTCGGGGATCGGCATCGGCGTGCTCCGGCCGGGCAGCGCCTCGTCCGGTGAGACCATCACCCGCTTCACGTCGGCGGCGGCCATCATCCGATCGAAGAGACTCATGGATTCAGGGTACGACTCCCCCGGCTGTCTCCCCCGGCACACGGATTTGAAAATGAGACGGACGACACACTAGGGTCGGTTTCACAGTGAGATGTGACGCGCACCACCCGGTGGGTGCGCCACGTACCGGAGGGGGAACCATGACCGCGAGCCGTAGCTCGACGACCAACGCGTCGGGGCTGACCCGCACCACCGAGATCTGGCCGGTCTACAACGTCGGTCTGCGCTGTGCCGCGATCGGCGCCAGCATCGTCGCGATCATCATCGCGATCGCGCTCATCGCGTTCCTGTAGATCCTCCCCGCGCGCGCCTGCGCGGAACGGTTGCGGAAGCCGCGCCGGAGGAGAAGTGTAAAACTGGACTCAGTAGAAGAACGCACTTCAATCGAAAGGATCATCGTGGCCGACTACACCCTGCCCGATCTGGACTACGACTACGGCGCCCTCGAGCCGCACATCTCCGGCAAGATCATGGAGCTGCACCACAGCAAGCACCATGCCACCTACGTCGCCGGCGCCAACACCGCTGTGGAGAAGCTCGCCGAGGCCCGTGAGGCCGGCGACCTGCAGGGCAAGGTGTACGGCCTGTCGGCCAACCTGGCCTTCCACCTCGGTGGTCACACCAATCACTCGATCTTCTGGAAGAACCTGTCGCCCAACGGCGGCGGCGAGCCGACCGGCGCTCTGGCCGAGGCCATCGGCAACGACTTCGGCGGCTTCGACAAGTTCCAGGCGCACTTCACCTCGGCCGCCACCACCCTGCAGGGCAGCGGCTGGGCCATTCTCGGCTACGACACCATCGGCCAGCGTCTGCTCATCCAGCAGCTGACCGACCAGAGCGGCAACACGTCGGCCGCCTTCATCCCGGTCGTCATGCTGGACATGTGGGAGCACGCCTTCTACCTCGACTACCAGAACGTGAAGCCGGACTACGTCAAGGCCTGGTGGAACGTCGTCAACTGGGAGGATGCGGGCCGTCGTTACGAGACCGCCGTCGCCCAGGGCAAGGGCCTGGTCAACCCGGCCTGATCGACCGACGTCAAAGGCGGCCATCCGACGGGTGGCCGCCTTTTTCGTGCCTGCACCGCCTTCGATCACCTGACGCCAGGGTGGGAACACCCCGGGGACGGCCGCCTTTTTCGTGTCTAGAGAACCTTGGTCAGGACGATCGCGGCGGCGCAGGTGACGACCACCAGGATCAGGGCGACGGCGTCCGCGCGGCCCGGACGCGACGGGTAGGCGGTGAGCCGGCCGGTGCCGCCGCGGGCGGTGATGGCCTCACCCATCTCGGCCGCCCGGCGCATGGCCGACGACATGGCCGCCACCACGAGATCGATGACGGTGGGCTCGGCCGACGGATGGCCCGAGTCGGCGCGACCGCGGGGACGCAGCCGGAACGAGGCGCGCAGCATCCGCATCTCGTCCATCAGCATCGGGAGGCCGCGCAGCGAGAGGGCGATGGTGACCGCCCATTCGTCGACCGGCAGCCGCAGCAGTTTCAGGGGCGCCATCAGCCGGGCGAGGGCCGGGGCGATCTCGGCCATCGCAGTGGTCCACACGACGATGATCGACATCGCCAGCGCCAGCAGGCCCAGGGCGGTGGCGCGCAGGAAGACCACCACCCCGTCGACACCGCCGGAGAAGCCGTTCACGGCCGCGCCGATTCCGATGAGCAGCCAGAACCACCAGGGCGGGCGCGGGATGGCGCCGAGCGGAACCTTCGCCAGCAGCAGGAACACCAGCACGTAGACGGCCACCAGAATGAGCGACGGCCAGGACGGCAGCACCCACGTCATGATGCCGAGCACCAGCACGATCAGCAGTTTGGTGCCCGCCCACAGACGGTGGGCCACCGAGTCGCCGGGGATCTGCCGCAGCTGCGGGGCACGTGTACTCATGCCGCCCCCTCCAGCACTCCGTCGGTGAGGGTGACGCGGCGGTTGCAGACGCGGTCGAGGGCCTCGAGGTCGTGGGAGATGATGATGATCGTGATGCCCTGGCGGCGCAGGCCGGCCAGCACATCGAGAACCTCTTCGCGGGCGCCCGGGTCGAGGCCGGCGAGGGGTTCGTCGAGCACCAGCACCTCCGGGTTCGACGCGACCAGGGACGCCAGCACCACACGGCGCATTTGACCGCCGGACAGGGAGTCGACGCGGCGGGCCGCGATCTCGCGCGGCAGGGCCACCAGGTCCAGGACGCGGGCGACCTCGGCGGTGCCGACGCTTTCTCCGCCCACCGCCATGATCTCGTCGCTGACGGTGGTCTTCTGCAGTTGCAGCCGGGCGTGCTGAAAGCCGAGACCCACCTTGCCGACCTGCTCCGCCATCGGCTCGCCGCCCAGCAGCACCCGTCCCTCCGTCGGCTCGATGAGACCGGCGATGATCCAGGCGAGGGTGGTCTTGCCGGAGCCGTTGCCGCCGATGATCAGGACGCCGTCACCGCGATCCACCCGCAGATTCACGTCGTGCAGTGCACCGACCTCCCACGGCGACGCCTCCAGGTAGGTGTGCGACACGTGGTCGACCACCAGCAGCGGCTGGCCGCCGACGTGGTCGGCCGGGAGTTCGGGCAGATGCTCTTCGGGTCGCATCCAGTCGGGATGGTGCTCGACGATGCGCCCGCCCTCGAGGTGGACGACGCGGTCGGCGGCCCGGGCCTCGGAGTCGCGGTGGGTGATCAGCACGACCGCGATGCCGCGGCGGGCCGGCAAGGCCTTGAGGATCTCGATGAGGTCGGAGCGGCCTTGCGGGTCGACCATCGAGGTGACCTCGTCGGCAATCAGCAGTCTGGGATCGCGGGCCAGCGCGGCCGCGACGGCCAGCCGCTGTTGCTGGCCGCCGGACAGGTCGGAGGTCTCCCGGTCACCGAGGCCGTCGAGGCCGACCTCGGCGAGAAGGCCGTCGACGTCCACCTCCTGGTCGGGCGGCAGGCCCCACACGAGGTCGTCGGCGACCCGCGAGCCCAGCATCTGCGCTTCGGGACGCTGGAGGACCATGGCGGTGCCGCCCTTGCGGCCGAGACCGGGGGCACCGGGGCGGTCGACGATGCCGATGGTCGGCTCCGTGCCGGCGAGAAGCTTCGCGAGGGTCGACTTGCCGGAGCCGTTGGCGCCGACGATCGCGACGAACTCCCCCGGGATCAGGGTCAGGTCGATGTCGTGGAGGACGTCGGCGGTGGTGTCCGGGTAGCGGTAGCCGACACCGGCCATCCGCAGCGGCAGCGGCTCGATCGCTTCGTCGACGGTGAGGTCGGCGAAGGAGTCGAGGGTGTCCTGCATGCGGATGTGGGCGAGACGCTCCACCACACCCGACAGGACCCACCAGGCGACGTAGAGCGACAGCAGGGTGCCGATGATGCCGGACACGAGCAGCCACAGCCACCAGTTGTCGACCATGTTCTTGCCGAAGGACTTGAGTCCGTCGGCCACCGACTGGTCGAGGCGCGCGACCATCGTGGCGACGCCGTCGATCGAGTTCTGGAGGATCTGGAGGAACAGCCGGCGCAGCGGCGTCAGCACCCACATGACGAGAACCGAGATGCCGGCCATCAGCGGGGCGATGACGACGGCGACCGCGGTCAGCATGCCGAGTCCGCCGCCGCGGCGCTTCACCTCGCCGACGGCGCCGCCGACGACCGCGGCGGCCAGCACCGACAGGGCGGGGCCGAGGCCGGCGACGGCGAAGGTGACCGCGCTGGCGGTGACCGACGCGGCGACGGCGGCGCGCGGCCGGGTGCGGGCGGCGACGAGTGCGATCGGCACCGGCGCAAGCAGGCCGGCGGCGGTGGCCATCGGGATCACCGCGGCGACCACCACCGACACCACGGTGAGGCCGGACAGGATCGCCACGATGGCGATCTCCAGCGGGCGCAGGGGGCCGGTCACCCGGCGTGTGCGCGGATCGAGGGCGTGAGACACCCCGCCATTGTGCCTGGTGCTGTCTGAGAGCTCCCGACAGCAGGGTGCCCGTCCGTTCGTGTTGCGGGCGCCCGAAACCGTCGTTGCGGCTCTCCTACCTGCATGGATGCGGCTTCGCGATCTGTTGCCGACCATCCGGGGCACGCATAACCTCAGACGCATGTTCGCGGCCCTCCTGCTCAGTTTCGGCGTCATCTTCGTCGCCGAACTCGGCGACAAGTCGCAGCTCATGGCCATGACTTATGCGCTGCGCTATCGCTGGTGGGTGGTGCTGGCGGCGATCACCGCCGCCACCACCGCGGTACACGCCATCTCGGTGCTGCTGGGCCACTTCCTCGGCCTGTCGATTCCGTCGGATCTGATGTCGATCGTCGGCGGTCTCGCCATGCTGGCGTTCGCGCTGTGGACGCTGCGCGGTGACGAACTGTCCGACGACGAGAGCGCGAAGGCGGCCCGGACGGGCGGCTCGGTGTTCCTGGCCGTGATGAGCTCGTTCATGCTGGCCGAGCTGGGCGACAAGACGATGCTCGCCACCATCACGCTGGCCACCGACCGCAACTGGCTGGGCGTGTGGATCGGGTCGACGATCGGCATGGTGGCCGCCGATGCTCTGGCGATCGTGGTCGGCATCGTGGTGGGCCGGCATCTGCCGGAACGCACCGTCTCCCTGGTCGCCGCGGCCCTGTTCTTCGCGTTCGCGGTCTGGCTGCTCTGCGAAGGCCTGTCGGGTGCCGGCACCCCGGTCCTGATCGGGACGCTCGTCGCCGTCGCCGTCATGCTGATCGTCGGCACGGTGATCATCGCCTCGACGTGGCGACGCCGGGCCCGCGAGTCCACGGCAGCACCCGTCCCCCACTGACAGCGGCCCCACACCTGCGGGCCGGATCCGGCGCCCTTACGGACCGCTGTGCCGCTGTCCCTGCAGGATCTCGTCGGCGGTCGGCAGGGCGAGGATCTCGGTGGAGCTGAGCCACTCGCGCAGAACCTTGGTGGCCTGCACGTCGTCCTCGTTGTACTGAAGCAGCCGCTCCCGCTGGGTCAGGTCCGTCGGACCGTCGTCCAGACCCACCGCGAGCGCGTACCACTCCATGGAGGCTTCCCCGCCGGCCTCGTCGTCGCGCCAGCCGAAGCCGGCGACCGGCGCGATGCGTTTGAGCCCCTTGCCGTCGGGGCAGATGAAGTTGGCGTTCACGGCCTCGTAGATGTCCACCCACTCGTCGGAGTCGATGAACGCATCCACGTCCGCGCGGCTCGGCACGCCCGGCTGTCCGGCGAACCGGTCGGCGCTGCCGCGCAGCCACCGGTTCTCGGCCTGCTGCGAATAGCAGTAGGCGGCGAACGTCTTGCCCTGGGCGTGCGCCTGCGCGCGACGCCGCATCAGCCACGTCCAGAACTCGCCGAACGAGCGGCCCTCGTCCTGAGTCGGCAGCGGATCCCAGGTGACGAAGGCGCGGTAGACGACCGGTTCGGGGTCCACGTTGTCGGTCAGGAGGGTGCCCCACATGTAGGCGCCGCGTTCGCCGTAGCTCTCCATGTCGACGTCCACCTCGACGTCGGCGCGCTGCACCTGCGGCCGGTCCAGGCGCCGCACCAGCGGCACCCCGAGCCGGCGGCAGTTCGCGTTGACGACCGCGTCACGGAACGAGACGTTGTTGGGCCACTCCTCGGGCGCCTCGCCGCGATAGGCGGCGAGCTGGGCGACGGTGGTGATGCCGGCGTCCTGCAACGCCGTACCGCCGGCGCCGCCGATCACCAGGCTGACGTCGTCGGCGGCGATCAACTGCGCTTCGCAGTGCGGCCACAACGCACAGCTGCGGCATTCGTTGACGCGCCGCGGGCGCGTCGGCACCAGGCCCTGAGCGATGGCCCGGCGCCGTGCCAGCAGGTCGTCGTATTCGTCCATCACCTCACCGAGCGGGACGACGGCGATGCAGTCGGCGTCGACGCCGATCACTCCACCGACCCACTCGCGGCGATCGGCGGACACCGCATAGTCGAGGTCGCCGAGCATGGCGGCGAGCTGTGCCAGACGCAGCGTGTCCCGCCGGTTGGCGCGCATGATGCGGGTCGCGTCCGGTTGCGGCCTCCACTGCCCCAGCGGGCTGGTCCGCAAGGCCGGCGGAGGCGCCTCGGGGTCGCGTTCACCCTTGACCGGGACCGTCGTCCGGTGGTTGACGATGATGATCGGGATGTAGCCGTCGCCGTCCCGGACCAGAACCTCGGCGTGACCGCGCCGCCCCTTCTCCTCGTCCGGCGGGAACGCGGCGTGCAGAATCCATTCGGCGTCCGTCGCGCAGGCCGCGAGGGTCGCCGCGACGCGGTCCCGGAGGTTCGCGTGATCGTCGACCACGGCGACCGCATCGGGCCGGGCCGCCTGCAGGTCGAGGAGGGTCGCGACGACGGCTTCGCGGTGAGCCTGCGCCGCCTCGATCCGGCGGGCCGCCTCCGTCGACTCGACGAGCGGCGCCCCCCGGTCGACGGCGGCGAAGTCCAGGGCCAGTCGATGCTCGCAGCCGGTGAGGTTCCGGGCACCGAGCACCGCCGAATCCACCTGGCCCCTCCCCTGCAGAGATCTCGCGCCGACCGGACCACTTCCCTCGGCTGTGCATGCCTACGTTACTGACACTTATGGAATGCTGGTAGCAGTCACGGTCAAGCAGGCCGGGAAGGGTGAAAGGACATCCATGCCGAGCTCATCGTCCCGCGAGGCGAAGCGCCATCAGCGCCGCGTCGAGAGGAAGATCCGCAAGGCCGAGCGCAAAGCGGACCGCAAACAGCGCAGGTCCGCCGCCAAGGCCGAGAAGAAGGCCACCGAGCAGAAGGCGCGAATTCAGGTGCGGGCCGGCGCGGATGAACAGAATCGCGCCCTCCGCAAGCAGCTCAAGACGCAGCGCAAGCATCTGAAGAAGAGCGAACGCGAGCAGCGCCGGACCGCCAAGACGACCAGCAAGGCGCAGCAGAAGGCCGCATCCGCCGAGGCGAAGAACCTCGCTGCACAGGCGAAGGCGGCCGAGAAGCAGGGCCTGCTGCATCCCACCAAGGTGAAGCGCTACCTGAGCGTGGCCAAGATGCTGGCCCCGATCGCCGGACCGGTCATCTACCGCGGTTCGATCGCCGCCCGCCAGCAGATCAACGAGCTGCAGGCCCGCCGTGCGGGCGTGCCGTCTCATCTGCTGAATCAGTACGGCGGTCCGACCGCGGCCCAGCGCGCGCGGATCGACCAGACCCGCGCCACCACCGAGCGGGTCGCCGCCCAGGAGACCACCGACGAAGGCGTCGCCTTCGTTCAAGCGATGAACGGCCGCCTGGACAATCTCGTGATCGCAGCCGATGCGGCCGACACCATGCCGCCGACCCAGCGTCGTGCGGCGCAGCGCGCCATCGACAACGAGCTGACCGCGATCGACAACGATCTGCTCGCCCGACTGAACGTCCACCCGTCCTAGGAGACCGACATGGCTGACACCGAGCCGAACGAGCCGAAGAAGACCCCGGCCAAGAAGACCGCCGCCAAGAAGACGGCGGCGAAGAAAGCGCCTGCGAAGAAGACCGCGGCGAAGAAGACCACCGCCGCCAAGAAGACCACCGCGGCGAAGAAGGCCCCGGCCACGAAGACGGCGGCGAAGAAGGCGACCACCACCACGTCGCAGACCGCGCCGGTGTCCGCGGCGCCGGCCTCGCCCACTCCTCGCCTGGACGACGCGGTGGCGCGCGCCGACGCCGAACGATTCCGTCAGCCGGCCCGGCCCACCCAGCTGCCGGGCGACGGTGTGCCGCCGGCCGCGATCGCCGCAGCCGCGGCGGCCGTGCTGGCGCTGCTGATCGTCATCGTGCGCCGCCTGCGCTCCTGACCTGGCGAGGCGCCGCCAAACAGTGGCGAGGAGCGGCCGCCCGGGGGCTATCTGCCCCCGGACCGCCTGTGGCCGCCACTTCTGCGCAACGCCCCCCCGGCGCCGACTAGCGGCCCGGCAGGTACTTCAGCGTGCGGACCGCCGTCGGGATCAGCTTCTGGTACAGATCCTTCGGCACCACCGGCATGTCATCGATGCCGATGAAGCGCTGCGTGGCGATGGTCTGCGACTCGCAGTACTTGACGATGCCTTCCTCGCCGTGGCGCCGGCCGACGCCCGAGATCCCCATGCCGCCCATCGGCGCGGCGGTCGAACCCCACGCGGCGGCGTAGCCCTCGTTGATGTTGACGGTGCCGGCCCGCAGCTGCTCGGCGATCTTCTGCGCCTCGGCGTTGTTGTCGGCCCACACACTGGCGTTGAGGCCGTACTCGGTGTCGTTGGCCTTCTCGATGGCCTCGTCGATCGAATCCACCGGGTAGACCGACACGACCGGACCGAAGGTCTCGTTGCGGCAGCAGGTCATCTGATCGGTGACGTCGGCCAGGACTGTCGGCTCGTAGAAGAACGGTCCGAGGTAAGCTCGCGCGCGGCCGCCGGCCAGGACGGTGGCGCCCTTGGCGACGGCGTCGTCGACGTGCTCGGTGACCGTCTTGATCTGATCCGCCGACGCCAGCGAACCCATGTCGGGGCCGAGGTCGTAGCTGGCCGACAGGGTCATGTTCTTGACGTGGTCGGCGAAGCGGCGGCTGAACTCGTCGGCGATGGAACGCTCGACGTAGATGCGCTCGATCGAGATGCACAGCTGCCCCGAGTTGGAGAAGCAGGCACGGGCGACACCGGGGATCGTCTTGTCCAGATCGGCGCCGGCGGTGACGATCAGCGGGTTCTTGCCGCCGAGTTCGGCCGAGAAGCCGATGAGGCGCTTGCCCGCCTGCTGGGCGAGGGTGGCGCCGGTGGCCGACGAGCCGGTGAACATCAGGTAGTCGACGCTCTCGGCGATGGCCTGACCGACCACCGAACCGGGGCCCGGGACCACGGCATACAGCTCCTTGGGCAGACCCGCCTCGTACAGCAGCTCGGCGAGGGCGAGCGCGCAGTACGGGGTGTTGCTGTCCGGCTTGATGACGACACCGTTGCCGGCAACGAGGGCCGCGACCGCGTCGGACACCGCGAGGGTCAGCGGGTAGTTCCACGGGCTGATGACGCCGACGACACCCTTCGGCTGGTACCGCACCCGCACGTCGGTGGCGCCGGGCAGCATGCCCTGCACCTTGTGCTCGGCCAGCATCTTGGGGCCGTTCATCGCGTAGTAGCGGGCGGTGAGGGCGACGTCGACGGTCTCCTCCTGCGCATAGGTGCGCGCCTTGCCGGTCTCGGCCTGCGCGATGTCCATCAGGTCCGATGCGTTCGCGTAGACCAGCTCGGAGAAGCGGTTGATGACCTTGGCGCGGGCGGCGGCACCGCGGGCGGCCCACTCCTTCTGCGCGGTGCGGGCGCGTTCGACGGCCAGATTCAGGTCGGCTGCGGTGCCGACCGGGATGGTCGCCATCTCCGTGCCGCTGAACGCCTCCAGCACCGGCTTGGTCTTGCGCTTGTCGGCGTCGTCGATGGCGACGAGCGCCTTCAGCCGCGCGAAATAGTCAGGAGTGGGCTTCGGCATGGGGTTCCTTTCGACGGCGTCGAGGTTCAGGAGAGGTCAGGAGGCGGCGACGAGGACGATGCCGTCGTCGTCGGAGTAGACGGTGTCGCCCGGGGTGAAGGTGACGCCGCCGAGGTCGACGGGCACGTCGCGCTCACCGGCTCCGGTCTTGGTGGACTTGCGCGGGTTGGTGCCGAGCGCCTTGACGCCGATCGCCATGCCGCCGATGGTCTTGGCGTCGCGGATGGCGCCGTTGGCGATGATGCCGACCCAGCCGTTGCTGCGGCCGAGTTCGGCGATGATGTCGCCGACCAGCGCGGTGTGGACGGAACCGTCGCCGTCGATCACCAGGACGCCGCCCGGGTTGGGCTCGGAGAGGATCGACTTCAGTAGGGCGTTGTCCTGGAAGCAGCGGACGGTGGTCACGGTGCCGACGAACTCGCGGTTGCCGCCGTACTGGGTGAACTGGGTGTCGCAGCTGCGGACGTCGGCGCCGATCTCGTCGACGAGGTCTGCGGTGGGAGTGAATTCGAGCGCGGTCATGGCTTCGAGTCTAAGCGTCCCCTCACCCGGCTGTGAGAGCCAGGTCACCGCGGTCAGCGCGGTTTGACCAACGGGAACGACAGGACGTCGCGGATGGGGCGGCCGGTGAGGAGCATGACGAGGCGGTCGACGCCCAGTCCGAGACCACCGGTGGGCGGCATGGCGTACTCGAGGGCGGTCAGGAACTCCTCGTCGAGTTCCATCGCCTCCGGATCGCCGCCGGCGGCCCGCACCGACTGTTCGGTGAGTCGCCGCCGCTGTTCCAGCGGATCGGTCAGTTCGGCGTAAGCGGTGCCCAGTTCCATGCCCCACGCGACCAGATCCCAGCGCTGCGCCAGTCGGGAGTCGTGGTCGTGGGGCCGGGTGAGCGGGGACGTCGACGACGGGAAGTCCGTGTAGAAGGTGGGGAAGGTGGTGGTCGACTCGACGAGCTGCTCGTACAGTTCCTGGACCAGTTCCCCGGCATCCCAGTCATGGCGGTATTCGATGCCGCGGGCGCGGCACAGGTCCCGGAGTTCGGCCGCCGGCGTGCCGGGTCCGACGGTGCGGCCGACGGCCACCGAGACGGCTTCGTGGACCGGCACCACCGGCCAGCGTCCCGACAGGTCGATGCGGGTGGGTGCACCCTCGCCGTTGTCGCGCACCAGCACGGGTTCGGAGTTGACGGCGGTGGCGGCGGCGCAGATGAGTTCGCGGGCGGTGTCCATCATCGTCAGATGGTCGCCGTGCGCCGCATAGGCCTCGAGGGCGGTGAACTCGGGGTTGTGGGAGTGGTCGACTCCCTCGTTGCGGAAGTTCCGGCCGATCTCGAAGACCTTCTCCATCCCGCCGACACACAGTCGTTTGAGGTACAGCTCCGGCGCGATCCGCAGGGAGAGGTCGAGGTGATAGGCGTTGATGTGGGTGCGGAACGGTGCCGCCGCGGCGCCGCCGTGGACGGCTTGAAGGATGGGCGTCTCCACCTCGGTGTAGCCGTCACCGGTGAGGTGATCGCGGAGCGCCTTGACGATGCGGCTGCGGGCGACCAGCACGTCACGGCTGCCCGGGGCCACCATCAGTTCCAGGTAGCGCCGCCGCACGGCCAGCTCCGGATCGGTCAGGCCCCGCCATTTGTCGGGCAGCGGGTGCAGGCACTTGCCGTTGAGCCGCCAGGAGTCCGCCAGTACGGACACCTCGCCGGTGCGGCTGGCGCCCATCACTCCGGCGACGCCGACCAGGTCGCCGAGGTCGATGCTGCGGGCGAAGTCGGCGCCGTCGATGCGGTGCGGTTCGACGAGCACCTGGACGGCGCCGGTCTGGTCGTGCAGTTCGGCGAACACGACGCCGCCGAAGTCGCGGAGGCGCAGAATCCGTCCGGCGACGCTGACCGCGGTGCCCGGTGCGGCGGCCCGGGCCGCGGCGACGTCGTGGCTCGGCGGCTGGGCGGTGGGATAGGCGTCGAGGCCGCCGTCGGTGAGGGCGGCCAGCTTGTCCAGGCGCACGCGCGTCTGACCGCTGCGGCGGGGCTCGGTGACCGCGGCGGTCCTGGCGGTGCGGTCGAGTTCGGCAAGCAGAGCCGCCAGGTCGAGGTCGGCGGGCACCGCCGGTTCGCTGCCTTCGGCGGCGGTGCGCGGGATCCGCGGCGACGGCCACGGGATCAGGCCTTCGCTGATGATCGCGGCGGCGCCGACCCGCAGGATGGAGCGGGCGTCGTCGAAGCACAGGAACCGCGGCACCCATTCGGGCTGGTACTTGGCGTTCGACTTGTACAGCGATTCCATCTGCAGATACTTCGACGACGCGGTCAGCACCCGGTGACAGAGCGCGACGACCGGTCCGGCACCCAGTTCCTCGTACCGGCTGAAGATGCCGCGGAAGGTCGCGAAGTTCATCGAGAAGCGGCGGACACCGAACCGCGGCGCCTCTTCGGCGAGCGTGCTGACCATCGTCTCGACCACCCCGTTGGGGCCGCTGCGATCGCGCCGCATGAAGTCCAGGGACACCCCGGTCGGCCCCCACGGAACGAAGGTCAGAAGACCGATCTCGGTGCCGGCGGCGTCCACCGCCTCGACCACGAGGTTGTCGCCGTCCTCCCGGGACGGCGCGCGGCCCAGCGCCATCGCGAAGCCGCGCTCGTTCTCGCTGTCGCGCCACTCGTTGGCGCGACGGTCGAGTCCGGCGAGGTCGGCGTCGGACAGTTCGGCCATCCGGCGGATGCGGACGGTCACACCCTGGTTGCGCAGTCGGCTCACGGCGCCCCGGACGCTCTTCATCTCCGGGCTCGACAGGGTGAACTCGTCGGGATGAACCACCGCCTCGTCGCCGATGGTGAGGGCCCTCATGCCGGCGTCGGTGTAGGCCTGCGCGCCGCGGGTGCTGGCACCGAGCACCGCCGGATGCCAGCCGTAGGTCTCGCAGAGGGCGATGAACTCGGCGATCGCGTCGGGCCACGATTCGGGGTCGCCGACCGGGTCGCCGGCGGCCAGGCAGGTGCCCATCTCGACGCGGTAGGTGATCACGGCGCGCCCGTCGGGGGCGAAGACCGCGGCCCGGTCGCGACGGGTCGCGAAGTAGCCGAGCGAGTCGTCGTCGCCGTAGGCCCGCAGCAGCGCCCGGATGAGCCGTTCGTCGTCGGGGGTGATGAGCGATGCGAGGCGCTGGGAACGGAACAGGACGACGGTGGCCGCGATCAGGGCGAGGGCGCTGAACAGGCCCAGCACCGCATCGACTCCCGGGGCGGCGTGCTCGCCCCACAGGGCGCGGGTGTCGACGGAGGCGAACACGACGTGGTTGACGGCGTAGGCCAGGTAGCGGCCGCGATCGACGGTGCCGGGTCCGAGGGCCACCACTCCCCAGCCGAGGAGCGAGCCGATCGCGAGTCCGCCGGCCAGCACTCCGGCCGCCGCGAAGATCGCTCCGCGGCGGACGCGGGTGGTGAACTGGTTCTGCGCGAACAGCAGGACCAGCAGGCAGGCGAGCGTGATCGCCAGTCCGGTGCCGGCCTCGGCCGGATGGACGTGCAGCCGCATCCGGTGGAGCAGAAGGTCTTCGAGGTCGCGCGCCGCCATGAAGGCGAGCAGCACGACGGTGACGAGCCAGGCGATCCGCTTGCGCTTGGTCAGCGAGGCGGCGAGCAGAGCGAGCGCCACCACCCAGCCGAGGTTGGTGCCCGGCAGCGGGAACACGCAGTGGTCGATGAAGGCCCGGGGCTCGGCGATCAGTCGCCGGAACGGCGGGATCACCGCGGACAGGAACGTGATGGTGGCGAGGATGCTCATCACCGTGCCGGACCACCGCGGTACCCGGCCGGCGACGCCGTCGGGTCGCGCGATCCGCCGGACGGCGGCCAGTGAGCGGCGGTTGGCCGACGCCTGCCGTCGGGCCTGTGCTTCCGCCTTGCGCGTTGTCCCCCGGTCGAGCGCAGTGTTCATCCCGGGAAATCTAGTCTCACCGGCTTAACCGGTGCTGTGAACCTTCCTTGCCAGCCATGTGGAGACCTCGGCGGCGGCCTGAGGGGCGCGGGGCACCGTGGAGTGGCCGGCGGGATGGGTGGCGAACGTGACCGCGGTTCCGCGCCGGCGGTAGAGGTCGGCGAGCCCGGAGACGAACGGTGCGGGCGCGACCTCGTCGACGAGTCCGGCGTCCATCCGGACCGGTAGTCCGGCCGGCATCTGCAGACCGGCGACGTCGTTGCGGCGGGCGATGGCGGCCAGGCCGGCCTTCGCCGCCGTGCCGCGCAGACCGAGCAGTTCCGACGGCGCCAGCGCACCGAAGGATCGCTCCGAGGACAGATCCCGGTAGCACCGGGTCTCGACCTGCGGCATGAGCCGCTGTGCACGGACGCTGAGACCGCCGTGATCGATGGTCCGGGCGAACGCGCGGTCCACGGTCTTGCCGCCGGAGATGAGCAGTGCGGCCAGGCCGACGAGCTCACCGGTGGCGGAACCGGCCTTGACCGGTACCTCGGCGACTCCGTCGACGATGTCGCCCATGCGGGTCGGCGGCGTCACCGCCGCGGCGGCCCGCAGCCGGAGGTCTCCCCAGTCCCGCGCCGGCTCGGCGGCGGCGAACAGTGCGGCGACCGCGCCCTCGGAGTGTCCGGCGACCACCACGTCGCGGCCGATCCGGGGATCGGCGGCGACGGCGCCCTTCGCCGCGTCCACCATCGATCGGGCGAGTGACGACCCGATCAGGTAGGGGTGCGGTCCGGGACTCCCGATGCCTTCGTAGTCGGGCCGCACGACGGCGAACCCCCGCTTCAGCAGGCCGGAGACGATGAGGTCGCCGGAAGTCATGTCGGTGAGCGCGGAGCTTCCCGCCGCCGCGGTCGACGGCGCGCAGGCGTCGGCGCCGCCGGTGGTCATGTGTCCCCACACGGCGAGCGGCCAGCCGCCGGCCGGCGGACGCTTCTTGGGCGTCAGGAGTGATCCGGTCAGCGTGATCGGCTCGCCGGTCACCGAGGTCGACGGGTAGCGGATCAGCGACGCCCCGGCCGCCGGCGGCAGTGCGACGAGGGGGTTGTCGATCGGGGTGAGCACGACGCCCTCCGGTGCCGCGTCGGCGACGCCGGCTCCCCGCCCGAGGCCGACGACCGCCACGAGGGACAGCAGTGCGGCGGCGGCCCGTCGTGAGCCGCGCATCACGGCACCAGTCCGATCGAGGCCGACGGGGTGGCCTGCAGTCGTTCGATCACGTCCCGGAAGAACAGGGCGACCGGTCGCAGCTGAGTGCGGTCGATCTTGTCGAGGGTGTCGGCGTCGTCGTACATGTACATCGGTCCGCAGATGAAGCTGACGATCGGCACCCCGGCGGTGAGGACGAAGGACGCGTCGGTCGGGATGCCGCTGTCGATCAGCTGGAACGGTGAGGCGTTGAGCAGGTTGGCGGCTTTCACGTTGCGTCGCGAGAGGGACTGGGCCATCGCCGCCTTCAGTGCGGGATTGACGTTCTCGAAGATGCCTTTCGGTTCGGCTTCGTCGGTGGTGATCAACCGTCCCGCGCGCGTCTTGCGGGCGTATTTGCCGACGTGCTCGATGGTGGCGTTGCCGACGATCCGGTACGGGGTGGCCTTCCGGGTGATGTATTTGTCGACGAACGCCTGGTGGGCTTGATAGCCGGTGAAGTGGGTGTCGAAGGTGATGAACATCAGCGTCTTCGCGGGACGCCGGGCGCGGCCGGCCGTGACGGCCCGCCCGTAGTGGTCGGCGAGCGCCATGACCTCCGCGGCGCCGGTGGCGTCCTCGACGGCGCCGGGGCCGATCGAGTCGTGGTGGGACTGGACCATCAGGGTGTCGCGGCTGCGGCCGTTCAGGATGCCGATGACGGTCCGTCCGGTGACGGCCCTGCGCTGCACGGTGAGATCGATCCGTGCCCGGTGGCCGTGGCGGGCGAGCAGCGCCCGCAGCCGTGCGCCCTCCTTCCTGGTGACCCACATGCCGGGGATCGTCATCGCCAGTTTCCGGTAGTACTCGTTGTGGTAGCGGTTCGAGTCGAAGTAGTCGCGGAGTACGCCGACGAAGCCGACGGCCCCGGCCTGCTGGGCGTTCCGGATGGTCGACTCGAGCGACGTGAGGTACGGGTTGGCGGTGAGCATCATCTCCGGGTCGACGAGTTCGCCGGTGGGGTCGTTGATGTATTCGGTGAGCGGGAGCAGCCCGGCGGTGGGCAGGTAGAAGGCCAGGTCGAAGAGGACGATCTTGCCCTTCACGTTCTTGCCGTCGATGCCGCCCGCGCCGATGTCGACCACGGGGGCGCTCCGGCCGTTCGGGCCGGTGGTCCGGGTGCCGGCTTTCGCGTCGGCCGGGATGAACGAGTGCTGGACCGGGAAGGCGTCGATGGCGGTGCCGGCGACGGACAGTCCGGCGTTCGAGGCGTGCCAGTCGTATGACGTCGACTGTTCGGTGTAGACCCGGTCGAGTCCCACGCCGCGGAAGCGGTTCTGGATGTAGTCGGCGGTGGCGGCTCCGCCCGCCGACCCGGTGGCCCGGGGCGCGAATCCGACCAGGTCGGCAGCGGTGGAGTAGATCGCCTCGGAGGACAGCGGCGAGCCGGCGGCCTGCGCCGGGCCGGTGCCAAGCGGGGCGGCGAGCCCGATCGCGAGGATGCCCGCCACGGCTGTCGCCGCTCCTGCGATCCACCTGTTCAGCTTCGTCACCGCGTACCCTCTTCCCTGGTCCGGGCACCACACCCGGAGTAACGTACGGATCCGTACTTTATTGGAGGGGGTTCGCGATCACGCCGGAATCGGGAAAGTCGTCCGACTCCGTCGCGCCTGTCGCCGACGGAGTCTTCTTCACCGTGCCGCCGCGTCTTCCGCGCGGACCGCACGGTCTGAGCCGGGACGAGGTCCTGACCATCCAACGCGAACGGCTGATGATCGCGTACACCGAACTCGTCGCCGCGCACGGCTTCCACGCCACCGGCATCGGCGACGTGGTGAAGCGCAGCGGCATGTCCCGGACCGCGTTCTACGACTGCTTCGACGGCCTCGACGCCTGCGCGGACGCCGCCTGCCAGCGATTCATCCAGGTGCTCGTCACCGAGATGACGGCCCACCTGGCCGACGTCGGCAACGATCTCCCCGCCGTGATCGGCGCCTATCTCGGGGCGCTGCAACGCGACCTGGTGGTGGCCCGGTGCTTCCAGCTCGAGTTCGACGCCGCCGGACCGGTCGCCCGGGAGCGGCGCCGGACCGCACTCACGCTGATCGCCCGCCTGCTCCTCGACGAACACCGCCGGATGGCCGCCGACGACCCCGCCCTCGACCCGGATCTGGACCTGGAGGTCTTCCTCGGTGCGGTCTACGCGGTCCGCCAGCTGGCCTCCGATCGTCTCGACACCGAGCCCGCACCGGACCTTCCCTCACTCGAACCGCAGCTGTCCGGGTGGCTCACCCGCAGCCTGCGGCGTTAGGGGACAATGGACGCGTGGACGACATCGACGCGGTACCGATCAGCGACGACAGCATCCGGCTCGGGCAGTTCCTGAAACTGGCGAGCCTGATCGACACCGGCGCCGACGCCAAGATGGTGATCGCCGACGGCCTGGTCGAGGTGAACGGTGAAACCGAGACCCGGCGCGGCCGGCAATTGCGGGACGGCGACGTCGTCGAGATCGGCGGCGTCAGCGTCCGCGTGGCCGCGCAGAGCCCCGATGCCTGACACCCCCGTCTCCGGCGGAGTGGTGCATCCGCTCCCCGACGACCTGCGCGCCGCGATCCTCGGCGGCGAACGCGGTCAGGGCGACGACGGGAGCCCCTCGGTGGGGCGAAGCGTGCTGGAGCTGTGGGAGGACCTGACTCCCCTGGCCCGCAACGAGTTCATCTGCTGGGTGGGCGACGCGAAACAGGCCAAGACCCGTACCCGGCGGATCCGCCGGACGTGCGAGGAACTCGAGGACGGCATGAGGCGGCCGTGCTGCTGGCCCGGGTGCGCGCACCGCGAGCGGACCGGCAAGGCCTGAGACTCAGTGAGCCGGTTTGATCCGGTTCAGTTCTTCGGGCGTGATGAGGCGCTCGCGCTGCTCGGCGAGTGAGCGCGGCGCGCGCAGACGTCCCCAGAAGTTACGTGCGACGGCGACAGCCGGTCGTCGAAGCCGGTCGGTGGTTCCGGCAGTCATGGATCTCCGCCCCCTTGCGGCAATCGATCAAACATCTCGGTCACCGAATACGTCGTACCCGGCGCGGCAGACGTTACTACCGGAACCGCAGGTCAACCGGCCGGGACGGGAAAAGTGACGACCATAACGTGATGTTCCGGGCCGAAAGTCCCGGCCCGGAACGACGACGACCCCGGAGCCGGGAGGGCGTCCGGGGTCGTCGGTGCGACGGGTCGGCGGCTACCGCTGAGCCACCTGGGTCGGCACGATCGGAGCGGGCAGCTCGGTCTCACCGGTCAGGTAGGCGTCGGCCGCCGCGGCCGCGGAGCGGCCCTCGGCGATCGCCCACACGATCAGCGACTGTCCACGGCCGGCGTCACCGGCGACGAACACGCCGGGCAGTCCGACGGCGGCGAACGAGTCGTCGCGGGCGATGTTGCCGCGCGGGTCGTATTCGACGCCCAGCTTGTCCAGCAGGTCGTCGCGCTCGGGGCCGACGAAGCCCATCGCCAGCAGTACGAGCTCGCACTCGAGCTCGAAGTCGCTGCCGTCGACCTTCTCGAAGCGCCCGTTCACCATCGTGACCTCGTGGGCCTTCAGGCCGGACACCGCGCCGTTCTTGCCGACGAACTGCTCGGTGTTCACGCTGAACACACGCTCGCCGCCCTCCTCGTGAGCCGAGGAGACACGGAACATCAACGGGTAGGTCGGCCACGGCGTCGAGTCGGCGCGCTCGGCCGGCGGCCGCGGCATGATCTCGAACTGGTACACCTTCTCGGCACCCTGACGCAGGGCGGTACCCAGGCAGTCGGCGCCGGTGTCGCCGCCGCCGATGATGACGACCTTCTTGCCCTTCGCCGTGATCTGGTCGGGGACGGTCTCGCCGATGGCGGTGCGGTTGGCCTGCGGCAGGTATTCCATCGCCTGATGGATGCCGTCCAGCTCGCGGCCCGGGATCGGCAGGTCGCGGCCGATGGTGGAACCGTTGGCGAGCACCACCGCGTCGAACTGCGCGCGCAGGTCGTCGACGGTGACGTCGACGCCCACGTTGACGCCGGTGCGGAAGACGGTGCCCTCGGACTCCATCTGCTCGAGCCGGCGGTCGATGATGTGCTTCTCCATCTTGAACTCGGGGATGCCGTACCGCAGCAGGCCGCCGATGCGGTCGTTGCGCTCGAACAGGGTCACCGAGTGGCCGGCGCGCGTCAGCTGCTGCGCGGCGGCCAGACCGGCCGGGCCGGAGCCGACGACGGCCACGGTCTTACCGGTCTTCTCCGACGGCAGCACCGGGAACACGTTGTCGTCCTCGAACGCCTTCTCGATCAGTTCGACCTCGACCTGCTTGATGGTCACGGCCGGCTGGTTGATGCCGAGGACGCACGACGCCTCGCACGGCGCCGGGCACAGCCGCCCGGTGAACTCCGGGAAGTTGTTGGTGGCGTGCAGACGATCGATGCCGGCTTCCCAGCGGCCCTTGTAGACCAGGTCGTTCCATTCGGGAATCAGGTTCCCGAGCGGGCAGCCGTTGTGGCAGAACGGGACACCGCAGTCCATGCAGCGGCTGGCCTGAGTGGTGAGCGTGTCGCGATCGAACTTGTTGTAGACCTCGTTGAAGTCCAGCAGTCGAAGGTCGACGGGACGCCGGGTGGGCGTCTCACGCTCGGTGTGCTTGAGAAAACCTCTGGGATCAGCCACGAGCCGCCTCCATGATCGCTTCGTTCACATCTCGTCCGGTGCGCTCGGCGACGTCGATGGCGTCGAGCACCCTCTTGTAGTCGCGCGGCATGACCTTGCGGAACTTGGTCTGGGCGACCGCCCAGTTTCCAAGGATCTTGGCCGCGATCGGCGACCGGGTCTCGTCCCGGTGCTCGGTCAGCATGTCCTGCAGGTACGTCAGGTCCTCGTCGTCGAGATCGACCAGGTCGACGAGCTCGGGGTTGAGGTTCTTCTCGAACGTCCCGTTGCGGTCGAAGACGTAGGCGACGCCGCCCGACATGCCGGCCGCGAAGTTGCGTCCGGTCTCGCCGAGCACGATCACGCGGCCACCGGTCATGTACTCGCAGCCGTGGTCGCCGACGCCTTCGACGACGGCGTGCACGCCGGAGTTGCGGACGCAGAAGCGTTCGCCGGCCACACCGCGCAGGAAGATCTTGCCGGCGGTGCCGCCGAAACCGATCACGTTGCCCGCGATGATGTTGTCTTCGGCGACGAAGTCCTCCGGCGCGTTCTTGGACGGCTTGACCACGATCTTGCCGCCGGACAGGCCCTTGCCGACGAAGTCGTTGGCGTCGCCGGTCAGGCGCATGGTGATGCCGCGGGGCACGAAGGCGCCGAAGCTGTTGCCCGCCGAACCGGTGAAGGCGATGGAGATGGTGCCGTCGGGCAGTCCCTCCGCGCCGTACGCCTTGGTGACCTCGTGGCCGAGCATGGTGCCGACCGTGCGGTTGACGTTGGTGATCGGCGACTCGATGAACACGCGGGTGCCCGACTCGATGGCCGGCTGCGCCTTCTCGATGAGCTCGTTGTCCAGGGCCTTGTCCAGACCGTGGTCCTGCTTGCCGGAGCAGTACAGGTCCTGGTTCATGAACGGCGAGTCCGGGACGGCGAGGATCGGCGACAGGTCGAGCTTGCCGGCCTTCGCGTCCTTCCAGTGGGCGATCGCCTTGCTGGTGTCGAGGGCCTCGACGTGGCCGACGGCCTCCTGCAGGGTGCGGAAGCCGAGCCGCGCCAGCAGCTCGCGCACCTCTTCGGCGATGTACAGCATGAAGTTCTCGACGAACTCCGGCTTGCCGGTGAACCGCTCGCGCAGCAGCGGATTCTGCGTCGCGACGCCCACCGGGCAGGTGTCCAGGTGGCAGACGCGCATCATCACGCAGCCCGAGACCACCAGCGGCGCGGTGGCGAAGCCGAACTCCTCGCCGCCCAGCAGTGCGGCGATCATCACGTCGCGGCCGGTCTTCAGCTGGCCGTCGACCTGCACGACGATGCGGTCGCGCAGACCGTTGAGCAGCAGGGTCTGCTGCGTCTCGGCCACACCGATCTCCCACGGGGCGCCGGCGTGCTTGAGCGAGGTCAGCGGGCTCGCGCCCGTGCCGCCGTCGAAGCCGGAGATCAGCACCACGTCCGCGTGTGCCTTGGAGACGCCCGCGGCGACGGTACCGACACCGAGCTCGGAGACCAGTTTCACGTGAATCCGCGCCTGCGGGTTCGCGTTCTTCAGGTCGTGGATCAGCTGCGCGAGATCCTCGATCGAGTAGATGTCGTGGTGCGGCGGCGGCGAGATCAGGCCGACGCCCGGCGTCGAACCGCGGACCTCGGCGACCCACGGGTACACCTTGTGCGGCGGCAGCTGACCGCCCTCACCCGGCTTGGCGCCCTGCGCCATCTTGATCTGGATGTCGGTGCAGTTGCTCAGGTAGTGGCTGGTCACGCCGAACCGGCCCGACGCGACCTGCTTGATCGCGCTGCGGCGCCAGTCGCCGTTCTCGTCGGGGCTGAAGCGACGGGGATCCTCGCCGCCCTCCCCCGAGTTCGACTTGCCGCCGAGACGGTTCATCGCGATCGCGAGGGTCTCGTGCGCCTCGGCCGAGATCGAGCCGTAGCTCATCGCGCCGGTCGAGAATCGCTTGACGATCTCGCTGGCCGGCTCCACCTTGTCGATCGGGATGGGGTCCCGGTCACCGAAGTTGAAGTCGAACAGACCGCGCAGCGTGCCGAGTCGACGAGCCTGGTCGTCGACCATCTTCGTGTACTCCTTGAACACGCTGTACTGGCCGGTGCGCGTGGAGTGCTGCAGCTTGAACACCGTGTCCGGATTGAACAGGTGGTACTCGCCTTCGCGGCGCCACTGGTATTCGCCGCCGACCTCGAGTTCGCGGTGTGCGCGCTCGGACGGACGCTCGGTGAACGCCAGCTCGTGACGCGCGGCGACCTCGGCGGCCAGCTCGTCCAGGCCGATGCCGTCGAGCTGGCTGCGCAGACCGGTGAAGAACTCGTCGACGAGGTCCTGGCTCAGGCCGATGGCCTGGAACAGCTGGGCACCGTTGTACGAGGGCACCGTCGAGATGCCCATCTTGCTCATCACCTTCAGCACGCCCTTGCCGGCGGCCTTGATGTAGTTGGCGCGGGCCTTGGCGAAGTCGGCGGCGTGATCGCCGGTCGCACCGGTGAGGGCACCCGAGTCCAGCATGTCCTCGATCGTCTCGAAGGCCATGTACGGATTGACGCCGGCGGCGCCGAAGCCGATGAGGAGCGCCATGTGGTGGACCTCGCGGGCGTCACCGGATTCGACGACGATGCCGGCGCGGGTCCGGGTGCGCTCGCGCACCAGGTGGTGGTGGACCGCCGACGTGAGCAGCAGCGACGGGATCGGCGCCATGGTCTCGTCGGACTCGCGGTCGGACAGCACGATGATCCGCGCGCCGTCGGCGATGGCGGCCGACACCTTGGCGCGGACGTCGTCGAGCGCCTTGCGCAGACCCTCGCCGCCCTCGGCGACCGGGTACAGGCCGTGGATCTTCACCGACGGGAAGCCGGTGCCCTTGCCGTCGATCTCGACCAGGCGGGCCAGGTCGTCGTTGTCGAGGATCGGCTGGCTCAGCACGATCTGCTTGGCCGAGTCCGGGCCCGGGTTCAGCAGGTCGCGTTCACCGCCGATGCGGGTCGACAGGCTGGTGACGATCTCCTCGCGGATGGCGTCGAGCGGCGGGTTGGTCACCTGCGCGAACAGCTGCTGGAAGTAGTCGAACAGCATGCGCGGGCGGGCCGACAGGACCG
Organism: Gordonia sp. (in: high G+C Gram-positive bacteria); assembly: GCF_047600565.1. Taxonomy (GTDB): domain Bacteria; phylum Actinomycetota; class Actinomycetes; order Mycobacteriales; family Mycobacteriaceae; genus Gordonia. Next base: position 2,274,192 of record NZ_JASGKN010000001.1, read on the forward strand.
CGACGGGGGTGTCGGTGCCCATCGAGCCGATCGCCTCGGCGCCGGTGGCGGCCATCGGCGACACGAGGAGGTTCAGGTCCTCGTTGGTGTAGCCGAACAGCTGCTGCCGGTGGGTGATCCGGTCGTGGTTCATGTGCACGTGCGGCGGCGCCGGCAGATCCTCCAGGCGCACCTGGTTCTCGTCGAGCCACTCCTGGTACGGGTGCTCGGCGGCCAGGGCGTCCTTGACCTCCTGGTCGTCGACGATGCGGCCCTGTTCGGTGTCGACCAGGAACATCTTGCCCGGCTGCAGACGCTGACGGGAGACGACGTCGGCCGGGTCGATGTCGAGCACGCCGACCTCCGAGCCGAGGACGACCAGGCCGTCCTTGGTGACCCGAATGCGCGAGGGGCGCAGACCGTTGCGGTCCAGGACGGCGCCGACGTACTTGCCGTCGGTGAAGCAGACCGACGCCGGTCCGTCCCAGGCCTCCATGAGCGCCGAGTGGTACTCGTAGAAAGCCCGGTGCGCGGGCTTCATGTCCTCGTGACGTTCCCACGCCTCGGGGACCATCATCAGCACGGCGTGCGGCAGGCTGCGGCCGCCGAGGTGCAGCAGTTCGAGGACCTCGTCGAATCGCGCGGTGTCCGAGGCGCCCGGGGTGCAGACCGGGAAGATCTTCTCGGTCGCGCCCTCACCGAAGACGTTGGTCTTGATGAGCGCCTCGCGGGCCCGCATCCAGTTCTCGTTGCCGGTGACGGTGTTGATCTCGCCGTTGTGGGCGACCCGGCGGAACGGATGCGCCAGCGGCCACGACGGGAAGGTGTTGGTGGAGAAGCGCGAGTGGACCAGGCCGAGCGCACTCTCCACGCGGTCGTCCTGCAGGTCCAGGTAGAAGTCGCGCAGCTGCGGTGTGGTCAGCATGCCCTTGTAGACGAAGGTCTGGCCGGACAGGCTCGGGAAGTAGACGGTGTCGCGGCCCGGGCCGTCCTGGCCGGCGCCCTTCTCGCCCAGCTCGTACTGGATGCGCTTGCGCACCACGTAGGCCTGACGCTCGAGCTCCATGCCCTTGGCTCCGCCGATGAACACCTGACGGAAGGTCGGCATGGCGTCGCGGGCGAGGGCGCCCAGCGAGCTGTCGTCGACCGGAACCTCGCGCCAGCCGAGGAGCTTGAGGCCCTGGGCGTCGATGATCTTCTCGACGCCGGCGATGGCCTCGGTGACGTCGTCGGCGGCCTGCGGGAGGAACGCGATGCCGGTGGCGTATTCGCCTTCCGGCGGCAGAGTGAAGTCGACGGTCTCCCGCAGGAAGCGGTCGGGGACCTGGATCATGATGCCCGCGCCGTCACCGGTGTTGGGCTCGGCGCCGGCGGCACCGCGGTGTTCGAGGTTCACCAGTGCGGTGATGGCCTTCTCCACGATGTCGCGGCTGCGACGTCCATGCATGTCGACGACGAAGGCGACGCCACACGCATCGTGTTCGTTGATCGGGTCGTAGAGCCCGACGGGCCCCGGCATGTGCACCATGAATCTGCCTACTCCGTACGCCACGCTGCGCACTCATACGTACTGGAGAGTTCCCGGGGGTCCGTCGCGCGAATGCGTCCGGCCGGGGATTCAGCTTCATTGCTGGGGCGTTCGGGCGGCGGCGGGCTGTGCCGTTCCGCGGGTCGAACGCAGTGCCCTGATTCTGCCATGGCCCGGGCATCCGGAGCAAAATCCTTTTCCCGACCTGCGAATCCGCCGTCGCATGAATCATTTCGGCCGTATCGTCTCAAGCGTGAGCCCTCTGAACTCGACGAGCGTCTCGGCCGGGGTCTCGACCCGCCGCGCCGAAGTCTCCCGCGCCGTCAATCGCGTCATCTGGCGCGCCCCGAAGCCGATGATCACCGCCGCGAGCCGGGTTCCGTTCATCGGGGGCGCGGGGGTCCGCGCCTTCCGCCCCGCCCTCAACGCGTCTCTCGCCGCGGTGAGTCCGGTGCCGCGCGGGGTCCGGTCCACGCCGGTGGATGTGCGCACGGCCGCCGGCCGGGTGCGCGGCGAGTGGATCCACGAGCACGGCTCCGGTCGCCTCCCCGATCCGGCGAGCGGCCGCAGCATCCTCTACTACCTGCACGGCAGCGGTTACGTGATCTGTTCGCCGCGCACCCATCGCGGGCTGATCTCGCGACTGACCCGCCGCAGCGGGATCGGCGCGTTCAGCCTCGACTACCGCCTGGGTCCCGACCATCACTTTCCGGCCGGCGGCGACGACACCGTCCGCGGCTACCGGTGGCTGCTCGGTCAGGGCTGGTCGGCGGATCAGATCATCGTGGCGGGCGACTCGGCGGGCGGACATCTGGCGCAGGACCTGCTCGCTGCCAACCATCGTGACGGAGTGCCGCAACCCACCGCGATGCTGCTGATCTCGCCGCTCTACGACCCGGCGTTCGATGTGGCCGCCGCCCTCGAACGATCGGGGGTGAGCGACCCGTACATCGATGTCGGCGCCGCCAAACGGTTCCTGCGGATGTACACGGGCGACGCGGCCGCGGACCATCCGCGCATGAAGATCGCCCTCACCCCGGACATGGATCTTCCCGACACGCTCATTCAGGTGGGCGGCCGGGAGGTGATGGCCGACGACGCCCGCGCCATCCACCGGAACCTTCTGAGCGCGGGCGGAACGTCCACGCTGCAGATCTGGCCCGGTCAGGGCCACGTCTTCCAGATGTTCCCTTACTTCACCCCCGATTCACGCACGGCGGTCCGGGAGGCCAAAGACTTCCTCGACCGGCATGTTCGCTGACGTATCGAGGAGATCGGCGAGCTGCTCCGGGTGAGTCAGGTGCGGGTGATGCCCGGCACCGTCGATAACTGTGACCCTCGCATGTGCGCATCCGCCGGCGAGTTCGGCGCCGGCGTCACTGAGTGGATCGTCACTTCCCACAATCACGTGGACCGGCCCCTGCCACTTCGCGAAGAGCTCTCGTACGCGTGCCCGATGCTCGGCGGTCGCGGCGCGCGCGAACAGTGTCGCCGTGTGCCGTGCAACGCTTCCGCGCCTCAGGTCTTCAACTGCGGAAGCCACGGAAGCAGCGTGGTGCCCTTCACCGGTGAGCGTCTTCGACAACCGCGCCGGCCGTATCCGACGCAGGGATGCTCCGACAGCCTTCGGGTGTCGAGCGATCGCGCCGGGTGGATCTTGAAGAAAGTACGGCGCGACGAGGACGAGCTCTTCCACTCGTTGCGGGTGTGCGACGGCGGCCCGAAGCGCGTACTCGGCACCGATCGAATGCCCTACGAGCCGGACCCCTCCGCCGCTCGTGAGCGCGTCGAGCCAACCTCCCGGGTCCCTGCGGATGTCGCCTCGGCTGGCTCCCAGTCCCGGCAGATCGACCGACCTCAACCCCGGAACCCGGTCGACGACGGGAATCCAAGAGTCGGCGTTCAGCGGCAGTCCGGGGAGGAGGATCGACGCAGCCCTCTGGTCGCCGTAATGAAACGTCGTAACTCCGGCGATGTCGACGTACGCGCGCCGCTGCCGACCGGCACCTTTGCCGAAGCGCTGCGCCGCCAAGTGGTCGGCCCAGCGGCCGAGGGCGGCGCCCAGGTCCGGCATCGTCAGCCCTGCACGCGATGCGACCTCCTCGGCCGTAGCCGTCGGATACCGGTCGGAAGCGAGGAACGAAAGCGTCTCGGGGTCGACGTGTGAGAGAGCCGAAGGTAGATGTCTCACGAGACAAACCGGCACCCGCACACGGGGAACAGCCACCTCGTACCTCGCTCCCACTTCGCCGAGAAGGTCCGGCAATGCCGGAGTGGCGTCGTCGAGCACCCAGAAGGAGCCGCCGATCGTCGCTGGGTCATCGGCTAACGCCGCCATGAACGCGGCGAGATAGTCCGAGGTACTGGTCTGTCTCACCGGTCTGACTGTCGCCGATGACGCTCGCCGGATTCACGACCGTCCACGGCAGCCCTCGCTCTTCGGCGCTCGCCCGGAATCGAGCACCCGACTCCACCTTGGACGCCTCGTAGGGACCGAGCTCTCGATACGTACGAGCTCGATACCGGTCAGTCCACGGAGCCGGCACATCCGGGTGAGCCGCGACGCGATAGCCGGCGACGTGGATCAGGCGACGAAGAGCCGGCAGTCGCGCAGCGAAGTCGACGATGGCTTCGACCGTCGCGACATTCGCTTCGTAGGCCTCGTCGGCGGACATTCCGAATCGGTACGCTCCCGCGCAGTTGTAGACCTCGGTGACGTCGCCGAAGGCCGATGACCCCTCCGCGATCAGGTTCGGATCTGAGAAGTCGACACGAACCGTTCGCGGACCGTCATCGATTCCGTGCGACGTGAGCCACGCTCGCAACGCCTGCGCTGAGACCTCGCTGCGACCAGCGGCGACGACGTCGACATCGCGAGCGATCAGTTCACGAACAAGGGCGCGACCGATGATGCCTGACGCACCGAACACGAGAGCGCGACGGCCACTGGGCTGTGTCATCGGATGCCGCTGTCGGCGAGGTCGGCGACGACAGCGATCGCGGTACGCAGAGGCTCCACGTCTCGCCGTGCCCGAGCCAGGATCATCGCCCCTTCGGTAGTGCTCACAACGGTCGTCGCCAACGACTGCGCCGTCTGCGGATCGCAACCGTGATCGGTAAGGACGTCCGTCATCCGCCCGATCCATTCCGTGTAGGCCGCATTGCAGCGATCACGGAGCCGAGGACTGTCCGAACCCATCTCCAAGGTGACGACGGAGACCGGACAACCGAGTTCGAAGCTCCCTGACTCCAGAAGGGCGCAGAGGCTGTCACCCATGGTGCGGATGGCTTCCCCGGGACCGTCTGCGGTGCTTCCGATCTCGGAGATCATCGCGCTGAAGAGCGCGGCTGCGCTGTCGACCGCTTCGCTTCCGACCTCCTCTTTGCCGTCGGGGAAGTGAAAGTACAACGACCCTTTGGGCGCACCGGCCGCTTCGGTCAGCGCGCTGAGGCCCGTCCCGGCGTATCCGCGGCGCTGAATGAGGTCAAGCATTGCCGCAACCAGGCGGCTTCGAGTCTGGTCTCCTTTGGTCCCCATGAAGGTCAAGAATAGACCATTCGGTCTATTCTTGCTCGGGCCGGCCTGTTCGCTCCTGAAGAACAGACCGATTCCCCTGTCCCCCAACCCGATTCTCGTGACAGAATCGGGACAGACGCGGCGACCGCTGCGGAAACGAAAGTGAGTACTTCCCATGGCTGATCTCAACGATCTCATCAGCAAGCTGCCGATCGACGACCTTGCCAAGCAGGTCGGCGCCGACCCGAGCGCCGTGCAGGCAGCGGCCGAGGCAGCCGTTCCGAGCATGGTCGCCGGTCTGGCCCACCAGGCACAGGACCCGGCCAACGCCGACAAGGTGCAGGCCGCTCTGCAGCAGCACGACAACGATCTGGCCGACAACCCGGATCCCGCCAAGATCGACACCGCCGACGGCCAGAAGATCGTCGGCAAGCTGTTCGGCGGCGCGCAGGGCACCGATCAGGTGGCGCAGGCCGTCTCGCAGCAGGCCGCGGGCGCCGACCCGAGCCTGGTCAAGAAGCTCCTCCCGATGCTGGCTCCGATCGTCATGAGCTACGTGATGTCGCAGATCACCAAGAGCAAGGGCGGCGCCACCGGCGGCGGCAACCCGCTCGAGGCCGTTCTCGGCGGCCTGCTCGGCGGCGGTGCCGGCAGCAAGCTCGGCGGCGGCCTCGGCGGCGTGCTGGGCAGCGTCCTGGGCGCATCGGCCGGTGGCGGCGGCAACCCGCTCGGCTCGATCCTCGGCAGCGTTCTCGGCAAGAAGTAGTCGAGTCCTCTGACACGAAGGCCGTGCGTCGCCCCTCGGGCGGCGCACGGCCTTGTCGTTTGCTCCATGATTCAGGGTGAAGAGAGCGGTGAACCCGAGCCGTTCGACTTCGACGCCTTCATTGCGGCGAAGTGACGACGTGCGTGCCGGATACCGCAAGTACGCGACAGGCAGCCACCTCGTCTTCTACGTCCAGGCCGGCGAGTCCGTCGACATCATTCGCATCCTGCATCGGCGGATGGACCCCGCCCGCCACCTGTGATGGACGATCACCGGCCCGACGCACCGAAGAGAACCGTAGGATCGGCTCCATGAAACGGGTTCTCCTGTCGGTGGCGGTGCTGCTCCTGACACTCCTCGGACTGTGTCTGCCGCTCCTGTCGTTCGGCTCGGACAGCACGCCGACCGTCGCCGACCCGGTCACCGTCAACGACTACAAGGCCGACGTCACCATCGCCCGGGACGGCACCCTGACCGCCACCGAGACGGTGACCGCACAGTTCCCGTACGGCCGGCACGGCCTGTACCGCTACTTCGACCTGGCGTCGTCCTACGACAAGGGTGTGCGGTTCGAACCGAAGGACATCCACGTCACCATGGACGGCGCCGCCGTCCCCACCGCCCTGTCGTGGGAGGACCACAAACGATTCCGGGTGGTCCGCATCGGTGACGCCGACAGGCTCGTCGATCCCGGTGAACACGTCTACCGGCTGAGCTACACGATCCCCGGCACCCTCGGACCGTCGAACGCCCCGACCGACGAGAACGGCACCTACAGCTGGGGCCGTGCTGACGCATCCATGCTGATCTGGCGGGTGGTGGCCAACGGCTGGCAGCTGCCGATGCAGCAGACCGAGAGCACCGTCCACCTGCCGAGTGAACCGACGTCGTTCAACTGCTCGGTGACCGGTGGCGGCGCCTGCCAGGTGACCGCCCCCGACGCACGGACCCGCGTGGTGACGACCGGCGCCCTGCCCCCCGACACCGGTGTCGCGGTACGCGCCGACTTCCCGTTCCCGGCACCGTCTCGGCACACCGTTCCGTGGTCCATCCACTACGACCCGGTCCTCGGCCGATCGCTGACCGGCCTCATCGTGGCGCTCGTCGCGTCACTGCTGACCTTCGTGATCGGTCTGGTGTGGAATCTGCGCAGCCGTGAAGGACCCCCGCTGCGACCGGTGCAGTACGGCCCGCCCGCCGATCCCCAGCGTCCCAACAAGGTGCTGGGACCGGCGCAGACCTTCTACATCGCCAACGAGCACATGTCGACGAAGGCGCTCACCGCGACGATCTTCCACCTCGCCGAGGAGAAGGCGGTGACCCTCGACCGCAGCGACGGCAAGAACTGGACGGTCACCTCCAACGTCACCCCCGAGATGCTGGCTCAACTCGATCCGGCCGACCAGGCCGTACTCCAGGGCCTGGGCCTCACCCAGCAGGGCAGCGTCTTCAAGGCCGACGGATCCGCCGACGCCGGCCGCCTGCTCGGATCGACGCAGAGCTCCCTCGACGACGCCGTCAAGATCTGGGGGTCGTCGTCGGGCACCATCACGATCAGCAGCTCCGAGGTCCTGGGCCGCCTGCTGGTGAGCTTCGCGGTGATCGCATCGATCGTGCTGCTGATCTTCCGCTGGCTGCCCGCGACCATCTGGGTGCTGCCGCTCGCCGCATTCGCCATCGGCGGCGCCGGACTGTGGATGGACGGAGTCGGCACGCGCCGCACCAAGCTGGGCCGGGACGTGTGGTCGCAGGCGTCCGGCTTCGAACGCCTGCTGTCCACCCGGTCCAATGAGGAACGTCTGGACTTCAGCGCCCGCAAAGACCTGTTCACCGACTACATCCCGTACGCCATCGCGTTCGGCTGCGCCGACGCCTGGGCCGACAAGTACCGGTACGCCACCGGCCACGAACCGCCCGAGCCCACCTGGTTCGGCGGCGGCTTCTACTCGCCGATCATGATCGGTGGCTTCGGCGGCTCCGGTTCCGGGTTCGACAGCTTCGAGTCGAGCCTGTCGTCGTCGATCTCCGCCTACAGCGCGCAGCAGGCCGCGTCGTCGTCCAGCAGTGGCGGTGGTTTCGGCGGTGGCGGTTTCGGCGGCGGCTTCGGTGGCGGAGGCGGCGGCGGTGGAGGCGGCGGTTCCTGGTGATCCTCCGCCCGCGATTCACGCATAATCGACAGCAAGACTCCTACTGGAAGAGAAACCTATGGGTACCCTCGCGATCGTTTTGATCGTCATCGCCGTCATCGTCGTGCTGCTGGTGCTGTTCGGCGTCTACGCGTTCAACAAGCTGCGTCGTGCCGACATCGCCTGCGAGGAGTCGCTGGGCGGGATCGACGTCCAGCTGACCCGGCGCGCCGATCTGATCCCGAACCTGGTGAACACGGTGAAGGGCTACGCCGCGCACGAGAGCAGCGTCCTGGAGGCCGTGACCCAGGCGCGCGGCCAGGTGCAGGCCGCCGCCAAGGGCACCGACGTCCCCGCGAAGGCCGCGGCCGACGCCAACCTGACCGGTGCTCTGGGCCGCCTCTTCGCGGTCGCCGAGAACTACCCGCAGCTGCAGGCCGCCCCCAACTTCATGGCGCTGCAGACCGAGCTGAGCGACACCGAGAACAAGATCTCGTTCGCCCGCCAGTACTACAACGACGCCGTCTCGCGGCTCAACCAGCTGGTGAAGACCATCCCGTGGATGATGTTCGCCCCCATGGCCGGAGTGAAGGCCCGCGAGTTCTACCAGGCCCCCGCGGGTCAGGAGCAGGCTCCCACCGTCCAGTTCTGACCGGACTCGACAGACGGGGAAGGCCCCGGAGGACTGGATCGCATCCAGTGCCTCCGGGGCCTTCTCCCTGTTCCGGCCTTCGCCCCGGTCCGGTCAGTGCCGGCCGTGGTGATGGCGCGGATAACGCACGCGCAGCACGCCGTAGAGGTAGGTGCTCACGATCAGCAGGGCGGCCGAGCCGAGGGTCCACCACAGCCAGCCGTTGAACAGCGACTCGCGCACCGCGTGCACCAGCCACATCATGGCGAGCAGCACGGTGGTGATGGTCGAGAGGAACCGCACGATCAGCACCAGCGCGGTCGCCGTGCTCCACGCGGCCTCGCGGCCGGAACCCTGCGTCATGGCTCGGTCAGCCCAGGTCTCGATCAGCTCAGGTCTCGGTCAGCCGAGTGCGGCGATCAGCTCGGCCTTCTTCATCGTCGAGTAGCCCTTGATGCCCTTGGCCTTGGCCTCGGCGCGCAGCTCGGCCACCGACTTGGCGGCGGCACCGCCGGCGGTCTTCGCCGGAGCCTTCTTCGCCGGGGCCTTCTTGGCCGGCGCCTTCGCGGGGGCCTTCGTCGCGGCCGGCTTCTTCACGTCGGCCTTGACCTTCTTGGCCTCGGTCTTGATCTCGTCCTTGGCGGACGTCGCGGCGGCCTTGGTCTTGGCCGCTTCCTTCTTCACCTCAGCCTTGACCGAGTCCTTGGTCTTCTTCGCGTTCTTCGCGGTGTCCTTGCGCAGACCGCGCACCTCACCGGTGAGCCGCGAGACGTCCTGCTGCAGCTGCTTGAGAAGCTTCTTCACGCCCATGTCTGTCCCTCCGGGTGTCGACGGCCGACGCTCGGCCTGGTTCCATTGTGCCTGCAGGGTGCCCCGATCGGGGCACCTCCCCCGGCCCCGGCGTGCCCGGCGGCCCAGCGGAGAAGGAGCACGGCGCATGACCCGAACCCGGGGATCCGGCCTGCGGGCGGCCGTCGTCGCCCTGGCTGTGCCCGGGCTGCTCGTGGTGTCGGCGTGCGGGCCCGACCCGGCCGCGGATGCCGCACCGACGGTGTTCACCGACTGGGAGGATCCGGTCGATGCGGTGCGCACCCTGACCTACTCCGACGACGGTCGTGAGGTCACCTGCACCATGCCGGACGTGTTCGCCGACGAGATCGTGACGCCGTCGGGTTGTGCGGTGCGGTTCTACCGAAAGGACCTGATGAAGACGGCGATCGACCTGCGGGTCGGGCCGGCGCACGGGGTGTGGCTGCTGACGCCGGCCGAGGCACAGGAGCCGATCGTCGTGCAGCGGGTGACCGGTCAGACCCTGCGACCGGACTTTCCCCCGACGAATTGAGACGTCCGACACTTTTTGTGTCATCTGCCTTGCGGCGTTTCCAGATCGCGCCGATCCTGGGAGACGAAACAAACCGATTCGTCTCACCCTGGAGGTCAGAGATGTCGACCGCTTACCTGGTGCCCCTGCGCCACCCGTCGCAGGAGAGCTTCGAGAACTACCTGGAGGCCAAGGCCGCCGACGGCCAGCTGCTCACCGGCTTCGACCGACTGCACGCCCTGCGCCTGAACTTCGATTCCGATGCGCCCCAGCGCATCCGCTACGCCTTCGACCGTCGCCCCGGCGCCGCACCGATCGACTACTACCGGGCTCGCGAACAGCGCGGCTGGGAGCACGTCGGCTCATCCGGCGACATCCACCTGTGGCGCCGCGAGTACACCGGCGAACGCCCGGAGGGCTTCATCGGCGGTGAACTGGTGCCGCAGGCGCCGGCCCTGACCCGCGGCTGACCCGACACGCTTCCTCCGGCCGGCCTCGCCTTCGGGCGAGGCCGGCCGGATTCGTCTTGGCACATCCTCCAAACCGGATTGTGATCATCGGACACGACGCCGATAAGGTGCCTTTGTACCTTTTCCGGCGTTGGCCGATTCCCGATTCGCTGCAACGACGCAGCACAGGAGCAGTGCAGTGACTGATTCCCTCAAGGACGTCTACGACGTCGTCATCCGCCGCAACCCGGGCGAGCCGGAGTTCCACCAGGCCGTGCAGGAGGTGTTCGACTCGCTGGCGCCGGTGATGCGCAAGCATCCCGAGTACGTCGACGTGATGACTCGCATGTGCGAGCCGGAGCGGCAGATCATCTTCCGCGTGCCGTGGACCGACGACAACGGCAAGGTCCAGATCAACCGCGGTTTCCGCGTCGAGTTCAACTCCGCCCTCGGCCCCTACAAGGGCGGTCTGCGCTTCCACCCGTCGGTGAACCTGTCGATCGTCAAGTTCCTCGGCTTCGAGCAGATCTTCAAGAACTCGCTGACCGGGCTGCCCATCGGCGGCGGCAAGGGCGGTTCGGACTTCGACCCCAAGGGCCGCTCGGATCTGGAGATCATGCGGTTCTGCCAGTCCTTCATGACCGAGCTGTACCGCCACATCGGCGAGTACACGGACGTTCCCGCCGGCGACATCGGTGTCGGCGGCCGCGAGATCGGCTACCTGTTCGGCCAGTACAAGCGCATCACCAACCGCTACGAGTCGGGCGTCCTCACCGGCAAGGGCCTGGCATGGGGCGGCTCGCAGGTGCGTCCGGAGGCCACCGGCTACGGCGCGGTGTTCTTCGTCGACAACATGCTCAAGGCCAAGGGCGAGAGCTTCGAGGGCAAGAAGGTCCTCGTCTCCGGCTCCGGCAACGTCGCCACCTACGCGATCGAAAAGGTCCACCAGCTCGGCGGCACCGTGATCGGCTGCTCGGATTCGTCCGGCTACGTGATCGACGAGAAGGGCATCGACCTGGACATCCTCAAGGAGGTCAAGGAGGTGCGCCGGGCCCGCCTGTCCGAGTACGTCGACCTGCGCGGCAACGGCACCAAGCTGGGCACCGACGGCAGCCTGTGGAACGTTCCCGCCGACATCGCGCTGCCGTGCGCGACGCAGAACGAACTGAACGAGGACGACGCCGAGGCCCTGGTGAAGAACGGCTGCCAGATCGTCGGCGAGGGCGCCAACATGCCCACCACCCCCGAGGCCATCAAGGTGCTGCAGGGTGCGGGCGTCGGCTTCGCGCCGGGCAAGGCCGCCAATGCCGGCGGTGTGGCCACCAGCGCCCTGGAGATGCAGCAGAACGCCTCGCGCGACTCGTGGAGCTTCGAGTACACCGAGGAGCGCCTGAGCGACATCATGAGCTCGGTCCACGACCAGTGCGTGCAGACCGCCGAGGAGTACAACGAGCCCGGCAACCTGATCGCCGGCGCCAACATCGCCGGCTTCGTGAAGGTCGCCGACGCCATGCTGGCTCTGGGCGTCATCTGACCGCTCTCCGGACACGACGAAGGCCGCGGATCATTCCGCGGCCTTCGTCGTCTCCGCGTCCGGGGTCAGGCGCTCTTCTGAGCGACGCGGTCGACGGCCTTGGTGAACACGTCGTCGAACGCGGCGTCGTCGACGTCGCCCTGCTGCGAGGTGAACTGGACGGTCACGGTGTATCCGTTGACCTCGGCCATGCCGACCCGGCCGGTCGAGTTCACCGACTGCCCCTGGTACGACATCGCGGTCTTCGACTCGATCACCATGGCGTCGTCGGCCGCCGTCTTCGGCGCCGTCACCTCATGCTGTTCGGTGGTCCCCGATGCCCCGGCGGCGACACCCGAGTTCATCGTGACGCTGAGCTTGTCGCAGCCGTCGGCCAGCATGGTGCGCTGGGTGCCGAGGTCGGTCTTCTGCGCCATCACCACCACCGCCGCCGTGTCGGTGCCCTTCATGCCCATCGCCATGCCCATGTCGTCGAGCTTCACCGTGTCCGGGATCGCCGAGGCCTGCTTGCAGTGCGCCGGCGTGATCGTCGAGTCCTTCACGCTGCTGAGCGTCTGATCCATCATCTGCTGCATCTCCGGGCCCTTCGGGACCTCCTGGGCCTGGAAGCCGGACGGGAACTCTGCGGCCGGCAGCACCAGATCCTGGACGAGTGCCGGGTCGGCGGCCTTGGCCGAACCACCCGAGCCCTGCGCGCCCTTCGAGTCGTCGTGGTGGGTGTAGCCGCCGCAGGCGGTGAGCAGGACGGCGCTGCCGGCCAGCATGCCGCCGGCGAGGACCTTGGTGACGTGACGCATGAGGATTTCCTTCTTCGAAGCGGGGACTCGGATGTCCTGGATCTGACGGTGGCGACCGCCCGGTTTGTTCCCGGGAGATTCCCGATCCCGGTCGCGATCCGCCGAATCCGGGCGAACGTTAACGTGGCCGAAACCCGAATGTAAGCGGCCGTCGCCGAAGCCGGGGACGATTCACGGTATGAACGAGAGCGCCTTCCGTCAGTACGAGGACGGGATGGATCAGGCCGCCGTGGACGAGATGTTCCGTCCCGACGGAACGGTCCGGCCACCGTATCGCGGGATCGCCTCCGCGCTGTCGGCGATCGACGCCGGAACCTTGAAGACCCGCCTCGACGCCCTCGGGCGCGCCTACATCGACCAGGGCATCACCTTCTCGCTGTCGGGCAAGGAGCGGCCTTTCCCGCTCGATCCGGTGCCGCGGGTGATCAGTGCTTCCGAGTGGAAGAGTCTGGAGGCCGGCATCACCCAGCGTGTGCGGGCGCTGGAGATGTTCCTCGACGACGTCTACGGCGAGCAGGCCATCCTCGGCGACGGGGTGATCCCGCGGCGCCTCATCAACTCGTGCGAGCACTTCCATCGGCAGGCCGCCGGAATCCGGCCGCCCAACGGCGTGCGGATCCACGTCGCCGGCATCGACCTGATCCGCGACGACGACGGCGACCTCCGCGTGCTGGAGGACAACGTGCGGTCGCCGTCCGGGGTGTCGTATGTGATCGAGAACCGCCGCACCATGGCGCGCGTGTTCCCGGACCTGTTCGCCGCCCACCGGGTCCGCGCGGTCCGCGACTATCCGCGCCACCTGCTGAAGGCGCTGCAGGCGTCGGCGCCGACCAACGTCACCGAACCGACCGTGGTGGTTCTGACGCCGGGTGTCGCGAACTCGGCCTACTTCGAGCATTCGCTGCTGGCCCGCCAGATGGGTGTGGAGCTGGTGGAGGGGCGCGACCTGTTCTGCCGCGACAACATCGTCTACATGCGGACCACCGACGGCGAGACCCGGGTGGACGTCATCTACCGCCGCATCGACGACGCCTTCCTGGATCCGCTGCACTTCCGGCCGGACTCGATGCTGGGCGTCGCCGGACTGGTGAACGCGGCCCGCGCCGGCAACGTCGTCATCTCCAGCGCCATCGGCAACGGCGTCGCCGACGACAAGCTCGTCTACACGTATGTGCCGGACATCATCCGCTACTACCTGAACGAGAAGCCGCTCATCGAGAACGTCGACACCTTCCGCTGCTGGCTGCCCGACGAGTGCGCCGAGGTGCTCGGCCGGATGGACGAGCTGGTCATCAAACCGGTGGAGGGCAGCGGCGGCTACGGCATCGTGTTCGGGCCGAGCGCGACCCGCGCCGAACTCGACGAGTTGCGCACCAAGATCGTCGCCAATCCGCGCGGCTGGATCGCCCAGCCGCAGATCGCCCTGTCGACCAATCCGACGGTCACCGAGAACGGTCTGGAGCCGCGTCACGTGGATCTGCGGCCGTTCGCGGTGAACGACGGCGAATCGGTGTGGGTGCTGCCCGGCGGCCTGACCCGCGTCGCCCTGGAGAAGGGCTCGCTGGTGGTGAACTCGTCCCAGGGCGGCGGCTCCAAAGACACCTGGGTGCTGGCCACCAAGACCTCGCACGAGATCCCCGAGGTGGACGACGAGGAGGCGCTGCTCGACGCGGACATCCCGCCGGCCGCGGTGCCGCCGCCGAGCACCCCGCCGTTCGTCGCCTCGGTGGACCGGCAACAGCAACAGCAACAGCAGGGCCGGAACGAGAAGGAGGTGACGATCCGATGATGCTCGCGCGCAACGCCGACTCCCTCTTCTGGATCGGCCGTTATGTGGAACGGGCCGACGACATGGCCCGCATTCTGGACGTGTCGGTGCAGCAGCTGTTGGAGGACCCGACGGGTGACACCGACCGGATGGTGCGGCACGTACTGTCGGTGCTCGGCTTCATCCCCGACGACACCCCGCAGTCGGTGTGGACGCTCGCCGACCGGGTGGCCTACGACCGCACCGATCCGGCGTCGATCGCCGGCATCGTCTACGCGGCCCGCGAGAACGCGCGCGGTGCCCGCGAGGTGATCTCCAGTGAGATGTGGGAATGCCTCAACGCGACGTATCAGGGTCTCGGGGAGGCCGAGCGTCGTGCCCGGCGTCTCGGCCCGCACGCCTTCCTCAGCTACGTGAAGGAACGCGCCGCGATGTTCGCCGGCCTGGCCGACGCCACGCTCAGCCACGACGACGGCTACAGCTATCTGCTGCTGGGCCGGTCCATCGAACGCGTCGACATGCTGGTGCGCATGCTGCTGTCGCCGTCCGGTGAACGCAACAACTCCCCCACCTGGATGAGTGTGTTGACCGCGGTGGGTGCGCAGGACACCTATGTCCGCGCCTATCGCGGCGCCGTCAACGCCGAGAACGTCATCGAGTTCCTGGTGCTGGACCGGCTGTTCCCTCGGTCGATCTTCAACGCTCTGCGCACGGCCGAGGTGAATCTGGCCGAGCTGGATCGCCGGCCGGACCGGGTGGGCGCGCAGTCCGAGGCGATGACGCTGCTCGGCCGGGCGCGCAGCGGGCTCGAGTTCATCGATCCGGCCGCACTGATCGACGACCTGATGCCCAAGCTGCTGGAGCTGCAGGCGTCGTGCCGGGCGGTCAGCGAATGCATCGCCGAGGAGCACTTCCACGTCGAACCGTGGTTGTCGTGGACCGACACCGGTCTGGTCAACAATCCCGAGGAGGGGGTCTTCCGGTGACCGCCCGGCTCCGCGTGGTGCACTCCACGTCCTTCGCCTATGCGGCCACGGTGACGTCGTCGTTCAACGAGACCCGCCTGACGCCGCGCAGCGATGCCCGGCAGACCGTGATCGTCGACCACGTCGACACCTCCCCGGCCGCCCGCCAGTACCGGTACACCGACTATTGGGGCACCGTCGTCAACGCCTTCGACCTGCACACCCCGCACGATCGGCTGGAGGTGACCGGCACGGCGGTGGTGGAGACCGAGGATGCGGCCGCCGATGCCGAGGACCGCAGTGTCGCCTGGGACGTGCTGGCCACCGATGCGGTGATCGACGAATACGACGAATGGCTCTCGGGCACCCAGTACACGACGCCGGGCGGCGAACTCGCCGACCTCGCGCGTCAGGCCGCCGAAGGCCTCGGGCCGGCCGCCGCCGTGGAGGCGGTGATCGCGCGGGTCCGGCAGGAGATGACCTACCGGCCCGGCACCACCGAGGTGCATTCGACCGCGGTCGAATCGTGGACCAAACGGTCCGGCGTGTGTCAGGACTTCGCGCACGTGACGCTGTCGATGATCCGCAGCCTGGGGATTCCGGCCCGCTACGTGTCCGGCTACCTGTTCCCGCGCGAGTTCCCCGCCGTCGGCGAAACCCTCGACGGTGAGAGTCACGCGTGGATCGAGGTGTGGACCGGCGGCTGGTGGGGCATCGATCCGACCAACGACCAGTTGATCACCGACCACTACGTGCAGATCGGCACCGGACGCGACTACGCCGACGTCCCCCCGCTCAAGGGCGTGTACACCGGCGGCGACGGTTCGACACTCGAGGTCGAGGTGCTGATCACCCGCCTCGCGTGAGACACCCCCGGCATTGATACAAACTTGCCATTCGTGTATCAATCTCAGGGTCAGGGGCGTATACCTTGACCATCGTTCATTTCAGTCGGAGGGAAATGTCCACCATGCGCAAACTCGCCTCAGCTGTATCGCTGACCGCGGCCGCGGCCACCCTGTGGTCGGGTGTCGGTTCTGCGGGCGCCGACCCGAATATTCAGATTCCCGGAACCGATGACGGCGTTCCCAACTGTGCGGTGCTGCAGCCACGCGCGATGGCCGGCTACATCGGCACCAACGATCCGAAGCCGGCCCGCACGATGGACGAGGACTTCGCGAAGGTGCCGAAGGACTGGTGCAACACCTCGGTCGGCTACAGCCGGCTGTGGTTCGACAAGAAGCAAGGCGTGACGTTCGGCATCCCCGACACCCTGAACGCCCTCTTCCCGTACAACAACGCCGAGATGCTGTCCAAGCCGACCTTCAAGCCGGGCTGGACGATGACCATGCGGGTCGGCGGCACCAAGGACATTCCGTCCTGGGCAGGCACCACCGGCTGGGGCGTCTCGAACCGATCGATCGATCCGTTGGGCCTGGAGATCGCCTGGTTCATGTACAACGGCGCCAACCCGCCGGTCGGCGCCGTCAGCACTCTCGGCAAGCCCATCATCAACGCCCTCGGCATGGACTTTCCGCGCGGCTTCTTCCTGATGACGAAGAAGGCCGGTGAGATCGTTCCGCAGATCCGGCTGCTGCCGGAGAAGTACCTGAAGAGTGAGCATGACTATTCGGTGGTGCTCGGCAAGAAGCAGGTGAAGTTCCTCATCGACGGCAAGGAGGCCGGCACCGATGTCGCGCCGTTCTACGTCGACGGCCGGAAGCGGGGCGGCAAGGGCACGCACTACGGAACGTTCAACAACGCCCCGATCGGCACCTGGCACGATATTTCCGGCCAGCCCGTGCCGCTGCTGGGCCAGATGTGGCTCGACTCGGGCTACTGGTTCCCGCTGCCGATCCCGGAGTGGAACAACCGCTGGCAGAAGGCGTACATGAAGCGCTACGTGCAGGGCCCGTCGGATGTCACCCCGACGACACTGACCGACTTCGCCGGCTTCAAGTGAGCTAGCACCTCGAGCCGGCCGTCAGTCACCGAGGACGGCCGACCCCAGGTACTCGCACACGGTGAGGGCCAGGGCCAGATCCATCCGGTCGTGCCGGCCGGGCAGCAGATCGGTCGCCTTGCCGATCCGGTACTTGACCGTGTTGCGGTGCAGCAGCAGCTGTTCGGCGGCGCGGACGTGACTTTCGCCGCACGAGTAGTACACCGACAGGGTCTCCCGCAGGATCTCGGCGTTGTCGTTGTCGGCGGCGAGGGGACCGAGGACCTCCCGCACCCACTCTCGGGTCGAGTCCAGATCGCGCGCCATCACCGAGACGACCGCGATGCCGCGGTCGCCGAAGCCCACCACTCCCGGCGCCGTCCGCCCACCGGTGGACGCCACCTCGTAGGCGGCGCGCGCCTGCTGGTGTGAGCGCCGGAATCCGCCGACCCCGCCGCCGGGGAGGCCGAGGGCGAGCCGCGCCCCGGCCGGCAACGTCACCTGTCCGGCGACCGTCTCCGCGTCGGTCGACGGAAGGTGACGGCCGAACGGGATCCACAGCCACACCGTGTTGCGGTCGGCGGCGGTGACGATCGGCGGCGCCTCGGCCCGCAGTTCCGCGGCGATCGACCGGGCCACCCGATCCAGTTCGGTCAGGCCGGCCGCCGACTCCCCCGCCCACAGGATGGCGGCGAGATGGGTGCGGCCGAGCCGGTAGCCGGTCTCCTTCTCGAAGGCCTCCGGCCGGACCGCGTCGTCGAGCAGCTGGTTGACCGTCGCCGACAGCACGTTGCCTTCTGCGCCGATCCAGCGCTGCGCCTCGTTCTCGTAGGCCCGGAAGACGTAACGGGAGATCCAGTCGATGTAGTCGTAGACGATCTGTCCGATCAGCTTCGAGGCGCCGATCACCTCGTCGCGGGGCAGGTCGAGATCGGCGATGAAGTCCAGGCATTGCTGATTGAACTCGTGCTCGCCCATCTGATAGGCGCGCATCAGCGAGTTCGACGGCACCTGACGCTGGGCCAGCCGCAGCGCGTATTCGACCGCCGCCGTCGTCGGCTGGGTGTGCTCGAGGGGAACGTCGTTGGCGAGCATGTAGATCATCGTCGAGATGTTGCCTTCGACGCTCGCGTGCAGCAGGTCCACCAGGACCGGATCGCCGTCGAGCTGATCGATCTCCAGCATCTTCTCGGTCATGGCGTCGACCATCAGTCCTTCGATGGCGCGGAGCCGTCCGGCGACCTCGGCCACGATCTCGCGGAGGCGGGGATCATGATCGGTGTCGACCGGACGGCTCATGCGTGCATCCTGCACCCTGACCGACGTCCTCACGCCTTCTTCAGCGCGGACATCGCGGCGTGGTGGCCGCACAGGCCGTGGATGCCGGCGCCGGGGGGAGCCGTCTGCGAGCAGATGTAGACGCCGTCGACGCCGGTGGCGTACGGGTCGAGCCCGATGCGGGGACGGAACAGCATCTGCAGCCCGTCGTTGGCGCCGCCGATGATGTCGCCGGCCGCGTAGTTCGGGTTGTACTGCGCCAACTGGACCGGTCCCTTCGACTCGACCGAGACGACGGTGTCCCGGAATCCCGGGGCGAACCGTTCGATCTGCGCGATCACCGCCTCGGTGGCGTCGCCGTCGTAGCCGGCCGGGACGTGCGCGTACGACCAGATCGGGTTGACGTCGCCGTTGCTGCGGCTCGGGTCGGCGAGATACTGCTGGCCGACCAGGACGAACGGGCGGTCCGCCATCTGACCGGCGGCACGTTGCCGTTCGGTCTCGATGATCTCCGGCAGCGCGCCGCCGAGGTGGACGGTGCCCGCCCGGGTGGCCTCCGGATTGCGCCACGGGATGTCACCGGTGATCGCGAAATCGACCTTGAAGGCGGCGGACCCGACCCGGTACCGCTGATACGACCGGGCGATGCGTGCCGGCATCAGGTCGCCGTACAGCGAATGCACCTGGGCGGCGGACAGGTCGAGGAGCACCAGGTCGGCGGCGGGGATCTGCGCACGGTCGGTGACGGTCACGCCCGTCTCGATCCGTCCACCGAGATCGGTGAGTGCCGCCGCCGCCGCACGGGTGATGGCACCGGATCCGCCGACGGCCACCGGCCAGCCGAACTTGTGGCCGCTCGCGGTGATCATCAGTCCGAGGGAGGCGGTCATGGGCCGGTCCAGCCGGGTGAACGCGTGGGCGGCGACGCCCGCGTACAGCGCCTGCGCTTCCGGCGTCTTGAAGTACTTGGCCAGTGTGGTCGCCGGCAACAGCGCCTTCGGCCCGAACATGCCCAGTTTGAACGGATGGTGCGGGATGTTGATGATCGGCCGCAGCAGGTCCGGGGCGATGTCGTCGAAGTCGGCGACGAGACGATCGAACGTGCAATGCCACCGTGTGCCGTCCTCACCGAGTCCGTCGGCCGTCTCGTCGAGCGACTGATGCAGGACCGCGGCCGAACCACTGTCGAGCGGGTGGACGCAGTCGATCTCCGGCCACGCCCACTGCAGGCCGTAGCGGTCCAGTCCGAACTCGGTCCAGACCGGTGAACTGACACCCATCGGGTGGAACGCCGAGCAGAAGTCGTGGATCAGGCCGGGGGTGCCGAGCTCGCCTGAGCGGGCTCCGCCACCGATCTGGTCGCCGGCCTCGAGGACCGTGACCTCCACACCCTGCTTCGCGAGGCGCAGGCCGGCGGCGAGCCCGTTGGGCCCACCGCCGACCACCACTGCCGTCGTCACGGCTGCGTGACTTCCTGCCGCTTGGGCGCCTTCTTGCCGGTGACCGTGCTCCGGCTCGGCACCCGATCGCTGCGCCAGGTGACGTTGATCGGAATCGGTCCGTTGGGCAGCCACGGCTGCTCTTCGACCGCGTCCGCCACGTTCCAGGTGCCGCGCTCGATGATGCCCAGGGCCGCGTCGATCACCATGTACTCCTGCGTCTTCTTGTGGATGGGCTGCGACTCCACCCAGACGACGGTGAACTCACCCGGTTCGAAGCCGACCCGCTTCTGGATGGCTTCGATCAGCCGCCAGTTGTGGAAGTGGCCGTCACCGAAGTTGAAGCCCAGCATCGAGTTGCAGGCGAACTCGCCCTCGCGGATCGTGTAGTCGCTGATGGCGTCCTCACCGAGCTCCCGGTACAGCACAGAGTAGAGGCCTCGGCCCTGGCTGTGCATGGAGCGCCAGCCGATGGTCTGCTGCATGGTGATCTCGGCGATCTCCGGCTCGTAACCGATCTGCTCGAGCTGGGTCACGTTGTTCTTCGCCGGACGCACGATCGCGTCGCTGTTGAGCTTCTCCTCGGCGCCCGGGGTGAACGCCCACATGGCCGACGCCCAGTTGCCGGCGTACTGCCGCAGCGACGGCAGGAACGACACCAGGTCCGGTCGCAGGTTGCCGAGGACCGGCATGACCAGCAGTGCGGCGGCGAGCAGGATCAGCAGCCAGGTCGGGCTGAAGTCGGCGACGCCGAAGCCCTCCCAGGACGGGTAGCCCCAGAACAGGAACACCGACAGGAACGCGAACAGCAGGTTCCACTCCAGCGGCACCGCGAGCGGGAACGTGGAGAAGATGAACAGGTGGAAGCAGACCATCAGGACGACGGCGGCCAGGGTCAGCCACTTGTATCCGGAGAACAACAGGACCAGCGGGGTCACGATCTCCACGAGGGTGCCCAGCACGTGTCCCTGGAAGGAGGCGAGCTTGGACGGGCGCAGGTCGTTCGGGAAGTTCCGGTAGTTCATCCGCTTGATGGCCCGGATGGTGAGCCACGGGGTGTTCGAGATCATCGGCGGGATCACGTTGGTGAAATGCTTGCCGATCTTGGAGACGCCGGCACCGATCCACACGATCACGATCAGCAGCTTGGCCGCGATGATCATGTTGGTGAACGGCAGGAAGGCGAAGAACACGACGGCCGGCAGGTACTGCTCGGCGCGCGATCCCAGGAAGGCGACCTTGTCGCGCAGACCCAAGACGATCCACAGCACCAGCAACGGGTACAGGATGACCGGGTTGATCAGTCCGTGCGAGGCGTCGACGTCGAGCGGGGTGTTGGCCATCGCCTCGGTGAACGAGGCCGACTGCCGTCCGGGCATCGCGACACCGACGAGCAGGTTCGCCAGGAAGGCGAGGTACACCACGACGTCGAACACGGTGCGCGAGTCACCACCGGTGCCGGGCACCTTGTCCGGCCACGGCGCCATGCGGATGGTGCCCGGGCGTGCCCAGAACAGGATGCCGCCGGTCTGCGGCTTGAACTTGCCGGCCAGCATGCCCCACGATCCGGCGATGCCGATCGCTTCGAGCAGCACCGTCCACAGGATCAGCTTCTGATAGACGATCGGTTCGTTCCACCAGTCGCTGATGTGCAGCGGGTTCAGGCCGGAGGTGAGGGTCGCGAGGCTGATGCCGGCGACGAGGTAGAGCACCGCGATCTTCACCAGATAGATCACGTGCACCATCTTCGGGGTACCGAAGCCGTATTCGGCCCAGTGGGTGGAGAGGGTGCGCACGCGGTCGCGCAGCGGCTCGTTGAGGAAGGCCGGCGGATCCACCGGCGGGAAGTCTGCTTCTTTGAATCCCATTGTCTTTCTCCTTCGGGGTTCGTCGTCGTTGATCGGTTCGAGGGCGTGCTTCACCGCGCCGAGAGGTCGTCTCGGTTCTTCAGCGGGAGGCGGTGAGGCGGGTCAGGTGGCGGCGGCGCTCATTCGGTGTCGCAGGCCTGGTTTGTCGATCTTGCCGACGGGGTTCCGCGGCAGAGCGTCGACGATGTGGATCTCCGTGGGCCGCTTGACCTTGGTGAGGAGCGGTTCGACGAAGGCACTCAGTTCCTCGGGAGTGAGGGACGATTCGGGGTAGGGGACGACGAAGGCGACGGGCACTTCGCCGAAGAGCTGATCGGGGGCGCCGACCACCGCGCATTCGAGCACGCCGGGGTTGGTGGCCAGCGCTGATTCGATCTCCTTGGGGTAGAGGTTCTCTCCACCGCGGATGATCATGTCCTTGATGCGGTCGACGATCTTCAGGTAGCCGTCCTCGTCGAGGATGCCGACATCGCCGGTGTGCACCCAGCCGCCGACGAGGGTGCTGGCGGTGGCGTCCGGCTTGTTCAGGTAGCCGCGCATCACGGTCGGGCCCCCGATCAGGACTTCGCCGCGTTCGCCGACCCCGACGTCGTGTCCTTCGGGGTCGACGGTGCGGATGGTCTGGCCGGGCAGCGCCGGGCCGACGGTGCCGAGCTTGCGGACGCCGTCGACCGGATTGCAGGCCGACGCACAGGTCGCTTCGGTGAGGCCGTAGCCCTCGACGATCGGGAATCCGAACTCGCCTTCGACGCGTTCGAGCAGTTCCTTGGAGATCGGGGCGGCACCGCAGATCGCGAACCGCAGGGGCGACAGGGCGGCCTTGTCGACGTCACCCTGCGAGACGAGCAGGGCGTAGATGGTGGGTACCGCCGAGAAGTAGGTGGGCTGCAGGCGCGCGACGTCGCCGAAGAATCGGCGAACCGAGAACTGTCCGGTGATGGACAGCTGCCCGCCGGCGATGATCGGTGCCAGCAGGCTGAGGCAGATCGCGTTCACGTGGAACAGCGGGAGGATGAGAAGCGCGTGATCGTTCTCGGTGAGGGAGAAGAACTCGCCGGCGCTGCTGGCCATGAAGCGGAGGTTGTCGTGGCCGAGGCGGACGCCCTTCGGCTTGCCGGTGGACCCGGACGTGTAGATGAGCAGTGCGTCGTCGGCGTCGGTCGGCGGCTCCGGGGGCGTCCACGACGCCGAGGGCGCGGTGGCGAGGTCATCGACGTGAACGAACGTCCGTTCCTTGAGCTCATCGAAAGGACGCTCCCCCACGACCACCACGGCGCCGGAGTCGCCGAGTTGATATTCGGCTTCGGTGTCGGTGAAGCCCGGGTTGACGGGAGTGCCGATCGCGCGGAGCCGCCACGCCGCCATCAACGTGATCGCGAGTTCGGCGCGGTTGGGCAGGAAGGTGGCGACCACGTCGCCGGCGCCGACACCGAGACCGGCGAGTTGCTCGGCCACCGCCTCCACCCGTTCGGCGAACTGCGCGTAGCTGAGCTCCATCGCGTCGTCGCGTACGCAGGGGGCGTCGCCCCGAGCGCTGAGCTCCCAGCTGAAGTACGTGCCGATGTCCACGCGCGTCACCTTTCCGTGTGGTTGTGACCTCCGACACTATGGGTGATCCAGGTCACCGGAAACGGCCTAGCGCAACGAACTTCGACCGGGTCTTTGTGCTCTGGGCACAAAGACCCGGGTGGCGGGCTCAGGTGGTGGGGTCCTTGAAGTAGACGAGTTGGTGCGTGGTGGCGAGCAGGACGTCGCCGCCCCACAGTTGGGCGTCCTGATCGAAGTGGCCGCCGGCGAAGCGTGCTGCGCGGGCGGTGCCCAGCAGGTGGCCGGTGCCGTGGGCGGCGAGCTCGTCGGGGCTCGCGTGGAAGTAGGTGGTGAGGCTGATGGTGCCGGCCGGCAGGTAGGTGCCGTGGCGGAGGAAGGCGCGCGGGAAGAAGGCGTCGGCCATGGATGCGAGGGCCGGGTAGTCGAGTGGCCGTTCGGGGCGGTCACGGAGCCATACCGTCGAGGTGGAGTCGTCGGTCTTGACGCTGCCGTCGAGCCATCCGGTGACGAACCGCATCTCGTAGTTCTTGTCCCAGGCGATGAAGTCGGGGAAGTCCTTGTCTTCCACCTCCATCGGTGCGGGGGCCTCGGGCCGGACGGCTTCGGTGTCGCTCCACGTGTCGCGGTGCGGTCCGAAGACGGCGCTGCCGGTGGACACGGTCGCGTCGTTCTGCACGATGCGGAACGTCCAGTGCTGATTGGTCCGGTTGGTGCGGACGATTTCAGTGTGCAGATCCCACGCGCCGTTGGCGACGGGTGCGGCGTAGTTGAGGGTGAGTGCGAGAGGGTCGCCGAGCGCGTCCGGATGCTGTTGCAGTGCGTGGACGACGGTGGCGGCGGTGATCCCGCCGTACGGGCCGACCATGTTGTTGTAGGCGTCGTGGGTGTGGGCGTGGAAGACGCCGTTCTCGCCGGGTTTCACCGCGACGGCGTCGTCGAAGACATGGGCCATGGCTCGACCCTAGTCACCTGCGGGCACCGGGCGGATGCGGGTCTCCGGCGGGCTTTCCCGGCCTACCATTCGGTTATGAAGCGTCCACTGTTCGTCCTGGCCGTCTCCGGGGTGCTGCTGGTGGCCGGCTGCGGTTCGGGCGGGTCCGGGGAGCCGACCACACCGGTGTCGTCGCCGACGGTCGCCGCGACGTCGGCGGAGTCGGCCCCGTCGACCGAGGGTTACAGCACCGCTCTCGACCCGGAGCAGGGCGGCGCCGGCAACGGTTCGACGTGGAGCTTCGGGGTGCCGCAGATCGGGAACGGCGAGAAGCCGGTCCGCGACTCCTTCAACCAAGCGATGTCCGATGCCGCCGACGCTCTGGTGAGCGGGGCGTCGACCCGGAAGGTGCTCCTGGAGGACGGGGAGCTGAGCGCCGGCGAACGGTCGCGCGTGGACGTCGCGGATTCCACGTTCTCGGGCACGCTGATCGTCCGGTCCACCGAGGACGGCAAGGACCCGGTCCTGTCGGTCTCGACGACGGTGGTCGATGCCGGCAGCGGCAAAAGGCTGTCTCTCGGTGATCTGTTCAGCGATCCGTCGGCGACGGTGGGACGTTTGCGGGCACTCCTGCGTCAGCGTGATCCGTCCGGGGTGCTGGCCGCCGCGGCCGGCGACGAGTCGAGCCTGAGCCGCTGGGTCGCCCTCCCGCAGGGCCTGCACGTCTATGTCCCGGTGACCCACGCGCAGGGCGACTTCGTCCCGATCACGGTGCCCTGGGCGTCACTCTCCGACCTGCTGAACCCGACCGGCCGGCTCTACTTCCTGCCCGACAGCTGACTCATCTGGTGACTGCGAACGACACCGTTGATCAGACGAAACGAAGAGGCCCGGTTGTGAATCACAACCGGGCCTCTTCGTGTGTGTGAGCGGTTTAATCTGCGATGTCACCGCCACTCTTGCCGATCCGGTTCCAGAGAGTTAATCCGCGAGTTCCAGAGAGTTTCGGCGCCTTGCGGGTCGAGTGCTGAGGTGTTGCCCGCAGGCCCAGGTTCGCCATGGCGGGGTGCTCCCCAGGCACAAGTTGGCTAGAAGCGCGTGGGGCCACCGTCGCGTGTAGGGCGGCTCTTACGCCGGTTGCCCTTCAGGGTTCGGATTTTCCAGAGAGTTTCTTCGACTCGTGGGCAGCACTGATGGGCGGACCCGTCCGTCGGGGCCGCCCATCAGGATCAGGGCCGCTAGGTCAGTGCTGGGGGTTGCGCAGGTTCTCTGCCGATGTCGTCGCGGAGGGTTCGGAGTTTGACGTCCAGATCGTTGGGTCGGCCGCGCCGGGCATCGAAGTGCCGCTGTGTTTCGACGTTCACTGCTGCGAATGCCATTGCGATTGTGAGGGCGATGAAGGGTTCGCGACGGGCTCCGGACTTGAGGTCAGCCAGGCCTGCACCATCGGTGCTCTTGACTCGGCTGAAGCGTTGCTCGGTGAGCGCACGCATGGCCTCGTAGAGGATCGCGTGCTTCCAGGTGCCGGGGACTGGCCCGCCTTGCCACATGCGGAGTTGGTTGTCGGTGAGTGTGACGGTGACGCTGCTGTTGGCACAGCAGGCGTAGTCGCTGGCTTTCCAGGTCGGTTCAACCAGTGGGGCGCCGGGGCGTGAGGCCGTCAGCGATTCTGGTTTGAGTGGGCAGGCGACGTTTCCCAGGGCCGCCGGACAGACAAGGTCGATTTTGTAGGCCGTCGATGTCTGCTCGCTGAGGCTGGGGCGGCCTGCCCGGTTCCGGCCTTCATACAGGCGGGAGTTGCGGCCCATCAGCAGGGGCAGGACCCGAACCAGGTAGTCGTCGTGAGTCTTGAAGGCTGCGTCGGCCAAGAGTTTGCTCAGCACCGGGACGTGGTTATTCTCGCGGATCAGGCTCTTGACGGCCGGGCAGTAGAAGGCTCCGGCGACTTGGATAGGTCCTGCCGGTATGCCTTTGGTGGTGGGTTGGCTGGTCCATGCCAGTTTCCAACTTGCTGGGTACCGGGCGACGCCGTCCAGACGGTAATCCTGCAGGAGCCGCTGCCACCCGGACTTCACCGAGTAGCCCATATCCACGGTCAGTAGTGGTCGCTGGGGGCGGTCGGAGGTGCGGGCGGGCAGCAGACCATTCGCGGTGGCATGGTCCAGGGCGTTGCGAAGTGCACCGACATCCCCGGAGGTAGGAGGGTGAATGTCGAGGCCAACGAACAGCGGCGGAACCGAGTGCAGGGCGTTCGGCGGGCCGACCCGCGTGAGTGCGGTGACACCGATCCCGAATGCCGCCTTGCTGATCGCCTTCTTCCCTGGTGCCGAGACCTGGTTGCGCTTGTCGCGCACATAGAACCGTCCGCAGTAGGCGGCGGCGCGAAGGCGATCCGGCTTGCTACCGATCTCGCCTCCTTTGGCCAGGTCGAGGATCGTTTCGTCGGCGACGACATCGCCGCGTAGTCGGTCGGGACATCGGTCCTTGATTGACCCGGCGAGAATCACGTTCACGATCATTCGGGATCGTTCGGCCGCCGCTGCTGCCGCCGCCTGTTCCTCGGAGGTGAGGTCCGCGAGTACCGCTTCGTGCTCGCGATTGGTCATCCTGCGTGCAGGAAGGCGCGCACCGGAATCGAGAGTCTCGATGACGCGGGTCAGACCTGCATAGAAGCGGTGGTACTCGCGGGCTCGATGCTTGCTGATTCGGGCGGGAAGGTCGGGCGGAAGGCCCAGGTCAGTCAGGTGGCGGTCCGTGAGCGAACCGTAGGACCGGATCAGGTGGGCCATCGTTGGCACGCGACTGGTGGCGATGATGTCGGCGAGCATCAGGATCAACACCGATCGGATCGTGTAGCCGCCGCCGAAGGTCTCTGACCCCGGTTGGTCCCGCCGCCACTTCGCCAACAGCAGGTGTGGTTGTGATCGGTCGATGACCTCAACTGCTTCGGCGAACGGGCCATCACTGATGAGGTACGTCTCGCGAATCTTGGGGGCCATCAGTACCGCACCTCACTGGTGAGCACTGCTGCCTCGGCCAGGTCGTAGCGACGCAGCCGGTCGCGCTGATCGGCCAGGACTCTGATGTCCACGAGGTCAGCAAGTTGCATGAGAAGTGCTGCCGGAACGGAGTCCGACAGCGTCAGAATCCATCGGCCGCGTAGCGCCGAGCAGGAGACCGTCTCGTATCCGTGCCGCTTGAGCCGTTCGGAGGTCCTGTTGGCCAAGTTGCGCTCACCGACCAGTCCGCCGGTCAGCAGCAGGTGCTCTGGGCCGACGTAGGCGGCGCGGAGCCTCAGTCGACGGGCGATGGCGGGGTCGAACACTGGGATGACCCTGCTGCCGCCGGACAGATTCGGAAGGGTGACGGCAGTGACCTGACCGGTACCGCGTACCGGAATCTGTTGGATGTCTCGCCCACGCAGGTGACGGAGATCGGAGGGGCGCGCACCGACTCCCAGGCAGAGGTCGAGGAGGGTCTGCAGTTGCTGCCCGAGAGCCGTTGGCACACCACCGACCAGCGACTGCCAGTAGCGGACCTGCTCCGCTGTTGCTGCCGGTTCACGCTTGAAACGCGGGGCCGGAAGAACCCGCGCGGCCGGGTACTCCCTGGGGTGCAGCAGTCGCCCGGTCTCGTAGAGAACCGTCCGCAACTCGCGCAGTCCTCGCTCGGAAGACAGGCCGACTTGACCGATATAGCGGTCCACCGCCTGACGTTTGAAGGCCGCCCTGGGTGCGACCTGGCCGCCGTGCGTGATCGCTTCCAGAGCGATGAATCGGGCCACCGCCCGGGTCCTGCTGACCTCGGTCTTGTGCGCCAACTCCGGCAGCATGCAGCGCAGCCTCGCGGCATCCCGGATAGCGAGCCTGCCCACCGCCGCGTCAGGTACCCGAATGGTGAGAGCGGCCAGCCGGTCGTAACGCTCGGCCATGTTCGGTGCCGGTCGAGGAAGTGGGCTGTGGCTGATCGGTCCTGACGGTGCGGCGACCACGGTCAGCACCGGACTGGTGCTCACCGATGAAGCCTGCTCAACCCGGCTTTTCGTGAAGCGCGCCATCAGTGGCTCACCTCCGGCGACACACCGAAATCGCGATAGTTGACACCAGGAAATGGGCAGGGTGAAATGGGCATAAGAAACCTCCTAGGTTTCGTGATCGCTCTTAGATCAAGAACGCGGCTGCTCAAGCCGCTCCACAACGGGTTCGAGGTGCCACTCGGCCCGTTGAGGCGTTTCAGGGACTAGATCGCTCGCTACGTCTTTCGATGTGCCTTTCGTCGAATGCCCCTCCGCTCACGGGGGTCGGGGTCGCGGGTAGTTCAGCACAAATCAGGCACCGATTTTCGAGCCCGACAGCGAAATGCCCCTCTGCCCGATCCCCCGAAACGCCCATCGGCGTCACGGGCCTGACGTCTCTCGGCCGCCACGTCTTCGGCTCTTCCGCGCGGCGCACTGTCATCAGAAGAGCGACCAGATTTCCCTCCGCGTG
Source organism: Gordonia sp. (in: high G+C Gram-positive bacteria) (assembly GCF_047600565.1). Lineage (GTDB taxonomy): Bacteria > Actinomycetota > Actinomycetes > Mycobacteriales > Mycobacteriaceae > Gordonia. The sequence goes on from NZ_JASGKN010000001.1 coordinate 2,303,066, forward strand.
TGCTGGTCGCCGATTCCGCTCGCTGGGTATGGATTCCCTGCCCCATGAACCCTGCAGCGAACGAACTCTGGGCTCCACTTCCGAGCCAAGAGTTGTTTCGGGGCCTACGAAAGTCGGGTATCCGTTGGGACGGGAATAGCCCGATGGAAGTACCACCGCGCCCTCGTCTTCCTCGGCGAGATCACTCACCAGTCACAGTCAGCGATACGGCCCGAACACACGAGCCACCGATTCAGGAGGCCGCTGGGTCTGGATACGCCTGACCGCACCCAGGCTTCACGGTCCGTCGAACCGACAATCACCCGCTGAACCCGGGCCGAATATTCGCGTGGAGTTCGGGCGTGTCGCACCGTGTCCAGACTTCTGTCGGCAGTCATTCTGGCCGACATGACGTTCGTGGCTGCCCGTGTAGTTGATCCAGCAAGTGGGCGGGTTGTCCTCGGCGCCGACACGAAGGCGACGTACTACGACGACACGACCAAGACCTTGAGAGACCTGTCGGAGCCACTGCAGAAGGTCGTGATTCTCAGTGACGACGTCGTTGCCGGTGTTGCTGGCGATGATCCTGAGCGAACCGTTCAGCGACTATACGAACTCCGCAATCGCTCTCTTGACGACGTCCTAAACGAGATGGTCAGATTCACTGCCTATCGGAAAGCGTCAAGGTCCGTCCTGATTGCCAAGCGCGGTCCGGACCCAGTGATCGTCACGATCGTGAACGGCGCCCTTGACGATCGCACGACGACTGGCCTCGGCATGATCGGCGACCCTCGCGCTACTCGTGAGTTCAATCGCCTCTTCAAACAGGATTTGACCGGTATGCCCGGTGAAGAACGCCGCTTCGTAGGATCGCTTCTATCTTTGATCACACTCGGGATCGTGGACTCCGTCGGCGGATTCATCGCGGCCGTCGCCGGAGATAGCGCTTACACTTTCCGCTTTCAGGCACACCAAGGCGGTGTCGGCCCGTGGCGTACCAATGCGGCACTCCTCCCGGACCGGAGAACCCTCCGGATCACTGTCCCTCCTGGTGGCGACCCAACTAGCCACAAAAGGATCATCCTGCCTGGCCAATGGCCCACATATCGCGCAGTTGCCTTCCTCATTCCGGAGGCGGGAATCGCGTGGCTGCACACCCACGACGAACCCTGGTCGGGTGCGATCCGTATACCCGGATCACAGCCTGAAGAGGTGCTCGAAATCGCACGGCGGTCACACAATCAGGTGCTGCGCGCCTAACGCTCAAGTTCGATGACCATCGCGCTCCACAACATCTACTCCCGGAAACCTACGGCCTTCTCAATCTCATCGACATGCCGTGCCTTCTCGTCCGATCTATCTGCCGTCCAGCAAATGCTGATGTGTCGCCGTCGGCAGAAGTCAGCAATCTCCGCGCCCAAGAGCCGCCGCGTCTTCGCTAGGTTCTTGCTCGTCGGGAGCGACTTCAGGCGCTCACCGACGACACCTTCCTGCACCCAGTCACGGTGGTACCAGTAGAGCGTCTTGTCAGCGTCTTCGATCTCAGGACCGGGGTACCGCGCCGCATGCTCCGGCCTGCACTCATGGGTTCGGCGAACATACTCGGCCGGAATCGCGCTATTGAGTGTGGTGAAGAAGTCGCTCGGCCTCCACGGCGTACTGCCACCGGCCGTAATCCCGAGGACGTCTCTCATCGGGCCGTACTGCTCGCCTAGCAGTATCGGTACGCGGTAGCCGGGGAGGACCGGAATGAGTACGGGCGGCACCAGTTGGTATGAAAACACGAGTTCAAACGGCGCAGAATCGGCATAGAAGTCGACTCCGACGGTGCGGCCCTTACTGGGAACCGTAAAGTGCGCTCGCTTGACATGGTTCACGAGCATGGACCGGTGAAAGGCGGCGAGACGGGGTAACTCCATAGTCGGGGGCATGCGTTAGTGAGTAGCACGCGCTTCCGACAAGGCTTGTTTGGCCGCTCGATCGTGCCGAGGAACGCACTTCCTCAGACTTCATACGACCAGCAGTTTCAGATTTCAATGCGGCCAGCACTCTGGAGGTACGCCGCTTGTTGAGACCCGACGAGAGCGTGTACGAAATCGCTCCGGTACTCCTTGACCGAGTTGTATGCGTCAATCTGAGACGGGTCTGCTGCTCCGGATCTGACAAGCGCCTGGATCGCGGCATCAACTTGAGCAACCGAGCGCTCCCTGTACGGGCTGTCTGCGTCGAGAAGATCGGACTCTAGGATGTCGCGGAACGCTGTAAGGATGGTTGCCGCCTCGGTGTTCTCTGCCATAGCACTGAGGCTAGTCAACTCGCACCATGGGTGGGACTGGCAGAAGTTCTCGTCAGCGCTGGTAGACGCCGTGTGGTCCGTGCAGGGAGAGCGATTGACGCTAATCCGTAGCGCTTCGTGGTGGGTGATCTCAGCCGCGCGGAGCGGACAAGCCTGATCGAGCGATGGACTTCGGTGCGACATACTCGCTGAGTGGACTCGACTTTCTGGACGGCAGTTGGCGCGATCGCTACGGCGATTGCAGCACTCGTGGCGATCTGGACACTTTTCGCGCTACGCGCGGACAGCAAAGATCGCACACGTCCCATCGTGGTCGCGACTCTGCAGCCATCCATCCTGACGAGGAACTACGAGTTTCATGTTGCGAACCTCGGTCAGAGCGTCGCCAAGAAGGTGAAAGTCACCTTTGAACCCCCACTGCCCCTGTTGCCTGGTTCGTTAGATGACAACATCGACCAGTTCGCTACCTGGAGTCTTCAGCGCCGCTACGCGCGCGTGATTCCGACGCTCGCACCCGGTCAGGTGCTCGACAACCTCTACCAAGACGCGAGGGATAAGGACGAACCGGTCCCCGATTCCTTCGCAGTAGTCGTGACCTACATCGACGATCGAAATCGGAAGTACGTTGACACGTACGAACTGTCGACTGAGGTGCTCAGTCTGCAGACTGGATCGTATCCGTCGACGGACAGCGATACGGGACGACAGAAGCGTCTCGTTGCGGCCATAGAGAGCATTGCGCGTGGTATCGGCCGCGCGTAGGTGACGGAGTCACGAAACCCAGTCCTGTTCGAATCACCTTGACTACGACGCCCACCTGGCTCAGTTGAAGCCCGACGCGATCGCCAGTTTGATCGCGTCGTCGTCGTACTTCGTCTCGATCTCGAGGCGTTCAGCCTCCGGGAGATTCGGACGCCAGTCGGCGCGACGTTTCAGCCAGTCCCGGCGTTCCTCGGGAGTGAGAATCCACTGATTCTGACCGCCGGGTTTGCTGTCCATGGCTGCCATCATGGCTCGTGGGTCTGTCAGGGGATGATCAGGTAGTGCACGACGGCGACCTGTGGGCCGCCGGTGCCGTACTGGATTCCCTGCACACCGGAGCCGATGAACTGACGCTGCCGCACCACAGCACCACCCCGGCGGCTGACGTTGATTCGCGGGGACCAGTTGGTGCCGGGGAGTTTGGTGCCGTAGTTCGACCAGATACGCAGTGAGCAGGTGCGGTTGAACCGGCCCGGGATGTAGTCCGATTCGACCCAGCCGCGCTTGCGGGGGTCGGTCTTGGTGACGATCCGGACCGGACCACTGCAACTGCCGCCTGAGTGCAGGACATCCCCGTACAGGGACACGACCTGCGCGGGCCGGTAGGCGGCCTCGGCAGGCGCGGCAGTGGAGATGAGGCCGACGGCAGCGGACAGGCTGACGAGGGCGGTGACGAGTAGACGCTTCATGGCTTCCCTTACTGCTTGGTGGCCTGGATGGGGAAGGTGATTCCGTCGGCACTGTTGCCGATGAAGGTGAGGGTCTTGGAACCGCTGTCCCAGGTGACCGGAACCGAGCCGCCTGCGTCAGTCCACTGCCACTGGATGGTCGCCTGGTCGGTGATTGCTGGCCATGGCGTTCTTGCCGTCGCCGCTGATCTGCATGAAGCCCTTGCCCATTGTCCAGGTGCCTTGGGTGGGCAGGATGCCGTCGCCGGTGCTGGTGAAGGTTCCATCAGAGTTGACGGTCAGCGTGGCCTGGACGGGCGGCGGCGGAGCACTGGTGGTGCGGGGCAGTTGATAGCGCACCTGCCAGGTGCCCACGACGAACGTGTCGATCGGGCCGCCACTGCTGCTGCCACCGCAGGCCGCAACGACGGCGCCACCGGCAGCCACGGCCGCCAGTTTCAGCAGTTCGCGGCGGGAAAAGCCGATCTGTCGGGCCGTGCCGACCATCTGCCGGGTCTCACGCAGGCTCATTTCTGGACCGCCTTCTGCAGGATGAAGGTGCCCGCGCCCAGGACCACAACCACCGGCAGACCCACGAACAGCGCGGTCAGGAATCCACTGACGCTCACGCACGCCACGATTGCGAAGACGATGAACACGAGCAGCGTGATGATCGAACCGATGATCGTGATCTTCTTGGCCTTCTCCGCTCCCGCACTCGATGCCGGGTGGGGCGCCTGCTGGAACGGCGCTTGCTGGGACGGTGCCTGCGGCAGGGGTGCCTGCTGACCGTAGGGCGGGCGCTGGTGTGGGTGTTGAATCGGCGGCCGGGGGGCCTGCTGGAACGGCGGTCGTGGATTGGTCATCGAACTCTCCCCTGAAGACTCATGTGATCGCACCCGGCAGAAACCGTGGAATCGGGCGATTCCCCCAAGCCACCGGAGTAGATAATAGTATCACATTTGATTCATTCGGGCTGGGGTGGTGGCCGATCTTGGGCGGGTGCCGCTTCCTGAACTCCCCACCTCGCAGGAAGAAATCGACCGCCGTCGCGCACACCGGCTCGCGTTCGGTGATGTTCTGCGTCGAGCCCGTGCCGACGCCGGGATCAGTCAAACCGTGCTCGCCGACTTCGCCGAGGTCTCCCGCCCGACGATCGCCCGGATCGAGAACGGCACGCACAGTGTCAGCCTCGACCGACTCTGGGCGATCAGCGCCGCCCTCGGGGTCTCCGCGCACGAACTGATCGCCCGGACCGAACACCTCGCCAACGACCGGTTAGTGGCAATGCGCCGCAGTCCGTCGTCGACCCAGTAGGCCGTTGGCCCCGGAGTCTCACATTCGCTCGGGACTGACCAGTTGCCGGAAGAGGAACGGAGCGGCGATCAGGGGCTCGCTAGCGATCCGGCGACCGGCAGCACCAAGCACATGCAGGACGTGTTGAGAACGACGGCCGCCACACTCCACCCGACCTGGTGGAGGCGAGGAAAGGCCGGGCGGCACACCGCATAGACGCCAACCACCAAGACGATTAGTGCGCTCACGCAAAACCCACTGAGCGCTAAGACGGCGAGACCGATGGCGATAACTTCTTTGGCTCCTTGCAACATGTCGCCATGGTGTCACGTGCGTTTCCCGTCGCGACCCGACGGAAATCAGACGCGGAACTCGGGGTTCAGCACCATCTCCGAACTGGAAGTCAGTCCTGAAACTCAGGCGGCGACTGCTCCAAGCCCTCGATGTACCCGGCGGGCTCATCGCTGGTGTGTTTGCTCGCTCATACCCACGCCCCGGAGGCTTGCGTCTACTCGCTGTCGTTGTTGACGTCTTGGTCGGTGAGGGCTTCGGCCATGGGTCGTTCACTGCGCTTTAGGTAGCCAAGAACAACAGCGGGCAATCCCATGCTGGCGGTGATCGTCGTGAAAAACTGGCGGACGTACGGGTAGGCCAAGAAGTAGACGTTCGTCTCAATCCAGGCTGTGATCTGAGGCGTCGTTACCTGGATGTCGCGTGTGCATTCGAAGTCGAAGACGTGTACGACGGTGATCGTCGTCGGTTCAGACCCAGCAGTCTTCTCACCGTCCTCTTCCTCGCCGAGTCTATTCGCGATCCGCAGCGTGTGCTCAAAGCGCACAGCCAACGTGCCATCGGTGAACACCGCAAACGCTGGTGCTCCGGTCGCGAGGTCAATCTCAAGGCCGTCGCCTTGCAGCGATCGGACTGGACCTGCATTGACTTGGTCTACACGGATTCCACTGGGCGCCGTGGCGTCGACGATCGCAGAGACGTCAGCGGACGAGACGTCTGGCGATTCCGACTCCAGAATCTCAATACTCGGCAAAGCGAACTCTCCTGACGGGATCTCAGTGTCAACTGACCATGTCCACAAGACCACTCGCGTACGAGGTGGACCTCTGGACACGGCCAGCGCCCGAAAACTCCACCGTGCGAACAGCCTTGACTGCTTGGTAGTAGCCCATGGGCGGCAACGCATTCCACTGCACCGAAGTGTTGTCGGGGTTGCCCATGAGGCAGTTCTCGATCTGAGTCAAGACCTCGATTGTCGGCAGTTGGTCATCGAGTTCCAGGCTTCGTTCGGTGCGCAACCAAAGAACAACTTCAGTCCAAGTCCATACCGACATCGAGGACGACCCTAGGTACGAGAACGCCGTCGGAAACGTGTCGGACTGAGTCCACTTTCGCGCGCCCTCGCGGGTCATGCCCACACGGTGAGCGATGTCAGAGACGTTCACGAGATCGCGGTCGACGCCGTCGATCTTCAGCCCGGGTAGCGCGCAAAGCAGTTTCCGCGCGATCTGAACCGTCTCGGCGACTGCAGCCGAGTCCTCCACGCTGATGTTGAGGACAGCCGGGTCAACACCGGCCAGGTACGTATCGGAGAACTTCTCCACCATGACCTGCTCAACTTCGGGATCATCCCAGTCGACGCCAGAAACCCGCAGGCCCACTTCCACGTTCATCCAAACTCACCCCTCTCCGCCGCAACTATAGCCACCACCAGTTGGCATGTGCCAACTGATAATATCGCCAGGCGCGCAGGCACGTCACCGATCTGTGTTGGACGTCTCCGTTGAAATCTGTTTGCGCAGTTCAGCGCATTGATTCTTCAGGCTATCCAGGCGCTTGCGTGCCGCACCGCTGCTCGGCTGTTTCTTCGGAACGCCCTTAATGTCCTGCTCTGCTCGCCGCAGATCGGACCCCGCCTGCACGATCCACTCTTGCGGAGTACCACCGCCAACAGCCTCGATCGCGCGATCACGCGCATCCCGTGCCTGCTGCTCCCGCTCTGCGGTCTCAGTGAACTCTTCGCCCAATCGCTCAACCGCAGAAGCCGCCTCATCCAGCGCTGAATCGACTTGGTCGAGCATTTCGAGAAGTTCCTCGGCACGGCGGCCCACCGAACGCAAGGTCAGTTCGGCTGAGGTCGCCGTAAGAAATGTCTCTGCGGAGTCCATCCGTAGCGTGGCGGTTTCAAGAAGACCCGTCTCGGCGTGGATACAGTTGCGGATCTTGTTACGGCTGTTCCGGGCGGCATTCTCGGCCCCCCTACCGGTCGAGAACGCTTTGACCCTGCACTGCGGGTTCTTGGCGGGACACTCGACGTACGTGACACTGTGATTGCTACCGACGGTTGCCGTCCAACCGCGCTCTCGCGCCATATCGAGGGTTATCTGCCACTCCTTGTGCGTGTGCAACCACGGGTCTCGCGACACAGAACCCCCCTCCAAGTGAACCCAACCGACTCAGTCTAGATACCTCGCCGGACACCAGCACCGATCGTCCAGAGCGCCAGGATCACAGAAGGTATGGCCACCGATCCGCATCCGTCCAAAGATTTCTGGCCGCGTGTGGACGTAACCGGAGACAACCGCTACAAAGCGGGCTGCTGAAGCCTCCCGCTTCCTAATCCGGGAGAAGTCAACTACACGTCCCGCGCCCCTCAGGCGCCGACTTCCTACCTAGATACTGAAAGACCCCAGTTCAGAGGCTGAACACTCAGCCCCCAAACTGGGGTCTCTCAAAGCGGTAAACCGCTCTGTGTGGGCGAAGGGGGACTTGAACCCCCACGTCCCGAAGGACACTGGCACCTGAAGCCAGCGCGTCTGCCATTCCGCCACTCGCCCGTGACGTCCTTTGCGGACTTGACCGAGATTACACGGGCATCCGTGCCGAGCAAAAATCGATTCGCCGGCGACCCTGTGGCCTGCACGGATGAACCATCGTCCGAGGTCTCGCCTTTGGGACAGAAGTGACGTACGGTGCCATTGAGGTCTGCGGGCGGCGGGAAACCCCCTGCAGCCGGTAACATCGATCGACGTCGCGCGCACGCCGACACGCCTGAGCGAGCCGAAAGGAGGATCCGTGGGTCTACTCGACAAGATCGAGCGCAAGCTCGAGTCCGCCGTCGACGGAGGCTTCGCACGGGTCTTCGGCGGCGAAGTGGCCCCCCAGGAGATCGAGAACGGTCTCCAGCGGGAAGCGGAGATGTCGGCCGAGGACCTCGGCGACGGCGCCACCCTGGTCGCGAACAGCTATGTGGTGCAGCTCAGCCCGTCCGATCTGACCCAGGTCAGTACCGAGTACGAACTCAATCGGAAGATCTTTTCCCGCCACTTGTCCGACTTCATCCGGGACAATGGATGGCAGACTTATGGACCTGTCGTCGTAGAGTTCGACCAGGCACCGTCTCTGCACACCGGTCAGTTCCGGACTCACGGCGTGGTGAATCCGGACGCAACGCCGCGTCCGGTGGACGCCCGGCCACCCGGTCCGGGTCCTGCGAACGCCCCACAAACCGAAAGCCCCAACCGAGGAGCCACCGACATGACCAATCCCCCCGGCAACGACCAGGGCGGCCAGTACCCCCAGGGCTACGGGCAGCAGGGCTACGACCAGTACGGCCAGCCGATCTACGACCCCAACCAGCAGGGTTACGACCAGGGCTACGCACAGCAGCCCGGGTACGACCAGTACGCCCAGCAGGGTCAGCCCGGCTACGGCCAGCAGCCCGGGTACGACCAGGGTTACGCACAGCCCGCCCAGCCCGGCTACGACCAGGGCTACGGCCAGCAGCCGGGTTACGACCAGGGCTACGCACAGCAGCCCGGCTACGACCAGGGCTACGCACAGCAGCCCGGCTACGACCAGGGCTACGCACAGCCCGCCCAGCCCGGCTACGACCAGGGCTACGGCCAGCAGCCGGGTTACGACCAGGGCTACGCACAGCAGCCCGGCTACGACCAGGGCTACGGCCAGCCGAACTACGGCGCCGCTCCCGGCGGTGCGCCGGCCGCCCCGCCGTCGACCATCACCCTGGTGCTCGAGGACGGCAGCAACCGCACCTACGCGCTGCGCCAGGGCTCGAACGTGATCGGCCGCGGCCAGGACGCCCAGTTCCGGCTCCCCGACACCGGCGTCTCCCGCCGTCACGTCGAGATCCGCTGGGACGGCCAGACCGCCATGCTGCAGGACCTGAACTCGACCAACGGCACCACCGTCAACGGCCTCACCGTCAGCAGCTGGGAGCTGGCCGACGGCGACCGGATCCGTCTGGGTCATTCGGACATCGCGGTTCGCTTCCAGTAACCGCACGACCTCTACGATGGCGGTCGGGGCCTGACACCCCGACCGCCCCCGTGTATCGAGACCTCGATGCACTCGACCGCGCGCCAGATGAAACGGAGGTGAGGTGCCCATGCAGGGAATCGTCTTGCAGCTCGTCCGCTTCGGCTTCCTCGTTCTGCTGTGGCTGTTCGTCTACGCGATCATCCGCACCATGCGCAACGACCTGGCCGTGGCCGCCGGCAACCGCCGCCCGATCGGCTTCCGCGACCGCCGCGAACGGTCGGCCCGCAAGAGCGGCACCGCCCGTCACCTGGTGGTGACCGCGGGCGCCCTCGCCAACACCCGGATCTCCCTCGGCGACCAGCCCGTCCTGATCGGCCGCGCCGACGATTCGACACTCGTGCTGTCCGACGACTACGCCTCCGAACGCCATGCGCGCCTGTCCAAACGGGGTGACGACTGGTACGTCGAAGACCTGGGCTCCACCAACGGCACCTATCTGGACCGCGCCAAGGTGACCACCGCGGTGCGGGCCCCGCTCAACACGCCGATCCGCATCGGCAAGACCGTGATCGAGTTGCGCTCGTGACGCTCGTCCTGCGCTACATCGCGCGTAGCGACCGCGGCCTGGTCCGGTCCAACAACGAAGACTCCGTGTACGCCGGGGCGCGCCTGCTCGCGCTCGCCGACGGCATGGGCGGCCACGCCGCCGGCGAAGTCGCCAGTCAGCTGGTGATCGAGTCGCTGCGCACCCTCGACGACGACGAACCCGGCGGCGACCTGCTCAAGGCGCTCGACGACGCCACCCATCAGGGCAACGCCGCCATCGCCGCCCAGGTGGAACGCAACCCCGAACTCGACGGCATGGGCACCACGCTGACCGCGATGCTGTTCGCCGGCAGCCGGATGGGCCTGTGCCATGTCGGCGACTCCCGCGGCTATCTGATGCGGGACGGCGAACTGGCCCAGATCACTCGCGACGACACCTTCGTGCAGTCGCTGGTCGACGAAGGCCGGATCACCGCCGAACAGGCCCACAGCCATCCGCAGCGGTCGCTGATCATGAAGGCCCTCACCGGTCAGGAGGTGGAGCCGACGCTGACGATGCGCGAGGCCCGCGCCGGTGACCGCTACCTGCTGTGCAGCGACGGGCTCTCCGACGTCGTCTCCGAGGAGACCATCGCCGAAACCCTGTCGACCGTGCAGGACGAAGCCGACTGCGCCGACCGCCTGATCGAACTCGCGCTGCGCAGCGGTGCCCCCGACAACGTGACCGTGATCGTCGCGGACGTCGTCGACACCGAGTTCGGCGAATCGCGGCCCATCGTCGGCGGTGCCGCCGGCGGCGACTCCGACGACGCCGGCTACGTCCCCGATCCGGGCACGGCGGCCGGTCGCGCCGCCGCACTGCGCCCGCCGGCCTCCCCGGTACAGCGCCCCACCCTCGACGATCCGGTGGCACCGGCCCCGCGCGGCCGCTGGCGTCTGCCCCTCACCCTGATCGGTGTGGCCGCGCTCATCGCGCTGGCCGTGGTCGGTTTCCTGGTGGTGCGCGCCAAGGCGATGGAGTCGTACTTCGTGACCGCCGTCGGCGACGACGTCGTGATCCGCCAGGGCACCCCCGGCAAGATCCTGTTCATCTCGTTCGAGGCGCCCGCCGAACGCGTCTGCCTGTCCGACCGCAACGCCGAACGTCCCGACGTGCTGTTCGTCCCCACCGGCGACGACCGTTCATGCGCGCCGATGAAGGTCGCCGATCTGACCGATGTGGGCCAGAGCGCCGTCACCTCGGCCAGCATCCGCGGCCTGAGCCAGCGCGACGTCCAGGACCGGGTCCGTGACCTGGCACTGCTGCCGCTGTGCACCCCGCCGATCGGGCCCGCCCCCACACCGGAGCATCCCGGCCAGACCCCGGCACCCTCCACGCCGGCCCCGACACCGACCGCCGACCCCGACGGTCCCCGGACCTGCCGGGGGAACTGATGACGGTCACCCCCGCAGCGCAGCAGGCCCCGCAGGCTGCACCGAAGGCGCCGGGCCGGACCACCGAGACGGTGCTGATCGTGGCCGCCCTGGTGGTGGTCACCGGCGCCCTGATCATCGTCCAGATGGCGCAGAGCAAAGACGTGACGTGGGGCATCGCCAAGTACGTCGCCGTCTATGCCGCACTGATGCTGGCCGCGCACCTGATGATCCGGCGGTTCGCGCCGCACGCCGATCCCCTGATGCTGCCGGCCGTCGCCGCCCTCAACGGGCTCGGACTGGTGATGATCCACCGGCTGTTCCTCGGCGGCGACGGCGCCACCGGACTGTGCACGCCGCAGAGCGCCGACCGCCAGCTCATCTGGACCGGTCTGGGCGTCGCCGCGTTCGCGGTCACCCTGTTCTTCATCCGCGACCACAAGACGCTGTCGCGGTATGCGTACACGCTGGGTATCGGCGGTCTGATCTTCCTGGCGCTGCCGGCCGTCCTGCCGGCCAGCCTGTCCTCCGAGGGCGGCTCCAAGATCTGGATCAAGACGCCGCTGTTCTCCATTCAGCCGGGCGAGTTCGCGAAGATCCTGATCATCATCTTCACCGCCTCGTTCCTGGTGTCGCGCCGCGACCTGTTCACCACCGCCGGCAAACACTTCGCGGGCATGGATCTGCCGCGCCTGCGCGACCTGGGCCCGTTGATCGCCGCCTGGGCCATCGCGCTCGCCGTCCTGGTGTTCGAAACCGACCTGGGCACGTCGCTGCTGATCTTCGCGACCGCGCTCACCATGCTGTACGTGGCCACCGAGCGGGTCAGCTGGCTGCTGCTGGGCGTCATCGGCTTCGTGATCGCCGCGGTCTTCGCCTACCTCACCTCCGCGCACCTGCAGGAGCGCGTGCAGGCCTGGCTCGACCCGTTCGCCGCCTGGGAGACCGGCAGCCAGCAGCTCGGTCAGAGCCTGTTCGGTCTGGCCACCGGCGGCCTGTTCGGCACCGGCCTGGGTTCGGGCCGGCCCAACATGGTGCCGTGCGCCGACACCGACTTCATCCTCACCTCGTTCGGCGAGGAGCTCGGCCTGTTCGGCCTCACCGCGATCACCGTCCTGTACCTGGTGCTGATCATCCGCGGACTGCGCACCGCCGTCACCGTGCGTGACAGCTTCGGCAAGCTGCTGGCGGCCGGTCTGGCCTTCACCATCGCGATCCAGCTGTTCGTCGTCTTCGGCGGCGTCTCCAAGCTCATCCCGCTGACCGGGCTGACGTCACCGTTCCTGTCGTACGGCGGCTCGTCCCTGCTGGCGAACTACATTCTGCTGGCGCTGCTGATCCGCATCTCCAATGCGGCGCGCGAACCCGACGCACCCAAGCCGGTGCGTCGCCCCGAGGGCGTCGGCGGCATGCCGACCCAGGTGGTGCCGCGCCAGTGAACCGTCCCATCCAGAAGGTGGCGATCGCGGTCTTCGTGATGATCGCGCTGCTGCTCGCCAACGCCACCTACGTGCAGGTGATCGAAGCCAACTCGCTGCGCAACGACCCGCGCAACAAGCGAGTGCTCTACGACGAGTACTCGCGTGAACGCGGCATGATCGTCACCTCCGACGGCGCCATTCTGGCCCGCTCGGAGTCGACCGGCGGCGCCTACCGCTACCAGCGCGTGTACCCGCAGGTGCAGGATTCGGCCGACTCGTCGGAGGCGTTCGCGCCGGTCACCGGCTACTACTCGCTCTACCACGGCACCACCGGCCTGGAACTGTCCGAGAACCCGTTCCTGTCCGGCAGCGACGACCGGCTGTTCACCCAGCGGTTCACCGACATGTTCGCCGGCCGCGATCCGCGCGGCGGCAACGTCGAGACCACGCTGAACTCGAGCCTGCAGCTGGCCGCCTATCACGCGCTCAAGAACGGTGACTGCGCCGGACCGTGCCGCGGCGCGGTGGTGGCGCTGGAGCCAAGCACCGGCAAGATCCTCGCGATGGCGTCGTCGCCGAGCTACGACCCGAACACGCTCGCGAACCAGGACTTCGACGCCGCCTCCTCGGCGTGGAAGGCGCTCAACGATCCCGGCCGTCCGTCGCCGCTGACCAACCGTGCGATCAACGAGCTGTATCCGCCCGGATCCACCTTCAAGGTGGTCACCAGCTCGACGGCCCTCAACGCCGGCATCAAGCCGGACATCCGGCTGACCGCCGCGTCGCGGATCCCGCTGCCCGACTCGACCGCCACCCTGCCGAACAACGACGGCGAGACCTGCCCGGGTGCGGTCAACGGCACGGTGACGATGGCGCAGGCCTTCCAGTACTCGTGCAACACCGCGTTCGCCGAGCTGGTCACCAAGAAGCTGCCGGGCGATCCGGTGGAGCAGTTCACCTCGACCGCCAAGAAGTTCGGCGTCGGCGAGGACCCGCCGGGCATTCCGCTCGACGTCGCCAAATCGACCGTCGGCGACATCGGCACCGACTACGCCGCGCTGGCGCAGTCGGCGATCGGTGAGCGCAACGTCCGCCTGACCGCCCTGCAGAACGCCGTCATCGCGGCCACCGTCGCCAACGGCGGTGTCCGGATGAAGCCGTACCTGGTGAACCGGCTCCTCGCCGCGGACACCAAGCCGCTGTACACGACGGCGCCGTCGGCGGTGAACCGTCCGCTGACCGCCGAAGAAGCTGACACACTGGCGGGAATGATGGTGCGGTCCGAGCAGTCGACGGCGGGGGCCCAGGCGGGCATCGCGTCGAAGACCGGCACCACCGATTCCAAGCGGGCCGACGGTATCCCGTTCGCCTGGTACATCGCCTTCAGCCCCAGCTCCGGAGCCCGGATCGCCGTCGCCGTGGTGATCGAGAACGGCGGCATGGGCGCCAATTCCTACGGCGGCACGATCGCCGCCCCGATCGGACGCGCAGTCATGAATGCATATGCGGGAGGTGCTCGATGAGCCTGCAGAACGGGACCATCATCGCCGACCGGTACCGCCTGGTCCGGCTGATCGCCACCGGCGGCATGGGTCAGGTGTGGGAGGCCCTCGACACCCGGCTCGGCCGTCGTGTCGCGGTCAAGGTGCTCAAGGCCGAATACTCCAACGACCCGGAGTTCCTGCAGCGGTTCCGCGCCGAGGCGCAGACCACCGCTCGCCTCAACGACCCCGGCATCGCGAACGTCTTCGACTACGGCGAGACGCCGGACCGCAACGGCGGCGACCCGCTCGCCTACCTGGTGATGGAGCTGGTGGACGGCGAGCCGCTGAACTCGGTGATCAGCCGGATGGGCACGCTGTCGCTGACGCACACCCTGGACATGCTCGAGCAGACCGGGTGGGCGCTGCAGGCCGCGCACGCGCAGGGCCTGGTGCACCGTGACGTGAAGCCCGGCAACATCCTGATCACCCCGACCGGCCAGGTGAAGATCACCGACTTCGGTATCGCCAAGGCCGTCGACGCCGCCCCGGTCACCCAGACCGGCATGGTGATGGGCACCGCCCAGTACATCTCGCCGGAGCAGGCGCAGGGCGGCGACGCCACCTCGGCGTCGGACGTGTACTCGCTGGGTGTGGTCGGCTACGAGGCGCTGACCGGTCGCCGTCCGTTCAGCGGTGACGGCGCGATCACCGTCGCGGTCAAGCACATCCAGGAGCCGCCGCCCCCGCTGCCCGATTCGATTCCGGCACCGGTCCGCGAACTCATCGACACCACCCTGGCGAAGGATCCCAAGCAGCGGTACGCGACCGGCGGCGAGTTCGCCGAGGCCGTCGCCGCCGTGCGCGCCGGCCATCGTCCGCCGCGTCCGCGCGGTGCCTCGGCGGCCACCAAGCCCGCCCCGCGCCCCACGGCGCCGCGCCCGGTGGTGGCGCCGCCGGCCCCGCGCCCGGTGTCCGCACCGCCGTCCCGTCCGGTGACCACGGCCCGGCCGGTCGCCGACACCGGCTGGACCACCGGCCAGAAGGTGCTCGCGGTGATCGCATTGCTGCTGCTGGTCGGCGCGATCGCACTCATCGCCATGTGGGTGGTGCAGTCCGGCGGCAAGCCGGCCCACACCCCGACGTCGATCTCCACCGAGACGCGGACCACCGAACCCGAACGCAGCACCACCCGGTCCACGAGCAGCTCCAAGCCGACGTCGACCAGTTCGGAGACGTCGGAGAAGACCACCTCGTCGCGTGAGCGGCCGACCCGCACCACCGACGACACCCCGGAGCCGACGCGCACACTGCCGACGGCACCCGGGCCGGTCATCCCGACCATCCCGTTGCCGACGATCCCCGGATGGCCGCAATGACGCAGATGCTCTCGGACCGCTACGAGCTGGGCGAAACGCTCGGCTTCGGCGGCATGTCCGAGGTCCAGTTCGCCCGGGATCACCTGCTGCACCGCGATGTGGCGATCAAGATCCTGCGGCCCGACCTGGCCCGCGACCCGTCGTTCTATCTGCGGTTCCGCCGCGAGGCGCAGAACGCCGCGAAGCTGAACCATCCGACCATCGTGCAGGTCTTCGACACCGGTGAGGCCGAGACCACCGAGGGTCCGCTGCCGTTCATCGTGATGGAGTACGTCGACGGCGAGACACTCCGCGACGTGCTGCGCGCCAGCGGCACCATCGCGCCCCGCCAGGCCATGACCTGGATGGCCGATGTGGCGGCGGCGATGGACTTCTCGCACAAGAACGGCATCGTCCACCGCGACATGAAGCCGGCCAACGTCATGATCGACACCCACGGTGCGGTCAAGGTGATGGACTTCGGCATCGCCCGTGCCATGGACGACACCGGTGCGACGATGACGCAGACGTCCGCGGTGATGGGTACCGCCCAGTACCTCTCGCCGGAGCAGGCCCGCGGCATCAAGGTCGATCCGCGCAGCGACATCTATTCGATGGGTTGTGTGCTGTTCGAGCTGGTCACCGGCGAGCCGCCGTTCACCGGCGACTCCCCGATCGCCGTCGCCCACCAGCACGTGCACGAGGATCCGCGGCGTCCGTCGCAGATCAACCCGGAGATCACCCCGGAACTCGACTCGGTCGTCATGAAGGCGATGAGCAAGAACCCGGAGAACCGGTACCAGACGGCCGCCGAATTCCGGTCGGACCTGATCAAGGTGCTGGCCGGCGGCAAGCCGTCGGCCCCGCTGCTGCTGGGCAGTCCGGACGACCTGGCCGAGACGCCGGCGCGCGGACTCAGCTCACGCCGGGTAAGCGGCGACTACGACTTCGACGACGACGATGCGACGCCGTACCGCCGTCGCCGGTGGATGGTCGTCGGATCGCTCGTCGCGATCGTCGCCCTGATCGCCGGATTGTTCGTGTGGGCGCCGTGGAGCAGTTCGCAGCCGCTGATCAGCGTGCCGAAGGTGACCGGTCTGACCGCCGACGCCGCCGAGGACAACCTGCAGCAGGCCGGTTTCAAGGTGAAGGAGCTCGAGGAACCGAGCGCCGACGTCGACCAGGGCCTGGCGACGCGGACCGCCCCGGGCAACGACGTCCCGACGCCCCGCGGCTCCGAGGTGACGCTGTACGTGTCGTCCGGTCCGGAGAAGGCGGAGATCCCCGACCTGCGCGGCAAGACCGAGAAGCAGGCCCGGCAGGCGCTGGCCACGCTCGGTTTCGACGACTCGAAGATCAAGACGCAAGACACCGAGTCCCCCGATTCTCTGAAGGACAAGGTGGTCCGCACGACACCGACCACCGGCACCGACACCGCCATCAACACCCCGGTGGTGCTGTTCATCGGCACCGGTCCGCAGGATGTGACCGTCCCGGATCTGACCGGTCAGACCGAGGATCAGGCCCGCACCACGCTCGCCCAGATGGGTCTGGAGCCGACCAGCGTGCAAGGCGACTCGGAGCGCCCGGCCGGTCAGGTCGTGTCGACATCGCCGTCGGCGGGCGTAACCGTCAAGGCGGGCAGCGTGGTGCAGATGACCATCTCACGCGGCAACCAGTTCGTGGTGCCCGACCTCAAGGGCAAGACGATGGACGAGGCGCGCAGCGCGCTGGAGGCCGCCGGCTGGGATGCGACGCTCGATGCCGGGTCCAAGGGGGTGCCGATCGGGTCGCCGAACAACGGCAAGATCATCTCCCAGGATCCGCCGCCCGGATCCCGTCTGCGCCGCAGCGACCCGGTGTCGGTGGTGATCGGCAAGTCGAGCCTGGTGCCCTGAGCGCCGGACCCTCGACGTAGCCGCCTAGGCGCCGAGCGCGTTGGCGACCTCGGTCTCGAGCTGGGCGACGCGTTCTTCCGGAACGTCGTAGCCGCACACGGCGAGCCAGTTGGCGAGCATCCGGTGACCGCCCTGGGTGAGCACGCTCTCCGGATGGAACTGCACACCGTGGATCGGAAGATCGCGGTGCCGCATGGCCATGACGATCCCCGACTCGGTGCGCCCGGTGACGACCAGTTCGTCGGGAATGGTCTCCGGCAGCACGGTCAGCGAGTGGTAGCGGGTGGCCACGAACGGATCCGGGAGGCCCTTGAGGACTCCCTCGTCGTTGTGCGTGACCAGCGAGGTCTTGCCGTGCAGCAGTTCGGGGGCGCGGTCGACGGTGGCACCGTAGGCGGCGCCGATGGCCTGGTGTCCGAGGCAGACGCCGAGCAGCGGGGTGCCTGCGGCGGCGGCCACCGGGATGATCGGCATGGTCGCTCCGGCGCGCTGCGGTGTGCCCGGTCCGGGTGAGAGCAGGATCCCGTCGTAGGCCTGCACCACGGACTCCAGATCGTCGAGCCGTTCGTCATCGTTGCGCCAGACATCGGCCTGCGCCCCGAGCTGTCCGAGGTACTGGACGAGGTTGTAGACGAAGCTGTCGTAGTTGTCGATGACCAGGATCTTCACCCCGACAGGTTATCGGTTTCCCGCCCTCGGGCGCGCCTGGGTTACCGTAGAGGACATGCCGAAGTCAAAGGTCCGCAAGAAGACGGACTACACGATCAACACCGCGAACCGCACGCCGGTCAAGGTGACGGCCGGCCCTTCCGGCGTGGTCTACAAGACCTTCATGTTCGGATTCATGCTCGTCGGTCTCGCCTGGCTGCTCGTCTACTACCTCGCCGCGTCGGGCTACGACAGTGCGTTCGGTAAGGACGGCCAGTTCCTGCACTGGATGAACACCCTGGGTCAGTGGAACCTTCTCATCGGTTTCAGCCTGGGCGTCATCGGCCTTCTCATGACGATGGGCTGGCGCTGACCGCTGTCCACATCTGTGGAAATAACATGTGTGTAATTCATCCCCACTGTGGATAAGTCCTGTGGATAACTCTGTTGATGCGCAGGTCGCCCAGTGGGCGACACCGCTGCCCGGCGCGATCGCTCTCACCGCGGTCGGCGTCTGCTGCGGCGTCGCCGCCGCAGCCTCCTACCAGGATCCGGTGGAGATGCTCCTGCTCACCGTCGCGGCGGTGGGTGTGCTCGTCTACGGGATCCTGGCGTTGATCCGCCGGCCCCGGCTCCAGCTGGACACCGGGCCGACCCTGACCGTCCGCGGTGCCCGAGGCATCCGGGTGCTCGCCCCGAGCGACGTCACCTCGATCGAGTCCCTCGACACCCGGCGACTGGTCTTCCACGCCAAGCAGATGCTGCTGGAGGAACGCGACGGCCGCCTCACCGTCTTCACCCGGTGGGATCTCGGCGCCGACCCGGGTGACGTGGTCGAGACCCTTCGCGCCGCCGGCTA
Organism: Gordonia sp. (in: high G+C Gram-positive bacteria); assembly: GCF_047600565.1. Taxonomy (GTDB): domain Bacteria; phylum Actinomycetota; class Actinomycetes; order Mycobacteriales; family Mycobacteriaceae; genus Gordonia. The sequence goes on from NZ_JASGKN010000001.1 coordinate 2,321,984, forward strand.
TCCGGCGCGCCCGAACTAGACGGTCAGGCCCGCGCCGACACCCACGCCGAGAGCGATCGCGAGAACCGCGAGTGCGGCGATCCCGGCCCAGCCCACCGCTGCCACCGCGGAAGCGGTGCGGCGGTCCGGGGCGAGGATCAGGGGCAACCGGTAGATGGCGAGCGTCGCCAGCATGCCGAACACGAGTCCGCCGACGTGGGCCCAGATGGAGATGTTCGGCAGCGACACCGACAGCACCAGGTTGACCACGATCACCGCGATCACCTGGTTCGGCGACTGCTTCGCCAGCAGGACCACCACCAGCAGCGCGCCCATCAGGCCGTAGATGGCGCCGGACGCACCGGCCGTGGCCTTGTGCTCGGTGGTCAGCAGCATCACCGCGCCGCTGCCGCCGAGCAGACTGATCAGATAGACGGCCAGGTATCGGGCCGGGCCGAAGAACCGTTCCAGATCGCGGCCGATCAGGAACAGCGAGATCATGTTGATCGCGACGTGCATCACCGACCAGTGCAGGAAGCCGGACGTCAGCAGCCGCCAGTACTCGTGGTGCAGGCCGTCCCCGGTGATCAGGGCGCCCTTCTGCATCCACGTCGACGCGCTGAGGTCGGTGCCGCCCGCCTGGATCATGCAGACGACGAAGACGATCACGTTGATCGCGATCAGCGAGTACGTGACGTACGGGGTCCTCGTCGCCTCGCGGGGAGTGACCGTCTGTCCGGAGGCGGCCTGGTCGGCGGCGAGACAGTCGGCGCAGTGCTGGCCGACCGAGACCGGACGGATGCACTCTCCACAAGCCGACCGCCCACACCGGGTACAGGACAGGCCGGTGGGGCGGTCGGGGTGCCGGTAGCAGACCGGCGTGGGTTCGTTACTGGTCAAGCGATCAGCTGATCTCGATGCTCTCGATCACGACGTCGTCGACGGGACGGTCCATCCGGCCGGTCGGGGTCGAAGCGATCTTGTCGACGACCGCCTGCGAATCCGCATCCTTGACCTCGCCGAAGATGGTGTGGCGACGGTTCAGGTGCGGGGTCTGGCCGACCGTGATGAAGAACTGCGAGCCGTTGGTGCCGGGGCCGGCGTTCGCCATGGCCAGCAGGTACGGGCGATCGAACGAGAGGTCCGGGTGGAACTCGTCCTCGAACTTGTAGCCCGGGCCGCCGGTACCGGTGCCGGTCGGGTCGCCGCCCTGAATCATGAAGCCGTCGATGACGCGGTGGAAGATGGCGCCGTCGTAGAACGGGCCGTCGGTGGTGCCCTTGGCGTTCTTGGTGGAGTAGTCCTTGGTGCCCTCGGCGAGGCCGACGAAGTTGTCGACGGTCTTGGGCGCCTGGTTGCCGAACAGTTCGATGACGATGTCGCCCTGGCTGGTGTGCAGGGTCGCGGTCTTGTTTCCTTCAGTCACGGCATCCATACAACCATGTCGCCGCCTGCTCGCGCGGCGGGCTGGCCGCTCCGGCGGCGTCCTGGCAGGCTGGTGTCATGTCGAAGAAGAGTTCCGCCGTCCTGGCCGCCGTGGCGGCGTCACTGGCCGGCATCGTGTTCCTCGCATGGCGCCGATTCCAGGACGAAGTTCCGCCTGTCTCGCCGACCGTGCCGCGGATCGACGACATCCAGTGACCCTTAGCCCTCGCGACCGGGTACTTTAGGACCGTGGCTACCGACGATTCGCGCGAGACCCCTGCGGGTCCGCCTCCTGCGCGCAACGACCAGGCTCCGGCGAACGACCCCCTGGCGATGATCATCCGTGACTCGGGTTCGAGTTCGACCGAGTCGACGACGATCCTGCCTCCGACCCCGAGCAAGGAGTCGGCGTCCACGCCGTCCGGTTCTCTTCCGCAGCAGCCGCCGGCCGAGCAGCCGGCCCGGAAGGCCGCGCCGCGCAAGACCGCCGCGAAGAAGACCGCCGCCAAGCGGGCGCCGGCAAAGAAGACCGCGGCGAAGTCGACGGCCGCCAAGACCACCGCCCGGAAGACGGCGACCGGCAAGACCATGCCGCCCAAGACCGCGACGGGCAAGACGATGCCTCCCAAGACGGCGACCGGCAAGACGATGCCGCCGCCGCAGCAGCAGACCTCTCCGCCCGCCCCGGCCGCCGCCTCCTCGGCGCAGACTGCGGCGCCGCAGTCCGGTTCGCAGCCGGCTGCACCCCAGCAGCGGCCGCAGACCGGGCCGAACCCGGTGGTGGCTCCGGCCGTGGCGCAGCAGCGTCCGGCCGCCCAGCAGGGCCAGCCCGCAGCGCCGCCGCAGACTCAGGCGCCCCAGGGTCAGCCTGCTCAGGCACCGGCACCGCAGGGTCAGGCACCGCAGGGTCAGGCACCGCAGGCTCAGGCACCGGCCCCCGGCCAGGCGCCCCAGGGCCCGCCGCCTCAGGGTCTTCCGCCGCAGGGTCAGCCCGCTCCGGGCCAGCCGCAGCAGAATCCCGCCGTCGGCCAGCCCCAGCAGGGCCGCCCGCTCGCCTATTCGGCGGAAGCGCCTGCCGGTGCACCGGGTCGTCGTACCGGCAAGCCGATCCAGGCGCCGGCACCGGCGTCGTCGGTGAGCGGACAGGCCGCCGCCGGCCCCATCCAGAAGGTGGCCGGTCCGGCCAAGACCGCCGGTGCGGTCGCCGCTGTCGGTGCCGCCGCCAAGGGCGTCGAATCGTCGGCGAAGAAGGCCGAGGAGAAGGCGAAGGGCGAAGGCTCCAAGCTCGAGTCGAAGCTGAAGAACCTCACCCAGCGTTCGGGCCCCAAGGCGTCCCCGGTGGCCTCGCCGCGGACCGCCGAGGTCGAGAACAGCCGCAACGCGGTCATCGGTTTCTGGCTCTCCGCGTTCGGCTTCCTGCTGATCCCGGCACCGTTCGGCATCTTCTACGGCCGCCGTGCCGTCGAGGAGACGTCCGCCGGCGCCCGCAAGGGTGCGTTCCTGGCACGCTGGGCCGTCTACATCGGCTGGGCCTGGATCGTGTTCTGGGTCCTCGCGCTCATCACGTTCCTCTGGATTCTGCTGTAGCCATGCGCCTGCGTTCCGCTTTCGCTCTGGCCGCCGTGGCCGTCGGCTCGCTGTCGGCCACGACCGTCGCCGCACCGCACGCCGACGCAGCGGCGGGCTGCGCGAACGTGACCGTCGTCTTCGCCCGCGGAACCCAGGAGACGGCGCCGCCGGTCGGCGTCACCGGTCTGGCGTTCGGCCAGGAGCTTCGCAGCCGCCTGCCCGGCAAGAACGTGCGGATCTCCGCGGTGAACTATCCGGCCAGCGGCGACTTCAACGATCGTCCGGCGTTCGTCCGCAACCTCGTGCGCGGAATCAAGGACACCCAGGCGCAGGTCCGCGGCATCGCCGCCCGCTGCCCGAAGACCCGGATCGTGGTCGGCGGCTATTCGCAGGGCGCCGTCGTCGCCACCTATGCGGTGGCCGACAGCATCGCGATCCCCGCGAAGTACATGAAGTACAGCGCCCAGGCCCCCAAGCCGATGCCGGCCGACGTCGCCCGGCACGTGTCGGCGGTGGTGCTGTTCGCTCCCGCGTCGTCGCATTGGATCCGGCAGGTCGGCGCACCGCCCATGCATGTCGGCGCGGCCTACCGCGGCAAGACCCGGTCCTATTGCGCACCCGGCGACAACGTGTGCGACGGCAGCCCGGTCGGCGCACCGCAGGCCGTGCATCTCACCTATCCGGTGAACGGGGCGACGGCGCAGGCCGCCGACTTCGCCGCCCGGCGCAGCCGCTGATTCGTCGCTGACGCCTACTTTTCGCCGGATTGTTCGTCTCTGTGCTGATCGCGCGAACGCGCGACCTCACGTACCATGCTCTTCATGACCAAGCGTTTCATGATTGCCCTGGCGACCCTGAGCATGGTGCTCGGCCTCGTCGCCATCGGTGGAGTCGGCAAGGCTGACGCCAAGCCGGACTGCGCCGACGTCCAGCTCGTCTTCGCCCGCGGCACCCAGGAGGCCGGCGGCATGCTCGGCGATACCGGCCGCGCATTCGGCAACTCCCTGGCCACCCGGTTCCCGAACAAGACCGTCAAGGTCACTGCGGTCAACTACGAGGCCAGCGGTGACTTCGAGGAGGGCGTCGACTTCCTCAAGACCGTCGCCAAGGGTGTGCGCAATGCGCAGGGCCAGCTGCGGTACATCGCCGAGAAGTGCCCGAAGACCCGCATCGTCTTGGGCGGCTACTCGCAGGGTGCCGTCGTCGCGATCTACGCGGTGAGCGATCAGATCGCTGCGGCCGCCGCGCTGCGCGAGGTCCCGTCGCCGCTGCCGCACTCGGTCGCCAGGCGCGTCGCCGGTGTGATCACCTTCGGTGCTCCCGCCGACCGCTGGTTCGCCGAGGCCCGCGTCCCGGCGCCGCGCGTCGGTGCGCTGTACCGCGCCAAGACCCGCAAGTACTGCATCCCGGGCGACAACATCTGCGACGGCGGTCCCATCACCCGCCCGAACACGGTGCACGGTCAGTACCAGTCGAACGGCATGACCGCGAACGCTGCGGACTTCGTCGCGCGCCGCGTGCACTGAGCGCATGTTCTCCAGCGGAGAGCCCCGGCCCTGGCGGCCGGGGCTTTTCGCATCGGTGGGGTTCTGACGTGGAGGCGGTCCTGATCTGGGTGATCGTCGCGGCGACGGTCGGCGGCGGCATGCAGTTTCTGCAGCGGCACGGGCGCCGTCTCGCCGTTCCGGTCGCGACGCTGACGCTGGCGGCGGTGACCACCGCGGTGAGTGTCGCCGGGATCCTCTCCCCCGCCGTGCTGAACGCCCTCGGACGGGATCGGTCCAGGCTGGTCGACGGGCAGTGGTGGCGGATCGTCACCCCGTTGGTGGTGCAGGACGGCGCCTGGGGCGGCCTCGTCTTCAACGTGGTGGTGCTGCTGGTGGTGGGAACCGTGGCCGAGTCCATCGTGGGCGCGCGTACGACGGTGTTCGTCTATCTGGTCTCCGGTGTGGCCAGCGAGGTGGTCGCCTACACCCTCATCCCGCATCAGGGTTTCGCCGGCAACTCGGTGGCGGACCTCGGTCTGGCAGGGCTGTGCCTGGCGATGTACGTGCTCGCCCGCCGCGGGCCGGCCGTCGTGTTCGGGGTCGTCGGTCTGCTCGCCGGGCTGGTCCTCCTGGTGACGGGGAACCTGCACGGCGTGGGTTTCACGGCGGGGGCTCTGTGCGGGGCTGGAATAGTGTGGTGGCGGAGCCGGTTGTCACCGGTGACATCCGAGTGAGGTTCCGGCGGAGGAGAACACGATGACCATCACCGAATACCAGGTGGACGGAATGACCTGCGCGAGCTGTGAGAAGTCCGTGCAGGAAGAAGTGGGTTCGATCGGCGGGGTGCAGGACGTGCAGGCCGAGGCCCAGTCCGGCCGCATGATCATCACCTCCGACGATCCGGTCTCGGTCAGCGAAGTGGCGGCCGCCGTCGAGGGCGCCGGCTACAAGCTCGTCGGCGCCGGGGCCCCGTCCGACGGTGCGTCGTCGGGCGGCTGCTGCGGCGGTTCGTGCGGCTGCAGCTGAATTCAACGAGAATGTGGCTACCCAGCGACCGATTCCTCGTGATCTGACGCGCGGACTCACCGACCTCGACGAGATCCTCGCGCATCTGGACGTCGCGATCCGGCCGGACCCGTACGTCTTCGCGACGGTCGACGCCGCCGAGGTGACACAGTTCCCGGATGCGGCGGCGATGGTCCGGGAGGACGAGGGCCTCACGGTGGTGCTCACGGCTGACGCAGCGCGGCGCGCCGGTGTGGTGACCTCGCCCGAGTTCGCGTGGCTGACGCTGACCGTCGAGTCGTCGCTCGAGGCGGTCGGTCTGACTGCGGCGGTCTCCGCCGCCCTGACCGAACGGAACATCAGCTGCAACGTGCTGGCCGGCTACCACCACGACCATCTGCTGGTCCCGTTCGCCGACCGTGATCGTGCCGTCGCGGCCCTGCGTTCGTTGCGCTGACCGGTCAGCGGTCCCGTCGCTCCGTGGCAAGCCACCAGACGATCCCCGGCGGGTATTCGACTCCGCCGCGCAGGTCGCTGTCGCCTTCGGCCTGTTCGGGTCGGCGGACCTCGCTCGCCCCGGCCGCGATCGCGCGCTCGAATGCGACGTTCGCGTCCGGCACGTACAGGTGCAGATGGGCCGGTGAGGTCCCGAAGTCGCTGGCGCCTCCGCCGAGCATCACGATCCCGTCGTCGATCCGGACCTCGGCGTGCCTCAACGATCCGTCCGGCCGGTCGACGCGGCGTTCGAGCGTTCCGTCGAACGCCGAGGTGAGGAAGGCGATGAGCTGCTCCGGCTCCGCACACATCAGATAGGGACAACGACGGATACGACTCCGGCTTCCAGTCGCTCATCCGTTCAGCGTAGATCCCCACCAACGATTCAGGGCCCGCCCGCAGAAGCGGACGAGCCCTGAATCGACTCTTGGAAGGTGGGGGTATCGCCCCGAGGTCAGGCGCTACTGCACCTCAATAATGGTACCGTACTGGTACGGAATAACGTACCAAAGGACTGAACATGAAGGCGATCACCACCACCGACGCACGGAAGAACCTGTTCACTCTGGTTGCCCAGCTGAGCGAGGATCACGACTCGGTAGAAATCGTGGGCAAGAACGGCTCGACAGTGATGATGTCCAAGGAGGACTACGACTCACTGATGGAGACCCAGTACCTACTGGCCTCTCCCGCCAACGCGATCCGACTGCTCAGGTCGCTCGAACAGACCCGCTCGGGACAGACGCACGAACACGATCTGTCCGAGTTGGACCTGTGAACGTCGCCTTCACCGACGACGGCTGGGAAGACTTCACCTACTGGATGGTGCAGGACCGCCGCAAGGTCAAACGCATCGTCAAACTCATCGAGGCCGTCAAGAGGGACCCGTATGCCGGAGAGGGCAAACCGGAACGGCTCAAACACTTCCCCGGTCAGGTATGGTCACGTCGCATCGACCAGGAGCACAGGCTCGTCTACGTGGTCACCGACAGCGGGGAAGTCGTCATCCAGCAGTGCCGGTACCACTACTGATTCACAAGAGGAACGCCGTCAAGAAGCGAAAGCGATAAGGCTGGGGCGAATCCAAAAATGCCAGTTGTGGAGCCTAGGAGAATCGAACTCCTGACATCCGCCTTGCAAAGGCGGCGCTCTACCAACTGAGCTAAGGCCCCGGATCCGGAGTCCGTGCAGAACGTCCGGGTGGTGGGCCTAGGAGGACTTGAACCTCCGACCTCTTCGTTATCAGCGAAGCGCTCTAACCGCCTGAGCTATAGGCCCGTGAACCGAGACTGAAGATTACCCGACGGTGTGCCGCTGAACCAAAACGAGTCAGTCGAGATCGGCGAGGGTCACTTCGACGCCGCCGACGGTGTCCGCGGCCACGTTGTAGATGTACGCCAGGATGGTCGACAGGGCGGTCACGACGATCGCCGCGAACACGCCGAACAGAGCGGCGAAACCGAACACCTGACCGGTGCTGATCAGGTGACCGTCACCGCCGCTGCCGTCCGCGCTCACCAGAGTGCCGAACGAACTGTTGATCTGATCCCAGACACCCATGCCGCCGAGAATCCCGTACAGAACGGCGATCGCGATCATCCAGATCAGGAAGCCGGCCACCGACAGGACACCGCTGATCTTGAACACCGACCACGGATCCACACGGCGCACCTGAACAGCCGCGCGCAACGGGGTGCCGATCGGCGTCGCCGGAATGTGCTTGACCGCGGCGCGCTCCGCATCCTCGGTCGACGCCTTGTGAATGGCGTCGAGGTTCGGGCGCTCATCCTTGTCCGGGGTCACCGCGGCGGCCTTCACCGTCGCCGGAGCCGGCTTCGACACCGGCGGCGCACCCGAAGGCCTCACCGGCGGCGCCGGATTCACCTTCACCATCGGACCGTTCGACGAGCCGCCCGACGGCGGCGGGCCCTGCGAAGCCGGACCCTGAGGAGGCGGCGGCTTCGGGCCGGCGTTCTTCACCGGAGCCGGGGCCGCCTTAGCGGGAGCCGGAGCCGGACCGGTCTTCGCCGGAGCCGCTTTCGCGGGCGCCGCCTTGGCGGGGGCGGCCTTCGCGGCCGGACTCGCCTTGGTGGGAGCCGACGACGGACTCTGCTGACTCGGGCCCTGCTGACCGCTCGCCTGTGCTGCCTTCTTGGCCAGGTCGCCGGCGGTCATACCCGTCGAGGCCGAGGTCTCGGCGCGCGTCCACGGCGGCACCACGTTGCCGCGGTCCGACGCAGCCTTGTCGGCCTTCGGATCCTCGGGCTCGTTGGCTTTCGTCACAGAACAGTCCTCACTCGCAGTTGCCCCAACCCTAACCGCTTCGGCACGGTTTCAGCGGCAACGCTGCGGTCATTCCGCAGCGTCGCCGGACTCCGCCACGTCGTCGCTGTCCGGTTCGTCCGCGTTGCGAGCGATCGCCAGCAGGCTGTCGCCCTCGCCCAGATTCATCAGGCGCACGCCCTTGGTCTGACGGCCGGCCTTGCGGACCTGCTTGGCCATGGTGCGGATGACGCCGCCCGACGACGTGATCGCGTACACCTCGCTCTCCAGGTCGACGATGATCGCGCCGACGAGTTCGCCGCGCTTCTTGTCGTACTGGATGGTCAGCACGCCCTTGCCGCCGCGGCCCTGAGCGGTGTACTCCTCGATCTCGGTGCGCTTGGCGTAGCCACCCGAGGTCGCGACCAGCAGGAAGGTGTCCGGCTGCACCACGTTGAGCGACAGCAGCTCGTCGTCGGTGTTGAAGCGCATGCCCTGCACACCGGACGTCTGGCGGCCCATCGGGCGCAGCGTCTCGTCGTCAGCGTGGAAGCGGATCGACTGACCCTTCTTCGACACCAGCAGCAGGTCGTCGTCCGGGCCGCACAGCTGCGCGCCGACGAGCTCGTCCTCGCCGCGCAGATTGATGGCCGCGATACCGCCGGAGCGGTTCGAGTCGAAGGCCTCCAGGGCCGACTTCTTGACCAGGCCGTTGCGGGTGGCGAGCACCAGGTACGGGGCATCCTGGTAGCCGCTGATGCGGATGACCTGCGCGATCTTCTCCTCCGGCTGGAAGGCCAGGAGGTTGGCGACGTGCTGGCCGCGCGCGGTGCGATTGGCCTCGGGCAGCTCGTACGCCTTCGCGCGGTACACGCGGCCCTTGGTGGTGAAGAACAGCAGCCAGTCGTGGGTGCTGGTCACGAAGAAGTGGGCGACCATGTCGTCCTGCTTCAGACCCGCGCCCTGCACACCCTTGCCGCCGCGCTTCTGACTGCGGTACAGGTCGGTCTTGGTGCGCTTGGCGTACCCGGTCTCGGTGATCGTGACGACCACGTCCTCGCGAGCGATCAGGTCCTCGTCGGCGACGTCGCCCTCGGCCGCGATGATCTGGGTGCGGCGGTCGTCGCCGTACTTGTCGACGACCTCCTTCAGCTCGTCGCGGACGATCTCGCGCTGCAACTGCGGGCTGTCGAGGATCGCCTTGTAGCCGGCGATCTCACGCTCGATCTCGTCGAGCTCGTCGACGATCTTCTGGCGTTCGAGTGCCGACAGGCGACGCAGCTGCATCGCCAGGATGGCGTCGGCCTGGATCTCGTCGATGTCGAGCAGATCCATCAGGCCGCTGCGTGCCGCGTCGGTGTTCGCCGACGCGCGGATCAGCGCGATCACCTCGTCGAGGGCGTCGAGCGCCTTCACCAGACCGCGCAGGATGTGGGCGCGCTCCTCGGCCTTGCGCAGACGGAACCGGGTACGACGCACGATGACGTCGATCTGATGCGCCACGTACAGACGGATCATCTGGTCCAGACGCAGGGTGCGCGGAACGCCGTCGACGATCGACAGCATGTTGGCGCCGAAGTTCGTCTGCAGCTGGCTGTGCTTGTACAGGTTGTTCAGAACCACCTTGGCCACCGCGTCACGACGCAGCGTCACCACGATGCGCAGACCGTCACGATCCGACGAGTGGTCCTCGATCTTGCTGATGCCCTTGAGGCGGCCGTCGTTCACCTGCTCGGCGATCGACGCGATCAGGTTGTCCGGGTTCACCTGGTACGGCAGCTCGGTGACGACCAGCGTGGTGGCGCCCTTGTTCTCCTCGATGGAGACGACGCTGCGCATGCGGATGGAACCGCGGCCGGTCATGTAGGCGTCACGGATGCCCTGGCTGCCGACGATCAGGCCGGCGGTCGGGAAGTCGGGGCCCTTGACCGCGGCCATGCAGGCCTCGAGGGTCTCCTCGTCGCCCGCCTCCGGATGCTCGAGCGCCCAGAACACGGCGTCGGCGACCTCGCGGAGATTGTGCGGCGGAATGTTCGTCGCCATGCCGACCGCGATACCGCCCGAACCGTTGATCAGCAGATTCGGGACACGCGACGGCAGCACCGTCGGCTCCTCGGTCTTGCCGTCGTAGTTGGGGATGAAGTCGACGGTCTCCTCGTTGATGTCGCGCAGCATCTCCATGGCCAGCGGCGTGAGCCGGGCCTCGGTGTAACGCATGGCGGCGGCACCGTCGTTGCCGCGGGAACCGAAGTTGCCCTGACCGTCGATCAGCGGATACCGCATCGACCACGGCTGAGCCAGACGCACCAGCGCGTCGTAGATCGACGAGTCGCCGTGCGGGTGGAAGTTACCCATGGTCTCCGAGACCGGGCGGGCCGACTTCACGTAGCTGCGGTCGGGGCGGAAGCCGGCGTCGTAGGACGCGTACAGCAGACGGCGGTGCACCGGCTTGAGGCCGTCGCGGACCTCCGGCAGCGCACGGCCGACGATCACGCTCATCGCGTAGTCGATGTAGCTGTTCTGCATCTCCTGGCCGAGATCGACCGGTTCGATGCGGTCACGGCCCTGGCCGTCGCCGGACACCACGTCGTTGTCGGGCAGGTCGGTATCGTCGCTCATCAATTCTCTTTCAGCATGTGGGGCTCAGCGGGCGGCAGGTCTTCCGGCGTCTGCGATCAGACGTCCAGGAAGCGCACGTCCTTGGCGTTGCGGGCGATGAAGCCTCGGCGTGCGACGACGTCCTCGCCCATCAGGACGGAGAACAGTTCGTCGGCCGCGGCCGCGTCGTCGAGGGTGACCTGCTTGAGGATGCGGACGTCCGGATCCATCGTGGTCTCCCACAGCTCCTTCGGGTTCATCTCGCCCAGACCCTTGTAGCGCTGGATGCCGTCGTCGGTGTTGATCTTCTTGCCTGCCGCGCGGCCGGCCTCGAGCAACGCATCGCGTTCCCGGTCGCTGTAGGCGAACTCCGGCTCGGCGCCCTTCTGCCATTTGAGCTTGTAGAGGGGCGGCATCGCCAGGAACACGTGCCCCTGCTCGATGAGTGGCCGCATGAAACGGAACAGCAGCGTGAGCAGCAGCGTCGCGATGTGCTGACCGTCGACGTCGGCGTCGGCCATCAGCACGATCTTGTGATAGCGCAGCTTGGAGATGTCGAACTCGTCGTGAATGCCGGTGCCGAACGCGGTGATGATCGACTGCACCTCCGCGTTCTTCAGAACGCGGTCGATGCGGGCCTTCTCGACGTTGATGATCTTGCCGCGCAGCGGCAGGATCGCCTGATACATGTTGTCGCGACCCTGCTTGGCGCTGCCGCCGGCCGAGTCGCCCTCCACCAGGTAGACCTCGCACTTGGACGGGTCGTTGCTGCGGCAGTCGGCCAGCTTGCCGGGCAGACCGCCGATGTCGGTGGCCGTCTTGCGCCGCACCATCTCGCGGGCACGACGGGCAGCCATGCGGGCCTGCGCCGAATCGGCGGCCTTGCGCACGATCACCTTGGCCTCGGACGGGTTCGCCTCGAACCAGTGGCCGAGATGTTCGTTGCAGGTCTTCTGGACGAAGCCCTTGATCTCGGTGTTGCCGAGCTTGGTCTTGGTCTGGCCCTCGAACTGCGGGTCGGCGACCTTCACCGAGATGACGGCGGCCAGGCCTTCACGGATGTCGTCACCCGTGAGCTTGCCGTCCTTCTCCTTGATGAGCTTCTTGTCCAGCGCGTACTTGTTGACGGTGCTGGTCAGCGCGGCGCGGAAGCCCTCTTCATGGGTGCCGCCCTCGTGGGTGTTGATGGTGTTCGCGAAGGTGTGGACCGACTCGGAGTAGCCCGAGTTCCACTGCATCGCGATCTCCACCTCGTGACCCTCGCCCTTGGCGCCGAACCCGATGACGGTCGGGTGGATCGGCGTCTTGGTCCGGTTGAGGTGACGGATGTAGTCGACCAGGCCGTCCGGGTAGTAGTAGGTCCGGGTGCGGACGACCTTGGCCTGCGCGGCCTTCTCCTCGTCGCTCTTGATGCTCTCGGCCTGCTCGCCGCCGTCGCCGTCCATCTCGGCTTCGGCGCGGGCCTCGTCATCGGAGATGCGTTCGTCGGTGAGGGTGATGGTCAGACCCTTGTTGAGGAACGCCATCTCCTGCAGGCGACGCGCGATGGTCTCCGCGTTGTAGGTGGTGGTCTCGAAGATGTCGCCGTCGGCCCAGAACCGGACGGTGGTGCCGGTCTCGTCGGTCTCGGAGACCTTGAGCAGCTTCTCCGGCTCGGCCCGGTTGTAGGTCTGCTGCCACAGGTGGCCGGCGTTCTTGATCTCCAGCTCGACCTTGGTCGACAGCGCGTTGACCACGGAGATGCCGACGCCGTGCAGACCACCGGACACCGCGTAGGAGTCCGAGTCGAACTTTCCGCCCGCATGCAGCTGGGTCATGATGACCTCGACTGCGGGGACGCCGGTGGCGTGCATACCGGTCGGCATGCCGCGACCGTCGTCGACGACCTGGATGCCGCCGTCGGCCAGGAGTGTCACATCGACGCGGGTCGCGTGGCCGGCCATCGCCTCATCGACCGAGTTGTCCACGACCTCCCAGATGAGGTGGTGCAGACCGCGTTCACCGGTGGAACCGATGTACATGCCCGGTCGCTTGCGAACCGCTTCGAGACCTTCGAGAATGGAGATGGAGTCGGCGTTGTATTCGCCGGACTTCGCCTTCTTGGGCTTCTTGGAACCGGGATTGCTGGTGTCGGCCACGGACGCGACAGCTCCTTCGCGTTGGAGAACAGTTACCGCAAGTGTACTCGGAACCCGCATAGAAACGCGTTCCGCCATGCCCTATTTCGGCCATAGATCGCCGAATCGGCGCAAACTAGGGTCCGGTTGTGGCCGAACTCGGTTCGTTCGCGTCTCGGCGCGATCAGCCGGTAACGGCGCTTCCTATCCGTAGGTGTCCCGGGGACCCCGGCCCTTCACGTGCAGCGGACCCTTCCGCCACGACGGCGCGGCCGGCCCGGTGATCCGCAGCGACGTCACCACACCGTCGCCGACGGCCGCCGCGATCTTCGCCAGGATCTGCGCCTGGACGTACCGCAACTGCGTGGCCCACGCCGTCGATTCGGCGCGCACATGGAGAGTGCCCTCGGCGAGCGACGTGGGTTCGGCATGCGCGGCGATGTCGTCGCCGACGATCGACGGCCACAGTCCGAAGACGGTTCCCTCGCTGATCTTCGGCGTCCACCCGCGCGTCTTCGCGAGCGATCCGGCGAGACGGCCGAGCGGTTGCGGGTCACGGCCGTCCGGACCCGCACCGGACCATCGCCGACGAGATCGATCGGTGCGCGAGCGTCCGGCGAGCGGACTCGTGCGGCCGCGGCCCACCGGCTTGCCGGCGGCCTTCGCCTGAGCGCGAGCCTCTTCGAGCGCTTTGCGCGCGACCTCGTATCCGGCGCTGTGGGCATCCGGTTCGGTCACGACTCACCTCCTTCGCCGATCAATGCGTCACCCAGGACGACCGAGCATCGCTGACCATCCTGCTCCCCGGTACCGACATCGACGCGGCGGCCGCGGATCTCGTCCGGGATGTCCTCACCGACCGCGGCCGTCACCAGCAGCTGTTCGGCGCCGGCGGTGAAGGACGCCAGCTTCTGCCGCCGCGCGGAATCGAGCTCGGCGAACACGTCGTCGAGCATGATCACCGGCTCGATGCCGTCGGCGCGCAACAGTTCCACACATGCCAGACGCAGTGCCAGGGCCAGCGACCACGACTCTCCGTGACTCGCGAACCCCTTCGCCGGCTCATCGCCCAGACCGAGCAGCAGATCATCACGGTGCGGTCCGACCAGGCAGACCCCGCGATCGATCTCCTTCTGACGAACCTCCGCCAGCCGCGCCTGCAGCACCTCGCGGATCGCTTCGACCGAGTCCGGACCGCCGTCGGACTCGTCGACCTCGGGTCCCGCCGCGGACCGGTAGAGCACCTCGGCCGGTCGCGAATGCGGGGCGATCGACGAGTAGGCCTGTGCAACAAGAGGATTCAGCTCCCGCACCATGGCCAAACGGTCGGCGGTGACCTCGGCACTGAACTGCGCCAACTGGTCGTCCCACACGTCGAGCGTGGTCATCACCGAATCCGCTTCGGCCGACGACCGCCGGATCGCGGCACCCGCGGTCTTGAGGAGCGCCGCCCGCTGACGCAGCACACGGTCGTAGTCCGCGCGCGACGCGGCCGCCATCGGACGGCGCTGCACGACGATCTCGTCGGCGAAGCGCCGCCGCTCCCCCGGTTCACCGCGGACCAGTGCCAGATCCTCCGGGGCGAACAGCACCGCACGGAGGATGCCCAGGATCTCGCGAGTACGGCGCACCGGGGACGTGTTGACCTTCGCCTTGTTCGCACCCTGCGCGGCGATCGTCAATTCGACGTCGAGTTCGCGGCCCTCGTTCTCGACGGCGGCGCGCACCACGGCCTGCGATGCGCCCGACCGGACCAGCGGGGCATCCGAGGACACCCGATGCGAACGCAGGGTCGCCAGATAGAAGAGGGACTCGAGCAGATTGGTCTTGCCGAAGCCGTTGCGCCCGACGAAGATCGTCGTCTCCGGCCGCAGGGTCAATTCGACCTGCGGCCAGGACCGGAAATCCGTGAGCGCGAGTTCGCGGACGAACATCGCCGCCCGGAATTACTTGGCGCCGGGTGCGGCGTTGGGATCGGCGGTCTCGCCGACCTCCTTGCCGGACAGATCACGCACGGCGTGGCCGCCGAACTGGTTCCGCAGCGCCGACACGGCCTTGAGTGCCGGCGAGCTCTCCTGACGGGAGGCGAAACGGGCGAAGAGCGCGGCGGAGATGACGTTCAGCGGAACGGCGTGGCGGATCGCTTCTTCGACGGTCCAGCGACCCTCACCGGAATCGGTGCAGTAGTCGGAGATCTCGGCCAGACCCGGATCCTCTTCCAGCGCACGAACCAGCAGGTCGAGCAGCCACGACCGTACGACGGTGCCCTGCGTCCACGCCTTCATGGTGCCGGTGACGTCTTCGATCAGCGGCTCCGCATCGAGCAGCTCGTATCCTTCGGCGTACGCGTGCATCAGGCCGTACTCGATGCCGTTGTGGACCATCTTCGCGTAGTGACCGGCACCGACCGGGCCGACGTGCACGAAACCGTTCTCGCGCGGGCCGGCCGGACGCAACGCATCGAAGATCGGCATGACCTTGGCGACGTCCTCCTTCGAACCGCCGGCCATCAGGCCGTACCCGTTCTCCAGACCCCAGACACCGCCGGACACACCGCAGTCGATGAAGCCGACCTTCTTCTTCGCGAGCAGATCCGCGTTCGGCTGGTCGCCCGTGTACTTGGAGTTGCCGCCGTCGATCACCACATCGCCCGGCTCGAGGAGCTCGGCGAGTTGTTTCACGTTCTCTTCGGTGGGTTCACCGGCCGGAACCATCAGCCAGACCGCGCGCGGCGCGTCGAGCTTGGCGACCAGTTCCTTCAGATCCTTGACGTCGCTGACTTCCGGACGCGGGTCGTAACCGACCACCTCGTGTCCGGCCGCCTTGATGCGCGTGCGCATGTTGGAGCCCATCTTGCCCAGACCAACGAGTCCGAGTTGCATGATGATTCCTCTCGATCGGTGAAGTGACGGTCAGCCCGGCAGGCGGACCGGCATGAGTAGGTAACTGAACTCGCTGTCGGGAGCGACGAACGCCCCGGTCTCGTCGGCGACGGGATCGGCACCGGACGAAGGACGCAGGACGGCGGGGCGGATCGCGGCACGACGTTCACCGGAACCGTCCGGTTCGGGATTGGTGAAACCGAACTCGACCGTCTCGGCGCCGATGGCGGCCAACCCGTCGAGCAGGTACGTGGGGTTGAACGCGATCAGAATCGGTTCGCCGTAGAACTGGACGTCGAGCGCCTCTTCGGCCTTGCCGGCTTCGTCGCCGCCGGCCGTCAGCATCACTGAGTCGCCGGAGAAGTCCATCCGGATCTGCGCACCGCGCTCGGCGACCAGCGACACACGCTTGATCGCCTCGATCAGCGAAGCACTGTTGATCGACGCCACCGAGGTGTGGCTGGCCGGAAACAGCTGGCGGAACTTCGGGAACTCGGCGTCGAGCAGTCGCGTGGTGGTCTTCTTCGCGTTGCTGGTGATGCCCAGGATGCCGTCGGCGCCGATGGCTTCGGGTGAACCGAAGGCCACTTCGACGGAACCGGCGTGGTCGGCGCCGGCGGAACGAGCCGCCTCGGCCAGAGTCTTCGCCGGAACCAGTGCGGCACCGGTCGCCGACGCGGAGGCCGGAGCCCACTGCAGTTCCCGGACCGCCAGGCGGAAACGGTCGGTGGCGGCCAGAACGACACGGTCGCCCTCGATCTCCACCCGGATGCCGGTCAGCATCGGAAGGGTGTCGTCACGGCCGGCGGCGACGGCGACCTGCGATACGGCCTCGGCGAACAGATCGCCGGGGACGGTGCCGGTCGGCTCCGGAACGGTCGGAAGTTCGGGGTAGTCCTCGACCGGCATGGTCGGCAGGGAGAACTTGGAGCTGCCGCACGAGATCGCGACGCGGGCACCGTCGATGCTCACGTCGACGGGCTTGGCCGGGAGGGCACGGGTGATGTCGGCGAGCAGACGGCCGGAGACCAGGACGGTTCCCGGCTCGGCGACCTCGGCGGAGATGGTTTCGGTCGCGGACACCTCGTAGTCGAACCCGGCGACCTGCAGTCCGGTATCGCCGGCGGTCAGAACGACACAGCCGAGGACGGGGACGGGCGGTCGAGTGGGAAGGCTCCGGGCGACCCATGCGACGGCATCAGCGAACTCGTCGCGAACGACACGAAACTTCATCTGCTGGTTAAGCCCTTCTCGACAAGCCGACAGTCACGAAGGTGTGACTGACCCGGCGAGGAAACGATCGCCGGAACCCACTCTAGAGCGCGAGACGTGAGTGGGTGCAGTGAGTCCGGTGATGCGGGGCCCTTCTCCTCAGCGCCGGGCGGACGGAGTCCGTCCGGCTGTGTATCCCCAATCCTGTTTTGAAAAGAAGATTCCTAGAGAGAAATTCTTATCAGTAATAGGTCCTGTGGAATCTGTGGACAGCGTCCGACGATGCTGGTGACACGGCGCGGCGCGGTGTGGAGTCGTTGGGGACGCGCATCGTGGACAGTTCAGCGGCGATGTGGACGGAGCATTTCATCCACTTTCCGTACACGGTCGGTCCACAGCCGGGCCCCGGTTTGTCACCAGGTTGTCCACACGGCTTTCGCCGCGGGGTCACCTGCATGAATCCGATGACGAGGCTCCCGCGCAACTCTCAAGCAGCACCCGAGGGTCGGGTCAGCGGGCGCGCTGTTTGATGCGGGCGGTCAGCTGCTGGACGTCGTCGTAGACGTCCGGCTTCTCACCCAGGTCCTTACGGATCTTCCGCTCGGCATGCATGACGGTGGTGTGATCGCGATTGAACGCCTCACCGATGCGCGGCAGCGACAGATCGGTGAGCTCGCGACACAGATACATGGAGATCTGACGCGGCCGCACGATGTCGCGCCCCTTCGCCGGACCGCGCAGATCCTCGACACTGATGTCGAAGTAGTCCGCCGTGATCGCGAGGATGCTGGCCGCGCTGATGTCGGGGGCGCCGGCATCGGGCATCAGTGCCTTCAAGACCACCTCGGCGAGCGGCAGATCCAGTTCGGCGTTCTGCAGCGACGCGAACGCCGTCACGCGGATGAGCGCTCCCTCGAGCTCGCGGATGTTGCGTTCGATCTTCGACGCGATCAGCTCGAGCACGTCATCCGGTGCCGCGAGGCCGTCCATCTGCGCCTTCTTCCGGAGGATCGCGATGCGCGTCTCCAGATCCGGGGGCTGGACGTCGGTGATCAGGCCCCATTCGAATCGGGTGCGCAGACGATCCTCGAGTGTGGCGAGCATGCGCGGCGGACGATCCGACGAGACGACGATCTGCTTGTTGCTGTTGTGCAGCACGTTGAAGGTATGGAAGAACTCCTCCTGGATACCTTCCTTGCCTTCCAGGAACTGGATGTCGTCGACCAGCAGCATGTCGACGTCGCGGTAGCGCTTCTTGAACGCCATCTGCCGATCATCACGCAGCGAGTTGATGAAGTCGTTGGTGAACTCTTCGGTCGACACGTACTTCACACGCATCCCCGGGAACAGTCGTTGCGCGTAATGGCCGGCGGCGTGCAGCAGATGCGTCTTGCCCAGACCGGACTCGCCCCAGATGAAGAGCGGGTTGTAGGCGCGGGCCGGCGCTTCGGCGACCGCGACCGCCGAGGCGTGTGCGAAACGATTGGACGCACCGATCACGAAGGTGTCGAAGGTGTACTTCGGATGCAGCGTCGTGGTGCTCGGAGTGGGTGCGGTGGTGCCGCGATCATCGAAGTAGGTGGCCCAGTCCCGGGTCTGCGGTGCGGACGAATCCGATTCGGGGCGGGGAGCGAACGTGTCGGCGGGTTCGTCATCGACGACCGGCTCGGTCGCGGCCGGCGACTCGATCGGTTCGACGGTCTCGGACTCGGGGGCCTCGGCGATGCGCACGGCGATCTCGACCGGCTGACCGAGATGCCGGGACAACGACGAACTGATCTGTTCACGCAGCCGGCGCTCCACCTGTTCCTGCACCAATGCGTTCGGCACGGTCAGCAAGGCGAAGCCGGCGGTGATCGTCAACGGATTGACCAGTGACAGCCACGCCTTCTGGGGAGGCGTCAGCGGCGGGGAGTCGGGGTCGAGATCGTTGGTGAGCTCGTTGACGACCTGTTGCCAGACATCACGGAACGACTCGGTGTCGTCGGCCACGCTCTCCCCCTTCGGTTATTCGGTGTGAATCCGGCGCTCGTCCACAAGCGTCGGCTCGCCGGAACAGAGACAAACCTGCACCTGGCGAGCGGAGTATCCACAATGTTATCCACACTTGTGGAGTACAGGCGCGGAGTAGTCCACAGTCCGACCGCCCTGGATGAAAGCCGATCAGGATATCCGAGGATAGTCGCAAGTTTGATTTGGACACGCCCGGACCAGTACCCTCGACAGGTCGCCCACACGCGTCCGCTGGCTGGTTCGCCCGGTCACTCCGGCAACCGAAGCCACCGCACGTGGGCCGTAGACCACCAGCAGTACAGAACCGAGGAGTTCCCATGGCCAAGGGGAAGCGCACTTTCCAGCCGAACAACCGTCGTCGTGCCCGCAAGCACGGCTTCCGTCTGCGCATGCGGACCCGTGCCGGTCGCAGCATCATCTCCGGTCGTCGTACCAAGGGCCGCGCCAAGCTCAGCGCCTGAGACGCGTGAAGTCTGCCGGCCCCTTCGGTGTCTGCCGACTCGACGCGGATCTCGCGTAGCGCCGACTTCGCCCGCACACTCGACAAGGGTGTGCGGGTTTCGGCGCATGATGTGGTGATTCATATCGCGCCCGTCCCGCAGGACTTCCCCGACTCGACGGGGATCCGTGAGGACGTTTCACTTCACGGCGGTCCCTGGCTCGGACTGATCGTCTCCAAGAAGGTCGGCAACGCCGTCGTCCGCCATCGGGTCGCTCGACGGCTTCGTCACGCTTTCGCCGCCAGCAAGGATGCCCTCCCGACGCCGGAGAGCTACGTGGTCCTGCGCGCGCGCCCGAGTGCGGCCGGCTGTTCGTCGGCCGACCTCGCCGAGCAGCTGCGCCGGGGCTTCGGTCGGGGAAAGCGGGCGTGATGGTCGACCAGATCCGGCTGTTTCCGCGCCGGGCCGTCATCTTCCTCATCGAGCTGTACCGCTCGTACGTCTCGCCGATGCGTCTGCCGACGTGCCGGTTCGAACCGACCTGCAGCGGGTACGCCGTCGAGGCGCTCGAGGTCCACGGGTTCTTCGTGGGCGGAGCGCTGTCGATCTGGCGACTGCTCAAATGCGGGCCGTGGCACAAGCCGGGATACGACCCGGTGCCGCCGCGCCACCACCATGCTTCCGTCACCGATGTCGCAACCGCGACGACTTCAGATAGGGGTCAGTGAGCCGTGCTCAACTTCATCTACTACCCGATCTCCTGGATCATGTGGGTCTGGCATTGGCTGTTCGACGCAGTCCTGCCGAACACCGCCGGGTGGAACGGCATCGCCTGGGCGCTGTCGGTCATCTTCCTGGTCTTCACCCTGCGCGCCATCCTGTACAAGCCGTTCGTCAAGCAGATCCGCACGACGAAGCAGATGCAGGAGATCAATCCGCAGATGCAGGCGATCCGTAAGAAGTACGCGAACGATCGCGTGAAGATGACCGAGGAGATGCAGAAGCTCCAGAAGGAGCACGGCTTCAACCCGCTCCTGGGCTGCCTCCCGATGCTGCTGCAGGTGCCGGTCTTCATCGGCCTGTTCCATGTGCTGCGGTCGTTCAACCGCATGGGCACCAATCCCGACGGCAGCACCAGCAAGCTGCACTTCGGCAGTTCCAGCCTGAACCTGACGGTCGAGCAGACCCGGAGCTACAGCAACTACGGCTTCAGCGGTGAGCTCGTCCAGAACTTCCTCGACGCGCGACTCTTCGGTGTCCCGCTCTCGTCGTACATCACCGAGCCGGTCCACCAGTTCCAGGCGTTCGTCGAACCGGGTCACGCCATCGATTTCGCGCGCTGGCAGATCGTCGCCGTGGCGGTGCCGTTGATGCTGATCTCGTCGTTCGCGACGCACATGAACTCTCGCGCCTCGGTGGCCCGTCAGAGCCCGGAGGCCGCGGACAACCCGCAGACCCGGATCATGAACAAGCTGGCGCTGTACGTGTTCCCGCTCGGCATCCTGGTGTCCGGCTTCATCTTCCCCGTCGCGATCCTTCTGTACTGGATGGCGAACAACGCGTGGACCTACGGACAGCAGCACATCGTGTTCGGCCGTATCGCGAAGGAAGAGGATCACGCCCGCGCCATCAAGGAAGAGAAGCGCAAGGCCGCCGCCCCCCGCCCCGGCGAGAAGCCGCTGCCGAGCAACTTCGATCCGCGCAAGACCATGAACCGCGGCTTCACCGCACTGGCCGAGGGGCGCACCAGCGACGCCGACGGTGAGTTCCGGAAGGTCGTTCGCTACGGCCAGCGCAACGCCGACTGGAAGTACCGCGACCGCAACGGCCTGGTGCAGGCCGCCGGTCAGGTGGTCCGCAACTCCAGCGATCAGGATCTGAAGACCGCGGCCGCAGCCACGTGGGTCGACGCCGCGCGCAAGGACGCCGGCGCCGACGACGCGAACCTGGGAGCCCTCGAAGACTTCCTGACTCTGCGCCGCGCGCAGCTGGTGTCCTGGCTGGGCGAGGGACACAACACGCGACTGACCACCGTGATGCGCGACGACAGCGCACAGCTGAGCGCCTACGAGCAGGCGTGGTCGGATGCCAATCCGGACTCTCCGCTCCCCTCGCTCGGCAAGGAGCGCCGGGCCGAGTTCGCGCGCCTGACGTCGATCGGACTGTTCCGTGAGGGCAAGTACGACGACGCCCGCACCTACGCGCGCCAGGCCGCGAGCATCTACGAGGATCTCCGTTCGGAGGCCGCCGAGGCTCCCGCCGGCTCGATCGATGTGGCCGACGTGGAGCAGAAGCTGGCACAGGTCCGGCTGATCGCGGCGGCGCCGGCCGGTTCCGGCCTCAAGCGCCTCGCGGGCGGCAAGGGCGGAGGCACCCCGGCCGACGGCCAGGAGGGCCTGGCACTGCTGGCGGGTACTCCGGCCGAAGCCGTCGCGAGCCGGTGGCTGGCGGCACCGACCGACAAGGAGGCGACCGGTGCGCTGATCGAGTCGGTCCTGACCGTGTCCGGTGACGATCCGTGGCTCAGCACGACCGCCTCGGATGCTCCCGACGCCAAGACCCTCCAGGGCGGCACCGCCGCTCCGGCGAAGACCGCGGCCAAGAAGGCGCCGGCGAAGAAGGCCGGCGCCAAGGGCGGCAAGAGCAAGAAGGGCCGCCGGTAACCACCCGGCGTGCACGAGAACTTCTGACAGATGAGTGAGGTAGAGATGACTAGCGAAGCAGAGGCTCCGGTGGAGGAGACCACGGCTGAGGACACGGCCGCACCCGAGGCGGGCACCGACGAACGTGAGCTGACCGAGGAGGAGCGTCTCGTCGAAGAGGGAGAGATCGCCGGCGATTACCTCGAGCAGCTGCTCGACGTTCTGGACTTCGACGGCGACATCGACCTGGACGTCGACGGCGACCGGGCGATCGTGAGCATCGACGGCGGCGACGACCTGGATCAGCTCGTCGGCCGCAAGGGCGAGGTGCTCGACGCTCTCCAGGAGTTGACCCGTCTGGCCGTGCAGCAGGCGACCGGCGACCGCAGCCGGCTGATGCTGGACGTCGCCCGGTGGCGTGCGGATCGTCGCACCCGTCTGGCGCAGCAGGGCACGGATGTGGCCGAGCGCGTGCGGGAGACCGGTGAGCGCGAAGAGCTGGAGCCGATGACCCCGTTCGAGCGGAAGATCGTGCACGACGCGGTCGCCGCGGTCGACGGTGTCTACAGCGAGAGCGAGGGCGCCGAGCCCAAGCGTCGTGTGGTGGTCATCAAGGAGTGACTCGCCTACCCTGACGAGAGAAGAGAGCCCCCGGCCATCGGCCGGGGCTTTCTTCGTTCTGGGGACGATAATCACACGCGTGTAGTTCGAGACGTTCCACGTGAAACACCGCGGGTTCGTGGAACGGTGTACCGGGAGGATCCTTCATGACCAAGCAAGTGCAAGAGTGCGAGGCACAGCCGGAGAGTGCGGCCACCGTGTTCGGTGACCGGACCGAGCTGGCCGCGGCGTACGCACGACTCCTCGCCGACGAGGGTGTGCTGCGCGGGCTGATCGGTCCGAGTGAGCCGGCACGACTGTGGACGAGGCATCTGCTCAACTGCGGCGTCCTGTCCGAGGCGATCGAGCAGGACGAGTCCGTCGTCGACATCGGCAGTGGAGCGGGCCTGCCCGGTATCCCGCTCGCCATCGCGCGGCCCGACGTCTCGGTGACCCTCGTGGAGCCCCTCCTCCGGCGCACCGTCTTTCTCGACGAGGTCGTCGAGGAGCTCGGTCTGGACAACGTGACCGTCGTGCGCGGGCGAGCGGAAGAAGCCGCGGTCCGAGCCGAGGTCGGCGAAGCGGACGTGTGCACCTCACGGGCCGTCGCTCCCCTCGATCGGCTGGCGAAGTGGTCGGCTCCTCTGATCCGGGTCGGCGGCCGCCTCGTCGCCCTGAAGGGAAGTTCGGCCCCCGAGGAGATCGCGGCGCACCGGGAGGCGGTTGCCCGGCTCGGTCTGACCGGTCTGCGGACGGTCACGATCGGCGAGGGAATCGTGGACCCGCCCTCGATCGCCGTGGTGGGTGATCGGGTCGCCGTCGCCGCAGACGGTAAGCGCCGGCGGAGCGCGAAGAAGCGGTAGCCGCGACGGTCACCTGGCGATTGGTGTCCGTCGTACCGACAACGCAGAATGAGTGAAGACGACCGAAGAGGAGCACAGCCGTGCAGAGCAATGACGGAGCCGTTTCACGTGAAACGCCCTCCCCGATCGGCGAGAGCTATGCCGACACCCCGATCGCCGCGGCGGCGGAGCGGGCCAGTCAGGTCTTGACGCCGGGGGCCGCCGGCACGCTGCCGCGCCCGCCCCGTCCGCGCGTCATCACCGTCGCGAATCAGAAGGGCGGCGTCGGTAAGACCACCTCGGCGGTCAACCTCGCCGCCGGTCTCGCGCTCCGCGGACTCCGGGTCTTGGTCATCGACCTCGATCCTCAGGGCAACGCCAGTACGGCACTGGGGATCGATCACCGTGCCCCCGGGATCAACTCGGTCTACGAGATGCTGCTCGACGAGGTCCCCCTGCGGGACGCCATCCAGCGGTCGCCGGCCAATGAGAACCTGTTCTGCGTGCCGTCCACCCTGGACCTGGCAGGCGCCGAGATCGAGCTCGTCTCGGTGGTCGCACGCGAGAGCCGTCTCCGGAACGCACTCAACGACGACGTACTCGCGGAGATGGGATTCGACTACGTCCTCATCGACTGCCCGCCGTCGCTGGGCCTGCTGACCGTCAACGCGATGGTCGCGGCGCGTGAAGTCCTGATTCCGATCCAGTGCGAGTACTACGCCCTGGAGGGCGTGGGGCAGCTCCTGCGCAACATCGAGATGGTGCAGGCCCACCTCAACCCGCAGCTGCACGTCTCCACGATCCTGCTGACGATGTACGACGCCCGCACCAAGCTGGCCGACCAGGTGGCCGCCGAGGTCCGCGGTCACTTCGGCGACAAGGTGCTGTCGACGATCATCCCCCGCAGCGTCAAGGTCTCCGAGGCTCCCGGCTTCGGCATGACCATCATCGACTACGACCCCGGTTCGCGGGGATCCATGAGCTACCTGGACGCGGCGCGTGAGCTCGCGCTGCAGGGTGCACGGAAGGACGACGTTCAGTGAGTCAGCAGAAGCGAGGCGGCCTCGGCCGCGGTCTGGCGGCCCTCATCCCCACCGGTCCGGTGGAGGGCGACGAGAACTCCGCGCCGGGCGGTGCCAACACGACCCGGATGGGCTCGGCGGCCGCCGACGTCGTCATCGGCGGTGCACCCGCCACCGACACCGGCACCGTCGACGAGGTGGGCGCCGTCTATCGGGAGATCCCGCCGGCCCAGATCGAGCCCAATCCCGATCAGCCGCGCACCGTCTTCGACGAAGAGGCGATGGCCGAGCTGGAGCACTCGATCCGCGAGTTCGGCCTCATGCAGCCGATCGTCGTGCGTGAGCTGCCCTCCCCCAAGGCGGGCGGCGTCCGCTATCAGCTCATCATGGGCGAGCGCCGCTGGCGCGCGAGCACGGCCGTCGGTCTGGAGGCGATCCCCGCGATCGTCCGTGAGACCAGTGACGGTGATCTGCTGCGCGACGCGCTGCTGGAGAACATCCACCGGGCCCAGCTGAATCCCTTGGAAGAGGCGGCCGCCTACCAGCAGCTGCTGGAGGAGTTCGGCGTCACCCACGAGGAGCTCGCGAACCGGCTCGGCCGTTCGCGCCCGGTGATCACCAACATGATCCGTCTGCTCAAGCTGCCGGTGCCGGTTCAGCGCCGCGTCGCCGCGGGCGTCTTGTCCGCCGGCCATGCCCGCGCACTGCTCGCTCTGGAGAACGGCCAGGATGCTCAGGAGGCTCTCGCCGCCCGCATCGTCGCCGAGGGACTGTCGGTCCGAGCGACCGAGGAGGCGGTGACCCTCGCCAACCGTGAGGGTGCGCCGGATCCGGCGACCCCGGGCAAGAAGCGGCCGCCCCTCGTCATGCCGGGACTGCAGGACGTCGCCGAGCGGCTGTCCGATCGACTCGACACCAAGGTGACGGTGAGCCTCGCGAAGAAGAAAGGCAAGATCGTCATCGAATTCGGGTCGGTGGACGACCTCGAACGCATCGTCGAGATCATCGACGGAAAATAGGCGAAATCGGACATCGGAGACCCCCTACCGGGGCCACCGGTCCGAAACGTCACTGTGACACCGGCATTTTCGGCCGGTGACGGCCAGGTGGAAGGAGGGGTTCGGTGCGCGTGTCGATCTCGCCGCTCGAGTTGGACGGCTTCGACCGCCTGCCTCTCCACAACCGCCGGTGCGTCTTCTGGGAAGTCGACCCCGACGGAGGCACCGACACCCTCGACGCCGCACTCACCGGTTCCCCCGGTGGCTATGAGAGCGAGTTCGACAAGGAGGCCTGGGTCTCCGGTCTGATGCTCGAATGGGGCACGTGCTGTCAGGTCGCCGTCGAGGAGTCCACGGGCCGGATCGTCGGCACCGCCTTCTACGCGCCACCGGGCCGGGTGCCGCGGGCCAAACGCTTCCCCACCGCCCCGGTCAGTCCGGATGCGATCCTGCTGACCGCCATCGGCACCGAGCCGGGATTCGAGGACTACCGGGCGGCACTGCTCGACGCCGTCGTCGCCGACGTGATCGGCCGTGGTGCCCGTGCCGTGGAGGCCTTCGGACTCACCGCCACCGATTCGGGGCTGGCCGGCGATCTGGTGTCACTGCTTCTCGGTGGCGGCGCCGCCGACAATGTCTGCCGGCAGTGCCTCATGGACACCGGACTGCTCGCCGAGGCCGGGTTCGAGGTGATCGCCCCGGATCAGTATCTGCCCCGGCTGCGTCTCGATCTGAATCAGGGACTGGGCTGGAAGTCTCAGGTCGAGCGTGCGCTGGAGAAGCTTCTCATCTCGGAAACCGTTGCACTGCAAGGAGTTTCGCGTCCGATGGTACCGGCGCACGCCCGGCGCGGATCGTCCGGCTAGATCAGTACGGGAGCTGCTCGGCCGCCAGCAGGTCGGCGAACGTGTAGGTGCCGGTCGGGCGGTCGTTCTCGCCCTGGAGGTAGAGCCGTTTCACGGCGACGAGGATCGCATCGGCGAGTGTGTCGCGGAAATCGGGATCGGCGAGCAGCGCCGCGTCGTGCGGGTTGGTGATGTAGCCCGACTCGATGACGACCGCCGGCATACGCGTCAGGCGCAGCACGTTCCAGGTGCGGCCGTGGGTGCGGCAGTCCTGCAGCGGAGTGCGCGCGGCGACCTCACGCTGGATGTAGCCGGCCAGGTTGCGCCCGATGGTCGAGTACGAGCCGTGGTGGGTGCCGAAGAAGAACGACGCGACA
The DNA here is from genome assembly GCF_047600565.1 of Gordonia sp. (in: high G+C Gram-positive bacteria). Lineage (GTDB taxonomy): Bacteria > Actinomycetota > Actinomycetes > Mycobacteriales > Mycobacteriaceae > Gordonia. The sequence goes on from NZ_JASGKN010000001.1 coordinate 2,348,794, forward strand.
CCGTTGGCGCGGTCGTTCTTGTAGTGGCCCACGCGGAGGGCGATGAGCAGATCGGCGTCGATGACGTTCGCGACCTTCGCCCGCTCCTGGTCGGTCGGACGCGAACTGCGATCGTGCGAGAGGAACGTGGTCATGCCGGCGGCCGACATGCGGCCCTCCAGACGGGCCGCCAGATCCCACAGGAGCTCGTTCTCGTCCTCGCCGCCGTCGGCACTACCCGGATCGATGAGGATCTTCTTGCCGGACAGCTGGGGGCCGCTGCGCCGCACATGCTCTTCCTCGCGGATGGCGTGAGGGGAACCACCGGTGACACGCGAACCGAGCCGCTCCAGCGACCGCAGGGTCTCCGGTCCGCAGAATGCCGTCCGAGGAGAGCCCGTACTCGCTCTGATAGAGGCACACCGCGTGATGGGTGTCCTCTTCGAAACGGCCGTCGACCAGACCGTGATAGAAGCCGAGGTTCTGCAGCCGGGCCTGCAGCGTGGCCACGTCGTCGCCGGTCATGGTGCCGGCCAGACGGAACAGCAGGACGCGGCTGCCCAGACGGTACGAGGCCTCCCGCAGCGCGTTGTACGTGGCGGTGCCGACGACGCCGTCGGCGGTCAGGCCGCGCGTCTGCTGGAAAGCGCGGACGGCGCGCTCGCAGTCGGCGTCGAAGACGTCGTCGGAGCGCACGGCGTGCCGGCCGGAAGGCTGCTGGTCGTCGTCGAGGAGGTCGAGCGAGGTGAGGATGCCGCGGATCTCGGCGACGCCGGGACCTGTATCCCCCACACGCAGAATCGACATCGGCGAGACCGCCTCCCTTCTCAATCGTCGTCCATTGTCTCAGCCTTCGACCGGCCGCGACAAATGAACAGCGCTATGTGTCGCGAACCTCAGTATCGCTTCGGTGACCGTCGACGGTCAGGCGGCGTCGCCGAGGTACGGGGCGAGCTGCCGCAGGATGAACGACTTCGACTTGGCGCCGGTGATGGTGACCTCGGGCTTGCCGCCGGAGAACAGGATCAGGGTGGGGATCGACATGATCTGCAGATCGCTCATCAGAGCCTGGTTGGCGTCGGCGTCCACCTTGGCCACCGTGATGGTGTCGGCGTGGTCCTTGGCGATCTCGTCGACCACCGGCGCGATCATCCGGCACGGGCCGCACCAGGTGGCCCAGAAGTCGACGAGGACAGGCTTGTCGGACTCGAGGACCTCGGCCTGGAACGTGTCGGTGGTGACGGTGATGGGGGCGGTCATGAGGGATCTCCTTCTAGTCGGAACAGAGTGTCGGTGACGCCGGGCGTCACTCCTGGGCGGCCAGCCAGCGCTCGGCGTCGATGGCGGCGCTGCAGCCGCTGCCGGCGGCCGTGATGGCCTGGCGGTACGTGTGGTCCACGAGGTCACCGCAGGCGAAGACGCCCGGAACGTTCGTGTAGGTGCTGCGGCCGTCGACCTTCACGTACCCGTCGTCGTCGACGTCCACCTGCCCGCGCACCAGGTCGCTGCGCGGATCGTGGCCGATCGCGACGAACATGCCGGTGGCAGCGAGGGTGGTGGTGTCGCCGGTCCGGGTGTCCTCGATGACCAGCTCGTTGACCCCGCCGTCGCCCTTCACCTCGGCGACCGTCGCATTGGTCAGGAACTCGATCTTCGGGTTCTCCTTGGCGCGTTCCAGCATGATCTTGGAGGCGCGGAACTCGTCGCGACGGTGGATCAGCGTGACCTTGCGGGCGAACTTGGTGAGGAAGGTGGCCTCCTCCATCGCCGAGTCGCCGCCGCCGACCACGACGATGTCCTGGTCTTTGAAGAAGAAGCCGTCGCAGGTGGCGCAGGCCGAGACGCCGCGGCCCAGGAAGTCCTGCTCACCGGGAACGTCGAGGTACCGGGCGGCGGCACCCATCGCGAGGATCACGGTCTTGGCGCGATACACGTCGCCGGCGACCTCGACGTCCTTGACATCGCCGGTCAGGCGGATCGCGTCCACCTCCTCGGTGCGCAGGTCGGCGCCGAAGCGCAGCGCCTGCTCGCGCATCTCGTCCATCAGTTCCGGGCCCTGGATGCCTTCGCGGAAGCCGGGGAAGTTCTCCACCTCGGTGGTGGTCATCAGCGCGCCGCCGAAGGCGATGCCTTCGAAGACGACGGGCTTGAGTTCTGCGCGGGCCGCGTAGATCGCGGCGGTGTAGCCGGCCGGACCGGATCCCACGATGATCACGTCATGGATCTGGTTGTCGGTGTCGGTCATCGGTCCTCCGTCGAGATGTCGTGCGCGCGATCGCAATGTGCAACACCAGAGTAGGGGCTGGTGTTCCCCGGGCCGGGATGTGGGCCCGCTGGACCGGACCTATCCTGACCGGGTGAAGTCTTGGAGTGCGGCACGACCGGTCGGACGCGGCGTGGCCCGCGGTGAATTGCAGCTCACCGACACCCATGTGGTGTTCGAGCCGAAGGGGCTGGCGTCCCGCGTGGACGGCACCCGGTTCTCGGTCGCGCTGACCTTCGTCGCGGCGGTCGCCGGTGTGCCCGGCACCGGCGGCTTCTTCTCCGGCGGCAAGGCCCCGCAGCTGTGCTTGACGCTCGGCGACGGCTCCCAGTGGATGTTCGTCGTCAAAGGGCTCGACGACGCCGTCGAGGCGATCAGCGAGAGGATCGGGACCTAGGAGTCGGCCCGGAACACCTGGTTGTAGATGCCGACCATCATCTGCGTGATGACGTCGTGGATCGCCTCGGGGGTGAACAGGTCCGGGCCGGCGGCGTCGCTGATCGGGGTGGTGGCGGCCATCTGCCAGTCGACCAGGAGCTGGGTGATGGCGCCGACCAGACCGATGGCGGCCAGGCGGTCGCTCTGGGTCGGATTCTCGCGGCGCGGCGTGAAACCGAGGATCATCGACGCCCAGTCGTGAATGGCGCCGAGGCGCAGCTGCTCGAGGGCGGGGCTGACGCCGACGACCTCGATGAGGATGACACGGGCGCGCCGCGGATCCTGAGCCAGGTTGTCGATGAAGGCGCCGAACGTGGTGCGTGCCAGTTCCGGGATGGCCTCGGCCGGGACGGGTCCCCCGTCGGCGACCCCGGGCACGGTCTGCAGGAATCCGGCGGCGCCGGTGAGGGTGGCGTTGCGCAGTTCCTCGACGCTGGCGTTGTAAACCGCGGCGAGGAGGTCTTCACGGTCGGAGAAGGACTCGTAGAAGTAGCGCTGAGTGAGGCCCGCTTCGTCGCAGATCTTCTTCACCGGAACGTTGGGATACCCCTCGGTGCCGAAGAGCTGGAGCCCGGCTTCGATGAGGGCGGCACGCCGCTGTTCGCGACGCTTTTCCGCGCTCACTCCGCCGTATACGCGTTCCTTGCGCTCTGTCATGAGGGATGATTCTACGGATCGGGGTTGCGAAAAGGGGTACCGGACCCGGTACCATCTAACACAGTTACTATCTGACACGGCACCGTGTCAGAAACTGATGAAGGATCTGGAGACATGCTCGACTTCCTCCCCGCCGCGATGCGTGAGCCCACCGTGCTCGCGATTCCCTTCTTCGTGATCATGCTCGGACTCGAGTACTTCGCCGCCGCGAAGCTCGAACACGACGAGAAGACCGACGACGGCCGCCACGAGCGCGGCGCCTACGACAGCAAGGACACCAAGGCCTCGCTGTGGATGGGCTTCGTCTCGATCTTCACCTCGGCGTTCGGCAAGTTCATCGCCCTCTTCGGCTACAGCGCGCTGTACACCTACGTCGCGCCGTGGCAGCTGCCGATCGGCGCCTGGTACACCTGGGTCATCGCCTTCGTGGCCCTGGACTTCCTGTTCTACTGGGAGCACCGCACCGCGCACCGCGTCCGCCTCGTCTGGGCCACCCACCAGGCGCACCACTCCAGCGAGTACTTCAACTTCTCCACCGCCCTGCGCCAGAAGTGGAACAACTCGCTCAGCATGATCATGTGGGCGCCGCTCACCGCCCTCGGCTTTCCGCCGGCCGTCGTGTTCGCCTGCTACTCGCTGAATCTCGTCTACCAGTTCTGGATCCACACCGAGCGGGTGGAGAAGCTCCCCCGCCCCATCGAGTTCGTGATGAACACCCCGTCGCATCACCGCGTGCATCACGGCAGCGATCCGGAGTACCTGGACCGCAACTACGGCGGCACCCTCATCATCTGGGATCGCCTCTTCGGCAGCTTCCAGCCCGAACTGTTCCGCCCGCACTACGGGCTCACCAAGCCGGTCGGCACCTTCAACATCTGGAAGCTGCAGACGCACGAGTACGTGAATCTGGCGCACGACGTCGCCGGCGCTCCCCGCGTCCGCGACAAGCTGGGCTACATCTTCGGCCCGCCGGGCTGGGAGCCGGCCGCCCTCAAGGAGCAGCGCGAGAAGCTCGCGGCCTGACCGTCAGTCGCCGGTCATCGAGATCTTGTCGATGACCGCCTGGTAGTAGCCCTCGTCGGTCTTGGCGAGCTGCGTGATCCACACCAGCACGTACTTGCCGTCGGCCGGGCCGGCGAGCGTGATCGTCGAGGTCCGCTTCGAGAGCGTTCCGTTTCCGACGATCGACGTCGCCGCGAACTTCGGCTTCGCGCGATTCGCCGACCGGATCTCCACCTGCAGGCCCGGCGTCTCGGTGGCGATGGTGACCGCCGAGACCTTGCTGCCGGCCGGGATCCGGAACATCAGGCCGATGCCGTCCTTGAGGTTGCCGAACTTCGCGGTGCCGCGGTACTGGGAGGTCTTCCAGGGCGGCGGTGTGCCACGCAGGATGTTGCCGACCCGCTGCTGGGCGGTGGTGTCCGGATCGCCGTTCGGGTCGTACAGGGTCACCGAGCTCAGGGCCACCGGATGCGGCTGTGCAGCGGTGGACGAGCCGGGCGCGGTGGTGGCCGTCGAGGGCAGGAACTCGTCCAGATCGTTCTGGTCCTTCGCACCGAAGGCGTTCGTGAGCCACAGCACCAGGGCGATCACCAGGAAGACGACGAACAGGCCGGCGCCGATCAGCAGGGCGCCGTTGCGCTTGCCCGACTCGCCCTCGCCCAGCAGACGTTCCCGCCGGGTCCGGCTGATCGGGGCCACCGACAGCGGCTTCACCGGTGTCGAGGCGTCGCGCGGGATCACCTCGGTCGGCAGATCGACGACCGTCGCCGAATCGAGGATGTGGGCGACCGTGCCGGCGGTCCGGATGCCCTGGCCGCCTTCCAGGGCGCGGGCGGTGACCGTCGAGACGTCGAACGGGATGCCGGCGCGGGCCTTGGCCGGGGCGATCGGCAGGGTCGGGTCGGCCGGGTCGGGCTCGGCGGGCTCCATGCCGCCGATCGGTGCGGACACCGTCGCCGTGGTGACGAGGTCGCGTCCGGACGCGTCATCGAGCGGCCACCGGTTCAGCAGCAGGGCGTAGAGCACGGCGCCGAGGCCGCGGACGTCCGTCGCCCGGTCATCACCGTCGAGGACCGCCGGGAAGGCCAGGACCGCGTCGCCGTCGACACTCACCCGGATGCGGTCCGGATGATCGATGGACAGGGCAGCGCCGGCGCGATGGGCGAGCTCGGCGCCGTTGGCGAGTGCCCGGACCGCGCGGGCCGCACCGGTGGCCGACGGATCGGTGCTGGCGACGTCGGCCAGTGACGAGCCGCGGACCCATTCGGTGACCACGATGCCGCCGGAGGCGCCGCGCACCACGTCGAGCACCTGGGCCACACCGGGGGTCCGGAGCTGTCCGAGGCGGCGCGTCCGGTTCAGGACGGCCTGGGGGCCCTCCGCCGCGTCGGCGGCGTCACCGGGCTGCCAGGCCGGGGCCTGCTGGTCGGGATCGACGAACGTCAGTCCGACCTCACGGCCCAGCTGCACGTCGGAGGCGTGCCAGAACTGGAGTCCGCGGGTGCCGCCGTGCTGTTCGAGGAGACGGTAGCGACCGCCGCCCACCAGGGCGCCGGCGATCAGGCGCGGGCCGCGGGCGCCCGGCTGTGCCGGGACGGGCGCCGATGCGGGTGCGGCGGCGGTCGGCACGGCGGCAGCGGGCTCGGGAGCCGGGGGTTCGGGAGCCCGGGCTTCGACGGTCTGGGGCAGCGGACCCGACACGGCGGCGGCCGGGACGGCTCCTGCCCCGTCGACGACCTTCGGAATCACCATGGTCTCGCCCACCGCACCGCCACTGGTGCTGGTGACCGCCTTCCACGACGACGTGTTCGCGTCGTACTCGCGGTGCACCTCCACCTGGCTGGCGAACGGCATATCGTCGCCGACCGGCGAGAACCGGATGGTCATGGTGGTCTCGGCCGGCGTCGGGGCACTGGTGACGGCGGCGGTCGGTGCCGGAGCCAGGGCCGGGATGAACCGGCCCAGCAGGCGACGGACCGAATCGCTGATGGTCATCATGTCCGGCAGCCGCAGCGCGGTCAGCAGCAGGTAGATGACGCCGAGCACCACGATGCCGGTGATGCCGAGGTAGACGATGGAGCTGATCTTGTCGTGCGAGCTCATCCGGTCGAGATGCGTCAGGCGGGCCACACCCCACACCGCCGCCGCGACCACGACGGACACGATGATCGTCAGGTACGACGTGCGGGTGACGTCCTTGAGCTTCGCGTTCCCGAGCCGTTTGACCAGCAGGTAGTGGCCGACGATCGCGCCGACCAGATATCCGGCACCGTTCGCGACGGCCAGCCAGCGCACCACCAGATCGGGATCGTCGAAGATCACCGGGCCCAGATAGGAGAGCGCGACCTTGACGACGGTGATGCCCAGGACCATGAGGGTCGGCGTCCACGCGTCCTCGCGGGCGTAGAAGACGCGCAACTGCACCAGCGTCATCGCGTACGGGATCAGGGTGAAGGCGCCCCAGGCGAGCACCGAACCCAGCTGGGAGGCTTCGTGGCCGTGGAACTTGCCGAAGTTGAAGATGGCCAGGCCGATCGCCGGGCCGAAGAAGGTCATGAACGCGACCGTCGGCACCAGGGCGATCATGGTGAGGCGGGTGGCCAGCGACATGTCGTCGATGACCGCCGGGGTGTCGTCGGCGGCCGCATTGCGCGACAGCCGCGGCATGATCGCGGTCAGGATGGTGACGCCGAGAACGCCGTACGGCAACTGCAGCAGCTGCCAGTGCGTCGCATAGGCGGCGATGCCGTCCTCGGTGGCCGACGCGCCGATCCGGTAGGTGATGATCAGGCCGACCTGCAGGATCAGCACGTAGGTGATGATCGCCAGCGCCATGTTGCCGAACTGGCGGAGCCGAGCATCCAGACCCCACTTGATGCTGAGACGGACACCGACCTTCTTCAGGTACGGCAGCAGCATGACGGCCTGCACGATGACGCCGATCGTGGTGCCGATGCCCAGCACCAGGATCTTCGGATCGGTGATGCCGTCGGTGAGGTCGCCGGGGATGGCCGCGAACGCCACCAGCGTCACGATCTGCACGATGTTGTTCACCACCGGTGCCCAGGCACCCGGTTTGAACACGTTCTTGACGTTCAGGATCGCCATGAACAGTGCGGACAGACCGTAGAACAGGATGCCCGGCAACAGCAGATAGGCCAGTGACGTCGTCAGCGACCGGTCGACCTTGCTGTCCGCGCCGACGTTCAGGATGGTCAGCAGCGGCGCCGCCACCACGGCGATGAGTGTCGCCGCACCCAGCACCGTCAGGGTGAGGGTGAAGATGCGGTTGATGAATTCGCGGCCGCCGTCCGCATCCTCGGCTTCGGCGCGCACCAGGACCGGGATGACGATCGCGGTCAGCACGGCGCCCAGCACGACCTCGGCGATCATGTTCGGCAGCACGTAGGCGGCCTGGAACGCCGAGGCCACCTGGCCCAGCATCGCCAGCACCAGCACGGTGCGGATGAAGCCCGTGATGCGGCTGATCAGGGTGGCCACGGCGATGGAGCCGCCGGTCTTCATCACCGAGGCGTCGCTGGTCTGCTCGGCCTCGGTCTTCTCGATCGCCGCCGCGATCTTCTGCGGCCGCCGGCGTGGCTCCGGCTCCGGGGTCAGGATGTCGGGGGTCGACGACGCGGCGGCCGGTCCGGTCTCGTGACGTCCGGCGACCGGCGCGTGCCGTTGCGGATGGGCGCGGGTGCGGCCCGCCGACTCGTGACGGCCGTCGTGCGCATCGTCAGGACCGGAGGTCATGCATCCTTCCCTTCCTCGGCGTCACGCGGTTCGGCCTGTTCCTCTCGAGTGACCTCGAGACGCTGTTGGTACGAGGCCGACGCGAGCTCACGTTCCCGATCGTCCGGTTCCGGACGGTCGGCGTCCGCGGAGTCGGGTTCACCCCGGAAACGATGCCAGAGTCGGCGCGCCGTCAGAAGCACCAAGACGATCGCCGCGCCGATGGTGATCCAGAACAACGGCCGGCCGTACCGGTTGGAGAACACGGACAATTCGATCGGATCGTTCAGGGAGACGCCGGTGGACGTCTTCAGCGCGATCTTCACGGTGGCGCGTTCCGACGTCGTCGCATGGGTCGGAATCTGAAGCTGGCGGGTGCCGATCGGCGGGATCTCGACGGTGCCGACGTCGCCGACGTGCAGCGCCTCCGGAGCGTCGATGCCCAGTTGGACCCGAATCGGGAGGGCGAGTTCGTTGCGGACGATCAGCAGCAGTGGGCTGCGCTCGGAGGCCAGCGTGTAGCGGCCTCCCGGATCGAGCAGCGACACCGACTGCTTCATGCGGCTCAGGGTGGACGACACCGACGCGATCCGGCCGGCGCGCGCGGTGCGTGCTGCGTCGAGGGACGATTCGGCCGGAGTGGCGGCGGCACGCAACAGGTCCTGCCGCAGCGGCTGCAGGTAGGTCTGCGGCGTGGTGATGGTCGTGTCCTTGTGGCCCACCAGCGACGACTGCAACTGACCGGCCAGCGCCACCTGCTGCCGCATCGTCTCGGCGTTGGACGAGGAGATCGGGAACCCCTCGGCGACCACCGGATCGATGTCGCCGGGCGTCACGAGCCGGGTGTCGGTGTCGGTGGACGACAGATGTGCGGCCAGGTCGGCCAGCGGCAGTTCGACAGCCGCATCGGAGCCCAGGAGCGTGCCGGCGGCGGAGAGCAGTGCGGCCGCGTCGTCTTTGCTCGGCGACCAGTAGGTCGGCGGCATCACGAACGCGCTGCGGCCGGTGACCGGGGCCTGCGCCGACGGATCCGTCGGGGTCAGGGCCGGGAAGGCGAGAGCCGCGACCGCCGACTGGCGCCGGCTCACCGCCGACTCGGTGTTCAGTTGCGGCTGCTGCCACGACGGCACGATCGCGGGGATCACGGGGCGACCGCCGACCGCGCCGAGGGCGGCGCTGACCGGCATGTCGTAGGTCTGCAGAGACGCCGATCCGGACTTGTACCGTCCGGTGGTGGTGCGGCCGGCCGGATCGACGGCCGACGCTGCGACCGCCGCGGTGGTGGAGCCGGCGGCGACCATCACGTCACGTCCCTGCTCGGTGAGGGTGCCGACGGCCGGCACCGTGAAACCGCGCACCGACTGGATGTTGAGGACTTGATCGACGATGTCCGACGGGTCGTTCAGCGCCGACGACGCGAGGGTCGGATCGTTGATCACGTGCAGCGAGTCCAGTCCGGCCTGCGCGTACGGCAGGGCGACCACGCAGGTCTTCGGCGCGATCTGCCGCAGCCCGGTCAGCCAGGCGGTGGCCGCGGCCTGCCCGGTGCCCGGACTGGTGGGCGACTGCGGGTCGGCGGGGTTCTGGGCGACCACGTAGCCGTGCGTCATGCCTTCGACGGTGACGAGCAGGTCGGGGTCGATCGCCAGGCAGAGACTGCGGCGCAGCCGCGATTCGGCGTCGTCGCCGGCCAGGGCGGCCTTGAGTGCTTCGAGCTGTCCGCCGAGACGGCCGTCCGGCTTGAGGGAGCCGGCCAGCTGGTCGCTGATCAGACGCAACGGTTCGGTCCCGCCGCCGAGTACGCCGGGCGCCAGCTGCGGCGAGGCGGCCAGCGGCCACAGCATGGTGAGGATCGCCGGTTCGGACGTGTCCGGACCCAACTCCCCGTCGCGCCCGATCCGGGGATCGCCGCTGAACGACGCGGCACGGGCGGGGTCGGCGGGCAGCGACATCACCGGCAGCAGCGTGCGGGACTCGGCGACCTGGACCGGTCCCCCGCTCTCCGGATCACCCACCGCGGACACCATCAGCGGATAGACGCCGGTGTCGTCGATGCGCAGACCGTCCGTGCCGTTCACCGGCACCTCGAGATCGAAGTCGGTGCTGCCCCCGGCGGCCAGTGATGAGGTGAGCGCCGTGCCCGGCGATTCGACCGTGAACGCCGACACCGGCGCCATCAGGGAGGTCCGTAGATCGGTGGCCGCCTTGATCGCGTCGCCGCGCCGCAACTGCACCCGTAGCCCGCTGATCGGGCGGTCGAAGGTGTTGGTGACGGTGCCGCGCACGTGGACGGTGCCGGCGGCCGACGTGACCATCGACGGCGTGATCTCGTCGACGGTGAGATCCGCGTAGCCGGGATCGGCGGCCCGGGCGGTTCCCGCGGTCAGCGGAAGCAGACCGGCGACCAGCAGGAGGACGCCGACAAGGACGAGGATCGGCCGCGGGTGCCGCGCGTCAGCCGTCACCGTCGCCCGCGACCGCTCCGCCCGCATCCGGCGAACCGCTGCCGGTCGCGCCGTTCGGGCGCCGCGGACGCCGGCGCCGCCGGCGCGGCTTGGCCGGGGGTGCCGGGTCCTTGCGGCGCTGGTTGCGGGCGGCTGCGGCTTTCTCATAGTCGTTCGGCTCGGTGCGGTTGGCCTCGGCTTCGGAGCGGGCCAGACGGTCCGGATCCCCGCGGAGTTCTTCGATGACGCCCTCGGCGGTCCGGGCGAGCCGTCGCTCGTCAGAGTACGTGAGACGACGTGGAAGCTCGGGCAACGGGACCCAGGCGACTTCACTGACTTCGTAGTCGGCGTCCGACAGCTCACCACCGGTGTAGCGGAGCAGGAAGTGATGCACCGTCTTGTGGATGCGCTTGCCCTCGCTGACGAACCAATAGTCGATCTTGCCGAGCGGCGCGATCACCGAACCGGAGACACCGGTCTCCTCGGTCACCTCGCGGACCGCGGTGGTCTCCGCGGTCTCGCCGGTCTCGATGTGGCCCTTCGGCAGCGACCACATCATCCGGCCGCGGCGATCGATGCGGCCGATGAGCACCGCCTCGATCTCGTCGTACGGGGCGTCGAGCCGCGACAGCACCAGTCCGCCCGCCGACGTCTCCCGCACGGTGCGGAGCCGCTGCTCGGGCCCGCCGTTCTTGCGCTGGGCGCCCGGATTCCGCTTCTTTCCGCGCGGGGCGGCGGCACCGGCATCGCGGCGCCGGCGCGCGGCGGCCAGATCGGAGGGCTTGGGGCCCGGGTCGTCGCCGGCCGGAGCGGTGCCGGAGTCCGGTTCGACGGCGGCGCCGGACGTGGTCGCGGCGGTCGCGGCGTCGGTCTGACCGCCCTTGCCCCGGCGTCCTCGACGACGACGGCCACGACGGTTGCGGCGGTTCCGATTCGGTTGCGGATCACCGGCCGCCGGGACGTCTTCGGAGACGCCCGGACGACTCATCGAGGATTCCGCGGACACACCTCGACTCTATCCGTTGGAAACTGAGTGTTTCCCTCAGACTCGCCTGCCCTCGGCCGCGAACCGGAGAGCTCGCGGTGCTCGGTAGGCTCACATGTCATGAACACCGGCGACCAGGCGGGGCTTCTGGCCGGCGCGGCGATCGCGCTGCGCGAGCTGTCCGACGTCCTCGATCCGCTGGCCGACCTCTTCGCGGCCGGTGGCCACCAGCTGTACCTGGTGGGCGGCAGTGTCCGCGATGCGCTGCTGGGCCGCCTCGGCAACGATCTGGACTTCACCACCGACGCCCGCCCCGAGGCGATCGCCGAGATCCTCACGGGCTGGGCGGACACGGTCTGGGACACGGGCATCGAATACGGCACTGTGAGCGCCGCTCACGGCCGGCACCTGATCGAGATCACCACGTTCCGGTCGGACGTGTACGACCGCGTCGGCCGCAACCCGGAGGTCACCTTCGGCGACACCCTCGACGGGGACCTCGTGCGCCGCGACTTCCGCATGAACGCGATGGCGGTCCGTCTCGGACCGGGCGGTCACCAGGAGTTCTGCGATCCGCTCGACGGCCTGGCCGATCTGCAGGCCCGCGTCATCGACACCCCGGCCCGGCCGGAGGACTCGTTCCACGACGATCCGCTGCGCATGCTGCGCGCCGTCCGGTTCGTCTCGCAGCTCGGTTTCACGCTCGCCCCGCGCGTCGTCGACGCCATCACGGCGATGAACGCCGAGATCGAGCGGATCACCGCTGAACGGGTGCAGGCCGAACTGGACAAACTGATCTGCGGTGCGCATCCGATCGAGGCGATCGACCTGATGGTGCAGACCGGTCTGGCCGAGCGGATCATGCCGGAGATCCCCGGGATGAAGCTCACCATCGACGAGCATCACCAGCACAAGGACGTCTATCACCATTCGCTGACCGTGCTGAAGCAGGCGATCGATCTGGAGGACGACGGCCCGGACGTGGTGCTGCGGTGGGCGGCCCTGCTGCACGACATCGGCAAGCCGGCCACCCGTCGGCACGAGCCGGGCGGCGGTGTCAGCTTCCACCACCACGAGGTGGTCGGCGCCAAGATGGTCCGCAAGCGGATGCGCGCCCTCAAGTATTCGAAGGCCATGGTCGAGGACGTCGCGCAGCTCGTGTTCCTGCATTCTGCGGTTCCACGGGTACGGCGACGGGCGCTGGACCGATTCCGCGGTGCGGCGCTACGTGACCGATGCGGGCCCGCTGCTGGAGCGGCTGCACAAACTGGTGCGCGCCGACTGCACCACTCGGAACAAGCGTCGTGCCCGCAAACTGCAGGAGACCTACGACGACCTGGAACGGCGCATCGCCGAACTGAAGGCGGCCGAAGACCTCGATCGGGTGCGTCCGGATCTGGACGGCAACGCCATCATGGAGCTGCTCGGCCTGCCGCCGGGCCCGCAGGTCGGCGAGGCGTGGCGTTACCTCAAGGAGCTGCGCCTCGACTCGGGCCCGATGTCGCGGGACGACGCCGAGGCGGCGCTCACCGCATGGTGGGCGCAGAAGCAGGCCGAGGCCTGACGCACAGTCCCGCGTGTCGCGGAACCGGCGACCGCTCCCCCGCGTCCAAACCGCATGGATGCGATCGAATACGTCTTCGGCACCGGCGACGGCGACCCGGCCGTGTGGCGATCGGTCGCCGACCTCGACCTGGACGGCGACGGGGTGCTCGACGCGGTGGCCCTCGACTTCGACGGTGACGGCCGGATCGACGATGCGCTCGCCGACACCGATGGGGACGGGATCGCCGACCGGGCGATGCTCGACCTCACCGGTGACGGCCGCGCCGAGACCGTTCTCGCCGACGACGGCCGGGGTGTCTGGGACCGGCCCATCGATCTCGGGCACCGGACCGGCCGACTGCCGTTGGACGAGGACGGCGACGGCCGCCCGGACCGGATCCTCGAGGACACCGACGGGGACGGCTACGCGGACGCGGTGAGGTCCGCGGACGGACGTCGGCCGACGGGATGACGGCGCCACACCACCGCCGCCCCGGCGAGGTAGGCGAGCACCGCGAACACCACCAGCCCGGGATCCACCCCGTTCGCCGGAATCAGCAGCGCCGCCGCGACCGTCGCCACCACGAACGCGGTGTTGAACAGCGCGTCCTGCACCGCGAACACCTGACCGCGGTAGGTGTCGGAGACGTCGGACTGCATGGCCACGTCGCCGACCAGCTTCACCGTCTGCCCGGCGAAACCGAGCGCGACGGCGGCCAGACAGATCGTGACACCGGACAGGTGGATCAACGCGGCCTCGGCGGCGGCGGCCAGGACCAGTGCCGCCACGACCGTGCCCCGTCGTCCGATCCGGTGCACACCGACCGGCGTGGTGAACGCGGCCACGAGCGCGCCGCCCGCCACACAGGCGCCGATCACCGCGAGCGCCTGCACGTTGTCGCCGAGCAGACCGCGGAAGTCGTGGGTGCGCACCACCAGCAGGAACATCAGGGTGTTGATGCCGAACACGAACCGGTGCACGCCGATCCCGGTGAGCACCACCGCCACGGTCGGAGTGTCGTGGACGGCGCGCAGGCCGTGGCCCATGCCGTGGCCGACCGCGTACAGCGCCGACCTGTCCATCGCATCCGGCCGGTCCGGACCGAGTTGGCGGCGCACGAAACCGGCGGCCACGGCCGCAGCGATCAGTGCCAGCGCCGCCCCGGCCAGCAGGGTGCTGCCCGACCCGACGTCGTCGGCGCCGAACAGGCGGCGCAGAACCGTCGAGATGCTGGCGCCGACCGCGAGGAATCCGGCCCCGAGCGTGGTGAACACGGCGTTCACCTCCACCAGCAGCGACCGTGGCGCCACATGCGGCAGTCCCGCCGACAGGCCGGAGGCGACGAACCGGCTGCAGCCGGTGACGAGCAGCGCCCCGAGCAGCACGGTCCACTCCGGCAAGCCGCCCCGCATGACCAGGGCGACCAGCAGGATCGCTGCGGCGCGGGCGACGTTCGCCCAGATCAGGACACGTCGCCGGTCCCAGTGGTCGAGGAGTGCCCCCGCGAACGGCCCGATCACCGAATACGGCAGCAGCAGGACGGCGAAGCCGCCGGCCACGGCCAGCGGTGCAGTGTGCCGGTCCGGGTTGAAGAGGATCGAGTAGGCCAGAGCGGCCTGGAAGGCGCCGTCGCTCATCTGGCTCGCCAGACGCACGGCCAGCAGGCGGCCGAGACCCGGCGAGCGGGCGAGCTGACGGACGATCTCCACCGATCGAGACTACCGGCGGATGCACGTCCGCGCCGGGGTGCGAAGCGTGCCATGATGAAGCGGTGCCGCAGGAGTCCACGCCGTCGCCGGAAGAAGTCCGGCCGGGTTCGCTGCTGATCGCCTCAACATCGCTGACCGGCCCCGAATTCGCGCGCGCCGTCATCTATCTCATCGAGCACGACGAGTCCGGAACCCTCGGCGTGATACTCAACCGGATGAGCCAGGCCGCGGTGTTCAACGTGCTGCCGCAGTGGTCGGAACTGGCCGCCTCGCCCCGCGCCGTCTTCATCGGCGGACCCGTGTCCACCGAGTCGGCCGTCTGCTTGGGAGTGGCGAAGACCGGCATCGATCTGGATGCGCAACCGAAGCTCCACCGGGTCCGCGGCCCGGTGGCGATGGTCGACCTCGATGCCGACCCCGACGAACTCGAGGACGTGCTGACCGGGGTGCGGATCTTCGCCGGATACGCCGGGTGGGAACCCGGACAGCTCGACGAGGAACTCGCCGACGGCAGCTGGATCGTCGCGCCCGGACTGCCGACCGACCTGCTGGCTCCCGCCGACGTCGACGTCTGGCACGAGGTGCTGCGCCGCCAGCCGTGGCCGTTGCCGCTGCTGGCGACGTATCCGGCCGATCCGATCACCAACTGACATGCACGCCATCAGCGAATGGCTGACCTCCGTCGTCGGCCTCGCCCCGGCGTGGGCCGTCTACCTGGTGGTGTTCGGCGTGGTCTATTCCGAGACCGCGGTCCTGATCGCCGGCCTGGTCCTGCCCAGCGAGGCGACACTGATCGCCGCCGGTGTCGCATCCGCCATCGGGCATCCGAACCTGTACGTCCTGATCGTCGTCGCCTGCGTGGCAGCGCTGCTCGGCGACCTCACCGGGTACTGGGTGGGCCGGACCAGTGGACCGCGCGTCAGGCATTCGTGGGCGGGCCGGAAGTTCGGTGACGAGTACTGGGACGGTGCGCGGCGGCGGGCCCGTGAGCGCAGCTATCTGACGGTGCCGATCGGCCGGTGGATCGGCTACATCCGCACCCTGGTGCCGATCACGTCGGGGATGGCGGCCGTTCCGGTGCGCCGCTATGCGCTGCTCACCTTTCTCGGCGGTGCCACCTGGGTGACGACGGTGCTGGTGCTGTCCCATCTCCTGGGCGCCCGGGCCGGGGCCACCATCATGGGCGTCCTGGTGATCGTGCTGGTCGGCGGATTCGTGCTGGTGGTGCTCGCCCGCTGGCTCACCGGCCGGCGCCGCGACCGTGCCGCCGACGGTCAGCTCCCGAGCGCACCGGACTCGTAACTGCTTCGATCGGCGTCCTTGGAGGCCGCCACCTGATCGGGCACCATCCGGCGCAGCACGACGTCGCGCAGCCGCTGAGGCAGGAGACCGGCGAGCGCGGCGGCCGGGCCGACATAGCGGGGCACCGTGGTCTGGAAGCGAGGCCGGGCGAGCACTCTCAGCACGGTGTCGGCCACATCGTCGGGGCGCAGCAACCGGGCCGCGCCGGTGTCGGTGCCGGCCGCCAAGGCGGTGTCCACGACGCCCGGCATGATCGCCGAGACGTCGACACCGGTGCCGTGCAGTTCTTCGCGGACACCGGTCAGGTAGCCGAGGACGGCATGCTTGCTGGCGGCGTAGCTGGACTCGCCGGGAGGTGCGAGCTTGGAGGCGGCCGAGGCGATGGTGACGATGTGCCCGCGGCCGCGTTCCCGCATAGCCGGGGCGATCAGCCGGATGCCGCGGATCACGCCGCCGACGTTGACGGCCAGCATGGCGTCGGTCGCGGTCGGCGGCTCGGCGTCGAAGGGCCCGACCCACATGACGCCGGCGTTGTTGACGAGGACGTCGATCGGGCCGAGATGCTCGGTGACGGTGGCGATGAAGTCGGTGTAGGACCTCTCGTCGGTGACGTCGAGTGCGTAGCCGCGAGCGCCGTGCCGCAGTTCGGAGGCGGCGACGGCGGCCCCGTCGGCGTCGCGGTCGCCGATCGCCACGATCGCCCCCGCGTCGGACAGTCGCCCGGCGATGGCCCTCCCGATCCCGGTCGCCGCACCGGTGACGACCACGACCTGTCCGCTGATGTCCCGTCTCGCCATGTCTTCAGTTCTACTCCGTCCCCGGAATCCGCTGTGCGATCAGAAGGGCGGTGGACCGTCGTCGGCGAAAGCCGTGCCGGTCGCCGGCCCGACAGTCCGCTCGGTGAGCCTGTCGAAGCGAGCTCGCCGGTTCTGGGCACGCAGCTGCAGCCGGTAGGCGTGTTTGGCCTCCGTGCGAGTGCGGGTGCGTGTGGGTTCGGCTCCTTTCGACCCTTCGACCGCGTGTCGGAGCAAGCTCCGCCACGCATGCTCAGGGCACCGCACGCTCAAGGAGCGTTGCGGTGCGCTCGAGGAGCGGTGCGGTGCAGTCCCGTTCGCTGGGTCTGTTGACACGCTCCTTGAGCTTGTCGAAAGGAGATCCGGTGGTCCATGCCTACAGGGAATCAACCCCAAACCAGGCAACAGCCAGGTGTTGGCTGCCCGAATCCGGGTAGTGAATCCTTCTGGGGTGGTGATTTCGGTCCAGATGTGTCCGTTCGCGTCGATGAGTTGATCGTCGAGGAATCCGTCGGCGAAGGTTTTGATCTGGTGGTGGAACACGCATTTGGGGTTGAGGTTGCACCAACACGTCGCACCACCCGCATCGGGGTTCTGGTGGTTGTATTCGGTGACGTGATCGAGCTGGCAGCGGCTGGCGGGGCGTGAACAACCCGGCCAGGTGCAGGTTCCGAACAAGCCGCGCACCACTGTGTCCAATAGTGCAGTCGGCCGGTACGGATCCGCCGCTTGCGCAGTGTGATCAGCCAGCGTGGTCAAGTCCAGGGGCCGCACGACGGTGCCGGGCGTCGACGCGATGTCCCGGACGTGGTCGGCGGAGATGGTTCCGTGGCCGTCGAGGTGCCCGGGCTTATCGCCGCCTTCGAGAGTGGATCTGTCGGTGATGACGTTGACGATGACCTTCGCGCCAGGTCCACTCCCGTCTCCGGTGAGTAGGTCGTAGGCGGCATTGGCGCGGCGGCGGCCACTACTGCGGGTGTCGGTCTCGCCGGTCTTTTGAGCTGCGGCGGTGATCGCGGCGTCCATGACCGCAATCCGTTCTGCGGTGTCGGTGATTTCCAGAACCGCCATGCCCCCGCGGATCGGATAGCTCACGACTCCGGCGTTCTTTTTGGCTGCTTCGCGTTCGGCGCGGGCTGCTTCGGCGTCGACGTCGGCGACGATCCGGCGGGCGAGGTCGGCGACGGCGGTCACGGTGCGTATGCCGGAGGCGGTGAGTTCGTCGGCGATCCGGTGATCGATCTGCACCATCAGGGCTGGGTCGATGACGGCGGTGGTCTCGAACACCACCGCAGAGAACGCTCGCGGACTCAAGACCCCGTCCCGCAGTAGCAGGCCGGTGTGTGGCAGGCGATGGCGCAGTGCTTCGCTTTCGGTCACCAGTTTCTCGGCCAGGTAGGTACTGATCGCCAGGGTGCCGGCGATACTGGTGGCCAGTTTCGTACGCGGGTCGCACAAGCGGGTGAACTCGACTGAGTCCTTCGCGGTTGCTGGATCGATAGGGGCGCGTCGTTCGAGGAGGTCGGCGACCGCGTTCAGGCGTCGCCACATCAGATACGACTCCCCCTCACACGTCGCCACGAGCTGATTGATCGCGGTCACATCAGCATCGTGATCGGCGAGCCCGTCCGGTACCGGTCCCAAGCCCAGGGGTGTCAGGTCGGCATCACGCCAGCGCTTCGGAGTACGCGAGGCCTTGCGTCGCCGACTCATGCCCACACCCCCTTTTTCGCTGACTAGAACAGGTGTTCGACTACTTTCTAGTTTACGCAGGCCTACGACAATTTCCAGCCCGGCCGGGGAGGGGATTACTCCAACGTTTCAGCCGGAACTTTGGAGGGTATTGAGGGAACCGTGGAGCGTTGCACTCCGGACCTCAGGCGGGGTCCGGGGCGTCCTTCGCGTAGCGGCCGGCCAGCCACGAGCAGATGATGAGCTGCACCTGGTGGAAGATCATCAGCGGGACGACGATCGCCGCGGCGGCGGGACCGGCGAACAGCACCGTCGCCATCGGCAGGCCGGTGGCCAGGGACTTCTTGGTGCCGCAGAACTGGATGGCGATGGTGTCGGCCCGGTCGAATCCCATCTTCTTCGGCAGCCAGCCGGTCAGGGCGAGCATGCCGATCACCAGAAGGATCGCCACGGTCAAGACGATGATGATCTGCCAGGCGTCGACGTGCGACCACAGGCCCTCTCGGACGCCTTCGCTGAACGCGACGTAGACGACCAGCACGATGGAACCGCGGTCGACGTATTTGGTGGGCTCGGCGTACCGGGACAGGAACGGTCCGACCCACGGCCGCACGAGTTGACCGACGACGAACGGCAGCAGGATCTGCAGCAGGATCTTGGTGATCGACTCGGCGTTCACGTGCACCCCGGAGTCGGTGGACATCAGCCACACCACGAGCAGCGGCGTGATCACCACGCCCAGCAGGTTCGACACCGACGCGCTCACGATGGCGCCGGGCACGTTGCCGCGGGCGATGGAGGTGAAGGCGATCGACGACTGGACGGTCGAGGGCACCAGGGTCAGATACAGCAGACCCGATGACAGGTCGTCGCCGAGAAGCGGTTTGAGCGCCGGCGCCAGGAGGACGCCGATGATCGGGAACAGCACGAACGTGAACGCCAGGATCGTCAGATGCAGGCGCCAGTGCGTCAGTCCTTCGAGTGCCTCTTTCGGTGACAGCCGGGTGCCGTACAGAAAGAACAGCAATGCGATCGCGGCGATCACCAGTTTGTCGAGGAACGACGCGAAGGCGCCCTCGGCGGGGAAGAGTGCGGCCACGACGACGGCGGCCAGAATCGACAGGACGAACCCGTCGATCGGTGAGCGCGCGAGAAGACGACCGAGCATCAGACGAGCCCCGCGATCAGTGGGCGGTGCTCTGCGATTCGGGGGTGCACATTCCGTTCAGCGCGCACGACCCGCAGCTCGACTCACCACATTCCGCACCGTCGACGCGCGCCGACGGGTCGTCGGCGCAGGAGTCGGAGGTCGCGGCGTCGTCGCCGGAGCAGCAGCCGCTGGTGCAGCCGGATTCCTCGGCGGGGGCGGCCGCCGCGGCGGCGCGAACCGCCACCCCGCTGCACACCGAGACCGCGAGGGCGCCGAGGACCAGCCCGCCGAGCGCGAACAGGAATCCCCACCGGCCGGACAGCGCGAGTGCTCCACCGAGGAAGGCGGCGACGGCGCCGCCGAGATAGCCGGGGGCGGCGACGCGCTGGGCGAGCGTCCACGTCTCGGGGGTGCGGCCGGTCTCGGGGGTGCGGACGCCGATCCAGCGGTTGCCGGGCAGGCGGCCGAGCAGTCCGGCGACTCCGGTGACAGCCCACAGCGCGGCGATCGCGAACGCGATCACGGCGGCGGCGAGCGAGACGGTGTGCACGAGTCCAACTGTACGACCGAGGTGCCGACGACCTGACATCGGCGACGATTTACCCTGGTCGGGTGAGCAACGCCGAGAACGAACAGGGCTACCGATACACCGCGCAGACCGCCGGTGAGGTCGAAGCGCGCTGGCAGCAGTACTGGACCGAGCAGGGAACGTTCAACGCCCCCAACCCGGTCGGGGCACTCGCCGGCGACTTCTCGGAGTTCTCCGGTTCGGGCGCCGACGCCCCCGACAAGCTCTTCGTGCAGGACATGTTCCCGTACCCGTCAGGTGCCGGCCTCCACGTGGGTCACCCGCTCGGCTTCATCGCCAGCGACGTGTACGCCCGATTCCAGCGGATGACCGGGCACAACGTGCTGCACACCATGGGCTTCGACTCGTTCGGTCTGCCGGCCGAGCAGTACGCCGTGCAGACCGGCACGCATCCGCGGACCACCACCGAGACCAACATCGAGCGATATCTGCAGCAGATCCGCCGGCTCGGTCTCGGACATGACGAGCGTCGCCGCATCGCGACCACCGACGTCGACTTCTACCGCTGGACGCAGTGGATCTTTCTGCAGATCTACAACGCCTGGTTCGACGACGATCAGCAGAAGGCGCGACGCATCGAGGAGCTGATCGCCGAGTTCGATTCCGGCGACCGCACCCCCGCCGGCGGTCAGGTCTGGAAGGACCTGGACGAGGCCGGCCGTCGCGAGGTCCTGGACTCGTACCGTCTGGTCTATCTGAGCGATTCGCTGGTCAACTGGTGCCCGGGCCTGGGCACCGTCCTGGCCAACGAAGAGGTGACGGCCGACGGCAAGAGTGAGCGCGGCAACTTCCCGGTCTTCCGCAAGAACCTGCGGCAGTGGATGATGCGGATCACCGCCTACTCGGATCGGCTGTACGACGATCTGGACCTGCTGGACTGGCCGGAGAAGGTCAAGACCATGCAGCGCAACTGGATCGGCCGTTCGCGCGGTGCGCACGTGCGGTTCCCGGTGCCGGGCCTGGCCGCCGATGCTTCGGCAGGATCAGCGAGCGGGGAGATCGAGGTCTTCACGACCCGCCCGGACACTCTGATCGGTGCGTCGTACATGGTGCTGGCACCCGAGCACGACCTCGTCGATCAGATCGTCGCGGACGCGTGGCCGGACGACGTCGATCCGCGCTGGACGGGTGGCGCCGCCACCCCGAAGGAGGCCGTGGCGGCGTATCGGGCGTCGATCGCCGCCAAGAGCGACATCGAGCGTCAGGAGAACAAGGAGAAGACCGGTGTCTTCACCGGCGCCTACGCCACCAACCCGGTGAACGGGGCCCAGGTTCCGGTGTTCATCGCCGACTACGTGCTGATCGGTTACGGCACCGGCGCGATCATGGCGGTGCCCGCCCACGACGAGCGCGACTACGAGTTCGCGACCGCGTTCGGCCTGCCGATCATCGAGGTCATCGGGTCGGACGACGGCGTCGCAGAGGAGGCGTTCACCGGCGACGGGCCGCTGGTCAACTCGGGTTTCCTGGACGGTAAGCGGGTCGACGAGGCGAAGACCGCGATGATCGAACACCTCGAGGAGCAGGGTGCGGGCACCGGCACGGTGCAGTACAAGTTGCGTGACTGGCTGTTCGCCCGTCAGCGCTACTGGGGCGAGCCCTTCCCCATCGTCTACGACGCCGACGGCGCACCGCATGCGCTGCCGGATTCGATGCTGCCGATCGAGTTGCCGGAGGTCGCCGACTACGCACCGGTCTCGTTCGATCCGGACGACGCCGACAGCCGGCCGTCTCCCCCGCTCGCCAAGGCCACCGACTGGGTGACCGTCGACCTGGATCTGGGCGACGGTCTTCAGAGCTACACCCGCGACACCAATGTGATGCCGAACTGGGCCGGCAGCTCGTGGTACCAGTTGCGCTACATCGATCCCGCCGACGAGACGGAGTTCGTGGCGAAGGACAACGAGGCCTACTGGATGGGTCCGCGTCCGGCCCTGCACGGCAAGGACGATCCGGGTGGTCTGGATCTGTACGTCGGCGGCGTCGAGCACGCGGTCCTGCACCTGCTGTACTCGCGTTTCTGGCACAAGGTGCTGTTCGATCTGGGCTATGTGACCAGCAGCGAGCCGTACCGCAAGCTGTTCAACCAGGGCATGATCCAGGCGTACGCCTACACCGACGCCCGGGGCGTCTACGTGCCGGCCGAAGAGGTCACCGAGCAGGGCGGCAGGTTCTTCTACGACGGCGAAGAGGTGACGCAGGAGTACGGGAAGATGGGCAAGTCGCTCAAGAACTCCGTCGCTCCGGACGACATCTGCCGCGACTACGGTGCCGACACCCTGCGCGTCTACGAGATGGCGATGGGTCCGCTGGGCCAGTCGCGTCCGTGGGCGACCAAGGACGTCGTCGGTGCGCAACGCTTCCTGCAGCGCGTGTGGCGCCTGGTGGTCGACGAGGAGTCGGGTGCGGTGCGCGTGACCGGATCCCAGCCGTCCGACGACGACCTGAAGGCGCTGCACAAGACGATCGCCGGTGTCCGCGAAGACTTCGACGGCCTGCGCATGAACACCGCCGGCGCCAAGCTGATCGAGCTGACCAACCACCTCACCAAGACGTACCCCGACGGCGCGCCGCGCGGGGTCGTGGAGCCGCTGGTCCTGATGCTCGCTCCCCTGGCCCCGCATCTGGCGGAGGAACTGTGGAGCCGCCTGGGTCACGACGGTTCGCTGGCACACGGCCCGTTCCCGGAGACGGATCCCGATCTGCTGGTGGAGGACACCGTGGAGATCCCGGTCCAGGTGAAGGGCAAGGTTCGCAGTCGTCTGCAGGTGGCGGCCGACGCCGACGAGAAGACCGTGGTCGCCGCGGCGCTCGCCGACGAGAAGGTGCAGGGCTTCCTGGACGGCGAACCCCGCAAGGTCATCTACGTGCCCGGCAAGATGGTCAACATCGTCCCCTGACCGTTCTTCCGGGGGTCTAGCCTGACGGTATGCCTTCGGAAGCCCAGTCGTCCTTGGCCGAGCGGCTGCGCGAACTGTTGCGCGGTCAGGGCGAGGTGCGCGAGGTCTCGATGTTCGGCGGCCGCGCGTTCATGGTGAACGACAAGATCGCGTTCAGCGCCGGCAAGGGCGGCGATCTGCTGGTTCGGGTGAACGCCGACGACCACGGCCGGTTGTGCTCGCGGGACGGCGCCGCTCAGGCGGTGATGAGCGGAGGTCGTGTGATGGGTCCCGGCTGGATCAGCGTCGCGCCGGAAGCCCTCGACGCCGATGGCCTCGCCGAATGGGTGGACGTGGGCCTGGACTACAACCGCTCGGTGACACTCGACCGCTGACGTTTCAGGCGTCGATCAGCAGGGCGACGGTGGCCCGCACCTGGTGCAGGACGCCCGGGCCGACGTTGCCCAGTCGGTCCCCCACCCGGGTGGCCGCGACTGATCGGATGTGCTGACATTGGGCGGCCGAGACGGCGGTGAGACCGTTGCCCGGATCCGGTTCGACGGCGACTTCGGCACCGTTCGCGCGGATGGTGCGGGTCAGCGGCACGACCTGGACGACGTTCGGCCCGCCGCGCAGAATCTGGCCGGCGGTGACGACGATGGCCGGTCTTTCCAGCCCCGCTTCCGATCCCGCGGGGGAGCCGAGGTCGAGCCTGACGACGTCACCCGGCGTCAGCATCCAGCCACGCCTGTTCCTCGTCGCGGAGCGGGAATGCGAGATCGTGACCGATGCTCTCTTGCTCTAAGAGACGCGCGGCACGACTGACCGTGTCGGTCAACGACTCGCCTCGGCGCGCAGCCAGCTCGTTGAGAGTGTCTCGAGTCGTCCGCGTGACCCGAATGGTCGTGGTGTCGCTCATATCCCCACACTACACGGCGTGTAGACATATTTATCTACACACCGTGTGCCGTGGCCGACACCGCTGAGTCGTCCCAGAGGAGTCAGCCCCGCTGGTCGTCGACGAGGTCGCTGACTGTTCCGTCTGCCTTCGCCGGCTCGGGTGCGGGGCGCTTGGCGCTCGCCGGCAGCTTCTGCGCGAGCCCGAAGAGAATGTTCTCCGGTCCCCGCAGGTAGCAGAGCCGGTACACGTTCTCGAACTCGACGACGCCGTCGCTGATCAGGACCGCGCCGTGCCGGTACGCCCGGTCCAGCACGTCGTCGAGGTCATCGACTTCGAACATCACTCGCAGATAGCCGAGGGCGTTGACGGGAGCGCCCCGATGGTCCTCTATGACGGCTGGGCGGTTGAATCGCGAGAGTTCGATTCGGCTGCCGTCCGGGGTCTGCATCATCGCGATCTCGACATGCTGATCGCCCAGGCCGGTGACCTGACCCGCCCAGGCCCCGGCGACGACGGACCGGCCTTCCAGCCGCAACCCGAGGTCGGTGAGGAAGTCGATCATCGCGGTCAGATCGTCGACGACGATCCCGACGTTGTCCATTCGGATGGTCATCGACTCAACGCTCGTCGGTACCGGATGTGCGTGGACAACGGTGACGCCAGCACTTCTACCGGCTCGAACCCGAAGTCGTCGACGACCGGGTTGCCGGCGTCGTCGGTGAAGATGCGTTCACCGGCACCCAGCAGCACCGGAGCGACATCGAGGGTCAATTCGTCGATCACTCCGGCCGCGAGCGCCTGCCGGACCGTCGACGCACCGCCGGCGATATCGACACCGTTACCGTCCGCCGCCGCCACAGCCTGCGCATACGCGGAATCGAAACCGTCGGTGACGAAGTGGAATGTGGTGCCGCCCTGGAGCTCGATCGGGTCATGAGCGTAGTGAGTGAGGACGAAGACCGGAGCGTGGTACGGCGGCTCGTCACCCCACCAGCCGTCCCACGGTTCGTTCCACTCGCCGCGGATCGGCCCGAACATGTTCCGCCCCATCACGTAGGCGCCGCGGGGCCGCATCAACCAGTCGGCGGCCGTCCGATCGGCGTCCGTGGCGCGCGGATCACCCATATGCCAGGTGTGCAGCTTCTGTCCGCCGACCCCCAGGCCGGCGTCACGGCTCTGGTGAGGACCGGCGACGTAGCCGTCCAACGATATGGACATGTGGCAGGTGGTGTCACCGTTCGGCGTGGCCGGAGATGCGGTCGGCATGAGGCTCCTCGGAGGAAAGTTCACGGTGTGAACATCTGATATGTTCACACCGTACACAACGTCGGGACGAACGCCAAGGATGAGATGGCCTACCACCACGGTGATCTAGCGAAAGCCCTGGTGGAAGCAGGTCTGGACGTCACCCGGAGCGGAGGCCCGGCCGCGCTGACCGTCCGTGACGTCGCCCGCCGCGTCGGCGTCAGTGCCAACGCCACCTACCGGCACTACCCCGACCGTGCGGCCCTCCTGCACGCGGTGAGCGGCGCCATCCAGCAGCGGATGGCCGATGTCATGGCCGACATCCCGCAGACCTCGCCTACCGAACGACTCCGCGCGGTCGGGCTCGGCTACATCGCCTTCGCGCTCACCGAACCGGGGTGGTTCACCACCTGCTTTTTCGGCGAGCACTCCCCCGGCCCCGACGAGCTCGCTCAGATCCCGCCCTACCGTGCGCTGTCCACTGCACTCGACGCCATGGTCGACGCCGGGCTGGTCGCGCCCGACGATCGGGACGGCGCCACCTGGTCGTGCTGGTCGATGGTCCACGGCTTCGCCGAACTCGCTTTGCGGGGACCGTTGAGTCGGCTGACCGGCGAACAGCAGTGGCCGTACGCGGAAAAGGCGGTCGACGCCGCGATCGCGGGGATCGTCAGACGGTGATGCGTTTCTGTTCGCCGACTCCGAACATGCCGTCGACGGTCAGGGAGGCGCCGTCGGCGTGGATGGTGCCCTCGTACCAGCCGTAGGGCGCGTAGTACTCGGCGAGCGTCTTGCGGGGGCCGACGTGCATGGTCGACTTGACGGTCGGCGTGAACGTGACGTCGACGGCGCCGGCCGTGTCGCGGATGTACCAGGGGCCCCAGGGGCCGTGCGGGCGCTGCACGGTGACCGGCGGCAGACGGTGCAGAGCGTTGCCGATCCAGATCGCGTTCTCGTTGTTCTCGGCCGGATCGAGCACCTGGTTGTCCGTCAGGTTGAAGCCTTCGACGACACCGTCGGCGGTGCGGCGGATGCCGGTCACCCAGTCGTACTTCATGGGACGCGGGTAGTCGCCGTGGTGGTCGTCGACGATCAGGTAGCCGCGGCCGTCTCCCAGGCCGACCCGGTCGCCGCCGATGATCAGGCTGCCGTCGGCCGGCATCATCACCTTGTGCGAGTACAGCGCCCGGTCCTCGCCGAACGGATGCACGATCACCAGGTGCGCGGCGTCATCGGGTCCGCAATACCCCGTGACCTGCAGATCCATCGATGGCAGACGTTCGGTGCGGCGTCGGCCGGCGGCGTGACCGGGGTGGTGGGCGTCGATGGCGACGACGCCGTCGCCGAGCCGATTGCCGATCTCGATGCGGAAGTCGCCGACCCGTCCTCGCGAGGACGACGTGTTCAGGCCGCGCGCCACATGCAGTGCCGGCGACGGCAGCTTGGTCTCCCAGCGGGTGATGGTCGCCGACTCCTTGTGCACGGCGAGCACCTGCAGCAGGCCGACGGTCTTGGCGTTGTACACCGCGCCGAGCACGAACCAGTCGTCGTCGCCCAGCTGGAAGGCCTCCCACTCCTTGAGGCGCAGGTTCCGGTTCGCGCGGGCCAGCTTGGGCGCGCGGTCGACGGGCCCGGCATCCAGCGGGTTGATCACCGGGATCGGGCCGTCGTACGTGCCGCACCGGTAGTGGCCGCCGTCGACCAGGGTGTGCGGGGGCGAAACGGGTGCGGGGGGATACACGGGAGTGGTCATCGCGTTCGAGGCTATCGCGAACGACCGCCTCGACATGAACCTTACTGAGTAGTAAGGTAACCGCTCATGGCGATCAACCTTGAGCTTCCCGAGAAGCTGAACTCCACGATCGAGCAGGCCCACGCGGTCGGCGAGCACATGTTCCGCCCGATCAGCCGCAAGTACGACCTGGCCGAGCACGAGCGTCCCGTCGAGCTCGACCCGCTGGGCGACCTCGCCAAGCAGGCGGCCAAGCAGTCGTCCTCCGGTGACAAGAAGGACTCCGGCGACGAGACCGTCAACGGCGCCAACATGCGCTCGGTCCTCAACGCCCGCGAGCTCGGCTGGGGCGACGTCGGCCTCATGCTGTCGATCCCCGGCCAGGGCCTCGGCAACGCGGCGATCGCCGCCGTCGCCAACGACGAACAGCTCGAGCGCTTCGGTGACGTGTGGGCCGCCATGGCCATCACCGAGCCCAGCTTCGGCTCCGACTCGGCCGCCGTCACCACCACCGCCAAGCGCGACGGCGACGACTACATCATCGACGGCGAGAAGATCTTCGTGACCGCCGGATCGCGCGCCGATCACGTGGTCGTGTGGGCCACCCTCGACAAGTCGCAGGGCCGTGCCGCCATCAAGAGCTTCGTCGTCCCGATGGACAGCAAGGGCGTGACCGTCGAGCGACTCGAGGAGAAGCTCGGTATCCGCGCCTCGGACACCGCCGTGATCCGCTTCGACGGCGTCCGCGTTCCGGCCGAGAACCTTCTCGGTTCGCCGGAGATCGACGTCAAGAAGGGCTTCGGCGGCGTCATGCAGACCTTCGACAACACGCGTCCGTTCGTGGCCGCGATGGCCGTCGGTGTGGGTCGTGCCGCTCTGGAGTCGCTGCGCGCGATGCTCGAGGCCGCCGGCCACCCCGTCGACTACGACAAGCCCGCCGCCGCCCAGCACGCCTCGGTCGCCGAGTTCATCCGGCTGGAGTCGGACTGGGAGGCGTCGTGGCTGCACACGCTGCGCGCCGCCTGGATGGCCGACAACTCCGAACCGAACTCGACCGAGGCGTCGATGTCGAAGGCCAAGGCCGGGCGCACCGTCACCGATGTGACCAACAAGGCCGTTGAGGTCGGCGGTTCGTCGGGCTACGCCGAGACCGACCTCCTCGAGAAGTGGGCCCGCGACTCGAAGATCCTGGACATCTTCGAGGGCACCCAGCAGATCCAGCAGCTGATCATCGCGCGCCGCGTGCTCGGCAAGACGAGCACCGACCTCAAGTAGTCGTGGCCCGGGGCCCGGACGAGGGGTGGGCCCCGGCCAGCCGCCGACGATTTGTCGGCAGGCGGTGATACCGTTTCGCACAAGTTGATGCAGAAACGGAAAGCCGCAGGTAGTGAAGTCTTTTGAGCTCCGGAACCGACGTTATCTCGGGTCCAAGCGCGCCGTGCTGCCGGTGATCTCCCAGGTCATCGAGTCGCTGCCGTCGCGACCGGAGTCGGCGGCCGATCTGTTCGCCGGCACCGGCGTCGTGGGGGAGTCCCTCGCCCGCGCCGGCATGGCCGTCACATTCAACGATCTGCTGTCGTCCAACACCACCATCTACCGCGCCTTCTTCGGCGACGGCCAGGTGCGACCCGGCGTCGTCGCCGGCCTCGTCGACCAGATCAACGAGGCCCGTATCGACCAGCTCGAGGAGAACTACTTCTCCGAGACCTTCGCCGGCAGCTATTACAGCGAATCCAACTCACGGCTCATCGGGCACTACCGGGAACGGATCGACGCCTGGCATCGCGCCGGCGAGATCACCGACCGCGAGAAGGCCGTCCTGATCGCCAGCCTCATCTACGGCATGGACAAGGCCGCCGCCACCGTCGGGCACTACGACGCGTACCGCGAAGGCGCCGCCACCGACGCGCGCCTCGTGTTCGGGCTGCCCGTGCTCGAAGACTTCGACGCCGCGCACCAGATCACCCGGCTCGACGCCAACGAGCTGGTCCGCACCCGTGCCTGGGATCTGGTGTACATCGATCCGCCCTACAACTCGCGTCAATACGGGGACCTCTATCACGTGCTCGACAACGTGGCCGACTGGAGCAAGCCGCAGGTGCAGTTCAAGGCGCGGAAGATGGACCGGCGCCACCTCAAGAGCGACTACTGCACCACTGCGGCGGTGCCCGCGTTCACCGATCTGATCGACTCCCTGGATGCGGAGGCGATCATCATGTCGTACAACGACACCGGCGACCGCGGGAACTCCCGGTCGGCGGCCCGCCTCACCGACGACGACATCACCTCGATCCTGGCCCGCCGCGGCCGCGTCGACGTGGTGGACGTTCCGCACCGCGAGTACACGACCGGCAAGTCCGGGATCGGCGAGATCACCGAGCGCCTGTTCGTCTGCCACGTCGCCGACACCGCGGGGGTGTCCGCGCCTCCGGCGGCGGCCCGGGTGGCCCAGTCACCGGCGGTACGCAGTCCGCTGAACTACACCGGCAACAAGAAGAAGCTCGTCGACCGCATCATTCCGCTGCTGCCGGCCCCCGACGAGCAGCACCGCCGGTTCGTGGACGTGTTCGGCGGCAGCATGACGGTCGGCATGAACGCGGGCTACCCGTCGTGCGTGTTCAACGACCTGCAGCCCGATGTGGTGGCGCTGTCCACGATGTTCCGGGATTCGTCGTACCCGGAGATCGTGGCCCGGGTCGAGGCGGTCATCACCGACTACGGCCTGACCGACAGCACCAAACACGGTTACGAGGCGTACGGCGCGAACTCGTCGAACGGCCTCGGGCAGGTCAACAAGGAGGCGTATCTGCGGCTCCGCGACGATTTCAACGCCATGGACTCCGCCGACCGCCGGCGGCCCTTCTGGTTCTTCACGCTCGTCGTGTTCGGGTTCAATAACCAGATCCGCTACAACCGCAGCGGCCAGTTCAACATGCCGGTCGGCAAGCGCGACTTCAACGGCCGCGTCCGCAAGAACCTGTTCGACACCGTCGACCGCATGCACCGGCTGGAGCCGGAGCTGTGGAGTCTGGACTTCCGGGACGTCTTCGGGAAGCTGCAGACCACCGACCTGGTGTACTGCGATCCGCCGTACATCCTGGGCACCGCGCCCTACAACGAGCAGAACGCCTGGACCGCAGACGACGAGACGGACCTCCTCGACGAGTTGGCGCTTTTCGCCGAGCGCGGCGGGCACTTCGGGCTGTCGAACGTCATCGACCACAAGGGTGCCGCCCACGACCAGCTGACCGACTGGGCCACCGACCACGGTTTCGTGGTGCACACCCTCGACCACAGCTACGCGAACTCGTCGTACCACCGGAAGGACCGCGAAGCCTCCACCGAGGTGCTGATCACGAACTGGCGGTGAAAGGTTCGTGATCGCGGTGATTACGGCAGGCTCGGTGCCGGTGCGACGGCGCCCCGCCTAGCCCCGCAGGCGGCGCAGGAGCGCGGCGTTCCAGTCCGAGTTCAGGTAGTCGACGTCCACGCGGCCGGCTTCGGCGGCGATCTCATCGAAGAAGGTGTGCAGGTCGACGGTGTCGGCCAGGCCGGTCCACTCGCGCGTCGACAACGACACGATCAGCGGGGTGGCGGAAGCGCCGGGGCCGTCCGCGCGCGTGGGGCTCAGGGCCATCACGCGGGCGAAACCGAAGATCCGGGCGACGTTTGGGTCCACCTCGTTGGCGACGAACACCGTGACGGTCTGCCGTCGGGGGTGTTCGCAGGCCAGGTTCGTGGCGTGCCGCAACACCGGCTCGAGTTCGGCGCGCCGCTGATTGCCCGGATCCATCAACGTCACCTCGATCAGCACCTGCCGGTCGTCGAAGACGAACTCGATGTCGCCGCGACCGCCGGGGGCGTGACTGATCGGCAGGAAGTCGCCGTCGAGGGACAAGCCGAAGGCGCTGCGCGGATCGAAGGCGCGGCCGGAGGCGTAGTAGAACGACAATCCGACCAGGTACTCGTAGATGCACGGCACCGACGCCTTGCCGTGGAAGGCGCGTTCCAGATCGTCGGCGAGCGACGGGTCCTGGTGGTTCTCGCCCAGACGACGCAGCCACCCGAGCACCGTGTCGGGGCCGAACGCCGCCGACACGATCTCATCGAAGCGCGCCAGCTCCTGCCTATCGACGAACGCCTGCACCTCGGACGGATCGATGCCGTGGTCGGCGGCGATCGCCTCGTTCGTCCGGGTCAGTGCGTCCGCGCCGAACGAGGCGACCAGACCCTGTGCCCGCGCTGCTGCGCCTGGTTCGTCGGGTGCCGTCAACGGCATCCGGTCGGCGACCGTGGCGAAGAAGGCGCGTGCGTACGCCGACCCGATCCGGACCACGCCGTCGCCCACCGAGAAGACACCGGTCGCGGCCAGGATCCGCAGATTGTTGTCCTGGTACTCCTTGACCAGCGTGCGGGTGCGGGTGCGTTGCGCGGTCTGCACGAGGCCGCGGCGGAAGTCCTCGTCGTCGCCGTCGAAACCGGGATAGCGGCATGCACCGAACACCTGCGCCGGTGTCGCGGTCCGGGAACGGAGCGCCGGCAGGAACTCGGCCGGATCGAAGCGGTCCCGGATACTGGTGCGGGCGGTGGAGATCGCCGTCCGCAGCCTCGCCAGGGTCGCCGGAGCCGGCCCGGCACGGAACGCGGTCAGCGCGTCCACGAACTCCCGGTAGCCGGCCACCGACTGCGGCGACTTGCGGTTCGGGAAGACGTCACCGCTCAGGCTGCCGTGCGAGATGAACGCCCGCTCGGCCGGCGTGAAGCCGCGGCCGCTGCCCGACAGGTACTCCTCGAGATCCAGCTCGCCCTGCCGCATGGCGAGGATCTCCGCGGCCAGCGCCTCCTCGTCGACGCCGATCAGTTCCGGACCGATGATGAAGCCGAGCCCGAACTCGCCGGCCGTCAGCGGGCCGAGCCGCACCAGCAACCGGATGAGCAGCCGCACCGGGAAGAACACCTCGCCGGTGTCCGTCGCGGCGCCGTAGCCGAGGAGGCCGCGCAGCACCGCGGCGTTCTCCGGTTTCAGGCGGCAATTGCGGTCGAAGTCGTCGAGCAGCCGGGCGTCGCTGCGGGCGAATGCGAGGCCCAGGGGAGTGGGGCGGCGTTCGGCGTCGG
Organism: Gordonia sp. (in: high G+C Gram-positive bacteria); assembly: GCF_047600565.1. Classification (GTDB taxonomy): domain Bacteria; phylum Actinomycetota; class Actinomycetes; order Mycobacteriales; family Mycobacteriaceae; genus Gordonia. The sequence continues at coordinate 2,380,951 of NZ_JASGKN010000001.1, forward strand.
TGAAGCCGAGCTTCTTGAGCGGATTGGTGTTGGTGCGGGCACGCCGTTCCCGGGCCGCGGAGTCGGTGTCGCCGGCGCCGCGGAACACCTCCGGTGCCTGCATGCGCAGCAGATCGTAGAACTCCCGCTGACCGTCCCGGTCCCACTCGCCGCCGGCACCGACGAAGGTGAGCAGGCTTCGCATGATGGCCTGGGAGTGCTCGATGATCTCCTTGCGGCGGAACGACGTGTCGCCGAGATGGACCGGCGCGGTGGCGTACACGTCAGTGGGCGCGAGGCCGGAGGGTGACGTCGGTCGGGTGCGCGTCGGCGGGAGCGGCGACCGCAGCGGCCACCGCAGCGGCGACCGTGCCGGCGGTGAGGAACTGCGAGGGGTCGTAGTCGCCGCCTTCGCGGGCGACGATCTCGCGTTGCATGTCGGTGTCGATGCGGCCCGGGTAGATCGAGGTGACCCGCAGTGACGGCTCCTCGCCGCGCAGTCCGTCGGCCAGGGCCCGGAGCGCGAACTTACTGGCCGCGTACGGCGTCCACCCCGGATTCACGCGCTGACCGGCACCCGAGTTGAGGAAGACGACGTGCCCGCCGGCCGCGCGCAGTGCGGGCAGCAGCAGCCGGGTGAGTTCGGCCGCCGCCACCACGTTGATCTCCATGAGCTCGCGCCATTCGGCCGCGGACGTCTCGGCCACCGGACGCAGACTCGAGGCGATGCCCGCCGAGTGCACCACGACGTCGAGGTCGGTCACGGCGCCGACGGCCTGCGCGACGGTCGCATGGTCGGTCAGATCGACGGCCACGGCGGTCGCATCGAGTTCCCCGGCCACCGCGGTCAGGGCATCGGACGGCCGGGCGAGAAGCAGCAGGTCGTGCGTCGGGGCCAGGGCGTGGGCGACGGCGGCTCCGACACCCCGGGACGCTCCGGTGATCAGCGCGGTGGGCATGGTGCGAGGCTACCCGGCAGCCGGAGGAAGGCGCAGACGGAACTGTCGCGATCCGACCCCGTGTGGAGGGCCGAATCGCGACAGCTGCGAGACCGTGCGTTCAGAACTCTTCGGCGCCGACCAGAGCGGCCTCTTCCGGAACGCTGCGACGGTTACGGTCGCGGGCCACCACCAGCAGCACGACGGCGACCAGGCAGTAGGCGGCCGCGAACCAGTAGGGGGCCGGTCCGCCGAACCACGTGGCGAGGTGGGCGACGAGGACCGCCGACACCGCGCCACCCATCCAGCGGAAGAAGTTGTAGCCGGCACTGGCCACCGAGCGCGGGGTCTCCGGACCGGTCGCCGACATGGCGACACCGGTGAACAGGGTGTTCAGCACACCCGACGGGATACCCGACACGGCGACGGCCAGGCCGATCAGCCACACCTGGTGTTCGAGGACGCCGATGGCGGCCACGGCCATGACCGCGGCGTAGACGACGATCGCGCCCTGCACGCCTCGCCGGTCACCGACTGCGCGAGCGATGCGGGGTGCCAGGAAGACGCCCGAGACGGCGGTCAGGATGCCCCAGCCGAAGAAGATCATGCCGGCGGTGATGGGACGCAGACCCATGGAGATCGGGGACCACGCGATGACCGTGAAGAAGGCGGCCGTGTAGAAGGCCGAACCCAGCGAGTTGATCAGCAGGGTGCGATTCTTGAGCGCCTTCAGCGGGTCGAGGATCCCGACCGCGGCGCGTTCCGAGCGTGGCCCGTCGGCGGGCAGGGCGATCGCACACAGGATCGCGCCGATCAGCATGAGCAGGGCGGTGCCGCCGAACGGGGCACGCCAGGTCCATTCGCCGAGCAGCGCGCCCAGCAGCGGTCCGACGGCCAGACCGACACCCAGTGCGGCCTCATAGAGCAGGATCGCGCCCTGCTGACCGCCGCGGGCCTGTCCGACGATGAAGGCGAGAGCGGTCGCCATGAAGAGGGCGTTGCCGAGTCCCCAGAGCACGCGCAGTGCGATCAGCTGGTCGATGTTGCTGCCGAACGCCGAGATGCCGGCGCCCAGGACGATCAGGATCAGGCCGACGGTCAGCGTGCGCTTCGGGCCGAACCTGGAGGCGCAGGCGCCGGTGATGAGCATGGCGAGCACCTGCACGCCCAGGTAGACGCCGAACAACAGGGTCAGTTTCTCCGGCGGCGCCTTGAGGGCCTCGGCGATGCTGTTGAGGATGGGGTCGACCAGGCCGATGCCCATGAACGCGATGATCGCGGCGAAGGCCGTGACCCAGACGGCGCGGGGCTGGCCGCGGAAGACGTCGATGAGGTTGTGGCCGTGGTCGGCCTGCTGCGCCTCGGGCGGCGCGGCGACGGTGTCACTCGTCATGGTTCTCCAATTGCTTCAGTAGTGCGGTGAGCGCCGGGACGGCGGCTTCGAGCGTGGTGCGCTCGGCCGGTTCCAGGCGTTCCAATGCGGTGGTGAGCACCTCGTCGCGGCGGCTCCGGAGCTCGTCGACGGTGCGTCGGCCGTCGGGGGTGAGCTCGATGAGGACCGCGCGGCGGTCCGTGGGGTCGGGGCGGCGCTGGACCAGTCCTTCGTGGACCAGCTTGTCGATCAGCGCGGTGGCTGACGGCATCCGGATCGATTCCCGCTCGGCGAACTCGCCCATGCGCATCGGGCCGTGATCGGTCAGGGTGCCGATGGCCGACGAGTGTGCGGCGGTCATCTCACTGCTGGGCGAGTTGCGCCGGAGGCTGAGGTAGAGCCGGGTCACCGCGGCCCGCAGGGCGGTGGCGGTGGTGGGATCGATGGTGGGACTCACATGTAGTGAGTCTAATAGTTAGGTAGTCGAAATAAAAGTCGGGGGAGTGTCTACTCCGTCACCGTCGCTCGCCGGTACCGATGCGGCCGGCGGTGTCCGGACCGCCGAACGACCCCGGGCTGCGTCCGCCGGCGCTGTACCCGCCGGCGCCGATCGGGGCATCGCCCGGACCGGACGACCGCAGAATCACATCCACCAGGACTCCGGCCAGCACGGGTGCGGCATCCTCGGCGGGCGCGCTCGCCTGCCACGTCTCCACGTCTGCGCGGGCCTGATCCAGGGCCTCGTCGGCGAGCGGACCGGCGCCGTCCTCGCCGGCGTCGAGGAGGCGGGCGGCCTCCGACAACAGCGTGCGGGCCGACGCTCCGACCGCACCGCGCCGGGTCTCCAGATAGCTCTCGGCGAGCGTCAGACGGCCGGCGGCGTCGACCTCGCCGCCGTCACCGGCGGTGCGGGCCTCATCGATTGCATCCAGCAGGCGGGTAGCGGCATCGAGGGCCCCCTCGGCCGAGCGGATCGCGGCGGCCGCCGACGCGTCCGACGATTCGGCGAGCGTGTCGCGACCCTGCTCGATGGCGTCGTCGGCGAACTGTGTCAGCTCATCGGCCAGGTCGACGTTGCCGGCCACCGCCGAGGCGACGGTCTCCTCGCCGTCGGACACGGCGTCGGCACCGGCCCGCGCCGCATCGAATCGGCCGGCCACCTGGGCGGAGCGCTCCGCCAGGCGGTCGAGGCGGCCCGGCGCGTCGTCGGACAGGTCGCGGAGAGCGTCGAAGTCGGCGGACCGGTCATCGAGTCCGGCGTCGGCATCCGAACAGAGCGTGATGATCTCGACCAGCAGGTCGTGCTTCTGCTGATCGTCGAGAGACGTATCGGTGTCCACCTGGCGCCGCAACCGGAATGCGGACGCCAGTTCGCCGTCGGCGGTCTGCAGGGCGCTGCGGAACGGAATGACGGCATCGGCGCCCACCTCGTCCTCGGCGAGCGCGAGCTCATCGGAACTGGTGCTCAGCGCGTTGTCGGTGTTGGTGAGCACGTCCTGCGACCACGGATCGAGGGTGTCGACGGTCTGCTCGGACAGCTCGCCCAGCGTCAGGGCGTCACCGTTCGACCCGTCGCCGGACTCGGCGTCCTCGTCGTCGGAGCGGCGCCGCAGGAAGTAGGCGAGGGCACCCGCGGCCGCGAGCAGCGCCGCGATGCCGGCGACGATCAGCGCGATCCGGACGCCCTTGCCGCCGCTGCGCAGAGCCTCGACGGTCCCCAATGCGGCATCCGACCAGCGGCCGGTCTTGACCGCCGGCTCCACCCGGTCGGCGCCGATCGCGTCCAGGTCCTTCTGCGAGACGCTGTCGATCGGTTCGGCGGTGCCGAGGTAGTACTGCTTGTCGTCGGTGGCGATCGCCAACAGGATGTCGTGGTAGCCGAGCGACGTCAGGGACTGGGTCTGCGTGCCCCAGTCCTTCGGCGACTTGCCCTCGAAACTGCGGACGTAGATGACCCACAGGTTCAGGTCCCGATCGTTGGCCAGTTGATCGATCTGGTCGTTGATCGCATCTTCCTGCCCGGTGGTGAGCACCCCGGCGGAGTCGACGAGCGGATCGGGCATGTGGGTGGGCGGATTCGCCGAAGCCGGCCCGGCACCGAAGACCAGGGCGAACAGGAGGGTCAAGGACACCAGCAGGGAGCGTGACCGACGAGCAGACGTCATGGGATCAATCTAGCCGCCGAAACCGCCCACGTGGTGTGGGACGCTGCAGGAGTGAGCAAGCCGGTCAGCCGCGGTCGCGCCAGTCGACGAGCAGTTTCGCCGCGGTCAGGTCGTAGTCGGGGCCGCCGGTGTCGACGGTCAGCAGTGACACCCCGGCGTCGGTGAGGGCTTCGGCCGTCGCGAGAGTGGCCGCCGCGTCGCCGTGATAGCGCACCCCGGACGAGTGCTCGATCTCCGACGGGTCGCGACCCACCGCCGCGCAGTGGTCGGCCAGGACCGCGGCCTTGTGCCGGTAGGTGTCGACGTCGGCGAACGAATGCCAGATGTCGCCGTGCCGAGCCACGTACTTCAGAGTCTTCTTCTCGCCGCCACCGCCGATGAGGACCGGGATCTTGCGCAGCGGCGGCGGATTGAGCTTCGCCCAGCGCGCCTCGATCCGGGGCAGTGCCTCACCGAGGGCGTCGAGGCGGGAGCCGACCGTGCCGAAGTCGTATCCGTACTCGTCGTAGTCGCGCTGGAACCAGCCGGCGCCGATACCGAAGACCAGCCGTCCGCCACTGAGATGGTCCACGGTGCGCGCCATGTCGGCCAGCAGATCCGGATTGCGGTACGAGTTGCAGGTGACCAGTGCGCCGAACTCGACGCGCTGAGTCTGCTCGGCCCACGCGCCGAGCATCGTCCAGCACTCGAAATGGGCGGCGTCCGGGTCGCCGTACAGCGGATAGAAGTGATCCCAGTTGAAGATCACGTCGACGCCCAGGTCCTCGGCGCGCAGCACGGCGTCGCGGATCATCGAATAGTCGGGGGCGCCTTGCGGCTGGAGCTGGACACCGATGCGTACGGGGAATGCCATGTCTTCAGTCTGCACCCGTCCGCTTGTACGGTCGAGGGATGAGCCACGACCACCCCCGGACCGCGGGCGACTGGGACGACCGCTACCGCAGCGCCGACCGGATCTGGACGTCCGACGCCAACCCGGCGCTGATCAGGGAGACCGCCGATCTGGCCCCGGGCACCGCCCTGGACGTCGGCAGCGGTGAGGGCGCCGACGCGCGCTGGTTGGCCGACCAGGGCTGGACGGTGGTGGCGGTGGACATCTCGGAGGTCGCCGTGCAGCGCGCCGCGGACATCGACGCGCGTGACGCGATCTCCTGGGTGCAGGCCGACCTGACCGTCGACGACGTGCCCGGCGGCCCGTTCGACCTGATCGCCGTGCACTACTTCCCGATCGCGGCCGACGACGACGCGGTGGTCGCGAAACTGGTCGCCGCACTCGCGCCCGGCGGCACGCTGCTGGACGTCATGCACGCCCCGGAGGGCGTGATCGCGCACGGCTTCGATCTGTCCGCGTTTCTGCAGCCGGCCGACGTGGCCGAACGCTTCGCCGACCAGCTGGACGTCGAGAAGCTCGAAACGGTTCCGCGTGGCCGTCCGGCCGGTGGTACCCAGGGAGCCCAGCACGCCGACGACGTGGTCCTGAAGGCCCGCAGAACCTCTGCTCCCTGAGCCTCACCAACGCTCCTTGAGCCTGTCGAAAGGCTCGCCGGCATCGCTGTCGGCATCGGGTGAGACGATCCGCGCGTGCGGATCAGACAGCGAAGCGATGCGTCGATCCTGCACGCCGACCTCGACTCGTTCTACGCGTCGGTGGAGCAGCGCGACGACCCGGCGTTGCGTGGCCGCCCGGTACTCGTCGGGGGCGGCGTGGTGCTGGCCGCCAGCTATGAGGCCAAGGCCTGCGGGGTCCGCACCCCGATGCCGGGCCGGGAGGCCCGCGCACTCTGCGACACCGTGCTGGGTCGCGGGCGGGCCGTCACCGTGCCGCCGCGGTTCCCCGCCTACACCGCCGCGAGCCGTGCGGTGTTCGACGTCTTCTACGACACCACGCCGATCGTGGAGGGCGTCTCGGTCGACGAGGCGTTCCTCGACGTCGCCGGCCTGACGCGGATCAGCGGACCCCCGGTCGAGGTCGCCGCCCGGCTCCGGGAACGCATCCGCGCCGAGGTCGGGCTGCCCATCACCGTCGGGGTGGCCCGCACCAAGTTCCTGGCGAAGGTCGCCAGCGGCGCCGGCAAACCGGACGGCCTCCTGGAGGTTCCGCCCGAACGCGAACTCGAGTTCCTGCATCCGCTGCCGGTCCGCAAGATCTGGGGTGTGGGCGTCAAGACCGAGCAGCGGCTCGCCGAGGCGGGCGTCCACACGGTCGGCGACATGGCTGCACTCGGAGAGTCGGGACTGTCCGCTCTCCTCGGCGGTTCCAGCGGCCGGCACCTGTATGCGCTGTCGATGGCCCGCGACCCGCGCCGCGTCGACACCGCCCGGCATCGGAAATCGATCGGCGCCCAACGGGCCCTCGGCCGGCGGGTGCGCGCCGAAGCCGATGTCGAGGCCACTCTCATCGCGATCGTGGACGGGCTCGGCAAGCGTCTGCGGGCTGCCGACCGACTGTGCCGCACCGTCGTGCTGCGGCTCCGGTTCGGTGACTACGAGCGGGCCACCCGGTCCCGTTCCCTGGCCGAACCCACCGACTCCACGACGGTTCTCCTGGCACTGGCCCGCGACCTGTTCGCCGAAGCGCTGCCGACCATCCGGGACCGCGACTGCACGCTCATCGGGCTCTCGCTGACCAACCTGTCCCGGCCCGACGCGGCGCAGCTGGCCCTGCCGCTGAGTCCTGCCGACGGGATCACCGAGCGTGAGGAGCGTGAGGGGACCAGCCTCGACGCGGTGGTGGACGACCTCAAGAACCGGTTCGGGTCGGCCGCGGTCACGCGGGGCCGGCTGCTCGGCCGGCATCACGGCGACGATGCGCCGATGCTGCCGGACTGAGTCGTCGTTCGGACCGAGTCGGCGTCAGGGCCGGAGCACGACCTTTCCGTGCGCGCCGCCGCTGGCCACCAGACGCAGCGCGTCCTGTGCCTGCTCGAGCGGGAACGACCGCGCGAGCGGCACTTCGAGTTCACCGGCGGCGAGCAGGTCGAGAAGCGGTCCGCGGACCGAGTCGCGGTAGGCGGCGCTGGCCGGTTGCGCTCCGGAGACGGCGACGAAGCCGTGCCGCTTCGCGTCCTGCGGCGCGGCGACCGTGAGAATCCGGTCGCGATCGGCGACCAGGTCCAGGCTCACGGCGGTCGCCTCCCCGGTTCCGGCGGCATCCAGGGCGGCGACGACGTCGGCGGGCGCGGCGGCCCGGACGCGCTGGGCCAGCCCCGGACCGTACGGCACGGCGATCCCCCCGAAGCGGGTCACCGCGTCCTGCCGGCCGGGTCCGGCGGTGCCGACCACGGCGACGTCTTCGCGGGCGGCGAGCTGCAGAAAGATCGCCCCCACCGCGCCGGACGCCGCGTGGAACAGCACCGTGTCGCCGGCGCGGGCGCCCGACCGGTGCAGGAGTTCGGCCGCAGTGCAGCCGGCGAGCAGCAGTCCGGCAGCCGCGGCGTCGTCGACCGACGGCGGCAGCACGAACACGTCGGCGGCGGGAACGGTCAGCTCCTCGGCGTACCCGCCGTGAACCCGGAACGCCGCGACGCGGTCGCCCACGGCGACCGGCCCGGAAGCGCATCGGGTGCCCTCGCCCACGTCGGTGACGATGCCGGCGATCTCGTAGCCGACCGCGATCGGCAACGGGTCGGTGCCGCGAGTGACGTGTTTGAGATCGGCCGGATTCACTCCAGCCGCCGTCACCCGCACCGTCACCTCGCCGGGCTCCGGGGCACCGGTCTCACGCTCGGTGAACTCGAAGTCGTCGAGCCCGCCGTAGCCGTTCGCCACCCATCCGTGTGTCATGGCATCCAGTCTGGCCCACACCGCCGACAGCACTAGAGTGAAGCGCACCATGAGCAAGACTCTCGCGATCCTGATCGCGGCGGCCGCCGCGCTGGCCGCAGCACTGGTGATCGCGGTGACCTATGTGGTGACCCGCACCGGCGGCGACACCACTGCGGCGTCCTGGGGTAACGACCTGCCCGGCGCCGACGCGTCGACGTACGCCAACAGCACCGGCGGCTACACCTGGGTGACCGCCGACCGTACCGTGTTCTGCCGGTCCGACAACGCCTCGGCCCCCATCTGCTATCTGAGCCGCCAGTGGAAGCCGCCGTTCGCCGCCGACCACGACTGCGGCTTCTATCCGGGAACGGATCCGGCGCTCTCCTCGGTGCTGTTCGTGACCGGGCCCACCGGCACACCGTGTCACAGCCTGCTGCAAGGCAACCCCGGCTACCGCGAAGCCGACGGACTGTGGCAGACCGGCAATCCGTCGACCGGCGAAACCTATCCGGTGCTGCCCGACCGCACGGCGGTGACGCTGCCCACCAAGAACGGTCAGATCCGCTGCGGCCTGGATTCGGGCCGGTTCGGGTGCCGCACCGACCACGGGTCCGGCTATCTGGTGTCGGCCACATCGATCGACTTCACCGACTGAACGAACAGTCCGGCCGAGCGCTCCGCCACCAACTACAGTCCCCCTCATGACGAGCACCGCCGACACCTCCTCCCATCCCGATCTGGTCACCGTCGATGTGCCGACGCACTGGTACAACCTGGCTGCCGAGCTGGAGGAGCCGATCCCGCCGCACCTGCATCCCGGCACCAAGGAACCGGTGGGACCGGACGATCTGGCGGCACTGTTCCCGTCGGGGCTGATCGCTCAGGAGGTGACCGATCAGGTCTACGTCGAGATCCCCGAACCGGTGCGGGAGATCTACAAGATGTGGCGCCCCTCGCCGCTGCTGCGCGCCCGGAGGTTCGAGGAGGCGCTGAACACCAAGGCGCGCATCTATGTGAAGTACGAGGGCGTGAGCCCGGTCGGCAGCCACAAGACCAACTCGGCGGTCGCGCAGGCCTACTACAACAGCCTGGACGGTGTGAAGAAGCTGACCACCGAGACCGGTGCCGGCCAGTGGGGTAGTGCACTCGCGTTCGCCGGAGCCCAGTTCGGGATCGACATCGAGGTGTGGCAGGTCCGGGCGTCCTACGATTCCAAGCCGTACCGCGGCTACCTGATCCGTACCTACGGGGGCACCCTGCATCCGAGTCCCTCGGACCTCACCGAGTCCGGTCGCGCCATGCTCGCCAAGGACCCGAACACGACCGGCAGCCTCGGTATGGCCGTGTCGGAGGCGGTCGAGGTGGCGGCCCAGAACGACGACACCCGGTACGCGCTGGGCAGTGTGCTCAACCATGTGGTGCTGCACCAGAGCGTCATCGGCCAAGAGGCCGTCGATCAGCTGTACGCGGTGGAGCCGGGTGGCGCGGACGTGGTGTTCGGGTGTGCCGGCGGCGGCTCGAACCTGGCCGGTCTCTCGTTCCCGTTCCTGCGCGAGAAGCTGCACGGTCGCAGCGATCCGCGGGTCGTGGCCGCCGAACCCGCCGCCTGCCCGTCGATCACGCAGGGTGAGTACCGCTACGACCACGGCGACGTGGCCGGGCTGACGCCCCTGTTGAAGATGCACACCCTGGGCATGGACTTCGTCCCCGACCCGATCCATGCCGGCGGCCTGCGCTATCACGGGATGGCGCCGGCGCTGAGCCACACGGTGGAGCTGGGGCTGGTGCAGGGGGTGGCGATCGACCAGCACGACGCGTTCAGCGCAGGTGTGCAGTTCGCCCGTACCCAGGGCATCGTTCCGGCGCCGGAGTCGACCCACGCCATCGCCGCGTGCGCCGCCGAAGTGGCGAACAGCGACAAGGAGCAGGTGGTGGTGATCGGTCTGTCCGGCCACGGCCAGCTCGATCTGCCGGCCTACGCGGAGTTCCTCGACGGCAAGATCTGAGGCGCCTGCAGCAGCGGGCGGTGGCGGCGCCAGAAGAACCACTTGGTGACTTCGGTGGTGACCACGTAGCCGACCACGATCACCAGCAGATAGCCGATCAGTCGGCCCGGCAGCGGTTCCAGATGCAGGAGTCCGCCGATCGGGGGGAACGGCATCGCGATCGCGATCAGCGCGCACACCACCGACAGGGCGACGAGCGTGGTCGACGGCCGTGACGTCCAGAACGGTTTGCTGGTGCGGAGCACGAAGATGACGGCGATCTCGGTGAGGATCGAGGCCAGGAACCACGCCGTCTGGAACTCGGTCTCGCCGGCGTGGAAACCGCGGCGCAGCACGATGAACGTGATGATGTCGAACACGGAGCTGACGGTGCCGAAGACGACCATGAACCGCACCAGCACCCGCAGATTCCATCGTTGCGGCTTCGCCAGCCGGTCGGCGTCCACCTGATCGGTGGCGATCGCGGTCGCCGGCATGTCGGTCAGCAGATTGATGAGCAGGATCTGCGAGGCCAGCAGCGGCAGGAACGGCAGCACGATCGACGCGATGGCCATCGAGATCATGTTCCCGAAATTGGCGCTGGTGGTCATGTAGAGGTACTTCATCGTGTTGGCGAAGGTGCGACGCCCCTGACGCATCGCCTCCAGCAGCGATGGCAGATCGTTCTCCAGCATCACGAACGACGCGGCGTCGGCGGCCACATCGGCGGCGCCCTTGACCGAGATCCCGACGTCGGCGGCCTTCAGGGCCGGGGCGTCGTTGATGCCGTCGCCCATGTAACCGACCGTCACACCGCTGCGGGTGAGGGCACTGATGATCTGTTCCTTGTTGTGCGGGCTGGTCTCGCAGTACACGCGGGTCCGTGCGATCGCGTCGTCCAGGGCCGCCTCGTCCAGCGCGTCGATCTCGGGACCGGTCAGGACGGCGGCCGGATCGAGACCCAGTTCGCCGGCGATGTGGGTGGCCACGGGTTTCGCGTCGCCGGTGATCATCCGCAGACTCACCCCGGCCTTCGCGAAGTCGGCGACCGTCGCCGCGGCGTCCGGCTTCACCGGGTCGGCGAAGGCGAGCAGACCGACCAGGGTCAGACCGGATTCGTCGTCCACCGAGCAGTCGGCGGCGCCGGGCATCGGTTTGGTGGCGACGGCCAGCACCCGCATGCCCTGACCGCCGAGATCCTCCACGACGGCCTCGACGCCGGCGCGTGCATCAGCGAGAGGCCGGGTGCCGCCGGGTCCGGCGACCGCGGTGCACGCGGCGAGCACCGGATTGACCGCGCCCTTGGTGACCAGGAGGCGGCCGTCGGGACCGTCGACGAGCACCGACAGGCGTTTGCGGACGAAGTCGTACGGGACCTCGCCGACGGCGGTGGCCGCGCCGAGATCCACCCCGCCGGCGGTCGCCGCTGCGGCGATCGCGTCGTCGAGCGGATTCCGCAGTCCGCGCTGCAGCGTGGCGTTCCAGCCGGCGATGCGCAGCAGTCCCGGGTCGGCGGAACCGTCCGGGGCCAGGGTGGCGTCCAGGTGGATGCCGCCCTGCGTCATGGTGCCGGTCTTGTCGGTGCACAGCACCGTCATGGCACCGAAGTCCTCGATGGCGTTGAGCTGCTTGACGATCACCCGGTGGCGGGCGATCGCCTTCGCGCCGGCCGACAGGCTGATGCCGACGATCGCCGGCAACAGCTGCGGGGTGAGGCCGACGGCCAGCGACAGCGAGAACAGTGCGGAGTCGATGAACGGGCGATGCAGCAACAGATTCGCGACGAAGATCGCGATCACCAGGATCACCATGATACGGGCCAGCATCAGACCGAACCGGGTCATGCCCCGCTCGAACCCGGTCGGCCGCGGCTTGGCGTGCAGCGAGGCCTGCACCTTGCCGAACTCGGTGTCGACGCCGGTCGCGACCACCATCGCCGTTCCGGAACCGCTCGCCACATGCGTGCCGTTGAGCAGGGTGTTGGACCGGTCGCCCAGCGCGGTGCCGACCGGCAGCACCCCCGGCTCCTTGGCGGCCGGGAACGTCTCGCCGGTCAGACTCGACTGGTCCAGTTCGAGGTCGTCGGCCGTCAGCACCAGCGCATCGGCCGGCAGGATGTCGCCGCCGCTCACCTGCACCACGTCGCCGGGCACCACCTCGTCGAACGGCACCTCGGCCGGTTCACCGTCGCGCAGCACGGTGGCGGTGGGCTTCACACTGCCGAGCAGTCTGTCCATCGTGACGGCCGCGCCGCGTTCCTGAAAGAAGTCCAGGAGCCCGGACAGCACCACGATCGTCAGAATGATCGCCGCATCCAGCCAGTCGCCGAGGATCCCCGACAGCAGGGTCGCGCCGATCAGGATCAGGATGATCGGGCTGGTGAACTGACGGGCCAGCAGTCGCCACGTCGCGGTGCGCGAACGGCCGGCGGCGGCCCGCGCCCGGGTGGCCGGCAATGCGGCCGCGGCTGCGGCCGACGTCAGTCCGGTGGGCCCCGAACCCAGACTCGCGGCGACCTCGTCGACCGGCAGGGACCAGGGTGCCTGGCGGTCCGTGGTCGTCGGCGTCTGCGTCACCGGCTCATTATGCGCTCGCCCGGCCAGGCCGAGGCGGTCCGTGGCCGGGACGCCGGAAACGTCCGAGTCGTCAGGAGGTGACCAGAACGATGGTCTCCGCGACGCACGCCGGCTTGGCCGCCCCGGCCGCGGTCACCACGTATCGCAGACCCAGGACGGCGCCCGCCGGGTTCTCGGTGACGCCGGTGAATGTGGCCGTCGCGGTCAGCGAACTGTCGACCGGTACCGGCGACGGATAGCGGACCTTGTCGGAGCCGTAGTTGATCTTCGCGCCGCCGAACTCGAGGGCGAACAGGTCCGCCCCGAACAGGGGAAGCAGGCTCAGCGTCAGATACCCGTGCGCGATGGTCGTGCCGAACGGCCCGGCCTGGGCACGCACCGGATCCACGTGGATCCACTGGTGGTCGCCGGTCGCATCGGCGAACGCGTCGATCCGCTGCTGGTCGACGACGATCGGGCTGCTGGGGCCGATCTCCTCGCCCGCGGCGGCACGGACGTCATCGATGGAGGTGAAGGTTCTGGGCATAGCAGCACCGTAACGCCTGTCACTGCGCCGGCGGGCCGATTCGTTGCGCGGCGAGGACGGCATTTATCCTGGTCGCATGTCGAAAGTCCTGAGCTCGCTGCCCATTGGTGAGCGTGTCGGTATCGCCTTCTCCGGCGGCCTCGACACCTCCGTCGCCGTCGCCTGGATGCGCGAGAAGGGTGCCATCCCCTGCACCTACACCGCCAACCTCGGTCAGTACGACGAGCCGGACATCGATTCGGTGCCCGGCCGCGCCAAGGATTACGGCGCCGAGCTGTCCCGCCTCGTCGACTGCCGTGAGGCGCTGGTCGAAGAGGGCCTGGTCGCCCTGCAGTGCGGTGCCTTCCACATCCGCACCGCCGGCAAGACCTACTTCAACACCACGCCCCTCGGCCGCGTCGTGACCGGCATGCTCCTGGTCCGCGCCATGAAGGAGGATGGCGTCGACATCTGGGGCGACGGCTCCACCTACAAGGGCAACGACATCGAGCGGTTCTACCGCTACGGCCTGATGGCCAACCCGCAGCTGCGCATCTACAAGCCGTGGCTGGACGCCGACTTCGTCAACGAGCTGGGCGGCCGCACCGAGATGAGCGAGTGGCTGACCGCCCGCAAGCTGCCGTACCGGGACTCCGCGGAGAAGGCCTACTCGACCGACGCCAACATCTGGGGTGCCACCCACGAGGCGAAGGTCCTCGAGCATCTCAACCAGGGCCTGGACATCGTCGACCCGATCATGGGCGTCGCCGCCTGGCGTGACGACGTCGAGATCGCCACCGAAGAGGTCACCCTCTCCTACGAGCAGGGCCGGCCGGTCGCCATCAACGGTGAGCGTTTCTCCTCGCCGGTGGACCTGGTGATGAAGGCCAACGAGATCGGTGGCCGCCACGGACTGGGCGTCTCCGACCAGATCGAGAACCGCATCATCGAAGCCAAGTCGCGCGGCATCTACGAGGCGCCCGGCATGGCGCTGCTGCACATCGGTTACGAGCGGCTGGTCAACGCGATCCACAACGAGGACACGGTCGCCAACTACCACAACGAGGGCCGTCGCCTCGGCCGCCTGATGTACGAGGGCCGTTGGATGGATTCGCAGTCCCTGATGCTGCGCGAGTCGCTGGTCCGCTGGGTCGGCTCGGCCATCACCGGCGACGTGACCGTGCGTCTGCGCCGCGGCGACGACTACCAGTTCCTGGACACCCGGGGCCCGTCGCTGTCGTACCACCCGGACAAGCTGTCGATGGAGCGTGTCGGCGACTCGGCGTTCGGCCCCAACGACCGCATCGGCCAGCTCACCATGCGCAACCTGGACATCGCCGACTCACGCGCCCGCCTCGAGCAGTACGCGGAGCTGGGCCTGGTGGGCGGCGCGACCGCCGACCTGATCGGCAAGCTGTCGACCGGCGGCGCCCAGGCGATCGCCGGCAGTGAGGGCCCGGAGAACGAGGCCGAGATCGTGCTCGATCGCGCGGCCATCGACTCCGGCGTCGACTAGAGGATCGACGAAAGCGGGGCGCACCTCTCGGTGCGCCCCGCTTTCGTGTTCTCGAGATCAGTCGGTCGGATTCGTCTTGTTGCGGTGGTGACGCAGCAGCAGGTAGTCGACGAAGACGCCGACGACGATGCCGATGATCACGCCGACGACCATCGCGCCGCGGAAGCCCGGACCGAACTGGTTCAGGTCCTGCTTGGCGGCGTCGGCGCCCGAGGTGTTCCACCGGACCACGGCCAGCGTCAGCAGAATCGGCACCAGCGCGCCGATCGACAGGATGCCCAGCGGCACCGACAGCCACTGGCGACGCTTCATCCACTCGTGCAGCGACAGCAGGAACAGGATGAGGGCGAGCGCGGCACCGAAGATGCCGAACAGCAGACCGAACCAGACGCCGCGCGCGAACTCGTCGTGCACCCAGCCGGACACGGTGGTGCCCCACCAGCGCGGAGCCATCTGGCGGAACCAGAAGTAGAGGCCCACGATCAGGCCGATGCCGATGACGGTGAAGATCAGCTTGGTCTTGAGAGACAGACCCTTCTTTTTCTTCTTCTCGTCCTTCGCGTCGTCGGCGGCCGCCTGGACCTCCTGAGCACTCTCGTCGGCATGGCGGTGGAGGAGATGATGCTTCTCGTCCGTCGCCGCCACAGCAGTGTCAGGGGTGGCAGCGGCGTCGGGGGTGGCGTCCTCGCCCGGTACATCACGTGTCATAGGAGAACTTTCCCACATTCCCGGCGTCCACACAGCCGTGAAAGGCCGAATTGCCGTGGGGGGATCCGGCGTCAGATCCGATCGGCCGGCGGGAAATCGTCGGGACCACTGGATCGGATGGCGCTCGCCAGCGTCGGGAACAGCAGCAGAGACAACAGTCCGCCGCCCACCAGAACCGCTTCGGTGGTCGGTGAGATCAGGCCGGCGGCCACGCCGTCGCGGGTGGCGACGATGATGATCGGCAACCCGGTCGCGGCCATGAACGAGACGGCCAGACGGCCGCGCGGACCCGTACCCCGAGGCACCGCGAACGCGGCGGGCAGCCCCCGGACCACCAGCAGCAGCACCAGGACGGCCGGAAGCAGCAGGTAGAGGTGACGTGCGTGGAACAGCGCGAGCACGTCGAACCGGACGCCGGTGGCGATGAAGAAGATCGGCACCAGCAACCCGAACGCCAGACCGTCGATCTTGCTCTCGGTGCTCCGGCGGACCTCGTCGGGGGCACCGTTCAGCAGCAGTCGCCACAGCACACCGGCCGTGAAGGCGCCGAGCAGCAGATCCACGTGCAGGGTGAGCGACAGGGCCACCAGCGCGGCCACCAGCAGGACGGCCACCCGGATCGCGAACTGCCCACTCGTGTGCATGGTCGCCGCGATCACGATCGCCAGTGTCGCGACCGCGATGAAGACCGCCAGCAGCAGGATCGCGCTGAGCGGAGAGTTCTGGGACAGCACCACCGAGATGGCGACGATCGGTCCGAACTCGCCGACCGTGCCGACCACGCTCACCACCCGCGCATACACGGTTCCCGACTCGCCGTTGTCCCGCAGGATCGGAAGCAGAGCGCCCAGTGTGGTCGACGACAGTGCGATGCCGATGATCACCGCGCCCATGCCGGGTGAGAACAGCCAGCCGATCCCGATGCCGGCGGTCAGGCTGATCGCCCAGCCGACCCAGGCGAGCCGACCGATGCGGCTACGCAGAGCAGACGCTTCGATCTCCGATCCCGCGACGAAGAACAGGGCCGCCACACCGACCTGGGAGAGGCTGTCCAACACCGGTCCAGGACGGACCAGATTCAGCAGATCGGGTCCGACCAGAATGCCGAGCAGCACCTCGAACACCACGCCCGGGATGGTCACCCAGCGGGTCACCGACCGGGTCAGTAAGGGTGCCAGCACGGCCAGCAGCGGAACCACCACGAGAGCTGCGGACCAGGAGAGCACCGCCGAAGTCTAGCGATGTCGGATTCGGTGCCGGGCGTCGGCGACGGCGCACGCTCACTTCTGGCGATCGAGTCGAAATCAGGAGGCGAAACGACATGATCGCCGCCACCGGCGAACGGTGGCGGCGATCATGTTCTTCGCTCGAGGAGCGTGTGCGGGGAGTTACTTGGCCGCGACCGGCTCGTCCGCACCGATGATGAAGGCCTCCAGCTGCTGGCGAGCCAGGTCGTCCTGGATCTGCACCGGCGGCGACTTCATCAGGTAGGCGCTGGCCGGGATGACCGGTCCGCCGATGCCGCGGTCCTTGGCGATCTTCGCCGCGCGGACGGCGTCGATGATGATGCCGGCCGAGTTCGGGGAGTCCCAGACCTCGAGCTTGTACTCCAGGTTCAGGGGCACGTCACCGAAGGCGCGACCCTCGAGGCGGACGTACGCCCACTTGCGGTCGTCGAGCCAGGCGACGTAGTCCGACGGACCGATGTGCACGTTCTTGTCGTAGACCTTGTTGGCCAGCGAACCGCTCAGGTTCGAGGTCACGGCCTGCGTCTTCGACACCTTCTTGGACTCCAGGCGCTCACGCTCGAGCATGTTCTTGAAGTCCATGTTGCCGCCGACGTTCAGCTGGTAGGTGCGGTCGAGGGCCACGCCGCGGTCCTCGAACAGCTTCGCCATCACGCGGTGGGTGATGGTGGCGCCCACCTGGCTCTTGATGTCGTCACCGACGATCGGCACGCCGGCCTTGGTGAACTTGTCGGCCCACTCCGGGTCGGAGGCGATGAACACCGGCAGGGCGTTGACGAAGGCGACGCCCGCGTCGATGGCGCACTGCGCGTAGAACTTGTCGGCCTGCTCGGAGCCCACCGGCAGGTAGGACACCAGGACGTCGACGTTCGCATCCTTGAGAGCCTTCACCACGTCGACGCCCTCGCCGGGAGCCTCGGTGATGGTCTCGCGGTAGTACTTGCCCAGACCGTCGAGGGTGTGCCCGCGCTGGACGGTCACGTTCAGCGGTGGGACGTCGCAGATCTTGATGGTGTTGTTCTCGCTGGCGCTGACGGCCTCGGACAGGTCGAAGCCGACCTTCTTGGCGTCGACGTCGAACGCGGCGACGAACTCGACGTCGCTGACGTGGTACGGACCGAAGGTCACGTGCATGAGACCCGGAACAGTCGAGTTCGGGTCTGCATCCTTGTAGTACTGAACGCCCTGGACCAGGGATGCGGCGCAGTTACCCACGCCGACGATGGCCACGCGCACTGAATTGTCACCCATGGTCGGGTTCTCCTCCTTGTTGCGGCGGAACGGCGGATTTCCGTACCGCCGAACTCTTCTCTTGCTCACCACTGCCGACGGTGCCGACGGTGGGAAGTTCTTCCGGTGCCGATCCCGACGCTTCGTCGGCGATCAGCCTGTTGAGCCACTGCACCTCGCGCTCGGAGTTCTCCAAGCTGAGTTCGTGCATCTGGCGGGTGTAGTGGTCCGATCCGAGACCGGTACGGGTCAGCAGTTCGCGAAGGCCTTCGCGGCGCTCCTCCACCTGGCGGCGACGGCCCTCGAGGATGCGCATGCGCGCCATGGCCGGGGTGCGGCTGAAGAAGGCGAGGTGCACGCCGAAGCCGTCGTCGGTGTAGTTCTGCGGACCGGTGTCGGCCACCAGCTCGCTGAACCGGGCCTCACCCTGCGGGGTGAGCCGGTAGACGCGGCGGGCGCGACGGACCTTGGTGCCGGTGGGGCCGGTCGCCTCGTCCTCGACGATCAGGCCCTCGGCGCGCATCTTGCGCAGCGTCGGGTACAGCGAACCGTACGAGAAGGCCCGGAACGCTCCCAGCAGGCCGGTGAGGCGTTTGCGCAGCTCGTAGCCGTGCATTGGGGATTCCAGCAGGAGACCGAGAATGGCCAGCTCCAGCATGCGTCACCCCTTTCCTGCGGCGTTACAGCGTTCCGATGTACCGACGAATGTATCGCAACGATATAAACGGGAGCAACGTGGGGGATATTCCCCGGTCCGTCCGGGCCCGGCTCGAGGGACGGCGCCGGGACAGGGTTTACCCTGGAAGGCGTGTACCGACGCGTCGTGGACTATGCGCTCGCCAAGCGCTCACGGCTGGCCGATGTCAAGGCCGGCCGCACGTCCCTGGACGAGGTCTGCGACGCCGGCCCCTATCTACTGCGCGCCGCCCAATTCCACGGTGTGACCACCGGTGACGCCTGCCCGGTGTGCCGCAAGGAACAGGTCACCCAGGTGTCCTGGGTGTTCGGGGATCGTCTGGGCCGCGCCTCCGGATCGGCCCGCAGTGCCGCCGAGATCAGTACCCTGGCGGCTACTGCGGAAGAGTTCACGGTCCACGTCGTGGAAGTCTGCCGCACCTGCCACTGGAACCACCTGATCAGGTCGTACGTTGCGGGGCTGGCACCGGCCTCCACCGGGAGGCGCCGCGCCGCCAAGTGACCGCCCGGTCTCTGGGGAGTCTCTCAGGAAAGTTGGCGACAGCGGCCGCGTACCTCAAACTGGTGTCTTGAGCTTTGAAGTCGGTGCGCGCGAGCGCAGCAGAGAAGTGAGTGAACGATGAGTAATCGAACGAGTCCGGCCCCCGCGCCGGGTGGCCCGGGTCCCAGCGCCGCGAAGCGCTGGCTGGTCCGGATCCTCGCCTGGGGGGCGGCGGCGATTCCGGCCATCGCCATCCTCGGTGTGCTGGCGTTCCTCGTCACCTACCTGACCGCCCACGTTCCCGCGCCGGGCGAGATCAAGCAGAACCAGGTCGCGACGATCGTCGACAAGCAGGGCGACCAGATCGCCAAGATCGTCCCGCCGGAAGGCAACCGGACCGACGTGACCTACGACCAGCTCGCCAAGAGCGGACTGCCGGATGCCGTGAAGGCCGCCGAGGACCGCGACTTCGACTCCAACTCGGGCTTCTCGCCGAAGGGCTTCTCGCGCGCCGCGATCGGCAAACTGACCGGCAAGGATGCCGGCGGCGGTTCGACGATCACCCAGCAGTACGTGAAGAACGCGATGGTGGGCGACGCCGCGAGCGGTTTCGCCGGCTACTACCGCAAGTTCAAGGAGCTGGCCCTGTCGACCAAGATGTCGCAGAGCTGGTCCAAGGAACAGATCATGTCGGCCTACCTGAACACCATCTACTTCGGTCGTGGTGCCTACGGTGCGGCCGCCGCGTCGAAGGCCTACTTCAACAAGAACATCGAGGACCTCAACACCTCGCAGGCGGCGCTGCTCGCCGCCGTCATCCGCGGCCCGTCGATCTACGACCCGGCCGTCGACGAGGACGCGGCGAAGAACCGCTGGAACTACGTCCTCGACGGCATGGTCGACATCGGCAAGCTGAGCCAGGACGACCGCGACGCCCAGAAGTTCCCGAAGACCATCGACCCGAAGGCTCCGGTCGACGAGTCGGCGAAGGGCCCGGAGGGTCTGATCAAGAACCAGGTGCTCGCCGAGCTGAACAAGCTGGGCATCACCGAGCAGCAGGTGCAGACCGACGGTCTGAAGATCACCACCGGCATCGACAAGCAGACCCAGCAGTCGCTGGAGGACGCCGCCAAGAACGGCCTCGACGGCCAGCCCGACGACATGCGCACCGCCTCGGTGTCCATCGACCCGGAGACCGGTGCGGTCCGCGGCTACTACGGTGGCGCGGACGGTGCCGGCTGGGACTACGCGTCGACCGGTCTGCAGACCGGTTCGGTGTTCAAGGTGTTCGCCCTGGTGGCGGCGCTCGAGCAGGACATCCCGCTGTCGAAGATGTATTCGTCGGATCCGTACAAGACCAAGGAAGGTCTGACGGTCGAGAACTCCGACGGCGAATCGTGCGGCACCTGCAACCTGGCGACCGCGCTCAAGATGTCGCTGAACACGGTGTACTACCGCCTGATGATGGACCTGGATCACCAGGCCGACGACGTGAAGAACGCCGCCTACAAGCTGGGCATCAGCAAGACGCTCGACGGCAAGCCGACCCTGCAGAACCCGGACGGCACCACCGAGGGCGGTGTCGTGCTGGGCCAGTACGACACCACCGTGCTGGACATGGCGTCCGCGTACGCCACGCTCGCCGCCAACGGCATTGACCCGGTCGCCGTACTTCGTGCAGAAGGTGGAGACCTCCACCGGCGAGGTGCTCTTCGACCGCCAGCCCAACCCGGGTGAGCGCGTCATCAAGGCCGCCGTCGCCGAGAACGTGACCGCGGCCATGGAGCCGATCGCCGCGTACTCGAACGGCAACTCGCTGTACGACTCGACCTACGGGCCGCGTCCGTCGGCCGCCAAGACCGGTACCGCGCAGCTGGCCAAGACCGGCCAGAACCGTTACGCGTGGATGGTCGGCTACACCCCGCAGCTGTCGACCGCCACCTGGGTCGGTACCGCCAAGGGCGACAAGCCGCTGGTCAACGCCTACGGCGGTCTGGTCTACGGCTCGGGTATCCCGGCCCAGATCTGGAAGGCCGACATGGACGGCGCGCTGGCCGGCGAGCCGATCAAGGACTTCCCGGAGCCCGAGGCCGTCGGCGGTCAGGCCGGTGTGCCCTATGAGCCGCCGCCGGTGACCTACGCCCCGCAGCCGGACTACACCGACAACTCGGGCAACGACTACGTGCGCCCGCGTCTGCCCACCGAGGACGACGACGGCAACGTCACGCTCGCACCGGGTGTCACGATCGAGGTTCCCGGCGGGGGCAACGGTCAGGGCAACGGAAACGGAAACGGCAACGAGAACACGCGTTCCCGTCGCCGCGGAAACAACTAGCCGCGGTAACCACACGCGGTGACCGACCTCGCTTCGAGGACCGACGCGGACGGCGCCGGCGAATTCGATTCGCCGGCGCCGTTGTCGCCCGATGCGCGGATCGACCGGCGCCGCGTGCTGCCGAGCCGCAGCAACCGGCAGGTGGCCGTCGCCAGTGAGGTGATCGGCGGCCCGGTGGGCCGGCATGCGGCGATCGGCCGCAACCGCACCTGGACACCGCTCCGGGTGCTCTTCCTGATGGCGCTGATCGCGCTGGCGTTCGGCTGGTTCGGCAAGGCCGGCTGCATCCAGCAGGCCCCCGTCGCGCAGGGCGACGACCACACGGCCGGCGCCGAACGCCTGAACTGGGACAATCAACGCCAGTTCTACGGCCTCTGCTACACCGACATCGTCGCCTTCTACAGTTCGCAGCGGTTGTCTGTCGAGGACCTCCGCGACGGCACCATGCCGTACCGGACCTACTGGGTCACCGACTCCGACGGACGGCAGGTCCGCCACTACGTGGATCAGCCGGTGCTGATCGGCGGATTCATGTACGCCGCCGCCAAAGCCACCCAGGGCTGGCAGGCACGGGTGGCGCACACGCCGCTGCCCAAGCAGCTCGACGCGGTGACCTTCTTCAACATCTCGGCGATCCTGCTCGCCTTCTTCTGGCTGATCGCGGTGTGGGCGACCATGCTGACCGCCCGCCGCCGGATGTGGGTGGCCGCGCTGATGGCGCTCTCGCCACTGGCGATCCTGCACGCGTTCACCGCGTTCGAGATCATCCCGGTGATGCTGGTGGCGCTCGCCATGCTCGCCTGGTCACGCGACCGGGTGATCCTGACCGGGCTCTTCGTAGGGCTGGCGGCCTCGGCGGGCATGTATCCGCTGCTTCTGCTGCCGGCTCTGCTGGTGATCTGCGTGCGTTCGCGACGGCTCGGCGACTTCGCGGCGATCTGCGTGACGGCGGTGCTGGCGTGGGCCGCGGTCAACGTGCCGGTCCTGATCGCCTACCCGCGTGGATGGGGCGAATACTTCCGGGTGTGGTGGCAGCGCGGTGCGCAGCCCGACAGCCTGTACCAGGTGATCGGTGAGCTGGCCGGCCACACCCCGTCGCCGACACTGGTGAACGCGCTGAGCCTGACCCTGACCGGCGTGGTGATCGCCGGCGTCGTCTACGTCGGTCTGCGGGCGGCCCGGACGCCGTCGCCGGCCCAGTTGATGTTCCTGCTGGTCGCCGGCTATCTGCTGGTCGGTTCGGCGTGGAGCCCGCAGTCGTCGCTGTGGCTGGTCCCGCTGGCCGTCCTCGCCATCCCGTATCCGCGCGCCCTGCTGGCGTGGATGGTGATCGATGCCCTCGTCTGGGTGCCGCGGATGACGCTGTTCCTCGACGCCGACCGGCGCTGGCTCCCCAAACAGTGGTTCGAGCTGGCGGTGCTGGTGCGCGCCGTCGCCGTCATCGCACTGTGCGTGCTGGTGGTCCGGGCGCTGCTGATCCGCCCCGAACCGGCCGTTACGGGGTCGCCTTCGCCGTCTTCCCCGCGGCCTTCTTCGCAGCAGCCTTCGTCGGGGCCGACTTCTTCTTCGGGGCAGCCTTCTTCGTCGCTGACGGCGTCGCCGGCGCCGACCGTCGGCTGAGAGCGGTCTTCGCCGCCTCCCAGTCGTCGTCGGTCATCGAATACAGCGCCGTCGTCCGGTGTCCGTCGCCGAACGGCCGGTGCTTGGGCAGCAGACCGTCCAGGCCCGCACCCAGCTTCTCGACCGCGGCCCGCGACCGGGCGTTGTCCTCGTGGGTGTGCCACACGACGCGGACCGCCCCGCAGTCGTCGAACGCGTGCGTCAGCAGCGCGAGCTTGGCCGCCGGATTCACCGACGTGCGCTGGGCGTCCGCCGCGTAGTACGTGAAGCCGATCGCCAGACTCCTGAACTGCTGCTCGACGTCGTAGTAGCTGGTGGTGCCCACCAGCCGGCCGTCGGTATCGAGCACCGCGAACGGGATGCGATGCGGATCGTGGATCGCCGCGGTGATCCAGGGGACGGCATCCTCGGGGGTGCGCGGCACACCGGGGCTCCACGGCGCGAAATCCGGATCGTCGCCGGGCACCGCGGCCAGTGCTTCGGCGTCGGTCACCGAGAGCGGGCGCACCGTGACGCCGTCCTGCGTCAGGGTCGGCGCACCCAGCCACGACTCGGCGGTCGCGGCGTCGGCGTCGGCCAGACGGGTCAGCGGACCGAGCGGCGGGACCCGTGTCGCCTGGTAGGAGGCGAGCGGCTCACGCACCGCGAACCGCACACCGCGGATCAGGAAGTACAGCAGCAGCAGCCAGTGCACCCAGACGCCCAGGTTCACCCCGCCCATGACCCACCACTTCATCTCGGCGCCCGAGTTCATCAGGCCGAACAGCCGGAAGATCGTCAGGTCCAGGATGACGTCGGTGACCAGGTAGGCGGCGATCGCCTGCCACGGCACGCGCAGCAGTACGAAGAACGGCAGCAGCCACAGCGTGTACTGCGGCGAGTGCACCTTGTGGAAGGCCATGAAGCCGGCCAGCAGGGTGAAGCTGCTCGCGATCCACGGGAAGACGCCGGTCTTGCGGTACTCACGCCACGCGAGCCAGGTCGCGAACACCACCGAGGCCACGATCAGCAGCGGCGACAGCTTGCCGACGACCGTGTTGTAGAGCTCCTCGTTGCGGCCCAGCAGGAACCGCACGCCCCAGTACCAGAAGGTGTTGGTGTCGACGTCCGCCTTGCGCAGACCCTGGAAGGTCAGTGCCGCCTTCCAGCCCTGATAGCCGAGCACCATGAACGGCACCTGGGCCACCAGTGTCGTGATCAGCGCGGCGGCGACCACCCAGCCGGCGCTCGCCCAGTCGTACAGCTTCTTCGCCTGGGCCCAGGTCGAGACCTTGACGGTGTCGCCCAGCTCGCCGCGTGTCAGCACGTAGAGGGCCAGCGGCAGCACGAACAGGCCCGGATAGATCTTCAGGGAGAAACCGACCGCCAGCAGCACCGAAGCGATGATCGCCGAGGTCCGCAGCGACGACCGGCGTTCTCCGGTCCTCGGGTTCGCGCTCGCACCCCATGCCATCACCGCGATCGCGGCGACCGAGGTGAACACGACGGGAAGCTCCCAGTTGTGGAAGGCGTACAGCACCAGCGCCGGGGTGGCGGCCCACAGCATGACCCACCAGCGGGCCATGAAGGCCAGCAGCACCGTGATGGCCAGCGCGAACGGCGCCAGCAGCAGCGCTGAGTGCTGGAAGAAGGCGAGATCGGTGTGCGCGCCGATGGCACCCAGCCACATGAACAGGCCGGACAGCACCGGGTACTCGACCACGCCGCCCCACAGATGCCCGTCGGTGATGCCGCCGTGGATGTACGGGAAGACGTGGTTGTTCACGTCGCGGCCCACCCACAGGAACATGAGGTCCGAATAGCAGGGGATCACCGCGTGCGGATCGCCGACCGGGAACCGGTAGCTGCGGCCGTCCGGATGGAACGGCGCACCGCCGCAGGCGGCCTTCGCGCGGTAGGCCCACACCAGGGCCGCCGAGGTGAACAGCAGCGACGTCACCAGGATGAGGACGGACTCCCCGCGCTTGAGCACGGCGGGGCGTGCGACGGGGACGGTACCGGCAGCAGACATGGGCCAAACTCTAACGGACGTCGCAGACGGCGACGATTTCGCTGGTCACCGGGCCGTCATGTATCTTGGACGGGTTGCCGACGCAGGCGACCCTCCTGCCGCGGAACGTCCGCGGCCGATTAGCCCATAGGAGGTGATGTGGTCTTATGCGTCACTACGAAATGATGGTCATCCTCGATCCCAGTCTGGACGAGCGCACCGTCGCCCCATCCCTGGATACCTTCCTCAATGTCGTTCGCAAGGACGGCGGCTCCGTCGACAATGTCGACATCTGGGGCAAGCGCCGTCTCGCCTACGAGATCGAGAAGAACGCTGAAGGCATCTACGCCGTCATCGATCTCAACGCGACTCCGGACACGGTCAACGAGCTCGATCGTCAGCTGAAGCTGAACGAGTCGGTTCTGCGCACCAAGGTCCTGCGCAAGTAATCGTCGAACCCATCCACATCCGCGTCGTCTCAACCTCGGCGAACTGTCACCCCGGCCCACTAGGCTGGGATCAGATTTCGCACAGGCAGACACACGATTCAGGGGAAACTCATGACTGACACGGTCATCACCGTTGTAGGCAATCTGACCGCCGATCCGGAACTGCGGTTCACCGCATCCGGTGCACCGGTCGCCAACTTCACGGTGGCCTCGACGCCGCGCACCTTCGATCGTCAGACGAACGAGTGGAAGGACGGCGAAGCGCTGTTCCTCCGCTGCAGCATTTGGCGGGACGCGGCCGAGAACGTGACCGAGTCGCTCACCAAGGGCACCCGAGTGATCGTGCAGGGCAAGCTCAAGCAGCGGTCGTACGAAACCCGTGAAGGGGAGCGTCGCACCGTCGTCGAGCTGGAAGTGGATGAGATCGGTCCCTCGCTGCGCTACGCGACCGCCAAGGTCACCCGCACTCCGCGCGGTGGCAGCGGCGGCTTCGGTGGAGGCAATGCAGGCGGCGGAAACCAGGGCGGCGGCTTCGGCGCGCCGGCCGGTGGTTCCCGACCGCAGGCGGCACCCGCCGAAGACCCGTGGGGCAGCGCACCGGCCGCCGGCGGCGGTTTCGGTGGCGGGGACGACGAACCCCCCTTCTGATATTCAGGGCCTGCCGGCCCGACAGCATCAACGGAGCTAGAAAATGGCAAAGAAGCAGGGGCGCAAGCCCCGCATCGAGAAGGTGACCAAGGCCAAGGCCTGCACCTTCTGCAAGGACAAGAACAACACCGAGATCGACTACAAGGACACCGCGCTGCTGCGTCGTTTCCTGTCCGATCGCGGCAAGATCCGTTCGCGTCGCGTCACCGGTAACTGCGTGCAGCACCAGCGTGACGTCGCGATCGCCGTCAAGAACTCGCGTGAGGTGGCGCTCCTGCCGTTCACCTCGGCCGGACGCTGAGCGGGAAGGGAAGCAACATCATGAAGCTGATCCTGACCACTGCAGTCGAGAACCTCGGCGAGGCCGGGGACACCGTCGAGGTGCGTGACGGCTACGGCCGCAACTTCCTGCTGCCCCGCGGCCTGGCCATCGTCGCCACCCGTGGCGCCGAGAAGCAGGTCGAAGGCATCCGCCGCGCCCAGCAGCAGCGCACCGTCCGCGACCTGGACCACGCCAACGAGCTGAAGCAGTCCATCGAGGGCCTCGACGCGGTCTCGCTGACCGTGAAGACCCACGACTCGGGCAAGCTGTTCGGTTCGGTCACCGCCGCCGACATCGCCGACGCCATCCGCGCCGCGGGCGGCCCGGTCGTCGAGAAGCGCAGCGTCGAGCTGCCCAAGGGCCACATCAAGGCCACCGGTACCCATCCGGTCGTCGTGAAGCTGCACCCGAAGGTGGACGCGAAGGTCAACGTCGACGTCGTCGCCGGCTGATCCACTCACGACGACGAACGCCGGTCACCCCTCACGGGGTGGCCGGCGTTTCTCGTCGGTGCGGTGGGCCGCGTCAGCTCCGGCCGGCGTGGCGGTTGTCGCCGCGGGGCACGTAGAACTTGTGCCCGGCGCGGTTCAGCACGAAGCCCCGGTTGGTGGTGGCGCAGCCGACCGTGCCCGCATTCATACGGGCGCAGGTGGCGCCGTAGACGGAGATCCGCTTCCCGACCGGGAGCGCCGGCACGCGGAAGTGCGAGCGCGGACCGATCTTGAAGTCGCTCCACGGATTGTTGGGAACCCACCACGGGCCCTGCTGATCCTGGGTGATGGCGACGCCCTGGACGCCCGGCCACCCGGTCGGTGCGGTGCGGGTGTAGCCCTTGCACGCCACCGAGCCCGGCTGGGGGCCCATCTGGCACAGGTAGCGCCCGGCACGGAAGTAGACGCGCCCGTTGTCCTGGTAGCTCAGGGAACGGTACGCGGTGGCGTTCACCGCGGAGTATCCGCCGAGACGCAGCTGCGAGACAGGCGTCGCATCGGCCGGCGCCGCGGCGACGACGGTGGTGGCGGCGGCCGCCGCGACGGCGAGTCCGGCCACCCGGGCACTGAATGATCTGAAGGCACGCACCCGTCCATTTCACCACGAATGTGGCCGCGAACACAGTCCATCCACCGGATCGGCGACTCTCTCAAGTAGTGCTCGAACCCCGGTCGGGCGTGGCGCAACGCGACACGCCGGGACCAAGGAAATCCATCTGCTGTGGACTGCCCGAAAGGGGCATGACCTGCATGTATGACGGAAAGTTCGGACAAAACTCGCGGAGTGTCCACAGCGGTGTTCACAGGCTGTCCAGCGATGCGGCAGGGTTCTCCACACGCTGTCCCCAGATCCGTCCACAGCAACCGTTTGGCGAGTGTCGTAGGGCGGCCCTAACCTCACCGAAGGCCGCGATTCATGCGTCCGTCACGTCGCGGTTAGCGGGGCCGCGAAACGAAGTACCCGGGGAGGTGTGCAGTTGACAGTCGGGGACAACGTCCTGCCGCCTGATACTCACGCGGATCCGGGGCCGGGGGAGCCGCCGGAGCCACAGCAGGAGTCGCTGCGGCAGCCGCCGCAGGACATCGCGGCCGAGCAGTCCGTCCTCGGCGGCATGCTGCTCTCCAAGGACGCCATCGCCGACGTCCTCGAACGCATCAAGCCGGACGACTTCTACAAGCCCGCACACCAGGCCGTCTACGACGCCATCCTCGAGCTGTACGGCAAGGGTGAACCCGCCGACGCGGTGACCGTGGCGGCCGAACTGGAACGCAAGGGCGAGCTGCGCAAGGCCGGCGGCGCCCCCTACCTGCACACCCTCATCTCCACCGTCCCCACGGCCGCCAACGCCGGGTTCTACGCGGAGATCGTGGCGGAGAAGGCGGTGCTGCGCCGACTGGTGCAGGCGGGCACGCGCATCGTGCAGTACGGCTACGCGGGCAGCGACGGCCAGGACGTCGCCGAAGTGGTGGACCGGGCGCAGGCCGAGGTCTACGACGTCACCGAACGCCGCCAGACCGAGGACTACGTGATCCTCGACGAACTGATGCAGCCGACCCTCGACGAGCTGGACTCGATCGCCTCGCGCGGCGGTATCTCATTGGGTGTGCCGACCGGGTTCGCCGACCTCGACTCCCTCACCAACGGCCTGCACCCGGGCCAGATGATCATCGTCGCCGCCCGCCCCGGCGTGGGGAAGGCCCTTGCCCTGGACACGCCGCTGCCGACGCCCGACGGCTGGACCCGGATGGGCAAGGTGGCCGTCGGCGATCAGCTCATCGGCGCGGATGGTCGCCCGACCCGCGTGGTCGCGATCAGCGAGGTGATGACCGACCGTCCCTGCTACGAGGTCGAGTTCGACGACGGCGCCGTGCTGGTGGCCGATGAACAGCACCAGTGGGTCGCCGACATCGACGACGAGTCGCGGGTGATCACCACCGGTGCGCTCCGCGAGTTCGTCGGCCGGGCGTCGGTCGCCAACACCGCGCCGATCGAACTGCCCGAGCGCGAGTTCGCCTACGGCCCGTACACGGTGGCCGCACTGGCCGGCATGGCCTACGACGATCCGGAGATCGGGCTGCGCATCGACGCCGAGGGTCCGGTGGACGTGATGACCCTGATGGCCGACCTGGCCGGCCTCATCCCCGACGAGTACCTCCGCGGATCCATCGCCCAGCGCAAGGCGCTGCTCGCCGGTGTCCTGGACGCGCGGGCACGCGTGGAGGACGACGGCTGGATCACCATTCCGTCGGTCACCCGCCGCATGTCGGAGGTCCTCACCGACCTGATCGCGGGCCTGGGCTACACGTTCCGGCGTCAGCGCACCGGCTGGATCAAGATGGCCGCCGACGACGACGTGTTCACCGTTCACGAGAAGGCGGTGCGCCACAAGGAGCTGCGCGGCCGGGCCCGCGGCCGCCGGATCGTGGAGATCCGTCCGGTGCCGCCCGTACCGGTCCGGTGCGTGCAGGTCGACAACGCCGACCACCTGTACCTCGCCGGCGAGGCGATGGTGCCGACCCACAACTCGACGCTCGCCATGGACTTTCTGCGGTCGGCGTCGATCCACAACGGCAAGACGTCCGCCATGTTCTCGCTGGAGATGAGCAAGACGGAGATCGTCATGCGTCTGCTCTCCGCCGAGGCACGCGTCAAGCTCGCCGACATGCGTTCGGGAAAGATGTCCGACGACGACTGGGCGCGGCTGGCCCGCCGTATGGGTGAGATCAGCGAGGCACCGCTGTTCATCGACGACTCACCGAACCTGACGATGATGGAGATCCGGGCGAAGGCGCGCCGCCTCAAACAGCGGCACGACCTGAAGCTCGTCGTCGTCGACTACATGCAGCTGATGACGTCGGGCAAGAAGGTCGAGTCCCGTCAGCAGGAGGTGTCGGAGTTCTCCCGATCCCTCAAACTGCTGGCCAAGGAGCTCGAGGTCCCGGTGGTCGCGATCAGTCAGCTGAACCGTGGTCCCGAGCAGCGCACCGACAAGCGGCCGCAGGTGTCGGATCTGCGTGAGTCCGGTTCGCTGGAGCAGGACGCGGACATGGTGATCCTGCTGCACCGTCCGGACGCTTTCGAACGCGACGATCCCCGCGCCGGCGAGGCCGACATCATCGTCGGCAAGCACCGTAACGGCCCGACGGCGACCATCACCGTGGCGCACCAGCTGCACCTGTCGAAGTTCGTCGACATGGCGCGCGGCTGACGCCCGTGGCCGGTCTACGTACTGGCGGTCCTGATCGTGATCGCGGCGGTCGGAGCGGTCGACGGCACGCCAGCGCAGGACGCCGGAGACGGCGGCGAAGACGCCGGCGGCGATCACGAACGTGCCGAGCACGATGCGTGCCGTGGTGTTCCCGAACGGTTCGAAGAGATGGATCACCGCCACGCCCGCGGCGATCAGGCCGATCGAGGTGCGGATCCACGAGAGGACCGTGCGTTCGGCGGCGAGGGTGAAGCGGGCGTCGACGGCGCCGGGCGGGGCCGTGGGCGCGTCGGGATCGTCGGGCAGCGGGGGTCGGGACATGGGGCTCCTTCGGCCGATGCCGTCCCGGTCAGTCCGTGGCGGCGTCCGCGCGTAGTGCCGCGGCGTTGACCTTGGTCAGCACCGAGTGCAACTCCAGCAGGTCGTCCATCCCCACACCGAGTGCACCCACCACCTTGCCGGGGATCTCGACGGCCTGGTTGCGCAGGTCGCGACCGGCGTCGGTCAGGACGACGTCGACGCTACGCTCGTCGTCCTCTCTCCGCTTGCGTTGGATGAGGCCGTTGGCCTCGAGTCGCTTGAGCAGTGGGGAGAGGGTCGCCGAGTCGAGCTGCAGCAGATCGCCGAGCTCCTTGACCGAGAGCTTGTCGTGCTCCCACAGCGACAGCATCACCAGGTATTGGGGATGCGTCAGACCGAGCGGGTCGAGCAGGCGGCGGTAGATTTTGAGCACCGACCGGTTCGCGACGGCCAGCGCGAAGCAGACCTGCCGTTCCAGCAGCAGCGGGTTGCCGTCGATCTGGACTGCGCGGTCGGCGGGGGGAGTGCTCATGGACCCACTATACCGCGATTGAGTAGCGCACGATTGAATCGTGGTATGTTGGGCACTGTTGAATAGTGCACGACTGAAATGGATGGACTGACATGAGCCGCCCGAACCCGCTGCAGTGGATCGCCTACTCGTACGGAGCCACGCTGCCCGACAGCAAGCGCGACTGGGTCGCCAACGACCTGATGGGCCGCACCGCGGTGATCCGGCACATGATCCGGATGCAGTTCTGCTTCAGCCCGATCTACCTGATCCTGTATTTCGCATTCCCCGGCCCCTGGTGGATACGCGCGCTCATGGTGCTGCTCGGCGCCTCGCTGGCGCTGATCTTCTCGGTCTCCTACATGGATCAGAACCGCGCCCGCCGGCTCGCCAAACACGGATTCGGCAACGACCCCCACACCTACCGGCAGCAGGCGCAGCAGCGGGCGCGCAAAGAGGAGTACGACGCCATCTATCGCGCGGGCCGCACCGACGACGCGGATGCGGCCTGACGGCGGCACCCTCATCTGAGAACGCACGTGATCGGAATCGCTCGGATTCTGATCACGTGCGTTTCCACACTTTCTGCCGTTCCACGGCTTGTGCGCGGCCGCCACCGGACTAGCCTCGAAGTCCATGAGCGCCGAGAACCCCCAGCCAGCGGTGCAGGCGCGCGGCATCACCCAGACCGGTCCCTGGGGCCGCGTCTACGGTCCCCTCGACCTCGACGTTCCGGCCGGCGGGCTGACGATCCTGCGTGCCCCGTCCGGGCCCGGCCGCACCGCCCTGCAGATGACCCTCGCCGGCCGCATGAAACCGCACGGCGGCACCCTGTCGGTCTTCGGTGAGACCTCGATCAAACGGATCTTCGCGCAGTCGGCGCTCGCCGCCATCGAAGCGCTCGACAGCGTCTACGCCTCGGTGCGCGTCGTCGACCTCGTCACCGAGAAGCTCCGCTGGGACGCACCCTGGTACCGGCTCGTCCGCAAGGCCGACCAGCAGCACTACGAGGCCGTGTGCCGCCCCGTCTTCGGTGAGCTGCCCCTGCCCCCGCTGCACGAATACGTGGAGAACCTGACCGAGCTCGACGGCATCCTGCTGCGCGTCGCCCTCGCCAACACGCAGCGGCCCCCGCTCCTGGTGGTCGGCAACATCGATCAGGTCACCAGCGACGTCAACCAGCGGCTGCTGGTCCAGCGGCTGGCCGCCCTGGGCGAACAGCAGACCGTCATCACCTGCACCGTCAACGAGGTCGACCCGGCACTCGACTACCGCGAGGAACTGCCCGTCGAACTGCTGCCGGTCGATGCGCTTCCGGCCGACGACGACGCCGTCGAGATCGCCACGGTGCCTGATAGAACAGCGGTGCCTGATACGACGGCGGTGCCGGACACGAGAGGGGGTGAGTGAATGCTCGCCGGAATGTCACTGGGCACCGAGCTCAAGCGCTACTCCAAAGGCGCCATGCCGCGCCTGGCCATCGTCACCATCATCCTGCTGCCGCTGCTGTACGGCGCGATGTACCTGTGGGTCTACTGGAATCCGTTCAACGAGGTCAACAAGCTGCCGGTCGCCCTGGTCAACCAGGACACCGGGGCACAGGCCAACGGACAGGACCTCAACGCCGGCGACCAGGTGGTCGACAGCATGGTCAAGTCCGGCCAGCTCGACCTGATCCCGACCAGTGCCGCCGACGCCGCCGACGGACTCGCCCACGGCCGCTACTACTTCACCATCACCCTCCCGCAGGACTTCTCGTCGTCCATCGCATCGGCCACCACGAAGGATCCGCACAAGGCGCAGGTCCAGTTCGCCTTCAACGACGCCAACAGCTATCTGGCGGGCGTCATCGGCAACACCGCCGCCACCCAGGTGACCAGCGCGCTCAACGAGCAGATCGGCGGGCGCTCCGTCGACCAGATCCTGGTCGGCCTGCAGACCGCCGGAAGCGGGCTCGAACGTGCCGCCGACGGCGCCGGACAACTTCAGGACGGCACCGAGCAGCTGATGGCCGGTACCGGCCGCGCCAACGACGGCGCCCAGCAACTCGCCGACGGCGCGAACGAGCTCGCCACCAACATGGCGACGGCCAAGGACGGCGCCCAGCAGCTCGCCGACGGGAACGCACAGCTCGCCGACGGCATCGCGCAGGCCACCGGGCCGCTCAAGCCGCTCCTGTCCCAGGTCCAGGGACTCGGTGTCACGTCGGCGGACGCGGCACAACTCGGACAACTCAGTGGACAGCTCTCCACCCTCCTGTCCGCGGTCGGCCAGGCCGGCGTGCAGCAGTCGCAGGCCGCGCAAGCCGTCGAGCAGACCATCGCCTCGCTGCGCGCCACGGGTGATCCGAACGCCCGCGCCCTCGCGAACGGGCTCAAACCGGTGCTCGCCTTCCTCACCAGTGGCGGCATCGACCCGGACACCCGCGCGCAGGCGGAGAAGTACAGCGAACAGGCCGGCACCCTGTCCCGGCAGCTGAACGATCCGGACTCGTCGCTGCGGTCGATGCTCGACGCGGTCAACTCCGGTGAGCTGGCCGGAAAAGTCGATCAGCTGAGCGACGGCGCCCAGCAACTGAAGGACGGCTCGGCGAAGCTGGCCGACGGTCTCAATCAGCTCAACGACGGCAGCCAGCGGCTGGCGGCCGGCGCGGACCAGCTGGCCGGGGGCCTGCCCGAACTCGACGACGGCGCCCATCGCCTGAACGACGGCGCCAGCCAGTTGCACACCGGCCTGGCCGACGGCGTCAAACAGATCCCCGACTTCGGGGGCTCCGACCAGCGGCAGAAGGCGTCGGCCAATCTGTCGTCGCCGGTGGCGCTGAAGACGTTCAAGCACAATGCGGCACCGAACTTCGGTACCGGCTTCGCCCCGTTCTTCCTGCCGCTCGCCCTGTTCATCGGGACCATGATCATCTGGATGCTGCTCAAACCCATCCAGCCGCGACCGTTGGTGGGCGGTCTCAGCGGACTGCGCACCGTCCTGGCGTCCTACTGGCCGGCCAGTCTGATCGCCGCCGCGCAGGTGATCGTTATGTTCACGGTGTCGCACTTCTTCGTCGGGCTCGACCCCGCCCATCCGCTCGGCATGCTCGGCTTCATGCTGCTGGTGGGGGCGGCGTTCCTCGCGCTGATCCAGATGCTCAACGTGCTGCTCGGCGTCGCCGTCGGCCGGGTGGCGTCACTGGCGGTGCTGATGGTGATGATCGTGTGCTCCGGCGGCGTCTACCCGGTGGAGACCACCGCGCGACCCGCGCAGCTGCTGCACCCGTACGACCCGATGAGCTACGCCGTCACGGGGCTGCGGCAACTGATCGCCGGCGGAATCGACGGCCGGCTCTGGCACGCGGTCATCGTGCTGGCCTGCATCATGGCGGGGGCACTCGCCGTCAGCGCGTGGGGCGCCCGCCGCAACCGTCAGTACACGATGGTGCAGCTGTTCCCGCCCATCCAGGTGTAGGTCAGCCGGCCAGGGCGATGAGCTTGGCGACGGTCCGCAGATTGCGGCCGGTGCCGGGCACGCCTAGTCCCTTGGCGATCGAGGCCGCCGTCAGCTTCGACTTGCCGGGGCCGACCGGATAGTCGATGTGCAGGTCCCGGCCGATCACCGCGAGACGTTCCCCCGCCCCGAAGTCGCGGGCGACGAACGCGTCGGCGAGCTCCGGCTCCGGTGTGCCGGCCAGAAAGTAGATGTGGCCGTACGGGGCGTCGGAGAGATCCGGCCCCGTCCCGAACGGGTGGGCGTCCAGCGCGGCCTGCAGTTCCCCGGGGTCCCGGGAGATGACCTCGCGGAAGAACCCGAACTCGGTTTCGATGGCCTGCTCGAGTGCCCGGTCGAAACCGTCGGGGTCGGCGGGCGGGCGGCACAGCAGATTGCCGGACGCGATGTACGTGCTGACGTCGGTGGCACCCAGTCCGGCCGCGATCTCCCGCAGCCTCGCCATCGGCAGCGTCGCGCCGCCGACGTTGACCGCCCGTAACAGATGTACCCGTGTCGTCGACATGCCTCGAGTCTGTCATCACCGGTCCGACGGGCGCCCCGGTAGCGTGGAACACCATGAGCGATGCAGCCGGAACCGATGCGACGGTGGAGATCTCCACGGACGGCGCCTGCCTGGGCAATCCGGGCGTCGGCGGATGGGGTGCGGTCTTGCGGTACAGGGGCAAGGAGAAGCGCATCTCCGGCGCCGAGACCGAGACCACCAACAACCGGATGGAACTCACCGCCGCGATCGAGGCGCTCGCACTGCTGACCCGGCCCTCGAACGTCGTCATCTGGACCGATTCGTCGTACGTCAAGGACGGGATCACCAAGTGGGTCGCCGGCTGGCAGCGCAACGGATGGAAGACCGCCGCCAAGAAGCCGGTCAAGAACGACGATCTGTGGCAGCGCCTCCTCGACGAGGAGAAGCGGCACACCGTGCAGTGGCGCTGGGTGAAGGGCCACAACGGCGACCACTACAACGAGATCGCCGACGACCTCGCCACCTCCGCGGCCCGGAACCTGCGCGACGCCCCGTGACCATGATGGGGCCGCCCGGAGGCGGCGGTGGTCGCGGCGGAGCCTTCCGCGGCGTCGACGAGGCGCGGCAGCGGGAACTGAACGCCGCCGCCCCGCACGTTCCGCACCTGTGGCGGCGAGTCGCCGCCCTGTTCCGTCCCTACAAGGGCCAGCTCGCCCTCACCGCCGTCCTGGTGATCGCCGGTGCGGCGGTCGCCGTCGTCCCGCCGCTGCTGGTCCAGAAGATCTTCGACCACGCACTGTTCCCCGTCCACGACGGTCACGTCCAGTCGGTGGACGTCCGGTTGCTGGTGATCCTG
This sequence comes from Gordonia sp. (in: high G+C Gram-positive bacteria), assembly GCF_047600565.1. GTDB lineage: Bacteria > Actinomycetota > Actinomycetes > Mycobacteriales > Mycobacteriaceae > Gordonia. The sequence goes on from NZ_JASGKN010000001.1 coordinate 2,416,809, forward strand.
TGCGCCGCGATGTTCGGGCTGTTCCTGCTGTCGGCGGCCCTCAACATCGGGCAGACGTGGTCCACCGCCTCGGTCGGCAACGCGGTCACCGGTGACCTGCGCGTGCAGCTCTTCGAGCACCTGCAGGACATGGAACTCGCGTTCTTCACCCGCACCAAGACCGGTGTCATCCAGTCCCGTCTCCAGAACGACGTCGGCGGCGTCTCCGGCGTGCTCACCAACACGGTCACCAGCATCCTCGGCAACGTGGTCACCGTCGCCGCCTCCGTCGTCACCATGGTGGTGCTGAACTGGCGGTTGACGATCATCGCGCTGGTGCTGCTGCCGATCCTCGTCGTCGTTCAGCGCAAGGTGGGGCAGCGCCGGGTCCGGATCGCCGCGGCCACCCAGGAGTCGCTGAGCGAACTGACCGCGATCACCCAGGAGTCGCTGTCGGTGTCCGGGGTGATGCTGTCCAAGTCGTTCAACCGGCAGCGCGTCGACTCGGCCAAGTACCGGGAGCAGAACGATCAGCAGGTGGCGTTGCAGGTGCGCCGGGCGATGAGCGGATCGGGCTTCATGGCTGTGGTCGGCGTCATCATGTCGAGCGTGCCCGTCGTCATCTACCTGGTGTCCGGGCTGTTCATGAGCCACGGAAACGTGGTGATCTCCGCCGGCACCATCGTCGCCTTCACGACGGTGCTCGCCCGAGTCCTGCAGCCGATGACCGGACTCATGCGGGTGGCCCTCGACGTTCAGACCTCGCAGGCCCTGTTCGCCCGCATCTTCGAATACCTCGACCTGGTTCCGGCCGTCGCGGACGCCCCCGATGCGATCACCGTCGAGGAGGCCCCGGGACCGATCGGGCGCATCGAATACCGCGACGTCGTGTTCGCGTACCCGGACGCGGCACCCGGCTCGCGGCCGACCCTGGACGGCGTCTCGTTCGTCGCCGAACCCGGCCGGCACGTGGCCTTCGTCGGACCGAGCGGTGCCGGCAAGACCACCATCATGTATCTGACGCCGCGCCTCTACGAGGCGACGAGCGGATCGGTCCTGTTCGCCGGTGAGGACGTGCGCCGGCTGGTCGGAACCTCGATCATCGACCACGTCGGGATCGTGTCGCAGGAGACCTACCTGTTCCACGCCACCATCGCCGAGAACCTGCGGTACGCGAAACCCGACGCCACCGACGACGACCTGGTGCGGGCATGCACCGACGCCAACATCCACCACGTCATCGCCGGCTTCGAGAACGGATACGACACGATCGTCGGTGAACGCGGCTACCGGCTGTCGGGCGGCGAGAAGCAGCGTCTGGCGATCGCCCGGGTCCTGCTGAAGAATCCGCCGGTGCTCCTGCTCGACGAGGCCACTTCTGCCCTCGACACCGTCTCCGAGCGGGTCGTCCAGGAAGCGCTCGAACGCGCCGCCGTCGGTCGCACCACGCTGTCGGTCGCCCACCGGCTGTCCACCGTGCGCGACGCCGACGTCATCAACGTGCTCGTCGACGGCCGGATCGTCGAATCCGGTGACCACGACGACCTGCTGGCGCTCGGCGGCGTCTACGCGGGACTGGTCGCCGAGCAACGCTGATTCGGCTGTGCCCGGGCCCTCGGCGTGCTCGAGGTACTCGGCGCCTTCGGTCTGATCCTGCCGCCGCTGACCGGCATCGCGCCGTGGCTGGCGCTGGCCACCGCGATCGGACTGACGCTCGTGCAGGTCGGGGCCATCGCCCTGCACGTCAGCCGCAAGGAATACAAGCAGCTGGGCCTCAACTACGTCCTGCTGGCCGCATCGATCGTGCTCATCTGGCTGGCGACCGTCTGGCTATAGAGGCCCAGCCGGGCCCGCTCAACCATCGGGCGGGGGTGCGTCACTCGATGGCGGCGGCGAACTGCGAGTTGTACAGCTCGTAGTACGCGCCCTTCGCCTCCAGCAGCTGATCGTGGGTGCCCTGCTCCACGATGTGACCGTTCTCCATCACCAGAATCAGATCCGCGTTGCGGATCGTCGACAGGCGGTGCGCGATCACGAAACTGGTGCGATCCGAGCGCAGCGCCGCCATCGCCTGGCCGATCAGCAACTCGGTGCGGGTATCCACCGAACTCGTCGCCTCATCCAGGATCAGGATCGTCGGCTGCGCCAGGAAGGCGCGGGCGATCGTGATCAGCTGACGTTCGCCGGCGCTCACACCGCCGCCCTCGTCGTCGATCACCGTGTCGTAGCCGTCGGGCAGCGACCGGACGAAATCGTCCACCCGGCTGATCCGGGCCGCCTCCAGCACCTGCTCGCGTGACGCATCCGGATCGCCGTAGGCGATGTTGTCGTAGATGGTGCCGCCGAACAGCCACGAATCCTGCAGCACCATGCCGGTGCGTTCGCGGAGATCGGCGCGCGTCATCTTCATCGAGTCGGCGCCGTCGACGGTGATGGTGCCGGAGTCGACGTCGTAGAACCGCATGATCAGGTTGACCAGGGTGGTCTTGCCGGCACCGGTCGGGCCGACGATCGCGACCATCTGGCCGGGCTCGGCGGTCAGCGACAGATCCTCGATCAGCGGCTTGTCCGGACGGTACGAGAAGTCGACGTCGTCGAACACGATGCGGCCGTGATCGGAGTCCGGGGTGATCGGGTCGGCCGGATCGGGGGTCTCCTCCGGCTCGTCCAGAACGTCGAAGATGCGTTCCGCCGACGCGACACCGCTCTGCATCTGGTTGAACATCGACCCGATCTGGGTCAGCGGCTGCGTGAACTGGCGCGAATACTGGATGAAGGCCTGCACCTCACCGAGGCTCAGCTGGCCGGACGCCACCCGCAGACCGCCGACGACGGCCACCGCCACGTAGTTCAGGTTCCCCAGGAACATGATCGCGGGCATGATCATGCCGGAGATGAACTGCGCCCTCCAGCTCGACTCGTAGAGCTTCTGGTTCTCCTCGTCGAAGACCCGCTCGACCTCACCGCGCCGACCGAACGCCTTCACCAGCTCGTGCCCGGTGAACGCCTCCTCGATCTGGGCGTTCACCTTGCCGGTGGACGCCCACTGGCCGATGAACTGCGGCTTCGATTTCGACGCGATCAGCGCGGTCGCGACGATCGCCAACGGCACCGTCGCCAGGGCGATGCCCGACAGCAACGGCGAGATGGTGAACATCATGATGAGGATCGCGATCACCATCAGCACCGAGTTCAGCAGCTGCGAGATGGTCTGCTGCATGGACTGCGACAGGTTGTCGAGATCGTTGGTGACACGGCTCAGCAGATCGCCGCGGGCCGCCGAGTCGTAGTACGACAGCGGCAGGCGATGCACCTTCTCCTCGACCTCGCCGCGCAGCCGGGTGATGGTGCCGACCACGATGATGTTCAGCAGATAGGCGCCCAGCCAGCCGCACAGTGCCGCACCCAGGTACAGGATCAGCACGGTCAGCAGAACGTTGCCGACGGCATGGAAATCGACACCCTGCCCGGGAGTCACGTCCATCGCCGCGACCATGTCCGCGAACTTGCCCTGACCGTGCGCCCGCATGCCTTCGACGGCCTGCTCCTTGGTGAGCCCGGCCGGCAGTTTGCCGCCGATCACACCACTGAACAGCAGGTCGGTGGCGTGACCGAGGATGCGCGGTGCGATGGACGTCAGCACCACCGAACCGACCATCGCCACCACGACCACGATCATCCGGATCCGGTAATACCGCAGCTGGCCCACGAGCCGTTTGAGCGACGGCCCGAACGAGCGGGCCTTCTCCATGCTCGGCGCCATCCCCGGAGGCCCGCCGCGGGTCACGACGCCTGTCCGATCGCGAGCTGGGATTCGACGATCTCCCGGTACGTCGGGCACGAAGCGATCAACTCGTCGTGTGTGCCCAGACCCACGGGGTGACCCTTGTCGAGCACCAGGATCTGATCGGCGGTGGTGATCGTCGAGATGCGCTGGGCGACCACGATCACCGCAGCGTCCCGGGTGACCGGTGCGAGCGCGGCCCGCAAGTGTGCGTCGGTGGTCAGATCGAGCGCCGAGAAGGAATCATCGAACAGGTAGATCGCCGGGCGGCGGATCACCGCGCGGGCGATCGCGAGCCGCTGACGCTGCCCGCCCGACACGGTGGTGCCGCCCTGGGCGACCTCGGTCTCCAGCTGCTCGGGCATGGCCTTCACGAAGTCCTCGGCCTGCGCGATCCGCAGCGCCTCCCACATCTCGTCCTTGGTGGCGTCCGGCTTGCCGTTGCGCAGGTTGTCGGCCACCGTCCCGGAGAACAGGTAGCCCTTCTGCGGCACCAGGCCGATGTGCTGACGCAACGCGTCGGGATCCTGCTCGCGGATGTCGACGCCGCCGATCCGGACCGCACCGCCGGTCACATCGAGCAGGCGCGGCACCAGATTGATCAGGGTGGTCTTGCCCGCGCCCGTGGACCCGACCACCGCGGTGGTCGTGCCGGGTGCGGTGGTCACGGTGATGTCGCGCAGCACCGGCTCGTCCGCTCCCGGATAACCGAACTCGGCGTGGTCGAACTCGACCACCGCCGGATCACCGGTCATCGGCTTCGGGTCGGCGGGCGCATGCACCGACGGCTCGGTGTCGAGGACCTCGCAGATGCGTTCGGCGCAGACACCCGCGCGCGGGGCCATCATGGCCAGGAACGACGCCATCATCACCGACATCATGATCTGCATGACGTAGCTCATCATCGCGGTCAGCGCGCCGATCTCGACGCGCCCGTCGGCGATCTGATGGCCGCCGAACCACAGCACCGCGATCATCGTCAGGTTGGTGATCAGCATGACCAGCGGGAACATCAACGCCATGATCCGGCCGACACGCAGCGACGCCTCGGCCAGACGGTCGTTGGCGACACCGAACCGGCGGATCTCGTAGGGCTCGCGGACGAACGCCCGCACCACGCGGATACCGGTGATCTGTTCGCGCAACACCCGGTTGACGTCGTCGATCCGGGTCTGCATGGACCGGAAACCGGGGATCATCCGGGTGATCAGCAGGCCCATCACGATGCCCAGCACCGGAACCGCGACCACCAGGATCCACGACATCGGCATGGCCACCCGGATACCCATGATGATGCCGCCGATCATCATGATCGGGGCCATCACCAGGATCGACATACTCATCACCGACAGCAACTGCACCTGCTGGACGTCGTTGGTGGTGCGGGTGATCAGCGAGGGCGCACCGAACTGGCCCACCTCGCGGGCCGAGAAGTCGTCGACGCGATGCAGAAGGTCGTGGCGCATGTCGCGGCCGGCGCCCAGCGCGGCCCGGGCACCGAAGTACATCGCGGCCACCGAACAGATCACCTGGGCCGCGGACACCAGCAGCATCCAGCCGCCCGTCCGGAGAATGTAGCCGGAATCGCCCTTGGCCACACCGTCGTCGATGATGTCGGCGTTCAAGGTGGGCAGATACAGCGACGCGACCGTGGCCACGAACTGCAACAGCACCACCGCGAGCACCATCACGCGATATTTGAGGACATACGTCCGGATCAGGCGGATGAGCACCCGATCAGCCTACGCAGCCTTCCGACACCGGGCGAGCCGGTTTCCGATTCGCCGGAGTCAGGCGTCGCGATCGCCGTGTTCGCCGGAATCGGTGTGTGTGGCGCGCTTGGTCGTCGCGCGCTTACGGGCCGCGGACTTGGTGGCCGTCTTCTTGGCGGGGGTCTTGCGGGTCGTCTTCTTGGCGGGCGTGGTTTCGACACGGGGCGTCGTCGTCGCTGCGCTCCGTCGACGACCCGGCTCAACCGTCGTGGAGACCGACGCGGCGGTCGGCTCAACCGTCGAGGAAGCGGATGCGGCGGCGGGCTCAGCCGATGCGGAGACGTGGGCGTCGTGATCGTCGACGACCACCTTCACGTTGTCCTCCACGATCTCCGGCGGAGTCGCCTTCGCGCGACGCGCGCCGGTGACCCGGGCGTGCTCGGTGCGCACGTTCTTCGCCAGCACCTCGCCACCGGACTCGGTGAGCGCGCGTTTCCACGGCAGCGTCCCGTCGATCTCGATCTGGATCGACATCGACAGGATGGTCCGCAGGATGACGATCACGCCCAGCACGGCGACGTTCTCCAGCGACGGATCCGACGTGATGGTCCGGATCAGGTCGGCGGCGACCATGATCTCCAGGCCCAGCAGGATCGACCCGCCCAACGACGTCCGCAGCAGGGAGAACGAGCCGCCGGCGTGATCGATGAACCGCTTGCCGGCCATCAGGAACGAGACGATGAATCCGATGCTCATCGCGATCACGCCGACCGACTCGAAGATGTCGGCGACGGAATCGAACACGTCGTGGAGTTTCATGCGCTACTTCTGACGGAGGGGAACGGCCGCCTCATCGGTGAAGTTCAGGTACGTGAACGACTCGATGAAGTACAGGTTCACGTTATCGGTGTCGTGCGAGTCGTAGCCGATCGACACGTCCTGACCGATGGTCAATTCGAAATCGCCGCCGCGCGTGCTCAACAGCACGGCGTCGGTGATGGCCGGCGCCCAGATGATTTCGCCGTCGGTGAGGATCCGCTGCAGATGCTGGCGGACCGGGTAGCCGTCGTTGACGGTCTCGTTCACATCGGCGTACAGGTCGGCCGACAGCGCCAGCGAGTACGGACCGTCGACCGAGGCCAGACGCAGCTGGTTGATGGCGGCCGACAGGGCCTCCGGGTAGTCGGTCACGTCGGCCGGCAGCTTGATGGCGTCGCCGGCCGCGGCCTCGCAGAATGCCGGTGATACCGGCCGCCTCGTAGCCGGCGAAGATCGCCCGGTCCTCGGCGCGGGCCAGGTCGGCGGCGGCCTGCACCACCGGATCCCAGTCGGAGTCGTTGGCGCCGCGATCGACGTTGTCGATCGCCTCCCGGGACAGGGCGAACGGCACCTTCAGCTCGACCAGCGGCTGGGTGTGCCGGATGTAGGCCTCGATGCCGTCGCCGGGAGCGTCGATCTTCGCGCGATGACCCAGCGTCACCGAATCGACGTCCAGCCCCAGCGGACCCTTCACGTCCACCAGGCGGCGGCCGGCGCTGTTGCGCTTGAAGGAGCGGGAGGCCTCCTCCTCGATCTGCGCCCATGCGGCGTCGGAGATGGGGGCGAGTTCGCGGTGAAGATTGTTCATGGGTTTCTCCTTCTATCGGTGGTCGATGTCAGCGCAGGCTGCCGATACCCAGTGAGCCGTCGCGGCGCGGGGTGTCGGTGCCGGAGGTGGTGTCGGGGGCCTCGGCCGAGGTGGTTCCGGCCGGAGCCTCCGGCATAGCGTCGAGGAACTCCAGAGGCGGTGCGAAGAACTGGGCGCCGCTCACGGCGGTGGTGAAATCCAGCAGGCGGTCGTAGTTGCCGGGAGGGTCGCCGAGGAACATGTTGCGCAGCATTCTGTTCGCTGACGTCGGGACCGGACGAGTAGGCGATGTAGAAGGTGCCGCGGTCGCCGCCGACGTCGCCGTACGGCATGTTGTCGCGGACGATGTCGATCTCTTCACCGTCCGGGCCCTCGATGACGTTCAGGGCGATGTGCGAGTTGGCCGGCTTGACCTCGTCGTCCATCTCGATGTTGTCGGCCTTGGTGCGGCCGATCGCCTTCTCCTGATCTTCGACCGACAGCGACTCCCACGCACCGAAGTCGGTGACGTAGCGCTGGGTGACCACGTAGCTGCCGCCGGTGAACGCCGGATCCTCGGCGCCCACGGTGATCGCGTCGATGGCCTCCTGGCCGACCGGGTTCTCGGTGCCGTCGACGAAGCCGATCAGATCGCGCAGATCGAAGTACCGGAAGCCGTGCACCTCCTCCTGGCTGGCGACCGCGTCGCCGAGCTGGTCGGAGAACTTGCGGCCCACCTCGTAGCAGAGGTCCATCTGGTCGGCCTTGATGTGCAGCAGCAGATCGCCCGGCGTCGCCGGGGCGCTGTGCACCGGACCGTCGAGCGGCGTGAACGGGCGCAGCGACTTCGGACGCGGACCGGTGAACAGGCGGTCCCAGGCGTCGGAACCGACAGCGGCGATCGCGGTGAGCGCGGCCTCGGGTTCGCGGGATCCGACCGCACGCACCAGGCTCGGAAGGCCGGCGACGGCGTCACGCACGGTCTGCTCGCCGCCGGGTTCGATGGTGAGGATGAGGAAGATCGCGCAGCGGGTCTTGCGCGTCAGAATCGTCTGTCCGGTGCTCACGGCATCCACCTTATCCGCGAAACGGACAGCGGAACGGCGAAGGCCGGGTGATCCTCGACGGATCACCCGGCCTTCGTGGCTCGGATCTCGGCTCAGCGTCCGAAGAACGCCGGGCGGAACGTGGTGTACCACGACTCCTTGAAGTTGCTCTGCCAGTAGTCCCACCAGTGCGCGCCGTCCGGCGTGATGTTGGTGGTCAGCTTGACGCCCGGAACGGTGGCCAGGCGAGCGCTGTAGATCCGGGTGGAGCCGGAGGCCGCGACCTCGAGGGGCACCATCTGGACGTAGTGAACGGCGTTGAACTTCGGGCTCAGCGGCTGCAGCGAAGCGTCGTACTTGCTGCCGATGCCGCTGCCCGAGGACAGGTAGACGCGCTTGCCGGCGAGGTTGCCCGCGGTCAGGAACGGGTCGTTGGCGGCCCACTCACCGGCCGGCCAGACGCCCCACATGTTGGTTGGGTTGCCGCCCATGTCGGCGACCGCGGCCTGGATGCCCTGGCCGAAGCCCGGCATGGTGACCGTCGGGTAGCCCGAGTAGGAGGCGACGGCCTTGTAGAAGTTCGGGTGACGCGACGCCAGGTTCAGCGCCGAGGTGCCCGACATCGACAGGCCGGCGACCGCGTTGCGGCGGTTGTCGCTGCCGTGATTGCGCTTCATGTAGGCCGGCAGCTCGCGGGTCAGGAAGGTCTCCCACTTGTTGAGACCGAGCTTCGGGTCGCGCTGCTCCCAGTTGGTGTAGAAGCTGCCGCCGCCGCCGAACGGGATGGCGACGTTGGTGCCCTTACCGCGCATCCACTGCGCGATGTTGGTGTTGATGATCCAGCCGCTGCTGTTGTTCGGGGCGCGCAGGCCGTCGAGCATGTACAGGGTCGGTGCCCCGCTGCGGTCGGCGGAAACGATGCAGACCGGGACGTTCCGGTGCATGGCGTTCGAGTGAACCGACTCGACGGAGCCGCCGTTGCAGCCGCGGGCCTCGGCGGGCGAATCGATGGTGGCGGCGGCGGTGCCGGCCAGGGTGGCGGCGGCGAGGACGCCGGCCATCACGCGCTTACGGGCGCTGGAGAACATGCAATCTTCCTTTAGCGATCTCGGCCGATAGGCCAACGGTCGTTATGTGGTGAACTCCCCCCGGAAGCTCTCGAGCGCCGAACCGGCGCACCGACACAGGGTACAAGGACCCGTGGGACCACTCCGCCCAGAAGGATAACGGACGGATAACAAGCGAGCAAAAGCCCGGGTGGACCACACTGCCGATTAAGGTGTGGGATGAGACACAGTCGGGGGACGCGTGGTGCGCCGTGAGAGGCGCCGCCGGTCGGAAGGAAATCGATCCGTGGGTGAGAAGACAGAGGCCGATGCGGTCGTCGTGGGATCCGGGCTGGCGGGCCTGGTCGCGACCTACGAGCTGACGCAGGCCGGTAAGCGCGTCATCGTCGTCGACCAGGAGAACCGGGCGAATCTCGGCGGGCAGGCGTTCTGGTCGCTCGGCGGCCTCTTTCTGGTCGACTCCCCCGAACAGCGCCGGCTGGGCATCAAGGACTCACCGGAACTGGCATTGCAGGACTGGCTCGGGTCGGCCGGCTTCGACCGCGAGGATCAGGACTTCTGGCCGCGCCAGTGGGCGCGCGCCTACGTCGACTTCGCGGCGACCCAGAAGCGCGACTACCTCCGCAAGCTCGGCCTGAAGTTCACCCCGGTGGTCGGGTGGGCCGAACGCGGCGGCGGCTTCGCCGATGGCCACGGCAACTCGGTGCCGCGCTTCCACATCACGTGGGGCACCGGCCCCGAGGTGGTCCGGGTCTTCGCCGAACCGGTCCGCAGAGCCGAGCAGCGGGGCCTGGTCGAGTTCCGGTTCCGGCACCGCGTCGACGAACTGATCGTGTCCGACGGCAAGGCCGTCGGCGTCCGCGGCAGGACCCTCGAAGACTCCGACACCGCGCGCGGTGTGGCTTCTTCCCGCGTCGAGACCGGCGACTTCGAGGTCCGCGCCGGCGCGGTGATCGTCACGACCGGCGGTATCGGTCACAACCACGACCTCATCCGCAAGAACTGGCCCACCGAGCGCCTCGGCCCGGCACCCGAACACATGATTCCGGGTGTGCCCGCCTACGTCGACGGCCGGATGCTCGACATCGCCGAGAAGGCCGGCGCCAATCTGGTCAACCGGGACCGGATGTGGCACTACACCGAAGGCATCCACGACTGGAACCCCATCTGGCCGAACCACGCGATCCGGATCATCCCCGGTCCGTCGTCGCTGTGGCTCGACGCCGACGGCAACCGCTTCGACCCACCGAACTTCCCCGGCTTCGACACCAACTCGACCATGAAGGCGATTCTGGCGACCGGCTACGACTACTCCTGGTTCGTGCTCACGCAGTCGATCATCGAGAAGGAATTCGCGCTGTCGGGCTCCGAACAGAACCCGGACATCACCGAGAAGTCGGTCGCGACCACCGCCAAGAGCCGGCTCGCCAGGGGCATGCCGGGGCCGGTCAAGGCGTTCGCCGACCACGGCGTCGACTTCGTGGTCCGTGACAACCTGCCCGACCTGGTGGCCGGAATGAACGAGATCGGCCGCGGCGGTCACATCGACCTGCAACAGCTCGAGCGCGTCATCTCCGCCCGCGACACCCAGGTGGAGAACGGCTACTCGAAGGACGCCCAGATGATGGCGATCACCAATGCCCGCCAGTACCTGGGCGACAAGGTGACGCGCGTGGCCAAACCGCACCGGCTGCTCGACCCCGACCACGGCCCGCTGATCGCGGTGCGACTCAACATCCTGACCCGCAAGACGCTCGGCGGTGTGGAGACGAACCTCGACTCACAGGTGATGCGGCCGGACGGGACCGCGTTCGACGGTCTCTACGCGGCGGGCGAGGTCGCCGGGTTCGGCGGCGGCGGCGTCCACGGCTACAACGCCCTGGAGGGCACGTTCCTCGGCGGCTGCATCTTCTCCGGCCGCGCCGCCGGTCGCGCGGTGGCCCGGCAGGGCTGAACCCGTCTCAGCGCTCGTGGCGGCCGTGGTGGTCGTCGTCGGCGGCCGGCTGCTGACCGGGCAGTTCGTCGAAGTGACGGAACCCCTCGGGCAGGTCCGGGACCGGCGGAGGAACCGGAACCTGCTGCGGCGGAATCTGCTGCGCCGGAGCGGTCGGCTGCGGGGCCGCCGGTGCGACCGGGTGCACCTGAGTCGGGTATTCGGTGGCCGGTGACGGATGGGCCTCGGCCGGGGCGTACGCCTGATAGTCGTGCGCGGCGGCCTGATAGTCCGGCGGTGCCTGATAGTCGGTCGACGGGAACGCCGTCGTCGGCGCGGCCGCCGAGACGTCGACCGCCGGCGCCGCTCCGGGCAGATCGTTGCGGTAGTCCGGTACCGCCGCCACCGTCGTCGCCGCATCGGCGTCGACGTGGTCCAGCACGCTGTCGGCGTCGTGATCGTCCGGCGCCGGCTCGTCGTCCGGACCGGGCTTCGGCTTCCGCAGCAGTCCGATCACCGCGAGAAGGGTGGCCAGACCACCGAGCACACCCAGAACCAGCGGCAGCCACAACCCGCCCAAGGTCAGCAGGGTGTCGTAGTGCTTGGCGCGTTTCGCCTGGGCGGCGACCGTCTTGTCATCCCACTGGAACGTGCCCTTGAGGGCGTCGATCCGGAAGTCCTTGACCGCGGCGGGCGCGGTGTCGTCCACCGACTTGAAGAACTGGTGCTGATCCTCGCGGCCGCTCACGATGGTGCCGGTCTTCGGTTCCACGTAGACGTGGCGCACCGAGCTCGCGAACCGGTGCATCTCCAGCATGTCGGTGGGCTTCACGCCCTTGGCCTTGATGCCCCACCACTTGGCCGGCATGTTCAGGATGGTGCCGAGCGGAGCGTTGCCGTCCGGATCCGGCAGATCCGAGATGTCGGTCTCGGGGACCTCGGTCTCGAAGTGGTAGGTCTTCACGCCGTCGATCGTCTTCTCGTCGACGAACTTGGCGACGGTGTCCTGCCGGGTGTTGAGGTCGTAGTAGTAGTACTCGCGCTTCTGGACGTTGAAACCGAACTTGTACTGGAAGCCCTTGCGGCCCTCGATCGGCACCGAGGCGCTCTTCACGTCACCGCCGTCCGGGACCGAGCTCAGCTGCAGACTGCTGACCACCCCGTTGGGCACCGAGGTCTTGCGATCCACCGACACCCGGTCGATGGTCGCCGTCAGCATGGCGTCCGAACAGGACTTCTTGTCGTCCACCGAACCGAGGGTCGGCTCGGACTCCTTGCCGTCGGCATCGCGGACCTTGTCGATCTTCACCATCTGCGCCGACTGAAGGGTCGCCTGCTTGGCGTTCGACGGCTGCACGATCACCGACCGGCGCTGCTGCGTGAGATGCGCCTGCAGGGTCGCCGCCTTCGGCTTGGAGATGGAGCAGCGGTCGAAGATGACGGCCGGGAACTGGTCGCCGCCGTCCTGACCGTCGGCCGGCACGGTGGACGCGTCGGAGGTGATGTCCAGGTCGAGCGGCACCACCTCGAGCTTCGGGACCAGGTAGACGGGGATCGCGACAGCCGCGGTGATGCCGGCGAGGCCGAGGAAGGCGAGCAGCGCCAACCAGAAACGTCTCATCAATCGGCTCCTGAGGTGAAGAGTGTGTCGACTACAGACTATTCGGTGCCTGCGGCCGGTCCGTTGCCCGCGCGCCGGTCGGCGCGCCGATCCCGCTCGGCCTCCTTCATGATTCCGGCCATGTAGCCGTAGATCTCGCGGTCCGAGATGGCCTTCCAGCGGGGGGCGAGCAGCTTCATGTACTTCTCGACGTACAGCAGCTGCTTGCCGACCAGCACCAGTTCGCGGGGCAGCCGGGCGTCGTGGGCCTTGGCGACCGCCGCCAGCTGGCGACCCAGGTCGGTGTAGCTCATGGCGCCCATCTCGGTGGTCGACAACGGCATGGTGGCCTTCTTCAGGTCTTCACCGCCCTTGACCGTCGAGCCCGGCTTGTGCACGGCGCCCAGCAGGAAGATCCCGCGGCCGGCGGCCTCATAGTCCTGTTTGACGATCAGGTCGACCACCAGCTGCCGCAGGATGCGGCGGGTGCGGGCGTTGAATCGCCCGACGATGCCGAAGTCGAGGAGCACCAGCTTGCCGTCGGCGTCGACCAGGACGTTGCCGGCGTGCAGGTCGCCGTGGAACAGACCGCCGTGGAACGCCGAGTCGAGCAGCGACAGCAACAGGTTCCGGCACAGGGCTTCGCCGTCGTGACCGGCGGCGCGGACGGCGCGGGCGTCGTCGATGCGGGTGGCGTAGATCCGCTCCATCGTCATGACGCGCTGGGTGGTGAGGTCGTGATAGACCTTCGGCACCCGTACCCGGTCGCCGAACGGTCCGGGCTGGAGGCAGTCGAACCACTCCTCCATGGTCTTCGCCTCGTTGCGGAAGTCGAGTTCGGCGTTGAGGCCGTCGGCGAAGTCCTCCACCACATGACGGGCGCTGAGCATGCGGCCGTACTCGGAGATCTCGGCGAGGCCGGCGACCCGTTCGAGGATCGCGACGTCCGGAGACAACCGGCCGGCGATCCCGGGTCGCTGCACCTTCACGACCACCTCTTCACCGGACTTGAGGGTCGCGGTGTGGACCTGGGCGATGGACGCGGACGCGATCGGTTCGTCGTCGAAGGTGGCGAACACCTCGGAGGCGGGCTTGCCGAACTCCGACTCGAGGATGCGGTGCACGTCGTCGGCGGGGGCGGGCGGCACCCGGTCGAGGAGCGACTCGAACTCGTCGGACAGTTCCTTGGTGAACACACCGGGACTGGATGCGATCAGCTGGCCGAGCTTGACGTAGGTGGGGCCGAGGTTCTCGAAGGTGAGGCGGATCTGGTGGGCGACGTCGCGTTTTCCGGGCAGGCGCCCGTGGCGCAGCTGGCCGGCCGAACTCAGCAGGAACCGGCCGACGCCGGCGGCCGCCTGCGTCGCGGTGCCGGCGAAGCGGGTGACCTCGGCGGCCGTGGACACCGGCGGGAGCTGATCCCGGACATCGTCGGTGGCGGGCTTGTCAGTCATCCCGCCGAGTCTAGCGGCCGGATGTGCCGGACCCCAGTTCCCCTGACCTGCGGCGAGGGCGGACCCTAGGCGACCGGCGAGGTATCGCGTACGCTGAACCGCGGGTTTTCGACTGAGGGTCGATAACCGGTCTTCGAAGGAGGCGTGATGGTCGACGAGATCCGAACGGACGTCGTGGTGATCGGCGCGGGTGTGGCCGGGCTGACGGCTGCCCTGACCGCGAACGAGCAGGGACTGGACGTGGTGATCCTCAACAAGGGTCACGCCTGGCGGCCGCAGGAGACCGAACAGTCCACGTCGACGTTCTACGCGCAGGGCGGCATCGCGGTGGTGGAGCCGGACAATCCCGAGGACAGCATCGGCCTGCACGTCTCGGACACCCTCGCCGCCGGCGCCGGGCTGACGCTCGAGGAGCCGACCACCGCGATCGTGACCGACGGCTGGGACTCCGTCCAGACCCTCGTCGGCTGGGGTGCCGAATTCGATCGGGGCGCGGACGGACGCTATCTGCGGACCCGTGAGGGCGGCCATTCGGTGCGCCGCATCATCCACGCCGGCGGCGACGCCACCGGTGCGCACGTCCAGGCGGCGTTGGGTGCGGCGGCCGGCCGCGAGGGACTACGGGTGCTCGACGACGCCTGGGCCACCGAGATCCTGGTCGGCGCCCGCGGCGCCACCGGCATCGCCTACACCGGTCCGCAGGGTCCCGGCGTGATCCGCGCGTCGTCGGTGCTTCTCGCGACCGGCGGCATGGGCCACCTCTACACCGCCACGACCAACCCGTCCGGCGCCACCGGCGACGGCGTCGCCCTCGCGTTGCGCGCGGGAGCGCAGGTCGCCGACCTGGAGTTCATCCAGTTCCATCCGACGATGCTGTACGTCGAGGGCGCCCGCGGCCGGCGCACACTCGTCAGCGAAGCGGTCCGCGGCGAAGGCGGCCGGCTGGTGGCCGTCGACGGCTCGCCGGTGACCGACGCGTCGGTGCATCCGCTCGGCGACCTGGCGCCGCGCGACGTGGTGGCCCGTGCGGTCACCGCCGCCATGAAGCGCACCGGCGCCCCGTACGTCTACCTGGACGTGTCGTCCATCCCGGACTTCGCCACCCGGTTCCCGACGGTCGCCGCCGGCGTGCAGGCGTCCGGCGTCGAGCTCACCGACAGGCTGCCGGTGTGCCCGGGTGCGCACTACCTGTGCGGCGGCGTGGTGACCGACGACGACGGCCGGACCACCGTGCCGGGCCTGCTGGCCGCCGGAGAGGTCGCACGGACCGGGCTGCACGGTGCCAACCGGTTGGCGTCCAACAGCCTGCTCGAAGGCCTCGTGATGGGCCGCCGCGTGGTGCCGGTGATGTTCGAGCGCCGCGATCTGGGCGTCGACGACACGGTGACCGCCACCCCGCCGGCGAGCCTGCCGGCACTCGAACGCGGCCGGCTTCAGGACATGATGAGCGACTCGGTGGCACTGCAGCGCGACGCCGCCGGTCTGGCCGCGGTGACCGCGGAACTGGAGGCGGCCCCGTCGCGCGAACTGGTCACCGTGCACGACGCCGAGGATGCGGCCCTGACCCTGGCGGCGCGGGCGGTGGTCGCCGCGGCGACCGCGCGCACCGAATCGCGGGGCTGCCACTATCGCAGCGACTTCCCGCAGACCGACCCGGAATCGGTGCCGCAGGCCTTTGTTCTGCGCGACGGTGTGGTGACTGCGACAGACTGAATTCCCGGGCTCGCAAGCGGATGACGCTCGGATGTTCGTAGACTGCTCGCAACACACAGGAAGAGGTGGGACTCGTATGGCTGCCGACCGTTGCTGGTCATCGATAGGGCTTCGCCCTGCCGAACGCAGCGCGCTCGGCGCCGGTCAGTCCACCTGGCTCGCGAACTGCGACCTTCCGGCCGAGCATCCCGGTCCGCACGCCAGCGACGGCGGCCGGGGCGGGTCGGCCCGCCGGGCGTGGGTGCTGTGGGACGACTTCGCCAACAGCGCCGAAGCGTGCGAGAACCTCGATCCCTGCCCGGTCCGGTCCATCGACAATTCGCCGTGCCGGCTCTTCGCCGGTCACGTGAGCGGTCACGCGTTCCCGCCGATTCCGGACAGCGGAAGCTGGCCCACTCCGCCGACGCCGGCCCCGCAGGCGGCTGCCCCGCAGGCGCCCGTCGCGCCGGCCCGAACGCCTCAGCCGGCACCGGCGTCGGTGCCTCCGTCGGCCGCCCCGCAGAGCTGGCCGAATGCGGCCCCGCCGGCCGCGCCTCAGCGTGGTTCGCATGCGGCACCGAGCGTGCCGTTCCAGGCGCAGACCCCGCAGCAGTCCCCGGCGCCGCAGACTCCAGCGCCACAGAGCCCAGTGCCGCAGACTCCGCCCGTGCAGGCACCCGTCTCGGCACCGCAGCCGGTCGCGCAGCCTTCGGCGCCGCAACACTCGGGGTCGCCGCGTCCGGTTCCGCCGACGCCGGCTCCGCACTACTCGTCGGCCGCGCCGCAGGCACCGGTCAGCCGGCCGTTTCCGCAGGCGACGCCGGCACCCATGCCGCCGGCGCCGGATCCGACGGCACCTCAGCCTCCGAGTCAGCCCCCGAGCCGCCCGTTCGTCACCGCCCCGCCCGTGCCCGCCGCTCCCCCGTCGGTCGCGCCGCAGGCCCCGGTCACTCCGCCGGTGGCCGCGGCACCGGTCGACGTTCCCTCTCCGACTCCAGTCATTCCGGTGACGCCCCCGCGCGCCCCGGATCTCACGATCACCGACCTGGCCGGCGCCGAGCCGGTGACCGAGGGACTGCCGATGTACGACGTCCGCGAGACTCCGTCGGGTCCGATGGTGGAGATCAACTACGACGATTCGCACGCCTCGTTCCTCGAGGTGATCACCCCGGACGGCACGAATCGCACCGTCCTGGCACCGGTCGTGCGGTCGGGCCCCGTTCCGGACGTGCCCATGTCGGTGGTGCCGAGCGCGGGACTGCAGCGTGAGCACGCCTCGCAGCAGCTGGCCAAGGCCGCGCAGGTGGTGGCCGCGATGCCCGACGATGCGGTGATCGCCCGCCACGAGGTCGGCAGTGCTCTCCGCGACGTCGCGACCGCGCTGGCACGTCTCGCCGAGAGCGTCGACCCGCACTGACACGTCGAGGCCACCGTCTTCCGGGTGTCCGGGTGTCCGGTGGTTTCGAGACGCCTCGTTCCTCGGCTCCTCAACCACCTACTGAGGCTTCGGTTCCTCAACTGCCTACTGAGGCTCGGTTCCTCAACCGCCTACTGAGGCGTCGTTCCTCAACCACCTACTGAGGCCCTGGCTCCCCGCCTACCGAGCGCCGTTCCCTCCTGGATTGATACCTATAGGGGGTAGGGGTTGACACCATGGCCGCGTGCGCGGACACTGGCGATCGGAACCCGGAGAGGAGGGCTCGATGAGCGAGCACCAGCACGACGGTCACGCCGGCCACGGCTACATCGCCGACAAAGACGCGTACGTCCGCCGCCTGAAGCTGATCGAAGGCCAGGCCCGCGGCCTGCAGCGCATGGTCGAGGACGAGACCTACTGCATCGACATCCTCACGCAGCTGTCCGCCATGACCCGGGCTCTCGAAGCGGTCGGCCTCGGTCTCCTGAACGACCACCTCAACCACTGCGTGGTGAACGCCGCCCGGGAGAGCGACGAAGCCGCCGCCGCCAAGATCGACGAGGCCATGAAGGCCATCACCCGCCTGGTCAAGAGCTGACCGGGCACCACGGAAGGAACAATCCATGAGCACCACCACCGACATCACCGTCACCGGCATGACCTGCAACCACTGCGCGACCTCGGTCCGTGAGGAGATCTCCGAGATCCCGGGCGTCACGAACGTCGACGTCGACCTCGACTCGGGCGCGGTCGTCATCACCAGCGACGACGTTCTCGACCCGGCGAAGGTCTCCGAGGCCGTGGCCGAAGCCGGGTACTCGGTCGCATGACCGCCCCGCAGACCGCGACCCCGGCCCTGCAGCGGCCGGCGATCCGGCTGGCCGCGTTCGCCGCGGGTCTCGCCGTGATCTTCGCGGCCGCCTTCGGTATCGGGCGCGCACTCGGCCCCTGGGACGTCGAGTCGCCGGCCCCGCACCAGGGCCACGCCACCATGCAGCACCACTAGGACGGAACCGATATGACGGCAACGACCCCGGCGTCGGCGTCGACAGAACCCGAGCCGCTCGAGCCCGGCCACGAGGTCGACCTCGACCTCATCGGCATGACCTGTGCCTCCTGCGCGAACCGCATCGAGCGCAAACTCAACAAACTCGACGGCGTGACCGCCACGGTCAACTTCGCCACCGAACAGGCGCACATCGAAGCGCCCGGCACCTACGACACCCAGGCGCTGATCGACGCCGTCCGGGCCGCGGGCTACGACGCGGCCGAAGTCCCGTCCTTCGACGGGGCCGGATCGACGGATGCCGGCCACCGAGGCCCGGACGCACCGACCGGTGGCGCCGACGCACCCACCCGCGCCGAGACCGAACTGGCCTCCCTCAAGCAGCGGCTCATCGTGTGCGCGCTCCTCACCGTCCCGGTGATCGCCGTCGCGATGGTGCCCGCCTGGCAGTTCACCTACTGGCAGTGGTTCTCGCTGACCCTCGCGGCGCCGGTCGTCGTATGGGGTGCGCTGCCCTTCCACCGGGCGGCCTGGAACGCGCTCCGGCACGGCACCACCACCATGGACACTCTCGTGTCGGTGGGCACCCTGGCCGCGTTCGGGTGGTCGCTGTACGCGCTGTTCTGGGGCACCGCGGGAACGCCCGGCATGCGGCACGGCTTCGAGTTCATCGCCTCGCGCGGTGACGGAGCCTCGCACATCTACCTGGAGAGTGCCGCCGGCGTCACCACGTTCCTGCTGGCCGGACGCTACTTCGAAAAGCGCGCCAAGGTGCGGGCCGGCGATGCGCTGCGAGCGCTGGCGACGATCGGCGCGAAGAACGTGACCGTCCTCGCCGAGGGCCGGGAGACCTCGATCCCCATCGAGGACCTGACGGTCGGGGAGCAGTTCCTGGTGCGGCCCGGCGAGAAGATCGCCACCGACGGCGTGGTGGTCGACGGTTCGTCCGCGGTGGACCAGTCGCTGGTCACCGGCGAACCGGTGCCTGTCGAGGTCGCGGTGGGAGACGAACTGATCGGCGGCACCGTCAACACGGACGGTCGCCTGATCGTGCGGGCGACCGCCGTCGGATCGGACACCGCCCTCGCCCAGATCACCAAGATGGTCGCCGACGCCCAGGCCGGCAAGGCCGACGTTCAGCGTCTGGCGGACCGGATCTCCGGCGTCTTCGTCCCGATCGTCATCGCGATCGCGGTCGGTGTCCTCGGATTCTGGCTGGGTGTGGGCGGCGGGGCGTCGCTGGCGTTCACCGCGGCGGTCGCGGTGCTCGTCATCGCCTGCCCGTGCGCTCTGGGCCTCGCCACCCCGACCGCGTTGATGGTCGGGACCGGTCGTGGAGCGCAACTCGGGCATCCTTCTGAAGGGCCCCGAGGTGCTGGAGAACACGCGCAAGGTGGACACCATCGCGCTGGACAAGACCGGCACCGTCACCACCGGTGTCATGACGGTGGCGAGGGTGGTGGTCTCGACACGGGCTCCTTCGTCGCCCGGCTCAACCAGCGAAGGGACTCGCCCGTCGGCCGGCTCGACCAGCGAGGGGACTCCTTCGCCAGGCTCAACCAGCGAGGGGACTCCGTCCGGCTCAACCAGCGAGGGGGGCGAGGGTGACGCGGTGCTCGCGCAGGCTGCGGCCGTGGAGGCGAACTCGGAGCATCCGATCGGGCGCGCCATCGCCGCGCGGGCCGCGCAGCGGGGCCTGACCGTCCCGGCCGCGACCGGATTCACCAACCTCGCCGGTGCCGGCGTCACCGCGCAGGTCGACGGAAAGACCGTCGCCGTCCGCGGACCGCGCGACGTGAGCGACATCGACGCCACCCTGGCCGGCGTCATCGCCGACGCGCAGCACGCGGGAGCGACGCCGGTGGTCGTCACCGCCGACGACGTGGTGACCGGGGTGATCGTGGTGGGCGACGAGATCAAGCCGTCCTCGGCGGCCGCCATCGCCGAACTCACGACGATGGGCCTGCGGCCGGTGCTGCTGACCGGCGACAACGCGGGCGCGGCCCGGCACGTCGCCGATCAGGTCGGCATCGACGAGGTGATCGCCGACGTGACCCCCGAGCAGAAGGTTCAGGCGGTGCAGTCGCTGCGGGACAATGGCCACAACGTGGCGATGGTCGGCGACGGCGTGAACGATGCCGCCGCACTGGCCACCGCCGACCTGGGGCTGGCGATGGGAGCGGGCACCGACGTCGCCATCGCGGCCAGCGACATCACCCTGGTCAACAGCGACCTGTGGTCGGTGGCCGATGCGATCAGGCTGTCCCGCAAGACGCTCACCACCATCAAGGAGAACCTGTTCTGGGCGTTCGCCTACAACGTGGCGGCCATCCCGCTCGCGGCGGCCGCGCTCCTCAACCCGATGCTGGCGGGCGCGGCGATGGCCTTCTCGTCGGTGTTCGTCGTCGCGAACAGCCTGCGGCTACGCGCCTTCCGCCCGCTGCGCCGCTGACGCCGAACGTGCGGCGAGCAGCGCCAGCTTCACCACCTGCTGGGCCCAGAGCAGCCGGAAGTCGTCGTCGGCCTCGGACAGCTCCGCCACCAGTGCCGCCAGGCGGGGATCGGCCGGATGCTGAGCCGCCTCCATGCGCAGCACGGCGACGGCATTGACCGCCACCTCGCGCCAGTCCTTGTAGACGGTCCTCATGCGCGGGTCGAGAAAGACCAGACGGACGTAGTTGCGTTCGGCCGGCGGGATCGTGCCGATGTCGACCAGCAGCGCCGCGACGAGCGGATTCCACGCCAGGATGTCCAGGAAGCGGCCGAACACGAACGCCGGCGTCGCCGTCATCTGGTCGACGAGTCGCTGCAGTTGCGGCCGGACCTCGCCGGCCGGGGTGCTGCGCACCGGTGCACGGTCGTCCTGATCCACCAGGCTGCGGGCGTACTCGGTGCCGTCGGCATCCAGCTGCAGCACCCGGATCAGCGAGTCCAGGACCGGCTTGCTGGGCGCGAGGCGGCCCTGCTCGATGCGCGTGTAGTAGTCCTGGCTGATCGCGGCCAGCTCGGCCACCTCCTCGCGCCGGAGGCCCGGCACACGGCGGAGAGTGGTGTCCCGCGGCGGAAGACCCACCTGCTGCGGGGTGAGAAGACTGCGCCGCTTCTTCAGAAAGGAACCCAGCTCCACGAGATGCGCTGGTTTGGCGGCCATGACAGCGATCGTACGCGGGGCGCGCCGGGCCGAGACCGCGGCGACGGGCGAACCCGCAGTGTGGCGTGGGTAACACACTGAATGGGGGCAATCCGGACCGTGTTATGTTCAGACCCACGTTTTCCGTCAGCGGGACGGGCCTCCCGGCCCCCGCGACACGATGCGCCGAGTCCGATGTCGTACCGGCTGCTGCATGAGACCGGTTGCGCTGTGCGCAGCCGGTCGTCCTGCAGTTGCCCCCGGCATCGTCCCGGACGTCGTGCATAACCGGCAAAGGGAACAGCACTATGACTGTGGGAGCGACATGCTGATCGGCATTCCCAAGGAATCGAAGAAGGGCGAGACTCTCGTCGCGGCGACCCCCAAGACGGTCGCCCAACTGGAGCAGCTCGGCTACGAGGTCGTCGTCGAGAAGGGCGCCGGCACGCTCGCCGAGCAGGCCGACTCCGCGTTCACCGAGGCCGGTGCCCGCATCGGCACCGCGAAGGACGCCTGGGGCGCCGACATCGTCGTCAAGGTCAACGCACCGACCGACGCCGAGATCAAGAAGCTCAACAAGGGCGCGACCATCATCTCGATGATGGCTCCGGCCCGGAACCCGGAGCTCGTCGAGAAGCTGCAGGCCGCCGGTGTCACCGCCCTCGCCATGGACGCGGTGCCGCGCATCTCGCGCGCCCAGTCGATGGACGTGCTGTCGTCGCAGGCGAACGTCGCCGGCTACCGCGCCGTCGTCGAATCGGCACACGAGTTCGGCCGCATGTTCACCGGTCAGGTGACCGCCGCCGGCAAGATCCCGCCCGCCCGCGTCTTCGTGGTCGGTGCCGGTGTGGCCGGCCTGGCCGCGATCGGCGCCGCATCGTCGATGGGTGCCATCGTGCGCGCCTTCGACGTGCGCCCCGAGGTGGCCGAACAGGTCGAGTCGATGGGCGCCGAGTTCGTCAACGTCGACTTCGAGGCCGAGAAGTCCGAGGACGGCTACGCCAAGGAGATGACCGCCGAACAGGAGGCGGCCACCGCCTCGATGTACGACGAGGAGGCCCGCAACGCCGACATCGTCATCACCACCGCGCTGATCCCGGGCCGTCCCGCCCCGAAGCTCATCACCGCCGACACCGTCGCGCAGATGAAGAACGGTTCGGTGATCGTCGACATGGCGGCCGCCAACGGCGGCAACGTCGAGGGCACCGAGAAGGACAAGAAGGTCGTCACCGACAACGGTGTGACCATCCTGGGCTACACCGACCTCGCCGGACGCCTGGCCGCTCAGACCTCGCAGCTGTACGGCACCAACATCGTCAACCTGATGAAGCTGGTCACGCCCGAGAAGAACGGCGAGATCGCGCTCGACATGGACGACGTCGTCCAGCGCGGCATCACCGTCACCAAGAACGGCGAAGGCATGTGGCCGCCGCCGCCGGTGCAGGTGTCCGCCGCACCGAAGGCCGAGGCCGTCGCCCCGGCTCCGGTCGCCGAGCCCAAGCCGCCGATGTCGGCCGCCAAGAAGGTCGCCCTGACCCTCCTCGGCGCGCTGCTGTTCGGTGCGCTGGTCGCGGTGTCGCCGCAGCCGCTGCCGCAGCACTTCACGGTGCTGATGCTCGCGATCGTCATCGGCTACTACGTCATCGGCAACGTCGCGCACGCCCTGCACACGCCGCTCATGTCGGTCACCAACGCCATCTCCGGTGTCGTGGTGGTCGGAGCGATCCTGCAGGTCGCGGTCGACCCGCACACCGCGCACAGCACGCTGATCAGGATTCTCGCGACCATCGCGATCCTGGTCGCCTCGATCAACGTCTTCGGTGGTTTCGCCGTGACCCGGCGCATGCTCGCCATGTTCAGCAAGGGGGCCTGACGCATCATGACCATCGGAATCATTCCCGCGATCACCACCGCGGCGTACATCATCGCCGCGCTGCTGTTCATCCTGGCGCTGGCCGGGCTGTCCAAGCACGAGTCGTCCAAGAGCGGCCTCACCTACGGCATCGCCGGCATGGCGATCGCCCTGGTCGCCACCATCGCGCTGGCCCTCGACCGGATGAAGGGCATCGACGATGAGTGGATCCCCGTCGTCCTGCTGTTCGGTGCGATCGTCGTCGGCGCGGCCATCGGTTTCTGGCGCGCCAAGATCGTCGAAATGACCGGCATGCCCGAGCTCATCGCGCTGCTGCATTCGTTCGTCGGCATCGCCGCCGTCCTGATCGGCTGGAACGGCGCCCTCGGCGGATTCCACAGCGCCGGCGTCGCCGCGAGTGACGTCCGCACGCTGACCAACGTGCACGAGGCGGAGATCGCCATCGGCATCTTCATCGGCGCGGTCACCTTCACCGGTTCGATCGTCGCCAACCTGAAGCTGTCCGGAAAGATGAAGTCGTCCCCGCTCATGCTGCCGGGCAAGAACTTCATCAACATCGGTGCGCTCGTCCTGTTCGCGGCACTCACCATCTGGTACGTCACCACCGATGGCAGCACGGGTGTCCAGCCGTGGATCCTGCTGGCCGCGATCACCGTCCTGGCGTTGCTGCTGGGCTGGCACCTCGTCGCCTCCATCGGCGGCGGCGACATGCCGGTCGTCGTGTCCATGCTGAACTCGTACTCCGGCTGGGCCGCCGCGGCCTCGGGCTTCCTGCTCAACAATGATCTGCTCATCGTGACCGGCGCGCTGGTCGGCTCCTCGGGTGCCTACCTGTCGTACATCATGTGCAAGGCGATGAACCGTTCCTTCATCTCCGTCATCGCCGGCGGCTTCGGTATCGAGGCACCCGCCTCCGACGACACCGACTACGGCGAGCATCGCGAGACGCAGGCCGACGCCGTCGCCGACCTGCTCTCGGGCGCCAAGTCGGTCATCATCACCCCCGGCTACGGCATGGCCGTCGCTCAGGCGCAGTACCCGGTCGCCGACCTGACCCAGAAGCTGCGCAACAAGGGTGTCCAGGTGCGTTTCGGTATCCACCCGGTCGCCGGCCGTCTGCCCGGCCACATGAACGTGCTCCTCGCCGAGGCGAAGGTTCCGTACGACATCGTGGAAGAGATGGACGAGATCAATGACGACTTCGGTGACACCGACGTCGTGCTGGTCATCGGCGCGAACGACACCGTCAACCCGGCCGCATCGGAGGATCCCGGTTCGCCGATCGCCGGCATGCCGGTCCTGGAGGTCTGGAACGCCAAGGACGTCATCGTGTTCAAGCGGTCCATGGCCGCCGGTTACGCCGGTGTGCAGAATCCGCTGTTCTTCCGGGACAACACGCAGATGCTGTTCGGCGACGCGAAGGACCGCGTCGACGACATCATCGCCGCGCTCTGACCGCTGCGCGACGGCCCCTGTCCCCCTGCGAGACGGGGGCCGTTCGCATCCGCCGGTCCGGCGGCCGGAGGGAACGGCATACTGGGGCGGTGAGCGGAGACATCGAACAGCGGACCACGTCGGAACTCGTGTCGGGGGCGGTGGCGTACCAGACGGTGTCGCCCACGCGCGCCGTCGAATGCGCGGAGCTGCTGGCCGAGCATCTCGACGAGCTGGACGGCGCCGAGCTGGCGCGCGGCCGCCGGATGGTGGCGTGGAACCGGCGCTTCGACGATCCCGAGGGCGCCGCACGCGACCTGCATGCACTGGCCGACGACATCCGGGACGAGTTCCCCGCCTGGGCGGCGCAGTCCGAGATGATCGCCGACGCCCTGACCGTCGAGCTCGAGCAGGCCGACCCGGCGATCATGCTGGAGTACGGGCCGGCCGACGAGTCGTGGCCGCGGATCCCGCGGGCCGGCTACGAGCGCAACCTCGCCGCAGCGGTGGCACCCCTGGATGTGGAGAAGGCGCGTGAGGCCGTCGACCGGGGTCTCGCGGCGCTCGACGCCGACGGTCCGACGTCCTATCCGGAGCCGGACGGTTCGGTGCACGGTTCGGACGAATCCGATGCGGCCGGCATGGAGTCCGGGCTGCGGTTGTTCCGGGCTCAGATCCTCGCCGCGACAGGGGAGGACCCGCGTCCGGAGATCGACAAGGCGATCTTCGCGGCCCGGCGGTCCACCGCGTGTGCGACCACCCCGGATCAGGAGATGGCGACCCGCGCGGAGATCGTGCAGGCGCTGCGGATGTCGTCGAGCCAGCGCGCCGAAACCGATCCGGGGGCCGCGCTGGCCGAACTGAACCAGGCGGTCGGCATGGCGGCGCACGAGCAGCTCGGCGAGACGCTCGGGCAGCGACTGCAGATATATGCGGCTCTCGGCGACGTCGACAACGCGCTCGACGATGCCGAACAGGCGGCCGCGCTGTGGCGGGTCGAGGGATTGGAGAACCTGTCCGACGCGATGAACCTGGATGTCGCGCGGCTGAAGCTGATGCGCGGCGACGACCCGCAGGAGGTCCTGGATCTCGTCGGCCCGATCCGTACCCGCATGATCGCCCGGGAGGATCAGGGCGGCGCCACCGATGCGCTGGTTCTGCAGGCGCGGGCTCTGGGTGAGGCGGGGCGTCCGGACGAGTCGGTCGCAGCGTTCAGCGAGCTGATCGACGGGCTCACCGGCGAGGAGCACCCGGGCTATGTGGCGCAGCTGCACGACGCCCGCGGACTCGAGTTCTGGAAGCTCGAGCGGCCGGCCGAGGCCGCGGCCGACCTGGAGGCGGCGTCCGCCGGATTCGCCGACGCCGGCGATCCGTATCTGGCGGCCGGTTCCGCCGTGAACCAGGCACTCACCTCCCATGTCGCGGGCGACAGTCCCGCCGCCCTGCGCGCGCTGGATCGCGCCGACGAACTGTACGACGTGGTGGCGCAGCAGAATCCGGTGGACGTCGAGCGGGCACAGCTGCATATGGCGCGCGCCGACGTGTTGCGGGAGAGCGATCCGCAGCGGTCGCAGGCCCTCCTCGACAGTGTGATCGCGCGGGCGCAGGATCCCGAATGGACACCGATCCGCAGCGCCGCACTGCACCTGAAGGCCGTCCACGCGCTGAACGACGGTGACGTCGAGAAGGCACACGATCTGGTTCAGGCGGGCCTGGAGTCCGATCCCGAACACCCGGGTCTGCAGGAACTGCATCAGGTCCTGCACGGCGAGGACTGAGGAAGCGTTGTGCCGTGAGTTCAGGTCGAATAGTGACCTCAACCAGCGGCACTGACGTCGTCCGCTCGTTGAGCCCTTCGACTTCGTGTCGTCGCGGGCTCCGCCACGAGCTCAGGAACCACCTGTCGAAGCGAGCCTCCTTTCGACAAGCTCAAGGAGCGTCCACAAGCTCGAGGAGCGGGCGGCGAGACTCAAGGAGCGTCCCGGAGCTCAAGGGGCATGCGGAGGTATCCATCTCGGTATACTGAAAGTATGACCACCACGATCAAGGTAAGCGATCAGGTGCGGGACCGCTTGAAGAAGCAGGCCTCAGCCGACGGCCGGACGCTCGGCGAGCAGATCGAGTACCTCCTCGAGCTGGGCGATCGATCAGCCCGTTTCGAGACTCTCCGGGCTGAGATCAAGGCGACGCCGGCCGATCAACTCGCCAGCTACCACGAGGA
Organism: Gordonia sp. (in: high G+C Gram-positive bacteria); assembly: GCF_047600565.1. GTDB lineage: Bacteria > Actinomycetota > Actinomycetes > Mycobacteriales > Mycobacteriaceae > Gordonia. The sequence goes on from NZ_JASGKN010000001.1 coordinate 2,443,763, forward strand.
ACTGAACGAGTGGGCGACCGTTGACCGCTGACGCGCTCGTGCCGGGTGCTGTCGTGTGGGTCGACCTCGATCCGGTCGCCGGGCGTGAACAAGGCGGACGACGACCTGCCGTCGTCGTCGCCGGTCGTGAGTACCTGGATATCGTCGACACGCTCGCCGTCCTCGTTCCTGTGACGACAGTCGATCGGGGCTGGTCGAACCACATTCGGCTCGAGGGCGCAGACCTGCCCCGCGATTCGTGGGCGATGACCGAACAGGTGCGGACCGTATCCCGTGATCGGATCGTCGGGCGGGCGGGCACTGTCGACGAACCGAGACTCCGGGAGATCCGGCTCTGGTTACGCGACTTCCTCGAACTCGGCTGAGCAGCGCTTGAGCTACCCACGCTCGTTGAGCCCTTCGAAGCGAGTTCTCCTTTCGACAAGCTCAAGGAGCGTCGACAAGCTCAAGGAGCGTCCACAAGCTCAAGGAGCGTGCGGCGTCGGCGGGCTCATAGGGCCGCGATCTCCCGTGAGATGTTGGCGCGCGCCGGTGACTCCCACAGATCCTGGGCGGACTGGGACGCATAGATGTGGTCGCGGGTGAGGAACTCGGACAGCAACTCCCGGCGCTTGCGGCGGTACACGAAACCGGGCACGCGCCGGTACTCGTGCCGGACATTCGCCGCGTACTCGTCGTAGCGTTGCGGGCTCGCACCCAACACCGCGAAGTCGGCGTCCGACAGAGCGATGCCGTTCGCGTCGTCGGCGGCCGGTGTGTGGGTCTCGGTGAGTTCGACGAGCCGCGCCACCTCGTCGCGGTCGTCGTCATCGGCCAGCAGGCGGCGCGCGAGGTCGGCGGAGGCCTTCTCGTTGGCCGGGCTCAACGGCTTGTAGACCGCGTCGTGAAACCAGGCCGCCAGAACAGTCGGCCGTACGTCGAACTCGAGGCCGGCTCCGCGCAGCAGGTCGAGGGCGGCGAGGACCTCATCGAGATGCCGCTGATCGTGGTGGCGGCGGTGGGGCTCGTTCCAGCGGCGGATCAGCTCCGAACGGATCGGATCGGGAAACTCGACGTCCATGCCGGAACGGTAGGCCAGTACCGGCGAGTAGCGACCGGAGTGTGGCTCATGTCCCACCGCGCGCCTGTCCCACTGCGCGCCGCCGAGCGTGCGGCACTCAAGGAGCGAGAGGCCGTCTACCAGGTGGAGAGGACGCGGAAGTGACTCGTCATGCGGTGGTCGTCGATGACGTGGAACACCAGCCCGGGGCCCTGCGTCTGGTTCAGGACGTCGGCGCCCTCGAGCGGGAGATTCAACGTCGACGCGCTGCCGGGGGCGATCACCAGCGGACGGCCCGCGAAGATCGTCGCGGCCGGGGTGTGGGCGTGGCCGACCGCCAGTCCGACGATGTTCGGGTGGTCGGCGATCAGCGCCTCCAGCCCCGCGGTGTCGAAGAGTCGGCGTTCGTCCATCATCGGCAGACCGATCACCGCCGGCGGGTGGTGGAACGACACCAGGACGTCGACGTCGCCGGCCGCCGCGATCTCGGCGCGGGCGTACTCGAGCGTCTCCGGCGACAGAGCGCCGTCGTTGCGGCCGGGGATCGAGGAATCCAGGGCCAGCACCAGAAGTCCGTCACGCACCAGCGACGAGTTCACCGGTGCGGTCGACGCCTCGCCGTCACGCACGGTGGTGAAGGCGGCACGGTCGTCGTGATTACCCAGCAGGACCAGTGTCGGGATGTCGGTGACGATGTTCTCGAAGGCTTCGCGGTACTCGTCCTGCGTGCCCTCGTCGGCGAGATCGCCGGACACGATCAGGGCGTCGATCTCCGATCCGCCGCCGGCCGTCGAGTGGAGGTAGTCCAGGAGGGCGCGGGCCCGGCGCCGGTGGACCGGATCGCCGTTGAAGTGCAGATCACTGACCTGCGCGACGATCGACATGCCACCCAGGCTAGCCGAGCGCCGGGGCCGATGCCGAACGCTCGTTCGGGACTCACAGATCGCCGGGCAGAAGGTCGCGGCGCACTCCGCGCCACGAAGGGTGACGCAGATGACCCGTCGACGTCCAGTCCATGAAGCGGACGTCGGCGACCAGCTTCGGCAGCACCCAGGTCGCGCTCGAGGCGACCGGACGGTCGAGGGTGTCGACGAACGGGCAGATGCTGATCTCCAGCGGCCGCAACTCGGCCAGCAGGTCGGCGGCCTGCGCCTGGGTGAACCCGGTGCCGACCCGGCCGACGTACCGCAGGCCGGTCTCCTCGGGCAGTCCGACCAGCAGCGACCCCAGCGTGCGGGCGTTGCTTTCACCGCGCCCCAACCGGTAACCGCCGATCACCACCGACACGTCGTTCCAGTTCTTCGCCTTACGCCAGTCGGCGCTGCGCCGGCCCTGCCGGTACGGCGACGACCGGCGCTTGGCCACCACCCCTTCCCAGCCGTTGCTGCGCGCGTGATCGGCGGCCGCGGCGCCCGGTCCGTCGATGAGCGGCGGGATCTCCGCCGGCGATCCGGCCAGCAGCGGGGCCAGGCCGTCGAGCATCGCGCGGCGCTGCTCCCACGGCAGCGACTCGAGATCCCGGCCGTCCAGATGCAGGACGTCGAACAGCAGCAGCTTGAGGGTGAACTCGCCGGGCCGTTTGCGTCGTGACGCCAGCAGCGTGAAGTCGGTGCGGCCGGCGTCGTCGAGAGCCACCACTTCGCCGTCCAGGATCACGTCGTGCCCGGCGAGGGCGTCGGTCAAGACATCCAGTTCGGGGAAGTCGGCGGTCATGTCGATGCCGGACCGGGACTGCAGACGGATCCGGCCGTCGAGGATGCGGGCGAGCACCCGGTAGCCGTCCCATTTGCCTTCGAACGCCCAGTCGTCGTCGGTCAGCCCGGCGATGCCTTCGTCGACGGCCAGCATCGGGCGCAGCGGCACGACGATGCCGCCGGAGTCGCTCCGGTCCGCCGTGATGCCGGCCGGTGGCGAGGCGTGCCGGCTGCGGTACTCGCCGAGGTCGACGACGCCGTGGTCTCCGTGCGACGGGGGCCGGGCCGGAGGATCGGCGCGGTCGGTGGGGGCGGCGGGCGGCGGCGGGGAACCGTCGAGTCCGGCGAGCAGATCCCCGTCGGCGGTGAGCCGTTCGATCACCTCCGAGTACAGCAACTGGCGCAATCCGGGATCGTCGAGCTCGGCCCACGTCCGGGGCGCGGCCGCCCACGGCCGCTCACGACCCCGCATCGAATAGGGGGCCAGAGTGGTCTTGGCCGCGCTGTTCTGGCTCCAGTCGATGAACACCCGGCCTTCGCGCGCGTCCTTCGCCATCGAGGCGGTGATGTCGTCGGGATGGGCCTGCTGCAGACCGGTGGCGATCTCCTTGGCGAGGGTGCGCGCCGAGTCGGTCCGCACCACCGACGGCAGGTTGGCGTAGACGTGCATACCGCTGCCGCCACTGGTCACCGGATAGGCGGTCATGCCGGCGTCCGCGAGGACCTCGCGGATCGTCGACGCCACCTGCGCGACCTGACTCAACGGAACCCCGGGACCCGGATCCAGGTCCAGGACCAGGCGGTCGGTGCGTGGAATCTGCTCCTCCACGAGGTCGGTACGCCACTGCGGCACATGCAGTTCCAGCGCCGCCATCTGGGCGAACCACACCAGATCGGCGGCGCTGCACGCCACCGGGTACGTCTTGCCCTCGTTGCTGTGCGCAATGGTGAACCGCGCAATCCAGTCCGGTGCCGACACGGGCAGATTCTTCTCGAAGAAGGGCGCGGCCGCACCGGCACCGTCCGCCCGCGGCACCCCGGACGGCCACCGTTTGCGGGTCACCGGGCGCAGCGTCATGTGCGGCAGCATCGCGTCGGCCACCGCCAGGTAGTACGCGATGACGTCGTACTTGCGGGTTCCGGTCTCCGGATACAGGACGCGGTCGAGGTTCGTCACCGTGATCAGGTGGCCGTCGACCTCCAGCTCCGAACCCGCCATGGCACCATTGTCGCCTGTTCCCACGGCGCCGCGGCGGGTCTACCGTGAAAGCCGGGTCGGATCGTCGCGAGGAGACGCCATGACAATCACTTCCCGGAAGACCCTGTCCGCTCTGCTGGCGGCCGTGTGCATCGGATCGACGGCGGCCCTCGCCGCTCCCGCCGGCGCAGCACCCTCGTGCCCGCGCACGGTGCCGTCGTCGGCGTCGAAGGTCGCGACGGCGCGGGCGCTCCGCGACTCGTGCAGCCAGGCCGCGTTCGACCGGCTCTTCGCCGGCGCCGCGCGAGGAACGATGCCGCTCGGCGTCATGAACGGGCAGACCCGACCGGTCGGTGCACCCGACGACGCCCTCTCGTCGGCGGCAGCGGCGATCTGGTCCGGTAAGACCTTCCACCGCGGCTGGCTCACGAACCGCACCGCCGCCGGCGACCTCGTCCCGGCCGACGTCTACGTCGCGCGCTCGACGGTCGACAACCGTCCGGTGATCCGGATCGACTACCGCCGGTCCGGCCTTCCCTTCGCCCACGACGAGCTGCGGCGACTGCCGAACGGGGTCTACCTGGGATACGGCTTCCTCGGGAACGCGCGGCAGGTCGACTTCTGGGTCTGGAGGTAGACCGCCGCTCTCGGCGATATTGCCGTCGTTCGGTGGCACAATGGCGCCATGCGCTCGATCTGGAAGGGTGACGTCAGCTTCGGCCTGGTCAATGTGCCGGTCAAGGTCTACTCGGCGACCGAGAGCCACGACCGGGCATCGCATCAGGTCGATGCCAAGGACGGCACCCGGATCCGCTACCGCCGCGTGCGGGAGGGCACCGACACCGAGGTCGACTTCGCGAACATCGCCAACGCGTACGAAGCCGACGACGGGCGCACCGTCGTGCTCACCAAGGACGACATCGCGTCGCTGCCGGTGAACAAGAGCCCGGAGATCGCGATCACCGAGTTCGTGCCCGCCGATCAGGTGGACCCCATCTACTTCGACAAGGCCTACTACCTGGAGCCGGCCTCCAAGTCGCCGAAGGCGTACGTGTTGCTCGCGCAGGCGCTGGAGAGCACCGATCGCCTCGCCATCGCGACGTTCACGCTGCGCAGCCGCACCCGGATGGCGGCACTGCGCGTCATCGACGGGGTGATGACCCTGCAGACGTTGCTGTGGCCGGACGAGATCCGCAAGCCCGACTTCGCATTCCTCGACGAGGACGTCGCGATCCGGCCTCAGGAACTCGACATGGCGTCGTCGCTCATCGACACCATGGCGACCGACTTCGACCCCGAACAGTTCGAGGACACCTACGAGACCGAGCTGGCCAAGCTGATCGAAGCCAAGGCCGATGGCGGGGACGCGTTCACCGACGACGACGCGGCGGCCGCCCCCGCGGACTCCGACGAGGTGGCCGACCTGCTCGCCGCCCTGCGCGCATCGGTCGCCGATCGTGCGGCACCGGCCGGCAAGAAGAAGCCCGCGACGGGCGCGGGCACCAAGGCGGCGAACACCAAAACGGCCAGCACCAAAACGGCCAGCACCAAAACGGCCAGCACCAAAACGGCCAGCACCAAGACGGCTGGCACCAAGACGACGAAGAAGAAGGCGGCGAGCTGATGCCGGGACGATCTGCGCAGAACGGGACCGACCAGGAGATCTGGGACGTCCTCATCGTCGGAGCCGGACTGTCCGGCATCGATGCGGCGTACCGCCTCACCGAACGCAACCCCGGACTCACCTACACGATCCTGGAGAACCGCGACCGGATCGGCGGCACCTGGGACCTCTTCCGCTACCCGGGCGTGCGCTCGGACTCGGACATCTTCACCCTCAGTTTCCCGTGGAACCCGTGGACCGGTGACCGGCTGATGGCGCAGGGCGAGGAGATCCGGACCTACCTCGAGGACACCGCCCGCGACTTCGGCATCGCACCGCACATCAGGTTCAAGACCGAGGTGCTCTCGGCGGACTTCGACACCACCACCGACCTGTGGTCCGTCGATGCCCGCGTGGACGGCGAGCCGGTCAGCTTCCGGACCCGCTTCCTGTACGTCTGCGCCGGCTACTACCGCTACGACACCGGCTACACTCCGGAGTTCCCGGGGCGGGAGACGTTCACCGGCACCGTCGTGCATCCGCAGTTCTGGCCGGCCGACCTCGACTACAGCGGCAAGAACGTCGTCGTGATCGGCAGCGGCGCCACCGCCGTCACCCTGATCCCGTCGATGGCGCCGACCGCCGGGCACGTCACCATGCTGCAACGGTCACCGACCTACCTGTTCCCGTATCCGTGGACCGACCCGATGACGTCGACCCTGCGGAAGGTGCTGCCCCGTCAGTGGTCGCACGACATCACGCGCTACCGCAACGCGCTGCTCACGTTCGGCATGTACGAGTTCTGCCGCACCTTCCCGAAGACGTCGCGACGCATGTTCCGGCGGATCGCCAAGCACTACCTGCCCGACGGCTACCCCGTCGACAAGGACTTCAAGCCGGCCTACGCGCCATGGGATCAGCGGCTGTGCGTGATCCCGGAAGGCGACTTCTACAAGGCCGTCGCCGACGGATCGGCGGAGATCGTCACCGACACCATCGACACGTTCACCGAGACCGGCGTCCGGACCGCATCGGGCCGCGAGCTGCCGGCCGACATCATCGTCACCGCGACCGGGCTGGAGCTGGTCGCGCTCGGCGGCATCGACCTGTCGGTGGACGGCACGAAGGTGGATCCGGGCCAGTCCTACGCGTACCGCGGCTACATGCTCGGCGACGTCCCGAACTTCGCCTGGTCGGTCGGCTACACGAACGCGTCGTGGACACTCCGCGTCGACCTCACCAGCCAGGCCGTCGCCGACCTCATCGCCCACATGCGTGAGAACGGGTACACGCGGGCGTACCCGACGCTGCACGGCACAGAGCCGCAGACGCACGCTCTGCTGGAACTGGACTCGGGCTACGTCAAGCGGGCCGGCGACCGGCTGCCCAAAGCCGGTGACCGGGCGCCCTGGCAGGTGCGGCACAACCTGGTGCTCGACGCAGTCGATGCCCGGCGGTACGACGTCACGCAGGACATGGAGTTCGGCCGTGCTACCAAGCCGGCCGTCGTCGACGAGAAGGACGCCGAACGCCGATGACCCTCACTCGAGAGGCGGCGATCGCCGACTTCTGGACGCGTGTCGACTCGCAGGAGGTCAGCGATCCCGCCGACCTGGACGCGATCTGGGCGGCTCTGCCGACCGTCGGCGTGGACGAGATCCTCGGCGACTGGAAGGGCGGGGAACTGCCTTCCGGCCACCGGATGGACGGCCTTCTGGCATCGGTGAACTGGCACGGCAAATGGTTCAAGAGCCCCTACGACGTGGCGCCGATGGTGTGCCGCGATGCCGACGGGAACCTGTACTCGAACACCGAGATCGGCAAGGGGGAGGCCAGTCTCTGGACGGTCGAGTTCCGGGGCGAGAGCACCGCCTCGATGGTGTACGACGGGCAACCGGTGATCGACCACTTCAAAAAGGTCGACGACGCCACCCTGATGGGGATCATGAACGGCAAGACGTCCCTGGTCCGCGACAAGCACTTCTATTTCTATCTGCAACGTGAGGACGGGTGACGAGACCGGTGACGGGAATTCCGGAGAACGCGGGCCGCGCCCGGCAGAACGAGATCTACACGGCGGGCATCCACGACCGCACTCCCACGGTGCCCACCGATTTCGCGGATCTCGAGGCTCTCGCCCGGGCGAAGATGTCCGAGCGGGGCTGGGCGTACATCGCCGGCGGCGCCGGCGAGGGTCGCACGATGACGGCCAACCGCGCCGCCCTGGACCGCTGGGCGATCGTGCCGCGCGTCCTGCGCGACGTCAGCACACGGAATCTGGGCATCGAACTGTTCGGCGACGAACTGCCGGCCCCGGTACTGTTCGCGCCGGTCGGAGCGGGCGCCCTCGCCTACCCGGACGCCGACGTGCACATCGGCACGGCCGCCGCGCAGCTCGGCCTGCCGTACATCTTCTCCAACCAGGGCTGCGCACCGATGGAGGACGTCGCCGCCGCCATGGACGCGGTCACGCCCGGCGCGCCGCGCTGGTTCCAGCTGTACTGGTCCACCGACGATCGCCTCGTCGACAGCCTGATCGCGCGCGCCGAGAAGATGGGTGCTTCCGCCCTCGCCCTCACCCTGGACACCACCATGCTGGGCTGGCGTCCGCAGGACCTGAACCTGGGGTCGTTGCCGTTCGCCCGCGGCGAGGGGATCAACCAGTACACCTCCGATACGGAGTTCGCGAAGATCGTCGACGAACGGGTCCGCGCCGAGAGTGCCGATGACAGGCCGGAGGTGTCGGTGGGGGCGATCAAGACCCTGTTCTCCATCGCGAAGAACTATCCCGGGAAGATGTTCAAGAACCTCACCTCCCCGCAGCCGCGCGCCGCGGTGCAGACGTTCCTGGACATCTATTCGCGGCCGTCGCTGTCGTGGGACGACGTCGCCGTCCTGCGCAAGAAGACGGATCTGCCGATCGTCTTGAAGGGTGTCCTGCACCCCGACGACGCACAGCGGGCGGTGAAGTCCGGCGTCGACGGGATCATCGTGTCCAACCACGGAGGCCGCCAGGTGGACGGTTCCATCTCGTCGACGGACGCGCTGGTGGACGTCGTCGACGCGGTCGGCGGCAAGATCACCATCCTCGCCGACTCGGGCTTCTACAGCGGATCGGACGTCTTCAAGGCGCTGGCGCTGGGTGCCGACGCCGTCTGCATCGGCCGCCCACACATGTACGGCCTGGCTCTCGCCGGCGCCGAGGGTGCACGAGAAGCGGTGTCGAACATCGTCGCCGAACTCGACCTCACGCTGGGCCTGTCCGGTCACACCGACGTCAAGGATCTGGACCGTTCGGCCCTCAAAGACCTGAAATAGGTGGGTCGCACCGCCCCCGACCGGCGGTACGACCCCGACCCGGGCTGCGGGTCGGCTCTGGGGGCGTCAGACCAGTGAGCGGCCGGTCTTCACGCGCCATTTCACATCCGCGAGGAAGAGGTTGAACGGGAACTCGCGGAGTGGTTTCGGCATCACCTTGAGGGCGGTGCGCAGGGCGAAGGTGTGGGCGTCGAACACCGTCTTCTCCAGTGGGGTCTGACGGATGCCCATCTTCTCCCGGAAGCCCTCCTCCAGGAAGCCGATGGTCAGCATGTACGACCACCAGCCGAGGACGATGCGGACCGGTGGTGCCGAGAACTTGAGGGTGGCGATGGCCAGGAGGTGGTCGCGGATCACGTCGTCGATCTGCAGCTCCGCGATGGTGGTCTGCCAGTACTCCTCGAAGTCGGCACGGGTGGCCGGCCACAACTCGCGGGGCATCTGCAGGGTGGTTCCCATGACGGCGCCCTGCTGGTAGGCCTCTTCGGTGATGTTGGCGGGATCGCCGAACAGTCGCTCCACGTCCTCCCAGCCCTTGTACAGGCAGGCCGCGACCCACAGTTGCAGCTTCGGGTCGAAGGCGTTGTACTTCACCGGACTGTTCTCGTCGGAACGCACGTAGGCGTGCGCCTTGTTGACCGCGTGGCGGTACGCCTTGCGCAGGTCGGGGGAGCCCATGGCGGCGACGGTCAGGTAGGTGAGTGTGGTGCGGGTGCGCTTGACCGGGTGCTTGAACAGGTTGCCCGACTCGACGCGGCTCTCGTAGACGCCGTAGCCGACGGCCGGCAACGCCAGCTGCATGATGACGTTGGCGGGGCCGGCGAGGAGTGCGGGACCGAGCATGTCGAGCTTGTCGACGACGACGTTGTCGAGCTCGTCGCGACGCGACCGCGGCATGTTCTCCGCCTGGTGCGCGAGCTCCGTCGCCTGCGCCGTCGACAGTTCCTTGGCGGGCATCGCCTACTCCATTCAACTGATAACAACCGTTACCACTTTGTGGGTTCGATTCAACTCCCGGTTGTCACGGGTGTCAAGATGAACGGGTGACATCGCAGCAGTCGGAGCCCTTGCGCTCCTATGGGGGAGAAGCCGGCGACGCTCGCGTCGCGCGGCGGCGGACCGCACTGATGGAAGCGACGCTCGACGAACTCGCCGGTCCCGAGCCCGGCTCGGTCACGGTGCGCGGCATCTGCGAGCGCGCCCGACTGACCCCGCGCTACTTCTACGAGAGCTTCGCCGGCACCGACGAACTGGTCGGCGAGACCTACGACGCGGTGATCGCCGAGATCGCCGAGCGGGCGCTTACGGCGTTCGCCGCGGGCGACGACTCGCTCGACAAGGTGACCGGCGCGGTGACCGCCCTCGTGGACGTGATCGAATCCGATCCCCGCAAAGGTCGGCTGATGTTCGCCGACACGCTGCGCAGCCCGGTGATCATCGACAAGCGGGCCGCCGCTGCGCAGCTGTTCGTGCGGCTCACCTCCGAGTCGGCGACACAGGCGCTGGGCCTCGAGCCCGGACCCGAGGTGACCGCGGCGGCGCATTTTCAGGTGGGCGGCCTCGGCCGGATCCTCGCGTCCTGGAACGAGGGCCTGCTCGACGTCGACCGGGATCAGCTGATCGGCGTGTGCGTGCGCATGCTCCTGCCCGAGGAACGCGCATGACCGGCTGGCGGGACTACGAGGACCAGGACCTGCCCGCACCCCTGGCAGCCGCGCTCGAGGCATTCGCCGAGCAGGGCTACCACGGCACCTCGGTGCGCGACATCGCCGCGCGCGCCGGTCTCTCGGTCCCCGGTCTCTACCACCACTACCCGTCCAAGCAGTCGTTGCTGCAGGGTGTCTCGGAGATGGCGATGGCCGACCTCCTCAGCCGCAGCGAAGCCGCCCTGGCCGAGGCCGGCGACGATCCCGTCGACCGTTTCGACGCCCTCATCGAATCGCTGCTGCGATTCCACATGAACCGGCGTGAACAGGCGTTCGTCGGCTCGTCGGAGATCCGCAGCATGGACCCGGACTACCGCCGCACCTACATCGGGCATCGGGACCGGCAGCAGCGGATGATCGACGACGCCGTGCGGGACGGTGTGACGGCGGGGGTGTTCACCACCGCGTACCCGGAGGACGCGGCACGCGCGCTGGCGACCATGTGCGTCGGCGTCTCCAGCTGGTACCGGCCGGCCGGGCCGTACGACGTCGACGAGCTGGTGACCCGGAATCTGGCTTTGGCGCGCGATCTGGTCGGATACACGCCCGCGTCCTGATAGCCTCCGAACCGAGCGAACGTTCGGTAAGGAGATCCATCATGGCCGTCGACCTGTCCTATGACCCCGAGGTGCTCGATCTGATCGAGCGGACCCGCACCTTCGTCAACGACGTGTGCCTGCCCCTCGAGAACGAACACCAGGGCGATGCCCAGGCCGCCGGCGGCGACGCGCTGCGCCTCGACCTCAACAAGCAGGCCAAGGCCGCCGGGATCTTCGCCCCGCACGCCCCCAAGGAGTACGGCGGCCTCGGACTGGGCATGTCCGACCGTTCGCCGATCTTCACCGCCGCCGGACGCTCCACCTTCGGCCCCCTCGCCCTGCACCTCGGCGCCCCCGACGAAGGCAACGTGCACATGCTGGCCGCCATCGCCGACCCGGAACAGAAGGCGAAATACCTCGCTCCGCTGGCCGCCGGCGACATCCGCAGCGCCTTCGCGATGACCGAGCCCGCCCCCGGTGCCGGCGCCGACCCCAACGCCCTGCGGACCGCGGCGACGAAGGCCGAGGGCGGCTGGAAGATCAACGGCAAGAAGCGCTTCATCACCGGCGCCGACGGTGCGGGGATGTTCATCATCATGGCCCGCACCAGCGGCGAACCCGGCGACCGCGGTGGCGCCACCATGTTCCTGGCCCCCGGGGACACCCCCGGCATCACCGTCGACCGCTACGTCCACACCTGCGACCGCGGCATGATCGGCGGCCACTGCGAGGTCACCTTCACCGACGTCTTCGTCCCCGACGCCGACGTCCTCGGCGAGGTCGACGAGGGCTACCGGTACGCCCAGGTCCGCCTCGGACCGGCACGCATGACACACGTCATGCGCTGGATGGGCATTGCGCAGCGTGCCCACGACATCGCTCTGGACTACGTGACCGACCGTCAGGGATTCGGCGGCCGGCTCGGCGACCTCGGCATGATCCAGCAGATGATCGCCGACAACGAGATCGACCTCGCCGCCACCGAAGCACTCCTGGCGCGGGCCTGCTACGAACTCGATCAAGGCGAGCACGCTTCCAACTCGACGTCCATGGCCAAGACCTTCGGCGCGGAGGCCTTCTCCCGCGTCCTCGACCGATCCATCCAGATGTGCGGCGGCCTCGGCGTCTCCGACGATCTGCCGCTCGCCCGCCTCGCCAACGAACTGCGCCCCTTCCGTATCTACGACGGGCCCTCCGAGGTGCACCGGTGGGCGATCGCCAAGCGCGCGGTCAGCCGCACCCGCAAGGCGCACGAGAAGGGCATCCGGAATGTCTGACACCTCGGCGGAGATCCGCGGTGACCACCCGGGACTGGCGGCGGCGGACCTGGAGAGGCTGCTCACCGACAACGGGGTCACCGTCACCGGTGACCTCGTCATCGATCTGATCAGCGGCGGCCGCTCCAACCTCACCTTCGACGTGCGCGACGACGAGCACCACTGGGTGGTCCGCCGGCCACCGATGGCCGGTCTCACCCCGTCCGCCCACGACATGGGCCGCGAATGGGCGGTCACCTCGGCGCTGGTGCCCACCGCCGTCCCGGTCGCCCCGCCGGTCGCCATCGACCGCACCGGCGAGGTCATTGGCGCCCCGTGCACCGTCGTCGGATACGTCGACGGTGACGTCGTCCGCTCCGTCGCCGACATGGACGCCTGGACCGACGAGCAGGTGACCGCCGACTTCGACGCCCTGGTGCGCACCCTCGCCGACCTGCACGCCGTCGACTACCGGGCCGTCGGGCTCGACGATTTCGGCAAGCCGGAAGGCTTCGCCGCCCGCCAGGTGAAGTTGTGGACCCGGCAGTGGGGTCTGGTGAAGACCCGCGATCTGCCCGATGTGGAGAAGCTCGCCGGTCTGCTGTCCGAACGGGTGCCCACCGAGGCGGCCAGCACGATCGTGCACGGCGACTACCGCGTCGACAACACGATCCTCGCGCCCGGCGACCCGGCGACCGTCGCCGCCGTCGTCGACTGGGAGATGGCGGCCCTCGGCGACCCGCTGACCGACGTCGCCCTGATGTGCGTCTACCGCGCGCCGGTGTTCTCCCGCGTGCTCGGCTTCGATGCGGCCTGGACTTCCGACCGGTACCCCGACGCCGACACGATGGCACAGCGCTATGCGGAGGTGTCCGGCCGCGACCTGTCCGACTGGCCGTTCTATCTGGGGCTGGCCAACCTGAAGCTGGGGGTGATCGCCGAAGGCATCACACACCGCGCCCTGCAAGGCGGATCGTCCGGCGCCGACGGCGCCGAGCGTGCCGCGGAAGCCACGGCGACCTTCATCGCCGACGGACTGAAAGCGATCAACGGATGACTCCTTTCGACAAGCTCAAGGAGCGTGAGGAACTCGAGGAGCGTGAGGAACTCAAGGAGCGTGCGGAGCTGAACGAGCGTGACGGCCGGCGGGCCGCCCTGATCACCGGCGGCTCCAAAGGCATCGGTGCCGCCATCGCGCAGTGTCTGGCCGCCGACGGCTGGGACCTCACCCTGTCCGCCCGCACCCGGGAGACCCTCGACGCCACCGCCGCGTCACTCCGTGAGACGTACGGGGTACGGGTGCTGACTGTTCCCGCCGACATGACCGACGAGTCCGCCGTCTCCGCGCTGGTGGCGGCCCACGCCGACGAGTACGGCCGCTGCGACGCCCTCGTCGTGAACGCCGGCATGGGCAACAAGGGCGCTGTGGAAAGCTTCCCGCCGCGCCGCTTCGACCGGCTCTACCAGGTGAACCTGCGCGCACCGTTCCAGCTGATGCAGGAGATGCTGCCGACGTTGCGTGCCACCGCCGGCGACGACGGCACGGCGAAGGTGATCGCGATCGCGTCGAGCACCGGCGTCTACCCGGAACCGGAGCTGTCCGCGTACGGCGCCACCAAGGCGGCGCTCATCTCGCTGTGCGAGACCTTCAACACCGAAGAGGCGGTGAACGGGGTGGCGGCGACCGCGATCTGCCCCGGCTACGTCGACACGGACATGTCCGAATGGACGAAGGGCGACGGCGGCATCCCGGCCGAGCAGATGATCAGCGGCGCCGACGTGGCCGCGGTGGCGCACGCCGTCACCCAGCTCGGGCGGTACGCGGTGCTGCCGCAGGCGGTGCTCACCCGCCCCGGCCCCCAACTGCATCGGGCCTGACCGGCATGGGAGTCCTCTACCTGGTCCGTCACGGTCAGGCGCCGGCGCACGCGTACGCGGCCGACGACGGCCGCGACGATGCGCTCGGTCTGACAGACCTGGGTTTCGAGCAGGCGCGGCGCACCGGGCAGGCGCTGGCCGCACAGGTACCCGCGTTCACCGCGGCCGTCTCCGGCGACCTGTCCCGGCAACGCGCCACCCTCGGCGATGCCCCCGCCCCGACGGTCGACACCGGGTGGGACGAGTACTCGGTCGGTTCCCTGCCGGCCGCGCCCACCCCCGACCTGCTCGAGGAGAAGGCCGGCTATCAAGACCTTCTCGACGCCTCCCTCGCACGCTGGATCGCGGGCGCCTCCACCGGTGCCCCCGACGCCGAGACCTACCGCGACTACCGGGCCCGCACGACCGCCGCCGCCGATCGGGTCCGCGACCTCTGCGGGTCCGGGCAGACGGTGCTCGTCGCATCGTCCGCCGGCACGATCACCGCGCTTCTGGCCCGGCTCTGGGGCGTTCCGGACGAGCGATGGCCGCAGATGGCCCGCGCGATGGTGAACGCGTCGATCACCAAGCTGATCGTCGGACGCCGGGGCTTCACTCCGGTCTCGTTCAACGAGCACGGACATCTCTCCGGACAGGGCGGCGGACTCGTCACCTTCCGGTGATTCGCCCCACTGTGCTTGCAACTGGAAGCACCCGTTGCTAGCTTTGGCCCATGACTCGCCAGCCGTATGCCATCCCGGAGGTCACGTATGTGACCACCGCTCTGGGATGCCGTCTGCCGCTGGCGCGTGTCCTCTGTTGTCGTCGAATGCGCTGACCCAGCCCCGCCCGCCCGGCTCCGACCGGGCACTTCGACAGACTTCGCGCAGGCCCGCAGGCCGCGCACCCAGCCCTGAGGACAACCACATCATGACTTCCACCCTGGATCGCCCCCTGACCGATCGTTCCGCGCCGCGTCCGGCTCAGCGTTCGGCCGTCACCCGCCCGTCCGCGGCCCGCGCCGCCGCCCCGCACTCGGAAGTGGCCAAGCTGCAGCTGAGCACCAAGGCCGCCGCCCTGGTGCTGCGCACCGCCCGGGTCTCCGGCCCGGTGTTCCGCGACGACGCCGCGGCCCTGACCGGCCTGTCCATCTCGACCGTCAACCGTCAGGTCAGCGCCCTGCTGAAGGCCGGCCTGATCCGGGAGCGCGCCGATCTGACGCCGCCCGGCGCCGTCGGCCGCCCGCGCGTGCCGTTCGAGATCAACACCGGTGATTTCCTGACCGTGGGTATCCACATCGGCTACCGCACCACCTCGATCACCACGCACGACCTGCAGCACCGGGTGGTCGGCGCGATCGCCATCCCCACCCCGCAGGCCGCCACCCCCGAGCAGGTCGTCACCGCGGTCGCGCAGAGCGCCCGCCGGTTCGCCGACCGCTGGGTGGGCAAGCGTCTGCTCTGGGGCGGGATCGCGCTCGGCGGCCGCGTCTACGACGACGGCGTCGTCGACCATCCGCGGCTGGACTGGAAGGGTGTGCCGGTCGGTCCGATCGCCGCCAAGGCCCTCGGACTGCCGGTGTCGGTGGCCTCGCACGTGGAGGCCATGGCCGCCGCCGAGCTGGTGGTGAACCCGGCCGAGTCGAGCCAGAACTTCCTGTACTTCTACGCCCGTGAAATGGCCGGCATCGCGTTCAGCGTCGACGGCACCGTGCACACCCCGGCCGCCGGTCCGCCCACCATCGGGCACTTCCCGACCGGCCCCACCACGCTGCTCGATCCGGACAAGACCGGTCGTCTTGAGGATGCCGTCGGCGATTCGGGTGTGCTGCGTGCCGCCGCGGCCGCCGGCCTGGACATCGACACCCTGGAAGGGTTGCGTCACGCCGCCCGCACCGGCAACACCGTCGCGCACGACATCCTCGCCGAACGCGCCGAGGTCCTGGGCCGCACCGTCGCGCTGATCTCGGACATCTTCAACCCGGACCACGTGATCCTGGGCGGTCAGGCGTTCACCGACTATCCGGAGGCGCTGCCGGTGGTCTCCAAGGCGCTGCGCGCGACCTCGGTGATCAACAACCGGGACGTCCGCGTGGCCCGGTCGGCGATCACCGTGCAGCAGAAGGCGGCCGGCGCCGTCGCCCTCGACGCGATCTACGCCGACCCGCTCGACGCGCTCGCCTACACCGCCTGACATGTCAGGCAGTGATTCGGTGTCAGCCGGTGACACCGAATCACCACCTAAGCTGTCGGCATGACCGAGTACACGACTCTGCTGACGTCCGACGATGACGGGGTGCTGACCCTCACCCTGAATCGCCCCGACCAGCTCAACGCGTTCACCGTCGAGATGGCGGACGAACTGGAGCACTTCTTCCGGGCCGTCAACGACGACGACGCCGTGCGCGCGGTCATCGTCACCGGCGCCGGCAAGGCGTTCTGCGCCGGCATGGACCTGTCCAGCGAAGGCAACGTCTTCGGTCTCGACGAGACGAAGACCCCCACCTACGCCGACATGGCCGACCTCGACGACCCCGGCCTGGCGCGGATCCGCGACACGGGCGGCCGTGTCAGCATCGCGATCGGGGAATGCCGCAAGCCGGTGATCGCCGCCATCAACGGGGCCGCCGTCGGTATCGGCGCCACCATGACGCTGCCGATGGATGCGCGCCTGGTGTCCGAGAAGGGCCGCATCGGGTTCGTCTTCGGCAAGCTCGGCATCACCCCGGAGGCCTGCTCCACCTGGTATCTGCCGCGCATCGTCGGGCTGCCGGCCGCACTGGACCTCGTCTACTCGGCCGACATCCTCGACGCCGCGCAGGCGAAGGAACGCGGGCTGGTCCGGTCCGTGCACGCACCCGACGATCTGCTGGCCGCAGCCCGCGAGCTGGCCGACCGGTGGACCGTCGGCCGTTCGCCCGTCGCGACCGCCCTCGCCCGGCAGATGCTGATCGCGAATCAGGCGATCGACGATCCGCGGGACGCCCACCGGATCGATTCGCTGTCGATGTTCTACACGTCCATCGGCGACGGCAAGGAGGGCGTGCAGGCGTTCCGGGAGAAGCGTGCCGCCGACTTCACAGCGCGGGCCTCGCAGATGCCGGCGTTCTACGACGAATGGCAGAACGCGCGGTAGTCAGTCCTCGGCGACGTCGTCGTCCTGCGACGCCTTCCGGTCCTTCGCCCGGCGGCGGGACTCTCTGACCTTCGGCTCGGGCGGCGCATCCGGGTGTGGTGCGCGGCTCAGCGCCGAGGCCTTCAACCGGCGATAGCCGCGCACCGAGAGGGTCGGTATGTGCTTCACCCGCACCTCGTCGTCACCGGACAGGGCGTCGGCGAGATTCTGGTCGACCAGGGTGGTGCCCTCGCGCGCGCTGCTGGCCAAGCGTGCCGCGATGTTCACCGGTTCCCCGAAGACGTCGCCCATCCGCATCAGCACCGGCCCCTCGGCCAGGCCGATCCGGAGGGTGGGCAGCACACCGTCGGAGGTCAGGTCCTGAAGGGCGAGAGCGATCGAGGCGGCCTGTGCCGGGGTGGGGGCGGTGAACATCACCGCGTCGCCCAGCGACTTGACGACCGCGCCCCCGTGATCGGTGACGATCTGGTGTGCCTGCGATTCGAATGATTCGAGGAGCCGCTCGAGTTCCACCATCTGCAGGCGGCGCGACATGGCCGTGTAGCCGACGATGTCGGCGAACCCGATGATCACATCGGTGGCGGCGTCGGTGTCGACTCGCGCCAGCCGGTTGGCCAGGTGCAGTCGCCACACCTCGTCGTGGACGCGGGCGACGGTCTCGATCAATTCCTCTTGGGACAAGCCCACCGCGGGGTCCCGGGCCAGCAGCTGGATCTGTTCCGCCTCCCATTCGGCGAGCCGGGCGAGGGGCTGTCCGATGGCTCTCGACGCCGCGATGAGGGCGGCGGGATCGACGGTGGAGCCGGGGCCGAGCATGCCCTTGATCAGGGTGACGCCTTCGTCGGAGAACTCGTCGGGCGCCTGAACGAACCCGAGCGCGTTCCAGACACGGGCGGCGAGTTCCTCCGCCTCCTGTTCGTTCAACCCCAGATCACCGGGCCGGTCAGCCATGGTTCCAGTCAACCATGCAGCAGACCCTTCATCAGGTACGCCATTCGCGCCGCGAACTCCGGTCGCGGGGTGCGCCGGGGCATGCGGACCGCGTCGTTGACGATCGCGAGCGCGGCGTGGACGGTCAGGGCGGCCGTCTGCGGCGTCGTGTCCGGGTCGGCGCGGGTCAGCAACTCGATCCAGCGTGTGACGTACCGCCGCTGACTGGCGAGCAGTTCGGCGGCGGCCGGATTGCCGTCGAGGGCACCGCCGGAGGTCAGTGCGACGAGCAGGTCCGGCGACGTCGTCATCGTCTGCACATACGAGTCGACCAGCAGGTCCAGCAGCTGTGACGGATCGGCGGTCAGACTGGCCGCCGCCAGCGCCCCGGCCTCCAGCCGCAGGGCGCTGCGCTGCCCGATCGCCACCAGGATCGCGTCCTTGGACGGGAAGTGCTTGTACACGCTGGGCCCGGTGATGCCGACCGCCGCACCGATGTCGTCCACGCCGGTGCCCGGATAGCCGCGCTCGGCGAACAGGGTGGCGGCGGCATCCAGGATCTCGTCCCGGCGGGTGGCCGCGCCGATACCCGGATCGAGGGGTTCGGGCAGGGCGGCCGCCTCCGACGGGCGCAGCGCGAACAGGCGGCGGATCAGCCTGCGGACCGTGGCCTCGACGGTCGGCCGATCGGTCTTGGACACCCGTCCGATCAGACTGCCGGCCACCGACAGCACCGCACCGGCCAGATACATCGACTCGCGCTCGGTCAGATCCGGGCGATGCGCGGCGATCGCCGACGCCCAGCGCCGCAGAACGGTCCGGGTGCGGCGGACGATGTCGCGATCCTGCTCCTCGGTCAGGTGATATCCCGACCAGCGCCACAGGGTCAGCGCGCCGGGATCGGACAGACTGAGGGTGGTTGCGGCCGCCGCCAGGGCCCGTGCGGGGTCGTCGTTCTCGGCGAGCGCCGCATCGGTGATCGTCTCGAAGGCATCCACGCCGCTCTGCGTCGCCGCGTACAGCAGGGCCTGCTTGTCGGCGAAATGACGGTAGACGGTCGGGGTGCTGACACCGGCCCGCGCCGCCACGTCCGACACTGCGACGTGCGGATATCCGCGTTCGGTGAACAGCGCCGCCGCCGCCGTCGACAACTGTCGACGCCGGTCGTCCTGGCTTCTCCGCGCAGTCTTCCCAGTCGTCATCGTGAACCGACCATAGCTGAAAGACGAACGAATTCATACGGATCCACCAGCTGGTATAGCCAAATCCGTTAATCCGCGTTAGCCTACGTCCGTAACCACTTACGGTTCGTGTGAAAGGAACACCCAGTGCCTGACGAAGCATTCATCTACGACGCGGCGCGTACGCCGCGTGGTAAGGCGCGCGGCGGCTCGCTGCACAGCGTCAAGCCGATCGATCTGGTCTCCGGCCTGATCAACGGTCTGCTCGAGCGCAACCCCGATCTCGACCCCAAGGAGATCAACGACCTGATCCTCGGCTGCGTCTCCCCGGTAGGCGAGCAGGGCTCGGTCATCGCGCGTACCGCGGCGCTGACCTCCGGCCTGGGCGAGAGCGTTCCCGGCACCCAGATCAACCGCTTCTGCGCGTCGGGTCTCGAGGCCGTCAACCTGGCCGCGGCCAAGGTTCGTTCCGGCTACGACGATCTGGTGCTCGCCGGCGGCGTCGAGTCGATGACCCGCGTGCCGATGGGCAGCGACGGCGGCGCCCTGTTCGCCGATCCGGCCACCGCCTACGACAACTACATCAACCCGCAGGGCATCGGTGCCGACATGATCGCCACCATCGAGGGCTTCTCGCGTGAAGACGTCGACGCCTACGCCGCCGAGTCGCAGAAGCGCGCCGCCCAGGCCTGGGACGAGGGTCGCTTCGCCAAGTCGATCATCCCGGTCAAGGACATCAACGGCATCACCGTGCTGGACAACGACGAGCACCGTCGTCCCGGCACCACCGTCGAGTCCCTCGGCAAGCTGAACCCGGCGTTCGCCGGCCTGGCCGCCATGGCCGGCTTCGACGACGTCATCATGCAGCGCTACCCGAGCGTCGAGAAGGTCGATCACGTCCACACCGGCGGCAACAGCTCCGGCATCGTCGACGGCTCCGGCCTCGTCCTGGTCGGCAGCGAAGAAGCCGGCAAGCGCAACGGCCTGACCCCGCGCGCCCGCATCCTCTCCTACGGCGAGGTGGGCTCCGAGCCGTCGATCATGCTGACCGGCCCGACCCCGTCGACCGAGCTCGCCCTCAAGCGCGCCGGCCTGACCGTCGACGACATCGACCTCTTCGAGCTCAACGAGGCCTTCGCCTCGGTCGTGCTCAAGTGGGAGAAGGACCTCAACATCCCGCACGAGAAGGTCAACGTCAACGGTGGCGCCATCGCCCTCGGCCACCCGCTGGGTGCGACCGGCGCGATGATCCTCGGCACCCTCGTCGACGAGCTCGAGCGCACCGGAGGCAAGTACGGCCTCGCCACCCTCTGCATCGGCGGCGGCATGGGCGTCGCGACCGTCGTCGAGCGCCTCTGAGCCCCGACCGAGACTACGAAGGAATCTGAAGACTCATGGCTGACAACATGATCAAGTGGGAGAAGGATGCCGACGGCATCGTCACCCTCACGATGGACGACCCGAACCAGGGCGTCAACACCATGAACAGCACGTTCATGGCCGACTTCAAGGCGACCGTCGACAAGCTCGAGGCCGAGAAGGACGACATCACCGGTGTCATCGTCGCTTCGGCGAAGAAGACCTTCTTCGCCGGCGGCGACCTCAAGGACATGTCCAACCCGCCGAAGGACGTGTCGAAGGAAGAGATCGCTCAGAAGATCTACGACACCACCAACGACATGAAGGCGGACCTGCGTCGCCTCGAGACCCTGGGCAAGCCGGTCGTCGCCGCCATCAACGGCGCCGCGCTCGGCGGCGGCCTGGAGATCGCCCTGCACTGCCACTACCGCGTCATCGCCGACGTGAAGGGCTGCAAGGTCGGTCTGCCCGAGGTGAAGCTGGGTCTGCTGCCCGGCGGCGGCGGCATCACCCGCACCGTGCGCCTCCTCGGCCTGCAGAACGCGCTGATGGGCGTCCTGCTGCAGGGCACCGAGTTCCGTCCGGACAAGGCCAAGGAGACCGGTCTGGTCGACGAGGTCGTCAGCTCGGTCGACGAGCTGGCCCCGGCCGCCAAGAAGTGGATCGCCGAGCACCCGGAGTCGCAGCAGCCGTTCGACGTCAAGGGCTACAAGATCCCGGGTGGCGGTCCGACCAACCCGAAGATCGCCGCGAACCTGCCGGCCTTCCCGGCCCTGCTGCGCAAGCAGATCAAGGGCGCGAACATGCCGGCGCCGCGCGCCATCCTCGCCGCGGCCATCGAGGGCGCGTACGTGGACGTCGACACCGCCGACCTGGTGGAGACCCGCTACTTCGTGTCGCTGGTGACCGGTCAGGTCGCGCAGAACATGATCAAGGCGTTCTTCTTCGACCTGCAGCACATCAACGGCGGCGGCTCGCGTCCCGAGGGCTACCCGAAGTGGCAGGCCAAGAAGGTCGGCGTCATCGGTGCCGGCATGATGGGCGCCGCGATCGCCTACGTGTCGGCGAAGGCCGGCATCGAGGTCGTCCTGAAGGACATCGACCTGGACGCCGCCAAGCGCGGCAAGGCGTACTCGGAGCAGCTCGAGGCCAAGGCCCTCTCGCGTGGCAAGACCACCGAGGAGAAGTCGAAGGCTCTGCTCGACCTGATTCACCCGACCGTCGACCCCGAGGACTTCAAGGGCGTCGACCTGGTGATCGAGGCAGCGTTCGAGTCGGTCGAGGTCAAGAACCAGGTGTTCCAGGAGATCGAGGACATCGTCGAGCCGGACGCCGTCCTGGGTTCCAACACCTCGACGCTGCCGATCACCACGCTCGCCGAGGGTGTGAAGAAGCAGGAAGACTTCATCGGAATCCACTTCTTCTCGCCGGTCGACAAGATGCCGCTGGTGGAGATCATCTGCGGTGAGAAGACCAAGGACGAGGTGCTCGCCAAGGTCATCGACTACACCCTGCAGATCCGCAAGACCCCGATCGTCGTCAACGACAGCCGCGGGTTCTTCACCAGCCGCGTCATCGGCACCTTCATCAACGAGGCCATCGCGGCCGTCGGCGAGGGTGTGGAGCCGGCCTTCATCGAGCAGGCGGGCAGCCAGGCCGGTTACCCGGCCCCGCCGCTGCAGCTGTCGGACGAGCTGACGCTCACCCTCATGCAGAAGATCCGCAAGGCCACCCAGGAGGGTGTCGAGGCCGCTGGTGGCACCTTCCCGGACCACGGCTCCTACGACGTCATCGACTGGATGGTCGAGCAGGGCCGCACCTCCAAGAAGGACGGCAAGGGCTTCTACGACTACGAGGACGGCAAGCGCACCCAGCTGTGGCCGGGTCTGCGTCCGCACTTCAAGTCGGGCTCCGTGGAGATCCCGCTGAAGGACATGGAGGAGCGCATGCTCTTCGCCGAGGCCCTCGAGACCGTGAAGTGCTTCGACGAGGGTGTTCTGACCTCCGTCGAGGACGCCAACATCGGCTCGATCTTCGGTATCGGTTTCCCGCCGTGGACCGGTGGCGTCATCCAGTACATCAACCAGTACTCCGGTGGCGTGAAGGGCTTCGTGGAGCGTTCGCAGGAGCTCGCCAAGAGCTACGGCGATCACTTCAACCCGCCCGCTTCGCTGGTCGAGAAGGCCAAGAGCGGCGTGAACGAGCTGACCAACGAGAACCTGACCAAGGCTGCCGCCAAGTCCTGATCTCGTAGGCGGTACGCCCACTGACTCGGCCCCGGCCGGACCTCGTGTCCGGCCGGGGCCGAAGTCGTCAGAAACTCCTACGCGAATCGGGTGTCGCCGCGATCCACCGGTCCGTCCGTCTTGTGGACAGGCCGGGGTCGGGGACCGCGCTGTGGACAGGCGGTCGCACGATCGGTGGGAAGGAACGACGATTCCCATGACGAACGGGGGTCGAAATGTTGGTCGCGCAGGTATGGGCGACCCTGGCGGTCGGGGTGCTGGCGACTGCTGGTGTCATGGCGACGCTGTGGCAGAGGCAGCGGTCGGAGGCGATCGACAGACGTCTCAGGATCGAGTTCGAGGCCCGTACGGAGTGGTGGCGGCGATTCACTTGGGCGGTGCATCAGTCCGAGTCTGATCAAAGCGAGTCCCGGGAGATCGGTTCCGGAGTCGTGTCTGCGCTCGCACAGTCACCGTTGGCTACCGCCAGCGAGGCCGGAATACTGGCGGCCGTGGCCGAGGCGTCGCAGAATAGAGCCGAGCGCGCGAAGGAGGACGACTCATGAGTTCATCTCTCGAAGAGAGTGCGAAGGCGCGAGAAGAGGCGGACTTCGCCATCCGGGGCAGGACTCCGCGCGAGCGACGCAACTATGCGAAGGTCCTGGTCCGTGCCCGTGAACTCGAGGGCCGCGAACCGGAACAGTGGGTCGTCGACGTCGCGGAAGGACGTCTGCCCGCGTGAGTAGAACTGCCTCGACCGGACGCTGACGGTCCCTCCGGGCCCGACTTCATCGCCGCAGATCGCTACGACTCGGACGGCTTCAGGGGCAGTCCGGGGCCGTGGTTCCAGGTCAGGATGGCCGGCTCTTCGCGGTAGAAGGCGAGCACCGAGATCGACCCGGCGTCCAGGGTGAGGGCCGCACCGAACCTCGGCGCCATCCGCAGGAAGACGGAGGTGAGGATGCGGAGCAGATGTCCGTGGGCGACGATGGCGACGTCACCCTCGGCCATCGCCGGCAGAACCCGGGTGAGCACCCGCGATGCGCGTCCGGCGACCTCTTCGACGGTCTCGCCCGGCGAGTTCTCCCCGCGGATCACCCCGTGGGTGAACGGCGTCCAGTTGTAGCCGAGCTCCTTGCGGATCTCCTTGGTGGTGCGCCCCTCGTAGCCGCCGTAGTCCCACTCCACCAGCAGCGGGTCGATCTCCGGATGCAGTCCGGCGAGTTCGGCGGTACGTCGTGCCCGTTCCAGCGGCGAGCAGAGTTCCAGCACGAAGTCGTAGCCGCTGAGCAGCGGTCCCGCGTTGCGTGCGAGCTCCTCGCCGTGCGGGGTGAGCGGAACGTCGGTCAGACCGGTGTGCTTCCCGGCGCGCGACCATTCGGTCTCGCCGTGGCGCAGCAGCACCAGCTTTCCGCTGGGATTGTCGGGGGCCGGCTTGTCCGGCAGGGGATCGAAGTCCATTCGATCCACGCTAGCGCGCCGCGACGCGATCAGCTGCCGAGCATGCAGACCCAGGGCCCGTCGGGGTCGATCCAGACCAGCCGGCCGTCGGCTCCGCTCTCATCGCTGCAGGGGTAGCCGGACGGATCGGTGACCTGCTTCGACGGCGGATCGGTGTGGATGATCGGCGGGACGTCGTCCGGCTTGTCGGTGCTGTCGCACTCCCAGTCGTTCTTGTCCGGCGTGTACATGTAGTGGCCCTGCGCGCCCTCGTCGTCCTTGCACGGACTGTTCGCGACGGCCGACGTCGGCTCGGTCGTCGCGGTGGCGCGCGGCTCCTGCGAGAAGGTGACCGACGTCGGTCCCGCCGAGTCGCCGCCGCTCCCGCAGGCGCTCAGCAGGAGGACGCCGGCGCCCGCCGCGACCATCATCGTTCCGCGCAGAATCGTGCTCATGGACGGATCGTAAGTCCGACGACCAGGGAGAAGAGGCGGAAACGGGCCGATCGTTATCGGACGGTCAGCCCGGGTGCGGTCACCGGAGCGAGTGTGGGCCGCTTGGGTGCGCGCCCGTCGCCCATGGAGACCCCGCGCGCCTTCCGGATCAGCCAGGGGGTCAGGAACTGCACCGCCCACCGGGCGTCGCCGGCGTGCCGGGCCAGGCGCGGCTTCTCCGGCAGCGGGGCCAGCGGCGCGGTCCAGGCGTCCGAACTGCCGGGCAGGTTCAGGGCGTGCGCGGCCGCTTCGGCGAACCGCGAATGACCGAACGGCGAAGCGTGGAGCCGATCCTGTGACCACGACCGCGGGTCCACCAGCACCGGAGCCGAATGCAGATCGACCAG
Organism: Gordonia sp. (in: high G+C Gram-positive bacteria); assembly: GCF_047600565.1. Classification (GTDB taxonomy): domain Bacteria; phylum Actinomycetota; class Actinomycetes; order Mycobacteriales; family Mycobacteriaceae; genus Gordonia. Next base: position 2,469,084 of record NZ_JASGKN010000001.1, read on the forward strand.
CACCAGACCGAACCGCTCGGCGAACCCCCGCATCAGGTCGTTGATCTGCAGCAGCCGGTCCTCGAACAGGCCGCCCATCGGGATGGTGCGGGCCAGGTTCGGGAACGTACAGGTCAGCACGGTGGCTCCGGTGTCGGTGAGACGACCGAACAGGGTCTCCAGGTCGTCGCTCACCCGGCCCATGTCCGCCGAGCCGATGACGTCGTTCATGCCGACCGGCGCGGCCACCAGGTCGGGGCGCATTCCGATGGCCGGCGCCAGCTGCTCGTCGAGCGCTTCCCGGGTGGTCTTGCCGCGGACGGCGAGATTCGCGTAGTGCAGTCCGGGGCTGTGGACAGCGATCATCTCGGCCAGACGGTCCGCCCAGCCGCGGTATTCGAACCGCGGATCGGGGTCGCCCAGTCCCTCGGTCTGGCTGTCACCGAGGGCGACGAATCGCGTGTACGGCACGTGGCCGATGGTACGCCCGGCTACCGGTGTGACGTGTGAGGTAGATCACGACACGCAGGAGGGGTCATCGGACGGTGGGGTCCGAGCCCGCGCCGGACCTCGGCTTTACAAATCGATCTAAATGTATAGACAGGAGACGTGACATCACCTAATGTCAAGGTTCAGATCCGACGGGCCGGCGGGCGCCGCGATCGGGAGACGAAGGGAACGACATGACGTACACGATGATCGAAGACGGCACCGAGCTGACCTGGCGCGACAAGAAGCGCTACCTCTGGCTGCTGGGCCTGGTGCCGCCGACCGCGATCTTCCTGGCGATCGGACTCATCACCGGCATGAACTGGGTGGGCCATCGACTCGGGTGGGACTGGCTGAACACCATCTCCCCCGTGTGGTGGTGGATCGGCCCGATCCTCGTCTACATCGTCCTGCCGATCATGGACCGGTTCTTCGGCCCCGACGGCCAGAACCCGCCCGACGAGCTGATCGACCAGCTCGAGAACGACAAGTACTACCGCTACTGCACCTACGCGTACATCCCGTTCCAGCTGATCAGCCTCACCCTGGCCTGCTACTTCTGGACCGCCGACGATCTCACCTGGATGGGCATCGAACACGGCGGGCTCGGGCTCGCATCCAAGATCGGCCTGGCCCTGTCGATGGGCGTGATGGGCGGCATCGGCATCAACACCGCCCACGAACTCGGCCACAAGAAGGTCACCATGGAACGCTGGCTGTCCAAGGTCACACTCGCCCAGACCTTCTACGGCCACTTCTACATCGAGCACAACCGCGGCCATCACGTCCGTGTCGCCACCCCGGAGGACCCGGCCAGCGCACGCTTCGGCGAGACGTTCTGGGGCTTCCTGCCGCGCAGCGTGTTCGGCAGCCTCAAATCCTCCTGGGAACTCGAAGCCAACCGGATGAAGCGCCTGGACCGCCCCGTGCTGCACCCGAGCAACGACGTCCTCAACGCCTGGGTCATGTCGTTCGTGCTCTGGGGCGTCCTCACCGCGATCTTCGGCTGGCAGGTGCTGCCGTTCCTGATCATCCAGGCGATCTACGGCTTCTCGCTGCTGGAGACCGTCAACTACCTCGAGCACTACGGACTGCTGCGACAGCAGAACAAGCGCGGCCGGTACGAACGCTGCCAGCCCAAGCACAGCTGGAACTCCGACCACATCGCCACCAACATCTTCCTGTACCACCTGCAGCGGCACAGCGACCATCACGCCAACCCGACCCGCCGCTACCAGACCCTGCGCAGCTTCTCCGAGGCGCCGAATCTGCCCAGCGGGTACGCCAGCATGATCTCGCTCGCCTACATCCCCGCCGTGTGGCGCGCGGTGATGGACAAGCGCGTCATCGCCCACTACGACGGCGACCTGTCGAAGGCCAACCTCCAGCCGGGCAAGGAGACCGCGCTGCTCGCCAAGTACGGCTTCAACCCGGACGGCAGCCGTACCGTCGCCGTGCTCGACGAGCCCGTGACGGCGCCGGCCGCCGACGCGGCCGCCTACCGGTGCACCAACTGCGACTACGTGTACGACGTCGCCGCCGGTGCTCCCCGGGAAGGCTTCCCCGCCGGAACCCCGTGGTCCGACGTCCCCGACACGTGGCCCTGCCCGGACTGCGGCGTCCGCGAGAAGATGGACTTCGTCCCGGTGAGCGCATGACCACTACGCTCGGTGGAGTGAGCACCCCGCAGACGTACGCCCAGGCCAGCCGCGGCCTGCTGCGCACGACGCTGCTCGACGGCCTGCGGGATCTCCTCACCGAGCGCGACTGGTCCAAAGTGACCATGGCCGACGTCGCCCGCCACGTCGGGGTGAGCCGGCAGACCGTCTACAACGAGTTCGGTTCCCGGCACGGGCTGGCCCAGGCGTATGCGCTGCGGCTCGTCGACCGCTACACCGGGGAGATCGCCGACGCCGTGGACGCCATGCCCGGGGACATCGACGGCGCACTGACCACCGGCATCACCCGGTTCCTGGTGGCCGCGGCCGCCGACCCGATGATCGCGTCACTGGTGGGCGGCGGCCCCAACCCCGACCTGCACCGACTGGTCACCACCGAGGCCGCGCCGCTGATCGCCGCGGCGAAGGCGCGACTGTCGGCGATCCTCCGGGAGTCGTGGGTGAACGCCGACGCCGACTCCGCCGACCGGATCGGCGGCGCCGTCGCCCGCATGGCGCTCAGCTACGTGGCGATGCCGCCGGAGGTGCCGGTCGATCAGGTCGCCGCCAACCTCACGTCGATCTTCGGGCCGGCCGTGCGCGAAGCGACCCGCTGACGTCTCATCCGTGCGCGATGCGCACCAGATCTGCGGCGGGTCCACCGAGGTCCCGCGGGGGCCGCCACACCGCTCGCAGGTCACGGCTCGCCCGCAGGCCGCTCACCTGCACCGGCGTCACCGCACCGATCCGCACAGCGGTGTCGACCGCCAGGGTGCTCAGCACCGCCGGGCCCACCCCGTCGGCGACGGCGGTCAGGATCGCGGCGCTGCTGCCCAGCTCGAGGAGCGGATCGGCGCGCTGATGGCCCTCCAGGGCGGCGTCGAGAGTGTCGCGGGTCCCCGACCCCGGTTCCCGGACCAGCAGAGCCGTCGCCGCCAGCTCGTCGACGCTCACCGGCTGCTTGCGGCGAGTCCAGAAATGCGCGGGCGGCGCGACCACGATCAACTCGTCACGGGCCACCACCGCACTGAACAGTCCGTGCGGCACGGTCGGCGACTCGATGAACCCGACGTCGCACCCTCCGGCGGTCAGCAGGTCGATCACGCCGGCCGAATTCGTGACGGTCAGATGGACGGTGGTGTCCGCGTGCGCGGTGCGGAACTCACCCAGCCAGTGCGGCATCAGGTGTTCGGCGACGGTCAGCGACGCCGAGCTGCCGCTCGAGACGCGAGAGGGTGCGGCTCGCGTTGGGCTGGGCGAGACCGAGGCGTCGGGCCGCCGCCGACAGGCTGCCGTGCTCATCGACTTCGACGAGGAGTGCGAGGGCGCCCAGATCCAGCGAGCGGAGATCCACGGCGCTACTCGCCGGAGGACTCGCCGGCCTCGGTGACCGCCTGCACCAGCTTGGCGCGGTCGGCGGTGACGCGGGCGTGCAGGAGGATGCCGACGAACCGCACGCCGAGGCCGACGATGACCAGAGTCGTCATCATCTGGACCGAGACGGCGACCCGTGCCGCCTGACTCTCCGGGGACAGGTCGCCGAAGCCGGTCGTCGTCATCACGGTCATGCAGAAGTACAGGGCGTCGACACGGGTGAACTTCTCGTTGAAGCTGCCCGGTGAGTAGTCCGAGAGCAGGAAGTACAGCGTCGAGAACGCCACCACGTACAGGCCGGCGAACGCGGTCAGGACTTCGAGGGCGGACGGCACCGGGTAGCGGCTGCCCATGAAGCGCCGGAACTCCCAGACGCAGAACGTCACCAGCAGGGCGACGCCGATGATGAAGCCGAGGACGTGGAGTTCGTCGTACTTGCGGATCGGCAACATGAAGTAGCCGAGCAGCAGGACTCCGGCCGCGAACAGCGGGCGCAGAATGGCCTGCACGATTCCGCGTCCGGAGGCGAGTGCGTCCTCCAGATCGTCCGACGACTCCGGTTCGGTGGCCGGATCCGGCTCGGTCATGCGGTGGCCGCCGCCGTGATCGCGGTCGCCGCCCCCGTGACCGCGAACACCGACGGCCAGGCGCCGATCTTCTTAGCCAGCGGATGCGAGGCGCCGAACGCTCCCAGGTAGACGGCGGTCAGCCCAGCCGTGACGGCCGGCCCCTTCTGCAGCCAACTGCGTCCCGCGACCGCACCGGCGGCGGCCAGAACGGCGCCTCCCAACGGACGGTTGCCCGAGTAGCGGGCCACGGCGTCGCCGCCGATCAGACCGGCGGCGACAGCGGGAACGGACGGATCGATACGCATGGGCTCACTTTATCCCCGAACGGGCCGGTACCGGTCACGTGAAGTCCAGGCGCCGCGCCTCCGGTGACCGGCAGTCCGCGCTCCTCGGCGACATCGCGCCGGTGATACCGCCGCCGAATCTGGTCGACCGCACATTCGGTCCGCGTGCAGGGAGCGTGCCGATGTTCTGCCGCGACGCTCAGTGGCGCTTAGCCCCGCCCCGTTTTGTCCCTACTCCCCCGTATAGCGCGCTTGCGCCGCCCGACAGCGATGAACAGCGCTATACGGGGGAGTAGGGACAGAGGGAAGCGGGAAGGGAAAGGGCGTCAGGCGTCAGGCGACATCGAACTCACGTTTTGTGAGGTCTCAGTTCGAGTTGCCGGCCTGCCAGGTGGACCAGGGGACCGCCCAGTCGCCGTAGGTGTCGTCGAGGGGCAGCTCGCCGCCACCGGAGTTCGTGATCTCGACGACGTCGCCCAGACCGAAGTGCTGATAGAACCACTGTGCGTTCTCGGTACTCAGGTTCACGCAGCCGTGCGAGACGTTCGCGGCGCCCTGCTGACCCACCGACCAGGGTGCCGCGTGGACGTACTCGCCGTCGTTGGAGATGCGTTCGTCCCACAGCACGGTCTCCGAGTAGTACCCGGGCTGGCCCTGGCAGACGCCGTAGCTGCACGAATCCATCTTCACCGTGGGCGACTTCTCGCTGATCACGTGCGCCCCGATGTGCGAGGGGGTGTCCGCCTCGCCGAGGCTCATCGGCATTCTGGTTGACCTGCTGCCCGTTGTGGAAGATCGTCAGCAGTTCGGTGGCACCGTCGGCCTTCGCCACCCAGGAGTCGTGGACCGAGTAGTCGACGTCGTCGTCCTCGGCGCCGTACACGCCGTTGCCCAGGTCGATGCCGTAGACGTCGGCGGACAGGTGGATCTTGGTGCCCGGCTGCCAGTAGTCCGGGCCGCGGTAGTGCACGTTCTGGTCGTCGATCCAGTACCAGGCGCCCGGCTGAGCGGGGGTCGTGGTGACCGACAGGTGCTTGATCACCTCGGCCTTGTTGGTCACCGGCGCGGTGAACTGCACCGACACCGGCTGACCCACGCCGACGCCGACCTGATCCACCAGATCGGGTGACGGCACGACGTTCGCGTATGCGGTCTGGGCCGGGGCCAGCGTGGTGACCTTGAGGGTCTGATGCGTCGGCTTCTGGTCGGCGTTCAGGGCGGTCGCGTTCACGGTGTAGGTGGCGCCGTAGCCGAGGTCCTCGGTGGTGCGCCAGTGATGGCCGGACGGATCCAGCTCACCCTTCACCTGCTTGCCCGACGCCGTATTCGTCAGCGTCACCGTCGTGAAGGTGCCGTCGGCCACGTCCACGATCACCGGACGCAGCGGATTCAGGTCGGGGATCGTGGTCGCAGCGCTGGTGATCTTGGCGGGCGGGGCATCCACGTGGCCGGCGCAGGCGGCCGCCACCGCGGCGACCGTCACCAGAGCGAGGACCGACCACAGCAGGCGAAGAGATCTGAAGTGCACTCTCGCCAGTGTGGCACCGGATGCTGTGGATCCGCTCAGACCGACTCGCCCTAAACGTCCGTACCGGACACGGTGTGGCCGGGTCGTGACCTTCGCGGTCCCACCGGCCACTGTGTCACCAGATGTGCACCCGCTGATCCGGCGCCAGATACAGGGCGTCGCCCTCGGTGACGCCGAACGCGTCGTAGAAGGCGTCGACGTTGCGGACCACACCGTTGCAGCGGAACTCGGGCGGCGAGTGCGGATCGACCGCCAGTCGCTTGATCGCCTCCTCGTCGCGGGTCTTGGTGCGCCAGATCTCCGCCCAACTGAAGAACACCCGCTGCGCGGCGGTCAGGCCGTCGATGTCGGGGCCGCCCTTGCCGTCGGTGGCGATGTCGTAGGCGACGAGGGCGATCGACAGGCCGCCCAGGTCGCCGATGTTCTCGCCGAGCGTGAACTCGCCGTTGACCGTGTACTTCGGGTCCAGGCCTTCCGGCGTGTAGGCGCTGTACTGGCCGGCCAGCGCCGCGGTGCGCTTGCCGAACTCGGTGCGGTCCTCGTCGGTCCACCAGTCGACCAGGTTGCCGTCACCGTCGTACTTGGCGCCCTGATCATCGAAGCCGTGGCCGATCTCGTGGCCGATCACCGCGCCGATGCCGCCGTAGTTGGCGGCGTCGTCGGCGTCGGCGTCGAAGAACGGCGGCTGGAGGATGGCGGCCGGGAAGACGATCTCGTTCATGCCCGGGTTGTAGTAGGCGTTGACCGTCTGGGGGGTCATGAACCATTCGTCGCGGTCGACCGGCTTCCCGATCTTGCCGAGCTCGCGATCGGTCTCGAACGCCGACGCGCGGGCCACGTTGCCGATCAGGTCGGCCGGGTCGACCTCAAGCGCCGAATAGTCGCGCCATGCGGCCGGATAGCCGATCTTGGGTGTGAACCGGTCCAGTTTGGCGAGCGCCTTCTGCCGGGTCGCCGGGGTCATCCAGTCCAGGTCGGTGATGTTGCGGCGGTAGGCGGCGATCAGGTTGGCGATCAGCTCGTCCATGCGGGCCTTGGCGGCCGGCGGGAAGTGCTGTTCGGTGTAGAGGCGTCCGACGGCGAAGCCCATCGCGTCTTCGACGAAGCCGACGCCACGCTTCCAGCGGTCCCGGATCTGCGGGGTGCCGGACAGGGTGGTGCCGTAGAACGCGAAGTTCTCGTCGACGAACGGCGACGACAGGTAGGCGGCGGCGCTGTGCAGCAGCTTCCACCGCAGCCAGGTCTTCCAGTCGTCGATCGGCCGCTCGGCCACCAGACGGGCGGCGCCGGTCACGAACGACGGCTGACCGATGTTCACTTCGGCGAACGCGCCGCCGTCGCTGGCGGCCGCGTCCCCACCGGCGAGGGCAGTCGTCCACACCTCCACCGGGAAGCCGGCGGCCTGTGCGGCGAAGTCGGCGGCCGACGTCAGGTTGTAAGTGGCTTCGGCGTCACGGCGCCGCACCACGTCCCAGTGGTGGGATGCGAGGGCGGTCTCCAGGTCGAGGACGGTCGCGGCGGCCGCGTCCGGGTCGTCGATTCCGGCGCCGGCGTTCGCGGCGAGAGTGAACATCGTCGCGACGTGCTTGCGGTACGCGTCGCGGGTGTCGTCGTACACGTCCTCCCGGTAGTACGACTCGTCGGGCAGGCCCAGGCCGCTCTGGACGATGTGCACCAGGTACCGGTCGGAGTTCTTCGAGTCGGTGTCAACGTACAGACCGAACAGGCCGCTGATCCCGCCGCGCTGGAAGGCGCCGAGGGTCTGGGCCAGGCCGTCGGCGTCGGTGATCGCGTCGATCGCGGCCAGACCGCCGGTGATCGGCGCGATGCCGAGGTCCTCGATCCGGTCGGTGTCCATGAACGAGGTGTAGAGCGCGCCGATCTTGGCTGCGTCGGCGTCGCCCGCGTCGTCGGCCGCGCACGCTTCGACGATCTCCCGGACCTGGGCTTCGGCGTTGTCGCGGAGAACATGGAACGCGCCGTCGATGCTGCGGTCGTCGGGGATCACGTGCTGCGCCAGCCACCGCCCGTTGACGTGCTTGTAGAGGTCGTCGCCGACCTTCGCGTTCTCATCGATCCAGTTCAGGTCCAGGCCTGACTTGTGTGCGTCAGTCGTCGTCTCGGTCACGGGTTCCATCCTGGCACTGATCGGCGGCGCGTGCCGCCGGCCCCACGGGTATCACTCGCCGAGGGTCTTGTTCATCGTCCAGATCAAGGCTTCGGCGTCGGTGACGGCGGTCAGCACGGAGCCGCCGAGGTCGTCGGCGCGCAGAGTGTCGCCGGTCTGCAGGAGTTCGGATTCGATGCGGACGGCGCCGTCGGTGACGAACAGGTGGGTGAAGCGCGCCCGCGGGATCGTGACGTGCTCGCCGGCGGCCAGACGCGCCACCCAGAGGGTGGCGCCGGAGTTGCGGATGCGGATCGCCGAGTCGTGGGCGCGTTCGCCGGAGGCGACCGGGATGAGCCCGCCGGCGGTCAACTCGGTGGAGATGTCGCGCTGCTGATAGTCGGGGTCGTGCCCGGTGTCGTCGGGCATCAGCCACATCTGGATGTAGTGCACCGGTTCGGAGGTTTCGGCGTGATCGTTGCGTTCGGAATGCTCGATGCCGGTGCCGGCGCTCATCCGCTGGGCGAGCCCGGGGTGGATGACGCCGCTGTGGCCGCGCGAATCCTGATGCACCAGCGACCCGGAGAGAACCCAGGTGACGATCTCGGTCTCGGCGTGCGGGTGGGTGTCGAAGCCCTGCCCGGGCAGCACGATCTCGTCGTTGCAGACCAGCAGCATCCCGTGATGTGTGTTGTCCGGGTCGTAGTGGTCGCCGAACGAGAATCCGTGGCGCGAGGTGAGCCAACCGGTCTCGGTGACGTGCCGGTCGGCGGCTCGGACGGTGCGCTGGGGCATGGCTCCATTATCGCCGGTCGGGAGATCGTGACCAGATGGAGACGCGCGGAAGGGGCGCGGTGATGGCATTCCGCTGTTAAAGAAGTGAATATTGGGAATATGAGTATGCGGTCGTGGCGGCCGGCGACGGCGATCATCGCCGTCGCCTCACTGCTGCTCGCCCTCGTCGCCTGCGGATCCAAGGACTCCGACGCCTCCCAAGCCGCGTCCGCCTACGCCGCCGCCTTCGCCCGGCAGGACGTCGAAGCCTCCGCCGCCATGACCAGCTCGCCGTCACAGGCCGCCGACGCCCTCAGCGAGACCTTCGCCGGCATGCACCCCCGCACCGTCGACACCCAGGTGCTCGACGTCGTCGACTACTCCGACGGATCGGCCACCTTCACACTGAAAGTCACCTGGCACTGGGCCGGGGACAAAGAATTCACCGACCGCACCACCGGCAGCGTGCGGCGCCTGTCCACCGGCTGGAAAGTGCAGTGGGACACCGGCCTCATCCACTCCGGCATGCCCGTCGGCGGCCACCTCGAGATGACCCGCGAAGACGCCGACCCGGCGCCCACCGTGCGCGCCGCCTCCGGCAAGCCGCTCATGCGCGTCATTCCGATCAACGACCTCGTCATCAACCCCGAAGGCACCAAGAACCTCCGAAAGTCGGTCAAGCAGCTCACCGACGCCATCGCCCCGGTCGCCCCGCTCGTCACCGCCACGGTGATCGACCAGAAGATCCGCGACAACAAGGGCGGCGAGACCGTCGCGGTCAGCCTCCGCGACAGCGACCTCAAACGACTGACCGCCGACCCGAACGGCATCGCCGGTGTCAGCGTCCGCAAATCCAGCCAACTCGTGATGACCGACCGCCGGATCGACACCCCGCTCGAAGCCGGACTGACCAACTACTGGGAAGCGATCCGCGACGCCATCGCCGGCTGGCAGGTGGTCCTCGTCGTCCCCGGACAGCCCACCCAGAAACTCACCGGCACCGACGGCACCCCCGGCCCCGACGTCATGAGCACCGTCGACATGGACGAGCAACTGGACCTGCAGGAAGCGGTCGCCATGGTCGCGCAGCCGGCGACCATCATGACCTTCGACGCCAAGTCCGGCGCCATCCGCGGCATGGCGAACAATCAAGCCGCCTCCGACAAGAACATCGGTGCCGACATCTCCTACCCGACCGGCACCACCCTCGACCCGGTGTTCGCGGCGGTCGACGGCGCCACCGCCGGCAAAGGACCCGATGCGCCGAACGACCAGCTCGGACACCTCGGACTCGACCTGCAGCTCACAGTGCCGGGAGTCTCCGCGCCGCACGACGTGACCGCCCAGATCCGCACCGCCGACTTCAAACCGCAGAACTTCACCGCATCCATCCTCAACATGGGTGCGCTCGGCATCTCCATCGCCCGCTCGATCGACCACAGCACCGACACCGCGCCGCCGTTCGTCGTCCGCGGCGCGACCACCAAAGCCGAAGGCGGCACGCTCGGCGGCGTCGATCCGGCCGCAGCCAAGAAGATCGCCGACGCCATGAAGACCACCGCGGCCACCGGTGACGCCAGCGACATCAAAGGCGCGCCCGGCCTGCGAGCCCTCGTCGGCACCAACGGCCCGAAAGGACCGGGCTGGTTCGTGGGCATCACCGGAGGCGGCCGCGTCGTGGTGATCTACTGCGAGAACGAGCGCTCAGGAACCGCGGCGCTCCAAGTCGCCCAGAAGTACTTCCGCCCCTGAACCGGTGTCAGCGGCGGCGATTCAGCCCGGCCGCGACAGCACGCCAGCCGAGCAGCAACACCGCTGTGGCGATCGAGGCGACGACGATGAACGACGCCGCGATGCCCTGATCGCTCGCCGAACGCAACAGCATGCCGGCGATCACCGTGGTCACCCAGATGACGACGCCCGACGGCAGGATCGCCCCCGGAGCGAACTCGGTCGCGGTGAGCCGTGCGTAGCCGAACACGAACAGCCAGCCCAAGGCGGCGCCGGCCAGGAAAGGCCAGGCGGTCTCGGCGAAGCCGCTCGGCGAAAACGGCTCGTCGTGGCTGGCCCGGCCGATGGCCACGAACACCAGAACCGCGACCAGGTCGCAGACGACAGCGGTAGACGGAGACACACGGCGTCGCATCACGATCGCAGCTCCGCCTCTTCCTCATCCATCTGCTCGGTGAGCTCGCCGCGCTCCTTGATCTCACTGCGGAACCGGACGGCGATCACCACCCAGCCGACGATCGACACGATCACATAGCTGATGAGCCGGTAGATGACCACGGCGATCAGCGCATCCGAGAACGGCATGCCGGCCGAGGTGAGCGCGGGCACCAGCATGGCGTCGACCACACCGATACCGCCCGGCAGCAGCGGCATGGCGGTACCGACCGCCTTACCCGCGGCGTACGCGACCATCAGGCCCGTGATGCTGGGATGGGCACCGATCGCGTAGCAGGCGAAGCCCAGGCAGGCGACGTCGGCGACCCAGTTGAACATGCTCCAGCCGAACGCTTCAGCACCGTCGCGGGGACGGAGCTTCACGGCGCGCAGCTGACCCAGAACCCGATGCAGCGCCTCCTTGCCGTGGTCCTCCGGCTTACCGCGCAGATGATTCACCCAGGTCAACATCCGCTGCCCGAGACCCTCGATGATCTCCGGATGGCCGGACAGGAACTGCACGGCGATCACGAAGATGATCAAGCCGGCGATACTGAAGATGATCGAGAACGGGCTCTTCTGGGCGCCGGCCAGCAGCGCACCGCCCAGACCCAGGACACCCAGACCGAAACCCGCCAGCAGACCCGACATGACCAGCTGCCACGACGCCACCACCGGGGTGGCACCCCATTTGCGGGTCTCCCGATAGACGAACGCCGGCGACAGCACCTGGCCGCCCGGCATGGTCTGCGAGATCGAATTCGACGCCAGGATCACGGCCAGCGACTCGCGTTGCTTCACCTTCACCCCGGCGGAACGGAACAGCACGCGCTGCACCTGGGCGTAGCTGTCCATCGACAGCATGGCGGCCACGAACGACGCGAGCACCCACTCCCAGCGGATGTCGCCGATCCGGTCCCACGCGGGCGCGAGATGCGGCCACACCAGCACCAGCTCGGTGATCAGGATGCCGGCCACCAGTGCGATCAGAAACCAGCGGAGCCACTTACGCCAGCGCGGCTGCGTCTTCTCGGTCGCCGGGACCGACGTGATCGGCACCTCGGGCGACGTCTCGACGGCCGAAGCGGTCGCGGTCGCGGCGGTCTTCGCTGTGGTCTTCGCTGTCGACTTCGCGGGCGGCGCCTTCTTCGGTGCGGCCTTCTTCGGCGCGGTCTTCTTCGCCGGTGTCTTCTTGGCTGTCGTCTTCTTCGCGGTCGTCTTTTTCGCCGGAGACTTCTTGGCGGTGGTCTTCTTCGCGGCCGCGGACTTCGTGACGGCGGTCTTCTTCACGCCGGGCTTCTCGGCGGGTGTGGTTTCGACACGGGACGTCGTCGTCGCTGCGCTCCGTCGACGACCCGGCTCAACCAGCGGGGGGTCGGCCGGCGGCATCGGGGCGGCCGGGTCTACCGGAGAGGTAGGGGTGCCCGGATCGGCCGGCGAGGAGTCGTCGGCCGGCGGGGTAGTGCTCTCGCCGGACATCAGTCGGCCGAATCCTGGCCGCGGCTGCGGCGCAGCAGATCCTGGACACTGATCTGGTCGTCGCGGTCACCGGTCAGCTCACGAGCCGCATTCGGACGGCCGTACTGAGGCGGCACCGCCGGGGTCGACGGCGACTGCGGCGGCGGCGTCGACGCCAGATAGCCGCCCCGGGGCACAGGTGCGGCAGGAGGCGCGGGCTGCGGGGCCGGTGGGACCGGAGCCGCAGGAGCCTGCTGCTGGGGTGCCGGCTGCGGAGCCTGAGGCGGAACCGGACGTGCACCCGGTGCGGGCCGCGGCGGAACAGGCTGGGGCCGCGACTGCGGCGGAACCGGAGCCTGCGGGGCCTGCGGACGGGCCACCGGCTGCTGCTGCGGCGGGACCGGAGCCTGCTGCGGTGCGGGTGCCGGGCGCGGACGCAGATCGCGGCTGCCCAGACGGACCCCGCCGGCACCGAGACGCCACGAACCGGTATCCGGGCCGACGGCCTGCGGATCGTCGTCGACATCGGGATCGTCGGCCAGATCGAGATCCTCGAGGTGGCCCTCGGCGAGATGGTCGTCGTCCTCGATCGGCTCGGACGCTGCGGCGTCGTTCCGGTCGCGGCGGGCCAGTGCACGCAGTCCGCGCGGCGCCGCCAGACCGGCGGCCGGCCGCTCGTCATCGACGTCCTTGGTCGACACCCGCGGCGTGGAGGCCTTCATCGCGGTCGTGGGGGCCTCGGCGACGGCGACCACACCGCCGGCACTCGTGGCACCCTGCACCGCCACCGGAACCACCTTGTCCTCCGGCTCGTCCTCCAGGATGGTCTCGCCCAGCCCCAGCTTGCGCTGCAGCTTGAGCATCCAGCGCGGCGACCACCAGCAGTCGTCACCGAGCAGCTTCATGATCGACGGCACCAGCAGCATGCGGATGACGGTGGCATCCAGGATGAGCGCGGAGATCATGCCGAATGCGATGTACTTCATCATCACGATGTCGGACAGACCGAACGCACCCGTCACGACCACCAGGATGGCGGCGGCCGCCGTGATGATGCGGCCCGTGTGCGCGGTGCCGGTGCGGATCGCCTCTGTGGTGGACGCCCCCTGCTGTCTCGCCTCCACCATTCTGGAGAGCAGGAATATCTCGTAGTCCGTACTCAAGCCGTAGACGATCGCGATGATCAGCACGAGCATCGCCGCGAACAGCGGGCCCGGCGTGTAGTTCAGCAGATTGTGGGGGCCGCTCTCGTCGACGAACATCCACGTCAAGATGCCGAGCGTCGAACCGAGGCCGAGCGCCGACATCAATGCCGCCTTGATCGGCAGGATCACCGAACCGAACGCCAAGAACATCAGCAGACCGGTGACGAGCACCAGCATCACCGCCATCAACGGCAGCTTGTGCATCAGAGAGTCGATCGAGTCCTGCGTCAACGCCGGGGTGCCGGCGACGTACACGTGCAGGCCCTCCTTGTTGATCGACCGCAACTCCTTGATCGCCTCGGCGGCCGTGTCGCGGTCCTTGAGGCCCGCGGACATCTGCACCACGCCGTATCCGGTGTCCGGGTCGCCGTAATGCCCTCCAGGGCGCCGCCGTCCGAGGTCGGCGAGAACTCCTTGGTGAAGCCCGGGATCTTGTTGGCCTGATCGGCGATCGACTGGATCTTGGTGGTGGCCTCGCCGTCGTTCTGGTCGTAGAGGACGACCAGCTTGAGCTCTTCGGTGCGCTCCTTGGGGAACCAGGTGTCGAAATGCTCCTGCGCGACGCGGTTGTCGTTGTTCGGAGGCAGGTACTTCTCGCTGATGCCGCCGAAGGCGATGTTGTGGAACGGGTAGATCAGTGCGAGCAGCAGCAGCGTGGTGGGGACCGCGGTCTTGACCGGGTGCTTCATCACCCAGCCGGACAGCTTGCCCCAGAAACCGTTCTCGATCTCCTCGCGCGTCTTGGTGCGTCGCAGGAACTTGAAGCTCAGAGCGTCGATCCGGGTGCCCAGGATGCTCAGGATGGCCGGCAGCACCGTGATCGACAGCAGGGCGGCCAGCGCCACCGAGAAGATCGCGCCGTAGGCCACCGACTTGAGGAACGCCTGCGGGAAGATCAGCAGACAGGCCAGCGCGGCGACGATGATCGTCGCCGAGAACACGACCGTCTGCCCGGACGTCATCACCGATCTGCGGACCGCCGCCTTGACGGTGTAGCCCTCGGCCAGCTCCTCACGGAATCGACTGACGATGAACAGGCCGTAGTCGATCGCGATACCCAGACCGATCAGCGTCACCACCGACTGCGCGAAGATGTTCAGCTCGGTCAGCTGCGCCAGGATCTTCATGATGCCCAGCGAGCCGGCGATCGTCAGACCGCCGATCAGCACCGGCAGGACGGCGGCCACCACACCGCCGAACACGAACAGCAGCATGATCGCGACGATCGGCAGCGCCAGCACCTCGGCACGGTGAATGTCCTGATCCATACCGTGCGCCATCGCCCCGGCCACCGGCTGCAGGCCGGCGAGCTCGAACGTGGTGCCGGGCATCTCGTACTTCTGCGACAGGTTGTCGAAGAACGGTTCGATCTTCTGGTAGTTCGCCAGGATCGTGGTGTCGTCGTTGCCGCTGACACCGATGGAGACGAAGCCGTGGGTGTTGCCGTCCGCATCCGGTGTCAGGTTCCACATGCGGTCGCGCTTGATCTGCTGCGCGGCCTTGGAGGCGTCGTTGGTGCCTTCCTGGAACGGGTCGATCAGGCCGGCGTGCTGGGTGTCCTGGGGACTCTCCGGGCTCTCCCGGCTCACCACATCGGGGTGCTCTTTGACCAGGTCGTCGACGATCTTCTCGACCTTCTTGCCGAACTCCGGATCGGAGATCAGCGTGCCCTCGGGTGGGGTGATGACCAGAAGGACGTCGGACTTGTGGTCGCGGCCGAGCGCGGTGTCGGCGATGACCGAACCGGTCACCGATTCCGAATGCGGATCGAACCAGCCCGACTGCGACAGATGCTTGCCGAGATCCAGGCCGTACAGGCCGAGCCCGCCCATGAGCGCGATCATCACGGCAATGACGGCGTAGCGCATCCGATAGACGAATGTGCCGATGAATCCGAACACGCCGTGTTCCTTCCTGGCCGGGTCGATTCCGTGTGGTGACGAACCTGCCGACAAAGACTACTTGGTCGGCTACTTGAGGAGCGCCTGAAGTGGCCGGAACGGGGTCAGCCAGGCGCCGTCGTCAGGCAGCGCGTCGAGACTGATGCGCGGCAGCGGCTCCCGGAAGACCCCCGGAATGTCCTCGAGATCGACGAACTCCAACTCGACCGACGACACCGCCCAGGCCGCATGCTCCCGGAAACCGACGACCGTGACCGGAACGCCCTCGCGGGCGATCTCCAACAGCGGCTCGGCGAACGCCTGGCCGTCCGCAGAACCCACCACGAGCCCCGCCAGGCCGGGGGTGTGGCGGCGCAGCTCGATGTGATCGAGCATGTCCTGGTCGACGTCGCTGTCGTCGGTGATCTTCGGCTTGGCGAAAACCGCGTAGCCGACGTTCCGGAGGGCGTCGACCCACGGCTTGACCACGTCGCCGCCGCCCGGGACGACATTGGTGAAGACCGTGGCCTCCGGCTCGATCGGCTCGCCGGACTGCTCGGACAGGTCGGCGGTGCGGCCCAGAAGCCAACGGCCCAGCGCGTCGAAACGCGGCCGGTGCGCGGCCGTCGGACGGCCGCCCAGAATGCCGCCCAGACCCATGTCCATGTTGGGGGCGTCCCAGACGAGCAGCATCTCCTTGTTTTGCCCGGCCGAGTCCTGCCCGGCGGCCTCCGGTGCGGTCATGACGCCGTCTCCTCGTCGCTCGAATCCTGTCGCGGCCGCACGGTGTCATTCTCGCCGGCCTCCGGCCGGTGTGCGGCCACTGTCTTGCCGGAATCCTGTCGCGGCCGCACGTAGACGAACTCGTTCACGTCGCGACCCTCCCGCTCGGCACGGCCCTCGAACTTGGTGGTCGGCCGCTCCAGCAGGATCGGCGACGGATAGGTGAGTGGAATGACGTGCGGCTTACCGGGATCCTGGGTGGCCAGCAGCTCCGCGATCCACTCGGCGTAGTCGGCGTGATCGGTCGCGATGTGGAGAACACCGCCCGGCTTGAGGCGATCGGCGATCAACTCGATGGTTCCGGACTGCAGGAAGCGACGCTTGTTGTGGCGCTTCTTCGGCCACGGGTCCGGGAAGAAGACACGGACCGCGTCGAGACTCTCCGAGCCGACGAGTTCGGTCAGGACCACCGTCGCGTCGCCGCGGACCATGCGCACGTTCGTCAGACCGCCCCGATCGACCAGACCCAGCAGCTGGGCCAGCCCCGGCTGATAGACCTCGACGGCCACGACATTGGTGTCCGGCTCCTCGGCGGCCATCGCGGCCGTCGAGATGCCCGTGCCGCTGCCGACCTCGATGATCAGCGGTGCGGTGCGGCCGAACCACTCGCCGGCGTTCAGCGGAGGCTCTTCGCCGCGGTCCGGGCCGATCCGCAGGTCACGGCCCAGCGTCGGCCACAACTGCTCCCAGTTCCGCTGCTGCCCGGCGGTCAGGGTGCCGCGACGGAACCGGAAACTGGTGACACGGGGGTACAGGCGGGAACGGTCGACGTCGGTCGATCCACCGGCGGGGGCGTCGGAACTCACCCGCCCATCGTCGCACCTCGGGTACGGTTCGCCCAAGATGAACGCCTTTGGGGGAGGGTGTCGTGGGGGAATCGTTCGGTGTACTCGTGGTGGCCGGCCGCACCGGCCCGGGCCGCGATGAACTCGCGCATGCCGTGACCGGCCGCGCCCGCATCGGCACCCGGGTGGTGATCGGGCCGGGCGAATCGCCGCCCGGAGACATGACCCACGGCCTTCTGCTCTTCGATCCGGCGCACCCGGTGGGCGCCGCCGAACACGAACTGCTGGCCGCTCTGCGGGGGTCGGGGCGGCCGGTCGCGCTGGTCGCGGTCCCGGCCGACACCCACCCGGACCGGACGCGGGCGATCGCCGCCGCCCGTCGGATCCTCGACCCCGACTGGGCCGTACCGGCGTTCGCCGTCTCGGTGGCCGCCGGCGATCCGCAGACCTCCGGCCTCGCCGACCTCGTCGCCTGGTGCGCCGACCCGGCAGCGCCCCGGGAACATCCGGGCACCGTCGCACGGCAGCGGGCGCAGCGCGCCCTCGACGCCAAGACCGGATACGCCGGGCTGCGGGCCGGCATCGCCGCCGACCTCCGGCACGGTGCGCGTGAACTGACCCGGATCGCCGAGGACGCGTGCACGCACCTGCGGTCCCGGGACACCGCGACCCTGCGGTCCTGGCTCGGCGGCGAACTGGACCGCTACACCCGGGCCGTCGCCGCGGCCGTCGACGCGGGCACCGATCAGATCGCCTGGACCGCGACCCGGCCGGCACTGCCGCCGACCCGGCCGATGCGTCCACCGCCCGCCACCGTCACGGCTGTGACCGGTCGACGGGAGATCACCGGCGAGGATCTCGTCGTCCTGCTGCTCGGGGTCTCCGCCGGTCTCGGGCTGGGGCGTATCGCGGTCGCGCCGCTCCTGCACTGGGCGGGCCTCGGGGCGGTCGGCACCGTCCTCACCGTGGTCGCCGGATTCGTGCTCGCCGCCACCGTCGCCGGAACCCGCCGGGTCACGGCTCTGCGGTCGCAGGCGAGGCGCCACTGCATCGAGGCGATCGCCGCCCACCGGCAGAACCTCGAACACGCCGTCGCCGCGCACCTGGCCGCCACCGAAGCCGCCCTGGTGCGCGTGTCGATGGAACCGAACGGGCCCGGCGCGCGTCCCACTCTCTAGAAGAGAGGTGCGCGATGAGCGATGAGCTGTCCGGCCCGGACCCGGGCGAATGGGGCGGGGGTGAGGAATCTCTCAGCGGCCCCGCCGGCATCGACGCTGGTGGGCCCGCCTCCTCGCCCCTCGACGACCACCTGTGGGTGTTCAGCGACGGAAGCATCTGGGACCTCGGTCCCGCCCAGGTCGACGCCGACGCCGACGGGGTGGCCGAGTCGCTGACCAGGAGCGCCTCCGGCGAGGTCGTCGTCTACAGCGACCGCGACCTGGACGGCCTCGTCGACCGCATCACGCACTGGGATCCGTCGGGCGACTACCGGGTCAGCGACCTCGATCCGGACGACGGTTCATGGAGCGGCGGAACCCTCGGACGGCTGGACTGATCACCGCTTGCCCATATGGCAGTTCGGAGGGCTTGTGGCCTGGACGTATCATGAGGGGCGCACGTTCACGAGACGTCTTGATTTCCGCGATACGAGGAGACAGCTGAATGACCGCCGCGACCATCCCCGGCCTCGAACCCGGGAGTGCTCCCACCGACCACGCCGCGCTGCTGGCGTGGGTAGCCGAGGTCGCCGAACTGACCCAGCCCGATCGCGTGGTGTGGTCCGACGGCTCCGATGAGGAGTGGGATCGACTCACCACCCAGCTCGTCGACGCCGGCACCCTGGTGAAGCTGAACGAGGAGAAGAAGCCGAACTCGTTCCTGGCGCTCTCCGATCCCGCCGACGTCGCCCGTGTCGAGTCGCGCACCTACATCTGCTCGAAGACCGAAGAAGAAGCCGGCCCCACCAACAACTGGGTCGATCCCGACGAGATGCGGGCCACGCTCACCGAGAAGTACCGCGGCTGCATGCGCGGCCGCACCATGTACGTCATCCCGTTCTGCATGGGTCCGCTCGGCTCGGACGACCCGAAGCTGGGCGTGGAGATCACCGACTCCGAGTACGTCGTGCTGTCGATGAAGATCATGACCCGCGTCGGCCCCGAGGTGCTCAAGGCGCTCGGCGACGACGGCTTCTTCGTGCAGGCGCTGCACTCGGTCGGCGCCCCGCTGGAGCCGGGTCAGGAAGACGTGCCGTGGCCGTGCAACCCGGACAAGTACATCGTTCAGTTCCCCGAGGACCGCGTCATCTGGTCGTACGGCTCCGGCTACGGCGGCAACGCCCTGCTGGGCAAGAAGTGCTACGCGCTGCGTATCGCCTCGGCCATGGCCCACGACGAGGGCTGGCTGGCCGAGCACATGCTGATCCTCAAGCTGATCAGCCCGGAGGAGAAGGTCTACTACATCGCGGCCGCGTTCCCGTCGGCGTGCGGCAAGACCAACCTCGCCATGATCCTGCCGACCCTGCCGGGCTGGCGCGCCGAGACCGTCGGCGACGACATCGCCTGGATGCGGTTCGGCGAGGACGGCCGCCTGTACGCGATCAACCCGGAGTTCGGTTTCTTCGGTGTCGCGCCGGGCACCAGCATGGACTCGAATCCGATCGCCATGAAGACTATCGACGCCGGCAACACCCTCTACACGAACGTCGCCCTCACCGATGACGGCGACGTGTGGTGGGAGGACATGACCGACGAGGCGCCGGCCCACCTGACCGACTGGCAGGGCAACAGCTGGACCCCGGAGTCGATCACCAAGGCCGCCCACCCGAACTCGCGCTACTGCACGCCGATGGCGCAGTGCCCGACGCTCGCCCCCGAATGGGACGACCCGAAGGGTGTGCCGATCTCGGCGATCCTGTTCGGCGGCCGCCGCAAGACCACCGTCCCGCTGGTCACCGAGGCCCGCGACTGGGAGCACGCCGTGTTCATGGGCGCCACCATGGGCTCCGAGCAGACCGCCGCCGCCGAAGGCAAGGTCGGCGCGGTGCGCCGCGACCCGATGGCCATGCTGCCGTTCCTCGGCTACCACGTCGCCGACTACCTGCAGCACTGGCTGGATGTGGGCGCCAACCATCCCGACACCATGCCGGCCGTCTTCTACGTCAACTGGTTCCGCCGCGGCGACGACGGCCGCTTCCTGTGGCCGGGCTTCGGTGAGAACAGCCGCGTCCTCAAGTGGGTCGTCGACACCATCGAGGGCAACGTCAAGGGCGTCGACACCCCGGCCGGCATCGTGGCCTCCCCGGACGAACTGGACCTCACCGGCCTGGACGTCTCGAAGGACGACGTCGCCGAGGCGCTCGCGGTGAACCCGGAGGAGTGGAAGCAGGAGCTGCCGAGCATCGAGGAGTGGTTCGAGTTCATCGGCCCCAAGCTCCCCGACGCACTGAAGTCTCAGCTGCAGAAGCTCCGCGACAGCCTCGACGAGGCCTGAGCTCACACATCGACGGACGCGAACCCCGGATCTTCGGATCCGGGGTTCGCGCGTCTCCGGGGCCCTTTCAGGGTGCTCCCCCATAGCGCGACGGCCCCTCGTCTGGAAGCGTGGAGCCCATGACCGGAACAGCTGAGGCCACCGCAGGGACCGTCGCCGCTCGCGCCGACGACGTCGTGAAGACGTACGGATCGGGGGACACCCTGGTGGACGCGCTGCGCGGCGTGTCCATCGAGTTCGGGGCGGGCGAGTTCACCGCCATCATGGGCCCGTCGGGTTCGGGTAAGTCGACGCTCATGCACTGCCTGGCCGGACTCGACACCGTCACCTCCGGGCAGGTGACGATCGGCGACATCGGCTTGGCCGGCCTGAGCGACAACGAGATGACCCGGCTGCGCCGCGACCGGATCGGTTTCGTCTTCCAGGCGTTCAACCTGGTGCCGACGCTGACCGCGCGCGAGAACATCACGCTGCCCCTCGACATCGCCGGCCGCAGCGTCGACCAGGAGTGGTACGACGCCGTCGTCGACCGTCTCGGTCTGCGCGACCGGCTCGATCACCGGCCCAGCGAGCTGTCCGGCGGCCAGCAGCAGCGTGTGGCCTGCGCCCGTGCCCTCGTCGGCCGGCCCGACATCGTGTTCGGTGACGAGCCGACCGGCAACCTGGATTCCCGGTCCTCGGGCGAGGTGCTGTCGATCCTGCGCGCCGCCGTCGACGAGTTCGGGCAGACCGTCGTGATCGTCACCCACGACCCCCGCGCGGCGTCGTACGCCGACCGGGTGGTGTTCCTGGCCGACGGCCAGATCGTCAAGGAACTGCGCCGCCCGTCCGCCGACGACGTCTTCGAAGTGATGAAGAACCTCGACGTGGCCGCACCCTCCACGACCGACGACGAGGCGCGCTGACCCATGGCCGCCAACGTCATGCGGAAGGTCTCCTTGCGGAGCCTGGCCGCCCACAAACTCCGGCTGCTGCTGACCGTGTTCTCGGTGGTTCTCGGCACCAGCTTCGTCGCCGCCGCCGTGGTGTTCACCTCGTCGGTGCAGCACTCGTTCAACTCGATCTTCGACAACGTCGCCAAGGGTGTCTCCGCCGAGGTGACGGCCGCCGACCCGCGGTCGCCCGGTGTTCCGCTCGCCGTCGTCGACCAGCTCAACGCCCAGCAGGGCGCGCTCGGTGTCGCCAAGACCGAGGTCAACTACAGCGGTCTGGTGACCCTCGCCAAGAGTGACGGCTCCGCACTGCAGACCGGCGGCGCCCCGAGCGTCGGCTCGGCCTACGTGCCGCCGGATCAGGCGGTCAGCGACTCGGGTATGAAGATCGTCGCCGGTCGGGCCCCCGCGGCACCCGGTGAGGTCGCCGTCAACACCGGTGCCGCCGACAAAGCCGGACTGAAGGTCGGCTCCACCACCCGGGTGGCGCTGGGCGCCGGCACCACCGAACCCCTCGACGTCACCGTCGTCGGACTGCTCGACATGCCGGCCGCCACCGGCGGCTACACCAATGTCCAGTTCACGCAGGACCAGGCCCGTCAGCTGTTCTCCGGCGGCGGCTACGTGTCCACCGTCGACCTGGCCGCCGCACCGGGCGTCAGCGACACCGCGCTGCGCGACAAGGTGGCGGCCGCCCTGAACCAGAAGGGTCCCGACGGCAAACTGCTGTACGAGGTGCGCACCGGCGAGCAGGTCCGCGAAGACCAGAAGGCGCAGGTCGCGACCTTCCTCAACATCTTCCGGTACATCCTCCTCGCGTTCGCCGCCATCGGCCTGGTGGTCGGTACCTTCATCATCTACAACACGTTCTCGATGATCGTGGCGCAGCGGAACCGCGAGCTGGCGCTGCTGAGGGCCGTCGGCGCGAGCCGTAAGAACGTCTCCCGGTCGGTGCTGCTGGAGGCTCTCGTGGTCGGCCTGCTGGGCGGCGCGATCGGGCTCGGTCTGGGCATCGGCATCGCCGCCCTGATGCGGGCCGCGACCGCCGGCTCCGGTCTGCCGGCCGGGCCCCTGCAGGTGGGGCTGTCGGCGATCCTGTCCGCCCTCTTCGTGGGCGTCATCGTCACCATGCTGTCGGCGTGGATCCCGGCGCGCCGCGCCTCCCGGATCCCGCCGGTCGAAGCCATGCGCTCGGCGGCCGCCGAACCGGGCGCCGGATCGCTGCGCCGCCGCACCATCGCGGCGGTGGCGCTGGGGGTGGCCGGAGTCCTGATCCTGGTCGGCAGCTGGTTCATCGAAGGAGCCGGTGCGCTCGCCCTCGTCGGGCTGGCGGCGCTGCTCGTGATCGTGGCCGTCGTCCTGGGTGCTCCGGCGCTCTCCCAGCCGGTGGTCGGCGGCATCGGCCGCGTGCTGCAGGCACCGTTCGGCACCGTCGGCAAACTGGCCCGCACCAACGCGCTCCGCAACCCTCGCCGCAGCGCGGCCACCGCGTTCGCCCTCACCATCGGCCTGATGCTGGTCGTGCTGATCGGCACCCTCGGCTGGTCCCTCAAAGGTGAGATCAACGCCGGCATCGACGACCAGGTGAGCGCCGACTACATCGTCAGCGGCACCGGCGGGGCACCGCTGTCCTCGGCGGCCGGCAAGGCCGTCGCCGCGGTACCGGACGCCGCCACCGTCGTCTCGTTCGACGTCACGTCCGCCAAGCTCGACGGCGTCGACACCTCCGTCAGCACCCCGGTCGGCACCAGCCTGGATCAGGTGCTCAACCTGAAGATGACCACCGGGTCGTCGCAGATCTCGCCGGACGGCATGGTGATCAGCCGCACCGTCAGCGAGAACAAGGGCTGGAAGCCGGGCACCGTCGTCACCTTCGCGTCCACCACCGGTGTCGCGGTGCCGGCCACCGTGTCCGGAATCTACGAACCCAACGCCGTCGTCGGCGACTGGCTGCTCGGCAACGGAGTCTTCGACAAACTGGTGCCGTCGGACACGTCCCGGATGACGATGGCCACCCTGGTCAAGACCAAGCCGGGTGTCTCCGAAGCCACCATGCGCGACGAACTGGAGAAGGCCGTCAAGCCGTACCTGACCGCCCAGGTGCAGGACCGTCAGCAGTTCAAGAACGGGTTCTCGTCGATCATCGACTCCATGCTGGCGACGCTGTATGCGCTGCTCGGTCTGGCACTGGTGATCGCGGTGCTCGGCATCATCAACACCCTGGCCCTGTCGGTGGTGGAACGGCGGCAGGAGATCGGCATGCTGCGCGCCATCGGCACCACGCGTGCCCAGCTGCGGCGCACCATCTACCTGGAGTCGATCTACATCGCGATCTTCGGCGCCCTCCTGGGTGTGGTGATCGGGCTGGTGATCGGTCTGCCGCTGGTGCACGGTCTGCGGCACTGGGGGCTCGAGCACACGGTGATCCCGTGGTCGCTGATCGTCGTCACCCTCGTGGGCGCTGCGATCGTCGGCGGACTGGCGGCGCTGTGGCCGGCGGTGTCGGCGGCCCGGACCAAGCCGCTCGAGGCGATCGTCGAATCGTGACGGTGCCGCACATCGGTACCGTGGTGTCATGACGAATCCGCACCAGCCGCGTCCGGAGACCCGGCGGATGGAACCCTACGAGCCGGATCCGAACCAGAGCGGCTACTACCAGGTCGATCCGCGGACCGGCCAGTACGCCTACGAGCAGACGGGCGCGTACCCGCAGACCGGCCAGTACCCGCAGACGGGCCAGTACGACTATGCCCAGACCGGTCAGTACGACACCGGGTACGGCCAGGTGCCCCCGCCGCCGGACCGCAGCCGGACCGTGATGCTGGCGCTCATCGCGCTGCTCGCGCTGGTCCTGCTGCTCCTGGTCGGCTTCCTGGTATTCCGGGCCGTCGACAACAACGACGACGATGCGGCCGCCTCCAGCACCACGTCGTCGACGCTGCCGTCGTCCACCGAGTCGAGCAGCACCACTTCGAGCACGTCGTCGACGACCAGTTCGACGCGCGGCATGGCACCCGGCATGGTCACCTACCACCTGACCGGCCAGGGCAGCCTGATCGGCCTGCGCTACTCGTCGGAGTCCGGTGAGCGGATCGTCGCCACGGCCGCCACCCCGTGGACGGCATCGTCACGCATGGATCCCGGCTCGTCGGCGTCGCTGTCGGCGATCGTGGTGAGCGGCCAGGTGACCTGCGACATCCTGCTCGGGCAGGAGATCATCGGCACCTCGACCAGCGGACCGGGGCCGCTGACCTGCAGCGCGTCGGTGCCCGACTCGAACTGAGACGGCCTGGGTTTCGACTCGCGTCCTCGCCTAGCGGCTCGGCCACGGCTCAACCAGCGGATGGGTTGAAACCTCAGGCGGCAGACTTCTTGCGCAGCACCATCACGAGGTTCGTGGCGGCGAATTCGCGAAGCACCGGGACCTTCACGACCGGCCACGCCCAGTGCGGCAGATACCGCGGGAACGCGGCGACGAGATCGGCGTCGGGGGTGTGCCCGGCCCAGTCGAGGCCGGCCTGCGCGGTGATCGGAAACAGGGACAATCCGTACAGGTTCTTCGGCAGTCTGCCGTGGCGGCGGGTGTAGCGCCGCGCCGCGTGATGTCCGCCCAGGTAGTGGGCCAGGCCCGTCTCGTGTCCGCCGAACGGACCCCACCACAGGGTGTAGCTGAGGACGATCGTGCCGCCGGGCCGCGTCACCCGCACCAGTTCGTCGGCCATCACCCACGGTTCCGCCGTGTGCTCGGCGACGTTCGACGAGTAGGCGACGTCCATGCTGCCGGTCGCGAACGGGAGTTGCTGCCCCTGTGCACGCACGCAGGTGCGGTGGTCGATGCCGGCGGCATGCATCTCGCCGGCATCGGGTTCGACGGACAGGTAGTGCGCGCCGCGACCGGTGAACGCGTCCGCGAAGAACCCCGGCCCGCCGCCTACATCGAGGACCACCGCCCCGTCGAGCCGGCCGTCGTAGACGGCGCCGATCATGTCGGCGGTGTCGTCGGCGAGCGCCGAATAGAACCGGTCCGGTTGTGTCTGCTCGTAGCCGAACTCGGTGAACAGCCGCTGCGCGCGCCGCAGGGTGGCCAGGCGCGCGAAACTCATGGTCTTCACTCTCGCATACCCTGGAACCGATGAACGAAGTCCTGCTTCTGTGCTGGCGCGACACCGACCACCCGCAGGGTGGCGGCAGTGAGCGCTACCTGGAGCGGGTGGGTGCCGAACTCGCCGCGCGGGGCGCCTCGGTGACCCTGCTGACCGCCCACTATCCGGGTGCGGGGCGGGACGAACGACGGGACGGCATCCGGGTGCTGCGGGCCGGCGGCCGGCTCTCGGTGTACCCGCGCGCACTGCTCACCCTGCTGGCCGCGCGCCTGCGCCTCGGCCGTCTCGCCGGATACCGGCCGGACGTGGTGGTCGACACCCAGAACGGTGTCCCCTTCTTCGCGCGACTCGTCGCCGGGGCGCCGACCGTGGTGCTGGTCCATCACTGTCACCGCGAGCAGTGGCCGGTCGCCGGACCGGTACTGGCGAAGATCGGTTGGTTCACCGAGTCGCGACTGTCGCCGCTGATCCACCGCCGCAACCGCTACATCACGGTGTCCGAGCCGTCGGCCGCCGAACTCGTCGGACTGGGGGTGGATCGTGCCCGGATCGACGTGGTCCGCGGCGGCATCGACCCGGTACCGCCGATCGCCGCTCCGGAGATCGGCGACGGCGGGCCCGCCCGGTTGATCGTCGTGTCCCGGCTGGTGCCGCACAAGCAGATCGAGCACGCCCTCCAGGTGGTGCAGCGGCTGCGCGCGGGCGGCACCGACGTCCACCTCGACGTGGTCGGCGACGGATGGTGGGCGTCCGACCTGATCGCCTTGACCGGCCGGCTCGGACTGACCGGCCACGTCGTCTTCCACGGCCACGTCGACGACCGGCGCAAACACGAACTCCTCGCCGGCGCCGACCTGCACCTGATGCCGTCGCGCAAAGAGGGGTGGGGGCTGGCCGTCATCGAGGCTGCCCAGCACGGCGTGCCGACTCTCGGCTACCGGAGTTCGGCCGGTCTCACCGACTCGATCGTCGACGGCACCACCGGCGTGCTGGTCGACGACCTGGACGGTCTGGTCGCATCCACTGCGGCGCTCCTGGCCGATCCGGCGCGCGCCGCCGCACTCGGCCGCGCCGCACGGGATCGGGCCGCCGGCTACTCGTGGCCGTCGACGGCCGACGACTTCGCCCGCGTCCTGCGCGAGGTGAATCCGGCCACTGCGGACGCCAGCCCGGCGAGAAGCGCGGCCAGCCAGATCCCGTGAGCCGTTCCGGCCGCGATCCAGGCACCGGTCGCCGGTGACGGATACGGCGGTGCGCCGTCGATCGGTGCGACGCTGACACCGTCACGGGTCTCGGTCACCACCCATCCCACGCCCAACACCGCCAGGCGCGCGGGGTCGGCGCCGTCGTCCACCGCGTCGATCACCTGCCGTGCGCGACCGGTCGGCGCGTCCACCCGGACACAGTCGACGATCAGCGAACCGTCCAGGATCACAGGCGCATCGATCATCCGCGGCAGCGGCGACAGCGACGGGCCGTCGTTCCAGCGGTAGTCGCGCATCAGGGTGGACGGGATCACGGCGACCGCCCGGTCGGAATGCCCGATCAGGGCCGCCACCCGGGCGTAGGCGGCCGGATAGTCGACGGCACGCAGGCCGCCGCCGACCCCCCAGGCGAGGTCCGGGAGCGGGGCCGCCACCAGCAGTGCGACGGCGACCGTGCCCACCGCGGCCGGCAGCCACCGGCGCACCGCGCTCACCGCGGCGGCCGCGGCGATCGCATAGAACGGCACCGCCAGCGCGAGATACTTCGTGGTGTCGCGGACCAGACCGGCGCCGGGCAGGTAGCCGGTGAGGGCGTCGATCAGATGGTCTCCGGGGGTCGTCGCGAGGAGGGTGACGGCGACGATCGTGACCGCGGCCAGGACCGCCAGCGCACCGACCACGCGGTCGAGTTCACGCCGCTGACGGATCACGACGACGGTGCCGCCCACGACCACCAGCAGCAGGCAGCCGGTCGCCACGGCCGCCCACCCCGACGTGCGGCTCACCGGTACGGCGGCGGCGTTCCAGATGCCGCCGAGCCCCAGCACCGACCCGAACGTGCCGAGTCCCGGTTCGGCGCGGGCGGCGAACAGTCCGCTCCCGGAACCTGTGGTCGTCGAGTCGGCCACCGCCGCGCCCACGAGCCAGGGGCTCGCGGTCAGAAGCCAGAGAACGGGGACGAGGAGGGTGCTGGTTTCGACGCGGGGCGTCGTCGTCGCTGCGCTCCGTCGTCGACCCGGCTCAACCGCCGTGTGGGAGCGAGTCCCTCCGGTGGTTGGGCCGGACGGGGAGTGGGTCCCTTCGATGGTTGAGCCGGACGACGAAGGAGTCCGTGTCGAAACCCACGCGGCCACCGCCACCGCCAGTGCAAGGAGTGAACCGGTGGGGGTCAAGCCGGCGACGGCGAACAGACCGGTGAGCCCGGCCCACCGTCGCCACCCCGGATCCTCCCGCAGACTCAGCACCGAGAGGACGATCCAGCCGAGCGCCGCATAGCCGGTGAGCAGACTCCAATGACCCTGCAGCAGACGCTCCGCGACGTACGGATTCCAGATCGCCACGACGGCCGCGGCGACAGCGCCCGCGTTTCCTGCGCCGGGAACCAGACGCCGCGCGAGCCGGCCGTAGCCCACACCGGCAGCGAACAGCGAGAGCGCGATGACCGCGGCGACCAGGACTCCGCCGTCCACCACGTGGGAGGCCACCGCCACCGCACCGTCCTGCGGCACCGCGCGGGGCGGTGCGCCGTCGATACCGAAAGCGGCCGCCGTCAACGGCGAGGTGGGGGTGGCGACCGCGTCGCGGTGCAGCAGATACCCGCCGAACAACGGAAAGCACACCACTGCTGACAGCAGTGCGCTCACCGCGTACAGCATCAGTGGTGGAATGTGTCCGACGGTGGCATGCGGTGGTCGGCGTCCTCGTCGTCGTCGCGCGGGACGATGCTGTAGGCGCGGGCCAGATCCAGGATCTTCGTGGCGCGGGCGATACGCGGCAGGTCCGAGCCGTTGCGGATCTCGCCGCCGTCGGCCTGGAACTCGGCGAAGAACTCGCGCGCCCAGCTGATCTCGTCCTGCGACGGGGAGAGGCCCTCGTTCACCATGGCGCACTGATCCGGGGTCAGGCAGATCTTGCCGGTCATGCCGAACTCGGCACTGACTGCGGTGGCCTCGCTGAGCTTGAGGGCACTGGAACCGACCGTCGGGCCGTCGATCGCCGACGGCAGGTTCGACGCCTTCGCGGCGATCGTGAAGCGTGACCGCGCGTACGCCAGGGTCATCGGGTTCTCGCCGAAGCCGGTGTCGCGGCGGAAGTCGCCGATACCGAACGCCAGACGGAAGGTGCCCTTGGTGGCGGCGATCTCGTTGATGCGTTCCAGACCGCGGGCGGTCTCGACGAGCGCCACGATCGGCACGTCCGGCAGGCGGCGCGCGGTCTCGGTGATGTGGTCCACCGATTCGACCATCGCCAGCATGATGCCGCCGACCGAGGTCTTCGCGAGCGCGTCGATGTCGGCGGCCCACCAGGGGGTGCCGAAACCGTTGATGCGGACCCAGTCGGAGTGGCCCTGGCCCATCCAGTCGACCACGTTCTGCCGGGCCGAATCCTTGTCCTTGGGCGCGACGGCGTCCTCGATGTCGAACACGACGATGTCGGCGCGGGACCGGGACGCGGCCTCGAACCGATCGGCCTGCGCACCGTTGACCAGGAGCCAGCTCCGCGCGAGTACCGGATCGATACGGGATCCGGCCTCGGTGGGATCGACTTCGGTGAAGGGTTCGGTGTCGTACATCGACTCGGTGTGCCTGCTCTTCTCGTCGGTGAAAATGCCGCAAACGCTGCGACAAGCAGTCTAGGGCAGACTGTTGCCATGACCGAACCGGCGACCGCGGCGCAGCGCACCGGCGTCGTCCGATCGCTCGGTGTGGTGACCGCCGGATCGCTCGTCGCCAACGCGCTCGCCTACCTGGTGCAGTGGCCGGCCAGCCGGGAACTCGGCCCCGAAGGGTACGGCGAGTTCTCCGTTCTGCTCGCTGCGCTGCTGGTGATCGCGGTGCCGGCGCTCGCCTTGCAGAACGTGGTGGCCCGCGAAACGGTCCTCGGCGCGAGCCGCGCCGCCCTGTGGCGGCTGATCACGACGGTCGCGCTGATCGTGACCGCGCTCTCGATCGTGGCGGCGCCGTTCCTTGCCGCACTCGCCGGGACCTCCGTGACGTCGACGTTCGCCGCGACCGCCGCGGCCGGCCCCCTCGTCGTCGTGTCCGGTGCCCAGGGTCTTCTCCAGGGCGCCGGCCGTTTCGGGCTGCTCGGCGTCGTCCTCGCCGCCGTCGGCGTCCTGCGCAGTGCGCCGGTGATCGTGACGGTGCTGACCGGCGGCGGCGCGGGTGCGGCGCTCGCCGCGGGGACCGCCGGTACCGTCGTCGCGGCCGTCGGGGTGGGGCTCCTCGCGACTCCGACGCGCCTTGAGCCCCGAACGCTTCTTGAGCCCTTCGACTTCGTGCCGTCGCAAGTCGAAAGGAATCCGGCGAGAGGCGGGGTGGGGGTGCAGACGGTGCTGTTCGCCTCCGGGGTGCAACTGGTCATCATCGTCGCCGTGTCACTTGACCTGCTGTTGTCGCGGACCGTGCTCGACGCGTCGGCGGCCGGTACGTATGCGCTCGGCGCCGTCGCCACGAAGGCGGCGTTCTGGTTGCCGCAGGCGGTGGGCGTCGTCGTGTATCCGCGGCTCGCCGACCCGATCACCAGCCGGCGGGCTCTCGGCGCGGCGGCCCGCGTGCTCGCCGTGATCGGAGCGGTCGTGACCGCTGCCGCGGCCGTCGCCGGGCCGCTGGTTCCGGCGATCGTGTCCGAGGACTACCGGCCGGTGGCCGGCCTGATCTGGCTGTTCGCGCTCACCGGCGCGCTGCTCTCGCTGCTGCAGCTGCTGCTGCTCGCCGCGGTCGCCCGCGACCGGGCCCGCGGCGCGATCCCGGCGCTGGGGGTGCTGCTCATCGAGACCGCACTGATTCTGACGGTCGCGCATTCGGTGCTGTCCCTGGTGCTGATCGCCGCCGGTTGCGCCGCCGCCGCCGTCGTGCTGACCGCACTGTGGGGCCGCAGCGCCGCCGCCGGCCCGTCGGTTGAGCCGGGTGCTGCACCTACCGCTGGTTGAGCCGGGACCGAGCCGCTAGGCGAGGACCCGTGTCGAAACCCCCCAATGCTCACGGGACTCCTTTCGACAAGCTCAAGGAGCGTTCGGCAAGCTCAAGGAGCGTCCGAAGCTCCCGGAGCGTTTCGACAAGCTCAAGGAGCGTTGGGGCCGCAAGGAGCCTCCCGCCGGATACAGTCAGCCCATGTCCACGCGAGCCACCGGGCGCGACCTCCTCGGCCCTGCCCTGATCTTCTTCGGGGCGCTGCTCCTGGCGGCGGCCCTGGCCGTCGGCCCGGTGCTCGGCGGCCAGGCCCGCAAACTGCCCCTCTCGACCGATCAGTCGTGGACGGCGGACGGCGCGGACGGCACCCAGCTTCTGGACCGGTGCTCCCTGGACCGCGATCGGGCCGCCGTCACCACCGGCACCGTTCACCAGGACCGCCGGATCCTCACCGTGCAGCCGTCCGACGGGTCGACGATCACCCTGCAGGCCGGCACCGCCTTGCGCGTCGACAAGCCGCAGTGCGAGGAGGAGACGCTCAACGCCACCCTCGATCGGGTGACCCTGGACCGCCGCACCGCCCTGCCCGGCGGGGAGTCGGAGATCCAGTACGACGACAAGCGTGCCGCGATCCCCGTCACCGACCGCCACGGCTACACCTACGTTCTGCCGTACGGCTTTGATCGCAGCGGGGCGTCGTACTTCGATCCGGCGACCCGCCAATCGGTGCTGATGAAGGCCGAGGGCACCGAGACCATGGGCGGGCGCGACGTCGTGCGGTTCTCGGCGGACGTTCCCGACGCCGACCTGCACGCCGTGCAGCAGGATCCGTACGCGGTGATCCAGAAGCCGGCGTCATGGTTCGGGGACTTTCCCGGCGTCGACCCGGCCGAGCAGCTCACCGCCACCCTGCATCGGCATTCGCACCACGAGTTCTTCGTCGACGAAGTGAGCGGGGTGCTGGTGGCCGAGCAGTCGGACATCACCGAGGAGTACCGGTTCGCACCGGACGTCGCGGCCCGCTCCCCCGAACTGGCGGCGTTCGCGCTGACGAATCTCAAGACCACGCTCGACACCGATCAGGAGACGATCCGCGAGGCCTCCGAAGCCGCGTCGAGCCGGGCCTGGCCGGTGTCGATGTGGACCCGGATCGCCCCGATCGTCGGCGGCGTGGTCGGCCTGATCCTGCTGGTGTTGGGCGTGGCAGCCCTGCGGCGTTCGTCCACCCGGGCGTCCGGCCCCAACGCTCCTTGAGCTTGTTGAACGCTCCTTGAGCCTGTCGAAAGGAGCCCCGTGAGCATTCGGGGGTTTCGACACGGGTCCTCGCCTAGCGGCTCGGTCCCGGCTCAACCGGCGGTACGTACTGGTTCCGGCTCAACCAATGGCAGATGCTGGTCGCGGCTCAACCAGCGGTAGATGCTGTTCCCGGCTCAACCGGCGGGTAGGTGAGTGGCGGCGAGTCGAGGAGCGGTGCCACTATCCTGGCCTGCAGCATGACCAGCACGCGCGTCATCGACGCTCCGGCACTGCCGGCCTATCGGCGCTTCTTTCCGCAACTGGAGGGGATGCGCGCCGTCGCCGCGCTCGGAGTCCTCACCACGCACGTCGCCTTCCAGACGCGGGCGGTGCAGTGGCCGGTGCTCGGTCCGATCCTGGGTCGTCTCGATCTGGCGGTCGCTCTCTTCTTCGCGTTGTCCGGGTTTCTGCTGTGGCGTCCGTACGCGGCGGCCGCCCGGCACGAGGCGCTGTCGGCACCGAACGTGCCCCGCTACCTCCGGCATCGCGTCGTGCGGATCTGGCCGGCGTACCTGGTGGTGGTCGTGGTGGTGTTGCTGCTGCTGCCGCAGGCGCGCGGGGCGTCCGCGACGGTCTGGCTGGCGAATCTGACGCTCACCCAGGTGTTCGTTCCGTTGACTTTGGCGTCCGGGCTCACCCAGATGTGGAGTCTGTCGGTGGAGGTGGCGTTCTATCTGCTGCTGCCGCTGATCGGGTACGCGCTGCTGCGGCTGCGCGGGGACCGGTCACGGTTCCGGATCCCGCTGCTGCTCGGGGCCGGGGCGCTCAGTCTCGGCTGGGCGTGGCTGATCGGGGCGGTCGGCCTCCCGGACGGGGTGGAAGGCAAGAACTGGGTGTTCGGGCATCTGCCGTGGTTTCTGGCCGGGCTGGTTCTCGCCGAACTCACGGCCACTGCCGAACTCGGCCACGCCCGTTCGACGGCGGTGCGCCGGACCCTGGCCCTGTCGGCGGACCGTCGGCTGATGTTCGTGGTGTTCGTCGTCGCCTACGGGGCGGCGTGCACTCCGCTGGCCGGGCCGACCGGCCTGGGCGATGTGGGCAACACGCAGTACGCGGTCAAGATGCTGCTCGGTGCGATCGCCGCCTATGCGATCCTCGCGCCGCTGGTGTGCGCCGACGGCCGGTTCGGGTTTCTGACCTCGCCGCCGATGGCCGCGCTGGGCCGATGGTCGTACGGCATCTTCATCTGGCACGTCGCGGTGCTGACGTGTGTGTTCGGTCTGTTCGGCATCCAGGCGTTCGACGGTCACACGGTGACCGTCTGGATGCTGACCGCGATCGTCACGGTCGGTGTGGCCGCGGCCAGCTATGCGTTCGTGGAGGAGCCGTGCCGCGAGTGGCTGGCGCGCTTCGAGGCGCGTCAGAAGGCGATGCAGGTCCAGCCGCCGCCGTAGCCGCGGGTGACCCGGACGTTGGTGATCTTCGACTTCTGGCCGTTCTGGACGGCGTAGAGGTGGCGGATGCCTTCGCGGCGGGGAATCCAGTTGACGGCGGCGACGCCTCCGCGCGGATAGTCCTTGCCGACGTACAGCGGCTTGTAGCCCTTGCCCTTCCAGTCCCAGAACGTGACGGTGCCCGAGGCGTTGACCGCGACGTTCGCGACGTAGCGGCAGCCGGTGCCGAACTGGGTGCCGAAGATGATGTGCCCGGGGTTGACGTGACCCTGCGGTGCGGCCTGGGCCGGCGCACTGACTGCGGCGGCGGCCGTCAGGCCGATGACTCCGGTGACGAGGACGTTTCGGATTCGCGACATGGATCCATGGTGGCCGATTCGTCGCCCGGACGCAGCGGAATCAGGGTCGATGCAGCCAGAACGGCGAGTCCGGTGAGCGCGAACAGCTGCGGCCACAGGGCATATCCGGCATAGTCGCCGCCCGAATGCCAGGGTCCCGATGCCAGGAACAGGGTCGCGACGAACATCGCGCCGAACACGGTGGTGACGCGTGCGGTGCGGCCGAGACGGGTGGTGGCCGCGGCGGCGACCGCCCCGATCGCCAGACCCCACCAGCCGCACAGCAGCCAGGCCGCCGCGATGCCTCCGATCGTGCCTGCGACGACGGCGGTGCGGTCGGCGGGCATCGGTGCGGGCAGTGCCGGGGCGCCGCGCCGGGCCGGCAGGGAGGCCAGGACCAGAAGCACCGCGACCAGCGCCAGGCCGATCACCAGCGACCAGCGGTACAGGCCGTCGAAGGCGTAGTCCAGGTGCACGGTGCCGCCGACCCCGGCCGGGATCACCCAGCCCTGCTGCCAGCCGTCGACGGTGACCGGGTGGAGAGTCCGCGCGTCCAGCAGCGCCGTCCATCCGGGGTTGGTGCTCTCCGGGACCGACAGCACGCGGTCGTGGTCGGTGGCGGCCACGTCGAGGCTCCGGTGTTCGGCATCCCACCGCCGGGTCGGTACCGACCCGGTCGGCGCGTCGACGGGCGCGGGAACCGACGTCGGCAGTGAGACGGTATCGACGGTGAACGCTTCACCCGGGTTGACGGCGATCTCCTGGGAGCCGGCGGGCAGTTGGAGGGGGGCGCCGCACGGGGTGGCGACGATCGGATGTCCGGCGCGCAGGTCGCCGGCAGTGGTGTGCGCCTGGAGCCGGATCAGACGGCCGGCGGCGGTGAGGCCGAGACCGAGGGGGCCCGCGGGGTCGCTGTCGCACGTGAGGGTGATCGGGCGGGCGGGGTCGTCGGGGGTGTTCGGCACGGCGACGCTGCCGTCCGGGTGCAACACGTCGAGTTCGCTGATGCCGGCGGGGGCGCGGGTGGTGAAGCCGAGGTCGTTGGTGTCGAGAAGGTCGGTGGTGTCGGCGATGCGGACGGTGACGGTCGACGTGGTCGCGGGGGTGAGGGTGACGAGGCCGTCGGCGCCGACGGTGCGGCGCTGCGGCCCGGTGCCGAGGTCGACGATCACGGAGGTCGGGCGGGCCGGGTAGTCGCGGGGCGCGTGGATGCGCAGGGCGCCCACGTCGGTGGCAGCGGGCAGGTGCAGCGTCAAGGTCGGGCGCGATGCCTTGCGGCCGGTGGGCTCGGGTGCGGTCCAGGTGGTGTCCGGGTCGCCGTCGACGGCTGCGGCCGCGCTGCCGCGGACATCGGCGACCGCCGACGGTCCTTCGGCGCGGATCCGGCCGGGCACCGTCAGCAGGTCGGTGAGTGCCCCGCCGGGAGCCGGCCGCAGGATCACGGTCGGGTCGACGGTGGCCGCGTTCGGCACGGACAGTGTGCGGGTGAAGACGCCGGGGGTCTCCGGGTCCAGGCCGAGAGCGGCAGCGCATAGGACGCGGCCGTCGGGGCCGTCGACGCATTGGGGTCGTGCGCCCAGTTCGTTGTGCAGGACCCATTCGCTGACGGTCCCGTCCGCCGGATCGCGTGCAGGCAACCGAGTGGCCTGCCGGATCGGCAGGGCCGCGCCGGTGGCGGCGTCGGTCAGCTGGACTTCGGTGAGCGCGAACTGGTCGCCGGCGGAGCCGTCGGCGGTACGGATGGCGCGGATCTCGACGTGCCGGGTGGATCCGGACGGCAGGACGACGCGGGTGGGGACACCCGGTTCGATGTTCTGCGCGACGGTGCTGCCCGCGTCCGTGGTCAACAGGATGGAGGTGACGTCCGGCCCGATCGCTTTCGCGGTGGTGAGGGTGACGGCCAGGTCGCGGCGCGGTGCGGTGAACTCGACGGTCATCGATTCGCCGACCGCGGACTGCAGGTCGCGGCTCACCCAGGCGGTGTGGGGGTCGCCGTCGAAGGCGGCGGCAGCGGACGCGGCCGGCGAGGTCTGACCGGCCTGGGTGGCGTCGGCGGCCGAGCCGGTGCTGGTCACCCGGACCTGACCGGGTTGTCCGTCGAGCAGCCACTGCGCCTCGACGAGAGGCTGTCCGTCGACCGGGTAGTCGGCGGCGGTGTTCTTGGTGAGCCGGGGATCGTCGGGGGAACGGATGGCCGACGAGTGGTCGTCGACGCGACCGAAGTCGGTCTCCCGGTCGACGGGTGTGTCGGTGACGACGGTGCTCGCGGCGGGGAGTCCGGCGCGCCGGGCGTCGGCTTCGAGGAGGGTCGGCCCGAGGGGCGGACGGCCGGTGTGCAGCCGGTCGTTCTGGACGGCGGCGACGGCTTCCGGGCCGCCGGCGATCCGCGGCATGGCGTCGACGTCGGTCAGGCGGGGACCGGTGTCGGCGCCGGGAGCGGAGCGAGCGGGCCGGGTGTCATCGGCGCCGGGAGCGGTGACCCGGTAGACGGTGATGGCGGGGAGCGCCGGCCGCAGCCCGTTGTCGGTGACGAAGCCCTTCGCGGCGGGTGGCGCGGTCGGCGGGCCGAACGTGGTGACCGCGTCGATGCCGGGTGAGTCGGCGAGGGCCTGCGCCACCAGCAGCGGGCGGGCGGAACGACTGGTGGTGGGGTCGAGGTCGGCGCGGAGCACCAGATAGCCGATGCCCTGCCCGGCCAGCACCGAGGCGAGTCCGGGTGATCCGCGACCGGCGGCGAGGTCGCGTTGGACGGCGTCGAGGGCGCGGATGGTGCCGGGCGGCGTGAGCGGGATGGCGTCGCGGACGGCCCACGGCGTGCGGCCGAGGGACTGCAACGGTTCGTCGCGGGTCAGGCCCCACAGCTGGTCGGCGAACGGTGCGCCGGGCACCACGAGGGCCCGGCTGGGGGTCGCCGAGTCCTTCTCCTGGTCGGCCAGCCAGTCGGCGGCCTGTTTCCAATGATCGGGGACGGCGGTGTAGCTGCCCGGTGGGGCGATGCCTCCGGTCCAGGCGAGCGTGCCCGAGCCGATGACCGCCACGACCACGACCAGGGCGGCGGCGAACCCACGATGCGCGACGGCCCCGACCGGTCGGAGCTGCACGCGCGCCAGCAGGTGGGCCACGCCCAGCACGATCGGGATGCGGATGAGCGGGTCGAACTTGTGCACGTTGCGCAGCGGGGCGCCGGCGGCGTCGAGGAAGACGCGCACCGGTTCGGCGATCGGCGAGCCGAGGGTGCCGGGGTAGCCGAGGCAGATCAGTAGCAGTCCGGTCACGACGATCGCGACGAGACGCCGGCGGAACGGCATCTGTGACATCGCGAGCCCGGCCAGTCCGGCGGCGGCCAGCACTCCGGTCGCCAGGACGGCGGCGGGTTCACTGACCAGGACGGCGCCGGCGGCCCGCTCGGTGGACACGAACGGCGTCCACGAGTCGGTGCCGCGCAGCACTTCGGTGAGCGAAGTCCATTCGGTGGTGACGCGGGACGATTCGATGAAGTCGAGGAACGGCGGCGACACCCGGGACAGGATCAGCAGCGGTACCAGCCACCACAGGCAGGCGAGCAGCAGGCCGGCGGCCCACCAGGCGCCGAACACCAGGCGACGGCGCAGCCAGGGTCCGCGCGCGCCGATCACCCCGTACAGCCACCAGGCGGCGGCGACCCCGGCGGCGGCGAGGGTGGCGACGGCGTTGACCGCACCCATGAGGGCGACGGGCACGGCGGCGCGCAGGCCCAGCTGCCAGAGCGGCCGGGTCGGTGCCGCCCGGTCGACGGCGCGGATCATCGGGACCAGCACCCAGGGCGCCAGCATCATGGGCAGCGTCTCCGACGAGATGGTGCCCAGGGTGGTCAGGACGCGGGGTGCTAGGACGAACGCGGCGCCGGCGACGAGCCGGGACGCGAACGATCCGACGCGCAGCACTTCGGCGAGCCGCACGAGACCGACGAAGCCGACGGTCAGCAGCAGTGCCCACCACAGGCGTTCGGTGATCCAGCCGGGCAGATGCAGTAGCTGGCCGGCGGCGAAGAATGCGCCGTGCGGAAAGAAGTAGCCGTACGCCTGGTTCTGCACCTGGCCCATCGGCGCGTCCGGCGCCCACAGGTGTGCGGCGCGGGCGAGGAAGCCGATCGGGTCGGCGGTCAGGTCGAGTTTGGTGTCCGGGGAGATGCGGCCGGGGGCCTGCAGCACGGAGAAGACGAGCGCGACGACGGCGACGACGCCGATGTCCCGGCGCGCCAGGATGCGACCGGTGGGGTCGTGGGTGTCGCTACTGGGCGTTGCCGGCTCCGCCGCGCGAGCCGTACTCGACGGAGCCTTTGACGAAGCCGTTCTTGGCATCGAAACTGTTCACATCGGTGGAGGGCTTGGTCTGCGACGCGAGCGTGCCGCCCAGGAAGATGGCGCCGAAGCCGACCGCGATTCCGGCGACGGCGGCTGCCGCTGCGGAGATCAGTCGAGAGCGCTGCATGCAGACCAAGCTACCATTCGGCCATGGCCTTTCCTTTTCGCGCCGCGCTGTCGGCGGCTGCGCTCGTGACCGTCACCACGCTGGTCGTGGGCTGTTCGAGCGACGATCAGCCGACCGCCGCCTCGTCGTCGCCGGCTGCTCCGGCGTCGTCGTCGACCTCCACCACGCCGCCTCCGCCGCCGTGCGGCACCGAGCAGGTGGCGGCGATGACTCTGCGGCAGAAGCTGGCGCAGCGTCTGGTCGTGGGGATCACCGATGCGGCGGATGCGCGGCAGGCGGTGCAGTCCGAACAGATCGGCGGCGTCTTCTACGGCAGCTGGACCGATCCGTCGGCGCTCGCCGACGGCGCGATGACCGCGGTGTCGAAGGCCGGCAAGACTCCGTTGATGGTGACCGTCGATCAGGAGGGCGGCCGGGTGGCTCGCCTCTCGTCGTTCGGTGTCGACATGCCGTCGGCGCGCTCACTGGTCGCGTCGGGTACCACCCCGGAGCAGGCGCGTGCTCAGGCGAAGGCCGCGGGCGAGAAGATGCGTGCACTCGGTGTGACGACCGATTTCGCGCCGGATGCCGACGTCTCCGACGAGCCGGACGACGAGGTGATCGGCGACCGGTCGTTCTCGAACGACCCGAAGGTGGTCGCCGAGTACGCGCAGGCCGTCGCGAAGGGTCTCGA
Organism: Gordonia sp. (in: high G+C Gram-positive bacteria); assembly: GCF_047600565.1. Lineage (GTDB taxonomy): Bacteria > Actinomycetota > Actinomycetes > Mycobacteriales > Mycobacteriaceae > Gordonia. The sequence goes on from NZ_JASGKN010000001.1 coordinate 2,507,937, forward strand.
GGACGCGGGTGTGCAGCCGGTGTTCAAGCACTTCCCGGGCCACGGCCACGGTTCCGGTGATTCGCACACCGGCGCGGTGACCACTCCGCCGCTCGACCAGCTGGAGAAGAGCGACCTGGTGCCGTACAAGACTCTGCTGGCCGATCCGGGCAATGCGGCGGTCATGGTCGGTCATCTGAACGTGCCGGGTCTGACGGTCGGCGACACCCCGGCCAGCATGAGCGCGAAGGCGATCGGCATGCTGCGCAGCGGTCAGCCGTACGGCGGCCCGCCGTTCGACGGCGTCGTGTTCACCGACGATCTGTCGGGCATGAAGGCGATCACCGACAAGTATTCGATCGATCAGGCTGTGGTCCGGGCGTTCCGGGCGGGTGCGGACATCGCGCTGTGGCAGACCACGGCGCAGGTGCCGCAGGTGCTCGACGCGCTGGAGGCGGCGGTCAAGAACGGTGATCTGCACGAGGCGTCGGTCGATCGTTCGGTGATCCGGATCCTCAAGGCCAAGGGCGTCGTGAAGTGCGGTTAACTTACCGGATGGTAAGTTAAGGGAATGGCCGGAACGAAACGACTGCCCCGCGCGGTCCGCGAGCAGCAGATGCTCGATGCCGCCGTGGAGGAGTTCTCCGACACCGGCTATTCGGACACCTCGATGGACGCGATCGCGGCCCGTGCCGAGATCTCCAAGCCGATGCTGTACCTCTACTACGGCTCCAAGGACGAACTGTTCATGGCGTGCGTCGACCGTGAGCGCGGCCGCTTCATGGACGCCATGTCGGCCGGCTTCGACCCGGCACTGCGCCAGCGTGACCAGGCGCGCATCGTGATCCGCGAGTTCCTGCGCTACGTCTACGAGAACGCCAAGTCGTGGCGGGTCCTCTACCGCGTGGCGAGCAGCACCTCCGACTTCACCGAGGTGGTGACCCGCGCCCGCAGTCAGATCACCGAGATGATCACCGAGCTGATCCGCCGGGGTACCACCGTCGACGGCATCTCGGACACCGACTTCGAGCTGACGGCCGTCGCCCTGGTGGGTGCTGCCGAGGCCGTCGCCGACCGCATCTCCGAAGGCGACATCTCCCTGGATGCCGCCACCGACGTGCTGCTGGGCATCGTCTGGCGCGCCCTCACCGGCGTCGGACATCTCGAAGAGGCGTAGGCGACGCGTTCACCTCGACTGCGGTACGTAGCGGTCATCCGGTGGCAGTGGCGTACGGCAACCGACGCCGGACATGTCGGCGCTGGGGACGAGAAATCCCCGGCGACCGCGTGGGTCACCGGGGATTCTCGACTCTCGACGCGTCAGGCGCGCGGGGTCAGCGTTCCCGTCAAGTGGGGGAACCCCTTCTTCCGGTCGAGCACCGAGACGGCGAAACCGTCGCGGGCGCCGGGAGCGGAGCGAGCAGGCCCATCGGCCTCGGTCCTCTCCGTGTAGAGGTTGACCTTGGCCGGGAGCAGGATCGGCGTGCCGAAGCGCACCGAGTAGACGACACCGCCGGGCAGCTGCGCCTCGATGTTCGCCACTGCGGTCGCCGCCGTCCACATGCCGTGCGCGATGGCCTTCGGGAAACCGAACGCCTTCGCCGACAGGTTCGCCATGTGGATCGGATTCCGGTCACCGGATGCGGCCGCATACTCGCGGATCAGGTGCAGGTTCACCGACACCACACGATCCGGCGGGGGCGGGGTCTTGGCCACCGGGGCCGGACCGCGCTCCTCGTCGGACAGGCTCGTGCGCTGCTGCTTCAGGAAGGTGCCCGTCTGCACGGCCACCAGTTCACGACCCACCCGGAACTCCGAGATGACGTCGATCAGCAGACCCTTGCGATGTTCACGCAGATTCTCCGCGTGGGTCTCGATGGTCAGCGGTTCATCGGATCCGATCTCGCGCAGGCGCTCGATCTTGTTCTCGAAGTGCACCGAACCGACCGCCCCGAACGGGAACGCCGGATCGACCATCAGCTCCATGGCCAGAGGGAACTGCAGCACGAACAGGTAGTTCAGCGGCAGCGTCGCCCCGTACTGGCAGCCGGTGGTGCGGCAGTACTCCTGCAGTTTGTCCTGATCGGCGCGCACGTTCTCCAGGCGGTAGACGGTGTCGGGCACCGTCGCGCTCGGCGAAACCTTGGCGGGCTTCCCGATCACCGGCAGCATGGCGCCGACGGCCTTCGGATACAGCGTCGCCGGGGACGGCGCGTGGCTCAGGGTGACGGTCTTGGCCATCAGGCCCCCAGCAGACTCTGGCCGCAGACGCGGACGATGTTGCCGGTGACCGCGTTGCTGGCCGGGTTGGCGAAGTAGGCGACCGTCTCAGCGACGTCGACGGTCTGGCCGCCCTGCATCATCGCGTTCATGCGGCGGCCGGCCTCACGGGTCGCGAGGGGGATGGCCGCGGTCATCGCGGTCTCGATGAAGCCCGGGGCGACAGCGTTGATGGTGATGCCGCTCTTGGCCAGCTTCGGCGCGTAGGCGTTCACCAGGCCGATGACGCCGGCCTTCGAGGCGCCGTAGTTGGTCTGGCCGCGGTTACCGGCGATACCGGCGATCGACGAGACGTCGATGACGGCGCCGCCGGCGCGCAGCGCCTTCTTGGCGACCAGGCCGTTGACCAGATCCTGCGGGGCCTTCAGGTTCACCGAGATCACCGAGTTCCAGCGGCCGTCGTCCATGTTGGCGAGCAGCTTGTCGCGGGTGATGCCGGCGTTGTTGACGATGATGTCCAGACCGCCGTGACGCTCCAGCACGTGCTCGGCGACCTTGGCGGCCGCGTCCTTGTCGGTGACGTCCAGCGGCAGCGCGGTGCCGGACACCTTGTTGGCGGTCTCGCTCAGGGCCTCACCGGCGGCCGGGATGTCAGCGCAGATGACGTGGGCGCCGTCGCGGGCCAGAACCTCGGCGATGGTGGCGCCGATACCGCGGGCGGCACCGGTGACCAGCGCGACCTTGCCGTCGAGCGGCTTGCGCCAGTCGGCGACCTTGGCGGCGTCCTCGGTGCCGACGCGGATCACCTGGGCGTCGACGTAGGCCGACTTGCCCGACAGCAGGAAGCGCAGCGTCGACTCGAGGCCGCTGACGCCGGTCGGGGCCTTCGGCGACACGTAGACGAGCTGGGCGGTCGCGCCGTCACGCAGCTCCTTGGCGACCGAACGGGTGAAGCCTTCCAGAGCGCGCTGGGCGACCTGCTCGTCGACCTTGGTGCACAGCTCCGGAGTGGTGCCGAGTACGACGATGCGGGCCGAGTTGCCGAACGACCGCATGATCGGGGTGAAGAACTGGAACAGCTGCTCGAGCTCGGCGACGTCGGTGATGCCGGTGGCATCGAAGACGGCGGCACCCAGCTTGTCGGCGCTGCGGCCGCTGGTGTTGTTGGTGACCAGGTCGTACTCGCCGGCGGCGGTCAGGATCTCCCGGACCGGCTCGACCAGACGGCCGGCGCCGCCGATTAGGACCGGGCCGCCCAGCGGCGGCTCGGAGGCCTTGTAGCGACGCAGGTGCGGCGGCTGGGGGAGTCCGACCTTGCTCGCGAAGAACGCGCCGGGGCCGGAGTTGACCAGAGACGAGTACAGATCGTTGTTGCCTGCCACGACAGACTCCTTTGTGTAGTGAGGGGTTCGACTACTAAACTTACTCGATAGTAAGATCGACGCAACGCGCGACCGACTTCGATCGACGCCCGACCCATCAGGAGAACCCCCGTGGCCCCGTACACCCCCAAGAAGCCGAAGACCAAGCAGCAGCGCCCCGTCGCCATCCTCGGCGGCAACCGCATCCCGTTCGCGCGCCAGGACAAGGCCTACGCCAAGGCGAGCAACCAGGAGATGATGACCGCTGCGCTCCAGGGTCTGATCAGCCGCTTCAACCTGCAGGGTGAAGAACTCGGCATGGTCGCCGGCGGCGCCGTCCTCAAGCACTCGCGCGACTTCAACCTCATGCGTGAGTCGGTCCTGGGCACCTCGCTGTCGCCGTACACCCCGGCCTTCGACGTCCAGCAGGCGTGCGGCACCGGCCTGCAGGCCATCACCGCTGTCGGCGACGGCATCGCCCGCGGCCGCTACGAGGCCGGCATCGGCGGCGGCGTCGACACCACCTCCGACGCCCCGATCGGCGTCTCCGAGGACATGCGTCGCCAGATGCTCGAGGTCAACCGCGCCAAGAGCACCCCGGAAATGATCAAAGCCGCCCTGGCGCTGGTCCCCAAGCTGGGCATCGAGATCCCGCAGAACGGCGAGCCGCGCACCGGCCTGTCCATGGGTGAGCACGCCGCCATCACCGCCAAGGAGTTCGGCATCTCGCGCGCCGACCAGGACGCCCTGGCCGCCGCCAGCCACCAGAACATGGCGAAGGCCTACGACGCAGGCTTCTTCGACGACCTCATCACCCCCTTCCAGGGCCTGACCCGCGACGAGAACCTGCGTCCGGGCAGCTCGGTCGAGAAGCTGTCGACCCTCAAGCCGGTCTTCGGCGTCTCCCTCGGCGACGCCACCATGACCGCCGGCAACTCGACGCCGCTCACCGACGGCGCCTCCACCGTCCTGCTGTCCAGCGACGAGTGGGCCAAGGAGAAGAACCTCCCGGTGATGGCCTACCTGGTGGACACCGAGACCGCCGCCGTCGACTACGTCAACGGCCCGGACGGCCTGCTGATGGCCCCCACCTACGCGGTGCCGCGTCTGCTCAAGCGCAACGGCCTCACCCTGCAGGACTTCGACTTCTACGAGATCCACGAGGCCTTCGCGTCGGTGGTTCTGGCCACCCTGGCCGCGTGGGAGTCGCCCGAGTACTGCAAGGACCGCCTCGGCCTGGACAAGCCGCTCGGCGCCATCGACCGCAGCAAGCTGAACGTGTACGGCTCGTCGCTGGCGGCCGGCCACCCGTTCGCCGCCACCGGCGGCCGCATCGTCGCGCAGGCCGCCAAGATGATCAACGAGAACAGCGGCGGGCGCGCGTTGGTCTCCATCTGTGCGGCCGGCGGCCAGGGCGTCACCGCGATCATCGAAGGCTGACGCGGCTCCTTTCGACAAGCTCAAGGAGCGTGCGAGGGAGCCTTCGGAAGAAAGTTTTCGCCGCGGTGTAACGCTTCTGTTCGCCGTGACGACATACGTGATAGCTCCGGCTGAACTGCCTGACCCCCGACCCGGCAGTTCGGTCGGAGCTTTCATTTTGTCGCTTTCCTCTAGTATCTGACGTGTTGTGACCACACCCGACTCCGGCCGCCGGAACACCGCGTGGACCGCGCGCTTCCTGCTCGCCGCGGTCCTGGTCGTTGCGCTCGTCATCGCGGTCGATCTGACGGTCACTCACGGCAAGACCGCCCGCGGTGCCCAGATCGCCGAGTTCGATCTGGGTGGCCTGTCCCCCGAGCAGGCGAAGACCGAGATCAATGCGCTGCAGGTCGCGGCCGCCGGGCCGGTGATCCTGCAGACCGAATCCGGCAAGGTGACCGTCGATCCGCACGCTCTCGGCATGACGTTCGACGCCGACGCCACCCTCAGACGCCTCCAGCATCAGCCGCGGACCCCGTGGGCCAGGCTCGGTGCCCTGTTCGGCATGCACCACAAGGTGCTGCCCGTGGTGAAGATCGACGACACGAAGTTCAACGAGGAGCTCGACGCCCAGCGCGGCACCCTCGAGCGCGCGGCCGTGGAGGGCGGCGTCCACTTCAACGGCCGCACCCCCGTTCCCGAACTGCCGGCCGCCGGCCGCCGGATCGACCGTAAAGCCGCGAAGAAGACCGTCGTCTCCCAATGGCTGTACGGCAAGCCGATCGGACTGCCGATGGAGTCGTTCAATCCGAGCGTGTCGGCCGAGACGGTCGACAAGACCGTCAACGGTCCCGCCAAGCAGGTCGTCGCGCAGCCGGTGAAGCTCACCACGCACGGCGATCCCCTGACCGTCACCCCCGACCAGCTCGGCGACATGGTGACGTTCGTGCCCGACGGCAAGGGCGGCTTGCGCCCCAACGTCGCCCAGCGGGCGCTGGCCAAGACGCTCGGCGAGAAGCTGGTCGCCACGGAGGCGGCCCCGGTCAACGCGTCGTTCTCGATGGCGGGCGGTTCCCCGAGTGTCGTGCCGTCACGGGACGGCGCGAAGCTCGACAAGACGGCCACCGGCGCCGCGATCGCCGCCGCCTCGGTGCGCGACCGGGACCGGAACGCCGACACCGCATACAAGGCGCTCAAGCCGAAACTGACCACCGCGAAGGCCAAGAAGCTGGGCGTGAAGGAAGTGGTGTCCGAGTTCACCACCGGCGACTTCAGCGGCCCGTCCGGCGAGAACATCCGCATCGTCGCCGAGGCCACGGACGGCGCCGTGGTCCTGCCCGGCGAGACCTTCTCGCTGAACGGCTACACCGAGCCGCGCGGCACCGCGCAGGGCTACGTCACGTCGACGATCATCGACCACGGTCACGCCTCGAAGGCGGTCGGCGGCGGCATCTCCCAGTTCGCGACCACGCTGTACAACGCGTCGTACTTCGCGGGCCTGGAGGACGTGACCCACACCGAGCACGACTACTACATCTCCCGCTATCCGGAGGCGCGCGAGGCGACGGTGTTCGAGGGCCTCATCGACCTGCAGTTCCGCAACAACACCGACTACGGCATCCTCATCGAGACCGAGTGGACGCCGTCGTCGATCACCGTCCGCATGTGGAGCACCAAGGTGTTCGACGTCGAGTCGATCACCGGTGATCGGTACGACTACACGCAGCCGCAGCCGATCACGCTGCCGGCCGGCGACAACTGCATTCCGGAGAACGGCGCGCAGGGTTTCACCACGTCGAACACCCGGATCGTGCGCAGCCACCGCACCGGCAAGGAACTGTCCCGCGAGACGCGCACCGTGAAGTACAACCCGGAGCCCATCGTCCGCTGCCGCTGACGGGCGAGGCGCCGCGGATCCGGCGCGGACCGAGCGCGCGCTCGGTAGGGTGTGCCGCATGGATATCAACGGAGCAAGTGCAATCGTCACCGGTGGCGCGTCGGGTATCGGCGCGGCCTCCGCTCGCCGTCTCGCCAAGCGCGGCGCCAAGGTCGTCATCGCCGACCTGAAGGCCGACGACGGCGAGGCCATCGCCAAGGAGATCGGCGGCGCGTTCGTGCCGGTCGACGTCACGAACACCGACCAGATCATCGCAGCCATCGACAAGGCCCTCGAACTCGGTCCACTGAAGGCCGCCGTCAACTCGGCCGGTGTCGGCTGGGCGCAGCGGACCATCGGCAAGGACGGCGAGTTCGGGTCGGCGCACGACCTCGAGCTGTACAAGAAGGTCATCAACATCAACCTGATCGGCACCTTCGACGTGACCCGCCTGGCGGCGACCGCGATGAGCCGCAACGAGCCGGGCCCCTCGAACGAGCGCGGCGCGATCGTCAACATGGCGTCGGTGGCCGCCTTCGACGGCCAGATCGGCCAGGCCGCCTACTCGTCCTCCAAGGGTGGCGTGGTCGGCATGACCCTCCCGGTGGCCCGCGACCTGTCGGCCGTCGGCGTCCGACTCAACACCATCGCCCCCGGCCTGATCGACACCCCGATCTACGGCGAGGGCCCCGACGCCGAGGCCTTCAAGGCCAAGCTCGGCGAAAGCGTGCTGTTCCCGAAGCGTCTCGGTGTGCCCGACGAGCTGGCCTCGATGGTCGAGGAGCTGATCTGCAACTCCTACATGAACGCCGAGGTCGTTCGCGTCGACGGCGGCATCCGGATGCCTCCGAAGTAACCCGCTGTCACAGAAGAGGGCTCCGAGGGCATAGTGCCCCCGGAGCCCTCTCTCATGACACTGAAGTGGCAGTTCGATCGTTTGAATGCTTGAGGACGAACGCGGCGAACCGCTAGAAAGGGGCGTGCACAAGTCTTCACGCCGCATCGCGGCGGTACTGACCGTCGGGGTCGCCGCGGCCGTGCTCGCCGGCTGCTCGTCCGTCGGCGGAAACAAGGGCTCGACGGTGACCGTCGAGCAACGAGCGGCCACCACCCCCGTCGATCCGGGCCCGTACCAGCGTTCCGGGTCGCTGTACGTGTTCTCGGTGGGCGGCGGCCAGACCGTCTGTGGAATCGGGCTCGACCAGAACAGCGGTCAGATGGGAAACCTGACCTGTCACGTGCCGCCCGGCACCGGGATCGGGGATGCCGGCGCCATCGACGTGGACGGCGACGGCGTGCACGCGGCCGGCTGGAACCGCTGGACCGGTGCCCCCGACCTTCCCGTCGGAAAATCATTGACCGTCGGCACCGCCACCTGCGAGGTGTACGCCCCCGGCTCGGTGAAATGCGCCAACCACGGCGGCTGGGTGGACGTCACCCCGACCAAGACCACCACCTCGGCCGGCGGTGGCGAGACCACGCAGGTGCCGTCGACCGCCACCCAGAACGGCGCACCGATGGAGCACTACACGGACGGGACCACTCCGGTCGCCCCGGGGACGATGTGCGGCGCCGCCACCGGCAGGACTCTCGTTCAGGTGGTCAGCGGATCGATCTCCTGCACCGACGCGATCGACCTGATCGACGGCTACCTGGCGGCCCCGGCCGACCCGATGGGCGGTAACGCGAAGATGATGGTCTATCGCGGCTGGCGGTGCTCCGCACCGACCGCGGTCGCCGCCCGCGAGATGGGCTTCGGCGCCAAATGCGAGAAGGACGGCACGGTCGTCATCACGCCGGCCGGCTGACAGAGAAATCGCCGGGATGCCGTGAGGCCCCACCGGATGATTCCGGTGGGGCCTCACGAGCTAGCTCGCTTCGACGGGCTCAACGAGCGCCGGACAGGCTCAACGAGCGTGTCAGAAGGCGGCTTCGTCGAGCTCCATCAGATCGTTGTCGACCTTCTCCACGGTGCCGCGGATCGCGGTCAGCAGCGGGAGCATGTTCTTCGCGAAGAACGTGGCCGTGGCGACCTTGCCCTCGTAGAAGGACTTGTCGTCACCCGACGCACCGTCGGCCAGCGCCTTGCCCGCGACCTCGGCCTGACGCAGCAGCAGCCAGCCGATCATCAGATCGCCGACCGCCATCAGGAAGCGGACCGAACCGGTGCCGACCTTGTACAGCTGCTTCGGGTCCTCCTGAGCGGACATCAGGAAGCCGGTCAGTGCGGCCGCCATCGCCTGGACGTCCTCGAGGGCCGTCTTCAGCAGGGCGTACTCGTCCGACAGGCTCTTGTCCGCGGCGGCGTCGATCGTCTTCTGGATCTGTCCGGCGACGTGTGCCAGAGCCTGGCCCTTGTCGCGGATGATCTTGCGGAAGAAGAAGTCCTGCGCCTGGATGGCGGTGGTGCCCTCGTACAGCGAGTCGATCTTCGAGTCGCGGATGTACTGCTCGATCGGGTAGTCCTGCAGGAAGCCGGAACCACCGAAGCACTGCAGGCTCTCGGTCAGCTTCTCGTAGGCGCGCTCGGAACCGACACCCTTGACGATCGGCAGCAGCAGGTCGTTGACCTTGTGAGCCATCTCGGCGTCGGCGCCGGTCACCAGATGGGCCGAAGCCTCGTCCTGGTGCGACGCGGTGAACAGGTACACGGCACGCAGACCCTCGGCGTACGCCTTCTGGGTCAGCAGCGAACGACGGACGTCCGGGTGATGCGTGATGGTCACGCGCGGAGCGGCCTTGTCGGTCATCTGGGTCAGATCGGCACCCTGCACGCGCTGCTTGGCGTAGTCGAGGGCGTTCAGGTAGCCGGTCGACAGGGTGGCGATGGCCTTGGTGCCGACCATCATGCGGGCGTGCTCGATGACGTCGAACATCTGGGCGATGCCGGCGTGCTTGTCGCCGACCAGCCAGCCCTTGGCGGGAATGCCGTGCTGACCGAAGGTGACCTCACAGGTGGCGGAGGCCTTGATGCCCATCTTGTGCTCGACGTTGGTGACGAAGGCGCCGTTGCGCTCGCCCAGCTCACCGGTCTCGTGATCGAAGTGGAACTTCGGCACGAAGAACAGCGACAGACCCTTGGTACCCGGGCCGGCGCCCTCGGGGCGGGCCAGCACCAGGTGGAAGATGTTCTCGGTCATGTCCTGGTCGGCCGAGGTGATGAAACGCTTCACGCCCTCGATGTGCCAGGTGCCGTCCTCCTGCTGGATGGCCTTGGTGGTGCCGGCGCCCACATCCGAGCCGGCGTCCGGCTCGGTGAGCACCATGGTGGAGCCCCAGCCGCGCTCGGCGCAGATGACGGCCCACTTCTTCTGCTCGTCGGTGCCGTTGTCGTAGAAGATGTTCGCGAAGCCCGAACCGGCGGCGTACATGAAGATCGGCGGGTTGGCGCCCAGGATCATCTCGGCCAGGGCCCAGTACAGCGAACGGGGGGCCGGCATACCGCCGAGCTCCTCCGGCAGGCCGACCTTGTCCCAGCCGGCGTCGATGAACGCCTGGTAGGACTTCTTGAACGGCTCGGGGATCGTCACCGAGTGCTCGTTCGGGTCGAACACCGGCGGGGTGCGGTCGGCCTCGGCGAACGAGTCGGCGATCGGACCCTCGGCGAGAGTCTTGACCTCGCGGATCATGTCTTCGGCGGCCTCACGGTCGAGATCGCCGAACGCGCCCGACTCGAGGACCTTGTCGAGCTCGTACATCTCGAAGAGGTTGAAGTGCAGATCGCGCACGTTGGACTTGTAATGGCCCATGGGGGAGTTCCTATCCGGGGTGGGGGCTGAAGTGAATCAGACAAGTTACTTGCCGGTAACCAGAGACAGAATACCCACGCCCTCGCAGCGAGACAACCCGGGCAAACGTGGCCCTGCTTACACGGCTGAGCAGGTCTTATGCAGCAGCGGAATTCAGAGTGAACGCAGGTAAGCCAGGTCGTCGGCGATGCCCTCGGCGGGGGTCTCCAGGATGCCCGGCGCCTGCGCCTGGGCCATCAGCTCCGACAGCACCGCGGGATCGATCGTCCCGCCCTCCAGGTTGGCGTGCCGGTCGCGTCCCGAATCGAATTCGTCGCGCGAGTTGTTCAGGTGCACCAGGTCGATCCGGCCGGTGATGCCGCGGATCCGTTCGGTCAGGCCGACGAGGTCTTCGCCGCCGGCCCACGCATGACAGGTGTCCAGACAGAACCCGGCCTGATCGAAGTCGCCGACCGCATCCCACAACCGCTCGATCGATTCCAGGGTGCGGGCCATCGCGTGATCGCCGCCCGCGGTGTTCTCGATGAAGATCGGCACGGCGAAACCGCCCTTGTCGGCCTGCCGCTCGAACAGCTTGCGCCAGTTCGCGAATCCCTCCGCGGCTTCCTCCCCGTCCCGGAGATGCCCACCGTGCACCACCAGTCCGATCGCGCCCAGCTCGGCGGCCGCCTGCGCCTGCTGTTCGACGGCTTTGCGCGACGGCATCCGCAGGCGATTGTTCAGGCTCGCCACGTTGATCTGGTAGCTCGAGTGCACCACGACGTCGACGCTCGAGTTCCTGATCCGTTCGGCATCCGGCCGGGGTTGCGGCTTGGCCCAGCTCTGCGGATCGGTGACGAACATCTGGAACACGTCGATACCGAGTTCCTCGGCGGTCGCGATCGGATCGTCGTCCTGCCGTAGATGGGCTCCCACTCGCATGAGGTCCAGAGTATCGGGGTGGGGGTTTCGACACGGGTCGTCGGGCTGCGCCCGTCGTCCCGGCTCAACCGGCGGTAGGTCGTCGGGGTTTCGACACGGGTCGCCGTCGTCGCTGCGCTCCGTCGGTGACCCGGCTCAACCATCGGATAGATAGATCGGTGACCCGGCTCAACCGGCGGTAGGTCGTCGTCCCGGCTCAACTGGCGGTGGGAGGTGCAATAGTGGAGGTATGACCGCTTTCACGCTCTGTTCGCCGTCGCTCGCCCGCCGCCTCACCGCCCTCGCCGGGGCGGTCGCCGTGGCCGGCCTTCTCGCCGCCTGCGGGTCCGACGACACCGCCGACGGACATTCGGCGCACGGTGATCATGCTCACACGAGTGCGACAGCAGCCCCCACCTCGGTCGCACCGGGCGTGAACTCGGCGGATGTGATGTTCGCGCAGATGATGATCCCTCACCATCAGCAGGCGGTCGAGATGGCGAAGATGGTTCCCGACCACACCGAGAACGGCTGGCTCAAGGACTTCGCCGGCCAGGTCATCGCATCGCAGCAGCCGGAGATCGACCAGATGACCAGCGCATTGCAGTCCTGGGGGCAGTCTGTTCCCGCAGGTCAGGACGCCCACATGGATCACGACATGGGCGGCGGCGCCATGGACGGGATGATGACTTCCGACCAAATGGACAAACTTCAGACACTGACCGGCGACGACTTCGACAAGGAGTGGCTGACGATGATGATCGCCCACCACCAGGGCGCCGTCGACATGTCCAAGACCGAACTCGCACAGGGCGAGAACACTCAGAATGCGGGAGCTGGCGCAGAAGATCATCGACGCCCAGGAAGCGGAGATCGCGGAGATGCGGTCACAACTCGATACGTAAACGCCCCAATGGAACTCGCCAGGCTCTAAGCTTCCTCTCATGAGCAACAACGTTCTGATCAATCCGATCCCCGCCCAGTCGCGCAACGCGGTTCGTACGGCGATCATCATCGCTTCCCTCATCGGCATCGTCTTCGGCCTCGTCGCCATGTTCTGGTCGGGTCCGACCGTCGTGGTCGCCGCCGTGCTGTTCGGTGTCGCCCTCATCCTCATGGGCCTCGTGCGCCTGTACTTCGCTTTCGCGTCGACCGGTCTGAGCACCGGCCTGCGCATCCTGTCGCTGGTCCTCGGCGCCGCCCTCGTGGTGTTCGGCGTCATCGCCGTCATCCACCCGGGTGTGGGCATCGGCCTGCTGGCTCTCTGGATCGGCATCGGCTGGATCCTGGCCGGTCTGCAGGACCTGTTCGGCGCCCGCGAGGGTGTCGCCCTGGCTCCGCGCTGGCTGGTCATCCTCGGTGGCCTGATCTCGATCGCCGCCGGCATCATCATGTGCGTCTGGTACCCGAGCATCGCGCTGGAGACCCTCGTGTGGGTCGCCGGCCTGCTGCTGGTCATCTTCGGCGTCGTCAGCCTGTTCACCCTGCCCGCGAAGGCCGAGTAACCTTCCGACTGCGCTACACCGGCGCCAGCCCGTCGAAATCGATCGACGGACTGGCGCCGGTTTCGTTTTTCACCAGTCCGTCGAGATCGGCCAGCGCGTGTGCCAGCTCGGTGGTGTGCGTCAGCGTGACGCCGTCGAGCGGATCGCCGGAATGCACGGCGGCGGCGCCGAGCAGTCGTCGGGCCGCCGGCTCGTCCAGCGGCCACAGTGCGTCGGCGGTGGTCACGTAGAGCCGGACCGCCGGATCCACCGCATCCAGATGCAGAAGAGCCCACGCCCAGTGTTTGGCGACGTCCACCGTGGCGGCCTCGCCCCGGCCGTGGGTGCGCACGTATTTGGCATGCAGTTCCGTGCACAGATAGTCGGTGTCGCGCCACAGTCCCAGGTGCCGCATGCAGCGCACCGACTCGTGCAGGGCGCTCAGATACTTCACCGAGTAGGGCCCCTCGCGGCGCGCCCGCACTTCACGGAGCACCGAGAACTCCGCGAGGGCGTGCGTGTACTCGCCCGCGTCGTACATCGACCGAGCCTGAGCCTCCAACTCGTCGAGCATGCATCCAGGGTGGCCCGAGACGCCGCGCGATGGGGCGATAATGGTCGATATGGAAACCGTCGGGGGTCGTGATCTCAGCCGCTGGGCGTTGCTGAGTATCGCGACGGCCGTCGCCACCATCGTGCTGAAGGGCTCGGCCTGGCTGGTGACCGGATCGGTGGGTCTGCTCTCCGATGCGGCCGAGTCGCTGGTGAATCTGGCGGCGGCGATCGTCGCGTTCATCGCCCTGCGGGTGGCGGCCCGGCCCGCCGACGACGACCACAACTTCGGGCACACCAAGAGCGAGTACTTCTCGGCGGTCATCGAGGGCGTGCTGATCGTGATCGCGTCGGGCGCCATCATCTACGCCGCCGTCGATCGGCTCCGTCACCCCGAACATCTCGAGAAGCTGGGCCTCGGTCTCGTGATCGCCGCTGTCGCCGCCGCCCTCAACGGTGCCGTCGCGGTCGCCCTGATCCGGGCCGGTCGCCGGCATCGGTCGATCACCCTCGAAGCCGACGGCAAACACCTGATGACCGACCTGGTCACGACCGGCGGCGTGATCGTCGCCGTGCTGCTGGTCGCGGTGAGCGGGTGGACCGTCCTGGACCCGCTCATCGCCATCGCGGTGGCCGTCAACATCCTGTTCGTCGGCTACCGGCTGGTGCGCCGGTCCGGGTCGGGACTGATGGATGCCGCGATCGGTGACGACGAGCGCGCCGCCATCGACGGGGTGCTTGACTCCTACCGCGGCGACGGCGTCGACTTCCACGACGTCCGCACCCGGGAGGCCGGTCACATCCGGTTCGTGCAGCTGCACATGCTGGTGCCGGGCGAGTGGTCGGTGCAGCGCGGCCACGACCTCGTCGAGCGGGTCGAGGCGTCGCTGAGGGCCGCCGTTCCCGACCTGTATCCGACGGTGCATTCTGGAGCCGATCGAGGATCCGCGCGCCTACGAGCCCTGGCGGCGCTAAGCCCGGCCGGCCGGTCGGGAAATCAGTAGTGTCAAAGACATGAGCGACAACGATGACAACGACGTCGACTACGACGTCGATCAGCTCCAGCCCGACGACACTCTCGACCGCCCGGAACTCGACGACGTGCTCGATGAGGGCTACGACCCGCCGGACCGCGCGCCCAAGGGCTACGGCGACGAGATCGACGACCAGGATCCCGAGACCCTCGACGAGCGTCTCGCCGAGGAGGAACCGGACGTCGACTACGACTCCGAATCCGACCCGGATGCCGACTTCCCGTCGGACGACGAGGTCGGCGATCGGCGGGCGGGTCGCCTGATCGCCCCCGACGCGGGCGTGAACGAGGACGTCGACGCACAGATGCTGGCCACCGATGCCGGTGTCGACGGTGCCGGAGCCTCCGCGGAGGAGGCCGCCGTCCACGTGATCGACGAGTAGACCGCATGGATCGGGACTCACTCGTCGAGGCGGGCCTCGGCCTCATCTCGCGGTTCGGTTCCCGGGCGTTGAGCCTCACCCAGGTCGCCAGCCACGCCGGTGTCGCCCGGGCCACCGCCTACCGCATGTTCGGTGGCCGCAGCGCCTTGATGAACGCGATCGTGGACCGCGAGCTGGTGCTGCTTCGGGAGAAGTTCATCGCCTGGGGCGCCGACGAACCGGATCCGGCCCGCCGGGTCCACATCCGGGTGACGTCGGCGCTCGGTTACATCCGCGACCACGGCGCCCTGCAGTACGTGCTGCGCCACGAGCCGGAGGAGGTGTCGCGTTCGCTGATCAGTGTCGGCGTCGACGACGGACCCACGCTCGTGGAGCGGATCGTGGAGACGGTGCTGCCGGAACTGACCACGGAAGAGGCCCAGGCGCTGCGCCCCAATCCGCGGGGTGCGATCGAGTTCATGGTGCGCACCATCATGTCCTCGATGGTGGTGCCGCAGAGTTCGCTCACCGACGACGCGATCGCCGATCTCGTCGTTCGGGCCGTCACCGACTGAGCCGATCGGGACGGGGATACGCTGAGCTCATGAACGGTTCCCAGCCCGAGTCAGCGCGAGCCATCTACATCGCCTCCTCCGAGGGCGGAACCGGTAAGTCGAGTGTCGCTCTGGGAGTGCTGGCGCACCTCACGGCCACCGGCGGCCGGGTGGGTGTCTTCCGCCCCATCTCGCGGGCCGGCGCCGGCGAACGGGACTACATCCTGGACCTCCTGATGGAGCATACGTCGGTCGACATCCCCTACGAGGAATGCCTCGGCGTCACCTACGACGATGTGCACGCCGATCCCGAGCAGGCGATCTCCGACATCGTCGCGCGGTTTCACGTGGTCGCCCAGCAGTGCGACAACGTGCTGGTGATCGGCTCGGACTACACCGATGTCGCGTCGCCGTCCGAGCTCAGCTTCAATGCGCGGATCGCCGCCAACCTGGCCGCGCCCGTCCTGCTGGTGGCGTCGGCCGCCGGCCGCACACCCACCGACATGCATTCGATGGTCGAGCTGCTGATCGCCGACATCGAGGCGTCGCACGCCGAGATGGCCGGTGTGGTCGCCAACCGGTGCGAACCCGATCAGGTGCAGGCGGTCGCCGACGCCATCTCTGATCTGGGCTGCCTGGTGTGGGCGGTGCCCGAGGAGCCGATCCTGAATGCGCCGACCATGGCCGAGCTCGCCGAGGCGCTCGACGCCACCCTGTACAGCGGTGACGCCGACCTTCTGGACCGGGAGGCGCTGGATGTGATGGTCGGCGGCATGACCGTCGAACACATCCTGGAGCGGCTCGAGGAGTCGATGGCGGTGATCGCGCCCGCCGACCGTTCGGACGTGCTGCTGTCGTTGGTGAACGCGAACGCCGCCCAGGGCTTCCCGCGTCTGTCCGGCATCATCCTCAACGGCGGCCTCAACCCGCACCCGATGATCGACGCCCTGGTGAAGGGCCTGCGGCCCACCCTGCCGATCCTGCAGTGCCAGTACGGCACCTACGAGACGGCCCGCATCGCGGCCACGACGCGCGGCCGGATGGTCAGCGGTTCGGCCCGCAAGGTGGAGGCGGCGCTGGCGCTGATGGACCGTCACGTCGGATTCGAGGATCTGTTCGCGGAGACCAACGTGCACCGCCCCGAGGTCGTGACGCCGCAGATGTTCGAGTACCAGCTGATCGCGCAGGCCAAGTCCGATCCGCAGCACATCGTGCTGCCGGAGGGCGACGACGACCGCATCCTGCGGGCCGCCGGCCGGCTGTTGCGCCGCGGCGTCGCTCGGCTCACCGTCCTCGGCGACGAGGACAAGGTGCGGGACCGGGCCAAGGAACTGGGTGTCGACCTGACCGGCATCGACGTGATCGACAACCGCACCAGCGACCTTCTGGAGGGCTTCGCCCACTCCTACTACGAGCTGCGCAAGCACAAGGGGATGACCGAGGAACGGGCCCTCGAAGTGGTGCGCGACGAGTCGTACTTCGGCACCATGATGCTGCACACCGGCATGGTCGACGGCATGGTGTCCGGCGCCGTCCACACCACTGCGCAGACCATCCGGCCCGCCTTCGAGATCATCAAGACCCAGCCGGGCGTCAAGACGGTGTCGAGCGTCTTCTTCATGTGCCTGGCCGACAAGGTCCTCACCTACGGCGACTGCGCCGTCGTGCCCGACCCGTCCGCCGAGGAGCTCGCCGACATCGCGATCAGCTCGGCCGGCACCGCGTCGGCGTTCGGCATCGATCCGCGCGTGGCCATGCTGTCGTATTCGACGGGTGGTTCCGGTTCGGGCGCCGACGTCGACAAGGTCCGTCAGGCCACCGAGCTGGTCCGCGAACGTGCACCGCAGATCCTGGTGGAGGGTCCGATCCAGTACGACGCCGCCATCGACCCGTCGGTGGCGGCCACCAAGATGCCGGACTCCCCGGTAGCCGGCCGCGCGACGGTGCTGATCTTCCCGGACCTGAACACCGGTAACAACACCTACAAGGCGGTGCAGCGGTCGGCGAGCGCGATCGCGATCGGTCCGGTGCTGCAGGGTCTGAACAAGCCGATGAACGACCTCTCCCGCGGCGCCCTGATCTCCGACATCGTCAACACCGTCGCCATCACCGCGATCCAGGCGCAGAACATCAAAGCCGCCGCTCTTTCGTCGGTGACGCCGCCCCGTGCCGAAACCACCCCCAAGAAGGCCCGCTCCGCGAAGAAGGACTCCGCGACATGACCGACTCCCCGATCGTCCGCCCCGGTGCCGTCCTGGTGATCAACGCCGGCTCGTCGTCGCTGAAATACCAGATCGTCGATCCGCTGACCGAGGACGTGTATGCGGACGGTCTGGCCGAACGGATCGGGGAGAAGACGTCGTCCATCAAGCACGAGTGCGGTGGGCGTGAGCAGAAGATCGAACTGTCGCTGCCGGATCATCGTGCGGCCATCGCGAAGGTGATGGAGCTGTTCGCCGGCGACGGCGTGAACCTGACGCAGGCGGGTCTGGTGGCCGTCGGGCATCGCGTGGTGCACGGTGGCCGCAGCTTCCACGAGCCGACGCTGGTGACACCGTTCGTGCGGGAGGAGATCGCCCGCATCGCGCCGCTCGCGCCGCTGCACAATCCGCCCAACCTGGTGGGCATCGACGCGGTCACCGAACTGCTGCCGGACGTGCCGGCCGTCGTCGTCTTCGACACCGCCTTCTTCCACGATCTGCCGGCCGAGTCGTCGACGTACGCGCTCAACGCGGACGTGGCGAAGGAGTACGCGATCCGCCGCTACGGATTCCACGGCACCAGCCACGCCTACGTGTCGCGGCGGGCCGCCGAGTTCCTGAACCGTCCGTACGACGAGGTGAACCAGATCGTTCTGCACCTGGGCAACGGGGCGTCGATGTCGGCGATCCGCGGGGGCCGGCCGATCGACACGACGATGGGCATGACGCCGCTCGAAGGCCTGGTGATGGGAACCCGCACCGGCGACATCGATCCGGGCATCACGTTCCAGCTGGCGCGCGTCGCCGGAATGTCGATCGACGACATCGATCGCCTCTACAACAAGGAGTCCGGCCTCAAGGGCCTGTGCGGCGACAACGACTTCCGGTCCGTGCTGGAGCGGGTCGACGCCGGCGACGAGGCCGCCGAGCTCGCATTCGGCGTCTATCTGCACCGTCTGCGCCACTACATCGGGGCGTATCTGATCGAGCTCGGCCACGTGGACGCGATCGTGTTCACCGCGGGTGTCGGCGAGAACGCCGTCGCCGTCCGCGCCGAGGGGCTGAAGGATCTGGAGAACTTCGGCATCGTGATCGACGCGGACCGCAACGCCGTCCGCAGCCCGGAGCCGCGGGTCATCTCCACCGACGATTCGGCGATCACGGTCCTGGTGGTTCCCACCAACGAGGAGCTGGAGATCGCGCGCCAGTCCGCCGCCGTCGTCGACGGCGGCTAGCCGGAGGACAGTTCACGCAGCAGGTTCAGGACGGTGATCGCCCCGGCCTTGTCGAGCGGCTCGTTGCCGTTGCCGCACTTGGGGGACTGCACGCAGGACGGGCAGCCGTCGGCGCAGCGACAGTCGGCGACCGCCTCCGCGGTGGCGGCCACCCAGTCGGCGAACGCGTCGAAACCCCGCTCGGCGAAGCCTGCGCCGCCCGGATAGCCGTCGTACACGAACACCGTCGGCAGCCCGGTGTCCGGATGCAGATCGGTGGACAGTCCGCCGATGTCCCAGCGGTCGCAGGTGGCCACCAGGCCGAGAAGGCTGATCATCGCGTGCTCGGCGGCGTGCAGGACACCGGGAAGCCGCTCGGGCCCGATCCCGGCCGCCTCCAACGATTCCGGGGTCAGCGTGTAGAGCACGGCGCGGGTGGTGAGCTCCTCCGGCGGCAGATCCAGGGCCACCGAGTCGAGGATCTCCCCGGACAGGGCCTTGCGCAGATAACCGACCACCTGGTTGGTCACTTCGACGTCGGCGAACGACACCGTCATCGGCCCCGACGACCACGACCGGTGCGTCGCCAGGATGGTCACATCGCTGACCTCGCGGTCGGTGGTGGTCCAGTCGGGCCGTTCGGGATGGGTGAGCGCGAGCCCTTCGTCCAGATCCAGTTCGTCGACGACGAAGCTCTCGCCCTGATGCAGGTACACGGCACCCGGGTAGACGGACTTCTTGGCGCGGCTGGAGTCGACGGTGCCGAGCAGACGCGACGTGGTGGCATCGACGATCAGGACCTGACCCCCGATCCCGCCGCGGATGTCGATGTCCGCGTACGGGTCACCGTTCTCCGAGCTGGTCGACGGGGCCGGATACCAGCCCGCCTTGCGACGCTTCAGAAGACCGGCCGCCTCGAGTCCGGCGACGGCGTCGTGGGCACGCCGGGAGTGCAGCGTGGGGGTGCTGAAGGCGCGGTCGAAGGCGTCGACGTCGGCGTCGGTGAGCGGCAGTTCGGTGGCGGCGCACAGCAGGTGCGGCCCGAGGATGTACGGGTTGCCGGGATCGGTGACGGTGGCCTCGACGGGCCGCCCGAGGAGGGCGTCGGGGTGGTGCACCAGGTAGGTGTCGAGCGGATCGTCGCGGGCGATCATCACAACGAGGGATCCCTCGCCGCGCCGTCCGGCACGCCCGGCCTGCTGCCAGAAGCTGGCGATGGTGCCGGGATAGCCGGCGACGATCACCGCGTCCAGGCCGCTGATGTCGACGCCGAGTTCGAGGGCGTTGGTGGTGGCGACGCCCAGCAGTTCACCGTCGGCCAGGGCGCGTTCGAGCCGTCGGCGGTCGTCGGCGAGGTACCCGGCGCGATAGGCCGCCACCCGGTTCGTCAGGTCCGGTGCGGATTCGGCGAGGAGTTCGCGGGCGCGCAACGCGGTCACCTCCACACCGCGGCGGCTGCGCAGGAAGCACAGGGTGCGTGCCCCTTCCACCACGAAGTCGGCGAGCAGACGGGCCGCTTCGGCGCCGGCCGGCCGGCGGACGGGTGCGGCGTTCTCGCCCCGGCTGTTCGCTCCTTGAGCTTCGTTCCCCGCTCCTTGAGCCCTGTTGTTCGTTCCTTGAGCTCCGTCGAAAGGAAGAAAGCCCGGCTCCCACATGGCGACGGTGCGTTCGCCGTGCGGCGAGGTGTCCTGCGTGACGGCTACGACGTCGTCGCCGATCAGCCGGGACAGCGCCTGCTCCGGATTCGACACGGTCGCACTCGCGCCGATGACGACCGGATCGGCGCCGTACGCCCGCGCCACCCGCAGCATGCGTTGCAGAACCAGCGCCGTATGGGAGCCGAAGACTCCGCGATAGTGGTGACATTCGTCGACGACGACGAACTTCAGTTTCGCGAAGAACTGCCGCCATTTCTGATGCGTCGACAGAATTCCGAGATGCAGCATGTCCGGGTTGGTGAAGATCCACCGGGAATGGGTGCGCGCCCACTGGCGGAGCTCGGATTCGGTGTCGCCGTCGTACATGCACGGCTGGAGGTGGCTGAATGTGCGGCGGCCGGCGATCGTCTCGCTCACCGCACGCAGCTGGTCGGTGCCGAGGGCCTTCGTCGGCGACAGGTACAGCGCCGTCGAGTTGGGGTCGGTCGCGAACGTGGTGAGTATCGGCAGCAGGTAGGCGAGCGACTTGCCCGACGCGGTGCCGGTGCAGATGGACACGTTGCGGCCGGCCATCGCGTGATCGGCGGCGGTCACCTGGTGCGTCCAGGGCTTTTCGATGCCGCGCTCGACGAAGGCGTCGCGCACGTCGGCGGGAACCCAGGCCGGCCAGTCGGCGAATTCGGCGGTGCGCTTGGCGATCACCGCGGTGTGGGTGAGGGGGCTCTCCTCGGCGGGGTCGGCGCCGGCCAGGGTCGCTGCGAGCAACTCCTCGCCGTAGGAGTCGTGCTGCGTCAACCTGGGGCCCTGCCGTCGTGCGTGGAAAGTGATCTCCATCGTACGGCGGCCGCCGACCTGCCTTGACGCCGCGGATAGGTCACAGCCCGGTTCCAGGGGTGTCTTATTCGTCCGGGACATGGTTAGGTGGAAGGTGGTCGCACGCTTCACCGATGTGAAGCAGGTTGCGAACGTGGTACTGAGCGGTTTTTCTTCGCATTTCGCGAGGGTCTGTTTGCAGAGTATGGCGGTCGGAACAGGCCTCCGTCCCGATTCCTTCGGGCGGAAAAATGCAGCAAGAAGAGGTATGCAGTAAATGGCACAGGGAACTGTGAAGTGGTTCGATTCGGAAAAGGGCTACGGCTTCATCGCTCCGGATGACGGCAACCGCGACGTGTTTGTTCACTTCACCGAGATCCAGGGCAACGGCTTCCGTACCCTGGAGGAGAACCAGCGCGTGGACTACGAGCTCGGACAGAGCGACAAGGGTCTGCAGGCCACCGGCGTTACCCCGGTGGAAGGCTGATCCTTCCGGATCTCATGCACAGAACTCCCGGTTCCGATCATTCGATCGGGGCCGGGAGTTCTCGCATCCGCGCTTCCTGAGCTTTCCCTCGCTCCTCGACTCTCCCCGCTCCTCGTCTGACCGGTCTCACCTCTGCACATGCGACCACACGAGGGAAGATTCCCCCCGTGACCTCACCGCTGAAGTATTCAGACCACCGTCGGACGCGGCTCGCGACACCCGGGTAGTCGCGCTCCCCGGCTCGTGCGTCGGATGAGACGGGTGTGGCAGCGGTAGAGTTTTCGCTGTGAGCCAGTTGTCGTTGTTCTCCGCTGACACGGAGGAACCTGCGATCGACGACCTGGCCGGTCTTCTGGCCGCTCAGGGGCAGTCGGTGCATACCCCCGACGGCGCCCGCGTGTCCGTGGTCGTCGCCGATGTGTGGCGTGCCGAGGCGATCGCGGCCGACATCGCGGCGAGCGGACTGGCGGCCGAGGCGGAGACCTCCGACGAGGGCACACCCATCGCGCGCACCGAGGTGACGCCGCGTCTGACCGCCCTGCATCGTGACTGGACCACCGGTGCCATGAAGTCGGTGCCGGACGGATGGACGCCGAGCCCCCGCGCCTTGAGGTTCTGGGTGCTCGCCTCGGGCCGCCCGGAAGGCATCCACTACGTGCTCGGGCTGGATCCGCACGCCCCCGACACCCACGGCGCTTTGGCGACGGCACTGATGCGCGTAGGCATCGCCCCGACGCTGGTCGGCTCGCACGGCCACCAGCCGTCGTTGCGGATCACCGGGCGCAAGCGGCGTGCGCGCCTGCTGGAGAGTGTCGGCGGTGCTCCCGCCGGCGCCGCCGCGCAGGCGGCCTGGCCGACCCCCGCCTGACCTTCTCGCCGGTTGAGCCGTGTCGAAACCCGTGCTGGTTGAGCCGGGCGACGCCCTTCGACCGGCTCAGGAACCGGTCCGTGCCCACGCTGGTTGAGCCGGGCGCCGCCCTTCGACAGGCTCAGGAACCGGCCCGTGTCGAAACCAACCCCTGCCTGACGGTCACTCGGTGAAGGTCAATCCCGGCAGGAGGTCCTTCTTGGCGGTGTCGACGGCCGGGGTCTTCGCCGGCTGGCCGCCGGGGGCACTGTCCGACGCGTACACCAGCGGTACGGCCTTCGTGCAGGCGCTCGGATCCGACGACGGCAGAGCGAAGTCGCTGACGGTCGAGTAGACGGGCGTCCGGATGCGGTCGAGCATCTCGTACATCGTCCACACGCCGACCGGCTGCGACTG
This sequence comes from Gordonia sp. (in: high G+C Gram-positive bacteria), assembly GCF_047600565.1. Taxonomy (GTDB): domain Bacteria; phylum Actinomycetota; class Actinomycetes; order Mycobacteriales; family Mycobacteriaceae; genus Gordonia. The sequence goes on from NZ_JASGKN010000001.1 coordinate 2,531,063, forward strand.
TCCGCCCGACGCGATCTGCGACTGGATCTGGCCGCAAGCGAGCGCACTGATCTCGATCACCGAGACGTCGCCGGCCTTCTTGGCCTCCTTCTCGTCGGTGATCTCGGTGCGGTCCTTGATGCTGAAACCGCTGCTCAGATGACGGCCCTCGGGCAGCAGGTACAGGTCCGGTCCGGACTGCTCGACGGTCCAGCCCTTGGGCGTGGCGAAGCTGACGGTGATCGCCGTGTCGCCGGTGCCGATCTGATGGTCGACCTTCACCGAACCCGTATCGGCGCCCTTCTCCGAATGGCAGGCCGACAGGGTGGCCGCAAGGGCCGTCAGGGCTCCGACGGCGGCGATGGTCGTGCGGTTCACGGCACTCTCCTAGAAGGCTCGGGGTCACGTCAGAGTAGCCCGGCGGAACGGACAGAAGGGGCATCACGGCGCGACGCGTTTGGTGAGCCGACGTGCAGAGGACCCCTTATATAAGGTACAAACGGCAGCGAGCAGCGTTTCTCTCTACGAAGGGCACCCGTGGCCGCCACCGATACCGATTCCCCCGCCGTGCGTCGGCTCGTCATCGTCGAGTCCCCGACCAAGGCCCGCAAGATCGCGGGCTACCTCGGCGGCAACTACATCGTGGAATCCTCCCGCGGTCACATCCGTGACCTGCCCCGCGGTGCCGCCGACGTGCCCGCCAAATACAAGGGTGAGAAGTGGGCGCGCCTCGGTGTGAACGTCGACCACGACTTCGAGCCGCTCTACGTGGTGTCCGCCGACAAGAAGTCGACGGTCACCGAGCTCAAGTCCCTGCTCAAAGAGGTCGACGAGCTCTATCTAGCCACGGACGGTGACCGCGAGGGAGAAGCCATCGCCTGGCATCTGCTCGAGGTCCTCAAGCCCAAGGTGCCGGTCAAGCGCATGGTGTTCCACGAGATCACCAAGCCCGCCATCATCGCCGCCGCCGAGAACCCGCGCGACCTGGACATCGACCTCGTCGACGCCCAGGAGACCCGCCGCATCCTGGACCGCCTCTACGGCTACGAAGTGTCCCCGGTGCTGTGGAAGAAGGTCATGCCGAAGCTGTCGGCGGGCCGCGTGCAGTCCGTCGCCACCCGGATCATCGTCGAGCGGGAGCGCGAGCGCATGGCGTTCGTCTCGGCCGACTACTGGGACCTCGCCGCCACCATGGATGCCGGCGCCGACGCCGGTGCCCCCCGCACCTTCTCGTCCCGTCTCGTCTCCGTCGACGACGCCCGCGTCGCCGCCGGTCGTGACTTCGGGCCGGACGGCAAACTGAAGAAGGCCGCCGGCACGGTCGTGCTCGACCAGGCGAAGGCGACCGCGCTGGCCGCCGGCCTGGACGGTGCCCGGATGACGGTGTCGTCCGTCGAGGAGAAGCCGTACACCCGTCGCCCGTACGCGCCGTTCATGACCTCCACCCTCCAGCAGGAGGCCGGCCGCAAGCTGCGCTTCTCGTCGGACCGCACCATGCGCATCGCGCAGCGGCTGTACGAGAACGGCTACATCACCTACATGCGTACCGACTCGACCACGCTGTCCGATTCGGCCATCGGCGCCGCCCGCGCCCAGGCCAAGGAGCTGTACGGCGCCGACTTCGTGCACCCGACGCCGCGCCAGTACACCCGCAAGGTCAAGAACGCGCAGGAGGCGCACGAGGCCATCCGCCCCGCCGGTGAAAGCTTCCGCACCCCCGGTCAGGTCGCGAAGGATCTGGACACCGACGAGTTCCGCCTCTACGAACTGATCTGGCAGCGCACCGTCGCCTCCCAGATGGCCGACGCCAAGGGCACCACCATGAGCCTGCGGATCGGCGGCACCGCCGCCACCGGCGAGAGGGTCGTGTTCGCGTCGTCGGGCCGCACCATCACGTTCCCGGGCTTCCTGTCCGCCTACGTCGAGACCGTCGACGCCGAGGCCGGTGGCCAGGCCGACGACGCCGAGAACCGGCTGCCGAACCTCGTCGAAGGCCAGCAGCTCACCGCCACCGAGCCGACCGCCGACGGTCACCAGACCAATCCGCCGGCCCGCTACACCGAAGCGTCGCTGGTCAAGGTGCTCGAAGAACTGGGCATCGGCCGCCCGTCGACCTACGCGTCGATCATCGGCACCATCCAGGACCGCGGCTACGTGGTGAAGAAGGGCAACGCCCTGGTGCCGTCGTGGGTGGCGTTCGCCGTGGTCGGGCTGCTGGAGGGCTACTTCAACAGTCTCGTCGACTACGACTTCACCGCCTCCCTCGAAGACGATCTCGATCAGATCGCCGAGGGCAAGGAGAACCGCACCCGCTGGCTGAGCGAGTTCTACTTCGGCGACGACGGTGCCGACTCCGGCGACGACGCGGCCGGCGCGATCGCGCGGCTCGGCGGACTGAAGCAGCTCGTCGGCGTCAACCTCGAAGGCATCGACGCCCGCGAAGTGAACTCCATCAAACTGTTTGACGACTCCGACGGCCGCCCCGTCTACGTGCGTGTCGGCCGCTTCGGCCCGTACCTGGAACGCAACGTCGCCACCGGCGACGCCGAGCCGGACCTGCAGCGCGCCAACCTGCCCGCCGACATGACGCCGGACGAACTGACCATCGAGGTCGCGGAGAAGCTGTTCGCCACCCCCCAAGAAGGTCGTGAACTCGGCGTCGACCCGGCCACCGGCCACAAGATCGTGGTGAAGGAAGGCCGCTTCGGTCCCTACGTCACCGAGATCCTGCCTGAAGACCCCGACGAGGGTGACGCGGGTGCACCCGCCACCATCCCGGCCGGCCCGACCCCGCCCGACGGGGGCCAGACCCTGCCGGCCGGCGGCTCCGGTGACGAGGTCGTCGCCCTCGACGAGGTCACCGCCGGCACCGTCGCCACCAAGGCTCCGGCGAAGGCGGCCAAGAAGGTCGCGAAGAAGGCGGCGAAGAAGGCCGGCCCCAAGCCGCGCACCGGGTCGCTGCTCAAGACCATGGACATCTCGACCGTCACGCTCGACGACGCGCTCAAGCTGCTGTCACTGCCGCGCGTGGTGGGCGTCGACCCGGGTGACGGCGAGGAGATCACCGCGCAGAACGGCCGCTACGGCCCGTACCTGAAGAAGGGCGCCGACTCGCGGTCCCTCGCCAACGAGGAGCAGCTGTTCACCGTCACGCTCGACGAGGCGCTGAAGATCTATGCCGAACCCAAGCGTCGCGGCCGTGCCGCGGCCGCCCCGCCCCTGCGTGAACTGGGCGACGACTCGGCCAGCGGCAAGCCTATGGTCATCAAGGACGGCCGCTTCGGCCCCTACGTGACCGACGGCGAGACCAACGCCAGCCTGCGCAAGGGCGATGAGGTCGCCACCATCACCCCGGAGCGGGCGATGGAGTTGCTCGCCGATCGTCGGGCCCGTGGTCCGGCCAAGAAGGCCACCAAGAAGGCGGCCAAGAAGACCGCGAAGAAGACGACGGCGAAGAAGACGGCCGCCAAGAAGACCGCGGCCAAGAAGGCGTAGCCGGCCGTTCTTCGCGTTCCGCGAGGTTCTTTCCGCTCCTTGAGCGTCGACCCGCTGCTCGAGCTTCGCCCGCTCCTTGAGTTTCGCCCGCTCCTTGAGCTTGTCGAAAGGAGGCAGTGCTCGCGTCGACAGGTGGTCGACCGGCTTCAGCGTCAGACGATCTGGTCCTCCACCCGGCTGCCCGGGTCGTGGGTGTCGTCGTCGGTGTCGGTGAGTACGTCCGGGGCGATCCGGTCCAGCTTGGGCCGTGCCAGCAGGGTCTCGATGCCGCGGCCGCGCAACTCCACGCCCTCGCCGATCTCCCAGTTCTCGGCCTCGGCATCCGAGGCGAGGAACACGGCGCGTGCCGAACCCAGTACGCGGGTGCGCTCGTCCTTCGCCAGCTCGGTGAGGCGGGCCGCCTCGTTCACCGGGTCGCCGATCACCGTGTACTCCAAGCGCTGCTGCGAACCGATGTGCCCGGCCACGGCCTTGCCCGCCGACACACCGATACCCATGTCGACGTCACCGAGACGGCGGGTCAGCTCCACTCGCAGGTCGCGGCCGGCGGCCAGGGCCGCCCCCGCGAAGTCGTCGATCTCGAGCGGTGCGCCGAAGATGGCCAGCGCCGCGTCGCCCTGGAACTTGTTGACGAAGCCGCCGTGCCGGCCGACCACCTCGACGACGATCTCGAAGAACTCGTTGAGCAGGTCCACCACCTCGCGCGGCGGACGCGTCACCGCCAGTCGGGTCGAGCCGACGATGTCGACGAACAGGACGCCGACGTAGCGTTCCTCGCCGCCCAGCTCGGTGCCGCTCTCGATGGCGCGGCGCGCGACGTCCTCGCCGACGTAGCGGCCGAACAGGTTGCGCAGTTCCTGGCGTTCACGGAGGTCGTCGACCATGTCGTTGAAGCCGGCCTGCAGCAGACCGAGATCGTTGCGGTCGTAGATCTTGACGGCGACGTTCAGGTTGCCGTTGCGGACCTGATTCATCGCCATCCGCAGCTGCTTGATCGGGTCGGTGATGGAACTGACCAGACGGGTCAGCGCCAGGATGCCGAAGGCGATCGCGGCCACCGCCATCCACAGGACCGGGCGCTGGATGTCCTGGGCGCTGGCGGCGAGCACGTGGGTCCGCTGCAGAGTGATCAACACGATGATGACGGCCATCGGCAACGCCACGGTGATCAGCCAGAAGATGGTGATGCGCGTGGTGATGCCCGGAGCCGGAGTGTTCTCCGGCTCGTTGGCCATCGCGGCGACCGTGATCGGCCGCAGCACCCGCTCGGCTTGCAGGAAGCTGAGCACGCACGTCACCACACCGCCGACGGTGCTCGCGATCGCCACCAGTACCGCGTCCTTGGTGGAGACGCGCAGACTGAGCCCGGTCAGCAGGATGCCGCCGATCAGCCAGAGACCGGCGTTGACGTAGGTGAGCAGCATGGGCAGCGCGAGTGCGCGGTGCCGGGACTTCGCGTCGTCGAGGCGGCTGCGGCGCCGATGCCAGATGAGGACCGGCATGCTCAGACGGATCGACGCCCAAGCGCCGATGAGCACGGCGACGACCAGATACGCCAGGAAGAAGACCTGATTCTGGGCGCTGATCTCGTTCAGGCTGATCGCGTCGGCGTCGGGCATGCCGAACCGCAGGAACGCGAACGTGAACAGTGCGCCGAGCAGGTTCGCCCGCAGCATGTCGAGGGCAAGAATCGGCCACGGCGTGTGCGCCAGCCAGCGCGCCGTATGCAGGTTCTTGGTGAACCTCGACCGAGTTCGTACCACGTTGTCCAAGGTTACCGGGGGTGCTTGCAATAGTTAACGGTTCGCCGGTGTCGGGTCTGTCTGAACAGGGCTTTAGTCTGGACGATGTGACGAATGTCTTTGACGCGCTGATCGGCCAGGACGCGGTCGCGACCGAGTTGACCGCGGCCGCGACCGCCGCCCGAGGGGCGGCCGCATCGCTGGACGAGACCGACCTGGGCGCCGTCTCGATGTTCGGCGACGAGATCGCCAGGCCGGCCGGCGGATCGGCGATGACCCACGCCTGGCTGTTCACCGGGCCGCCCGGTAGCGGTCGTTCGGTGGCCGCCACCTGCTTCGCCGCGGCCCTTCAATGCCAGGACCCCGGACAGGTGGGGTGCGGCGAATGCCGCGCCTGCACGACGGTGCTCGCCGGTACGCACGGCGATGTGCGGCACATCGTGCCCGAAGGCTTGAGCATCTCGGTGGCCCAGATCCGCGACATCGTGCAGATGGCCGCGCGCCGGCCGACCACCGGTCGCTGGCAGATCGTCGTCGTCGAGGACGCGGACCGGCTCACCGAGCAGGGCGCCAACGCCCTCTTGAAGGCCGTCGAGGAGCCGCCGGAGCGCACCATCTTCCTGCTGTGCGCGCCGTCGGTGGCACCGGAGGACATCGCTGTCACCCTGCGATCCCGATGCCGGCACGTCGGGCTGACGGCACCCGGCGCCGACGCCATCGCGCAGGTGCTGACGGCCGAAGGCATCGACGCCGATCAGGCGCAGTGGGCGGCGAGTGTCGCCGGTGGGCACGTCGGCCGTGCCCGTCGCCTGGCCACCGACGAGAAGGCGAGAGCCCAGCGGGAGCAGGCGCTGGCGCTCGCCCGCGCCGCGGTCCGCGAGGGCGAGATGTACGCCGCGGGTGAAGCGCTGGTGAAGGCGGCGACCACCGTCGCCGACCAGCTGGCCGCCGAACTCGACGAGCCGGAGACCGAAGAACTGATGACCGCCCTCGGTGCGGGCGGCACCGGGAAAGGCACGGCCCGGCCGCCGCGCGGCACCGCAGGCGTGATCAAAGAACTGGAGAAGCGGCAGAAGTCGCGGCGCACCCGGATCGTGCGCGACAACCTCGACCGCGCGCTGGTCGATCTGGCGGCGCTGTTCCGGGACGCGCTCGCGCTCTCGATGGGGGCACGGGTGACGTTGATGCACCCGGACAAGGAAGCCGATCTGACGTCGGCGATGGCGGCCTACGCGGCGCCGGAGAAACTACTGGGCTGCATCGAGGCAGTGCTCGAATGCCGCACCGCGCTCGACGAGAACGTCAAACCGAAGTTCGCGGTCGACGCGATGATGGTGCGGATCGGCGGGGAACTCCGCCGCCGCCGCTCCGCCTGAGACTATTCGGAGTCGTCGGCCTTCTCGGCTGCCTTCTTCGCTTCGTGGTCGGCGAGCGGATCGTCTCCGCCGGCGCCTTCGAGGACGGTCAGCTCGTTGTCGATCGCGGCGGAGACGGCCTCGGCCTTCTCCTTGATCTTGTCGGTGAACTCAGACATGCCTCGAGTGTAGGCCTGCCGTCGAATCCGCTCCGAACAGTGCCGCAGAGTCTTATCCTCGGTGGGCAGGAGGCGATCGGTATGACGACTGCGACCCGTCCACCCCGGACAGTACGAGTGCGGCACTGGCAGCTGGCACCCGGCGATGCCGCGTCCGGCATCGGCGAGGCGGACGGTGCGGGCCCGGTAGCGTTGGTGGATCACCGGACGTTCTATCCGCTCGGCGGATTCTCCAAGTCGCTGCACTTTCTGCTGCATCAGGGGGATCTGCTGTTCGGCGACGCCGTCCGGCACGGGGGCGCGCCCCTGCGCTACCACCTGCGCGGCGGTCCCGCGCCGGTGGTGGTGATCTACGAGCCGTCGGACATCAAGAAGCTGATGCTCGCCGACGAAGCGGATGCGCCGTCGTCGGTGCGGCAGTCGCCGCTGGCCCCGATCGTCGGGCCCGAATCGGTGCTGACCTCGGTGGGGGACCGCCACCGTCAGCAGCGTGCACTGCTGCTGCCGCGGTTCCACGGCAAGGCGGTCGCCGCGTATCAGGAGAGCATCGCGCGAGCCACCGACGCCGGCCTGCGGTCGTGGCCGGTGGGCACCGAGGTGAAGCTGGTCGACATCGCACAGCAGATCACCCTCGACGTGATCATGTCGGCCGTCTTCGGACTGCCTGATCCGAAGGACGCGACACCTGCCGAACGATCCATGCGCACCGCGATCCTGCGGCTGCTGGGTCTGTCCACGACGCCTCTGGCCACGGCCACCCAGTTGGCGAACATGCGCAGTGAACGTCCGGTCGGCGTGCTCAAGATGGTGCTCGCGATGGTCGACCGCACCGTGTACCGCGTGCTCGACGAGCGCCGCGCCGCCGGCGACCACGACTCCCGGGACGACATCATGGCGTTGCTGCTGTCGGCGCGCACCGAGGACGGGAAGCCGCTGTCGGACAGCGAGATCCGCGACGAGTTGATGACGCTGTTGCTGGCCGGTCACGAGACCACCGCCAACACCGTCGCCTGGACCTTCGAACGCCTCACCCGCACGCCCGGCGTCTACGCCGACGCGCGCGACGCCGCCCGGGCCGGCGACGACGGCTACGTGGAGGCGCTGGTCAACGAGTCGATGCGGGTGCGGCCCGTGGTACCGATCATCGGCCGCGAACTCCTCGCGCCGTTCGAGTTCAGTGGCATGCGCGTGGAGCCCGGCAACAACGCGCTGGTGAGCATCCTGTTGCTGCACCACCGCGACGACCTGTATCCCCAACCGTTCGCATTCCGTCCGGAACGCTTCCTCGGTGTCCGCCCGAATCCATATGAGCTGATGCCGTTCGGCGGCGGTATCCGCCGCTGCCTGGGTGCCCCGCTCGCCGTCGCCGAACTGCACACCGTGGTCGGCGAGATCCTCCGACGGGTCGACCTGAAGACCACCGACCGCCCCGCCGAGGCGCCCCGCGCTCGCAATGTCACGATGATCCCGTCCCGCGGCGGGCTGGTGCACGCCACGCGCATCGACTGAAAACAGCGCGCACGAAAATGGCAGGGTGAGCGTCACCGAGGGCAGATCGCCCCCGGTGACGCCTCCACTGCCATCTTCGTGCAGTACCGCGTGAGACGAGAACAACGACGGCCCTCCCGGGTGAACCGGAAGGGCCGTCTGGTGGAGCCGCCTAGGAGAATCGAACTCCTGACCTAGTCATTACGAGTGACTCGCTCTACCGACTGAGCTAAGGCGGCGTGCTGTCGAAAGACAACGTGCTCGATGGTAGCTACTGCGGCTCTGATTAGGCAAAACCGGGGCCGCACACCTAGGGTGCATCCCGTGTCGAACAGCGGAAAATCGGCCTGGGCCGGCGTCAGCCTCGCCGTCTTCGCGGCGGCCTGGGGCGGCAACGAGTTCACGCCGCTGCTGGTCATGTACCGCGGCCACTCGCACATCTCCGGCGTCGTCGTCGACGCCCTCCTGTTCACCTACGTACTCGGCATCGTTCCGGCGTTGCTGATCGGTGGACCGATGTCCGACCGCTACGGACGACGCCCCCTCATGCTGCCGTCCCCGCTCATCGCCGCCCTCGGCTCGGCCCTGCTGGCCGCCGGCGCGCACTCGGTGGCCCTGCTCGCCGTCGGCCGCGTCTTCAGCGGCATCGCCCTCGGCCTCGCCATGGCCGTCGGCGGCAGCTGGATCAAAGAACTCTCCGACCGGGCCGGGGCCTCGGCCACCGCCGGCGCGCGCCGCGCGGCCCTGTCCCTGACCGCCGGCTTCGGACTGGGTGCCGCCGTCGCCGCCCTCCTCGCCCAATGGGCGCCGTGGCCCAACCAGCTCGCGTACCTGATCAACATCGCCCTCGCTCTCGTCGCGTTCACGCTGCTGCTCGGCGCACCCGAGACCCGGCCTACCTACCGGCTCGAGGATCGGGGCGGCTCGCTTCTCGACGACCTGAAGATCCCGTCCGCCGGCCGCCGCCGCTTCTGGCTGACCGTCGCCCCCACCGCACCCTGGGTGTTCGGCACCTGCGCCGTCGCCTACGCCGTCATCCCCGCCCTGCTCACCGAACGGACCTCCGGCTGGGAGATCGTGTTCGCCGGACTGTGCTGCCTGATCGGCCTGACCGCCGGATTCTTCGTCCAGACCCTCGGCCGCCGCATCGACCGGCCCGGCTCCCCGCTCAGCAGCGTCGTCGCCATGATCCTCGCCGGCACCGGCATGGTGCTGGCCGCAGTCTCCGCCGCCACCACCTCCATCGCCGTCGGACTCGTCGCCGCCGGCGTCCTGGGCTGCGGCTACGGCATGACCCTCATCTCCGGTCTCCTCGAAGTGCAGCGCATCGCCGGACCGAACGACCTCGCCGGACTCACCGCCGTCTTCTACAGCCTCACCTACCTGGGCTTCGCGTCCCCCGCGATCATGGCGTGGCTCAACGAACACACCGGCGTCGGCTACCCGGCCATGCTGACCTTCGGTGCCGTGATGTGCCTGGTGTGTCTGGTCGTCGTCGCGGTCAGCAAACGAGGCCCCGTCCCCGTAACCCGTAGACACCGCGAGCAAGCCGTCGACATCTGACCCAGACTCGTCGTATAGCGACACTGAGCGCGCATACGCAGGTGAGTGACGCTATACGGGGGAGTAGGGCGAACGGCGGATCAGTCGGGGTAGCCGTCCGGGTTCTGTGACTGCCATCGCCACGAATCGGCGCACATGTCGTCCACGGTGCGCGTCGCCCGCCAGCCCAGCTCGGCGTGCGCGCGGGACGGGTCCGCCCAGTACGCGGGCAGGTCGCCGGGGCGACGGGAATCGATCGCGTACGGGATCTCCTGGCCGCTCGCCTTCGCGAAAGCGTTCACCAGTTCCAGCACCGAGACCCCCTCGCCGGTGCCGAGATTCCACACCGACCAGGCGTCGTCGGTCGCGTCCAGCTTGTCCAAGGCCGCGATGTGCCCGGCCGCCAGATCGTCGACGTGAATGTAGTCGCGGACACCGGTGCCGTCCTCGGTGTCGTAGTCGTCGCCGAACACCGACAGCTTGTCCCGCTTACCGACCGCGACCTGCGTGATGAACGGCATCAGATTGTTGGGAATACCGCTCGGATCCTCGCCGATCCGTCCGCTCGGGTGCGCGCCGCCCGGATTGAAATACCGCAGCACGGCGATCCGCCACGACTCGTCGGCATCGGCCACGTCGTGCAGCACCTGCTCGATCATCACCTTCGTCCAGCCGTACGGATTGGTCGCCGAGGTGGGCATGTCCTCGGTCCGCTCCCGCACCGGATTGTCGCCGTAGACGGTGGCCGACGACGAGAACACGAACTTCCGCACCCCGTGCGCGTCCATCGCCCGCAGCACCGAGAACGTGCTGTCCAGATTGTTCTCGTAGTAGTCGAGAGGCTTCGCCACCGATTCGCCGACCGCCTTGAACCCGGCGAAATGGATCACCGCATCCAGCTTCTCGGCGTCGAAGATCGCATTCGTGGCGGCGTGATCGGTCAGATCGACGCGATAGACCGGGATGGTCTTGCCCGACAGCTCCTCCAGCCGGCCGATCACCGACGGCTTGGAGTTGGCGAAGTCGTCCGCGATCACCACGTCGTGCCCGGCATCGAGGAGTTGCAGGGCGGTGTGCGAGCCGATGTAGCCGGCACCACCGGTGACCAGAACGCGCATGTGATTCCTTTCGACGAGCTCAAGGAGCGGAGACAGGCTCAAGGAGCGGGGACGAACTCAAGGAGCGGAGAGAGGCCGCTGCGTCTTCGCATACGACGCTTCCACATCATCCTTGCTGGGAGCCCACCAGTCACTGTGATCTCGGTACCAGTCGATGGTGGCCGACAGGCCCGACTCGAAGTCGGTGTAGCGGGGCGTCCACCCCAGTTCGGTACGCAGACGGGTCGAGTCGATGGCGTAGCGGCGGTCGTGCCCGGGACGATCGGTGACGAAGTCGAACGCATCCTCCGGCCGGCCCAGCAGCCGCAGAATCGTCTTCACCACGGTCAGGTTGTCCACTTCGCCGTCGGCGCCGATCAGATAGGTCTCCCCGTCGACGCCCTTGTCGATGATCGTCCAGACGGCGTCGTTGTGGTCGTCGACGTGGATCCAGTCGCGCACGTTGCGGCCGTCGCCGTAGACCTTGGGGCGCAGACCGGTCAGCACGTTCGTGATCTGCCGGGGGATCAGTTTCTCCACATGCTGGTAGGGGCCGTAGTTGTTGGAGCAGTTCGAGAGGGTGGCGCGCACCCCGAACGACCGCACCCACGCGCGCACCAGGAGATCGCTGCTCGCCTTGGTGGAGCTGTACGGGCTCGACGGGTTGTAGGGCGTCGACTCGGTGAACTTCGACGGGTCGTCGAGGTCGAGATCGCCGTACACCTCATCGGTGCTGATGTGGTGCAGCTTCACATCATGCCGGCGCACCGCCTCCAACAGCACCGAGGTGCCGACGACGTTGGTCTGCACGAACACGGACGGATCGCGCAGCGAATTGTCGTTGTGCGATTCGGCCGCGAAGTTCACCACCAGATCCGCCCCGGCCACCAGGGGATCGACCGCGTCGGCGTCGGCGATGTCACCCTTCACCACGCGCAGCCGGTCGGCGACCGGTTCCAGTGTCCGCGGATTCGCGGCGTAGGTGAACTTGTCCAAGACGGTCAGCTCGACGTCGGGCCGCGTCGCAAGAGTGCGCAACACGAAGTTGGAGCCGATGAAACCGGCCCCGCCGGTCACCAGAACCCGCATCGCTCCTCGCTTTCCCCAGGGTGCCCCGAGGATACCGATAGGGTGGCACCATGCGCGGAATCATCCTGGCCGGCGGCACGGGGTCGCGGCTGCACCCGATCACTCTCGGGGTGAGTAAGCAGCTGGTCCCGGTCTACGACAAGCCGATGATCTACTACCCGCTCTCGACCCTCATGCTGGCCGGGATCCGCGACATCCTGATCATCACCACCCCGCACGACCGTGCGTCGTTCGAGCATCTGCTCGGCGACGGTTCGCAGTTCGGGATCGAGTTGACCTACGCCACGCAGGACGAACCGAAGGGTCTGGCACAGGCGTTCGTGATCGGCGCCGACCACATCGGCGACGACTCGGTGGCCCTCGTCCTCGGCGACAACATCTTCTACGGGCCCGGACTCGGCGGACAGCTGCAGCGCTTCGACGCCGTCGAGGGCGGCGCGATCTTCGCCTACCGGGTGGCGGACCCGTCGTCGTACGGGGTGGTCGAGTTCGACGACACCGGCAAGGCGATCTCGCTGCAGGAGAAGCCGGCGCAGCCGAAGTCGTCGTACGCGGTGCCCGGACTGTACTTCTACGACAACGAGGTGGTCGAGATCGCGCGGGGCCTGACGCCGTCGGCGCGCGGCGAATACGAGATCACCGACGTCAACGCCGAATACCTGCGACGCGGCGCACTGAACGTCACGGTCCTGCCGCGTGGCACCGCCTGGCTCGACACCGGCACCTTCGATTCGCTGCTCGACGCCGGAAACTTCGTGCGCACCGTCGAGGAACGCCAGGGCCTCAAGATCGCGGTGCCCGAGGAGATCGCCTGGCGCCTCGGCTACATCGACGACGATCAGCTGCGGGCGCGGGCGAGTGAACTCGCCAAATCCGGGTACGGCGCCTACCTGCTCGATCTGATCGAGGCGGGAAACCACTGATGCAGGTACGTGCGCTGACGATCCCGGGCGCCTGGGAGTTCACCCCCGTCCAGCACGGCGACGATCGGGGACTGTTCCTGGAGTCGTTCAAGCAGGACGTCCTCAGCGACCTGATCGGTCACGAGTTTCACGTGGCACAAACCAACACCTCGGTGTCGGGCACCGGCGTGCTGCGCGGCGTCCACTACGCCGACGTCCCGCCGGGACAGGCCAAATACGTCACCTGCACCGCCGGCGCGGTGATCGATGTGGTGGTGGACCTGCGCGTGGGGTCGCCGACCTTCGGGGAGCACGACATCGTCCTGCTCGGCGATCTGGACCGCAAGGCCGTGTACCTGTCCGAGGGTCTGGGCCACGCCTTCTGTGCGCTCGCCGACTTCTCGACCGTCACCTACCTCTGCTCCACCGGATACAACCCGGGCGCCGAGCACGGCATCAGCCCGCTCGATCCGGCACTGGGCATCGAGTGGCCGACCGTCGACCGCGGCGGCGCGCCTCTGGAGTTCATCCTGTCCGACAAGGACCGCGACGCCCCGACCCTCGCCGGGGCGAAAGCCGCCGGAGCGCTGCCCAGCTGGACGTAGCCCAGTCGATGCTCGCTTCGACAAGCTCAACGAGCGGGAACCGGGCGTGTGGGCTTACTGACGACTGATCGCGGTCGGCCGGACCACGTAGACCACGCGGTGTTCGGCGTCGCCGACCGGGCCGTCCATGGGCAGGCCGTAGCGGTCGGCCAGCTCGGCGAAGAACACGCCCGACGTGTCCGGGTCGATACGCTCCACGACTCCGCGGACCTCCAGGTAGCGGTACGGCTGATCCGGATCGTTCACCGAGAACGCGACCTCGGGGTGGGCGGTCACGTTCTTGTACTTCTGCCGGGTGGTCGTGTTCGTGAAGCGCACCCGGTCGCCGTCCCAGGAGAACCACATCGGGTTCACCTGCGGGGTGCCGTCGGGCCGGATGGTCGCCGAGATGCGCGTACAGCGGGCGGTCGAGAAGGTCACGGTGGGAGTCGGGTACGAGAGTCATCGGTCTTCCTGTCCGTCGGGGTCGCCGGTGCGGCGCTGCTCGATCAATTCACCGGGATCGGTGATCGGCTCCTCAGCGCAGTCGAGTCCCTCATCGATCAGCCGGCGGTAGTGCGCGATCTTCTCGTCGACGGAATCGAGGTCGTCGACGAGTTCCCGGATCCGTGCCTCGATCTCCTCGCGGTGGTTCTCCAGCAACCGCATGCGCCGGCCGTGGGTGCGCGAACCCTGCGCCATCATCGTGACGAAGTCGCGCATCTGGGCGACCGGCATTCCGGTCCGGCGCAACCGCACCAGGAGATCGATGATCCGTACGGTTCCCTCGTCGTAGTGACGGACACCGGTGGACGAGCGCGGCACCGCAGGCAACCTCGACTGTTGAAAACGTGTCCGTCACGAACACGTTTTCAACACCTCGAGTCAGTTCGCGGCGGGCGGGACGAAGTCCTGCACCGCTTGAGTGGCCATCGCTATCGTCGCCAGGCTCGGATCCACCACCGGAAGACCGAGGGCCTGCGACACCGGGACGCGAAGAGCGGACATTCCGCCTTCGCCGAGAACGACCACGTCGGCGCCGTCCTCGTCGCGCAGTTTGGTTCCCGCGGCGATCGCCGCCTGGGCCGCCATCTCCGGGGTGAAGGCGGTCGGGCCCTGCTTGGCGAGTTCCGGGTCCACTTCGACGGCGCGTTCACCGACGATCCGGTCGGCGACACCCTGCTCCTCGTAGTACTTGCGGTGACGTTCGACCGCCACCTCCTGCACCGCGATCACCCCCACCTTGCTGCCGGTGGCCAAGGCGGTGCCGATCGCGCACTGGTTCAAGCCGAACACCGGGCGGGGCGCGGCCGCCGCACGAGCCTCCTTCAAACCGGGATCGGCGTAGCAGCCGACGATGAACGCGTCGGAGTCCGTGTCCTGTTCGATCAGCTTCACCAGGGGTGAGGCCACGCTGTCGATGTTCTCCTGCGACACCATCAGATGGGGGCCGCCCGGGAGGGTGACGACGGCGATTTCGGGGCCGTCGGCGAACTCCATCGAGGTGATGGTCGCCGCGATCTGCGCGGTCAAGGCGTCGTTCGCGGCAGGGTTGACGAGAGTGATCTTCTTGCGGGCAGGCGTCGGAGCAGTCATGCCTAGAAGGTTGGCACGACGATCAATGAGGCGCAGGGAAAGCCGGAAGCTGCGGTTCGAAGAGCCACTCGCGCCACAGGTCGTTCAGTGAGGCGTCGGTGTACGTGCTCGCCAGCGCGATGAAGTCCTCGGTGGTGACCGACCGGTACCGGTACTTGTCGGTCCACCGATGCAGCAGCTGGAAGAAGGCGCCGTCGCCCAGACGGAGGCGGAGTGCATGCAACGTGATGGCGCCGCGCTTGTAGACCCAGTCGGAGAACATCTGCTTGGGTCCCGGATCGGCCAGCGGCACCCGCACCGGCGAGGCGGCCAGCTTCTCGTAGTAGTGGCGCGCCCACTCGTCGGCCGAGCGGCCGCCGCTGCGCTGACTCCACAGCCATTCGGCGTAGCAGGCGAATCCCTCGTGCAGCCAGATGTCACGCCAGCGGGCCAGCGTCACCGAATTGCCGAACCACTGATGGGCGAGCTCGTGCGCCACCAGACGCTCGTGATCGCGGGTCCCGTCGCAGTGGTTGGCGCCGAACGTGGAGAAGCTCTGCGCCTCGAGCGGAATGTCCAGTGGGTCGTCGGTGACCACGGCCGTGTACTGCGGGAACGGATACGGACCGAACATCTCGGTGAAGACCTCCACCATCTTCACCTGATTGACGAAGCTCGCGTCGAACTCGGTCTTCAACCGGGCGGGCAGCAGCGCCGACACCGGGACCGGTTTGGCTGCGAGCTTCCGATGCTCGTACTGGCCCACCTGGATCGACGCCAGATACGTCGACATCGGCTCCACCTGCTCGTACACCCACGTGGTGGTCGCGCCACGGCGCCGCGTGGAGATCTGCACGCCGTTCGCCAGCACGTAGTACGGGCTGTCGGCGGTGATCGTGAACAGATACGTCGCCTTGGCCTCGGGATGGTCGTCGCACGGGAACCACGACGGTGCACCGTTCGGCTGGTTGGCGCACAGCGCGCCGTTCGACAGTTCCTCCCAGCCGACCTCGCCCCAGTCGCTGCGGACCGGGCGAGGGTTGCCGCTGTAGCGGATCACGACGTCCATCGGGCCGCCGGCCGGGATCGGCGACTGCGGGGAGATCGACAGCTTGCCGCTGCGATGCGAGAAGCGCGCCGCCTTCCGGTTGACCGTCACCTTCTCCACACGCATCGTCGACGCCAGATCGAGAGTGAACTTCGCGAGCTGCTGATACGACGTGGCCGTCAGATCGGCGACCCCGGTGAGCCGGTTCGCCGACACCCGATAGGTGAGGTCCAGGTCGTAGCGCGCGATGCGGTAGCCGAGGTTGCCGTTGCGCGGCAGATACGGATCGAGTTCATGAGAGGTGCCGGACAGGGTCGGGGAATGGTCGAACTTGCCCGACTTGCTCGGCACACCGCACCTCTCGTCGCTTCGGCTGATCGGCCCTCACCCTACCGGCCGCCGGTCGAGCGTGTGCGGCCGCTTTCGACGCCGCCGGACACCGGCCCGGGTCACGTTCCCATCGACGTCACGTAGACCTCGGTGCGGCCGTCGCGCGTGACGATCAGGAAGCCGGTCGATCCGAGACTGAGACCTTCCCCGCTGAGCGACAGCAGCTTCGGCTCGCCCTCGGTGCACACGTAGCCGGCGCGGACACCGAACGCGCTCGGGTACCCGCAGTCGGTGACGGTCTCGAATGGACCGAACGCCGGGTTCAGTCGCGCGATCGCGTGCGCGGTGGTCGCCGGATCGTCCGGTGAGGTGTAGCGCGCCTCGAGTCTCGGGGTACCGACGAAGCCCACCGGGTAGACGGTGCCGGACACGAACTCGACGTCCTCGGGAAGCATTGCGCCGAAGTCGGTGGCCGCCTCGTCGGCCGACATCCCCTGCGGATCGGGGATGCGGGACCAGTCGGCGATGAAGAACGCGTAGAAGCCGTAGCCGACGAAGGCCAGGAACAGACCGACGGCCACCGCGATCGTCCCGATCCAGGCCCTTCTGGAGAGCAGGACGAGACGTTTCCTGGTCCTCTTCCGCATGGCGGCGAGTCTACGGACCGGTCGCCGGGATGGACCGGATCGGGCGATTCGCCCGGTCGGTCGTCCGGGGGACCCGGCGGCCCGGGGGTCGTGGGCGGCGTCCGGCGGGTGTTAGTTTCCGGTCATGACTCAGCCGCCTCCCGGCCGTTCCGCCGCCGACCGGTTCGTCGCCGTCGCCGCCAGGACGCCGCTCCTGCCGGCACTCCTGATCATCGTGTTCCTGGTGAGCCTGATCGTGGGCGGTGCGTTCCGGTTCGGCGATGCGGCCGACGCCGCCGCAGGTGTTCCCGCCGCCGTACTCCTGCATCGTTCGGACACTCGATGAACGGCCCGCTGACGACGCCGCAGAAGATCGCGCTGGCGGCCGCGGCGGCCTCCGTGGTCGTCGGGATCGGGCTGTGCCCGGCGACCGTCATCGGCGGCATCCTCTTCCTACTGCTGGGTCTGCTGTACGCGCTGCTGCTGTGGCAGGGCATGCCGTGGCACGCCGACGCCGCCACCACGCTGCACTACGTCAGCGGGCTGGCCGACGGCGTCGTGAAGCCCGGTGCGGTGCCCAGTCCGTCGTCGCCCACCCGTCACCCTGGTCCGCCGCATCCGCCGCAGTCGATGCCGCCGCGTCCCACACCGCCGCCGTCGGCACCGATGCCCAGCGAGGCGGAGACACGGTTCATGAAGCCGCCGGAGTAGGGGGTTGGCTCCTTTCGACAGGTGGTTCCTGAGCTCGTGGCGGAGCCTGCGACGACACGAGGTCGAAGGACTCAAGGAGCGAGCGTCAGGACCAGGGGGCGATGGGGTTGCCCTGCCAGCGGGTGTGAGCCGGCACGTGGTCGCCGCGCATGACCAGTGAGCCGGGGCCGACGGTCGCGGACTCACCGATCGCCGAGGCGGGCAGAGCCACGCAGTGCGGGCCGAGGGTGGCGCCGGCGTCCACGTCCACCGCGTCGATGGCCATCACCCGGTCGTGGAACAGGTGGGTCTGCACCACGCAGCCGCGCTGCACCGAGGCGCCGTCACCGAGCGTCACCAGATCGGCCTCGGGCAGCCAGTACGACTCGCACCAGACGCCGCGGCCGATGGTCGCGCCGAGCGACCGGAGCCACCAGTTGAGAACCGGGGTGCCGGCGGCCGCGTTCGCGAACCAGGGTGCGGCGACGGTCTCCACGAACGCGTCGGACAGTTCGTTGCGCCACACGAACGGGCTCCACAGCGGATGTTCGCCCGCCCGGATCCGGCCCAGCACGATCCACTTCGCCAGCGAGGTCACCACCCCGGCGACCGCACCGGTGGCCAGCAGCACCAGACCGCCCAGGCCGATCGCCGCCCACACGTTCGTCTGCGTGGCGATCGTCTGCAGCGTCAGCAGCACGCCGAGCCCGATCGCGAACGACGTCCACACGGCCACCAGGCGCAGCGTCTCGATGGCCGCGCGCGCCACCCGCAACCCGGTCGACGGCGAGAAGGTACGTGAATCGTCGCCGGCGTTCGCGGTGCGCCGCAGTCGTTGCGGCGGGCTCCCCAACCAGCTGGATCCGGCCTTCGCCTTCGGCGGGGCGGCGGACAGCAC
The DNA here is from genome assembly GCF_047600565.1 of Gordonia sp. (in: high G+C Gram-positive bacteria). Classification (GTDB taxonomy): domain Bacteria; phylum Actinomycetota; class Actinomycetes; order Mycobacteriales; family Mycobacteriaceae; genus Gordonia. The sequence continues at coordinate 2,549,682 of NZ_JASGKN010000001.1, forward strand.
CGCCACCAGACCGCCCTTGGGCACCTTGCGGGCGGGCGCCACCATGCCGGAGTTGCCGAGGAAGGCGCGCTTGCCGACGCGGGCCGGGCCGATGTGCACCCAGCCGCCGCCCAGCTCGTACGAGGCCATCATGGTGTCGTCGGCCAGGAACGACTCGTCGCCGACCTCGGTGAACTTGGGGATCACCAGCGCGGTCGAGATCTCGGTGTCCTTGCCGATCGTCGCGCCCAGCGCGCGGAACCACCACGGGGTCAGCAGGCTCGCATACAGCGGGAACAGGTAGGTGCGCGCCGAATCCATCACGCGTTCGGTGAGCCACGCCTGCCAGCCCATCCGCGACCGCACCGGATAGGTGCCGGGTTTCAGGCCGATCGAGGCCAGACGCACGACGATCAGCGTCAGCAGCGCGAACACGATCAGCGCGGTCAGCACACCGGCCGGACTCAGGGCGAGGGCGCGCAGGGCGGCGTCGCCGAGCGTGCCGGCCGACAGGGCCCACGCAAACGTGACGACCAGTCCGGCGGCCAGCGACAGCAGCGGAATCGCGGCGACCAGCAGCGCCGACAGTCCGTAGACCGGTACCCAGCGGCGTCGTGCTGCCGGCCGCTTCTTCGGCCACGACGGTTTGGCCTTGCCGACCTTCACCGCCGGCGAGCCGGCCCAGCGCTGCCGTGCCTTCACCTTGCCGACGACGGTGGAGCCGGGATCGACGATCGCGTCGCGGCCGACCACCGCGCCGGGCAGGAGGGTGGAACGGGCGCCGACGGTCGCACCCGCCTTCACCTCGACCGCGCCCAGATGCAGGACGTCGCCGTCCAGCCACCATCCGGCGACGTCGGTCTCCGGTTCCAGGGCGGCGCCGTCGCCGACGGTGAGGAAGCCGGTGACCGGCGGCAGCGTGTGCAGGTCGACGCCCTGGCCGATGGTCGCGCCGAGTGCGCGCGCCAGATAGGGCATCCAGGGGGCGCCGGAGGCGTTGAGGGCGCCGGACGATTCGACGAGTCGCTCGGCGATCCACAACCGCACGTGCACCGAGCCGCCGCGCGGGTGATCGCCGGGCGCCACACCGGCCAACAGCAGCCGCGCACCGGCGGCGGCGATGACCATCCGTCCGAACGGTGTCACGAATACCAGGAATGCGGCGAGCAGCAGCCACCAGTTCACGTGCACCAGCCAGGGAGCCGAGTAGCCGAGACGGTCCGCGACCGCGCGTCCGACGTTGTTCGCCACCCCGAGCCAGGTGACCCACGCGATGCCGGTCAGGGTGGCGAGCGGCACCGACGCGAGGATCTGCACCAGACCGGTGGTCGCCGGCACCGGGCGCACCCGGCGGGCCTGAACCTCCGGTCCGGGCGCGGTCGCGTCGAGCAGTTCGGCGAGTGACCCGAGACGCGGGTGGTCGTACAGGTCGGCGACGGTCACCTCGGGATACCGGGCACGCAGTGCACTCACCAGCTGGGCCGCCGACAGCGACCCTCCGCCTTCGGCGAAGAAGTCGGCGTCGGGGCCGCTCACCCCGACCCCGAGGACCGACGCCCACTGTTCGGCCAGCCACGCCTGGGTGCCGGTCATCTCGGCGGCCTCGTCGTCGGAGGCTCCCGGCAGCGGCCACGGCAGCGCGTCGCGGTCGACCTTGCCCGAGGTGCGGGTGGGCAGCTCGTCGAGCAGCGCCAGACGCGGCACCATGGCGGCGGGCAGTTCCTCGCGCAGCCGGGCCTGGGCGGCGGAGAGATCGAAGCCGGGATCGGTGGAGGCGAGATAGCCGACCAGCAGCGACGTGCCGGCGGCGTTGGTGCGGACGGCGCAGGCGCCGCCGCTCACACCCGGCAGATTCTGCAGGGCGTTGTCGATCTCGCCGAGTTCGATGCGGCGCCCGCCGATCTTCACCTGGTCGTCGGCCCGGCCCACGAACAGCAGGCCGGCCGGATCGAGGCGGACGACGTCGCCCGACCGGTAGGCGCGGTCCCAGCCGAGCGCCGGGGCGGGCGCGTACTTTTCGGCGTCCTTCGCCGGATCCAGGTAGCGGGCCAGGCCGACGCCGCCGATCACCAGCTCGCCGGTCTCCCCGACGTCGACCGGCCGGCCGTCGGCGTCGACGACGGCCAGGTCCCAGCCGGGCAGCGGCAGCCCGATGCGGACCGGCTCGCCGCGATGCATCTGCGCGGCACACGCCACGACCGTCGCCTCGGTCGGGCCGTAGGTGTTCCACACCTCGCGGTCACCGGTGGCCAGGCGATCGGCCAGCTCGGGCGGGCAGGCCTCCCCGCCGAAGATCAGCAGGCGCACCGCCTCGAGGGCTTCCGCGGGCCACAGCGCCGCCAGCGTGGGAACGGTGGAGACGACGTTGACGTCGCGCTTGACCAGCCACGGGCCCAGGTCCATGCCGCTGCGCACCAGCGCGCGCGGGGCCGGCACCAGGCAGGCGCCGTGCCGCCACGCGAGCCACATCTCCTCACAGGAGGCGTCGAACGCCACCGACAGGCCGGCCAGCACCCGGTCGCCCGGACCGAGCGGATCGTCCTGCAGGAACATCTCCGCCTCGGCGTCGACGAACGCCGCCGCATTGCGGTGGGTCACCGCCACACCCTTGGGGGTGCCGGTGGAACCGGAGGTGAAGATGATCCAGGCGTCGTCGCCGACGGTGGCCGGAGAGCGGTCCCCCGGGGTGATCGGCCGGGTGCCGGACTCGCCGCGGCGCAACAGGCCGTCGGCCGTCAGGATGGCGCCGACGTTCGCCTCACCGAAGACGAGTTCGGCGCGCTCCTCCGGATCGTCGGCGTCCACCGGCACGTAGGCGGCACCGGCGTACAGGGTCGCCAGGATCCCGATGTAGAGGTCGCGGTGACCGGACGGCATCCGGATCCCGACCCGATCGCCCTGCCCGATCCCCGCGGCATGCAGGCGGGCCGCCACCCGGCGGGCCAGCGCGATGAGTTCGGAGTAGGTGGGGATCTGGTCGCCGTCGTCGATGGCGGGCGCATCCGGGTGCGCCGACGCCGTCGCGGTCAGGATGTCGACGAGCGTCCGCGGGGCCGGTGCATCGGCGTCGCGCAGGAACTCGGAAGGGATCGGCACAGTACGAGATTGTGCACCACGACGGACGCATATGTGACATCGGCCGGACGGCGTCTGTGCAGGTAGGGAACGTGAAGTGAACGGCCGGTGAGCGGTGGGTGAGCGGTCGGCCAACCGGCGGGGAAACACCCGTTCCGGATGCTTCGGACACGGCCTTTCGACGGCGCCGATCCGGGCGTACATTGCTGGGAATGACTACGGAGTCGGCTCCGGCCCATCCGCTGCGCGCGGGCCTGGTGATCGGGGCGCTGGGGGTGGTCTTCGGCGACCTCGGAACCAGCCCGATCTACGCGCTGCAGACACTGTTCGACCCGCGAGACCCGCACCCGATCTCTCCGACACCGGAGAACGTCTACGGCGTGGTGTCGCTGATCTTCTGGTCGGTCATGATCATCGTGACGCTCACCTACGTGCTGTTGGCCATGCGGGCCGACAACGACGGTGAAGGCGGCATCCTGGCCCTCATCACCCTGTTGCGGCGGTGGTCGAAAGGCATCGGTCCGCGACTGATGGCGATCCTGATCGCCCTCGGTCTGCTCGGTGCGGCCATGTTCCTCGGCGACTCCATGATCACCCCCGCGATCTCGGTGCTCTCCGCCGTCGAAGGCCTCGAAGTGGTCGATCCCGGACTGCACGAACTGGTGGTGCCGTTGACCTCGGTGATCGTCTTCGTGCTGTTCCTGGTGCAACGGTTCGGCAGCGGCGTGGTCGGGCGCGTGTTCGGCCCGGTGATGGTCGTCTGGTTCACGGTGATCGGCGCGCTGGGCATCAGCGGGATCACGGTGGAGCCGCGGATCGTCCGCGCGCTGTCGCCGACTTATGCGATCGAGTTCGCCGTTCATCATCACGGCGTCGCCTTCTTCGCACTCGCCGCCGTCGTCCTAGCCGTCACCGGCGCCGAGGCGCTGTACGCCGACATGGGTCACTTCGGCCGGCCGTCGATCACCGTCGCGTGGATCTTCTTCGTCGCCCCGGCGCTGGTCCTCTGCTACCTGGGTCAGGGTGCGTTGATCCTGCACGACAGCAAGGACTCGTCGGCGCCGTTCTTCCTCCTGAGTCCGGATTGGGCCCGGATCCCGCTGGTGGTCCTGACCACGTTCGCCACCGTCATCGCCGCCCAGGCCGTCATCTCCGGGGCGTTCTCGGTGGCCTCACAGGCCGGTCAGCTCGGCTACATGCCGCGGCTGCGTGTGGTGCACACCTCCGACCGCACCTACGGGCAGATCTACATTCCGTGGCTCAACTGGCTGCTCATGGTCTCGGTGATCACCCTGGTGTTCGCGTTCCGCAGTTCCTCCGCTCTCGCCTTCGCCTACGGCATGGCGGTCACCGCCACCATCAGCGTCACCACACTGCTGTTCTTCGTCGTCGCGCGGCGACGCTGGAGCGTGCCGTGGTGGATCCTCGCGCCGCTCGCCGCCTTCCTCCTGGCCGTCGATCTGCTGTTCTTCGCCGCGAATGTGACGAAGCTGCTGCACGGTGCGTGGCTGCCGCTGGTCATCGGGATCACGGTGTTCGCGATCATGACGACCTGGGCCCGGGGCAGCCAGATCACGCAGGCGCGCCGCAGCGTCATGGAGGGCTCACTCGACGAGTTCCTCGACGACCTCGCGAACGATCGGCCGAAGGTGGACGTCGTCGACGGGACGGCCGTGTTCCTCAACCGCGATCTCGCCTCGGCGCCGCTGGCCTTCCGGTCGAACGTCGCCCACAACCGGGTACGTCACCGCCACGTGCTGATCGCGACGGTGGAGGTCGCGACCGTTCCGAGGGTCGCGCCCGCCGATCGCGTCCGGATGCGGGCGCTCGACGCCGGCGAGGCGGGCGGTGTCCGCGGGGCCGTGATCCGGTTCGGCTACGCCGAGCCGCCGGATGTGCCTTCGGCGCTGGCCATGCTGACTCCGTGGGACTGCGGCAAGCGGGTCGACGTCGAAGACGTCACCTACTTCCTGTCGACCGCGGAACTGGACTACAGCGATCGGCCCGGCATGGCCGCATGGCGCAAACGCCTGTTCATCGCCTCGTCGTTCGTGAAGGCCGACGTCAGCGACCACTTCCGGTTGCCCCGCGACCAGGTCGTGGTGCTCGGTACCCGGATTCCCGTCTGACCCCTCCTGCAGGTCTGCCGCTTGCCTACCGCACAGAAATGGCGGTGGAGACGTCGCCGGGGGCGATCTGCCCCCGGGCGCGCCCCACCGCCATTTCTGTGCGGCGCTCAGTCCTCCAACGCCAACTGCTCGACCAGCGCACCCTGCCAGACGGTGTCGAACGGGGTGTTCGCCGCGACCCGGCCCTCGATGCCGGCGGTCGTGAACTCCTTGGCGAAGGTCACCGCATCTTCGACGCCGGCCCCCTTCGCGAGTTCGGCGGTGATCGCCGCCGCCAGCGTGCAGCCGGCGCCCGACACCCGCTCGTTCCCGACCTTCGGCGCACTCAGCACGGTGATCTCGCCGTCGTCGAACAGCACGTCCACCGCGTCGTCGCCGGGCAGCTCCACGCCGCCCTTCGCGACCACGTAGCGGGGGCCGAGATCGGCGATCCGGCGGGCCGCCTCGGTGAGGTCGTCGACCGAGGTGATCTCCGGCATCCCCGACAGCACGGTGGCCTCGAACAGGTTCGGGGTCACCACGGTCGCGTGCGGCAGGATCTTTTCGCGCAGCGCGGTATCGGTGTCGAGGGCCGCACCCGGCTCCTGACCTTTGCAGATCAGCACCGGATCGAGCACCACATGCCGCCAGGACTGCTTGCCGAGCGCCTCGGCGACCACATCGATGGTGTCGGGGGTGCCCAGCATGCCGATCTTCACCACGTCGAGGTCGTGGGCGCTGGTGGCGGCCTCGATCTGATCGGCGATCACCTCGGGGGCGATCGGCACGAACCGGTGACTCCAGCCGTTCTTCGGGTCGAACGACACGATGCAGGTGATGGTGCCGACGCCGTAGACGCCCAGTTCCTGGAAGGTCTTCAGATCCACCTGGATACCGGCGCCGCCGGTGGCCTCCGAGCCTGCGATGACATAAGCGAGATCAACCACACGTCCAGACTAGTGAGCCGCCCCCGCCCGCACTACCGGGCCGTATACGGAACGTCGCCGGGCATGGCGCGGCCGCGACCGCTATACGGCCCGGTAGTGCGCGGGGCGGCCGTAGGGTGGAGCCCATGGGCGCGACGACTGTGGAAGACCTGTTCGGCATCGATCGTCTGCTCACCGACGACGAGAAGGCGATCGCCCGGACCGTCGCCGACTTCGGCGCCAAGCGTCTGCGACCCCACGTCGCCGACTGGTTCGAGGCCGGCACGCTGCCCGCGCGGGACCTCGCCGTCGAACTCGGCGCACTCGGGCTGTTCGGCATGCACCTGGACGGCTACGGCTGCGCCGGCACGACGGCCACCCAGTACGGACTGGCATGTCTGGAAGCCGAGGCCGTCGACAGCGGACTGCGCAGCTTCATCTCCGTGCAGGGATCCCTGGCCATGTTCGCGATCCACCGGTGGGGCAGCGAGGAACAGAAGCAGCGGTGGCTGCCTGACATGGCGGCCGGTCGGGCGCTCGGCTGCTTCGGGCTGACCGAACCCGACTTCGGCTCCAACCCCGCCGGCATGCGTACCCGCGCCCGCCGCGACGGCGACGACTGGGTGCTCAGCGGCACCAAGATGTGGATCACCAACGCGCCGGTCGCCGACGTCGCCGTCGTCTGGGCGCAGACCGATGCCGCCGGCGGCTCCCGCGGCATCCGTGGATTCGTGGTCCCCACCGACACCGCCGGCTTCACCGCGTCGGAGATACGACACAAGATGTCGCTGCGGGCGTCGATCACCGGCGAGATCGTCCTCGACGACGTCCGGCTGCCCGCCGACGCGATGCTGCCGGAGGCCGAAGGCATGCGCGGACCGCTCAGCTGCCTCAACGAGGCGCGGTTCGGAATCGTCTTCGGTGCCGTCGGCGCCGCCCGCGACTGCGTGAACACCGCCCTGGACTATGCGGGCACCCGGGAGGTCTTCGACAAACCGCTGTCCGGTTTCCAGCTGACCCAGGGCAAACTCGCCGACATGGCCGTCGAACTCGGCAAGGCGTACCTTCTGGCGATCCAGCTCGGCCGGATCAAGGACGGCGGTGCCATCGCACCCGAGCAGGTGTCGCTCGGCAAACTGAACAACGTCCGCGAGGCCATCGCTATCGCGCGCGAGTGCCGGACCATCCTGGGCGCCAACGGCATCACCCTGGAGTACCCGGTCATCCGGCACGCCAATAACCTCGAATCGGTGCTCACCTACGAGGGCACCAGCGAGATGCATCAGCTGATGATCGCCAAGGCGCTCACCGGTCAAGACGCGTTCCGGTAGAACGCGGTGAGGAGACACCCATGGCAGCGACCCTGAAGCTCGGTCTCAAGGCCTCGGCCGAGCAGTTCGGTCCCCGCGAGCTGGTGGAGCTCGGCGTGATGGCCGAAGAGTTCGGTCTGGACTCGTGCACCACCAGCGACCATTTCCAGCCGTGGCGCCACAACGGCGGCCATGCCCCGTTCTCGCTCGCGTGGCTGGCCGCGGTCGGCGAGCGCACGCAGCGGATCCAGCTGGGCACGTCGGTCCTGACGCCCACCTTCCGCTACAACCCGGCGGTGATCGCGCAGGCCTTCGCCACCCTCGGCTGCCTGTACCCGGACCGGATCTTCCTCGGTGTCGGCACCGGCGAGGCACTCAACGAGTACGCGACCGGCTTCACCGGCGAGTGGCCCGATTTCAAGGAGCGTTTCGCCCGGCTCCGGGAATCGGTCCGCCTGATGCGCCAGCTGTGGAGCGGTGACGAGACGAACTTCGACGGCGAGTACTACACGACGCAGGACGCCTACATGTACGACGTCCCCGACCACGGGGTTCCGGTGTATGTGGCGGCCGGTGGACCGGTGGTCGCACGCTACGCCGGCCGCGTCGGCGACGGCTTCATCTGCACCTCCGGCAAGGGCATGGACCTGTACACCGAGAAGCTGATCCCCGCGGTCCGCGAGGGCGCGGAGAAGGCGGGCCGCGACTTCGCGGACATCGACCGGATGATCGAGATCAAGATCTCCTACGACCCCGACCCGCAGCGCGCCCTCGAGAACTGCCGGTTCTGGGCGCCGCTGTCACTGACCCCGGAGCAGAAGCATTCGGTCACCTCGTCGGAGGAGATGGAGCGCCTGGCCGACGAGCTGCCGATCGAGCAGGTCGCGAAGCGGTGGATCGTGGCGTCGACGCCCGACGAGGCGGTCGCCGCGATCAAGCAGTACACCGACGCCGGCCTCAACCACCTGGTGTTCCACAACCCGGGCGCCGATCAGCGCCGTTTTCTGGAGGCGTTCACGCAGGACGTGGTGCCGAAGCTCCGGGAACTGCCGATCGTGACGCAGTAGCCGGAGGCGTCAGCCCGCGGGAGACGCCGGTGCCGGGGACGGTGTGTAGACCGTCGTCGTGGTGGTGTCGACCTGAGTCCTGGTGACGGTGCGCGTCACGGTGTTGTTCTGCGTGACCGTCGCCGTGCGCGTCGCGGTGTCGGTCTCGGTGCGGTCCTGGCCGGTGACCGTCGTCGTCCGGTTGCGGGTGATCACCGACGATGTGGCGCTCGGGGTCTCGGTGGTGGTGACGGTGCTGGTGACCGTCGCCCCCGGCTTGCCTTCCAGAGAACCGAACAGCACGAAACTCAGGCCGATCAGCGCCGCAGCACCCACGCCGAGACCGGCGATGATCTGCCAGCGGCGGACCGCCTTCGCCGTCTCGTTCGCCACGCCCGCGCCGGCGGCCGTGACCGCGACCGTCTGATCCGGATCGGTCACCGGATGGCCGGGAGGGGTCTGCGGATTGGTCGCCGGATCGACGTAGCCGTACCCGGCACCCGACTGCGGATACTCCTGCGGCGGGTACTCGGGCTGCACGTACTGCTGCTCGTGCTGAGCCTCCTGGAACTGCTGTTCCGCGTACGGCTCACCCTGCTGCCCGTTGTAGGGCTGCGCACTGGTCTGACCGCTGTAGGCGGCCTGACCGTACGCCTGAGGTGCCGAATAAGGCTGCGAACCACCGGTGTCGGTGAGTTCGGTCTTCGGATCGTCGTCCGGCGCGGCCTGCGCCGGCTCCTCGGGTGGCTGAGTCACAACGGTCAGGCTACCGCGAAACTCACTGAACCAGACAGTTCCCGTCTGCCTTCGGTTCACACGTGACGGTGGTCGTCTCGGTGGTCCGGGCACCCGGAACGGTCTTCGTGACCTCCTGGGTGACCGTCGTCGTCTCGACGGTGTCGTGCTCCTGATCGACCGTCTTGGTGACGGTCTTGGGAGCCACCGACTCCTCCTGCGTGGTCGTGCTCGTCACCGTGGTGGTGGTCGAGGCGGCCTTGCTGTCGTGCATGGTGCCGAACAGCAGGAACGCCAGTCCGATCAGTGCGGCGGTGGCGATGGCGATGCCGGAGATGATCTGCCAGCGGCGGATCGTGCGGCGCGGATCCTCGTCGAACTCGTCGCGACGGCTCGGAGCGCGGTGGTAGTCCTCGTCGCGCCGGTAGTCGTCGCCGGCGGGTTCGGGGTACTGCGTCGTCTGGTAGTGCGGCGCGTACTGGGGCTCGGGGGCGGGCTGCTGCGGCGGGTAGTCGGCCTGCGAGTACGCCTCGGTGGGTGCGGCATGCCGTGCGGCACCGGTCTCGGTGAACTGAGTCTGCGGGTCCTGCGGCTGCTCGGGAGGTTGAGTCACCCGGTCAGGCTACCGCTCTGACCGGGTCAGATGTCGCCGAACGGATCAGCGGTGTGTCCGACGAGATCGGCCACCGACGAGATCACCCGCGTCGGACGGTACGGAAACGCCTCCACCGACTCGCGTGAGGAGATGCCGGTCAGCACCAGAATGGTGCGCAATCCGGCCTCCAGACCGGCCACCACATCGGTGTCCATCCGGTCGCCGATCATCAGCGTGTTCTCCGAATGGGCGCCCATCTCCCGCAGCGCGGACCGCATCATCAGCGGGTTCGGTTTGCCCACGTAGTAGGGCTCTTTGCCGGTCGCGCGCGTGATGAGCGCCGCCACCGCACCCGTCGCCGGCAACGGCCCGGCCGACGACGGCCCCGTCGCATCCGGGTTGGTGGCGATGAATCGGGCACCGCGCTCCACCAGACGGATCGCCGTCGTGATGGCCTCGAACGAATAGGTGCGGGTCTCGCCGAGGACCACGTAGTCGGGATCGGATTCGGTCAGGACGTAGCCGATGTCGTGCAGCGCGGTCGTCAGACCCGACTCGCCCACCACGTACGCGGTGCCGTTGGGGCGCTGCTCGGCCAGGAACTGGGCGGTGGCGAGCGCCGACGTCCAGATGTTGCTCTCGTCGATGTCCAGTCCCGTCGCCAGCAGGCGGGCCCGCAGGTCGCGAGTGGTCCGGATCGAGTTGTTGGTGAGCACCGTGAACGGGATGTCGTTGTCCCGCAGTTCGGCGACGAACGCGTCGGCGCCGGGGATCAGCCGTTCCTCGCTGATCAGGACGCCGTCCATGTCCATCAGGTACGTGATCGGATGCTCGTCACTCATGGATTCAGCGTAGGCCCGGGTGCCCGGGTGCGCACCGTCAGCCGAACGGCTTGCCGGCACGCCAGTACGCCATCGACTTCACGCCTTTGCGGCCCAGGTTGAAGTCGCTGCGGAAGGCGGCGGTCACCTGCCGGGTGCTCTTGGAGTCCAGCGCCACCCAGCCGTGCCGGCCGGACGCGTCGAAGGCGGCGGCGCGCACCGCGTCGACCAGGGCGCCGCCGTCGCGCTCGCGGGCGATCCAGTGCACGGTGTCCTGCGGGCGGAGCCGCATGGGCAGGTCGCGGTCGTCGTCGTGCTGGTATTCGAACCAGATGGTGGCGGCGACGCCGGGGCAGCGGTCGGTGAGTGCGTCGAGCAGCGAGTTGATGGCGGGCAGCGAGGCGGGGTCGCCGGCCACCAGCCAGCCGGACGGTGCCGGTTCGGGGATGTCGAAGTCGGAGCCGAGGACGGTGGCGGGGAGGGTGTCGCCGGCCTTCGCGGCGAGCGCCCACTGGGCGGCGGGGCCGTCGTGGATCGCGAACTCGATGTCGAAGGTGCCCTTCTCCGAGTCCGGGTCCACCAGCGTGTAGCCGCGCTGGTGCAGTGCACCGTCCTTGGCGAACCAGAGCCGGATCCACATCGTCGGGTGCCGGCTGATCTTCTGCAGCAGTCCGCCGTCGGTGAAGCCGAGCCGGACGTAGTGCTCGGTCACGGTTTCGGTGCGCGTCACGGTCAGCTCGAAGTCGTCGGCGCGCATCATCTTCATGACCGTGCCCTGCCAGCCGCGGGAGAGGGTCTTCTGTTCCGCCATGCCGACGAGCTTAGCCTCACCTAACAAGAGCTGCCACCCTCGGTTCGGGCGATCCCCCGGTGCGGGACGGTCAGCTCAGATCGGAGGCGTCCAGGACCAGCGGTGCGTGGTCGCTGGCGCCGGTGGCCGCGCGGGCATCCCGATCGATGAACGCGTCGTGGATGCGGTCGTCCAGTGCCGGAGAGCAGAGCGCGAAATCGATCCGCATGCCCTCGTTCTTCACGAACCGCCCGGCCGTGTAGTCCCAGAACGTGTACGTCCCCGGCTCGGAGGTGAACGGGGCGGCACTGTCGGCCAGGCCCGCGTCCAGGAACTCGGAGAAGGCCGCGCGTTCGGGCTCGGTGGTGTGCGTACGGCCCTCGAAGTACGACGGATCCCAGACGTCGGCGTCCGTCGGAGCCACGTTGAAGTCACCCATCAGGGCGATCTGTGCGGCCGGATCGTGACCCAGCTCCAGACGCGTCACAGCCGACAACTGCGCCAGCCACTCCAGCTTGTAGGCGTAGTGCGGGTCGTCGACGCTGCGGCCGTTCGGCGCGTACAGACTCCACACCCGGATGCCGCCGCAGGTGGCCGACAGGGCGCGGGCCTCCGGCGGCTCACCCGCGGCGCGGACCGGCTGGCCGTCGAAGCCCCGATGCACGTCCTCGAGGCCCACCCGCGAGGCGATCGCGACACCGTTGTAGCCGCCCTCCCCGTACAAGGCGACGTCGTAGCCCTCGGCCAGAAAACTCATCACCGGGAACCGGTCATCGGAGCACTTGGTCTCCTGGATGGCCAGCACGTCCACCTGGTGACGCGTCAGCCAGGCGACGATCTGCTCCGATCGCGCCCGGATCGAATTGACGTTCCAGGTGGCCAGACGCATCAGAGATCGACACCGGCCTTCGCCCACCGATCGGCCACCGCCGCGCGGTGCGCCTTGCCGGTGACCAGAACCAGCTCGAAGTCGCGCTGCTCGTCGGCATCCCGATCCCGGTAGTCGTCCTGGTAGAACGCCATCGAGCCGGCGAACCAGGCGAAGTCCTGATCCGAGGCGTCCGCCAGCAGCTGCTCGGCGTTGCGCACGACGGTCACCAGCCGGTCCTCGGCCGTGCCGTCGGAGTCCAGATCGCGCATGCAGTCGTCGAAGGCGTCCTTGTTGTTCCCGAAGTGCGCGGGGAAGTCCCACGCCGCCGCGAACGCCGCGTACATCTCGTCGAGTGTCGTCGCGTCGGCGCCGTCGATCACGGCGGTCACGTCGTGCACCTCCGCCGTCGGCGCAGTGCTCGTCAGCCGGACGGCCTGGTCGGAATCAGCCATGCGACGGCCCCCGGATCTGAATGAACGTCTGATAGTGGTCGAGCGTGTACCAGGCCGAGCCGTCGCTGGCGGTGATGATCCGCTCCGCGTCGCGGCCCTGACCGGACTTCTTCGCGTTCACGTCCCACTCCTGGAACGTCAACGGCTTCCCGTTCGCCCCGGTCGACGGGAGCCGGCCCTCGTTGTTGCGGAAGGTGCGCCCGCCGGACGTGCCCGGTGCGTCGGCGGGAGGCCACTGACCGGCGTCGATCTTGGCCAGCGTCCGCTGGACGCGGGCCGGCACCTGATGATCGGTGCCCTGGCTCTGGCCGTGCGTGTAGGGCGCGGCCGACACCGGTGCGGTGTCGTCGTCGTGGGATCCGCCGGCCAGCCACCAGCCCAGACCCACGGCCAGCAGCAGCGCCACGACCGCGAGGACCGGCACCAGCAGCCGGCGCGGACTGTTCGCGGAGAGATTCTCGGACATCGGTTACACGGTAGGCGAGAGAGGGATCAGCCGGAAGCAATGGTGCAACTCGAATCCCTGGTCCCGCAGGCGTTCTCGGGTCGCCCGGTGGTCGCCGGCGACGATACGGGCACCGTCCGGACCGGTCAGCACCTCGTATTCGGTGCCGCCGGAGACCCCGGCCTCCCGCAGCAGCCGGTCGGGCACGATCAGATGCCCGGTGGTGCCGTGCGCGGAGAACCAGTCGGCGATCGCCGGCAGGGCGGTCGCGCCGGCACCGAAGCGCGACGGGATCGCGGCGTTGGCGTGCGGATCGGCCGAGCCGGGCGTCGCGGTCAACGACCACCCGTCGACCTCGCCGCGATCGTCCGCCTCGACCGCCTCCTGCAGGCCGGATTGAACGCGCCGGATGTCAGCGTTGCGCACCACGTGCCGCGACAGCGGCCGGATCGAGGTGATCGCCGCGGTCGGCACCGACTCGGTCGTGCCGACGCGGTCGATGAGCACGGCGTCGTCGGTGCGTCCGCGCAGGATCCCGGTCAGATCCGACTGCGACGGCTCGTGCTCGAGCGCCGGATTCGGTGCCGGACGCCAGTCCGCGGGTGCGTCGGCGCCCAGGCGGTAGCGGACCACCACCCGGTCGCCGATCACCGGATCCATGACGCCCCTCCCTCCGTGTCCCTACTGTCCCGTATAGGTGTCGAGAGCCCTGGATACGCGATCACGAACGTCATACGGGGGAGTAGGGACAGAAAGGGTGCGGCATTGACGGGCAGACGATCAGTCGACGTCGTCGTGACCGAACGGGTCGGCCACGCTGCCGGGCAGCCAGGTCAGACCCGGCTTGCCCCAGCCGTTGCGCTTGATCGCCTTCTTGGCGGCGCGGGCGTTCCGGCCCAGCAGGACGTCGACGTAGAGGAAGCCGTCCAGGTGACCGGTCTCGTGCTGCAGCATGCGGGCGAAGAAGCCGGTGCCCTCGATCTCGACCGCGTCGCCGTTGCGGTCGGTGCCGGTGACCTTGGCCCAGTCGGCGCGGCCGGTGGGGAAGCCCTCACCCGGCACCGACAGGCAGCCTTCGTCGTTACTGTCCGGATCCGGCATGGTCTCCGGGATCTCGGAGGTCTCCAGCACAGGATTGATCACCTCGCCGCGGCGGCGGGTGGGGCCGTCCGGGCAGTCGTAGACGAACATGCGCAGGTTCCGGCCGACCTGATTGGCCGCCAGGCCGACCCCGTTGGCCGCGTCCATGGTGTCGTACATGTCGTCGAGCAGCTCGACGATCTCCGGCGCCGGCCGGCCGTCCGCATCGAGCTCGACGGGCGCGGTCGGCTCGTGCAGCACCGGCTCGCCGACAATGCAGATGGGGAGGATCGACATGGGGAGAACTCTACTGAATCGAATTCGGTGCATCGTCTTCTCGGTGAGTCACCGCGCCCCGGGCGGCCGGGTCGTGATTAGATACACACGAACTACACCGCTGTCATTCGCCTCGGGGGCCCTCCCGGGGGTGCATGAGACGAACCACCTGACCGAGTCCTTGAGGGAGCACGATGGACGGCGCAACCGCGCGAAGCCAGAAGGGGAACGAACCGGTGTCGACCAGCGGAGCCGCCGAGCAGGTCCCGGATCCGAACGAGGTGGGCGCCGACGGCCTCACCCGTCGCGAACACGACATCCTCTCTTTCGAACGCCAGTGGTGGAAGTACGCCGGCGCCAAAGAAGAGGCCATCAAGGAGCTCTTCGGGCTCTCCGCCACCCGCTACTACCAGGTGCTCAACGCTCTGGTCGATCGTCCCGAGGCGCTCGCCGCCGACCCGATGCTGGTCAAGCGACTGCGACGCCTCCGCGCCTCACGTCAGAAGGCGCGCGCCGCGCGCCGCCTCGGATTCGAGATCACCTGACCCGCACGGCCGTGCGCCGGTGTGCTCCGGCCGTGCCGGCCGGGTGAGTTAGAGTTGCCGTGATGAAAGCTGATCGCGAACCGAATCGCCTGCCGCTGCGCGCAGGCGCCATGGTGCTGTTCGCCCTGGCCGTCGTCTTCCTGTTCCTGGGCCTGTTCTCGGTGTTCAGCGGCGGCGACGACCCCAAGGACGATCTGGCGAAAGAAGGCACGGCGACCTCCGCGTCGGCGGCCCCCAGCAGTGCCGCGGCGTCATCGGCCGACAAGCCGAAGGTCGACGCGTCCGACGTCCCCAAGCTGTGCGTCCTGAACGCGGGCACCACGACGGGCCTGGCCAAGGAGGTCGGCGACAAGCTGACCGCCGCCGGATTCGCCCTCGGCACCACGCCGTCGAACCTGAGCACGTCGAGCGTCACCGAGAACACGATCTTCTACGACGCGGGCGACGAGGCCGCCGCCAAGAAGGTGGCCGACGCGGTCCCCGGCGGCGCCGACACCACGCCCCGCCCCGAACAGTTCACCCGCTGCCCCGGCGAGCTCGTCGTCGTGGTGGTCCAGTAGCCCAGCCCCCGCCCGACTCGCAAGGAGCCGAAATGTCGACCACCCGCACCACCCTGGCAACCGTCGCCCTGGCCGGTATGGCCGGCATCACGCTGACCGCGTGCCACCCGACCGAGCCGATCGGCCACGCGCAGTACACGACTCCCGCCGTGGTGACCGGTGACCAGGCCATGCCCGGCGAGGTCCTCAACTCCGACTCCGCCTCCGACTCGGACGCCCAGGTGGCGACCGCGAATCTGGTCGACAAGGACGGCAACGGCGCCGGCGCCGCGGGCGTCGTGCACAACGACCAGGGCACCACGCTGGACATCAAGCTGGCCGGCCTCAAGGCGGGTCAGTACAAGGCGGAGGTCCGTTCCGGCGGCACCTGCGACCCGTCCGACGGCTTCGCCTCGACCGGTGCGGCCGTGTCGGGCGCCGACGTCGACGGCATCGCGGTGGCCGGTGACCCGGCGACCGGTGCCGTCAGCAAGACCGTGAACCTCGACATCGACTCCCTCAAGGGCAAGAGCATCGTCGTGCTGCCCGCGGGTGACGGCGGATCGCCGGCCGCCTGCGGCGTCATCGTCACCGGCTAGGTCCACCTCATGACGTCCACGCCGGAGCACATCGAGTTCCGGCCGTCCGGACCGACCCTCGGCGTCGAGTGGGAACTCGCCCTCGTCGACCGGGAGACCCGTGACCTGTCGAATTCGGCGGGCCCTCTCTTCGATCTGATCGCGCAGCGCGGGCTGACGCGCTCGGACCGGATCCACAAGGAACTGCTGCGCAACACCGTCGAACTCGTCACCGGGGTGTGCACGACGGTCGGCGAGGCGATGGACGATCTGGGCGCCACCCTGCAGGAGGTGCGCGGGCTCACCGACGAACTGGGTGTGGACCTCTACGGCGCCGGCACCCATCCGTTCGCCGAATGGTCGGCGCAGCAGCTGACCGAAGGGCACCGGTACGCCGAACTGATCGAACGCACCCAGTGGTGGGGCCGCCAGATGCTGATCTGGGGTGTGCACGTGCACGTCGGCATCGACGACCGCGACAAGGTGCTGCCGATCGTGTCGTCGCTGCTCAAGTACTACCCGCATTTGCTGGCGCTGTCGGCGTCGTCGCCGATGTGGGCCGGTCAGGAGACCGGCTACGTCAGCAATCGCGCGATGATGTTTCAGCAGTTGCCGACCGCCGGGCTGCCGTTCCAGTTCGAGAAGTGGAGCGAGTTCGAGTCCTTCGTCGGTGATCAGAAGACGACCGGCATCATCGATCACCTCAACGAGATCCGGTGGGACATCCGGCCGTCACCGCACCTGGGCACCATCGAGGTGCGGGTGTGCGACGGTGTCTCCAACCGGCGGGAGCTGGCCGCTCTGGTCGCCCTCACCCACTGCCTGGTGGTGGATCTGAGTCGCCGTCTGGATGCCGGCGAGGAGCTGCCGCACATGGCGCCGTGGCTGGTGCAGGAGAACAAGTGGCGGGCGGCCCGCTACGGGCTCGACGCCATCATCATCGAGAACTCCGACTGCGACGAACGTCTGGTGACCGACGACCTCGCCGAGCTTCTGGTGCGGCTCGAGCCGGTCGCCGAGTCGCTCGGCTGTGCATCCGAACTGGCCTCGGTCGCCGACATCGTGTCGCGCGGCGCCAGCTACCAGCGTCAGCACACGGTGTTCGGTAGGACCGGTGACCTGCGCGACGTCGTCGATTCCATCGTCAACGAACTCGACTGACGTTCGCCGGACCCTCAGTGCGGGTTGCGCGGGGTCTGCGACTCGTCGCGCAGGATCTCGCCACGACGCTGCTCGCGGTAGGCCAGACGGCCGACGCGCTGGGCGATCACCGGGGCCGTGATCAGTGCGAACAGACCGGTCAGCACCAGCATGCCGCCGTCCGGATGGCCGGCGATGCGGATGATCACCGCGATCAGGATCAGGATCATGCCGAACGTCTGCGGTTTGGTGGCCGCGTGCATGCGAGAGAGCGTGTCCCGGAACCGGACGATCCCGATGGAGGCGGTGAGGGCGAGCAGCGAGCCGGTCAGCATGCAGGCCGCCGCGATGATGTCGGCGATCATTCGTCGTCCCTCACGCGGTAGCGGGCCACCGAGACCGAACCGATGAAACTCACCAGGGACAGCGCGACGATCGCCGGCACGATCGTCGTGTCCAGGGTGGAGGCCACCCACAGTCCGAGACCGCAGATGATGAGGGCGACGAAGGTGTCCACACCCACCAGGCGGTCCAGGGTGGTCGGTCCGCGCAGGGCGCGGAACGCGGTGAGCACGAAGGCGATCAGCAGCATCACCGCGCTGATGGTCCAGACGACGGTCATGACTCGGACTCCTCCCGATCGGCGGCCACGCGCTGGCGTTCGGAGAACGGAACGTGGTGGTAGTCGTCGTCGATACCGTGATACGGGCTCGGATGCCATTCGCTGTCACGCTCGAAGGTGCGGATGAAGAGGCGTTCGACGCGCTCCACCTGCGTGTAGAACTTCTCGATCTGCTTCGGGCTGCTGACGTCGAACACGTGGATGTAGAGCATGCGGCGCAGATGGTCGATCTCCACGACGATGGTGCCGGGCACCAGGTTCAGGTAGTCGACGGCGAGGGTCAGCACCAGATCGGATTTGATGGCCACCGGGACGCGCAGCACCGCACCGAGCGGTGGGGCGCCGGGCCGGATCGCCGCCCACGCCACCTGGGCGGAGGCGACGAAGAACTCGGCGATCAGGTTCACCAGCAGACCGAGCGCGGCGATCGGGTGGATCCGGCCCTCGACGGGGACCCGCGGCAGCGGCAGCACGTTGAGCACGAGAAGGCCCACGAGAACGCCGATGATCACGTTGGCCCACGACACGTGACCCCACAGCAGGACCCACACGAAGGTCAGCCACGACAGCGCCCACAGGCGGACGGCGAAGTCGCGGAGGTCGGAGCCGAGGAACCGGGGGATCCGGACGTGGTTGTGCAGCCACACGATCGCGATGGTCGTGGGCCAGGCGAAGCCGACCACGGCGCGCCGCCACAGCTGTCCGAAGAATGCCGGGATCGGGCGTTTGCCGACCGGTTTGGCGTGCGGCTTGTCCGGGTAGGGGGTGTTGGCGTTCACCGGTCCTCACCTCCCAGCACGGTGCCGATGTACTGGCCGCGGTCGATGACGTCGCCGGCGGCCCGGTCGGTGAAGCCGAAGATCGGGCCGGCCCACACGGTCAGCGACAGGCCGGCGATCACCATCGCGAGGGTCGGCAGCACCATGCCGATCGGCATGCGGCCCACGTCTTCGCGTTCGGCGAGCAGGATGTCGGTGCCCTCCTCGATGAGGGCGGACGGGGTGCTGTCGGCGAGGTCGCCTTCAGGGGCGTCGGCGCGCGGCCGCCAGAAGCCCTTGGTCCAGACGCGGGCGACGACGTACAGGGTGAGCAGGCTGGTGATCACCGAACCGCCGACCAGCAGCCAGGCGAGGACCGATCCGTCGGCGACGCCGCCCTCGAGGAGGGCCACCTTGCCGATGAAGCCGGAGAACGGCGGGATGCCGCCCAGATTGAGTGCCGGGATCAGGAACAGGCCGGCCAGGACGGGGCTGACGATCAGGCCGCCGAGACGGCGCAGTGACGCCGATCCGGCCTGCCGTTCGATGAGACCCACCACCAGGAACAGTGTCGTCTGCACCAGGATGTGGTGGGCGACGTAGAAGATGGCCGCCGACATCGACAGCTGCGAGCCGACCGCGACACCGAAGATCATGTAGCCGATGTGGCTGACGAGGGTGAACGACAGCAGTCGTTTGACGTCGGATTGGGCGATCGCGCCGAGGATGCCGACGATCATGGTGAGCAGTCCGGCCACCATCAGCAGACCGTCCATGCTGCCGCCCGGGAACAGCAGGGTGGTGGCGCGGATGATCGCGTAGACGCCGACCTTGGTGAGCAGGCCGGCGAACACGGCGGTGACCGGTGCCGGAGCGGTCGGATAGGAGTCGGGCAGCCACGTGGACAGCGGGAACACGGCGGCCTTGATCCCGAACGCCACCAGCAGCACCGCGAACAGGGCGTTGCGGGTGCCGGACGGGACGTCGTCGAGGCGGACCGCCATCTCGGCGAGGTTCAGGGTTCCGGTGGTGGCGTAGGCGAACGCGATGCCGGCCAGGAAGATCACCGACGACACCATCGACACCATGACGTACGACGCACCGGCGCGGACCCGGTCCGGGCTGGCGCCCAGGGTCAGCAACACGAAGCTGGCCGCGAGCAGCACCTCGAACGAGACGAACAGGTTGAACAGGTCGCCGGCGAGGAAGGCGTTGCAGACGCCGGCCGTCAGGATCAGGTAGGTGGGCAGGAAGATCGACACCGGCTGCTGGGTGGTGCCGTCCCGGATGCCCTGGCCGATGGCGTACACGACGACGCACAGCAGCACGAGCGTGGAGACCACCAGCATGAGCGCGGCCAGCCGGTCGACGACCAGCGTGATGCCGAGCGGGCCGTTCGGGTAGCCCTTGCCGCCCCACCCGCCGATCCGCACCGCGAAGGTGCCGTGGACGCTGGTCAGGTAGAGCATCATCGACGACGCGGTCAGGGCGGTCGCGATGGCGCCGACGGTCACCACGCGCTGGAAGCGAGGATTGCGTCCGCGCAGCAGGGTGAGGGCGGCACCGAGCAGCGGCACGAGCGTCGGCAGCACGATCAGCACGGTGATCCAGGAAGGCTGAGGCGTCATCGCTCACCCTCCGGACGATCCTCGTCGGCAGGGTCGGGTGCCGCGTCGGGCAGGTCGTCGTCGGCGGCCGGCATCTCGTCGCGGATGGTCTGCAGACGCGGGTCCAGGACGGCGAGGTCCTCGGGCATGAGGTCGGTCTCGATCACCTCGCGGTGCGCGGCCGCGAACTCTTCCGGCGTCAGCGGGTTGCCGTGGAGGTCGAACAGGTCGCCGGCCACCGTGTCCAGGCCGGTCTCCGGGTCGTCGCTGCGGTCGCGGTCGGGGAAGTCCTTGAGGGAACCCTTGAGCAGCTTCACGTCCTCGGTGTCGTCCTCGACGTCGTCGTCCTGCCTGTTGATGACGAACAGCCGGTAGGTGAGGGCCAGCACGAATGCGGCGACACCCATCGTGATGACGATCGCGGTCAGGACCATGGCCTGGCCGAGCGGGTCGGCGTCGGCGGTGGCGCCCTGCGAGGTGCGGCCGACGATCGGAGGATTGCCCTGCGGCGCGGTCAGCAGCACGATCAGCAGGTTCACGCCGTTGCCGACCAGCAGCAGACCCAGCAGCATCCGGATGAGGCTGCGTTCCATCAGCAGGTAGACGCCGCATGCAGCCATCACGCCGACCACCACGAGAAGCCCGAGGTTCACGCTCATCGCGCCGCCTCCTCGAGGTCGGTCTCGGCTTCGGAGAGGGCGTTGCGGGCGACGTCGCCCTGTTCGTCCAGTCCGGCGCCGAGACTGCGCAGGATGTCGAGGACCAGGCCGACGACGATCAGATAGATGCCGGCGTCGAAGAACATGGCGGTCACCAGATGGATCTCGCCGAACACGGGCAGGTGGATGTCGATGACCGCCGAGGAGAGGGCGGGGGCGCCGAACGCGAGCGACGTGACCGCGGTGCCCGCCGAGATCAGCAGTCCCGCCCCGAGGATGGTGCCGGCCTCGACCGGCAGCGCCTCGCCCAGCTCGTACCGGCCGCCGGCCAGGTAGCGGAGGACGAGCGCCAGGCCCATCACCAGGCCGCCGGCGAAACCGCCTCCGGGTGCGTTGTGGCCGGCGAAGAAGAAGTACAGCGAGAGCACCACCAGCGTCGGGAACACCAGCCGGGTGGTGGCCTCCAGCACCATCGACCGATGGCGGGGATCGCGCACTTCGCTGCCGCGCAGCCAGGTGGTGCGGTCGGACACGATGTCGTCGCCGTCCAGGCCCTTCTCCGACCGGATCTCGTCGGTGACGCGCGGGGCGGCGCCGAAGCGGCGGTTGCGGAACACCATCGACGCCACCCCGGTGGCGGCGACGATGAGAACCGAGATCTCGCCGAGCGTGTCCCAGGCGCGGATGTCGACCAGCAGCACGTTGACGGTGTTGTGGCCGTGCCCGAACTTGAGGGCGGCTTCACCGAGGTCGACGTACAGCGGCTGCGTCGACCGGGCCGCCGCGGCGAACAACCCGATCACGATCAGCATGACGCCGAACGCGACACCGATCAGGGCGCGCAGCGGTTTGAAGCCGGTGGTGTGCCGGGCCTGCGGCTCGGCGGCCAGTTTGCGCAGCACCAGCACGAAGATCACCAGGGTGACACTCTCCACCAGGAACTGGGTGAGCGCGAGATCGGGGGCGCCGTACATGGCGAACAGGGCGCCGCAGCCGTAGCCGGTGAGGCCGACGGTCAGGGCACCGGCCAGACGATTGCGCAGCACGGTCGCGGTGAGGGCGGCGGCGACCATCACCAGGCCGACGCCGGCCTGATACACGTCGTCGAAACCGCGGAGGTGCAGCTGCGACCGGTTGCCGAGCAGCAGCACGACCACCGGCAGCAGCACCGCGGTGGACAGGACCACGCCCTGGGTGATGGGCAGTGAACCGCGCTGCGTGTTCCGGGTGACCCACAGCGACGCGGTGTCGGCGCCTCGCAGGATCCGGTCGTACACGTGGTCGGCGTTGAGCCGCGGTGGATGGTCGAACAGCTGGTCGCGGATCCGTCGCAGGAGCAGGAACAGGGCGGCGCCGCCGGCGACGACGATCGCCGAGAGCAGCACCGGCAGTCCGAAGCCGTGCCACTGGGCCAGGTGCTCGATCGGGTGACCGAACGACGGCAGGGTCTTCGCGTACGGCTCGATGTGGTCGCCGATCCAGGGTGCGGCGAACGCGGCGACGACGCCGGCGGCGGCCAGCAGCACGGGCGGCGCCTGGAACATGGCGTTCGGCGGGTGCAGGGCGGCGACCTGACGGGTGGGCAGGGTGCGCACCTTGCGGCCGAAGGCGCCCCACAGGAAACGTGAGGTGTAGGCGAAGGTGATGATCGAGCCGGCCACCAGCACCAGGTCGATGGTGTGCGACAGCCACAGCGAGTGCGCGCCGGTGTCCCACACCGAGCCGAAAGCGGTCTCCTTGCCGACGAAGCCCATCGTGAACGGCAGACCGGCCATGCTGGCGCCGGCCACCGCGGCGGTGATCGCCAGGACCGGCAGCCGGTGGCCGAGGCGGGCCAGACGCCGCATGTCGCGGGTGCCGGTGGAGTGGTCGATGATGCCGACCACCATGAACAGGGCGGCCTTGAACAGCGCGTGCGCGATGACCATCGCGATGCCGGCCATCGCGACGTTGGCGTCGCCCATCCCGACCAGCACCATCATGAAACCGAGCTGGGAGACGGTGCCGAAGGCCAGCACCAGTTTGAGGTCCAGTTCGCGCAGCGACCGCCAGCCGCCCAGGATCATGGTGAGCGAGCCGAGGCCGACGACGATCCACTGCCAGCTGGTCTGGTCGGCGAAGCCTGGGGCCAGGCGCGCGACCAGATAGATGCCGGCCTTCACCATGGCGGCGGCGTGCAGATAGGCGCTCACCGGGGTGGGGGCGGCCATGGCGCCGGGCAGCCAGAAGTGGAACGGCACGATCGCCGACTTGGAGATGGCGCCGATCAGCAGCAGCGCCACCGCGACCGCCGCGTACGGGCCGCCCGGCGGATGGGCGATCACATCCGACAGCAGATAGCTGCCGCTGCGCTCGCCCAGCATGATGATGCCGACCAGCATGGCCAGTCCGCCGAAGGTGGTCACCAGCAGTGCCTGTGTGGCCGCGCGGCGAGCCGTCGCACGCATGCGGTAGAAGCCGACCAGCATGAACGACAGGACGGTCGTGGCCTCCCAGAACACGTACAGGACCAGCATGTTGTCGCTGATGACGAGGCCGAACATGGCGGCGGCGAAGGCGACCAGTTCACCGCCGAAGACGGCGATGCGGTTGCGCATCTCGTCGAAGTAGTTGGCGCAGTACATCAGCACGAGCGCACCGATGCCGAGGATCAGAACCGACAGCACCGCCGACAGGGTGTCGAACCGCAGGTCGACGTTCATCGACAGGGTGGGGACCCACCTGAAGGTCCACGTCTGCGGCGGGGCGTCGTGCGGCGGCCAATGCGTGAGCACCCAGATGAGGCCGCCGAGCGGGAACAGCGCCAGGACGTAGAAGCCCCGCGTGCCCAGAACCCGCAGCAGCGGAGGGGACAGGATCGCCCCGATCGCCAGCGCGAGCAGGACCTGGATCACAAGCACTCCGTCGTTCGAAAAGGCGGGGTCGGTCACGATGCGGCGGGGTGTCACAGCAGCGATCGGATGTTCAGTACTTTACCGTTTGCCTCATGGGTTCACTCGGTCGACTCCCGATCTCCAAACTGCTGCTGTCGCTGCTCATGGGCGCGCTGGTGCTGGCCGGCGCCGTCGCCTGTGCCGGCGACAAGGACGCCGGGCGCGGCGGGGTGCCGCTGCCCAAGGACTTCCCTTCGCAGCAGGTTCCGTTGATCGACGGGGCAGTCCTGTCCGCGGACGGTTCGTCACCGACCTGGTCGGTGACGGTGCAGGCCCAGGGTGCCGACGGCAACGCCTACCAGAACGCGGTCAAGGCGCTCACCGACGCCGGGTACACCGAGTCGAGCCGCACCGAGAACCCACAGGAGCATTCGGTGCTGCTGTACAAGGAAGACGATCGCAAGACCTATTGGGTGAACGTCGGGGTCTCGGCGACCGCAGCAGCGGCCACCACGTCGATCATCTATTCGGTCAACATGCTCTAGCCGAGCGCATCAGACCGAGCTCGTCATTGGGGCCGGATGAGCACGCTCCTCACCGAAGAACCCGCCCCGACGCTCGCAGCACACTGGGACGTCGACGCGGTGGACGTCGCAAACGCCCGTATCGGCGAGGGCTGAATCTCGGTCTCGAAGGGCCGGGTCCGCTCAACGCTGTCAAGCCAAGTAATGGCTACATAAGGTGTAAAGTCAGGGAGGCCGCTAACAGGCACCGCGCACAAAGGTATGACCCCGGCGCGGTTGTAACGCTGAGGCACGGTCTTTGGATCGTGCCGCACTGGAAGGGATGAAGCTATGCCGCGAGGAGGACAACCGCTCCTGACGATCTCGGACATCGAGGATCTGAAGGGTAAAGGTATGAACCAGTCTCAGATCGCGGAGAAGTACGGAGTGACTAGGGCGTACATCTCCTGGATCCTGAAGCAGCACGCGAAGGTGAGCCCTCGTCGTGAATCACTGCGCCTGTACTGGCCATGGCCTGAAGCGAAGACGGCTCACCGGCAGTCCAAGCTGGGCCGGGCGCTGAAGGACCACATCGTTTGGATGGACTTACAGGATCCAGACGAGCTATCGGCTGAAGCAGGAATGTTACTTCCTTGGCTATACGGCGAGCTAGATCTTGGACAGGTTGTTGAGTTCGACCCGACGATCCCGACTCGTGGCAAGTCACCTGCCGGCTGGATCTTCCGTGACCGCCAGGTCACGGACCGAGACCTGATAATCCGCGTGAACAGGTACACGCAACTGACAGATGAAATGGAGAAGGTATGGAGGATGCCGGAAACAAGGCCGTACTGAGCAACGTGGTCGTCGCTACGCCGGGTCGAGTCAGCGTGACCCCGGACGTCCTCACCGAGCGCAAGAACACCGCCTGACGATGGCGTGGCCCCCGGCCGCGATCGGCCGGGCCCGTTGACGCCATGGAGCGATGAGCTCATCAGCATTTTTGTCGGACCCCCTCGATAAAATGGTGCGTATAAGAACGACCTGGTGAGGGGGTGATTCGGATGACTGAAACGGTCGGCGTTGTGCCGGATGCCGTGGTGCCCGATGAGCCTGCGGAACAGGTCCGGATGCTGGGTGCCCTGCTGGACACGATGGTGGCCACGGCCGACCGGATGTCCGCGGTGCCGGTCGACGAGATCGATCAGATCGTCGAGGCCACCGAGAAGGCGCGCCGGCAGCTCGACTACGTGTGCGCCCGTCAGTTCATGGAAGTCAACGATCGCGGCGTCAACGACATCGGCGGATACAAGAGCCCGAAAACCTATTACGCGATCGGCCAGCGGCTCGGCCCCGGGGCGGCGAAGGCTCGCGCAGAACTGGTGATGGCACTCGCGCCGCGCACCGGTCTGACCGGTGAAGCCCTCGATCCCGACCTGCCGGTCACGGCCGGCGCCGTCGCCGAGGGGGCGTTGGGCGATGCGCACGTGAAGGTGATCGCCGAGACCATGGACAAGGTTCCCGCGCGCTTCGATGCGGACCTGCGAGGCCGGGTCGAGGCCGACCTGGTCGAGTACGGACGTGTGCTGCCGCCGAACAAGCTCGCTCAGGCCGCCGTCCGGATCCTCGCGCACCTCGATCCCGACGGAGCCCTGTCCGACGACCGGGACCGTCAGCGCCGCCGCAGCCTCCGCCTGGGCGTCCAGGACTCTCAACTGATGACCCGAATCGGCGGAGACCTCACCCCGGAAACCGCGGAACTGCTCGGGCTCAACCTCGACATGTGGGCGGCGCCCGGAATGAACAACCCCGACGACCCCGACTCCCCGGACGGAGCAGTCGATCAGCCCGGCCTCGACCCGGCGGTCCTCGCAGCGGCGAAAGAACGCGACCTGCGAACCCCCGAGCAACGCAACCACGACGCATTCCTGGCGATGCAGCGTTTCCTGCGCACGCATCGCAACCCGGGATCGACGAGCCTCGGCGGAGAACTCGTGATCACCGTGCGGGACCAGGACCTGGCCGCGTACGCCGGCGTCGCCTTGACCGGGTCAGGCCGCCTGGTGCCGATCGCCGACCTGATCACCATGGCCGCCGGGATGACCCCGCACCTGACCGTGTTCCGGAGGCACACCCGCGAAATCCTGTACCAGGGCCGAGGGAAGCGACTGGCGACCAAATCGCAGCGCCTCGCCCTATTCGGCCGGGACCGCGGCTGCACCCATCCCGGATGCGACGCCCCCTTCAACCGGTCCGAGATCCATCACAACCACGACTGGGCCAAGGGTGGGAACACCGATGTCGACGATCTGGGCTGCGCCTGCGGGCGCCACAACCGGGCGGTCGGTGATCAACCCGGGCAATGGGAGACGGCCATCGCCGACAAGGGCCGATCCGCCGGCCGCATGCTCTGGCGAGTGACCGGTCACCGCGACAGTTGGAGACTCAACCCGACGCACCACCCCGAACTCGTCCTCGAGCAAGGGGCCCACGCCCCGCCCGCCACCACGGCGACCGACGACCCCGACACCTGGTCCGGAATCGAGAAGAAGCTCCAGGCGCGATTCGGCGACACTGTCTGACGGGACCGTGCGGGGATCAGTCCTGTCTACGACGGCCGGCGCAGTCCCAGCCGGGCAGACGACTTCCGGATGGGGATCACTCGGCGGCGGGCGCCCACGGCGACCTCGGCGCGACGGTCGTCGCGGCGCTGCTGACGGCGATCGCGCGGCGCCGAATCCCAATGCTCCGGACGCGACGACACCCAGCGCTGCAGGTACCAGGCCACCGGGATGTGGATCAGGTAGCCGGCCACCAGGATGATCATCAGCCAGTACGGGAACGTGAAGAGCAGCGCGGCCGCCACCGCCACCACGATCAGGCCGCCGGCCAGGTGGCGGGGACGCAGCTTGGCCGACTTGAACGACAAGGTCGGCACCCGGCTCACGGCGAGCAGCGCGACGAACAGCAGCCAGCCGCCGATGGCCCACGGGTTGGTCCACCAGCCGTCACCGAACTGCTGACGCAGGCCGATCGGCAACAGCGCCATGACCGCGGCCGCAGGCGCGGGGACGCCGACGAAGAAGTCGCGGGTGTAGCCCGGTTTGGTGTCGTCGTCGAGCAGCGTGTTGAAGCGCGCCAGCCGAAGAATGATCGCCGAGCAGTACACCAGCACCATCAGCCAGCCGAAGTCCTGCCCGGTTCCCGTCGATTCGCGCAGCAGGATCCCATAGGTGAGCAGGGCGGGAGCGACACCGAAGTTGACGGCGTCGGCCAGTGAATCCAGTTCGGCGCCGATCTTGCTGGTGGCGCCCATCAACCGGGCGATCCGGCCGTCGAGGCCGTCGAGCACGGCGGCCGTCACCAACAGGATCAGCGCCAGATCGATGTGCCCCTGATAGCCCGAGCGGACAGCGGTCAGGCTGGCACACAGGGCGAGGATGGTCATCGCCGACGGCACGAAGACGCGGCCCGAACGGGTCGGCGCATCCGTCGACACCGGGCGGTTGCGTCCGCGACCGGCGATCCGGGGGCGCCGGACCGGACGGCGACGCCGGGTGACGCCCGGACTCATCGCGCCAGCTCCGCCAGCACCGTCTCGGCGCCGACCGTGCGCTGTCCGACGGACACTCGCGGGGCGGTGCCGGCCGGCAGATAGACGTCGACGCGCGAACCGAAACGGATCAGGCCGTAGGTGTCACCGACGGTCAGCCGGTCGCCCGGCACCGGATCGCACACGATGCGGCGCGCGATCAGGCCGGCGATCTGGACGACGCCGACGGACGGTCCGGCGTCGGTGGCGATCGTCATCGCGGTGCGCTCGTTCTCGCTGCTGGCCTCCGGGAGATCGGCGGACAGGAACTTGCCGGGAGTGTGCGTCACCGCCTGCACGCGGCCGGCGATCGGCACACGCTGCACGTGGACGTCGAACACCGACAGGAACGTGCTGATCCGCGGCAGCGGCGCCTCGCCGAGACCGAGTTCGGCAGGCGGAACGGCCTCGTCGACCAGGGCGACGGTGCCGTCGGCAGGCGCCACCACCAGTCCGGCGCCCGTCGGCGGAACACGCGACGGATGACGGAAGAAGAACGCGGACGCACCGGCCAAGGCGAACAGCGGGCGCGACAGCCAGCGACGACGACGGGTCGCCAGAGCGGCGACGGCCGGGCCGGCGACGAACGGCAGTCCCTTGGGATGGACCGGCGGAACGGTGTCGGAGATCAAGTCCAGCAGATGCGCGACGCCGTCGCGGTCACCCGGCTGGGCAGGGCGGCGGGCCACCCTCAGCTCTCGGCGGAGCGCTTGATCTTGCCGAGGGTCTCGCGCATGCCGGCATGCAGCTCGACCTCGAAGTTGTCGTTGCCGCCGAACGCGCGGTCGACGAGGAACGACGAGATCTTGCTGGTCTCACCGTTGGCCGCGGTCCGCGACTCGGTGAGGGTGACGCCGTCGCCCTTCGGGGTGATCTTGTACGCCCAGACGGTGCCGTTCTCGACGATCTTCCAGGCGATCTCCTGGTTCGGCGTGAACGCCACCACCTTGCAGTTCGTCGGCCACACCAGCGGGCCGCGACGGTTGATGTTCAGGGTGCGGGTGCCCTGCTTCACGTCGCCGCCGAAGATGAACATCTTCTTGCACTGCGGGCTGCGCTCACCCATGGTGCGCAGGTCGGAGACGATCGACCACACCTTCTGCGGCGAGGCGTCGATGTCGATGGACTCTTCGATGAGTTCGGTTGCCATGAGGATGCTCCTGGGGAGGTCGGGATGCCGGTGAAGCGGCTCAGAGGTACAGCGAGGCGGCGACGAAGGCGCCGATCGCGAGGAAGACCACCGAGCTCACCCACACCGCGGGCGGGACGCCGGCGCCGTCCTCGTCGTCGAGCAGGATCGAACCCAGCGGACCGGGGGTCAGGGCGTCGATCACCACGAACGAGAACATCATCATCGCGATGGTCACCACGCCGTAGATGAAGGTCCACAGGACACCCCGCCACAGCTGGTCGAGACCGGTGCTGACGGCGATGGACGCCGCCACCGCGATGGCCAGACCCAGCAGGAAGGTCACCGAGAGCACGGTGGCACCGCGGTGACCGTCCCGCCAGATCTTGTTGCGGAGGCTGCCCTGGGTCACGATCTCGAGACCGCCGAAGCCGATGAGCAGCAGAGCGACGCCCAGCAGACCGTAGGAGGTCATCGCGCCGAGGTTCTCGCGGAGGATTGTCACAGGTTCCATGGGATCACTGTAACGGTGAAGGTCATCCGACGGTGACCATGTCCCAATCACTGACGTGCGAGGACAGGTTCGCGAGATGCGCGTCGGCGTCGCCGAGCGTGCGGGCGATGGCCGTCAGCCGCGCCACATAGTGCGCCACCGGGTACTCGGCGGTCACCCCGATACCGCCGTGCATCTGGATGGCCTCCTGGCCGACCAGGCGCGAACCGCGGCACACCTGCAGCTTGGCACGCGACGCGATGATCGGGTCCACGGTGCCGCCGGACAGGGCGGCGGTCGCGTACACGCTCATGCTGCGTGCCAGCTCGAGCTGCGCGTACATGTTCGCGGCCCGATGGGTGAGCGCCTGGAAGGTGGCCAGCGGAACCCCGAACTGCTTGCGCGTCTTGAGGTACTCCACGGTCATGTCCAGGGCGCGGCTCATCGCACCGACCGCCTCGGCGCACAGGGCGGCCTGGGTGACGACGTCGACGTGCTCGATGGTCTTCGACGCATCGCCGGAGCCGATCCGGGTGCCGGGGGCGCCGGCGAACTCGACGCGGGCGCCACGACGTCCATCGTTGGTGCGGTACGGGCTGACGGTCACGCCGTCGGCCTTCGCATCCACCAGATAGAGGCCGACATCGTTGCCCTCACGTGCGGAGACGACGAAGCTGTCGGCGCAGTCGCCGTGACCCACGAGCGTCTTCACGCCGGTCACCGCGCCGTCACCGGCGGTCGTGGCGACGGCGTAGTCCGGCCAGCGGTCGCCGGCCTCGTGGTGAGCGAACGCCGACAGCTTCTCGCCGGACGCGAGGCCGCCGACGAACTCCTGGCGGGCGTCGTCGGCCATGCCGGCGTAGGTGGCGAGCAGACCCGGCACCACCACCGAGTCCAGGAACGGCTCGGGGGCCAGTGCCGAACCGATCTCGGTCATCACCGCGGCGAGTTCCTCGTCACCGGCGCCGGCGCCGCCGTCCGCCTCATCGAAGACCAGTCCCAGGATGCCGATGTCGGCCAGCTGCTTCCACACGTCACTGCTCCAGCCGGGATCGGTGTCGATCGTCGAGCGCAGCGTTTCGATGTCGTACTTGCGGGTGAGGAGATCGTGCACGGTGTCGCGCAGCATCGCCTGTTCGTCGGAGAGTTCGAAGTCCATGAGTCGTGTTCCTTAGAGTCCGAGAACCGCTTTGTCGATGATCTGGCGCTGCACTTCCGAGGAGCCGCCGTAGATCGTCACCTTGCGGTAGTTGAGGTATTCGGGGGTGGTCTTGCCGGCCCAGTCGTCCTCGTCTCCGCTTCCGGTGGGCGCCGGAATCGAATCGGGTCCCGCCAGATCCATCAGGAGCTCGAGCGCCTCCTGCTGGAGTTCGGAACCGCGCAGCTTCAGCAGCGACGACGCCGGATTGGGTTTGCCGTCGGCCGACGAGGCGACCACCCGCAACTGCGTCATCTCGAGAGCGAGGAGCTCGTTCTCCAGTCCGGCCAGTCGTGCGGCGAACACCGGGTCGTCGAGCATCGGCTTGCCGCCGGGACCCGGCACCTGTGCCGCCAGCCGCTTGGCGTCCGACAACCAGTTCTTGGTGTGGCCGATGCGGGCGATGCCGCTGCGCTCGTTGCCGAGCAGGAACTTCGCGATGGTCCAGCCCTGGTTCTCTTCGCCGACGAGGTTCTCCACCGGCACCTTCACGTCGTTGAAGAACACCTCGTTCACCTCGAACGAGCCGTCGATCAACTGGATCGGGCGCATCTCGACGCCGGGGGTGTCGATCGGGAACAGCAGGAAGCTGATGCCGGCCTGCTTCTTGACGTCCGGGTCGGTGCGCACGAGGCAGAAGATCCAGTCGGCGTACTGGCCCAGCGTGGTCCAGGTCTTCTGGCCGTTGACGATGTAGTGGTCGCCGTCGCGCACCGCGCGGGTCTTCAGCGAGGCGAGATCCGAGCCGGCCTCCGGCTCGGAGAAGCCCTGGCACCACCAGATGTCCATGTTGGCGGTCTTCGGCAGGAACCGTTCCTTCTGCTCCTGGTTGCCGAACTGGGCGATCACCGGACCGACCATGCCCATGTTGAAGGGCAGCAGTTCGGGCAGGTGGGCCGCCGACATCTCTTCACGCCAGATGTGGTGCTGCACCGGCGTCCAGTCCTTGCCGCCCCACTCGGTCGGCCAGTTCGGTACGGCCACCCCGTTCTTGTTCAGGATCCGCGTCATCTCGACGATGTCGTCGGGGTACTTCGTCTCGCCGATGGCGGCGCGCTTGCGGATGTCCTCGGGGATCTCGGTGGTGAAGATCTTCCGCATCTCGTCGCGGAAAGCCTCTTCTTCGCCAGTGAAGGAAAGTTGCATGCCTCCATTCCTACGCCCCTCGCCGACGGCACGGAACAGCGCCGTGGAAAACGCCCGCACCCGAAGGGGTGATCGGTACGGTGTGCCGCATGAGACATGTGCACGCCTTCTCCTCCGACGCCCTCGGCGACCTCGACGGAACGGGGGTGGCGCAGGCGATCGCCTCGGGTGAGGTGTCGGCCACCGAGGCCGCGGAGGCGGCGCTGGCACGCCTGGACGCGGTCGAGGAGCATTTGTCGGCCGTCGCCTACGACGACCGGGAACGCGGTCTGGCCCGCGCCGGGCAGGGCGGTTTCACCGGCGCGTTCGCCGGGGTGCCGTCGTTCATCAAGAACAACACCGACCTCACCGGCATTCCGACCGGTCACGGGTCGGCGGCGGTCGCGCTGCGCCCGGCCGACAAGGACGAGCCGTTCACCGGTGAACTGCTGGGCACCGGGGTGAACCTGCTGGGCGCGTCGACGCTGCCCGCGTTCGGTCTGACCGCCACCACCGAGTTCGTCGACCGTCCGCCGACCCGCAATCCGTGGAACACCGACTACTCGTGCGGGGCGTCGTCGGGCGGGTCGTCGGCGCTGGTCGCCGCCGGCGTGGTGCCGATCGCGCACGCGAACGACGGCGGCGGATCCATTCGTATCCCGGCGGCGGCCTGCGGTCTGGTCGGGCTGAAGCCGACGCGGGGGCGTGTGGCGCAGGCCTTGGAGATGAAGGATGCGCCGATCGATCTGGTGAGCAACGGGATCGTGTCGCGGTCGGTGCGCGACCAGGCGCACTTCCTGGCCGACCTGGAACGGCAGCGCGCGGTGAAGGATCTGCCGCCGGTCGGTCTGGTCGAGGGCCCGGGCGATCGGCGGCTGCGGATCGCCATGATCACCGCGCCGTTGACCGGTGGGCTTCTCGACGCCGACACCAACCGTGTCCTGCACGAGACGGCGGAACTGCTGGAGACGCTGGGGCACCGCGTGGAGACGGTGCCGATGCCGATCGAACGGTCGTACGTCGACCAGTTCACCGAGTACTGGGCGCTGCTGGCGTGGTCGATCGACCACCTGGGCAAGCGCACCATCGGCCCCGGCTTCGATCGCTCGAAGCTCGATCCGTTCACGCGGGGCCTGTCCCGCAAGTTCGCGCGCGGCTTCTGGAAGGCCCCGACGTCGATCATCGGTCTCAAACGGGCGACCGCGAAGTTCCGCACCCTGTTCGACCATCACGATCTGGTGCTGCTGCCGACGCTCGGCCACAGCACCCCGGAGATCGGCTACCTGGATCCGGGCGGCGACTTCGACGAGATCTTCGGCCGGCTGATCCGCTACGTGACCTTCACGCCGGCCAACAACTCGACCGGTACCCCGGCGATCTCGTTGCCGGTGGGCACCGACAAGAACGGACTGCCCCTCGGCATGCAGCTGGCCGGCGACCTCGGCGCCGAACGCACCATCCTCGAGGTGTCGTACGAACTCGAGGCCGCACAGCCGTTCGCCCGGATCCAGGACGCTCCGGCCGCCTGACGTCCGGCCTACTTTTTGGCGATCTGCACCTTGTCGAGCATGGTGGCCGTATCCGAGTCGATCTCGTCGCCGTCGGTGGCCACGGTCTGCACCGCCAGTGTGACGGTGGTGGACTGCCCGGTCTGGCCGGCGTCCGGGATGATGACGATCCGGTCGAGGTACGGGTGTGCGGGCACGCCCGGGGCGTCGGCGGTGTCGGTGTCCACGGTGTAGGCGGCGAAGCCGCAGACCTCGGTCTTCTGCCCCGTCGAGGTGTCCAGGCTGACCTGCTCGCGGAGACGGCGTTCCTCCGAGTCACGGATCTCCTCGAGGCTGCCGGTCGCCTGCCCGACGCTGACGGTCGCGCTCGGAGTGAACGCGGCGGTGGCGTCCGCCTGGTTCTCCAGCACGATCGGGGTGGCCGCGGACTCCTTGTCGCTTACTCGTTCCCAGCCCTGCGGCTGCGGGAGGCTGACGGTCAGACCGTTGCCGGCATCCGCGGTGGCGAACCGGCCGTCGTAGGAGGTGCAGCCCTCGTGGACCGGCATGGCCGTGTCGTTCGGGACCGGCCGGTCGGCGGAGCAGCCGGCGAGCAGGGCGGTCGCCGCCACGAGTCCGGCGACGGCGGTGCCCTTCGAGAGCCTCAGGAAGCGGTGATCAGCGGTCATGAGGTGAGGTTAATCAGGACCGAACGCCGATGACCCGCGATTCGGCGGGGAGGGCTTCGAACCGGGGCGTGGATGCGACGGAGCCGTCCACCCCGATCGGGATGGACGGCTCCGGCGGTGTCAGCGGGTGACTAGACCTTCTTGGTGGTGCGGGCGACGCCCAGCGAGACCAGGACGGCGACCAGGATCGCGGCGATCACGGTGATCCAGCCGGACCAGCCGAGACCGATCTTCAGGTCCACGACGCCCTGGATCTTCTCGTGCTGGTGCAGGGTGAAGGCGCGGATGATCAGCAGCACGGCACCGAGGATGCCGGACACGGCGGCGATCGGACGCCACGGGATGGTGGTCGGCAGTGCGTGCGGGGCGAACGCGATCAGGGCGACCACGACGGTGGCCAGGATGACCAGGATCATGCCCCAGGTGGCGTAGCTGAACCAGGCGTTCGAGAGGTGCTCGACGTCCTTGTACTTGCCGACGAGCTCCTCGGTCTCCTTCGCGCGGATGAAGCTCGGGAAGAAGGAGAAGATCACGGCGACGACGCCGGCGATCAGGGCGCCGAGGTCGATCTGGTTGAGGGTGTACTTGGCGGGTGCGGTCATGCGGGCGACTCCTCGTCGTCGATTGGCCGGGTTTCACGGTCGTTCCCCCGGCTGTTGCCGGGGACGCGAGGATGTTAGCGCCGGTCAGGCCCGGTTCGGTAGGAATGAGCCGATTTGTGTCCTGTGTTGCACTCACGTCCGCCGTTTCGGGTGTCCGGTCATCGGTGTGCGGGATGCCCCGTGCGCTGGTCGAGCGTTCTCTGCGAGCGGATCCGACGACCTTGCACTCTCAGGGGGCGAGTGCTAAAACGGACTTTGGCACTCGCGGCGTGTGAGTGCCAGGTCGGGACGGTGAGGCCGGTCCAACAGACACCCCGGTCGTCCGTCGCGGGCACCGAGTCCGACCAGCAGAACTTAGTGTCACCCCCACCGGAGGATCACTTACCAATGGCCAAGCAGATCGCATTCGACGAAGAGGCCCGCCGTGGCCTGGAGCGGGGTCTGAACACCCTCGCCGACACGGTCAAGGTCACGCTGGGACCGAAGGGTCGCAACGTCGTCCTGGAGAAGAAGTGGGGCGCCCCCACCATCACCAACGACGGTGTCTCCATCGCCAAGGAGATCGAGCTCGAGGATCCCTACGAGAAGATCGGCGCCGAGCTCGTCAAGGAGGTCGCCAAGAAGACCGACGACGTCGCGGGCGACGGCACCACCACCGCTACCGTCCTGGCGCAGGCGCTGGTCCGTGAGGGCCTCCGCAACGTCGCCGCCGGCGCGAACCCGATGGGTCTCAAGCGGGGCATTCGAGAAGGCCGTCGACGCGGTCACCGAGTCGCTGCTGAAGAGCGCCAAGGAGGTCGAGACCAAGGAGCAGATCGCTCAGACCGCCGGTATCTCGGCCGGCGACCCGGCCATCGGCGAGCTCATCGCCGAGGCCATGGACAAGGTCGGCAAGGAAGGCGTCATCACCGTTGAGGAGTCGAACACCTTCGGCCTTCAGCTGGAGCTGACCGAGGGCATGCGCTTCGACAAGGGCTACATCTCGGGCTACTTCGTCACCGACGCCGACCGCCAGGAAGCCGTCCTCGAGGATCCGTACATCCTGCTCGTCTCGAGCAAGATCTCGACCGTCAAGGACCTGCTGCCGCTGCTGGAGAAGGTCATCCAGTCGGGCAAGCCGCTGCTGATCATCGCCGAGGACGTCGAGGGCGAAGCCCTGTCGACCCTGGTCGTGAACAAGCTGCGCGGCACCTTCAAGTCCGTCGCCGTCAAGGCTCCGGGCTTCGGTGACCGTCGCAAGGCCATGCTCGCCGACATCGCCATCCTCACCGGTGGCGAGGTCATCTCCGAGGAGATCGGCCTGAGCCTGGAGACCGCCGGTCTCGAGTCGCTCGG
This sequence comes from Gordonia sp. (in: high G+C Gram-positive bacteria), assembly GCF_047600565.1. Lineage (GTDB taxonomy): Bacteria > Actinomycetota > Actinomycetes > Mycobacteriales > Mycobacteriaceae > Gordonia. Next base: position 2,585,665 of record NZ_JASGKN010000001.1, read on the forward strand.
TACCGCCCGCAAGGTGGTCGTCACCAAGGACGAGACCACCATCGTCGACGGTGCCGGCGACGCCGAGCAGATCGCCGGCCGGGTGGCCCAGATCCGCGGCGAGATCGAGAACAGCGACTCCGACTACGACCGTGAGAAGCTGCAGGAGCGTCTGGCGAAGCTGGCCGGCGGCGTGGCCGTCATCAAGGCCGGTGCCGCCACCGAGGTCGAGCTCAAGGAGCGCAAGCACCGCATCGAGGACGCCGTCCGCAACGCCAAGGCTGCCGTCGAGGAGGGCATCGTCCCCGGCGGCGGTGTCGCCCTCCTGCAGGAGGAGCCGATCATCGACGGGCTGAAGCTCGACGGTGACGAGGCCACCGGCGCCCAGATCGTCAAGGTCGCTCTGTCGGCTCCGGCCAAGCAGATCGCCGTCAACGCCGGCCTGGAGCCGGGCGTCGTCGCCGACAAGATCCTCCACTCGAAGAAGGGCACCGGCCTGAACGCCGCGACCGGCGAGTACGAGGACCTGCTGAAGGCCGGCATCAACGACCCGGTGAAGGTCACCCGCTCGGCGCTGCAGAACGCTGCGTCGATCGCGGCCCTGTTCCTCACCACCGAGGCCGTCGTCGCCGACAAGCCCGAGCCGGCCGCTCCGGCCATGCCGGGTGGCGACGAGATGGGCGGTATGGGCTTCTGATCTGATCAGATCCCACACTGGTCGTCGACCAGTACGACGACCGAGGCCGGTCACCCCGAGGGTGACCGGCCTCGGTCGTCCGGTCGTCTACGGGTTGGGCTTGGTGCACAGCTCCGGGTGGGTGGCGCAGATGGTCGTCGCGTTCCCGTTGCCGGGACCGACGATCTGGCCGCCGAGCTTGCCGGATCCGCTGCCCTGCTGCTGGGGCTGTGTGCACAGTTCGGGATGGGTATTGCAGAGGGTGGTCGCGTTCCCGTCGGGCGGTCCGACCACCTGTCCGCCGATCGACCCGGACCCGGACCCGGACCCGGAGCCGGATCCCGATCCCGTTCCCGAACCGCCCGTTCCCGATCCCGACCCTGCGGCGCCGTTCGGCGCATCGCTCACCGCGCCGCTGTTCCCGGACGATCCGCCGACCTGGCTGTTCCCGGTCGGATCCTGACCTGTGCTGGACTGGCCCGCCCCGGGAGCGATCTCGCTGGACGACGGCACGGTCGACGACCTCCCGGCCGGGGTGCTGGTGTTGTCGCAACCGGCGAGCAGTGCGGCGGTCGTGAGTGCGGCGGCGCAGACGGCTGCGCGGATGGTGATGGTCATGGCGTTCTCCTCGTGGTGCCGGCGGTCGCCGTGCTGAGGAGTTCATCCTCGAGCCGTCCGCCCCGGACCGCGCGCGTAGTCGGCTACTCGAAATTCCGGGCCTCGTGGACTCCTGACACCGCGCACTCGCCATCACTAGAGTCGTGTGCATGACCTGGAACCCCACCACGCCCGGCGCCCCGAGCCCGCTGACCACGCTTCCCAACCTGCGCGACCTCGGCGGGTGGAAGGGGGATGCCGGCCGCCCCGTCGAATACGGCCGATTGTTCCGTTCCACCGACTTCCGGGCCGTCACCGATCCGTCGACCGTGCTGGCGCAGGTGCCGCTCAAGACCGTGTACGACCTCCGCATGACCAGCGAGATCGCGCAGACACCCGATCCGAAGATGGACGGTGTCGCCGACCTGCACCTGGACGTCCTCGCCGACCTGGCCGGCGCCGACTCGGCCGATTCGGCCATGCCGGCGCAGATGAACGCTGCGCTCGCCGATCCCGACCAGTTGCCGGCGCTGCGCGAGAAGATGCAGTCCATCGACGTCGTCGGCAAGATGTCGGACAGCTATCGCTCGATGGTGTCGTCGGACAGCGGCCGGAAGGCGTACCGGCGTTTCTACGAGGGGCTCCTGCACCAGGACCGGCAGCCGGCCCTGTTCCACTGCACCACCGGCAAAGACCGCACCGGTTGGGCGGCGGCGTCGTTCCTCTCCCTGATGGGCGTCGACCGCGCCGACGTCTACAAGGACTACCTGCTCACCAATGAGCGTCTGCTGCCGGCACTCAAGGGCGTCACCGACAAATGGGTGGCCGCCGGCGGAACCGAGGCGGAGGTGGTGCCGTTCCTCGGCGTCGAGAAGGCCTACCTGGACGCGGCATTCGACGAGCTGGAGAAGAACTACACCGACGTGCCCGGCTACTTCAGTCAGGCACTCGGCCTGGACGCCGACAAGCAGAACGCATTGCGCGACAAGTTCCTGAAGGGCTGAGAACGATGAGCGTCTCCGCACACACCGAGTTCGACATCGATGCACCGGCCGCCGTGGTGATGGAGGTTCTGATGGACGTCGACGCCCTGCCCGACTGGTCGGGTCCGCACAAGTCGGCGAAGATCCTGTCCACCCACGACGACGGCACCCCGGACCGCTGCGAGATCACCGTCAGCCTCGCCGGCATCACCGACACCCAGGTGCTCGACTACACGTGGACCGAACACACCTGCTCCTGGGATCTGGTGGAGAGCGGACAGCTGTCCAAGCAGCACGGGAAGTACACGCTGACCGCCACGAGCGACACCACCACGCATGTCCGGTTCGACCTCGAGGTGGATCTCAAGATCAAGCTGCCCGGGCTCCTGGTCAAGCAGGGGCAGAAGGCCGCCGTCGAGACGGCGAAGAAGGGCCTCACCGCCGAAGCGGTCCGCCGAGCCGCGGAGTGATCGCGACGTTACGCTGTAGCCGTGACTGACTACCTCGACCCGCACACCCTGGAGGTCGGCCCGGACCTCAGCAAGGTCTCCGGCCGCAAAGCACTGCAGGACCTCGTCGATCTCACCGACACCAGTGGCTTCGCCGTCGTCGACGACGATGACGACGATCCGATTCTGCTGACCCTTCCCGAACGCAACGTGGTGGACACGTGGCGGGAGGACTACCCGTACGACGAGCGCATGGATCGCGCCGAATACGAGAGCACCAAGCGTGCGCTCCAGGTGGAGTTGCTGAAGCTCCAGAAATGGACCAAACAGAACGGCATCCGTCACCTGCTGGTCTTCGAGGGCCGGGACGCCGCCGGCAAGGGCGGCACCATCAAACGATTCAACGAGCACCTCAACCCGCGCGGTGCGCGCACCATCGCGCTGGAGAAGCCGAGTGAGCGGGAGGCCACCGAGTGGTACTTCCAGCGGTACGTCCGGCATCTGCCGGCAGCCGGCGAGATCATCTTCTTCGACCGTTCCTGGTACAACCGCGCCGGCGTCGAGCGGGTGATGAGCTTCTGCACCCAAGACCAGTACGACACGTTCCTGGAACAGGCTCCGGCCTTCGAGAAGATGCTCGTCGACGACGGCATCCAGCTGGTCAAGTTCTGGTTCTCGGTGACCCCGCTCGAGCAGCGCACCCGATTCGCCATCCGGCAGATCGATCCGGTGCGTCAGTGGAAGCTGTCGCCGATGGATCTGGCGTCGCTGGACCGGTGGAACTCGTACACGGACGCGAAGGAGAACATGTTCTCCCACACCGACACCGACTGGGCGCCGTGGACCGTGGTGAAGAGCAACGACAAGAAGCGGGCCCGCATCAACGCCATGCGGTACGTGCTGAGCCTGCACGAGTACGACGGCAAGGATCACGAACTGGTCGGCGAACCCGACCCGAAGATCGTCGCCCGTGCCCGCGACACGATCGGGGAGTGAGCGCCGGATGCGTGGACTCGTCACCTTCCTTGCGACCCTGATCGCGATCCTCGGCATCGTCGTCGCCGTTCCCACCGTGTGGGGCGAACGGCACATCGTCGACACCGACGGCTTCGCCGCCTCGGCCTCCAAGGCCGCCCATGACCGCGAGGTGCAGGACTTCTTCGCCGAGCAGATCTCCACCCAGATCGCGCAGGCCTCGGGAGTCTCGGCGGCCGGCACGGCGGCCAAGCCGCTCGCGCAGTCGTATACGCGCAGCCCGGCGTTCGCCGCCGACTTCGCCGAGGTGGCCCGCCAGCAGCACGACTGGCTGTTCACCGAGCCGGCCCCCGGGCAGAAGACCGACACCATGGACTTGAACATCACGCCGATGGTGAATCGGGTGCTGCAGGGATCGCCGATTCCGGTGAAGGTGAATCAGGCCGTCACCATCGAGATGGACCAGTCCGATCTGACGGCCGGACAGTTGAAGCAGCCCGGCGACATCGTCCGCATCGCGGCCTGGGTGTCGGTGATCGCCGCGATCGGCGGCGCCGTGGTGGCGCTGCTGTTCGGCCGGCGCCGCGGCGCCGTGCTGGCGTGGCTGGGCATCGGCGGCATCATCGGCGGCGCGGTGGGCTGGTTCATCGCCTGGTACGGCGAGCGGCTGGTCGTCAGCAGCGAATCGCCGGAACCGCTGCCCGCGCAGCGCACCATCCAGCTGGTCACCCACGACATCCTGTCGAGTCTGACGTCGGTGTCGGTGATCACCGCCGTCGCAGGTGTGGCCGCGGTGATCATCGGCGTGATCGCCGGCGTCGCCACCCGCCGCTGACCGACGAGAGGGGTTTCCCCCGATGGTTGAGCCGGGGGCGAGGCGCTAGCCGAGGTCCCGTGTCGAAACCCAGCGACGTTCACCCGTCGCCGACGGTCCGCCAGAGGAACTCGTAGGCGAGGGCCGATTTGAACGCGGCCTGCTTGTTGTCCGCGGCACCGCCGTGGCCGCCTTCGATGTTCTCGTAGTACAGCGGGCGGTGACCGTATTCTTCGAGCCGCGCGACGAGCTTCCGGGCGTGACCGGGATGCACGCGGTCGTCGCGGGTGGAGGTGGTGACCAGCAGCGCCGGGTAGTCGGCGTCTTTGGACACCCGCTGGTACGGCGAGTACTCGCTGATGAACGTCCATTCCTCGGGGTCGTCGGGGTCGCCGTACTCGGCCATCCACGATGCCCCCGCCAGCAGCAGGTGGTAGCGCTTCATGTCGATCAGCGGTACCTGACAGACGAGTGCCCCGAACAGTTCCGGATAGTTGGTGAGCATGACGCCCATCAGGAGGCCGCCGTTGGATCCGCCCTGCGCGGCGAGCTGTCGCGGTGTGGTGAGACCGCGGTCGACGAGGTCGCGGGCGATGGCCGCGAAGTCCTCGTAGACGAGAATGCCGTCCGGCCTTCTGGGCCTGCGTATGCCAGGTGGGGCCGTATTCGCCGCCGCCGCGGATGTTGGTCATCACGTAGATGCCGCCGCGGGAGATCCAGCTGCGTCCGGCGACCGCCAGATAACTGGGGGTCATCGAGTTCTCGAATCCGCCGTACCCGTACTGGAGGGTGGGCCCGGAGGTGACGTCGTCGCGTTTGATCACGAAGTACGGCACCTGTGTGCCGTCGTCGGAGGTGGCGAAGAACTGTTGCGCCGACACGGTCGAGGCGTCGAAGAAGGCGGGCGTCGACTTGAGTGTCGACACCGACGACGTGGCGTCGCCGTAGAGCAGGCTCGGCGGCTGCGTGAACGAGCTGCAGCTCAGCCAGATCTCGTCGGAGTCGTCGGGGTCGGCGTCGATCACGCCGACGGTCGCCAGGTCCGGCACCCCGTCGAGGGTGGCGGGCTTCCAGTCCCCGAGGGTGAGGACGTCGATGCGGGTGGCGACGTCGCGCAGGGTGGTGAGGATCAGTCGCGACTTGGTGACGGTGTAGTCCTGCAGGCTGGTGTGCGCGTCCGGGGTGAACAGGACGGTGGCGGTGCGGTCGCCGTCGAGGAACGACGGGTAGTCGAATACGAGCAGACTGCCGGCCGGATAGCTGCCGGCGTCCCAGTCCGATCGCGGCATGACGAACAGCCAGTCGTGCCGCACCGAGAAGTGGGCGTCGGTGGGCACGTCGATCAGGATCTGCTCGCCGTGTTCATTCGGCCCGCTCGCTGCGCTCCCGGCGCCGGCACGCAGTTCGTAGTTCAGCGAGTTGAAGAAGTCCGTCGACCGCGACAGCCAGTGCCGCTCGTAGCCGGGGGTGTGGTCGTACGACGCCCCCGCGGCGACGTCGGTCTCCTCGCCTTCGAAGACGGTGACGGCCTCGGTGAGCGGGGTGCCGCGCGTCCAGCGTTTGGCGATCCTCGGGTAGCCGGACGAGGTGAGCGAACCTGCGCCGAAGTCGGTGCCGACGTACACGGTGTCGCGGTCGATCCAGCAGATGCTCGACTTGGCTTCGGGCAGTTCGAAGCCGCCGTCCGCGGCGCTGATCCAGGTGTGCGATTCCAGATCGAATTCGCGGACCACGGAGGCGTCGGCCCCGCCCCGGGAGAGGGACACGAGTGCGCGGTCGCGTTCGGGGTAGTTGACGGCCGCACCCGCCCACACCCAGTTCTCGTCCTCCTCGGCGGCGAGGGCGTCGAGATCGATCAGCACATCCCATTCGGGGTCCTCGGTCCGGTAGGACTCGAGCGTCGTGCGCCGCCACAGGCCTTTCGGGTGGCCGGCGTCGCGCCAATAGTTGTAGAGGTGGTCGCCGCGGCGCCGGACGTACGGGATCCGGTCGTCGGTGTCGAGGATCTCGAGGGTCTGCGCCTCCAGTTCGGCGAACCTCGGCGACCCGGTGAGGTCGGCGACCGTCGGTTCGTTGTGGGCGCGCACCCAGTCGAGGGCCTCGTCGCCGGTCACGTCTTCCAGCCACAGGTACGGGTCGTCGGTCTGCTCGGTAGCCACGGCACCAGGCTAGCCATTGCCGCCGATCGCGCCGTGCACGCCGGTGGTCGGAGGGGTCCTGCGACGTCGAAGGCACAGGGGTAGGTTGGGACCCGTGAGTGAACACTTCGACACCGTTGTCCTGGGAGCAGGTCCGGGTGGGTACGTGGCCGCGATCCGGTCCGCTCAGCTCGGCATGACCACCGCCGTCATCGAGGAGAAGTGGTGGGGAGGTGTCTGTCTGAACGTCGGCTGCATCCCGTCCAAGGCGCTGCTCCGCAACGCCGAACTGGCCCACGTCTTCAACCACGAGGCGAAGACGTTCGGCATGAGCGGTGACGTCACCTTCGACTTCGGTGCCGCGTTCGATCGCAGCCGCAGCGTCTCCGACGGCATCGTCAAGGGCGTCCACTTCTTGATGAAGAAGAACAAGATCACCGAGATCGACGGCTACGGCACGTTCACCGACGAGAAGACCCTCGTCGTCGGTGACCGGCAGATCACCTGGGACAACCTGATCATCGACACCGGCTCGACGGTGCGTCTGCTGCCCGGTGTCGAGCTGAGCGACAACGTCGTCACCTACGAGACCCAGATCCTCACCCGCGATCTGCCGAAGTCGATCGTCATCGTGGGTGCCGGCGCCATCGGCATGGAGTTCGGGTACGTGCTCGCCAACTACGGCGTCGACGTCACCATCGTCGAGTTCATGCCGCGGGTGCTCCCCAACGAGGACGAGGACGTCTCCAAGGAGATCGCCAAGCAGTACAAGAAGCTGGGCGTCAAGATCCTCACCGGTACCGCCGTGCAGACCGTCGACGACCAGGGCGACAAGGTGGTCGTCACCTACAAGGACCCGAAGGGCGCCGAAGGCACGCTCACCGTCGACAAGGTCCTCATGTCGGTCGGTTTCGCACCGCGCACCGAGGGCTACGGCCTGGAGAAGACCGGCGTGAAGCTCACCGAGCGCGGCGCCATCGACATCGACGACCACATGCGGACCAACGTGCCCGGCATCTATGCGATCGGTGACGTCACCGCCAAGCTGCAGCTGGCCCATGTGGCCGAGGCGCAGGGTGTGGTGGCCGCCGAGACGATGGCCGGCGCCGAGACCATGACGCTCGGCGACTACCGGATGATGCCGCGCGCCACGTTCTGCCAGCCGCAGGTCGCCTCGTTCGGACTCACCGAGGCGCAGGCCAAGGACGAGGGCTACACCGTCAAGGTCACCAAGTTCCCGTTCTCGGCGAACGGCAAGGCGCAGGGCCTGGCGGCCACCGCCGGCTTCGTCAAGCTGATCACCAACGCCGACACCGACGAACTGCTCGGCGGGCATTCGGTCGGCGACAACGTCTCGGAGATGTTGCCGGAGATGACGCTCGCCCAGAAGTGGGATCTGACCGCCAAGGAACTGGCCCGCAACGTCCACACCCATCCGACGATGAGTGAGGCCCTGCAGGAGACCTTCCACGGTGCGATCGGGCACATGATCAATTTGTGACGGGCCCGTCCGGCGGGTTTCGACACGGGGCGTCGCCGTCGCTGCGCTCCGGCGGCGACCCGGCTCAACCGTCGAGTCAGGCGTGAAGTCCGACGGTTGAGCCGGACGCCGACCGCGCGAAGCGTGGACGTCGTCCGTGTCGAAACCACGCCTCCTACGAACCGTGCACGACGATCAGCGTCGCGGTCGCGTCGGTGTCGGCGCGCAACGAGTGCGGCACGCGCGCATCGACCCGGATGGCGGTGCCGCGCACCAGCCGGTGAGCGGTGTCGTCGACGGTGAACGTGATGGTGCCGTCCTGGCCGAGTACGACGATCGGGTGCGCTGCGGTGTGGTCGGGCATGGTCTGACCGGACAGGAAGGCGAGCCGGATCACGGTCTCGGTGTCGCCGCGGTGCAGCACGGTCACGGTGGGGCGTTCGCCGGTGTCGTCGGTGTTCGGGTCGGCCAGTCCGGTCAGGAACGCCCAGGGGCGGTCATCGCTCATGAGGGTTCCCCGGCGGATGGTTTGCGTGCGTGGACGTACTGTCCGACGCCGGTGATGGTCTGTTCGATCTGGGTGAGTCCGAGGGCGTCGAGCCGGTCGAGGAGTTCCCGGCGTCCGAAGATCTTCAGGCCCGACAGGCCGGTCACCAGATCGGCTCCGGGCAGGGCGGCGACGGAGGCGCGGACCGAGGTGAACACGATCAGCTCGCCACCGGGACGCGTCACGCGCACCATCTCGTCGAGGGCCGCCAGCGGGTCGGGGATCAGGTACAGCGCGGCCAGGCAGGTGACGGTGTCGAAGGTGTCGTCGCCGAACGGCAGCGCGTGCGCGTCACCGCGCACGAACACCCACGGTCCGCTCCTTGAGCCTGTCCCGCTCCTTGAGCCTGTCGAAAGGAGCCGTTGCGCCTCCGCCAGCATCGACGCCGAGAAGTCCAGACCGATGTACCGGCCGTCGCCGGTCAGGCCGCGGGAGGCGTCGACGGCGTAGTTGCCGGGCCCGCACGCCACGTCCAGCACCTGCCGTTCGCCGGGGCGTCCGAGGTAGGCGCGCAGGGCTCGGTCGTAGTCGAGGGTCTCGGTGCCGCCGAGACTGAAGCCGCGCGTGAAGAGGGGCCGCCAGATGCCGGTGTACACCCGGGTGAAGACCGGGTTGTGCATGAGCCGTTCGGCGATGGACTGCACGTCAGAAGGCGGCGGGGTCGCGGAAGTGGTCGCGTTCGATCCGCAGCGTGGAGATGGTGGTGGCCAGCGAGTCGTAGTTGCCGACCAGCAGCAGGAAGGCGATGGCTTTGCGTTCGGTCAGGTGCCGGCGCAGGGCTTCCCAGGTGGCGTCGGTGACGTCTTTGGTCTGCACGAGTTCGTCGGCGGCCTGCAGCAGTGCGCGTTCCCGGTCGCCCCAGCCGGCGTCCGGGCCGTCGAGGATCCGGGTGAAGTCGTCGGCGGTGATGCCGGCTTTGGCGCCGAGCCGGCGGTGGTGGTCGAGTTCGTATTCGCAGTTCCGCAGGTGCGCGACGCGGATGATGATCATCTCGGTCTCTTTGCGGGAGAGTTCACCGAACGGCATCATGCGGCCCGAGTAGTACAGCCAGCCGCGGAACAGGCCTTTGCTGCGGCCGAGGGTGGCGAAGATGTGCGGGTCGGGGGCCTTCTGGGCGGCGCCCATCACTTGAACGATCGCCCAGTTGACCGGCCCGAGCTCCCGGAGCTTGCCGGGCGTGACGCGTGGAGTGCTCATGCTGCTCGACGGTAGCCGATCTGTGGGCCGCATCACTTCGAGTCGGACGGACGGTCAGCGGTCGGTGCTCATGTAGGGGGAGACGGTGCTGCGGTGCTCGTCGATCTTCAGTTCGGCGCCCAGCGGGGGGAAGGCGCGCTGAGCGCAGTTCGGCCGGTCGCAGACGCGGCAGCCCGCGCCGATCGGGGTCACCCGCGCCTCCGAGCCGATCTCCAAGCCGTCGGAGTAGATGACGCGGCCGGCGTGCCGCAGCTCGCAGCCCATGCCGATCGCGAACGTCTTCGGGGACTGGCCGTAGCGGGCGGCACGACGCTCCACGGTCCGGGAGATCCAGAAGTATTCGCGGCCGTCGGGCATCTCGGTGATCTGGGTGAGGATCTTGCCGGGCGACCCGAACGTCTCGTACACGTTCCACAGCGGGCAGGTGCCGCCGCTGGCCGAGAAGTGGAAGCTGGTCGCCGACTGCCGCTTGGACATGTTGCCGGCGCGGTCGATCCGGACGAACGTCCACGGCACCCCGCGCAGGTTGGGGCGCTGCAGTGTCGACAAGCGGTGGCAGACCGTCTCGTACGACACCGAGTAGAACGCGGAGAGGCGTTCGATGTCGTAGCGGAAGTCTTCGGCGGCACCGTGGAACTGGCCGTACGGCAGGTTGGCGGCCGCGGCGAAGTAGTTGGCCAGACCCTGCCGGGCCAGCTTCACCGCGTCGTCGGTGGTGAACGCGCCCTCGGCGACGAGCTGGTCGATCAGGTCGCCGTACTCAAGGTAGGCGAGTTCGGCGGCCACCCGGAAGCTGCGCTGACCGGGCGACATGGCGGCGGAGAACTCGAGGCGGCGGGCCTCCGGGTCGTAGCGGTGCAGCACGTTGTCGCCGAGATCGACGCGGCGCACGATGTTGACGCCGTGCACGTCTTCGAGCCGGTCGGCCAGACCGGTCCGGATGTCCGCCGAGTGCATGCGCATGCGGGAGGTCAGATCCTCGGCGGCGACGTCGAGCTCGTGGATGTAGTTGTGCCGGTTGTAGAAGTAGTTGCGCACCTCTTCGTGCGGCGCGCTGATCGAGCCGCGCAGGCCCGGATCGCTGCGGCCCGAGGTGACGGCGGCGAGCTGCTCGGACACCAGGCGCAGCCGCCGGTGCAGGTTCACCATCGCGTCGGCGACCGCCGGGTGGCCGTGCACCATGGCGCTGATCTCGGCGGGATCGCTGGCCGCGGGGTCGCTGTCGAGGTCCTCGTCGAGCAGTGCCTCCCGCAGTTCGGCGATCAGCCGCACCTCGTCCTGCGGATCGAAGAAGGCGACGTCGATGCCGTACACCTCGCCGATCCGGCCGAGGACCGACGCGGTCAGCGGCCGGGAGTCGTGCTCCATCTGGTTGAGGTAGGACGCCGAGATGCCCAGGGTCTTGGCCATCTCCTGCTGTGACAGGCCGCGTTCGCTGCGCAGCCGGCGCAGACGTGACCCGACGTAGGTCTTGCTCATCGTGTTCCTCCGGTGGCGCGGTGCCGGTACGGTGGCCGCGTGTCGATTCTCTCTGTGTCCTGCTGGTCGCGCCCGGTGCGCGTGGTCGCCGCAACGCTGTGTGCCGGAACCGTCGTGGCCGGTGCGGCCGGGTGCGGCGACGGCGGCGACAAGCAGCGTCCGCTCACCGATCTGGTGCTGAACGTCGAGCAGATCCCGGATGGGTACACGGTGGTGCCCGCGTCGGTCGACGACCTCATCGCCTCGAACCGTTCCACCCTCGACCAGGCTGCGTCGGTGACCTTCTCGCCCGACGAGTGCACGCCGACCGCCGATGCCGCCTTCAATCCGCAGCTGAACGACGCGAACACCGTGCTGATCGTGGCGAGCTCGGATGCCGGGACGCTGTCGGAGACCATCAGCAGCGTCGTCCGTGACGTCGACGCGGATCGTCGTGCCACGACCGGTGTCTGCCGGGTCGTCACGGCCGAGCCGACGAAGGGCACGCTCGCCGGCTCGCACATCGTGACCACGACGACGGAGCTGCCCGGGCCGACCGGCGACGCCGTCGAGAACGAGCTGGTGGTCCGGTCGGACAGTGTCACCACGTTGCCCGACCAGGGGGTGCGTGTGCGCAGCGCGCTGCTGTCGAATGTGGTGGTGCGCCGCAAGGACGGTTCGAAGGTCACGGTGCAGCTGAATCTGGCGACGGTGGACCAGGGTGTGCTCAAGCAGGTGCCGGCCGATTTCCAGCCGCCGATGTCGGACGGGTCGTTCGTCCAGCTGGTGCAGAACGCGGTCGATCGCGCCGCGAGCTGACCTGTCACCGGGCCTCGTGTGAGGTGGCCCACACGCGGCGCCGTGCCGCGGGGGCCGGTGGACGCGCGCCGTCGCGGCCGGGCCGGCACCGGACGGCGAGACGCCGTCACGGTTTTCCCAGTACGCGCGTACTTTTTAGAGTTCCTGTGAATCATAGGACCCTCCCTCGATTCACAAACTTTGCAAAACCAGGTGAAAACCTGGTCATAGTTTACAACGCTTTCGGCCTAGACCTGCATATTTGTCGTGTGGCACAGTGGGGCAAGGCATTGCCTCGAGACGCGAACCAGTTAGCAAAACCGGGCAGCGTCGACAGGATCCGCCCGAACCCGAAGTCACTGCACAGCAGTGGAGAAGAAAGCGAAGGCTTATGAGCAACGTCGGACAGCCCCGTACCGCCGCGGAGATCCAGAAGGACTGGGACACCAACCCGCGCTGGAAGGGCATCACCCGCGATTACACCGCTGAGCAGGTTGCTGAGCTCCAGGGCACGGTCGTCGAGGAGCACACCCTCGCTCGCCGTGGCGCCGAGGTCCTGTGGGAGGGCGTGACCAAGGGTGACGACTCCTACATCAACGCGCTGGGCGCCCTGACCGGCAACATGGCCGTTCAGCAGGTCCGCGCCGGCCTCAAGGCCGTCTACCTCTCCGGCTGGCAGGTCGCCGGCGACGCCAACCTGGCGGGCCAGACCTACCCGGACCAGTCGCTGTACCCGGCCAACTCGGTTCCGGCCGTCGTTCGCCGCATCAACAACGCTCTGCTGCGCGCCGACGAGATCTCGCGCGTCGAGGGCGACACCTCGGTCGACAACTGGCTGGTGCCGATCGTCGCCGACGGTGAGGCCGGTTTCGGTGGCGCCCTGAACGTCTACGAGCTGCAGAAGGCCATGATCCAGGCCGGCGCCGCCGGTACCCACTGGGAGGACCAGCTGGCTTCGGAGAAGAAGTGCGGCCACCTCGGTGGCAAGGTGCTGATCCCCACCCAGCAGCACATCCGCACCCTGACCTCGGCTCGCCTGGCCGCCGACGTCGCCAACGTGCCGACCGTCGTCGTCGCCCGTACCGACGCCGAGGCCGCCACCCTGATCACCTCGGACGTGGACGACCGCGACAAGCCGTTCATCACCGGTGACCGCACCTCTGAGGGCTTCTACAACCTGAAGAACGGCATCGAGCCCTGCATCGCCCGCGCCAAGGCTTACGCCCCGTACGCGGACCTGATCTGGATGGAGACCGGCAAGCCGGACCTCGAGCTCGCCAAGAAGTTCGCCGACGGCGTCCACGAGGAGTTCCCGGACCAGCTCCTGGCCTACAACTGCTCGCCGTCCTTCAACTGGAAGCAGCACCTGGACGACGACACCATCGCCAAGTTCCAGAACGAGCTCGGCGCGATGGGCTTCAAGTTCCAGTTCATCACCCTGGCCGGCTTCCACGCCCTCAACTACTCGATGTTCGACCTGGCTTACGGCTACGCCCGCAACCAGATGTCGGCCTACGTCGATCTGCAGGAGCGCGAGTTCGCTGCCGAGGAGCGCGGCTACACCGCCACCAAGCACCAGCGTGAGGTCGGTGCCGGCTACTTCGACAAGATCGCCACCACGGTCGACCCGAACACCTCGACCGCAGCCCTGAAGGGCTCCACCGAAGAGGGTCAGTTCCACTAGGAACTCACCTCTCTGACGAGGGTTTGACGATGACGATCCCGGGGCACGGCACGGGGACCACCCGTGCCCGCCCCGGGATCGCTGTCTTTCCCGGGCTTCCCGCCGGAAGCCGGGCCGCCGCGACGGCAGGCCGCTGAACCACCCGAGAACACTCGGACCCCACTCACCTCCCCACAAACTTCCCGACTCTTCGCGGAGTCCCCGTCGGCGTCGCCGGCGACACGTCGATCAAGCAGGAGACGACAATGGCCAGTGAGAAGATCTCGCGAGTCGGCATCATCGGTGCCGGTCAGATGGGCGCCGGCATCGCCGAGGTGTGCGCCCGAGCGGGCACCGATGTGCTCGTCTACGAATCCACCCGTGAGCTCGGTGCCGCCGGCCGCGCCCGGATCCTCCGCTCGCTCGACCGCGGTGTCGCGTCCGGCAAGCTGACCGAGCGTGAGCGCGAGCAGGCCACCTGGCGCCTCCGCTTCACCGACGACCTCGGCGACTTCGCCGACCGCCAGCTGGTGGTCGAGGCGATCGTCGAGGACGAGGACATCAAGACGGAGATCTTCCGCGAGCTGGACAAGGTCGTCACCGACCCGAACGCCGTCCTCGCGTCGAACACCTCCTCCATCCCGATCATGAAGCTGGGCATGGCGACCGAGAACGCCTCCCGCGTGATCGGCATGCACTTCTTCAACCCGGTGCCGGTGCTGCCGCTGGTCGAGCTGGTCACCACCCTGATGACCTCCGACACCGTCTCCGAGCGCGCCGAGACCTTCGCGCACGACGTTCTGGGCAAGGAGGTCGTCCGTTCGGCCGACCGCTCGGGCTTCGTCGTCAACGCGCTCCTGGTGCCGTACCTGCTCTCGGCCATCCGCATGGTCGAGTCGGGCTTCGCCACCGTCGAGGACATCGACAAGGCGATGGTGCTCGGCTGCGCCCACCCGATGGGTCCGCTGAAGCTGACCGATCTGGTCGGTCTGGACACCGTCAAGGCGATCGCCGACAAGATGTACGAGGAGTTCAAGGAGCCCCTGTATTCGCCGCCGCCGCTGCTGCTGCGCATGGTGGAGGCCGGCCGCCTCGGCAAGAAGTCGGGCCACGGTTTCTACGTGTACGGCGAGAACGGGTCGGCCAAGGCCTGACCCGACCGGTGACGGTCACGACACGCGGATAGGGTCGAGCTATGACGGAGATCGAATACGGCTCGTCGATCCTGGGGTATCCCCGGATCGGTGCCCGGCGTGAGCTGAAGTTCGCGCTGGAGGGCTACTGGCACGGCACGGTGAGCCGCGACGAATTGTTCGCGGCCGTCCGTGATCTGGCCGACGGCACGCGGCGTGAGCTCGCGGCCACCGGCCTCGAGCAGGTGCCGGGCAACAACTTCTCGTTCTACGACCACGTCATGGACGCGGCGCTGATGTTCGGTGCCGTGCCCAGCCGTTTCGCGCCGCTCGCCGACGAGCTGGAGCCGATCGATCAGTACTTCGTGATGGCGCGCGGCAAGCAGGGCTATCCGCCGCTGGAGCTGCGCAAGTTCTTCAACACGAACTACTACTACCGGCAGCCGATCATCGAGCCGGATCACGAGTTCTCGCTGTCGACGTTCCCGCTGTTGAGTGAGCTGCTGCTGGACGAGCACAAGCGCGCGAAGAGCGAGGGCATCGAACTGCGCCCGATCATTCTGGGCCCGGTGAGTCTGCTGCTGCTCAGCGCGCCGCCGGCCGACGCCCCGGAGGACTTCTCTCCGCTGGACCGGCTCGACGATCTCGTCGAGGTCTACGTCGAGTTGCTGGAGAAGCTGGCCAAGCAGAACACCAAGTGTGTGCAGCTGGACGAGCCGGCGTTCACCAGTGACCGGACCGAGGAGGAGCTGGCTGCGCTGCGGCGCGCCTACGACAAGCTGTCCGCCGCGTCGGTGCGTCCGCGCATCCTGGTGACCGGTGAGTACGGCGATCTGGGTCCGGCGCTGCCGATCCTGGCCGGCACCAAGGTGGAGGCCATCGGCCTGGACCTGGTGAGCGAGCCGATCAGTGCCGCGCAGCTGGCCAAGGTGCCCGGTCTCAAACGCAAGCGCCTGTATGCCGGTGTCATCGACGGCCGCAACGTCTGGAAGGCCGCCAAGGGCGGCAAGCTGGACTACCTGCTGGAGATCAAGAAGCACATCCCCGATCTGGTGGTGTCCACCTCGTGCACGCTGATGCATGTGCCGGTCGACAAGCTCATCGAGCCGGACATCCCCGGCGACGTCGCCGACCGTCTGTCGTTTGCCAAGCAGAAGGTGGGCGAGGTGGTGGTGCTGGCGAAGGCGATCGCCGACGGCGCCCCCGAGCACTGGTACACCCGTCCGGCGACCGTCCACTTCAAGCTGAAGCACGACGTCCGGCAGCGGGTGGCGAACATCCGTCCCGATCAGCGTGAGCGCGCTCCGTACGAGGAGCGCCGCAAGGCGCAGGAGAAGGCGCTGGGTCTGCCGCCGGTGCCGACCACCACGCTGGGTTCGTTCCCGCAGACCGACGAGGTCCGGCACGCGCGCTACAACTACGGCCAGGGCCGTCTGACGTGGGACGAGTACGCCGACCGGCTCCGTGAGGAGATCAAGCGCGTCATCGAACTGCAGGAGGACATCGGTCTCGACGTCCTGGTACACGGCGAGGCCGAGCGCAACGACATGGTGCAGTACTTCGCCGAGCTGATGGACGGGTACGCGTTCACCCACCAGGGCTGGGTGCAGGTCTATGGTTCGCGTTTCGTGCGGCCGCCGATCCTCTACAGCGACGTCAAGCGCACCAAGCCGATGTCGATCGAGTGGATCACCTATGCGCAGTCGTTGACCGACAAGCCGGTCAAGGCGGTGCTGACCGGTCCGGTCACCATGCTGGCGCGGTCGTTCGTGCGGCAGGATCAGCCGTTGTACGAGACGGCCGAGCAGCTGGCTCTGGCGATCCGTGACGAGGTGGCCGATCTGGAGAAGGCCGGCATCAAGATCATCCAGGTGGACGAGCCGTCGATCCGTGAGCTGCTGCCGCTGCGTGAGCGCGGTCGTGAGGGCTATCTGGACTGGGCGGTCGCGGCGTTCAAGCTGGCGACCGGTGGCGCGAAGTCGGAGACCCAGATCCACACGCATTTGGGGTATTCGTCGATCCAGAAGGTGGTCGAGGCGTTCAATGCGCTGGACGCGGACGTGACGTCCATCGTGGCGACGCGTCGCATCGACTGGGTGCTCGACGAGCTGGTGGAGCACGGCAATCTGATCGAGCGCGGTGTGGGCCCGGGCGTCTACGAGAGCCGGAGTGCGGTGATCCCGGAGATCGCCGAGATCGATGAGCGCATCCGGCGGGCCGCCGAGGTGATTCCGCCGGAGCGTCTGTGGGTGAACCCGGACGGCGGGCTCAAGACGCGGCATTACTGGCAGTTGGAGCCCTCGCTGCGGAACATGGTCGCGGCGGCCCGCCGTCAGCGCCGTCGCATGTCGTCCTGACCTGCACGGTCCGTGGTCCGCTTACTGATCTGGCTAACAGCATTTTCAAATAGTGGTCCTGACCTGGGGTGACATATCCCACAAGCGTTAGCAAAGTGCTTGCAACTGTTAGCAAGACCAGGTTTTACTAAGCATGTCCGAACAACCAGATCCGGACCTTGCGGCCCATCCGCAGGGAGTGACGCGGATCGAAGAAGGAGATGCCATGAGCACCACCGAACGCAACCTCCCCGCCCCCGTCCTCGCCGTCGTCGGCGTCGGCGAGACCGTCCGCCACGAGGTCGAGCAGATCATCGAGCGCCTCCGCGAGGAGGGCTTCGGAGGCCTGATCAACGAGCTGCCCGCCAAGGTGCAGACCGCGATCACCGACCTGCAGGGCGAGCTGGACTACGAGGCCCTCAAGGCCAAGCTGACCGTCGACGAGCTCAAGGGCAAGCTGAGCAAGGAGGGTCTCCAGGAGGCCGCCGCTCCGGCCGTCGAGCGCGTCACCGGCCTGTACAGCACCCTGACCGAGCGCGGCGACAGCGCCGTGGAGCGTCTGACCGACCAGCCGCGCGTCAAGGGCACCATCGAGCGCGCCAGCGAGACCGCCAAGAAGTTCGCCGCCATCGTCGGCGTCGAGTTCGGTGAGGCCGTCGACGACGTCGAGGGCGCTGTCGAGGATGCCGCGGACGCCGTGAAGGGTGCCGCCAAGAAGGCTGAGGCCGCCGTCGCCAAGACCGCCACCAAGGCTGAGGCGACCGCCAAGTCGACCGCCACCAAGGCCAAGGCCACCGCCAAGAAGGCTGAGGCGACCGTCAAGAAGGCCGCCACCACCAAGTGATCGTCGCGCCGCCCGCCTGCGAGCGGGCGTAGCCCGGCACTTGTCGAAGCCCCTGCACCGTCCGGTGCGGGGGCTTCGTCCTTTTCCCGGCGGGTTCGGTGAGACACTGATGCCATGACGAGCACCCTGCCGACGACCCCGTCCGCGCCCAGCGGTCCCGCGGGTCTGTCCGAGCCGGACGCGGAGCGCGTCCGCAGCCTGCGGAAAATGAAGATGCTGGCGACCAGCATGCTGCTGGTCGCCGCCGTGATCTACCTGTTCACCCGATGGCTGGAGCACCGCGACGGCGTGAACGTCGCCGCCTGGGTCGGCTATGTGCGTGCCGCGTCGGAGGCCGGCATGGTGGGTGCGCTCGCCGACTGGTTCGCGGTCACCGCACTGTTCCGTCACCCGCTGGGCCTGCCCATCCCGCACACCGCGCTGATCCCGCGGAAGAAGGACGAGATCGGCGACCAGCTCGGGGACTTCATCCAAGAGAACTTCATGACGCCCGACGTCATCGAGGAACGCGTCGTCAGCCTCGATCTGCCGCGCCGGGTGTCGGGCTGGTTCGCTGATCCGGTCAACAAGGACCAGATCAACGAGGAGGTGTCGCGCGGCATCCGGCTGGTCTCGGAGATGATTCAGGACGAGGACGTCGAACGGTTCATCCAGGCGCTCCTCAAGTGGGCTGCCGAACCGTTGTGGGCCCCGCCGGTCGGCCGGATCCTGGAACAGCTGGTGGACGAGGACCGACTCGAACCGGTGCTGCAGGTGGTGTGCGACCGCGCCCACGACTGGGCGTTGAGTTCGCAGCCGCTGATCGACCGCATCGTCGACCAGGACATCGGCCCGTCGTGGAAGCCGCAGTTCGTCAACAATCTGCTCGGCGACCGGATCTACCGCGAGCTCACCGAGTTCACCTACAAGGTGCGGTCCGACCCCAACCACGATCTGCGTGTCGCCATGCACGACTTCCTGCGGAAGTTCGCCGACGACCTGCAGAACGATCCGGCCATGATCGACAAGTTCGAGGGCATCAAGAACGATCTTCTCGGGCGTGAAGAGGTCGGGGATGCCGCGTCGACCGCGTGGCAGGCCGGCAAGGCCGTCATCCAGCAGATGCTCGACGACCCCAAGTCGACCCTGCGCACCTCGGTCTCCGATTCGGTGGTGCAGCTCGCCGAGCGCATCCAGGAGGATGTGCCGCTGCAGGACAAGATGAACAGCTGGGTGGCCCGCGCCGCCCGGCACGTCGCCGAGAACTATGCGAGCGAGATCATCTCGGTCATCACCGAGACGGTCCGCGGCTGGGACGCGGAGGAGACGAGCCGCAAGATCGAACTGCAGGTAGGCCGCGACCTCCAGTTCATCCGGATCAACGGCACAGTCGTCGGCTCACTGGCCGGTCTGGCGATCTACACCTTCTCGGTCCTGCTGTTCCACTGACCGGGCCTGTTCCGTCGGCCGCCGCTTCTCGACCCGCCCCCGCTCCTGGGCTCAACCCCGCTCCTTGAGCTTGTCGAAAGGAGGCGGTTCGCGTGAATTGTCGTAGGTGTGTAGCACTACGCGAATCCCATATCCGCAGAAAGAAGAGGATTCGTATGTCTGCCGCTACCCGACTTGTTGTTTTGCTCGTCACGCTCATCGCAGTCGTGCTCCTGTCAGTTTCGGCTCGCGAGCTCCTGTTCGGGACGCGGGCGGACGACATCGACCCGACCGGTCTAGTGACAGCGGCGGGTGTGCTGTCGTTGCTTGCAGTGACTGTGACTTGGCGGCGCAAGGACTGGGCTCCCGATGTCGCGCAGGCCTACGGCTGGGTCCTCGCCACGGCCGCATGGTTCGTTGCGATGACAGTCGACTTCTCCGCGGGATATCCGGATGCGGTTACCACCTCACTGATGGTGATGATTCTGATTCTGGGGACCGTCTACGCCTTTGTGCTTCGCCCTCGTGCGGACGTGGAAAGCCGTAAGAAGTTGGTGCGAGAGATAGCCGACGCAGTCGCTAACGAGCTGTGCCAGTCGAAGCGACGCGCCGTGTGGGACCAAGAAGCGCTGGCTGAGTGATTCATGAGTGTTTACTGAATGCCACGAAGGCCTTGAAGGCGATCTACTTCTGGCTTAGGGGTGAAAGATGATTAGCGAAGAGAAGATCACGGAACTCCGTGAACTATGTCGAGAGGTCAGTTCGGGAGTTCCTCTCACCCAACAAAGCCTTAGGTCATTTGAGGACGACTCGGAATCATCCACTTGGTATATCGCGACTCATGTATATGCGGAGCGCATTCTCCTGGACGTGATGGGGGACGATCCCAGGTACTCGGTGCTGGCCTCGTACGTATCAAGCTTGTACCCGGTAGTGAAGTCGACCATTGGGTGTGGGATCGCCGAGTTTCAATTCAGTGTCGACTGTATATTGAAGATGAAGCCGTCTCCCCCCTTGTCTCTGATCGATGAGACCGCAGATCAGCGGGAGTCACGAGAAGCTCTCGCCGGCTGGGTTGTATTCCTTTACGGGATCGACGTCTTCGACAACGAGTGCTGGTCTGACTTTGTGGACGTGCTGATCAAGGTCGATGAACTGGCTAGGAGCAACTATGGCCTGGACTAAGAGGCGTAAACCAGAAGGCGACCGCCTGCGGCTTGCGAACCTGATCGATCTGACCTGGAAAGAGGTATCCACGTCAGACGACCGAATTGCGGTTGCAACGAAGTTCAAGAGGAGGCTGCTGGACTCCCCTCACATGCACCTGTATGTCGAAGCTGTGATGTTCGTCTTCATGCGACTGAATCAAATCGCGCGGTACGGCTCGAACTTCACGCAGGACGACCGCGGGCGACAAGAGTTTTTCACTTCTCGGCGGGTCGCCGCTGCTGTGACGGCTGGAGTTCTCCCGCGCGTGCACGCGATCGACCCCACTGCTGACTCCGAGAGAATCGTCACCTTCTTTGACAAGACGATAAGCGAGACATACGTCCCGTCGGTTGACGACTACGCCCAGTTGGGGGGCGATTTGCTCCCGACCCTCATACTGGCGATGGGGTTCGGCTATACCCCAGACGACCAGGTGTGGACCGATCTCGACGAGTTCCTGAACAGTGGTCCGATCCGCAAAGCGGTCCGCTTGGCACTCAAAGCATGACCCTGTCCTCGCCGCGCGCCGCCGTTGCTTGCACTTGCTAGCATCGGGGGCGAGTAGTGAGGAACTCCGTGATCAACAAGGACAAGGACTCCGTCGCGAACGACCGCGCCGAGGATTCGCAGGGCGAGAGCCTCGGACCCAAGGACGCCGTCGCCAACGCCGCGTCGGACATCGGCGGCTTCATCCGGTCGCAGCGGATGTCGGCACAGGTGTCGCTGCGCCAGCTCGCCGAACGGGCCGGCGTCTCCAACCCGTACCTGTCCCAGATCGAACGCGGCCTGCGTAAGCCGTCCGCCGACGTCCTCGCCCAGATCGCCAAAGGCCTCCGGGTCTCGGCCGAAGTGCTCTACGTCCGCGCCGGAATCCTCGAAGAACGGCCGGCCAGCCCGGTCCGTGACGCCCTCCTCGTCGACGACTCGATCAACGAGCGGCAGAAGCAGATGCTGCTGGAGATCTACGACTCGTTCCGCAACGAGAACGCCGGAACGGCGGCACCGGCGGGCGCCGGAGATAGGCTGGAATCGTGACACTAGGCCACTTCGTCGTCGGATTCACCAGCTACCTCACTCTGGCGATCTACCTCATCACCGCCCTCGCCGGCCTCGTCTCGCTGGTGCACGTCATCTTCACCCGCCCCGACGCCTTCACCGCCATCGACACCAAGAGCAAAGGCTTCTGGATCGCGGTCCTCGCGATCTCGACCCTGGTGGCGGCGTTCTCCGGTGAAGTAGCCATGATCTTCGGGCCCCTCGCCTTCATGATCTTCATCGCCGCCATGGTCGGGATCATCGTCTACCTGGTCGAGATCCGGCCGCGCACCGATGAGATCCAAGGCAAGTCGTGGTTCCGGAAAGCCGCATGACCGAGTACCGGATCAACGAACTCTCCGACGTCTCCGGAGTCAGCGTCCGCAACATCCGCGTCTACCAGGACCGCGGACTGCTGCCGCCACCCGAAGTCCGGGGCCGCACCGGCTGGTACTCCGAAGAACACCTCGTCCGGCTCAACCTGATCACCCGGCTCCTCGAACGCGGCTACACGTTCGCCACCATCAGCGAACTCCTCACCGCCGCCCACCACGGCATGAAGGTGGAGCACGTGCTGCGCGACAAGCCGAAACCCGGCCGCCTGCGCAACCTCAAACGCGCCGCCACCATCACCGTCACCGAACTGCGCAAATCGCTGAACGCCGACGACCGCGCCATCAAACTCAGCCAGAAACTCGGACTCCTGACGAAAGACGGGGCCCACTTCGCGGTGCGCAACCCCGAGCTGCTGGAAGGCGCCGAAGCACTCGTCAAGAACGGCATCGAGGTCGACGATCTGCTCGACCGCTGGGTCAACGTCGAACAAGACCTGGCCGACGTCGCCCACAACTTCATCTCGATGATCACCGACAAGTACCTCGACGAGAACCTGCCGAACCTGTCCGAAGGACAGGTCGCCAAGCTCGCCGAACTGATCCAGACCGTGCGGCCCATGGCCCACGAAATCGTCGAGTCGACCTTCGCCAAGGCGCTCGACACCGAGATCTCCCGCGCGATCGCGCAGGCGAACAAGCTCTACGACGAGGGGGCCGGCGATGGCGGCGTCTGATCTGGTCCGTACAGCCCTGCGGTCACGAGCCGTCCAGGGCGCATTGGCGTTCGGTGCCGGAGCCACCGGCCTCGTCGCGGCAGACCTCACGGTCCTCGCCGGCGGCATCGTGCGGGCCGCGGCCGCCTTCCCGCCACCCATCGACGACGGCCCCGACCCGGCCCTCGACAACCCCGCACACCTCACCCGATCCTCGGTGGTCGCCACCGACGACGGGACCCTCCTGCACGTCGAATCGTCGCTGAACATCGACGACCACCCCGGCGACGACGTCCTCGTCCTCATACACGGCTGGACGTGCAGCACCCGATTCTGGAACCCGCAGTTCAACCGGTTCGCCGCCGACCGCCCGATGATCGCCTACGACCAGCGCGGCCACGGGCTGTCGGAGATGGGCCGCACCAAAGTGACCCCGGCGACCCTCGGGCAAGACCTGCAGCGCGTGCTCTCCGAGACGGTGCCCGAAGGCAAGCGGGCCATCCTCGTCGGCCACAGCATGGGCGGCATGTCGATCATGTCGTGGGCCCAGCAGTTCGGCGGACGGATGGCCGAACGGGTCTCGCAGGTGGTGCTCGTGTCGACGACGCCGCGCAAAGTGGTGCAAGAACAACTGCTCACCCCGACCAGCCTCGCCGGCGTCGCCGACCCGGTGAAACCCATCATGGGCCGCATCTTCCTGGGAACCCCGGTCCCCCTGCCCAGCAACAAGTTCTCCTCGCGCATGACGCACTACCTGGCGCTCGCGCCGAAAGCCCGTGCCGCGCACGTCGACTTCTGCGACGAGATGATCGCCCGCTGCTCGCCGCGCTCACGCGCCGCCTGGGGCTCGGCGATGTACGGCATGAACCTGGTCGGCGGACTGGAAGCACTGTCGGTGCCGACGACGGTGCTCGTGGGCACCGACGACCTGCTCACCCCGCCGCTGCACTCGGATTTCATGGCCGGAGTCCTCGACCGCAACGGCGTGCTGCGCGACTACATCACCTACCCGGACACCGGGCACATGCTGCCCATCGAGCGCCACGAAGACCTCAACGCGGTGATCGCCGGAGTCCTCGCGTAGTCGACGGGCAGACCAACTCGGGTCGACGACTTGACTCGAAGCGGAGCGCGGCACCGCCGACCGGCGCAGACTCGGAGGTACCGCGACCGAAACCGGTCGCGGACCACCGAAACAAGGAGTGTCCATGTCCGTCGCACGTGTCACCGAAGTCATCTCATCGAGCGCCACCAGCTTCGACGACGCCATCCAGACCGCGATCGACCGCGCCAACAAGACCCTCAAGAACGTGCAAGGTGCGTGGATCGAGAGCCAGAAAGTCGACATCGAGAACGGTGCGATCACCGCGTACCGCGTCGCCCTGAAGATCACCTTCATCCTCGACGACTGATACTCACCACGTCCGCTCCTTGAGCCGGGCTGCTCCGCTCGTTGAGCTTGTCGAAGCGAGGCCCACTCGCTCGTTGAGCTTGTCGAAGCGAGACTCACTCGCTCGTTGAGCTTGTCGAAGCGAGGCTCCTTTCGACAGGCTCAAGGAGCGTATGACGTTCAGTCGGGGAGCGCGCACCCGACGAACACCGGCTCCGGGTGCAGGCTGACGCCGAACGCGTCGCGCACACCGTCGCGCACCTGCGCCGCCAGCGCGACCAGGTCGGCCGTGGTGGCCGAACCGCGATTGGTGAGTGCCAGCGTGTGTTTGGTCGACAGGCGTGCCGGGGCGTCGTCGCCGGGGTAACCCTTGGTGAAACCGGCGCGCTCGATCAGCCAGCCCGCCGACAGCTTCACTCCGGCATCGCCGGGGAACTGGGGGATCGTGGCATTCCGGGCCCACCTTCGCGGTGATCTTCGAGAGGATCGCCGGCAGCTCGGCCTCCGGGACGATCGGATTGGTGAAGAACGATCCGGCGCTCCACGTGTCATGGTCGTCGGCGTCGAGCACCATGCCTTTGCCGCGCCGCAGCCCGAGAACGGTGTCGCGGACCGTCGACGGCTCGGCGGTCGCACCCTCGTCCACGCCCAGGGTGCGCGCCAGCTCGCGGTACCGGATCGGGGCGGAGACGCCCGGGGTCAGGCGGAACGAGACGGCCAGCACCACATGGGTGTCGGTGCCCTTCAACCGACTCGTCCGGTAGGCCAGCTGCAGCCAGTCCGGGCTCACCCATTCGACTGATCCCGTGGCACGATCCATCACCCGGACGCGACGAAGCACATCGGCCACCTCGACGCCGTAGGCGCCCACGTTCTGCACCACCGTCGTGCCCGCGGCACCCGGAATCCCGGACAGGCATTCCAGACCGCCCAAGCCCTCGGCGACCGTGGCCGCCACCAGCGCATCCCAATCGGTCCCGGCCTCGCAGGTCACGTAGCGCTCGCCGTCGTCGTCCGTGCCGAACTCGATGCCCGGGGGTCTCGATGATCACCGCGGTGCCGTCGAAGCCGTCGTCGCCGATCACCAGGTTCGATCCGCCGCCGATCAGCAGCACCGGTTCGCCGGCGTGATCGAGGCGCGCGATCGTGGTGATCAAGGCGGCGGTGTTGGTGGCGCGGACCACCTCGCGGGCGGGACCGCCGAGGCGAAGGGTGGTGTATTCGGCCAGGAGAGGGCCGGTCGGTTGCGCATCACTCACACCGATAACGGTAGCCTGACACCCATGGCGAGCAACTTCGACTACTCGGTCAGCTACCCCTTCTCCACCGCGCAGATGTGGGACCTCATCTCCAGTGAGGACTACTGGAAGGCGCTGATCGCGCGCACCAACGACGACCTCGGCAGCGTCGAGGAGTTCTCGCACGACGGCGACACCGTCAAGGTGACCACCAAGCAGGGCATCTCGGCGTCCGATCTGCCGTCGGCGATCACCGCCGTGCGCCCGGGCGACCTGGAGATCCCGCGCAGCATCGAGTTCACCAACGCCGGCGACACCATCATCGGCGCCATGGAGGCCTCGGTCAGCGGTGCGCCCGCCAAGATCCACGGCGACATCATCATCACCGGCGACCCGGCCACCGCCACCTACACCGGCACCACCGAAGTCAGCATCCCGCTGGTCGGCGGCCGCATCGAGAAAGCCGTCATCGAGCAGGTCCAGCATCTTCTGGACGCCGAGCGCGACGCGACCGTCGAGATCCAGCAGTCCTGACGCTCTCTTAGCAGCTCATGGCACGACGACTCTCCTACTCGGCGCGCTACCACTTCTCCCCGGAGAAGCTGTACCGCGCGCAGTCGGAGCGCGGGTACTGGGATGATCTGACCGCCGGCTTCCGGATGCTGACCCCGATCTGCGAGGTCGACGAGTTCACGTCCGGGCCGGACGGCATGCGGGTGGTCCTCAAGGAGGGCATCCCGAAGGAGATGCTGCCGCCGCTGGCGCAGACCGTCGTCGGCAAAGACATGATCATCACGCGGGTCGAGACCTTCGGGGCTTTCGACCCGTCCACCACCGAAGGCACCTACACCGCGTCGATTCCGGCCGGCCCCGGCTCGTTGAAGGGCCGTCAGCTGCTCACGCGGTCGGACACCGGCTGCACGGTCCGCAAGACCACCGAGGTGAAGGTGTACGTGCCGTTCATCAACGGCAAGCTCGAACAGATGATGCTGGTGAATCTGGTCGATCTGTTCCGTGCGGAGGCCGAGTTCACGCGCGATTGGGTGGAGAAGAACCTCGACTGACAAACCTGATCGGCGCCGGGAACGCAGTGAGCGGGCCGCACCGCCCACCGGCCGGATCACCCGGGGCACGACGAACATCAATCGTCTGCGGCGGGTGGATCGGTGGATCTGTCACGACCGGCGGATCGTCGACGCCCTCCGCGCCGTGACGGCTCCGATGGCCGTCGACCTGGGGTACGGCGCCCGCCCGGACACCGCGATCGAACTCGCCACCCGGTTGCGCGAGGTGGTCCCGGACATCGCGATGGTCGGACTGGAGATCGATCCGGACCGCATCGTGCCTGCCCGCGACGGGGTGCGGTTCGCGCTGGGCGGCTTCGAACTGGCCGGGCTGAAACCCCGCCTGGTGCGTGCCTTCAACGTGCTGCGCCAGTACGACGAGGACGAGGTGCCCGGAGCCTGGGCGCGCATACGTGAGGCACTCGACCCGGACGGATTCATCGTCGAGGGGACATGTGACGAGATCGGGCGGCGCGCCTGCTGGATTCTGCTCGACGCCACCGGCCCGCAGGAACTGACGCTGTCGTGGGCGCCGGCGCACACCGACCGGCCCTCCGATCTCGCCCCACGGCTGCCGAAGGCACTCATCCACCGCAACGTGCCGGGTGAACCGATCCACGACCTGCTCGCCGCCGCCGACCGTGCCTGGGACGTCTGCGCCGGCCATGAACCCTTCGGTCCCCGCATCCGATGGCGTCACGCCCTCGACCTCCTCGCCGAGCAGGGTGTCCCGGTCCAGGCCGACCGTCGTGGGCGTTCCGTCGACAACGTGCTGACCGTCCCGTGGTCGTACGTCGCGCCCCGGTAGGTCGGAACGATCCCACGCCACGGCCCGTACGATCGAACGCATGAAGGTGGCGATCGCGCAGGTGAACTCGGGGGAGGACCCCGACGAGAACCTTGCGCTGGTGAAAGCCGAAGTGCAGCGCGCCGCCGCCGACGGCGCCGACCTGGTCGTGTTCCCGGAGGCCACGATGTGCCGGTTCGGGGTGCCGCTCGGACCCGTCGCCCAACCCCTCGACGGACCGTGGGCCACCGGTGTGAAAGCCGCCGCCGACGAGACCGGGGTGGCCGTGATCGCCGGCATGTTCACCCCGGCCGGGGACGGCCGCGTCCACAACACGCTCGTGATCGCGGTGCCCGGACAGCCCGTCCGCGGCTACGACAAGATCCACCTGTACGACGCGTTCGGATTCACCGAATCGTCGACGGTCGCGCCGGGTGCCGAACCTGTCGTCGTGGACGTCGCCGGACGCCGGGTCGGGGTCGCGACCTGTTACGACATCCGGTTCCCGGAACTGTTCACCGAACTCGCCCGGCGGGGCGCCGAGGTCATCGTCGTGCCGGCCTCCTGGGGTGCCGGCCCGGGCAAGCTCGAGCAGTGGC
The DNA here is from genome assembly GCF_047600565.1 of Gordonia sp. (in: high G+C Gram-positive bacteria). Taxonomy (GTDB): domain Bacteria; phylum Actinomycetota; class Actinomycetes; order Mycobacteriales; family Mycobacteriaceae; genus Gordonia. The sequence continues at coordinate 2,613,509 of NZ_JASGKN010000001.1, forward strand.
GACTCTTGACCAGTGCGCGCGCACTCGACAGCGGCAGCTACGTGGTGGCCGTCGACCAGGCGCTGCCCGGCGATCCGGCGGTCGCCGAATCGCCGGCACCCACCGGCACGGGTCATAGCCGAATCTCAGATCCTTTCGGTAGCGTTGTCGCCGATTACGGCCCCGGGCGCCAGTCCGGGGTACACGAGCTGGACCTGGCCGTCGTGGAGCGTGCACGCGCTGCGACCGCCGTCCTGGACAACCGGCGCGACATTCCGGCCCAGGACCCGACCGACTAGAGGCAGATGAGCGACAACACCGCAGACCGCCCGGACGAGGGCGGCCACGACGAGTCGACCGACCGGATCGACCCGGCCGAGCATCCGACCGCCCAGGTCCCGGCCGATCCCACGGTCGAGGTCCCGCAGTTCCCCGGCACCCCGGCGGCACCCGCCGCGCAGGTGACGCCGCCCACCCGCCCGCACACCCGCGAGTTCACGCCGGACGATCGGCACGCCATCGAGAACACCGGCTTCGGGCAGATCCCGCCGGCCGCAGGCCCGGCGACCGGATCCGTCCCGCCGTCGACCGCCGCGCAGCCGGCCGTCGCCACCGTGAAGAAGTCCAAGCCGGCCGGCAGCGGACATCTCGGCCGCACCATCGCGCTCGTCTCGGCGGCGGTCCTGCTGCTGGTCCTGATCGGCGGTGTCGGCACCGAGCTGTACCTGCGTCACCGCGTGACCAACTGCCTGCAGAAGTCGTTCGGGAATCTGACCGGCGTCTCCACCGATGTGTCCATGCCCAAGCGCCTCATGCTGCAGTCGTGGATGTCCGGCGACGTGCCGTGGGTGCAGGTCGACACCGACGACTCCGGCAAGAGCGGCGAGATGCGGCTGCACACCCGTGCCGAGGACGTCGCCACCGACGGCAAGCGCGTCGGCCACCTGAGCGGCAACGCCTTCATCCCGTACGACAGGGTCAGCACCCTCGCCGACGATGCGGCCGCCGGCGCCGACGGCGACAACGGCGCCCCCAAGATCGACAAGATCACCGGCAACGCGGCCGACGGCACCCTCACCATCGACTCGAACTACACGGTCCTGATCGTCGACGTTCCCGCGACGGTGGTCGTCAAGCCGGTCGCCAAGGACGGCAAGGTCACCTTCCAGGTGCAGAAAGCCAGCGCGGTCGGGATCGGCCTGCCCAACGACTTCGCCCAGGGCGTCGTCGATCAGGTGTCCCAAGGCTTCCTGGGCCCGCTGTTCGAGGAGATCAAGGTGCAGAACCTGAAGGTCACCGACACCGGCGTCCAGCTCGACTTCGACGGCACCGACGTCAACCTGCAGGCCGCGTCACAGGTGACCGGCGGCGTGACCGCCTGCAAATAGTCAGGTCAGGCGAAGACGACGGTCTTGCGGCCGTAGACCAGCACCCGGTCCTCCAGGTGCCAGCGCACACCGCGCGAGAGCACCAGGGTCTCGATGTCGCGGCCCTGCCGCACCATGTCGGCCGGGTTGTATTCGTGATTGATGCGGCTGACGTCCTGCTCGATGATCGGCCCGGCATCCAGATCTGCGGTCACGTAGTGGCAGGTGGCGCCGATCAGCTTCACACCGCGATCGAAGGCCTGGTGATACGGCCGGGCGCCGACGAAGCTGGGCAGAAAGCTGTGGTGGATGTTGATCGCCCTGCCCGCCCACGCCTCGCACACGTCGGGCGGCAGAATCTGCATGAAGCGGGCCAGCACGACGGCGTCGGGGTCGTAGCCGTCGACGATCCGGCGGACCAGCCCGAACGCATCGGCTTTCGCGGCGGCGTCGCCGGTGGGGAAGGGCACGTGGTGGAACGGGATCCCGAAGCGTTCGGTCAGGTCCCGCAGATCCGGGTGGTTGCCGACGACGGCGCGGATCCGCCCCGGGAACTCGCCGCGTTCGGCCCGGCCGAGCAGATCGATCAGACAGTGGCTGTCACGGCTGACGAGGATGACCACCGACTTGTCCTCACCGGTGTCGGTGAGACGCCAACGGGTCTCCGGGCCCAGCTCGGCCGCCACCTTCGCGAAGCGGGAGCGGACCTCGTCGACGGGCAGGTCGACGGAGTCGGCGCGCACCGCCTGCCGGGTGAAGAACCAGCCCGACGACTCATCCGAGTGGTAGGCGGCCTCGGTGATCCAGCCGCCGATCTCGGTGATGAATCCGGAGATCGCGGCGACGATGCCCGTGCGATCCGGGCACCCGAGGGTGAGGATCAGGCTGCGGGGGTCGTCGGTGGTGGTGTCGGCGCTGCTCACCCTGACCAGTGTGCCAAGCTCGATGTCGTGACTGAAACCAACCTGCGCCGCGCCGACGTCGCGGCCATCGTCGACCACACTCTCCTCAAGCCGGAGGCGACCCGAGCCGACGTCGAGGCCACCGTCGCCGAGGCGGCCCGGCTGGGTGTGTACGCGGTCTGTCTGTCGCCGTCGATGCTGCCCATCGACACCGGAGAGCAGAAGACGTGCGTAGTGGCCGGTTTCCCGTCGGGCAAACACCACTCGCTGGTGAAGGCCGCCGAGGCGCGTCTGGCCGTCGACTCCGGCGCCGACGAGGTCGACATGGTGATCGACATCGGTGCCGCCGTCGACAAGCGCTACGACGAGGTGTTCGCCGACATCGTCACCGTCCGGGAAGGCTGCGGTGACGCCCTGCTGAAGGTGATCGTGGAATCGGCGGTCCTGCTCGACGCGATCGGCCCGGACGGTTTGACCGAGGTCTGCAAGCGTGCGGTGCTGGCCGGCGCGGACTTCGTCAAGACCTCCACCGGTTTCCATCCGGCCGGCGGCGCGAGCGTCGAAGCGATCCGCGTCATGCGGGACGCGGTCGGCACCGACGCCGGGGTCAAGGCCAGCGGCGGCATCCGCACCTCCGACTTCGCCGCCGAAATCATCGCCGCCGGGGCCTCCCGGCTCGGCCTCTCCGGCTCCGCCGCCGTCCTCGACGGCTTCCCGGAATAGGGCCCTTCACCCGGCCGTGTCGTCTGACACGTCTTCCCGGATTCGTTGGATCGCACAGATCGCCTATGACAGGGTGTAGCGGAACCATGACCGGCACGACCGGTCGACTATTCGGAGGGAAATCCATGTCGAAGATCAAGGCCGCGCTGTTCGCGCTGCTGGGTGTGGCGCTGCTGGTGCTGGCGCCGTTCGCGACGAACGCCGGCGAAGCCGACGCCGCGCCCAAGGCCAAGATCGGTGGTGGCAGCGGCATCATCATCGACCGCAAGTACGCCTGCACCATGACCACCGTCGGCCACGACCGCAGCGGCTCGCTGATCGGTCTGACCGCCGCGCACTGCGGCAAGGTCGGCTCGACCATCCGCTCCGAGCGCAACCCCAAGGCCGGCATCATCGGCCGCTTCGTGCTGCGCAGCAAGAGCGGCGACTTCGCCGTCGTCCGTCTCGACCCGTCCCGCGTCCAGCCGGTCCGCCAGGTCGGTCAGGCCCGCATCGTCGGTGTCGGCCGCTACCCGCGCACCGGCAACGTCTGCAAGATGGGCCGCACCACCGGTTACACCTGCGGCCCGGTCCTCGAGGTCTCCGGCGCCCGCTCGGCCAACTACGTCTGCGCCAACCATGGTGACTCGGGCGGTCCGGTGATCCGCGGCAACCGGGTGGTCGCCATGCTCAACGGTGCGACCGACGTCGCCGGCGTGGTCCTGCCCTGCTACAGCCCGGGCATCCCGGTGTTCACGCCGATGGTCGCGACCAAGATGTCCGACATCGTCGCGTCGCTGACCCGCTACGGTCACGCCGGAGCAGGCTTCCGCCCGATCTGATCGGCCACGCACCTCGACGCGACGCCGCTTCCTGCGCCTCACGGCGAAGGGAGCGGCGCTTCGTTGTCGTCACAGGGTCTCGGCGGTCACTCTGGGCAGGTCGCCGAAGCGCGCTGCGACGCTGCCCCCGACGTGGGGTGTGGGCGAACGCTATTCATAGTCGCGGAGGTGGCCGAGAACCATCTTGAGCTTGGTGCGGCCACGATTGCAGCGACTCTTCACCGTGCCCGGCGCGATACCGAGAAGATCCGCGGCCTCCTGCACCGAACGGCCCTGCACGTCGACGTAGATGATCGCGTCGCGCTGCGCGGACGGCAGTACGTCGAGCGCCTTGCCGATCGACAACTCCAGATCGACGTGGTCGGTGAAGTCCTGCGCCGTGCGATCGATCAACGGTGCGGTGTTGTCGTGCTCCGGCAGCGGAGCCGCGTCATGGCATTTGCGGCGGCGCCGCCGATCCAGACAGGCGTTCACGACGATCCGATGCATCCAGCACTGCACCGTCGCGTCCGCCCGGAAGGCTCTCGCCATCCGCACGATGTTCAGCAACGCATCCTGCAGGCCGTCAGCGGCATCGTCGGGATCCCCGCTCGTCCGCAACGCCACCGACCACAGGTACCGCTGATGCCGGTCGATCAGTTCACCGAACGCCGATCCGTCCCCCGCAGCGCCGGCCGTCAACAGATCCGAGTCGCTGGTCATCTCTGAAATCCCCCGATTCATGGGGAGAAGATTAGGCACGCCTAAAACGGACGAACAGGTGTTTTCGGAGGATGTGGATGAACGTCGGAATTGTGCAGAGAAACGTTGACTGGCCCGCCGCCGATCACGCAGATGCACACTGCGGTGTGCACCGTTGTGACACGGTGAAACCCCAGATTAGCGCTATCTGGTGCGAATGTTGCGGCGGGCGTCCACCTGGTCGCGCGGCTTCACGACGATCCGGTCCAGGTTCACGTGCGCCGGCCGGGAAGCGGCGAACGAGATGATGTCGGCGATGTCCTCGGCGACCAACGGGGTCAGACCCTCGTACACCTTGTCGGCGCGCTCGGCGTCGCCGTCGAAACGCACCAACGAGAACTCGGTCTCGACCATGCCCGGGCACACCTCGGTGAGGCGGACCGGTTCGCCCACCAGCTCGCCGCGCAGGGTGCGGTGCAGCACGCTCTGCGCATGCTTGGCCGAGGTGTATCCGGCACCGCCGTCGTACACGTCCAGGGCGGCGATCGACGTGACCGTCACGATCAGACCGTCACCGGACGCGATCAGCGCCGGCAGCAGAGCCTTCGTCATCCGCAGCGTGCCGACGACGTTCGTCTCCCACATCCAGCGCCAGTCGTCCAGGTCCGCTTCGGACACCGGTGCCAGCCCTTTGGCGCCGCCCGCATTGTTGACCAGCACGTCGACGCGGTCCACGGTCGCGGCGAACCGCTCCACGGACGCCGGATCGGTCACGTCCAGGTACATGGCGCGACCGCCGATCTCCGTCGCGAGGTCGTCGATGCGATCGGTGCGGCGCGCGCCGATCACCACCTGATAGCCGTCCGCGGCGAGGGCCCGGGCCGTCGCGGCCCCGATCCCCGAACTCGCGCCGGTCACCACTGCGACTTTGCCGGAATCCTGGGTCGTCATGACACCAGTCTAGGGCGGCGCTCTGCCGCACTACCGCCGCACCGCTGCCGCACTACTGGGCCGTATGGGGTCCGGTCGGCCGGTGTGGCCCGGCAACGGTCCGTATACGGCCCAGTAGTGAACGGGACGGCGGGTGTTCGGCTACATTCGACGCCATGCCGTCTGGGGTCGTCGCCGCGAAACTGCGCGTGGGCACCGCGCCGGCCTGCCTGGTCCTGAATGCCGTCCGGGTCGGCGGACCGGCGGCCCGCGACACGATCACCGCCAACACCGGGCTCTCGGCGGCCACCGTCAACCGCCAGATCACCGCGCTGGCCGACGCCGGACTCATCGACGAACGCCCCGACCTCGTCGACGGCGGCGGTGTCGGCCGGCCCAAGATCCCCCTCACCCTCGACCGCGACCAGTACTGCGTCGCCGGCATGCACGTCGGCGCACGACGCACCGCGCTCGTCATCGCCGACCTGGGCGGACGCACCCTCTACAGCCACGCCATCCGCACCCAGGAGTTCTCCGGTGCCGACCCCGACGAGGCCGTCGCCCGGCTCTGCGAACAGCTCGCCGAACTCGCCGCTCGCTTCTCCGGCCGCCGGGTGCTGTGGGCGGGTGCCGCACTCGGCGGCGCCGTCGACGCCGACACCGGCGTCGTGGACCACCCGATCCTCGGCTGGAAGCAGCTGCCCCTCGGGCAGCGACTGCACGACGCACTCGGCGTGCCCGTGTCGGTCGCCGAACACGTCCAGGCCATGGCGGCCGCCGAAGTCCTGCTCGGCGGACAGATGGTCTCCGACGACACCGTCCTGTTCTTCTATGCCCGCGAAACCGTCGGCATGGCGCTCATCATCGCCGGCGAGGTGTTCCAGCCGGGCCGCGGTGCCGGTTCGGTCGCCGGACTGCCCGTGGCCCCCGGGCCGCTCGACGTCGCGCCGATCGCCCCGCTCCAGTCGGTGATCGGTACCGCCGCCCTCAAGGCCGCGGCCGCCCGGCTCGGTGTCGGCGACGATGCGGGAGTGCTCGCCGACGCACGGGCCCGGGTCCTCGGTGACGCGGTCGCCGTCCTGCGCGACGTCCTCGATCCGGATTCGGTGATCGTGGCCGGTGACGCGTTCGCGGCGCACCCGCAGGGACTGGCACCGGTGCAGGCCGCCTTCGATGCCGCCAGCACCACCGCGTGGCCGCTGGAGATCACACCGACCCGCTACGGCGTCCGGGTTCCCGAGACCGCGCCGGTGGCCGTCGCCCTGTCGGCGGTGTACGCCGACCCGCTGGGGGTCGTGGCCGGGGCCTGACGGCGGGCCGTCAGGAGGCGCGGTGAGTCGCGACGAAGTCGAGGACCGCGGCGACATCGTCGCAGTCGTCGACCCGGAACTCGGCGACCGTGTGTCCCGAACCCACCTTGATGCCGACGTCCCGGCCCCCCGCATCGCGGCGGTTCAGGTGGGCGAACGCCTTCTCGTCGGTGACGTCGTCACCCAGGTAGAGGACGGCGTCGGCGTCGAACGCGCGACGCAACCGGTCCAGAGCGTGACCTTTGCTGGTCTCGATGACGGCCAGCTCGATCACCGCCTTGCCTTTGGTGACTTCGACGCCCGGCCAGGTCGCCGGACCGGTCTCGGCCAGGACGAGTGCGGCGTCGGCGTCGTCGCGGGTCGCGTTGCGGACGTGCAGTGTGGTCGACGCCGGCTTCACTTCGACGCTGGTGCCGGCGAACCGTTCGGAGATCGACCCGAACTCGTCGATGATCCGGGCCAGCAGATCGCGCTGGTCGGCGGTGAGGGGATCGGAGAAGCCGGCCGCCCATTCCGCGCCGTGACTGCCGATCAGCACCAGCGGGTCGCCGGCCCCGGAGATCTCGGCCAGGTTGTCCCGCGCCCGCCCGGACACCATCGCGACCCGGGTGTCCGGCAGTCCGGCGATCCGGTTCAACGACCCGAGTGCCGCCGGGTTCGGGACCGCCATCTCGGGCTTCGGCTGGATCGGTGCCACGCAGCCGTCGTAGTCGGAGGCCACCACCACCTTGTCCAGGCCGCAGAAGTCCTCGAGAGCGCGGCGCAGATCGTCGCCGATCCCGCGCCCGCTCACGGCCGTGCCGCCGGGGTGGCCGCGAGGGTGTCCAGGAAGCTGGTCGCCCACTGGTCGACGTCGTTGTGCATCACCTGGTCGCGCAGCGCGGACATCCGGCGGCGGCGTTCGGCGTCGTCGTCGGTGACCGCGGCGACGATCGCGTCGTCGATCGATGCGTGGTCGTACGGATTGAGCAGGTAGCTGTCGCAGAGTTCCATCGCGGCGCCGGTGAACTCGCTGAGCACCAGTGCGCCGCCGAGATCGTCACGACAGGCCACGTACTCCTTGGTCACCAGATTCATGCCGTCGCGCAACGGCGTCACCAGGGCGGCGTCGGCGGCGCGGAAGTAGGCGAGCAGCTCGTCCCGCGGCACCCCCTTGAGCAGGTAGCGCACCGGGGGCGCGTCGACGGTTCCGTACGTGCCGTTCACATGCGCGACGGTACGCTCTACGGCGTCGCGCAGCGCGGCGTAACTTTCGACGTTCTCCCGGCTCGGGCTCGCCAACTGCACGAACACCGTCTGCGACGGATCCAGCCGGCCGTCGGCGAACAGCCGCTCCAGCGCCTCGATCCGCACGTCGATGCCTTTGGTGTAGTCGAGGCGGTCCACACCCAACAGCAGTGTCTTCGGGTCGCCGAGCTCGGCGCGGATCTCGGCGGCCCGTGCCACCACGGCCGGGTGGGCCGCCTGCGCCGCGACACCGGCGGAGTCGATGGAGATGGGGAACGCGCCGACCGTCACGGTCCGGCCGGGCAGCGTCACCGTGCCGAAGTCCTCGCGCACCCCGACGTCGTCGCGGGAGGCGTCGGCACCCAGGATCCGCCGCGACAGCGTCAGGAAGTTCTGGGCGCCACCCGGCAGATGGAATCCGACCAGGTCGGCGCCGAGCAGCCCCTCGAGGATCTCCCGCCGCCACGGGAGCTGACTGAACAGCTCATACGGCGGGAACGGGATGTGCAGAAAGAAGCCGATCTTCACGTCCGGCCGCAGCTCGCGGAGCATGGCCGGTACCAGCTGCAACTGGTAGTCCTGCACCCAGACGGCCGCACCCTCGGCGGCGGCCTCGGCCGCGGCCCGCGCGAACTTACGGTTCACCGCGACATAGCTGTCCCACCAGTCATGGCGGTACTCCGGTTTGACCAGGCCGTCGTGATACAGCGGCCAGAGGGTGGAGTTCGAGAAGCCCTCGTAGTAGTCGGCGATCTCGTCGGCGGTCAGCGGGACCGCGCGGACGTCGATGCCGTCGACGTGCGGCTCGTCGTCCGGATCGGAGCCGCCCGTCCAGCCGACCCACGCGCCGGTTCGATTCGGCCCGCTCGCTTCGCTCCCGCCGCCGGGTCGATTCTCGAAGACCGGAGCGAGAGCGGTGACCAGACCGCCGGGGGCGCGCGTCCAGGAGACGGTGCCGTCCGCGGCGACGGTCTTGTTGACGGGCAGACGGTTCGCTACGACGACGAAGTCGGCTTCACCGCGCGGAACGTCACCCATCGAGTCAGTCGGTTCTTCGCGTCAGTCGGTCTCGTCCGGGGAGATACCCAGCATGGACAGGAACATGCGGCACTCGTCGGGATCTTCGGAGAACGCGGCCACGACGCGGCGTGCCGAGTTGGCGGTCTCGTCCGCCACCGGCTCCAGCTCTACGTCGTCGGCGATGTCAGTCGTCTTGGGCAGGCATGTGTCCGATTCTACCTCGGACACATGCCTCCCACCGACTCCGGTGCCGGTCAGGAGCCTTCCTGGCGGTCGGCGTTCGCGTGGATCGCATCGCGGACGTACTGGGCCAGACCCGGCTCCAGGTCGTTGTAGGTCGCCGCGAAACGCGGGTCGGCGACGTACATCTCGCCGAGGTTCCGGTGGAACGACGGCGGGCAGTCGTAGAACGCGGAATCGATGTGCTGCCGCGCCGCCTCGGCCGCATCCATCGCCTCGGTGCCGTCGGCGGGCAGACCGGCCCGCTTCGCGTCGACGAACCCCTGGTTGATCGCGTCCATCTCCTGCTTGATCCGGGCCCAGTCGTCCTTCGAGTACGTCGACGTGCGGGCTGCGGACTGCTTCCACGCGTCGGTGTCACCCCAACGATCCTGGGCTTCGGCCTGATATTCGTCGCTGTAGCCTTCGCCGAAGATCTCACGGATCTCCGCGTCGGTGGCCGGCTGGTTGGTCATCTCTCTCTCCAATGCCTTGTCGATGGCGCCGACGAGCTCGGTGAGCTCGCCGACTCGGGACATGACGACCTCGCGTTGCCGGCGGAGATGTTCCACCGGTGACGTGGGGGAGTCGAGCAGATCGGCGATCTCGTCGAGCCCGAACTCCAGGCGGCGGTACACCACGATCTGCTGCAGTCGCTCCAGATCGGCCGCCGAGTACTCGCGGTACCCGGACGGCGAACGGTCACTCGGAACGAGCAACCCGATCTCGTCGTAGTGGTGCAGGGTCCGGACCGTCACCCCGGTCAGCTCGGCGAGCCGACCGACCGTCCAGCGCGGATCCTTGCCGCCGTCTGTCGTCATGCGAACCATGCTGGGGCCTCACGTCGCGGGAGGGTCAAGCCCTAACCGGTGATCCGCCGCGAATGCCGTTCCGGACGCAGCCTGCGCGGCAGTCGCGGGCGGTGCAGAGTGCGGGCGAAGAACTCGCCGAGCGTCACGCCGCCGGCCAGAGCGATGCTGATCGCCAAGGCGGTCGCCATCTCCGCCGATCCGGCGCCGATCTCCCCGTTCAGCAACCCGTACATGCCGCGATAGATCGCCGAACCCGGCATCAGCGGGGTGATGCCGGCGATCGCGATGATCAGCGGCGGCGTCACCGCGCGGCGGGCCGCCACACCGCCGACCAGACCGACGACGACGGCCGCCACCGCGCACGAGAACACCGGACCCATCACCCAGATGCTGAGCGACGCCGCCACCCCGGCGCCGATCGCACCGGCCAGGAACGCCGCCGGCAACGCACGACGCTCCGCATACGAGCCCAGGGCGAACGCCAGGGCCGCGATCGCTCCGCCGGTGATGCGTGCCGGAAGGCTGCCGGCCCCGAACGGGGCGACCGTCGTGAGCTCCGGCAGATAGATTCCGAACAGGCCGAGGAACCGGATCGCGACGGCGACACCGATCAACACGCCGCCGGTCATCACCAGCACCTCGGTGAATCGGGCCATCGACGTGATCGGTGCTCCGGTGATGGCGTCCTGCACCGAGCCGACCAGAGTCAGTCCGGCCATCAGCACGACGATCCCGGCAGCGATGATCTGCGACGGCGAGAAGTCGACGTCGTGCAGCAACCAGTTCAGCAACGCGGCCGGCATGACCGCCAGAAAGCCGCCGACGATCTGCTGAAAGAACATCGGCACCCGGCGCCGGGCCAGCCAACGGTTCACCGACACCAGCGCGGCCGCCGTCACCAGCGCCGTCGACGCCACCAGCAGTGTGCCGCCCAGGTAGACGGCGATGCCGAAGGCCAGGAAACCCCAGCCGATGGTCGCCACCCAGTACGGGTACGGGTGCGGTGCACGGGCGATGTCGTCCACCAGGCGGTGCGCCGTGGCCGGGGAGATCGCCAGCTGCCGGATCCGGCGGACCAGGCGGTCGGTCTGCGCCAGTCGCGTGAAGTCGTGCGACCGGTGATGCACGGTGCGGGCCGCGGTGATCGGCGGCAGCACGCTGCCACGCCGCGCGCACACCAGAATCGTGTTGAAGGTGACGTCGACGTCCACGTCGTGCAGGCCGTACATGTTGGCGACGAAAGCCACCTGGTCGCGGGTGTCGATCGCGCCGGTACCCGAGTCGAGCAGCAGCGCGCCGATCCGCGCCGCCAGATCGATCACCTCGGTGATCGCGGCCTCGTCGTACAGGTCGATCGGCTTGCGCGGAGTGACCGCGATGCTGCCCGGCTCGATGGTGTCGATGGTGGCCTGGCGCCCGCCCAGAAGTCGGCGAGTGTTCCGCCGGATATACTCACGCACGCACTCGCCTCCTTAGCTCAGTGGTAGAGCACCGCTCTTGTAAAGCGAAGGTCGTCGGTTCAATCCCGACAGGGGGCTCTCACGCGCCGGGATCGTCTCCCGGCCAGCATATCGCCGGCCGCCCACCGGCCGGCCCGCCGTCAGTAGACGACGAACAGGTCGGTCCGGAGGTCCTTGGCGTCGGTCTGCGACGGATCGGTCACATAGACCTCGATGATCCGGCCCGCACTGCCGGCAGCCTTCTTCTCGAAGGCGGCGAACAAGGTGTTCCAGGTGTCGCCGAGACCGTCGAACGGGCCGAGATGGCTCAATGCCAGCGCCCGGCCGGACGGAAAGGTGCCGGCGGTGAACCCGTCCGGCACCGCCGTCACCGGGAAGCCGATCTCCAGATCGAAGGTGTAGGTCGGCACCGTCGAATAGATCGCGTAACCCGGGCCGATCGGACCGGCCTGCGCCAGCGTCGAATAGCCGTTGTCGAAGACCTCGTGGATCTGATCCATCGTGATCTGGTCGGCGCGGTGGACGACGGTGACCACACCGTCGGGCAGCGTCACGTCGGTCGGGGTGGTGAACGGGGCGTCCTGCAGGATCAGCGGAGTCATGGGTGAAACGTAGCAAGGCGCGCCGCGTGAGCGGCGCGCCTTGCTCCTTTCGACAGGTGGTTCCTGAGCTCGTGGCGGAGCCTGCGACGACACGAAGTCGAAGGGCTCAAGGAGCGTGACCTCGTCGAGCTTGTCGAAGCGAGACCTCGGTCAGCCCTTCATCGTCTTGTCGAGCCAGTCGATCGTCTCCATGCCGAACAGGTCGGTGCCCCAGCCGTAGAGATCCGTCAGCATGTGGACCATGCTGCAGTCGGTCGGCTGGTAGTCGACGGTCGCGCCTTTCGAGCGCCAGTCGCGGACCAGCTTGCGCGAGTCGGCGGCCGGTACCAGCGACATCGGGGAGTCGTCGGCCGCGCACGACGCCACCAGGGTGCGGCTGCCGGCCGGCGGGAAGCCGTCCCGGCCCAGGATGTTCTCCCGGTAGGCGCGCTGGAACGCCGGGATGTCCGCCGGGTTCTGCCCGTTGAACAGGGTGCGCATCGGCACGAACGGCAGCGTGAAGTACGCCGGCGACTGGCACTGGGTGCGGTAGACGTCGGCGATCGCCTTGCCGGCCGGGTTGAGGTGCTTGTCGACCTGCATCTCCGGGTAGTGCGGCTCCAGGCCGAGGATGGTGGCCAGGGCGAACGCCGAACCGACCGAGCCGTCGGTGGTCCGGATGAAGTTCTTGTAGTTGGGGACCATGCCCTCCAGAACGGAGGCCTTGATCTTCAGCTCCGGTGCGTAGTCGGCGGCCAGCTGGGAGGCGAAGCCGGTGCCGACGCCGCCGCCGGCGATACCGAACAGCCCCACCGAGGCGTCCCGGGACAGGCCCGCCTTGTCGAAGCTCATGGCGGCACGCAGACCGTCGAGCGTCGTCATGCCGTTGTACTTGCCGGCGAACACGCCGTGCGGCTTCGGGTCGCCGCTGTTGCCCACGTCGGACATGACGATCGCGTAGCCGCGCTCGAACAGCAGGGCCAGCGGGCCCAGCGCCGACCACAGCGCGCCGTCGATCTGGTCGCCGCCGGGCCACATGGACGACGGGTGGCAGTATGCGCCGACGCTGTCGTTGGCCATCTGGTAGCCCAGGACCTTGCGTTCGGAGTTCTTCTCGCCGTCGCGCGGGATCATGATGATCCCGGTGCTGATGTCCCGGTTCCCCTTCAGGTCGGTGGTGACGAACATCGTCTTCCACGCGTCCAGGTGCGCCGGCTGCACGCCCATGAACTGAACGGCCACCTTCTGCGCCTTGAGCAGCGTGCCCGGCTTGTCGGACGGCTTCAGTCGCGGCTCGCGATAGAACGGGTCGCCCGGAAGCATCGGCTTGAGGATCTCCTCCGGGCTGCCGACCCGGCCGTCCCGGAGGGTGCTGATCACGTAGCCGTTGAAGATCTCGTTCAGGCCCGGGGTGCGGTTGGGTGCCGGGGAGGCGCCGGCGGCGGCGTCGACGACGCTCACCCCGGCGACGGTCACGGCGAGGGCGGCGGCAGCGGTGGCCGCGCGGGTCAGGAGTCGTTTCATTTGATCGTCACCTTCATCGTGTCGAGGGCGGACTGGAGGGTCGGGGCGATGTTCCACAGCGGACGGTGGGACTCGAACTGCTGCTCGTAGGGGACGCGCAGCTGCGCCTGGAGCGTCGACCACTTGTTGTTGACCAGGTTGGCGTACTTGGGCAGCAGCTGGGAGATGATGTAGTCCCAGCGTTCCGGGTACACCGACCAGTTCCAGGTCGGCAGCGGCAGGGTGAGGGTCGCGGTGCGGCCGTCGGGCAGACGGTCGGAGACCTGCAGCGAATGGAAGGAGCGCGGCGGAACCACGCCGGCCACCGACGGGGAGCCGGCCAGGGTGGTCGCGTAGGTCATGGCCTCGCCGACGTCGCCCTTGTAGTGGCGGACGGCGTCCCACTGATCCTTGATGACCTCGCCCTGCTCACGCTTGAGCAGGCGGGCGTTGCCGGCGGCCACGAGTGCGGGCCGGCCGGAGGCGATCTGCTCCCAGGCGGTCATGATCTCGTCGTCGGCGATGCCGGCCTGGTGCATCTCGGCGACGGCGGGCAGTCCGCCGCGAACGTAGGCGAAGTGCAGCGGCATCAGGTCGCTGAAGATGTTCTTCTGCATCACCAGGATGTCGGCCTGGATGTGGCGCAGGTCGGCGGCCGAGATGACCGCGCCGACGCGGGCCAGCGCGCGCAGGCCGGAAGGCAGCTTGTTCACGAAGACCGGGCCGAGGGTGCGGTTGGTCTCGCTGACGATGGCGTTGGCGATCGGCTGGAGCCGGGCGAAGTCGTAGATGTTGGTGGCCAGCTCGAAGTCTTCGAGGCCGCCGCCGAAGTCGGCGCCCACCATGCCGGCCATACCGGCCCACTGCAGCTCCCGGTGATCGAGCTGAAGGTTCTCGTACATGCGGTACGACTTGATGAGGTTCGAGCGGTTGGCGGTGACGCCGGCGCGCGGGTTCCACGTCTTGAGGTCGATTCCGGCGGTGGTGGTCGCCTCGACGAGCCAGTACTGGAACAGCAGGGCCTGGTACGTGGACGGCGCCAGACCGCGTTCGCGGGCCTGGTTCACCAGGGTGCGCAGGGTGGCCTTGTCGGTGGGCAGCTTCGGGTTGACGCCGCCGGGTCCGTGGGCCGCATCGCGGTTGGTCAGCGGGAGACCGAGGTACTGCTCGAGCGGGCCTGCGGCCCGGGCCGGCTGGGCGGTGGCGGTGGCGCCGGTGAACGCCAGGGTGGCGACCACGGCCATCGCGGCGGCGCGGAGGAGTCCGCGGCGGGAGGTGCGGGGCAAGGGGGCTGTCCTTTCCTGATGAGACAGATCGCAGGATCCGTCCAAACCGCGACAGCTAAACATGTGGCCGATCACATCCGGTAGCTGAGAGTGACCTGAGTGCGAAGTGTCTCGAAACGCGATTTCGGTGAGCTGGACCACTGATTGACACCGGCTGGTGTCAGTTTCCGCAGGTGGTGACGGCCGCACACTCTGCCGAGAACGGGACTGCTGGGGCACACTTGACGCGTGAGCAACGATCGGCTGACCGTCGAGACCACCAACGGCCCGGTCCGGGGCAAATACGCCGGAGAAGCCGATGTCTGGCTGGGCCTCCGGTACGCCGCACCGCCCACCGGCGACCTCCGGTTCCGGCACGCGCGGGAACCGCACCCGTGGACCGAACCGGCCGACGCCACCCGGTTCGGCGCGGTCTGCCCGCAGCCGGGAATGCCGGTGATCGACCTGGGCACGGCCACCCGTCAGAGCGAAGACTGCCTCTACCTCAACGTCTGGGCGCCGCCGGGCGCCGCCGAGCGCGGCGACCACTGCGCGGTGATGGTGTGGTTCCACGGCGGTGCATACATCGCCGGTTCCGGCTCCCAGCCCCTGTACGACGGCACCTCCCTCGTCCGCACCTCGGTGGACGACGGCATCCCGACGATCATCGTCACCGTCAACTACCGGATGGGCGTCTTCGGCTTCAGCGACTTCTCGTCGATGGGATCGGGGGCCGAACAGTACGACGCGAACTGCGGCATGTCGGACTGTCTGCAGGCGCTGCACTGGGTGCACCAGAACATCGAACGATTCGGCGGTGACCCGTCGAACGTGACGATCTTCGGCGAATCGGCGGGCGGGGGCATCGTGACCACGCTGATGGCCATGCCGGCAGCCGAAGGTCTCTTCTGCCGTGCCATCGCGCAGAGCTCCCCCGCGACGAGCGTCTACGACAGCGAGCGGGCCGCCCGGTACGCCCGACTGGTCCTCGACGAGCTCGGCCCCGTCGACCGCGCCCCGGCCAGCAGTCTGCGCCGGGCCCCGGTCGGCGCCCTCATCATGGCCGGCACCCGGGTCTTCGACACCGTGCCCAGCGACTATCCGGGCACCATCGCGTTCGCGCCGTTCATCGACGACGACCTGATCCCCCGGCACCCGGTGGAGGCCATCCGGTCCGGCGACGCCCTGGATGTCCCGCTGATGATCGGCACCAACCGTGACGAGACGTCCATGTTCCGGTGGATGGAGACACCGCTCATGCCGGTCACCCAGGAACAGGTCGACGCCATGTTCGAGTTCATCGCACAGGAGCGGCCCGACCTGGCCATCCCGGACGCCGGCGACGTGCTCGAGACCGCCTACGCCAAAGGTGGCCGCAAGAGCATGCGCGTCTCCCGCGATCTCGGATTCCGGATGCCGGCGATCTGGATCGCCGAGGCCCACTGTCATCGCGCACCGGTGCATCTGTACCGGTTCGACTGGGCGACCCCGCTGTTCCGGGTACTCGGCATCGGCGCCACCCACGCGACCGAACTGACCTACGTCTGGGGCAACCCATCGTCGAGCAAAGTCGACATCAGCTACCGGCTCGGTGGCCGCAAGACCGGCGAGAAGGTGAGCCGCCGGATGCAGCAGCGCTGGCTCAACTACGCGAACCACGGCAATCCGGTCTCCACCGAGTCCACCGCCTACTGGGATCCGTACACCGGTGCCGACCAGCATTCGCTGCTGATCGGCGCCGAAGACACCGAGGTGACCGGCCTCGACCGCAACCGGCTGCGCGCGTGGGGCGACGACGCGTTGAGCTTCGGATGAGGCACGTCGGCGACGACCGGCGTCGTGCACGGCTCCTGCGGCGTCAGTTCACCGATGTCGCCGATGCCGGCCCGGAGTCGATCACGCGAACCGCTGTGGGACTGCACGCCACCACCGCGTCGACCGTCCACCTGTCGGTGCGGGCGCGCAACGCCGCGCTCCGGCCCGAGCGGGTGGAGCAGGCGCTCTACGACGACCGCACCCTGATCAAACAGCTGTGCATGCGCCGCACCCTGTTCGTCCTCACCCGCCCGCTGCTGGCCGCGGCCGTCGGTGCCGTCGGGGAGCGGGTCGGTGCGTCCGAACGCACCAACATGCTGCGGCTGCTCCGCCAGGACGGGTCGGTCGCCGACCCGGAACGCTGGATCGACGACGCCTGCGCCGCCGTCGTCGACCTGCTGGGCGGACGGGAACTGGCCGCTGCGCAGGTGCGCGCCGAACTCGGCGACCTGGACATCTCGGTGATCGTGTCGCCCGGCAAGTCGTACGGCGGACCGAGTCCCATGCTGCCGCGCATCCTCAACCACCTGTCGGCGCGCGGAGTGATCGTGCGCGGACACAACGAAGCGGACTGGCGGCGTTCCCGGCCACTGTGGACGACCATGACCTCGTGGCTGGGCGAGGACCTCCGGGCGGTCGACCCCGGTGAAGGGCATCGCGTGCTCATCGAACACTGGCTGCGCAGCTACGGTCCCGGCACCGAAACCGACCTCGTCTGGTGGCTCGGCTCCACCCGCGCCGCCGTCCGCACCGCCCTCACCGCACTCGGCGCCGTCGACGTGTCCCTCGACTCCGGTGACATCGGCTACCTGATGCCCGACGACCTCGACGACGTCGAACCACCGGAGCCGCGCGCCGCGCTGCTCCCCGAACTCGATCCGGCGACCATGGGCTACAAGGAACGCGGCTTCTATCTCGGCGACCACGCCCCGCACCTCTTCGACCGCAACGGCAACGGTGGACAGACCGCCTGGTGGGACGGCCGGATCGTCGGCGGCTGGCATCAGGACGGCGACGGCAGGATCGTGGTCGTCCCGCTCGAAGACCTGCCCGCCGGCGCCGGGGCGGCGCTCGACGCCTGCGCCGGCGAACTCGCGGAATGGCTGGGCGACGACCGTCCGATCGCCGGCTACCCGTCGCCCCTGATGAAACGCCATCGGTGACCGCGGGTCACTCACAGGGAGCTCCCAGGAAAACTCCAGGCGCAGTGCAGGGGCTCGGTAGATTGTGAGACCTATGAGTTCGCCCGCCACCACGCGCCCGGCCAAAGTCCTCGTCGTCGATGACGAGGAGAACATCCGTGAACTGCTGTCGGTATCCCTGAAGTTCCAGGGCTACGACGTGACCGTCGCCCCCGACGGTCCCAGCGCCCTCGATCGCGCCCGCAAGGTCAAGCCCGACGTGGTGGTCCTCGACGTGATGATGCCCGGCATGGACGGGTTCGGTGTCCTCAAGCGCCTGCGCGCCGACGGCGTCGAAGCCCCCGCGCTGTTCCTGTCCGCCCGCGACTCGGTGGAGGACAAGGTCAACGGCCTCACCATCGGCGGCGACGACTACGTCACCAAGCCGTTCAGTCTCGAAGAGGTGGTCGCCCGCCTCGAGGTGCTGCTGCGCCGCAGCGGCTTCGGAGAAGACGCCGGCGAACCCACCCGCATCACCTTCGCCGACATCGAACTCGACGACGAGACCCACGAGGTCTTCAAGAACGGGGAACCCGTCGCGCTGTCGCCCACCGAGTTCACGCTGCTGCGCTACTTCATGGTCAACGCAGGCACCGTCCTGTCCAAGCCGCGGATCCTCGACCACGTCTGGAACTACGACTTCGGCGGTGAGGTGAACGTCGTCGAGTCGTACGTCTCCTACCTGCGCCGCAAGGTCGACACCGGACCCAAGCGCCTCATCCACACCCTGCGTGGCGTCGGCTACGTGATGCGTGAGCCGCGCGAATAATCCGATGGCCGTCGCCGCACCCCCCGTCACCCGCGTCCCCGCGGCCGCCGCCCGGCGCCGCGGGATTCCGCTGCGGGTGTCACTGGTGGTGCTCACCCTGGTGCTGGTGATCCTCGGGCTGCTGGCCTCCGGGCTCGCGGTCACCTCGGCGATGCGCTCGGACCTCATCGACCGCGTCGACAACGGTCTGACCGAGGCCACCGGAAGCTGGGCGCGGCCACCGCAGGCCGGGCACGACCAGCCCGGGCCGGCCGGTCCGCGCCGCCCCCCGTCGAAGTACTTCGTCGAGGTGTCGTTCGGCAGCGGCGACACCTTCGTCACCAGCGACTACACCTGGACCCCCGACCTGACGAACCTGCCCGACGGCGACGCGGGCCCGCTGACCGTGCCGTCCACCGGCGACGGCCCCGACTGGCGGGTCATCAAACGCGAATCGGGAACCGACAGCGTGGTGGTCGCGATCCCGCTCAAGGACGTCGACGACACCCTCTCCCGGCTCATCTGGCTGCAGACCGGCATCGGCCTGATCGTGGTGATCGTGATCGGGGTGCTCAGCTATCTGCTGGTGCGCTCGTCACTGCGGCCGCTGCGGCGGGTGGAGGAGACGGCGCACGCGATCGCGCTCGGCGATCTCAACCGGCGCATCCCCGAGACCGCCGCCAACACCGAGGTCGGCAGCCTGTCCGACTCGCTCAACGGCATGCTCGGCCAGATCCAGTACGCGTTCGCCGGCACCGCCGCCTCCGAGCAGCAGGCCCGCGCATCCGAGGCACGGATGCGGCAGTTCGTCGCCGACGCCTCCCACGAACTGCGCACCCCGCTCACCTCGATCAAGGGATTCGCCGACCTCATCGACAAGGGCATGACCGACGACCCCGCCGACGGTGTCCGCCGCATCTCGGGGGAGGCGCAGCGGATGAGCCTGCTCGTCGAAGACCTGCTCGTCCTCGCCCGGCTCGACGCACACCGTCCGCTCGCCAAGGCGCCCGTCGCCATGGATTCACTGGTACACGACGCCGTCGCGGCCGCGCAGGCCGCCGCCCCGAAACGCACCATCGTCGTCGACGACCGGACCGGCGACGATCCGGGCCCCATCGTCGAAGGCGACGCCGACCGGCTCACCCAGGTGTTGCGGAACCTCATCGACAACGCCCTGCGGTACGCCCCGGCCGGACCGGTCACGGTGGTCGTGGCGCAGACGCCCGACCAGGCCCGCGTCGACGTCGTCGACCAGGGTCCGGGACTGTCCGCCGACGATGCCGACCGCGTCTTCGAACGCTTCTACCGGGGTGATCCGTCCCGCCACCGTGAGGAGTCCACCGCGGGCAGCGGGCTCGGTCTGTCGATCGTCTCGGCCATCGTCGGCGCCCACAACGGGCAGGTCGGTGTCGCGTCCGCGCCCGACCAGGGCGCCCGGTTCTGGTTCACCCTTCCCGTGTGGACACCTCCGCCTGAGGACAAGTCGGTCGCCAGCCTCTAGAGTTCGAGACATGGCTTCGGTTTTCACCCAGATCATCAACGGGGACCTCCCCGGGCGCTTCGTGTGGAAGGACGGCCAGGCCGTCGGAATCATGACCATCAACCCGGTCACGCCGGGCCACGTGCTGGTGATCCCCCGCAAGGAGATCGATCACTGGGAGCAGATCGACACCCCGACGTTCACGCACCTCGCCGACGTCTCGCAGAAGATCGGCCGCGCCGCCAAGGCCGCCTACGACGCCCCGCGCATGGGTCTGCTGATCGCCGGCCTCGAGGTACCCCACCTGCACCTGCACGTCTTCCCGGCGTGGAACGAGGAGCTCTTCGACCTGCGTGAGGCGGAGACCGATCCCGATCCCGCCGTCCTCGATGACGCGGCCCGCCGGATCCGCGCCTCGCTCCGCGCCCTCGGCTACCAGGAGAACGTGCCGGAGGAGCCGACCGACGACGCCCCTGAGCGTTCTGAACGCTCGTTGAGTTCGTCGAAGCGAGCCTCCCCGCACGCTCGTTGAGCCCGTCGCAGCGAGCCTCCCCGCCCGCCCGTTGAGCTTGTCGAAGCGAGTCCGGAAGCCTCCTTTCGACAGGCTCAAGGAGCGTGGAGGGCGGTCGCCTCAAGGAGCGTGGGGCGCGGGAACGTGGCCGAGTCGGGCTACCAGTCCTGACTCAGGTCGCGGCGGCCCGCCTTGCGGTACTGCGCGGCGATTCCCGCGATCGCCAGAACCGCGTACAGCAGCCACCACCAGCCGCTCTCGTGGATGCGGGCGGTGACCGACCCGTCGCCGACGTCGCTGGTGTGCAGCACGCCGGTCAGCAGCATCAGGCCGGCGACGATCACCGTGGCACCGCCGAGCGCGCTGAGCACCACCAGCAGCAGCGCCGGCAGATTCAGGGAGATCGTCAGCCAGGCGAGCAGGACGCCGACGATCACGCCGACCCCGATGATCACCCAGTTCCAGTCGACACCGAACAGCATCATCAGCGCGGTGCCGAGGACGAAGCCGATCGACGCCATCGCCAGCACCACCGACACGGCGTAGTACAGGTAGGCGATGAGGGCGAAGACGGCGGCGACGACGAGTCCGACGATCCAGCCTTCCGGCGAATCCAGATAGCCCTTGCCGGTGGTGGCCGCGACCACCCCGGCGCCCAGGCTGAGGCCGAAGAACGCACCCCAGATCGAGATCACGACCCGCATCGCGGAGATGCCGGAGAAGCAGAAGACCGCGCCGACCAGGAGCGCGAGGATACCGATGACGATGTTCACGCGCTGATCGTAGGTCAGCGCGGGCACCGTTCGGGGTCAGCCGCGCGGACCCCGCAGGAACCAGGTCCGCTGATCGCCTTTGCCTTTAACCGGCACCACCCCGCGCTCGTCGAACTCGAACACCCCGGCCAGCCGATCCCGCACCGCCGCCGGCACCTGGATCCGGTCCGGGACACCCGTCGACTCCATCCGGGAGGCGAGATTCACCGCGTCACCCCACACGTCGTAGAAGAACTTCTTCGAGCCGATCACCCCGGCCACCACCGGTCCGGCCGCGAGCCCGATCCGCAAATGCATGGATTCGCCTTCGGGTCCGCGCACCCCGTCGCACACGGAACGCATCTCCAGTGCGAACCGGGCGAGCGTCTCCAGATGGTCTGCCCGTGGTGACGGCACCCCGCTGACCACCATGTACGAGTCGCCGGTGGTCTTGATCTTCTCCAGCCCGTACCGGTCGGTGAGGTCGTCGAGCGCCGAATACAGCGCATTCAGATAGCCGACCACGTCGCCGGGGCTGTGGCGGCTCGACATGGCGGTGAAGCCGGCGAGATCGGCGAACAGAATGGATGCGTCGTCGTAGGTGTCGGCGATCTCGGCGGCCGGAGAATCCTTGAGACGCTGCGAGACGCTGCGCGGAAGAATGTTGTCGAGCAGCGCCTCGGAGTGGTCGTACTGGTCCTCCAGAGCCAGCTCGGCCCGCCGGATCTGCTTCATACCCGACGTCATGATGTAGACGGCAAGACCCGCCGCCGCCACCGCGTTCACCACGAACCCGCCGTTCAGCAGCCAGGTCGGGGCGCGGCCGGTGTCGTGCGGGACGGTGAAATGCAGAACGCAGACGGCCGTCGTGCACACCGCGAGCAACAGCACCGGCTGCCACAGCCGTTCGGTGCCGACGATCATCGGCCCCGACACCGCGATCACGAAGAAGTAGAAGAGCAGACCGCCGTCGGTGCCGAGGAGCGCGGTGAGGATCGACAACACCACGGTGGCGGTCAGGGCGAAAGCGACCGCGACCACCGTCGGACCGAACCGGCGCAGCAACGGGATCAGGGCGAACAGCACCCCGCCGGCCGCGCTGACGCCGGCGACGACGAGCGGTCCGCCGCCCACCGCGCCGACGATCCCGAAGAAGAATCCGACCGCGGCCGCGTCGTAGCAGGCGAGTGTCACCAGCCGCCGGCGCCGCGCGACGTCGTCGAGCACCTCGGGTGACGCGCCGGCGGTGCAGCGCAACCGGACCTCGTCGGGGATACCCATCTCTGCGACGCTACTGCCGTTCCCGCGGCCCGTTACACGGCTTGATGGATCAGCAGCGGCAGCACCGGCCCGGCACCGGCTTCACGCAGTGCGGCCGCCGCGAGCGTCACAGGCCACGTCGACGACGTCTCGTCCACCACGAGCAGGACGCTCGCGCCGTGCGTGACCGGCACCCGCCCGAGATGGTCACGCCAGTACACCGCCTCGTCGGCGCCGGTCGCGTCACGGCCCGGCGGGGTACCGGGCAGCACGTCGAGGTCGGTGCCCTCCCGCCGTCCGACCGTGCGCAGCCGTGCCGCCAGCTCCGTCGCCGTCCCGGTCCCCAGATCCAGTGCGCAGATCAGGTCCGGCCGGATGCCGGCGCGGCCCCACTCGGCCAGGACCGCGACCGCCGCCTGCGTCAGTTCGCCCAGCGCGGTCTCCCGGACCTCCGGGTCGCTGTCCCGCGCCTGACGAAGGGTGTCGGTCCACTGCGGTGCGTCGGCGTGCGCCAGCACCCGCCCTGGCTCGGCGAGCTGTCCTGCCGGGATCCGGCCGCGGGAACCGAACGCCCCGCCCGGCCACATCTTGCGTGGCTCGAGCACCTGGGCGTCACGGCGCAGCGCGGCGGCCAGTGTGCCGATCGTCTCCGGCGGCACCGACGTGCGCAGCCCCTCGGTGAGCCGGCCCAGGCAGACGCTGCAACGGCCGCAGTCCTGTGCCGCCGGATCGTCGAGCGCTTTGGTCAGCAGCCGCATCAGGCAGGCCTCCCCGCGGATGTAGGCGCGCATGATGTCGGCCTCGCGGCGCCGCACCGCGAGCACGCCGTCGTAGTGCTCGGCGTCGTAGCGCCACGGGCGTCCGGTCGCGACCCAGCCGTCGGGAGTGCGCTCCACGGCGCCGTCGACGGCGAGCTGCTTGCACATGAGTTCCACCCGGGTGCGGCGGATCCCGGTCTTGGCCTCCAGCGCAGGAACCGAGACGGGGGTATCGGACAGCTCGGCGAGGAGTCGTTCCATGCGGTCCGGGTCGGGGATGGTGGCGGTCGCGAAGTACTCCCAGATCGCGGCGTCGCCGCCGCTCCGATCGCTGGGCGCGGCCGCGAGCAGCACGACCACCGCTTCGTCGAGGGCGCGACCGGCACGACCCACCTGCTGGTAGTACGACACCGGTGACGGCGGTGCCCCGACGTGCACCACGAAGCCCAGGTCCGGCTTGTCGAAGCCCATCCCGAGTGCGGACGTCGCGACCAGTGCCTTCACCCGGTCGGCCAGCAGGTCGTCTTCGAGTCGGTGGCGCTCCTCGGGCGGCAGCTGGCCGGTGTACGCGGCGACCGGATAGTCCTCGCCGCGGACGGCTTTGATCGCGGTGACCAGACGATCCGCGTCGGCGACGGTCAGCACATAGACGATGCCCGAGCCGGGAAGGTTCGGCAGCTCATCGGCCACCCAGCCGTAGCGCTCCAGCGGCGACAACCCGTCCAGGACGTTCAGGTGCAGGGACCGGCGTGCGAGAGGACCCCGCAGAACCAGAGTCGATCCGTCGCCGGGACTGCTCGCGGCACCCAGCTGTGCGGCGACGTCGTCGGTGACCCGCCGGTTGGCGGTCGCCGTCGTCGCCAGCACCGACGTCTGCGGGTTCAGCCGTTGCAGCACGTCGGCCACGCGCCGGTAGTCGGGCCGGAAGTCGTGACCCCAGTCGGAGATGGCGTGCGCCTCATCGATCACCACGAGTCCGAGCCGGCCGGCCAGGGCGTCGAGGACACGCCGCCCGAAACCGGGATTCGCGAGGCGCTCCGGCGACACCAGCAGCACGTCCAGTGCGCCCGAGGTCAGCTCCGCCTCGACTCGGGACCAGTCGTCGACGTTCGCGGAGTTCAGTGTCGCCGCCCGCAATCCGCCGCGGGTGGCGGCCGCGACCTGGTCACGCATCAGTGAGAGCAGCGGAGACACGATCAGCGTCGGTCCTCCGCCGCGGGCCCGGATCACCGCGGTGGCCGCCCAGTACACCGCCGACTTGCCCCAGCCGGTCGCCTGGACCACCAGGGCCCGCGCACCCGGAGTCGCCAGGGTCGCGACCGCCGTCTCCTGGTCGGGACGCAGACGCGCGTCCGGACCGGCCAACGCGGTGATCACCCGCTCGGCGACCTCGCGGTCGCTGCCGACGAGTTCCCGGTTCTCCATGGCTCCGACCCTAGGGCCCGCCGCGTCGCCCGGGGTCACTGAGGCCGGGTCCGAGGGGATATCGCCCTCGGCGGCGCTTCTGGTGTCACTGACGGACATCGCGGATGCGGTGGCGGTCGACCGAAGTGAAGGCGCGGATGTCGGCGACGGCGTCGTCCCAGCCGAACACGATGTCGTCGTAGGTGAACCGCATCGAATACCAGCCGCCGAGCAGGGAGGCCCGATCGCGACGGCGGTCGTTGCGGAACTCGTCGCGACCGGAGTGGTACTGCTCGCCGTCACATTCGATCAGCAGCCGCCCGATGCGCAGGTCGACGCGCCCCACGCCGGGGATCTCCGGTTGCACGATCACCCCGAAGCCCAGGGATCGAAGACGCACCCGGCACAGGGATTCGGTACCCGACTGGGAACGTCCGTCGGTCTTCGCGAACAGGGCGACGGCCTTGGCGGGCAGTCGGCCCATCGCCCCACGCAGGGTCTCCGCCGACACCCCGTGCCGGTTCTGCACCGAATCGCACACTGCGATCCAGTCCTCCCCGGACATGCAGCGGGCCGCGCACTCGAGGGCGGTCACGACTGGATCGACGGCGGTCTCGCCGGCATCCATCCGGGTGAAACCCCGGCACGACAACGGATCGGCGGTGGTCGCACGACCCCGCCGCACATGCACCCCCGGATAGCCGGGCGGAACCCAGAAACCCGCTTTGCGCAGGACGGACACGCACGCGAGGGTGCCGCCGGCGCGGACCGCCCGCGCGACCTCGGGATCGTGGCCGGGTTCGGCGAACCAGCCGCGCCGCAACGGCGTCAGCACACCGTCGGCCACCGCCCGTCGGCGCCGGTTCCGGTCCCAGCCCCGGGCCTCGAGTTCGGCCACCGAGTACACGCCGCAGCCGGTGCCGCCCACGCCATTGGACAGTTCGTTGATTCCCATGGTGGTTAGACTCATGGCGTTTAGACGCAGCACCACTTCGTTCGGTTCCCTCGTGCACAGGAACCTGCCAGGTTGGTTCCAGGGTGACCGGAGGTGCGGATCGGAGGCTGTACTCATGACAGCAGTAACCGATCCCGCTACGGCCATGACGATCGTGGCCGACTCCGCCATCGTCGCCCCCGTACTCGACATCGTCGTTCCGGTGTACAACGAGGAGAAGGACCTGCCCGACGCGGTCCGCCGGCTGCACGACCACCTCGTCTCGCAGGTGCCGTATACAGCCCGGATCACCGTGGCCGACAACGCGAGCACCGACCGCACGCTGCCCGTCGCGCTCGAGCTGGCCCGGGAGTTCGGCGACGTCCGGGTGGTCCACCTCGAGGAGAAGGGCCGGGGACGCGCGCTGAACGCGGTGTGGCGCGCCTCGGATGCGGAGATCGTCGCCTACTGCGATGTCGACCTGTCGACCGACCTGAACGCACTCATGCCGCTGATCGCGCCACTCAAGTCCGGTCACTCGGATCTGTCGATCGGCACCCGGCTCGCGCACTCGTCGAACGTGGTCCGCGGTCCGAAGCGGGAGTTCATCTCCCGCAGCTACAACATGATCCTCAAGGTCGCCATGCGTGCGCACTTCTCCGACGCCCAGTGCGGCTTCAAGGCCATGCGGACCACGGTCGCCCGCGAGTTGCTGCCACTGGTGGAGGACACCGGATGGTTCTTCGACACCGAACTGCTGGTGCTCGCCGAACGTATCGGGCTCCGCATCGCCGAGGTGCCCGTCGATTGGGTGGACGACCCGGACAGCTCTGTGGACATCGTCTCGACCGCGACCGCCGACCTGCGCGGCTGTGCTCGGGTCGGCTGGGCGCTCACCAGCGGCCGGCTGCCGATCGACCAGCTGCGCCGAAACCTCGGACGCGAACGCGACGACGGCCCCGAACTCGAGGGCGTCCCATCGGGCATGGTGGGCCAGGTGATCCGGTTCGGTGCCGTCGGCATCGCGTCGACGCTCGGCTACGCGCTCATCTATCTGCTGCTGCACACCCATGTCGGCTCGCAGACCGCCAACTTCCTGGCACTGGCCATCACCGCGGTGCTGAACACCGCCGCCAACCGCCGTTTCACCTTCGGGGTCCGCGGTCGCGAAGGCGCGGTCGGACACCATCTGCTCGGCTGGGGCATCTTTCTCTTCGGCTGGGCTGTGACCGCCGCATCGCTGGCGGTCCTGCACGCCGTGGAACCCCATCCCGGCCGATGGCTGGAACTGACCGTCCTGGTGGTCGCGAACCTCGTCGCCACCGTCACCCGATTCGTCGGACTCCGCTGGGTGTTCGTCCGCCGGTCCGAATCCCCGATGGAGGCCCGCGCATGACCGCACTCACCGACTTCGCGCCGCCGACGGAGCCGACTCCGTCGGTGGCCGTCTCGACTGAACCCGAACGCGCACCGAAGAAGACCGTCGAGGGTGTGAGCCTGGCAGTCCTGCTGCTCGGCACCCTGCTCGCGTACCTGTACAACCTCTCCGCCAACGGCTGGGGCAACTCCTTCTACACCGCGGCCATTCAAGCGGGCTCCAAGTCGTGGAAGGCGTGGCTCTTCGGTTCGTCCGACATGGCGAACTCGATCACCGTCGACAAGCCGCCGGCCTCCTTGTGGCTGCCGGCGCTGTCGGTCCGGGTGTTCGGACTCAACAGCTGGTCGGTGCTGGTGCCCGAGGTGCTGATCGGTGTCGGATCGGTGGCGGTGCTGTACTTCGTCACTCGCCGCTACTTCGGCCATTGGGCCGGTATCGGTGCCGGCGCGGTGCTGGCGCTCACGCCGGTCGCCGCCATGATGTTCCGTTTCGACAACCCGGAGGCGCTGCTCATCCTGCTGATGCTGGCCGCCGTGGCCTTCGGCATGAAGGCGATCGAGACGGGTCGTCTGCATTGGATGGTGTGGTGCGGCCTGGCGGTCGGCTTCGGCTTCCTCACCAAGCAGCTTCAGGTGCTGCTGGTGGTGCCCCCGATCGCGCTCGCCTACTTCGCGTTCGCCCCGGGTGGCTGGGGCAAGCGTCTCGGGCACCTCTTCGCGGCGTTCGTCTCGATGATCGTCGGCGCCGGCTGGTGGCTGCTGACCGTGGAACTGTGGCCCAAGGATTCCCGCCCGTACATCGGCGGCTCGCAGCACAACTCGATTCTCGAGCTGACCTTCGGCTACAACGGCCTCGGCCGTCTCAACGGCAACGAGACCGGTTCAGTCGTCCCCGGCATGGGCGGCGAAGGCGGCGGCCCCGGCGGCGGCATGGGCGGTTTCTCCGGTAGTGCCGAGGGTGCCGGCGGCGGCTTCCCCGGCGGTGGACCGGGTGGCGGCGGTGGCGGTGGTGGCCGCGGCGGTATGTGGGGTGAACCGGGACTGTTCCGGATGTTCCAGTCCGAGCAGGGCGGCCAGATCGCCTGGCTCATTCCGACCGCGATCGTGTTCGCTGTGGCCGCTCTGGTCCTGATCGGTCGCGCCAAGCGCACCGACACGCGACGCGCCTACCTGGTGATGTTCGGTCTCTGGATGCTGGTCACGGTGGGTGTGTTCAGCGCCATGCACGGAATCTTCCACAGCTACTACACGGCCGCCATCGCGCCGGCGCTCGCCGGAGTGATCGCCGCTGCGGCCGCCGTCTGCTGGCGGGAGCGGGAGAAGTGGTGGGTGTCGCTGGTCCTGGCGGCCGGCGCCGCGCTCGCCGCGTTCACGGGCTTCAAGCTCCTCGGTCGCTCTCCGGAGTTCGTGCCGTGGCTGCGCTGGCTGGTGCTGGTGATCGGTCTGGCCGCCGCGGTGGCGCTGATCTTCGTGCGACGCGGCCTCGGTTCGAAGGTGGTCGCCGGCGCGGCCATCACCGCGGCCCTCGCCGGCCCGACCGCGTACACGGCGTACACCCTGAACCACTCGACGCAAGGCTCGATCGTGAGCGCCGGTCCCCGCGTGGAAGGCGGATTCGGCCCGGGCGGTATGGGAGGCGGCCCCGGTGGCGGTGGTGGCCCCGGTCAGGGCGGCATGAACGGTTCTCCGGGAATGGGTCAGAACGGTCGCATGGGCCAGGGCAGGTCGGGCCGCAGTGGCATGAACGGCATGAACGGCATGAACGGCATGAACGGCATGAACGGCATGAACGGCATGCCGGGTATGGCGGGCGGCTCCGCGAGCATGGGCGGCGAAAGCCGTGGCGGCATGGGTGGCGAAGGCCGTGGCGGCATGGGCGGCGGTATGGGTGGCGGCATGATGGGCGCATCCACGCCTAGCGAGCAGGTCACCGCGACCCTGCGCGACGGCGCTGACAAGTACACCTGGGTCGCTGCGGCGGTCGGCTCCACGGAGGCCTCCGGCTATCAGATCGCCGCCGGCTACTCGGTGATGCCAATCGGCGGATTCAACGGCACCGATCCGTCGCCGACGCTCGCCGAGTTCCAGACGTACGTGAAGGAAGGCAAGATCCACTACTTCATCGACGGTGGCGGCGGATTCGGCGCCATGGGCTCCGAAGGCGGTATGGGTGGCAGCCGCGCGTCGTCGTCGATCCGCGAATGGGTCGAGGCGAACTACACCTCCACCGAGGTCGACGGCGTCACCCTGTACGACCTGACGGCCCCGAAGGCGTCGTAGTCGCGGCGTGAAAAGGACCCGGAAGGCCTCGAGCCTCCCGGGTCCTTCGTCGTGGCGGACCAGCCATTAGGCTGGTCGCGTGCGCGTACTGGTGATCGGCTCGGGCGGCCGCGAACATGCCCTTCTGCTCGGACTCGACCGCGATCCGTCGGTGACCGAACTGCATGCGGCCCCCGGCAACGCCGGGACCGCGTCGCTGGCGACCAACCACCAGGTGGACGGCGCGTCCGCCGACGCGGTGGTGGCCCTCGCCCGGGAGGTCGCGGCCGATCTGGTCGTCATCGGACCCGAGGTGCCGTTGGTCCTCGGTGTCGCCGACGCCCTGCGCGATGCCGGCTTCGCCGTCTTCGGTCCGAGTGCGCAGGCCGCGCAGATCGAGGGTTCCAAGGCATTCGCCAAGGACGTCATGGCCGCCGCCGGAGTGAAGACCGCGCGCGCCGAGATCGTCGACAGTCCTGCCGAGCTGGACGCCGCGCTCGACCGTTTCGGACCCACCTGGGTGGTGAAGGACGACGGCCTGGCCGCCGGCAAGGGCGTCGTGGTGACCGCCGATCGCGCCGCCGCCCGCGCGCACGCCGCCGACTGCCTGGAGAACGGGCATCCCGTTCTTCTCGAGAGCTTCCTGGACGGCCCCGAAGTGTCCCTGTTCTGCCTAGTCGACGGCGACACCGTGGTCCCGCTGCTGCCCGCGCAGGACCACAAGCGGGTCGGCGACGACGATCAGGGCCCCAACACCGGCGGCATGGGCGCCTACACGCCGCTGCCGTGGCTGCCGGACGGCATGGTCGACCAGATCGTCGACGACGTGGTGCGCCCGGTCGCCGCAGAGCTGGCCGAGCGCGGCACCCCGTTCTCCGGACTGCTGTACGCCGGTCTGGCCATCGGCGCCGACGGTCCCGCCGTCGTGGAGTTCAACTGCCGCTTTGGTGATCCGGAGACCCAGGCCGTGCTCGATCTGCTCACGTCGCCGCTCGGCGAGACCCTCAACGCCGTCGCCACCGGCACGCTCGACACGTTGCCGCCGCTGCAGTGGTTCGACGGTAGTGCCGTGGTCGTGGTGCTGGCCGCCGAGAACTACCCGGGCACCCCGCGCACCGGCGACACGATCACCGGGGCCTCCGGTGACGGCGTTCTCCACGCCGGCACCAAACTTGACGCCGACGGTCACATCGTCTCCTCCGGTGGACGCGTCCTGTCCGTGGTGGGACGCGGCAAGGATCTCGCGGAGGCCCGGGCGCAGGCCTACGACCGGCTGGCCGGCGTCAAGCTGCCCGGTTCGCACTACCGAACCGACATCGGTCTCGCCGCCGAAGAAGGCCGCATCAGCCTCTGATCCAAGGCCGGGGGGTGTCCGCCGTTACTGCGGGATCACCGGCCCCGGATACATCGGCTGGATCGGCACCTGCGGTGTGAAGGTCGGTGCGGGCCCGGTCGTCGACTCCCCGTTCGTCGACCCGATGCCCGTCGACCCGCTGTCCGTCGGTTCGGAGTAGGTCGGATCCGTCGTCGGTGACGTGGTGGTCGATCGGGCGCTGCTCGTCGTGGGTTTGCTGCTCGTGCTGCTCGCCGCCGGCAGACCCGCAAAGCTGCGGCCCAGGAACTCGATCTGCTCGCCGAGCACCGACCTCCAGTACTTGTTGGTGTGTCCGCCCGGTGCGGTATCGAAGGCGGCCGGCGGATGCAGCTCGGCCGCCCACTGCCGGGTGTAGGTGTAGAACTGGTCGGACGAGCCGATCGAGATCATCAGCGGGATCTTCGCGAACGACGCCTGCTGGCCGAACAACGAGTTGGCTTGGTAGTCGGCGTAGGAGTCGAAGGCGCGCGGCGCGAAGTTGCCCGGATCGGCCCACAGGGCGGGTGAGCTGACCGCGATCGCCGTGATGCGTGGCGCGCCGACCATGGCGCCGATCCGCAGGGCGCCGTAGCCGCCCATCGACCAGCCGAACAGACCGAGCCGGTCGGTGCGCACGTTCAGGTCCTTGTTCGCCGCGAGCAGGGGAACGAATTCGTCGAGGATCATCGCCGACGCGTCGGTGCCGTCGGTGCGCCGGTGGTAGTAGTTGCGCGCGGCGTCGGCGCAGGCGATCGCGAACGGTGGATTGCCGGCGTCCACGTACTCCTGCAGGACGCTCTGGATGTTCAGATGCTTGCTGAAGATGGTGCGCTCATCGGTGTTCAGGGCGTGAGCGACGATCACCAGCGGCAGGGTGCCGGTCACCCCGGTGGGGCGGACCGCTGCCCAGCGGGTCTCGCGTCCACCCATCGCCTGCGAGGTGAAGCTGCCGGTGATGACCGGCGGGCCGCCGGGCGCGACCGGCTGCTGAGTCTGGGTGGGGAGGTCGTCGCTGCCGCCCACGTCGTTCTCGGCGTCGTTCACAGATGCCGGGCTCGACGAACCGCACGCCGACAGGCCGACCGCTGTGGCGGCGGCCAGGCCGGTGCCGAAAAGAAATCGCCGGCGCGACAGCGCGCCGGACAGGGCTGGATCTGGGCTCATCTCAAGCGGGAATCCTACCGTGGTGACGGCGATGCTCCGCCCGGACGGAGGTGAGAACCGTCTCGTCCGGCGGCGGTCGCTCCGCGGCGGTGCTGGTCGGTCAGGCGAGCGCCAGGAACAGCTTCTCGAGCTGTTCGACGTTCATCGATTCACCGGACGGTTCACTGTCGCTCATGCATTCGCGCAGGCCGGTGGCGACGATCTTGAAGCCGGCGCGGTCGAGGGCGCTGGACACGGCGGCGAGCTGGGTCACCACGTCCTTGCACTCCCGGCCGTCCTCGATCATCGAGATCACTCCGGCGAGCTGACCGTGTGCGCGGCGCAGGCGGTTCAGGATGGTCGCGACGGCTTCTTCGTCACCGATCATGGCTGGTCCCTTCGGTCGGTCAACGTCCACTATATGCCCCTTGGGGTATGTGCGGCACGTGCTCGGCACCGACCCCCGCGCGGCCCCCGTGCCGCACCCCTGCCGCACTACTGGGCCGTATCCGGTCCGCAGCTGGGCCACATCGGGTGACGAACCGTATACGGCCCAGTAGTGCGGGGGGACAGCGGGGATTCGGGCCTGCCGCGACGAGCCACTAGACTCTCCGACGTGGGAAAACCGGCCATCAGCAATGTCCTCGCCAGCCGCTACGCGTCCGCCGACCTGGCGCAGATCTGGTCTCCGCGGAACAAGATCATCCTCGAGCGCGAGCTCTGGATCGCGGTCCTGCAGGCACAGCGTGACCTGGGCATCGACGTTCCGGCCGGCGCCATCGCCGACTACCAGCGCGTCATCGGCGACGTCGACCTCGACTCCATCGCCGAGCGCGAGCGCGTCACCCGCCACGACGTGAAGGCCCGCATCGAGGAGTTCAACGACCTCGCCGGGCACGAACAGATCCACAAGGGCATGACCAGCCGCGACCTCACCGAGAACGTGGAGCAACTGCAGATCCTGCGGTCCCTCGAATACGTGCGGGCCCACGGCATCGCGGTGCTGGCGCGCATCACCGAGCGTGCCGCCCAGTACTCGACCGTCGTGATGGCCGGCCGCAGCCACAACGTCGCCGCCCAGGCCACCACCCTCGGCAAGCGGTTCGCCAGCGCCGCCGACGAACTGATGGTCGCGCTGACCCGCCTGAGCGAGCTGATCGACCGCTACCCGCTGCGCGGCATCAAGGGCCCGATGGGCACCAGCCAGGACATGCTGGACCTGCTCGACGGCGACGCCGCCAAGCTCGATCGGCTCGAGTCGAAGGTGGCCGAGCATCTCGGTTTCGCCAACGCCTTCACCTCGGTCGGCCAGGTGTACCCGCGGTCCCTCGACTACGACGTGGTGTCCGCGCTGGTGCAGACCGCCGCCGGGCCGTCGTCGCTGGCCACCACCATCCGCCTGATGGCCGGCCACGAACTGGTCACCGAGGGCTTCCAGCCCGGTCAGGTCGGCAGCTCCGCCATGCCGCACAAGATGAACACCCGCAGCTGCGAGCGTGTGAACGGGCTGGCCGTCATCCTGCGCGGCTACGCGTCGATGACCGGTGAACTGGCGGGCTCGCAGTGGAATGAAGGCGACGTCTTCTGCTCCGTGGTGCGTCGCGTCGCCCTGCCCGACGCCTTCTTCGCCATCGACGGTCTGATGGAGACCTTCCTGACGGTGCTCGCCGAATTCGGCGCCTACCCGAAGGTCATCGAGAACGAACTGAACCGCTACCTCCCGTTCCTGGGCACCACCAAGGTGCTGATGGCGTCGGTGCGTGCCGGCGTCGGCCGGGAGGAGGCGCACGAGGCCATCAAGGAGAACGCGGTCGCCGTGGCCCTCGCCATGCGCGAAGAGGGCAAGGAGCCGGACCTGCTGGACCGGCTGGCCGCCGACGACCGCATTCCGCTCGACCGCGCACAGCTCGACGCCCTCATCGCCGACAAGGGTGCATTCGTCGGAGCCGCCGACGCGCAGGTCGCGAAGGTCATCGCCGACGCCGCCGAGTGGATCGAATCCGATCCGCACGCCGCCGCGTACACCCCCGCCCCGATCCTCTAAGGCAGGAACCGAATGCGTCCCGCACTCTCCGACTACCGACATCTCGCGTCCGGCAAGGTTCGCGACATCTACGAGATCGACGATCAGACGCTGCTGATGGTCACGTCCGACCGGATCTCCGCCTACGACTTCATCCTCGACACCCCCATCCCGGACAAGGGCCGGATCCTGACGGCGGCGTCGTTCTTCTGGTTCGACGAGCTCGGTGTCCCCAATCATCTGGCCGGCGGCCCCACCGATGAACGGATCCCGGGCGATGTGGTGGGCCGGTCCATGGTGTGCCGGAAGCTGCCGATGGTGCCGGTCGAATGCGTGGCCCGCGGTTACCTGACCGGTTCCGGTCTGGCCGACTACAACGCCACCGGTGCGGTGTGCGGTGTGCGGTTGCCGGCCGGTCTGGGGGAGTCGGACAGGCTGCCCGAACCGATCTTCACACCGGCCACCAAGGCCGATCTCGGTGACCACGACGAGAACGTGTCGCTGGAGCAGGTGGCCGCGCAGGTCGGCGACGAGCTGGCGAACACTCTCCGTGACACCACCCTGGACATCTACTCGCGCGGCACGGCGCTGGCCGCCGATCGGGGGATCATCCTGGCCGACACCAAGTTCGAGTTCGGGCAGGCCCCCGACGGTTCGCTGGTGCTGGCCGACGAGGTGCTCACCCCCGACTCCTCCCGGTACTGGGACGCAGCCACCTATCGGCCGGGGCAGGTGCAGCCGAGCTTCGACAAGCAGATCGTCCGCAACTGGCTGACCGGCCCCGAATCGGGCTGGGACCGTCACGGCGACACTCCGCCTCCGCCGCTGCCCGACGACGTGGTGCAACGCACCCGTGCCCGCTACATCGAGGCGTACGAACGCATCTCGGGGCTCTCCTTCGCCGACTGGCCGGACAGCGCGGATGCCTGAAGCCGTCACGCCGCCGGTCGCCAAGAAGGTTCCGGTCGAGCGCATCCATCACGGTGACGTCTTCGTCGACGACTATGAATGGCTGCGCGACAAGGACGTCCCCGAGGTGGTGGCCTATCTCGAAGGCCAGAACGCGTACGTCGACGCGCAGACCGCCGATCTGGCGTCGCTGCGCGAGGACGTCTTCGGTGAGATCAAGTCGCGCACCCAGGAGACCGACATGTCGGTCCCGATCCGGTCCGGCGGCCACTGGTACTACGCGCGCACGGTGGAAGGCAGCTCGTACGCGATCCGCTGCCGGGTCCCGATCCGCGGCGCCGGCGACTGGACGCCCCCGGAGGTGGCGCCCGGGCAGGCCGTCGACGGTGAGCAGATCCTTCTCGACTCCAACGTCGAAGCGCAGGGGCACGACTTCTTCTCGCTCGGCGCCTTCTCGGTGAGCCACGACGGTCACTGGCTGGCCTACAGCGTCGACCTGGTCGGCGACGAGCGCTACACGCTGCGCATCAAGAACCTGGACACCGGGGAACTGCTGCCCGATGTGATCGAGGGGACCGCCGGCGGCGCCACCTGGTCCAAGGACGCGAAGCACCTGTTCTATCTGACCGTCGACGATGCCTGGCGGCCGGACACGGTCTGGCGGCACGATGTCGGCGCCGGAACCGACGACGTCGTCGTGTTCAACGAGCCGGATGAGCGCTTCTGGGTGGGCATGGGAACCAGCCACAGCGAGGACTACCTGGTGATCGGCGTCGGCTCCAAGGTGACCAGCGAGAACTATGTGCTGTCCGCCGACGACCCGACCGGCGAGTTCGTGAGTGTTCTCCCGCGCGTCGACGGTGTGGAGTATTCGATCGAGCACGCCAGGCTCGGCGGCGACGACTACTTCGTGATCGTGCACAACGCGGACGGGGCCGTCGACTTCGCGGTCGACGTCATGCCGGTCGGGAATCCCGGCGGACGACGGCCGTTGATCGCTCACGATCCGGCCCGCCGCATCGAGGACGTCGACTGCTTCGCCGACTATCTCGTGCTGTCCTATCGCGAGGATGCGTTGCCGCGGCTGGCCGTCGCCGACCTGCGGGGCCGTGACGAGCTGCCGACCATCGACGACTTCGAACCGGTCGTCTTCGATCAGGAACTCTGCTCGGTCGGACTGGGCGCCAACCCCGAATGGGACACCCCGCATCTGCGGATCGGTTACACCAGCTTCGTCGACCCGGTCGAGGTGATCGATCTCGACGTCCGCACCGGAGAGCGCACCCTGCTCAAGCGTCAGACGGTGCTCGGCGGCTACGACGCCTCCCAGTACGTCGCGGTCCGCGAATGGGCGGTCGCCGACGACGGCACGCGGGTCCCGGTGTCCATCGTGCGGCGGATCGCCGACGACTCCTCGACCCCGATGCCGCTGCTGCTGACCGGTTACGGCGCCTACGAGTCGAGCACCGACCCGGGCTTCTCGGTGGCGCGTCTGTCCATGCTCGATCGCGGTATGGCGGTCGCCTACGCGCACGTCCGCGGCGGTGGCG
Organism: Gordonia sp. (in: high G+C Gram-positive bacteria); assembly: GCF_047600565.1. Classification (GTDB taxonomy): domain Bacteria; phylum Actinomycetota; class Actinomycetes; order Mycobacteriales; family Mycobacteriaceae; genus Gordonia. The sequence goes on from NZ_JASGKN010000001.1 coordinate 2,649,767, forward strand.
AGATGGGCCGGCACTGGTACGAGGACGGCAAGCTGCTCAACAAGAAGAACAGCTTCAGCGACTTCATCGCCGTGGCCCGGCACCTCGTGGATGCAGGCTGGACGACCCCGAAGCAGATGGTCGCCGACGGCGGGTCGGCCGGCGGTCTTCTGATGGGTGCGGTCGTGAACGCGGCACCGGAACTGTTCGGCGGGGTGCTCGCCGCGGTGCCGTTCGTCGACGCCCTCACCTCGATTCTCGATCCGTCGCTGCCGCTGACGGTGATCGAGTGGGAGGAGTGGGGTGACCCGCTGCACGACGCCGACGTGTACGCGTACATGAAGTCGTATACGCCGTACGAGAACGTGACCGCCCAGCCGTATCCGGCGATTCTGGCGTTGGCGTCCTTCCACGACACCCGTGTCCTGTTCACCGAGCCCGCGAAATGGGTGGCGAAGCTGCAGGAGCTCTCGACGTCGGACAATCCGATCCTGCTGAAGACGGAGATGTCCGCCGGTCACGGCGGCGGCTCGGGGCGTTACAAGCAGTGGGAGGACACCGCCTTCGAGCTCGCGTGGATCCTGCGCCAGACCGGCGCCGTCGCCGCTGGGTGAGCCCGCTGTTGGTTGAGCCGGGGTCCGAGGCGTCAGCCGAGGCCCCCGTGTCGAAACCCCGCCCTGTCGAAGTGTTGGTTTCGTGTCCGCCACGAACACGAAACCAACACTTGTCGGAGGTCTGATCAGCTTTCGCCGGCGAGACAGAACCGGCCGTCGTCGGTGACCTCGATCAGTCCGTCGGTCAACAGCGAATCGAGGGCGCGGGCGCGCTGGCCGTCGTCACGGGTCCACGCGATGTCCAGCGCCGCGCGGTCGACGGGACCCGCGGTGCCGCGCAGCACGTCGAGCAGTCGTCCGCGCGCCTGACGGTCGGTGCCCTCGTACTTCTGCGTCTTGCGGACGGGTGCGTCGGCGGTCGGTTTCCCGCGCGCCAGCCAGAGGCACGACGACGCGACCGGGCAGATGTCGCACTTCGGATTCCGGGCCGTGCAGACCAGGGCTCCCAGCTCCATGAGGGCGGCCGAATAGCGCGGCGCCGTCGGGCTGAACGATCCGTCGGGTTCGCGAGGCAGCAGGACGTCGGCGTCGGCGAGATCGGACTTGGCCGGGTTGCCGGGCTCGCGGCCGTGGACGGCCCGCGCGATCACCCGGCGCACATTCGTGTCGACCACCGGCACCGCTTGCCGATAGGCGAAGCAGGCCACCGCGCGGGCCGTGTAGTCGCCGATCCCGGGCAGTGACAGCAGCACGTCCACGTCGGAGGGCACCACGTCGTCGTGCTCGGCGGCGATCACGCCGGCACATTCGTGCAACCGCATCGCCCTCCGGGGATAGCCGAGCTTGCCCCAGGCGCGCACCACCTCGCCGGGCGACTCCGACGCCATCGCCGACGGCACCGGCCACCGCGACACCCAGGTGCGCCACGGCTCCAGCACCCGTGACACCGGGGTCTGCTGAAGCATGATCTCGCTGATCAGCACCTGCCAGCCGGAGATGCCGGGTTCACGCCACGGAAGATCGCGTTCGTGACGGTCGAACCATGCGAGGAGTTCCATGGGTGGGAGAGACGTGGAGGCGGGGCGTGCGACACTGCTAGGCATGAAGGATCTCACTCCCGCACAGGCATGGAAGGTCGTCAAAGAAGGCAACGAGCGCTTCGTCCGGGGTGAATCCATCCATCCCAGTCAGGGTATCGCCGACCGGGCCAAGCTCGTCGACGGCCAGACACCGCACGTCGTGCTGTTCGGTTGCGGTGACTCCCGAGTGGCCGCCGAGGTCATCTTCGATCAGGGGCTCGGCGACATGTTCGTGGTGCGCACTGCCGGCCACGTCATCGACTCGTCGGTGCTGGGATCGATCGAGTTCGGCGTCGAGGTGCTCAACGTGCCGCTGATCGTGGTCCTCGGTCACGACAACTGCGGTGCCGTCGCGGCCACGGTGAAGGCCCTCGACGACCTCGAACTGCCGCCCGGATACGTGCGCAGCATCGTCGAACGCGTCATGCCGAGCGTGATCGCCGGGCGCGGCGAGGGACTGACCCGCCTGGACGAGTTCGAAGCCAAGCATGTCAACGAGACCGGCAAACTGCTGGTGGAACGCAGCCGGATCATCGCCGACCGGGTGGCCGACGGCCGCCTCGCGATCCTCGGCCTCAACTATCACCTCGACGACGGCAAAGTCAGCATGTCCGGGCTCATCGGAGACGTCGGCGAATGACCTTTCCGCCTTCGTCGTAATCGAGATCTCACCGGCCAACTCGCGACACGCCGCTGCAGGTCAGCGGCCCCGCGCGTGTCCGGCGATACCGTGGCAGCGTGATCGAACCGACTGGACCGCTGCCCGACGAGGTGTACTGGCGCCGCCGCCTGCTCGCCGTCGCCGCCGGCATCGCGGTCGTCGCGTTGGTCGTCGGCCTGATCATCTGGGCCGGTTCCGGCAAGAAGGATTCGGGCACCCGCAACGTCGCCTCGACCGGTTCGGCGTCGCAGACCCCGACCGCACCGAGCACGTCGGCCGCTCCGACCACGCCTGTCGACGCGGCCGCCCCCGCCACCGGATCGACCCCGGCTCCCGCCGAATCGTCCGATCCGGCGGCGCCCGCCCCGGCCGATGCCTCGACGTCGGCCGCGCCGGCACCCGCGGAGAGCGACGGCACCCCGGCCTGCTCCGACCAGGCCCTGTCGGTGGTCGTCTACACCGACAAGCCGACCTACACGCAGGGCGACCAGCCGGAGTTCACCATCGTGACCACCAACGGCGGTCTGGCCCCCTGCTCGCGTGACGTGGGCAAGGCGGCGACCAACGTCGTCGTCCGCTCCCTCGACGGCACCCGCACCCTGTGGGCCGCCCAGGACTGCGCCCCCGACAAGACCGTCAACCACCAGGTCCTGGCTCCCGGCCAGCAGGTGACCGACAAGATCACGTGGTCCGGAGCCACCAGCAGCCCCGGCTGCAACAAGCCGCGCGTGGCCATCCCGGTCGGCGGCTACCAGGCCATCGCCATGAACGGTCAGCGCGAATCGGCCCCGATCACGTTCAACGTGGTCAAGCCCGCCGGGCAGTAAGCCGATCGCGTCGGCGCACCCTGAGTCAGGCGACGCGGCCTCAGCTCAGGTCGCGTACCCCGGATCAGGGTGCGAGGTCACACGGCGCTAGTCGAAGCGTTCGATGCTGGACTCGGCCAGGCGAGAGAGGCCCTCGCGGATGTGCCTCGCCCAGATGGAGCCGATTCCTTCCACCGACTGAAGGTCGGCAGCGCTGCAGGCGAGAAGCGCCTGGAGGGTGCCGAACTCGCGGACGAGGCGGTCGATGTGGCCGAACTGCAGACGTGAGATGCGGGCGAGCAGCCGGTAGCCGCGCGGACTCATCGGCAGATCCTGGGCTTCGATGGTGGTCGGATAGCCGAAGGCTCCGGCGACCAGGGTCAGGTCCAGCAGGTCGGCGTTCGACAGGTTCTCCAGGGTGTCCAGGATCTGACGGACTTCTTCGGTGCTCGCCGGCTCCGGGTTCGGCTGGTAGTCGCGGACCAGTAGTTCGCGCATGATGTCGTTGTCGCTGATCAGTTCTTCGAGCTGCAGCGACACCTGGCGGCCGTACGTACCGAGCTCCAGCACGTACTCTTCGATTTCGGCGCCGACCCGGCGGACCATCTCCATCCGCTGCGCGGTGCTCATCGCGTCGCGCAGCAGGACGTAGTCTTCGATCTCGGCGCGCGAGAGCTGGGCGCTGACCTCGTCGAGCCGGGTCTTGTAGCGCTGCAGGGTGGCGAGGGCGACGTTGGCGCGCGACAGCAGGGTGTCGGGGTTCTCGACCACGCGACGCTGGCCGTCGACGTACAGGCTGACGATCGACATCGACGCCGACACCGAGATCACCGGCAGGCCGGTCTGGATGGCAGTGCGTTCGGCGGCGCGATGACGGGTGCCGGATTCGGCGGTCGGGATGGTCGGGTCGGGGACCAGCTGCACGTTGGCGCGGACGATCCGTTCACCGTCGCCGGACAGAACCACGCCGCCGTCCATCTTGGACAGTTCGCGGAGCCGGGTCGGAGCGAACTCGACGTCCAGGTTGAATCCGCCGTCGCAGATCTTCTCGACGTCCTTGTCGTAGCCGAGAACGATCAGTGCGCCGGTGCCGCCGCGGAGGATCCGTTCCAGACCGTCACGCAGACCGGTGCCCGGCGCGACCTGCTGCAGCGTGGCGCGGAGCTGGTCGGAGATCGGCTCGGTCATCAGGGTCCTATGGCGAGTGGCTTATGTGAACTGGACTAGCGTAGCCCGATGTGAAACCGGTATTCGAGTTGCCCGCGAACCCCGATCCCATCGCACGCCATCCGAAGGCGCCCGAGCCGGGAGGCCACATCGGCCTGCATCACTCGCTCTGCTTCGGCTGCGGCGACGACGCGAACCCGGGCCTGCACATCAAGGTGCTGGCCGGTGAAGGCTTCACCGTGACCGCCGATCTGGAGATCGAGGCCTGGATGCAGGGCGGTCCGAATCTGTTGCACGGCGGCCTGCTGATGGCGGCGTTCGACGAGGTGATGGGTACCGCGCCGCTGATCATCGGGGCGCCCGTGGTGACCGCACATCTGGAGACGGACTTCGCCAAGCCGATCCCGGTCGGCTCCACCCTGCACTTCGACGGCGAGGTGGTCTGCAAGGAACGCCGCAAGGTCTTCACACGTGCCACCGCGCACATCGGCGACCCCGCGAACCCGGTCGCTGCCGCGCACGCGATCTTCATCGAGATCGATCCGGTCGCCCATTTCGGCAAATACAGCGACGCGTTCAGTTCGGGTTCCCCCTCGTCCAACCTCTGACGGAACATTTCGACCCGTTCGATCCGTCCGACTCGGTGAAATCCTCCCTGGGGAGGTCGGCACGCGTGGATATACTTCGCGAGTCGAAAATCCGCCCTAAACGGGGCACGACGGACTGGAGAAACAAATGTTGAAGAAGGTGACCGGGGGGGGAGCCCTTCTGATCGGTGCCGCCGCAGCGGTGTTCGCACTCAGTGGCTGTGAGGCACACGTCTCGGTGGGTGACGACACCCCGAAGGTGAGTCAGTCGACCCTGGAGGCCGGCCTGAAAGAGAAGATCACGGAGACCGCCGGGCGGTCTCCGGATCGCATCGCCTGCCCGGGTGAGCTCGAAGGCAAGATCGGCAACACCACCGAGTGTGCTCTCGAGTCGGGCGGCGCCTGGCTTCCGGTCGAGGTGAAGGTGACGGCCGTCGAAGGCAAGACCGTCGACTACGACCTGCAGGTCGGCAAGAACCAGATCCCGCAGCCGTCGTACGCCAACTGATCCATTCGTCTACGAACGCCGCGATCCCGCACGGGATCGCGGCGTTCACTCTTTCACTCGGCAGATCCGGTGCTCGCGTGCGTGTCACGGATGCGCGTCACCGAGGTCGCCGAATATCCCGTTGGCCGGCCAGCGAGTGGGAAATACTGCCTGAGTAGGACAAGGCCGGCTCAGTGGGTGGAGGACCGATGAAGGCTGTGAACCGAGGAATGATCCTGGCCGGATCGGCGGCGGCCGTGCTGGCGCTGGCCGGCTGCGGATCGAACGATTCCGGCGGTCCCGCGAGCGGTTCGGCAGCGCCGGCGACGTCGATCGCCAAGGATTCGCTCGCCGCCCAGGTGAAGGATCTCGCGGCCGCGACGGCCGGGGAGGAACCCGAACAGGTGGCGTGCGCCGGAGACATCGCCGTGCAGGTCGGTGCCTCCCAGGACTGCGCGGGCCGGGTCGGCGGCAACTGGCTGCCCATCACGGTCAAAGTCGACGACGTGATCGACGGCCAAGGCCAGCTCGGCATCGGCATCGGCCACCAGGCGATCGAACAACCCGCCTACGCGAACTGACTCCGCAGCGGAACATTCGCGGCCCCTCGGACCATCGAATCGCCGAGTCAGTGAAAGCCGGACACGATGAGGAGACCGACATGAAGTCCATCAAGAACATTGCCCGAGCCGCTCTGGTGACGGGCACGGTCGTCGCAGCACTGACGGTCGTCGGTCTGGAATTCCACGGCGGCGGCGGTCTGACTGTCGACAAGGCCGCCCTGGAGAAGACGTCCGCACAGCAACTCGCCCAGGACATCGCCCACCTACCGACCGTCAAGTGCGACGGCGGCCTCAAGGGTGAGGTCGGTGCAACCCAGAAATGCGAGGTCGGGGCGGGGGACGGAGTGTGGCTGCCGTACACCGCCACGGTGACGGCGGTCGAAGGCAGCAACGTGACCTTCCACATCAAGGAGGACGACCACCCGAGCTCGGTTCCGGGCGGATCGAACTGACATCGAGACGGAGACGACAGTGAAGACGAACCTTGCGCGCGGAACGATCCTGCTCGTGGCCTCGGCCGCAGTGCTCGCCCTCGCCTGCTGCGACGGCGGCGGATACGTGAACCGCCACGGCCATGACGACACCACAGTCAGCGCGCCTGGCGTCGAGACTTCGGCGCCGTCGGCGTCGGAGAACTCGACATCCGGATCGGCCGCGCCCGAGTCGGGTGCTTCGGGCACCGCGCCCCGCGTGGTCAAGAAAAGCCGGGTCGAGGAACAACTCAAGCCGAACGTTGAGCAGACGATAGGGAAGTCGGTGGATGAGCTGGCCTGCGACGGCGATCTCACCATGACACCCGGCAACACTGTCGACTGCGCCGCGTCCTACGACGGGGAATGGCATGAGGTGCAGGTGACCGTCAACCCCGAGGGCAGCGACCCGAACACCAAATTCGAGGTCGACGACGACACCATTCCGAAGCCGTCGTACGCGAACTGAGCTTCCTCGCCGACCTGTCGGGAAGGATGAGGTCAGTAGGGGATGGTGGCGTAGTCGGCCGGTGACCGGACGGCGTGAGCCGCGTCGACCAGATTCGAGACCTTGCTGACCCTGATTCCGGCCGGCATCTCCTCGTCGGTGCCCGCCGGGATCACCGCATGCGTGAAGCCGAGCCGCTTGGCCTCCGCCACTCGGCGGGCCGTCGACGTCACCCGCCGCACCTCGCCGGTCAGCCCGACCTCGCCGATCGCGACGGTGCCGTGCGGCAGCGGTTCCTTCTTGTACGCCGACCGCAATGCCAGGAAGAGCGCCAGATCGGCTGCCGGCTCGGTCACCCGCATGCCGCCGACCGTGGAGACGTAGACCTCCTTCTTGCCGGCCTGCACACCCCCGTGCGCCTGCGCGACCGCCAGCATCATCGCGACCCGCGCCGAGTCGAGGCCGGAGGCCGCCCGCCGCGGATTGGTCTGCTCGGTGTCGGTCATGAGCGCTTGGATCTCGCCGACCATCGCGCGCCGGCCGTCCATCACCACCAGGTTGACGGTGCCCTCGACGTCGCCGGTGTGCTCGTGCACGAAGATCCCCGACGGATCGGCGACCTCGTGGATGCCGTCCGACCGCTGCTCGAAGCAGCCGACCTCGTCGGATGCGCCGAACCGGTTCTTCACGCCGCGCACCAGACGCAGCGACGAATGCTTGTCGCCCTCGAACGCCAGCACCACGTCGACCAGATGTTCCAGTGAGCGCGGGCCGGCGACGTTGCCGTCCTTGGTGACGTGACCGACCAGCACGACCGCGATCCCGGAGTTCTTGGCCAGCGACACCAGTGCCGTGGTGACCGCACGGATCTGGGTGACGCCGCCGGACACCCCGTCGGTTCCGGTCGCCTGCACGGTCTGCACCGAGTCGACGATCAGCAGCGTCGGGTTCACCGCGTCGACGTGACCGAGGATCGTGGCCAGGTCCGTTTCGGCGGCCAGGTAGATGTTCTCGTGCACCGCATCGGTGCGTTCGGCGCGCAACCGCACCTGACCGGCCGACTCTTCGCCGGTCACATACAGCGCGGTCCGGCCCTGCTGCGCCCAGTGCTTGACGGTCTCCAGGAGCAGGGTCGACTTGCCGACGCCGGGCTCACCGGCCAGCAGGATCACCGATCCGGGCACCACGCCTCGGCCCAGCACCCGGTCGAACTCGGCGATTCCGGTCGGCAGAGCGCCGGCCGCGTTCGCGTCGACCTCGGTGATCCGTTGCGCCGGACTGCGCGGCGCCACCGCACCGGTGCCGGCCGACGCCGCCAGGGGAGCGGACTCCTCGATCGACCCCCACTCGCCGCACTCGGGGCAGCGGCCCACCCATTTGGGAACCTGGTTGCCGCACTGCGCGCACCGGAACACCGACTTCGACTTCGCCACCCGCTCAGCCTAGGCGCCGACTCAGACAGATCAGGCCCCGATCCACACGGGACCGGGGCCTGATCGAGTCGAGACGGGGTGCGGGTCAGTGACCGCCCTCTTCGCCAGCCGGAGCCAGATCGCGGACGGTGTCCGGACGGTCGGTCAGCGGAGTGCCGTCCACCGGGGTGTTGATGGTGATGTCGTCCTGGCCCACCTGGTTGCCCGCGAGGTCGTAGAACTCGAAGGTGAAGTTCAGCGGCACCGTCAGGCCGGCGCGAACCGAGTCACCGGTGCCGGTCAGTTCGAGATCGATCCGGTCGACGCCGTCCTTGGCGGCGGCCGACGGATCGACCAGCGTCGGCAGACCGGCGGTCAGCGCGCCGTTCGGGGCGATCGTCTGCACACCCGGCAGCGCGACGGTGCCCTGCACCGGGCGGATCGACACCAGCTTCACGGTGCGCTGCGGGCTGTTGTTGACGATGGTGAAACCGAGCTTGAACGGGCCGCCCTTGCCGAACACCTGATCGGCGTCGTCCTGGGGGAACTCGATCTGCAGATTGCGGACGTCGATCGAACCGGTCGGGACGGACTGGCCGCCCTCCTGGACCGGCGGCAGGGTCAGGGTCCCGTAGGCGCCGTTGACGGCCGGAGCCTGGTTGTTGGTCTGCGAGATCTTGCCCGCACCGCACGCGGTGGTGCCCAGGGCGATCGCGACGCCGAGCGCGCCGGCGGCGGTGGCCGATGCGATACGACGGGCGGTGGTCCGAGTGAACGCTGACACCTGATTCCTCCGAGGTAAGCCGCAGGTCGCGCGTGTTCTGCGCAACCTTTCACTACGCAGCGTAGTGGCCGGGTGCCGCACCTGTCTTACGGGGTGCCCAGATTGGCCGGAAAACCCGGTCCGGACCTGCGGCCCCTCCCCGTCGGGGGTGGATAAGCAGTGCGCTGACCTGCACCGTCAAGGTCACCCTCACTTGGCCCGTGTTAAACTGGCAACACTCGAAAGGGGCACGGAACATTGAATTTCAAAGTTGGCGACACCGTCGTCTACCCGCACCATGGGGCGGCTCGGGTGGAAGACATCGTGGTACGGACCATCAAGGGCGAAGAGGTCGAGTACCTGGTCCTGAAGGTGACCGACGGTGACATGACGGTGCAGATCCCCTCCAGCAAGCTCGACTACGTCGGTGTTCGCGACGTCGTCGGCGCCGAGGGACTGGACGAGGTCTTCCAGGTGCTGCGCGCGCCGCACACCGAAGAGCCGACCAACTGGGCCCGCCGATTCAAGGCCAACCAGGAGAAGCTGATCTCCGGCGACATCATCAAGGTCGCCGAGATCGTGCGCGACCTGTGGCGTCGTGAACAGGACCGCGGCCTGTCCGCCGGTGAGAAGCGCATGCTGACCCGCGCCCGTCGCGTCCTGGTCGACGAGCTGTCGCTCGCCCAGAACACCGATGACGAGAAGGCCGACACCATTCTCGGCGAGATCCTGGCTGCGGCGTCCTGACCCCTGATCTCCGGCCGGACTCCGGTCGCGTGGTCCTGCTCATCCCGGCCGCCGGGATGGGCACCAGGCTGGGGCTCGACGTGCCCAAAGCCTTCGTTCCGCTCGCGGGATCGACCCTGCTCGAACGCAGTGTGGTGGCCGCCTGGGATTCCGGCGTGATCGACCAGATCGTCGTGATCGTTCCCGACGACCAGGTGGACGCCACCGGTGCATTGCTGCCGTCGGTCACGGTGGTCGCCGGCGGTGCCGAGCGTTCGGACTCCGTCCGTGCGGGTCTCGCCGCGGCCGATCCGGCCGCCGACCTGATCCTCGTGCACGACGCCGCGCGCGCCCTCACCCCGCCGTCGTTGTTCGGCGACGTGGTGGCGGCACTGCGCTCCGGTGCCCCCGCCGTGGTGCCCGGTCTGCCCGTCGCCGACACCCTCAAACGCGTCGACGACGCCGGACTGGTGCGCGCCACCCCCGACCGCAGCGAACTCCGCGCCGTGCAGACGCCGCAGGGCTTCACCGCGGCACTGCTGCGTCGCGCACACGCCGGTGCCGGGGACGCCACCGACGACGCGGGTCTCGTCGAATCGCTCGGCGTCGACGTCCGGGTGGTTCCCGGCGACGAGATGGCCTTCAAGATCACCACCCCCTTCGACCTGACCGTCGCGCAGCGACTCTGCGCGGCAGGAGAGGCAGACATCTGATGCGTGTGGGAATCGGTACCGACGTCCACGTCATCGAGCCCGGCCGGCCGTGCTGGCTTCTCGGGCTCCTCTTCGAGGATGCGGACGGCTGCTCCGGGCACTCCGACGGCGACGTCGGCATCCATGTTCTCTGTGACGCGCTGCTGTCGGCGGCGGGACTCGGCGACATCGGTTCGGTGTTCGGCGTCGACCGCCCGGAATGGAAGAACGTGACCGGCGCCGTGATGCTGGTGCACGTGACGCAGCTGCTGGCCGCCGAGGGCTTCGCCCCGGTGAACGCCGCCGTGCAGGTGATCGGCAACCGCCCGAAGGTGGGTCCGCGCCGGGCGGAAGCCCAGAAGCTGCTGTCCGGGCTCCTCGGAGCACCCGTCTCGGTGTCCGGCACGACCACCGACGGATTGGGTCTCACCGGCCGCGGCGAAGGCATCGCCGCGGTGGCGACGGCGCTGGTGGAGACCAAGTAGGATCGTACGTCGTGACCCTTCGCCTGTACGACACCGCGGCCCGTGAGATCCGCGACTTCGTTCCGCTCCGCCCCGGCACCGCTTCGGTGTACCTGTGCGGCGCGACCGTGCAGGGTGTTCCGCACATCGGCCACGTCCGCAGCGGTATCGCCTTCGACGTTCTCCGCCGGTGGCTCGCCCACGGAGGGCTGGACGTCCTGTTCGTCCGCAACGTCACCGACATCGACGACAAGATCCTCACCAAGGCTGCCGACGCCGGCCGCCCGTGGTGGGAGTGGGCCGCCACCCATGAACGCGAGTTCACCGCCGCCTACGACGCCCTGGGTGTTCTGCCGCCGTCGGCCGAGCCGCACGCCACGGCCTTCGTCACCCAGATGACCGAATACATGCAGCGCCTCATCGACCGCGGTCACGCCTACGTGGCCGACGGCAACGTGTATTTCGATGTGCAGAGCCTGCCCGAGTACGGGAGCCTGTCCGGCCACAAGCTGGACGACGTGCACCAGGGCGAGAGCGCCGGCACCGGCAAGCGCGACCCCCGCGATTTCACGATGTGGAAGGCCGCCAAACCCGGTGAACCGTCGTGGCCCACCCCGTGGGGCCGCGGCCGTCCGGGCTGGCACCTGGAGTGCTCCGCGATGGCGACCTCGCTGCTGGGCGCCGAGTTCGACATCCACTGCGGCGGCATGGACCTGATCTTCCCGCACCACGAGAACGAGATCGCCCAGAGTCACGGCGCCGGCGACGGCTTCGCCCAGTACTGGCTGCACAACGGCTGGGTGACGATGAGCGGCGAGAAGATGAGCAAGTCGCTGGGCAACGTGGTGTCGATCCCCGAAATGCTCAAGAAGGTGCGGCCGGTGGAGCTGCGCTACTACCTCGGCAGCGCGCACTACCGGTCCATGCTCGAGTACTCGGAGGGCGCCCTGCACGAGGCGGCCGCCGGATACCGGCGCATCGAATCGTTCGTGCACCGGGTCGCCGACCGGGTCGGTGACGTGGCGGTCGGCGAGGTGTCCGGCGACTTCGCCGCCGCCCTCGACGACGACCTCGGGGTGCCCGCGGCCCTCGCCGTCGTGCATAACACCGTGCGTGAAGGAAACACCGCCCTGGAGGCCGGCGACGGCGCGAAGGCACAGGCACTGGCCGCAGGCGTGCGCGCCATGATGGGCATCCTCGGCACCGATCCGCTGGACGGGAGGTGGGCCGCCGACGGCGACGCCGACGACGCGGCCACCGCGGCCCTCGACGTGCTGATCGGTGCGGAACTCGAACGTCGTGCCGCCGCCCGGGCCGACAAGGACTGGTCGACCGCCGACGAGGTCCGCGACCGTCTGGCCGCGGCCGGCGTCGAGGTCACCGACACCCCCGACGGCGCCCAGTGGGCACTGAAGCAGAAGGACGCCTGATGGCCGGCAACTCCAAGCGCAAGGGCGCCATCCGTAAGGACGGCACCAAGAAGGGCCAGACCGTCGGGTCCGGCGGACAGCGGCGGCGCGGCCTGGAAGGCCGGGGCGCGACCCCCAAGGCCGAGGACCGCGTCTATCACGCGGCCCACAAACGGGCGAAGGCCGCAGCCAAGCAGCAGGCGAAGCGTCCGCAGCGGCGCAAGGAGGACGGCCCCGAGTACGTGGTCGGCCGCAACCCGGTCGTCGAATGCCTGCGTGCCGGCGTTCCGGCGACCGCGCTGTACGTGATGAGCACGATCGACGCCGACGACCGGGTGCGCGAAGCCGTGCACGTCGCCGGCGACAAGGGCATCGCGGTGCTCGAGGCCAGCAAGCCGGAACTCGACCGGCTCACCACGAACGGTCTGCATCAGGGTCTGGCACTGCAGGTGCCGGAGTACCGGTACGCGCACCCCGACGATCTGATCGCCGACGCCCTCGCCTCGCCGGAGCCGCCGCTGCTGGTGGCTCTGGACAACATCACCGATCCCCGCAACCTCGGCGCCGTCATCCGTTCGGTGGCCGCGTTCGGCGGTCAGGGTGTGCTGATCCCGCAGCGTCGCTCGGCCAGCGTCACCGCCGTCGCCTGGCGCACCAGCGCCGGCGCCGCCGCACGACTCCCCGTCGCACAGGCACCGAACCTGACCCGCACCCTGGTCGATTGGGCCAAGTCGGGTGCGCAGATCGTCGGGCTCGACGCCGACGGCGACGCCACCCTCGACGACTACGACGGCACCGGTCCCGTGGTGATCGTGGTCGGCTCGGAGGGCAAGGGCCTCTCACGGCTGGTGCGCGAGAACTGCGACACCATCCTGTCGATCCCGATGGCCGGCAAGGTGGAGAGCCTCAACGCCTCCGTCGCCGCCGGTGTGGTGCTGGCCGAGTTCGCGCGCCAGCGGCGCGTCGCCGGCCAGTAGCGCTTCGTTCGGAGTTCTGACCCGGCGCACACGCCGCGTTCGTGCGGTCCACGAATCGTCGGAATCCGCTTATGCCGCTAGTTGAGGTCAGTATTCGACTCAGAATCGCGGCATAAGCCGCCTGTAGGGTGCGGCCGTGGATCGACCGGCACCAGTGACCCGGTACGCGGCGGAATCTTCTGCACCTCATCGGACACGTCGTCGACGCGGCGGGGGCCAGACGATGGACGCCAGGCAGCGTGACAGCAGTGATCACCGGTGCTGCGAACCTCGTATCTGGGCCCCAAGAACCGGATCGGCGTGTCCACCGGGGACCGGCTTCCCGACGGCGGTTGAGCCCGGGCGACGACCGCGCGGAGCGTGGACGCCGGCCGGATAGAGCGTTGGAGGACCAGGACAAGCCGCGCGGCCTGATTCGGGGAACGCGGCCTCAGCCGAGGGTGCGTCGCCGGAGTGAGGGTGCGCACCGGCTGGTTCAGGGTGAGACAGTCCTGGGTGCGGACTATCACGGCACGACCGGCTCGACCCCTCGCCGCGGCGATCGCGCGTTCATCAACGCGTCGGTGGTGAGGACCGCCAGAGCCACCCAGACGATTCCGAAACCGATCCAGCGCGCCGTCGACACGTGCTCGCCGAGGAGGGTCACCGCGCAGATCAGCTGGATGACCGGTGTCACGAACTGGATCAGGCCGACGGTGACCAGTGGGATCCGCCGGGCCGCGGCGGCGAACAGCAGGAGTGGGATGGCGGTGGCGACGCCGCTGAGCACCAGCAGCGCGCTGTGGGCCGTGCCGTGCCGGGCGAAGTCGAGGCCCGGGCCGAGTGCCACGACCACCAGGATGACGGCGGCGGCCGGCAACAGGATCAGGGTCTCCAGGGTCAGGCTGTGCAGGGCCGGCAGTGTGGCGCCCACCTTGTTCTTGACCAGTCCGTAGAGCGCGAACGACGCGGCCAGGGTCAGCGCGGTCACCGGGAACGACCCGCCGGCCACCGCGAGATAGACCGCCGCCGCGGCACCGATTGCGACGGCCAGCCACTGCAGCGGCCGCAGCTGTTCGCGGAGGACCAGCACGCCGAGTGCGACCGTGACGATCGGATTCAGGAAGTAGCCGAGCGCCGCATCGGAGGTGTGCCCGGAGGTGACCGCAGCGACGTACACCACCCAGTTGACCGCGATCAGGAACGCCGCCGCCGTCACGCCCAGCATCAGCTTCCGGTTCCGCAGCAGCGGAGGAAGCCAGGCCCAGTCGCGGCGGACGGCCAGCACGATCAGGCAGAAGACCGCGCTCCAGACGATCCGGTTGGCGAGGATCTCCCACGGCCCGGTCGGCCGCAGCGCGTCGAAGTAGAGCGGGAACAGGCCCCACAGGCCGTAGGCGCCGAAGCCCGCCAGGACACCTCCCTTGCGGCCGAGTTCTGCGAGCCGCGACGGCGGCCGGCGATCGGCGCTCATTCGGCGGAGGCCCGCACGTCGACGCCGGCCTCGGCCAGCGCGTGGCGCACGGCGCGGGCGTGCTCGACGGCCCCGGGGGTGTCGCCGTGCAGACAGATCGAGCCGGCGGCCACCCTGACCCGGCTGCCGTCGATGGCGGTCACCTCGCCGGTGCGGACCAGATCGACGACGCGCGCCGCGATCGCGGCGGTGTCGGTGAGAACGGCGCCGTCCTCGGTGCGCGGCACCAGCGTCCCCTCCGCCGTGTAGGCGCGGTCGGCGAACGCCTCGGTCAGAATCGGGACGCCGCGGTCGGCGGACAGCGTCAACGCCAGCGAACCCGGCAGGCACATCAACGGCAGCCCGGCTTCGGCGACGGCGGTGACGACCGCGTCGGCCTGCTGTTCGTGCGCGACGATCGCGTTGTACAGGGCGCCGTGCGGTTTCACGTAGTCGACGCTGCCGCCCAC
Organism: Gordonia sp. (in: high G+C Gram-positive bacteria); assembly: GCF_047600565.1. Classification (GTDB taxonomy): domain Bacteria; phylum Actinomycetota; class Actinomycetes; order Mycobacteriales; family Mycobacteriaceae; genus Gordonia. The sequence goes on from NZ_JASGKN010000001.1 coordinate 2,664,913, forward strand.
CGACCGGGCGATCGCGCCGAGCGCGCCGATCTGGAACAGGACGTCGGCGATCAGATCATCGGTCCGCATCTCCATGAACGTCCGCCCGAAGTTCTCCCGGTCCGGATACGACACCTGCGCGCCGATCCGTACTCCCGCGGCCACCGCCTGGGCGCACGTGGTCCGCATCAGGGTGGGGGTTCCGGCGTGGAAGCCGCAGGCGACGTTGGCGCTCGAGACCAGGTCGACCATGGCGGCGTCGTCGCCGACGCCCTCGCCGAGATCGGCGTTCAGGTCGACCGAGGACCGCGCACCGGGTGTTGCTGCCATGGCTCGATGGTAAGCCGGTCCCGGACGGCCGATACGCTGGCGGTCATGGCGAAGATGAGCACGGTGGTCGAGACCGTCGAAGGCCCCGTCGACGGCAAGCGCGGCGTCCGTTCCCGCAAGGGCACGACGGCGTGGCTGGGGATCCCGTTCGCGGCGCCCCCGGTCGGTGACCTGCGATTCCGTGCACCGCAGCCGGTGGAGCCGTGGCCCACCAAGATCCGCACCTGCCACGAGTACGGGCCGACGCCCGTTCAGGAGAAGCTGCTGACCGCGCGCACCGACGGACGTTTCCATCCGCGCAGCGAGGACTGCCTGACGCTGAACGTGTTCGCACCCGACACCGTGTCCTCCACACCGCGGCCGGTCATGTTCTTCATCTACGGCGGCGGCTACATGCTCGGTGGCACGCCCACCCCGATCTACGACGGTTCGTTCCTGGCCCGGGCCCGCGACGTGATCGTGGTGACGGTCAACTACCGCTTCGGGCCGTTCGGATTCATCGACCTGACACAGTTCTCCACCCCGGATCGGCAGTTCGACTCGAACCTGGGTATCCGTGACGTGGTGGCGGGCCTGGAATGGGTGCAGCGCAACATCGCCGCCTTCGGCGGCGATCCCGACCGGGTGACGGTGTTCGGTGAGAGCGCCGGCGGCGCGGCCGTGCTGACCCTGCTGTCCCTGCCGTCCGCCCGCGGCCTGTTCTCGCAGGCGATCGCCGAGAGTCCGGCACCGGATCTGGTGGTCCAGAAGGAGACCGCCACGATCGTCGGCGACGAGTTCGTGCGTCAGCTGGTCGATCCGGAACGCCGTGCCGGCGCCGAGCGCACCGAGGAGCCGCTGGATCCGGCCGAGGTGGCCCGGATCATCGACGGTGCCGATGCGGCGACCCTGCATCGGGCGGGCAAGCGGCTGCTCGGTTTCGCCAAGCATGCGGAACTGTCCGAGCCGCTGCCGTTCGCCCCGGTGGTCGACGGCGACTACCTGCCGAAGATGCCGGTGCAGGCGGCCCTCGACGGCGACACGCATCCGGTGCCGCTGATCATCGGCAGCAATCGGGACGAGGGCGAGCTGTTCAAGCGGTTCTGGGACATCCTGCCGGAGTCGGGACGCTTCCTGGTGGGCGTGCACGACCCGGAGATCCGCGATGAGATCGACCAGCTGTATCCGGGTACCGGCGAGAACATCCGGTTGTCGGCGGACGCCGTGTTCTGGGTGCCGACCACGATCTTCGCGCAGGAGCACGCCAAGCGGGCGCCCACTTGGATGTACCGCTACGACTATGCGCCGCGCGCGCTGAAGCTGGCCGGCATCGGCGCCACCCACGCCACCGAGCTGTTCGCCGTCTTTGGCACCTACCGTCAGGTGCTCGGTGTCGGCCTGGCCGCCACCGGCAGTTGGAGCGAGACCAAGCGGGTCACCACCGAGGTGCAGGGCTACTGGTCGCGGTTCGCCCGCACCGGCAATCCCGGCTTCGACTGGCCGCAGTACGACACCGACGATCGGCGCGTGCTGGTGATCGACGACCCCTCGTACGTGGTGTCCGACCCGGACGGCTCGCGCCGCGCCGCCTGGGAGAAGGTGCATCTGGCTCAGCTGGCGGTCGGATGACCGGCGCGGGGGCGCGCGTCGTCGCCGTCACGATGGCGGCGGGTGCCCTGCTGGGTGTGACCGCCTGCGGGAGCTCGTCCGACGACGCCGCACCGTCGACCGGCGTCAGCACCTCGACCGCGCCGGCCTCGTCGTCGGTCGCGGTGCCGTCGGCCGACGACGACGCCACCGAGACCTCCACGCCGCCGACCCTCCCGCCTCCCTACATCGACCACGCCGACTGGGTGGACACCGAGGTGGGGCCCAGCCTGCAGATCGCACCGACCGACAACGGACGGCGGGTGAGCGGTGACGGCACCGAGGACGAGGCCTGGTCGGAGGTCCTGCGGATCGCCCCCGACGCCGACACTCCGGGTATGAAGGCGCAGTTCGACTGTCACTGGACGTTCGCACGGATCGTGGAGCCGGACAAGGCGACCTGGAACATCGAACCCGGCCGCCCGGTCGTCACCGATCAGGAGATGATCGCCGCCCGCTGCAATCCCGGCTTCGCCGAGGAGTAGCCGCCGACGCCGGCCTGCCGCCCGACGACAACGCCGCCCTGCAGGGTGTGGGCCCGGGCAGCTATTGGCAGTCGTTCGGATCATTCGCGTCGCAACGCGACATTCTGCTGGCGATGGTCAAAGACGTGATCTTCGGCGTCATCATCGCGATCGTCGGTTGCCAGCGCGGCCTCGAAGCCAAGGGCGGGCCCAGGGGCATCGCGGACGGGGTCAACGCCACGGTGGTCGTCTCGACCGTTGCGATCATCGGCGTCAACTTCGTGATCACACTGATCTATACGGTGTTCTTCCCGATGCAGGTCGGCTGACTACTTACGCGCACTTCCGTAACTGTCACATTTGTCTAGTGCGCACTGGACTTGTTTGTCTACCCCGGGATAGACTAGACTTGTGACCAAGCGGAAAGAGCTGACCAAGAAGATCGCCCAGGCCGCCAAGGCCGCAGGGATCCCATGGGAGGTGGAGCGGGAAGGTGGAAACCACACGATCTACCGCCTGGGCGACCAGAAGGTGACCATCGGCCGCCACAACGAACTCGGCAACCGGTACGCCGAGACCGTCTACAAACAGTGCGAACAGACCCTAGGAGAAGACTGGTGGCGATGAAGATCACGGCAACAGCTACGCGAGACGGCCGGTTCTGGCTCGTCTACGTGCCCGAGGTTGACGCCCACACGCAGGGGCGCAACCTCGCTGAGGCGCAGGACATGGCGCGAGATCTCGCCGCGACGATCCGCGACGTCCCGATCGGCGATGTGCAACTCGAGTCGTTCACCGTTGAACTCCCCAGCGACGTTCGCACCGAACTTGCGCACGCCGAGGAGCTGCGCGAGCAGGCGCAGCGCGCGAACAGCGAGGCCGCGCGACTCTCGCGACATGCTGCACTGCGGCTACGCAAGAGCGGGCTCACCGTCCGCGACGTGGGCACAGCGCTCGGAGTGTCCTACCAGCGAGCGCACCAGCTGACCAAGTAATCGGCCCCACCGGGTGACCGAAGAACCCTCTACCCGCTCAAGGCGAGTAGAGGGTTCAGCCGTGCGGTGCGCGGTCAGGACGCCGGATGACGCACACCTTGGAACGTCTGCCGGCTTACTCGCGGCCGCGGATACCGATGACGCGGCACACCAGGTAGATCGCGAACGAGATCGTGGTGACCAGCACCGACACCGGAAGCTCCGGGGCCAGCGATAGGATCAGGCCGCCGACGGCGGCGATCTCGGCGAACAGCACCGAGAGTCCGAGCACCACCGTCGGATTGGCCGACAGGCGGGACGCGGCGGCGGCCGGGGTGATCAGCAGGGACATCACCAGCAGGGCGCCGATGATCTGCACACCCTGTGCGGCGGCCAGGCCGACGAGGATCGCGAAGACCACCGACAGCGTCCGCATGGGGACGCCGGAGGCGGTGGCCACACGGGGGTCGAGGCTGGCGAACAGCAGCGGCCGGTAGATGATCGCCATCACGGCCAGCACCACGACCGCGGTGACGGCGACCGCCACCAGGCCGGACCCGCCGACGCTGACGACCTGGCCGGTCAGCAGAGCGAAACCGGTGCCGGTGCGCCCGTACAGGCTGAGGAACAGGACGCCCAGGCCGAGACCGAACGCCATCACGACGCCGATCACCGAGTCGCGTTCGCGTGCCCGGTTGCCCAGGAATCCGAAGACCGCGGCGGCCACGACGGCACCGATCACACCGCCCACGTTCACGCTCACACCGGCCAGCAGGGCGGCCGCGGCACCGGTGAAGCTGAGCTCGGCGGCGCCGTGCACGGCGAAGCTCATCTGCCGGGCCACCACCATCGGGCCGAGGACGCCGCCGATCAGGCCGAGCAGGGCCAGCGCCAGCAGCGACTGCTGCACGAAGGTGCGGCTGAGCAGGTCTCCGGTCTGCGAGAAGTTCCAGAAGTTGCCGATGTCGGCGGCCAGCAGGCTGGTCGTCATCGGGCGACCACCTGCGCGGTGCCGTCACCGTAGTCGTGCGCATCGCAGTGGTGGTGTTCGCCGTCGCCGCCGATCACCACGAGACGTCCGCCGACCTCGGCGACGTCGACGCGGCTGCCGTACAGCTCGGACAGCGTGGAGGAGGTCATCACCTCGTCGACCGTTCCCATCCGGAACGCGCCGTCGACCAGATACAGGACACGGTCCACGAACGGCAGCACCGGGTTGATCTCGTGGGTGACGAACAGAATCGCGGTGCCGGCGGTCTCACGGCGCGCGTCGAGCAGGTCGACGACGGTGCGCTGGTTCCGCAGGTCCAGGCTCGCGAGCGGCTCGTCGCACAGCAGGGCCGCGGGATCCTTGGTCAGGGCCTGCGCGATCCGCAGGCGCTGCTGTTCGCCGCCGGACAGCAGTCCGACGGGCGAGTCGGCGTATCGGGAGGCCTCGACTTCGGCGAGCGCCGCATCCACGCGGGCCCGGCGTTCCCGACGATCACGCAGACCGATGCCCCACCGTGCCCCGTCCACGCCGAAACCGACCAGGTCGCGTCCGCGGAGCGCGATCAGGTCGGAGTCGTCGGCGTGCTGCTGCGGGACGTAGCCCAGGGCGCCGTGGGTCGCCGCCGTGCCCTCGGTCAGCGGGACCTGGCCGAGGATCGCGCGCAGCAGGGTCGTCTTACCGGAGCCGTTCGGGCCCAGCACCGCGATGAACTCGCCGGGCTCGACCGTCAGGTCCAGATCGCGCCACAGGACGCGGTCCCCCAATCCGAGAGTCGCGCCCTGGAGCTCGATGACGGGTTCTGTCATGTGGTGAGGGCTCGCTCCAACTGATCGATCTGGCCGGACTGCCACGTGATGTAGTCGGTGACGCCGGCGGGCAGGGACTCGGTCAGTTCTACCACCGGAACCCCGGAGCCGCGTGCGATCTTCAGGAGGTTCTCGGTCGACGGATCGACGGCCTGGGTGTTGTAGACCAGTGCCTTGACCTGCTTCTGCGAGAGCAGGTCGTCGAAGGTCGCGACATCGGCCGCGGACGGCGACTGGCCGTCCTCGACGGCAGCGGTGAAGCTCGCCGGGGCGACATCGGTCAGGCCGGCATCGGTGAGGAGGTAGGCGGCCAGCGGCTCGGTGGCGGCCACCTTCTGACCGCCCTGTGCCGCCTTGATGGCCGCGAGACGATCCTTCAGGCCGGTCAGCTTGGTGTTGAAGTCGGCGGCGTTCTTGTGGAAGACGTCGGCGTTGGCCGGAGACACCTCGGACAGCGCGTCGGCGACCTTGTCCGCGGACTGGCCCACGACGGCCAGGTTGTAGAACACGTGCTCGTTGAAGTCGCCGTGATGGTGATGGTGGCCGTCGTGCTCGTCGTCGTCCGTCGCCTCATGGTCGTGATCGTGGTCGTCGGCGCCCGCCACGAAGGAGGTGGCCTCGACCTTCGGGGCCTTGGAGTCCTGCGCGGCCTCCTCGAAGTAGGCGTCGTAGTGGTCGCCGTTGTAGAGCAGGACGTCGCCGTCCTGGATCTTCGCGGTGTCCGCCGCCGACGGCTCGAACTCGTGCGGGTCGCCGTCGGGCGAATGGAAGAGGGAGATCACGTCACCCTTGTCGCCGACGACGGCCTGCGCGACCGAACCCCACACGTCGGTGGACGTCACGACGGTCGGATGATCGGTGGTGGCGGGCTTGTCGTCGCTGCTGCAGGCGGTGGTGGCGAGGGCGAGGGCGAGGGTGGCGGAGGCGACGGTGAGGCCGCGCGCGGTACGGCGGCTCACGTTGACGTGGGTGCGCATGTGCTCCTGCTTCGAAAGGGGACGAATCGGGTTTCTCCGACTGTATGGCGGTTCGAGCGACGCGCACTAATACCGATGAAGGCATGAGTCGTACGCTGGACACATGACCGGTGGCCTGCGACCGCGACGGATCGCGCTGATCTCCGTGCACACCTCGCCGCTGGCACAGCCGGGCACCGGTGACGCCGGCGGCATGAACGTGTACGTCTGGCAGACCGCCACCCGTCTCGCGCGGCGCGGAATCGACGTCGAGATCTTCACGCGCGCCACCTCCTCCGACGATCCGCCGGTGGTCGCCGCCGCCCCCGGTGTCACCGTGCACAACGTGGTCGCCGGCCCGTTCGAAGGCCTCGACAAACGCGACCTGCCCGGTCAGCTGTGCGCGTTCTCCGCCAACGTCCTGCGTGCCGAGGCCGCCCAGGAACCCGGCTACTACGACCTCATCCACTCCCACTACTGGCTGTCCGGACAGGTCGGCTGGCTGGCCCGCGACCGCTGGCGCGTACCGCTGGTCCACACCGCGCACACCCTGGCCGCCGTCAAGAACGCCTCCCTGGCCGCCGGGGACACCGCCGAACCGATGATGCGTGTCATCGGCGAACAGCAGGTGGTGGCCGAAGCGGACCGGCTCATCGCCAACACGTCCACCGAGAAGACCGAACTCGTCGAGATGTACGGCGCCGATCCCGGACGGGTGGACGTCGTGACGCCCGGCGCCGACCTGGACACGTACACGCCGGGCGACAAGAACGCCGCCCGCGCGCGTCTCGGACTGGATCCCGCCGACACCCTCGTCACCTTCGTCGGCCGCATCCAGCCGCTCAAAGCCCCGGACGTGCTGCTCGCCGCCGCTGCACCGCTCATCAAAGCCGACCCCACCGGACATCTCCGGCTGCTGGTGGTCGGCGGGCCGTCGGGCACCGGACTCGAACGACCCCGGGCCATGGAGGACCTGGCCGAACGTCTCGGCATCGCCGACCGCGTCACCTTTCTGCCTCCCCGGGCACCGGCCGACCTCGCCGACGTCTACCGCGCCTCCGATGTCGTCGCCGTCCCCAGCTTCTCGGAGAGCTTCGGGCTCGTCGCCGTGGAAGCCCAGGCCTGCGGCACCCCGGTGATCGCCGCGAACGTCGGCGGCCTGGGCGTCGCCGTCGACGACGGGGTGACCGGCGTGCTCGTCGACGGACACGACATCGACGTGTGGAGCCGCGAACTCGCCGCCGTCCTCGCCGACCGGCCCGTACTCGAACGGATGGGCGCCGCCGCCGTCGCACACGCCCAGAACTTCTCCTGGGAGCACACCACCGACGCGCTGCTGGCGTCGTACGGTCGGGCCATGGCCGACTTCCGGCGGGAGTACGGTCCACAGCGCACCGACCGGCGCAAGCGCGCCTGGCGGAAGAACCGACCGAGGGTGGCAGGATGACCGATCCGACGGAACGCAATCTGCAGGCGCTGACCACGGCGCTCGACGAGTCCGGCATCGACTACGTCCGCAAGGCGTCCGACACCGCGCGCACCGAACACGTCGTGGTGGAGTTGCCGGGCGAGAAGAAGCTGAAGACCGCCGTCCTGCTGACCGCCGGCCCGCACGGCGTGCGCGTGGAGGCCTTCGTCTGCCGCCGGCCCGACGAGAACCACCTGCAGGTGTACCGCTACCTGCTGGTGCGCAACCGCCGGCTGTACGGCGTCGCCTACACCATCGACAACATCGGCGACATCTACCTGATCGGCCGGATCTCCTCGGATGCGCTGACCCGTGACGAGGTGGACCGCGTGCTCGGCCAGGTCCTCGAAGCCGCCGACAACGACTTCAACAAGATCCTCGAAATCGGTTTCATCACGTCCATCCGCCGCGAGTGGGCGTGGCGTAAGTCGCGGGGCGAACCGCTGTTCAACCTGATGGCCTTCGAGCATCTGATCGACGAGGACGACCTCCCCGAGATCGCCCCGTTGAAAACGGACGAATCGCCCATCGGCGTGATCGAGCAGGCCACGGGCGGTGACGGCTCGCAGCCGATCTCCGACTGACCGGGGTACGTGAGCGCGATCACGCCGCGGGCCCTAGGCTGGGTGGCACCACTGCGTCACCGGAACGGTGACGGGGGCAACCGTGCCGCGAGCGGCGGCGCCACGCATTTCACCGACGGAGGGTGTCCATGAGCTTCAAGAGTCCGTTCGACGACGTCGAGATCCCGAACGTCAGCGTCTACGACTTCCTGTTCGGATCGATCGCCGGCGAGGACCTCGAGCGCACCGCGCTGATCGACTCGATGACCGGTGCGACCACCACCTACAAGCAGTTGGTCGGCCAGATCGATGCGGCCGCCGGCGCACTCGCCGATCGCGGCATCGCCGTCGGCGACGTCGTCGCGATCCTGTCCCCGAACATCCCGGCCTTCGCCACCGTCTTCCACGGCGTGCTGCGCGCCGGCGCGACCGCGACCACGCTGAACGCGCTGTTCACCGAGAAGGACATCGCCAAGCAGCTGACCGACTCGAAGGCCAAGATGCTGGTCACCATCTCGATGATGGCGCCGCAGGCCAAGCAGGCGTGCCAAGAGGTGGGGATCAGCGACGAGAACCTGATCATCCTGGACGGCGAGGGCCAGGCCGCGAGCGGTCACCCCAACGCCGCCGACCTCCTCGGTGCCGGTCTGCCGGCCCCGGACGTCACCTTCGACCCGGCGACCCATCTGGCGGTGCTGCCCTACAGCTCGGGCACCACCGGCAACCCCAAGGGCGTCATGCTCACCCACCGCAACCTGGTGTCCAATGTCGCGCAGATCGAGCCGCTGAACGGGCTGACCCCCGACGACGTGGTTCTCGCGGTGCTGCCGTTCTTCCACATCTACGGCATGACGGTCCTGCTGAACGCCGCACTCAAGGCCCGCAGCTCCCTGTTCGTGATGCCCCGGTTCGATCTCGGTGAGTTCCTGAAGGGCATCCAGGACCACAAGATCACGTTCGCCTACATCGCGCCCCCGGTCGCGGTCGCGCTGGCCAAGCACCCGGTGGTCGACGACTTCGAACTGACGTCACTCAAGACCGTCTTCTCCGGTGCCGCCCCGCTCGACGCCGAACTCGGTCACGCCGTCGCCGAGCGCCTGAACGTCCAGGTGCTGCAGGGCTACGGCATGAGTGAGCTGTCTCCGGTCAGCCACATCATGCCCGCCGACGGCGGTCTGGAGTCCCGAGGCATCGTGGCGCCGCTGTCGTCGGTCGGCTGGGCCGTGCCGAACTCGGAGAACCGCATCGTCGATCCGGGCACCGGCGACGACATCGAGGTCCCCTCCGACGGCGTCTCCGAGCCCGGTGAGCTGTGGGTCAAGGGCCCGAACGTGATGGCCGGCTACCTGAACAACCAGCAGGCCACCGCCGAGACCATCGACTCGGACGGCTTCCTGCACACCGGCGACATGGCGACCGTCGACGCGAACGGCTGCGTCACGATCGTCGATCGCCTCAAGGAGCTCATCAAGTACAAGGGCTACCAGGTGCCGCCGGCCGAGCTCGAGGCCCTGCTGCTGACGCACCCGAAGATCGCCGACGCGGCGGTCGTGGGTGCGCACGACGACGAGGGCGAAGAGGTCCCGAAGGCGTTCGTGGTGACCCAGCCCGGTCAGGATCTGACGGCCGACGAGGTCATGGAGTTCACCGCCGAACGCGTCGCGCCCTACAAGAAGGTGCGTCAGGTCGAGTTCATCGACGCCATCCCGAAGTCGTCGGCCGGCAAGATCCTCCGTAAGGATCTGCGCAAGTAGCCGCCCGCCGGCCCGCTGGTTGAGCCGGGCGAGGAACGAGCTTGCTTGCCCCGATGGTTGAGCCGGGCGAGGAACGAGCCCGTGTCGAAACCCCCCCGCACGGTGGTTTCGGCACGGCACCTCGCCCGGCGGCTCGGTACCGGCTCCACCCGCGAACGGTGTTGTGGGAAACTGAAGCCATGAGCAACGGCAAGCTGATCCTGATGCGTCACGGCGAGTCCGCATGGAACGCCTCCAACCAGTTCACCGGCTGGGTGGACGTCGACCTGACCGACAAGGGCCGCACCGAGGCCGTGCGCGCCGGCGAGCTGCTCGCCGAGAACGATCTGCTGCCGGACGTGCTCTACACGTCGGTGCTGCGTCGTGCGATCACCACCGCCAACGTGGCGCTGGACAAGGCCGACCGCCACTGGATCCCGGTGGTGCGGGACTGGCGTCTCAACGAGCGCCACTACGGTGCCCTTCAGGGCCTGAACAAGGCCGAGACCAAGGAGAAGTACGGCGACGAGCAGTTCATGCTGTGGCGCCGCAGCTACGACACCCCGCCGCCGGCCATCGACGCCGACGGCGAGTACAGCCAGGTGGGCGATCCCCGCTACGCCGGCATCGAGGTGCCGCTGACCGAATGCCTGCTGGACGTGGTCAAGCGCCTCATCCCGTACTACGAGGAGACGATCGGCGCCGACCTGCGGGCCGGTAAGAACGTGCTGGTCGCCGCCCACGGCAACTCGCTGCGCGCCATGGTCAAGCACCTGGACCAGATCTCCGACGAGGACATCGCCCAGCTGAACATCCCGACCGGCAACCCGCTGGTGTACGAGGTCGACGATCAGCTGCGCAGCACCGCACCGAGCGGCGATCCGGCCGCGCCGAGCGGCCGCTACCTGGACCCGGAGGCCGCCGCCGCCGGTGCCGCCGCGGTGGCCGCGCAGGGCAGCAAGTAAGTCCGATACGGGCGCTTTCCTCGGCGCCTGCGCCACTCGTCGGCCTGAGCTACATTGGATTCATGGCTGACGGTGTGATCACGGTTACTCATCTGCAGGAGCGGGAGCGTTACCGCGCCGACCTCGACGAAGACGGCGCTCCCACCGAGGTGGGCTACCTCGACTACACCCGCGATGCGGGTCACGCCGACGGCGACCATCTGGCCCTCACCCACACGGTGGTGTACCCGGAGTTCGGCGGGCGCGGTATCGCCGGCCAGTTGGTGCAGCAGGTCCTCGACGACATCCGCGCCGACGGCAACAAGGTCGTTCCGGTCTGCTCGTATGTCGTGAAGTTCCTCGACAAGCATCCGGAGTACGCCGATCTGGTCGTCTCCAACGACTGAACGCCGGGTCCCGGTGGCCGGTTCGACAGGTCCGGTTCACCTTCGGGACATGCGCGCGAATACCTCGTGAACAGCTCGTTGACCACGCCCTCCCAGGTTCCCAACCTGTGGTGATGGGCCGTAGTATCCCGGGTGTGTTCGACTCTGACGGTGCCGACCACTCGTCGGGTGCTGCCGCGCCCCGCGAGTCGATCGTCGGCCCGTTCGACAGCGGATCGCCCGGTGCACAGTCCATCGACGACGACGCGGTCACCTTCAACGACGACGGCTCCATCTCGCGTGCCGGGCTGACCAATCTGCTCGGCGCGCATTCGGAGACCGGCATGGCGGTGGTCGACGCCGATCACAAGATCATTCTGTTCAATCAGCGGGCCGTCGACCTCGGTCTGCTGCGCGACACCCTCGCCGATCCGGTCGCCGAAGCCGTCACCGAGGTGTTCGAGTCGGGGGAGGACCGCCGCTTCGACTTCGTGCCGCCGGTATCCAACATGGGCTTCGTCTCCACCGGCCGCACCATGCCGCGCACCATCGAGAACGTCCGCTGCGTGGTGCGTCTGGCCGAGCACGGCACCTCGCGCTACGCGCTGGTCTACGGCGACGACGACTCCACCAACCTGCGGGTGGAGGCGAGCCGCCGCGACTTCGCCGCCAACGTCTCTCACGAGTTGAAGACCCCGCTGGGCGCGATCAGTCTGATGGCGGAGGCGATCCTCGAGTCGCACGACGACCCGGAGGCCGTCGAAAACTTCGCGCGCCGCGTGGTGCACGAGACCGAGCGGATGAAGACGCTCATCAACGAGCTGATCGGCCTGTCGCGTCTGCAGGAGGGGCGGATCGACGAGTTCACGTCGGTGGACGTCGACTCCCTCGTCGACGACGCGGTGGCCGCGGCGTCGGTGAGCGCGGAGATCGAGGAGATCGAACTGCTCGCCGACCAGGCGTCGGGCCTGTCGGTGATCGGTGATCGCACGCTGCTGCTGACCGCGCTCAACAATCTGATCGCGAACGCCATCAACCATTCGATGTACGGCGACGTCGTCTCGGTGAGCCGCAAGGTGACCGAGATGGACGGCGAGATGATGGTGGCCATCGCGGTCACCGACCGCGGCATCGGCATCGCGCCGGCCGACCAGCAGCGCGTCTTCGAACGCTTCTACCGCGTCGACAAGGCGCGGTCACGCGCCACCGGCGGCACCGGCCTCGGCCTGGCGATCGTCAAGCACGTCGCCGCCAGCCACGGCGGACACATCGGCCTGTGGAGCCGGCCCGGCACGGGTTCGACCTTCACCCTGTACATCCCGCTCGACCCGAACGCGGAGATCCCCGAACAGGCGCCGCCCCTGCCGCGCCCCGAAACCCCGTCGACGGACGTCGACGACCGCGACCCGTCGGACGATCCCGACGGGTCCGATCCCACCGAGACCACCGATTCATCCCCACACACGGAGGAAGAGAAGCCTTGACGCACGTCCTGATCGTCGAAGACGAAGAAGCCCTCGCCGATCCGCTCGCGTTCCTGCTGCGGAAGGAGGGTTTCGAAGCCAGCATCGTCAACGACGGCTCCGAGGCCGTCGCCGCGTTCGATCGCATCGGGCCGGACATCGTCCTGCTCGACCTGATGCTGCCCGGAATCTCCGGCACCGAGATCTGCAAGCAGATCCGCGCCAAGTCGAGTGTGCCGGTCATCATGGTGACCGCCCGCGACAGCGAGATCGACAAGGTGGTCGGCCTCGAGCTGGGCGCCGATGACTACATCACCAAGCCGTACTCGGCGCGTGAGCTGATCGCGCGTATCCGTGCGGTCCTGCGCCGCGGCGGCGTGGTGGCCGACGACGACGATGCCGCGATCGGCGTCCTCGAGGTGGGGCCGGTCCGCATGGACGTGCAGCGCCACACCGTGACGGTCGACGGCGCCGAGGTGACGCTCCCGCTCAAGGAGTTCGACCTGCTGGAGTACCTGCTCCGCAACGCCGGCCGCGTACTGACCCGTTCGCAGCTGATCGACCGCGTGTGGGGTGCCGACTACGTCGGCGACACCAAGACGCTGGACGTTCACGTGAAGCGTCTGCGCTCCAAGATCGAGCCGGACCCGTCGCAGCCGCGTCACCTCATCACCCTCCGCGGCCTGGGGTACAAGTTCGAGCCGTGACCGCTCGCCGGTTCTCGAGCCCGACCTACGCTCCTTGAGCCACTCTCCACGCTCCTTGGCTCCGCCCTACGCTCCTTGAGCTTGTCGAAAGGAGCCCGACCCAGCGCGCGCCTTCGGCGCGGAAGAGATGCTGGGGACGGGGGAGGCCGGCCTCCGACCAGCGTGTGTGCGGTTGCGGAGGGCCTGAATTCGTCTGTGCCGTGGGTTGAGGCTGCTATCTGCCCTGAACTCACGGCATAGGCCGGGGGCTACAGCTGCTCGTACTTGAGGTCGGTGTCGAGGCGGGTGGTGGCGGCGGCCGTCGCCGGGTGGACGGCGACGATGCCCAGCTGGGTGCGGCGCCGGCAGGCTTGGGCGAGCTGTTCGTAGGCGGCGGCGCCGATCATCTCGGTGAGCTCCGGCCGATACGACTCGAAGACCGGTTTCACGCCGACGTGCGCGTCGGGGGATCCCGAGCAGTACCAGGCCAGATCGTGTCCGCCTTCGCCCCAGCCGCGGCGGTCGTATTCGGTGATCGTGGTCTTGAGGATCTCGGTGCCGTCGGGGCGGGTCACCCACTCCTGCTCCCGTCGCACCGGCAGCTGCCAGCACACGTCCGGTTTCACGGTCAGGGGTTCGATTCCGCGGCGCAGCGCCACCGCGTGCAGTGAGCAGCCCGCGCCGGCCGGAAAACCGGGCCGGTTGGCGAAGATGCAGGCGCCCTCTTGGACCCGCGTCTTCAACGCCGGCTCGTCATCCAGGTCGCCCTCCTCGAGGTAGCCGTTCTCGCCCAACGGGTCGTCGCCGGAACCCTCCGGATAGAACTGCCAGTCCTCCGGGGTCAGCAGTGCGACACCGGCCTCCAGACGTTCGCGGTCCTCGTCGTCGGTCAGGTAGGCGCCGTGGGTGCAGCATCCGTCGTTCGGCCGGCCGGCGACGATGCCGCGGCAGGCCGGGGTGCCGAACACACACGTCCAGCGGGAGAGCAGCCACGTCAGATCGGCGACGATCACGTGCTCGTCGTCGTCGGGATCAGGGAACTCGTACCACTCGCGAGGGAAGTCGAGTGGCACCTCGGGGGCTGGATCCGAGGCCGCATCGGGGGACATAGGGCCACACGCTAGCGTCTCGGCGGCACGCTCGCCGCCTCGCGGTAGTTTGTACCGGTGAGACTCGGAGTGCTCGACGTGGGCAGCAACACCGTTCACCTGCTGGTGGTCGACGCACATCGCGGCGGCCACCCGACCCCGATGAGCTCCACCAAGGCGGTCCTCCGCCTGGCGGAGCAGATCGACCCCGGCGGTCACATGACCGACGAGGGCGCACAGTCGCTGGTCGACACCGTGGTCGACTTCAAGAAGGTGGCCGAGACGTCAGGCTGCGAGCAGGTGATGGCGTTCGCGACTTCGGCGGTCCGCGATGCCGTCAACTCCGACGACGTCCTCGACCGTGTGCGCGACGCCTCCGGGGTGAAGGTGCGCGTCCTGTCCGGCGTGGACGAATCACGGCTGACATCCCTCGCCGTGCGCCGCTGGTACGGCTGGAGCGCCGGCCGGATCCTGGCCCTGGACATCGGAGGCGGATCGCTGGAGATGTCCAACGGCGTCGACGAGGAACCCGATCTGGCGCTGTCGCTGCCGCTCGGCGCCGGCCGCATCACCCGGGAATGGCTGCCGGAGGATCCGCCGGACCGTGCCGCCATCGACGAGCTGCGCGGTTGGCTGGACGCCGAGCTGAAGGCGCCGGCCAAGAAGCTCCGCAAGACCGGGAAACCGAACCTGGCGGTCGGCTCGTCCAAGACCTTCCGCACCCTCGCCCGTCTCACCGGTGCGGCGCCGTCGAGCGCCGGCCCGCGGGTCAAACGGACCCTGACGCAGGACGGTTTGCGGCAGCTGATCGCGTTCATCTCGCGGATGACGACGGCCGACCGGGCCGAACTCGAAGGCGTCAGTGTGGCGCGGGCCCCGCAGATCGTGGCGGGCGCCTTGGTCGCCGAGGCGGCGATGCGAGCCCTGAGTGTGGATACACTCGACATATGTCCTTGGGCGTTGCGTGAAGGAGTGATTCTGCGCAGGCTTGATGCCGAGCCTGCCGAAACCTTCATCAGTACGCCGTAGGATCGCGGTCACCCGCACGACGAGCCCGTGGTCGTGCCCGCAGAGCAGAGCAGTAGGAGTCGCCAGCGATGGCCCAGGAACCGGATCCCGATTCACGACCCATCAGCGTCGATGAGCTGATGGCGCGGAAGAACTCGGACCCCGACGCGTTCCCGCGGTCGTCCGGCATGCCCGCCTACACCCCGCCGGCCACCGGCGCCCAGCGTGTCGTGGGCGCCTCCGGCATGCCCGCGTACACGGCTCCCGCGACCGGTCAGGTGCCGATCGCCGCGCCCGCGCCGTCGACCGCCGCCAAGGCGGGCGCCGCGAATGTCGTGACCGGCATCATCCCGGTCGACGCGGTCGCCGACTCGGACCACGAGCAGGCGGCTGCGGCCGTCGCCGGCACCGTCGCCCCGGTCGAGCCGGACGATCTGCTCGGCGAGGATCTGCCCGCCATGGAGGTCCACGACGACGCCGCTCTCGCGGCCCCGGCCACCGGCGCTGTTCCTGTCGCTCCGGCGACGGGCGCTGTTCCCGTCGCCCCGGCCACCGGTGCCGTTCCCGTCGCTGCGACCGCAGCCGCCGCGGCAGTCGCTGCGACGGAGACCGAGACCGACGAGGCGACCGATAAGAAGCCGGGCAAGCTCGACTGGGCCGCCCGCCGTGCCGCCAAGAAGGCCGCGAAGCAGGACGACGCCGAGACCGTCGCCGACGAGGCCGTGCCGGCCGCCACCGCCCTGCTCGGTTCGTCCCCGGCGTCCGCCGCCGCGGACACCGACACCCACCCGGTGGTCGAGACGACCACGACGACCGCACCCGCGGCGGCGCCTGCGGAGACGCCGGCCACGGAGCCGGCCGCCGACCTCGACCTCGATGAGGACGACGACGAGGACGACTACGCCGACCACGAGCGCTCGCCGCTGCTGCAGTGGCTCGGACTGATCGGTGAAGTGGTGCTCGGCCTGGCCGTCGGCGCCGGCCTCTTCTGGGGTTTCACCATCCTGTGGAAGCAGTACGTGTACTTCGCACTGGTCCTGGCCGTGCTCGTGATCTTCGCGATCGTCACGTTCGCGCACATCCTGCGGAAGCGGGATCTGCCGACCACCCTGCTCGCACTCGCGGTCGGATTGCTGGTGACCATCGGTCCGCTCGTCATGCTGGTCTAGCGGAGACCCGTCTATGCCGCTGCGCCCGGAGATCCCGATCGGGTTGTCTACCGCATCGGTGTACCCGCAGAACACCGAGGCGGCCTTCGCCTACGCGGCCGAGATCGGCTACGACGGCGTCGAGCTGATGGTGTGGTCGGATCCGGTCAGTCAGGACGTCGCCCACGTCGCGCACCTCTCCCAGCAGTACCAGGTGCCCGTCCTGTCGGTGCATGCACCGTGTCTGCTGATCAGTCAGCGCGTCTGGGGTCGCGACCCGTCGGCCAAGCTGGTCCGATCGGTGCAGGCCGCCGAGGACCTCGGCGCCGACACCGTGGTGGTGCATCCTCCGTTCCGGTGGCAGCGCGAGTACGTGCGCGGCTTCGACCGGCTGGTGCAGCGCCTCGAGGCGGAATCCGAGGTGAACGTCGCCGTCGAGAACATGTTCCCGATGCGTGCCGATCGGCTGTTCGGCGCGGGCAAGAAGTCGGCCGACCGGATGGCCGATCGCGGCGGCCGCCCCGGCCTGCACGCGTCGGCGTTCGGCAAGTCCATCGACCCCACCGACCACGGCTACGACCACTACACGCTCGACCTCTCACACGCGGCGACCGCTGGCGTGGACGCCCTGGCGATGGCCGGACGCATGGGGGAGGGGCTCAAGCACCTGCACCTGACCGACGGCACCGGTGCCGCCACCGACGAGCATCTCATTCCGGGCGACGGCAACCAGCCGTGCGCGCAGGTGTGCCGGCAGCTCGCCCAGAGCGACTTCGATGGCGCCGTGGTGCTCGAAGTGCACACCGGGTCGGCGCGGAACAAGGCCGAACGGCGTGCCATGCTGACGCGGTCGCTGGAGTTCGCGCGCAAGCATCTGTCCCGCGACCGACTGGAGGAGGACGTTCGTGCCGACGCAGCTCGCTGAACTGCTCGACTTCGACGAGACGGGCCGCACCGCCGACGGCGTCGACTACCGCGGCGTGATCGATCCGGTGTTCACCATCGGTCCGAAGGTTCACGGGGGCAGCCTGCAGATGATGGTCGCCTCGGCGGCGAGGCAGGCGCTGAACGCGGTGGCCGGACCGGATGACGACCTGACCGGGGTGACCGCTCTCGCGGTCTCCAGCGACTATCTCGCCGCACCGGATCCGTCCCAGGTGGACGTGAAGGTCCGTGTCACCAAGCGGGGCCGCACCGTGAATCTGGTGCACGTCGACGTGGTGCAGAACGACCGCCTGATGGTGTCGTCCGCGGTGACACTCGGCCGGCAAGACCACGGTGAACCGCGCTACCGGCATCGGACTCCGCTGCACGAGTTGCCCGCCGAACCGCCCACCGACGCGCTGCATATCGACGGCACGCCGCTCGGCGAGGTGATGCATCTGGCGCCGGCGCTCGATCTGGCGCTGGATCCCGGCTGCTTCCCGCTCATGCGGGGCGAGACCGGCGATCCGGTGACCCGTGGCTGGACCCGGCCGAAGGACGCCGCCGATCAGCCGTCGACGATGGGCCTGGACTTCCCGGTCCTGGTCTGCGATCTGTCGCCGCCGGTGGTGATGAATCTGGGTCTGGTCGGCTGGGCGCCGACCGTCCAGTTGACGACCTATGTGCGACGGACACCGGCGCCGGGCTGGCTCCGGTTCCAGGCGTCGAGCAACGAGGTGGGGCAGTCGATGTTCGCCGAGGACCACACGGTCCTGGATGCGACCGGGGCCGTGGTGGCCCAGTCGCGGCAGCTGGCACTGATCCCCGCCGCACCCTAGAACGGCAACGAGAAATCACACGAGGACGGGAAAGAACCAATGAGTGAGCGTGTAGCGATCATCGGTGGCGGACGGATCGGCGAGGCCCTGCTGGCCGGCCTGATCCAGTCGGGAAAGCCGGTCAAGGATCTGGTGGTGGTCGAGCGGCACAGTGATCGGGCCGCCGAGCTGAAGGGCGAGTACGGCGTCCGGGTGACCGACGACGTCCGCGACGCCGCCGAGGGCGCCCAGGTCGCGGTCATCGCGGTCAAGCCGGACGCGGTGGACAGCGTGCTCCGCGATCTGGCCCGCGCCGAGGACGACGGCGAGGACGAGCGCATCACGATGACGCTGGTCGCCGGTGTCCCCGCCGCCCGGTACGAGCACGCCTTGCCGGCGGGCTCGCCGGTCATCCGCGTCATGCCGAACACCCCGATGCTGGTGAACGCGGCGATGTCCGCGGTGAGCGCCGGGCGCTACGCCGACGACGATCAGGTGGCGGTCGCCGTCCGTCTGATGGAGTCGGTCGGCAAGGTGCAGGTGGTGCCGGAGAAGCTGATGGACGCCGTCACGGCGATCTCCGGTTCCGGTCCGGCCTACTTCTTCCTGATGGTGGAGGCGCTGACCGATGCGGGCGTCGGCCTGGGTCTGACGCGCGCGCAGGCTGCCGAGCTGGCAGGTCAGACGATGTACGGCTCGGGTCTGCTGCTCACCGAGTCCGGGGTGTCGCCGGTGGAACTGCGTGCCGCGGTGACCTCGCCGGGCGGCACGACCGCTGCGGCGCTGGCCGAATTGGAGCGCTACGGACTGCGCCACGCGGTCGGTGAAGCGGCCCGCGCGGCGGCCGAAGTGGGCCGTCAGTCGGCAGTTCGACCCTCGGTTGAGGGTTCTCCGGCGGGTT
Organism: Gordonia sp. (in: high G+C Gram-positive bacteria); assembly: GCF_047600565.1. GTDB lineage: Bacteria > Actinomycetota > Actinomycetes > Mycobacteriales > Mycobacteriaceae > Gordonia. Next base: position 2,684,169 of record NZ_JASGKN010000001.1, read on the forward strand.
TGCCCGGTTCTTCCGACGGTGCACCGTCGGACCTGTAGGGGTTCTGACCTGCGGATATGACCGAAGTGTGGGAATCCTAACGATGATATTCCGGAATATTTCGCCACTCACGTCGCATATTTCACATCCGCCACGCTAAGCTCAACCCAGCACGTACGTGTCTATGTCCGCCGGAGGGGAAGCCGGTGGCCGCGATGCGTGCACCGGAGGTTGTTCATACATGGCTGCTGCAGACGCGAGCTCCGCTTCGCAGTTCCTCACCGTCGCCGAGGTCGCCGCTCTCATGCGGGTCTCGAAGATGACGGTCTACCGTCTCGTCCACAGTGGCGAGCTGCCCGCAGTGCGCGTGGGACGTTCGTTCCGCGTTCACGCCAAGGCGGTGCACGACTACCTGGAGACCTCGTACTTCGACGCCGGCTAGGCCGACGTCGTCGATGCGCACCCGAAAGGTCTGACCTGTTCGGGCGTCGACTCCTTGACCGAGCCGTCGGGTACCGCTGAGCGGAGCCCGACGGCCGTATCGAAGGGCGATTTCGTGCTGAGTTCGCCTGCCGTCTAGACTGGTCCCCATGGGTTCAGTCATCAAGAAGCGTCGCAAGCGCATGTCGAAGAAGAAGCACCGCAAGCTGCTTCGCCGGACTCGAGTTCAGCGGCGCAAGCTCGGTAAGTGATCACCGGCCTGTCCCGGTGATCTCGTCAGGACCCGCCCATCGGGCGGGTCTTGTTCGTTCGCACTACTCTTAACGCCATGGCCGGCGACAGCACTCTCCCGGCACCGACCGCACCGCGCTCGGTGCTGGTGACGGGTGCGTCGACGTTCCTGGGCGGGTACCTCGCCGCCCGGCTGGCCGACGATCCGTCGATCGAGAAGGTCGTCGCCGTCGATTCCCGCGTCCCCAGCAAGCCGCTGCTGCGGCGCATGGGCCGTGCCGAATTCCTCCGTCTGGACATCCGCCGCCCGGCCATCGCCAAGGCACTGTCGACCTTCGAGGTCGACACCGTGGTGCACGCCGCCCCGTCGGTGATGGATGCCCGCAGAGCATTCGGCCGCCATCAAGGAACTGAACGTCGTCGGCTCCATGCAGGTGTGCGCCGCGGTGCAGCGCACCCCGTCGGTCAAACGGTTCATCCTGCGGTCGACCGCCATGGTCTACGGGGCCAGCTCCGCCGACCCGGCGTACTTCACCGAGACCACCCGCGCCCGCCGCGAACTGCGCAGCGGATTCGGGCGCGACATGCTCGACGTCGAAGGCTACGTCCGCGGTCTGGCCCGTCGCCGGCAGGACATCGACGTCACCATCCTGCGTCCGCAGGCCATCCTCGGCCCCAGCCTGGACACCCGGATGAGCGCCTACTTCTCGATGCCGATCGCCCCGGTGGTCCTCGGTCATCGGGCGCGGCTGCAGTTCCTGCACGAGGAGGACGCCCTGGGCGCCCTCGAGCACGCGACGCGCGCCGGTGTGGCCGGCACCTTCAACCTCGCCGGCGACGGCATTGTGACGCTGACGCAGGCACTGCACCGGTCCGGTCACCTCGCGCTGCGGGTTCCGGCGCCGTTGCTCGGCTCGCTGGTCGGCATGATGCAGGACGGCCGGGTGCCGCGGATCCGCTCCGAGCAGGAGGCGTTCCTGGCGTTCGGCCGCGTCCTGGACACCAGCCGCATGCGCAGCGAACTCGGCTTCACGCCGCGCTACACGACGCTGGAGACCCTCGACTCGTTCATCGACCGTGGACGCACCCAGCCGCTGGTTCCGTCGGACGTGTGGCGCAGCGTGGAACGGCGACTCGTCGCGGCGGCCACCGCCCTGCAGTGACCGGCGGTATCCGATCCCGTCCAGAGTGGCGTCGGCCACTGCGAGCATGCGCGGACCGTCGTACGATGTTTGCCTAAGCCGACGGAAACAAGGGGGCGAGTACCGATGGCAGCAGCCGATGAACCGATCGACCGGCGTCATGCGAAGGTGATTTCGCTCTACACGTCGGATCCCCGTCAGCGCTACGCCGGCATGGGCCATCCCAACACCGACGGATTCGGCCGTGAGGCCGCCGAGGTCGTGCCCATCAGCAATCAGATCGAGCTCTCCGACGAGGCCGTCGCACCGATCGAGCCGGGCCGGCATTCGCCGCTGTTCAGTCTCGGGGGCCTGCGCAACACGGTCGCCGACTCGCTGATCGCCACCTCCGGATTCATCCGGGAGCGGATGACCGGCGACTACACCGTCGACGACTTCGGCTTCGACCCGAACTTCGCCGAGAGCGTCTGGTTCCCGGCGTTGCGCCAGGTGTACGAGAAGTGGTTCCGCGTCGAGGTGACCGGCGTCGAGAATCTGCCGGCCGAGGGTGCTGCACTGCTGGTCGCGAACCACGCCGGTTCGTTGCCGGTGGACGCGCTGATCACCTCGCTGGCGGTCCGCGACCACCACCCCAACCAGCGCTATCTGCGGGTACTGGCCGCCGACATGGCGTTCGACATGCCGGTCATCGGCGATATGGCCCGTCGCATTGGCGCCACCCTGGCCTGCAACGAGGACGCCGAGGCGCTGCTGCGTCAGGGCGAACTGACCGCCGTGTGGCCGGAGGGCTACAAGGGGCTGGGCAAGCTCTACAAGGACCGGTACAAGCTGCAGCGCTTCGGCCGCGGCGGCTTCGTCACCACGGCCATCCGGACCAAGGCGCCGATCATTCCGGTCTCCATCGTCGGCTCGGAGGAAATCTATCCGATGATCGCCGACCTGAAGCCGCTCGCGAAGGCACTGGGTCTGCCGTACTTCCCGGTGACCCCGCTGTTCCCGTGGCTGGGCCCGGCGGGCCTCATCCCGCTGCCGTCCAAGTGGCACATCCACTTCGGCCGCCCCATCGACACGAGCGACTACGCCGCCGACGCCGCAGACGACCCGATGGTGGTCTTCGATCTCACCGACCACGTTCGCGAAGAGATCCAGCAGACGCTGTTCCGGATGCTGAGCCGCCGCGGTTCCGTCTACTTCGGCTGACGTCGTCCTCCGCTGGTTGAGCCGGCCCGATGTCTGCCTCGCGCTGGTTGACCCGGTCGACGTTGTCCTCCGCTGGTTGACCCGGTCGACGTTGTCCTCCGCTGGTTGAGCCGGCCGACGAAGGAGGCCGTGTCGAAACCCCACCGACCGGAAATGCGGTTCTTCATTGCTCACGCGTCTTGGAGGGGTGGTTTCGACTCGCCGCCTCGCCTATCGGCTCGGTGGCGGCTCAACCGACGGGAGGGCCGATGGGTCAACCGGCGGGAGGGTCGGCTGAGCGGCCGTCGCACGCACCCTGATTCCGGCGGCGCGGTCTGAGCTGAGGCCGCGTACCCCGAGTCAGGGTGCGAACCTCAGTCTCCTGCGCCCCGGCCGCGCAACGCCTTGGTGGCCACGGCGCCGGCGCCGGCGGTCGCGCCGAGAACCGCGGCCGTGGTGACGCCGTACTTGGCGGCCTTGCGGGCGGTGCGGAAGTCGTACGACTCCCAGCCGCGCACCCGCGCGACCTCCTTCAGATCCGAATCGGGGTTGATGGCGACCGCGGTGCCGACCAGCGACAGCATGGGGACGTCGTTGTAGGAGTCCGAGTACGCGGTGCAGCGTCGCAGGTTCAGGCCTTCCCGGACGGCCAGGGCGCGGATCGCGTGCGCCTTGCCGGGGCCGTGCAGGATGTCGCCGACCAGTCGGCCGGTGAAGATGCCGTTCTCGCTTTCGGCGACGGTGCCGAGAGCACCGGTCAGGCCGAGGCGCTTGGCGATGGTCTGCGCCAGCTCGACCGGGGTGGCCGTCACCAGCCACACCTGCTGGCCGGCGGCGATGTGCCGCTGGGCGAGGGCTGCGGTGCCCGGCCAGATCTTGTCGGCGATGTACTCGTCGTAGATCTCTTCACCGAGTGCGACGAGTTCCGCGGTGGGCCGGCCGGCGATGAACGACAGCGCCTTGTCGCGGCCTTCGGCCACGTCGTCCATGTTCTCCCGGCCGGTCAGCCGGAACTTCGCCTGCTGCCAGGCGAACTTGGCGATGTCGTTGTACGAGAAGTATTTGCGGGAGGCCAGGCCCCGGGCGAACAACACGATGGAGGCGCCGTGCACCAGCGTGTTGTCGACGTCGAAGAAGGCGGCGGCGGTCAGATCGGCGCCCGGGTCGGCGCCGTCCTCCGGGATGCGGGCGCGCAGCGACTCGATGGCGGCGTTCGCCGACGCCTCGCCGGCCAGCACCTGCCGCAGTTCGGCGGCACTCTGCTTGAACTTGCCGGCCCGCTCCGACAGCCACTGGGTGACCCGGCGGTTCTCCTCCTCATCGAGGAGGGCTTGGCGTTCCAGGTCGGCGACCTCACGTTCGGCGGAGTCCCGGTCGAGAAGCTCCTCGTTCAGCTCATCCGCGTCGAGCAGTGTGCCGAACTGCTCCGCGGCGAGTTCGCGACCCTCCTCGACGTGAGCGACGACCTCGTCGTGCTCGGAATCGGTGTGCTCGGGATCGCGGTCGGGGTCGTAGCCCTCCGGTTCGGGAGCGTCCTTGCTCACGAGCACCTCCTAGCGACGGATCGAACGTATCGGCCTCCAGCGTAGTCAGCCGTTCGGTTCGCGTGGGGACCTGGACGATCGTGCCGGTCGCGCGTAACGTCGACGACGCCCGAAATCGTTTCGGGCGACACACCACGAGCTTTCAGGAGCGCCGACCACTTTCCGGTCACCGTCGAGACGCCGTTCTCGGCGTGCCCTTGTTTTCGGCTGCGCTCCTCGCTCGTGGGTTTCTCTCCTTCTCCCGGTCGTGCGGCCATCCCTTTTCCCACGATTGGAGATCTCTCATGACCAACCGTCCTCGGGTACGCCTCGTACCCGTCACCGAACAGCTTCTGTGCGCTCTGCAGGCCGATCGCACGCGATTCGCGGCGATGATCGGCTCTCCGGCCCCGGAGGGCTGGCCGGAGTTCCCGGAGGCCGTCGGCGGTGCCCTCGAGCACCTCCAGACCGCGTCCGACGACGATCGGCCCTGGTCGATGCGGTTCTTCGTCGACGACACCCACGGCACCCTGATCGGGTCAGGCGGATACGCCGGACCACCCGACGACCGAACCGTGGAGATCGGCTACGAGATAGCGCCCGAATTCCGGGGCCGCGGACTCGGATCGAGCGCGGCGCAGGCGCTGGTCGACGACGCCGTCGGCACCGGGCTCGTCGATCACGTCATCGCGCACACCCTGCCCGGCCCCAATCCGTCGACGGGGGTGCTGGCCTCGCTCGGCTTCGCCCACGTCGGCGAGGCCCACGATCCCGACGCCGGGACCGTGTGGGCATGGAGGTGGTCGCGGCTAGCCTGAACGGCATGGCTGACGAGCAAGTGAACGTGACGTTGCTGACACGGAACGGCTGTCACCTGTGCGAGACGGCGCTCGCGCAGTTGACGCCGATCCTGTCCGGCTACGGACTGGCGCCGGACGTCGTCGACGTCGATCGTGCGGCCGACCAGGGAGATCCCGGGCTCCGCGCCGAATACGGGGACCGGCTGCCCGTGGTTCTGCTCGACGGAACCGAGCATTCGTACTGGGAAATCGATGAGGCAAGGCTGCGCTCAGACCTCGACAGACTTCTCCGGGTCGGTGGTGACGAGCCTCGACGGTGAACTAACCTGTGTAGTACATGCGCTCTGATCGGGGGCATGGGTGTGCTGCGCGAAGAAGCACAGCATGGTGAGAAAACGGTGACGGCGTGAGTCTTTTGTTGTTCGGGGCCTCCCATCGGAGTGCACCCGTCCCTGTGCTCGAGCGCCTCGCCGTCGCCGACACCGACCGCCCCAAGCTGGTCGAAGCCCTCATGCAGTCCCCGGTCATCTCCGAGACCATGGTCGTCAGCACCTGCAACCGCGTTGAGGTCTACGCCGTCGTCGACGCCTTCCACCCCGCCCTCGAAGCGGTGGGCCGTGTGCTCGGCGACTACTCGGGTCTCTCGCACTCCGAACTCACCCAGCACGCGTACGTGCACTACTCCGAGGCCGCCGTCGAACACCTCTTCACGGTGGCCGCCGGCCTGGACTCGATGGTGATCGGCGAACAGCAGATCCTCGGCCAGATCCGTTCGGCGTACACGGTGGCCGACGAGAACCGCGCCGCCGGCAGCACCCTGCACGAACTCGCGCAGCAGGCGCTGCGCGTGGGCAAACGGGTGCACACCGAGACCGGCATCGATCGGGCCGGCGCCTCTGTGGTGTCGGTGGCGGTGCACCGTGCGCGCGCCCTCCGCGGCGCCGACTACCCGCCGATGCGTCGCGCCGTCGTCATCGGCGCCGGTGCGATGGGATCGCTCGCCACCAGCCAGCTCGCCCGCGACGGCATCGACGACATGGTGGTGGTCAACCGCACCGCCGACCGTGCGGCCGAACTCGCCGCCGGCGTCACCGAGCGCTACGGCGTCTCCGCCCGCGGCGTCAGCCTGACCGATGTGGCCGCCGAGATGGCCGACGCCGACATCGTCGTCGCCTGCACCGGTTCGGTGAACACCGTTCTCGAGGTCGGCGACGTCCACGGCGCCCTGCTGGCCCGCACCAACCCGGCGCCGCTGATGATCTGCGACCTGGGCCTGCCCCGCAACGTCGATCCGGCGGCCGGCCGGCTGCCCGGCGTCGAGGTGATCGACATCGAGTCGCTGCGCGGCGACCACGAGACCCGCGCCGCCGCCGACGATGCCGCCGCCGCCCGCACCATCGTGGCCGACGAACTGTCCGACTACCTGACCGCGCAGCGGCAGGCCGAGGTCACCCCGACCGTCGCCGCACTCCGTCAGCGGGCCGCCGACCTCGTCGAGGCCGAGATCCTGCGGCTGGAGACCAAACTTCCCGGACTCGACGGCCACCAGCGCGACGAGGTCGCCAAAGCCGTCCGCCGCGTCGCCGACAAGCTGCTGCACGCCCCCACGGTGCGCGTGAAGCAGCTCGCCTCGAATGGCAACGGTGACCACTACGCCGAAGCCCTGCGCGAACTCTTCGAACTGCAGCCCGGCACCGCCGAGCAGGTCGCCGCACCCGACACCGAGCGCCGTGGCTGATATCGAGCGCCGGGAACGAAGTGAGCGGGCTCTGATGAGCGAGCGCCGGGAACGAAGTGAGCGGGCTCTGATGCGCCAGCGCCGGGCACGATGAGTGTCCCGATCCGGATCGGCACCCGCGGATCCCTCCTCGCCACCACGCAGGCCCAGGGCATCGCGGACCGTCTGACCGCCAACGGTCACCCCGCCGAACTCGTCATCATCAAGACCCCCGGCGACGCCGATCAGCGGTCTCCGGTCGCCCAGATCGGCGTCGGCGTCTTCACCACCGCCATCCGAGTGGCACTCCGTGACGGTGAATGCGACGTCGCGATCCATTCGTACAAGGATCTGCCGACCGCCGCCGAACCCGACCTCCACATCGTCGTTCCCGAGCGCGTCGATCCCAGAGATGCGCTGGTCAGCAGGGATGGACTGGTCCTCGGGGAGCTTCCGCCCGGGTCCACCGTCGGTACCTCGGCGCCGCGAAGGGTCGCGCAGCTTAAAGCATTGGGTCTCGGTTTGGAAATCCGCCCCCTACGGGGCAACCTTGATTCTCGGTTGGGCAAAGTCGCGAACGGTGAACTGGACGCGGTGGTAGTCGCCCGAGCCGGACTGGTACGCATCGGCCGAGCCGATGCAGTCGCCGAGGCATTCGACCCGGTGACTATGCTGCCCGCGCCGGCACAGGGGGCTCTAGCGGTCGAGTGCCGATCCGATGACGCCGAACTGGTGAGAATTCTCGCCGAGTTGGACGACCTGTCCACCCGTGCTGCGGTCGACGCCGAGCGCGCGGTGCTCGCCACCCTCGAGGCCGGCTGCACCGCCCCGATCGGTGCGATCGGAGAAGTGGTCGAGTCGATCGATGAGGACGGGCGCATCTTCGCCGAACTGTCGCTCCGCGCGGTGGTGGCGGCCGAAGACGGATCCGATGTGATCCGAGCTTCGGTGGTGGGCCCGGTCGATCGGGCCGTCGAACTCGGTAGGGATCTCGCCACCGAACTGCTGGAGCTCGGTGCTGCCGCACTCGTCAGCGGAAGGTCGTAACGCGACACTCTTCTGACGGCTCCAGATGGAACTGCAGCCCCGCACGCGGGGCAGGAGAGTGCGAACGCATGAGCCGTACGAAGAATGCTAAGCCCGGGCGGATTCTGTTCGTCGGGTCGGGTCCGGGTAATCCGGATCTGCTGACTGTGCGAGCCCGCGACGTCCTCGTCGACGCGACCGTCGCCTACGTCGACCCCGACGTTCCCGCCGAGATCCGTGACCTGATCGGATCGGCGCACCGTATCGAGGAGCCGGCCCGGGCCCGCACCCGCAAGTCCGAGGGCAAGGCCGACGACGCCGAGAACCCCGCCGACGATCCGCAGCCGAAGACCGCCGAACCGGCCGATGAGGCCGAGCAGGTCGTCCGTCCGGCACTGGGCGATCCCGCCACCGTCGCCAAGACTCTCGTCGCCCAGGCGAAGACCGGCACGGACGTCGTGCGCGTCGTCGCCGGCGACCCGATGACCACCGACGCGGTGCTCGCCGAGATCACCGCCGTGGCCCGCACCTCGGTCGCCTTCGAAGTGCTGCCCGGCCTGCCCGCCGGTGCCGCGGTGCCCGGCTTCGCCGGCGTGCCGCTCGGCTCGGCGCACACCGTGGCCGACGTCCGCGGCGACGTAGACTGGGCGGCTCTGGCCGCCGCACCCGGCCCGCTGGTGCTGCACGCCACCGACAGCCATCTCGGCGAGGTCGCCAGCGCGCTCACCGAGCACGGGCTGGCCCCGCAGACCCCGGTCGCGATCACCGTCAACGGCACCACCTGCCGTCAGCGCACCGTCGAGGCGACGATCGCGACGCTCACCGACGCGGCCACCGGTCTCACCGGCCCGCTGATCCTGACCGTCGGCAAGCCCGTCGAGAAGCGTGGCAAGTTCTCCTGGTGGGAGTCCCGCGCCCTGTACGGCTGGACCGTGCTGGTGCCGCGCACCAAAGACCAGGCCGCCGACATGAGCCAGCGTCTCGTCTCGCACGGCGCCATCCCCCGCGAGGTCCCGACCATCGCCGTCGAGCCGCCGCGCAGCCCGGCCCAGATGGAACGCGCCGTCAAGGGCCTGGTGGACGGCCGCTACCAGTGGGTCGTCTTCACCTCGACCAATGCGGTGCGCGCAGTGTGGGAGAAGTTCGCCGAGTTCGGTCTGGACGCCCGCGCCTTCTCCGGCGTCAAGATCGCCTGTGTCGGCGAGTCGACCGCCGCCAAGGTCCGTTCGTTCGGTGTCGAGCCGGAACTGCTGCCCAGCGGCGAGCAGTCGTCGCTCGGCCTGCTCGAGGACTTCCCGCCCTACGACGAGATCCTCGATCCGGTGGACCGGATCCTGCTGCCGCGCGCCGACATCGCCACCGAGACCCTCGCCGAGGGCCTGCGTGAGCGCGGCTGGGAGATCGACGACGTGACCGCCTACCGCACCGTGCGCGCGGCACCGCCGCCCGCCGAGACGCGCGAGATGATCAAGACCGGCGGCTTCGACGCGGTCTGCTTCACTTCGAGCTCCACCGTCCGGAACCTGGTCGGCATCGCCGGCAAGCCGCACGCGCGCACCATCGTGGCCTGCATCGGCCCGAAGACCGCCGAGACCGCCGTCGAGTTCGGGCTGCGCGTGGATGTGCGGCCGGAGACCGCGTCGATCCCGGATCTGGTGGACGCGCTGGCGAACCACGCCGCGACGCTGCGTGCCGAGGGCGCCCTGCCCCCGCCGCGTAAGAAGTCCCGCCGCTCACGGTCCTGACCGTTCGGGCCGGTTGCCGAGCCTGTCGCAGGACATAGGATCGACGGTATGGAGCATCCCGTCCACCGGCCCCGCCGGTTGCGCACGACGCCGGCCATGCGGCGGCTCGTCGCTCAGACCCGGCTGGTTCCGGCGCAGCTGGTGCTGCCGATGTTCGTCGCCGACGGCATCGAGACGCCGCGGCCGATCACCTCGATGCCGGGCGTCGTGAACCACACGATCGATTCGCTGCGCGCTGCCGCCGCCGACGCAGTGGACGCCGGTGTCGGCGGCCTGATGCTGTTCGGGGTGCCGACGGCCGACGACAAGGATGCGACCGGTTCGTGCGGATGCGCCCCCGACGGCATCCTCAACCGGGCGCTGGCCGCGTTGCGGGCCGATCTGGGCGACTCGACCGTGCTGATGGCCGACACCTGCCTGGACGAGTTCACCGATCACGGCCACTGCGGAGTTCTGGACGATCAGGGGCGCGTGGACAACGACGCCACCCTGATCGAATACGGCAAGCTCGCGGTGTCGCAGGCGCGGGCCGGAGCCCACGTGGTCGCCCCCAGCGGCATGATGGACGGCCAGGTCGCGGTCATCCGGGAGGCGCTCGACGAGGAGGGCTTCGCCGACGTCTCGATCCTGGCCTACACCGCCAAGTACGCCTCGGCGTTCTACGGCCCGTTCCGCGAGGCGGTGGCGTCGTCGCTGCAGGGTGACCGTCGCAGCTACCAGCAGGATCCGGCCAACCGCGACGAGGCCGTCCGCGAACTGCTCGCCGACCTCGACGAGGGGGCCGACATGGTGATGGTGAAGCCGGCGATGAGCTATCTCGACATCGTGCGCGATGTGGCGAACCTGTCCGACCGGCCGGTCGCCGCCTACCAGATCAGCGGTGAGTACTCGATGATCTGCGCGGCCGCCGAGAACGGATGGATCGACCGCGAGGCCGCACTGGACGAGGCGGTGCTCAGCATCGCCCGTGCCGGGGCGTCCATCATCCTCACCTACGGCGCGGTCGAGATCGCCCGCCGGCTGACCGAGGGGCCGAGATGACGGACCGCACCCCGCAGGAGGCCGCCGAGACGGGTCCCGCCGCGACGCCTGCCGCTGAAGCGCCGGCGCCCGGGCCTGCCGTGACCGAGCCGCCGACCGCTCCCGCGCCGGTGCCGCAGTTCGGGCCTCCCCCGACGTACCCGCCGCCGCCGTACCAGCCGATGCCGGGCGCGCAGTTCCCCTTCCCGCCGCCGGTGCCCGTCGTCCCGGCGGGGCCGCCGCCGACCCGGCCCGACACCATCCGCATGGCCCTGCAGTTCTGGGTCGTCGTGGCGCTCGGCATGCTGGTCTCCCTCGCGGGCATGTACACACCGCTGCGCACCGAAGCGCTGAAGATGGCCAAGGAGACCGCCAAGACCCAGCCGACGGGCGGCGCCAGCGTCGATCAGCTCGCCACCTTCTCCGCGATCAGCGGAATGGTGATGATGGCGGTCGCCGGACTGCTGATCGCCGGAGTCCTCAGCCTGATGGTGTGGCAGGGACGCGGGTGGGCGCGTCTCGGCCTGACGTGGCTCAGTGCGTTCATCGCCGTCATGACGGTGCTCGACGTGATCGGCTCGACCCTCGGCACCCCGTCGGCCGACGCGACGTCGATGCCGACCTGGACGATGGTGCCGCGGATCATCGCCGGTGTCGCCGCGATGGGAGCCGTCGCGGTCTTGATGAACGCCGAGAGCGGCCGCTTCTGCACCGCCATGGACGAGTACCGTGGCACTCGACGTGTAGGCACGCATCCGACTGGAGGACCACGGTGACCGACTCGCCTGTGACGAACCGGCCCGACCCGGCCACCCGACCGCCCACGGTGACGTGGGCGCTGCGGCTGTGGCTGATCTCCGGAGGACTGCTCATCGTTCTGGGCGTCGCCTCGATCATCACCAACATCGTCGGATCCGGCTGGGACTTCGGAGTGGTCGCGGTCGCCATCCTCGTCGCCGTCGTCGGACTCGCCTACGTGCTGCTGGCCCGCAAGGCCTACTGCGAACCGCAGTGGCGGGGCGCGCTGGCCGCCCTGACCATCGTCGCCGTCGCCATGCTTCTGGTGCTGACCGTCGGTTTCCAGGCTGCGGGCCTGGCCGTCGTGCTGTTCGCCGCGGTGATCGGACTGTTCGGCTCGATCCTGGCCTACCGGCCGGACGCCGACGCCTGGTTCAACGGCCGTGACCCGAACGAACCCAAACCCGAGAAGTCCGGGAAGAAGCGCCGCAAGTGAGCGACCGCAGGTGAGCGACAAGGCCACGCCCTACCCGGGGCTGACCGACACCGAGGAACTCGACCCCGGCCGCACCCTGTTCTTCGAGCGGGGCGGCAGCCCGTGGATCGTCGCCATCGGTCCGATCATGGTCGCCGCGGTGCTGATCATGGAGATCATCGGCGGTGGCCGCGTCCACTGGCCGATCCTCACCCTGTTCGGTGTCATCCTGATCGGCTTCTCCTGGATGCAGTACGCCGCCGCGCGTCAGCACGTGACCGTGCGGCTCACCGAGACCACCCTCCGCCAGGGCGCACGCATCGTCGCCCTCGAGGACATCGAGAAGGTCTACCCCGAGAACCGCACCGACATCCCGGAGAAGTGGGAATCGGCGCGGGCCCTCGGCGAACTGCCGGCCGTTCCCCGCCGCCGCAAGGGCGTCGGCGTCAAGCTGTCCGACGGCAAACTGGCGCAGGCGTGGGCGCGCGACGTCGACCGGTTCCGCACCGAACTCACCGAGGCCGTCCTGGCCGTGAAGCTGGGCATGGGCCCCTCCGGAACCTCACCGGAGTCGTGACATGCGGGGAGCCGCTCGGCTGCTGATCGCGACGGCCGCCGCCGCGACGCTCGTCACCGGGTGCGCTCCGGCGCAGACCCCGGCACCGGTCACCCCGACGACGACGTCGGACGAGGACACCACGACGACGCCGCCGCCGCATGCCGCCCGGCACGTCCATCTCGGCGACAGCTACGCCAGCGGAGCGGGCGTCAGCCCGCTGATCGAGGACTCGCCCTTCACTTGCCTGCGATCGGCGAAGAACTACGGCGAGATCGTCGCCCGTGACGAGGGCTGGACGCTCACCGACGTGGCGTGCGCCGGCGCCACCACCGATGACCTGACCGCCGCACAGTACGAGGGCGTCGACCCGCAACTCGATGTCCTCTCCGACGCCACCGAGACGGTCACCATGACGCTGGGCGGCAACGACGGCTACGTGTTCTCCACCGCTGTGGGGGAGTGCACCCGTCTGGGCCGCTCCGACCCGGACGGATCACCGTGCGCCGGTGTCATCGCCCGGCTGACCGCACAGCTGAACGACGACACCCGGCCGGCCCTCGTCGACGCGCTGCGCCGGATACGGAAGGCGGCCCCGCACGCGAAGATCTATCTCGCCGGCTATCCGCGGATCGTGCCCGCGACCGGTGGCTGCCACGACCTGGTGCCGTTGGGTGCCGGCGACGTCCCGCTCCTGTCCGGCCTCACCGACGATCTGAACACCGTGCTGCGCACGGCGGCCCGCACGGTCGGCGGCATCACCTACGTCGACACCGCCGGACCGTCGGAGGGGCACGACGTGTGTGCGGGCGCCGAACGCTGGATCGAACCGATCAAGGCCGGACCCGGATCGATGCATCCGAACGCCCGCGGCCAGCAGGCGATCGCGGATGCGGTCGTGGCCGCGATGGCCGGACGCTGACGCAGCGGGCGGCACAGACCACGCAGACCCGGCAATCGCCGTCTACCGGCTGAGATGCTGTTCACGCGATTGGGACCGCGCGCCCGGATTTGGAACACTGGAGGGCATGGCCCGACCCTCTGACGTGGAACCGACTGCCCGCGAACAGGTCACGACGAACAGCGCTGCGCTCTTCGCCCGGGCCGCGCACTCCATTCCCAGCGGTGTGAACTCGCCGGTGCGGGCCTTCTCCGCGGTCGGCGGCACCCCCCGCTTCATCACCGATGCGTCCGGTTGCCGGCTGACCGACGCCGACGGCAACACCTACGTCGACCTGGTCTGCTCCTGGGGCCCGATGATCCTCGGCCACGCCTACCCGCAGGTGATCGACGCGGTGCGGTCGGCCGCCGTGCACGGACTGTCGTTCGGTGCGCCCACCGAGGCGGAGATCGCACTCGCCGAGGCGATCATCGCCCGCGTCGATCCCGTCGAGAGCGTGCGCCTGGTGAACTCCGGCACCGAGGCCACCATGTCGGCGGTGCGCCTGGCCCGCGGATTCACCGGCCGCTCCAAGATCATCAAGTTCGCCGGTTGCTACCACGGCCACGTCGACGCGCTCCTGGCCGACGCCGGGTCGGGTGTCGCCACCCTCGGCCTGCCGACCTCGCCGGGCGTCACCGGCGCGGCCGCGCACGACACCCTCGTCCTGCCGTACAACGATCTGGCCGCCGTCGCCCAGGCCTTCGAGACCCACGGCGACGACATCGCCGCCGTCATCACCGAGGCCGCCGCCGGCAACATGGGGGCGATCGCACCGGTCGACGGCTTCAACGCCGGGCTCCGCGACCTCACCGCCCGCCACGGCGCCCTGCTGATCATGGACGAGGTGATGACCGGCTTCCGCGTCAGCAAGGCCGGCTACTTCGGGATCGACGGGGTCGCCGGCGACCTGTACACCTTCGGCAAGGTGATGAGCGGTGGCCTGCCGGCCGCCGCCTTCGGTGGCCGCGCCGACGTGATGGATCACCTCGCCCCGCTCGGACCGGTCTACCAGGCGGGCACCCTCTCGGGGAACCCGGTCGCCGTCGCCGCGGGCCTGGCCCAGCTGCGGTTGGCCGACGACGCCGTCTACACGACGCTCGACGCCAACTCGCTGCGGCTGCAGCAGATGATCGGCGACGCGCTCACGGAGGCCGGCGTCGCGCACCGCGTCCAGGCGGCCGGCAACCTGTTCAGCGTCTTCTTCACCGACAGCGACGAGCCCATCGTCGACTACGCCGGCGTCAAGGCCACGCAGACCTGGCGCTTCGCGCCGTTCTTCCACGCCCTGCTCGCCGGCGGCGTGTACCCGCCGCCGAGCGCCTTCGAGGCATGGTTCACCTCCACCGCCCTCGACGACGACGCCTTCGAGACGATCGCCGCCGCCCTGCCCGCCGCTGCGGCGGCCGCCGCCCGAGCGAGCGAGTGACCAGCCCGATGAATGCACCTTTCGACAGGCTCAAGGAGCGGCGAGTGAACAGGCTCGAGGAGCGGCGAGTGAATAGGCGCGAGGAGCGACAGATGACCAGGCACGAGGAGCGGTAGATGAAGACGATCGTGCACATGATGCGTCACGGCGAGGTCTACAACCCGGACGGCATCCTCTACGGCCGGCTCCCCGGCTTCCGTCTGTCCGACGTCGGGCGTGCGCAGGCGCAGACCGTCGCCGACGTCCTCGCCGACCACGACATCGCCGCCGTCTTCGCCTCGCCGCTGCAGCGCGCACAGGAGACCGCCACCCCGATCGCCGCCTCGCACGGCCTGGAGATCATCACCAACGACGACCTGATCGAGTCGGAGAACCAGTTCGAGGGCCTGAAGGTGGGCGACGCGATCGCCAAACCCCGGCATTGGGCGAAGCTGCGCAACCCGATGACGCCCTCCTGGGGTGAGCCGTACCTGCACATCGCGCACCGCATGCTGGCGGCCGCGAACCTGGCCCGGGACACCGCCGAAGGCCACGAGGTGGTGTGCGTCAGCCACCAGCTGCCGGTCTACACGCTGCGCCGCTTCCTGGAGGGCAAGCGCCTCTGGCACGATCCGCGCCTGCGCCAGTGTTCGCTGGCGTCGCTGACCAGCCTCATCTATTCCGGCGACGAGCTCGTCGACATCGTCTACTCCGAGCCGGCCGGCGCATCGGATCCGTCGGTGACGGGGGCGTGAGCGGCATGCGGATCCGATCGGCTGTGGCCGCGGCGATGCTCGCCGCCGTCGCGGTGGGAACCTCCGCCTGCGGCACCGGTGACGACGCCGTCGTGCAGGGTCAGGGCAACCAGATCGTGGCGCCCGGCGGCAAGACCGTGCTGGAGTACGCGCCCGCCGACCGTAAGCCGATCGGGCAGGTGTCCGGCGAGAACGTGCTCGGCGACGGGACCGTCGACGTGAACGCCTACCGCGGCCAGGTGGTGGTCGTGAACGTGTGGGCCTCCTGGTGTGCGCCGTGCCGCAAGGAGTTCTCCGAACTGCAGAAGACCTTCGACGAGACCAAGGACAAGGGCGTCCAGTTCGTCGGCATCGACTTCCGCGACGTCCAGGGCAGCGCCCAGGACTTCATCCGCGACCGCGGCGTCACCTATCCGTCGATCTTCGACTATGGCGGGCGCACCCTGTCCGCGCTGGGCGTGCCGGTCGGCGCCGTGCCCACCACCGTCATCCTCGACCGTGAACTGCGGCCGGCCGTCGTCTATCTGAAGGCGATCGACGAGCAGGAGCTCAGCGCGGCCGTACAGCGCGTCGCCGCCGAAGGAGCCGGCACACCGCAATGACCTTCGCCGCCGGATCGGTGCCGCTCGCCAGCGTCGCCGACACCTTCTCGAACACCGTCTCCACCGGGCCGCTGCTGCTCGGCATGGCGGTGTGCGTGCTGGTCGGCATGATCTCGTTCGCATCGCCGTGCGTGGTGCCGCTGGTCCCCGGCTACCTGTCGTATCTGGCGGGTCTGGTCGGTGCCGAAGCGCCGGCCGTCAGCCCGGACGAGCCGGCCAAGAAGGGACGCCTGCGCGTGATGGGCGCCGCCGCGTTGTTCGTCGCCGGATTCACCGTCGTCTACGTCCTCGCCACCGCCGCCGTCCTGGGTGCCACCCATCTGTTCCTCGATCAGCATCGGATGGAGCTGATGCAGAGGATCGGCGGCGTGGTCACCATCGCGATGGGCCTGGTGTTCCTCGGCATGATCCCGTTCCTGCAGCGGGACCTGCGGTTCTCGCCGCGACGCATCTCCAACTGGATCGGGGCGCCCCTCCTGGGCGCGGTGTTCGCGGTCGGCTGGATCCCGTGCAGCAGCGCCACCCTCGGCGCGGTACTCGTGGTGGCCGCCAACACCGACGGCATGACCGCCTGGCGCGGCGTGCTGCTGGTGATCGCCTACTGCATCGGGCTCGGCGTGCCGTTCGTCCTGCTGGCGTTCGGATCGGCCTGGGCGCTGCGGAGCCTCGGCTTCCTGCGCCGTAACGCCCGCACCATCCAGATCGTCGGCGGTGTGCTGATGATCGTGGTCGGTGTGCTTCTGCTGTTCGGCGTGTGGAACGATTTCGTCGACTGGATCCGCATGCATCTGGTCTCCGATGTGGAGCTGCCCGTATGACCACCGTCTCGCCCGCCCAGCGCTGGCTGCTCCGACCGTTGCGCCGGTTCTGGCACGAACTGACCTCTATGCGCACCGCGCTGGCGCTGCTCTTCCTGCTCGCGCTCGCCGCGATCCCCGGCGCCCTGCTGCCGCAGCGTGAGCTCAACGAGTCCAAGACCGAGAAGTACATCGCCGACCACGGCACCATCGGCGTCTGGATGGATCGTCTCGGCTTCTTCCGGGTGTTCTCGTCCGGATGGTTCACCGCGATCTATCTGCTGCTGTTCATCTCGCTGATCGGCTGCCTGACGCCACGCATCTGGGAGTACTTCCAGCAGCTGCGCGGCAAGCCGGTTCCGGCACCGCGCAATCTGGCCCGCATGCCGCGGCACATCAGCGAGACCGTCGACGGCGCACCGGAGGAGCTCGCCACCCGCATCACCGGCAACCTGCGTGGCTGGCGCACCATGACCCGGGTCGTCGAACCGTCCGAGCGGTACCCGGAGGGCGCGGTCGAGGTGTCCGCCGAGAAGGGCTACCTGCGCGAGTTCGGCAACCTGGTGTTCCACTTCGCACTGCTGTCGATGCTGGTCACCATCGCGCTCGGCAAACTGTGGGGCTACGAGGGCAGCCGCACGCTGATCGCCGGCGACGACCAGGTGCTCTGCAACACCTCGACGGCCGTCTACGACAGCTTCCGTTCCGGCGCGATGGTCGACGGCACCCGGCTGGCGCCGTTCTGCTTCCGCGTCGACGACTTCGAGGCGAAGTTCCTGCCCAACGGCCAGCCCGACATGTACACCGCGAAGGTGGCCTACACGAAGGACGTCGACGCCCCGGAGAACACCTGGACCGAGCGGGATGTGCGCGTGAACGATCCGCTCCGCATCTCCGGTGCCCGCGTCTACGTGCTGGGCAACGGTTTCGCACCGACGTTCACCGTCACCTTCCCGAACGGGGAGAAGCGCACCCAGACCTCGCCGTACCTGCCGCAGGACACGCAGACCTTCCTGTCCGAGGGCGCCATGCGCTTCGACACCCCGGCCGGCATGTACCCGAACGAGGACGACCGCCGCAAGCACCAGATCGCCATCGACGGCCTGTTCGCGCCGGATCCGTTGCTGCACGGCACGCTCCTGGCGTCGCAGTCGCCGGTGCCGCACGACCCGGCCGTCGCCATCCGCGTCTACGAGGGCGACACCGGCCTGGACACCGGCCGCGCCCAGAACGTCTTCTCGCTGGACCGCGACCTCATCGATCAGGGGCGCCTGGTGCGCAAGGCATCGGTCAACCTGAACGTCGGTCAGACGACCACGCTGCCGGACGGCACCGTCGTCTCGTTCGACGGATACAAGCGGTGGGTGTCGGTGCAGGTGTCGCACGACCCGGCGCAGGGCGGTGTGCTGGTGTCGGCGATCGTCATGCTGGCCGGTCTGCTGACCTCACTGGTGATCCGTCGTCGCCGCATCTGGGCCCGGCTGGTGCCGGAGACGCCGACCACGCGGGATGGCTCCGCCGAGGGTCAACGACGTACTGTAGTGGAGGTGGCCGGACTGGCCCGGACCGATCAGGCCGGCTGGGGAGAGGGCTTCGACGAACAGGCTCATGCACTGCTCGACGAGGACTCGCGACGCCACCGCGGACGTCTCTGACGCC
The DNA here is from genome assembly GCF_047600565.1 of Gordonia sp. (in: high G+C Gram-positive bacteria). GTDB lineage: Bacteria > Actinomycetota > Actinomycetes > Mycobacteriales > Mycobacteriaceae > Gordonia. Next base: position 2,702,902 of record NZ_JASGKN010000001.1, read on the forward strand.
CCCGAGGAACTTCAAGTAAGGAACGCACAGCGTGAACACCGGATTGAGCGATTACGTCAACGAAGATCTGGGTCGGTGGTCGGACCTGTTGTTCGGCACCGCGATCGGTATCTACGTCGTCGCCATGCTGCTGTTCCTGACGGCGCTGGCCGGAGCGCGCGGCCGCGCGCTGCCGGAGACGGCCGCGGAGAAGGAACTGGTCGCCGCGGGCGCCGGGAGCGCAGCGCGCGGCCGGTCGACGGCGCTGGGAGACCGTACGCCGGGCCGAGTGGCCGGACCGCAGGCCAAGCGGCCCCTGGGCGACCGCCTCTCGGCCATGGCCTACCCGGTGGTGTGGGTCGGCTTCGCCGCACACGTCGCATCGATCGTGGTGCGCGGCATCGCCACCGACCGTGCACCCTGGGGCAACATGTACGAGTTCATCTCGCTGACCTGCGCCGCCTGCATGCTCGCCGCCCTGTTCTTCCTGCGCAAACCCGCCCAGCGTCCGCTGCTGGGCATCGTGCTCATCCCCGTCGCGCTGCTCATGTTCATCGCGGGAAAGTGGCTCTACGCCACCGCGGCCCCGGTGGTGCCGGCACTCAAGTCCTACTGGCTGCTCATCCACGTGTCGATCATCTCGACGGGCAGCGGTGTTCTGCTGGTGTCCGGCGTCGCCAGCATCCTGTACCTGATCAAGGTGCGCTGGGGTGCGACGGCCGCCGCGCACGAAGCCGAGGACGAGACCGCCACCGGCTTCTCGCCCGCCGTCATCGGACGCCGCATCGTCGACCATCTTCCGTCGGCGGACAGCCTCGATCGGCTCGCCTACAAGTGCGTGGTCGTCGGCTTCCCGCTGTTCGGTCTGGGCATCGTGTTCGGTGCCATCTGGGCGGAGAGCTCGTGGGGCCGCTTCTGGGGGTGGGATCCGAAGGAGACGGTCAGCTTCATCGCCTGGATCATCTTCGCCGCCTACCTGCACGCCCGCGCGACCGCCGGCTGGCGCAACGCCGCCGCCTGGGTCAACGTCGCCGGCTTCGTGGCGCTGATGTTCAACCTGTTCGCCATCAATCTGGTGGTGTCCGGCCTGCACTCCTACGCCGGCCTGTAAGCCTCACCCGCTCATTGAGCTCAACCCTCGCTCATTGAGCTCGTCGAAATGAACCACGGGACGACTGTGTCCCGTCACTGAAGGAGAAGAATGAAGAACGTCGGAGTCATCGGCGGCGGCACCATGGGTGCCGGCATCGCCGAGGTCGTCGCCAAGTCCGGTTCGAACGTGCGCGTGCTCGAGCGCGCCGAGGCCGTCGACGCCGCGCAGGAGCGGATCGCCACCAGCCTCGCCCGCGGTGTGAAGGCCGGCAAGCTGAGCGAAGAGGATTCCAAGGCCGCCCTCGACCGCGTCACCGTCACGACCGATATCGAGTCGTTCTCCGACTGCGAGCTGGTGGTCGAGGCGATGCCGGAGATCGAGTCGCTGAAGCTGGAGTACTTCCACAAGCTCGACGAGATCGTCAGCCCGGACGCGATCCTGGCCACCAACACGTCGTCGATCCCGGTGATCCGGCTGGCCAACGCGACCAAGCACCCCGAGCGCGTGCTGGGCATGCACTTCTTCAACCCGGTGCCGGTGATGAACCTCGTCGAGATCGTCACCACGCTCAAGGTCGATCCGGCGGTGGTCGAGAAGGTCAAGACCTACGCCTCGGAGACGCTCGGCAAGAAGACCATCGAGTCGAAGGACCAGGCGGGCTTCATCGTCAACGCCCTGCTGGTGCCGTACCTGCTGAGTGCGATCCGCATGTACGAGACCGGCTTCGCCAGCGCCGAGGACATCGACGAGGGCATGGTCAACGGCTGCGGTCATCCGATGGGTCCGCTGCGTCTGGCCGACACCGTGGGTCTGGACGTGTGCCTGCCGATCGCCGAAAGCCTCTACGCGGAGTTCAGCGAGCCGCAGTACGCGCCGCCGGTGCTGCTGCGCCGCATGGTCGACGCCGGCTACTACGGCCGCAAGTCGGGTAAGGGCTTCTACGACTACACCAAGAAGTAGGCCCTCTCTCGCTTCGACAGGCTCAACGAGCGTCTGACGCTCCTTGAGCTTGTCGAAAGGAGACGCCCCCGCAGTTCACGCGAACTGCGGGGGCGTCTTTCTGGGTCACAGCTTGTCCAGGAACTCCGGATCGTCGTCCGGGCCGCGCGGCGCGTCGTGCCGGACGGCGGACGGGGTGGCCGACGATGAGCCGTAGGTGAGTCGCCAGCCGATCCAGACGATGGCCAGCAGAATCACGAACGCGAAGAGATACGCCATGCCTCCACGGTACTCGCGGAGGACGATCGGGAGTCTGGGCTCAGCGGTTGAGGAGGGCGACGACGTCGGCCTCGCGGAAGCGGCGGTGGCCTCCGGGCGTGCGGATCGAAGGCAGCACGCCGGTGGTGGCCCACCGGGCGACCGTCTTCGGATTCACGTTGAACATCTCGGCGACCTGGCCCGGGGTCAGGCTGTGCTGGCGAGCCAGGCTCGGGGTGATGGGCTCGGAGAGAGTCATCGTTCCTCCAGTGGGGTAGTGGACTGTTCTTACTGACTCCTGGATACACCTCGAACCCCCAGGTGCTCGAATGGTCAGTAAACGGTAAAGAGTCGGTAATGTCCGGTTGGCGCCGGTTCGGAGCGGGGATTTCGCCGGTTCGACCACCGCTTATTGGCACAAACCGTACGATTTGTGCCATGTCTTCCGGTCCAGCCACCGCGTATAGGGTGAGCACCATGACTGAGGATCGCACCGAGACCACGCCCACCGCGTCGGTCGGCTCCCTGATCGGCTGGCTCGCCGCCTACACCGTCGTCCGTCTCGGCCTGGTGGTCGCGATCGCCGCCGCCATCATCGGCGTCGGACTGCTGTTCGGTGTGAAGGTGCCGATCCTGATCGCCGCCGTCTTCGGCGTCCTGATCGCCCTGCCGATCGGCATGGTCGCGTTCAAGGGTCTGCGCAACAAGGTCAACGAGCAGATCGCCGGCGTCGATGCGCAGCGCGCCGCCCGCCGTGACGACCTCCACGCTCGGCTGCGCGGCGACGACGAGTAGGCCCACGTGCCCGTCGTCGAGGCGACCGACCTGGTCCGCGAATATCAGATGGGCACCGAGCGCGTCCGTGCGCTCGACGGCGCCAGCCTCACCATCGACGGCGGCCAGTTCGTCTCGGTCATCGGGCCCTCGGGCGCCGGCAAGTCCACACTGCTGCACATCCTCGGCGCACTGGACACCCCCACGTCGGGCCGGATCGTCGTCGACGGTGTCGACCTGTCGTCCCTGAACGACGACCAGGCCTCCGAATTCCGGCGGCACCGGGTCGGCTTCATCTTCCAGTTCTTCAACCTCGTCCCGACGCTCTCGGCCTGGGAGAACGTCGCGCTGCCGATGCTGCTCGACTCGAAATCGCTGGCGAAGGCCAAGCCGCGCGCCGTGGAACTGCTCGATCGGGTCGGCCTGGGCAACCGGATCGACCACTGTCCCTCGGAACTGTCCGGCGGACAGATGCAGCGCATCGCCATCGCCCGGTCGCTCATCATGTCGCCGAAGATCCTGCTGGCCGACGAACCCACCGGCAACCTCGACTCCAAGACCGGCCAGGACGTCCTGCAGCTGCTGGCCGACGTCGCACACGACGAACCCGACCGGCTGGTGCTGATGGTGACGCACGACAACGGTGCCGCCTCCTTCTGTGATCGCGTCATCACCGTCCGTGACGGCAAGGTCCTCGACGGTGGTGCGCGGCCGGCGCAGCCGTTGCCGGCCGTGCACCCGCAGCCGGATCGGGCGCCGATGACGCCCGGGCCGATGGCGCCCGCGCCGATCCGTGCGCCGCAGCCCGCCCAGCACGTCCCGGGCGCCAGATGGATGACCGGGCCGCTGCCCTCGTCCGGCGACTCCGGACGGCACCGGGCCGAATGATCCGGGCGGGACTGACCCGGGTCCGGGTCCTCAACCTGCGTGAGCTGTCGAGTCACCGGCTGCGCGTGGTCACCTCGCTGATCGTGATCGTCGTGGCGTCCGGACTCTTGATCGCGGTGCTCGGTGCGTACGGCTCGATGAGCGACACGGTCAGCAAGTTCAATCGTGCGATCTCGGGTTCGGCCACCCTCGAGGTGGCCGCGGTCGCCGACACCGGAATCGACGACTCGCTGGTCGGGGAGGTCCGCTCGGCGGCGACGGACGCTAAATCGGTGGTGCCTCTGGTGCGCGGCTCGATCCTGGTGAACGGTGAGTCGACGACGCTCCTGGGCTCGGACATGCGGGTGACCGCACTGTCCCCGCAACTGCGATCCGCGGTGGCGGCGTCGGGCGGATCGCTCGGCGCCGACGATCTGCAGGACGGGATCATCGCCGGCGCGGGCACGGGTCTGCGCGAGGGCCAGCAACTGACCGTCAGCGGCGTCGACGTGCGCGTCCTGCGGGTCGTCGACGATGCGGACACCAGAGTCCTCAACGGCGGTCGCTTCGTGTTCGCGTACCTGCAGCTGGCGCAGCAGCTCACCGGGCTCGACGGCGCCGTCGACTCGATCCTCATCGTCCCCAAGCCCGGCGCCGATGCGGCGGCGCTGCGCGGCGAGGTGGAGAAAGCCGTCGACGGCCGGGCCGCCGTGGTCGATCCGGACTTCCGGGTGAAGCAGGCCGAGGTCGCCAGCGCGGTGACCCGTGATTCGACGCTGCTGGTGTCGCTGGTCTCGTTGATCATCGCGGCGTTCCTCGTGTTCAACACCATGAACATGGCGGTGGCATCGCGGCGCCAGTCGCTCGCGATGATCCGCGCACTCGGCGCCCGGCGGCGTCACCTGGTCGGCGACCTGCTGGCCGAGGCCGGCGTCTTCGGTCTGGTGGGCGGCCTGCTCGGTGTGCCGGTCGGGATCCTGGCCGGCCGCTGGGCCGTCGGACGGTTGCCCAGCGCGGTCGGATCGACGCCCATCGAGGTGTCGTACAGCCTTCCCGCGTACGCGGCGCCGTTGACCGTCGCCGCCTGCATCCTGGCGTGTGTGGCCGCCACCGCGCTCGCCGCGCGATCGGTGTTCGCCGTCGAGCCGGTCGAGGCGATGGTGCCCGGCGAGGCGGCCGACGCCGCGCCGCCGTCACGGCTGCTGCGGTGGTCGCTGGCCGGTATCGGCACCGCGATGGTGATCGGCGCGTTCCTGATGCCGCAGTTCATCCAAGGGCAGGCCGCACTGCTGGCGGGCGCCGTCTACTCGCTCGGCGGCCTGCTGCTGTGCTTCGGGCTCATCACCGTGCTGGTGACCGCCGTCGTCGTGGTGTCCCGCTGGTTCCGGGGTCCGGGCCGGCTGGCCGCGGTCAACAGCGAACGCGCACCCCGCCGAGTGTGGGCGACGGTGATGACGGTGGCCGTCGCGATCGCCGTGGGCGTCGGCATCTCGGGCGCGCTGAACAACATGATCGGTTCCATCGGCCGCTCCCTCGACGGTCTGTCCGACCCCGACCTGTACGTGTCGTCCCGGTCGGCCGAAGACATCCCGGTCGGTCCGGTCCTGAACCCGGACATCGCCTCCCAGGTCGAGAAGGTGCCGGGCGTGGCACGTGTGACGGGCGGGCAGTGGGCCTCGGTGAACCTGGGTGACGCCCGCGCCATGCTGCAGGGGCTGGAGCCGGACGCCGCCGCACCGTTCATGCGCAAAGCCAGTCCCGAAGCGGTGAAGCAGACCCTCGACGGCGACGGGATCCTGATCTCTCGCGTGCTGGCCCGGACGCTCGGGGTGAAGGTGGGAGACACCATCCGCCTCGCCACCCCCACCGGCTATCACGAGGTGGTGGTCCGCGACACCGTCAACTACGTGACCATCGATTCCGGGACCGCCGCGATCTCGGTCGACCGGATGGCGGACTGGTTCAAACGACCGGGGGAGACCTACCTGCAGGTGTTCCTGGACCCGGGCGCCGATCGCGCCGCGGTCACCCGGGCGATCACCGCGATCGCCGACAGGTATCCGGGTGCCGGGGACCGGCCGGTCTACGTCTACACCGGGCACGTGGCGTTGCAGGCGACGCAGAAGACCGTCCAGCAGGCGGGTGCGTTCACGGTGGCCATCCAATGGATCGTGGCGGGCGCGGCGGCGATCGCCCTGCTGAACACCCTGCTGCTGTCCGTCCTGGAACGCCGCCGTGAGATCGGTGTGCTCCGGGCGATGGGCGCCTCCCGTCGCTTCGTGGTCGCGATGGTGCTCGCCGAGGCCGGGTCGGTGGCGGTCGTCGGCGCCGTGGTCGGTGTGGTGATGGGCTCGGGTCTGCACTACCTGTCTGACAAGATCCTCACCGAGGTCACCTCGATCGACATCCTGTATCGACCTCTGTGGTCCTCGGCGCTCTATGTCGCCGTCGCGGCGGCTCTCTGCCTGTTCGGAGCGCTCGTCCCGGCGTTGCGTGCGTCGCGGATGAACATCACCGAGTCGATCATCTCGGAGTAGAACGCCGGGAGACTGCTGGATTCGTGTTCGTGGTGAACACGTTCTCAGCACTCCTGTCGGCGGGCTCCGAAAAAAGTTGTCAAGAAATGTTGACAACGGTTGAATCGTCAACATAACCTGACATCATGCACGACGAAGAGGAGTTGACAGTGACTGAAGGAGATCAGGTCGCCGGAGCCGCCGCGAGCGGAGACCCGGCCGTAGGCCTGGCCGCCGTCCGCGCGCTGCGAACCCTGGCCGACCGCCTGGAAGACGTCCAGGTCGCCAACGCCCGCTCCCAAGGATGGAGCTGGCAGGCGATCGCCGACGTCCTGCAGCTCAGCCGGCAGGCCGTGCACCAGAAACACTCGTACCGCGAGATCCCACCGGAGAACCGCGGTGAATCGGCCCACAAGGCCGGAAAGGACGGAAACGATGTTTAACCGTTTCAACGCAGACGACCGCGTGGTGATGATGTTCGCCATGCAGGAGGCCGCAGACCTCGGACACCGGGGCCTCGGCAACGACCACCTGATCCTCGGCATGCTCGGCAACGCCCGCAGCCCGCTCTTCTCGCTGCTCGGCGAGCAGGGGCTGACCTTGGACAGCGCACGGGACACCGTGCGCGCCTTCCACGACGAGCACGCCGACGAACTGGCCGATGACGGCTCCGGATCGGCCACCGACCGCTACGACGAGGACCGCGAGGCACTCAAGAGCATCGGCATCGACCTGGACAAGGTGCGCGAGGCGGTCCGCGACCGCTTCGGCGAGGACATGACCGACGGCTGGGGCGAACGCCGCGGCCGGGGACGAGACGGACGGGGCCGCGGACGCGGTCACGGTCCCGACTGCGACGGGCCGCACGGCCGCCGGCACGGCGGTCCCGACGGGCGCCGTGGTGGCCCACAGGGCCGTGGCGGACGTCGCGGCGGTCCCGACCGTGAGGGCTTCGGTCCCCGCGGTTTCGGGCCGGGCGGCTTCGGGCCGGGCGATACCGGACAGGGATGGGGTCCCGGTGGCTTCGGCCCCGGCCCCGGCGCCGACGACGAGGGCCCGTGGGAGGGCGGCCGCGGCCGCCGCGGCCCGCGTGGCCGTCGCGGCGGACCCCGCATGAGCGGTTCCGCCCGGGACGCTCTGCGCGCCGCCGTGGGATACGCCCGCGACCGCGGTGACCGCACCATCGTCCCCGAGTACGTGCTCCTGGGAATCCTGGACACCGACGACGCGGCCTCGCACGCCCTGATCGCCTCGGCCACCACGGCCGACGACCTGCGTGCCGCCGTCCTGGCGTCGTTGCCGGAGACCCCGGTCGACGCCTGACACCCCACGACACCGACCCCGCTGATCGACACGATCGGCGGGGTCGGCCGCATCCACCGCACGGATCGGGTCCGAAACGGGTGTAATGGGGCGCATGAAGCGAATCGTGATCTCTGTCGTCGGCGCTGCGGGCGCCGTCGCGCTGCTCGCCGGCTGCCACTCGGACAAGGGCGGTCTCTCCAAGTCGGAGAAGGATCAGGCCGCGACCACCGCGTGCCATGACGCCGTCCGCAGCCCCGGCGAGTTCGGCGGCCAGGACGTCAACCGCTACACGTGCACGGTCACCGTCAACGGCGACGGCACCACGAAGGTCAGCGCCGCCCACGTCGAGTGACGGGTCACCGCCGTCCGGCGAGGGTCGCGTAGGCGGTCCGGAGCTCGGTCAGCGGCGGAGTCCGCAGTTGCGCGAGCCGGGCGGCCTCGTCGATCCGGTCGACGGCCTCGGCGGCGCACTTCTTCACGGCGGCGTTCGGCGCCGCGGTCTTCGCGGCCGCGAGATACCGGCCGACGATGCCGGTCGACGAGATCGTCGCCACCGACGGCAACACGATCCGGCTGCCGTCGTCCAGGACGAGGGCGGGCCGGTAGGCGAACAACTGCGCGACGACGTCGCTCTGGGAGTCGGGGCCGACGGTGATCTCCATCCAGTCGGTCTCCCCGCCGTCGAGCGTGAAGTCCGACGGGGTGTTCACGACCCCCGGTTTCGGGGCGGGCTGCCCGTCGACGTCGGCGACGGGCAGCCGCACCGTGTAGACGGCGCCGATCCGCCCCGTGCCGGCCCTCGTGGTGGTGCCGCAGCGGTCGAGGCGCGTGGAGGCCAGCACGTCGACCTCGACGGAGGCGACGCTGAGCGGCTTGTCGCCGGTGTTCCTCAGGTCCACCTCGAGGGGAATCGTGCCGATCCGCCGCGGCCGGGCGTCCACGACCCGTCCACCCGGGTCGTATTCGCCGGTCACCTCGGTGGGCTCACCGAGCGACACCGTGGTCATGTCGATCCGAGTGGAGGACCGGACGCCCCACAACTGCCAGGCGGTGACGGATCCGAGGATCGTGAGGGTCGTCAGGACCAGCAGGATGGCCGCCGCCCGGCGTGGCCTGGACCGCGGGGCGATCGCCGGTATCCGATCGGTCGGCGCGTCGTCACGTCGACGACGTCCCGCTCCACCGGCCTCATGCCAGCAGGCTAACCCGTGGTCGAGCCGATCAGGCGAAGGCGAGGGCCACGCCGGTCGCGACGGACCAGGCGAGCATCGCCAGGCCGGTCACGGCGACCCCCGGGATCAGGGCGCGGCCCTGCGCCCCGCCCACCACCGGCCGGGCGGCGAGGACGGCGAGAGGCGCCGCGACCAGTCCGGCCAGCGCCCACCAGGTGGTGGCCGCCGCGATCGCGATCGTCGCCACGAACGGCAGGGCGACCAGGGCGGCGAACAGCAGCCGGGTGCGTCGGTCGCCGAGACGTACGGCCAGCGTGATCTTTCCGGACTCGGTGTCGGTGGGGATGTCTCGCAGATTGTTCGCGACCAGGACGGCGCTGGAGAAGCAGCCGACCGCGATCGCGCCCAGCAGTCCGGCGATGTCGATGTCGCCGGCGACCACGTATTCGGTGCCGAGCACCGCGATCAGACCGAAGAACACGAACACCGCGATCTCACCGAGGCCGGCGTAGCCGTACGGGCGCGATCCTCCGGTGTAGAACCAGGCTCCGAGGATGCAGACCGCCCCGACCACGAGGAGCCACCACGCGGTGGTCGCCGCCAGCACCAGGCCCACCACGCCGGCGACACCGAGCGCACCGAAGGCGGCCGCTTTCACCGCGCCGGCGCTCGCCGCTCCGGAACCCACGAGGCGCATCGGGCCGACGCGATCGTCGTCGGTGCCGCGGACACCGTCGGAGTAGTCGTTGGCGAAGTTCACGCCGATGATCAGCGAGACGGAGACGACCAGGGCGAGCGCGGCCTTCCACCACACCGGGTCGCCGAGCCGCACCGCCGCACCGGTGCCGACGACCACCGGTGCGATCGCGTTCGGGAAGGTGCGCGGGCGTGCGCCCTGAATCCATTCATTCATGGTTGCCACGCCGTCGATCTTTCCACCGCGCCCGCGGCCGTCGGCGACGGGTCACCCAAGTCGTTGGCTGAGCCGGGGCGACGGCGGAGCGCAGCGACGAGCGAATCACGTCGTTGGTTGAGCCGGGCCGACGGCGGAGCGCAGCGACGACGACGTCCCGTGTCGAAACCACCCCGTCCGAAGCGGGTGCCGGTCGAGTGGGTCAGGCGTACGACGGAGCGAACGGCACCCAGGCCTGCGCCGACAGATGCTGCGCGGCGGTCTGTGCGTAGGCGCCGATCGCCGGCACCACGCGGCGGCGCAGCAGTTCGACCGCGGCGGCACCGTATTCACGGGCCCGGTGCAGTCCGCGCCGCGCCAACGACGTCAGCCGATGCGCCCACACGAACTCGGTGGACAGCACCGAGAGGCCGAGGAAGAACGTCACCCAGCCGGGGCCGGGGATCGGCAGCGGAATCATCGCCATCCCGGCCAGAACCATCACGCCGCCCACCACGCCGACGGCGATCCGGTAGGCGCGGTCAAGCATCGGCTGCTGCCGGATGCTGTACCGCTTCTTCCGGTGCCACACCTTCAGTCGCGTTCGTCGAGTGCTCATGGGTCCCTTCGCCTTGGCTTCAGGCTTTCAACGACGGTAACCGCGATCGAGTTCCCGCGCAGGATTCCCGGCAGGTGTGTTCCGCTGTGTCAGCGGCTGACGATCTCGGAGAGCACCCGCATGTCCTCGACCCGGTCCCGGTGATCGATCGCCGACGGGGCGCCGAGGATCACGCCCACCCCGGCCTTCTCGAACGCGTCCACCTGTTCGGCCACGAACGACCGCGGACCGATCAGACTCATCGCCTTCACCAGGTCGTCGGGGACGGCGGCGGCGGCCTCGTCCTTGCGGCCGTCCAGGTACAGGTCCTGGATCTCCTTGGCCTCGTCGACGTAGCCGTAGCGCTGCACCAGAGAGTTGTAGAAGTTCTTGCCCCGGGCCCCCATGCCGCCGATGTAGAGGGCCGCGTGATGGCGGACGATCGTCAGGGTGCGTTCGATCTCGTCGGCGTCCTCGGTGATCCGGACGGCAGTCTGCACCACGATCTTCAGATCGCCCAGCGACGGATCACGCTTGGCCTTGCCCTCGTCGAGCGACTCCCCGAATGCGGCCTGCACATGCTCGGGGTGGAAGAGGAACGGCTGGAACTCCTCGAACAGTTCGGCGGCCAGCGCCACGTTCTTCGGGCCGATCGCCGCCAGCAGCATCGGGATCCGGTCGCGCACCGGATGGTTGATGAGCTTCAACGGCTTACCCAGACCGCTGCCGCCGTCCTCCTTGGTGAGCGGCAGATGGTAATGCTTGCCCTGATATTCGAGCTTCTCGCGACGCCACACCTTGCGGCAGATGTCGGCGTGCTCGCGGGCCCGGCCCAACGGGAAGTCGTATTTGACGCCGTGGAAGCCCTCGATCACCTGGGGGCCGGAGGCGCCGATGCCGAGCACCGCGCGACCGCCACTGATGTAGTCGAGGCCGGCGGCCGTCATGGCCAGGTTCGTCGGCGTGCGCGAGTACATCGGGAGGATGCCGGTCTGCAGCTCCATCGTCCGGGTCTTGGCGGCGATGTAGCCGAGCTGGGAAACCGCGTCGAAGCTGTAGGCCTCCGGGACGGTGATGCGCTGCACGCCCACGTCCTCGAAATCGGTGAGGTTGTCGATGGTCTCGCGGAAGTCACCTGCGTAGTTGATCGGCATGCCAAGCGTCGTCATGGCGCCGATTCTGCCAGCGGGCCCGCCGCAGTGGTGAGTGCACCCTCATCACGTCCGGCGTTCACCGCCGGTTCACCTGCCGGTGGTCCTCGGTTCTCCACCGCCGGCGAAGGTCCGCCGACTTCGCGGTGAACTTTCCGTGAACGAGCCTGGATGGTCGGTAAACTCGCAGGTCACGTGGCAAATCGCGGCGTATTGCAGAATTTCCGAATCGACCGGTCCCTGGTCATAGTGATCGCCATGAGTGCAGAGATGCTGATCCTCGTGCTGCTGATCGTGACGGCGCTGGGATTCGACTTCACCAACGGCTTTCACGACACCGGCAATGCCATGGCGACCTCGATCGCGACCGGGGCCCTCAAGCCCAAGGTCGCCGTCGCGATCGCCGGCGTCCTGAACCTGGTCGGCGCGTTCCTTTCCGTCGAGGTCGCCACCACAGTCACCAAGGACGTGCTGAAGCTGCCGACCGATCCGACACAGCTCGCGACGGATGTCGGCGGACCGATCACCGCGCTGACGCTGATCTCGGCCGGCCTGGTGGGCGCCATCATCTGGAACCTGCTCACCTGGCTGCTCGGCCTGCCGTCCAGCTCCTCGCACGCCCTCTTCGGCGGCCTGATCGGCGCCGGCCTGGCCGCCAGCGTCGCCATCAACTGGAACGGTGTCGTCGGTAAGGTGATCGTCCCGGCCCTCCTGGCCCCGGTCATCGCCGGCCTGGTCGCCGCCATCGGCACCATGCTGATCTACGCCATCACCAACGTGATCGCGGAAAGCAAGAAGGAGAAGGGCTTCCGCGCCGGCCAGGTGGCCACCGCCTCGCTCGTCTCGCTCGCCCACGGCACCGGCGACGCACAGAAGACCATGGGCGTGATCGCCCTGGCCCTGATCGTCACCGGCCACCTCAGCCCCGACATCGAGGCCAACGGCCTGCCGTTCTGGGTCATCGCCTCCTGTGCGATCGCGATCGCCCTGGGCACCTACCTGGGTGGCTGGCGCATCATCCGCACCCTGGGCAAGGGCCTGGTCGAGATCAGCGCCCCGCAGGGTATGGCCGCCGAGGCCGCGTCCGCGTCGATCATCCTGACCTCGTCGGCCGCCGGCATGGCGCTGTCGACCACCCACGTGGCCACCGGCTCCATCCTGGGCACCGGCCTGGGCCGCAAGGGCGCCGAGGTCCGCTGGGCCGTCGCCGGCCGCATGGCTCTGGCATGGATCACGACGCTGCCCGCCGCCGCCATCGTCGGTGCGCTCAGCTACTTCATCGCCCACATCATCGGCGGTGCCGCCGGCGCGATCACCCTGTTCGTGATCCTCGCCATCCTGTCGGGCTTCATGTACTGGCGCGCCCAGCAGCAGAAGGTCGACGCGAGCAACGTCAACGCCGAGTGGGACGACGAGACCCATTCGCCGGTCTCCGCGGAACTCCGCAACCCGACCGACGAACAGCCCAAGCAGCAGGCCTGAGCCGAACCCCCGAAAGGCACACAGAACAATGTTCGGAATCGACTTCGCACAGATCGGCGAGTCCATCGCCCGTGTCCTGGCCGTCGGCCTGATCCTCGGTGCCGGCCTGCCCGCACTCTTCGCCGTCGGCATGCGCCTGGTGTCGGAGGGTGAAGGCGACGTGGACGCCCAGACGGGTGTCGCGCACAAGAAGAGCCCGGCCCTCACCGCCGTCGGCTACCTCCTGTACGCGTTCGTCGCGCTGGTCATCCTCGCCGGAATCCTGTGGATCACCCGCCAGACCCTGTTCCATCACTTCGGCTGGCAGATCTTCCCGAAGAGCACCTACAAGTAGTCCGTTCACCAGACGCACAGAAGGCTCACACTCGTGAACATCATCGACAACATCGTCTCCTGGATCCGCAAGGGATACCCGGAAGGCATCCCGCCCACCGACTACCCGCCGCTGTTCGCACTGCTCACCCCGGTGCTCGACGATTCGCAGATCACCGACGTGGTCCTGGCGCTGGCCCTGAACCGGGACGACGGCGAGCCCACCACCCGCGACAACGTGGCCGAGGCCATCAAGAACGTCACCCAGACGCATCCGTCGCAGGACGAGATCAACCAGGTGGCCGCCCGGCTGGCCGCGGCCGGCTGGCCGTTGGACAACCACCTCGCCGAGCGCAGCTAGCGCGGCGAGGGACGGGGGTCCGCACCGATGACGGCGTTCAGTCTGCAGGCCATCGTCAACTGGTTGCGGACGGGCTACCCGAACGGGGTGCCCGAGCACGACTACCAGCCGCTGTTCGCTCTGCTCCGCCGACAGCTGTCGGAGGACGAGGTCGGTGAGGTCGCCGGACGGCTGAGCATCGCGACACCGTCCGACGCGGCGGTCGACCGGGTGGATACCGGGGTCGCCATCACGCGGGTCACCGACGAGACTCCACTCGACCGCGACGTGGCCCGGGTGCGCGCTAGGCTCGAGGAGGCGGGCTGGCCGTTCGACGACGTGCCGCTCGATCCCGCCGATCATCCGGCCGCGCGCGACGCGGCATCCGACGAGGAGGACCTCTGAGCCGCGTTCTCCGATCGCTTCCGCTCTTCTTCGGTCCCGCCGTGCTGCAGGCACGGCGGGATCTCTTGTCGCTGCTCGACGGCGACGGCGCCTTCCTTCCGGTGCCGGCCGCGGATCCGGCGGCGGCCGAGCTGCTGACCCGCGAACTGGGTGCCGGCGAACCGATCGACGACTGTGTCGCCCTGGTGGTGTCCACCTCGGGGAGCACCGGGGTGCCCAAGGGCGCCCTGCACACCGCGGCGTCGCTGCGGGCGTCGGCCGACGGGACCGCACAGGCGCTGGGCGGCCCCGGGGCCTGGTTGCTGACTCTCCCTCCGCACCACATCGCCGGACTGCAGGTGATGCTGCGGTCCCTCGCCGCGGGCCACGACCCGGTGGTGATCGACGTCGCCGACGGCTTCGACCCCGGCGTGCTGCCGGCCGCCGTCGACGCGCTGGACGGACCGCGGCGCTACACGTCGCTGGTGCCGTTGCAGCTGCGCAAGGCACTCGAGGACCCGGCCGCCACGAAGGCGCTCGCCGGTCTGGACGCGATCCTGGTGGGCGGTGCCGCCACTCCGCCGTCCCTCGCGGACGCCGCCCGCGCCGCAGGGCTGCCGATCGTGCGCACCTACGGAATGAGTGAGACCGCCGGCGGCTGCGTGTACGACGGCGTCCCGCTGCCCGGCGTGCGGATGAGGATCGCCGAGCCGGACGCCGACGGGGTGGGCCGCGTGGAGTTGGGCGGGGCGACCGTCGCGCTCGGCTACCGCAACCTGCCCGGCCATCCGGCGTTCTCCGAGCCCGGATGGTTCCGCACCGACGATCTGGGTGCCGTCGACGACGGCGTGCTGCGGATCGTCGGCCGGGCGGACCAGGCGATCTCCACCGGCGGCCTGACCGTGCTTCCTGACGTGGTGGAGGCGGTGATCGCCGAACTCGACGGGGTGTCCGCGTGCGCGGTCTTCGGGCTGCCCGACGAGCGACTCGGCCAGAAGGTCGCGGCCGCCGTCGTCCCCGCCGGAACGATCTCCCGGGACCGATTGTCGACGGTGATCCGCGACCACGTGACCGCCCGTCTGGACCGGTACGCCGCACCGCGGGAGCTGTTCGTCGTCGACGAGCTGCCGCTGCGCGGACCGGGCAAGGTGGATCGCCAGGCCCTCGTGGAACGCTTCGGCTGACACGAAGAAGCCCCGCACCCGCGCAGGCGGGAACGGGGCTTCTCGGTTACCGAATCGGTCAGTTGTTCGTGGTGACCTTCGAGACGTGGTCGGTGCCCAGGGTGGGTGCCGAACGCACGCCCAGGTTGCTGCCGGCCAGCTCGGCGACCGACGAGGCCTTGTCGACCACCAGGAACGTGTTCTTCTTCCACGGAACCAGCTGGTTCGGCATCAGGCCGGTGGTGATCAGGCGCGTCACGCCGAGCGTCTTCTGATCGATCACCGAGATGTAGCCGGCGAAGTAGTTGGCCGCGTAGACCTTGCCGTGGAAGATCATCATCGAGTTGGTGCTGGGGCCGGTGGTCACGTCCGCGATGTGCTTGCCGGTGCGCAGGTCGTAGGCGGCGACGCGGCCGCCGTACAGGTCGTTGACGTAGACCCGGTTGGTGCGGGTGTCGGCGACGATGCTGCCGTGGCCCTGGCTGCCGCCGGCCTGGCGGGTGTTCCACAGCACCTTGCTCTGCACGCCGCCGCCGTCGCGGGTGATGCGGAACTGGGTGAGGGCGCTGTAGTACGAGGTGACCGTGATGGTCGCGCCGGACGGGCCGTCGTCGGTGACGGCGATGCCCGAACCGAGCTGCTGGCCGCCGACCGGGAACTTCGCCTCGCCGAGCGGTGCGAACGTGTTGAGGTCGAAGAATTCGACGGCGCCCGGCTTGGTGGACACCATCGCCACCCCGAGGCCCTCGGCGAACTGCACCTCGTGGGCGTGGTCGACGCCGGTGATGGTCTTCAGTTCCTTGCCGGTGTTCTTGTCCCAGACGCTCACCTCGCTGGCCGGGGCGCCGGTGGTCCAGACCGTGTTGCCGGTCTTGGGAACGTTGATGTCGTAGGCGGCGGCGATGGTGCCGTGACCGCCGGTGTCGACCTTGCGGGTGATCTTGATCCGCTTCTTGACGTGCATGGTGTTCGGATCGAGCTGCAGGATCGACGACTCGCTGGCGCCGCTCAGCGGGGAGGCGTTGCTGAGCCACAGGTCGCCGGTCTGGGCGTCGATGGCCCCGCGGTAGTTGCCTTTACCCACGTTATAGCCGGTGATCGTGTAACCGGGCTGCTGCGGAACGGTCTGGACGGGGGCGGCCTGCGCGATCGGGGCTGCGACGACCGCGCCGACCGACACGGCCGCGGTGAAGGACAGCGCGAGGGCGCGCGAACGGCTGAGACGTCGAGGGGTCATGCGGATGAGGCTAGCCTAAGACGCTCTCGGAGGCATCTTCGCGGCCGGTCAGAGTGCCTTTCGTCCGGTTCGCTCCACCGGGCGCGAACACCGGGCCGGACGCGTCGGGCCCCGACGCCGCGGGTGCGGTGTCGGGGCCCGATGACGGAAATCGGTCGTGCTAGCCGGTCTTGGTGACCTTCCAGACGTGGTCGACGCCGACGGCGGGCGCCTTGATCTTCAGTTCCAGAACGCCGGCGGGAAGCTCCGCAGCCGACGACGACTTGTCGACCACCAGGAAGGTGTTCTTCTTCCAGGGCACCAGCTGGTTCGGCATGAGGCCGGTGGTGATCCGCTGGGTGACGGCCAGGTTCTTCTGGTCGATCACCGAGATGAAGTTGGCGAAGTAGTCCGCGGCGTACAGCTTGCCGTGGAAGATCATCATCGAGTTGGTGCCCGGGCCGGTCGTGATGTCGCCGATGTGCTTGCCGGTGCGCAGGTTGAAGGCCGACACGGTGCCGCCCATCAGTTCGTTGACGTAGATCCGGTTGGTGCGGGTGTCGGCGACCACGCTGCCGTGACCCTGCGCGGCGGCCTGACGGGTGTTCCACAGCACCTTGCTCTGCACGGCGCCGCCGTCACGGGTGACGCGGAACTGGGTGAGGTTGCGGTAGTAGTCGGTGACCGTGACGGTGGCACCCGAGGCGCTCTCGTCGGTGACGGCGATGCCGGCACCCAGGTGCTGTCCGCCGCCCGGGAACGACGCCGAACCGACCTTCTCGAAGGTGTTCAGGTCGAAGAACTGCAGGGCGGCACCCTTGGTCGACACGATCGCCAGGCCGAGGTCCTCGGCGAAGGTGATCTCGTGGGCGTGCTCGACACCGTCGATGTACTTCAGCTCACGGCCGGTGCTCTTGTCCCAGACGGTCACCTGGTTGGACGGGGCGCCCGTGGTCCAGACGGTGTTGCCGGTCTTCGGGACGCCGATGTCGTAGGCGCCGGCGATGAAGCCGTGGCCGCCGGTCTGAGCCTTGCGGGTGATCGTGATCCGCTTCTTCAGCGACATGTCGGCCGGGTTCAGCTGCAGGATCTGCGACTGGGCAGGCTTGCCCATCGGGGAGACGTTGGTCAGCCACATGTCGCCGGACTGCGGGTCGATGGCGGCGCGGTAGTTGCCCTTGCCGACGTTGTAGCCGGTCACGTGGTAGCCGGGCGTCTGCTGGACGGCGCCGGCGGAAGGCGCGGGAGCGGCCTGGGCGGCCGGTGCGACGGCGGCGGCGGTGCCCAGGGTGGTAGCGGTGGCGAGGGCCAGCGCGATCGCGCGGGCGCGAGGGGATCGAAGAGTCATGAAGCTGAGGCTAGCCTAAGGTTCTTCTCAGGGTCTAGTCAGCCCAGGTGAGGCATGCGCCACATCATCCCCGGACCGCCTGGTCAGGGGCCATTCGTCCGATTCGTGCGCGGGGCCCGCGGGGGTCGGTAGTCTGCGTCGCATGGAGAAGAAGGCCTGTGTCTGCGGGCACGCCCGTGACGCCCACGAGCACCACCGCCGCGGCACCGACTGCGCCCTCTGCGATTGCGAGCACTACCGGTCTGCGACCGGGGCACGCGCACTGCTGTCCCGCTTCACCCGGCGCTGACCGCCGGGGTGCCGGCGGCCTAGTAGTAGTACGGGAAGTCGTCCCAGTTCGGCGGACGCTTCTCCAGGAAGGCATCGCGCCCCTCGACGGCCTCGTCGGTCATGTAGGCCAGGCGCGTCGCCTCGCCGGCGAACACCTGCTGACCCATCAGACCGTCGTCGGTCAGGTTGAACGCGAACTTGAGCATGCGCTGCGCGGTCGGCGACTTGCCGTTGACGGCCCGCGCCCACTCGATCGCGGTGTTCTCCAACTCGGCGTGATCGGCGACGCGATTCACCGCGCCCATGCGGTGCATGGTCTCGGCGTCGTAGGCCTCACCGAGAAAGAAGATCTCCCGGGCGAACTTCTGGCCCACCTGCTTGGCCAGATAGGCGCTCCCGTAGCCGGCGTCGAACGAGCCCACATCGGCGTCGGTCTGCTTGAAGCGGGCGTGTTCGCGCGAGGCCAGCGTCAGATCGCACACCACGTGCAGGGAATGGCCGCCGCCGGCCGCCCAGCCGTTCACCACCGCGATCACCACCTTCGGCATGGTGCGGATCAGGCGCTGCACCTCCAGGATGTGCAGGCGACCGCCCTCGGCCTTCACCCGGGCCTCATCGACGGTGTCGGCGCCCGCCGCGGCGACGTCGTCGTCGTGCGCGGTCGCGTACTGGTAGCCGGAACGTCCGCGGATGCGCTGGTCGCCACCGCTGCAGAACGCCCAGCCGCCGTCCTTCGGCGACGGCCCGTTGCCGGTCAGCAGCACCGTGCCGACATCGGGGGAGCGTCGTGCGTGATCCAGCGTCCGGTACAGCTCGTCCACCGTATGCGGCCGGAACGCGTTGCGGACCTCCGGGCGGTCGAACGCGATCCGCACGATCCCGTTCTCGCGGCCCTCGCCGACATGACGGTGGTAGGTGAGATCGGTCAGGTCCTCGAAACCGGGGACCGTCGTCCATTGGGTCGGATCGAACGGCGAATCGGGCGCGGCGGTCATGGATCCGACCCTACGTTGGAGACATGACCGAACAGAAGGACGGGGCGCCGCCGCGCCAGGACGGCGCCGGCGGATTCCCGGCCAGGATGGACCTGACCACCGAGCGAGGCGGCCCGCGGTATCCGGAACTGATCGAGCAGATGCGGACCCTGATGGACAACGTCCGGTACGCCTGCCCGGACGAGTCCGCCGCCGACGACGTCATCGCGCTGCTCACCGCCGCCAACGCCCGACTGGCCCCCACCCTGGTCGACGAGTGGACGAGCCCGTCCGGCACACGGGTGGATCTGCCGTCGCGCGGCGACATCGGGCTGCCGCCGTACAAGATCTTCGAACTGGGCCCGGACGGGATCGCGGCGAAGGTCACGTTCCGGCGGTTCCACATCGGTGGCAACGACGTCGCGCACGGCGGGTACCTGGCGTTGCTGTTCGACGACATGGCCGGGATCACGGCGGGTGTGCACGCCGGACGGGTATGCCGCACCGCCTACCTGACGGTGAACTACCGGTCGCTCACCCCGCTGGAGACTCCGCTGGTGGTGCGCTGCCGGGTGGACCGCCGCGAGGACCGGAAACTGTTCGTGACGGGAACCCTGCAGGACGGCGACCGCGTCTGCGCCGACGCCGAAGGCCTCTTCATCATGCTGAGGCCCGGACAGGCCTGACCGGTCGGGCACCGCCGACGCGGTCGGTCACGAGGTCAGTTCGTGGACCTCGATCACGAAACCGGCCTCCCGCAGGCGATCGGCCAGGACATCGCCCATCGCGACGGCCGGGGTGAGCACGCCGGCGCGCTTCGGCAGCTTCTTGCGGTCCAGGGCCAGAGCGAGCGCCGACTCGCCGAGCATCGTGGCGGTCGCCTTGTAGCCGGGGTCGCCGTCGGCGCGCATCTGCGAACGGTAGCGGCGGCCCGTGCTCGTCTTCGTGTAGGTGCGGGTCACGAAGTGTCCGGCCTCCCGGGACTGTTCGCTGGGACCGGAGCCCGGCTTGGGCAGCACCTTGTCGAGCAGCTTGCGGGTGGGCCCGAAGCTCATCGCGCCCAGCGCGATGCCGGTGCCGACGGTCACCGCGCCGGCGATGGCCGCGGACAGCAGCGGCACACCGCCCACCGCCATCGTCTCCTGGTATTTGAAATCCGGGCCGTAGGCGCCGTCCAGCAGGCTGTCGGACCGCCGGACCACGCGGGTGTTGTAGGACGACATGAAGAACGGCGCCAGCGTGCCGGTCAGTTCGGGATCGACCTTCTTGGCGTCGACCGGCGAGATGTCGCTGGGCTCCGAGTTGAGACCGGCGCGCGGGATCTCGCCCGGGCCGCCGGACAGTGCCTGTGGATTCAGCAGCAGACGGCGGATGTCGGGGTCCTTGGCCTGTTCGGCGATCACCCGCATGGAGTCGACGGTTCCGCCCGAGACGCCGCCCCGCACCGTCCACAGCACCAGGGTGGTGTCGGTCAGGTCGCCGGCGCCGTCCTCGGCGACCTTCTCGTGCAGCAGATAGGTGCCCAGGTCCGAAGGCACCGAGTCGAAGCCGCACGAGTTCACGATCCGGGCGCCGGTGGCGCGGGCGATCTCGTCGGCCTTGTCGATGCAGAAGCGCACGAACGGGACCTCGCCGGTCAGATCGACGTAGTCGGTGCCGGCCGACGCGGCGGCCACCACCACGTTCTCGCCGTACTTCAGGTACGGGCCGACGGTGGTCACCAGCACCTGCGTGCGCGCACACATGGCATCCAGCGATGCGGGAGAGTCGGCGTCGGCGATCACCAGCGGCCACGATGCGGCGCGCGGCGGCAGGGTGCGCCGCACGGCGGCGAGCTTGGTCTCGTTGCGGCCGGCGAGGGCGATGGTGGTGCCCTCAGGGGCCTGCTCGGCCAGGTACCGGGCGGTCAGTTCGCCGACGAAGCCGGTGGCTCCGTAGACGATCACGTCGAATTCGCGGCTCATGAACCTCACCCTACGGGGATGAGCGGGTGCGGTGGCCCCAACACTGCGCATGCGCGGCCACGAGGGGAATGTTCCCTCGTGCGCGCCTCTGTGCGCGCGAGAGACCATCCCGGTTCGGCCTCCGTACAGTGGCGGCATGCCCGTTCCGGAGTACATCCGCACCATCCGAGCCAAGATCGGCCACGACCTCCTGTGGCTGCCCGGTGTGTGCGCCGTCGTCGTGAACGACGCCGGCGAGGTCCTCCTGGGCAAGCGCTCGGACTTCGGTTACTGGGCGAACCCCGCCGGGGTCCTGGAACCGGGGGAGCAGCCGGCCGAGGCGATCGTCCGTGAAATCCGGGAGGAGACCGGAGTGATCGCCGAGGTGGTCGACCTGATCTCGGTCAGCACCGACCCTCCGGTCACCTACCCGAACGGGGATCGGTCCCAGTACCTGTCGGTCCTGTACCTGTGCCGGTACGTCTCCGGTGAGGCGCACGTGGGGGACGACGAATCGACCGATGTCGCCTGGTTCCGGATCGACCGGCTGCCCGACGATGTGCCCGATCTGCACCGGGACCGCATCGAGCGCGCGCTCAACCCGGACAGACCGCGTACCCGAGGTTGAACGCGCTCCACGGCTTCGGGACGCCCTTGCCATAGAAGCGGTCGTTCTCGACGATCCGCCAGCCGGCCGCGTCGAGTTCGGCCGGAATGTCGCGGGTCAGGCGGCAACCGCCGCCGAGCGCACCCTCGACGGGATCGATCAGGTGCTGAAACCGTTGCACGCTCGTCGACGGGGCCAGGCCGTGCTCGAGGAACGCGAGCCGTCCACCCGGCTTCACCACCCGTCGCAGTTCGGACAGTGCCGCCGACAGGTCCGGGATGGTGCACAGGGTGAACGTCGAGAGTGCGCCGTCGAAGCTGTGGTCGTCGAACGGCAGCCGCTGCCCGTCGAGGCCGGCGCGCTCGATCGGGATCGACGACGACGCCACCCGGGCGGCCGCGCGGCGCCACGCCAGATCGGACGGTTCGATCGCGGCCACCGACGTCACCTCCGGCGGATAGTTCCCGACATTGAAGCCGGAGCCGAAACCCACTTCCACGATCGCGCCGGACAGCGGCGCGCACGCCCGGCGGCGGAGCCCGTCCATGCCGCGCCCGCCGCAGGTGACCTCGATGACCCTCGGCAGGATCCGGTCGTCGTAGAAGCCAATGAGGGGCAGGCTAGCTCCGCGGGCGACGCTGACTAGGGTGGTCGACATGAATCCGTCGACCCTGCAGGCCCGCGTGATCGTCGACGAGATGATCCGCGGCGGTGTCGCCGAAGCGGTGCTGTGCCCGGGGTCGCGCAACGCCCCGCTCGCGTTCGCGCTCTACGCCGCCGACCGCGAAGGCCGACTGCGGCTGCACGTGCGCATCGACGAACGCTCCGCCGGATTCCTGGCCCTCGGCCTGGCATCGGCGTCCCGCCGCCCGGTGCCGATCGTCATGACCTCCGGGACGGCCGTGGCGAACGTCAGCCCGGCCGTCTTCGAAGCGAACTATGCGCGGATTCCGCTCATCGTGGTCAGCGCCAACCGGCCGTACGAGCTGCTCGGATCCGGAGCGAACCAGACCGTCGAACAGTTCGGGATCTTCGGCACCCAGGTGCGGGCCGCCATCAGCATCGGACTGGCCGAAGAAGAGCTGGACACCAACTCGCAGTGGCGGTCGGCGGTTGGTCGTGTGCTGGCGTCGGCGCGCGGCGCCCGCACCGGCAACGCCGGCCCCGTCCAGTTCGACATCCCGCTGCGCGAGCCTCTGGTGCCCGACCCCGCCGACGATCCGGCGGCCGAACTCGACGCCGCCCACTCCGGCCGGGCCGACGGTCAGCCGTGGACCAGTGCACCCACCGGTCGCCTCGACATCCCGATCGAGATCGACCTGTCCCGCCCGACCGTGGTCGTCGCCGGGCACGGCGCCGGTGTGAACCCGGAGCTGGCCGGTGTCCCGACCGTCGCAGAGCCCACCGCCGGCCATCCGCAGACACCGCTGCATCCGCTCGCCCTCAGCGCCCTCGCCCCCGAGCAGGCGATCATCTGCGGTCGACCGACCCTGCATTGGTCGGTCGCGCGGCTCCTCGCCGACCCGTCGGTCCGCGTCTACGCGATCACCACCGGCCCTCGCTGGCCCGACGTCTCCGGCAACGTCTACGCGACCGGCACCCGCGCGGTGGTGTCCGGGGCGCCGTCCGGTGAATGGCTCGCCGAATGCGCCCACGTCCAGGCCGCCGCGGTCGACGCCGTCACCGCCGAACTCGACGCCTGCGAGCACACCACCGGTCTGCACGTGGCCCGTGCCGTCGCGACGGCCACCCGTCCCGGCGACCAGCTGGTGCTCGGCGCCTCCAACCCCATCCGCGACATCGCGATCGCCGGCGACCTCGCGCCGGGCGTCCGCGTCCTGTCCAATCGCGGTGTCGCCGGCATCGACGGCAACAACTCCACCGCCATCGGTGCGGCACTCGCCGCCGACACCGAGGACGAGTCGGGCGGGCGCACCCTCGCCCTCGTCGGCGACCTCACGTTCATCCACGACGCCACCGGACTGATCATCGGTCCGGGCGAGCCGCGGCCGAAGGCGCTGCGCATCGTCGTCGCCAACGACGACGGCGGCGGCATCTTCGAGACCCTCGAACAGGGCGATCCGCGCTTCTCGACCGGACCGTACGAGGGCGCGTACGAGCGCATCTTCGGCACGCCCCACCGCACCGACCTGCAGTCGCTGTGCACCGGATTCGGTCTGCCCTTCGTGCGGGTGCGGCTCGACGATCTGCCGGCCGCCCTGGCGGCCCCGATCCCGGACGGCGGCATCGAGATCGTCGAAGTGCCCACCGACCGCGCGCCGCTGCGTGACCTCCATGCGCGCATCGCGGCCCGGATCACCGGTCCGGCCGGGATATCCTGACCGCATGAACCCGGTGATCCTCCGACGCGTGCAGCTCGGCTTCGTCGCGCTCGGTGTGCTGGCGACGCTGATCGGTGCCGTGATCATCCTGGGTGCGTTCCGCAACGACGCGAAGATCGACGCCAACAAGGCCACCGCTCCGGCCGACGTCATCTCCGCCGACCGCCTACACGCCGCAGTCAACTTCGTCACCCCCGACGGGGTGCTCCGCAACCCGCAGTTCGGTCTTCTCTACCCGACCGAACTGGAGGCCGGACAGCGGATCCTGGTCGACTACGACGCCGCCGATCCCGACACCCTGGCCCGCCCGGCCGGCCGCAATGCCTGGCTGTCGGTGGTTCCGGGCCTGTCGATCGTGGTGGCGGGCTGGGTGGTGGCCGTCGGCGCCATGCTGATCACCGTGCAGGTGAGCCGACGGATGGCCGCCCGGGGCGCCCAGGCCACGACAGGCACCGGTGGGGCGAGCGACTAGTCTCGCTGGCATGACTCCCACCTCTGACGTTCCCGACGCCGGATCGGAGCGGCCCGCTCACTCCGTTCCCGGCGCCGGGTCCCGCGCGAGCCTGGACAAGCAGCCGGAGGAGGTCGCGTCGATGTTCGACGGCGTCGCCCGCCGTTACGACATCACCAACACGGTTCTGTCGTTCGGTCAGGACCGGTTGTGGCGCAAGGAGACCCGCAAGGCGCTGAAGCTGCGGCCGAAGGACGTCGTCCTGGACCTCGCCGCCGGTACCGCGGTCAGCTCGGTGGAGCTGGCCTCCTCCGGCGCGACGGTGGTCGCCGCCGACTTCTCGCTCGGCATGCTGCGGGCCGGCGCCGACCGTGCGGTGCCGAAGGTCGCCGCCGACGCACTGCATTTGCCGTTCGCCGACGACTCGTTCGATGCGGCCACCATCTCGTTCGGCCTGCGCAACCTCAACGATGTGCCGCTCGGTCTGTCCGAGCTGCGCCGGGTACTCAAGCTGGGCGGTCGTCTCGCGGTCTGCGAGTTCTCCACGCCGACCCTCGGCCCGTTCCGCACCGTGTACATGGAGTACCTGATGAAGGCGCTTCCGTCGGTGGCCACCGCGGTCTCCAGCAATCCGGCCGCCTACGTGTATCTCGCCGAGTCGATCCGCGCCTGGCCGGACCAGGAGGGTCTGGCCGACCAGATCCGTGCGGCCGGCTTCTCCGACGTCGCCTACAAGAACCTCACCGGCGGCATCGTCGCCGTACACACCGGCCGCGCCTGAACCCCACTCATCCCCTCCTCTGTCCCTACTCCCCCGTATAGCGCTGTTCATCGCTGTGGGACGGCGCAAGCGCGCTATACGGGGGAGTAGGGACAAACGGGGCGGGCTCAGCTCAGCTCAGCTCAGCGCACGCGGGACGGAGGCGGCGGCGCCAGCCGGTCGCCGGCGGTCATCGCTCCCGCGTACTTCACCCGCCGCCACTGGGGCACGAGCTCGTAGCCGGTGATCCCGTCGAGGCGGGCGAGGGTTCCGGTGACGAACTCGTACACGCCGTGGCGGTCCTCGGTGAGCAGGGTGGTGACGAGGTTCGACGAGCCGGTGATCGCCGCCGCGAACGGGATTCCAGGGTGCTCGGCCAGGGCGCGGCCGACGGTGTCGAGCCGATCGGGGGCGACGGTCATCCAGAACGTGGTCGCGGTGCCACCTCCGCTGAGTGCTGGCGCGAAGTCGACGTCGAGGTACGCGACACCGGACCTGACCAGCGCGTCGAAGCGGCGGGTCACCTTCCCGACCGACATGCCGGTCGAGCGTGCCAGCGATGCGAACGGCGTTCGTCCGTCCCGGGCGAGCTCGGCCACCAGCACGCGGTCCTCGGCGGTCAGCGTGGGCACGGTCGAGACCCCGGGTGCCGGTTCGGGTTGGTCGGGTTCCAGTGCGGCCACCTGTTCAGCACTCAATCCGTCCACCCACCCCTTGCAGTAGTGCCCGGTCGGGCCGCCGACGAAGGTGTGGAGCACGGCGTATGCCTTCACCTCCAACATGGGAGCTGCCTTGGGGAGCAGACGGCCGAGGAGTTCCTGGGTGTGCTTCTCGTCGATGGCACGCAGGCCGAAGCTGACCTCCGAGCCGGCGTTCTGGATGACCACCCACGACACGTCCTGGCGCCGGCCGAGCGCCTCGGCGATCGAGGTGGCGCTGTCGGGCCAGCAGTGCACTCGGATCTGCCACGACGTCGAGTTCAGTGCCGCCGGGTCGTAGACCATCGTCACGCGCAGCAGACCCTCGCGCCGCAGTCGCCGGTAGCGCCGAGCAACGGTCTGCTCGGCCACGTCCAGAACGGCGGCGATATCGCTGAACGAGGCACGCGGGGACACCTGGAGTGCCTGAGCGATCCTCCTGTCGATCTGATCGAAACCGTTCGAATCATCTGAAATGGAGGCCGTCATAGTGGAAATCGTACGTCTGGGGCGTCCTGGGATGCGGGAATAGATCGTCGGAGAGGACCCTGGGGGCAACGAATTCTCTTCCCCCCAGACACACGAAGGAGGTTCCCATGGATAAGAAGTGGTGGACCCTGATCGCGGCGTGCACCGCGACATTCATGCTGTTGCTCGACGTGACCATCGTCGCGGTGGCGCTTCCCGACATTCAGGCCGAACTCGGCGCCTCGTTCAGTCAGCTGCAGTGGACCGCCGACATCTATGCACTCGCTCTGGCCGCGCTGTTGCTGACGTCGGGGTCGCTCGCCGACCGTTTCGGTCGTCGTCTCGTCTTCGTGATCGGCCTGGTGCTGTTCACGGCCGCGTCACTGCTGTGCGGCGTCGCCCAGGAACCGATCATGCTGATCGTGTCTCGCGGGCTCCAGGGCGTGGGCGGTGCGATGCTGTTCGCCACGTCGCTCGCACTGCTGGCGAGCACCTTCCACGGCAAGGAACGCGGCATCGCCTTCGGTGTGTGGGGCGCGGTTGCCGGTGTGGCAACGGCTCTCGGCCCGGTGCTCGGCGGAGCCCTGACGACGGGAATCAGCTGGCGGGCGGTGTTCTGGGTGAACGTGCCCATCGGCGTGTTCGGTGTGGTGCTGACTCTGCTGCGTGTCGGCGAGTCGAAGGCCCCGCATGCGCGCCGCATCGACGTCCCCGGCATGGTGGCGTTCACCGTCGGGCTCGGATCGCTCGTCTTCGGACTCACCGAGGCCGGCGAGAAGTCGTGGAGTGACCCGCTGGTCATCGCGTCCTTCGTCGCCGCCGCGGTTCTGATGGTCGCCTTCGTGCTGATCGAGATGCGGACTGCAGAGCCGATGTTCGATCTGAGTCTGCTGCGCGTGCCCACCTTCCTCGGCGGCAGTGTCGCCGCCTTCGCCATGAACGGTTCGCTGTTCTCGATGCTGGTGTACCTCGTCATCTATCTGCAGAACGGGCTGGGATACAGCGCCATGGAAACCGGCCTGCGCTTGCTGGTGATGTCGGCTTGCTCGATGGTGGTAGCGACCGTCGCCGGTCGCGCCTCCAGTCATGTGCCGGTGCGTTGGCTGATCGGCCCCGGACTGTTCCTGGTCGGCGTCGGGCTGATGGTGATGGCCGGCCTGGATGCGCAGAGCTCGTGGACACATCTGATTCCCGGCCTGATCGTGGCCGGTATCGGCAGCGGTCTGGTCAATCCGCCTCTCGCATCGACCGCCGTCGGGGTGGTGCCGGTTCGCCAGTCCGGGATGGCGTCCGGTGCTAACACCACGTTCCGTCAGGTCGGTATCGCAGTCGGTATCGCTGTGTACGGCACGCTGTTCTCCGCTCGCATCAAGTCGTCGATGGTCGACGCCCTGTCGGGCACGCCCTTCGCCGGCCGCGCCGAGGCACTGGCCGGTGCGATCAGCAGCGGCGGCCTCGGACGGGTGATGCAGACGCTGCCGTCCGGTGGACGTGCCACCGTGGGCGGGGCCGCACGGATCGCGATGGCGGACTCGATGAACACCTTGCTGATCGTCAGCGGTGCCGTCGCACTTGTGGGAGCGGTTCTCTCGGCCGTCCTGATCCGTCAGCAGGACTTCGTCGACACCACCCCGCAGCCGGAGAAGGTCGTGCCGCCGGAGCACGAGCCGGTGGCCGCGTCCTAGCGGTCAGGCGAACGGCGGCCGCGACTCGACACGGGTCGCGGCCGTTCCCGCTGCCCGCCAGGCGCGGGCGATGACGTCGGAGTCCTCCGGCGTCATCAGGTTTCCCATCACCCGCACCACCGCGCGCATCAGCGCCGCTGATCGGATTCCGGGACGGCCGAGGACCGGCACGGTCTTGGGCATGGTGAGCAGTCCGGCCGCCCGGCGGGCCGCGGCGAAGGCCTGCCCGTACTCGCGGCGCAGGACGTCCGGCCAGGCGGCGGTGTGGTCGTCGCTCGCGTCGAGGAGTTCGACGGCCATCCGGCCCGTCTCGAGCGCGTAGTCGATGCCTTCCCCGTTGAGCGGGTTCACGCAGGCCGCCGCATCGCCGATGAGCATCCAGTTCCGGCCCGCCACCCCGGACACCGCGCCGCCCATCGGCAGCAGTGCCGATGCGACTCGCTTCGGCTCGGACGTCAACGACCATTCGTCGCCGATCGACCGGGCATAGTGCTCGAGCACCGGGCGCAGTTGCAGGGAGGCGGGCCGCTTGGCGGTGGCGAGCGCGCCGACACCGACGTTCACGGTGCCGTCCCCGAGCGGGAACACCCACCCGTAGCCGGGCAGCAGGGTGCCGTCGGGATCGCGCAGTTCCAGGTGCGAGCCCATCCATTCCGAATCGGAGTCACCGGAGTCGACGTACGACCGTCCGGCCACCCCGTAGGTGGTGTCGCGGTGCCATTCGCGGCCGAGCGTCTTGCCGAGCGTCGACCGCACGCCGTCGGCGACGATCACCTGGTTCACCCGGATCGACGACGGCCCGCCGGCGGTCTGCACGGTCACGGCGTCCACCCGGTCGCCGTTCATGGTCACGTCCACCGCTTTGGCGGCCGACAGCATCCGGGCACCCCGGTCGACGGCGAAGCGGCGAACGGCGTCGTCGAACTCGACCCGGGCGACGGCACTGCCGTGGTCGCCGAACCTCGACGCCGGCCACGGCACCTTCTGATCGGCACCCCAGCCGTGCAGGTGCAGACCGCGGATCGTCGGCCGGCCGGCGAGGTAGTCGCCCATGCCCAGTGATTCGAGCGCACTCACCGCACGCGGTGTCAGACCGTCGCCGCAGGTCTTGTCGCGGGGGAACACGGCGGCGTCGGCGAGCAGCACCTCACGGCCGGCGGCTGCGGCGTGCGCGGCCGCTGCGGCCCCGGCGGGACCGGCACCGACGACGAGGACGTCCACCGAGTCGGGCACGCCCGCCCGGTCGTCTGTTGCACTGGTCACCCGTCGATTATGTCGGGGCCGTCGAACGGTTAGGCTTCTGGTGTCCAATGAGCCCGTTTCACCGAATAGAACATGGGAGCGTCTCCACTGTGAAGTCGACATTCGCCGGCATCGATCTCGGGAGCGGCGAGTTCGCCGACGGGGTCGGTGACGCGCTGGCTCGGGTGGAGGATCTGCTGCTGACCGAGCTGTCGTCGGGCGACGAGATCCTGACCGAGGCCGCGACCCACCTGGCGAAGGCCGGCGGCAAGCGGTTCCGGCCCATGTTCGCGATCCTGTCGTCGCATTTCGGTCCGGATCCGGCAGGCCGGGACGTGATCACCGCGGCCACCGTGGTCGAGATGATCCACCTGGCCACCCTGTACCACGACGACGTGATGGATGAGGCTCCGCTGCGGCGCGGCACCCAGAGCGCCAACTCGCGGTGGTCCAACTCGGTGGCGATCCTGGCCGGCGACTTCCTGTTCGCGCGCGCCTCCCGCCTCACGTCGACGCTCGGCCCGGACTCGGTGCGGATCATCGCCGAGACGTTCGCCGAACTGGTGACCGGTCAGATGCGCGAGACCGTGGGCGCCCGCGGCGGCGACCCCGTCGATCACTATCTGCGCGTGGTGTGGGAGAAGACCGGTTCGCTGATCGCGGCGGCCGGCCGTTTCGGGGCGATGACCGCCGGCGCGGCACCCGAGCGGGTCGAGTCGATGTCCAAGATCGGCGACATCGTGGGTGTCGCCTTCCAGGTGTCCGACGATCTGATCGACATCACCTCGGTGACCGGCGACAGCGGCAAGACGCCGGGAACCGATCTTCGCGAGGGCGTGCACACCCTGCCGGTGCTGTACGCGTTGCAGGGCGACGACGCCGGCGCGCAGCGTCTCAAGGAACTGCTGCTGGATCCGGCGACCGGCGAGGCCCGCCAGCTCACCGACGACGACGAGGTGGACGAGGCGCTGCGGATCCTGGTGGATCACGACGGCATGGCGCGCGCCCGGCAGCGGGTCGCCGACATGGCCGATGAGGCGCACGCCGAACTCGCGAAGCTTCCCGAGGGGCCGGCCCGCCACGCCTTCTCGTCGCTGGTCGACTACACCGTGCAGCGAGTCGGCTGACCGCACCACCCTTCGCGCTGATCGCCCACAGCGAATCCGGCGCGAACCTGGGAACACGCGGGGCATCCGCGTCGTTGTCATGCCAGGATTGAGCGCGTAGTCCGCTGCAGCGGACCGCCGGAGTCGAGAGAAGGTTCCATGCACGAGTTCAACGGTTTGAAGACCGCCGCGTTGATGGGCCTGATGTCGGCCGTCATCGTCGGCATCGGCGCCCTGTTCCAGAACTCCACCATTCTGTGGTTCTCGGTGGCACTGGCCATCGGCACCAACGTCTACGCCTACTTCAACAGCAAGAAGCTGGCGCTGCGGTCGATGCACGCCCAGCCGGTCACCGAGGTGCAGGCCCCGGAGCTGTACCGGATCGTCAAAGAACTGTCGTCGAAGGCGAACGCCCCGATGCCGGAGCTGTACATCAGCCCCACCGAGTCGCCGAACGCGTTCGCGACCGGCCGCAACCCGAAGAACGCCGCCGTCTGCTGCACCGCCGGCATCTTGAAGATCCTGGACGAACGCGAACTGCGCGCCGTCCTCGGGCACGAGCTGTCGCACGTCTACAACCGCGACATCCTGATCAGCTCGGTGGCCGGTGCGCTGGCCGCGGTCATCTCGGGTCTGGCGAACATGGCGATGTGGGCGGGCATGTCCGGCGGCGGCCGCGACAACGGCGGCCCCAACCCGCTGGCCATGGTTCTGATCGCACTGCTCGGCCCGATCTCGGCGTCGGTCATCCAGATGTCGATCTCCCGGTCCCGCGAGTATCAGGCGGACGAGTCGGGCGCCAAGCTGTCCGAGGATCCGCTGGCTCTGGCGTCGGCGCTGCAGAAGGTGTCCGGCGGTATCGCGCAGGCGCCGTTGGCGCCGACCCCGGAGGTCGCCACTCAGCAACACATGATGCTGGAGTCGCCGTTCCGCAAGGGCGAGATGATGAGCAAGCTGTTCTCCACCCATCCGAGCACCCCGGACCGGATCGCCCGGCTCCAGGCGATCGCCCGCGAGATGGGCCAGACCGAGTAACGCTGCCCGACACCTGTCGACGACGACGGCCGCCGCCCGAGTGGGAGGCGGCCGTCGTCGTGAGGTCTGCGCTAGCGGTAGTTGACGAACTGCAGCGCGATGCCGAAATCCTCGCCCTTGAGCAGGGCGATGACGGCCTGCAGGTCGTCGCGCTTCTTGGACGACACCCGCAGCTCCTCACCCTGGATCTGCGCCTTCACACCCTTGGGGCCTTCGTCGCGGATCTTCTTGGAGATCTTCTTGGCGTGCTCGGAGTCGATGCCCTGGACCAGTTCGCCGGTCAGCTTGAAGGTCTTGCCGGACGCGACCGGTTCGCCGGCGTCGAACGCCTTGAGCGAGATGTCCCGGCGGATCAGCTTCTCCTTGAACACTTCGAGGCCGGCCAGCAGCCGTTCCTCGGAGTCGGAGGTCAGCACGATCTTCTCTTCGCCGGACCACTCGATACCGGTGTTGGTGCCGCGGAAGTCGTACCGCTGGGACAGCTCTTTGGCGGCCTGGTTGAGGGCGTTGTCGACCTCCTGGCGGTCGACCTTGCTCACGACGTCGAATGAGGAATCAGCCATGCGCCCAGCCTAGGCCATGACCGGGGGCGTCTCCGGGGGAGTGCGCTGAACTGCCGATTTGCGTCCGGCCAGGGCGTTCATTGTATTCTGGTCGACGTTGCCCACCCGGTGACACGGCAGATTGCCCGAGCGGCCAAAGGGAGCGGATTGTAAATCCGTCGCGCAAGCTACACAGGTTCGAATCCTGTATCTGCCACCACGCGGACTCACTCCGAAAACCCCGGTAGACCATTGCTTTTGGTCAACCGGAGTACCGGTGTGTAACCTCGTGAAGGCTTCTCCGCGCGCCCGTGAAGGACGCGAGGGGATACGCCCCCTTAGCTCAGTCGGCAGAGCGTTTCCATGGTAAGGAAAAGGTCGACGGTTCGATTCCGTCAGGGGGCTCGCTTGGCGGTCACGGTCCAACCGGATCGGGGTCGCCGAACAGGGCGGTGTAGCTCAGCTGGTTAGAGCGCACGACTCATAATCGTGAGGTCGGGGGATCGAGTCCCCCCACCGCTACACATCGGTGGTTCACCGCTCCGGATTCGGGGCCTGACCGCCACCGAAGACAATGTAGGACTGAAAGTAGGCAATCATGGCTTCCTCGACCGATGTGCGGCCGAAGATCACCCTCGCGTGCGAGGTGTGCAAGCACCGCAACTACATCACCAAGAAGAACCGCCGCAACGATCCCGATCGCCTCGAGATCAAGAAGTTCTGCCCGAACTGCGGCAAGCACGAGGCGCACAAAGAATCGCGCTGAGTCGCTGAGTCTTCCGCACTGAACCGGCCGCTTCACGGCACCGGGATCGATGTCGACCGAGCGAGCCACCCCGACGGGGCGGCTCGCTTGTTTCGTTTCCGGTGACCACCGGTGCCCCGCGGTGTTCGTCGTCTGCGACGACACCGGCCCGGCCGATTTGGTTCTCGCGACGATCCGCGCGCAGAATCGGAACGCTTAGTCACCCGACGGCCGGCGCGCGGACCAGTCCGTCCGCGCACCCCACCCCCCCCACCCCCCCGAGGGCCGTCGTGAAGGAGAGATCGATGACTGTCGACGCGAAGATCAAGCTCACCCCCGATGAGATCGCCGCGCACACGCAATCGGTCGTCGGCCACCACTACACCGTCGACGACTACTACGAGGTCGGCCGCGAAGAGGTCCGCAAGCACGCCCTGGCCGTGCAGTCGGCGCATCCGGAGCAGTGGAGCGAGGCCGGCGCGAAGGAACTCGGCCACGACACGCTCGTCGCGCATCCGACGTTCGTCTCGGTGCTCGGCATCACCGCGCAGCGCAAGCTGTTCGAGGAGGTGGTGACCGGCTACGACATGTGGCAGATCATGCAGACCGACCAGCGCCTCGTCTACCACCAGCCGATGAAGGTGGGCGACCGGCTGATCTGCGACGTCTCGCTCGAATCGTTCCGGCACATCACCAGCCCCGACAACATCGATCTGATGGTGTCGAAGAACGTCATCTGGAATCAGCACGGTGAACCGGTGATGACCACCCACACGTCGCTGGCCGCACGCCCCGGCCTGGAGGTGTCGCCGGAGGTCGCCGAGTCGCTGGACCACGTGATGATCAAGCTGGACGCGATCGGCGAGCCGGGCAAGACGGTCACCCGTGAGGGCGACCCGGATCAGGACGATCCGACCGAGCGCCCCGGTGCCTACTCGGCGATCTCCTTCGACACTCTGACCCAGGGCCAGGAGTTCGAGCCGAAGCGGTTCCTGGTGACCCGCGGCAACCTGGTGAACTACGCCGGTGTCGCCGGCGACCCGAACCCGATCCACTTCTCCGATCACGTCGTGAAGGCATCCGGCATGGACGGTGTGGTCGCGCACGGCATGCAGACCATGGGGCTGGGCGCCACCTACCTCGGTGAGCTGATCGGCGATCCGGCGGCGTTCTGCGAATACAACGTCCGCTTCACCAGCCCGGTCTACGTGCCGGAGGACGACAGTGCGGCCGTCGACTTCACCGCGAAGGTCAAGTCGCTGGATCCGGAGTCCCGCCGCGGCACCATCGCGTTGACCGCCAAGCAGGGCGACAAGAAGATCTTCGGCCGCGCCACCGCCGTCATCCAGTTCAACTGACTCGCCTCCCGCTCCTTGAGCTTGTCGAAAGGAGACCCGCGTCCTCGACGAGCTCGCTTCGACAGGCTCAACGAGCGGGTGGATGCTCGCTTCGACAGGCTCAACGAGCGGGTGGATGCTCGCCTCGACAAGCTCAACGAGCGGGCAACGGGCTCGGCGAGCGGGAGCGTTTTGTGACCGGCCGAGGCGTTGCCGTACACTAGTGAAGTCTGAGCTTTAGCTGGACTTGCGCGCTGCCCCTAGGGTGGCGCGTTGGTGTTGTTAGGCTCGGATGACGTGCCGGACCGCAGGGGCCGGCGCAGAGGGGCGTAGCTCAACTGGCAGAGCAGCGGTCTCCAAAACCGCAGGTTGCAGGTTCAAGTCCTGTCGCCCCTGCACCCGACGAACCCGGGTCGCTACCGGATTCGGCCCCGCCCTGGGGCACACCAGACGAAGGGATCGGTGAACGACGTGGCCAAGCGCGATCGCAAGGCTCCGGAGCCGTCGACCGACGACGCCGACATCGCTGTCGACTCGGCCGACGAGCTGAAGCCGACCGGCAAGCGACGCAGTGGTCGTCGCGCCGCCGGTGGTTCGACGGCCACGGCCGTCCAGGTCGCCGCCGGCACCGACGAGAAGAACGAGGCCGAGCTCAAGGCGAGCCGCAACCCGTTCACCCGGATCTGGCTGTTCCTGACCCAGGTGGTCGACGAGTTGCGCAAGGTCGTCTGGCCGACGCGCAACGAGATGATCGTGTACTCGATCGGCGTGCTGGTCTTCGTGGCCGTCGTGACGGCCGTGATCGCCGGACTGGACATCGGCTTCGCCAAGCTGATGCTCGTCGTATTCGGCTGACAAGAACATTGACCGGACCGAGCGATCGGGACCGGTGGAGCAAGGATTCGGGCAGCCGCCCGAAGAGGATGAAGGAGCGTGGGCGCGATGAGCACCCCGGAGAACGAGATCGACTCGCCGGAGACCGCTGCGGTCGACGCCGGCGCGGATGCGGCGGTCGTCGCCGACGCTCCCGAGCTGACCGAGACGGTCGCCGAAGCGGTCGGCGCCGATGAGGCGGCCCCCGCCGAGGCGGAGGCTCAGGCATCGGAGCAGGCCGAGGGCGATGCCCCCGCCGAGGCTCCTGCCGCCGAGCCGGCCGAGGAGGAAGAGGATCCGATCGCCAAGCGGAAGCGCGAGCTGCGCCGTCTGCCGGGCGACTGGTATGTCATCCACTCGTACGCCGGCTACGAGAACAAGGTGAAGGCCAACCTGGAGACGCGCGTCCAGAACCTCGATGTGGGCGACTACATCTTCGAGGTCGTCGTGCCCTCCGAAGAGGTCACCGAGATCAAGAACGGCCAGCCGAAGAAGGTCAACCGCAAGGTGCTTCCCGGCTACATCCTGGTCCGCATGGATCTGAACGACGAGTCGTGGGGCGCCGTGCGCAACACACCCGGCGTGACCGGCTTCGTCGGCACCGGTGGTCCCACCGCGCTGTCGCTGAAGGAGGTCGAGCAGTTCCTGCTGCCGCAGGCCGAGGTCCGCAAGGAGAAGGCCGCGAAGGCCGCCGCTGCCGCCGACGGCAGTGTCGAGGCCGCCGCTGCCGCCGCGTCGAACCTGGTCGAGGTCGACTTCGAGGTCGGCGAGTCGGTCACCGTCATGGACGGTCCGTTCGCGACGCTGCCCGCCTCGATCAGCGAGGTCAACGTCGAGCAGCGCAAGGTCAAGGTCCTCGTGTCGATCTTCGGTCGCGAGACCCCGGTCGAGCTGGGCTTCAACCAGGTCGAGAAGCTCTGACCATCCACTAAGACTTCCGCGCGTCCAGCGTGCGCGGATTGGTAAGAAAAAGGAAACAAGAGAGATGCCTCCCAAGAAGAAGAAGGTCGCCGGGATCATCAAGCTCCAGATCCAGGCGGGCCAGGCCAATCCGGCCCCGCCCGTGGGTCCGGCGCTTGGTCAGCACGGCGTGAACATCATGGAGTTCTGCAAGGCGTACAACGCCGCGACCGAGTCGCAGCGTGGCAACGTCGTGCCGGTCGAGATCTTCGTGTACGAAGATCGTTCGTTCGACTTCAAGCTGAAGACCCCGCCTGCCGCGAAGCTGCTGCTGAAGGCAGCCGGTCTGCAGAAGGGCTCCGGCGAGCCGCACACGAACAAGGTCGGCAAGGTCACCATGGCTCAGTGCAAGGAAATCGCTGAGACCAAGAAGGAAGACCTGAACGCCAACGACATCGACGCCGCCGCGAAGATCATCGCCGGTACCGCGCGTTCGATGGGTATCACCGTCGAGGGCTAGACCCTCAGCCGACGGACTCGGCCGGGTGAGCGATCACCTGCCGTTGTGCTCCGTCGAAACCCCCGTGGGAGGGCCGTGCTCGGCCCACTAACCACTAACTCCCGGCCCGCCAGGGTCTGTGAAGAAGGAACAGAGCAATGAGCAAGAAGAGCAAGGCCTATCAGGCCGCCCTCGAGAAGGTCGACCGCGACAAGCTGTACAGCCCGCTGGAGGCTGTGAACCTCGCGAAGGACACCTCCTCGAAGAACACCGATTCGACCATCGAGGTCGCTGTCCGCCTGGGCGTCGACCCGCGCCAGGCCGACCAGATGGTCCGCGGCACCGTCAACCTGCCGCACGGCACCGGTAAGACCGCCCGCGTGATCGTGTTCGCCGCCGGCGACAAGGCCACCGAGGCGCAGGCCGCCGGTGCCGACGAGGTCGGCGCCGAGGACCTGATCGAGAAGATTCAGGGCGGCTGGCTGGACTTCGACGCCGCGATCGCGACGCCGGACCAGATGGCCAAGGTGGGCCGTATCGCCCGCGTCCTGGGTCCGCGCGGCCTGATGCCGAACCCGAAGACGGGCACCGTCACCACCGACGTGACCAAGGCCGTCAACGACATCAAGGGCGGCAAGATCAACTTCCGCGTCGACAAGGCCGCCAACCTGCACTTCGTGATCGGTAAGGCGTCGTTCAGCGCCGAGCAGCTCGCGGAGAACTACGGCGCCGCCTACGACGAGATCCAGCGTGCCAAGCCGTCCAGCTCGAAGGGCAAGTACCTGAAGAAGGTCACCGTGTCGAGCCAGTCCGGCCCGGGCATCCAGATCGATCCGGCCGTGGCCCGCAACTTCGCGGGCGCCGACGAGGCCTGATAGTCGACGTACTCGCGACGAGGGGCACCACCGGACGGTGGTGCCCCTCGTCGTTTTCGGTGCGCGGGCTCCTTCGGACCCGCTCCTTGCCGCGACCCGCTTCTTTCCCCGATTCGCTCCTTTTCCGCGATTCGCTCCTTGCCTCGATTCGCTTCTTGCCTCGGATTCGCTCCTTGAGCCTGTCGAAAGGAGCTAGCGTCCAACGCATGCTCGCCGCCGTGTTCGACGCCCCCGGATCGCCGCCCTCTCTTCGTGAGATCGAGACCTCGGCACTGCGCCCTGACGAGGTGCTGGTCGCGATCGCCGGTGTGGGTGTGTGCCACACCGATCTGACGGCGCTGGCCGGTGCGGTCCCGTTGCCGACGCCCGCCGTGCTGGGGCATGAGGGCGCCGGTGTCGTGGAGGCGGTGGGCGCCGGGGTCAGCGACCTGTCGGTGGGCGACCACGTGGTGCTCACCTTCGACTACTGCGGCGACTGCGCGGCGTGCGGCCGTGGGCGGCCGGCCTATTGCGCGTCGTTCGCCCCGCGCAACTATTCGGGGGCGCGGCCGGACGGCTCGACGACGCTGCGTGGCGCCGGCGGTGAGGTGCACGGCAGCTGGTTCGGGCAGTCGTCGTGGGCGACGCATGCGATCGCGGACGTGCGCAACGCGGTGAGGGTCGACCGTGACGCCCCGCTGCGGCTGCTCGGACCGCTGGGTTGTGGCCTGCTGACGGGTGCCGGCACCGTGCGTAACGTCCTGCGGCCGGAGCCGGGGCAGAGCGCCGGATTCTGGGGTATCGGCACGGTGGGGCTCGCCGGAGTCATGGCGGCGAAGGCGGCGGGAGCGTCGACGATCGTCGCGGTCGACGTCAATGCGGAGCGTCTGGCGCTGGCCAGGGAGCTCGGCGCCACGCACACCGTCGATCCGTCGGAGGTCGACGACGTCCCGCGCTGGATCCGCAAGCAGCTCGGGGGACTCGACTGTGTGATGGAAGCGGTCGGCACCGGGGCGGTGATCGCTCAGGCACTCGCCTCGCTGCGCTCGCCGGGGGTCTGTGCGACGGTCGGTCTTCAGGGCCCGCGCAACGAGATCGCGGTGGATCAGGGGCATTCGTTGATGGGCCGGACTCTGACCGGTGTGATCGAGGGCGACGCGGAGCCGCACCGGCTGATTCCCGAGCTGATCGGGTTGTGGCGTGACGGCCGCTTCCCGATGGAACGACTGATCACCGAATACCCGCTCGTGCAGATCGATCGTGCCCTCGCAGACTTCCGTGCCGGGCGGGTCATCAAGCCTGTTCTAGTGCCTTGAACGGACCGAAACGCCGAAATCTGACAACATATATTTTACCTTTCAGTGTACGAATGTGTACTGAACCTCTTGATTGTGAGAATCCTGAGAGTAATCTCCCTACGCGTTAGTAAGTTACCGCTTGGTAAGGACCCGGGCGGTACAGAAACCTGACTCCGAGGGAGCCATACATGTCCGTCAAGCAGCCCTGGAGGAACCGCCGGTTCCTGACAGCCGCAGTCTCCATCGCCGCCGCTGGTGCCACCGTGCTCGGCGTCGCACCCGCCAACGCCGACACCGACGCCTCGATCGACGCGCCCGCCGCACCGAACGAGGCGGCACAGATCCAGCAACTGACCGACAAGATCAACGCGGGTTCGCAGCCCGGCCACAAGGCTGAGGCGGTGCTCCCCGGCCGTAAGGACGTCGACTGGACCGGGTACACCCGGAAGCTCCCGCCGATCCCGAACACGGTCGGGCAGGGTCCGCGACAGGGTGGCTTCTGGTCGGCCTTCGCCTACGGCCAGGTGTACCCGAACGCGGCACCTCCCGGCGCCAACGACTGGAATTGCAAGCCGAAGGCCGGACAGAACCCGGTGGTGCTGCTGCACGGCACCTGGGAGAACGCCTACGACAACTGGGCGGCGTTCGCCCCGGCCCTGAAGAAGGCCGGCTACTGCGTCTACACCCCGAACTACGGCCGCACCGACCTGCTGGACATCGGTGGTCTCGGCACCATCCTGCCGGGCACCAACGGCGTCGCGAAGGTGAGCCGTTCGGCGCAGCAGATCAAGCCGTACATCGACAAGGTGCTGAAGAAGACCGGCGCCCAGAAGGTCGACATCATCGGCCACTCGCAGGGCGGTCTCCTGGCCCGCTACTGGATGAAGCGGTACAACGGCTACACCAAGGTCGACCACCTCATCACCTACGGCGCCACCAACAACGGCACCACGCTCGACGGCATCGCCGCACTGGGCCGGTCGATCAACAACATCGGCATCGACATCCTGGCGTTCCCGGTGACCCCGCTCGTCGGTTCGGGCGGTATCGACCAGACCATCGAGTCGCCGACCATCAAGTACGTGAACAACATGGCGCCGTACCACGACCGCAAGCAGCGGCGCGTGTACCCGAACGTCAAGTACACGATCGTCGGCACGCGGTACGACGAGATCACCACGCCGTACGACATCACCTTCCTCCCGGAGGGCTTCGTCCGCGGTCCGCGCTACAAGAACGTCAAGAACATCACGCTGCAGAACGGCTGCGAGCAGGACGTCTCCGACCACATGTCGATGGCCTACTCGCCGCGGGCGATCTCGATCGCTCTGCACGCTTTGGATCCCAAGCGGTACCCGAAGCTCGTCTGCTCGTCGAACCCCTGGTTCTTCAGCTTCTGACCCCGACCCAGGAAGCTGGAGCAGACCAGGTGATGCTCCTGTACTCAGCGCACTAGTTGTTCTTCCCCGTGAGGTTGGGAACGCGGTCGGCGGGGACTTGGCCTCCGATGCCGGTATGGGGTCGGTGATGATTGTAGTGATGAAGCCAGTCGACGTAGGTTGCTGCGCGGGCTTCCTCGCTTGAGTAGATGTGGGCGTAGGCCCATTCGGTGGCCAGTGTGCGGTTGAATCGTTCGACTTTGCCGTTAGTTTGCGGCCGGTACGGGCGCGTGTACCGGTGCGTGGTCTTCTCGCCGAGGGTTTTGTTGAACAGTGTCGAGCGGTAGCAGGAACCGTTGTCGGTCATCACCGCGGTCACGATGATCCCGTTGGCGGCGAAGAACGTCTTGGCCCGTAGCCAGAATCCGGCGGCGGTCTCTTTGCGTTCGTCGTCGAGGATCTCGCTGTAAGCCAGCCGGGAATGGTCATCGACCGCGTGGTGCAAGAACGCGTACCCGCGGCCCTTCCTACCGTTGTTGCGGTTGCCGATCGTGCGCCCGAGCATGCGATGACCACCACCATCAGGGATCCTGCCGAGTTTCTTGATGTCGACGTGCACGAGCTGACCGGGCTCATCGACCTCATACCGGTGTGGTGCAGGCTTGCGTACGGCCAACCCGGTCGCCTGGTCCAGGTGCGCCAGCAGCGGCATCTGGTAGCGGGCCAGGACCCGCCCGACGGTCGAACGGGCGATCTGCAGGTGATAGGCGATCCGGTGTGGACCCCAGCGGCGAGTGAACCGCAACCCGATGATCCGGCGTTCGAGCCTGCGGGAGATTCGTTGCGGACAGCGCCGCGGACGCGATGATCGATCAGTCAGTGGCAGGCCGGCCCGATACCGATCAGCCCATCGCTTAGCAGTCGATGGTGAGCACTGGAATCGTTCAGCAGCTCGCCGCAACGGCCAACCGTCCTCGACGATCAGA
Source organism: Gordonia sp. (in: high G+C Gram-positive bacteria) (assembly GCF_047600565.1). Lineage (GTDB taxonomy): Bacteria > Actinomycetota > Actinomycetes > Mycobacteriales > Mycobacteriaceae > Gordonia. The sequence continues at coordinate 2,743,685 of NZ_JASGKN010000001.1, forward strand.
ACAGCAAGACGACGACGCCCCTCGGGGGTCAAGGGTGCATTAGCGTGAGTCACGAAGGCCTCCGTGGTGTGGAACTGAGTTGTGGTAACCCAAATCCTGCCCGGAGGCCTTCGCCTACCTCACACGTTCACAACGTCCCGGGGAAGAACAACTAGTCCAGCGCGTGCAGGGGTAGAACGGGGAGGATCACACACGGGGGGTGTGTGATTCTCCCCGTTCGCATGTCCGATCCTGACCCGGTGCCGGCGACGAGTCTGAACAGTGGGCGACGACGGTCGCCGGCGGCGTCCGGCCGCGGTAGCGTCGGAGCATGGAGAACGTGCGGCGCAAGATCAGCATCGTCGGGGCGGGTGCGGTCGGGACATCGATCGCCTACGCGGCACTCATTCGCGGGGTCGCCCGCGAGGTCGCGTTGATGGACGTGAACCGCGCCAAGGTGCACGCCGAGGTCCTCGATCTGTCCCACGGACTCGAGTTCGTGCCGCGGGCCGGCGTCACCGGCTCCGACGATCCGGCGGTGTGCGCGGACTCCGACGTCATCCTGTTCACCGCCGGCGCCAAACAGAAGCCCGGCCAGTCGCGGCTCGAGCTCGCCGAGGCGACCGTCGACCTGACCCGCCGCGCGCTGCCCCCGATCGTGGAGGCCGCGCCGGACGCGATCATCGTGATGGTGACCAACCCTGTCGACGTCGTCACCTACGCGGCCCTCAAAGTCACCGGGCTGCCGCGCAACCGGCTCTTCGGCTCGGGCACCGTCCTGGACACGTCCCGACTCCGGTTCTCGCTGTCGCAGCGATGCGGGGTGGCCGTGCAGAACGTGCACGCCTACATCGCCGGAGAGCACGGAGACTCCGAGGTGCCGTTGTGGTCGTCGGCCACCATCGGCGGCGTCCCGCTGCTGGACTGGGAGCCTCCGGCCGGGGGAGCGCCCCTCGACGCGGCCGCCCGCGAGGAGATCTACCGCGAGGTGGTCGGCGCCGCGTACGCGATCATCCAGGGCAAAGGCGCCACCAACTACGCCATCGGACTCGCCGCCGCCCGCATCGCCGAGGCCATCCTCGCCGACGAACACCGCGTCCTGCCCGTCTCCTCACTGATCTCCGACGACTTCCACGGGATCTCCGACGTGTGTCTCTCGCTGCCGACCATGGTCGACGCGGCCGGCGCCGGCCGGTTCCTTCCGGTCTCCATGTCGGCCGACGAACTGACCGCGCTGCGCGAATCCGCCCGAACCCTCAAGGAGATGCAGCGGTCGTTCGGTCTCTGACCGGCCGGGCCTGTGGATGGAATACGCCGGCGTCGGACCGCTTGGCTACCGTGGAAGCCATGCGCGACGACAAGCTTCTGACCCGGATCGCGGGCCTGCTGCGGCAGGCCGAAGGCACCGACAACGAACACGAAGCGGAAGCCTTTCTCGCCGCCGCGCAGCGGCTGGCCACGGCGTCGCAGATCGATCTGGCCGTCGCCCGCGCCCACGACCCGGCGCTCAAGAACATCTCGACGCCCATCACACGGCAGACCACGATCGGTGCCGCCGGCAAACGGGGGCTGCGAACCTACGTGCAGTTGTTCGTGCAGATCGCGCTCGCCAACGACGTCACCTGTGACGTGGCCTCCAACTCGACCTATGTGATCGCCTACGGCTTCGAGGCCGACATCGACGCCGTCGAGGCGCTGTACGCCTCGCTGGTGGTTCAGATGGTGACCGCGAGCGACGCCTACCTCAAGTCCGGTGACTACAAGAGGGAGACCGCCCAGCAGGTGGTGACGCGCAAGGTCGGTCCGTGGCGCCGGAAGGTCGTGGAGGAGAAGTCGCTGTCGCCGATCACCGCGCGCCTGAACTTCCAGTCCGCCTTCGCCGAGCGCGTCGGTGTCCGGCTCAAGAGTGCGCGCGACGAACAGCGACGAGAAGCCGTCCGGCAAGAGGTCGAGGCCGCCTCGGGCGGGAACGCCCCGGCCTCGACGTCGACGGCACTGGCCATCCGGGACAAGGAACTCGAAGTCGCCGACTTCTACAAGAGTGAGTCGACGGCGCGCGGCACCTGGCGCGCCGCCCGGGCGACCGCCGGCTACTCGTCGGGTGCCCGGCAGGCCGGGGACCGCGCGGGACGTCGTGCCAAGATCGGCGCGGACCGCGAGTTCGGCGCGCCTCGCGGCGCCCTGGAGAAATGATCGTCCGCCGATGACCGGCGCAGCCCGCGACACCCGGCGTCAACGCTTCTACGACACCGAACGGCAGATCCTTGCGCTCACCGACCGGCCCGGAGGTGGCGCGCAGACCGTGCAGTTGGCCGGTGCCACGCTCACCGTCCCGGCCGACGCCCGGTTCGCGTCCGTCGAATCCGTTCAGCGCTATGTGGACGAGGTGCTCGCGCTGCCGTCGGTGACGAGCCGCTTTCCGCGCGCCGCGGTACCGGTGCGGGTGCGGCGCCGGAGAGGCGAACGGGCTGCCCACTATTCGCCCACGGACGCCGAGATCGCGGTGCCGGACGGGTCGCGGTGGGCGTTGCGCGAACTGGTCGTTCTGCACGAATTGGCCCATCACCTCGACGACAGCAGTGGCCCGGCTCACGGACGGGGGTTCATCGAGACCCTCATCGACCTGGTTGAACGGGTCCTCGGTCCGGAGACCGCCTTCGTCTACCGGGTCCTCGTCACAGACGCCGGCCTTATGTGACAGGTCATATCCCCTCGCGGGGCGGCGCAACGTCGTATCCTTTGAGACCATTGAAACGATGTCGTCTCACTTCCGACGGGGACGGCGAGGAGAACACTGATGAGTGCACACCAGCCCGTGCAGGTCGAGCGTGTCGAATACGACGATCGCAGCTTCCGCAGCCGGCTGTCGTGGCTGGGCCTGCGCCTGACCGCGTACCCGGTGATCGCCGCGTGGTCGTACGCCCCGCGCCTCCCCTGGCCGTACCACCTGTTCGACGACGTCGCCGGCAAGGTCGTTCCGCCGGTGTCGAGCAACTTCCGTGAACCGATCGAACTGCCCAACTGCACGGCCGAGTTCCAGGTGCCCGAGGGCGCCCGCTCCGACCGCGCGATCCTGTACCTGCACGGCGGCGCCTTCATCGTCGGCGGCGTGGCCTCCCACCGCCGTCTGGCGGGATCGATCGCGGCGCGCTCGGAGGCGCAGGTCCTGGCCGTCGAGTACCGCAAACTGCCCGACCATCCGCCGTCGGTGTCCGTCGAGGACTGCCTGGACGGCTACCGCTGGCTGCTCGACCGCGGCTTCCGCCCGGACCAGATCGTCATCGCCGGCGACTCGGCCGGCGGCTTCCTGACCGCCATGACGGCGATCGCCATCCGCGATCGTGGACTCGGCATGCCGGCCGGTCTGATCTGCGAGAACCCGGTGATCGATCCGACGCCGTCGCGTCGCCGCGAGGGCGCCTACAAGGCGGCCGATTCGCTGTTCCCGCATCGCGCGTTCGATCAGTTCGACCGCATCATCCGTGAGACCGAGCCGGCCGGTGACGCCGTCGCCCCGCTCGACTGCGACCTGACCGGCCTCCCGCCGACCCTCATCCAGGTCGGCTCGCACGAGATGCTGCGGGTGGACGCCGAAGACTTCGCCGCCGCGCTGGCCCAGGCCGGCGTTCCGGTTCAGCTGGAGATCTGGAAGGGCCAGGTACACGTCTTCCAGGCGTTCATCGACGTCCTGCCCGAGTCACGCCTCGCGATCGCCGCCATGGCCCGATTCATCGTCGCGCAGACCAGCCGGCAGACGGCCGCCGCGGCGTAGGTAGTCGCGCGGATCGAAGTGCTGTTCCAGCCTGGTCGGCCGGGCGAAGAAGCTTGGGACGCTGGGAGGGCGGCCGGGTTTCGTTGGGATCGTCGCGTTCCGGCCGAATCGTCAGCGCATTTGTTCGCTGGGCGAGTAGATGCGCTGAGGATTCGGCGTCTCAGCCCCTGATCGGGTGGAGCTGGGTGGCGGCGGGAACCGGATCGGCGCCCAGGTCGCCGTCGGACAGGAACGACAGGTAGCTCGGCTTGTTCGGGTCCAGCACCAGGTGCTGACGGCGGCCGCGCGCCTTGATCAGGTCGGGCACGATCGTCAGGTACCGCGGCAGGCTGGCCGCGTAGACGTCCACCCGCAGGCGGTGACCGGGTGCCAGAACGGCGTCGGTCGCCACCAGGTCGACATCGATGCGCACCGGCTCGTCGGCCGGCACGGCCAGACGCCGCTCCCGTGAGAGGTAGTGGACGGCGTCGATCAGCACACCCTCCTCGGTGTAGCCGGAACGCTCGGTGTCCAGGGCGCGATTCGACGCTGTCAGCGCCCCGTTGGTCAGGACCGTCGACGTGCCGTCGGGGGCGACGTCGTTCACGGTGACCGCCCAGATGCCTTCGTGCGCGTTCGTAGACACGTTCAGGCGCAGGTTCATCGCTCCCGAGATCTGGGTGGGTGCGGTCACCGGCTCGCTGGTGAAGCTGAGGGCACCGTGCTCCTGGAAGCGGGCGTCGTCGGTGAAGTTCCTGCCGAACACGATCGGGATGCCCGCCAGCACCTGCGACATGTCGCGAGACATCATTCCGCGCAGGTCGGGGCTGGTTCGCAGCGACCGGCGCCGCGTCGACGGACTGGTGGCCAGCGCGCCGTCGTGCCGGGCGTGCGGCGCGGTGTCCGTCGCATCCTGGGTGAGGAACAGTCGCTGCGTGCGGACCTCGGGGCGCGGGAACTGCGGACCGCACGACCAGTCGCCGCCCTGCTGTTCCATCGTCACCGGACCGTAGGTCTCGACGCCGTTCGGGATGTCCTTGAGCCACTTGTCGAACCAGGCGCGCTCGAGCACGTCCAGGCGCGGCGGCTCGTGCTCGCCGCCGTGGTCGCAGCCCGGATCCAGGTGGTAGCCGTTGGCGATGAGAGTCTGTTTGCGGCCCGGCGCCATGTTCAGCTGCGAATAGATGCGGGTGGCGCTCCGGCCGAACAGGTCGTGCCAGCCGCCGACGGTGAACGTCGCGGCGTCGATGTCGGCGATCTTCGGGGCGCGCACCTCGAAATACGGGTCGTCGAAGATGCGATCGTCGCGCGCGGTGAGGAAGCCCCACAGCAGCGACGGCAGCTCGGTGGCCGGACTCTTCACACGGTCCATCAGCCACCGGATCTGGTCACCGCGGAGCGTGTCGATCAGGACGGTCGCCGGGTTCGGCAGCCACTTGGCCAGGTTCACCAGGCTCATCCACACCGGGATGAACGACGACGGCATGCCGCCGGTGATGTAGATGTCGCGGACCACGTCGCCGCTGCCTTCGACCGCGAAGATCGCCTTGAGCGCATCCGGGCGATGACCGGCCGCCTGCAGGGAGTTGATCGCCGAGTACGACCAGCCGGCCATGCCGACGGCGCCGTCGCACCAGTTCTGGCGGGCCATCCACTCGATGATCTCCACCGAGTCGCGCTGTTCGCGCTCGCCCAGGATCTCCCACTTGCCGTGACTGGCGCCGGTTCCGCGCACGTCCACCAGCACCTGAACGTAGCCGGACTGCACCAGATTGCGGTTGATGCCGAACACGTCCCACAGGCCGCGGTTGAAGGTGCGGGTCAGGCGGCTGATACCCGTCAGCGGACCGTGCTCGTAGGTCATGGTCCCCGACGCGGCACGCGTGGCTCTGCCGATGCCCGGCGAATGGAGCAGGTGATCGATGCCGTCGATCACCGCCCGGTTGTACGGGTTGATGTTGAGGACGCCCGGGAAGCGGCCCCGACTGGGCTGGCCGAGCCGGTTGGCCGGTCGCACCACGGTCGCGCGCAGCTTCACGCCGTCGCTCATGGTCAGCGTGACGTCCCGAGAGATGTGCACCCGCGGATACGGCTTGGCGCCGTCGACGGACTCGCGCCAGGTGGCGGCGAGGTGCCCGCCGTCCGCGTCCCGGTAGACGGGTGCCGCGGCGCCGGCATCGGGCAGCGCGGAATCAGGGGAGCGCAAGGCGGCCTGCGCATAGCGGTCGTACTGGACACTCATGGGTGTCGTACCTCCGGTCACGGCAACACTGACGGACGAGATCCCCCCGAGTGATGTGTGGCCTGAGTCACGCACCGCTCACTATCTATTTAGCACCATGCCATTGTCCGATGTCACGGTGGGGTGGTTCAACCGTTGTGTTCGGGTGACCGGTCCGTGACCGCCTGCGCCGCGGCCAGCAGCGTCGCCGCCGAGACCTGCACCGACATGTCGCGTTCCGGGGTGGCCGACGAGTGGACCGCACCGGCGACGAACTGGGCGGCCGGGGCGCTCTTGCTCGGCACCGTGGCCTTCTGCGTCCAGTCGGCGCTGAACAGCGGCAGACCGTCGACCTCGGTCCGGGTGGCCCAGCAGGCGTCCGCCGACTTCAGCACGATGTCGCCGGCCCGCTTGCGCAGATCCGCCGCACTGGGCAGGTCGGGCCCGCTCGCTGCGCTCCCGGTGCCCGGGGCCGCGTCGGGAAGGTCGGTGGCGATCAACGCGAGATTGCGCGCCAGGATCCCGTCGAACAGACCGCCGTCACCGCCGCCGCCACCGTGGATCACTCCGTCGGTGGTCAGGTTGTCGGTGACCGCCGTGAGCAGATCGTCGATCTTCTTCACATACGACGCGTCGCCGGTGGCCCGGTACACCTCCAGGAGCGCACCGAACACCACGCCCTGGCAGTACGTGTAGACGGTGTTGATGTATCGCTTGTTCACCTGGCCGTCGTCGCCGGTCTCGCGCCAGAAACCGTCCGCGATCAGGCCGGACGGCAACAGCATGGTCTGGTAGATCCAGTCGACCATGTCTTTGGCGCGATCGGTCTTGCCGCGGCGGGCCAGGAAGATGGCGGCCGGGCCGTTGGCCGGCACGTTGAAGAAGTAGTCGGTGGTGCGCCACGGGATGCCGCCGCCCAGATCCGGTGCCCACGGCTTGTAGAGCGTGGAGGTCAGTGTCGCGAGCGCACCCTTGTGGTCGCTCTTCACCAGCGCCGGCAGGTGGCGGTCGGCGCGCTCGATGGCCATCGACAGCCACGCCATGTCGTCGTAGTACGAGTTCGTCCACTTACCCGAGTTGCGGACCCGTACGCCGCGGATCAGGCGCAGCGCGTTCTTCGCGGACTGCTTGTCGTTCTGCAGCTTGGCGGCATTGACCAGCACATCGATCAGATGCGCCTGCCACCAGTAGTTCCACGACGCCGTCAACCGCTGCTTCGAGGCGAACCGTCCGGCCGGCGGCCACGACGAGACGCCGATACGGGTGCCGGGCAGCGCATAGCCGACCCGGCGGAGGTGTCGTTCATCGAGGGCTTTGACGGCGGCGTGCAGTCGCTGGGGGACGGTCGCATTGTCCGAGGTGACGACGGCGGCTGATTTGGCATCGCGTTCCATGGTCCTTTAGCCTAGTGGGCGGTATGACGAACGTCGGTCTCACGACCGGCACGTCATGTCGAGTTCAACCAGAGACCGTTGGTCGTCGGGACGAGAGTCCCGAACGAAGGCCCGATGAACACATCGGCGGCCCACGCAGGATGAACGAGGAGCTTCGCTCGTGCGGTCCGCCGCGCGACATCTGATGCGCCCCGTGCCTCCTGCACGGGGCGTTCGTGTTTCTCCGGGTCGGAAAAGACTGCGGGTTCTGGGCCGCTGCACCCGAAAGGGTGTCAGGAGAGACACGAGAGGAGGCGAAGTATGGCGAATCCCGACAAGGTCTCTGCAGTCGCAGAGATCACCGAGCAGTTCAAGTCGTCGAATGCGGCCGTCATCACGGAATACCGTGGTCTGTCGGTCCCGCAGATCTCCGAGCTGCGACGAGCCCTCGGTGAAGGAACCACCTACTCCGTCGCCAAGAACACCCTCGCCAAGCGTGCTGCTGCAGACGCCGGCGTCGAGGGGCTCGACGAGCTGTTCACCGGTCCGACCGCGATCGCTTTCATCGAAGGTGAGCCGGTCGGTGCTGCCAAGGCGATGAAGACTTTCGCCAAGGAGAACAAGGCGCTGGTCATCAAGGGCGGTTACATGGACGGCCGTGCGCTGTCCGTCGCCGAGATCGAGCAGATCGCCGACCTGGAGACCCGAGAGGTTCTGCTGGCAAAGCTCGCCGGTGCCATGAAGGGCAACTTGGCCAAGGCCGCTGGTTTGTTCAACCAGCCGGCATTGCAGGTGGCGCGCCTTGCCGCGGCCCTGCAGGAGAAGAAGGCCGCAGACGGCGACGCCGCCTGATCCTTTTTCACCACCCGGCCGGGTCTTTCGACATGCGAGCCCCGGCCACCAACCAGACCCGGTCTGGGCCCGGATGGGCGCAGACCACCCCGTACAGGGACTTATAGGAAGGACGCCATCATGGCGAAGCTCACCGCTGACGAGCTCATCGAGCAGTTCAAGGAACTGACCCTGCTGGAGCTCAGCGATTTCGTGAAGAAGTTCGAAGAGGTCTTCGAGGTCACCGCCGCTGCTCCGGTCGCCGTTGCCGCTGCCGGTGCCCCGGCTGCCGGCGGCGACGCCGGTGCCGCCGCTGACCAGGATGAGTTCGACGTCATCCTCGAGTCGGCCGGCGACAAGAAGATCCAGGTCATCAAGGTCGTCCGCGAGGTCGTCCCGGGCCTGGGCCTCAAGGAGGCCAAGGATCTCGTCGAGGGCGCTCCGAAGCCGCTCGTCGAGAAGGCCAGCAAGGAAGACGCCGAGGCCGCCAAGGCCAAGCTCGAAGAGGCCGGCGCCACCATCTCGCTCAAGTGAGAAGGGCTCGCCTCGCGCGAGTAGCCGCCTGAACTTCAGGCTTACGACGCCCCGCAGGGATTCCCTGCGGGGCGTCGTCGTGTCCGGGGTCGAGAGCGTCCGAGAGGGCGACGGGTGAGGCGGCCGTGAATCGTGTGACGCCGATCGCTCTATGTTCGCGAACCGGACTCACATCTCACTTTGGAGGATCCACCCGGGTTCGGTATTCTCAGCGGACCGAGGAGTTACCGCTGGGTAAGTTCTTAAGGCTGTTCTCAGGGCGGCCCGAGGTGTGTCACAGCATGGCTGTGGGTTAGAGTGACCCCAGCCACAATCTGACTCACCGGGTGAACCAACCGCCCATTGGGGGGCGATCGTCGTCGAAGGCGACTGCTCGGTGAACGAAACGTCTGGAGGGACGCAGTGGGAGTAGAGGTCTCCGTCGAACACTTGACCAAGTCGTTCGGCTCACAGAACATCTGGCGGGACGTCTCGCTGACCCTGCCGGCCGGTGAGGTCAACGCGCTGCTGGGCCCGTCCGGTACCGGTAAGTCGGTGTTCCTGAAGACCCTCATCGGTCTTCTCCACCCCGAGCAGGGCTCCGTCATCATCGACGGCACCGACATCACCCAGTGCTCCTCCAAGGAGCTCTACGAGATCCGCAAGCTGTTCGGCGTCCTCTTCCAGGACGGCGCGCTCTTCGGTTCGATGAGCCTGTACGACAACATCGCCTTCCCGCTTCGTGAGCACACGAAGAAGAAGGAAGACGAGATCCGCAAGATCGTCATGGAGAAGGTCGACCTGGTCGGTCTGACCGGCGCCGAGGACAAGCTCCCCGGTGAGATCTCCGGCGGTATGCGCAAGCGCGCCGGCCTGGCCCGTGCTCTCGTGCTCGACCCCGAGATCATCCTCTGCGACGAGCCGGACTCCGGTCTGGACCCGGTGCGTACCGCCTACATCTCGCAGCTGCTGATCGACATCAACGCCGAGATCGACGCCACGATCCTCATCGTGACGCACAACATCAACATCGCCCGGACCATCCCGGACAACATCGGCATGCTGTTCCGTAAGGAACTCGTCATGTTCGGTCCGCGCGAGGTGCTGCTGACCTCCGAGCAGCCCGTGGTCAAGCAGTTCCTGGCCGGCGACCGCTTCGGTCCCATCGGCATGTCCGAGGAGAAGGACGAGGCCGTGGCCGCGCAGGAGGCCGCGCTGCAGGCCGCCGGCATCTCCGGTGGCGGCACCAAGGACGACTTCAGCGAGATCATCCCGCAGGTTCAGCCGAACCCGGGCATGCCGGTCCGCCAGGCCGCGATCCGTCACCGCCAGAGCGTTCTGAACTCGCTGCACACGCTGCCCGCCAACGCGCAGGCCGCGATTCTGGCGTCGATCGCCGAAGAGGACGCGCTCGCCGCGAAGTCGCCGGAGAACAACGCCACCCTGGCCGCGATGGCCGCGCACCAGTTCTCGTACCCTCAGGGTGAGACCACTCATCAGGTCGGGGACACCCAGCTGGTCGTGCCGTCGGACGCCGTCACCGAGGCCATCCACTACGACGAGCAGCAGGTCACCGATCAGGCGGCCCAGGCCACGGCCGTCCTCGAAGACGCGGAGCATGCGACGCTCGACGACACCAAGGAGAACGGCTAGGCATGACCACTGCCACTTCGCGTGGCGTCGCACGGGTTTCCAAGGCCGCCGATGGCGCCTTGTCGCAGACGGGCAACATCGTCCAGCTGTTCGTCGACGTCGTACGTCAGATGTTCGTGCGCCCGTTCCAGTGGCGCGAGTTCATCCAGCAGGCCTGGTTCATCGCCAGTGTGACCATCCTGCCGACGGCGCTCATCGCCATCCCGTTCGGTGCCATCGTCTCGATGCAGACGGGCTCGCTGATCAAGCAGCTCGGCGCCGAGTCGTACACCGGTGCCGCCTCGGTCCTCGTCGTCGTCCAGCAGGGCTCCCCGCTGGTGACATCGCTGCTGGTCGCCGGTGCCGCCGGTTCGGCCGTGGCCGCTGACCTGGGCTCGCGCACCATCCGCGAAGAGATCGACGCGATGGAGGTGCTCGGCATCAACCCGATCCAGCGCCTCGTGGTTCCGCGTGTGCTGGCCATGGTGCTGGTCGCCATGCTGCTGAACGGCCTGGTGGCCGTGGTCGGCATCGCCGGCGGCTACTTCTTCAACGTCATCGTCCAGCACGGCACGCCGGGCGCCTACCTGTCGTCGTTCGGTGCGCTCGCGCAGCTGCCCGACCTCTACATCTCGACCTTGAAGGCCGCGATCTTCGGTGTCATCGCCGGTGTCGTCGCGTCCTACAAGGGTCTGAACCCGAAGGGCGGCCCGAAGGGTGTCGGCGAGGCCGTCAACCAGTCGGTGGTCGTGACCTTCCTGCTGCTGTTCTTCGCGAACCTGATCATCACCGCGGTCTTCCTCCAGATCGTGCCGCCGAAGGTGGGCTGACCGTTGACTCGTGGCGTAACGATCTCCAAGAGCCGCCCGGAGTGGCTCGCGTATGAGGCCAAGAAGCTCGCTCAGAAGCCTCTCGGCGCGCTGGACAATGCCGGTGAGCAGATGTCCTTCTACGCGCGGGCCATCGCCTGGATCCCGCGCACGCTGGTGCACTACAAGAAGGAGACCTTCCGCATCCTGGCGGAGGTGGCCTTCGGCGCGGGTGGCCTGGCCGTCATCGCCGGCACCGTGGGCGTCATGATCCTGATGTCGGGCTTCACCGGCGTCGTCGTCGGCATGCAGGGCTACGCGGCCCTGGAGCAGATCGGCTCGCAGGCGCTGTCCGGCTTCCTATCGGCCTACGTCAACACCCGCGAGGTGGCGCCCCTGGTGGCCGGTCTCGCGCTGAGTGCGACGGTGGGCTGCGGTTTCACCGCGCAGCTGGGCGCCATGCGCATCTCCGAGGAGATCGACGCCCTCGAGGTCATGGCCGTTCCGTCGATCCCGTTCCTGGTGTCGACCCGCGTGATCGCCGGCTTCATCGCCGTCATCCCGCTCTACGTGCTCGGCCTGATGGCCGCCTACCTCGCGTCACGAACCATCAACACCCTGTTCAACGGGCAGTCGACCGGTTCGTACGACCACTACTTCAACCTGTTCCTGCCGCCCGAGGACGTCCTCTGGTCGTTCGGCAAGGTGCTGGTCTTCGCGTTCATGATCATCATGGTCCACTGCTTCTACGGCTACTACGCCAGCGGCGGCCCCGCCGGTGTGGGCGTGGCCGTGGGCCGTGCCGTCCGTACCGCCCTCGTGCTGATCGCGATCCTGGACTTCTTCCTGGGCCTGGCGATCTGGGGCACGTCCACGTCGATCCGAGTCGGAGGTTGATGGCGTGAGTGCTGCACTCAAGCGCAGGCTCTCCGGCCTGCTGTTCTTCGTCGTGATCATTTCGCTGGTTCTGCTGTCGATCGCGATCTTCCTCGGCAAGTTCAAGAGCGAGACGAACGTGACGCTCAAGACAGCCAGCGCCGGCAACGCGCTCGCCGACGGCGCCGACGTCAAGGCGCGCGGCGTGGTCGTGGGCACCGTCAAGAAGGTCACCGTCTCCGACGGCGGCCAGGTGCAGGTCGAGATGGGCATCAAGCCCGACATCGCCAAGGAGCTGCCGGGCAACACCACCGCCCGCGTGCTGCCCAAGACGCTGTTCGGTGAGCGCTTCGTGGCGCTGCAGATCCCGGACAGCCCGTCCGACGGCACCCTGGCGTCGGCCAAGAACATCTTCGAGGACCCGAGCGGCAACGCCCCCGAGGTCGAGGACCTGTTCGACGCGCTGACCCCGGTCATCAAGGCGATCCCGCCGCAGGACCTGAACGTGACCCTGACCGCCATCTCGCAGGCGATCGGTGGCAAGGGCAAGCAGCTGGCCACCACCATCGACCAGCTCAACGACATCTTCAGCGCGGTCAACGCCAACATGCCGCAGCTGCAGGGCACCCTCGAGGGCCTGGCCTCGTTCTCGCAGACCTACTCCGAGGCGCTGCCGACGATCATCGACGGCCTGGACAATCTGCGGGTCACCAACCGGACCATCGTGGGCCAGCAGGACGACCTGCGGAACCTGATCTCCACACTGGGCGGCGCCTCGGATCAGACCACCCAGTTCCTGCAGACCAACAAGACCGACCTGCTGCACCTGGCGGTCGACTCGGAGACCCTGCTCGTGCAGCTGGCCCGCCAGTCGCCGACCTTCGGCTGCATGTTCCACAACTTCGCGACCATCGTCCCGAAGGCCGAGAAGATCGTCGGCAAGGGCACCAAGAACCCGGGCGTGCGCGTGAACCTGCAGTTCGTGAACCCGCGCGGCCGCTACCTGCCGAACCAGGACGAGCCGCGCATGTGGTGGACCGATCCGCCCGCCCGCTGCTACCAGCCGGCCACCAACGGCCGCCCCTTCCCGCAGTACCCGGGCGGCGGTGTGCCGGACGGCTCGTACCAGCCGCCGTCGCGTAACGCCGGTCCGAAGAACTGGCCGGATCTGCCGCAGCCGGACTTCTCGGCGACGCCGTCGGGCTCGGGCATGACCGACAGGACCGACCAGATGAAGCTGATCTACGGCGCGAACAACGGCCAGTACCCGGCCGACGTTCCGACCTGGGTCACGTACACGGGCCAGGGCGCCCTCAAGGACGCGGAGGTGAACCTCAAGTGAGAGGACTTCTCTCCCCGCTGATCAAGCTGATCGTCTTCGCGCTCGTCACCGTGTTCGCGACCGGGATGCTCGGCATGCTCATCGCCAACACCGGTGCGACCGGCAAGAACCACTACAAGGCGATCTTCACCGACGCCGCGATGCTCAACAAGGGCGACGACGTCCGCATCGCCGGTGTGCGTGTCGGTCAGGTCGACTCGGTCAAGATCGTCGACCGCGATCGCGCGGAGGTGGCGTTCGACGTCAACCGTCCGACGCTGCCGGCGAGCACCAAGGTGTACATCCGCTACCGCAACCTGGCGGGTCTGCGGTACGTCGCCCTGGAGAAGGGTCCGGGCGATGCGACGCAGAACGTGAAGCCCGGCTACACGTTCCAGTTCAGCGACAACCGCGCCGAGTCGAGCACCGTTCCGGCGGTGAACCTCACCGAGCTGTTCAACGGCTTCAAGCCGCTGTTCAAGCAGATCTCGCCGGAGGACATGAACAAGCTGGCGGAGACGCTCATCAACGTCTTCCAGGGCGACATGGACACCACCATGGGCAACCTGATCACCCAGACCTCGCAGCTGACCAACGCGTTGGCCGACAAGGACCAGGTGATCGGCGAGATGATCACCAACCTGACTCAGGTGCTGAACACGGTGAACCGCAACGAGGAGAACTTCAGCTCGCTGCTCACCAACACCGAGCAGCTGGTGACCGGTCTGGCCGCTCAGCGCGACTCGGTCGGCTCCGCCATCACCTCGGTGTCGAACCTGACCACGGTGACCGGCTCGATCCTGAGCCAGACCCGGCCGTCCATCCAGGGCGCGATCGCCGGTCTGAAGGACACGTCGGACAAGATCAACGCCCGCGAGAAGGACGTTCAGCAGGCGCTGCACAACCTGCCGATCAAGCTCGAGAAGATCGGCCGTGCCGCCACCTTCGGCTCCTGGTTCCAGTTCTACCTCTGCGGTATCGACGTGCGCGCCGGCAACGGCAAGTCGACGCTGCTGACCCAGCCGCTGGTTCCGCTGCCCGACATCAACCACGTGCTGTACACCAGTGCCGCCACGCGCTGCTGGCGCGACGGCAAGATCAACGGAGTGGGGTGACACATGTCCGACGCACAGAACACTTCTGACACCGCCGCGACCACCCCGGAGCCGCCCAAGAAGCACAAGCGGTTCGCCGGCCGGCGTGACGCCAAGAGCATCGGCATCCTGGGCCTGGCGGTCCTCATCATGCTGACACTGTCGGCGTTCTACCTGACCAAGCTGCCGATCCTGGCCGCCGGTGCCCAGTACACCGCGCAGTTCAGCGATTCGGCCGGCCTGTCGCCGGGCAACGAGGTCCGTGTCGCGGGCGTCAAGGTCGGTGAGGTCCAGTCGGTGAAGCTGAACGGCGATCACGTCGACGTCGGCTTCCGCGCCAACAACACCTGGATCGGCGATCAGACGCAGGCGTCCATCCAGATCAAGACCGTGCTCGGCCAGAAGTACCTGGGTTTGACGCCCAAGGGTGATCATCTGGCCGATCCGAGCAAGACGCTGACCGACACGGTCGCGCCGTACGACGTCGTCGAGGCGTTCTCGGATGCGACCACGCAGATCCAGAACATCGACACCGATCAGGTGGCCGATGCGCTGACGCAGCTGTCGAACGCGTTCTCGCAGACGCCGGGCGACATCTCGTCGTCGCTGGACGGCATCTCGCGGCTGTCGAAGACCATTTCGAGTCGCGATCAGGAAGTCCAGAAGCTGCTGGAGGCCACCAAGGGATCGTCGAAGATCCTGGCCGACCGCAACGAGGAGTTCACCAAGCTGATCGCCGGTGCCGGCAGCCTCCTGCAGGAGCTGAACGACCGTCAGGAAGCGATCTCGAACCTGCTGGTCTCCACGACCAGCCTGTCGAAGTCGCTCACCGGCATCGTCAAGGACAACGAGGCGCAGATCGGTCCGGCCCTGGATTCGCTCAAGGGTGTGACCAACCTGCTCACCGCGCAGAACGACGACCTGCGGAAGTCGATCCAGTACATGGCGCCGTTCTACCGGCTCTACGCCAACGTGCTGGGCAACGGCCGCTGGTTCGAGTCGACCGTCACCAATCTCCTGCCGCCGGCGCTGCCGGCGCAGGGCACTGACCGCCTGCCGAACGCGACTAAGAACGTCACCAACGGCGGAACGGGAGGCTGATGATGACTACTCCGGATCAGACCAAGGACAGCAGGTTCTTCTCCAAGAAGAACCTGCTGTGGATGGTGCTCGCCGCCATCGTCGCGCTCCTGCTGTGGGCCGTCGGTTCGTGGGCGTTCAACCTGATCACCGCGACCAAGGTGAACGCCACGTTCCCGAGCGCCGTCGGTGTCTACAAGGGCAGCAACGTCAAGATCCTCGGCGTGAACGTCGGCAAGGTCACCAAGGTGAAGCCGAACGGCCAGAACGTCGACGTCGAGATGCGCGTCGATCACGGCGTGAAGCTGCCGGCCGACGTCGGTGCGGTGCAGATGATCCCGTCGCTGGTGGCGGACCGCTTCATCCAGCTGACCCCGGCCTACAACGGCCAGGGTCCGACCGTGAGCGGCAAGGTCGACATTCCGCGCGAGCGCACTAACGTGCCGGTGGAGATCGACCAGATCTACGGCAACCTGCAGAAGCTGTCGAAGTCTCTCGGCCCGAAGGGCGCCAACAAGAACGGCGCCCTGAGCGACGCCGTGAAGGTGGCCGCCGACAACCTCGACGGCAACGGCTCCAAGCTCGGTGAGGCGATCACCAACCTGTCGGACGCGGCGAACACGCTGTCGAACTCGCGGGGCAACATCGCCGACACCGTCGACAACCTCAACGTGTTCGTCGGCGCTCTCAAGGAGCACGACGCGCAGGTCCGCGGCTTCAACCAGCAGATGGCCGACTTCACCACCTATCTGGCGGGGGAGAAGGACCAGCTCGGTGCGGCCCTCGATTCGCTGTCGTACGCGCTCGGTGACGTCGCGACCTTCCTGCACGACAACAACCAGAAGCTGGGCGACGCGATCCGCGACCTGCAGCCGACCGGTCAGGCGCTGCTGGACAACAAGGATCACCTGCTCGAGGTCTTCACCACGCTGCCGCTGGCGGTCAGCAACCTGATCAACGCGTACGACGCGGAGTCGGGCACGGTGGCCATGCGCCTGCAGATCCCGCAGATGCAGGATCTGATCGGCGCGCAGTGCAAGCTGCTCGACCTGGGTGCGATCCTGCCGGGCAACCCGCTCGCCAAGCAGTTCAGCAACACCATGCGTCCGCTGGTGGACAACTGCCAGGCGGTGGGCGACCAGATCACCCAGGGCGTCCTCGAGCCCATGCTGCCGATCCTGCCGTTCGGCATCATGAGCAACAACAAGCTCCAGAAGATGCCGACTCCGGGTGCCGTCCCCGGCAATCCGGATCCGCGACTCCCGGGAGGCAACTGATGAAGTTCGCCGGAGATTCGCGCGTGCGCCGTATCGGTGCCGCGGTCGCACTGTCCACCGTCGTGGTGGCGGGTGCCTCGGGCTGTGGGGTCAACCTGCAGCAGGTGCCGCTGCCCGGTGGTGTGGACGTCGGCTCGCATCCGCGTGAATACAAGATCGCCTTCTCCGACATCCTGGACCTGGTTCCGCAGTCGGTGGTGAAGATGGACGGCACCCCGGTCGGCCGCGTCACCAAGATCGAGGTGCCGCAGGACCAGTGGAACGCCATCGTCCACATCAAGGTCAAGAACAACGTCGACCTGTCCGATGAGGCGCAGGCCGCGGTGCAGCAGACCAACCTGCTGGGTGAGAAGTTCGTGGCGCTGTCCGAGCCGGACGGCTCGAAGGGTGCGCCGCGCCAGAACCCGGATCAGGTGATCGATACCGCCCGCACGCGCACGACCACCGACATCGAGCAGTTGCTCGGCGCCCTGTCGCTGCTGCTGAACGGCGGCGGCATCAACCAGCTGCAGCCGATCATCGAGTCGTTGAACGAGTCGGTCGGCGCCGACGGCGGTGCCACCACCCGCAGCCTGCTGAAGAACGCGAACACGCTGATCGACGGTCTGAACCAGCAGCGGGACAACATCCTGCAGGCGATCGACGGCGTCAACACGCTCTCCGAGCGTGCGAACGCCCAGACCGAGCAGATCGAGCGGATCCTCAACGAGCTGCCGGCCGGTGTGCAGGTGCTCAACGAGCAGCGTCCGCAGTTCGTGGAACTGCTGACCAAGCTGGACAAGCTGGGTCAGGTCGGTACCGACATCCTCGGCCAGTCGCACACCCAGATCGTCAACGATCTCAAGGCGCTGCGACCGATCCTGACGGAGCTCGCCAAGTCGGCGGACGACGCGATCACCGCGACCCCGCTCATGCTGACCCACCCGTTCCCGGACGATCTGCTTCCCGCGGTCCGCGGCGACTCGACCAACCTGTTCATGACCCTGGACCTGCGGCTGCTGAACCAGCTGGAGGCGCTGGGTGTGGGCCAGGGCGAGCCGGTGTACCAGCCGCCGACGGTCAACCCGCCGAAGGTGGATCCGCACAACCCGTACATCAACGGCAACGGCCCGCGCTGGGGCTGGCCGTCGATCACGCTGCTGCCGCCGGGCGCCAACTGGAAGCCGGGTCCCAACACTCCGCCGTCGGGCGGCAAGTACCCGCTGACCCCGGATCTGACGAAGCAGTACGACTTCGGCAACCGGAATCCGGTGAACGCGCAGAGCGACGCGGCCAAGAAGCGCAAGGCGGCCGCCGCCAAGAAGAAGACGAAGCCGGGCGCGAATCCGGCGTCGTCGCAGATGCCGGCGGCACAGTCGGGCGAGTCGTTCCTGGACGGCACCATCGCGATGATGGGGGGCGGCAATGGTTAGCCGGCTCGTCAAGATCCAGCTGATCGTCTTCGCGATCATCGGTGCGCTGGCCATCGTCTACGTCGGCGCCAACTATGCGCGGCTGGACAAGATGCTCGGTATCGGCCAGTACAAGGTGGTCGTGCCGATGCAGGACGGCGGCGGCATCTTCAGTAACGCCGAAGTCACCTACCGTGGCGTACCGGTCGGCCGTGTCGGCGACATGAAGCTGAC
This sequence comes from Gordonia sp. (in: high G+C Gram-positive bacteria), assembly GCF_047600565.1. Taxonomy (GTDB): domain Bacteria; phylum Actinomycetota; class Actinomycetes; order Mycobacteriales; family Mycobacteriaceae; genus Gordonia. The sequence goes on from NZ_JASGKN010000001.1 coordinate 2,762,067, forward strand.
CGACAAGGGTGTGGACGTCACCCTGAACCTGAACTCGTCGGCGCCCAAGGTGCCCGAGAACGTGAAGGCCGTGGTCAGCAACCGGTCGGCGATCGGTGAGCAGTTCGTGGATCTGCAGCCGGAGGCCGCGGGCGGCCCGTACTTGAAGAACGGCGACCGCATCAACCAGTACGACCTGCCGCCGAAGCTGCAGGACGTCATGAGCGACACCATCGACCTGACCAAGTCGGTGCCGGTGGACGATCTCTCGACCGTGGTGCATGAGCTGGGTCTGGCGTTCGACGGCAAGGGTGACGACATGTCGCGTCTGCTGGATTCGCTGACCAAGCTGGCCCAGTCCGGGCACGACAACCTCGGTGAGACGGTCAGTCTGATCCAGAACGCCGACGTGGTGCTGCAGACGCAGAAGGATCAGTCCGATCAGATCCTGGCGTGGTCGAAGGGCCTCGATCAGGTGACCGCCCAGCTGGCGGCCTCCGATCCGGCGGTGCAGCGGATCCTGACCGATGGACCGAAGACGGCCACCGAGCTTTCGGACTTCCTGACCAAGAACGGCGACGACACCACCAAGCTGGTCCATCAGCTCGGTGAGACCATGCACGCCGTCGAGCCGGCCACCTATTCGACCGGCGCCCTGTTCGCCATGCTGTCGGCGCTGTCCGCCGGCTCGCACAGCCCGGCGCCCGGTGACGGCCAGATCCACTTCGGCATCGTGCTGGAGACCAACAACCCGCCGGCATGTACCAAGGGCTACGAAGGCACCAAGGACATCATCGCGCAGGCGAAGAAGGCCAACCCGAACTTCGACATCAACTACGACGACTTCGCGTTCAACACGAATGCGCACTGTGACGTCGCCGTCGGCAACCCGACCGGTGTCCGTAGCGCGAACCGTGCGGCCTTGGCCAACCCGGAGATCGCCCAGCCGTGGGACGACGTGCCGAAGAAGGATCCGGACAAGCTGAACCTGAACCCGATCGCGACGCAGCTGTCGTGGATTCTGGGAGTCAACCCGCGCTGACCCCTTCGGCGGATCCGGTGAGCTTCACGCTCTCCGGGTCCGCCGATCGGAGTACAGGGCACTCACAGGTTGGTGTGGTTCAGTTTGGAGAAACGTGCAGGCCGTGTGAGTGACGCGGCCGTGAATGGATACAGTGACGCCCGATGAGTGACGAGCAAGCCCCCGACTCCGACGTGACCGTCGGGTCCGACGCGACCGTCGACACCGCTGCCGCTGAGGCGACGCCCGTCGACGCCGCCGCGGAAGCCAAGAAGGCCGCCAAGGAGGCCAAGGAGGCCGCCAAGGAAGCGAAGAAGGCCGCGAAGGCGTCGGCTGTCCGCACCGGTCGCAGCCTGTGGAAGTACATCGGGCAGTTCGCCGTGACACTCGTGGTCCTGGCCGCGATCCTGGGCGTCGTCGAATACTTCGTGCACTTCCCGGTCACCCTCGCGCTCGTGGTGGTGCCGGTCTTCGCGGCCGCGTTCGCCGCCGGCTCGTTCGTCCGGGACTACCGCCGCGCCCCCGAGGGCGGGGAGAAGCGGCGCCTGATCGTGTGGTCGGTGCTGATCTCCGTCGTCGTCGCGGCGGTCACCTACGTGGTTCTGTGGCTGCTCAACGATCCGCCGTTCACTCTCAGCTATTCGCTGGTCACCGCCATCATCGTCGGTATCGTCGCCGGTCTGATCGCACTCGCGGTGCTGACCGTGCTGGTGTGGATCGGCTACAACCTGTGGCCGGACCGCGCCGTCCGTTACCTCGAGGCCGGCCGCGGCTCCCGCTGGCTCTTCTGGGCTGCGGCCCTGGCGCTGCTGACCGCGGTCGCCGCGCTGATCGGCTTCGGCGCGCAGGGCGTGCAGGCGTACACCGGACTCGGCGGCGGCAAGGCCGCCTCGATTCGCGACCAGTCGGTGGACGCAGCCGAGCAGGCCGTCCTGAACATCGGCAACGTGCAGGTCGACAACCTCGACGACTGGGAGAAGCGCCTGCGTTCGTCGCTGACCGGCGACGCGCTGAAGCAGGCCCTCGACGGCGGTATCGGAGACCTGCGGAAGCAGGCGAAGGCCGGCCGCATCCAGAACGACCAGATCAGCACCAAGATCCGCCGTTCCGCGGTGACCGACATGGATGTCAAGAACAACAGCGCGACCGTGCTGGTGTTCGCCACGTCCACCAGCACCCCGGCGAAGGGTGGCCAGGCCACCACGGTGCCGATGAACTTCCTGATCGTCGTCGTGCAGGACGGCCCGAACCGGAAGGCCTCCAAGGTGGTTCCGCTGTCGGGTGTCCCGTACGTCGATGACGCCGAGAGCGAAGAGAAGTCCGGGACCAGCAGTCAGTCCGGCAGCGGCGGCACGTCCGATTCCCAGGACCAGACCGGTTCGCAGGACCAGTCCGGCCAAGGCGGTGACACCGGCAGCGCTGACACCGGCGACGACCAGGACCAGCAGCAGGAGGGCGGGAACTGATGAGCGACGAGCAGCAGACCCCCGAACTGCCGGAGGAGAACGTCACTCCCGAGGCGCCCGAGGTCGAACAGATCAGTGACGACGTCACCGTGCGGCACACGCCGTCCGAGGTGCCGACCATGGTCATCCGCACCGAGACCGTCTCCCTGGACGAGCTGACCGGCGGTACCGCCGGCGAACCCGCCGAGACCGCGGTGCCGGCCGACGATGATGTCGCGGCGACGGATACCGGATTCGAGCCGGTGCCCGCCGACGCCGAGGCCGAAGGCCTTGCATTGAAGGCGGTCGACGAGGCCGAGAAGCTGGCCGGACAGGCCAAGGCGGGCACGGTGGCCGCCGGTGCGGCGGTCGCTGCCGCCGCCGAGGGCGCCACCGCTAAGGCGAAGCGATTCGGTAAGCGCCGCAAGGGATCCGACGTCCCGGCCACCGCCGACGACACCGCGAAGGATGTCGTCGAGACGGCCGCTGCCGACACGGCTGCCGACGCCGGCGACGCTGCCGAGACGACCGCCGAGCCGGTGGCCGCCGAGCCGACCGAGGCGCAGCGCGAATCGTCGGCGCTCACCTCGCTGGCCGTCCTGGCCGCCGTCGCCGCCCTCGTGGTGGCCGGCCTCGCCACCTTCTTCGCGATCCACCCGGGCGCCAGCACCGACGACAACGAGGCGTTCGAGAACTCCCGAGTCACCGCGCAGCTGATGACCCAGGCGACCGATCGGGTGTGTGCACCGTTCCGGCTCAACTACAAGAGCATCGACGCCGACCTGAAGAAGGGCCGCGCCCAGATGACGGGCCAGGCGCAGAAGCAGTTCGACGAGTACGTCAACACCACCACCCGCAAGATCACCGAACAGACCAAGGCCACCACCGAGTGCCAGGCCGACCAGGTGGGAATCGTGTCGATCAACGGCGACAAGGCGACCGTCATCGCGCAGCTGATCGTCAGCGTCGAGCAGAACGGGATGCCCGCCGACAGCAACACTCCGCGGGTCCAGTACGAGTTCCAGAAGAAGGGCGGTCAGTGGCTGATCGCTCAGGTCAACGACACCGAATAGGGTTGAATCTGGGCTGATCGGTCCTGGTGAACGGCAGTTTTTCCACAATTTCTGCGCGTTTCGCTTGACGTGGCGGCTCCGGCGGTACAGTCTGTTCACGAACGAGAACCGACCCGCTGGCCAGCGCGAGGGACTCGGGCCCCGCGGCGTGACGACTCCGCCGATTTGACGGGGTTGGCATAGCATGCCCTTTTTCTGTTACAGTTGGACGTTGCGCTGGCTGCTCCTCGTCCACTGTCTGTGTTCCTGTCCGACACTCTCGTGTTCGGCCGTGGGAAACCGCAGTTCGTCAGGATGCCTGACCACGCAGCGGCCCACCGGCCACCGGCCCCGAGCCGACCACTGAACACATCGCGAGAGAAGGACGCATCTTGGCAGTCGATCGCCAGTCCACCTCAACCACCTCGACCGGCAGCGGAACCATTCCGGGAGCACCGCGCCGCGTCTCGTTCGCCAAGATCAGTGAGCCCCTGGAGGTGCCGGGACTGCTCGATCTGCAGCTCGACTCCTTCGAGTGGCTCATCGGATCTCCCGAGTGGCGTGCCAAGGCGATCGCCCGTGGCGAGGAGAATCCCGTCGGAGGACTGGAAGACGTCCTCACCGAGCTGTCGCCCATCGAGGACTTCTCGTCCTCGATGTCCCTCTCCTTCTCCGATCCGCACTTCGATGAGGTCAAGGCCTCCATCGACGAGTGCAAGGACAAGGACATGACCTACTCGGCGCCGCTCTTCGTGACCGCCGAGTTCATCAACAACAACACCGGCGAGATCAAGTCGCAGACGGTCTTCATGGGCGAGTTCCCGATGATGACCGACAAGGGCAGCTTCATCATCAACGGCACCGAGCGTGTCGTCGTCTCGCAGCTCGTCCGCAGCCCGGGCGTCTACTTCGATGCGTCGATCGACAAGGCCACCGAGAAGACCCTGCACGCGGTCAAGGTGATCCCGAGCCGTGGCGCATGGCTCGAGTTCGACATCGACAAGCGCGACACCGTCGGCGTCCGCATCGACCGCAAGCGCCGCCAGCCGGTCACCGTGTTGCTGCAGGCGCTCGGCATGACCCGCGAGGAGATCGCGGACCGCTTCGGTTTCTCCGAGATCATGATGTCGACCCTGGAGAAGGACCACACCACCAACCAGGACGAGGCGCTGCTCGAGGTCTACCGCAAGCTGCGTCCGGGCGAGCCGCCGACCAAGGAGTCCGCGGAGAGCCTGCTGGAGAACCTGTTCTTCAAGGAGAAGCGCTACGACCTGGCGCGCGTCGGTCGCTACAAGATCAACAAGAAGCTGGGTCTGACCGACAACCCGATGAACGGCGAGTCGGTGCTGACCCGCGAGGACATCGTCACCACGGTCGAGTACCTGGTGCGTCTGCACGACGCCGATCCGTCGGCGGCGGCCGCCCCGATGATGACCGGCCCCGGCGGCGTCGAGGTGCCCGTCGAGGTCGACGACATCGACCACTTCGGCAACCGTCGCCTGCGTACCGTCGGCGAGCTGATCCAGAACCAGATCCGTCTGGGCCTCTCGCGCATGGAGCGCGTCGTCCGTGAGCGGATGACCACCCAGGACGCCGAGGCGATCACCCCGCAGACCCTGATCAACATCCGTCCCGTCGTGGCGGCGATCAAGGAGTTCTTCGGCACCAGCCAGCTGTCGCAGTTCATGGATCAGAACAACCCGCTGTCGGGTCTGACCCACAAGCGTCGCCTGTCGGCGCTGGGCCCGGGCGGTCTGTCGCGTGAGCGCGCCGGCCTCGAGGTCCGCGACGTCCACCCGTCGCACTACGGCCGCATGTGCCCGATCGAGACCCCTGAGGGTCCGAACATCGGTCTGATCGGTTCGCTCTCGGTGTACGCGCGGGTCAACCCGTTCGGCTTCATCGAGACCCCGTACCGCAAGATCGTCGACGGCAAGGTGACCGACGAGATCGAGTACATGACCGCCGACGAAGAGGATCGTTACCTCATCGGTCAGGCGAACACCGGCTACGACGCCTCCGGCAAGATCACCGACGAGCGCGTGCTCGTGCGTGTGAAGGGCGCCGAGGTCGAGTACGTCGACGCTTCGCAGGTCGAGTACCTGGACGTCAGCCCGCGCCAGATGGTGTCGGTCGCGACGGCCATGATCCCGTTCCTCGAGCACGACGACGCCAACCGCGCCCTGATGGGTGCCAACATGCAGCGTCAGGCCGTGCCGCTGGTCCAGTCCGAGTCGCCGCTGGTCGGCACCGGTATGGAGCTGCGCGCCGCGGTGGATGCCGGCGACGTCATCGTCACCGCCAAGACCGGTGTGGTCGAGGAGGTCTCGGCCGACTACATCACCGTGATGGCCGACGACGGCACCCGCGACAGCTACCGGCTGCGCAAGTTCGAGCGCTCGAACCACGGCACCTGCGCCAACCAGGTCCCGATCGTGGACGAGGGCCAGCGTGTGGAGGCCGGCCAGGTTCTGGCCGACGGCCCCTGCACCGATCAGGGTGAGATGGCGCTGGGCAAGAACCTGCTCGTCGCGATCATGCCGTGGGAGGGCCACAACTACGAGGACGCGATCATCCTGAGCCAGCGGCTCGTGGAGGAGGACACCCTCACCTCGATCCACATCGAGGAGTACGAGATCGACGCCCGCGACACCAAGCTCGGTGCCGAGGAGATCACCCGGGACATCCCGAACGTCTCCGACGAGGTGCTCGCCGATCTCGACGAGCGCGGCATCGTGCGTATCGGTGCCGAGGTCCGCGACGGCGACATCCTGGTCGGCAAGGTCACCCCGAAGGGTGAGACCGAGCTGACCCCGGAGGAGCGTCTGCTCCGTGCGATCTTCGGTGAGAAGGCGCGCGAGGTCCGCGACACCTCGCTCAAGGTGCCGCACGGCGAGACCGGCAAGGTGATCGGCGTCCGCGTGTTCTCGCGTGACGACGACGACGATCTGGCGCCGGGCGTCAACGAGCTCGTCCGCGTCTACGTCGCTCAGAAGCGCAAGATCCAGGACGGCGACAAGCTGGCCGGCCGCCACGGCAACAAGGGCGTCATCGGCAAGATCCTCCCGCAGGAGGACATGCCGTTCCTGCCCGACGGCACGCCTGTCGACATCATCCTGAACACCCACGGTGTTCCGCGTCGTATGAACATCGGCCAGATCCTGGAGACCCACCTGGGTTGGGTCGCCAAGGCCGGCTGGAACATCGACGTGGCCGCGGGCGTTCCGGACTGGGCCGAGCGCCTGCCGGAGGAGCTGTACTCGGTGGAGCCGAACACGAACACCGCCACCCCGGTGTTCGACGGCGCCAAGGACGAGGAGCTCGCGGGTCTGCTGGGTTCGACCCTGCCGAACCGCGACGGCGACGTGATGGTGAACAGCGACGGCAAGGCCACCCTGTTCGACGGTCGCTCCGGCGAGCCGTTCCCGTACCCGGTGGCTGTCGGCTACATGTACATCATCAAGCTGCACCACCTGGTCGACGACAAGATCCACGCCCGTTCGACCGGCCCGTACTCGATGATCACCCAGCAGCCGCTGGGCGGTAAGGCGCAGTTCGGTGGCCAGCGATTCGGTGAGATGGAGTGCTGGGCCATGCAGGCCTACGGCGCGGCGTACACGCTGCAGGAGCTCCTGACCATCAAGTCGGACGACGTGGTGGGCCGCGTGAAGGTCTACGAAGCGATCGTCAAGGGCGAGAACATCCCCGAGCCGGGTATCCCCGAGTCCTTCAAGGTGCTCCTCAAGGAGCTCCAGTCGCTGTGTCTGAACGTGGAGGTGCTGTCTTCGGACGGTGCGGCCATCGCGATGAACGACACCGACGACGAGGACCTGGAGCGCGCCGCGGCGAACCTGGGTATCAACCTCTCGCGCAACGAGTCGGCCACGGTCGACGACCTCGCTAACTGACCAGACCATTTAGTTGGACAACTGAGCTACTGAAAGGCAACAAGTGCTCGACGTCAACTTTTTCGACGAACTGAAGATCGGCCTTGCGACGGCCGACGACATCCACGAGTGGTCGTACGGCGAGGTCAAGAAGCCGGAGACCATCAACTACCGCACGCTGAAGCCTGAGAAGGACGGCCTGTTCTGCGAGAAGATCTTCGGACCGACTCGCGACTGGGAGTGCTACTGCGGCAAGTACAAGCGCGTGCGCTTCAAGGGCATCATCTGTGAGCGCTGCGGCGTCGAGGTGACCAAGGCCAAGGTGCGCCGTGAGCGCATGGGCCACATCGAGCTGGCCGCCCCGGTCACGCACATCTGGTACTTCAAGGGTGTGCCGAGCCGGCTGGGCTACCTGCTGGATCTGGCGCCGAAGGATCTCGAGAAGATCATCTACTTCGCCGCCTACGTCATCACCTCGGTGGACGACGAGCTGCGTCACGCGGAGCTGTCGACCCGCGAGGCCGAGATCGGTGTGGAGCGCAAGGCGATCCTCGACGACCTCGAGGCCGCCCTGGCCGAGCGCCAGGCCAAGCTCGAGTCCGATCTGGCCGAGCTGGAGGCCGAGGGCGCCAAGGCCGACGCCAAGCGCAAGGTCCGCGACGCGGCCGAGCGTGAGCTGAAGCGCATGCGCGATCACGCCAACCGCGAGGTCGAGGCGCTCGACGAGATCTGGGACAAGTTCACCAAGCTGGCCCCGGGCGAGCTGATCGTCGACGAGAAGCTGTACCGCGAGCTGGAGGACCGTTTCGGCGAGTACTTCACCGGTGCCATGGGTGCCGAGGCCATCAAGCGTCTGCTCGAGGACTTCGACATCGACGCCGAGGCCGAGATCCTGCGCGAGACCATCCGTACCGGCAAGGGCCAGAAGAAGCTGCGTGCGCTGAAGCGACTGAAGGTCGTGGCGGCGTTCCAGCAGTCCGGCAACTCGCCGCGCGCCATGGTGCTCGACGCCGTGCCGGTGATCCCGCCGGAGCTGCGTCCGATGGTTCAGCTCGACGGTGGCCGTTTCGCCACCTCGGACCTGAACGACCTGTACCGCCGCGTCATCAACCGCAACAACCGTTTGAAGCGACTGATCGACCTCGGTGCGCCGGAGATCATCGTCAACAACGAGAAGCGCATGCTTCAGGAGTCGGTGGACGCGCTGTTCGACAACGGCCGTCGTGGCCGTCCGGTCAACGGCCCGGGCAACCGTCCGCTGAAGTCGCTGTCCGATCTGCTGAAGGGCAAGCAGGGCCGCTTCCGCCAGAACCTGCTGGGTAAGCGCGTCGACTACTCGGGCCGTTCGGTCATCGTGGTCGGCCCGCAGCTGAAGCTGCACCAGTGTGGTCTGCCGAAGCTGATGGCTCTCGAGCTGTTCAAGCCGTTCGTGATGAAGCGTCTGGTCGACCTGAACCAGGCACAGAACATCAAGTCGGCCAAGCGCATGGTGGAGCGTCAGCGCCCCGCCGTGTGGGACGTCCTCGAAGAGGTCATCGCCGAGCACCCGGTTCTGCTGAACCGTGCGCCGACGCTGCACCGTCTGGGCATTCAGGCCTTCGAGCCGCAGCTGGTGGAGGGTAAGGCCATTCAGCTGCACCCGCTGGTGTGTGAGGCCTTCAACGCCGACTTCGACGGTGACCAGATGGCGGTTCACCTGCCGCTGTCCGCCGAGGCTCAGGCCGAGGCGCGCATCCTGATGCTGTCGTCGAACAACATCCTGTCGCCGGCGTCGGGCCGTCCGCTCGCCATGCCGCGTCTGGACATGGTGACCGGCCTGTACTACCTGACGACCGAGAAGAAGGACGCCGTCGGCGCCTACGCCCCGGCCGCCAAGGACAAGCCGGAGACCGGCGTGTACTCGAGCCCGGCCGAGGCCATCATGGCCGTCGACCGCGGTGCGCTGTCCGTGCAGGCCCCGATCAAGGTGCGCCTGACCGACCTGCGTCCGCCGGCCGACATCGAGGACGCCGAGTTCGACGGTGCCTGGAAGAAGGGTCAGGCGTGGGAGGCCGAGACCACTCTGGGCCGTGTGCTCTTCAACGAGCTGCTGCCGAAGGACTACCCGTTCGTCAACGATCAGATGCCGAAGAAGCGTCAGGCCGTCATCATCAACGACCTCGCCGAGCGGTACCCGATGATCGTGGTCGCGCAGACCGTCGACAAGCTGAAGGACGTGGGCTTCTACTGGGCCACCCGTTCGGGTGTCACGGTCGCCATGTCGGACGTTCTGGTTCCGCCGGCCAAGGCTCAGATCCTCGACGAGTACGAGAAGAAGGCCGACGAGCAGGAGCGCAAGTACCAGCGCGGTGGCCTGACCAAGGATGAGCGTCACGACGCCCTGGTGGAGATCTGGAAGGAGGCCACCGAGAAGGTCGGTGAGGCTCTGGAGGACTACTACCCGGACGACAACCCGATCACGATGATCCCGAAGTCGGGTGCGACGGGCAACATGACCCAGGTCCGCAACCTGTCGGGCATGAAGGGTCTGGTGACCAACCCGAAGGGCGAGTTCATCCCGCGTCCGATCAAGTCCTCGTTCCGTGAGGGCCTGACCGTCGCCGAGTACTTCATCAACACGCACGGCGCCCGTAAGGGTCTGGCCGACACCGCGCTGCGTACCGCCGACTCGGGTTACCTGACCCGTCGTCTGGTGGACGTGTCGCAGGACGTCATCGTGCGCGAAGAGGACTGTGGCACCGAGCGCGGTATCACCGTGCCGATCGCGGAGAAGGGTGCCGACGGCAAGCTGATCCGCGACGCACACGTCGAGACCTCGGCGTACGCCCGCACGCTGGCCGCCGACGCGGTCGACGAGAAGGGCAACGTGATCGTCGAGCGCGGCCAGGATCTGGGCGACCCGGCGATCGAGGCACTGCTGAACGCGGGCGTCACCCAGGTGAAGGTCCGTTCGGTCCTGACCTGTGCGACCGGCACCGGCGTCTGCGCCAAGTGCTACGGCCGTTCGATGGCGACCGGCAAGCTGGTCGACATCGGCGAGGCCGTGGGCATCATCGCCGCCCAGTCGATCGGTGAGCCGGGTACCCAGCTGACCATGCGTACCTTCCACCAGGGTGGCGTCGGTGACGACATCACCGGTGGTCTGCCGCGTGTCACCGAGCTGTTCGAGGCCCGTGTGCCGAAGGGCAAGGCTCCGATCGCCGAGGTGTCGGGCCGTATCCGCCTGGAGGAGGGTGACCGCTTCTACAAGATCACCATCATCCCGGACGACGGTTCCGAGGAGGTCGTGTACGACAAGCTGTCCAAGCGTCAGCGTCTGCGCGTCTTCAAGGCTGCCGACGGCTCGGAGCGTCTGCTGGCCGACGGTGACCACGTCGAGGTCGGCGAGCAGCTCATGGAGGGTCCGGCGGATCCCCACGAGGTGCTCCGCGTGATGGGCCCGCGTCAGGTGCAGATCCACCTCGTCAACGAGGTCCAGGAGGTGTACCGCCGCCAGGGTGTGTCGATCCACGACAAGCACATCGAGACGATCGTCCGTCAGATGCTGCGTCGCGTGACGATCATCGACTCCGGTGCCACCGAGTTCCTGCCCGGTTCGCTCACCGAGCGCGCCGAGTTCGAGGCGGCCAACCGCGCTGTGGTCGCCGAGGGCGGCGAGCCGGCGTCGGGTCGTCCGGTGCTCATGGGTATCACCAAGGCTTCGCTGGCCACCGACTCGTGGCTGTCGGCGGCGTCGTTCCAGGAGACCACGCGTGTCCTGACCGACGCGGCCATCAACAGCCGCAGCGACAAGCTGGTGGGCCTGAAGGAGAACGTGATCATCGGTAAGTTGATCCCGGCCGGTACCGGGATCAACCGTTACCGCAACATCCAGGTTCAGCCGACCGAGGAGGCGCGCGCCGCCGCGTACGCTCTCCCGACGTACGACGACACCTACTACAGCCCGGACGGCACCTTCGGTGCCCCGAGCGGTGCCGCCGTTCCGCTGGACGATTTCGACTACGGCAACGACTACCGCTAGGAGTCGCACGCTCCTTGAGCCTGTCGCAACGCTCCTTGAGCTTGTCGCACGCTCCTTGAGCCTGTCGTACGCTCCTTGAGCCTGTCGAAAGGAGGCCCCCGATCTTCGCGGATCGGGGGCCTTCTTCATGCTCTGGGAACGCCGTCGAAGCGCGCCGGCCTCGGGTGGCGGCGTAACCTCGTCCGCATATGTGGATTGGAACCGTTGAATTCGATTTCCTGTTGGGCGACGTGCATTCGTTGAAGGAGAAGCGGTCGGTGGTGAGGCCGCTGGTTGCGGAGATCCGCCGCAAGTTCGATGTGTCGGTGGCCGAAACCGATCACCGGGATCTTCATCGGAGGGCCGGCGTCGGTGTGGCCGTCGTGAGTGCCGATCGTCAGCACGTGGTGGAGATCGTCGAGTCTGTGGAGCGTCATGCCGCGTCGCGGCCCGAGGTTCAGCTTCTGTCGGCCCGCACCCGATATGTTTCGTCGGAGGACCTCTGACGGTCAGCGGGGTCGAAACCCGTTGGTTGAGCTGGGTCGCGGTGCCTTTGGAACCCGTTGGTTGAGCCGGGTCGCCGCCGTCGCGGAGCGCCGCCGCCGCCGCCCCGTGTCGAAGCCTCAGGCGCCGATTGCGCGAGCGATCTTCGGCCAGGAGGCGCGCATGTCGGCGGCGAACAGGCCCCACGTGTGCGCGCCGTCGGGGCGGCGGTGCATGGTGTGCGGGATGCCCAGCTGGTTGAGACGATTCGACATGTTGTTGGTGCAGGCCAGCGACCAGGCTTCCATGACGTTGCCGCCGAACAGTCCGCCGGCCACCTCGAGCGGGCCGCCGTCGATGGGGCCCGGGAGGCCCGATCCGGCGGACAGCCAGATGGTCTTGCCGCGGAGCTTGCCGGCGTTGATGACCGGGTCGTGCTGGTACCACTTGGGTCCGACCGGGGCGCCCCACATGTTGCCGGGGTTGCCGCCACCGCGGATCGGGATGGCGATGTTGGCGGTGAGGCCGAGGGCGTCGGTGGTGCCGGGGCAGCCACTGTAGGCGGCGACGGCGCGGAAGCGGCTGGGTGCGTGCTCGACCAGATCGAGGGCGGGGCCGGCGGACATCGAGACCCCGCCCAGAGCGGCCGAACCGTTGGTTCCGAACGCCTGATTCACCGCGTCGGGGAGCTCGCGGGTGAAGAACGTCTGCCACTTGTTGCGGCCGAGCATCGGGTCGTTGTTCTGCCAGTCGGTCATCATCGAGAACCGTCCGCCGATCGGCAGAACCACGTTGACGCGCTTGTTGGCGAAGAACTTCTTGACGCCGCCGAAGTTGTACCAGGAGATGCCGTCCTCGGCGCCGCCGGCGCCACCCATCAGATAGAACGACGGCAGCCCGCCGGGCTTCCCGGGCGGGTGGAGTACGTGACTGCGGACCACGCGGTGCATGGCGGGCGAATACACCGACAGCAGCGTCGTACGAGCGTTGAGCTCGCGGACGCCGACCACGGCCGCCTGAGCCGGTGCGGACGGCGCCGCCAGCGGGGCTGCCACCGTAGCGGCGATCGCGAGGAGAAGGGTGGTCAGGCTGAACCGTGTGCGTCGTTGCATAACGACTCCGAGCCTAAGGGCTGGGCTCGAAGAACCCAATCTGGGAGTCCACTGCGTGTTGCCCGTGCCTACGGGGCGGGGGGTACGGCGTCTCCCGGACGGACGGCGGCACCGTGACGGATACCGGGGGGCTTCGCGGTCGGGGCATTGTTCGTCCAGACCGGCGGTGCAATCCTGCCGCGTGAAGCGGGCTGGGTGCTGAGCAGACGTTCGACTTCGGCGCGACGCTCAGTCGCGGGGGACCCGAAGAGCGGTGAGCCGCGCCTGCGGATCGACGTCCAGTCCGAGGCGGTCCCACGGGCAGCCGATCGACAGGACCGCGTAGGCGGACGTCGGGAAATCGGAGATCGCGGCCGCATCGTCGAGAAGCAGCGCGGTTCCCGGTAGGCCGGGGAAGTGGCCGACGACCAGCACCGTCTTGGCGTCGTCGGGGGCATACGAGCGGATCGCCTCGAGGATCGCGTCCGGCGTGTTCTCGTAGATCTCGTCGGTGTAGACCGTGGCGGCATCGATTCCGGTGCGCTGCAGCGTCTGACGAGTGCGCTCGGCGGTCGAACAGATCACCGCGTCGATCGTGAGGCCGTCGTCGGCCATCCACTCGCCGGCCAGATTCGCCTCGTGACGGCCCCGCTTGGCGAGAGGACGATCGAAATCGAGGATGCCGTCGGGATAACCGGACTTGCCGTGCCGCATCAGCACCAGGGTCCGGGGAGCGGGCTTGCTCACGCGGCCCCGGACTCGCCGACCGCGCGGGCCTTCTGATCGGTGTTCATGGCGCGCAGGACCCGGGCCGTATCCCGCCACGCGGACGCCTCCTGCAGATAGAACGCGCGCAACTCGTCGGCGTCCCGAGTGTCCTCGGCCCGCTCCCGCAGATCGAGGTACTCGTCGTAGCAGTGGGTGATCAGGGCGGAGATGTTCTCACCGGCACAAGCCGCATTCGATCTGGCGCGACGACAACGTCGTGAGGCGCTCGAGTTCGTTTCGGTACTCCATGTTCCAACGGTAGAACCGTGCCCCGACAAACCCGAGCCGACACGCACGTATGCCGGATCTGTTCACTTCGTGCGGTGCGGTTGGAGCTGAAGCCGGTGCCCTCCGGTAACCTCTCCCAAGACCCTCGAAACACCGAGAACGTAGGCAATGGACTCTTCACACAAGGCGCAGACGGTGGACACCCCGCCGGTCGAGAACGTCGCCGATCCCGCCGAGTTCGATCCGCAGCTCGAAGCGCAGGACAGCGGCACCGCCGGGACCACCGGCAAGGCCCCCGTCAAGAAACGCAAGAGCAACCACCTCTACCAGATCGACTTCGTCCGGCTCGTCACGTTCGCCGGCGTCGTCCTGGACCACGTCATCCTGGCGCTGACCACGCAGACCGAGATCATCGCCCAGGGCGTCGGACTGCTGCTGCGCTACACCCGCTACTGCTTCTTCGCGCTCACCGGGTTCGTCCAGACCTACCAGTACCGCAACCGTGAACTCGACGTCCGCCAGTACTGGAAGCGTCGCTACAAGTACATCGGACTGCCGTTCGTCACCTGGTCGCTCTTCTACTGGGTGTACAACCGCGTCACCGACGCCGGGGTCCACAACTTCCTCAAAGGCAGCTTCGGAAGCGTCGACGCGATTCTGACGTCGATCAAGAGCATCGCCTACGACCTCATCACCGGTCACGCCACCTATCACCTGTACTTCCTGTCGGTGAGCATGCAGATCTACTTCGTGTTCCCGGCCCTGCTGTGGCTGCTGAAGAAGACCTACGGCTACCACCGCTACCTGCTGGCCGTCAGCGGCGCCTTCCACATCTGGCTGCTCTACCACATGGTCCGGCCGCCCCTGGACATCTTCAGTCACGGTCTCGGTGGACTCCTGTGGCGCTACCTGGGCATCACGCTGCTGCCCTACCAGTTCTTCATCCTCGGCGGCGCCATCGCAGCCCTGCACCTGGACGCCTTCACCGGCTTCATGAAGAAGTGGTGGAAGGTGCTCGTCCCGGTCAGCCTCATCACCATCGCGCTGACCCTCGTCTACTACCGGCACCTGGTGCACGGCGGCGAAGAGATGTTCCGTGCCACCAACGTGTTCATGGTTCACAACATGTTCGCGTTCCTGGGCATCATCGTGCTGCTGTATCTGGCCGGTCTGTGGTGGCAGAACCGCCGCACCCCCGGCTCCCTGCCGGACAAGATCCTCGAGATGGGCGCCGACCGCTCGTTCGCCATCTACCTGGCGCACGTCCTCGCCATCTCCGTCATGGTGCCGGTCGTGACCCGCTGGAACATGGCCAACGGTCTGCGGATGTTCTTCATGTACCTGATCGTGTGCGCTCTGACCGTCTATCTGGTGGAGATCCTGCGCCGCAGCCCGATCAGCCTCATCACCACCGGCCGCGAACGCGTCGACCTGGGCACCCAGAACCCCACCAAGGAACTGGCGATCGCCGCCGCGTCGATCGTCGTCGGCGCCGGCCTCGTGTGGCGTCTCGTCGACTACGACCGCGTGGGCTACTTCCTGATCGGTGCGGGCATCCTGCTGGTCATCACCGCGCTCATCGTCCTGCGGGCCAAGGCCAAGACACCGACCGCCGCCTAAGCTCTGCCGGCAGCGCGGCGCAGTGCCGTCTCGTCTCATCCGCACTACTGGGCCGTATAGAGCGCGTCGCCGGGCGACACCGGTTACCGGCCCTCAGCGGGCCCACCTGTGACTGCGGTCAGCCGTCCGTGGTGACCGGATCCTTGGCCAGTTCCTGCGCCACCCGGTCGGCGACGGCCTGATTGCCCGCCGGATTCGGGTGGTACGGGATCCGGTCGCCGTAGCCGCGTACCCACGGCTGCTTCGAGCAGACCGTGTGGTCCTTGCCCTCCGACATCGACACGAACGTTGCGCCCGAAGCCGCGGCGGCACGCTGGGTGGCCTGCGACAGCTGATCGCCGACCTGAGCGGTCTCGACCACCTGCCACGGTTCGAGCGGCAGTGCGGGGCACGGCGGCGCGTCCGGCGAGACCACCGGCAGGTATTCGACCAGCAGTACCTTCGCCTTCGGGGCCAGCGCGTGGATTTGATGGACCACGTCGATCATCGACTGCTCGACATGCTGGTAGCTCTCGGGCGTCGGGAACGGCGACGGCCACACCAGGCGCTCACAATGCGGGTTCGGCTCGGACGGCACCTGGCCGGTCAGAATGTTCGCGCACGACGCCGTGCCGGTACGGGGTACATAGGCGATGTCGTTGCCGCCGACCGTGATCGTCACGAGCTGCGTCTTGGGGGTCACCGCGTTGATCTGAACCGGACGATCCGGATGTTCCGGATCGGGCTCAAGAATGTTTCGGGTGGTGGCGCCGGCGCAGGTGACGTCGGTCAGCTTCAGGTGAGCCTTCTTCGCCAGACGATGCGGGTAGTTGTTCTTGGTGCGACTGCACGGCTTGTTGATGTCTTTGCCGTCGCCGACGCCCGAAGCGAACGAACTCCCCATAGCCACATAAACGGGCTTGACCCGTGGTTTCTCCGCTGACCGGGAGCTGTCCGGCGACACCGCCACCAGGGTCACCGTCACCAGAGCCACCACTGCCACGACGGCGATGAGGGCAGCCAGCAAGTGGCCCCGGGTGAATCGGCCCATGGGTTCCAGTCTCACACAGAGGGCTGAGAAAACCGTGATCGGCGGACGGTGATCTCGGTCAACGTGACCGAGCCAGACCGACGGCGCTGACGGCGCCCGTCACCGCCATGACGGCACCCGCGAAGACCCACCAGATGCCGCCCTCCGAGGCGATCATCAGGTTCGGTCCGGCCGACCCGGATTCCAGGCCGTACATCAGCTGCGGATTCGACAGGCAGAACGCCACCAGCACTAGAGTCGCGACGGCCGCGACCGCGGCGACACCGGCCACCATGAGGCGTAGGCGCGGTCCGACGATGCCCAGCAGCAGTCCGGCCAGCACCAGCAGGATGCCGACACCGAACGTCCACGCGGCGGGCTTCCAGTCTCCGTACGACACCCCGTCCGGCAGCGTGCCACCCAATCCGCTGACCTGGATGTCGGGGGCACTCTCGGGCTGTCGGCCCAGAGCCGGAACGTACCGCGCCCACGACATCAGGCTCGCCGGCGCCATCAACGCGCCGCCGACGGCCGTCGCCACCGAGGCCGCCGCCCACTGCGGCTGGCGTGTGGTCTCGGGACTCGTCGTCTCGGGCAAGGTGAGGCCTCCGGGCTGAGGTGTGCAGGGATCGCTAGAAGTCTAGGACACCCCGCAGCATCGTCTATCGAGGGCTGACGGCGAAGTCGGCCAGCTTCGACGACACCTGCTCGGGCCGGCCGTCGTTCTGCTTCCACGCCGCCGTCAGCACATCGATGTGGTTGTAGCCGGGGAGCTCCACCAGGCGGCCGTGACCGTTCGGCGGATTCGCCTGGATGCCGCCGCCCGCCTTGAAAGTGATCATCGGGGCGCGCAGGGCGGCATCCGGGTAGAAGCGGTGGCGCGTCTGCGCCGGACCGCTGCGGTTCGACAGGCTGGTGGTGAGCGCGGTGGGGAAGTACCACTCGGTGAAGTCGAGCGGCGGCTCGGCCAGGTCTCGGGCCAGCTCGGTGATCGACGTCTTCTCGTTCGACGGGGACGTCTTGCCGCGCAGCGCCGGACCGATCTGGTCGTAGTCGGCCCAACGGTAGATCGTGCGGCCGTCGAACGAGCTCGGTGCGAACTTCTTGGCGTCGCCGACCATCATCACGCCGCCCGGCAAGGCGTTCGCCACCGCGTCGGGCAGCGGGAACGATCGAGGCTGCACCGGGTCTTGCGGCTGGGTGAACCCGACACTCACCTGCAGGAAGCCGAACGGCTGTACGTTGTCGTCGAGGATCGCACCCAGCACCGCCTGATTGGTGGCACGCAGCTTCCGGATGTCGGGCTGTCCGGTCGCCGCCATCGCATAGTCCTTGGACAGCAGGATCCGCAGCGTCGAATCCAGATTCAGGTTCCGGGGCAGCTCCTTCACCACCTTGTCGACGCCCTGCGGGTCGACGTTCGCGGCCAGACCCACCAGTGCGAGAAGGTTCATCGTCTCGGCGTTGATCAGGGTCGGCAATGCCAGAGCAGGCAGGGCGGTGTCCGGGATGCCCATGAACGCGTCCATCACCTGCCCGAGTTCGGGAGGCAGGTTCGGCATCGTCAGCTTCAGCTGCTTGCTGAGATCACCGGGCAGCATGCCTCCGGCCATCGACATCATGTCCGACGTCACCGCGGTGTCGAGAGCGAAATAGCCGGCGCACTGGTTGTAGCCCGCGTCGTTGCGGGTCCGGCGATTCCCGTCGAAGTCCCACTCGGCGAAATATCCGGTGATGAAGCCGCCCAGCGAATGACCACCGCACAGGAACTTCTGCTTCCGGGCCTTCTGATCGGGGACCTCGGCGCGCATGATCGCGTACTCGTCGTTCAAGGTCTGCTCCAGATCGACGTGCTTCAGCCACGCCAGCTGACCCGCGCTCGACACGAGATCGGGGAATCCTGCGAACCGCTTCCCGTTCACCGGCTTGCCGTGCAGGTAGTAGCCGGCGGCCGTCGCGAACGACTTGTCCGCGACGCCGGCGCGCAGACCGGTGTGGTCCTCCAGGCAGTTCGACCGACGATCCAGTGCCCAGAACTCGACATGCCGACCCTCGGCCGCAGCCTTCACCACGGTGTTCCGCGCGACCGATTCGAACGCTCCCGCACCTTCCAGAATGCCGGGCTGAGCGATCATGATGCGGTCGGCGGCCCGCGGATCACTCGACCCGTCCGCCGACCGGAATCGCAGGTACGACACCCAATCGCAGGCTGCCGGATGCGGTCCCACCGACTTCGGTAGCGGGACGTGGTGGCGGACCACGGACGCCACCACGCCGTTGATCGGCGACGTGGAGGTGTAGACCTCCTCCGTGCGCTGCGTGCTCACCGGCACCGCCGACGCCTCACCCGGCGGTGCGATCAGCGTCGGGGTCGACGCGGCGAGCACCGCCGCCACGGCCAGAGGAAACGTGCGCTTGAACTTCGCGAACCGCATGTTGGAACGGTAAACGTGATCTGTGTCGTTCGGGGCGTGTTCGGGTCCTCGCGTCGTCGCAGGCTCCGCCACGAGCTCGGGGACCCGCCCGTCGAAGCGAGTCTCCTTTCGACAAGCTCAAGGAGCGTTGGACAAGCTCAAGGGAGCGTTGGACAAGCGCAAGGAGCGTTCAAGACATCAGGCGGGGGCGTCGCCGGCGTACGACGCGTGCAGCGCGCGGACCTCGTCCAGCAGTTCGGGCGCCGGACCCGACACGATCACCCCGGGCGCCACCGCGCCGATCGGCAACGGCGACACCGGACCGTCCGGCAGACCCCACTCCCGCCGCCACTGCACCAACTGGATCGAACTGGTCGCGTAGACGATCCGGCCCAAACCCACCCAGGCATGCGCGGCCGCACACATCGGGCAGTGCTCGCCGGACGTGTAGACCACCGCCGCCAGCCGCTGCTCCGGCGTCAGATTCTCCGCCGCCCACCGGGCGATCGCGAACTCCGGATGCCGGGTGTCGTCCCCGGTGCTCACATGATTGAAGTCCTCGAACAGGACCGCGTCGTCGAGCATCAGCAGACTGCCGAACGGCTCGTTGCCCACCTCGAGTGCGTGACGCGCCAGAACCACACACCGCCGCAGGTAGGGCAGGTCTTCGGGCGCCGGGTCGTGGACGATCACCTTCCGACGCTAACACCGCACGGCACACTCCACCGGCCGCACCGCCGACACTCACGGTCTGCGCGCACCACCGCCGACCGACCGATAATCTGGAGCCGATGCACACCTGGGTTCCCGCACTGCTGGCGGTCGCCGCCGCGGCCCTGATCGCGAGCGGGACCGTCCTCCGTCAACGCGCCTCCCTCAAGAACGGCACCATCACCGCCGGCTGGTGGGTCGGTGCCGGCATCGCGGTCCTCGGCTTCGGGCTGCAGGCCTGGGCGCTCGGCCTCGGATCGATCCTGCTGGTGCAGCCGCTCATCGTCCTCGCGGTCCTGTTCGCGCTGCCCCTCGAAGCGCGCATCGACCACCAACGACCCTCCCGCGCCGACTGGACGTGGGGTGCGATCCTCGTCGGCAGCGTCGTCCTATTCCTGATCGTCGCACGACCCGTCCCCACCGAACGCCGGCCGTCGAACGAACTGCTCGCCGCCACCGCCACCGCGCTCGTCGTCGGGCTCATCCTGCTCGTGGTGTTCGCCGAACGCTGCCGGACCGACCACAAGCGCGCCCTGCTCTACGGCATCGCCGCCGGCGCGCTCTTCGGTGTCGCCGCACCCCTCATTAAAGCGGTGTCGTTCCAGTTCATCCACCGGCGAGAAGTCGTGCTCATGCGGCCCGACGTGTACCTGCTCGTCATCGTCATCGCCCTGGCCATCGTCGCCCAGCAGCGGGCATTCGGCGCCGGCGACATCCAGACCTCGTTCCCCGCCATGAACGTGATGGAACCCGCCATGTCGATGCTCCTGGGCGTCGTACTCCTCGGCGAAACCATCCAGGTCGGGGTGGGGACCGCGATCTTCCTGGTCCTCGTCATGCTCGTGGCGATGATCGCGGTCGCCAAGCTCGCGCAACACTCCGCCATCCACGGCGACCTGCGCCCCCGCATCGGAGAAACGACGACGGCCGACCTCTGAGAGGTCGGCCGGTCATCGAAGGCACACCCGGAGGCGGGCCCGGAAAGTCGGTCAGGCGTCCTTGATGGTGGCCTTCAGGCGCTCGGCCCACGCCTCACCGGCGTCGGTCGGCTTCTCCGTCGACGACGCGTCGTGACGGTAGTGCTCGCCCACCTCCGACGCGCCCAGCTTCGTCAGCATCTCGGCCATGATCTCGCCGCCACGGTTGAACGTGTCGTCGTACACGGTGTCGCCCATGCCGAACACCGAGAAGCGCAGACCCGACAGGTCCGGCTTGATGTCGTCCAGCTCATCGGCGAACGGAAGTGCGCCGGTCGGCAACTCGCCCTCGCCGTAGGTCGAGCACACGACGACCAGGAAGTCCTCCGGATCGAGGTCCTCCGGGGAGTAATCCGTCATGTCGTAGACCGACGGATCGAACTCATCGGCCAGCACGTCGGCGATGGCGTCGGCGACGAGCTCGGCGGTCCCGGTCTCGGTGCCGTAGAGGATGACTGCTGCCATGATCGCTGAATCTCCTGGTCGTGGATTTTGGCCGAAGCTACGTTAACGTAACCGTTTCGCCTAAGTCGAATCACCGAGCAGGGACTTTGTTCCCGAACTCGTCGGCCGGCCGGACCGTCGAACACCAGCCGACCAGCATCGATCCGTCCGGGTGAGACGACCTGTGATTCGAGTCTCGGCAATTCGGCGAGCCGCGCGCGCTGAGAGTCGTTGACGTGCATGATCATTGAGGCAGCACCCGGCACGGGCCGGGAGCCCTGATACTCATCAAGGAGGTTCCGCCGTGCACTGGAGCGAATTCTGGGACGTGGTCTGGTACACCATCTTCCTCGTCGTCACCATCGCCTACATCGTCGTCCTGGTCCAGGTGGTCATCGACATCTTCCGCGACAAGACCCTCAAGGTCTGGCAGAAGGTGCTGTGGCTGCTGTTCCTGGTCCTGATTCCGTGGCTGGCAGCGTTCATCTACATCCTCGCCCGCGGACGCGGCATGACCGAGCGTCAGGAAGCGCACAAGGCGGCCCACACCACCGTCGTGCGCACCAGCTCGCCGGCCGACCAGATCGCGACCGCCCAGCAGCTGCACCAGACCGGTGCAGTCAACGACCAGGAGTTCGCGCAGCTCAAGGCCAAGGCCATGCAAGATCTGCAGCAGCTGCAGACGCAGGCACCGCAGGGTCCTGCTGCCTGACCCTTCGTTCGGCCACGACGCCCGGTGACTCGCTCGACGAGACACCGGGCGTCGTGCATTGGAGTCCCTTCTCCACCGCACCCAGCCCGCCGTGGGGGGCAGGGCTCCTTCGACAAGCGCAAGGAGCGTAAGGCGGCCGGCCACTACAGTGCAGGGCATGACAACCCGCGTCGACAGCTGGATCTGGGGCATCCGTCTGACCAAGACGCGATCGGCCGCGGGCGCCGCCTGCCGTGCCGGCCACGTCCAGATCAACGGCGTCACCGCCAAACCCGCCACCCCGGTCTCCGTCGGCGACGAGGTGCGTGTCCGATTGCACGGCCGCGAACGGATCGTCGAAGTCGCGAAACTGATCAGCAAACGAGCGTCGGCCCCGGTGGCCGCCGACTGCTACATCGACCACAGCCCGCCTCCGCCGCCGCGCGAAGTGGTGGCCGCGATCCCGCGCCGCGACCCGGGCGCCGGGCGACCCACCAAACGTGAACGCCGGCAGATGGATCGTCTGCGCGGCGGCCTCCTGCCGATCCTGGCGGTGCTCGCTCTCGCACTCTCGGGCTGCGGCATCGTCGGCGGCAGCAGTCACGACACCACGACCGCCGAAAACACCCCCAAAGCCGGCACCGGTCCCGAGTTCGAACGCTGCGGCGGCCTCACCCTCGACGACGTCTCGAAGGCCACCGGCTTCCCCGGACTCAAGCAGTACGTCGACAACCCGTCCGCCTGCGAATGGCGGGCCGGCGACTACCGGCAGGGTGCCGTCGTCTCCTGGAACTGGTACCGCGGATCGCCCATCGGCCGCGAACGCGGCAACGAACAGCTCACCCGCGACAGCACCACCGACTTCGAGATGGACGGCGAACACGGGTTCCTCGCCCAGCATGAAGAGGTCTGCGAGATCGGCATCCAGTTCGAAGCCGACTTCATCGAACTGTCCGGACGCTACGACACCCGGGACGCGAACCAGACGCTCGAGCACACCTGCGACGCGATGAAAGACCTCACGCACAAGACGCTGGAGAGTGTGAAATGACGCGCCACGCCGCGCGGGCCGCCGCACTCCTCGTCGCGCTCCTGCTGATCCTCACCGGCTGCAGCCGGCACCACGACGACCCCGCCGCACAGGACGGCACCGTCACCGGTGACGTCGACACCAGCAAGTTCGACGGACTGCTCCGCGAATGCGAAGTCCTCACCCCGAGCGAGATCGCCACCGCCGTCGGAGGCCAGGCCGCCGACCAGGTGTTCCACGGGGCCATCTGCCGCTGGGTGGTGCAGGGCGCCGGTGCCATCGACGTCACCCTCGACTGGTTCGAGTGGGGCGACTTCAATCTGGAGAAGGACACCGCCAAGCGGCTCGGCTACGAGACCGAGAACGTGCAGATCAAGAGTTCGGCCGCCTTCACCGCCCGCGATCCCAAGCGCCCCGAGATGTGCGGAGTGACCGCCAAATCGCCGAGCCGCGGCATCCTCAGCTGGTGGGTGGAGCCGCACGGATCGCCCTCCGGCGACCCATGCGCCGGCCCCACCAAACTGATGGAGATGGTGATGGACGCGGCCTACTGACGATCCGCTCCTTGAGCTTGTCGAAAGGAGGGTCAGGGGATGGTGCGCACCGTGACGGTCGCGGCCACCACCTGTTCGCCGTCGCCGCCCGGAATCAGCATCCAGACGAACAGGCAGTCGTCGACGCGACGCCGGCGCAGCATGATCTGAGTGCCCGGCGTGATCGGGCGCAGATATTCGATCACCATGCGATGCGGGGACGCCACCAGATCGGGATGGTCGACCAGCTCGTCCTCGATCGCCTCCAGATAGGCGGCGTTGTTCAGATGCTTGAACGGATCGAAGTCGGTGGACCGCAGCACATGCTCGCGGTCGGGCAGCTCCACCTCGTCCGGTGACGGCGCCTTCTCCGGATTCATCGCCTTGTAGCGCAGACGGTGCTCGTCGGTCATCGTCATCAGACCGTCCATCAGCTCGTCACTGATCCGCGACGGCATGCCCTGATCGTTGACGTTGATCCAGAACCCGACGGCCTCGATGTGTCCGTCAGGCCGCGGATCGGGATGGAACTTGCTGGTCTCGGTCGTCGACCGCATGGTGACGCGCATGTCCGTCCACCGTGTCGACAGCGCGCCGCACCAACGCTCGGCATGGAAGTTCGCCGGAAACACCATCGGGCTCAAGACATCGATGACCGTGCGCCGCACGATCCAGAACGGATCGGTTTCGGCGAACCCGGCCGCGTCGTAGTTGTCGTTCGCGACGTCCTGCAGATATCGCGCCAGACCGTCCAGACGGACTCGCGCCTCCGGATCGATGTCGCCGGTCCGGACGCGATAGTCGTTCTCGTAGAACCGTGCGCCCTCCTTCCGGTCCTCGAGCGGGACGTACTCGGGCGGGTACTGCTTCGGGTCGTCGGCCATGGGTGTCACCGTACCGACCGACGGGCCGGTGTCGCGGCGTTGAACAACAGGCGGTTCGACACGTTCACGAGTCAGACAGCCGGTAATCTGCGGCCCGTGGTCGGATACAAGAACCTTCTCGTCAAAGCCCTCACCGTCGCGGCCCTCGTGCCCGCCGCCGTCGCCGTCGTGCCCGGCACCGCCGCCGCGGACGGCCACCACGGCAATCCGTGGCTGTCCAAACGCGTCATGAACATGGCCCACTCGGGCGGCGAGAACGAGGCGCCCACCAACACGATGTACGCGTTCAAACGGGCCGTCGCCCTCGGCGCCGACATGATCGAGCTCGACGTCCAATCCACCGCCGACCGTCGACTGGTCGTCATGCACAACTCCACCGTCGACGAAACCACCGACGGTCACGGCAAGGTCGAGAACATGACCGCAGCCCGAGTGCAGGCGCTCGACGCCGCCTACAAGTTCGTGCCCGGCGACGGCACCGTCGACGGCAAACCCGCCTCCGCCTACACGCTGCGCGGTATCCGCACCGGGCAGAAGGCCGCGCCCGCCGGCTACACCGCCGACGACTTCGGCATCTCCACCCTCGACCAGGTCTTCGACCAGTTCCCGCACACCCCGATCAACATCGAGATCAAGGGAACCTCCGACGACGACGTCGCCTCCTTCGAACGCACCGGCCGCCTGCTCGCCGACTTCCTCAAACGATCAGGCCGCACCGACGTCATCGTCGCGTCGTTCAACGACGCCGCCCTCGCCGACTTCCACAAGCGTGCCCCCGCCATCGGCCTCGCCCCCGCCATGCAAGGCATCGCCAAATACTTCCTCGCCGGCATCCGCCCCCAGCCCGGAACCGTCGCCCTCCAGATCCCGGTCCAATACCAAGGCATTCCGCTCGTTACCCGAGAGTTCATCGACCGCGCCCACCGAGACGGCTACGCCGTCCACATCTGGTTCTCCGGCACCGCCAGCGAAAACCGTGCCACCTACACCCGCCTCCTGGGTACCTGCGCCGACGGACTCATGCCCGCCAAGCCCACCCTGCTCGAGAACATCCTCGATTCGCGTCACATCGTCCGCCCGGGCAAAGCAGGTGTGGACCCCTGCGGAATCCGTGGACCGCGTCGCTGATTTCTTCGGTGACGGCTGAGGGGCCGGGGCAAGCGCCTTGCTTGTCCTCGCCGCCGAAGGTCTCACTGACAGGGCGCACCGGCAGGGAGGTCGGCGGCTGCGGGGGGCGCTGCGGTCACTTCCCCCGGCCCCTCAGCCTCGGTGAGTCGTCGTCGAGTCTTCGTTGAAGCCGAGTCGCACGCTTCGCGCGCGATGCTGCGCTATTGGGGGTCGGGCAGGCCGAACAGAGTGGCGGCGTTGTCGTGCACGACGGCACGGAGCCAGTCGTCGCCAAGGCCCAGGCGTTCGCAGGCCTGCAGGGCGTGCAGGCACGGGTAGGGGATGTTGGGGAAGTCGGAGCCGAACAGGATCTTCGGACCCAGATCCTTCACGCGGGGCAGGAGGTCGCGCGGGTAGGGGGCGCCGGCTTCTGAGAAGTCGGTGAAGCTCATGGTGGTGTCGAGGCGCACCTGGTCGTAGCGTTCGGCGAGTTCCAGGAACGGCTCGTATTCGACGCTGCCCATGTGCGCGACGATCAGGGGCAGCGACGGATGGCGGGCCAGGAGCCGGCGGATCGGGTCGGGTCCGGTGAACCGGCCCGGTGCGGGGCCGGATCCGCAGTGGATCACGACGGGAATCCGTGCCGCGTCGATCTGCTCCCACACCGGATCGAGGAGCGGGTCGACGGGGGGAGTAGTCGCCCACCTGCACATGCGATTTGAACACGCGGGCCCCGGCGGCGATCGCGTCGCCGACGTATCGTGCGGCCGACGGTTCGGGATAGAACGTGGCGGTGTGCAGGCAGTCGGGGGTGCGGGCGGCGAAATCCGCGGCCCACCCGTTCAGCCATTCGGCCATGTCCGGCTTGTGCGGGTACAGCATGGACGTGAATGCGCGGACCCCTAAGCCGCGCAGGGTGGCGATCCGGGCGTCTTCGTCGGCGCGATAGGTGATCGGCCATTCGCGGCCGATCAGCGGTCCCGCCGCGTCGAAGTAGGCCCACACCTTCGCGAGCACCCGATCCGGCATGAAGTGGGTGTGCACGTCCACCAGGCCGGGCAGTCCGAGGGCATCGGTGAAGGCGTGGACGGCGTCGGCTTCGGACCGGTCGGGGCTCACCTGCGTGACCCTAGTGCCCAGCCGGGCCCGGAGGGGCGAGAAGTGAACGGGGGTGAGGGGCACCGTGGAGCGGGTTCGGTCGGCGGAGTAGGACTGATGCCCATGAGCCCCTCGCCTCTGGACCTGTTCACCGCGTTCGGCGTCGGCCGTCGCCCCGGCTCGGAGCTCGCCGAGTTCGCGCAGGACCTGGGGCCCGGACTCACCGATCACCGCGGCCTGATCGAGATGCCGGTCCTCGCCATGCTGTTCGACGACATCGGCGGCGTCCCGTTCTTCTTCGGCCTCGGCCCCGG
This sequence comes from Gordonia sp. (in: high G+C Gram-positive bacteria), assembly GCF_047600565.1. GTDB lineage: Bacteria > Actinomycetota > Actinomycetes > Mycobacteriales > Mycobacteriaceae > Gordonia. The sequence goes on from NZ_JASGKN010000001.1 coordinate 2,788,853, forward strand.
GAGTGACGGGAACCCGCCGCGTCCGCCCGCGGCGATGCCGTCCATGCAGTCGCGGATCAGCATGTCCATGCTGGATCGTCTGTCCGTCGACGACCGGCTCGACGCGGTCGGCCGTGTCCGTATCGATTCGGCCGACTACGGCGTCACCGACGTCGAGGTGCGGTCCGCCGCCGGCCTCGTCTGCACCGGCACCGCCCGGAACATGCGGGTCGGGCGTGACGTGGTCGAGGTCGGCGACCATCTGCAGGTCCCCGAGCCGGTCGCCCCGTCGGCCCCGGCGGTCGCGGCCCCCGACCCGGGATCGTCGGGTGGGGAGATCATCGCCGGCCTTGCCGCCGGGGATCTGCCGCGCGGGCCGTTCGCCGATCTGCTGGGCGTCCGCGTGGCCGTCGACGGCGACGCCGTGGTCACCGAGGCCGCGGCCGCACCGTGGACGGCCAACATCATGGGCACCATGCACGGCGGCGTGATCGGGGCACTCGTCGGCCAGGGACTGTCGTATGGCGCGCAGGCCCACACCGCACCCGGTCAGGACTATCTGATCAGCGAGTACTCGGTGTCGTTCCTGCGCTCGCCGGCCGTCGACGGGCGTCCCGTCACCGTCCGGGTGCAGCCGATCAAACTGGGGCGCCGGCTGTCGGTGCTGCAGGCGTTCCTGTACGACGGCGAGACGGTGCTGGCGCACGCCGTGGCCGACGTCCGGATGGACCTCTCCGTCTCCTGACCGTCGCACAGATGGGCCGGCAGACGTCCGGTGCCGGGTCTGACGGCGTCTGCGGCGCTATACGGCCCAGTGGTGCGGGCGGTGGGAGTGACTGCCACATAAAAACAATCAAGCGCGCTTGAGTCTTTTGGGGAACCGTGTGAGGCTCGTCGGCATGAGCCTCGTGGACTCCGTAGTGGCCGACCTGGTCGCCGAAGGCGACGCCCTCGACGACCTCGTCGCCGGCCTCAAACCGGCACAGTGGGCCACCCCCACCCCGGCTGCGGGTTGGACCGTCGCCCACCAGATCGGACACCTCCTGTGGACCGACCGCGTCTCCCTGATCGCCATCACCGATGACGCGGGCTTCCAGGACGCGCTCGCCGAGGCGTGGGGCGACCCCGACGGCTACGTCGATGCCGCCGCCGAGGCCGAAGCCGCACGACCCCCCGCCCAACTCCTCGACGACTGGCGCGCCACCCGGGCCAAGCTTGCCACCGCCCTCGTCGCCGTCCCGGACGGCACCAAACTGCCGTGGTTCGGCCCGCCCATGTCCGCCGCGTCGATGGCGTCGGCGCGGCTCATGGAGACCTGGGCGCACGGCCTGGACGTCGCCGACGGGCTCGGCGTACCGGCGGCGCAGACCGACCGCGTCAAGAACGTCGCGCACCTGGGTGTCCGCACCCGTGACTTCGCCTACATGGTCAACCAGATCGATGCGCCCGCCCAGCCGTTCCGGTACGAACTGACCGCCCCGTCCGGAGAACTCTGGACCTGGGGGCCCGACGACGCCGAGAACGTCGTGCGTGGTCCGGCATTCGACTTCTGCGAGCTGGTCACCCAGCGACGCCACCTCGACGACCTGGCCCTCGAGTTCGCCGGCGACGACGCCACACAGTGGTCGAGGATCGCGCAATGCTTCGCCGGGCCTCCCGGAGGCGGCCGCGCACCCCTCGACGACCTCAAGGAGCGGCGATGAGCGCACCAGACTTCGTCCGGATCGGCAACGCCTCCGGCTTCTACGGCGACCGGTTCTCCGCCATGCAGGAGATGCTCGAGGGCGGTGAACTCGACTACCTGACCGGCGACTACCTCGCCGAGCTGACCATGCTGATCCTCGGGCGCGACCGCCTCAAGGATCCGAGCCGCGGCTACGCCAAGACGTTCCTGCGTCAGATGCGCGAGAACATGACGCTCGCTCTCGACAAGGACGTCACGATCGTCACCAACGCCGGTGGCCTCAATCCGCACGGCCTGGCCGTCGCGCTCCGCGAGATCGCCGGCGAACTGAACGTCGACGCGAACATCGCCTTCGTCTCCGGCGACGACCTGTCGGGCAGGGCGGCCGAACTCGGCCTCGGGCCGTCGCTGACCGCCAACGCCTACCTCGGCGCATTCGGCATCAAGAACGCACTCACCCGTGGCGCCGACATCGTCGTGACCGGCCGCGTCACCGACGCCTCGCTGACCGTCGGTCCGGCGGCCGCCGCGTTCGGCTGGACGCAGCGCGACCTCGATCCGATCGCCGGCGCGGTGATCGCCGGCCACATCATCGAGTGCGGTGCACAGGCGACCGGCGGCAACTACTCGTTCTTCACCGAGATCCCGATGGGGCATCTCGGCTTCCCGATCGCCGAGATCGCCGCCGACGGCTCATCGGTCATCACCAAGCACGAGGGCACCGGCGGCGCGGTCACCGTCGGCACGGTGACCAGCCAGCTGCTCTACGAGGTGGCCGGGCCCCGCTACTACAACCCGGATGCCACCGCGCGCCTCGACTCGGTGCACCTGACCCAGGACGGGCCCGACCGGGTCGCGGTGTCCGCCGCCACCGGCGAGGCACCGCCCGACAAACTCAAAGTGTCGCTCAACAATCTGGCCGGCTCCCGGAACCAGATGGAGATCGTGATGGTCGGCCTCGACATCGAGAAGAAGGCCGAACTCTTCGAGCAGCAGTTCCGCAACGAGCTCCCCACCGAACCGGCCGACCTGACCTTCGAGCTCATCCGGCACGACCGCGAGGACTCCGACACCGAGGAGCAGGCGAGCGCCATCATGCGCATCACCGCCCGCGACCCCGACCCGGAGAAGGTCGGTCGGCAGTTCTCCAACATCGCCGTGGAACTCGCCCTGGCCAGCTACCCCGGGTTCACCCTCACCAGCCCGCCCGGCAACGGTTCGCCGTACGCCTACTTCGAACCGGGCTACGTCGACGCCCAGCTGGTCGAGCACACCGTCACCCAGCCGGACGGCGTGACCGTCATGATCGAGCCGTCGCCGGTGCGTGCGCCGCTGGTTCCCGACGACGATTCCCCCGGGGACCCGTCGAAAGACGGTCAGGACTTCGGTCCGACGCAGAACCTGCCCCTCGGCACGATCATCGGCTCGCGCAGCGGCGACAAGGGCGGCAGCGCCAACATCGGCCTCTGGGCGCCCGACACCGGGAGCGGAGCCGGCGGGTCGAATGCGCAGGACGGGGACGCCTACGACTGGCTCGATTCCTTCCTGACCGTCGACAAGCTCAAAGAACTCCTCCCCGAGACCGCCGACCTGACCGTTCACCGGTACCGGCTGCCCAACCTGCGTGCCCTCAACTTCGTGATCGAAGGGATCCTCGGCCGCGGTGTCGCCGAACAGGTCCGCTTCGATCCGCAGGCCAAGGGGCTCGGCGAGTGGCTGCGGTCACGCGTCGTGCCCATCCCCACCCGATTCCTGACCGACCAGAAGGACTGAACCATGCCCATCCCCAGTGAGATCTGGGACTCCGCGGAGCGCCGCGACTTGCGAGCCATGGTCGCCGGCTTCGCCGAGAAGCACATCCTGCCCTACCAGGACCAGTGGGAAAGCGAGGGCCTGATCCCGCGCGAACTGCACAAGCAGGCCGGCGACCTCGGGCTGCTCGGTCTGGGCACCCCCGAGGAGAAGGGCGGCAGCGGCGGCGACGCCCTCGACGCCCTCATCGTCTGCGAGGAACTGCACTACCGGGGCGTCGCCGGCGGCGTGTTCGCCAGCCTGTTCACCAGCGGAATCTCGACACCGCACATCGCCAACAACGGCACACCGGAGCAGATCGACAGGTGGGTCAAGCCGGTTCTGGCCGGGGACAAGATCTCCAGCCTGGCCATCACCGAGCCGAGCGGCGGCAGCGACGTCGGCCACCTGCGCACCACCGCCCGGCGGGACGGCGACCACTACATCGTCAACGGCGCCAAGACGTTCATCACCTCGTCGGTGCGCGCCGACTTCGTGGTCGTCGCGGTCCGGACCGGCGGCGACGGCGCCGCCGGAGTCTCACTGCTGGTGATCGAGAAGGAGACACCCGGCTTCAACGTCGACCGCCGGCTCGAGAAGATGGGCTGGCTGTCGTCGGACACCGGTGAACTCTCGTTCGTCGACTGCCGGGTACCGGCCGAGAACCTCATCGGCCCGGAGAACTCCGGGTTCGCGCAGATCGCGCAGGCCTTCGTGTCCGAACGCGCCGGCCTCGCCGTCCAGGCCTACGCGCAGGCGCAGCGTTCGCTGGACCTCACCCTCGACTGGGTCCGCAACCGCGAAACCTTCGGCAAGCCGCTCATCAAGCGGCAGGCCATCCAGGACACCGTCACCGAGATGGCCCGGAAGATCGACGTCGCCCGCACCTACACCCGGTCGGTGGTGGAGCGGTACGCGTTCCACGGCGATCCGATGCTGGCCGAGATCTGCTTCGCCAAGAACACGGCCGTCGAGACCGCCGAATGGGTCATCGACAAGGGTGTGCAGCTGCACGGCGGCATGGGCTACATGCGCGAATCCGAGATCGAACGCCAATACCGGGACATCCGCATCATCGGTATCGGCGGCGGCACCACCGAGATCCTCACCGGTCTCGCAGCGAAGGTCCTGGGGTACCAGTCATGACGATCATCACCAGCAAGATCGACCCGTCGGCTGAGGACTTCCAGGCCAACGTCGCGGCGATGAACGACAAACTCGCCGAACTCGACCTCGAGTTCCGGAAGGTGCTGGACGGCGGCGGCGAGAAGTACGTCGACCGGCACCGCAAGCGGGGCAAGCTCCTCGCCCGCGAACGCATCGAACTCCTCATCGACGAGGATTCGCCGTTCCTGGAACTGTGCCCGCTCGCGGCCTACGGTTCCCAGTTTCCGGTGGGAGCCTCACTGGTGGTGGGGCTCGGTGTGGTCGAAGGCGTCGAATGCCTGATCGTGGCCAACGACCCCACCATCAAGGGCGGCGCCTCGAACCCGTGGACGGTCCGCAAGATCCTGCGCTGCAATGCGATCGCGAGAGAGAACCGGCTTCCGGTGGTGTCCCTCGTCGAGTCCGGCGGCGCCGACCTGCCCACCCAGAAGGAGGTGTTCATCCCGGGCGGCGCCATGTTCCGCGACCTGACCCAGCTGTCGGCCGCCGGCATTCCGACCGTCGCCCTGGTGTTCGGCAACTCCACCGCCGGCGGTGCCTACATTCCGGGCATGAGCGATCACGTCGTGATGATCAAGGAACGTTCGAAGGTGTTCCTGGGCGGCCCGCCGCTGGTCAAGATGGCCACCGGTGAGGAGAGCGACGACGAGGAACTGGGCGGTGCCGAGATGCACGCCCGCGTCTCCGGTCTCGCCGACCACCTCGCCGAGGACGAGCAGGACGCCATCCGGATCGGCCGCAACATCGTCAAGCGCCTCAACTGGCAGAAGAAGGGGCCTGCGCCGGTCGCCGCCAGCATCGAGCCCCGGTACGACCAGGAGGAGCTCCTGGGCATCGTGCCGCCGGATCTGAAGATCCCGTTCGATCCGCGCGAGGTGATCGCGCGGATCGTCGACGACAGCGACTTCGACGAGTTCAAGCCCGAATACGGCAACTCGCTGTGCACCGGGTGGGCGCGCATCCACGGTTATCCGGTCGGCATCCTGGCCAACGCTCAGGGCGTGCTGTTCAGTGCCGAGGCGCAGAAGGCCACCCAGTTCATTCAGCTCGCCAACCGCGCGAACACGCCGCTGCTGTTCCTGCACAACACCACCGGCTACATGGTCGGCAAGGAGTACGAGCAGAACGGCATCATCAAGCACGGCGCCCAGATGATCAACGCCGTCGCCAACTCGGCGGTGCCGCACATCTCGGTGCTGATGGGTGCCAGTTACGGCGCCGGCCACTACGGCATGTGCGGCCGCGCCTACGAGCCGCGGTTCCTGTTCTCCTGGCCCAGTGCGAAATCGGCGGTGATGGGCGGCGCCCAGCTCGCCGGCGTCGTATCGATCGTGTCCCGCGCCGCCACCGAGGCCCGCGGCGGCACCGTCGACGAGCAGGCGGATGCGGGCCTGCGCGCCATGATCGAAGCCCAGATCGAAGCCGAGTCCGTCCCGATGTTCCTGTCCGGAATGCTCTACGACGACGGCGTGATCGACCCGCGGGACACCCGCACGATCCTCGGCCTGTCCCTGTCCGCCATCGCCAGTGCCGAGTACGCGGGCACCACCAGCGACTTCGGCGTCTTCCGGATGTGAGTGAACCGATGACTGAGAAACCCGCTTCGAAAAGCTCTTCCCGCTCCTCGAGCCCGTCCCTCTCCTCGAGCTCTTCCCGCTCCTTGAGCGTGTCGAAAGGAGCCGCGCCGATCACCTCCGTCCTGGTCGCCAACCGCGGCGAGATCGCCTGCCGTGTGTTCACCACCTGCCGGGCCATGGGCATCGCGACGGTCGCGGTGTACTCCGACCCGGACGCCGACGCCCCGCACGTGCGGCAGGCCGACTCCGCGGTCCGGCTGCCCGGTGCCACTTCTGCCGAGACCTACCTGCGCGGTGACCTGGTGATCGCCGCGGCGCAGGCGGCCGGCGCCGACGCCATCCACCCCGGCTACGGCTTCCTGTCCGAGAACGCCGAGTTCGCGCAGGCCGTGATCGACGCCGGCCTGACCTGGATCGGCCCGCCGCCGTCGTCGATCGTCGCGATGGGTTCCAAGATCAACGCCAAGGAGGCGATGGCGAAGGCCGGTGTCCCGGTGCTCACCGATCTGGAACCGTCGACGGTCACCGAAGACGATCTGCCGCTGCTCATCAAGGCCTCCGCCGGTGGTGGCGGCCGCGGCATGCGGGTGGTCCGCACCCTCGCCGAGCTCGACGACGAGGTCGCCGCCGCCCGCCGGGAGGCCGAGTCGGCCTTCGGCGACCCGACCGTGTTCTGCGAGCCGTACATCGAACGCGGCCACCACATCGAGGTGCAGGTGATGGCCGACATGCACGGCCACGTGTGGGCGGTCGGCGAACGCGAATGCTCCATCCAGCGCCGCCACCAGAAGGTGATCGAAGAGGCGCCGGCACCGTTGGTGGAGAAGATCGGCGACGCCATGCGCTCGAAGCTGTACGACGCCGCGCGCACTGCGGTGTCGTCGATCGGCTACGAGGGTGCGGGAACCGTGGAGTTCCTCGCCGATCACCAGGGCAAGTTCTTCTTCCTGGAGACCAATACGCGTCTGCAGGTGGAGCACCCGGTCACCGAACTGACCGCCGGCACCGATCTGGTGGCCTGGCAGTTGAGGGTGGCGATGGGCGAGCCTCTCGATCCGTCGCTCCTCGAGCCTGTCGAGGGGTCGACCGCCACCGGCCACGCCATCGAGGTCCGCCTGTACGCGGAGGATCCGGCCAACGACTGGCAGCCGCAGTCCGGCACGCTCTCGCAGATCGACCTGCCGGCCGACGTCCGGTTCGGTCCGCTGGACCGGCCCGGCATCCGCGTCGACTCCGGCGTGGCCGACGGCAGCGAGATCTCGACGTACTACGACCCGATGCTCGCCAAGGTCATCTCGTGGGCGCCCGACCGGCCCCGCGCCGCGGCGATGCTGGCGAGAGCCCTGGCCGACGCCACTATCCACGGACTGATCACCAACCGCGACATGCTGGTGAACACGTTCCGGGACAAGCAGTTCCTGACCGGCGACACCGACACCGCCTACCTCGACACCGTTGGTCTGGACACGCTCTCCGCGCCGCTCGCCGACCCCGCCGAGGTGCGGGCCGGGGCCGTGGCCGCCGCACTCGCGCAGTCGGCGGCCAACCGGATCGCCGCGACGGTCGACGGTTCGCTGCCGTCCGGATGGCGCAACCTGCCGTCCGGCTACCAGACCAAGAGTTACCGCCCGGTCGTGACGGCCGGCGACGACGGCGACGACGAGATCGCGGTCCGTTACCGGTTCGCCCGCGACGGCGTGACCGTCGAACTGCCCGATGACGACGGTCTGACCGTCGGCGCCGTCGCACCGGATTCGGTGACGCTCACCTCCGGTGGCGTCACCCGCCGGTACTCGGTGACCGTCGACGGCGACAAGGTCTACGTCGATCGTCCCGGCGCCGCGGTGTCGTTGCGCCGGATGCCGCGCTACATCGATCCGGCGTCGGTGGAACGCCCCGGGTCGCTGCTGGCGCCCATGCCCGGATCGGTGATCCGGGTGGCCGTCCAGCAGGGCGACCGGGTGACCGCCGGTCAGCCGCTGCTGTGGCTGGAGGCCATGAAGATGGAACACACGATCAGCGCTCCGGTCGACGGCGTCGTCGCCGTCCTCGGAGTGGAAGAAGGCCGGCAGCTGGCGGTGGGCGATGTGCTCGCCGTCATCGAATCCGATGACCTCGAATCTGCTGAGACCGAGAACCGACCCCCGACGTCGACGCACTGAGTCGACGGACCGAAAGGACACGACATGACCGACGCCGCCAACCCCTTCGTGGAGACCCCCGAGCGCGCCGAACTGCGCAAGGCCGCCGCCGCGCTCGGCGCCAAGTACGGCGCCCAATACTTCATGGACTGCGCCAAACAGGGCCGCAAGACCGACGAACTGTGGAAGGACGCCGGTGATCTCGGATTCATCGGCGTCAACCTGCCCGAGGAGTACGGCGGCGGCGGGGCCGGCATGTACGAGCTCGCCATCGTCATGGAGGAGCTGGCCGCCAGCGGCGCCGGGCTCCTGATGCTGGTGGTCTCGCCGGCCATCTGCGGCAACATCATCGCGCGCTTCGGCACCGACGACCAGAAGAAGAAGTGGATTCCGGGTCTCGCCGACGGCTCCATCACCATGGCGTTCGGTATCACCGAACCGGATGCCGGCTCCAACTCGCACATGATCACCACCACCGCCAAGCGCGACGGTGACGACTGGATCCTGAACGGCCAGAAGGTGTTCATCTCCGGTGTGGATCAGGCCGACGCCGTGCTCATCGTCTCCCGCACCGAGGACGCCAAGACCGGCAAGCTCAAGCCCGCCCTGTTCATCGTGCCGACCGACGCGAAGGGCTTCACCGCCCAGATGATCGACATGGAGCTGCAGAACCCGGAGAAGCAGTTCACCCTCTTCCTCGACGATGTGCGGCTGCCGTCCGACGCGCTCGTCGGCTCCGAGGACGCGGCTCTGAGCCAGCTGTTCGCCGGACTGAATCCCGAACGCATCATGGCGACCGCATCCGCCGTCGGCACCGCCCGGTTCGCGCTCGGCAAGGCCGTCGAATACGTCAACGACCGCACCGTCTGGAAGGCGCCGATCGGCACCCATCAGGCGATCGCCCATCCGCTCGCCCAGATCAAGATCGAGTTGGAGGCCTCCAAGCTGCTCATGCAGAAGGCCGCCACCCTGTACGACGCCGGCGACGACTGGGGTGCCGCCGAACCGGCCAACATGGGCAAGTATCTGGCCGCCGAGACCGCGGTGAAGGCGGTGGATCAGGCCGTGCACTCGATGGGTGGCAACGGCCTGACCGCCGAGTACGGGGTGGCGCCCATGCTGGGGCTGGTGCGCATCATGCGGATCGCTCCGGTCAGCCGCGAGATGATCCTCAACTTCGTGGCCACCACCAGCCTCGGCCTGCCGAAGTCGTACTGAGGCCGCCATGACCGACACCCTGGTCCGCACCTCGACCGACGCGGCGATCACCACGATCACCCTCGACTCGCCGGCCAACCGCAACGCGTTGAGCTCCACGCTGGTCGCGCAGCTGCGGGCAGCGATCGACGCGGCCGCCGCCGACCCCGCGGTGCGCGCGGTGGTGCTCACCCACAGCGGCGGCACGTTCTGCGCCGGCGCCGACCTGGGGGAGGCACTCACCCGGGGTCTCACCCCGGAAGAGGCGACCGCCGAGGTGGGCAGCACCATCTCCGGGCTGATCAAGTCGATCCTGGAACTGTCCAAACCGGTGATCGCGGTGATCGACGGCCATGTCCGGGCCGGCGGGTTCGGACTGGTCGGTGCCGCGGATATCGCGATCGCCGGACCGTCGTCGACGTTCGCGCTCACTGAATCGCGCCTCGGTCTGGCACCGTCGATCATCTCGGTGGTGCTGCTGCCGAAGATGACTGCGCGCGCCGTCGGCCGGTACTTCCTCACCGGCGAGAAGTTCGACGCCCCCACCGCCGTCGCGGCAGGACTCCTCACGGCCGCACCCGAGGATGCCGCCGGGGTGGCCGCAGAACTGGATGCGATCCTGGAGGGCGTGCGAAAAGCGTCACCGCAGGGCCTGGCCGCGTCGAAGAAGCTGACCACCGCGTCACTCCTCGACGGATTCGACGACGCCGCCGCTGCGCGTGCCGCCGAATCGATGGCGTTGTTCGGGTCCGACGACGCTCGCGAAGGAATGACCGCGTTCCTGTCGAAGTCCAGGCCGTCCTGGGACGCGAGCCGCGCATGACCGCGGCCCGCGCCCCCCAGCAGGAGCGTTCCCGCCTCACGCGGGAGGCGCTGCTGAGCGCCACCGTCGACATGCTGGCCACCCACGGGTGGTCGGCGACGACCGTGAGCGTGGTGGCCGAGGCCGCCGGGGTCTCGCGGGGCGCAGCGCAGCATCACTTCCCGACGCGCGAGTCGTTGATCACCGCCGTACTCGAGCAGATGTTTCAGGAGATGACCGACGAAGCCGATCGGGAGCTCGTCGATCTGCCGGAGGGACCCGAACGGATCGCGATCGTCGTCGATCGCGCCGTCGGCATCTACACCGGAACCCCGTTCAAGGCGGCGCTGCAGGTGTGGGCCGCGGCGGCCTCCGACGAGAACCTGCGGCAGGCGATCCTGCCGCTGGAGGCCAAGCTCGGCCGCTCGGCCTACAAGCTCACTCTCAAGGCACTCGATCCGGACGGGGTGCACCCCGATGCGAAACGGTTGTCGCAGCTGACGCTCGACCTCGCGCGCGGCCTCGGTCTGGCCGACACCCTGTCCGACGACTCCGCTCGCCGCGCGGTGGTCGTGGGCACCTGGGTGGACCAGCTGAAGGCCGCTCTGGCCTGACCCCCGCATCGGGTGACATCCGAACCGCCGAATTGTCAGTCTCGGTTCGGCGGGTTTCCTGACCGGACCGTAAGGTTCATCGCGGACTACCCCCCCCGATGAAGGATCCCCCCCTTGCGCAAGTTCGCGCTGCCGGCCCTGCTGCTGGCTCTGCTGACCCTGGTCGGCGCCCTCGTTCCGGCGTACGCCGACGCCGCACCGCAGCCCTACCGCGGAGGCACTTTCGTGGCGTTGGGTGACTCCCGCGCGGCCGGCGCCTTCACCGATCCGCGCGGTCTGGGCGACGAGATCGACCCCCAGTGCAAGCGCTCGAAGGGCGCCTACCCGGCCGTCGCGTCCCGGATCGTTCACGCGCGCCGATTCGTGAACGTGGCCTGTGGCGGGGCGACATCCGCCGAGATCTGGCACAACATGCAGGTGGTCGGCCGCAAGTTCAACCCCGTGCAGCTCAGTGAGGCGCCCCGTGACGCGACGCTGGTCACCGTGTCCACCGGCCACAACGACCTCGATCTGGGGCGGATCCGCTACCACTGCCTGAGTAAGCGCCGCGACCGCAAGTGCCGGTCCAACCGGAGCCTCGTCCGTCGCGCGAACTACCGCGTCGCGTTCATGCGGAACCAGGTGGCCGCGGCGCTGCATGCGGTTCGCCGCCAGTATCCCCATGCGCAGATCGTGGTGCTCGGTCCGGGAGGTCTCATCCCCGGTGGCGCGAAGGCCTGCCGTCGTTCGCTGCCGATGAGCGACGCGGACGCCGCCTGGCTCGGGGGTCTCTACGACCGGGCCAACACCATCGAGGCGCGGCTCGCCGGGTCCATCGGCGCCACCTACGTCGACGTTCAGCGGTACGCCGGTGCGCACGGCGTCTGTGCGGGCGGCAGCGCCTGGTTCGCCGGCGAGGCCTCCCGGGGCGGTGCGATCCCGTACCACATGACCCGTGGTGGAGCCCGCGCCATCGGGCGCCTGGTCGCCGACGCGGTCGTCCGCTGACCGCGGGCGCCGATCAGTTCCGGAAGATCAGGAAATAGCCGGCCGCGAACACAGCACGATCGCCACATTGGTCGCCAGACGCGCCCAGAACCGGTCGCGCAGAAATGCGAAGTCGAGGCCGACGATCACCGTGCCCATCAGCAGGATGTAGAGCACGGCCCACGCGGTCTCGGTCATGGCGCCACTCTATTCTGGCGTCATGCGCGTGGTGACCTGGAACGTGAACTCGGTGCGGCAACGGATTCCCCGGCTGCTGCCGTGGCTCGACGAACGGTCACCGGACGTCGTCTGCCTGCAGGAGACGAAGGTGTCCGACGAGACGTTCGCCGCCGAACTCGGCGACGAACTCGCCGCCCGCGGCTACGAGTTCGCGCATGCCGGGCAGGGGCAGTGGAACGGTGTCGCGATCCTGTCGAAGGTGGGCCTCGACGACGTCCGGGTCGCCTTTCCCGGTGCCCCGGGATTCCCGGACCCGGCAGGCCCACCGGAGGGTCGTGCGGTCTCCGCGGTCTGCGGCGGGGTCCGGATCCATTCGGTGTACGTGCCCAACGGCCGCGAGGTGGATTCGGACCACTACCGCTACAAGCTGGCCTGGCTCGACAAGCTGCGCGCCGCGGTGAACGGCGAGGCCGCCGACACGATGGTGTGCGGCGACTTCAACATCATTCCGGCCGACGCCGACGTCTTCGACCCCACCGCCCTGCAAGGCCACACTCACGTGACACCTGCGGAACGCGCCGAACTGGCCGGGCTGCTCGACCTCGGTATGCGGGACGTGGTGCGCGACCACTGGCCGGACGAGCGGATCTACTCGTACTGGGACTACCGCGCCGGCATGTTCCACAAGGACCTCGGCATGCGGATCGACCTGATCGTGGCGGGAGATCCGGTCGCCTCGCGTGTGCAGGCCGCCTGGGTCGACCGGAAGGCGCGCAAGGGCACCAAGCCCAGCGATCACGCGCCGGTCGTCGTCGATCTGGACGATGCCCCGGACGGGAACTGCGGTCCTATGGTGCCACCCCCGTCGCGGCCCGCGACGGTGGCGCCCGGTTCGGTGAAGCTCCCGCACTCGGTCGCCGACTGACGCTCGCACGACCGACTACCGCCAAACAGTGGCGGTAGGGGGCCGACCGGGGGCAGATTGCCCCCGGAGGCGCCAAGGGCGCCACTTTCTGGCGGAACCTCAGTCGCCGGCGTTGTTGAACCGGTGCAGCAGGCGGGCGAACACGGCGACGTCGTCGTCCGGCCATCCGGTGAGCCGTTCCTGAATCGCCGCAGAGCTGGCGTCGCGGATGACGTCGAGCAGGTCTCTCCCGTCCTCGGTGAGGTGGAGTCTCTGGGCCCGGGGTTCGTCGGCGTCGCGCCGGCGGTCGACGAGGCCCCGGGATGTGAGCGCGGTGATCTGGCGGCTGGCGGTGGACTTGTCGATCCGGGCGCGCTCGGCGATCTCGGCGCCGCCGATTCCGGGGTGGTCGTCGATGAGCGCGAGCAGTGAGTATTCGACGAAGGTGAGCCCGCGTTCGCGGTGGATGTCGCTGGCGCCGTTGCGGAGCCGGCGGGACAGCTGAACCAGTTCGCGTTCGACGCTGAGGGGGATGCCGGACACGCCCGATTCTTGCCTACTCATGAGTTTCACAGTACAACTGACTATCTCGGTTGCAGTATGCAACTGACACGGTTTCCGAACGAAAGGCTCCCTGCATGTCCGCACAGCTCACACCGGCCCTGCCGGCGAAGACGATCACCGCCCACGTCCTCGTGGCCGTCATGATCGGAGTGTCCATGGCTCTCTGCTACCTCGGCGGCTTCCACAAGCCGGACCCGCACGCCGTGCGCGTCGACGTCATCGGATCCGGGCAGACCGCCCAGGCCGTGGCCGGGGCCGTCGCCGAGCAGGCGGGCGACCATTTCCAGGTGGGGATCACGCCGAGTGTCGAGTCGGCGAAGTCCGCCATCGAGCACCGCGACCTCGCCGGTGCCGTCGCGATGACGCCCACCGAGCAGACGCTGTACGTGTCGACCGCCGCCGGAGATGCCACCGCCACTATCCTGCAGCGCTCCTTCGGTCAGGTCGCCTCGGCGAAGAACCAGGTGCTGCACGTGGTCGACGTCGTGCCGTCGGACGCCGAGCACGACCCCGCCGGAGGAGGCATCTTCTTCCTGATGGTCGCGCTCACCGTCGGTGCGTACGGCGCCGGCCTGGCGATCGCCGTGGCCGCAGGTGGCCGGTCCATCTGGGTGCGCCTCGCCTTCATCGGCGTCTTCTCGGTGGTGGTGCCGGCCGTCGTCACCGGTATCGCGGCGTTCGTCTACCACGCGCTGCTGAGTGCCGGCTGGGCGATCTTCGGCCTGGGCATCCCGTACACGCTGGCGGTCATCCTGACCGTCGCCGGCCTGCACATCATCATCGGGCGCTTCACCACACTGGTGACCGTCACACTGTTCGTGGCCCTCAACTTCACCTCGTCCGGCGGGGTCTACGCACCCGAACTGCAGCCGCGGTTCTTCGCCGCCCTGCACGACTTCTGGCTGGGCGCGGGCTACAACGAGGCCGCCCGCAATCTGATGTACTTCCCGAACGTCGGGATCGCCGCCGACCTGTGGAAGGTGTTCGGCTGGGTGATCGGCGCCGGTGTTCTGGTGGCCGCGGCGGCCGTCTACGAACGACGGAAGGCGGCGCACGACGGGACGCCGGCCGCACCGGCGAGCCACGAGCTCAACGCCGAGCAGTACGAGGAGCTCGTCGAAGAGGTCGTGGGCTGACCGAAGTGTCCAGTTCTTGGACATTCCGGGACCTTGGTCCCGTGCGATAAAGGTTATGTGCAGGTGTGGCGCGAGACACATCTACACGCTGGACCGCATCTCGCAGCGCTGCCCGCTCGCGCGTTCCGAGATGTCTTGCAGGCCCACCGGCCGGTTTTCCCCCGAATCGACCGGTGGGCTTGTTCCAATTCGCGGTCGGGGACCGGTGTCACCCGTGGACGCCGAGTGCGCGGATCCGTGAGTACAGCGTGGTCCGGCTGACGCCCAACGCCTCGGCCGCCCGCTTCTTGTTGCCCCGGCACGACGCCAGCGCCTCGATGATCGCCTGACGTTCGGCGCGCTCACGTCCGGACAGTCGGGCCGCCCGGGTCGACGAGCGGTAACGGGGCGGCAGATCGGCGACGCCCACCGAGCGGGCATCGCGGGCCAGCGCCGACGCGACCGCGTCGGTCAGCACCTGGCCGAGCTCGGACAGATTGCCCGGCCACTCCTGACTGGCCAGGGCATCGACCGCCTCGGACGACAGGATCAGGCCCGGCGCCGCTCCGTTCAGGAATCCCTGCGCGACCGCCGCCAGTTCGCCGGACCGTTGGCGGAGCGGGGGGACGTCGATCCGCCGGCGACAGCGCGCGGTGAGGGCGCCGACGCCGGGGCGGGCGTCGTCCGGGCGGCCGGTGATCACGATCAGCGGATCGGTCGACGATCCGGCGGCGGCGGTCAGCAGCGACAGTGCGCGGTCGTCGAGGAGGTCGGCGCCGTCGACGATCAACACCTCGCCGGCGGAACGAGAGGCTCGGAGCTCGGCCGCGACGTCCACCGGCCCGCCGGCCAGCAGTGCGGCCGCCACGTCGAGGATCCGGTGCGGACGCTCGCCGACGACGTCGAGCGCCTGCGTGGTCCGTCCGGAACCCGGCTCACCGGTGATCGCCAGGCTCGCCGCCACCGGTTCGGTCGGGACCGATGCCGCCGCCGTCGTCGGTGCCGGTGCCGGCCGGAGGGCGAAGAGGGCGCCGTGCGCCACCCCCGGAACGCGCTCGACCACCACCTCGGCGGGCAGTCCCGAGGTCAGGGTCATCCGGATCACCGAGTCGTGCGGCTCGTCGGTCAGCATGGCCAGAGTGCCGAGATCGGCATCGCTGAGGAGTCGTGCCGCCTTCGCATTGGTCAGCTGCAGATCGGTGCCCAGCACGGCGACGGCCTCGCCACGTCGCGTCGTCGCCCGCTCGAACGCCGACAGCAGCGCGTGCTGGTCGGCGTGCGAGCGGCGCCGCAGCCGGTCGGTCACGCCGTCGACCAGGCTCCGGACGACCGGTGCCGACAGGGGACTGGCCTGACCGGACACCTCCGTCAGGCAGAGCACCCCGGCCAGCCGGTTGGTCGTCGGGTGGATGATCGGCTGGCCGTAGCAGCTCAGCGACGTGAACTTCTCCAGATAGTGCTCGGCGCTGTGGATGGTCACCGCGCCACGCACCTCGGCCACCGTTCCCAGCCCGCTGGTACCGAGGGTGTCTTCGTCGGTCAGGGCTCCCGGAACCAGGCCGGCGGCATCCAGGGCGCGCGTCAGGCCGCGATCACCACTGACCCGTGCGACCAGGCGGCACTCGTGGTCCACCAGCAGCAGGGCGGTGTCGGTGTCGTTCAGCAGCGACTCGGCGTGCGCGAGCACCGGTGCCGCCGCATCCAGCAGGGGATCGGCTTCGGTGATGTCCGCGATCCGGGGATCGGGGTCGTCCTGCCGGGACAGTCCGGTCATGGCGGTCCGTTGCCAGGAGGCCGCGATGACACGACGCTGCGGCAGGTGATCCACCGGTCCGTTCATCTCGCCCCCTCGTTCGGCGCCCGCTCAGGATTGGAACGATATGGGTCAACTGTCTCACGGAATCGTGACCTGGGGGATCGAGTTGAGCCGAGGGAGCTCAATATCCCCACGGAAGTCAGGCGAGCGTGTGGTCCCGGGCGGCGAGGTCGTCTTCGAGGATCCGGGGACGGCAGATGGCCCACGCGCCCACCAGCATGACGCCGCAGGCGAGCGTGAGGAAGGCGAAGGGTGCGGTCCAGCCACCCGTCGCGTCGTGGAGGATGCCGAACAGCAGCGGGCCCAGGCAGGCCAGCAGATAACCGAGGCCCTGCCCGAAGCCGGACAGCGACGACGACCCCGCGCTCGACCGGCTGCGCAGGTTGATGAGGGTCAGTGCCATCGGGAACTGCGTGACGCCCAGACCGGCGAGCAACGCCCACAGCAGCGGAGCCGACAGCGGAGCCAGCCACAGCCCGGCGATCCCGGCGATCATGCACGCCGCGAACACGACGACGAAGCCGAACGGATTGGCGAACCGCATGCACAGCCACGGGGCGATCACGGTCGCCGCGACCCCGATCCCGGCGAACACGGCGACCGCGTTGCCGCCGAGCGCCTCACTGCCCCCGGCATCGGTCAGCACCTTCGGCAGCCAGGTGAACAGCGAATAGGTCATCAACGACGTCATGCCGAACATCAGTGTCAGGCCCCACGCGATCGGTGACCGCCACACCGGCAGGCGCGGCGGAGTCGGCTCGGCGTCGCCGTCCGACACGTCGGCGCGACGCCGCAGGGCGACGGCGGTCCAGAGCGGCAGCGCGACGATCGGGATGATCGCCCACATCGCCAGCGAGATCCGCCAGCCGTGCGCATCGGCCACCGGAACGGCCAGCGCCGCCGGCACCATGGTGCCCATCTGCACGCACACGATGTATGCGGTGCTGACCGCCGCGATCCGCACCCCGAAGTAGCGCTTCACCAGCGGCGGGATCAGCACGTTGCCCAGACCCATGCCGAACAGGGCCAGCGCGGACAAGACGATCAGCACCCAGGCGTTCGGGGACAGCGCCCGCAGACCGATGCCCAGGGCGGTCGCGACGACCGCACCGAGCGCCGCCGCCTCGAGGCCGAACCGTCGGCCCAGGGCCGGACCGACCAGACCCGCCAGACCGAACATCAGCGTCGCCAGCATGCCGAGGATGCCGATCACCACCGACCCGAAGTCCAGATCGCGCGAGATACGGGTCAGCAACGGCGACATCGAGGTGACCGCGGTGCGCAGCGACAGCGAGAAGACGATGATCGCGGACAGCACCAGTGCACCGGCGCGCGGACGGGACAGGGGAGTGGACACGACGGTCATCGTGGCAGGCGTCTCGACGCAGGCGCCAATCGTTTTCCGCTCCACCGCTCCAGAGGGCTGTCAACGGTTTTGACCTGTCGAAATCCGGCCGGTAGAGTACGTCGCTGGTGTTCAGCGTGGCTGGATGCTGCCTGCTCGACGTCCGGCACGCCGGCCGTGAAGCAGGGGAATCGTGGGAGAGAACGGTGTGTACGACACGCCCGACCTCGGGTGCACGATCTCCCACTGACCAGCATGAACGTGCTGGTGGGGCGAGTTGCGGATTCTGAACTCACCGTGAAGCGGTGAGGGACGCTTGCCCGGAGCACAAACCGCGACGACCAGGAGAAGACCGGCAAGGGGCCGGTCGGAAGAGAGAAAGAACTCAGTGCCGACTATCAATCAGCTGGTCCGTAAGGGCCGTCAGGACAAGACTTCGGTCAAGAAGACCGCAGCGCTGAAGGGCAGCCCTCAGCGCCGTGGCGTGTGCACCCGCGTGTACACCACCACCCCGAAGAAGCCGAACTCCGCTCTGCGAAAGGTCGCCCGTGTGCGCCTGACCAGTGGCGTCGAGGTCACCGCCTACATCCCGGGCGAGGGTCACAACCTCCAGGAGCACTCGATGGTGCTCGTGCGCGGTGGTCGTGTGAAGGACCTCCCCGGTGTTCGTTACCGCATCATCCGCGGCTCGCTCGACACCCAGGGTGTCAAGGACCGCAAGCAGGCCCGCAGCCGCTACGGCGCCAAGAAGGGAAGCTAAGTCATGCCTCGTAAAGGACCCGCTCCCAAGCGCCCCCTCGTCAACGACCCGGTCTACGGTTCGACCCTCGTCACCCAGCTGGTGAACAAGATCCTGCTGGACGGCAAGAAGTCGACCGCCGAGCGCATCGTCTACGGCGCGCTCGAGCAGACCCGTGAGAAGACCGGCACCGATCCGGTCATCACCCTCAAGCGGGCGCTGGACAACGTGAAGCCGACCCTCGAGGTGAAGAGCCGCCGCGTCGGCGGCGCCACCTACCAGGTGCCGGTCGAGGTCAAGCCGGGCCGCGCGAACACCCTCGCGCTCCGCTGGCTGGTGACCTTCTCGCGTCAGCGTCGCGAGAAGACCATGGTCGAGCGCCTGGCCAACGAGCTCCTGGATGCCTCCAACGGCCTGGGCGCGTCGGTCAAGCGTCGCGAAGACACCCACAAGATGGCTGAGGCCAACCGCGCCTTCGCTCACTACCGCTGGTGACCAACCCTGCGAAAGGCCGGCCCGCTGGCTAGCCTTTCGCAGGGCCACCGGCCGCGTCGGCGGAACCGCGAAGACCATCCGGTCGCCGCTCCGCCGCACACCCACAGACTTCAGAATCTCCCGAAGGGAATCCCGTGGCACAGGAAGTGCTGAACGACCTCACCAAGGTCCGCAACATCGGCATCATGGCGCACATCGATGCCGGTAAGACCACCACCACCGAGCGCATCCTGTACTACACGGGTGTCAACTACAAGATCGGTGAGACCCACGACGGTGCGTCGACCACCGACTGGATGGAGCAGGAGAAGGAGCGTGGTATCACCATCACCTCCGCCGCCGTGACCTGCTTCTGGAACGGCAACCAGATCAACGTCATCGACACCCCCGGCCACGTCGACTTCACCGTCGAGGTCGAGCGCGCCCTCCGCGTGCTCGACGGCGCCGTCGCCGTCTTCGACGGCAAGGAAGGCGTCGAGCCCCAGTCCGAGCAGGTCTGGCGCCAGGCCACCAAGTACGACGTCCCCCGCATCTGCTTCGTCAACAAGATGGACAAGATGGGCGCGGACTTCTACTTCACCGTGCAGACGATCATCGATCGCCTGGGCGCCAAGCCGCTGGTGATGCAGCTCCCGATCGGTGCCGAGGATGCCTTCGACGGCGTCGTCGACCTGATCAACATGAACGCCATCACCTGGCGTGGCACCGTCGAGATCGGCGCCGAGCCGACCATCGAAGAGATCCCGGACGATCTCAAGGACAAGGCCGCCGAGTACCGCGAGAAGCTGCTCGAGACCGTCGCGGAGTCCGACGAGGCTCTGATGGAGAAGTACTTCGCCGGTGAAGAGCTCTCGGTCGACGAGATCAAGGGCGCCATCCGCAAGATGACCGTCAACTCGGAGATCTACCCGGTGCTGTGCGGCTCGGCGTTCAAGAACAAGGGCGTTCAGCCCATGCTTGACGCCGTCGTCGACTACCTGCCGAGCCCGCTGGACATCGGCGAGATCGAGGGCCACGCCCCCGGCAACGAAGAAGAGATCATCACGCGCAAGCCGGATGCCTCCGAGCCGTTCTCGGCGCTGGCGTTCAAGATCGCCGCGCACCCGTTCTTCGGCAAGCTCACCTTCGTCCGCGTCTACTCGGGCAAGGTCGATCCGGGCACCCAGGTGCTCAACGCGACCAAGGGCAAGAAGGAGCGCATCGGCAAGCTCTTCCAAATGCACGCCAACAAGGAGATGCCCGTCGATGACGCGGTGGCCGGCCACATCTACGCGATGATCGGCCTCAAGGACACCACCACCGGCGACACCCTCTGCGATCCGGCGCATCCGATCGTCCTGGAGTCCATGACCTTCCCGGACCCGGTCATCAACGTCTCCATCGAGCCGAAGACCAAGGCCGACCAGGAGAAGCTGGGCACCGCGATCCAGAAGCTCGCCGAAGAGGACCCGACCTTCACCGTCAACCTGGACGAGGAGACCGGCCAGACCGTCATCGGCGGCATGGGCGAGCTGCACCTCGACATCCTCGTGGACCGCATGAAGCGCGAGTTCAAGGTCGAGGCGAACGTCGGTAAGCCGCAGGTGGCCTACCGCGAGACCATCCGCAAGGCCGTCGACAAGCACGAGTACACCCACAAGAAGCAGACGGGTGGCTCGGGCCAGTTCGCGAAGGTCATCATCAAGCTCGAGCCGCTGGTGGACGCCGAGGACGGCGCCACCTACGAGTTCGACAACGCCGTCACCGGTGGTCGAGTCCCGCGCGAGTACATCCCTTCGGTGGATGCCGGTGCGCAGGACGCGATGCAATACGGTGTGCTGGCCGGCTACCCGCTGGTCAACCTGAAGGTCACTCTGCTCGACGGTCAGTACCACGACGTCGACTCCTCGGAGATGGCCTTCAAGATCGCCGGCGCTCAGGCCCTCAAGGAGGCCGCGCGCATGGCTCAGCCCGTCATTCTGGAGCCGATCATGGCCGTCGAGGTCACGACTCCGGAGGACTACATGGGCGACGTCATCGGCGACCTGAACTCCCGCCGTGGCCAGATCCAGGCCATGGAGGAGCGCAGTGGTGCGCGAGTCGTGAAGGCTCAGGTGCCGCTGTCGGAGATGTTCGGCTACATCGGAGACCTTCGGTCGAAGACTCAGGGCCGTGCGAACTACTCCATGGTCTTCGATTCGTACGCGGAGGTTCCCGCGAACGTGTCGAAGGAGATCATCGCCAAGGCGACCGGAGAGTAAGCGCTCTCCGGCCCGCTTAAGCGGCCCGCGCTTCGGCGCATAAACTGTAAACACCCAAACCCCTGCCGGGAACGACTCGGCAGCATGAGTCCAGGAGGACACAAGTGGCGAAGGCGAAGTTCGAGCGGACCAAGCCGCACGTGAACATCGGCACCATCGGTCACGTCGACCACGGCAAGACCACCACCACGGCCGCCATCACCAAGGTGCTGGCCGACAAGTACCCGGACCTGAACGAGAGCTTCGCTTTCGATCAGATCGATAAGGCTCCGGAGGAGAAGGCTCGTGGTATCACGATCAACATCTCCCACGTCGAGTACGAGACGGAGAAGCGTCACTACGCTCACGTCGACGCTCCGGGTCACGCCGACTACATCAAGAACATGATCACCGGTGCCGCCCAGATGGACGGCGCGATCCTGGTCGTGGCCGCCACCGACGGCCCGATGCCGCAGACCCGTGAGCACGTGCTGCTCGCGCGCCAGGTCGGCGTTCCGTACATCCTGGTCGCCCTGAACAAGGCCGACATGGTGGACGACGAGGAGATCATGGAGCTCGTCGAGATGGAGGTCCGCGAGCTGCTGGGCGCCCAGGAGTTCGACGAGGACGCTCCGGTCATCCCGATCTCGGCTCTGAAGGCCCTCGAGGGCGACCCCAAGTGGGTCAAGTCCATCGAGGACCTGATGCAGGCTGTGGACGACTCGATCCCGGATCCGGTCCGCGAGACCGACAAGCCGTTCCTGATGCCCGTCGAGGACGTCTTCACCATCACCGGCCGCGGCACCGTCGTGACCGGTCGTGTGGAGCGCGGCCAGATCAACGTCAACGACGAGGTCGAGATCGTCGGTATCCGCGAGGAATCGCAGAAGACGACCGTCACCGGCATCGAGATGTTCCACAAGCTTCTGGACGAGGCTCAGGCAGGCGACAACGCCGGTCTGCTGCTCCGCGGCCTGAAGCGTGAGGACGTCGAGCGCGGCCAGGTCATCGTGAAGCCGGGCACCACGACCCCGCACACCGAGTTCGAGGGCCAGGCGTACATCCTGTCCAAGGACGAGGGCGGCCGTCACACCCCGTTCTTCAACAACTACCGTCCGCAGTTCTACTTCCGCACCACGGACGTGACCGGCGTCGTGACCCTCCCCGAGGGCACCGAGATGGTCATGCCGGGCGACAACACCGAGATGACTGTCAAGCTCATCCAGCCGGTCGCCATGGACGAGGGCCTGCGCTTCGCTATCCGCGAGGGTGGCCGCACCGTTGGTGCCGGCCGCGTCACCAAGATCATCAAGTGATCTAGGTTTCAGCGCTGAAACGGCGCCCACCCTTCGGGGTGGGCGCCGTTTCTGTCTGCGTGACCCTCCCCGCATTTTCGTCCCCCTGCGCCTCCCCTTTTTGTCCCTACTGCCCCGTATAGCGCGCCTCGTTGTCGTGGAGGCGTCGAGCGACGCTATACGGGGGAGTAGGGACAGGGGAGGGGCGGCTCTAGAGTGGTGGTCGTGCGGGTGTTGAGGCGTG
This sequence comes from Gordonia sp. (in: high G+C Gram-positive bacteria), assembly GCF_047600565.1. GTDB lineage: Bacteria > Actinomycetota > Actinomycetes > Mycobacteriales > Mycobacteriaceae > Gordonia. The sequence goes on from NZ_JASGKN010000001.1 coordinate 2,811,687, forward strand.
AGGGGCGGAATCCGGATCTGGCGGTCCGGGTCCACCGGGCCGATGACCATCTCCCGCCGGTGCTGCTGGTGCACGGCATGGGCGGCGATCACTCCACGTGGCGGACGGTCGCCGGAGCACTGGACGGCCGCACGGTGTTCGCCGTCGACCTGCGTGGCCACGGCGTCAGTCAGCACGCCCGGCAGTACCGGCTCGACGACTTCGCCGACGACCTCGGGTTCGTGCTCGACGGGCTCGGCACGGAGCGGGTGGACGTCGTCGCGCACTCCCTCGGAGCCCATGCGTCGCTGCGGTTCGCGATGGGCGCGCCCGACCGGGTGCGCAGGATGGTTCTCGAGGAACCGCCGCCCATGCCGCGCGACGCCGCCGATGTGGCCGAAGAGATCAGGCCCGCCGCAGACCTGCCGGAACGGCTCCGCGGTCTGCGGGCCCTCGCCGTCAACCCACAGCCGTACCTGCGATTCGATCGGGTGCTGCCCGACGCCGTCAACGCCCAGTTCCGGCAGGCGGACCCCGGATGGTGGGAGGCGCTCGCCGCGGTGGAGTCGCCGACCGTGGTCGTGTCGGGCGGTGAGCGCAGCTTTCTGCCGACGCGCCACCTGCGGAGTCTGGCGGAGGCGCTGCCCCGTGGCGAGTTCACGGTCGTCGACTCCGGGCACAGCGTGCACCGCGATCGGCCTCGCGAGTTCAATGCCGTCGTCGCCGGGCACCTCGCGCCGTGACCCGGTCTCCCCGGCTGAGCGTCCTCGTTGCCGTGTGAGCGTCGAACGACGCTATACGGGACAGGGGGGCGGGGAGACTTCTAGCGACGTCTAGCGGGACCCGTCGATGAACAGCGAGTCGACCACGTAGCGTCCCCGGGCGGCATTGCCCGACCGCAGATGCAGGCCGTCCGGGCTCCACCAACCGGGTGCGGACTCGGGTACGCGTTCCCAGTGGTTGACGTCCAGATTCGGCCACGTCCGGGCCGCCCGGTCGAGTTCCTGCGAGAACTTGCGGATGTTCCGGTCCGAGAACGGACCGGCCGCCAGGCGGCTGCTGCTGGTGATCCAGTCGACCCGATGCTCCGGACCGATCGTGCGCAGCATGGCGTCGATGTCGGCGGCCATCAACCGGCGGTCGCCGTGCGTGAACGCCGCGTCGTTGCCGCCGAGGGCGATCAGGAAGCAGTCGGCGCCGGCCGCCTTGGCCAGTGCCGCGCTCTGCAGGCCGTCGCCGGTCCACCGGTCGGTGCCGCCGCCCGCCTGGCGGATGCTGCGTCCGCCGGACGTGGTCATGTAGTACGGCAGTCCGTGCGCGACGAGCTCGTGCTCAATGGTCAGGCGTGCGCCGATCCGGTAGTCGCTCTTGCTGTCGCCGACCAACCCGACCTTGGTGCACGGGCGGGTGGTGCCGGTCGAGGCGGCGTCGGCGGGGCCGAGGCGCTCGAGTGCCGTGAGCCCGGCGCCGAGCCCGATGAGCGCGATGCCCACCAGTGCGCCGACTCTCTTCACGAAGAGCAAGGGTAACGGAACGGTCACGACGCCGACCAATCGAATGACCTGGGAAGAGACCGGCATCACCCGGGTCGTCGGGGTAGGTTCGGCCCCATGACGTCGAACACCGAGACGGTGCCCGCCCACGGAGTCCGGTCCGAGGTCGGGCGCCTGCGCAAAGTCCTGGTGTGCGAGCCGGGTCTGGCCCACGAGCGGCTGACGCCGTCCAACGCCGCGGACCTGTTGTTCGACGACGTCATGTGGGTGGAGAACGCGAAGAAGGACCACCGCGACTTCGTGGCCAAGCTGCGTGAGCGCGACGTCGAGGTGATCGAGCTGCATCAGCTGCTCGCCGAGACCATGAACGATCCGGCCGCCCGGACCTGGCTGCTGGACCTCAAGATCGTCGCCGACCGCGTCGGTCTCGGTCTGATCGAGCCGACGCGCGCCTACCTGGACGAGTTGGCGCCCGCGGACCTGGCGAGGCTCCTGATCGGCGGCATGTCGACGCGGGACCTGCCCGCCGATTCGCGGCCCGGATACCTGTCGCTGGTCACCGAGTCGGCCGGCGTCAACGAGTACCTGATGCCGCCGCTGCCGAACATGCTGTACACCCGCGACACCACCTGCTGGATCTACGGCGGCGTCACGCTGAATCCGCTGTACTGGCCGGCCCGCCGCGACGAAACCCTCCTCATGAAGGCCGTCTACGACTTCCATCCGGACTTCGCCGGCGCTCACGTGTGGTGGGGCGACCCGGAACGATCGTGGGGTGCGGCAACCCTCGAAGGCGGCGACGTGCAGATCGCCGGCGACGGTGTGGTGCTGATCGGGATGAGCGAGCGCAGCTCGCGGCAGGCGATCTCCCAGGTGGCCGTCGAACTGTTCCGGGCGGGGGCGGCGTCCAGGGTGATCGTGGCCGGCATGCCGCGGCTGCGCGCCGCCATGCATCTGGACACCGTGTTCACCTTCGGCGACCGCGACCTGGTGACCGTGTATCCGAAGATCGTCGACGCCATCGTCGCGTTCACTCTCGTGCCGTCCGACCGGTCGCCCGGCTTCGACGTCATCACACACGACGGCGAACCGTTCACCGAGGTGGTCCGTGCCGCGCTCGGGCTGGACGTCCTGCGCGTGGTGGAGGCCGGCGGCAGCGAATACGACTCCGAACGTCAGCAGTGGGACTCCGGCAACAACCTGGTGGCCGTCGAACCCGGGGTCGTGTTCGCCTACGACCGGAACACGTACACCAATGCCTTGCTCCGGAAGGAGGGCATCGAGGTGATCGAGATCGTCGGCGCCGAACTCGGGCGTGGACGCGGCGGCGGGCACTGCATGACGTGCCCGATCGTCCGGGAACCCTGATCGGCCTCAGGAGTCCCGGCGGTTGTGGAGCCGGCGGGGATCCACCCCCACGCGTGCCCAGCCCTCGTGGGCCCACGGCACGTACAGCGCCGTGAGCGGCAGCCGGTTGAAGACGGGGTTCATCGTCCGCATGAACCGGGCGAACCGATCGAACGAGCGCTGACGGCGGTCGTCCCACTCCAGGTCGCAGACGTCCCTCATCTCCTGCGGCAGGGTGCCGACGATCACCGTCCGGATGAACCGGTTCAGAGGGGCCGACGCGACCTTCCAGACGGGTTCGGGCACACCGTGCGGCCGGGGAAAGCCCTGACGGATGTAGCCGGTCGCGTAGACGATGGTGCGGTTCGGGGTGAACTTGCCGCACATGTCCTTCCAGTACGCGCAGAACTCGTCGTAGGTCTGCGGCTGGCTGCGCGGGCTGACCCCGTACAGCTGATACCAGATCTTGGACTCCTCGAACATCTGCACCTTCTCTTCGTAGGAGAGGCGGCGGATGAACGTGTCGGTGATGTAGATGGCCTGATCGACGAAGGTGGCGTGGGCCCAGTAGAAGAGCTCGGGGTTGAGGGCGTGGTACCGCGATCCGTCGGAGATGGTGCCCTTGATGTCGCGGTGGAAGTCGCGCACCATGCGACCCCACTTGTAGGGATCGTCGGAGTAGATGGTGCGCATCACCGGTGGGCCGGTGCGGCGGGCGCGTCCGAGGAAGTCGGCGAAGATCACCGAATGGTCCTCGACGCCCTTGGCGAGCTGCTCGATGCAGTTCTCGGTGCCCGCGAGCCGCTGGAACCCGAGGATCATCCGGGAGTCCCCGGCGAACTTCCACAGCAGGGAGTCCGCGCCGAGGCGCAGCGGTAGCGAGTCGACGTCGTCGATGATCGACGGTTCCGCTTCGCGGACTCCGTTCTCGAACGAGATCTCGGTGGTCATGGGCACAGCATACGCGAGTTTGAAACATATGACTTGTTATGTTCCAAACTATCGTCCGGCGACGGAACCGCTGGGTGCAGCCGCCGTCCCCGGTCTAGGGTTGTGCCGTGACGTATCCGCAGGGACCGACCCCGCCGCCGTGGCCGGCGGGGCACCGGCAGCAGGCCGCGCCCTACCCGGCTCCGCAGCCCCCGTACGGTGCGCCGGCCGCGTACGGCCGGCCTCCCGTGCCCGCCGGATACACCCCGTACCCGCCGTACGGTGCGCCCGGACTCCCACCGCAGACCGCGGCGACCGTGGCCGATCGCGCGCGCCGCGGCCTCGTGTGGGGAACGGCCGGCATCGCCGGCATGCTCATCGCCCAGTTCATCGGCGACGTCGTCTACGGGGTCGGTCTGACCACCGGCTTCCTCCGCGGCGGCTGGGTACAGCCGGTCGGTCAGGTCTTCGCCCTGATCGCCGTCGTGTGCGTCGCCGTCGCCGCCGTCAAGGCGAGCGAGCCGGCCCGGCGGTCGGCGGTCGCCGGGCTCGGCGTCGCGGGTGTCGTCGTCTACGGGATCTGGGCGGCCGCGCGAATCCTGATGACCGCGGCCTCGGTGTCGTTCATCTTCGAGCACTATCTCCTCATCGCCGAAACCACCTGCACACTCAGCTTCGGCCTCCTCCTGTCCGCCTGGATCGTGGGCCGTCGCCGGTCACTGGTCCCGCTGATCCTGGTGATTCCGGCGATGGCGTCGTTCTGGCTGCTGTTCCACTTCGACGACCTCTCGTTCGGTGAGAAGCCGAACATCGTCGTCTACATCCTCAAGGTCTTCCTGCTGATCGACGTGCCCTACGCCGTGGTCGGTGTCGCGTGGGCGTGGCTGGCCGTCGCGCTCGACCGGATGGTCGGTCCGAAGCAGGGCACACCTCCGGCCGGCGCCGTCCCGGCCGCGCCCGGCTTCCCCCGCGCACCGATGTCGCCGACCGTGCCGATGGGGCCGCGCCCATGATCCGCCGGATCGGTGTGGCGGTCGCGGCGGTCGTCGGCCTGCTGACGGCGATGGCTGCCGCACCCGCGGAGGCTGCACCGCCCCTGCCGGTTCCGTACGACTTCTTCGCCGGTGCCCAGGACGAGATCGCGCATCCCGGCGGCTCACTGCCCGGGTCCAACGATTGGCGGTGCACGCCCAGCGCGGCACACCCGAATCCGGTGGTGCTGGTGCACGGCACCGGCGGTAACCGGCAGACCAACTGGGCCACGATGGTCCCCGCACTGCACAACGCCGGGTATTGCGTCTTCGCGCTGACCTACGGGGCGCTGCCCGACACGTCGTGGCCGGTGAACGCGCTCGGCGGATTCATCGACATGCGGACGAGTGCCGGCCAGCTGAAACGATTCGTCGCCCGCGTGCTCGCGGCGACGGGCGCGCAGAAGGTGGATGTCGTCGGCCACTCCGAGGGCACTCTCATGCCCGACTATTGGGTGAAGTACCTGGGCGGGGCGTCGCAGGTCGACGACTACGTGTCACTCGCCCCGTACTGGAAGGGTCAGGACAGTTCCGGCTGCAACAGTGCGCTCGCATTCATGACGTCCCTCGGCGTCGGTGACGCGTGGCCGTACCCCGAATGCAATCAGGAGCAGTACGGCTCCGAGTTCATGAATCGGATCAACGCCGGGGGCGGACCGTACGCACCGGGCGTCACCTACACGAACGTCATGACCCGGCACGACGGCATCGTCGAGCCGTACACCGACGGTGACGTCCCCGGGCGGCGGACCACCAACATCGTGCTGCAGGACACCTGCGCGGCCGATCGATCCGATCATCTGTCGATCGTGTCGTCGCCGCGATCGGTCGCCGTGGTCCTGGGTGCGCTCGACCCCGCGCACCACCGGAGGGTTCCGTGCGTGCCGGTGGCTCCGGCGCTGGGCGGACTCGTCGGCTGATCCCGGCGCCGGGACCGGCCCCGTACTGTCGCCGAGCGCGATAACCTCCCTGTCATGACTGATTCGCCGGGCTTGCCCGAGCCGACGGAACACCATCCCGACGGTCCCGTCGCCCACGACCCCGCGACGCCCGCCGGCAAGCCGGGACGCCGGCCGATCCGCCGTGAACTGGTCTGGGGTTCCCTCGGTGTCCTCGGCTACACGATCGTCATGCTGATCGGCCTGTTCGACGCGGAACGCGACGCCGCTTCGCACACCGGCATCACCTGGCACGAGGTTCTCAACGGGGTGCTACTGATCGCGGGCATCGCCTGGCTCGCTCTGTGTGCGGTGCTCGCCTCGCATGCCGAGCGTCGGCCCTGGGTGATCCGGATGAGCATCGCCGCGATCGCCGTCGGAGCGGTGTGGGGCATCATGCTGATCGTCGCGAAGGGCCTGAACGCCCCGTTGACGGCGCTCTTCACGTTGCTCGTGAGCATCTGTCTGCTCGCCGCCTGGCTTCTGGCCCGCGGCCGGCCGGCCACCCTGTGGTTCCACGCGGTGGCCGGCGCCCTCGCCATCACTCTGCTCGAGATCGCACTGTTCTACGTATGGATCCCGACCGAGGGCAACCACTGGATCATCGCGCTCAACTACGTCATCTACTGGGTTCCGCCGGTGCTCCTGGGAGCCGCCATCTGCTACGCCCTCGACCGCCGGTGATCGCTCAGTAGGCTGGTCGCATGGTCTATCAGCCTGGCGCCAACAATCCGTTCGCCATCCCGAACAAGACCGGCGAGATGCCGACGTTCATGGTGCGGGCCTCGAAGCCGAAGCTGCCGCCGGTCGACCTCATCCTCGAGAGCGCGGTCGTGGTCGCCCTGCCGATGCGGACTCGATTCCGCGGGATCACCGTCCGCGAAGCCATGCTGTTCCGGGGCCTGTCCGGGTGGGGGGAGTTCTCTCCGTTCGTCGAGTACGACGACGTCGAGGCCTCCCAGTGGCTGGCCGCAGGCATCGAGGCGGCGTGGCAGGGGCCGCCGCCCGCCGTGCGCGACGTGGTTCCGGTCAATGCGACCGTGCCCGCCGTTCGGCCGGAGGAGGTCGCCGAGATCCTCGCCCGGTATCCGGGTTCCACGACCGCCAAGGTGAAGGTCGCCGAACCGGGACAGACCCTCGACGACGACGTGCAGCGGGTGGCCGCGGTCCGGGACCTCATCCCGAACGTGCGCATCGACGCCAACGGCGCGTGGGACGTGCCGACCGCGATCGAGGCGATCGCCGCCATCGGTGACGTCGAATACGTCGAGCAGCCGTGCGCCACCGTCAAAGAGCTCGCCGCCGTGCGACGCGTCGTGGACGTGCCGATCGCCGCCGACGAGTCGATCCGCAAGGCCGACGATCCGCTGCTGGTCGCGAAGGCCGACGCCGCCGACATCGCCGTCCTCAAGGTGGCGCCGCTCGGCGGCATGCGCAAAGTCCTGGCACTCAACTCGTCGCTGAAGATGGACGTCGTCATCTCCAGTGCCCTCGATACGGCGGTGGGCATGTCGTCGTCGATCGCGGCTGCGGCGGCTCTTCCACTGCTCGATCACGCGTGCGGGCTCGGAACCGGGGCTCTGTTCGAGCGGGACGTCGCGCCGTCGTTCAGCGTCCGCCACGGACAGGTGACACCGCGCGTGGTGCAGCCCGATGACGACCTTCCCCTGGCCTCGGAGGAGCGCACCGCCTGGTGGGTCGACCGGTTGCGGCGCTGCCACGCGATCCTCATGGCCCAGTAGTCACAATGTGTGTCGCTCGGACGACATCACCATGGAATGACCTCGAACTATAGAAACAAACGACAGAATCTGTTCCAATAGAGGTGTGCCGCCGATCACAGCGGCGATGAACCTCGGGAGGAACCATGGCCACGCCCCTTCTCGCCCAGCCGTCCGCCGGCAGCGACCTGAAGCCGGTCCCGGTCAGCGAGCGCAACGGTGTGCTCGAGATCCTGGCCATGCGTCGGGACCCGTTCCACTTCGCTTCGGAACGACGTGCCCAGTACGGCGACGTCTTCGCGATGAACGCTCTCGGCATCCGCATGGTGTCGGCCAGCGGCGCCGAAGCGGCCCAGCAGATCCTCATCAACAAAGACCAGGCCTTCGCCAACGCCCCCGCATGGAGCTACTTCATCGGCCCGTTCTTCAACCGTGGCGTCATGCTCCTGGACTTCGACGAGCACAAACATCACCGCCGGATCATGCAGGAGGCCTTCACCCCGAAGATCCTGCGCGGCTACTTCGAGGAGATGCAGCCGGTGATCGCCGACCGGGTCGCGAAGTGGCGCAGCTCCGACCCGGCCCGCTCGCAGGCTCCCGGCGCCGCCGGCAAAGTCAAGATGATGGACCAGCTCAAGCAGCTCACCCTCGACGTCGCCGCCGAGATCTTCCTCGGCGTCGACCTGACACCGGCCGAAGCCGACCGCCTCAACAAGGCGTTCATCGAGACCGTCCGCGCCGGCGTCGCCCTGGTGCGCAAGCCCGTACCTGGCGGCCGCTGGTGGAAGGGCCTGCGTTCGCGCAAGGTGCTCGAAGACTTCTTCTACGAACACATCGCCGCCAAACGCGCCACGGTCACCCCCGACCTGTTCTCGGTCCTCTGCCACGCCGAGGACGAACACGGCAACCGGTTCAGCGACGACGACGTCGTCAACCACATGATCTTCGTGCTGATGGCGGCGCACGACACCTCGACCATCACCCTCACCCAGATGACCTACCGGATGGCCGAGTATCCGGACTGGCAGGAGAAGGCGCGCGCACAGAGCCTGGAACTGCCGGACATGCTCGACTACGACCAGCTCGCCGAACTGACCACCGTCGAGCACATCATGGACGAATCGCTGCGCATGTGTCCGCCCGTGCCGGCCCAGCCGCGCATGGCGATCAAGGACACGCAGGTCCTCGGGCACTTCATTCCCGAAGGCACCATGGTGGTGATCCCGCAGATGTCGAATCACCGGGACAACAAGTACTTCACCAACCCCGACGTCTTCGACCCGGACCGGTTCGCGGCGCCCCGTCAGGAGCAGCGCGGCCACCGGATGGCGTGGATGCCGTTCGGGGGTGGAGTCCACAAGTGCATCGGGTTGTACTTTGGTCAGATGGAGATCAAGACGATCATGCACCACATGCTGCGCGACTTCGAGTGGTCTGTACCGGCCGGCTACCACATGCCGATGGACTACAGCGCACTCCCGGTCCCCAAGGATCGCCTTCCCGTCACCCTGGTGCGCCGCTGATGGCGCGCAAGGCTCGCGTCACCGCGTCCCCGGAGCAGCAGGAACAGGCCATTCTCGACGCGGCGTCGGTCGAGTTCACCGAGAACGGTGTGCGGGCGGCCAACATGGACGCCATCGCGACCGCCGCCGGAGTGAGCCGCTCGACGCTGTACCGCCGTTTCCCCAGCAAGGACAACCTGCTGATCGCGCTGGCGAACGCCACCTTCGAACGCGGGATGGCGCGGCTGGAGACCGCCGTGGACGGCCTGTCGCCGCGCGACGCGGTGGTCGAGGCGTTTGCGCAGGGCGCCGACCTGGTGAACTCCGATCCGCTGCTGCATCGGATGGTTCTGGAGGACTACGAGATCCGCAGCGTCACCGCCACGATGAGCACCCTGTTCATCGACATGGTGACCGCCAGGGTCGCGGCGACCCTGCGGGAGGCGGGCGCCGCCATGCCGGAGAAGGATCTGCTCGACGCCGTCCAGATCCATGTCCGACTGGTCATCTCGTACCTCGAGGTTCCCCTCACCGAGGAGGCCGAGCGCAGCCCCGAAGCGATGCGTGCGTTCGCCGCCAAGTTCCTCGCCCCGATGATCTACTGACCGCGCTCCTCGAGCGTGCCGAAAGGACCCCGGATGCCTCCGTCCTTCTCCCGACGCGACCGCGCCGACCGCCGTCTCGCGCAGCAGCGCGACGCCATCGCCGGGAAGGTGGTCGCGATCACCGGCGCCGCTCGCGGGATCGGTTTCGAGACCGCCACCCAGCTCCTCGCGAACGGGGCCAAGGTCGCCATCGGTGACATCGACGCCGACGCGGTCGGCAAGGCCGCCGCCGACCTCGGGGTGGAGGGCATCGAACTCGACGTCACCGACTCGGCGTCGTTCTCGGCGTTCCTCGACGAGGTGGAGAAGCGGGTCGGTCCGATCGACGTGCTGATCAACAATGCCGGCATCATGCCGGTCGGTGACTTCCTGTCCTACGACGAGGCGCTGATCCGCCGCTGCATCGACATCGATCTGGTCGGCGTCATGCTGGGCAGCTGGGAAGCCGCCCGCCGGATGGTGCCGCGCGGCCACGGGCAGATCGTCAACGTCGCGTCGGTGGCCGGGCGCCTGCCGAATCCGGGTCTGACCATCTACAACGGCGCCAAGGCCGGCGTCATCGAGTTCTCCGAGGCGCTCGACGCCGAACTGTCACCCAAGGGGGTGCGGGTGTCGACGGTGATGCCGACGTTCACGGAGACCGGTCTGATCGACGGCCTGGCCACCAACCGATTCGTGAAGACGATCAAGCCGGAGCAGGTCGCTGCGGGCGTGGTCGGCATCATCGCGGAGCCGCGGGTGCGGGTGGCCGCACCGGGCTGGATGGGATTCGTCGACGCCACCGTCGCCACCCCCGAAGGCTTGAAGCGCTGGCTGCGCAAGGTCACCAAGACCGACACCATCTTCTTGAACCCCGACTCGCAGGCGCGCGCCGACTACAACGCGCGGATCGGCCAGTAACGTCGGGGGACGTGACCCGGATCGGAGAGTGGCGCAGCGCCCGCACACGACGTGATCGTGCGTGGGACGAGCTCGCCACCGCCCAGGTGCGCGCGGGCCTCCGTTCGCGGCTGCCGCTCTGGTCGCGGCTCGCGCTGATCGCCGTGGCGGTGCTGGCCGTCGCGGGTGCCGGGATCGCGGTGTGGCGGGCCGTCGACCGTATCGGCGGCTACAGCGACGCCGACTACGTACGGGCCGCCGAGCAGCGCACCTCGCTGCTCCTGACCGCCGATGCCTCCGATCCGGATCGTGCCGAGAAGATCCTCGCCGGCGCCACCGGTGACTTCTACGACTCGTTCGCCCAGTCCGCCGACTCCTACACGCGCTATGTCGGTGAGCAGGGCTCGCGCGGCACCACCACCATCGACGGCGCCGCGCTCGCCGATCGCCGGGACGGCTCTGCCGTCGTCCTGGTGGTCGCCGGCACCTCGGTGCGGCAGAAGGCCGGCGCACCACTGGACCAGGAACTGCGGCTGCGGGTCACGGTGACCCCGGAGGACGGCGAACTCAAGCTCTCGAACGTGGAGTTCGTGTCGTGAACCGCCTCGACCGACGCTGGCGCCGTCGTTCATCGCCGGTGATCTGGACGGCCGCCGCCGTGGCGGCGGTGGTGATCGCGGCCGTGGTCGCCGGCACGGCCCTCGCCTGGCGGTCGCCGGTCGCCGAACGTGCAGCCACCTCCGACGCCCTGGCCGGGCAGGCGGGCACGATCGTCGCCGACGTGTTCTCCGCCGACGCTTCGACGTGGACGGCGGATCGGGAGCGGGCGCGGGCGCTGATGGCCGAACCGTTCGCGTCGTCGGTGGCGGCAGGCCTCACCGGGCAGCCACCGGCCGGCGTCGCCTCGGTGCGATGGGAGCCGTTGACGTCGGGAGTCGTGTCCGTCGACGAGCACGCCGGAACCGCGGTGGTCGTCGCTCGCGTCGTCGTGACGCCGACGGCCGGACAGCCGGAGACGCGGGTGAAGTCGGTGAACGCCGACTTCGTCCACACCGACGGGCGCTGGCTGCTGAGCGGGGTGGACGAACTCCGATGAGCATGCGGATCGACGCACAGGCCGCCTACGACGACGCCGTCCGGCAGGAGCGGCTCGCCCGCATCGGCGCGGCCGATGATCTGCGGGCCCGCGGCCGACGGCGCCGCGCCGGGGTTCGGCTGCTCGGCGTCGCGGCCGCCGCGGTCGTGACGGCCCTGTTGGTCACGGCGCTGTGGGCGGTCGTGTCCCGAAGTGCCGCGCAGCACCGGCTCGACGCCGACGACGCGTCGCGCACCGCGGCCGCCGAGGCGATCACCACCATGCTGACCGCCGACCCCGCCGACGCCGACGGCTACGTGAACCGGATCCTGGACGTCAGCACCGGGGACCAGCGGGACCGGCTCGACAGGGTCCGGCCGCAGCTGCACGACGCCGTCACCGCGCTGACCCGTCCGGCCACCGGCATCGTACTGGCCGCCGGTCTCGTGTCCCGCCACGGCGACGCCGCGGAGGTCGTGGTGGTGGCGCAGGCCAGCGATCCGACGCTGATCGGAGCGGCGGCCGACGAATCCCGTGTCACGGTGGACGTCACGCTGCGGCGGGTCGGTGACCGCTGGCTCGTCGCCGGAACCGAGCAACCGTCATGACGCGCCGTCTGGTGCCTGCCGACCGGCGGGTGGTCGTGTGGACTTCGGCGGTCACCGCTGTGGCGCTCGTGGTCGCCCTGGTCTGCGTTCTGATCGCCCTTCGGCCGGGCTCCGGCGAGGTTCGCGACCGGGATGCGGTCGCCGCCGCAGCGGCCTCCTCGGTGCAGGATCTGATGACCTTCACGCCCGACGATTCCGCGCAGCGTCGGGCCGAGGTGGACGGCGAGCTCGGGGGAGTACTCGGTGCCGACTACCGCGGTCGCGGCCCGGACGTCGTCCTGGCTGGGGCGACCGAGTCGGGGGCATCGATGACCGCGGCGGTGCAGGCGGTCGCGGTGGACGCGTCCTCCGGGACGCGGGCGCGCGTGATGGTGTTCGCCGACCAGTCGATCACTCTGCCCGGACAGCCGGTTCAGCACGTCGGGGTGTCGCGCTGGGCCACCCTGCAGCGACTCGGTGGCCGTTGGCTGCTGACCCGGATCGAACCGGTGGCCGGGCAATGACGGTGCCGCCTCTGACAGCGGCTTCTTCCGCGGCGGAGATCGCCGACACGGTTCGCGCCTTGGGGAATCCGGAGGAGGCGGAGCATGCTCAGCGGTTCTTCAAGACCGGGCCCGGGGAGTACGGCGAGGGTGATGTCTTCGCTGGTGTCCGCGTACCGGTGCTGCGCACCGTCTCGAAGCGGTTGCGCGAGCTCCCGCTTCCGGTGCTCGACGCCCTGCTGGACGATCCGGTGCACGAGGTCCGTGCGCTCGCGCTGTTCACCCTCGCCGAACGCTTCTCGGCGCGTGCCGCCGATCGGGCCGCGGTCACCGACCTGTACCGCCGCGCGGTCCGTCGGGGCCGGGTGAACAACTGGGACCTGGTGGACTCGTCCGCCCGGCCGATTCTCGGTGCGTGGCTCGTCGATGCGGGAGATCACCGCGAACTGCTCGACTGGGCTTCCTCGGAGGACCTGTGGGAACGGCGCGTCGGCATCATCGGCACGTTCGCATTCATCGAGTCGGGGTCGGCCGACGCGATCCTCGCGGTGGCCCCACTGGTCGTCGACGACCGCCGCGATCTGATTCAGAAGGCGCTCGGCTGGATGTTGCGTGAGGCCGGCAAGCGCGTCGACGAGACGGTGTTGACCGGGTACCTGGAGAAGAACGCGGCACGGATGGGCCGGACGGCCCTGAGCTATGCCGTCGAACGGCTGGCACCGGAGCAGCGGGCGTACTACCGGTCGCGCTGATCAGCCGTCGACGACGGTCTCATCCGCCGGACGCCGGGAACCGCGCCAGACGGCGATCGCCGCGGCGATCATCGGCAGCTGCAGCGGCAGGCGCAGCCAGGCGATCCACTTCAGCAGCGGACCCTTGTCGACGAAGATCCGGATGGTGTTCACGTTCGCCGGGAACACCGCGACGAACAGGGCGGCGGCGAGTGCCGCTGCCGTGCTGCGGGTGCGCTTCGGCAGCAGCGCCGCGCCCAGGCCCAGTTCGGCCACACCCGAGGCGTACGTGTAGTTGCGCGCATCGCCCGGCAACTCCTCGGGGACGATCGCGTCGAACGGCTTCGGTGCGAGGAAGTGGAGGGTGCCCATGAACATCAGCGCTCCGGACATGAACTTGGCCAACCGGTCGATGAACATGCCCCCGAGTCTACGGCCCAGTAGGGCAGGGGTGAGGTGCGGGGTCAGGCGACGGCGAGTGCCTCGATCGGGGCCACCGACACCGCGCGACGGCTCGGCGGAAGCGCCGCCACCAGGACGAGTACCGCAGTGCCTGCAACGATCGCGGCCAGCGTCGCCCAGGGCAGGCCGACCATGAACCCGGACGTCTGCGAGCCCACCAGCGACTGACTGCCGACCGCGCCGAAGAGAACCCCCAGCACCAGGCCGAGCACCGCGGCCGTGCCGGAGAGGGCGAGCGACTCGAGGGTGATCATCGATCGCACCTGGCGGCCGGTGAAGCCCATCGCGCGCAGCATGCCGATCTCGCGGGTCCGGCCGATCACCGTCAGCGACATGGTCGACACGAAACCGATCGCCGCGATCAGTGCCGAGATGGCGATCATCGCGATCATCACCGCCGACACCGTCGACAGCACCTGCTCGGCCTGATGGATGTCATCGGGTTTGAGGCCGCGCCAGCTGTGCACCGAATCGGTGATGGAACTCATGCCGGCGGCGATCGTCGTGATCAGCGTGACGCCGATCAGCAGGCCGATCGTCGACCGGGACGTGCGGCCGGGATCGCTCATCGCGTTCTTGCGGGCCACCAGGGCCGCCGGTCCCGACCCCGCGAGCCGGGCGAAGCCGGCCACCAGGCGCGGCATGATCAGCGGTCCGCCCATCATCACGCCGACACCGACGGTGGCCGCACCCAGGAACGTGGTGAAGAACCCGCTCAGGCTGCCGGTCTCACCCAGGACGCAGGCCAGCGCGAGCAGCGCCGCGCCACCCAGGATCAGAGCGACGGCGACGACGCCCCGGAGGCGGCCGCGGACCGGGGCGGCCCCGCGCAGTGCCGTGGCACCCAACGGCCGGCGGGTACCGACCGCTGCTGCGGCCACCGCGACGATCACCACGATCAGGGCGCCGATCAGGGCTCCGGTCGGAAGCAGACGGTAGTGCGCGGCGGGGATCAGGTGGCGGTGCAGCAGTATCGAGCGTGTGACGAGGTTGATCACCGTGCCGATCACCACACCGCCTGCAGCGCCGGCGAAGGCCACCTGGGCGACCGCGGAGACGACACCGCTTCGCAGTTGGCTTCCGCTTGCACCGATCAGCCGGAGCAGACTCAGCTGCCGGGTGCGTCCGGCGATCACGGTGTCGACGCCGTTGCTGATGACGACCGCCGACACGAACAGGGCGATCGCGATGAACACCGGGGCCACGACCTTCAGAATCAGGCCCACGCTGCCGCCGGAATCCTCGCCGACACGGTTGAGGGTGTCGGCGGTGCCGTACAGGACGGTGGCGTAGGTCGAGGCGAGAGCGGCGACCACCCCGATCGTGGAGACCTCCCGCAGTTTGCCGACGACGAGGCGGGAACTGGTGGCTCTCATGCCTTCACCTCCAGGTTGATCAGGAGATCGGAGATCTGTCGCGGATCGAGATGGCCGTACTCGCCGACGACGCGGCCGTCGGCCAGCACGAGAATCCGGTCGGCGTACGACGCCGCCACCGGGTCGTGGGTGACCATCGCGATGCCCTGACCGTATTCGCGGGCCGCGGTGGTCAGCAGCGACAGCACCTCGCGGCTGGTTCGGGTGTCCAGTGCGCCGGTCGGTTCGTCGGCCAGGATGATCGTCGGCCGGGTCGCCAGCGCGCGGGCGATCGCCACGCGCTGCTGCTGGCCGCCGGACAGTTCCGACGGCAGATGATCGAGGCGGTCCCGAAGTCCGAGCGAGCCGACGAGGTGCGCGATCCAGGCCTGGGTGTCGGCGTCGATCGTCCGCCCGGCGAGCACGAACGGGAGCCGGATGTTCTCGTCGGCCGTCAACGTCGGCACCAGGTTGAACGACTGGAAGACGAAGCCGATGTGGTGGCGGCGGAGCAGGGTGCGCGCGGTGTCGGTCAGGCCGGTGATGGGGGTGTCGCCGACGGTGATCTGGCCGGAGGTGACGTCGTCGAGTCCGGCGATCACGTTCATCAGCGTCGACTTGCCCGACCCCGACGGCCCCATGATCGCGGTGAACTCGCGGCGGTTCAGATTCAGGGACACGTCGTCGAGGGCGTGGACCGGGTTGGCTTCGTCGCCGTAGATGCGGCGCACGTTGCGGACCGTGACGGCCGGGGTCGGACGGGGTGTGGCGATCGCCGGCGCAGGACCGGAGAGGGGTGAGTTGTTCATGTCTTCGACGCTAGGGAGCGCACCACCCCCGCCACATCCGTCGCAATACTGGACTTGCGATACATCCAGCGAGGGACCGTGTACATCGTCCGGTGTACGCGGCGCACGAGCAGGTCGGGGTCGTCCCCCACCCGTGGGAACGTCAGACCAGGTCGTGCTCGTAGGCGTAGACCACCAGCTGCACACGGTCGCGGAGCCCGAGCTTGGTGAGGATCCGCGACACGTGAGTCTTGACGGTGGCCTCCGACAGCACCTCGGCGTCGGCGATCTCAGCGTTCGACAGTCCGCGCGCCGCCTGCACCAGGATCTCCCGCTCCCGCGGTGTCAGACGCTCGTAGTCCGGTCCCGGCGTGCAGCCGCGCGGGCGATGACGCTCGAACAGCCGACGCGTGGCCGACGCCGCGACCACCTGACTGCCGTCGGCGACCGCCCGGATCGCGGCGAGCAGAAAGTCCGGCTGGGCGTCCTTCAGCACGAAGCCGCTCGCCCCCGCCTCGATCGCCGACGCCGCCGCCTCGTCGACGTCGAACGTGGTGAGCACCAGGATCTTCGGGGCGTCGTCGCCGAGCCGTGCCGTCACCTGTTCGGTCGCGGTGATCCCGTCGATGCCGGGCATCCGCACGTCCATCAGCACCACGTCGGGCTTGGCGTCGTCGATCATCGCGGTCAGATTCATCGCCGACGACTCCTCGGCGACCACGTCGACGTCCGGCTGACTCCGCAGGATCATCGCGATGCCGCCGCGGAACAACGGCTGATCGTCCACCAGGGCCACCCGGATCATGACGACGTTTCCTCGGAGTCCACGGACACCACCCTGTCACGTGCGGGCGCGACGAACTCGAGGACCCACGCCTCGCCGTCGGCACGGCTCGACAGCCGGCCGCCGACCGTGGACGCGCGCTCGGACATGCCGACGATGCCGTGGCCGGCGCCGGGCGTCGACCGCGCCGCCGGCGTGGCGGCGATCGTGTTGCGCACCGTCAGCCGCGTGCCGTCGGTCCAGTCGTGGACCACCGAGACCGGACATGCCGGATCGCCGTGCTTGAGGGCGTTGGTGAGAGCCTCCGTCAGGACGCGGTGCGCGACCCGTGCCGCCGCCGGATCAGCCTTCTCGGCGTCGCCGACCTCCTGGGCGGTCAGATCCATACCGGCCGCACGCATCCGCGTGTAGAGCTGTTCGCGGTCCGCGGCCGTCGACTGCGCCGCAGTGTCGTCGTCGCGCAACTGCTGCAAGACGTCACGCACCTCGCCGAGCGCCTCCCGCGCGGTATCGGCGATCACGCCGAGCGCCTCGTCGGTGTCCTCCGGCGACGACTTCAACGCGAACCGGGCGCCTTCGGCCTGCGCGATCACCACCGCGAGCGAGTGGGCGACCACATCGTGCATATCGCGCGCCAGACGTGACCGCTCCGTCTGCTCGTCGTACAGGTCGACGAGCCGTTTGCGCTCCAGTTCGGCGATGGTCTCGGTGACCCGTGCCTGCTCGACGCTGCGCCGCTGGTATCGGGTGAAACCCCACACCCAGCCGCCGACGCACACCAGGAGCGCTCCGATGAACCCGATCACGACGCCTTGTGTCCAGGAGGCCTCCCCGTTCGGGTAGGTCAACGGCATGACGATGGCGGAGGCGACGGCGCCGGCCAGGCCCGCCCAGAGTGATAGTCGCCGCACTCGGCGGTCGGGGTGTGCACCGGTGATGGCGAACAGTGGGGCGAAGCCCAGGCTGCCGAATACGGCGACGTCGGTGGTGGCGACTTGAAGGATCGCGGAGGTGACGGCCAGGACGATCATCACGGACGGCCACACGTCGCGGACGGCGATCGCCACCGCGATCAGCACGGTGGCGACACCGGCGGCGGTGGAGGTGTGTGTCCACTCGACGGAGCCGGCAACCAGCCCGAACACCACCGCCATGACGACGTCGAAGACGATCGTTGAGCGATGGACGTACGGGAGAGCGAGAGGGTCGTGCACGGTTCCAGGGTGCCATGCGTCCCCCGCGCCCCTACGCTCCTCGAGCCCTCCGCTCCCTGAGCCTGTCGATCGGAGGACTCGCTTCGACAGGCTCAACGAGCGTGGTGGGCTCGCCGTACGCTCCTTGAGCTTGTCGTACGCTCCTTGAGCTTGTCGAAAGGAGTTCTCGCTTCGACAGGCTCACCGAGCGCGGTCCGTGAGCGTGGTCAGTCCTGCCAAAGGGTGGCGGGATCGGTGGCGGTGCGATCGGGGGCGGTGGGGGTCTCGGTGGTGCTGCGTGAGAACCGGGGCGCCACTTGCGCCTGGGTGACGCCGTCGATCTCGACGAGGGTGCCGCGGGCCGCCAGATGCGGATCCTGCGGCGCCTCCTTCCAGTCCAGGATCGGCGCCACGCAGGCGTCGGTGCCGTCGTAGATCGCGGCCCACTCGTCGCGGGTCTTGGTCTTGAACGTGTCGATGAACGTCTGCCGCAGCTCGTCCCAGCGGCTCATGTCGAGCTGATGCGGCAACGACTCCGGGTCCACGCCCAGGCCCTTGATGAATTCGGCGTAGAACTGGGGCTCCAGTGCGCCCACCGACATCCATTTGCCGTCCGAGGTCTCGTACACCTCGTAGAACGGGGCGCCGGTGTCGAGAAGGTTCGCGCCGCGCTTGTCCTGCCACATGCCGGTGCCGCGGAACGCCCACATCATCTGTCCCAGGACCGACGCGCCGTCGACCATGGCCGCGTCGATCACGTCACCCTGACCGGAGACGCCGCGTTCGACCAGTGCGGCGAGGATGCCCATGACCAGGAACATCGAACCGCCGCCGAAGTCGCCGACCAGATTCAGCGGGGGTGTGGGCTTCTCGTCGGCGCGGCCGATGGCATGCAGCATGCCGGTCAGCGCGATGTAGTTCATGTCGTGACCGGCGAGCTGGGCCCGCGGCCCTTCCTGGCCCCATCCGGTCATCCGGCCGTAGACGAGCGCCGGGTTGACCGCGTGCAGGTCGTCGGGGCCGAAGCCGAGACGTTCCATCACGCCGGGACGGAAGCCTTCCACGACGACGTCGGCCTTCTTCACGAGGTTGAGGATCGTCTCCCGGTCGGCAGGGTTCTTCAGGTTCGCCTCGACCACGCGTCGGCCGCGGAGCAGTGCGTCGGCCGGTGCGCCCTCTTTCGGCAGATCACCCGGACGCTGCACGCGGACGACGTCGGCACCCAGATCGGCGAGCAGCATCGCGGCATGCGGTCCCGGTCCGATGCCGGCGAACTCGATGACGCGGACGCTTGCGAGGGGGCCGGAGCGACCGGACGGCTGGCGAGTGGGCATGGATCGAGAACCTCCGTGATGGTGAAGCGGGTCGCCGATCACACTACTGTGCCATCAGCTGATGGCACAGTCGGTCGGGCGGCGGTGTTGTAGCGTTCCAGGAATGAAGAAGACGCTCTCGGTACTCACGGCCTCAGTGGCACTCGGTGGTTCGATGATGTTCGTGGCGGCGGCGCCGTCCGATGCGGCACCGATCAAGTACAAGAACTGCACGGCCTTGAACAAGGACTACCGCCACGGTGTCGGCCGACCGGGTGCACGTGATCACGTGACGGGGCGGACTCGGCCTGTGAAGAACTTTCGGGTTAACAAGGCGTTGTACAACAGGAACTCGCACTTGGATCGTGACAAGGACGGTATCGCCTGCGAGAAGAAGTGACCGTTGGTCAGCCTTCACGGATAGCGCGATACGCGTGCGTCACGTACGGCAGGTCGATCGTCCGGTCACCGCGCAGACCGAGATCGTCGAACAGAGCGTCCAGATCGGCGACGATCTGCGCCCGCTCGTCGTCGGGCGCGGTGATCAGATAGCTGCGTGACGCGGCCATCGCATGCAGGCGCTCACGGGTCATCGGGCGCGACCATTCCCACGATCTCGTCTCCACCGGGCCGAACGGTGCCGCCACGCTCGGTCCGCCGCCGGCGATCAGGTCTTCGGCGTCACTCGAATGCATGACAGCGGTCATGCGTGCCACCCACTCCTCGCGGCTGTCGCGGATGTTCCAGATCAGACCGAGCAGCCCGCCGGGGGTCACCACCCGCCCGATCTCCCGCGAGGCGGCGTCGGGATCCACCCAGTGCCATGCCTGGCCCAGAATCACCGCGTCCGCGGAACCGTCGGGCAGGGGAAGATGCTCCGCGCTGCCGACGGCGGTGGCGACGTCCGGCTGGGACGCGGACAGGGTCGCCAGCATCTCGGCGTCCGGATCGACGGCGGTCAGTGCGGCGGCGGGAAATCGTTGGGCCACGACGCGGGTCAGTTTGCCGGTGCCGGCACCCAGGTCGACGATGCGCGGCGGCGGCGGCAGCCCCGACAGGAGCCAGTCGACCGAGTCGGCCGGATAGTCGGGCCGCCCGGTCTCGTAGTTGCCGCTCTGGGCGCCGAACGACGTCGCGCGATCACTCTTGGCCATGAGGTCGGTGACTCCCGGTCAGTGCGGCGCGGCCAGGGCGGCCTCGACCGCGGCGCGGAACGCGGACGGATCCGGGTTCGCCGCCCAGTCGTACTTCTGTCCGTTGATCCGGACGTCCGGGGTGCCGTCGAAACCCGGCCGGCCGGTGACCCGGCTGGTGAGACCGTCCAGCCACTGCTCGTAGTCGCGGCCCTTCACACAGTCGGCGATGCCGGGGCCTCCGACGACCCCGGACAGGTCGGCCAGATTGTCGTCGGCGATGCCCGGACCACCCTCGTTCGGCTGCCGCTGGAACAGGGCGTCGTGGTAGCGGCGCCAGACGGCGAGACCGTCGCCGGCGGTCGCCTCCGCCACACACATCGACGCGTTGGCCGAGCGTGTGGAGTATTCGTCACGCGAATACTTGTCGAGATAGGCCAGCGGGAAGTAGTCGATCGCGACGCGCGGATCGTCGGCCAGCGAATCCACGGTCGAACCGAAGGTGGTCTCGAACTGGCGGCACACCGGGCACTGGAAGTCCTCGGCCACCGAGACCACCACCGCGGGCTGCGACCCGGCCGGGGCCTTGCTGACGCGCAGGGCGCCGTCGGCGGTCACGACCGTCGGGGTGGCCGAGCCGCCCTCCGGGCCGCTGTTCTTGTGCGTGCCCCAGACGATGAAGCCTGCGGCGACGGCCAGCACGACCACCGCGGCTATGATCGAGCCGATCAAGGAGCGGCGGCGCTCTGCTTCCCGAGGGTCGACCGAGGCCTTCGCCATCAGAACAGAGTTTTCCAGTAGTACCAGAACTTCACGCCGATGGTGAACACCACCAGCGCGTACCAGGCGCCCAGGACCACCCAGGACGCGTCCCTGAGCTTCTGTGCGCCCAGACCGTCACCGAGGGCCCGGGACAGACTCAACACCAGAACGATCGGGGTGACCGTCCACACCACCATGCAGTAGGGGCACAGTGCGTGGATCCGGAAGATCGACTGGAACGCCAGGTAGTTGATGAAGACGAAGCCGAGCGTGAGACCCAGCGTCTGACCGATCCAGTACCAGCGCGGCAGCCGCACCCGGCCGACCGACAGGACGGCGGTGGTGACGATGACCGCGAACGCCGGAAGGCCGATCAGCGGGTTCGGGAATCCGAAGAAGCGCGCCTGCTCGGTCTTCATGACCGAGCCGCACGACAGCACCGGGCTGATGTTGCACGACGGGATGTAGTCCGGATTCATCAGCAGTTCGATGCGTTCGATGGACAGGTCGAACGAGGCGATCAGCCCGAGGACCGCGCAGACCAGCATCACCCACGCGCTGGCCGTGCCGATCGGGCGCAGCGCCGTCAGCGGCGACCGGTGTTCGCCGGCTGCTCGCTCGGCGACGTCGTCGACTTCTGCGGCGACCGTCTCGACGACGTCGGGGTCGGCGGCGTCGGCCTTGCTGCTCACTTCTGACCCGCGGCCGCGAGGATCTTGTTCTCCAGATCAGCCGGGGTGGCGATGGTCTGCAGGTCCACGTCCTGGCCGTTGATGCGGACGGTGGGGGTGGACTGGAACTTCACGCGCTTGGTGTGGTCGCGGACCCAGTTGCCGTAGTCGCCGCCGGTGATGCACTTGGTGAGGTCGCCGGCGCCGGCGTCCTTGGCCATCGTGATCAGGTCGGAGTCGGGCAGGCCGTCGCCGCCCTCCGGGGGCTGGTTGTTGTACAGCTCGTTGTGGAACTTGTACCAGATGTCGAAGTTGCCGTCCTTGCCGGTGGCTTCGGCGACGCACACCGAGGCGTTGGCGGCGCGGCTGGAGTAGAAGGTGCTCGACGAGCCGTCCAGGAACGAGATCGGCGTGTAGTCGAAGGCCACGTCCGGATTGGACTGCAGCTTCTCGAGGGTCGGACCGAACTGCTTCTCGAAGGCGTCGCAGGCCGGGCACTGGAAGTCCTCGATGAGCGTGACGACGGCTTTGGGGGTGGTGCCCTTCGGCGCAGCGGTCAGCCGGAAGGCTTCGCCGGTCAGAACGGTCGGCTGCGCGGTGCCGGCCGGCAGCTTCGCGGCGGCCGGGGAGTCCTTCTTGTCCTTGATGGCCCAGAAGATCACGCCGGCGGCGATGATCACGACGGCCAGTGCCGCGCCGATCATCAGCAGCAGCGAACGGCGCCGTTCGGCGGCGCGGGGATCGATGACCTTGTTGCTCACGTCTGAACGTCCTTCGTCACATCCGGTCCGGGCGGTACACCCGGAGGTTCGGCATCGACTCTACTGGGTACGCCTCACCTCAGGCCGGGGTCACCCACGTGGTGATCTCGCAATGCACCACTTCGTTGCCGTCGGTGTCGAGAACCTTGATCGGCACGACGACGTCGGTGCCCTCGGTGATGGCGTCGAAGTCGACCGGTCCGGGCAGTTCGGCGATCGCGGTCAGCCGGGTGGTGGCCTTGGCGAGGTACTGCACGGTCATGCCCTTGGGGATCCAGCGATGCGAGGTCGGTGTGGTCGCCTCCATCAGCATGCCCATCGCGGCCTCGGCCAGGTTGCAGGCGGCGATCGCGTGGAACGTGCCGATGTGGTTGTGCACACCGAACCAGTTCGGCGAGGTGACCTTGCAGTAGCCGGGCTTCATCTCCTCGACCAGGGGCAGCACGGTGCCGAAGTACGGCACCCGGGCGACCATGCCGAGGGAGAACAGCGCATTGCCGAGCTTGTTGCCGGGCAGGCGCTTGCGCATGGCGTACGTCGGGCTCGGCTTCGGTTCCTTACTCATGAGTAAGATGGTACCCGGGGCGCTCGGAGGCCGACGATTCAGTCGATCGGCCCCGTCGGCAGTTCGCGGCGCACCAGCTTGCCCGTGGGGTTGCGCGGCAGCTCGTCGACGAACACGACGTCGCGCGGCACCTTGTAGCGAGCCAGATCCTTCTTCACGTAGGCCTTCAGATCGTCCGCGTTCGGAGTCGCGCCCTCCTCCGGCACCACGAACGCCCGCAGACGGGTGCCGAACTCGTCGTCGGGGACGCCGATCACCGCGACGTCGGCGACGTCGTCGTGCTCGGCGAGATGGTTCTCCACCTCGAGCGGGTACACGTTCTCGCCGCCGGACACGATCATGTCGTCGTCGCGGCCCGCGATGAACCACAGACCGTCCTGATCGAAGTAGGCCATGTCGCCGGTCGACATGTGGCCGTCCAGGATCTCCTTGTTGCGTCCGTCGGTGTATCCCTCGAACGGGGCGCCGTTGCGGACGAACAGGCGGGCCTTCACGTTCGGCCGGGTGACGCGCTTGCCGGCGTCGTCGAACAGCGCCAGGTAGCTCGACACCGGCGCCTTACCGATGGTTCCCGGCGCCTTGCGCAGCTCCGTCGGCTTCGCGATGGCCGCGACCGCGACCTCGGTGGAGCCGTACAGGTTGTAGAGCACGTCGCCGAACTGGTTCTGGAACTCCTCGCACAGAGCAGGGGACAGTGCCGAGCCGGCCACCACCACTGACTTGAGCGACGAGGTGTCGTACTTCTTGATGACATCGGGGCCGAGCGCCAGGATCCGGTGCAGCATGGTCGGGACCGCGACCAGCATCTCCGACTTGTGTTCGGCGATGGCGGCCAGCGTCTTCTCCGCATCGAAGCGGCGCATCAACACGGTCTCGTTGCCGCCGGCGGTACAGACGGCCCAGGTGGCGAAGCCGGTGGAGTGGAACAGCGGGGAGACGATCACCGCCGAGCTCCGGTACGGGAACTGGATGCGGTCCACCAGCAGAGCACTGGTGAACGGCGAGAACTTGGAGCGCCGGGCGCCCTTGGGCAGCCCGGTGGTGCCACTGGTCAGGATCACCATGCCGCCCCACTGGGGCGGGGTCGGCGGCATGGTGGTGCGACCGGTCGCGACCACGTCGTCGAGGGTGGGCAGGTGCTTGTTCTTTGTGCGCCACTTCTCGTCGTCGACCCAGGTGATGATCCGCGGCAGGTCTTTCGGCAGGCCGTCGACGAGGTCGGCGAACTCCTGGTCGAACAGCATGGCCTTGATGTGCTCGCGTTCGGCGACCTCGGCGAACTGGGCGGCGCCGAAGCCGGTGTTCATCAGGGCGAGGCGGACGCCGGAGCGGCCGGCGGCGAACTGGGCCAGGGGCAGGGCGCGGTGATCACGGGCGATGATGCCGACCACGTCGCCGGGCTTCAGTCCGGCGTCCAGCAGGGTGTTCGCCAGCGCGTTGGTCTGGCGGTCGACCTCGGCCCAGGTGAGGGTGCCGCGTTCATCGGAGATGGCGGGCCGATCGGGGATGTCCTCGGCCTGATGGGCCATGACGGTGGCCATCGGCCCGATGACCTTGGTGTTCTTGAAGGTGTCGGCGAGGCGCTTCGGCTTCGTCAGGTCGGTGAGGCGCGCCTCGCGGAGAGCTTTGCTGGCCTTCAGGGTGTCGGTCAGGGTCTCGAATCGCGTCTTGAGGTTCGGCATGCGTGAATCTTCCTAAAGGTCGTGGGCGCGCGCAGGCGGACCGCTGAATCGGTCGCCCCTTTTCTGATAACGAATGTTATCGGATATCGCGCCGACGTTCGGCGGGTATCGACGAGGGGCCCGCTCCGGGCTCGATTTGTCCTACGACGTCGAGGTATTGCATACTTGACCGGTTGCCTCCTCGAGAGGCGATGAACTCCACCGGGACCGCAACGCGATCCCGGGCGTGTAACGCGTGCGCCGAACTCGGTTCACGGACACGACACGCCCGACCGCGGGTACCGGGGATGCGTACAACGACGAACAGAACAGCGTCGATCGCGCCGAATGCAGGTGTGGTCTTGTGTGGCTCCGTTGCCGCTCGCATTTCGACAAGCTCACTGAGCGGTCGGGGCGAGTGTGAGCTCACGCGGTGTTGTGTTCGTCGAGAGAACCAGACGGAAGAGGACACAGCGTGGCGGGACAGAAGATCCGCATCAGGCTCAAGGCCTACGACCACGAGGCGATCGACGCTTCGGCGCGCAAGATCGTGGAGACCGTGACCCGTACGGGTGCACGCGTCGTCGGCCCGGTGCCGTTGCCCACCGAAAAGAACGTGTACTGCGTCATCCGCTCGCCGCATAAGTACAAGGACAGCCGCGAGCACTTCGAGATGCGTACCCACAAGCGACTCATCGACATCCTCGACCCGACGCCGAAGACCGTCGACGCGCTCATGCGCATCGATCTTCCGGCCAGCGTCGACGTCAACATTCAGTGACGGGGGCAACGAGAATGAGCAACCAGACTGCAACGAAGGGCCTGCTGGGCACCAAGCTCGGCATGACCCAGGTCTTCGACGAGAACAACCGGGTCGTCCCGGTGACCGTCGTCGCGACCGGCAACAACGTCATCACCCAGCTCCGCACCGACGAGCGTGACGGCTACACCGCCGTTCAGCTCGCCTACGGCGCCATTGACCCGCGCAAGGTGAACAAGCCGACTTCCGGCCAGTTCGCCAAGGCCGGCGTCACCCCGCGCCGCCACCTCACCGAGATCCGCGTCAAGGACATCTCGGAGTACCAGGTGGGCCAGGAGCTCGGAGCCGACCTCTTCGCCGACGGCGTCAAGGTCGACGTGACCGGCACCTCCAAGGGCAAGGGATTCGCGGGCGTCATGAAGCGCCACGGCTTCTCCGGCCTGGGTGCGTCCCACGGCGCCCACCGCGTGCACCGCGCACCGGGCTCGATCGGTGGCTGCGCCACCCCGGGCCGCGTGTTCAAGGGCATGCGCATGGCCGGCCGTATGGGCAACGACAAGGTGACCACTCAGAACCTCACCGTCCACAAGGTGGACGCCGAGGCCGGTCTCCTGCTGATCAAGGGCGCGATCCCCGGCCGCAAGGGCGGCATCGTGGTGATCCGCGACGCTGTGAAGGGTGGCGACAAGTGACCGAGAAGGATCCGGCCGAGACCCCAGCCAAGAAGACTGCGGCCAAGAAGACCGCGGCCAAGAAGGCTGCTCCGGCCAAGAAGACCGCCGAGAAGGCTGCACCGGCCAAGAAGGCTGCCGCCAAGAAGGCTCCGGCCACCAAGGCGACCGCCGAGAAGGCTGCTGCTCCCGCCAAGGCTGCGACCAAGAAGGCCGCTCCGGCCAAGGCCGCCGCCAAGAAGGCTCCGGCCGCCAAGGGCGAGACCAAGCTGAAGCTCGACGTCCGCACCGCCGACGGCAAGACCAAGGGCAGCGCCGAGCTGCCGGCCTCGCTGTTCGATCAGGACGCGAACATCGCGCTCATGCACCAGGTCGTCGTCGCCCAGCAGGCCGCCGGCCGTCAGGGCACGCATGCGACCAAGACCCGTGGTCTGGTCTCCGGCGGCGGCGCCAAGCCGTACCGCCAGAAGGGCACCGGCCGCGCCCGTCAGGGCTCGACCCGCGCACCGCAGTTCGTCGGTGGCGGCACCGTTCACGGTCCGCAGCCGCGTGACTACACGCAGAAGGTCAACAAGAAGATGAAGGCCGCCGCCCTGCGCGGTGCCCTCTCCGACCGTGCCCGCAACGAGCGCATCCACGTGGTGACCGAGCTCGTCGCCGGCCAGGAGCCGTCGACCAAGACCGCACGGAACTTCCTCGAGCTCCTCAGCGAGCGCAAGAAGTTCCTGGTGGTGCTGTCCCGTGAAGACGTGGCAGCCCGCAAGAGCGTGGCCAACCTGCCGACCGTTCACGCGATCGCGCCGGACCAGCTCAACACCTACGACGTCCTCGACGCCGACGAGCTGGTGTTCACCGTGGAAACGCTGAACACCTTCGTCGACGCGAATACCGCGAAGGAGGCCTGAGCATGGCTACCCACGCAGACCCGCGTGACATCATCCTGGCGCCGGTGATCTCCGAGAAGGCCTACGGCCTCATCGAAGACAACGTGTACACCTTCCTGGTGCACCCGGACTCGAACAAGACCCAGATCAAGATCGCGATCGAGCAGATCTTCGACGTCAAGGTCTCCAGCGTCAACACGGCCAACCGCCAGGGCAAGCGCAAGCGCACCCGGTACGGCTACGGCAAGCGCAAGGACACCAAGCGCGCGATCGTGACCCTGGCCGCAGACAGCAAGCCCATCGAGATCTTCGGGGGCGCGGTCAGCTGACCGCCCCGCGAATGAGAGAGGGACTACAGACTCATGGCTATTCGTAAGTACAAGCCGACTACCCCGGGCCGTCGCGGCTCGAGCGGTGCCGACTTCTCGGAGGTCACTCGTGACCATCCGGAGAAGTCGCTCGTTCGCCCGCTGCACGGCAAGGGTGGTCGTAACGCTCACGGCAAGATCACGACGCGTCACAAGGGCGGCGGTCACAAGCGGGCTTACCGCCTGATCGACTTCCGTCGTAACGACAAGGACGGCATCAACGCCAAGGTCGCTCACATCGAGTACGACCCGAACCGTACCGCCCGTATCGCGCTGCTCCACTACCTGGACGGCGAGAAGCGTTACATCATCGCTCCCAAGGGCCTGTCGCAGGGCGACATCGTCGAGAGCGGTCCGAACGCCGACATCAAGCCGGGTAACAACCTGCCGCTGCGCAACATCCCGACCGGTACCCAGATCCACAACGTGGAGCTGCGTCCGGGCGGCGGTGCGAAGATGGCTCGCTCGGCCGGCGCCTCGATCCAGCTGCTCGGCAAGGAGGGTCCGTACGCGACCCTGCGTATGCCGTCCGGTGAGATCCGTCGCGTCGACGTGCGCTGCCGCGCCACCGTCGGCGAGGTCGGCAACGCCGAGCAGAGCAACATCAACTGGGGCAAGGCCGGCCGTATGCGGTGGAAGGGCAAGCGCCCGACCGTCCGTGGTGTCGTCATGAACCCGGTCGACCACCCGCACGGCGGTGGTGAGGGCAAGACCTCCGGTGGCCGCCACCCGGTCAGCCCGTGGGGCAAGCCCGAGGGCCGCACCCGCAAGAACAAGGCCAGCGACAAGCTGATCGTCCGCCGCCGTCGTACCGGCAAGAACAAGCGATAACTAGGAGGAGGTAAGAAATGCCACGCAGCCTGAAGAAAGGCCCGTTCGTCGACGACCATCTCCTGAAGAAGGTGGATGCTCAGAACGAGAAGGGCAGCAAGCAGGTCATCAAGACCTGGTCGCGCCGTTCGACCATCATCCCCGACTTCATCGGTCACACCTTTGCGGTCCACGACGGTCGCAAGCACGTGCCCGTGTTCGTTTCCGAGTCGATGGTCGGTCACAAGCTGGGCGAGTTCGCCCCTACCCGTACCTTCAAGGGTCACATCAAGGATGACCGGAAAGCGAAGCGTCGGTAATCATGGCTACCAAGACTGAAGCTCCCGTGCAGACCGCACGGGCCACCGCGAAGTTCGTTCGCGCCACCCCGATGAAGGCACGTCGTGTGCTGGAGACGGTGCGCGGCAAGAACGTCGACGAGGCTCTGGACATCCTGCGGTTCGCTCCGCAGGCCGCCACCGAGCCGGTCGCGAAGGTGCTCGCCAGCGCCGTCGCCAACGCCGAGAACAACCTCGGTCTGGATCGCCGCACCCTGGTCGTCTCGGAGGCTTTCGCCGATGAGGGTCCGACCATGAAGCGGTTCCAGCCGCGTGCACAGGGTCGTGCCTTCCGTATCCGTAAGCGCACCAGCCACATCACCGTGGTCGTGGCCAGCGTCGAGCAGGCCGCAGGCACCAAGCGCTCGCGCCAGCAGAAGAAGAAGGGAGCCTAGTAGTGGGCCAGAAGATCAACCCGCACGGCTTCCGCCTCGGCATCACGACCGACTGGAACTCGCGGTGGTACGCAGACAAGCAGTACGCGGAGTACGTGAAGGAAGACGTCGCGATCCGCAAGCTGCTGAGCACCGGCCTCGAGCGCGCCGGCATCTCCAAGGTGGAGATCGAGCGCACCCGTGACCGTGTTCGCGTCGACATCCACACCGCCCGCCCGGGCATCGTCATCGGTCGCCGCGGCGCCGAGGCCGATCGCATCCGCGGCGAGCTGGAGAAGCTCACCGGCAAGCAGGTTCAGCTGAACATCCTCGAGGTCAAGAACCCCGAGGCCGACGCTCAGCTGGTCGCCCAGGGCGTCGCCGAGCAGCTCACCAACCGCGTGGCGTTCCGTCGCGCAATGCGCAAGGCCATTCAGTCCGCCATGCGGCAGCCGGGTGTCAAGGGCGTTCGCGTCCAGTGCTCGGGCCGTCTCGGTGGCGCTGAGATGAGCCGCAAGGAGTTCTACCGCGAGGGTCGCGTTCCGCTGCACACGCTGCGTGCCGACATCGACTACGGACTCTACGAAGCCCGGACCACCTTCGGCCGTATCGGCGTGAAGGTCTGGATCTACAAGGGCGACATCGTCGGCGGCAAGCGGGAGCTGGCTCCGGCCGCTCCGGCTGCCGAGGACCGTCGTGGTGCACGACGTCCGGCCCGCCCGCGTCGCAGTGGTGCTTCCGGCACCACCGGCACGAGCACCGAGGCCGGTCGCGCTGCGGCCACCGAGGCGACCACCGCCGACGCCACCTCGACTGCGCCTGCTCCCGAGCAGGCCGAGAACCAGGAGGGCTGAGGCATGTTGATCCCTCGTCGGGTCAAGCACCGCAAGCAGCACCACCCCAGCCTGAAGGGTCAGGCGAAGGGCGGAACCAAGGTCAGCTTCGGCGACTACGGTATCCAGGCCCTGGAGGGTGCCTACGTCACCAACCGTCAGATCGAGTCCGCTCGTATCGCGATCAACCGCCACATCAAGCGTGGCGGCAAGGTCTGGATCAACATCTTCCCGGACCGCCCGATCACGAAGAAGCCTGCCGAGACCCGCATGGGTTCCGGTAAGGGTTCGCCCGAGTGGTGGGTCGCCCCGGTCAAGCCGGGTCGAGTCATGTTCGAGATGACCTACCCCAATGAGGAGATCGCTCGCGAGGCCCTGCGTCGCGCGCAGCACAAGCTCCCCATGAAGACCCGGATCGTCACCCGAGAGGAGCAGTTCTGATGGCACTCGGAGTGGCAGCTGCTGAGCTGCGTGAGCTCAACGACAACGATCTGATCGCCCGTCTGAAGGAGTCGAAGGAAGAGCTTTTCAACCTTCGTTTCCAGATGGCGACCGGTCAGCTCGACAACAACCGTCGCCTGCGTACCGTGCGTCGTGAGATCGCTCGTATCTACACGGTCATGCGCGAGCGTGAGCTCGGCCTCGCGTCCAGCCCGGAGGGTGATGACGCATGAGCAAGGACCAGAAGGACACGAACGTGACCGTTGAAGAGCGTGCCCGCCGCAAGGAGCGGATCGGCTACGTCGTCAGTGACAAGATGCAGAAGACCATCGTGGTCGAGCTGGAAGATCGCAAGAGCCACCCGCTCTACGGCAAGATCATCCGCTCCACCTCGAAGGTGAAGGCGCATGACGAGAAGGAGGTCGCCGGCGTCGGTGACCGCGTGCGGATCATGGAGACCCGCCCGCTCTCGGCCACCAAGCACTGGCGTCTCGTCGAGGTGCTGGAGAAGGCCAAGTAGGTCTTCTCGCGCACAGCGACCACACGTACTGAAGCCCACCTGTCCCGTCGGGGGAGGTGGGCTTCAGGCATCCTCCAGCAGTCGCCGCACCTTGAGTCGGGGTACGCGGCCTCAGTGGAGGCCGCGTGGCCGGACTCAGGGTGCATGGCTGCGTCAGTACGGCTTGGTGAGTCCGTCGAACATCGGAAAGTGTTTGACGTTCCGGGTGAGTAGCGGGGCGTCGAGCACGTAGGCGATCGCGGCGATGGTCAGGTCGGCCGCGCCGAGGCCCGGATGGCTGCGCCGCCACCGTCGTCCGAGCGCCGCGCCCACTTCGGCGATCTGGGCGTCGAGGGGATGCCAGACGAGGCGGTCGAGGAGATCGCGGGTGGACTTCTCCTCGCCGCTCCGCATGCCGCCGAGCACTTCGAGTCGAGTGATCTCGCTTGCGTGCAGACGGCCCGTCGACCGGGCGTCGCCGAGCGTGCGTTGCGCGGCGGGGTCACCGCGCAATACGTCGATGAGGACCGAGGTGTCGATGACCGTCATCGTTCGAAGGCATCGCGGAGGCGTGTGCCGTTCCGGATCTGTTCGACGTATTCCTCGCCGTCGACGTCGCGGTCCTTCCACGCGCCGGCGGCCGCGGCGATCGCCTTCAGGTCGGCGTCGAGGTCGCGTGT
This sequence comes from Gordonia sp. (in: high G+C Gram-positive bacteria), assembly GCF_047600565.1. GTDB lineage: Bacteria > Actinomycetota > Actinomycetes > Mycobacteriales > Mycobacteriaceae > Gordonia. Next base: position 2,843,114 of record NZ_JASGKN010000001.1, read on the forward strand.
GCGCCGATAGGTCTGCTGCACCGCGTCACGGATGAGCGCGGAGATCGACCGGCCGGTCCGCTCGGATTCGGCGTCCAGCAGTTCACGGTCCTCGTCGGTGAGGGAGATCTGCGTCCGCTGCATGATGTAAGAATACATCAGCTTGCGGAGGGTCGACGGGCTCGCAGCGCGCATGCCACGAGCGGCGCGCCTAAGCGGTCGGCGACGGAAGAGCAGGGGTCGTGCGTCTGTGGACAACCTGGGCCCTCCACAGAAACGACGACGCCGCGGATCCCCCAAGGGAGTCCGCGGCGTCGAGTGCGTCGTGCGTCAGTGGGCGCCGGCGTGGGCGCTTCCCTGGCTCATCAGGGCGGTGACGGCATCCGAGCTCAGCAGCCAGCTGCCGTTCTTGTTGACGAACTCGAACGGCATGTCGACCGGGGCCGGGGCGTGCGGCGACGCGACGGACACGGTGACGGTGGCCTTGTCGGCACCGTCGGCCGCGACGCTCTTCACGGTGTACACCTCGGGGGTGTAGCCACCCTGGGCCGCACCCTTGTTGAAGTTGGCCAGGCCGTCGAGGGCGTCGCCCTCGACGTCGACGTAGCGGCCGAGCTGGTCGGCCGGGGTGTTCGGGTCGACGGCGGCGCGGAAGATCTGCTGGGCGGTCGCGTTGTCGAGACCCTCGACGGCGGCCTGGGCCTGCGAGGTGGCCGACGCAACCGCGCTGGTGGCCTGATCGGCGGCCGAGGCGACGGCGCTGGTGGCCTTGTCGGCGGTGTCGTTGGTGCTCGAGCAACCGGTGAGCGCGACGGCGGCACCGGCGGCGAGCGCGGCGACGGCGTAGACGGGACGGCGCAGGTTCTTCTGCATAGGATCCTCCTAGATTGGACTGAGGTGACCCTAACATGTAGCCGTGCGGCCCCTCCGTCACAGCGCGGTCCGATACTGGCGATTGACGTCCTATGTCGGCGATGGGACACTGGCACCGGTTCTGGTTCAACCACTTCGGATTCGCCGGTTAAGGCGACTGGGATGGCGTCACCGGAGTCGGTCCCGGGCGAACGCTCGGCCAGGGTTGGGGAACCTGAAGGGGGAGACGCGACGTGACCGCATCCATGACTACGCTCGATGAGCCGACTCCGGCAAACGTCGTCGTCGACTACGGCCGGTTCGGTCCTGTGGTGCCGGTTCCGGCCTACGACCGCCCGGCGCTGTCCGAGCGCGAAGTCGAGGTCCTGCTCGCCTGGCTGGCGTCGGAGTCGAAGGACGAAGCGGCGGCCCGCCTGTTCATCTCGGCATCGACCGTCAGCACGCACATCTCCCGGATCCGCGCCAAGTACGCCGGCGTCGGTCGCCCGGCCCCCACCAAGGCGCACCTGCTCGCCCGCGCACTCCAGGACGGCTACACCCAGCTGTCCGACTGGTGATCAGCGCCTGCGGGTGAGGTCCCTGATCACCGATTCGAAGAGTTCGGTGGGCCCGGCGGCTTGAATCACGAACCTCCCGCAGTTGAACCGTGCACGAAGGTCCGCATCGTGTGCGAGCGGCGCGATCGTCGTTGAGAAGCCGTGGCGCTGCGCGAGCTGCTTGAAGAACACCAGCTGCGTGCGAGTGTTGCCCTCCCGGAACAGGTGGGCGACGTTCATCTCGCCCCACGGCTCCGCGATCGCCTCGGCGAACCGCTCCACCGAAGAATCCGGTTCGAGTGCAGTCAGGTTCCTGCCCAGAATCCGCGCCCAGCGATCGAAGTGCTTCAGCATCTCCTCTCCCGCCGGAAAGTAGGAGTACGGGTGACCGTCGTCAGCCCGATAGTCGCCACGCGCGATCGACTCCGGACTCGGCCCGGCCTTCGTCATCACCTTCGGAAACGTCGGACCGACTCGCGGCTCCCCGGCCCAGTCGTAGACCTTCTCGAATATCGCGCGGTGGATCGACTGCATATGGGCGCGATCGAACTCGGCGGCCGTGACATCGCGTTTCTGGAGTCCTGCCATCGCGATACCGGCCAAGTCGGTCTCCGCAGCGGTCAGATCCTGCTGATCGGTCAGACCCAACTTGTTTCGTAGCACCGTAGTGCCCGGATAGAAGTAGTCGGTCCATGTTCGTGGGCCCGGGGCCATCGCTCGACGCTACTTGTCGCGCTTGGCGCGGGCGATGACCCGGCGAACGGCCTCGTCCTCGGTGATTTCACCATTCAGCATCGAGATCAGGTCCGCGCGGCCCTCATCGGACATCCGGTGTCCTGCTGCGGCAAGGATTCCTTCCGTCTCGGCGAGCAGTTCTTCCTGCCGGGTGTTGAGTGGTGCGGCCATCATGATCCTTCGGTCGGCTCCTTCGATTCTACGCAGACAGCACCGCTGAATCGAGGCCTCGATCGAGGCTGTGCACAACCACGATTTGGCTCTGGCCTGCGGCAACACCTACACTTGAACGGTTGCCTGCGGCGCCTGGCGTCGCAATCCGGCTCGTGAACCCACTGGGATTGACCGTGAACCACGGAAAACCCCAGGCAGGCGCGTGTTCCGGTGGTGACAGACCATGTGCGTCGGGTCGGAAATCCGGCGGACATAAGAATCCAGGTCAAGGAGACAAGCAGTGATTCAGCAGGAATCGCGCCTGCGGGTCGCCGACAACACCGGTGCGAAGGAAATCCTCTGCATCCGCGTGCTCGGCGGATCCTCGCGGCGTTACGCCGGCGTGGGTGACGTCATCGTCGCCACCGTGAAGGACGCCATCCCCGGCGGAAACATCAAAAAGGGTGAGGTCGTCAAGGCCGTCATCGTGCGCACCGTCAAGGAGCGCCGCCGTGCCGACGGCTCGTACATCAAGTTCGACGAGAACGCGGCCGTCATCCTCAAGAACGAGAACGAGCCCCGCGGTACCCGAATCTTCGGCCCGGTGGGCCGCGAGCTGCGCGACAAGCGCTTCATGAAGATCGTGTCGCTGGCTCCGGAGGTGATCTGACATGAAGGTGCACAAGGGTGACACCGTGATCGTCATCGCGGGCAAGGACAAGGGCGCCAAGGGCAAGGTCATCGAGGCCTACCCGCAGCGCGAGCGGGTGCTCGTCGAGGGCGTCAACCGCATCAAGAAGCACACCGCCGCTTCGGCCAACGAGCGTGGCGCCGCCACCGGCGGGATCGTGACCCAGGAGGCCCCGATCCACGTGTCGAACGTGATGGTCGTCGACGCCGACGGCACTCCGACGCGCGTCGGCTACCGGATCGACGACGAGTCGGGCAAGAAGGTCCGTATCTCGCGCAAGACCGGGAAGGACATCTGATTATGACCACCAGTGAAAAGGTCCAGCCCCGTCTGAAGACTCGCTACCGCGAGGAGATCAAGGGCCAGCTGGGCGAGCAGTTCAACTACGACAACGTGATGCAGATCCCGGGTGTCGTGAAGGTCGTCGTCAACATGGGTGTCGGTGACGCCGCCCGCGACGCCAAGCTCATCAACGGTGCGGTCGCCGACCTCGCGCTGATCACCGGCCAGCAGCCGGAGATCCGTCGCGCCCGCAAGTCCATCGCCCAGTTCAAGCTGCGCGAAGGCATGCCGATCGGTGCTCGCTGCACCCTGCGCGGCGACCGTATGTGGGAGTTCCTCGACCGTCTCGTGTCGATCGCCCTCCCGCGTATCCGCGACTTCCGCGGCCTGAGCGACCGTCAGTTCGACGGCAACGGCAACTACACGTTCGGCCTCAACGAGCAGTCCATGTTCCACGAGATCGACATCGACTCGATCGATCGGCCGCGCGGTATGGACATCACCGTCGTCACCACGGCCACCAACGACGACGAGGGCCGCGCGCTGCTGAAGGCGCTGGGCTTCCCGTTCAAGGACTCGAACGCGAAGGACAACTGACATGGCAAAGAAGGCTCTGGTCAACAAGGCCAACAAGAAGCCCAAGTTCGCGGTCCGCGCCTACACGCGCTGCAACCGCTGCGGACGTCCGCACTCGGTGTACCGCAAGTTCGGTCTCTGCCGCGTGTGCTTCCGCGAGATGGCGCACGCCGGCGAACTGCCGGGCGTGCAGAAGTCGAGCTGGTGAGCTTCGCCGGCGTTTGACGCCGGCACCTGACACCGCGACGGCCCCGTCCCCCTTCACCGGGTGGCGGGGCCGTCGTGCATCCGCGGCACGGTCAGCCGCAGCCGACCACCGGCACCACGTCGAGGCGGGCGCCGTCGGTCAGGGCGGTGGTCGTCCACTCGTTGCGGGGGATCTCGACGTCGTCGACCGACGCCGCCAGTCCGGTCGGCACCACACCGCCGGTCAAAGTCCGGGCCAGGTCGTCGATGGTGCTGCCGTCGGGCACGTCGCGTGCCCGGCCGTTCACGACGCAGTTCACGATGCGGGTCCTTTTCATCGAGGCCAGGATATAGGTTGGCCGACGTGGAGATCAGCCTCATGCACACCGTCGACGGACGGAAGACCCTGCACCTCGACGAGTACATCGCGACGCTCGCGCAGTACGAGACGGAAGGCTTCGGCCGGATCTGGGCCACCCGGATGCCGACCGAACCGGATGCGCTCACCGTGCTGGCCGTCGCCGGCCGCGAGGTGCCGCGCATCGAGTTCGCCACCGGGGTGCTGCCCATCCAGCCCCAGCATCCGATGAACCTGGCGCAGCGCGCACTGACCGTCAACGCCGTCACCGGCGGCCGCCTGACCCTGGGTATCGGTCTGACCCACCAGGTGGTGTCGGAGGGGATGTGGGGCATTCCGTACGAGCGGAATCTGCGGCGCGTCAACGAGTACCTCGACGGCCTGCTGCCGTTGCTGTCCGGACAGCCCGCCGAAGCCGTCGGCCAACTGCACACCACGCGTGGCGCGATGACCCTGACCGAGGTGCCGGCACCCCCGGTGTATCTGGCCGCACTCGGCCCCCGAGATGCTGGCGATCGCCGGGCGCCGCACCGCCGGAACCGTCACCTGGATGACCGGGCCGAAGACCCTGCGCGATCACATCGTGCCCAGCCTCCGGGAGGCGGCGACCGCAGCCGGCCGCACAGAGTCCGACGTGCGGACCGTCGCCTTCCTGCCGGTCGCCGTCACCGACGACCCGGACACCTCGCGAGAGACGGCGGCCCGCCAGTTCCGCATGTACGGATCGTTGCCGTCGTACCGGGCGATGCTCGACCGAGAAGGCTATGACGGTCCGGCCGACGCCGCGATCATCGGCGACGAGGCGACCGTTCGCGGCCGCCTCCAGGAGGTGGCCGACGCGGGTGTCGACGAGTACGTCGGCATCGTCTTCGATCGCGATCCCGCAGTCCGTGACCGGACTCGCGCACTGCTCGCCTCGCTGCGCTGACTCACTCGGCGGCGCCGAGACGATCACGGGCCTCGGCGATGTCATCGGGTTCGACGCGGCCCACCCGCCGGAGTGAACGGTCGAACACGGTGAGGGCGAAGAACAGCAGTGACACGGCGACCACCACCCAGCCGAGGGTGTGCAGGCCGGCCGTCGTGGCGCGCGCGCCGTACACGTTGCCGTACACGACCGACGCGGTGATGGCACCCAGATAGCTGAACGTCCGGAGCAGGCCGGCCGACGAGGCGATCCGCTGCGGGTCGGCCTGGAAGTACAGCGAGTTCTGGATCGCCAAGCCGTTCAATCCCTGCGGGATGCCGACCACGATCATGACCCCGACGATGAACCAGACCGGGGACGTCCCGGTCAACAACAGCACACCGAAGCTGGCGAGAAGCTGGGCCGTCGATCCGACGAGCAGTTTCCAGGTCACTTCCGGCCGCCGCCCGAACGCGGCGGAGAACACGATGCCGGTCGCGAAGATCGGCAGCAGCACCAAGCCGGCGTGGGCGGCGTTCAACCCGCGCCCGTCCTCGAGCCACTGCGTGAAACCGTAGATGAAGGTGTACGAGACGACCGCGGTCAGCAATGCCCGCGCAAAGGTCCGTAGGAGTGGCGCGTTGCCGGCCAGCACGCGTAGATCCAGGAACGGGTCGTCGGCACGCAACTCCCACCACACGAAGACGCCTCCGACGGCCGCGGCGGCCACCGCGAGCCACGCTAGGCCGATCGAGATGTTCTGCAGAAAGATCAGCAAGCCGATCATGGATATCGCGAACAGTCCGATGCCGCGCCAGTCGATCACCGGCCGGTCCGTCGTGGACGGTTCGAGGCCGGTGCGGCGCGGCAGGTACAGGAGCCCGAGCGCGGCGCTGAGCAGCCCGAGCGGCAGGTTGACGTCGAACGATGCCCGCCAGCCCCAGCCGCTGATCAACAGTCCGCCCAGGGTCGGGCCGATCACGGCGACCGTCTGGGTGGTGATCGACAGTGCGGTCAGAACGGTGGCGGGGGAGGTCAGCCCGGTCCGTTCGCCTTCGGCGCGAATCATGTGCATGGCGGCCGGATAGCCGGCGCAGGTGCCGATGCCCAGAACCACCCGCACGGCCACCAGCCACCAGACCGAAGACGTCGACGAGGCGTCCGACCAAGGGCTGCCCGATGGTGGTCGCCAGATACAGGGCGGACACCAGCCAGACCGTCTCCGATGCGGGTGCGCCCAACGCTATCCCGATGGGGGTGAGGGCCACCGCGATGATCGAGGTGTTGATCGGGTTGAGCACCGCACCCAACAGCATGGGCGGCAGCAGACGGCGGTCGAAGCGGCCGGCGGGTGCCGGCCGTCGGGGGTCGAGGCTCTGTAGCGCGAGCACCATCAGGTGAGGACTCGTTCGAGGATGGCCGTCGCCTCCCGGACGGTGGCGAGTTCGTCGGTGCTCAACTGGGACAAGGTCTGTTCGAGACGGGTGTTGACGGCGGCACGGTTGCCGTCGAGCCGGGCGTGCCCGGCGTCGGTGAGAGTGATGAGCTGTCGCCGCCCGTCGGTGGGATCCGGGCGGCGGGTCACCAGGCCCATCTGTTCGAGGGCTTCGACGGTGGCCGCCATCGACTGCGGGCGGACCTTTTCGCCGGCGGCGAGGGCGCTGGTGGTCGCGATTCCGGCGCGGCCGAGCCGGGAGAGGGCCGAGGCCTGTGACGGGGTGATCTGATCGTCGGCTCCGGCCTCACGCAGGTGGCGCACGATGCGGGCGACGACGGAACGCAGATCGATGGCGGCCTGGGCGATGCCGGCCTCGCGGGACTTCGACATATCAACAGGATAGACTGTACAGTTATAACTGTCTAATAACGCGGTGGAAGGACACCATGAGCAGCGCCCTGATCCTGATGGATTTCCAGAACGGCATCGCCGGACGTCCCGGCTTCGAGCCTGTCGTCGACGCCGCCGCCCGGTCGCTGGCAGCCGCCCGCGACCGAGGGGTGCCGGTGATCTTCGTCCGCGTCGCGTTCGGGCCCGGCTATCCCGAGGTCGCCGCCACCAACCGGGCCTTCTCTGCCACCAAAGCGAACGCCGGCGACGCCATGCACGTCGACGCGCCCGGCACCCAGATCATCGCCGCCCTCGCACCCCGCGACGGTGAGCCGGTGGTGGTCAAGAAGCGGATCTCCGCATTCGCCGGCAGTGATCTCGACGTGCTTCTCCGCGGACTCGACGCCGACGAATTGGTTCTCGCCGGCGTCTCCACCAGCGGAGTGGTGCTGTCCACCGTGCGGCAGGCCGCCGACCTCGACTACCGGCTGACCGTTCTCCAGGACGCCTGCGGCGACCCCGACCCGGAGGTGCACGCGATCCTCATCGGAAAGGTGTTCCCGAAGCAGGCGACCGTCACCACCGTGGACGCCTGGGCAGGTGACCTCTGATCAGCCCGGCGTGACGTCGTATCCGCCGGGCTTGCTGCGACGTCCCAGCAGCAGGTAGATCGCCGGGAGCACACCGACCGAGTTCACGACGGCCAGGCCCACGCCCCACAGCCACTTCGGTCCCCGGACCTCGTCGCGCTCGCGCGTCGCCAGATCGCGTCCCGCATACAGGCGCAGACCCGCATCCAGCGCGGCGCCACCCGCGATTAGCGCCTTCTGCCGGTCGGACAGGTCCTGCCACTTCTTCTTAGCCATGAGGCCACGGTACTGCGGTTTCCGTGCCGCTCGGAGGGTTTGGTTTCGACGCGGGGCGTCGTCGTCGCTGTGCTCCGTCGTCGACCCGGCTCAACCGGCGGGATGGGGGCGGTTCCGTTCGGCAGCCCGTTCGAGGGGGCGGTCCTGTTCGGCGGTTGAGCCGACCGACGAAGGAGGTCGTGTCGAAACCAAACACTCCGACGGGGGAGTGGTTTCGACTCGCCGGATCGGCTAGCGCCTCTCCGGCGGCTCAACCAACGGGGTAGGCGGCGGCTCAGCCGTCGAGTGGTGGGGAAGGGGCGGGGTGGTGGTCGATCCAGTGCCGGGCGATGTCGGCGCGGCGCGCCACCCAGACCCGGTCCCGCGACTGCACGTAGTCCAGGAAGCGTTCCAGCGCGGCGGTGCGCGCCGGACGCCCCACGATCCGGCAGTGCAGGCCGACGTTCAGCATCTTCGGACTGCCGGCCAGACCCTCCGCGTACAGCACGTCGAACGCATCACGCAGATGGTCCTCGAAGTCCTTGCCGGTCGAGAAGCCCGACGGCGACGAGAACTTCATGTCGTTGGTCTCCAACGAATACGGCACCACCAGCTGCGAGTGCGTCGCACCGTCCTCGGTGTCGACCTGCGCCCAGTACGGGAGGTCGTCGCCGTACGAGTCGGAGTCGTAGAGGAAGCCGCCCTGCTCGACCACCAGACGTCGAGTGTTGGGGGAATCCCTCCCGGTGTACCAGCCGAGCGGATGCTCACCGGTCAGCTCGATCATGAGCTTCACGGCCTCGGCCATGTCGCGGCGTTCGGTCTCCTCGTCCACCAACTGATACGACTTCCACCACAGGCCGTGGCAGGCGATCTCGTGGCCGAGACGCTGAAAGGCCGCCAGGGCCTCGGGATTGCGTTCGAGGGCCTTGGCCACCCCGAAGATCGTCAACGGCAGATCGCGCTTCTCGAACGCACGAAGCACCCGCCACAGGCCGGCACGCGAGCCGTACTCGTAGTTCGACTCCATCGACATGTGCCGATTGGGGAAGGCGGCCGGATCGGCGAGCTCGGACAGAAAGGTCTCCGAGCCGGGATCGCCGTGCAGTGGATTGTTCTCCGCACCCTCCTCGTAGTTGAGGACGAACTGGACGGCGATCACCGCGCCGCCGGGCCACTGCGGGTCCGGGGTCGTCGGACCGTAGCCGACTATGTCGCGCGGATACGGCTGCGTATCGCGGGCCGTCGACGGCGAACCTCCAGGCGTGGTCATCGCAGCGCCGCCCGACCCTGCTCGGTGAGCTCGCCCCACAGCCGCATACGCAGCATGCCGCCGTCGGGGTAGACGTCCATCCGCACCTCGGTGACCGGGGTGTCGACGTCGATCGGGAAACGGTGCCGGGTATCCGGCTGCAGGCGGGTACGCGGCATCAGTTCGAACCACGGCCCGTTGCCGTCGCGACCGCTCAACGACGCCTCGCCCGGCGCATTGCCGAGGAAATGGGTGGTGTCGAGCTCGGCCATATGCACCACGCCGTGGGCGGCCAGCCGGACCGCCACCCAATCGTTGCCGCCGGTCCGGCGCCGGGCCGTCTCCCAGCCTTCACCCATGGTGCGGCCGCGACCGGGCAACAGCAGGTTGTCCGGTGACGAGTAGAAGCGATTCGAGCAACCCGAGACGGCGGCGCCGTTCTCCAGCGCCGCCAGATCGACCGGGCCGAGATCGAGCAGATCCGGATCCGGGCGGGCCACACCGTGCACGCGCAGACGGGCCACACCGCCGTCCGGATAGATCGACAGCCGCACATGGGTGTACGTGTGGCGGTCGGACACCGAATAGTCGTTCTTGGTGTCGCCGTAGGCGGTGGACTGCGACACCAGTTCGGTCCAGTCCGCGGCCAGCACCTCCTCCACGGTCGGGTAGCCCGGCACGTTCGCGCCCTCGAGCGAGATCGACGTCGGATAGTTGCCGCGGAACCACGAGGTGTCCACGACGGCCCCGTGGATGATGCCGGGGGCGCCCAGACGGACGATGGCCGCATCGTGGCCGTCGTCGCGGCGGCGGCGCGTCTCCCAGCCGTCGTACATCTGACCGGTGTGCCCGAACGTGTGCGGCGAGTACTCGGCGTCGCCCGGCTTGATCAGGTTCTGCCGCTGCGCGAAGAGCTCGTCGTTGGCCCAGATCACCGAGCCGCCGATCAGGCGGGCCGCGAGATCGGGCAGGGTGTGGAAGGCTTCGGCGGCGGTCATGGCGTCCTTAATGTCAGGGCGGATCGACGGTGCCGATCGCGCGAGGGTCTATTGCGCGGAGGCGGGCACGGGTTCGCGGCGGGACAGCGCGGTCAGCACCGCCTCGTCGGTGCGCGGGGCGTGCACCCGCAGCTGGGCCTCGGTGAAGGCGCCGCACTGCAGGCCGCGCAACACCAGAGCCGACAGCGACTGCGCCGTCGCCGGCTCGTCCATCATGCTGCCGCCGGCCGAGCGCCGGCAGTAGGCGTCGATCCGGGTCGCGGCGGCCGGCATCGCTCCCCGGTAGAACGACAGGGTGGCCGCCCAGCGGGTCACCAGATGGCCCGGATGCAGATCCCAGCCCTGGTAGATGCCGCCGGTCAGCGAGCGGGTCACCAGATCGAAGTGGCGCACCAGTGCCGAGGTGACCTCCTCTTCGGTGCCCTGCGGGATCACCTGCGTCGACCCGTCCGACACCCACACGCCGGCCTGGGCCGCTGCGAGCATCATGACGTTCTTCGCGTGGTCGGCCGTCGGGTGCGCCAGCGACTGATAGCGCGGGGCGACACCGAGAGCGGTCGTGTAGTCGTAGGTGCCGAAGTGCAGGGCCGTGCACCGGCCCTCGCTGCGGCGGATCGCGCGGGCGACACCGGCGGTGCCGTCGGCGCCCAACACGATGTGCGGGCTCTCGATCTGCAACTCGTAGGTCAGCGTCCCCTCGGCCAGTCCATGAGCCTTCTCGAAGATCTCGCACAGGGTGACCAGTGCCGGGATCTGTTCGGGGGAGCGGATCTTCGGGACGGTGAAGACGAAGCCGTCCGGCACGCCGCCGGCGCCCTCCAGGACCAGTTCGAGAGTGCGCATGCCCCGTCGGCGTTCGGCCGGTTCCAGGCCTCGCGGACGGATCCCGAACCGCTCCGGGGCGCCGGGACCGGTGAGTCCGGCCAGCACGCCGCCGATCCGGCGCGCGTCGGCGTCCTCCGACGCGTCGTCGCGATGCTTGTAGCCGTCCTCGAAATCGATGCGCAGATCCTGGATCGGCCGGGTCCGCAGCGCGGTCTCCAGTCCGTCGATGTCCACGCCGTCGCCGAGCCCGGCGACCACGTCGCGGTTCTCCTCGAGCAGGGCCAGGGCGCCGTCGCCCCACACCTGAACGGTGTTCTCGTCGGCGCGGTCGGCGGGCACGTAGACCGAATGGATCGGCTGGCGGCCGGTGCGATCGCCCGGAAACTGCCGTGCCAGCGCGGCATCCACCGGCTCGAGCAGCGCGTCCACGCGCCGCATCGCTTCGTCCAGATCGACCTCCATAGCCGGAGCGTAAGTCATCGGCGCCGGTCGCGGCCTTGTCGGATCCTCCAACGATGACTGGTCTGCGGAGCAGCGATTTCGTAGTTTCTGGGCGGGTGGCGCCGAGGCGATCCGAACAGGCTTGTCGGTATGGGATCGACGACCCGCGAATACGACCTCGAGAAGCATCAACGCCCTCGGCGCCGACGACCTGAGCGGTCTGCTGAGCGGAGTGTGCACGGCCCCCGAGTGGATCGCGAACGTCGTCGCCGCGCGGCCCTACGAGACCGTCGACGAACTGCTGGCCGTCTCCGATCACGCGGTCGCTTCGCTCACCGCCGAGGGACTGTCCGCCGCGCTCGACGGCCACCCCCGGATCGGGGAGCGGTCCGGCCACGCCGCGTCGGCGCGGGAGCAGGCCGCCGTCCTGGCCGCCGGCGACGACTTCGCCGGACGTATGGCCGACGCCAACGCCCGCTACGAGGAACGGTTCGGGCACGTCTATCTGGTGGCGGCCGCCGGCCGCAAGCCCGACGAACTGCTCGGCCTCCTCGAAACCCGCCTCGCCAACGACCCCGGTACCGAGAACACGGTGGTCCGCCGGGAACTGGCCGCCATCAACCGGTCGCGCCTGGCCGCCCTGCTGCCGGCCAACGTGCCCGTCTCCACCCACGTCCTCGACACCACCACCGGCCGTCCCGTCGTCGGAATGCGCGTCGAACTGATCGGGCCGGACGGACCGGTCGCCGACGGCATCACCGACACCGACGGCCGGATCCCCGGTTTCGCTCTCGTCCGCCCGGGCCGGTACACCGCGATCTACCACACCGGCGACCACTTCCCCGACGGCCTGTACCCGCAGGTCGCGATCACCGTCGACCTGCGGACCGGCAAGGTTCATCTGCCGCTGCTGCTCTCGCCGTTCGCCTACTCCACCTACCGGGGCAGCTGACGCGCTCATCGCAGATCGAGGGCGAGCCGGATGTCGACGCGGTCGCCCATGTCGGCCAGATTCCGGCCGGTGAGCTGCTCGGTGCGCGCGATCCGGTAGCGGACCGTGTTCTGGTGCATGTGCATGGCATCGGCGGTCCGCACCCACGAACAGCCGTTGTCCATGAACTGCACCAGCGTCTCCAGCAGACCCGCATCGGTCGCGGCGTCGTAATCCTCCAACGGGCCCAGCACCTGGCGAACGAAGTCGATCCGCACCTGGTCGGGCAGATGTGAGAACAGGGCGGCCGCCGTACCCAGTTCGGCCGCCGACGTCACCGACAGGTCCTCGTCGCCGAACCGGGATGCCTGCCGTGCCCCGCGCACCGCCCCGCCCAGCCCCGATTCCTCGGTCACTTCGCAGTACCCGATCGACAACGGTCCGTCGAGCAGATCGAGGACCCGCCGCAACTGCAGCCGCAGCGTCTCGGCCAGGCCCTGCGGGGACCGGGTGGCGACATGCGCGACGACGTCCCCGTCGGACACGGCGACGGTGGCCCGGCCGGCGACCCCGGCCAGGACATCCCGGACCAACGGCCGCACCCGTTCGGGTTCCCGGCACCGCACCACCAGAATCACTCCGCTGCCCGGGCTGGTCGGATCCGACAGCATCTCGCTGATCGCCAGATCGTCGTGCCGGTCGAGCAGAGCGTCCGACTCGGTGTCGCGGGCATGCAGCAGTGCCGCGATCGACGCGAACTCGCTGAACCCGTCCATGGCCTCGACGCTGAGCGTCGACGGGGGAGTGTCCACCACCAGATACCAGGCGCGTGCCGCATCCCGGACCCGGCCGACGGGAATGACGGTGCGCCGCCCGACCGCCAGCGGGAAGTGGCGGCTGTCGTGTGCGGCGCGCAGGATCTCGTCCACCTCCTCTTCGGTCAACGGACGCCCGAGAGCGCACACCCGCCGCCCGGTGGCGGTGAGGATCTTGCAGCCGATCCCGGTGGTGCCGACCACCGTCGACGCCAGATCGTCGAGCTCCCGGCCGGCCGCCAGCGACGACAGCAGCCGCCGCGACTGATCCAGGGCGGCGCGAAGACGCTGTGCACGATCGGCGGTACGGGCGATGAACTCGTCGATGATCTGGGCGAACGAGACGTCCGCCGGCACCGAGAACAGCGGTAGCCGATGCGTCCGGCAGGCCTCCACGAAATGCTCGGGGATGCCTTCTAGATGGTCGATCCCCGCCCCGATCGCGATCGCCCCGCCGGCGATCGCCGACGCCACGAACGAGTCCGAATCTCCGGGCTCGCCGCTGTGGAACAGCATGCCGGTCAGCAGCAGTTCACCGCCGCTCAGATAGCGCTCTGGCAGCGGCTGGTCGGTGACGAACACGCGCGCGATCTCCAGTTCCCGTGCCGCGCCCGGGTCAACGAGCAGCTCGAGACCCAGGTCCGGGTGATCGAGCAACTGCCGCAGCTGCATGGCGAAACCTCCAATACGGTTCGTCATGCACGCTAGGAACCGGATGTTGTCGGAATGTTTCGCGCACGCAACGCGCGCGTTCGGATTCCCGTCGCCGGATGCCGCCCGGCGGCGGTCAGTGGGCGGCGATCGGTTCGGTGTCCTCGACCGGCTTCACCTTCACGGTCTGCCCGGCCTCGAACGAGCCGCCCTCGGCCAGCACCCTCATCTCGACGTCGCTGACGTTGCGGGCGCGGGCCGCGGCCATCGCCATGCCCGACGGCTCCACCGGCCGCCACACGTTGAACAGCAGGTTCAACAGGACCGCGGTGATCGCCGCCGAACTGATTCCCGACTCGAGGATGGTGCCGGCCCACGTGGGCAGGCCCGACCAGAACTCGGGCGAGACCACCGGCACCAGGCCCATGCCGATCGACACCGCGACCACCAGGATGTTGGTGGTGCCGCTGTAGTCGACCTTGGTGAGCGTGCGGATACCGCTGGCCGCGACGGTGCCGAACAGGGCGATGCCGGCGCCACCGAGCACCGGGCTCGGAATCATGCCGACCACGGCCGAGGCCATCGGCGACAGACCGAGCAGCAGCAGGACGCCGCCGCCGGCGGCCACCGCGAACCGGCTCTTGATTCCGGTGAGCGCCACCAGACCCACGTTCTGCGCGAACGCGGTCGCCGGGAACGAGTTGAACACCGGCGCGATCGCGGAGACGCCCATGTCGGCGCGGAGACCGCGGGCCACGCGCTTGGTGTCGACGTCGGTCTCGACCACCTCGCCGACGGCCAGGATGTCGGCCGTCGTCTCCACCATGATCACCAGGATCGCGATGGTCATCGAGACGATCGCGGCCAGCTCGAACACCGGCATGCCGAACGCGAACGGTTCCGGGAAGCCCACCACACCGGTGCCGTGCACGCCCGACGTATCGATCTTTCCGCAGAGTGCGGCGACGATCGTGCCCACCACCAGACCCAGGAGGATGGCGACACGGGTCAGCTTCTTGACCTTAGAGAACGCGAGGATCAGGGCGAGCGTCAGCATGGCCAGCCCGATGTTGGCGGGATTCGCGAAGTCCGGGTTCGCCACCGACTTGCCGTCGACCGTCACGGTCTCGTTGCCGGTGACCCAGCGTGCCGCCACCGGCATCAGAGACAGGCCGATCACCGTGATCACCGAACCGGTCACCACCGCCGGGAACAGCTGCACGATCTTCGCGAACAGCGGGATCACCGCCAGACCGATCAGGCCGGCCACGATGATCGCGCCGAACGCGGTGCGCAGTCCGTGCGTGCCGTCGTCGCCGATGATCGCCAGCATGGTGGCGACCGTCGCGAACGACACACCCTGCACCAGCGGCAGCTGCGAGCCGACGCCGGGGAACCCGAGCGTCTGCACGAGGGTGGCCAGACCCGACATGAACAGGCAGCCGCCCACCAGGACCGCCTTCTGCTCGACGCTCAACCCGGCGGCGCCGCCGATGATGATCGGCACCGCGATCACGCCACCGAACATGGCGAGGATGTGCTGGACGCCGTAGCTCAGGGTCGTCCAGAGCGGAAGCTTCTCGTCTTCCGGACGCGAGCCGGCGAGGTTCGGGGTGGCGGTCGTGGTCTTCATAGCGACCAAGGGTGCGACCGGCGCAGAAGGCGAACAATCAGAACGCCTACAGAAAACCGGGCCCCCGAAGGGGCCCGGTTCGGCAGATCCTACGAAGCGTCTACTTCAGACGCTCCTCCTCTTCGCGCTCGAGGCGATCGCGCTCGGCCTGCTTGGCCTTCTCCTCTTCTTCGATCTTCTGCTCGTGGGCGTTCTTGTCGCTCATGACGTCTCCTGTCGTGGGTTGCTGATCGCAGTCTAGGGCGCGGACGGGGTTTCTCGGCTGTTGCGCGTTTATGACGTTCTCGTGACACCGTCGGTGACGACCTCGGAAAACACTGTCTACCTGCACAGAAGTGGTCGGAGGAAGCTCCAGATCAATGGCAGCATGTGCCCTGACGACGCCCGCGACGACAGGAGGACCCGTGCACTTCACCCCCGGAGACACCGAGAAGCTGCTGCTGTCCGTGGCCGGCATGGTGGCGCGGGACCGGCATGCGCGCGGTATCGCCCTGAACTACCCGGAGACCGTCGCCCTGCTGTCCACCTGGGTCATCGAACGCGCCCGCGAAGGGGTGCCGGTGACCGAACTGGCCGAGACCGGACGCCGGGTGCTGTCCCGCGGCGACGTGATGGACGGAGTCGCCGAGATGGTGACCGAAGTCCAGGTGGAGGCCACCTTCCCGGACGGCCGCAAGCTCGTCACCCTGCACCAGCCGATCGACTAGGAGCGCCGATGTCATCCAACTCCACGAGCGGGCCCGGCGCCGGACCGACCCGGCCCGCTCACTCCGCTCCCGGCGCCGTGCGCGTCCGCCCCGGAACCCTCGAGATCAACGCCGACCGGACCGCCGACGAACGCCTCGATTTCGTCATCGAGAACACCGGCGACCGTCCCGTCCAGATCGGTTCCCATCTGCATCTGCCCGACGCCAACAGTGCCCTGCAGTTCGATCGGAAGGCCGCCCACGGCTTCCGCCTCGACATCCCGGCCGGCACCTCACAGCGTTTCGAGCCCGGAGCCTCGCGAACCGTCGCCGCCGTCGCCTTCCGCGGCGCCCGCCGGGTACCCGGCATCGCGATGGGCAAGACCGAGGGAGGGCGGCTCTGATGGCGCGCATCGACCGCGAACGGTACGCCGCCCTGTACGGCCCGACCGTCGGAGACCAGGTGCGCCTCGGCGACACCGACCTGTGGATCGAGATCGAGAAGGACCACACCTTCGGCGGTGAGGAATCGGTCTTCGGCGGCGGCAAGTCGATTCGTGAATCGATGAACCAGGGCACCCGCACCCGTGCCGCCGGAGCCGGACCCGACGGGCCCGCGCCCGGGGCCCCCGACACCGTGATCACCAACGTGATCGTCCTGGACTGGTGGGGCATCGAGAGGGCCGACGTCGGTATCCGCGACGGCCGCATCGTCGCGCTCGGCCGTTCCGGCAACCCGGACATCGCCGACGGCGTACACCCCGACCTGGTGATCGGCCCGTCCACCGACGTCATCTCCGGCGAGGGCCGGATCCTGACCGCCGGCGCCATCGACTCGCATGTGCACCTGCTGTCGCCGTCGCAGATCCACGAAGCGCTCGCCACCGGCATCACCACCGTCATCGGCGGCGGCACCGGACCGTCCGAAGGCTCCAAAGCCACCACCGTCACGCCCGGCGCCTGGCATCTCACCCAGATCCATCGGGCGCTCGACCCGTTGCCCGTCAACGTGGTCCTGCTCGGCAAGGGCAACACCGTGTCGGCCGAAGGCCTCGCCGAGCAGGCGCTCGCCGGCGCCGGAGGCCTCAAGGTCCACGAGGACTGGGGCTCGACGCCCGCCGCCATCGATGCGGCGCTCACCGCCGCCGAAGAGTGGGGCCTGCAGGTGGCCCTGCACTCGGATTCTCTCAACGAGGCCGGATTCGTCGACTCCACCATCGCCGCCATGAAGGGCCGATCCATCCACGCCTTCCACGTGGAGGGCGCCGGCGGCGGTCACGCCCCGGACATCCTGTCGATCGCGTCGCTGCCGCATG
Source organism: Gordonia sp. (in: high G+C Gram-positive bacteria) (assembly GCF_047600565.1). Lineage (GTDB taxonomy): Bacteria > Actinomycetota > Actinomycetes > Mycobacteriales > Mycobacteriaceae > Gordonia. The sequence continues at coordinate 2,860,611 of NZ_JASGKN010000001.1, forward strand.
TGCTGCCCGGCTCCACCAACCCGACGTTGCCGCACACCGTGAACACGGTGGCCGAGCACCTCGACATGTTGATGGTGTGCCACCACCTCAACCCGGCCGTACCCGAGGACCTCGCCTTCGCCGAGTCCCGCATCCGGGCCACGACCATCGCGGCCGAAGACATCCTGCACGACATGGGCGCCCTGTCGATCACATCGTCCGACGCTCAGGCGATGGGCCGCATCGGTGAGGTCATCACACGCACCTGGCAGGTCGCGCATGTGATGAAGGCGCGACGCGGGGCGCTCGACGACGGTCCCGCCGACAACCAGCGGGCCCGACGCTACGTCGCCAAGTACACGATCAATCCGGCCGTCGCGCACGGCCTCGACGACGAGATCGGCTCCATCGAGACCGGTAAGCTCGCCGACCTCACGCTGTGGTCGCCGGCGCTGTTCGGGGTCCGCCCCGATCTGATCATCAAGGGCGGTGCCATCGCCTGGGCCGGACTCGGCGACCCCAACGCCTCCATCCCGACCCCTCAGCCGGTGCTGCAGCGGCCCGCGTTCGGCGACGCGATCGGACCGGACCTGTCGGTGACGTTCGTGTCGCCCGCAGCCCTGGACGACGGGCTCGCCGGGCGACTCGGACTGCGCCGCGCCCTGGTGCCCCTCAAGCCGACCCGGGAGATCGGCAAGAAGGACATGAAGGTCAACGACGCATTGCCGGCGATCGACATCCGGCCGGACACCTTCGAGATCTCCATCGACGGCGACCCGGTGACCCCTGCTCCCGCCGAGCGGCTGCCACTCGCCCAGCTCTACCAGATGTTCTGACGTGGACACCGCTGTTGGGAACGACGTGAGCGGTCGGTCCGCCGCCGGGAGCGAAGCGAGCGGGGCGAGTCGGTTCGCCGCGATGCTGCTGGCCGACGCCCGGCTGCCGACGGGCGGCCATGCCTACTCGGCCGGGGTGGAACCCGCGCTCCGCGGCGGGCTGCCGCCGGAACGGATCCGCGAGTACCTGATCGGTCGTGCCGGCACGGTCACCCGTACCGAGGCGGGTACCGCCGCCGTCGCGCGTGCCGTCCTTTCGACAGGCTCAAGGAGCGGGCCGGAACGCTCGATGAGTGCGTCGCAACGCTCCTTGAGCTTGTCGCAACGCTCCTTGAGCCTGTCGCAACGCTCCTTGAGCCTGTCGCAACGCTCCTTGAGCCTGTCGAAAGGAGACGCCGCCGATCGGGTCCAGGCCGCCTGGGCGGCACGAACCCCCGCTCCCGCGCTGCGGGAGGCGTCGATCGCGCAGGCCCGCGGCTACCTTCGTTTCGCCCGCTCGCAGTGGCCCGAGCATCCCGCCCTCGCCGCCGTCGACCAGATGGCCGCCGCACCCTGCCGGCCGGTCGTGCTCGGTGCGGTTGCCGTCGCCGCCGGGATCGCGGCTCCCGACCTGGTGCGGCTCGCGATCTACGACGACGCCGCCACCGCGTGCGCGGCCGTCCTCAAACTCGAACCCCAGGATCCGGCCGTGGTGAGCGGCTGGGTCCTCGACGCCTGTGCCGCCGGTGAACCGTTCGTCGCCGCACTGGCCGCCCTCACCGACCCGGACGCGATCCCCGCGCCGGGTGCTCCGCAGACCGAAGAGTGGGCGCAGGCCCACGCGGTCATGACCCAGAGGTTGTTCCGTGCCTGACACACAGACCCGTTCGTTCCGTCTCGGCGTCGCCGGTCCCGTCGGCACCGGCAAGTCGTCGCTCATCGCGACGGTGTGCCGGGCGCTCGCCGACGAGATCGCCATCGGCGTCATCACCAACGACATCTACACCGACGAGGATGCGCGCCTGCTCAAGGCCGCCGGCGTTCTCGACCCCGAACGCATCCGCGCGGTGGAGACCGGCGCCTGCCCGCACACCGCGATCCGCGACGACGTCACCGAGAACCTTTTGGCGGTGGAGGACCTCGAACGCGACTTCGCTCCGCTCGACCTGGTCCTGATCGAGTCCGGTGGCGACAACCTCACCGCCACGTTCTCCCCGGCGCTGATCGACGCCCAGATCTTCGTCCTCGACGTCGCCGGCGGCGGCGACGTGGCCCGCAAGGGCGGTCCGGGCATCGGGCGCGCCGACCTGCTGGTGGTCAACAAGACCGACCTCGCCCCGCACGTCGGCGTCGACCTGCCGCAGATGGTGTCCGACGCCACCGCGGCCCGTGAGGGCGGCCCGGTGCTGGCGCTGTCCCGCCACGACGACGTCTCCGTGGCCGCCCTGAAGGACTGGGTGCTGTCGATGATCGCCGCCCACCGGGTCGGCGACCACACGCCGATCGATCCGGGTCCCATGGCGCCGCACTTCCACGCCGACGACTCGGAGAGCGGCGGCTTCACTCACAGCCACGACCACGACCACAGCCACGACCACTCGCACAGTCACTGACCGATGCAGTCCACCGTCGTCGAGATCGAGCGCGCCGCCCCCCGGGCCCGCGTGACGATGTCGGCGGGCGCGGGCACCGTGCTGGTGCCGCGCCTGCTCGACCGCACCGAGACCACCGCGCACCTCGCGCTGGTGGCCGGTGGGGCGATGCTGCTCGGCGGCGACCGGCTCGATGTGAGGATCCGCGTCGGCGACGGCTGCACCCTGGAACTGACCGAGGTGGGCGGCACCGTCGCCTACGGCACCGGGCGCCCGGATACGGCCGACGTGGTCGGTGAGCCGTCGGTCTGGACCGTCGACGTGGTGCTGGGTGCCGACGCCACGCTGCTGTGGATGGGGCGCGAGACCGTCGTCGCCGACGGCGCCGACCTGACCCGGACGTTGACCGTCACGGCCGAGGCCGGGGCGACCGCCGTGATCCGCGAGACCACGGTCCTCGGCCGCAGCGGTGAACGGGGCGGCCGCGCCCGGCTCGTCTCACAGATCTCGTACGACGACGTGCCGCTGCTGGTGGAGGACACCGACGTCCGCGGAGACCGGCCGGTGCCGGGCATCCTCGGCGAGGCGCGCGTGTTCGACACGGTGCTGATCGCCGGCCGCCGACCGGCCGACGAGCGCGGTGCGATGGCCCTCGCCGGTCCCGGTGCCCTGGCCCGCCACCTCGGTCACCGCCTCCACCACAGCCCACTCGAAGACGTCTTCGACGCCTGGCGCGCCGACGCCCTCGCCTCCACCACCGACAACCAGAACGCACAGATGGGAACCCTCGTATGACACAGCAGACCTCGCCCACCGCTCCCGTCGGCCGCCTGTCGTCGTGGCCGGTCGCCGCCGCGGTGATCGCCGGACTCAACATCGTCGGCTGGGGGCTTCTGCTTCTCGTGGTCGTGCCGTCAGGGGTGCGCTACGAGGTCGGTGGACCGGCCGCGCTGGCCGTCGGACTCGGTGCCTACGCACTCGGCATGCGGCACGCCTTCGACGCCGACCACATCGCCGCCATCGACAACACCACCCGCCGGTTCGTCACCCGCGGACGACCCGCATCGACCGTCGGCCTGTGGTTCTCCCTCGGCCACTCCATGGTGGTCGTGCTGCTGTGTGCGGCGCTCGCGCTCGGCATCGGTGCCGCCGCCCACGCCATCGGCAACGACGACTCCGGGGTCCACCTGTTCAGCGGGATCTGGGGGCCCACGGTCTCGTCGATCTTCCTGCTGTTGATCGCCGGCGTGAACATCTGGTCGCTGATCCAGGCCCGGCGGGCCGAGGATGCGGCGCCCCAGGGCGGCCCGATGTGGTGGCTCATGCGCCGCTTCGAGTCGCTGATCGATCGTCCGTCCCGCATGTTCGGCGTCGGGTTCGCGTTCGGTCTCGGCTTCGACACCGCCACCGAGATCGGCCTGCTGGCGATGGCGGGCGCGGCGACCCTCGGCCAGGTCCCGTGGTGGGCGGTCATGACACTGCCGATCCTGTTCGCCGCGGGCATGTCGCTGTTCGACACCGCGCAGGGCGCCCTCATGCGTCGCGCCTACGCCTGGCAGCCTGTCGACGACGTGACCGGACCGCGCCGCCGCGCCGTGCCCTACGCCCTGGTGATGACCGGCATCTCCGCGGCCGTCGCCATCCTGGTCGCCATCGTCCAGCTCGCCGGTGTCGGCGCCGACACGTTCGGCTGGGGAGGTGTGGTGGCCGCGGTCGGCTCGGCGGACCTCGAGACCCTCGGCATTCGGCTGACCGTCGTCCTCGTCGGCCTGTGGATCGTGTTCGCGGCGACCGTCGCGTTCCGGACCCGGCGCCGCACCGGCACCGCCTGACCCGCGCTTCCTGTCCCAACTCCCCCGTATAGCGCTGCTCATCGCGCCCACGCGTTCGATGACGGCTCCACGACGAGTCTGGGACACGCTGCGCGGCCGACAGCGGATGTAACACCTCGGCGCCCCGGTAACGCAACCGCAATATCGGGGCATCGAGGGCTACACGCCGCATTCGTAGGTTCGTCGTACACGGGCGGCGAGGGGCCGTCCACGACGAGGGAGAAGCCATGACCGATGTGGTCGTGAAGGGATCGGAGCCCAGCGCATCCGATCCCGCGGAGCGTGAAGCGCTCAAAGAGACACTCGAGGACTACACGCTGCGGTATGCGCCACGCAGCTACCGCCGATGGAGCACCGCCGTGGTCGCCACGTCGGCACTGGGCGGCATCGCCTACCTCGCGGACTTCTCCATCGGCGCCAACATCGGCATCGCCCACGGCACCGGCAACGCACTGTGGGGAATCCTGCTGTTCGCGACCGTCGTGGTGGTGACCGGATTCCCGCTCGCCTACTACGCGGCCCGCTACAACATCGACCTCGACCTGATCACCCGCGGCAGCGGCTTCGGCTACTACGGTTCGGTGGTCACGAACCTGATCTTCGCGTCGTTCACGTTCATCTTCTTCGCCCTCGAGGGCTCGATCATGGCGCAGGGCCTCAAACTCGGCCTCGGCATACCACTGTGGATCGGCTATCTGGCATCCACGCTCATCGTGCTGCCGCTGGTCATCTACGGCATGAAGGCGCTCGCCAAACTGCAGGTGTGGACCACGCCGCTCTGGCTGATCATGATGGTCGGCCCGTTCATCTACCTGGTCGCCGCGCACCCCGGATCGGTGAGCGATTTCCTGAGCTTCTCCGGTGTGGACTCCGACGGCAAGCCGCTCGGTGAAGGCGTCAGCTGGGCCGGGATCATGCTGTGCGCCGGCGTCTGCCTGTCGCTGATCGCACAGATCGCCGAGCAGATCGACTACCTGCGCTTCATGCCGCCCAAGACTCCCGAGAACAACCGCAAGTGGTGGACCGCGGTCATCACCGCCGGCCCGGGCTGGGTGCTGTTCGGTGCGTTCAAGCAGATCGCCGGCCTCTTCCTGGCCGTCTACCTGATCGGCCACGTCGCCGACAGCACCGGCGTCGCCAACGAGCCGGTGCACCAGTTCGTCATGATCTACGAGGACTTCATGCCGTCCTGGCTCGCCATGACTCTCGCGGTGATCCTGGTGGTCATCTCGCAGCTGAAGATCAACGTCACCAACGCCTACTCGGGGTCGCTGGCGTGGACCAACTCGTTCACCCGTGTCACCAAGACCTACCCGGGCCGCCTCGTGTTCGTGGTCGTGAACCTGGTCATCGCACTCGTGCTCATGGAGTCGAACATGTTCAGCTTCCTGTCCGAGCTGCTCAACTTCTACGCCAACTGCGGTATCGCCTGGATCGTGGTGGTGGCCACCGACATCGTGGTCAACAAGCACATCCTGAAGATCAGCCCGAAGACGCCGGAGTTCCGTCGCGGCATGCTGTACGCGATCAACCCGGTCGGCTTCGTCTCGGTGATCGTCGCCGCGGGCGCCTCGATCATGGTGTTCTTCGGGGTCTTCGGTGAAGGCATCGCGCCGTACTCGCCGCTGGTGGCGGCGGCACTGGCCGTCGTGCTCCCGCCGATCCTCGCGATCGCCACCAAGGGGCGCTACTACCTGCGGCGCAAGAACGACGGCATCGACCTGCCGATGTTCGACGAGAACGGCAACCCGAGCGACGCCAAGCTGTGGTGCTGCGTCACCCAGACCGAGTTCGAGCGTCCCGACATGCTGGCCTCGGCGCTGCCCGCCCCGGACGGCAGCAAGCAGTACATCTCGTCGCTGGCCCTGGCCTGCGACAAGACCGGCGAACACGTCCTGCCCGCCGATCCACCCATCAAGTAGCGGGAGCCCCACGCTCCTTGAGCCCGCACGCTCCTTGAGCCCCCACGCTCCTTGAGCTTGTCGAAAGGAGGCTTGCTTCGACAGGCTCAACGAGCGTTGGGCTCGCTTCGACGGGCTCAACGAGCGTGGGGAGGCTCGCTTCGACAAGCTCAAGGAGCGTGGGGAGGCTCGCTTCGACGGGCTCAACGAGCGGGAGGGGCTCGACGAGCGTGGGGGAGGGGCTCAGGCGTCGACAAGCTGGGCGCGCGTGAGTTAGATGGACGCATGTTCCATCAGGCGAGTGCGGCGCAGGTGTGGGCGACCGCGATCCTCCTCGGCGCCGTCGTCGCCGTCATCCTGACGCTCGTGCTGAACGACCACGTGTTCGGGATCGTCGCCGGCGGCGTCGTCGCCCTGGTCTCCGGTTATCTCCTGCGCCGCGAGTCGCTCAAGCACCGCGACGACGACGGCCGCCCCGGCCGCTGACGGGCGGTCAGCGCGCCAGGTAGGTGCGGGTCTGCCTCTGCGCGATCCGGATCAGATTGCCCATCGCCACATTCATCTCGGGCACATGCCAGTTGCCGTTCTTCGTCATGAGCGGGACCATCGCCGCCAGCACCGGATCGGGCGTTCCGTTGAAGCCCTCGGCCAGCCAATGCGATTCACCGCGGCGCACACATCTCGAAGTGGACGGCGTTCGGCAGCTCCCGCCATCCCAGCGCTTCGCCGCCGAGCAGCGGACCGCCGAACGGGTAGTCGAGGTTGATCAACGGGGTCAGACTCTTCGCGCCGCTCAAACGGGCCGGATCGGTGCAGATCCGTTCGAACTTCGCCGGATCCGGCTTCGGATACGGGTACGGCCAGTAGTCGCCGCCGACCGGAGCCTGCACGTCCTTCACGTTCTCGTCCATGGTGACGAAAGCGGTCACGCAGCCCGCTTGCCCGGTCCGTGTACAGGCCGGGATGTTCGCGAACATGCCGCCGGAGGTCTTTCCGGTCGCGGTGTAGACGGGGCTGCCGCCCAGGATCGCCCCGACCAGCCGGCCGCGTTCGGACGGATCGGGGTCGATCTCCTCGCGGATCAGACGTGCCAGGTGCGCGGCGCCCTGCGAATGACCGATGAGGATGACGCCCCGGCCGTGGTTGTCGTGCGCGAGATAGTCGTTCCACGACGACCGGACGTCCTGATAGGCGATCTCCGCCTGCGGGGTGTACACGTACGACTGCTTGTTCGGCTGCGCCGCGAACGTCTCCTGCCGGTACATCGGCGCGAACATCCGGCAGACGCGGGAGAACATCCGGGCCTGCTCGACGATCGAGCGGGCGATCTCCGGTGTCATCCGGCGATCCGAGTTGGGCGTCGTCTGCGTGGTCGACGTCGGATAGACGTAGAAGCAGTCGACCTTCGGGTCGGACGCCTTCCGGTAGCCCACCGTCCGAGGCGGATACCCGGTCGTGGTGGCCAGCGACCCGTCGCACAGGTCGTCGTGCATTCGCGGATGGCACGCCCACACCGTCCGGCCCGGATCCGCCCCGGCGGGTGCGGCCACCACCGGGACCAGAGCCAGGCCCGCCAGAAGCACCGTGACCGGAACGAGGCGTCGAAGAAAGACAGGCAAGTCGATTCCCTCCCCACAGGGTGACGTACGACCATCAGGATGGCCCACGGGCCGTCGGGGAAGCCGCGATTTGGCCTTATCGGCCCGGGTTTGGCACACTTGAGCGGTTGCCTGGGTGAACTGTGCCCCCGGGAACCACAACTTCATACCCCGCCGGTGCCGGCGAAAAGCCAACGGCATCGGCAGGGAAGAACCTTGCACAACTGTCCACTTCGTGGAAGGCCCACCGGTCATCCGGCCGCTGTATGGGAACCGCTACGAGAAAGGTTGACGGTCAACCATGACCATGACTGACCCGATCGCAGACTTTCTGACGCGTCTGCGTAACGCCAACTCGGCGTTCCACGACGAGGTGAGCCTCCCGTCGTCGAAGATCAAGGTGAACATCGCCGAGATCCTCAAGCGCGAGGGCTACATCACCGACTACAAGGTCGAGGACGCCGAGGTCGGCAAGAAGCTGACCGTGACCCTCAAGTACGGCCCGAGCCGGGAGCGCAGCATCGCTGGTCTCCGCCGCGTCTCGAAGCCTGGCCTGCGGGTCTACGCGAAGTCCACCAACCTGCCCAAGGTCCTGGGCGGCCTCGGCGTGGCCATCATCTCCACGTCGTCCGGCCTCCTCACCGACCGCCAGGCAGCCAACCAGGGCGTGGGCGGCGAAGTCCTCGCCTACGTCTGGTAGGGGGAACGAACACAATGTCGCGTATTGGTAAGAACCCCATCGAGATCCCCGCTGGTGTCGACGTGACCATCGACGGCCAGGACGTCAAGGTGAAGGGCCCGAAGGGCGAACTGAGCCTGACCGTCTCCGAGCCGATCACGGTCGCCAAGGAAGACAACACCATCGTGGTGACCCGTCCGAACGACGAGCGCCGGAACCGTGCCCTGCACGGCCTGACCCGCTCGCTGATCAACAACCAGGTCGTCGGTGTGACCCAGGGTTACACCACCACCATGGAGATCTTCGGCGTCGGTTACCGCGTCCAGGCCAAGGGCAAGGACCTCGAGTTCGCCCTCGGCTACAGCCACCCGGTTCTGATCGAGGCACAGGACGGCATCACCTTCGCGGTGGAGACGCCGACCAAGTTCTCGGTCTCGGGTATCGACAAGCAGAAGGTCGGCCAGGTGTCTGCGGTCATCCGCCGCCTGCGGCGTCCGGACCCCTACAAGGGCAAGGGCATCCGCTACGAAGGCGAGCAGATCCGTCGCAAGGTCGGAAAGACGGGTAAGTAAGCAATGAGTGAAACCATCGATCGCACCCCCATCGGCAAGGACGCTTCGACGCGTCGTCGCACCGCGACGAACCGCCGTCACTACCGTCTGCGCAAGAAGGTCAACGGCACGGCCGAGCGTCCGCGCCTGGCCGTCAAGCGCAGCAGCCGCCACATCCACGTGCAGCTGATCGACGACCTGACCGGCACGACCCTGGCTGCCGCCAGCTCGATCGAGAAGGACGTCCAGGCTGCGGGCGGCGACAAGAGCGCCCAGGCCAAGAAGGTCGGCGAACTGGTCGCTTCGCGCGCCAAGGCCGCCGGCGTCGAGTCGGTCGTCTTCGACCGCGGCGGCAAGAAGTACCACGGCCGCATCGCGGCTCTGGCCGACGCCGCCCGTGAGGGAGGCCTGAAGTTCTGATGACCATCTACACCAGCAAGACCGGAGGGAACCTCTGATGCCCGGACGTCAGCGTGACGGCGGAAACGGACCCGCCGGCAACAACAGCAACAGCAACGATCAGCGCGGTGGCGGCGAGCGTCGCGGCCGCGGCGATCGTCGCGACAACCAGCGCGGTGGTCGCGATCGCGAGGAGCGGAATCAGCTCGAGCGCGTCGTGACCATCAACCGCGTGTCCAAGGTGGTCAAGGGTGGCCGCCGGTTCAGCTTCACCGCCCTCGTGGTGGTCGGCGACGGCCAGGGCATGGTCGGTGTCGGCTACGGCAAGGCCAAGGAAGTTCCGGCCGCGATCCAGAAGGGCGTCGAAGAGGCTCGCAAGAACTTCTTCCGCGTCCCGATGATCGGTGGCACCGTCACTCACCCCGTTCAGGGTGAGGAGGCCGCCGGTGTGGTCATGCTGCGTCCGGCCAGCGCCGGTACCGGTGTGATCGCCGGTGGTGCGGTGCGTGCCGTGCTCGAGTGCGCCGGTGTGACCGACGTGCTCGCCAAGAGCCTCGGCTCGGACAACGCCATCAACGTCGTGCACGCCACGGTGGCGGCTCTCAAGTCGCTGCAGCGCCCCGAAGAGGTCGCTGCCCGTCGTGGCCTGACCGTCGAAGAAGTCGCCCCGGCCGGCATGCTGCGCGCTCGCGCCGCCGCTGCTGCCGCAGCGACCGAAGGAGCAGGAGCGTAACCATGGCACAGCTGCAGATCACCCAGATCAAGGGCACCATCGGTACCAAGAAGAACCAGCGTGACAGCCTGCGCACCCTTGGCCTCAAGGGCATCCGCCAGACCGTCACCCGCGAGGACACCCCGATCAACCGCGGTCTCATCAACGTGGTCCGGCACCTCGTGACTGTCGAAGAGGTTAAGTAATGAGTGCGATCAAGCTGCACCACCTTCGCCCCGCACCGGGTGCGAAGACCGAGAAGACCCGTGTGGGTCGCGGTGAGGGCTCGAAGGGTAAGACCGCGGGTCGCGGCACCAAGGGCACCAAGGCCCGCAAGAACGTGCCCGCCGGTTTCGAGGGCGGCCGGATGCCGATCCACATGCGTCTTCCGAAGCTGAAGGGCTTCAAGAACCGCAACCGGATCGAGTACCAGGTCGTCAACGTCGGCGACATCGCCAAGCTGTTCCCGAAGGGCGGTGACATCAGCGTCGACGATCTCGTCAACGCCGGTGCCGTCCGGAAGAACCGCCTGGTGAAGGTCCTCGGTGACGGTGACCTGTCGGTGAAGGTGAACATCACCGCCGACAAGTTCACCGGCGCCGCCAAGGAGAAGATCACCGCCGCCGGCGGTACCGCGACCGAGCTGTAAGACACAGCCTGTGCGCGAGAGCTGAACCATCACCGGCCAGGTGCACCAGACGCGAACCGGACTTCCCGGACTCGCAGACGGTGCTCCTGGCCGGTGGTGCTTGGCTCACTGTTAGAGTTTCAGTTCGGTGCCTCTGCACGCCGCCCCGGGTGGGTGCACGCAATCGAAGACTTATAGACGTCAGACGCCTGAGCATCGCGGCCACGGCCGGCGGTGGTAGGAGGAGTTAGTGCTTGCCAGCCTGATGGCGACCTTCCGGACGCCAGAACTGAGGAAGAAGATCTTCTTCGTCTTCGGCATCCTCGTGCTGTACCGCTTCGGTGCGACGCTTCCGTCTCCGGGCGTCGACTTCCGCAAGATCAACGAGTGTGTCGACGCGGCGAATCAGGGCGACAACGCCCAGATCTACTCGCTGATCAACATGTTCTCCGGCGGCGCACTGCTGCAGCTGTCGGTCTTCGCGATCGGCATCATGCCGTACATCACGGCGTCGATCATCGTGCAGCTGCTGACCGTGGTCATCCCGCGCTTCGAGCAGTTGCGCAAGGAAGGCCAGTCCGGCCAGAACAAGATGACGCAGTACACCCGCTACCTGACGGTGGCGCTGGCACTGCTGCAGGCCACCGGCATCGTCGCCCTGGCCGCCAACGGCAACCTCCTGCAGGGTGCCGGCGACAACTGCGACGACGGCCAGTTCCTGGCCGACAAGGGCATCTTCACCCTGATCCTGATCGTCCTCGTCATGACGGCCGGCGCGATCCTGGTCATGTGGTTCGGTGAGCTGATCACCGAGCGCGGCGTCGGCAACGGCATGTCGCTGCTGATCTTCGCCGGTATCGCCGCCCGCTTCCCGGCGGAGGGCAAGCAGATCCTGCAGTCCCGCGGCGGCCTGGTCTTCGGCCTGGTCCTGTTCGCGGCGCTGCTCATCCTGATCGCCGTGGTCTTCATCGAGCAGGGCCAGCGACGGGTCCCGGTCCAGTACGCCAAGCGCATGGTGGGCCGCAAGATGTACGGCGGCTCGTCCACCTACATTCCGATCAAGGTGAACACCGCGGGCGTCATCCCCGTCATCTTCGCTTCCTCGCTGCTGTACATCCCGCAGCTGATCATCATGGTCACCGGCGGCGGCGACGGCACCGGCTGGGAGCAGTGGGTTCAGGACCACCTGGTGAAGACCACCGACTGGGTGCACATCCTCACCTACTTCCTGCTGATCATCTTCTTCACGTACTTCTACGTCGCCGTGACCTTCAATCCGGAGGAGCGGGCCGACGACATGAAGCGCTACGGCGGCTTCATCCCGGGTATCCGTCCGGGTCAGCCGACGGCCGACTACCTGAGTTACGTGCTGAGCCGCATCACCCTGCCGGGCTCGCTGTACCTCGGCATCATCGCGATCCTGCCGAACCTGTTCCTGCAGATCGGTGGCGGCGGCAACGCACTTCAGAACATGCCGTTCGGCGGCACGGCGCTGCTCATCATGGTGGGCGTCGGCCTCGACACCTTGAAGCAGATCAACAGCCAGTTGATGCAACGCAAGTACGAAGGGTTCCTGAAGTGAGACTCGTCATCCTCGGTCCTCCCGGCGCCGGCAAGGGCACCCAGGCGGAGCTGCTGTCCGAATCGCTCGGTATCCCGCACATCTCGACCGGTGACCTGTTCCGCGCGAACATCTCGCAGGGCACGCCCATCGGCCTCGAAGCCAAGAAGTACCTGGATGCCGGCGACCTGGTGCCGCCGGAGATCACCGTCGGCATGGTGCGTGAGCGGCTCGCCGAGCCGGACGCCGCCAAGGGTTTCATCCTCGACGGTTTCCCGCGTTCGGTCGAGCAGGCCGAGGCCCTCGAAGGCATCCTGGGTGACATGAACGTCTCGCTGGACGGCGTGCTGTCGTTCGTCGTCGACGAGGACGCCGTCGTCGAGCGCATGCTCGCCCGCGGTCGCGCCGACGACACCGAGGACGTCATCCGCAACCGGATGAAGGTCTACAACGACGAGACCGCACCGCTGCTGGACTACTACGGCGACCGCATCACCGAGATCGACGGCATGGGCGACGTGGACGAGGTCCACCAGCGCGTGATGTCGGCTCTCGGCCAGGCCTGACCCTCACCCGGTGGGTCGATTCCGTAGGCGCAAGCCGGTCCCGTTCCGTTCGCCCGGCGAACTGGACGCGATGGCCGCCGCCGGCGCGATCGTCGGTGCCGCACTGGTCGCGGCACGCGATGCCGCCAAACCCGGCGTCAGCACCCTCGACCTGGACGAGATCGTCGAGACGCTGATCCGCGAGAACGGGGCGGTGCCCTCGTTCAAGGGCTATCACGGGTTTCCGGGATCGATCTGTTCGTCGGTCAACGACGTCGTGGTGCACGGCATCCCGTCGTCGACGGTCGTGCTCGCCGACGGTGACCTCGTCTCCATCGACTGCGGCGCGATCCTCGACGGCTGGCACGGCGATTCGGCGTGGACGTTCGGCGTCGGCGACCTGTCGGCCGCCGATCGCGAACTGTCCGAGGCGACCCGCCTGTCCATGGAGGCCGGCATCGCCGCCATGCTTCCCGGCAACCGCCTCACCGACGTCTCGCACGCCATCGAGACCGGTACCCGCGCCGCCGAGAAGACGTTCGGCCGCCCGTTCGGCATCGTCGACGGCTACGGCGGTCACGGCATCGGCCGCGAGATGCACCTCGACCCGTTCCTGCCGAACGAAGGCGCTCCCGGGCGCGGACCCGACCTCGTCGTCGGATCGACTCTGGCCATCGAGCCCATGCTGACGCTCGGTTCGGGTGATACTCATGTCCTCGACGACGACTGGACCGTGGTGACCGACGACGGTTCGCGTGCCGCCCACTGGGAGCACACGGTCGCCGTCACCGAGGACGGGCCGCGCATCCTGACGGTCCGCCCGGGGGAGTAGGAGTTCACGATGACCGGTCCGCAGAATCCTTCCGATCCGCAGGGCTGGCAGCCGTATCCCGGCGGGCAGCCGCCGCAGCCGCCGACCGTTCCGCCGTCCGACGCACCCGCCTCGGCGGCACGCTCGCCCTGGCGGATTCCGCTGATCGTCGCCGGAGCACTGCTGGCGGTGCTCGTGGTGGCCGCCGGCGTCCTCGCGCTGACACCTCTCGGTCACGGCGGCGGATTCGGTGACCGCAAGCAGGAACGCGAGGTGGCACAGGTCTACGAGGACTTCGGCAAGTACATGAGCGCCGGCCAGTACTCGAAGGCCGTCGACCAGTTCTGCGGCGGATCGCAGGCACGCAAACAGTTCGAGGACATGGGCCTGACCCGCGACATCAACGACGCTCTCGGCGATCTCGGCAAGGATCTGGGCATCGACATCGGCGGCCTCGCCGAGAAGGTGTCGCCGAACATGACCATCGACGTCAAGAAGGTGACCATCGACGGCGATACCGCCACGGTGGACGCCGACATGGTGCTCGGTGGTCAGACGATGCCGTCACCGTCGGAGACGGCCAGCAAGGTCGACGGCAAGTGGTGCATGAACTGACTCGCCGCGCTCGTCTCGTCGCGCTCGTTGAGCTTGTCGAAGCGAGCTCCTTTCGACAAGCTCAAGGAGCGTAGGGGGCCTTTCGACAGGCTCAAGGAGCGTGGGGAGCTCAGGAGCGTGCCGGGGCGAGTCAGGTCTCCAGGATCAGGGTGACCGGACCGTCGTTGCACAGCGCGACCTCCATGTGGGCGCCGAAGCGTCCGGTCGCCACCGTCGCACCCGCGGCCCGCAGACCGTCGGCCACCGCGTCGACCAGCGGCTCCGCCACCGGTCCGGGTGCCGCCGCATTCCACGACGGCCGCCGGCCCTTCTCGGTGTTCGCATAGAGGGTGAACTGGCTGATCACCAGAATCGGGGCGCCGACGTCGGCCGCCGACCGCTCGGGACCGTCGCCGCCGGTGAAGATCCGCAGCCGCCAGATCTTGTCGGCGAGTTTCGCGGCCGCCGCCGCATCGTCGTCGTGGGTCACGCCGATCAACGCGACCAGGCCCAGCTCGCCATCGCCCAGGTCGAGGGCACCGACGGTCTGGCCGTCGACGGTCACCGCGGCCGACGAGACCCGCTGGACGACGGCGCGCACGTCAGCGCCGCGCGCGGTCGGTCAGACGGTCCGGCAGCACCATCGCGACCAGCCAGCCGACCACGCCGATCACGATGCCGCCCCACACCGCACTCCAGAAGCCGCCGACGTGCAGGCCCCACGGCATGTGGCCGGTCAGCCACCCCGCCAGCATCAGCATGAGAGCGTTGATGACGAAGCTGATCAGGCCGAGCGTCAGGATGTACAGCGGGATCGCCAGGAACCGGACGATCGGCCGCAGGAAACCGTTGATCAGACCGAACACCGCCGCCACCAGCAGCACGATCAGGATCTTGCCGAGCAGATTGTGAACGTCGCCGAAATCGAAGTACATGTCGGGAACCAGGACCTGGGCGATCCACAGGGTCACACCCGTGATGACGGTGCTGGCGAGAAAGCTGTTCGCGTTGTCGGACATGACACGAGTCTCGCAGATCAGGGGCGGTGCGCGACGGTTTGGCCTACCGCGGCGAGCCGCGTACGATAGAACCTCGGTGCGTCGTGCGGTGACGCATGCCTTCAACCGGTCGCCTCGCAGGTGACCGGCGCGGGCGGAGAAGCCGCCGATGAACCGACCGTAGCGGAAGACAACTGATTCGACCGGGAATGCCGCCAGGCAGACCCAGAATCGTGGAGGACATGGCTAAGAAAGACGGAGCCATCGAGGTCGAGGGTCGTGTCGTCGAACCCCTGCCCAATGCGATGTTTCGCATCGAGCTGGAGAACGGCCACAAGGTACTCGCCCACATCAGCGGCAAGATGCGGCAGCACTACATCCGCATCCTGCCCGAGGACCGGGTCGTCGTAGAGCTCTCGCCCTACGACCTGGGCCGCGGTCGCATCGTCTACCGCTACAAGTAGGCCACCGGGCTCCCGCGAGTCCGGAACTTCAAATAAGGAGAAGCTGACGTGAAGGTCAAGCCGAGCGTCAAGCCGATCTGCGAGAAGTGCAAGGTGATCCGTCGTAACGGACGGGTCATGGTGATCTGCGACAACCTGCGTCACAAGCAGCGTCAGGGCTGATCAGCGTCCTTCTTCAGGTCGCTTGAAGAACAACACAACTGAATATCGTCTCCATCTTGATGAAACTTCCAGCACCAGCACGCGCAGACGAGTGCGCGCCTACCCCCGGACCAGAGGCCGGGGCCCGACGCAGAGTTCGGGACGGACTGGGAGCAGACCTCTGACAAGTGAAGGAATCGCCACATGGCACGTGTTGCAGGTGTGGACCTCCCCCGCGAAAAGCGGCTGGAGATCGCACTGACATACATCTACGGAGTTGGTCGTACCACCTCCAAGGAGATCCTCGACGGGACCGGTCTCTCGGCCGATCTGCGCGCGAAGGATCTCACTGACGCCGACGTCTCGAAGCTCCGCGAGTACATCGAGGCCAACGTGAAGGTCGAGGGCGACCTGCGCCGCGAGGTGCAGGCCGACATCCGACGCAAGATCGAGATCGGCTGCTACCAGGGTCTGCGTCATCGTCGCGGCCTGCCGGTCCACGGTCAGCGCACCAAGACCAATGCGCGCACGCGTAAGGGCCCGAAGAAGACCATCGCCGGAAAGAAGAAGTAATGCCTCCGAAGTCACGCGCTGCCGGGCCCAAGAAGGGCACTCGCCGTCGCGATAAGAAGAACGTTCCGCTCGGGCACGCTCACATCAAGTCGACGTTCAACAACACCATCGTCTCGATCACCGACCCCGAGGGCAACGTGATCAGCTGGGCCTCGTCGGGCCACGTGGGCTTCAAGGGCTCGCGTAAGAGCACGCCGTTCGCGGCGCAGCTCGCCGCCGAGAACGCCGCCCGCAAGGCGCAGGAGAACGGCGTCAAGAAGGTCGACGTGTTCGTCAAGGGACCGGGTTCGGGTCGTGAGACCGCCATCCGGTCGCTGCAGGCAGCCGGCCTCGAGGTCGGCACCATCTCCGACGTGACCCCGCAGCCCCACAACGGCTGCCGTCCGCCCAAGCGGCGCCGGGTCTAAGCGAGAGGGAGGAAGAGAAACCAATGGCTCGTTACACCGGCCCCGCAACCAAGAAGTCCCGTCGACTCCGCGTCGACCTCGTCGGAGGCGACAAGTCCTTCGAGCGTCGCCCGTACCCGCCCGGCCAGCACGGTCGCGCGCGTATCAAGGAGACCGAGTACCTGCTCCAGCTGCAGGAGAAGCAGAAGGCTCGCTTCACCTACGGCGTCATGGAGAAGCAGTTCCGTCGCTACTACGAGGAGGCCAACCGCCGCTCGGGTAAGACCGGCGACGAGCTGCTGAAGATCCTCGAGACCCGACTGGACAACGTCGTGTACCGCGCGGGTATCGCGCGCACCCGTCGTCAGGCCCGCCAGATGGTCAGCCACGGCCACTTCACCGTGAACGGCGTTCGCGTGGATGTGCCCAGCTACCGCGTCGGCCAGTACGACATCATCGACGTCCGCCCGAAGTCGCTGCAGACCACCCCGTTCCAGATCGCCCAGGAGACCCTCGGCGACCGTCCGGTTCCGGCGTGGCTGCAGGTGGTTCCTTCGACCCTGCGCATCCTCGTGCACAACGTGCCCGAGCGTGAGCAGATCGAGGTCCCGCTGACCGAGCAGCTCATCGTCGAGTTCTACAGCAAGTAATCAACCCAGCAGTCAGCTAACTGCCGGGTCCACCCTCGAGACCGTCATATAGCGGGCGGTCGAAGGAGAAGTCCACACCAATGCTCATTTCACAGCGACCGACTCTGTCCGAAGAGGTCATCGCCGAGAACCGTTCCAAGTTCGTCATCGAACCGCTGGAGCCGGGCTTCGGCTACACCCTCGGCAACTCGCTGCGGCGCACCCTGCTGTCGTCCATCCCGGGCGCAGCGGTCACCAGCATCCGCATCGACGGCGTCCTGCACGAGTTCACCACCGTTCCCGGCGTGAAGGAGGATGTCACCAACATCATCCTGAACCTGAAGGGCCTCGTGGTCAGCTCGGACGAGGACGAGCCGGTCACCATGTACGTCCGCAAGCAGGGTCCGGGTGAAGTCACCGGTGCCGACATCGTGCCGCCGGCCGGTGTCACCGTGCACAATCCGGATCTGCACATCGCGACCCTCAACGACAAGGGCAAGCTCGAGATCGAGCTCGTCGTCGAGCGGGGCCGCGGCTACGTGCCGGCCGTGCAGAACAAGGCCACGGGTGCCGAGATCGGCCGTATCCCGGTCGACTCGATCTACTCGCCGGTCCTGAAGGTGACCTACAAGGTCGAGGCCACCCGCGTCGAGCAGCGCACCGACTTCGATCGTCTGGTGCTCGACGTGGAGACGAAGAACTCCATCACCGCGCGTGACGCCCTGGCGTCGGCCGGCAAGACCCTGGTCGAGCTGTTCGGCCTGGCACGTGAGCTCAACGTCGAGGCCGAGGGCATCGAGATCGGTCCGTCGCCCGCCGAGGCCGATCACATCGCCGCGTTCAGCCTTCCGATCGAAGATCTGGAGCTGACCGTCCGCTCGTACAACTGCCTGAAGCGTGAGGGCGTCCACACCGTCGGCGAGCTGGTCGCTCGTACCGAATCGGACCTGCTGGACATCCGCAACTTCGGTCAGAAGTCGATCGACGAGGTGAAGGTGAAGCTTCACGGTCTGGGTCTGTCCCTCAAGGACAGCCCGGCCAGCTTCGATCCGTCGCAGGTCGCCGGTTACGACCCGGCCACCGGCACCTGGAGCGATGAGGCTTCGTACACCGACGACGCGGGCGAGGACTTCGCCGAGACCGAGCAGCTGTAGCTCACGAACACCTCCTAGGAGAGAACAATGCCCAAGCCCACTAAGGGTGCCCGTCTCGGCGGGTCGGCCAGCCACCAGAAGGCGATTCTGGCCAATCTGGCGACCGCGCTCTTCGAGCACGACCGCATCACCACCACCGAAGCCAAGGCGAAGCGTCTGCGTCCCTACGCCGAGAAGCTCATCACCCAGGCGAAGGCCGGCCAGCTGGCCAACCGCCGCAACGTGATGAAGGACCTCCGCAACCAGGACGTCATTCACAAGCTGTTCGACGAGATCGGCCCGTTCTACTCGGACCGTGACGGTGGCTACACCCGCATCATCAAGGTCGAGAACCGGAAGGGCGACAACGCCCCGATGGCCGTCATCGAGCTGGTGAAGGAGCGGACCGCGTCGTCGGAGGCTTCGCGTTCCACGCGCGCCGCCGCGTCCAAGAAGGCTGCCGCCGCGAAGGCCGACAAGCCGGCTGACGAGGCCGCTGAGGCGCCTGTCGCCGACGAGGCTGACGACAACGTCGTCGAGGCCGTCGAGGACAAGGCCGATGACGCCGCTGTCGAGAACGCCGATGCGGTCGCCGACGAAGACGGCGACGCTTCGGCTGACGAGAAGTAAGCGAGCGCGCTGAGCGCCACGCCCATGAACGAGCCCGCCACCGGTACCTCCGGCGGCGGGCTCGTTCGTCTGCGTCTCCTGATCGGCTACGACGGCACCGACTTCGCCGGATGGGCGACGCAGCCCGGGCGCCGCACGGTGTGCGAGACCCTCGAGTCGACTCTGTCGACGGTGCTGCGGGCGCCGGTGCGCCTGACCGTCGCCGGACGCACCGATGCCGGGGTGCACGCCACCGGGCAGGTGGCCCACTGCGATGTGCCGGCGGTGTCTCTGCAGTCCCGCTCCATCGACGGCGATCCGTCGCGGCTGGTGCGGCGGCTCGCGAAGATGCTCCCCGACGACGTCCGGGTGAAGGCCGTCGACGCGGTCGTCGACGACTTCGACGCCCGCTTCTCGGCCCTGTCCCGCAGCTACACGTACCGGCTCACCGACGCCCGGTGGGGTGCCGAACCGCTGTCTGCGCGGACCACCGCCGACTGGACGCGCGCCCTGGACGTGGACGCCATGAATGCCGCCTCCGCGAGTCTGGTGGGTCTGCACGACTTCGCCGCGTTCTGCCGGTACCGGGAGGGTTCGACGACCATCCGGGAACTGCAGTGCTTCACCTGGATCCGTGACGGTGACGTCCTGACCGCGACCGTGCAGGCCGACGCGTTCTGCTGGTCGATGGTGCGGTCGCTGGTCGGTGCGGTCGCCAGCGTGGGCGACGGCCGCCGGAACCTCGACTGGTGCCGCGCGCTGCTGCAGGCGACGTCACGCAGCGCCGAGGTACCGGTCGCGCAGGCACGAGGGCTCACCCTCTCCCGCGTCGACTACCCGCCGGAATCGGAGTGGACGGCCCGCAACGCCCGCACCCGCGACGTGCGCCGTGCCGACGACGTCGACGGCGGCTGCTGCGGCACCTGATCGGCGGCACAGGCGCAACGGTGCCGTGTGCCGTCAGATGCCGGCCGTGAACGACACCGGAGACCGGGACTCAGCCGTTGATCTGGGCGACCGACCGCGCATAGTTCACGCGCGCCGACACGTCCGCCATGGTGGCCGGCGACGTCGCCGGAATGTTGGTGACGTGCTGTACGCCGTTGGTGCCCCGGACGACGACCTGAACGAAGCCGGTGGTCGTCCTGTCCTTCATGAGCAGGAAGAACAGGCTGAAAACACAGACGAGGAAGAATCCGACGAGGGCGAGCACGAGGCCGACCGTCGACATCTTCTCCGTGGTCGTGGACATGTCGGTGACGGCCCATTGTGAACCCTTGACCGGAAAGGTTCCGGTGGGAGTGATCACCTGGTTCTGCGTCACGACGACGTCGCCGATCTGGACCAGTGGCTGCTCCATGATCGGCTGGCCGCTGCCGGGCATCGCCATCGGCTGCTGCGGCATGTTCGGCTGGAACGGAACCCCCGCGGGAGGGCCGGGGAACGGTTGCTGGGGGCCGGTCGGCGGCTGTTGGGGTCCCGGATAGGGCGGCTGGGTCATCGAAGCGGCCTTCCCTGGGCATCGGGGACCTTGCCGGTGAACATCATGATCGCGTCGACCAGTGCCCAGATACCGACGCCGACGACCAGGATCAGGCCGATACCGAAGATCCACGACGTGAGCCACCCGAGCAGGGTCAGGCACAACTGGGCGGCGCCGATACCCGAGTAGCCGAGGTAGAAGCGGCCCACACCGAATCCGCCGAGGAGCAGCTGCAGGAGTCCAGCGGTGGTCTTGTCCTTGTCGGAGTAGCCGGCCGCAGCCAGCGGCGTCGCGCCGTACGCGACCGGATAACCCGGTGCGAGCGGCTGACCGGGGTACTGGCCCGGGTACGGCTGCTGCGGCTGGCTGTAGACGGGCTGCGGCTGACCGTACGGCTGCTGCGGGTGCGCGTACGGATTCACCGGGTACGGCTGCTGTGCCTGCGGATAGGCCTGCGGGATGTTCGGATCCTGGTACGGGACGGGATTCTGCGGACCGGGAGCACCGCCGTGCTGCGGTTGCTGGGGGTAGCTCATCACCGAATCATCCCATACCGTGATGCATGTCATCCGAACGGATGAGGGTGACCTCAGTCAGCTCGCGTTGCGTTCGTCCTCCATGGCCAGGCGCACCTGGTCGAGCAGCTTCTGATCGCCGTCGAATCCGTCGATGCGCTGCCCCGACGACATCAGTTCGCGCCACCGGACCGGATCGAACTCGATCGGATCGGTGAGTGCGATGAAGTCTTCGACCAGGCCGACGAAACGTTCCGGATCGTCGTGGAACGGGAAATGCCCGGAACCGGGGAACATCTCCACCTGGGCGCTGGGAACGACCGCACCGAACAGTTCGGCATGACGGGCCGGAATCACCGGGTCGCGGTCGCCCCAGATCATCAGCAGCGGCAGGTTCTCCACCGAATGCGCCCGGTCGAGGGTGGTGATCGACTGGCCGCGCCAGTCCACCGCCGACCGCAGCGTCCGCACGAACGCGGCCTGCGCCTCGGAGTCGGTCAGATCTCCCACCACGCGCAGCAGATCCGGATGGTCGACGAACCAGTGGCGGGGCGCCAGCCGCTCGGGCAGTCCGGCGGAGTCGTCGATGCGGCTCAGCGCCCTCGCGGTGCCGCGCAGTGCCGGCAGCACGCCGGGGAGCGACAGCGCCCGCATGACGGTGCGCGCCCCGGGCAGTGCCGCCATGCGCAGGAACGGGGTGACGCCGTCGCTCACCCCACCCGGCGCGACCAGCACCGCGCGCTCCACGAAGCGCGGGAACTGGTAGCAGAACTGCATGGCCACGCCGCCGCCGAGCGAATGCCCGACCACCGTGACCTTGGAGATGCCGAGCACCACCAGAAGATCTCGCATGCCGTTGGCGAACGCCGCCACCGAATAGTCGGCGCGCGGCTTGTCCGAGAGGCCGTGGCCGAGGAGATCCGGCGCGATCACGGTGTGCGTTCGCGCGAGGTCGCCGATCACCTCGTCCCAGGTGGACGAGTTGTCGGTGATGCCGTGGATCAGCAGGATCGCCGGACCGCTGCCCGCGATGCGGAACGCACGGCGATACCCGTGGATCGTCCGGTACTCGAGACGCACCGGGGGAGTCGGCACGGCGGTGGCCGCCGTCGCCGAGGTCTCGGGGGCTGACATGTGACCTCCTGTCACCGGCCGGCCGCCGGTGCTTCAGCCTCCATTCAACCGCAGGACTCCCGGATACGCGCGGCGAGTGACGCGTCAGTCGGGCAGGAACGGCGGGTGACGGCGCAGACTCGTGCCGCCGAAATCGTCGGCGATCACCGCGGCCAGCTCGACCAGACTCCGCCGGGTCCGCTTGTTCAGCAGTTCGAGGTCGACGTCGGCGCCCTCGGCGAGATGGTCGTCGAATCCGATCGTCTGAACCGCCCGGCACCGGCTGAGGAAGTGCTGCGCGAGCTGATCCATGTCGATGGCCGACGCCCCGGGCCGCGCCGAACTGAGCACCACCACCGCGCGACTGATCAGATGCCCGAACCCGTGCCCGGCCAGCCAGTCGAGTGTCGCGCCGGCACTGCGCGCGCCGTCGAGCGCCGGGGAACTGACGAGGATCACCGCGTCGGCCAGATCGAGGACGCCGGCCATCGCCGAATGACTCATCCCGGTGCCGCAATCGGTCAGGACCACGTTGTAGTAGCGCTGCAGAATCCGCATGACCCCGCGGTACTCGTCTTCGCTGAACGCCTCGGCGGCCGCCGGATCCCGTTCGGAGGCGAGCACTTCCAGCCGGCTCGGTGCCTGCGACGTATGGGCCCGGACATCCGAATACCGATGGATCGCCGGGTCGGCCAGCAGATCACGGACCGTCGACGTGGTCTGCGTCGGCACGCGCTGCGCGAGTGTGCCCAGATCGGGATTGGCGTCCACCGCGATCACGCGGTCCCCGCGCAACGCCGCGAACGTCGATCCCAGGCCGACCGTCGTGGTCGTCTTGCCGACGCCGCCCTTGAGCGACAGCACCGCGATCCGGTAGTCGCCGCGGACCGGGCGACGCACCCGGTCGAGCAGCTCCTGGTACTCCAGCTCTGCCGGCGATTCACCCGGATTGATCGCCCCCGCCGACAGCGTGTGCACCGCGCGCCGCCATCCGCCTGCCGGCGCCCGCCGCGCCTTGCGGAGCAACGCCACCTCGTCGAGCGCGGGGCCCGGTCCGGCGACGGCCGGCGTGACCGGTGCGGGGACAGCCGACGTGACCGGTGCGGGCACCGGTGGGCGGCGCAGCGGTGATCGCGTCGGCGCCGGCGGTGTGCGGTCGTCCGGTCCGCGCCGACGCTCGTGGGGCGGGCGCAGCCAGGGCGGCAGGGTGTCGGTGTCGGCGGTGTGCACGTCGTGGTCGGTCATGGTGATCCCCTCTCGTCCGGAGCCGGGGTGGTTCCGGTGCGGACGAACCTAGGAGTGTCCGGGGGATGCCACGCGCACGACGGAGGAATGGAACCGAACTCGCCGCGCGTGCGTCTAAGCGGCATGGATCACTCCGCCGACGACCTCGTCCACGCCGCCTCGCCCTGCGGCGGCCTGACCGTGACCACCACTCCGGACGGCATTCCGGTGTCGGTGCGGATCGGTCGCGCACAGTTGTCCGTGACGCCGGAGCGGCTCGCGGCCCGCATCGTCGCGCTGTGTGCGGTGGCGCGGGCCGGTGCCGACCACCGGCATCGGCTGCACCTCATCGAGCGCGGCACCCCGGCGGAGACCCTCGACGCGCTCGGACTGGCGAGCAGACGCCGGGTGGTCGAACTGGAAGAGTCGGCGGCCGCCCTGTGGGGAGTACGTCGATGACGGCCTCTCTCGACGCGATCGTCGCCCACGCGGCCACCCGTCTGGAGATCCTCGCGCGCGCGCCCACGACGACCTCACCGCGCTCGCCGGGACCGGTTCGGCCGACGAAGGGCGGGTGGTGGCGACGGTCGACGCGACCGGCCGGCTCACCTCCCTGGTGCTCGCCGCCGGGGCGGCACACGGGGATCCTGCTCTGCTCGGTGAGGCGATCTGCGCGGCCGCCCGCGACGCCGCCGACGACGCCGATCGCCGCCGTTCGGAGATCACCGAGGCGTTCCTCGCCGAGTACCGCGACGACGTCGACCCGGCCGCGGGGCGTGTCGAGGGAACCGAACCGCGCTCCGCTGCGTCAGAACAGGACCGGGACGGGAAGGACCACCGATGACCGAGATGATCGTGCAGGCTCAGGCGGTGCACGGGTTCGCCGCGACGCAGACCGCACTCGCCACGGCGACCGGCGCGGCCGGTACCACCGACGCCGTCGCCCAGGGGGCGGCGATGGCGGCGGCGTTCGGACTGATCGGGCAGGAGTTCCTCGCCGCGTTCAGCGTCGCGCATGCCAATCACCTGGCGTCGGTGGCGGCGCTCGCCGGCGTGCAGTCGGCCAGTGCGGCGGCCGCGCTCGGCGGGCTGGCCGCGGTCCACGGCGCGGATGCGGTCGCGGCGGCCGGGGTGACCCGATGACCGCGCCGGCCGAACCGACCGTCGGCGAGCTCCTCGCACCGACCGGGCTGCCCGCACTTCTCGACCGGACACCGTCCGATCTGCTGGCCGGCCTCCCCGTTCCGCACCTGCCGGCACTCGATCCGGGGACGTTGCTGGCTCCCGTCCACGATCTTCTCGGCACCTTCGGTCACGGAACGCTCCCGGGCGGGGCGTTCGATCCCACCGTCACGCTCACCGGCGCGGCGCAGACGCTGGAGACCGGCATGACGACCGCTGCCGGGGCCCTGCGTGGTCTGGACGGCGTGTGGACGGGTGTCTCCGGGCCGGCCGCTGCCGCGAAGACGGCCCGGGCCTCGGCGGATTCGGGGGCTCTGGCGGCCCAGGGGACCGCCCTGTCCGCCGACGTCGAGGCCGCCCTGGCGATCGTGGCCGCCGGACTGGCCGAGCTTCAGGGGATCGCCGCCAAGACCGTCGCCGCCATCGCGGCCACCGGCCCACTGCTCGCGACGCCGCCCGGGCAGGCCGCTGCGGTCGGACTCGCCGCCGAAGGACTCGGGGAGGCTCTCGCCGTCGTCGCGGCCACCCGCGCCGAACTCGCTGGCCCCACCGCGTCCGTGATCGCGGCCGGAACGCCCGTACCGGTCACCGCGCCGCCCGCTACCGCGTCGGCGCTCACCGAGGCCGCCGACCTGCTGGAACGTGCGGCGCCGCTCATCACCGCCGGTGCGCAGTACCTGGCGAACCTGGGCGGTGCACCCGATACGGGTCCGCACGCCGGAGACCCGGCCACTCAACCGGCAGCACCGGTCGCGCCGGCCGTCACGGCGGCGGCATCGCCGGCAACCCCGGCCGCGACCCCGGCGACCCCGGCGCCGCCGACGGTGCGGCCCGCGACCGTGGGCATGCCGGGACCCGCCACGACCACCGAGCTGTCGATCCCTGAAGCACCGGTGACCGACCCGGTGGCCGTCGAACCACCGGCCGGCTGCCCGGTCAGCTCCGACGCACAGACGGCCACCGAATCGGCGCCCGCGCCCGGCTGGACCTGCCCGGCCGGCACACCGGGACAGCCGATGGCCGAGACGCGGCCCGGCGACGACATCGACCTCCGCTCCGGCGGCGGGACAGACGACCGGATCGGGCCG
The DNA here is from genome assembly GCF_047600565.1 of Gordonia sp. (in: high G+C Gram-positive bacteria). Classification (GTDB taxonomy): domain Bacteria; phylum Actinomycetota; class Actinomycetes; order Mycobacteriales; family Mycobacteriaceae; genus Gordonia. Next base: position 2,886,346 of record NZ_JASGKN010000001.1, read on the forward strand.
ACCGTCGGCCCGGCGGTGACGAGAAGGAGTGACAGGTGAAACACGGATTGAATCTCGACGTACCCGGCGGACAGGCCGCCGCGTCGAGCATCAAAGGGATCGTCGGCGACATGCGCGGCATCATCGGGCGGATCAAAGCGTCGGCGGCCGGCGGCCTCTCGGACTGGGGAGGCACCGCCGCCCGCACGTTCGACCACACGCACACGGACTGGCATGCCACCGCGACACGGCTCGAGCAGGCCCTCGACGACATCGAGGCCAAGCTGACCACCGGCTTCCGGGGATACGACGACCAGGACGCCGCCGCCGGCAGCGCCATCACCCAGGCCGCCGCCGGCAGCCTGACCCTGCCCTGACCGGGCGCCACCATCGACACAAGGGGGAAATCATGACCGAACCGGTCATCCGCTACAACTTCGCCGGACTGGGGGATCTGTCCGGCGATCTCAAAGGACAATTCGCACAGCTCGAGGATCTCTCGGGGCAACTCAAACGCCAGGTGACCGCGCTGGCGGCACGCTGGGAATCCGGCGGCGCCGCCCAGTACCAGTCGGCGCAGAACCAATGGGACCGGCTCTTCGACGACGCCCGCATGCGTCTGGACGGTCTGGGTACCGGTGTCGCCAAAGCCAGCGCCCGCATGCAGGAGACCGATCAGCGCGTCGGACGGTCGTTCACCACCTGACGGCCGGCACCCCGCAATCCGGCCGAAACCGGGCGCGCGGCACTACTCTTGCAGAGTCGAGTGCCCGCGCGCCCGGTCCGGAGGGCCGGGTGGAGAGATAGAGAAGCCCGTTGTCTGCTGAAGGATCCAAGAAGGCGATCTTCGCCGCGCTCACCGCCAACGCGGGAATCGCGATCGCCAAGTTCATCGGCTGGGCGATCACCGGATCGTCGTCGATGCTCGCCGAAGGCGTGCACTCCATCGCGGACACCTCCAACCAGGGCCTCCTGCTGCTCGGCCAGAACCGCTCCAAGCGGGAAGCCGACAGACTGCACCCGTTCGGCTACGGCCGCGACCGCTACTTCTACTCGTTCGTCGTGGCCCTCGTGATCTTCAGCCTCGGCTCGCTGTTCGCCATCTACGAAGGCGTGCACAAGATCCAGCACGCCGGCGACCACGAACTCGAGTCGCCGTACGTCGCCATCGCGATCCTGGTGGTCGCCATCGCACTCGAGGGCTACAGCTTCCTCACCGCGATGAAGGAATCACGGCCACTCAAGGGCTCGTCGTCCTGGTGGCAGTTCATCCGCAACGCCCGCACCCCGGAACTGCCCGTCGTGCTGCTGGAAGACTCGGGTGCGCTCATCGGTCTGGTGCTCGCGCTGGCCGGCGTCGGTTTGAGCATGGCCACCGGTGATCCCGTCTGGGACGGCATCGGCACCCTGTGCATCGGTGTTCTGCTCGGCATGATCGCCATCGTGCTCATCGTCGAGATGAAGAGCCTGCTGATCGGTGAAGGCGCCACCGACGACGAGGATGCCGCCATCCGCACCGCGCTCCCCGGCGACGGCGTCGACCGCATCATCCACATGAAGACCCAGTACCTCGGACCCGACGAACTGATGCTCGCCGCGAAGATCGCCATCGCCCCCGGCAGCGACGCCACGTCCATCGCCAAGGCCATCGACGCCGCCGAGGCCCGCGTCCGCGCCGCCGTCCCGCAGACCCGCGTCATCTATCTCGAGCCCGACATCGACCGGGGAGAGCCGTGACCCGGCTGCTGCGGCGCGTCGTCGGCGCCGTCGCGGCACTGCTGATCGTCGCGCTGTCCGCGCTGAGCCCGGGCATGGTCGGACCGGTCCACGCCGCCCCGGGTGCACCCCGAGACGTCAAGGTCGCCATCCACCAGGTGATCCCGTTCGTCAACCCGATGGTCCCGGGACAGCAACCCACCGGATTCTCGATCGACCTGTGGGACGAGATCGCCCAGCGCAACAACTGGAACACCATCTGGGTCGACACTCCGGACGTGAAGGGGCAACTCGCCGCCGTCACCGACGGTCAGGCCGACACGGCCGTCGGCGCCGTCTCGATCACCGCGAAGCGGACCCAGGACTTCGACTTCACCCAGCCGTTCTTCAACGCTGGACTGCAGATCCTGGTGCCGGCGAGCAACAAGCACGAGGGCCCGAGTCTCGTGGGCTTCCTCAAGCTGCTGTTCACCTGGCAGATGCTGGTGTGGCTGGCCACGGCCGCCCTGCTCGGTCTGGTTCCCGCATTCCTCTACTGGCTGACCGAGCGCCGGCACCCGGACTCCGATGTCGACAGGGATTTCTTTCCCGGCATCTTCCAGTCCTACCGGCGCATGATCGGCTCGCTGGTCGGCGCCGGCGAAGCGAGTCCACGGCACCCGCTGACCATCGTGCTGGTGATCCTGTGGGCGTTCGTGGCGATCATCTTCACCTCGTTCTACACCGCGAACCTGAGCGCCGATCTGACGGTGAAGAGCCTGGACTCGGAGATCCAGTCGCCGCAGGACCTGGCCGGCAAGACCGTCGCCGGCCTCGAAGGCAGCACCGGCGACGACTATCTGAAGACGCTCGGCCTCGGCATGAAGTACTACCCGAACAATCGGGCTGCGATGGAAGCCGTCCGCGACGGTGTCGTCGACGCCGCCGTCCTCGACGCCCCCGTCGAGCAGTACTACGCCTCCCACGACGGCGCCGGCAAAGTCCAGACCACCGGCACCATCTTCGAACCCGAGGACTACGGCTTTCCGTTCAAGGTCGGCGACGACCTGCGCCGGCAGGTCGACAACGCCCTGCTCGGGATCCGCGAAGACGGCACCTACGACCGCCTCAAGACCGGATGGTTCGGCGACGAGAACAGCACCGCCGACGGCGGCGGCAACTGAGGGAACCGCGGCGACGGCACCGGACGGTTCGCTAACGTTGACGCGATCATTCGCCCTCTGACCGGAAGGCCGACCGCATGAGTCTCCTCTTCTCGCGGGTCAAGTCCGTCGAGCAGTCCATCGCCGACACCGACGAGCCGGACACCAAACTCCGTAAAGATCTGACCGCCGTCGACCTGACCGTCTTCGGTGTGGCCGTCGTGGTCGGCGCCGGCATCTTCACCACCACCGCGCGCACTGCCGGCAACGTGTCCGGACCGTCCGTGTCGGTGGCGTTCGTCCTCGCCGCGATCGCCTGCGGTCTGGCCGCCCTCTGCTACGCCGAGTTCGCCTCGACGGTCCCGGTCGCCGGCAGCGCCTACACGTTCTCGTACGCCACCTTCGGCGAGTTCGTCGCCTGGATCATCGGCTGGGATCTCATCCTCGAATTCGCGCTCGCCGCGTCGGTGGTCGCCAAAGGCTGGTCCCAATACCTCGGCAACGTGATCGGGGAGGGACACAATCTGATCGCCATCGGCGGCCACGAGTTCGACTGGGCGGCCGCCCTCCTGATCGCGGTGCTCACCGCGCTCCTGGCGCTGGGCACCAAGCTGTCGTCGATGGTGTCGCTGGTGATCACCGCCATCAAGGTGAGCGTGGTGCTGCTGGTGATCGTCGCCGGCCTGTTCTACATCAACACCAAGAACTATTCGCCGTTCATTCCGCCGGCCGAGCACACCGCCGACACCGGCAGCGGCATCCATCAGACGCTGTTCTCGTGGGTCACCGGCGCCGGCGACAGCACCTTCGGCTGGTACGGCCTGCTGGCGGCCGCCTCGCTCGTGTTCTTCGCATTCATCGGCTTCGACGTCGTCGCCACCACCGCCGAAGAGACCAAGGATCCGCAGAAGAACCTGCCGCGCGGCATCCTCGGATCCCTGGGCATCGTGACGGTGCTGTACGTCGGCGTCTCCCTGGTTCTGACCGGCATGGTGCCGTACACCGAGCTGAAGGGGAACTCCACGCTGGCGACCGCGTTCAAGGCGCACGGCGTCACCTGGGCCGAATGGGCCGTCAACATCGGTGCCCTCGCCGGCCTGACCACCGTCGTCATGGTGATGCTGCTCGGGCAGACGCGTGTCGGCTTCGCCATGGCCCGCGACGGTCTGCTGCCGCGCGGTCTCGCCAAGACCGGCAGCCGCGGCACCCCGGTGCGCTTCACCGTGCTGGTCGGCATCGTTTCCGGCGTGCTGGCGTTCGTCTTCCCGATGGGCACCCTCGAAGAGATGGTCAACATCGGCACCCTGTTCGCCTTCGTCCTCGTCAGCGTCGGCGTGATCGTGCTGCGTCGTACGCGCCCGGAACTGCCGCGCGGATTCCGGGTGCCCTTCATGCCGGTCGTGCCGATCCTGGCGGTCCTCGCCTGCGCCTGGCTGATGTTCAATCTGACCATCGAGACCTGGATCCGGTTCCTGGTGTGGATGGCGCTCGGCTTCGTGATCTACCTCGTGTACGGCCGCAGCCACTCGGTGGTCGGCCGGCGCCTCGCCGGCGACGCCGCGGCGGTCAATGCCGCCGCGTCCGCCCACCCGGACACCGACTAGCCTGGACCGCGAAACTCAACGAGAGGGAACAGATGACGGACGTCGACGTCACCAACGGACTCGAGTACAAGGTCGCCGACCTGTCGCTCGCCGAATACGGCCGCAAGGAGATCCGTCTGGCCGAACACGAGATGCCGGGCCTGATGGAGCTGCGCCGCGAATACGCGGACGTGCAGCCGCTGAAGGGTGCCCGCATCTCCGGTTCGCTGCACATGACCGTGCAGACCGCCGTCCTCATCGAGACGCTCGTCGATCTCGGCGCCGAGGTGCGCTGGGCGTCGTGCAACATCTTCTCCACCCAGGACGAGGCGGCGGCGGCCGTCGTCGTCGGCCCGAACGGCACCGAGGAGAAGCCCCAGGGTGTTCCGGTGTTCGCCTGGAAGGGCGAGACGCTCGACGAATACTGGTGGTGCGCGGAGAAGGCGCTGAACTGGCCGGGTGAGCCCGCCAACATGATTCTCGACGACGGCGGCGACGCCACCATGCTGGTGCTGCGCGGCGCCGAGTTCGAGAAGGCCGGCGTGGTGCCGCCCGCCGACGACGACCATCCCGCCGAATACAAGGTGTTCCTGGAGATGCTGCGCACGTCCTTCGAGGAGGATCCGCAGCGCTGGACGAAGGTCGCCGAGTCGGTGCAGGGCGTGACCGAGGAGACCACCACCGGTGTGCTGCGCCTCTACCAGTTCGCCGCCGCCGGTGACCTGAAGTTCCCGGCCATCAACGTCAACGATTCGGTCACCAAGAGCAAGTTCGACAACAAGTACGGCACCCGCCACTCGCTGATCGACGGCATCAACCGCGGCACCGACGTGCTGATCGGCGGCAAGAAGGCCCTCGTCTGCGGTTACGGCGACGTCGGCAAGGGCTGCGCCGAATCGCTGGCCGGGCAGGGCGCCCGAGTCCAGGTGACCGAGATCGACCCGATCAACGCGCTGCAGGCCCTGATGGACGGCTTCGACGTCGTCACCGTCGACGACGCGATCGGCGACGCCGACATCGTCATCACCTCGACCGGCAACCTGAGCATCATCACCTTCGAGCAGATGCAGAAGATGAAGAACCAGGCCATCCTCGGCAACATCGGCCACTTCGACAACGAGATCGACATGGCCGGCCTCGAAGGCGCCGAGGGCATGACCCGCATCAACATCAAGCCGCAGGTCGACCAGTGGGTGTTCCCGGACGGCCACAGCATCATCGTGCTGTCCGAGGGTCGTCTGCTGAACCTGGGTAACGCCACCGGCCACCCGTCGTTCGTGATGAGCAACAGCTTCTCGAACCAGGTCATCGCGCAGATCGAACTGTGGACCAAGAACGACGAGTACGACAACGAGGTCTACCGCCTCCCGAAGCACCTCGACGAGAAGGTCGCGCGGATCCACGTCGAGGCCCTCGGCGGCACGCTGACCAAGCTCACCAAGGAGCAGGCCGAATACATCGGTGTGGACGTCGAAGGGCCTTACAAGCCGGAGCACTACCGCTACTGAGGTCTTGTGGTCTCGATTACAGGGCGGTGCGCTCCGAGAGCTTCCTGCGGGGCGTGAAGACCGGATTTGGCTCAGCGGGCGGGATGGGTGACCAGTCCGAGAATCGCCTCGACGGCGTCGTCACTGTCGGCGACGGTCCACGGCGACACCCAGTTCGTCTCGGCCAACGCGAGATAGGCGCGGTAGACGCGGGTCTGGAGGTCGGCGTCGCGTTCGTAGACGTCCTTCGCGCGGGAGGCGTCGGCGGCGGCCCGGCCCTCGGCGCGCGACATCGCGACCTCCGGCGGGACGCCCAGTAACAGCTGGTGGTCGGGGACCGGCAACTCGAACCGTCCGAACTCCAGACTCCGGACCCATTCGACGACGTCGCCGTCCGGCCCCTCCGCCAGACGCGCGGCACTGTAGGCGGCGTTCGACGCCACATACCGGTCGCACAACACCAGATCGTGCGACGACTGCGCGGCGCGCAACGCGTCCCGGGAGTCGAGCCGGTCCAGGGCGAACAACGCGGCCATCGCGTACGCGTTGCCGGCCAGCGCATCGTGCTCGCCGTGCAACGCCGCCGACGCCAGATCGGCGGTCGCCGACCTCCGGTAGTTCGGGAAGGTGATCGTGGTCATGCGGACACCGCCCGCCGACGCCTCCTGCTCCACGCGGCGCACGAGCGTGTTCTTGCCGGCGCCGTCCAGGCCTTCGATCGCCACGAGGATTCCCACGCGACGATGGTAGCGGGGAGTCAGCGCCCCGACGGGGAGACCACACTCGCGTCCAGAACCACCGGCAGGATCGCCCACGGTCCATCGACCAGGTCACGGACCACCAGGTCCAGCGGGCCGGCATGGTCGGGAACCTCGTGCGGCACCACCTCCTCGGGTGCCACCGGCGCCTGCGGGGCGGGGACGTGATCGGGTTCGAGGACCACGTCGTGGTCGTCGGTGGTCGGGTAGTCCAGGTTCGGTGACGGCTCGTCGCACACGACCATCGTGAAGTCGCTCTCCGACCAGGCCTCCTCGAACTCGTCGATCGGCACGGCCAGCTCGTTGCCCTCCGGATGCCCGGTGTCCGACAGGTAGACCACCCCGGCCTCCTCGTCGATCTCGGTGACGACCACACAGTGATCGGCGCCGGCATCGGTGCCGCTCGCCTCGTCCATCGCCTCCTGGGTGGGATCCCAGTAGCCGGAGTCGATGGCGATCATCACGCCCCGCCCGTCCTCCAGCATGTCGTCGAGCTCGTCCATGCTGCCGGTCTCCAGGGTGGCGGGCACGCCGGCGGCGTCGAGCATCTCGACCCCGGCCTCCATGCTCATCCCGCCCGAGATGTCGCCCGGGTACAGACCGTGGTCCACGGCGTACTGGACGAAGGCGTCTTCGCTGTGGATGTCCTCGCCGGTGTATTCGGCGACGATCTGCGCGACGCTCGCCGGGACGCAGGTGCCGTTGACGGCCTGCTCGAACCAGTGGTCGGCGTACTCGTCCTTGTTGCCGGCGCCCAGCGGGGAGGTGTCGACGTCGTCGCCGAGCGCCACCGCATCGTCGTCGTACGCGTCGGCGCCGGCGGCGTCGAGACCGTCCAGGGCGGCCGGATCATGCAGATCGTGCAGATCGTCCAGCGTGTGGTCGGTCGACTCGTCGAAGACGTCGCTCATCATCGGTCCGTTCGTTCTCGGCGGAGGGTTTCTCCACATTAGAGGCGTCGGCCCGCCGAAATGTTCCCTCCGCCCGCATCCCGGCCGGTGACCGTCGGTGTCGGCGCGTCACCTGGGGTCACGCGGGCATCAGTGGAACGATGGTCGACATGACGCCCAGGATCCTGGTGGTGGACGACGATCCGTCGCTCGCCGAGATGCTCACCATCGCGCTGAAGAACGAAGGCTTCGAGCCGCACGTGGTCGCCGACGGCAGCCTGGCACTGCCCGCGGTGCGCGAGTTCCGGCCGGACCTGATCCTGCTCGACCTCATGCTGCCCGGCATGAACGGCATCGACGTGTGCCGTGCGGTGCGCGCCGAATCCGGTGTCCCGATCGTCATGCTGACCGCCAAGTCCGACACCGTGGACGTGGTCCTCGGCCTCGAGTCGGGCGCCGACGACTACATGGTCAAGCCGTTCAAGATGAAGGAACTCGTCGCCCGCATCCGTGCCCGGCTGCGCCGCACCGACGACGAGCCCGCCGAACTGCTCGCCATCGGGCCCGTCGAGATCGACGTCCCCGCGCATAAGGTGACCCGCGACGGCGTGCCGATCTCGCTCACTCCGCTCGAGTTCGACCTCCTCGTCGCCCTCGCCCGCAAGCCGCGGCAGGTGTTCACCCGCGACGTGCTTCTCGAACAGGTCTGGGGCTACCGGCATCCGGCCGACACCCGCCTGGTGAACGTCCACGTCCAGCGTCTGCGGGCCAAGGTCGAGACCGATCCGGAGAACCCGGAGATCGTCCTGACGGTGAGGGGAGTCGGCTACAAGGCCGGCCCGCCGTGATCGTTCGGCGCACCCTGAACAGCCGGCGCCTGAACCGCGCCGTCTCGTCCGCCCAGCGCACCGGGCACCGCGTCAGCCACACGTTCGGCATTCGGTGGCGCCGATCGCTGCAGCTGCGCGTCGTCGTCTCGACGCTGGTGCTGTCGTTCGTGGTGCTGCTGATCGTCGGCTTCCTGGTGATCAGCCAGATCACGGGGCGTCTGATGGACGACAAGCAAGCGGTCGCCCTCAACCAGCTGGAGCGCTCGCGCGCCCTGGTCGAGCGGGTGCTCACCTCCAACGACGCCAGCACCTCGGTCCAGACGCGCCTCGCGCGCGCCCGCGCATTGATGACCGACCAGGACGTGGAGAGCGCGCAGAGCACCACCGGCGCCGGATCGTTCGACACGGTGCTGATGGTGCCGGCCCCCAAGGACAACCCGGACGCGCAGCCCACCGGTGTGGGTCCCCTCGGTGAAGTGTCCCCGCAGCTGCAGCAGATGGTGGCGAGCGGGCAGGTCGCCAAGCAGTACACGACGGTCCACCGCGGCACCGACGACGTTCCGGCGCTCGTGGTGGGCACCCCGGTCGAATCGACCATCCCCGATCTCGAGCTCTATCAGGTGTTTCCGCTGGGCAGTGAGGAGAACACGGTCCGTCTGGTGCGCAGCACCCTGTTCCTGGGCGGTGTGGTGCTGCTGTTCCTGCTGGCCGCCATCGCCTGGCTGATCGCCCGCCAGGTGGTGGCGCCGCTGCGCGCCGCGTCGCGGGTGGCGGTCCGATTCGCCGACGGCCGCCTCAACGAACGCATGCCGGTCGAGGGTGAGGACGAGTTCGCCCGGCTGGCGACCTCGTTCAACGACATGGCCGAGAGCCTGCAGCGGCAGATCACGCACCTGGAGGAGTTCGGCAGTCTGCAACGCCAGTTCACCTCCGACGTCAGCCACGAACTGCGGACGCCGCTCACCACGGTGCGGATGGCTGCCGACATGCTCTACGACAACAAGGACGACCTCGACCCGGTGCAGAAGCGGTCGGTGGAGCTGCTCGACAAGGAACTCGAGCGGTTCGAGACGTTGCTGACCGAGCTGCTGGAGATCTCCCGGCACGACGCCGGCCAGGCGGAACTGTCGGCGGAGCAGATGGACGTGTCGATCCCGATCGAGGCGGCGCTGTCCACCGTGGAGCCGCTCGCCGCCGACACGGGCACCGAACTGGTGGTGGATCTGCCCGTCGAGCCGGTGCTCGCCGAGATCGATCCGCGCCGCGTGGAGCGGATCCTGCGCAACCTGCTCGCCAACGCCATCGACCACGGTGAACAGAAGCCGGTCACCCTCACCATGCGGTCGGACGGCGACGCGGTCGCCATCACCGTTCGGGACCAGGGCATCGGGCTCAAACCCGGTGAGGAGAAGCTCGTGTTCAACCGCTTCTGGCGGTCGGATCCGTCCCGGGTGCGACGCTCCGGCGGCACCGGTCTCGGACTGGCCATCAGTATCGAGGATGCCCGCCTGCACAACGGCCGGCTGGAGGCGGCGGGCGAACCCGGCGTCGGATCGTGCTTCCGGCTCACACTGCCGCTGGTGCGCGGTCACAAGCTCCTCGGCAGTCCGCTGCCCCTCAGCCCGAATCCGTCCTCGACGCCGGGAGGCGGCCGATGACCGGGCGCAGGGGAGCGGTCGCCGCGGTGCTGGCCGTCGTGGGTCTGCTGCTGACCGGCTGCGTGTCCATCCCGGACTCGTCGGCGCCGCAGCCCATCGAGGAGTTCAGCCGATCGCAGCCGGCGAACCTGGTGCCGGTGCCGCGCAACGGTGACGACCCGGAGACGCTGGTCCGCAACTTCGTGAAAGCGCAGTCGGATCCGGCGAGCGGACACAAGGCGGCACGACGTTTCATGACCGCCGGGGCCGGCAAACGCTGGGACGACCAGGGGCCGATGACCGTGCTGCGGGACGTGCAGGTGCTGGTCGACGAGCGCAGCGAGACTGCGGTGCGTCTGCGTCTGACCGGCCATCGAACCGGTGTGCTGGCCGCCAACGGTCAGCTGACCCCCGCCGACGGCGACATGGTGATCCCGTTGAACCTGACCCGCGATGCCAAACGCTGGCGGATCGACGGCGACCTGCCCGTCGGCAGCATCACCGACGACGCCCAGTTCGGGGCGTCCTACCGTTCGGCGGAACTGTTCTACGCCGACCGGACGGCGACGCACCTGGTCGGCGACCCGCGATGGATGTTCGGCAACACCGTCGACCCGACCGAGCTGGTGACCGGACTGTTCGCCGGCCCCGGATCGGATCTGTCCGGAGCGGTCGGCGCCATGGGCAGCGACCTGGAGCTGCGGGGTCCGGTCACCACCGATCACGACCAGGTGACCGTGAACCTGGGCGGCGTCTCCGATTCGGACACCCGCAACCGGACGGTGCTGGCCGCGCAGATCGTGTGGACGCTGGCCTCGGCCGGCATCCGCGGCACCTATCTGATCAACTCGGACGGCAGCCCGCTCGTCCCGGAACGCGCGGAGGGCTGGACCACCGCGGACGTCGCGGCGTTCAACCCGGACCCGGACTCCTCGGACTCCGACACCCTGCATCTGGTGCGTGCCGGAGGACTGTTCCGGGTGGGCGACTCGGGCGTCAAACCGGTGCCCGGTGCGCTCGGCGCAGCCCACGACCTGCGGTCCGCCGCCGTCTCGGCGGGCCAGGCGCGGGTGGCCGCGGTCGCCGACCGTGACGGTCGGCAGGTGCTGCTCGACGGTCCGTACGGCGGCGACGTCCGCGAGATCACCACCGGCGGGGCCATCACCACCCCGACGTTCGGTGCCTCCGACGACACCGCCTACACCCTGGTCGACGGCCGGCCCATGCAGTGGACCACCGAGGGGGACGCACCCAATCTGGTGCCGCTCGACATCGCCGCGGTGACCGCCGTCGACCCGTCGCCGATCACGTCGATCCGCGTCTCGCCGGACGGTGTGCGCGTGGCGCTGGTCGTCGGCGGCAAGGTGCTGCTCGCCGCGTTGGCGACCAATGATCGCGGCGTGCCGGCACTGACCGGCGTCCACCCCGCCTCGGTGGGTGTGAGCGATCCCGTCAGGGCGATCGGCTGGGGCGGTCGTACCACCGTCTACCTGGTTCGTGACAGCGACGACGCCCCGGTCATGCGGATCTCGGTGTCCGGTCTGCCGGCGTCGACCCTCGTCTCCGGCAACCTGAAGGCGCCGGTGTCCGCGGTGTCCGCGACCCGCGCCAAGGTCTATGCCGCCGACAGCCGCGGCGTGATGGAACTGGGCACCTCGGCGTCCAGCACCGATCAGTACTGGACGTCCGTGAACGGCGCCGAAACGGGCACCGTTCCGGTCACGCCCTCGGGCTGACCGCGCCTGTGGACGGTCAACGACGTCGCCGGCCCCGGCCGACGAGGATGGTCCCATGCGATCGCGGGGAGTGTTCGGGGCGACGGTCGACCTGGCCGTGCCGGTCGAATGCGGAGGCTGCCGCCGGCACGGAATCCCGTGGTGCCGGCGCTGCGACCGCACCGTGCACGACGATCCCGTGGCGCTGCGTCCCCGCGTCGATCCGGGGGTTCCGGCGTGGGCGGCGGGGCGCTACAGCGGACCGCTGCGCAACGCCGTCGTCGATCTGAAGGAACATCGCCGCACCGACCTGGTGCCGGTCCTCGGCGATCTCCTGGCCGTGGCGCTGCTGCGCCTCGCTGACTGGGGCGACCTGCCCGCCGCCCGGACCCTCGCCCTGGTGCCGGCCCCCACCCGGGCCGGCGCCGCACGCCGCCGCGGCGGCGACCCGGTGACGGCGATCGCCGTGCGGGCCGCCGAGCGGCTCGGACCACGGGTGGCGGCGGTACCCCTCCTGCGGACCGCGGGCTGGGCGCGCGACTCGGCCGGCCTCGGTGCCGGCCGGCGTCTGGCGAATCTGCGGGATGCGGTGACCGTCGGCGAGGTTCCGGCCGCCGTGACCGGCGGCGATACGGCGGTCGTCCTCGTCGACGACGTCCTCACCACGGGGGCGACCGCTGCGGTCTCGGTGAGCGCCCTGCGCCGGGCCGGAGCGGCTCCGGTCGCGGTCCTCGTGTGCGCCGGCGCGTGACCGACTGTGAAACCTGTGTGAACCCTCGGGCACAGCGCCGCGAAACGTAGAGAAGCATCGGCGTCTCGGTTACCGTCGGAGGTAGATCTTCTGATCACCGCTGAGGAGGAAAAGGGATGTCTGTAGTTCATCGAAAAGGACAGCGCGAGCCCAAGGGGCCGGCCCCCACCGAAGCGGAGCTGAACTCGGCGTTCGAGCGGCCGGCACACGTGCAGGCCGTGACCGAACCGGCCGAGCCGGACGCCGACGTCTCGATGAGTGGCCGCAACGTCGTGATCCCCGATCACTTCCGCGCCTACGTCAACGACAAGCTGTCCCGCCTGGAGCGCTTCGACTCGTCGATCAACCGGTTCGAGGTGGTTCTCTATCACGAGCCGAACCGCCGGCAGAGCAAGCAGGCGCAGGTCGTGGAGATCACCGCACGGGGCAGCGGGCCGGTGGTCCGGGCCGAGGGCAGCGGCGAGAACTTCTACGCCGCCACCGAACTGGCCGCCGACCGCCTGCAGAAGCGCCTGCGCCGCTCCAAGTCGCGCAACAAGATCCGCAAGGACGGTCCCGGTAAGCCCATCTCGGTCGCCGAAGCCACCGCGCCGTCGGCGCTGCCGGATGCGCCCGCGCCCGCCGAGACCGACCAGTGGGACGACGGCGTCGAACCGTACGAGCCCGGTCAGGTGGTCCGCGTCAAGGACCACGAAGCCAAGCCGATGAGCGTCGACGACGCGCTCTACGAGATGGAGCTCGTCGGCCACGACTTCTTCCTGTTCCAGGACTCGGAGACCGGCAAGGCGTCGGTGGTCTACCGCCGCCACGCCTTCGACTACGGCCTGATTCGCCTCGCCTGACGGGCGCGCCGGGAGAGACCGGTACGATGGAATCCGGTCTGCACGAATGTGCAGGCCGGATTCTCTTTGTTCACGACCGATGGGGACTGTGAAACCGTGCTGAACAAGCTGCTGCGCGTCGGTGAAGGCCGAATGGTCAAGAGGCTCGACGGCATCGCCGGACAGGTCGAAGCGCTTTCCGACGAGATGGAAGCGCTGTCCGATTCTCAGCTGCAGGCCAAGACGGCCGAGTTCAAGAAGCGCCTGGACGACGGCGAGACGCTCGATCACCTGCTGGTCGAGGCGTTCGCGGTCGCGCGCGAGGCCGCGTGGCGCGTCCTGGACCAGAAGCACTTCCACGTTCAGATCATGGGCGGCGCCGCCCTGCACTTCGGCAACATCGCCGAGATGAAGACCGGTGAGGGCAAGACCCTCACCTGTGTGCTGCCGGCCTACCTGAACGCCTTGTCCGGCGACGGCGTGCACGTCGTCACCGTCAACGACTACCTCGCCAAGCGCGACGCCGAGTGGATGGGCCGCGTGCACCGCTTCCTCGGCCTGCAGACCGCGGTGATCCTGACCGGCATGACCCCGGATCAGCGTCGTGAAGCGTACGCCGCCGACATCACCTACGGCACCAACAACGAGTTCGGCTTCGACTACCTGCGCGACAACATGGCGCACAGCCTGGACGAGCTCGTCCAGCGCGGCCACAACTACGCGATCGTCGACGAGGTCGACTCGATCCTGGTCGACGAGGCCCGTACCCCGCTCATCATCTCGGGGCCCGCCGACTCGTCGAGCAAGTGGTACAGCGAGTTCGCCCGCATCGCGCCGCAGCTGAAGAAGGACGTCCACTACGAGGTGGACATCAAGAAGAAGACGATCGGCGTGCACGAGGCCGGCGTCAACTACGTCGAGGACCAGCTCGGCATCGACAACCTGTACGAGCCGGCCAACTCGCAGCTCGTCAGCTACCTGAACAACTCCATCAAGGTCAAGGAGCTGTTCCACAAGGACAAGGACTACATCGTCCGCAACGGCGAGGTCCTGATCGTCGACGAGTTCACCGGTCGTGTGCTCGACGGCCGTCGCTTCAACGAGGGCCTGCACCAGGCCATCGAGGCGAAGGAAGGCGTCGAGATCAAGGCGGAGAACCAGACTCTCGCCACCATCACGCTGCAGAACTACTTCCGTCTCTACGACAAGCTGTCCGGCATGACCGGTACGGCCGAGACCGAGGCCGCCGAGTTCCAGCAGATCTACAAGCTCGGTGTCGTCCAGATCCCGACCAACAAGCCGATGCAGCGCATCGACCAAACCGACCTGATCTACAAGACCGAAGAGGCCAAGTTCCGGGCCGTCGTCGACGACATCTCGGAGCGGTATGAGAAGGGCCAGCCGGTCCTGATCGGTACCACCAGCGTCGAACGGTCCGAGTACCTGTCGCGGCTGCTGTCCGAGCGGAAGATCCCGCATTCGGTGCTGAATGCCAAGTACCACGAGCAGGAGGCGCAGATCGTCGCCGAGGCCGGCCGGTCCAAGGCGGTCACGGTGGCCACCAACATGGCCGGTCGAGGCACCGACGTCGTGCTGGGCGGTAACCCCGACATCATCGCCGACACCCGTCTGCGCAAGGCCGGGCTCGATCCGGTCAACACCCCCGACGACTACGAGGCCGCCTGGGACGAGGCCATCGCGGTGGCACGTGATCAGGCCGCCGCCGAAGCCGACACCGTCCGTGACGCGGGCGGCCTGTACGTGCTGGGCACCGAACGTCACGAGTCGCGCCGCATCGACAACCAGCTGCGCGGCCGCTCCGGCCGTCAGGGCGACCCGGGCGAGTCCCGCTTCTACCTGTCGCTCGGTGACGAGCTCATGCGCCGCTTCAACGCCGGCGCGCTCGACACCATCATGACGCGCCTCAACCTGCCCGAGGACATGCCGATCGACGCGAAGATGGTGTCCCGCGCCATCCTGTCCGCGCAGACGCAGGTCGAGGAGCAGAACTTCGAGATCCGCAAGAACGTCCTCAAGTACGACGAGGTGATGAACGAGCAGCGCAAGGTCATCTACGGCGAGCGCCGCGAGATCCTCGAGGGCGACGACCACCGCGACCAGATCCGTCAGATGGTGGCCGACGTCGCCGGCGACTACGTCGACAGCGCCACCCAGGAGGGGTACGCCGAGGACTGGGATCTGGACAAGCTGTGGGACGCGCTCGGCACCCTGTACCCGATCACGCTCGACAAGGACACGCTGTTCGGTGTCAACAAGTACGGCGAACGTGACGACGTCAGCCGTGACGAACTGCGCGACGCCGTCGTCGACGATGCGCTGAAGGCCTACGACCGTCGCGAGGCGGAGATCGCCGCCATCGCCGGCGAGGACGGCATGCGCCAGCTGGAGCGGTCGATCCTGCTGATGGTCCTGGACCGCAAGTGGCGTGACCACCTCTACGAGATGGACTACCTGCGCGAGGGCATCCATCTGCGATCGATGGCGCAGCGTGACCCGGTGGTCGAGTACCAGCGCGAGGGCTACGACATGTTCATGGGCATGCTCGAAGGCATGAAGGAGGAGACCGTTCAGCTCCTCTTCAACGCCCAGGTGCAGACCCAGGCGCCGGAGCCGCAGCTTGGTGCGACCGTCTCGGACATGCTGTCGGGCAGCGGACTGTCCGGTGGCGACCCGTACGACCCGGAGGGTGCGGCGGCCAACCCGGCCATGAGCTACAGCGGTCCGGACGAGGCCGGTGACCCCGAGCAGTACTCGCAGACCGAGGAGATGGCGTCGGGAACCCCGTCTGAGGTGCTGGGTGGCCAGGGCCACCAGGTTCCGGCGGCCTTCCAGTCGCCGCAGGCCGGCGGCCGGCACTCGGCCCCCGAGGCCGCCGCGGCACCGACGGGTTCGCGCAAGGAGCGCCGCGCCGCTGAGCGCCGCAACCGCCGCAAGAACTGAGTGCGCTGCGCAGAACGTGAGACCGCCGGTCACCCCTCGGGTGGCCGGCGGTCTTCGCTTGTATCTCGTTCTCCCTCTCATGCCGGGTCTCTCCCATGTCGGAGTGTCGTGGAACCGATGAGGGCTGCGGTGCGTCGAACAATGCATGACAAGGATTCTTCTGGCACCGGAACGAACCGGTGAACTGCAGATCGCGACCACGGTCCGGACGGCGGCGATCACCGCGCTCGCCCGGACCCTGGAGGTGCTCGACGGGCGGCGCCCGAGGTCGCAGCTGGCACCGTGCGTCGCATCGGGTGTGCTGGCGCAGATCACCGCACTGATCCAGAACGGCGGCCCCGACCGGGAGAGCTGTGCGCGGCTGCACCGGGTGCACGTTCAGCTCAGCGGCGAGCGCGCCGCCGAGTTCTTCGGCACCTTCGCCCGCGGGCCCCGGGTACGGGCGCTGGCGGGCCGGCTCGACCTGAGTCCGGTCCGGGTGTCCCGGCCGGGCGTCGTGCCTCGCCGTGTGGAGGATCGTTGGGTCCTCAGCGAGTTCACCATCCTGTGAACGCCGTCTCCGGCGACGCATCGAGGTAGTGTGCGGCCGGCCGGCCTGCCGCGGCATAGGATTCAACCATCATGGTGAACCGGCTGTCGCCCGAAGAGGCGATGTTCTACTTCCTGGACGGGTCTGGCACGACCACCCACCTGGGCGCGTTGCTGATCCTGGAGCCGGACGCCGACCGCACCCTCGACTACGCGAGCCTGGTCTCGCTGGTGGAGAACCGGCTGCAACTGATGCCGCGCTACCGGCAGGTGGTCGAAGAGGTGTCGTTGGGGCTGGCGCGCCCGCTGTGGGTGGACGACCGCGACTTCGACGTCACCTTCCACGTCCGGCTCTCGGCGCTTCCGCAGCCCGGAACCACCGACCAGCTGCAGGAGTTCATCGCGCGGATCCTGTCGCGTCCGCTGGACCGCGACCGGCCGCTCTGGGAGCTGTACCTGATCGAGGGGCTGGCCGACGGGCGTCTCGCCCTGCTCACCAAGACGCACCGCTGCCTGCTCGGCAACGGCGACCATCCCGAGATCAGCGAGGTCATCACCGACGTCGAGCCGGACACCGAGCCGCTCAAGGACGACCTGTGGCTGCCCGCCCGGCGGCCGGGCCCGGGGGAGACGACCCTCAACGCGATCACCGACGCCATGACGCGTCCCGGTGAGCTCGCCGAGACGGTGTTCCGGGGCGGCGGCCCGATCGCCGACATCCTGTCGCTGGCGGACCGGTCGGCCCGGTTCCTCGGCAAGACGGTGCAGCAGGCGGTGAACACCGCCCCCGACAGCCCGCTGAACTCGTCGGCGACGTCGGCGCGGCTGGTCACCTTCGCGCATGTTCCGCGCGACGGCTGCCAGACGATCGCCGAACGCTACGAGTGCACCTTCAACGACGTCGTGCTGGGCATCATCACCGGCGTCCTGCGTCGCTGGATGCTGTCGGTCACCGACTCGGTGGGCCACGACACCACCGTCCGGGCGGTCCTGCCGCTGGGCGCGCGTGATGCGGTGGTCGACGGGGCCAGCGGCTGGTTCAGCGAGGGCCGCGCCGAGTTCATCACTGACCTGCCGTTGGGGGAGGACGCACCGACGGTCCGCCTGATGCAGGTGGCGGGACTGGCGGACCGGTACTCGCAGGCCCAGCGGCGGCTCGCCCCCGGCGTCCGCCCGCCGTTCGGGGAACTGGGGGTGGTGCCGTTCGCCGACCGGTCGGCACGCGCCTTCAACAGCCTGTTCCACCGCTCCTACAACGTGCCGATCAGCATGAGCGAGTCGCTGATCGACCGCCGGTACGTGCGCGGTGTCCCGGTCGGAGGCCTGTACACGCTGCCGCCGCTGATCGCGCAGCGGGCGATGGCGATCAGCGTCAACGAATACGTCGACCAGGTGGAGTTCGGCTTCCTCGCCGACCGCAACGTGGTGTCCGACCTGCCGGCGATGGCCGGTTATGTGAACGAGTCCTATGAAGAACTGCTGACCGGGAACACGCCGCTGCCGCGCGGTGCCGGTGAAGGGATCTGAGCGATGCGAGTGTTTCTGCCGGCCACCCTGTCGGATGTGCAGCGGCTGCTGGACGACGGTCAGTGGATGCCGCTGGGCGCCACCGGTTTCGCGGTGACGCCGGCGCTGCGGGAGGCCTATACCGCCGGCGACGATGAGGAACTCGCCGAGGTCGCCATGCGCGATGCCGCGCGGGCCAGCCTTCGGCTGTTGTCGGCCGACGAGGAACCGGACCGTCCCGTGCGACGGGTGGTGATCGTGGCCGAGGACGCCGACGCCACACCGCGTCCCGATCTCGACGACGCGGTGGTGAAGGTATCCGGTCCGATCGGCAAGGACGCCGTCGTGGCGGTCCACGTCGACGGTGCCGACGCGGAACCGGCGGTCCGCAAGGCCGTCGAGGTGATCGATGCCGCGGATCTGGGCGACGAGGACGCGGAGCTGGCGGTCGGGGACGCCGAGGACCACGACCTCGGCTGGTATGCGACGCAGGAGTTGCCCTTCCTGCTGGAACTGCTCTGACGCCGGAGAACGAACCCGAGTTTTTCGCTCGAGCCCGGGTTACGCTACCGTAGGTTACGGTTCCGTAAGGATCTGATCTCGGAGGTGGATTGATGGTCGACTGGCGACAGCGTTTCGAGGCGCCCGCGCGAGCGGCGTCGGCGAACAGCGCGGCGGCGCAGTGGGTGCGTGCGGCCGTGTCCCGGGTGACCACCCCGCTGTTGCCCGACGACTACCTGCACCTGATCGATCCGCTGTGGTCCGCGCGCGAACTGCGTGGACGCATCGTCTCGATCACGCCTACGACCGACGATTCGGCGACCATCGTCATCAAGCCGGGATGGGGCTTCTCGTTCGACTACATCGCCGGCCAGTACATCGGAATCGGTGTGCCGGTCGACGGCCGATGGACGTGGCGTTCGTATTCGCTGACCAGCGACCCGGACACCTCGCGCGGCGACAAGACAGTGGCGATCACCGTGAAGGCGCTACCCGAGGGGTTCTTGTCGACGCACCTGGTGAACGGGCTCGAACCGGGCACCGTCGTACGCCTGGCCGCTCCGGCCGGCGAATTCGTTCTGCCCGAACCGCTGCCGGAGAAGGTGCTGCTGGTGACGGCGGGCAGCGGTGTCACGCCGATCATGTCGATGCTGCGGACCATGGCGCGCCGCGGCCGGCACGGCGACGTCGTGCTGGTGCATTCGGCGCCGAGCGCCGACAACGTCATGTTCGGCGACGAGCTCGCTGAGCTCGCCGACCGGGGGGTCATGACGTTGCACCTGCGCTACACGGGCAGCGACGGCCGGCTCACTCCCGAGGGGCTGGCCGCGCTGGTCCCGGACTGGGCAGACCGGCAGACGTGGGCGTGCGGTCCGGGTGGCTTCCTGGACATGCTGACGGGCGCGTACGAGAAGGCCGGACATCCCGACCGTCTCCACATCGAGCGGTTCGCTCTGGAGCGGGGCTCGCACGGCGCGCAGGGCGGCACCGTCACCTTCGGCACTCGCGACAAGTCGATCGAGGTCGACGGTGCCACCACGCTGCTGGAGGCGGGGGAGAAGGCCGGCGTCCAGATGCCTTACGGCTGCCGTATGGGTATCTGCCAGACCTGCGTCGTCATGCTCGACAAGGGCTGCGTCCGCGATCTGCGTACCGGCGTCGAACACGTCGAGGGCGAGCGGATCCAGACCTGTGTCTGCGCCGCCGCCGGCGACTGCACCCTGGACGTCTGACCCCCGTCTGATTCGTCCGGCCACATCGGGCACAGCTGGGCGCGTCTGGGCGCGTTCGATCCCGCCATTCGTGCCCCCAACTCCCCCGTATAGCCGAGCTGAGCCCGCTCCGCGCGCGCAGTGCACTCATACGGGGCGGTAGGGACATGGAGCTCGGGGGTAGACAACCTACGACTCCGTAACATACGATTACGTAAGTTACGGAAACGTAGTGAGGAGTTCCCGGTGGCGATTGCCGACATCCCCGAGTACGCGCACCTGACCGATCAAGACATCGCCGAGATCGGCGCCAAGCTCGACGCCATCCGCGCCGAGGTCGAGGCCGACCGCGGTGAGCGCGACGCCCGATACCTGCGCAACACGATCGCGCTGCAGCGCAGCCTGGAAGTGGCCGGCCGGGCCATGATCTTCGGTTCCACACGCCGATCGCTGTGGTGGGCCGGCGCGAGCACGCTCGGCGTCGCCAAGATCATCGAGAACATGGAGCTCGGGCACAACGTGATGCACGGGCAGTGGGACTGGATGAACGACCCCGAGGTCCACTCGACCACCTGGGAATGGGACAACACCGGTCCGAGCGCGCACTGGAAGCACCAGCACAACTTCATCCATCACAAGTACACGAACGTGCTCGGCATGGACGACGACGTGGGCTACGGACTGCTGCGCGTGACCCGCGACCAGCGCTGGCGCCCCTTCTACCTCGGCAACCTGCTGTGGAACACCCTGCTCATGCTCGGCTTCGAATGGGGCGTCGCCGCCCAGCACCTCGAGCTCGGCAAGAAGCGCACCACCGAAGAAGAGCAGCTGCAGTTCAAGAAGGACCTGCGCGACGCCGGCGAGAAGATCGGCCGCCAGGTCGCCAAGGACTACGTGGTCTACCCGGCGATCGTCGGCGGCGTCACCCGCTCCAAGCTCGGCTGGCGGAAGGCACTGAGCGCCAATCTGCTCGCCAACGTCATCCGCAACATCTGGACCAACGCCGTCATCTTCTGCGGGCACTTCCCGGACGGTGCCGAGAAGTTCACCAAGCGCGACCTGGAGAACGAGTCGCGCGGCCAGTGGTACCTGCGCCAGATGCTGGGCTCGGCCAACTTCCGGTCCGGTCCGGTCCTGGCCTTCCTGAGTGGCAACCTGTCGTACCAGATCGAGCACCACATCTTCCCGGACCTGCCGAGCAACCGTCTCGCCGACATCTCGGTGCGCGTGCAGGCCATCTGCGACGAATACGACCTGCCGTACACCACCGGCTCGTTCCCGATGCAGTACGCGAAGTCGTGGCGCACCATCGCCAAGCTCTCCCTGCCGGACAAGTACCTGAAGGCCACCGCGGACGACGCCCCGGAGACCGCTTCGGAACTGCGCTTCAAGACCGACCCGGCGCAGCACCTGCGGTCGGTGGTCGATCCGGAGACGGGCCGCCGCCGCGGACTGAAGTCGGCGATCTCGGCTCTGCGTGAGCGTCGGGCACGTCGTCGTCCGGTGTCGGCAGTGGTCACCCGGTCCACCGACCCGCAGTCGCCGGCCGCCTGAGATCTTCCCGCCCACTCGTCTCGCGGACTCATCACCGCCCGGGCATAATGGACTGCAATGGCGATCTCGGACATCAATGAGTACGCGCATCTGAGCGAAGCCGACGTCGAAACCCTCGGCGCCGAACTGGGCGCTCTGCGCCGCCGGATCGAATCGGATCTGGGTGAACGCGACGTGCGCTACCTGCGCCGCACCATCTTCGCCCAGCGTGCCCTCGAAGTGGCCGGTCGTCTCGCGCTGTTCGGCAGCAACAAGAAGTCGTTGTGGCTGGCGGGCACCGCGTCGCTGGCCGCCGCGAAGATCATCGAGAACATGGAGCTCGGGCACAACGTGATGCACGGGCAGTGGGACTGGATGAACGACCCCGAGGTGCACTCCACGTCGTGGGAGTGGGACATGGTGTGCGCGTCGCCGCACTGGAAGCACTCGCACAACTACATCCACCACAAGTACACGAACGTGGTCGGCATGGACCACGACGTGGGCTACAAGCTGCTGCGCGTGACCCGTGACGAGCCGTGGCAGGCGAAGTTTCTCTACCAGCCGATCTCCAATCTGCTGCTGGCCGCCGGATTCGAATGGGGCATCGGTCTGCACGACCTCAACCTGACCGGTGTGCTCAAGGGCGAGCAGACATGGGAGGAAGCCAAACCGGGTGCGAAGCTGTTCGCCCAGAAGATCGTCAAGCAGGTCGGCAAGGATTACCTCCTGTTCCCGGCACTGACCGGCCCGAACTTCAAGCACACCCTGACCGCCAATCTGACCGCCAACCTGGCGCGCAACCTGTGGGCGTACGTGGTGATCTTCTGCGGACACTTCCCGGACGGTGCCGAGAAGTTCACCATCGAGTCGATCGAGAACGAGACGCGGGGCCAGTGGTACCTGCGGCAGATGCTGGGCACCGCGAACTTCGAGGCGGGTCCGGCGATGGCGTTCATGAGCGGCAATCTCTGCTACCAGATCGAGCATCACCTCTACCCGGATCTGCCGAGCAACCGGATGGCCGAGATCTCGGTGCCGGTGCGTGAACTGTGCGAGAAGTACGACCTTCCGTACAACACCGAGTCGCTGACCGTGCAGTACCTGCGGACTCTGCGCACCATCAACAAGCTGGCGCTTCCGGACCGGTTCCTGAAGGCCACCAGCGACGACGCTCCTGAGACCGCATCCGAGCGGCGCTTCGACGGCCAGGTGCCGCGGGCCAAGGGTCTGAAGACCGCGCTGGGCCGCCTGCGCGAGTCGCGCAAGGCCGCCAAACGCGCCCGGCGTTAGCCGGTCAGGCGTTCGGGGGCTCCGGCGCCGCGGACACGGCTTCCTCGGTGTCCGGCCCGGTATCGCGGACCGCGACCAGCAGTTCACGCACCGCCATCGCCCGGCGGTACGAGCCGTCGGTCAGCTGATCCAGCGCGCATTCGGGATCGGCGGGCGGGCCCAGATGGGTGCAGCCGCGCGGGCAGTTCTCGATGGCGTCGCGCAGGTCGGCGAACGCATCGACGATCTCGTCCGGGGTGACGTGCGCCAGACCGAACGAGCGGATTCCCGGGGTGTCGACGACCCATCCCCGTGATTCACCTTTCGACAAGCTCGAGGAGCGGGAGGGAAGTGGCAGGGCCACCGACTGCGTGGAGGTGTGCCGTCCCTTGCCGACTCCCGACACCCGGCCGGTGGCGCGATCGGCGTCCGGCACCAGACGGTTCACCAGGGTCGATTTGCCGACCCCGGAATGCCCGATCAGTGCGGTCAGCTTGCCGTCGAGGATCTCGATGAGCGGGCCCAGCTCGTCGTCGCGCCCGCCGAGAACCACCGGGAGGTCGAGGTCGGCGAAGTGCGCCGCGAACTCGTCCGGTCCGGCCAGATCCGATTTGGTGAGGCACAGGATCGGGGTCAGACCACCGGCATACGCGGCGGCCAGCGCGCGTTCGACGAAGCCCGTCCGCGGCGGGGGATCGGCCAGTGCGGTCACGATCAGCAGTTGATCGGCGTTGCCGACGACGATCCGCTCATACGGGTCGGTGTCGTCGGCGGTGCGGCGCAGGACGGTGCTGCGGTCATCGACCCGCACGATCCGGGCCAGGGTGTCGGGCCGGCCGGACAGATCCCCGACGACGCCGACACGGTCACCGACGACCACCGGGGTGCGGCCGAGTTCGCGGGCACGCATGGCGACCACCCGGCGGTCCGGGTCGCCGTCGATCACGCAACCCCAGCGACCCCGGTCCACCGACACGACCATCGCGGTCTCGGCGTCGTCGTGCTTCGGCCGCGTCTTGGTGCGCGGCCGAGTGCCCTTACCGGGACGGATCCGGACATCGGATTCGTCGTAGGACCGGGTGGAACGACCCATTAAGCGCCGGTTCCCGCGTTTGTCGACGACCGCGCCGCGGACGAGCCGGCCAGCATCGCGGTCCACAGCGCCGGAAAGTCGGGCAGCGTCTTCGAGGTGGTCTCGACGTTCTCCACCACCACTCCGTCGACCACCAGGCCGAGCGCGGCCCCGGCGGTCGCCATCCGGTGGTCGGCGTAGGTGCGCCACACCGCGTCCCCGGTCCCGGCACCGGGCCGCAGGTCGGCGGGTGCGCGACCGGTGATCCTCAGTCCGTCCTCGGTCTGTTCGCAGGCGCCGCCGAGCCGGTTGATCTCGGCGGTCAGGGCGGCCAGGCGGTCGGTCTCGTGACCGCGCAGATGCGCGATGCCCCACAGGTTCGACGTGCCGTCGGCCACCGCGCACAGTGCGGCGACGGTGGGGGTCAGTTCGCCGACGTCACGCAGATCGACGTCGATCGCGGTCAGTCGCCGGGGACCGGTCACGGTGAGCAGCCCGTCGTCGGAGCGTTCGGTCTCGCAGCCCAGGTCCTGCAGGATGGACACGATCTCGGCTCCGGGCTGGGTGGTCTCGGCCGGCCAGCGCGGCACGGTGACGCTGCCGCCGGTGACGGCCGCCGCAGCCAGGAAGGCGGCCGCATTCGACAGATCGGGTTCGATCTCCCAGTCGACCGCCCGGATCGGGGCTGGCTCCACGGTCCAGCTCGTCACCGCGCCCGACGGATCGGTACCGGTGGTGACGGCGACACCGGCGGTGGCCAGCATGTCGACGGTCATCTCGATGTGCGGCATCGACGGGACCGGTGCACCGGCGTGGGTGATCGTCGCGCCCTCGTCGAACCGTGCCGCCGACAGCAGCAGCCCGGACACGAACTGCGAGGACGCCGACGCGTCGATCGTCACCGGACCGCCGACGACCGCCCCGGTGCCGTGCACGGTGAACGGCAGACCGTCGCCGTCGATGTTCACCCCCAGCTGCCGCAAGGCGGTCAGGACGGTGCCGAGGGGTCGCGCCCGCGCCTGTTCGTCGCCGTCGAACCGGACGTGACCGTCGGCCAGTGCTGCCACCGCCGGCAGGAACCGCATGACGGTGCCGGCCAGGCCGCAGTCGATGTCGGCGGCGTGCAGCGGGCCGGGCGTGACGGTGACGTCGGTCGGGTCTCCCGGATCGGCGGCGACGCCGGTGCCCAGGGCGGCCAGTCCGTCGAGCATGAGGTCGGTGTCGCGGCTGCGGAGTGTGCCGGTCAGGTGTGACGGGCCGTCGGCGAGCGCCGCCAGGATCAGGGCGCGGTTGGTGATGGACTTCGATCCGGGGAGCTCCACCGTGGCGTGCACGGGTCCGTCGGCGGTCGGTGCGGCCCAGTCAGTCATGCATCAAGTCTGTCATGGGTGCCGGCGGGCGCTGATCGCGGCGGAGCGGGTGATCGTCGGGGATCTGCACCACGATCAGCGAACGGCCGTCGGTGTCGTGGACGGTCATCTCGATCAGCCCCCACGGCTTGGTCTCCGGCGCGGCCGCGATGGTCACCCCGGCGGCGGCCAGTTCCCGGTGCGTGGCGGCGATGTCGCGCACCTGCAGCCACAGCATGTCCGTCGAGCCGCCGATCTCGCCGGTGAGGTGCGCCGGGATCTCGATCAGCCCGTTGCCGGCGTGGAACACCACGCCTCCCGGATACTCGCGCGCGATCGGCAGGCCGAGGGTGTCGCGGTAGAACCCGATCAGCACCTCGGGTTCGTCGGAACGCAGCAGGACACGGCTCGTCACGATCTCCATGACCTCACCGTAGACCGGGACACCGGCGGCACGGGGACACTGCGCTGCCACGGGATCCTGCGCTTCCACGGGATACTGGGAGGCATGGCCGAGAAGAGCGCGGGGATCCTGCTGTACCGGAGTTTCGGCGACGCCGTCGAGGTGCTGCTGGTGCATCCGGGCGGCCCGTTCTGGGCCCGCAAGGACGACGGCGCGTGGTCGATCCCGAAAGGGCTGATCGACGACGGCGAGAACGCGTGGGAGGCCGCCCGCCGCGAGTTCGCGGAGGAGACGGGGTCGCCGGCACCCGGCGGTCCGCCGATCGATCTGGGCGAGGTGACGCTCAAGAGCGGGAAGGTCGTGGCCGGCTACGCCCTTCGAGGCGATCTGGATGCGGATGCCGTCGTCAGCGGCACCTTCGAGATGATCTGGCCACCCAGGTCGGGGCGGACGGCCTCCTTCCCGGAGGTCGACCGGGCCGGCTGGTTCGGTCTCGACGCCGCCGCGGTCAAGCTCAACCCGGCGCAGACCGCGTTCCTCGATCGGCTGCGCGAGAAACTGTGAGTTCAGTGCTGTAGAACAGCATCTTTCTCACGATTTCCGGACAGGAAATCACCCAGCCGTTCGATGCCGAGTTCCAGTTCGGTGTCCGCGGTCGCGTACGACAACCGGACGTAGCGTTCCGCGCCGTCGTCGCCGAAATCCTTGCCCGGGGTCAGGGCGACGTGGGCGTCGGCGAGCGCCCGGTCGCAGAACTGCGACGCCGTCAGGCCTGTGCCGGCCACATCGATGTAGACGTAGAAGGCGCCGTCCGGTTCCACCGGAACCGGGAGTCCGATGCGCACCAGGCCGTCCAGGACCGTCTCCCGGCGGCGTTGCAGGATCGCTCGGCGTTCCTCGGCGACGGCGATCGTCTCGGGCGTGAAGCACTCGAGCGCGGCGAACTGCGTCGGGGTCGGCGGGCAGATGTAGAAGTTCTGTGCCAGCCGTTCGGCGACGCCCAGCATCTCCTCCGGCACCACCGCCCAGCCGAGACGCCAGCCGGTCATGCCGAAGTACTTCGAGAAGCTGTTCACCACGATCGCCCCGGGATCGTCGGCGGCCACACTCGTCCGTTCGCCGCCGGCCAGGCCGAGATAGATCTCGTCGACGATGCGCCAGGCGCCCCGGCCGGCGACCTCGCGGCAGGTGGCGAGGAGTTCGTCGTAGGCCATCGACGTGCCGGTCGGATTGGACGGCGAGGCGATCATGATGCCGCGGGTGCGGCCGGTCCAGGCCTCGGCGACCGTCCGGGTGTCCAGCTGGAACCGCCGTTCCGGGCCGGTCGGCAGGAGCCGGACATCGGCGCCGAAACTCTCCGCGAACCTGCGATTGCAGGGGTACGACGGGTCGGCGACCAGCACCTCGTCGCCGGGATCGATCAGAGCGGCACACGCCAGCAGCAGGGCGGCCGACGCACCGGTGGTCACGACCACCCGATCCGCATCGATCGGGGCGCCGAGACGGCTGCCGCTGAAGTCGGCGATCGCCTGGCGCAGCTGCGGGGTGCCGAGGGCCCCGGTGTACGGCAGCGGCCGTCCGTCGCTGACCTCACGCACCTTCGCCAGGAACGCCGGCGGGGCGCCGAAATCGGGTTCGCCGAGATTCAGCTTCACCACATGATGGCCGTCGGCCTCCAGGTCGGCCGCCCGCCGCCCGTACTCCATCGCATAGAACGGGCTCATGACCTGCGCGCGCCGGGAGAACTGCATGGAGGCCATCGTAGGTGGCCCGTCCGGGCGACCGTTCTACCGTGGCGTCCCCGGAATCCAGTTGAAGTCGTCGGGGTTCGGGCCGATCCGCTCACCGGTGTTCAGTCCGTTGATCCGTGACATCTGGTCGTCGGACAGTGCGAAGTCGAACAGGGCGAGGTTCTCGGCCATCCGCTGCGGGTGCGTCGATTTGGGGAAGACGATGTCGCCGCGCTGCACATGCCAGCGGAGGGCCACCTGCGCGACCGTACGGCCGGTCTCGCCGGCGATCTGCTGCAGGACCGGATCGTCGAGGACGGCACCGCGTGCGATCGGCGACCACGCCTCGGTGGCGATCGCGTTCTGGGCCCCGAAGGCGCGCAGCGGTTCCTGCGCCAGGTACGGGTGCACCTCGATCTGGTTGACCGCCGGCACCACGTCGGTCTCGTCGAGCAGCCGTTCCAGATGTGCGATCTGGAAGTTGGAGACGCCGATCGCGCGGGTCTGCTCGTCGGCCAGCGCCTCTTCCATGGCGCGCCAGGTGTCGACGTAGTCGCCGACCGCCGGCATCGGCCAGTGCACGAGGTACAGGTCCATGGGCCCGTTCAGTGCCTCCACCGATCGGGCGGTGGCGGCTTTCGCGGCGGCCGGATCGTGGGAGTCGTTGTTGAGCTTGCTGGTCACGAAGATCTCCGACCGGTCGAGTCCGGACTGGGCGATGGCCTCACCGACCTGCTTCTCGTTGCCGTACATCTGGGCGGTGTCGATGTGCCGGTAGCCGGCCTCCAATGCGGCGAGGACCGCGTCCGTCGTCTCCTCCGGAGGAATCTGGAACACGCCGAACCCGACCTGCGGGATGGTGACGCCGTTGTTGAGGGTGATCTGCGGAATCGGTGACGTCATATCGGATGCAGCGCCGACGAGGGTGACGCTATTCCCGCCGATGGGGGTCACCCTGATCTTTCACCGAGATGCGCCGGCCCGGCGTGACTTTCGCCTGCGCTGCGGGCACCGTGGAAGCCATGAGCACGAATGATCCGAACACCCCGGCACCCGGCAAGAGCGGTGGCACCGACTTCTGGAAGATCCTCGCGATCGTCCTTCTGCTGCTGGTCGCGCTGCCGATCGCCTGGTCGCTTCTCAAAGCGGCCGGATGGCTGATCCTGTTCGTCCTGGTGATCGTGGGCGCGGTGGTCACCGGCCGGGCGATCTTCAGCAAATAGGCGCGCCGGGCCGCGGCGCCGCCGTCCCGATCGTCAGGGGCGGATGATGAGTTTGCCGCGCGGATGCCGTCCGCCGACCGCCTCGAGGGCCGCTGCGGTCTCGGGGAGCCGGTAGGTGCCGGCGATCTCCACGACGATCTTCCCGGCGGCCGCATCGGCCAGCAGACCGGGGACGGCGTCGCGGCGGTTCTTCTTCGATTCCTCCGTCGAGCCGCCCACCAGGGTGATGCCGTCGCCGGATCGGCCCCACGCGGCGATCGACACGATCCGGTCGGCCGGCACCAGATTCAGGGAGACGTCGATCGCCTGATCGGTCCCGACGGTGTCGGCGACCGCGTCGACCGGGCCCGGTGCCGCTGCGCGGACCGCCGCCTCCAGGTCGCCCGAGTAGTCGACCGGGACGGCACCGAGGGAACGCAGATGGTCGTGGTTGGCCGGTGACGCGGTCGCGAGCACCGTCGCCCCGTCGGCCACGGCCCGCGCCACGACGATCGAGCCCACCGCGCCGGCGCCGCCGTGCACCAGCAGGACCTTCGCCGGACCCAGGGTGGCGAGGATGTCGGCGGCGGTCACTCCCGCCAGCAGCAGACCCGCAGCCTGATCGTCGGCCAGCCCCGCCGGCTTGGCGTACACGTTCGCGGCCGGCACCAGCACGGAGTCCGAGAAGGCTCCGGTCACCGGGTACACGACCACCTCGTCGCCGGCCGACAGACCCGACTCGGTGCCGGCCGACTGCACCACCCCGGCGGCCTCGCCGCCGAGCGGGAGCGGCAGCTTCGACGGATCGTCACCGACCTGCCCGCGCACCTGCTTCGCGTCGAACGGATTCACACCCGCGGCGGTGACGGCGACGAGCACCTCGCCGGGTCCGGGCACACCGGTGTCGGCGCCGACGATCCGCACCACCTCGGCGGGTTCGCCGTATGCGGTCGCGACGGCTCGACGGGTGGTGGACGATCCCTGTTCGGCACTCATACCGTCCATCTCAGCATCGCTGGTCGGGGCCGACAAACCTTCTGCTCGCAATGAACCGACAAACCCCGCGATCAGCCGGTTGCTCGCGTAAGTTCGCATTCGCGGCACACGCGCCGCGTCTTCAACGGAGGGAAAAACCCATGGACGCCTGGATCGGCTCAATCGTCGTCACCCTGGTCATCGGAGCGATCATCGGCTTCGTCGCCAGCAAGATCCTCAAGACTCACCTGTCGATCGTCGAGATGATCGTCGCCGGCATCATCGGCAGCTTCGTCGGATCGTTCATCCTGTGGATCAGCGGTCTGCACCCGGACAACGGGTTCGCCAACTGGATCTGGGGATGGCTGACCGGCATCATCGGCGCCATCATCGTCATCTTCGTCTACGACAGGGTGAAGACGAAGGCTTGACCCGATCGGCGAGAATCGAGGAGTGCAGCTTCTCGACGATCTCGCCGGCGTCGTCGGTGATGCCCACGTCCTGACCGATCCGTCGGTCATCGCGGGGCATCTCACCGACTGGACCGGTCGCGACAGCGGACCGGCCCTGGCAGTAGTCCGTCCGGCCTCGGTGGCCGAGACCGCCCGCGTGGTGCGTCTCGTCGCCGGGGCCGGCGCCGTTCTGCAGACGCAGGGCGGCAACACCGGGCTGGTCGGCGGCAGTGTTCCGCCGGCCCGGTCCGACCGGCCCGTGGTGGTTCTCAGCACCGTCCGGCTCGACCGGATCGACGACGTCGACGTGGCCGGCCGCACCGTCGGGGTGGGTGCGGGCGTCACGTTGGCGGCATTGCACGAGGCCGCCGCACGGGCGGGGCTGGCGTTCGGCGTCGACCTCGCGGCCCGCGACAGCGCCACGATCGGCGGCATGGTCGCCACCAACGCCGGCGGCATCCATGTGGTCAGGT
Source organism: Gordonia sp. (in: high G+C Gram-positive bacteria) (assembly GCF_047600565.1). Classification (GTDB taxonomy): domain Bacteria; phylum Actinomycetota; class Actinomycetes; order Mycobacteriales; family Mycobacteriaceae; genus Gordonia. Next base: position 2,916,823 of record NZ_JASGKN010000001.1, read on the forward strand.
ACGGCGACATGCGCGCCCAGGTTCTGGGCATCGAGGCGGTCCTGGCCTCGGGGGAGATCCTCCGGCGCTGGTTGCCGCTGCGCAAGGACAACGTCGGCTACGACCTCCCCGCGCTCCTGGCCGGCAGTGAAGGCACACTCGCCGTGATCACCGGTGTGCTGGTGCGGCTGGTCCGCCCGCCCGCCCGCGCGGCGGTGGCGGTCGCCGCCGTCGATTCGGTGGACGCGGCGTTGCGCGTGGTGACCGCGGTGGAGGATGCCGGTCTCACACTGCAGGCGGCCGAACTGATGACGCGGGCTGGAATCGATCTGGTCGTCGAGCACGGCGCCCGCCGCCCGGTGGCCTCGGAGTCGCCGTTCGCCGTTCTCGTCGAAGGCGCGGGGGCGGCCCCCGACGCGCTGGCCGAGGTGCTCGCCGCACCGGGCCTGGTCGACGACGCCGCGATCGAGGCGGCACCGGCCGGCGACCTGTGGACGCTCCGGGAGTCGCATACCGAGACCATCGCGCGCAGCACGACCAGGCCGATCGTGAAACTGGACGTATCCGCACCGACCGGCCGGATCGGGGAACTGCTCGACCGCGTGGCCGCGCTGGCGGCGGCGGTCGGCGGACGGTCGATTCCGTTCGGTCACCTCGCCGACGGCAACATCCACGTCAACGTCCTGGACGTCCCGGAGCCCGACGCCGCCGCACTGACCCGTGAGATCTTGACGACCGTGGCGGAGCTGGACGGCAGTGTCAGCGCCGAGCACGGTGTCGGCCGTGCCAAGACCGACTACACCCGGCTGGGGCGCTCGGAGGCCGACATGGCGGTCATGCGGCGGATCAAGGACGCCCTGGACCCGGACGGAGTGCTGAATCCGGGAGTCATCTTCCCGATGTGACCTGGACTACAGTCGTTCTCATGACCACCAAGGAGAACGCAGGCCTGGACCACGACGCGATCATCGTCGGCGCCGGCTTCGGCGGCATGGGTGCGGGCATCGAGTTGAAGAAGCTCGGCATCGACGATCTGGCGATTCTGGAACGCGAGGACGATCTCGGCGGCACCTGGCACGTCAACCACTATCCGGGGCTGGCCGTCGACATCGCGTCGGTCACCTACTCGTACTCGTTCGAACCGAACCCGTACTGGTCCCGGCTGTATGCGCCCGGCGCGGAGTTGAAGAAGTACGCCGAGCACGTGGCCGACGAATACGATCTGCGTCGGCATATGGTGTTCGGGGTGCCCGTCGACCGCGCCGAGTGGGACGACGACGGCCAGTTCTGGACGGTTCACACCACCGATGGTGCCTCCCGCACCGCCCGGTACCTGCTGACGGCGACCGGCTTCCTGTCGCAGCCGTACACCCCGGACTTCGAGGGCATCGACACCTTCGAGGGCAAGATCATCCACACCACCGCGTGGGAGGACGGCTACGACTTCACCGGCAAGCGGGCCGCGGTCATCGGAACCGGTGCCACCGCGGTGCAGCTGGTTCCGGAGATCGCGAAGCAGGCCGGTGAGCTGACCGTCTTCCAGCGCACCCCGATCTGGGTGGTGCCGAAGATCGACTTCGCCATCCCGCAGCCGGTGCAGGAGTTGTTCGCGAAGGTGCCGCTGACCCAGAAGGCCGCGCGGCTGGTGAACACGTCGATTCTCGAGGCGATCATGGTTGCCGGCGTGCTGCACTACAAGCAGGCGAAGATCGGCAACAAGGGTGCCGCGCTGCTGGCGAAAGCGCACCTGCGGCGGCAGGTGCGCGACAAGAAGACACGGAAGGCGCTCACCCCGGCCTACGACTTCGGCTGCAAGCGCCCCACGTTCTCCAACAGCTACTTCACCGTGTTCAACAAGCCGAACGTGAACCTGGAGACGTCGAGCATCGTGCGGTTCACGCCGGACGGCATCGTCACCGCCGACGGTCGTACGACACCGATCGACACCCTGGTGCTGGCGACCGGATTCAATCTGTGGGACGTCAACTTCCCGGCGTTCCAGATCATCGGCCGCGACGGCCGTGACCTCGGCCGGTGGTGGCGTGAGGGGCGGTTCCAGGCGTACGAGGGCATCACGGTGCCCAAGTTCCCGAACTTCCTGACCCTCAACAGTCCGTACTCGTACAGCGGTTTGAGCTACTTCACCACCATCGAGGGACAGATGCGGCACATCGGCCGGCTGTTCGGGGAGATGGCGCTGGAGGACAAGGGCACCTTCGAGGTGACCGAGGAGGCGAACCAGCGGTTCCTCGACCGGGCCACCGACAACCTGCAGTCGTCGGTGTTCTACGCCGGTGACTGCTCGGGTTCGCGCAGCTACTACTTCAACCAGCACGGTGAGGCCACCCTGCTGCGGCCCAACGCGACCCTGCCCACCCTCCACGAGATGGGTACCTTCCCGCTCTCGGACTACGAGTTTCGCAAGACCCCCGCCGTCGAGCCCGTCAACGCTCCGTGAACGACCACGCGCCTTGAGCCCCGACTACGCTCCTTGAGTCCCGACTACGCTCCTTGAGCTTGTCGAAAGGAGCACCGCGGGGCCGTCGGCTACCCGGCGAAACCGTCGAGGAACCGGACCAGGTCTTCGGTCGGGGTGATCGTGATGTGCCGTGTCTGCGGATCGGTGGTGCCGATCCGGGTGATCTCGTCGAGGTACCAGTAGTAGGTGTTCGGGGACACCGACCACGGGGCGTCGTCGATGCCGCGGGCGATCTGGGTCATCATGCCGATCGCGTTCACCGCGTCGACGGAGACGGCGGCCAGGTCCTCGGCCACCGGGCGGGCGTACCCGCTCATGTCGATCCCGCCCATCTCCAGCGCGTCGACGGGCAGCAGCCGGGTGCGGACCCGGGCGCGCAACTGTTCCGGGGTGAGGTCGTCGATGCCCGGTCCGGTGAACATCCGGGACGCGACACCGAAATGCTGTTCGACGTAGGCGGGCCACTCCTCGCGGGGCAGCCGGTGGCAGGCGATCACCACGTTGTCGAGTGTGTACCGGACCCCGTCGGTGGCCACCAGGTCGGCGCCGTCGTTGTCGACGGTCACTTCCACCCCGTGGCCGGACAGCACGCGTTGCGCGGTCGCCCGGATCCAGGCGACGTCGTCCACGGACATCTGCGGGAACACCGGATCCGGCGGGGCGCCGGCCGAAGCGGCCGGTGCATCCGATGGTCTGTCCCTGCGACGGAAGATGCCCATGGCGACGTGCCCTTCTCTCGGTGTTCCGGTCAGCGCTTGGCCAGGATGAGTCCGGCGCCGGCGATCGCGAGGACCGCGCCGAGCACGACCACGTAGACGCCGGTGGTGACGGCGAAGCCGGTGCCCGCGAAGAACGCGCCGGCCGCACCCACCAGCGACGCGACGATCACCGCGATCGTGGCACGGTTCCATTCGTGCGTGTAGCGGCCCAGCAGGCGCATGACGGCGATGAAGATCAGGACGAGGCCACCGGCCAGCGCACCCCAGTGCATTTTGCTCGAAGTGGAAGGTCACCTCGTACATGGCGGACGAGTGGACGTTGCCGAAGCCGGTCACGTAGGCGTCGGCGTCGTCCTTGGCGACCCACCACTTCATCGGGTACGACGCCAACATGATCACCGAGCCGATGAGGGCGACGATCGCGCCGATCGACAGTCCCTTGTACTGGTCGGCGGCGGGAGCCACCGGGGCGGTGGCGGCGGGGGTGGTGTTCGGGTAGTTCATGGTCGCTCCGTTCAGGATGAGATCGGGTTTGCGTGAGTTCGACGGTCACGCCACCCGGGAATGTTCCCGCGACATGGAAACCGTCGAACCACGAGGCCTGAACCCACTGAATCGGCGGTGTGCGGCCGGCGGTCTACGGCAGACGCCGGTAGCGGCGTTCGAAGTCGTCGCGGGCCGAATCGATCCGTTCGATCTTCTGTTTGTCGGCCAGCTTCGGGTCGAGACCGTTGTTGCGCAGTAGGTGCCGTCGGTACACGTCTTTCAGTGCGATCTGGAAGTAGACGAGCGGGATCAGCAGCAACAGGATCATCAGCACCCGGATGAACCACGGCCCGGGAACGAATGCGAGGCCGACGGCCACCGGAACGAACGGCACCAGACCGCGGATCAGATAGCGGCGGGCGTTGCCGGGGCCGGTGATATCGCGCTGCACCCAGTCCTGCATGGAGTCGGGCAGCGGCCGGCCCAGCAGATAGCCGAGGCGCTGCGCAGGTCCGGGACGGGTGTCGCTCACGAGACGGGCTCCAGGAGTTCGGGGCCGTTGTTGGCGACCCGGTTGACGAGGGGTGCGACCTCGCGGATCTCGATCGCGTCGGCGAGCGCCTCCGTGGGCGGTGCGAGCAGTGCGGGGTCGAGCGGGGTGTCCGGATCCAGCCACGTGTCCCAGTACTCGTGCGGCATCACCAGCGGCATGCGGTCGTGGATCGCGCGGTGCTCTCCGACAGCTGCGGTGGTGATGATGGCCGCGCTCGACAGCCAGGCGGTGTCGTCGCCGGCGGCCCGGTCCTCGGCCGACCGCCACGCCGCCCACAGGCCGCCCATGAACAGCCGCGCCCCGTCCTTCGGGGACATGTAGAACGGAATCTTCGTGGGCTTGCCGTTCGGCCCGACCGGCCCCGGCTTCCACTCGTACCAACCGTCCATCGGGAACAGGCATCGTTTGCCGCCGGCCGCCGACTTCCGGAACGCCGGCTTCTCCAGCACCGTTTCGGCACGTGCGTTGAAGAGCAGTGGACCTTTGCCTAGGACCTTGGTGTACGACGGCACCAGCCCCCACCGCATGGCGCGCACCCGCAGGGCGGGATCGTCGTCGGGGTGTCCGGGCTCGTGACGCTCCACGACGGTCATCACGCTCGTCGTCGGTGCGACGTTGTAGTCCGGGCCCACCTGATCGGCCGGAACCTCGTTGCGGGCGTCGATCTCCGCGGCCAGCTTCGCCGGATCCGTGGTGACCGCATACCTCCCGCACATGCTCTCCATCCTCCCATGAGCCGGAGTAGGCTCTGGCCGCAGCGTTCTGGGAGTCCGAACGCACACGACCAGCGAGGGGACCACGACCATGACTTCCGGTGTCGAGCCGCAGATCCTCACCTCCCCGAACGGCCCGACGCAGGGTCCGGCCGCGTCGACGCTGGCCCTCGGTGCGCCCGATGCGATCCGCGCCGACTGCTTCTGGAACAGCCCGGAGCGGCCCGGGAGCGGCCAGTTGGTGTCGTCCCGCGAGGAGAAGGTGCAGCTCGCCCAGGACTGGAAGATCAACAGCGGCCCGTCGTGGCTGCAGGTGACCGACTCGACCATCCGCGCCGGGCGCGCGGTCGCCGAACCCGGTGAGGCGGCCCTGGGCATCCGCAACGACGTCCTCGCCGCGCGCGGGGCGTCGTACCTGCCGTTGGAGGAGTGGCTCCCGGCGATCGATCAGCAGCAGCAGGCGCGTGGCTGGGACGACGACCAGATCGATCAGGTGCTGCGGGCCGCGGTCAAGGCCTTCCATGCCGAACAGGCGCTGGCCGAAGAGAAGCTGCTGCCGCCCGGCGAACACGTCCGCACCCTGTACGCCTACGACTTCGCGGCCGCCGCGCACCTCATCAACGCCGGCGCCCGCGCCGGATTCTCCGACCCGCAGTCGGTGGTCGCCATGATCGACGCTCTCGGCGCCAATGCGGCCGCCATGTACTCGTCGTGGCCGTCGTTCGGTGCCGCCTACGTGCTCGGGCATTCGATGATCGAAGGCGGCTATCCGAGCGACCGGGTGTTCCGGAAGGCCGCCGACACCGTGACCCTGTTGCTGTCCAGCCCGGCCAGCCCCTGGACCAACGTTCCGTTCCCGGCCGCCCGCTGATCCCCGGCCCATCGTGACCGAACTGCCCGAACGGTATTCGCAGCTGCGGGAGGCCGACGACGTCGCGTGGACGGTTCCGCCGTCGCTGGCCGCCGCGGCATCCGGGGAACTGCGCGCCGAGCCGCGCGGAGCGCTCTACGGCGAGACCGCGCAGGCGTTCGCGCTCGACGCCCCGATGTCGGTCGCCTACGGCATGCGGTGGAACTCGCTCGATCTGCCCGGCTACACCGTCTACGACGCCCGGCTCGCGTTGTCGGCGGACATGGAGGTGAACGACCCGGACGAATGGGTCGCCTACCTCGGCCGGGTCCTCGACCCGGCGTCCTCCGGCGACACCGAGGCGATCCTGCAGGTTCGCGCCGATCTGATCCGGGCCTGCGGCGGCGAACTCCCTGCCGGATGGGTCGCCGAGATGCACGACTGGCTCACCCGCACCGACCAGGACGGCGCGCACGACCGGCTCGACGAGCTGGCCCCGGCGATCACCGAGGTCGACCGGTGGCTCACCGAGTCGGGCCTGCTGTCGCCGGGCAGCCACGTCGCGACGGTCACCGGATATCAGGCGGGCCACGCCATCTACATGACCCGGTTGGGTGCGAAAGCGGGCTACGCCGATCACGCCGCCGTCACCCAGGCGCTGCTGGCGGCACGTGATCTGGTCGCCACCGGCTGCGCGTCCTGGCACGAACACGCCGTGTCGCTGGTGGCCGGGGCGGCGCTGATGGCCAGGACCGACCACGCGCGGACCCGATTCGACGCGGCCGTCTCCGGCGCCGCCACCTGCCTGATCGACCCGGACAGCCCGTGGCGGGTGCTCCGGTTCCCCATCGCAGACATCACGATCGACGACCTCGAGGAGCAGTCATGGGACTTCTAGATTCATTCCGCAAGGGGTCGTCGTCCGCCGACGACGACTACACGGCGAGCACCCCGGAGGAGATCGACGCCGCCATCCGGCGCGACTACAGCGAGTTCACCTGCGACTCGTTGCCGCATGGACCGCTGTACGGGCCGCTCGCGCAGGGACTGGCGGTGATCTGCCCGCTCAGCGTCAGTCACGGCGGATGGTGGAACTCGCTCAAGTCCGTCGGCCATCACAACGCCGCCGAGGGACTCGAGTTGTACGGCGCCACCGATCCCGAGAGCTGGATGGAGATCCTGAACCGTCTGGTCAACGCGTCGTGGGGCGACAGCGTCGCCTATCACGCCACCGCGATCCGCACCCGGTACAAGCGGGCGCGCGACCTGCCCACGATCACCGACGCCGACTGGGCGGCCGCGCTCGACGCCGAGGCACAGCGCCTCGAAGCGCCGGCCGACTACGCCGCCGCCCTGCGCGAGTCCATTCCCGGCATCCGGCACGCCGAAGACCGTGGCCGGCAGTCGCAGCTGCTCGGCGCCGACGAAGAAGCCGAAGCACTCGACGGCTACGACTTCATGCGCGCCGGCGCCGTCGCGAAGTGGGGCGTCAACGTCGGTTGGGGCGAGGAACACGTCGTCGCGAACGTCGCCATGATCTGCCGGGATGCCGCGTCCCAGCTGTACACCGGCTGGCGGGAGTACGCGATCGGCTGCAACGTCGGCCGGATCGTCACCTACCCGGACACCTGGGGCAACGGCATCGCCGACTCGCTGCTCATGATGCGGCCGCTGCTCGACAACCCGGAGTCGCCGTGGAACAACATTCCGTTCCCGGCCGAACCGGTGATGCCGCCGGAACCGGACCAGACGACGGATCCGGAGCCGGGAACAACCGCGCCCTGACCGGTGTTGAGGGAGGCAGTGAACAGCAGTGACCTCCCGGAGGTGAGTACGGACATGGCGACCGCAGTCCTGGACAAGGACAAGCGACACATGCGTGGATCGTTAGACTTGGTGGAGCACATCTCCACCGAAGGGATCCTTTTGCCTGACGAGGCCACCGAGGCGCCGGTCACCCCGGACGCCGCCACCCCCGCGGAGACTCCCGAGGAGCTCACCGCGCGGTTCGAACGCGACGCGCTGCCGCTGCTGGACCAGCTGTACGGCGCCGCCCTGCGCATGACCCGGAATCCGGCCGACGCCGAAGATCTGGTGCAGGAGACGTACGTGAAGGCCTTCTCGGCGTTCTCGTCGTTCAAGGAGGGCACCAACCTCAAGGCCTGGCTGTACCGGATCCTCACCAACACCTACATCAACTCGTACCGCAAGAAGCAGCGCCAGCCCGCGCAGTATCCGACGGACGACTTCACCGACTGGCAGCTGGCCGCCAGCGCCGAACACGATTCGACCGGTCTGCGGTCAGCCGAGCTCGAGGCGCTCGACGCCCTGCCCGACGACGAGATCAAGGACGCCCTCGGACAGCTCGCCGAAGAGTTCCGGATGGCCGTGTACTACGCCGACGTCGAAGGCCTTCCCTACAAGGAGATCGCCGAGATCATGGGCACGCCGATCGGCACCGTGATGTCGCGTCTGCACCGTGGACGCAAGCAGCTCAAGGATCTGCTCGCCGACGTGGCCCGCGAGCGCGGCTTCGGTCGTGCCGAGCGCGAGGCCGCCGCGCAGGCGGCACTCGACGATGAGACCGAGGAGGCGGCGCGGTGAGCGACGACAAGACTCCGGTTCCCGACGGCGACGGCGTGTACGACGCCCCCGACTGTTCGGCGGTGCTCGCCGACCTGTGGCTGCTCCTGGACAACGAATGCGACCAGGAGGCACGCGCCCGGCTCCAGGAGCACATCAAGGCCTGCCCCTCGTGCCTGGAGCACTACGACGTCCAGCAGCAGCTGAAGGCCCTCATCGGCCGCAAGTGCGGCGGGGAGAAGGCGCCGGCCGGACTGGCCGACCGCCTCCGGGTGGAGATCCGCCGATCGGTGACGATCCGGCAGACCACCATTCACATCGACCCGGACAGCTGACGGTCCACCGCTACGATCGCGGAATGACCGACGACGGCCTCGAGCTCAGTGTCACCCCCGGCGGCGACCACGTCGCCGAATTGATCGACCACGTCGTGGTGCTGTCGTCGGAGGCGCAGACCGCGTTCCTCGACCGGTATCAGGGCCGCGACTGGCGGGTCGATCTGAACGATCCGGCGGTCTTCTGGTTCACCGGGGACGTGCCGGCGAAGTTCCGGCCGCACTACATCGGGTCGACCTCCAGTGAGACGAACACGTGGATGTGGGGCTGGAACAACATCAACGGGTTCCCCGACGACGTCGTCGACGCGGCGCAGCGGGTGCACGCCGTCGGTGAGCAGCTCGGTCTGATCGAACTGACCACCGCCCGCCAGTCACTCGATCCCGCCGAACGGGTCGGGGAGGGACTGCCCGCCCGCGACCGCGCCGACTACACCTTCGTGCTGTGTGCCCAGGCGGTCGCCGGGCTGCGGGTGCCGGTCTACTACAGCGCGCCGTCGGGCACCGGCCGCGCCTGGTTCCTCCTCGACAACGAGGCCGAGTTCACCCTCGCCCCACCGTCGGCGCTGTCGGTGGCGCAGGCCGTCATCCAGGCCGTCGAATCCGGTTTCGCCACCGACCACCGCCTCGCCGTCACCGCTTACGCGGAGCGTCGCGACGGCGTGACGATCTCCTCGTTGACCGCCGACCGGATCGTTGTGGCGGCCGGTGACGGCGACGTCGTCATCGACTTCGACGCGGAGGGCCGCTGCGCGCGGATCCAGTCCACCTGAGGCGATTAACGCTGAAACGCCTCGTCGTGAAACAATCGACTTCGAACTTTGCTGATGAGGATGAAGGAGGTCCGTCATGGGTAAGCGCGGACGCAAGAAGCGCGCTCGGAAGAAGAATGCTGCCAACCACGGCAAGCGTCCCAACGCCTGAGCTGACACGTGCCGAAGGCCCGCTCCAGTCGGAGCGGGCCTTCGTGCATCCTCGCTTCGACAAGCTCAACGAGCGGACTGGAGTCGCTCCCGCTCCTTGAGCCTGTCGAAAGGAGCTGTCCGCAGCCTCCCGCCGCGGAGAACTAGACTCGATCCATGGCGACTCTCCACGATCTGCTCGCCGAGCACACGTCCCTGCCGGACGGCGCGGCGTTGCATTTGCAGCGGCTCGTCGCCGAGTGGCAGTTGCTCGCCGACCTCTCGTTCGCCGACTACGTGCTGGCGGTCAAGAGCGACGACGGCAGCCTGGTCTACGTCGCCCAGGTCCGCCCCAACACCGCGCCGACGGTCCTGCATCAGGACGAGGTCGGTCGCCGCGTGGACGACCCGGACGGTCCCGCCGGCGCCCGTCCCCTGATCGAACGCGCCTGCGAGAGCGGACGTATCGAGGCCGGCGAGCCCGCCGGCAGCGGTATCGCCGCGATTCCGGTCACCTACGACGGCCGCGTGGTCGGAGTCCTGTGGCGGGCCGGTGTGGCCGCCGGCATCCAGCGGTCGTCACCGCTGGAGTCCGCGTACCGCGACGCCGCCGACGCGCTGTGCGCAATGGTGGTGGAGGGGTCGTTCCCGCTCGACGAAGCCAACTCGCTCGGCCTGTCGACGCCGCGCGCCGGCGACGGCTTCATCCGGATCGGCGCCGACGGCCGCGTCGACTACGCCAGCCCGAACGCACTGTCGGCCCTGCACCGCATGGGCTGGAAGGCCGACCTCGGCAGCGCGGATCTGCCCGACGTGCTCGCCGGCCTGGTGACGGACCGGTTCGAGGCCATCGACGCCGCCGCCATGATCGCCGCGGCCGCCGGCACCGACGGACGGACCGGTCTGCCGGACCCGGAACTGGCACTGCGGATGGAGCTCGACGCGAAGCGCGCCAGTGTTCTGGTGCGGGCCGTGCCGCTGCGCGGCGGTGGCGCCTCCCGCGGCGCCGTCCTGCTGATCCGCGACGTCACCGAGGTCAAGCGCCGCGATCTGGCGCTGCTCAGCAAGGACGCCACCATCCGCGAGATCCATCACCGGGTCAAGAACAACCTGCAGAGCGTCTCCGCGTTGCTGCGCCTTCAGGCACGACGGTCCGGCAACCCGGAGGCGGTGGTGGCTCTCAACGAGGCGGTGGCGCGGGTGTCGTCGATCGCGCTGGTGCACGAGATGCTGTCCGGCAGCGTCGACGAAGAGGTGGATCTGGATGCCGTCGTCGACCGGCTGGTCCCCACCCTGGTGGACGTGAGCACCGAGTCGGCGCGGGTGCGGGTGCGCCGCGGCAACCGTCTAGGCGTTCTGCCCGCCGACCTCGCCATGCCGCTCGTGATGGTGCTGACCGAGGTCATTCAGAACTCCATCGAGCACGGTTTCACGCCGGGGGAGGCCGGTGCCGAGATCGAGGTGGACGGGGATCGCGACGTCCGCGGCCTCACCGTCCGCGTCGCCGACAACGGCACCGGGGTGCCGGAGGGCTTCGATCTGGATTCCTCCGATCGGCTCGGACTGCAGATCGTGCGCACCCTGGTCGCGAACGATCTGCGCGGCACCATCGCGATCGGGCCGCGACCGGCTGGGCGTGGCACCCTCGTCGAGCTGCGCGTCCCGCTGCACTGACCCGCCCTCACCGCCGCTCGCACCCGCACTACTGGGCCGTATACGGACTGCGGCCGGGTCCTGCCCGGCGACGGCCTCCAACGGGCCCGTCTGTGCGCTGGTCCAGACATGAAAGAAGCCCGGCCGCGAAGAGAGTCGGCCGGGCTTCGGGTCTCGGGTGCGCCGTCCGGCGCGCTCGAGGAGAGGGTTAGACGGTGCTGCGTGCGCGGGTGCGAGCATTGCGGCGCTTCAGCGCGCGACGCTCGTCCTCGCTCATACCGCCCCAGACGCCGGCGTCCTGACCGGTCTCGAGGGCCCAGGTCAGGCACTCGGCGGTCACCGGGCAGCGCTGGCACACCAGCTTGGCATCGGCGACCTGCGCGATGGCCGGACCACTGGTACCGACCGGGAAGAACAGTTCCGGATCCTCGTCGCGACAGATGGCCTTGTGACGCCAGTCCATTTCACTCTCTCCTTAGGCATGACTCCGCCCGCGCCTCATTCAAGGCGCGCGGGAGCTCGTAGGTATTTACGGGCTGAGGCGGCAAATCCGCTCATTATCACCGGCTCAGGGGCTTCGCACAGTGGGGGTGGCGTTTGCTGCTTGATTCCGTTGTACTAGCGTGTCCGCCGTTTGGCTATAGTTCAGCCGCGATTGCCGAATAGATCACATGGGGTTGGAATCCCGGTGATTTTGTGTCCTACGGCCGGTTACGGCCAGGTTTCACCCGCAGGTCAGGGCGTCGCGGGCGAGGAGACCGGTGCGGCCACGTCGATCACGGCGCGTCGGCAGCCGAACGTCATCTCGCTGTATTCGCCCAGGTAGTCGCCGTCCATCTGCACGTCGGCGGGCTTGCTTCCGGAGAACTTCACCCACTCCACGTCGTCGTCGCGGAACAGGTGCGAGGCCTTCGGATCGTCCGAGTCGGCGAGCAGCTTGCCGCCCAGGATCAGGTTGCGGGCCACCGAGACGCTGGTGGCGGCGAACACACCCAGACCGTGATCGAAGTCGGTGGTCGGATTGGTGCGGATCGCCTTGGTCCCCAGGTAGGTCCACGGGCCGGTGTTGCTGACGAAGCCGAACCGCACACCGGTCACCGGCGCATGGTCCGGAACCTCGACGGTGAAGCTCGGCGGGTTGACCGTCGAGGAGAAGAACGACGAGACGGTGGTCGCCAGGTAGCGCTGCGGGGTGGCGCGCTTGCCGGCCTTGCGCTTGGCCTCCATGCGGCGCACGACGATCGCGTCCATGCCCATACCGGAGTTGAACAGGAACCAGCGGTTCAGCGTGTGTCCGAGGCTGATGGGTCGGCGGCTGTTCGAATCCAGGATGTCGATCAGCTGCTTGGTGGCGACGATCGGGTCGCGGTCGATCCCGAGGGCGCGGGCGAACACGTTCGCGCTGCCGCCGGGAACCACACCGACGGCCGGCAGCCGGTCGGACGGCACCGGGTCGGGGCGGTCGGGGGCGCCGACCAGTCCGTTGACCACTTCGTTGACGGTGCCGTCACCGCCGTGCACGACCACCGCGTCGTAGCCTTCGGCGGCGGCGCGGGCGCCCAGCTCACCGGCGTGGCCGCGATGCGTCGTGTGTTCGACGTCGACGTCGTAACGGGACGACAAGGTGTTCGCCAGGGTGTCGCGACCGGCATCGGTCGTGAAGGTGGCGAAGGGATTGGTGACGAGCATGACGCGCACGATCGATCACCCTACCGTCGTCCCCGCGCTCCGCCGATTCGCCCTGGCCCAATAAGCTTGCGGTGTGACTGATTCGGAATCCGCCGCCCCCGCCCTGCGGGGCACCCCGGTGCCGCCGCTGCTGCGCGGTGCCGGAGCCCTGGTGGGCGTCGAGGGTGTGGCCGGGCTGGTGGTCGCGGTGATCTATGTGATCCGCGGGATCGGCGGCCACCACGAGTCGTACATCAACAGTTATGGCAGCGCCGCCTGGTTCGCGGTGTGCGGTGCAGCCCTGCTGGCGGCCGGTTCGGCCCTGTCTCGCGGGCGTCGGTGGGGTCGCGGCGTGGGCGTGTTCGCGCAGCTGATGCTGGGGGTGGTGGCGTGGACGCTGCTCACCGGCAGCCACCAGCCGGTGTGGGGCACCCTGCTGGCCGTCGTCGTGGTCCTGGCCCTGGTCTTGATGTTCGCTCCGCAGTCTACGAACTGGCTCTACGACAACGATCTTCCGCCGGACGCCTGACCGGCCGATGTGAGCGAGCGACCTCACATCCGGCGCAGTGGCGGCGGCCACTATTGTTGACGGCATGACGCGCACGCTCGCCATCGCCAACCAGAAGGGCGGGGTAGCCAAGACCACCACCACCGCCTCGCTCGGAGCTGCTCTCGCCGACCTCGACGTCTCCGTCCTGGTGGTCGATCTGGATCCGCAGGGCTGTCTGACGTTCTCGCTCGGTCACGACCCGGACCAGATCACCAAGTCCGTGCACGACGTCCTGCTGGGTGCCGAGGACATCGCCGACGTCCTCATCGACACCGATGACGGCGTCACGCTGCTGCCCGCGACGATCGATCTGGCCGGCGCCGAAGCCCTCCTGCTGATGCGTCCCGGACGCGAATACGCCCTCAAGCGTGCGCTGGCCGAGGTGGCGCAGGACTTCGACGTCATCATCATCGACTGCCCGCCGTCGCTGGGCGTGCTCACCCTCAACGGCCTGACCGCCGCCGACGAGGTGGTGGTCCCGCTGCAGTGCGAGACCCTCGCTCACCGTGGTGTCGGACAGCTGCTGCGGACCGTGCAGGAGGTCCAGCAGATCACCAACCCGGATCTGACCATGCTCGGCGCCGTCGCCACCATCTTCGACGCGCGCACCAACCACAGTCGCGACGTCCTCTCCGACGTCTCCGACCGCTACGACCTCCCGGTGCTCGACCCGCCCATTCCGCGCACCGTCCGCTTCGCCGAGGCCTCCGCCTCCGGCGCCTCGGTCATGCGGGGCCGCAAGAACAAGGGGGCGACCGCCTACCGTGAACTCGCCCAGAACCTGTGGGACCACTGGAACGGCAAGAAGCTGAAGACCTTCGAGCTCGGCGTCTAGGGGCAGGTCCGACGCGCTTCGCGTGCTACCCGAGCGCGACGATCTCCGACCCGCGCTGCTCGATCACGTACGGACCGAGAACGCGCAGCGACACCAGGCCGGTGTACGACCCGCGGTCGACGGGGATCTTCCGGATCTCCCGGCCGTTGTTGGGGTCGCGGACGCTGATCGCGTTCTTCACCGGAACCAGCAGGCCGGTGGAGAGTTCACCGGGACCGATCGTGTCGGGCACCGAGAAGCGCTGCTTGCCGGTGGAGGCGTCGAGGACGGTGGTGGCTTTACCGGTCCAGTAGGTGACCAGGCCCTGTCCGTGCAGCGGTCGGCTTTCGGCCGGGGGAGTGAGGTCGCCGGGGACGGGTTCGCGCCCCTTCTCCTCGATGTCGGTGGAGAACTGGCGGATCGACGGGGCGCCGCGGCCGGTGCCACCCCCGTCGTACACGGTGACGGTCTGATCGGTGGTCGCGATGACCTGCGGCGGCGGGTCGCCGGCGGAGTCGGTGATCACCTGCGAGCCGTACTGTTTGACCTTCTCGTCGTCGGTCAGGGTGGATCCGAGAACGGTGAGGCGGTAGCCGTCGTCGTCCGCGCACCGCTCGATCACCGCGACCCGGCTCGAGCCGGAGACCGCCGAATACAGGTGGCAGGCGGAACGGTCGGGCTGCACACCCGGATTGACGGGGGCGTCGACGCGGCCGTACTCGATTCCCCGCACCAGGTTGGTGCCCCACGTCTCCAGGCGTGACGGCCCGGCGGCCAGCGCGAACGTGTCGTCGTAGGAGAGATCCAGCGTGTCGTCGGCGTCGCTGGTCCGTTCCCCCCGGCGCAGGCCGGTGCCGGCGTCGAAGGAGGTGACCTCACTGCAGCCGCGGCTGTCGCGGTACACGGCCAGCACGTCGTCGTCGCCGCCCGGCCAGGCCGCGACGGCCCGGCACAGACTGTTGTCGCGGTGATAGCGCCACACCGGTGCGCCGCCGGCCGGATCGTGAGCGACGATGTCGCCCCCGTCGGCACTGATCACGGTGGCCCGGGCGACCGCCGGGACCGCGGTCGCATTCGAGGGGGCGCGCCACAGTTCCCGCAGACGGGTGGGGGCGTCCCCGGCGACCGGTGCCAGCTTCGGTTCGGTGGCCGCCGTCTGCAGATCGGCCTTGCGCGCCGGGCTGGTGATCCACAGCGTGAGCCCCGCCGCCACCGCCGCGACCACCAGGATCGCGGTGATGATCAGGTCGAGCCGGGTCCGGCGCTCGGGCGCGATGCGGGCCAAGTCAGTCGGGAATCAGTCGTTGGAGGTCGACGACTCGCCGGTGCTGCCCTGCGCGCCGTTGCCGGCGCCGCCCTGGCCTCCTCCGGAGCGACGGCGGCGACGGCGGCGCGGACGTGAGGCGCCGCCCTCGGCCTGGTCGCCGGCGGCGTCCTTCGGTGCGGCGTCCTTGGGTGCGGTGTCGTTCGAGGACGAACCGTTGCCGCCACCGTCGCCGGAGCCGCTGCCGGTGCCGCCCCGGGTGCGGCGGCGGTTGCGCTGCGGGCGGTCGGAGCGATCACGGTTGCGCTCGACCACCTTGCGGTCGTCGTTGCGGCGGGCCGGCGTCGCCGTCGGCGCACCGATGCGGCCGGTGGCAGTCTCCGGGATGTTCAGGTCTTCACGCAGGTTCGCCGACGTCGAGTAGGTCTCCGGCGGCTCCGGCTGCCCCAGGTCGAGGGCCTTGTCGATGAGGGCCCAGCGGTGCAGCTCGTCCCAATCGACCAGGGTGACGGCGATGCCGGTGCGGCCGGCGCGACCGGTACGGCCGATCCGGTGCACGTAGGTCTTGTCGTCGTCCGGGCACTGGTAGTTGATGACGTGGGTGACGTCGTCGATGTCGATGCCGCGGGCCGCGACATCGGTGGCGACCAGCACGTCGATGCTGCCGTCACGGAACTTGCCGAGCGCCTTCTCGCGGGCCACCTGGCCGAGGTCGCCGTGCACGGCGCCCACGCTGAAGCCGCGTTCGGCCAGATCGTCGGCCACCTTCTGCGCGGTGCGCTTGGTGCGGGTGAAGATCATGGTGGCGCCGCGGCCGTCGGCCTGCAGGATGCGGGCCACCAGCTCGGCCTTGTCCATCGCATGAGCGCGGTACACCAGCTGGGTGGTGCGTTCGTGGACGGCGGAGTCGTTGGCCTGCTCGGCGCGGATGTGCGTCGGCTGCGTCAGGAAGGTGCGCGCCAGCGTCACGATCGGGCCCGGCATGGTGGCCGAGAACAGCATGGTCTGACGCGGGGTGGGCAGCGCGCCCATGATGCGTTCGATGTCCGGGAGGAAGCCCAGATCGAGCATCTCGTCGGCCTCGTCGAGAACCAGCACCTCGACCTTGCCGAGCACCAGATGGCCCTGCTGGGCGAGGTCGAGCAGACGGCCCGGGGTGCCGACGACCACGTCGACGCCCTTCTGCAGCTCGTCGATCTGCGACTCGTAGGGACGGCCGCCGTAGATGGCGGTCAGCCGCAGCGGACGCTCGGTGCCGTCGGCCAGGGTGACGTTCACACCCTTCGACGCGACCTGCAGGTCCTCGTACACCTGGATGCAGAGTTCACGGGTCGGCACGATCACCAGCGCGCGCGGCGTGTTGTCCAGCGGACGGATACCCGACGCCTCCGCGTTCACCAGACGGTGCAGCAGCGGGACGCCGAAACCGAACGTCTTGCCCATGCCGGTCCGGGCCTGACCGATCAGGTCACTGCCGGCCAGTGCGAGCGGAAGGGTCAGCTCCTGGATCGCGAAGGTGCGGCTCTTGCCGTCGGCCTCGAGGGCGGCGACGATCGCCGGGTCGACGCCGAGTTCGGCGAAGGTGGGGGCGACGTGCTCTTCGTCGACGATGGTCGTCTGGACGTCGTCGACAGCGGTATCGGTGGTCATGTGTGGTTGTGTGCCTCTCAATGTGCGTCGTGCACGCACATGTCAGGCTCCACGGGTCCGCCCCAGGGGCGCCGGTGACGAGCGATCTCGTGCGCGCTCAATAGCGACGGGCGCGGCGGTCGGGGACCAGCTGCGGCCAACGTCTGACGTCAGTGTACCGCGAGCGTCGACAACCTCCCGAACCGTTGACTAGGTTGAAGCCCATGCCGAACACTCCCGATGCCGTCACCGCGCCCGCCACGGCGACCCTGTACGAGATCTTCCTGGCCGGAGAGTATTCGGCGGTCCGCCGCCTGATCGACGACGCGGAGATGGCGCCGACCATCGCCGACCGGATCGCCATGATGCGGATGGTGGCCTCCGAGCAGCAGCATTTCGACCTGCTGGCCCAACAGGTGGAGCAGGCCGGCGGCTCGGTCACCGATGCGGTGGAGAAGCACCAGCGGGTGTTCGACGAATACCACCGGGTGACCACGCCCAGCGACTGGCTGGAGGTGCTCGTCAAGATGTACGTCGGCGACGGTCTGGCCGCCGACTTCTACGACGAGATGGTGGAGCAGCTGCCGCCGGAGGCGCACGACGTGATGGCGCAGGCGCTCAGCCAGACGACCTCCTCGGACTGGGTGCGCGACGAAGTGCGTGCCGCGGTCGCCGCGGATCCCGCGCTGGCCTCACCCCTGACCTTGTGGGGGCGTCGCCTGCTGGGCGAGGCGATCACCCACGCACAGTGGGTGCTGGCCGAGGACGAGCACATGACCGATCTGCTGTTCTCC